>NZ_BAAGUR010000001.1:0-3888757 GCF_054781295.1 Kribbella endophytica
CAGAAAAATTACAAAGGAATCCAATCACGAACCACCAAAGATGGCCGTGAATGGGGGTTAATGCTAAATTTCGGCATTGACTTTCGGCACGCTGTTGAGTTCTCAAGAATCGGGCGCACACCGCGTCGGTGACCTTTCGGCCAGGACTCCGGGGCAACCTGCGTTACTCTACCGGATCAGATCCACCGAGTCAAGACCCAGTTTTTCTGACCATCTCCCCGCGCCAGATCCGCCGACCCGAGTCCGTGGACGCGTTTCGACTGCGCTAACTTCTGGGGGTTCGGAGCGACCGGCCGCTTTCGCGTCCCGCGCCTCGCTCCAACAAGAAGAACAGTACGTGGCTGCGAGGTAGCCGGTCAAATCGACGTCCGGTGGGCAGCATCACAACGGTGTAATTTGCCTCCGGCATCGACTCCGTGGGATACGTCAGCCGGCCAGAACCCCTGCGAACGAACGCTTCCCGCGCCGCAGCACCAGTGCAGCACCCGGCAGCAGGTCGTCGGTCGTCGGCACGTACTCGGCGTCGCTGACCTTCTCGTTGTTCAGGTACGCGCCACCTTCGGACACAGTCCTCCGCGCGGCCGACTTGCTCGCCACCAGACCGGACTGCACCAGCAGGTCCGTCACCGTCGGCATCGCCGCGGCAGACACCTCGGTGTGCGGCGCCTCGCGAAGCGCCGCGATCAGAGTCTCCCCGTCGAGCTCCCGCAGATCGGACTGACCGAACAGCGCCTTCGCGGCCAGCTGCACGTGCGCCGTGTCCGCAGCACCGTGCACCAGCGTCGTCACGTCCTCCGCCAGTGTCCGCTGCGCCTCCCGGGCGTGCGGCCGGTCGACTGTCGCCTTCTCCAGCTCAGCGATCTCGTCCGCCGTACGGAAGGTGTAGTACCGGACCAGCTGCATCACGTCGCGGTCGTCGGTGTTGAACCAGAACTGGTAGAACGCGTACGGCGACGTCAGCTCCCGGTCCAGCCACACGGTCCCCGACTCGGTCTTGCCGAACTTGGTCCCGTCCGCCTTGGTCACCAGTGGAGTCGCCAGCGCGTGCGCCTTGCCCGACTCCGTACGGCGGATCAGCTCGACGCCGGCCGTCAGGTTCCCCCACTGGTCGCTGCCACCGGTCTGCAGAGTGCACCCGTACCGCCGGTAGAGCTCCAGGTAGTCCAGCGACTGCAGCAGGACGTAGCTGAACTCGGTGTAGCTGATCCCCTGCTCGAGCCGGGCCTTCACCACCTCCCGGCCGAGCATCCGGTTCACCGGGAAGTGCTTGCCGATGTCCCGGAGGAAGTCGAGCGTGTTGAGGTCCTTGGTCCAGTCGTAGTTGTTCACCATCCGCGCCGGGTTCGGCAGCGAGGTGTCGAAGTCCAGGAACCGCTCCACCTGGCTCCGGACCCGCTCCACCCACTGCTGGACGACGTCCTTCGGGTTCAGCACCCGCTCGGAGGTCTCCTTGGGGTCACCGATCAGTCCGGTGGCTCCCCCGACCAGGCCGATCGGGTTGTGGCCGGCCAGCTGGAGCCGGCGCAGCGTCAGCAGCTGCAGCAGGTTCCCCATGTGCAGGCTGGGCGCGGTCGGGTCGAAGCCGACGTACGAGGTGATCGGTCCCTCCGCCATCGTGGCGCGCAGGGCGTCGGGATCGGTCGAGTGCGCGATCAGGCCGCGGCTGTCCAGGTCGTCGAGCACCTGCGTGCGGCTTGCGCTGTCGGTCACTGTCGGTTCTCTCCTCGGGTACGTCGGAACACCCCTTGAAACAGGACCAGCCTGCCAGGCGCGTCCCCGCCCAGCACGAGCGGACCGCCTACATGGCCTCCGGCCGAGACAGTACGGCGCGCAACTGCGCCACCAGAGCGTGCCCGTCCGGCCCGTGCACCGTGGCAGCGGTCGGGCGCTGCGGATCGTGGGCGCCCGGGTCCGGGTTGGGCACCGGGAGACCGTGGGACAGCACCTGCTCGGCAGGCGTCAGCTGGCGGATGCCGATGGCCCGGACGTGGTCCGGGTGGGTCTGCGCGAAGTCGCCGTACAGCTGCGGGTCGTGCTGGCCGTCGTCACCGACCAGGACCCAACGGACCGCCGGGAACTCCTTGGCCAGCCGGCGCAGCGCGGTGCGCTTGTGCTCCTGCCCACTGCGGAACCAGCCGGTGTTGGTCGGTCCCCAGTCGGTCATCAGCAGCGGACCGGCCGGGTACCCGTGGCGGGCCAGGAAGCGGGTCAGCGTGGGCGCCGTGTTCCAGGCGCCGGTCGACAGGTAGAAGATCGGCGCACCGGGCTGGTCGGTCAGCAGCTCGGCGTACATCTCAGCCATGCCCGGTACGACGCGACGCGCCTGCTCGTCGCGGACGAACGTGTTCCACGCGGCGATCAGCGGTCGCGGCAGCATCGTCAGCATCACCGTGTCGTCGATGTCGCTGACCAGGCCGAACGTCGCGTCCGGAGCCGGCACGTACACCTTGCCGCGGGCCTGCCGCTCGCCGTGCACCCCGAGGCTGATCTCGTGCCAGCCCGGCGGCAGCACCACCGGTACGGCGAGGTCGACGAAGCCGCCGCGGTCGGTCAGCGCGTCGAAGCTCTCGCCGGCGACGGTGACGGACACCTTGACCTTGGTGGCCGGCGCGGTGACGAACATCTTCCAGCCGCGCACCACCTGGTCCTCGTCGTACCGGGGCTGGTTGCGCGGGTCGCGGCTGAGCACGACTCTCGCGAGCACGCGGACGTACTCGGAGTTGCCGTAGCCGACGTGCGGGATGATCCGCTCCCGCCAGCCACGCCGGCGCAGGAGCGCGCCGATCCCGAGGTTGAACCAGTCCTCCAGCCGGGAGGAGTAGTGCGGACGGGCCATGTCCCGAACCTACCCGTCCACAGGGCCCGTACGCCTGCCGGGAGGACTGTCGGTGCAGACCTTTACGTTCTCGGTATGACATCGATCGGAATGTGCTTCCCGCGGACCTGGCCGGCCGCTCTCGTGACCGACGTCGCGCGCCGGCTCGAGGCCGGTGGTGCCGACGAGCTGTGGATCATCGAGGACTGCTTCTACACGGCCGGGCCGAGCCTGTCGGCGGCGGCGCTGAGCGTCACCGAGCGGCTGACGGTCGGGCTCGGCATCCTGCCCGCGGTGGCGCGTACGGCGGCGGTCACGGCGATGGAGATCGCGACGCTGTGCGCGCTCGCGCCGGGGCGCTTCCTGCCGGGTATCGGGCACGGCGTGCAGGAGTGGATGGGTCAGATGGGCGTCCGGCCGAAGTCGCCGCTGACCGCGCTCGACGAGGTCACCGTTGCTGTCACCCGCCTGCTCGCCGGGGAGACCGTGTCGATGGATGGCAAGACCGTCTACCTCGACAACGTGAAGCTCGACGCTCCTCCCGCCGAGGCGCCGCCGATCCTGCTCGGCGTCCGCGGGCCGAAGTCGCTGGCGCTCGCCGGTCGGGTCGGTGGAGGGGTTGTGCTGGCGGAGCCGGCGTCGCCGTCGTACGTGCGCGCTTCGGTGGAGAACGCGGGGTCGCCGGAGGGGTTCGTCGTGGCCGCGTTCAGTGCTTTCTGTGTGCGGGCCGACCGCAAGACGGCGTACGAGTGGACCGCACCGTGGCTGGCGGGCCTGCTCGAGGAGAAGAACCCGGCGCTGCCCTGCCTGCCCTTCTACGACGACCTCGTACGCCGGTACGACGAGCTCGGCGTCCCTGGGCTGGTGTCGATGCCCACCGAGTGGTGGCTGGAGCTGGGCCCGATCGGCACCCTCGACGACGCCGCCACGCACTTGGACGCACTGGAGGCTGCCGGAGTCCACCACGTCGGGCTGTTCCCGGACCCGGAGGTAGAGCACGGCCTACCGCAGCTGGAGCACGCACTCGCGTTGGCCAACCGGTAGGTGGGCTACGCCGAGGTCCCGTGGACTGCTGAGGTTGCTGAAGCGGTAGAAGCCGAGTGGGGCATTTCAGTAGTTGGCGCCGCTGAGCGGCTGACTGGAGGAGAAGAGTCAGCTGCCTACCGGGTGCACCTCCGCGGGGCCGGTGTCCGCGCGGTCGGGGCCGGTGGGGGCACGGCCTGTGTCGGCGGGGCCGACTGCGGGGAGGGGGTGGTTGTTCGGCTTGGGCCGGTGACGCGTGGGAGTGCGCTGGTTGAGTGGTGCCATCGGCTTACGGGGTCGGCTGGGGTTGGCGAGGTGGTGGTGCCGTTGCGGACTTCGAGCGGCGCTAGCGTCGTACGGGTTGGTGGGCGGCCGGTGAGTGTTTGGCCGTTTGTGGGTGGGCGATGGCTGGATGCGGGCGATGCGGCTGAGGTGGAGCAGGCAGCTCGGTTGTTGGCTCGGGTGCACTGGGGGCTGCGGGATGTGGTGATGCCGGCTCGGCCGGAGCGGTCGTTCCTGGAGTTCGGTGGGGGCGATGGGGAGTTGGATCGGTGGATGGCGGGGTTTGAGCGTCGGAAGCAGCCGCTGCACGGGGACTACTACCGGGGGAACTTGCTGGTCGACGGCGGGCGGATCAGTGGGGTGATCGACTGGGACGAGGCCTGGGTGGGGGCTCCTGAGGTGGAGCTGGCGGGGGCGGCGCGGGAGTTCGGGGATCACTGGTCGACGGATCTCGGGCGCGCGAAGGCGTTTGTTGCCTGGTACCACGACGAGGGTGGGACCGCGGGTGAGATGGATGACGAGATGTTGGTGCAGTTGATCCGGCATCGGTTGCGGGCTGAGGTCACCGCGTTCGGTGGGGACGGGACCGACGAGTACTACGACCGGCTGCAGGAGCTCTTCGTGAGGCTCCGGCCGTAGCGTCGGGAAGGGACGCGGAAGGACAGCGCCGGCGCTAGAGGCGGGCCACGACGCGGAGGGTCAGGCGGGTGCGGGCGATGTCGGCGATGGCACCCGGAGCAGCGTCGCCTGGGTTGCTCCTGGGGACGAGGTCTGTGCGGTCGGTGGTGGTGATGAGCGGGCAATCGGCTGGCTTCAGTGCATTGCTGACGAAGCGGCGGACGATGTCGTTCCAGTCGGGGGCTCTGTGGAGCATCGCGTGCTTCTCGCCGTCCAGGGAGAGCATCGCGACAGGGATCCCGGCGGCGCGGAGGCGGGCGGCGTACGACGTGGTGGCGACCGGGGAGGTGATGCGGTCAGCGGTGCCGTGGGCAAAGGCGACCGGGCCACGCAGGTGGACGAGCGGCTCGCCTTCGGGGAGCCAAGGCGCCAGGCCGAGCACTCCGGCGACCAGCGGATGATTGCCTGCAGCAACTACTGCGCGCCCACCCATGGAATGCCCGATGAGGATGACTCGATCAAACCGCGAGCCCACACGATCAAGCACGACGCGAAGGTCCGTAGCGGGATCAGCAGCGGTGCCGTTCCAGCCGCGGTAGCGGAAGCGCATCAGGCCTACCGCCGCGCCCGGCGCCGCCTTGCGGGCGACCGCTGCGAACGGCCACATGCGGAGGATCGGCGCCTTCCAGCTGGAGGTCGCGGCGGTGGAGTTCTCCATGCCGCCGTGCGCGAGCAGGATCAGGTCGCGGGCACCGGCCGGCGCGGCGACCAGGTCGATGCCGGGAGCACTCACTGGTAGAGGACCTTGGGGTCTTGGGAGATGTGCAGGAACGCATCCGGCTTCTCCAGCGGCTGGAAGCCGTACGACTGGTACAGCGTGTGCGCGTCGGCGGTCGCGAGCATCGTCCGGCGCAACCCCTGCAGTTCCGGGTGCTCCAGCAGCGTCGACACCACGAACCGACCGAGCCCGTGCCCGCGAACGGAGTCGAGCACGAACACGTCCGCGATCCACGCGAACGTCGCCCGATCCGTCACCGCCCGCGCGAACGCGACCTGCGCACCGTCGGCCGCATAGACCCCGACGCACAGGCTCCCGTCGATCGCCTTCTGCACCAGTTCCCGCGAGATCCCCGGCGACCAGTACGTCGTCCGCAGGAACCCGTGCACCACCTCGACGTCGATCCGCGCCCGGTCGTCGTCCGCGACGAACTCACCAGCAGTCCACTGCATCAGCAATCCCCCACAGTCGTTGTCATCGGCAACCCCCGTCGACACCCACCAGGTTAGGCAGGCATCAGTTCAGGACGGTCGTGATCGGCATCGACGAGTCCGCGGGCAGCCCGAGCGGCGACGGCGCCTTGCCCGCGCGCACCAGCTCCGACCCCAGTGCGGCAACCATCGCGCCGTTGTCCGTGCACAGCCCCGGCCGCGGCACCCGTACGGCGATGCCCGCCGCCGTACACCGTTCCTCGGCCATCTGCCGCAGGCGCGAGTTCGCCGCGACGCCACCGCCGATCAGCAGGTGCTCGTAGCCACGGTCCTTGCACGCGTCGATCGCCTTGCGGACCAGTACGTCGCAGACCGCCTCCTGGAATGCCGCCGCGATGTGGTTCACCGGCACGTCCTCACCGTCACGCCGCTTCGCCTCGACCCACCGAGCCACGGCGGTCTTCAACCCGGAGAACGAGAAGTCGAACCGGTGCCGCTCCAGATCGCGCTGGCTGGTCAGCCCGCGCGGGAACGTCACGTACGCCCGGTCTCCACCGTCCCGTGCCGCTTTGTCGACATACGGGCCACCGGGGAACGGCAGGCCGAGCACCCGGGCGACCTTGTCGAAGGCCTCCCCCGCGGCGTCGTCGATCGTGCTGCCCATCGGTTCGACGCCGTCGGTGATGTCCTCGACCGCGAGCAACGACGAGTGCCCGCCGGAGACGAGCATTGCGATCGCGCCCTTCGGCAGTTCGCCATGCTCGAGGGTGTCGACGGCGACGTGCGCGGCGAGGTGGTTCACGCCGTACAGCGGCTTCTCGAGCGAGAGCGCGAGGCCCTTCGCGGCGGCGACGCCGACCAGGAGCGCGCCGGCCAGGCCGGGTCCGCTGGTGACGGCGATCGCGTCGACGTCGGACGGTTTGACGCCGGCCGTCTCGCACGCGCGGCGGATGGTCGGGACCATCGCCTCCAGGTGCGCGCGACTGGCGACCTCCGGCACGACGCCGCCGAAGCGGGCGTGCTCGTCGACGCTCGACGCGATCGCGTCGGCCAGCAGCGTGTGCCCGCGGACCAGACCGACGCCGGTCTCGTCGCAGGACGTCTCGATGCCGAGGATCAGCGGCTCGTTCTCACTCATGAATTGTCTCCAGCGCGTTGCATGACGACTGCGTCCTCGCCGCCGGCGTAGTACCCGCGCCGGCGGTTGAGCTCGGTGAACCCGAACCCGGTGTACAACCCGATCGCCGCTTCGTTGCCAGCGGCAACTTCCAGCAGGACGGTGCGGGTCGGATGCTCGTCCAAGGCAGCTGCCAGCAGCCGTCTGCCCAGTCCAGTACGCCGGTACGCCGGGTCGACGGCGATCCGCAGCAGGTCGACCGGGTCCTCGTCGACCGGCGGCACCAGCAGTACGACAAACCCTTGAAGGCCCGCACTGCTTGATCCGGGGAAGACTTGGGAGGTTTCGCCGAGCGGAGCTTCTCGGTGACCGGCTGGCAGGACCGCGCCGGGCGGAGCTTCGGCGATCAGGATGTGGCGGTCGGCGCGTGCGAACTCGTCGGCCCAGGAATCGGAGCTCCAGGCGTCCTTCGGAAAGCACGCCGCGTCGAGCGCGACGACTGCTGGTTGGTCGGACGGTAGAGCCGGTCGGATGCTCACTTCGGCAGCACGCTCTTCGGGCCGCCCGACATGGTGACGTCCGGCCGCCGCAGGTACAGCGGGTCGGGAGCGGTGACCTGCAGAGTCCCGGTCGCGACGCCGGTGGCGAGCACCTCAGCCGATGGGTACTCAACAACCGACTCGGCGGCCGGCAGTGCATCGCCGGGGACTACTTGGGCGGGGACGCCGAGCACCTCGCCGTACAGCACAGCGCCCCGGCCGATCACCGGAAGGCCCGCCAACACATGCGCGACATCGGCGGGCTTGTCGACCGCCGGGCCTTCCAACCGCCGACGACTTCCGTCAGCAGCAGGGCCGTCGTACAAGGCCCAGTAGATCTCCTTGCGGCGGGCATCGGTCGCGACGGCGACCGGCAGTGCCAGGTTCGACTGCTTGGCGAGGATGTCCAGGCTGCACACCCCGACCACCTCGATGCCGAGTACGTCACCCATCGTCCGCGCCGTCACCAGACCGACCCGCAGGCCGGTGAACGGCCCAGGCCCAGCCCCGACCGCGATCCGCGTCAGTTCCTTCACCCCGCAGCCCGCGGTAGCGAGCACCTCGGCGATCGCCGGAGCCAGCAGCTCCCCGTGCCGCAGCGCGTCGACGGTCGTCGACGAGGCAGCGATCGCCCCGGAGACCGGATCGGCGAGAGCGACCGTCACCGCCGCGCTGGAGGTGTCAAAGGCAAGCAGCACGATCAGTTCACCTCAGCAGTAGCAGTCAAACGAACCCCGACAGCAGCCCAGCGAGCTCCAGCCGGTGCGATCCGCAGCGACCGAGTCTCGTCAACATCGTCATCGCCCCGCGTGATCGTCAGGTCCAGCCGATCAGGCGCGAGCGACTCGGCCAACCCGTGCCCCCACTCGACCACCGTGACGGCCTCGTCCAGCGAAGCATCCAGGTCCAAATCGTCGAGCTCGGCAATCCCACCCAGCCGATAGGCATCGACGTGCACCAACGCCGGCCCACCGACCAGCGACGGATGCACCCGCGAAATCACGAACGTCGGCGACGTGATGTCCCCGCGAACCTTCAGCCCGGCACCGAGCCCCTGCGTGAAGGTCGTCTTCCCAGCCCCGAGATCACCCGACAACACCAGTACGTCGCCCGCCCGCAGTTGCCCGGCAAGCTCCTCGGCCAGCGCCCGCATCTCCTCCGCGGTCGGCACCGTCAGCTCGATCGGCATCGCCTTCGCGTAGATCAGGTTCTGCCCGTCACGCGTCACGATCGAGTACCCGCGCCGCCGCCAGAACTCGACCGTCTCCGGCAGCTCCACCCGCGCGACCAGCCGCACCCGCGTCAGCCCACGGCTCCGCGCCGCATCCTCCGCGCACCCGACCATCGCCGACGCGACCCCACGCCCCTGGAAGCGCGGGTTCACCGAGACGCGGCGCAGTTCGAGCACGTCGCCGTTCACGTGGAACAGCATCGCGCCGGCCGGTTCGCCACCGATCCGCGCCAGCAGTCCGCCGTACGACGCGACCGCCTCGCCGACCGTCGTCGCGTTCTCCGACAGCGCGGTCGACGGCGGGTCGAGGGTCCGCCGGTTCGCGAACGCGTGATGGATCACGCCGACGATCTCGTCCACGTGCTCGGCCGTGGCGTCCACCACGTGCAGGTCGGTCATCTGTGTCCCAAGGATTGTTCGGCCCGCTCGATCATCCCGAGCAGGGCGGCGGTGAACTCGCGGTGGTGCTCGATCAGCCCGAGGTGCCCGCAGTTGCGGACCTCGACCAGCTCCGCGCCGGGTACGTGCCGGACGATCTCCTCGGAGTGCTCGAACGGCGTCAGGTGGTCGGAGTCGCCACCGACCACCACGCACTCCACCTTCTGCAGCGGCTCCAGCGACCCGGTCTTGTCGTGCAGCGCGAAGATCGGGTAGAACTCCGCGATCACCGAGATCGGGGTCGCGGCGATCATCTCGTTGACGAACTCGGTGAAGGCCGGCGGCACCTCGGAGCCGAACGAGTACTTCCGGGTCAGCAGGTAGCTGATGTCGGTCCCGGCCTTGCGGCTGCGCTCGACCACGTCCGGGATCCGCGCCAGCGCGGCGACGGTCGGGGTCGCGAGGGCACGGGCCAGCATGCCGACCTTGCCGGGGAACACGATCGGTACGCCGTCCAGCCCGGCCGCGCTGGTGGAGCACAGGCCGACACCGATCACCCGGTCGCCGAACAGCTCCGGGTGCTGCTCGGCCAGCGCCATGATCGCCATGCCGCCCATCGAGTGCCCGATCAGGATCACCGGCCCGGTCGGCGCGTACTCCTCGAGGATCCCGTACAGGTCCCGGCCGAGCTGGTCGATGCTGACGTTCTCCTTCGGCGACCGCCCGGACCGGCCGTGCGAGCGCTGGTCGTAGAAGACCATCGTCCCGATCCCGGCCAGGTCGCGGCGCTCGAAGTGCCAACAGTCCATGTTCAGCCCGTAGCCATGCGCGAAGATCAGCGTCAGGTCCTCGGGTACGACCTGCTTGCGCAGCCGACGTCGCTGCGGCGCGGGCCGGCGGGACCGCTTCAGCTCGTCCACCTCGACGTACAGCTCGACGCCGTCGTCGGCGGTGAACACGTGCGGCGTCCCGCGCAGCGACCCGAACGGCTCGGCCTCCAGCTGCGCGCGCTGACCGGACCGGCGGCCGATCACCTGCCGCTCGACCGCGACGCCGGCGGCCGCGCCCGCAGCCAGCACACCGACCGCCGCGCCGATCAGGCCGGCGGTGCGCCCTACCTTCGGCATCAGGCAAGCTCCTCGTTCACGTACCGGCGCGGGATGCGCGGGCCGAGCCGGGTGACGATCTCGTAGTTGATCGTGCCGGCGGCGTCGGCCCAGTCGTCCGCGGTCGGCTCGCCACCGGTACCCGGGCCGAAAAGCACGACCTCGTCACCGGCCGCGGCGTCGTCGTCCTCGAGGTTCACCACGCACTGGTCCATGCAGATCCGGCCGACGACGGTACGCCGGTGGCCGCGCGCCTGGACCGGACCGCCGTTCGACGCGTGCCGCGGCAGGCCGTCGCCGTACCCGATCGGGATCAGTCCGAGCGTCGACGGCCGCGGCGCCGTCCAGGTCAGTCCGTACGAGACGCCGGCACCGGCCGGGACCCGCTTGACCATCGCCAGCCGCGCCTTCAGCGTCATCGCCGGTCGCAGGTCGAGCTCCGACGCGGGGAGCGCGTGCCCGAACGGCGACAGTCCGTACGTCGCGATGCCAGGCCGGACCAGGTCGAAGTGCGTCTCGGGCAGCGCGAGCGTGCCGGCCGAGTTCGCCAGGTGCTTGAACCCCGGGTCGATGCCGAACGACTCGGCGACGTCGACGGCCGCGGTGAAGGTCTCCAGCTGCGCCTCGTTCGCCGGGCTCTTCGGCTCGTCGGCGGACGCCAGGTGCGACCAGATGCCGGTGATCACGACCCGGCCGGACTGCTGCTCCTTGAGCGCGGCCCGGATCAGCGCCGGCCACTCCTCGGGTACGGCGCCGCCGCGGCTCATCCCGGTGTCGATCTTCAGGTGCACCCGGGCCGGCCGCTCGGTGACGCCCGCGGCGATCTCGTCGATCTCCCAGGGCGCGCCCGCGGACAGGTCGATGTCGTTCGCGATCGCCTGGGCCAGCGGCTCACCCGGAGTGGTCAGCCAGCAGAAGATCGGCCCGTTGTCCCCGGCGGCGCGCAGCTGCAGCGCCTCCTCGAGCACGGCGGCGCCGATCCAGTCCGCGCCGGCCTGCCGGGCGGCCCGGGCGACCGGCACCATGCCGTGGCCGTAGGCATCGGCTTTCACCACGGTCATCAGCTCGGCCGAGGTCAGCCGGGCACGCAGCGTGGCGACGTTGTGCCGGATCGCGGCGAGATCGACAACAGCCTCGGCACGGGTCATCGAGGGCTCCAAGGACTCAGACATAGCCCTACCAGTGTCTCAGGCAGCCTCGATGAGGGCCGGGAGGGCGGTCATCTGGTGGAAGATCGCGTCCGCGGAGGCCAGTTTCGCCGGGTCGGTCATGGCGGCGTACCCGAAGACCTTCATGCCGGCCGCGTTCGCCGCGGCGACCCCGAGCGGGCTGTCCTCGACGACGACGCAGTCGGCTGGTTTCAGGCCGAGCGTGCTCGCGGCGTACAGGAAGAGGTCGGGCGCGGGCTTGCCGTGCTCGACGTCCTCGGAGCTGAAGATCCGGCCCTCGAACCGGTCCCAGAAGCCGACCGCGGTGAGCGCGGTGTGGATGCGCTTGTGGGTGCCGGAGGAGGCCAGGCAGTACGGCGTACCGATGGCATCGAGGTGGTCCAGTGCGGCGCCCACGCCCTCGACGGCCTGCAGGTTGGCGAAGCCGTCGAAGAGTCGCTGGTGGTAGCGGTCCTCCAGATCGGCGGGCAGCGGGCGGCCGAGCTGGGCCTCGGTCTTCTGCCGCATCGAGACCATGCTGCCGCCCATGAAGTCGCGGACGGCCTCCTCGAAGGTGTACGGCAGCCCGGCCTCCGTCAGCAGCTCGGCCAGGATCGTGTTGGCCAGCCGTTCGGAGTCCACCAGTACGCCGTCGTTGTCGAAGATCACCAGACCGGTCACACCGGAACCCTACAAACTGCACCGCCGGCCGACCTACCGGCGTCCGCTCCTCGCCCCCTGCTCCTTCTTCTTCTCACTGCAACGCCGGCCTGCTCGGCGGCGTCCTTGGGGTGTGAGGACAACTTTCGCGGTGATGGCAGCGGCAGGACTCGTCGTACTGACCGGATGCGGGCAGGACCTGGCCTCGAGTGGGCTGGGCGGCAAGACCTATCTGTCCACCGCGCTGACCGAGAACGGCACGCCGAAGAAGCCTGCGCCGAACACCCGGATCTCGCTCCAGTTCAAGGACGACGGCTCACTGTTCGCGAACGCCGGCTGCAACTCGATCGGTGGCAAGGTCTCGATCAGCGGCGACAAGCTGAAGGCCGGCGACCTGAACATGACCAACATGGCCTGCGACGGGCCCCGCCAGCAGCAGGAGGAGTGGCTGCTGGCGATCCTGAACAGCGAGCCGACCTGGAAGGCCGACGCGGACAAGCTGACGATCACCTCCGGCGGCTCGGTGATCCAGCTGCAGGACCGGGAGATCGTGCAGCCCGATGTCGCGCTCGACGGCACGAAGTGGGTCCTGGACAGCGTCATCGCCGGCGAGACCGTGTCCAGCCCGAGCAACGGCGGCGCCTACCTGACCATCAACGGCGACCGGGTCACCGGGTCGACGAGCTGCAACGACCTGCAGGGCGTGGTCGCGCGGACCGGCGACAGGCTGACCTTCGGCGAGATCGGCACCACCCGCCGGGCCTGCACCGGCCCGGCGGCCGAACTGGAGAAGACGGTCCTGGCCACGCTGAACGGTGAGGTCACCTACACCCTGGACGCGGACAAGCTCCAGCTCCGGACGCCGGCCAAGACCGGCCTCGACTTCAAGGCCGCCAGCTGATCACCGCCGGCTGAGCTTCACGTCGAAGGCCTGCACCTTGTTCTCCGGGGTCTCGTAGGAGAGCAGCAGGTGGCCGTCGGCCTTCAGCTTCGTCTGCTGGGCCGCGGTCAACGGCACCGACCAGTGCTGCACACCGCGCGTCAGCTGCTTGGACGACTGCTTGACGAGATGCCCGCTCATGTCGGGCGCCCACGGTGGGATCCCGCCGTCGGTCACCGCGCACGGCGTCAGGCCGTAGTCCGGCGGCGGATCAGTCGTGCAGCTCGTCGTGTAGACCGGAATCGCACCGAGCTCACCGGTAGTGAGGAAGGGCCGAGCCGTCCCAGGCCCGCTGGCCGCTGTGATCAGGTCAAGCGCCGGCGCACCGCCCGGCCGCGTCGCGGCCGCGCCTCCCGGCCGCAGTCCGGCGTACAGGATCTTCAAGTCCTCAGTGGGAACACGTCCAGAGATCGGCACATGGTTCCGCGCCGACTGCGCGATCGTCTGCGGCGAGAGCGCCCCGTTCAGGTTCGGGTTCGACACATCCGGCGGCGCCGGCGTCGTCGGCCGGTCGGCAGGCGGGGTGTAGCCCGGCATCGTCGCGCGCCCCCAGCGATAAGGATCGGACTGCACCGACCCGATCGCGGACCACCCGAGCCGCGTGCTCTGATCGATGTGCCGCAGCGTCGTCGTACCAGCCGCCGAGGTGTCGTCGTTGTCGTACGGCGTGATGTTGAGCCCGAGGTTCGCCGGATCGACAGCAGCCGGCAGCGTGGCCAGCGGGATCTTCACCTCGAGGTCGTAGCCCGTGTAGGTGTGCGGCACGGTCGTCTCGTTGCTGCCGACCCAGGTCGCCGTCGACGCGACCTCGACGCCAGGCGCGTTCCCGGTGTCGAGCGAACCGCTCGAGTAGCCCTGGTGGTTGTCGGCATCCCGCGACCAGCACGGCCCGTTGCCGGACGCGGCGTCGTTGCTGAACGGGAAGATGCCGAGCTTGAACGTGTTCGCCGTGTCCATCAGCGCCTGCGACGCCGTACCGCGCGGGTCGAGCAGGATCTCGACCGAGTCGGCCTGCCAGTGGCCGACGCACTCGGCCGGCGTGACGGCGTACGACTGGTAGTCGTCGCGGACGTGCACGAAGAAGTAGAGCGCGTCGTCGGACCAGCTGACCTTCGCCGTACTGCCGTCACCGGTCGCGGAGACGCCGCAGTCGTCGACGCCGGTGCAGGTGGACGCGCCCTGCCAGATCCGGCCGAGGTCGAGCGTCTGACCTGGGTACTCACCATCGGAGGCTTGGCCGTCGACGGTCGGCGCGGTCGTGGTCTGCGCGATCGCAGTGGTCGGTACGACGGACAGCGTGAGCGTCTCGCTGCCGGTACCACCGGCGTACGTGGTGGTGATCGGGACGTCGACGTTCTGCGTCGCGGGCAGGGTCGTGTCGGTGTTGGTGACCTTGAAGGTCACCGTGGTCTCGGCGCCCGGGGCAACGGTCGGATAAGCCTTCGTCGTCGCGTCGGCAGTGAAGTTCGGCGGCAAACCCAGCGAGACGTTGCCGCTCTGGGGCTCGGCCGACCAGTTGTGCACGACCACCGGTACGTCGAGCGTCCGGCCGACGCCGATCGACTGGATCGCGGGCGAGCGGCCGAGCCGGGTCGCCTGCGGCGCGGTCTGCGCGAGCCACTCGTCGTACTCCTGCCAGTTGCCCCAGCGCTGGAACCGGCCCTCGGTCGCGGAGACGATCCGGACCACGTTGTCGGTGTAACCCGTGGCCTTGCCGGTGCTGTAGACGGCGGAGATCTTGGCGAGCTGGTTCACCGGCGCGGTCGCCGACGGCGTGACCGTGAAGGTGATCGCGGCGTCCGCACGGCTCGGGACCTGCTTCGGCCCGTCGGTCGTCCAGCCGGCCGGGACGGTGAGCGTGAGGTTGCCCTTGGCAAGCTTTCCGCGTGGGGCCTGGAGATGGACCGTGGCCTGGAACGGTTCACCGGCGACGTTGGCGAAGCGGGAGAAGGTCAGGTACTGCAACGTGCCGACCGGCAGGCCGCCCGGGTCCGGCTTGGCCGCCCCGAACAGGATCGCGTCGTCGAGGCCCGCCTTGGGGTTCGGCGCCCCACCCGGCAGCGTGTTCGGCTGGAACGGCACGAACGCCTGGGTCATGCCGAAGCGCGAGCAGGCCGGCACCGACGTCCCCTTGAACATCACGCGGCTCTGCGTCGGGTACGCCGCGCGGCCCTCTTCGGCGACCTGCTGCCAGATCTTCGCCGTACCGGCTGGTTGGCCCTGGACGTTGCCGGCCGGCCATTTGTACGGCGAGTCGTAGCCGGTCCAGACGCCGGCGACCGTGTCCTGGCTGCTCGGGACGAAGCCGGTCGTGCAGTTCGCGGCCGTCGTCGTACCGCCGGTGCCTGCCGTGCTGCCGCCCGAGAAGACCTTCTTCACCTGCCAGGTGCTCAACGCATCTTTCCCGCGCAGTTGCTCCGGGAAGCGCGTCGGGTCGGCCGCGGCGAGCACGCCTTCCCAGATCAGGCGCCCGGCCTGCTGATGGTTGCCGTGACCCGCGGCGAGCGTCGGCGTGAAGCCGATGTAGATCTCCGGCTGGGTCGTCCGGATCACGCGAGTGACCCGGCGCAGCGTCTCCTCCTCGTCCCAGAAGTACTGCGTCAGCGGCGCGCTCTGGTTGTAGAAGAAGTCGATCCGGTCGAGGTTGAAGATGTCGACCGTGCCGGAGCGGTAGTGCGCGACGCGGTCCTCGTTCTCCCGGCGCAGGCCGAGGTCCGGGCCCAGCTCGGTGCCGACCGCGTTGCCGCCGCCCTCACCGCGCGTCACCATGATCACGCCGCACTTCACGCCGTACCGCTGGTGCCAGACTCCGCACGGCCCGATGATGCTGGTGTCGTCGTCGGGGTGGGCCCACTCCCCCATCACGTCGATCTTGGTTGCCCGGTCCGCCTTGTACGGCGCTGGTCGGGCTTGGGCCTGCGCCGTCGCCGGCAGGCCGGCGATCAGCAGGGCGACAACGGACAGCAACACACCAAGACGCTTCACGGGCGAACTCCCAGGGCGGCGGGGACACCAACAGAGTCCGTCCTATCCCGGAGAGTTCGTCAGTACAAGATCTGGCTGGTCGCCACGGGCAGAGCGCGCGCGATTGCCATCGCCGTGATAGGCCCTGCCTCTGACGCCAGCTGCGCCGCCGCGGCATGCAGGTAGGCACCGACGCTTCCCGCGTCCAACGGATCCAGACCGGCCGCCAGCAACGACCCACACAGACCGGCCAGTACGTCGCCCGAACCGGCCGTCGCGAGCCACGGAGTCGCGTTGGTGTTGACCCTGGTCCGCCCGTCCGGGCTGGTGATGACGGTCGTCGATCCCTTGAGCAGCACGGTCACGTCGTACTGCTCGGCCGCTATCCGCGCGTGCTTCAGCCGCTCGGCCTCGACCGTTGCCCGGTCGACGTCGAGTAACCGGGCCAGCTCGCCGGCGTGCGGCGTGATCAGCACGTTCGTGTGGTCGCCGGAGTCGTCGAGCGCCTTGAGCCCATCGGCGTCCAGCACGACCGGTTCCTCGGAGTCGAGCAGTTCGCGGACCTTCTTGATGTCCAGTTCGTCGCCGAGCCCCGAGCCGATGGCCCACGCCTGAACCCGGCCCTCACCGGCAACGATCTCCGGGTGCGCCGCGCGAACCGCTTCCGCGACCGCGTCCGGCCCGACGTACCGGAGCATCCCGAGCGGGCCCGCGAGCGCACCCGACGTCGCGATCACCGCGGCGCCTGGGTACTGCTTGGAGCCGGCCATCAGTCCGAGTACACCCCGCGAGTACTTGTCCGACTCGCCGCGCGGCACCGGGTACAGCGCCCGTACGTCGGACGCCTGCATCGCCTCCACCGGCGACGGCGGCAGGTCCAGCCCGATGTCGACCAGATGCACCGGCCCGCACGCTGCGGCCGCCGGATCCACGAAGTGGCAGATCTTGTGCGTCCCGAACGTCACCGTCAACGCGGCGCGGACGAACCCGACCGCAGCCCCCGTGCCCACGTCTTCCTGCGCCGGCACCTCGCCCGAGTCCACATCGACGCCCGACGGGATGTCGACGGCAACCACCGGCACGCCGTACTGCTCGGCCAGCCGGACCGCCTCCAGCGCCTCCGGCTTCAACCCCGGCCGTCCACCAATCCCGACCACGCCATCCACCACCACGTCGGCACGCGCGATCTCCTCCACCGCACCGACCCGTCCACCAGCCACTCGGAGAGCCTGCAGCCCCTCTGCGTGCACCTTCTCCGACAGCAGCACCGCAACAACGTGCGCACCCCGTCGGGCCAGCTTCTCCCCGGCGTACAACGCATCCCCGCCGTTGTCCCCCGACCCGACGAGCAGCACCACGCGAACGCCGTACGTCCGCCCCACAAAGTTGCCAATAGCAACAGTCAGTCCGGTGGCAGCCCGCTGCATCAGCGTGCCCTCCGGCAGCTTCGCCATCAGCTCGGCCTCAGCCGCCCGGACCTGCTCGACCGTGTGTGCCCGACGCATCTCAGCCCTCCAGTACGACGACCGCCGACGCGATCCCCGCGTCGTGACTCAGCGACAGGTGCAAGCTCTGCACGCCCAGCTCGGACGCCTTCGCCGCGACCGTCCCAGTGACCTCCAACCACGGCCGCCCGGTCTCGTCGGTGCGGACCTCCGCGTCGTGCCAGTGCATCCCGCCGGGCGCGCCGAGCGCCTTGGCGAGCGCCTCCTTGGCCGCGAACCGCGCCGCGAGCGACGCCGGCGGCCGGACCGCCTCCGTCGGGGTGAAGACCCGGTCGCGCAGTCCCGGCGTCCGCTCCAGCGTCTTCATGAAGCGCTCGACGTCGACGACGTCGATGCCCACGCCGACGATCACGAGAGGGGTCCGGACGGGGTTCCTGATGTGACAACTACCACACCCGCAGAGTCAGTGCCGCACATGCCGGTCAGCGTAGCCCGCGGTGATGTGGGAACAATGGGGCCCATGCTGCAGCCGCCGCGGGAGGTGACTCCCTACACCGAGCTGGACCGGGCCGCCTGGGCGCAACTGGCCGAGACCACCGAGTCGCCGTTGACCGCCGAGGAGATCGAGCGGTTGCGTGGTCTCGGCGACGAGATCGACATCGACGAGGTCCGCGAGGTCTACCTGCCGCTGTCGCGGATCCTGTCGCTGTACGTCCGGCACGCCCGCGCGCTGCACAACGACACCGAGGCCTTCCTGGGCAACACCTCGCTCGGCCCCTCGTCCGCGACCCGGACGCCGTTCGTGATCGGCATCGGCGGCTCGGTTGCCGTCGGCAAGTCGACCACCGCGCGCCTGCTCCGCGAACTGCTGGCCCGCTGGCCCGAGCACCCCCGCGTCGCCCTCGTCACCACCGACGGCTTCCTCTGGCCGAACGCCGAGCTCGAACGCCGCGGCCTGATGCTGCGCAAGGGCTTCCCGGAGTCCTACGACCGCAAGGCGCTGCTGCGCTTCGTCGTCGAGGTGAAGTCCGGCATGGACAACGTCGGCGCTCCCGTCTACTCGCACCTGCACTACGACCGCCTCGACGGCGTACGCACGACTGTCGAGCAGCCCGACATCCTCCTGCTCGAAGGCCTCAACGTCCTCCAGCCCGCTCCTCGTCATGCCGACGGCAAGAGCGGACTCGCGGTCAGCGACTTCTTCGACTTCTCCGTGTACGTCGACGCCGCCGCCGACGACATCCGCTCCTGGTACGTCCACCGCTTCCTGAAGCTGTGGGAGACCGCGTTCCGCAACCCCGAGTCCTACTTCGTCCGCTACGGCGAACTCAGCCGAGGCGAAGCCGTCGCCAAAGCCGAGTCCCTCTGGGACGGCATCAACGGCCCCAACCTCCGCGAAAACATCCTCCCCACCCGCTCCCGAGCCACCCTCGTCCTCCGCAAGGGAGCCGACCACGCCGTCCGCTGGGTCCGCCTCCGCAAGCTCTAACAAGCCGCCAGGACCAGCCCGGCCGGCCCCAGCCCCAGCTGGCCTCGGCCCACCCGAGCACACCCGGTCCGCCCGCTCCGGCGCGCAGCACCCCGCTCCTCCCCCACCCGGCTCCGGCGCGCAGCACCCCGCCCCTCCCCCACCCGGCTCGGGCCCGCCTAGCCTCGGACCGCCCGGCCCCGGCGCCCGCCCACCTCACCGAGGCCCAGCTCCCCCATCTTTCAAGTCGGCACCACCGCTCACAGTTCGACTCGCACCTCGGCCCGCGCGCCCACACCTCTGAGCGCAGGCACGATCGCCAGTGCGACGATCGCCGCGGTCAGGGCGAAGGCTGTCGGGTAGCCGATGCCGGCGACTACGAAGCCGAAGAGGATGGCGCCGGCGCCCCAGCCGCCGTCGTACGCGAGGTTCCAGAGGGCGCTGACCTGGCCGTAGCGGGAGCGGGGTGAGCGGTCGTACATGATCGCGAGCGTGAGGTTCTGGGCTGCGCCGAAGCCTAGGCCGAAGCAGGCTGCTCCGCCGAGTACTGCGGCTGGAGTGCCTACGAAGGCGAGTGCTCCTGCGCCGACGGCGGCCAGCACCAACGCTGGGGCCAGCAGGCGTCGGGGGCCGATGCGGTCGCCGAACCAGCCGGCGAGCCAGCGGGCGCCTGGCGCGGCCACGGCCTGGACGAGCAATGCAGCCGCGACGAGCGTGTGGTTCTGCGAGGCCAGCGGGAGGAAGGTGACGCTGATGCCTGCGGCAAGCGTCACCGCGGCGAAGACTCCGGCCGGCATCAGCAGTCCGCTGCCTCGGAGACCACCGAGCACCTTCACATGGTGCTGCTCGTCGTCGTCCGTGGCTCGGTCCGGGCCGCCCGGCAGCACGGCGAGGCCCATCAGCGAGCAGACCGCGGCGAGCACGAACAGGGTCTCGAAGCCGACGACACCGGTCAGGTAGACACCGAGCGGCAGTCCAAGGGCGGCCGGGAGGCCCACCACCACGCCGTACACACCGAGCGCCTCGCCACGGCGACCGGGAGGGGTGAGCTCGGCGACCAGCGCGACCGCGCCGACGACCATGATCGCCAGGCCCGCGCCGCGGATCACGCAGACCGCGAGGACCAGCGGCAGCGACGACGTGAGGATCAGCAGCAGGCTCGGTGCGCCGAGCAGGACCAGTCCGATCGCCAGCGTGGTGCGGTAGCCGAGGCGGCGAAGAGTCGCCGGGACGACCAGCTCGACGGCGACCGCGGCGAACATCATCGCGCCGGTCGACAGCCCGGCCCCGATCCCGCCGGATCCCGAGGCCGCCAGGTAGAGCGGGACGACCGAGGTCAGCAGGTACATGCTCAGGCCGGAGCCGAAGGTCACCAGGAGCAGCCGCACGAACTGCGCGGTGACGAGGCGGTCGGGCCGGAGCGCGACGATGGGTTCACAAGCGAGGCTGGTCATACCTCCACGCTAGGAACGAACCGGTCTCACAGACAGATCCAGTTGGACTGTCAGGTAGAGGACCAGTTGCGGCCGGGGCGGTCAGAGCTGGTCGCGGATCAGCGCTGCCAACCGGTCCAGGGCCGGCTCGATCTCGGCGGGCGTGACCGAGCTGCAGGACAGCCGCAGCGCGTGGATCGGGGCGTCGCCGTCATAGAAGTGGCCCATCGGGGTCCACAGCACGCCGTACTCCTGCGCGGACTTCGCGAGCAGGGCGTCGTCGACCACGAACGGGACCGTGACGACCAGGAAGAACCCGCCGGACGGCACGTTCCAGGTGACCTCGCCGTCAGGAAATCGAGCAGCGAGGCCCTCGGTCAGCGCGCGCAGGTTGGCGGCGTACGTCGAACGCTCCCGCTGATTCGCCGCGACCAGGCTGCAGTCGTGCTGGAGGAGCTTGCCGCCGATCATCGCCTGGCCGATCGCCGAAGTGTTGACGGTGACCATGCTCTTGATCTTCGACAGCTCGTCGGCGAGCAGGCTGGTCGTGCCGTCCGGGTGCGCAACGAGTTGGTCGGCGACGACGTACCCGACGCGTGCGCCCGGCAGCGCGGTCTTGGCGAAGGACCCGAGGTAGATCACCCGGCGATCGGTGTCGAGCGCCTTCAGCGTCGGCAAGCGGTCGACGCCATCGGCGGGGAACAGCCCGTACGGGTTGTCCTCGAGCAGCAGCAGGTCCTGCTCGGCCGCGACCTCGAGCAGTCGTTGCCTGGTCTCCAGATCGAGGCTCAGGCCGGACGGGTTCGCGAAGTCCGGCATCACGTAGCAGGCGCGTGGCCGCAGTCCGTCGGCCTTCGCCGCCTTGACCACGGCAACCAAATCATCCAGATCGATCCCGTCGTTGCCTCCGGCAACTGGCAGGACCGGCAGGTCGAGCAACCGCGCGGCGCCGGTGATGCCGACGTACGCCGGTTCAACCGCGAGCAGTACGTCGTTGGAGTCCTTGCGCAGGGCCCTCAGTGCGAGCACCATCGCTTCCTGGCAGCCGACCGTCACGACGAGCGCTTCGGGGTCGACGGTGATGCCCTCGTCGGCGAGCAGGTTGCGCGCGACCAGGCGGTGCACGATGCCCTTCGTCCGGCCGTACTGGAACACGGTCCTACGCACCGCGGCTTCGTCGTACCCGAGCTCGTCGCGCAGGTACTCGCAGAAGGTGTCGAGGTACGAGTGCAGGTCCTCGATCGCGTAGAACTCCTCCGCGGGCCGGCCTGCCGCGAGCGAGATCGCGTCCGGGTAGTGCTGCGCGACCTCGTTGAGGAAGTTCATCGAGTTCAGTGCTTTGTCGGTGAGCGCGCCGTGCAGCTCCGCGATGTCGAGGTCAGCCATCGTTCCTCCAGGTCAGTTCCTTGACGGCCGCCAGGTCGGCGCACCCCGCGAGCAGCATCGCGTCGGTGAGCTCGGTCCTCAGTAGCTCGAACGCCTCGTCGCAAGCGTCGACAGCCAATGCCCACAGCAACGGTCTTCCGACCAGTACGCCGTTCGCGCCGACGGCGAGGGCCTTCAGTACGTCGGTCCCGCTCCGGATGCCGGAGTCCATCAGCACGTCGATGTCGTTGCCCACTGCATCAACCACGGCCGGCAACGCGTCGATCGAGGCGATTGCACCATCCAGCTGGCGCCCGCCGTGGTTCGACACCACCACCGCACTGGCTCCGATCTCCACAGCCCTTCGAGCATCCCGCGGATCGAGAATCCCCTTCACCACCAGCGGAAGCTCGGTCCTGCGCTTCAACCATTCGAGGTCTTCCCACGACACCGTCGGCGAGAACGCGGACGCCGTGTGCGCCGCCACCGCCGACAACCCAGGCACCGCCGCATGCGCTTCTCTCGTGGTCTCCAGATTCGCCGCCACCACGTCGTCCGGCAACGCGAACTCGTTCCGTACGTCGCGCAAGCGCCGTCCCATCACCGGGACATCCACCGTCACCACCAACGCCGAACACCCCGCCGCCCGATCAACCAGCCGCTCGACCTGGCCCCGGTCCCGCAGCCAGTACAACTGAAACCAGCACTCCCCCGGGATCTTCTCCATCGGGTAGCTGCTCAAGGTGGAGATCACATACGGCACCCCCGCCGCTGCGGCGGCCCGAGCCAGCTCCAGCTCTCCCTCCGGATGCACCAACCGCTGATAAGCCATCGGCGCCACAGCAACCGGCATCGCTGCCCTCGTCCCCACAAGCCGGCCGCTCGGATCAACAGCCTCAACCCCACCCATCACCCGAGGGACGACCCGCACCCGATCAAGAGCAGACCGATTACCCCGCAAGGTCAGCTCGGCCCCGCTCCCACCGAAGATGAAGTCCCGGACCGCCCCAGGAAGCACCCCAGCAGCAAGCATCTCGTACTCGGCCAAGCACACCGCCCGCACAGGCCCAACGACCGGCGCGACCGTCCGCCCCGACGGCCCACCGATCTGGGGGTCGGCCAGGACGATGGCCGCGGGGGCAGGCGAGGAGGCGAGCGCGGACGCTTGCGCGCGGGCCGGGTCGGCGGGGGCAAAGCCCGGCGAGCCGCCGGGCGCAAAGGCCGCGTCTAGCGCAGGCGCAGGGGTCGGGTCGGCGGCGCGGACGGGGCCGGAAGCGGGTGAGGCTTCGGGCGCAGAGGCAGCGTCAGTCGCAGAGGCGGGGGCGAACGCGGAGGCCGGGTCGAGCGCGGGGGCAGGCGTGGGCGCAGGCGGCGGGGGCTGCGCGGCGGGCGCGAGCTGGGCGCCTGCCGCGGAGGCCGGGTCGAGCGCGGGGGCAGGCGTGGGCGCAGGCGGCGGGGGCTGCGCGGCGGGCGCGAGCTGGGTGCCGGCGCGCGGAGCGGGCTCGGCTTCGGGGGCGGCCGGCTCAGTCCCCACCGAATAGGTCCCTTAGCCAGGTTGCTGCTTCGGCGATCGCCAGGCGGCCGCCGTCCAGCGTCCCGGACATGGCGAAGAAGCCGTGGACCATGCCGTCGTAGCGGGTCAACGTGGTGGGGACTCCGGCGGCGTACAGCTTCTCGGCGTAGAACTCGCCCTCGTCGCGGAGGGGGTCGTACTCGGCGGTGATCACGAGGGCCGGCGGGAGGCCGGCGTGGGACTCGGCGAGGAGCGGTGAGGCCAGTGGATCTAAGCCCTGGGCTGGGTCGGTGAGGTAGTGCTTCCAGTACCAGTTGACTGAGGTCTGGTTGAAGAGGTGTGGGTCGACGCCGGCGCGCATGGACGGGGTGTCTGAGCCGTACAACGTGTTGGGGTAGACGAGCAACTGACCGGCCAGTGCGGGGCCGTTGTCTCGGGCGAGCAAGGTGGTGGCTGCGGTGAGGTTGCCGCCGGCGCTGTCTCCGCCGACGACAATGCGCTCGGGGTCGACGAAGGGGGCCTTGGCGATCCACGCCGTTGCTCGGTGGCAGTCGTGGACTGCCGTCGGGAACGGGTGTTCGGGGGCCAGGTGGTAGCCGACGGTGATGACCTGGCAGGCGGCGGCGTTGGCGAGGCGGCGGCAGATGCCGTCGGCGGTTTCGATGCTGCCGAGGGTCCAGCCGCCGCCGAAGAAGTAGACCAGCGTCGGCATCGGGCCGTCTCCGAAAGGCCGGTAGATGCGCAGTGGCAGACCGAGCTCGTCGACGTACGCGTCCTCGACGGAGTGGACGTGCTCGACCTCGCCACCGGCGGCCTGGATCGACGCGAGGTCCGCGGCGCGAGCTTCGGCGAGGGTCTGGGTGTAGAGCTGCGGTACGTCGTCCGCCGCGCGCTGAGCACGCATCGCTTCCACCTGCGGGTCAAGGGGCATCGCACACCTCCACTGGCATCGACTCGTACCCCCGAAGGAACTGCTGCGGGTACCGCACCGGCGCCCGCGCGGCCCTGAGCCCTGGCAACCGCTCCATCAACAACGGAAACGCCAACTGAGCCTCAGCCCGAGCCAGCGCAGCCCCCAGACAGAAGTGAGGTCCCGCCCCGAAGCTCAGAGGCCGAACACTTGCTTGAGAAGCTCTTCGTTCGGCTGTAGAGACGATCGGGTCAGCTGCGAACCGCATCGGGTCGAAGCGATCCGGCTCCGGATAGCTCTCCGGGTCTCGGTTGGCGGCGCCCAGCATGACGAGCACCACCTCCTTCGGCGGGATCGTCGTGCCGGCGACCTCGATCACGTCGTCGGCGTAGCGCGCCACGAACTGCACCGGGGACTCATACCGAAGGACCTCCTCGACGAACGGCTCCACCGGGCACGAGCGCAGCTCCGGATGCGCCAGCAGCAGCGACAAGCCGTTGCCCAGCAGATGAATCGTCGTCACGAAGCTGGCGTTGAAGAGGACGAGCAGGTTGCAGACCAACTCCTCGTCGGACACATCGGTGTCCTCGGCAACCAACCGGCTGATCAGATCGTCGGCAGGTGAAGCACGCCGTACGGCGATCAGCTCACGGTAGTAGTTGCTCAGCTCAACTGTTGCCTCGTCCGCCCGACGCAGGACCTCCGCGGTCTTCCCCGTCACGTCCAGGAACTCGTTGATCCGCTGCACCCGCGGCCGGAACCACGTCAGATCCTCGGCAGGGATCCCGAGCAGCGCCGCGACCACCGAGCTCGGCAGCAGGTAGGCGAACTCCGCCATGAAGTCCACCTCCCCCTCCGACGCCAGCCGGGCCTCCAGCCCGTCGATCAGCGACGAGATCTGCGCGACCATCGCCGGCTCCAGCTCCTGCACGCGCCGCGGCGTGAACACCTGCTGGAACAGCCGTCGCGCCCGCACGTGCCGCTCGCCGTTGCTGTACATCATCGAGTTGTTGAGTGCGGCCAGCAGTGGATGCTCCCGCCAGGCCGCGCCACCGTGCGAGTCCGTGAACTCGTCGTCGGTGACGCGCACCCGCGGGTCCCGCAGCACCTGGTTCACCGCGTCGTACCCGGTGACCACCGCCGTGTAGGGGCCGCTGCCCCCGATGAGGGAGACGGGACCGTGCCTTCGCAGATCGGCGTAGTACCGATAGGGGTCCTCGAGACCTTCTGCGCTGAACAGTCCTTGCAGCACCTGGGCGGCGGTGGTCATCTCAGCTCACCGGACCAGCTGCAACGGGATCGAGTTCGCCATCGCCTGGTAGCCCGCGTCGTTCGGGTGGATGTGGTCGCCGGAGTCGAAGGCGGCGTTCAGCTTGCTCGGCGCCGCGGGGTCGCGGACCACCTTGTCGAAGTCGATCACCCCGTCGAAGGTGTGCGAGTTGCGCAGCCAGGAGTTCACCGCCTGCCGGTTCGCCTCCTTCTCCGCGGTCCAGCCGCCCGGCGTCGTGAAGCCCTCGTACGGCGTGATGGTGGCGCCCAGGCTGCGGATCCCGCGCTCCTCGAGCTGCGCGTCGATCTGCTGCAGCGACGCGATGATCTGGTCGGCGGGCACGCCGTCCATCCACAGGTCGTTGATCCCGAGGTGGGTGATCACCGTCTCCGGCCTGGTCTGGGCCAGGACGTCCTCGTTCAGCCGGGCCAGCGCGCTCAGGCCGAGCTGCTCGAACCCGGGCGAGCCCAGGATCGGGGAGGTGCCGTCGCGGGTCAGCCGGTTGCCGGACAGGCCGACGTTCAGGACAGCGGCCGTGCCACGGCGGTGGTCGGCGGCCAGCCGCTCGGCGAGCTGGTCGGGCCAGCGGTTGTTCGCGTTCGCCGTACTGCCGACGCCTTCCGCGATCGAGTCGCCGAGCACGACGACCGCGCCGTCGGCCTCGGAGGTCTGCACGTCGACACCGGCCAGGAACGTCCAGCAGCACGGCCGGGTGGTCGTGTACGCCGTACCGGCGGTCTCGTCGGTCAGGTTGCCCGGACCGTAGTAGTTCTCCTGGAACGTCTGCGCGTGCCAGGTGGTCGGCCCGGTCGCGGTCGGGAAGTAGGCGCTGACGACCAGCGTGGCCAGGTCGGGAACCCGCAGGTTGACCGGGTCGCTGAGCAGCTCGGCGCCCTTGTTGATCGTGGCGGTGGTCTTGCCGCCGAAGGTCAGCGTGCGCTTCGAGGCCGGGTCGAGGTCGGACATCGCCGGGGTGGCGGCGTTCGCCTTGGCGACGGTCGCGGCGCCGATCTGGACCGGCCGGTCGCCGTAGATGTTGGTGAACCGGATCCGGACCTTGTCACCGCCGACCGACGGGCGGACGACGTACCGGGCGCTCTGGTCGGTCAGGCCGGTGGCGCTGAAGCCGGCGGTCTCGGGCTTGGTGATGCCGGCCGACCAGCTGCCGACCCACGTGGACCTGCCCCCCTGGCTGCCGTACGACGACGTGTTGGTGCTCTGGGCCTCGGATCCGGTGAAGACCAGTGCTGATCCGGCCAGCGACACGGCCGCGGCGAGCGCGGCCGTTCGGACGGTACTGGGAATGCGCATGGAACAACCCCCCATTGGGTTGAAGCGCGGCGGGCCAGAATTACCCGGCGCGAGTGGCGGTGTCGGAAACCTAGTTCCGGAAAGCTGTAACGTCAACGGATACTTTTAATCGGCCACTTGAATTCACCCGAAATCTGGCCGCCGGGTAATTCCCCGAGTACAGTCCTGCCCGGATCGAGAAGGGTGGGGTGCCATGTCGGTCGATCTCGTGGTGGGCGAAAACCTGGAGCATTCCGATTCCTACGTGGTGACCGCGCTCGGCCTGTTCGCCGCCTACGGCGAGCGGCCCGCGATCGTCGCCGGGGACCGTCGGCTGAGCTACGCCGGGCTCCGGGCTCAGGTGCTCGACCTGGCCGCGTCGCTGCAGGAGCGCGGCGTCGGTCCGGGCACCGGCGTCCTGGTACTGGCCGGGAACACGCTGGAGCTGCCCGCTCTCCAGCTGGCCCTGCACCTGGTCGGTGCGCGGAGCATGTGGATCGCTCCGATCGCCGGGCGCCGGGAGATCGAGGCGTTCGCGCGGCTGTCGAGGCCGGACGTGTTCGTCTACGACCCGGCGGGCAAGGCCGTGCTGGGCGAGCGGCTGGCCGTTCAGCTCGGCGTACCGGTGCACTGTCTGGGTCCTGGTGGGCTCGGCCCGGACCTGCTGCGGCCGCCGTCGGGAGCCTTCACAGCCGAGTACGACGACGCCGAGCCGGCCACCTGCCTGCAGACCAGCGGAACGACCGGCGAGCCGAAGCTGGTGCACCACCGGCAGGCGTTCTACGAGCAGATCCTCACGCTGGCCGCGGACTACCTGGCGGCCGGGCTGCCGGTGCTCCGGCACCTGTCGCACTCGCCGATGGCGTTCGCGAGCGGGCAGATCACCAGCTTCTTCAACCTGTTCCAGGGCGGCGTGCTGTACGTCGAGGACCAGTGGGACGCCGGCCGCGCGCTGGCCACGATCCAGCGCGAGCGCATCAACTCGACGTACGTGTCACCGCCGCTGCTGTACCAGCTGCTCGACCACCCGGACCTGGCGACGACCGACGTAAGCAGCATGTTCATGCTGAACGTCGGAGCCGGACCGGCCGCGCCCTCGCGGCTGCGGCAGGCCATCGCCCGGTTCGGGCCGGTGCTGCGGATCGTGTACGGGCTGAGCGAGGTCATCGTCGTCACGGCGCAGCCGGGGCTCACCGAGGACCCGGAGCATCCGGAGCGGCTGCGGTCGTCCGGTCTGCCGTACGGCGACGTGCGGGTGGAGATCCGGGGCGCTGATGGACAACCCCTGCCGGCCGGTGAGACCGGGGAGATCCACGCGACCAGCAAGCTGCGTTTCGCGGGCTACTGGGGGCGCCCGGACCTGACCGAGCAGGCCATCGTCGACGGGTGGGTGCGGACGGGCGACCTGGGCTACCTGGACGCCGACGGGTACCTGTACGTCGTCGACCGGGTGCAGGACACGATCGTTACCGGCGCGAGCAACTGGAACGTCTACTGCCGGCCGATCGAGGACCTCCTGCAGGCGCAGCCCGGAGTCCGTGCGGCAGCGGTGATCGGCGTACCGGACGCGGAGTTCGGTGAGGTGCCGCACGCGTACGTCGTCCGGTACGACGGGGCGTTCTTGGATGCCGCTGACCTGCGGGAAGCCGTCCGGGACGAGTTCAACGACATGTGGGTACCGCGGTCGATCGAGTGGCTGGACGAGCTCCCGCTGACGTCCGCCCACAAGGTCGACAAGGTCGCCCTGCGCGCCCGGCACGCGACATGAGCACCGGCCTCAGGCCCTCCCCGAGAGCGGCGCTGATCAGCCTGTTCACCGCGGACATCCTGTCCGCCCTGGGCACTCGGGTATCGGCCGTCGCGATCCCCTGGCTCGTCCTCACGACCACCGGCAGCGCCGCGAAGATGGGCGTGATCGCCGCCGCCGAGATGCTCCCCTACGCGCTCACCGGAGTACTCGCCGCACCGCTGGCCGACCGCTTCGGCCACCGCCGTACGTCGATCGTCGCCGACACCGGCAGCGCCCTCGCGCTGATCGCGATCATCCTGATCCCGGGCACCACGTTCCTCCAGCTCGCCCTGCTGGTGGCAGTGGGTGGCTCCCTCCGAGGCATCGGCGACCGCGTCAAGCACGTCATGCTCCGCCCACTCGCCGAGCAGTGCGATGTCTCGATGCTCCGCATCACCTCCCTGTACGAGGGCCTCAGCCGAGCAGCCACCCTGGTGGGCGCCCCGCTCGGCGGCCTGCTCATCGCCCTCCTGGGCACCCACGGAGCTCTCTGGGCAGACGCGTTCAGCTTCCTGGCCTGTGCGGTGCTGGTGGCGACCTTGGTGCACCTGCCAGCTGAGGCCACCACCGAAGAGACGCCGGCAACCGAGCCGTACTGGACTGCTCTCAGAGGTGGCTTCACCTTCCTCCGGGGCGACCGCGTGCTCATCGGCATGATGCTGATGACCTTCGCCATCAACGTGTTCGGGCAGGCCAGCGCGGCTGTCTACACGCCGCTGTGGGTGGAGGAGGTGGTCGGGACGCCGGTCGTGCTGGGCCTGCTGTTCGGTGGGTTCGCAGGCGGCGCTCTGCTGGGCAACGTCATCTTCACCGTGTACGCCGACCGCATCCCGCCGTACCGGGCGTTCGTCGTCGGGGCGCTGATCGGCGGGGCGCCGCGCCTGCTGACCATGGGGCTGTCGGACACGGTCTGGCTCGTGGTGTCGGTCAGCTTCCTGTGCGGCATCGCCAACGCCTCGCTCAACCCGGTCATCGGCGCCACCCTCTTCGGGCGGGTCCCGCCGGCCCTGCAGACCCGCGTGTTCGGCGTGATCGGCGCAATGACCTTCGCCGGCATCCCCGTCGGCAGCCTGCTCGGCGGCTGGAGCGCCTCGGCGCTCGGACTGCGCCCGGCCCTCCTCCTCTCCGGCGGCCTCTTCCTGCTCGCCACCCTCATCCCCGTCGTCCAGCTCTACCGCCGTCCCGACGCGGCCCCGCAGTTCAGCGGCAGCCGCAAGCCCGAGGAGGAGCCCGCTTGACCGAGGACACCGACCCCCACTGCCTCCGTCCCGGCGAGAGTGCTGAGCTCCTCGCCGACCACCCCTGGCGCCGCTTCGTCGTACTGGGTGACAGCGTGGCGGAGGGTCTCTGCGAACCCCTCGAGGGCTACAGCGACCTCCAGTGGGCCGACCGCCTCGCCGCTGAGCTGACCGCCGCAGCGCCCGAGCTGAAGTACCTCAACCTCGGCGTCAGCGGCCTCCGCGCGCACGAGATCCACCAGACCCAACTGGACCCGGCGCTGGCCTTCCAGCCCGACCTGGCCCTCGTGGTCGGCGGCGGCAACGACGCCTTCAGTGCCCGGTACGACGCCGACCGCGTCGACCGCGAGCTGACCGGGATGATCACCGCGCTCCAGGCCGCAGGAGCCGACGTGATCACGCTCGGCATGTTCGACGTCTCAGCCAGCCCGGCCGTCCAGGGCTGGCTCCGCCCGGGGCTGCACCAGCGCATGCGGCAGCTGTCCGAAAGGACCCGCGCACTGGCCGAGCAGCACGGCACGATCCACGTGCACCTGACCACGCACCCGCTGTCCACCGACCCCGGCCTGTATTCCAGTGACGGCCGGCACGGAAATGCGCGCAGCGACGCCGTCGCGGCGACCGAAACAATTCGAATTCTGGGCGCGCAAAAGCGTCAATCGAAGAAATACCCAAATACACCGCAGAGAGGCCGCTGAATGCCGAACCTCGGACTGCTCGAATTCTGGGCGATGACCGACCTGGTCACGCCGATGGCCTTACGGACCGTCGCGACTCTGCGCATTGCCGACCACCTCGCGGAAGGACCACGCGACCTCAAGGACCTGGCCCTCGCCACGAACGCCGACGCGGACGCCCTCGGCCGCGTCCTGCGCTACCTGGCGGCCCGCGGCATCTTCGAGGCCGGCGACGACGACCGCTTCGCGCTGGGCGAGACCGCGCGCTGGCTGCTCGACGACGACCCGAGCGCCGCCCGGCGCTGGCTCGACCAGACCGGGTACGGCGCGACGATGGACCGCGCCCACCTCGACCTGCTCGGCGTCACCCGACGAGGAGGGCCGGAGAGCGCCGCCAACAAGACCAGCCTCGACGCGACCGCTGCCGCGTCGTACGACCAGCTGATGGAGGCCAACACCCGCAACGAGGCGGTGCTGCTGGTCCGCGCGATCGGCTGGAGCCGCTTCGAGCACCTGGTCGACGTCGGCGGCGGCACCGGCGTCCAGCTGGCGGCGATCCTCGCGGCCACCCCGCAGATGCGCGGCACGCTGGTCGAGCTGCCGACCAGCGTCGACAGCGCCCGGCAGCGCTTCGAGCAGGCCGGCCTGACCGACCGCTGCGACATCCTCGCCGGCGACGTGCTGGCGCTGGAGCTGCCGAGCGCCGACGCGTTCCTGCTCCGGATGCTGCTGCACTCGTTCGAGGACGACCAGGCCGTCGACGTCCTGACCCGCTGCCGCCGGGCGCTGCGTCCCGGCGGCTCGGTCTTCGTCGCCGAGGCGGCCGACAGTCATCAGGCGGCCTTCACTGCGATGGACCTGATCGTCCTGGTGCTCGGACACGGCCGCGAACGCACGCTCGCCCAGTACGACGAACTGGCGGCCGCGGCCGGCCTGCGCCGCGCCGGCATCCACACACCACCGGCGGGACCACGCGCTCTCGAGTACACGGCCTGACCACGTCAATCGACCAGCAGCGGGCCGGTCACGTGCACGGCCCGCTTGAGGTTCAGCACCTCACCGTGCTCGTGCGAGCCGACCCGTAGGAAGCACCCGGCCGCCTGCCGCCCGAACGTGTACTGACCGACCGAGTACGGCACCTCTGCCTGCAACTGCTCGCCCGACTCCACGTTGACGAAGTCCATCGTCAGCCGGTCCGGCCGCACGTAGTCCTGCAGCAGGAACGATCCATTCCCGGCCACAGCAGCCGCCAGCCCGGCCCGCCACTCGTCGACCGGACACTCGTGCCCAACCAGTACGCCGGAACCGCCGTACTCGTCCGCCGGCTTCAGCACGAGCTCGGCCTGCCGCTCGGTCGCGGCCTCGACCAGCTCGGGCGTCATCACCCGGCTCCACGGGATGTGCCGGCGTACGAGCTCCTGGTCGTCGGCGGCGAGCAGGTCGAGGTCGTCCCACAGCCAGGCCAGCAGCAGCTTGTTCGCCAGCAGCCAGCCCGCCGACGAGGTGAACAACCGCGACTGACCGGACGCGACCGCTGCCTTCAGCGCCGCCTGCCCTTCGTTCTGCGGCATGTCCGTGCAAACGAAGAGCCGGAAGACCGACTCCACCAGGCGACCCTGGTTCATCAGCCGCCCCTCGGAGTCGGCCGACAGCCAGTGCACCGGCGCCACATCGACGTCGAGCCCGAACGCCTTGCCGCGCTCGATGAACGGGTCGAGCAGCTTGAGGATCGCCGGGATGTTGTCGCTGCCCGGGTACTCCCCCTCGGTCCGCAGCACCATCGTCAGCCGGCTCCCGGGCTCCAGCCCGAGCAGGTCGACGATCGCCTGGTACCGCTGGTCGACCGGCGACGGCGGCGCGTCCACCGGGACCAGCGAGTCGAGACCGCGCGACCGGAACATCTCCAGGAACCGCGTCGACACCCCCTCGGTGTCCCAGACGCACCCCACCTCGCTGCCGAGGTTGAACTCGACGAACTTCGGGATCCCACCACTGATCAGTACGTCGGGCCGCCCGGACTGCAGCAGGTGCTCACCGAGCAGCTCGTCGTCGTCCAGGTACTCGATCAGCCCGTCCGGTGTCCCGAGCAACTTCCGCAGCTCGCCAGCGGTGGTTGCCCGCCGCAACGCGGTCTCCAGGACCAGGCCGATCAGGCGGTCCATCACGCGGCCCAGTTCGTCGTACCGGCCGCGGTCGATCAGGACCGGCCGCAGCGGCCGCCAGGACCGGTTGAAGGTGAGCACCCGGTCGAAGACGCGCTTCCAGTCCTCGTGGCCGGCGGCAATGACCTTCTCGCGGGTTGCCGCGGGCACCTTCTCCCAGGCGTCGAACGGTTCGGCTCGCCAGTCGTAGCTCAGGTCCATCGCTTCAGCTCCGTTTCGTCCACGAGCAGCAGACCGCCGGTCAGCGCGCCCTGGGTGAGGTTCACGACGCCACCGGCGCCGGGTGGCGAGAAGCGGGTGAAGACACCCGCGGGGATCCGGTCGAACAGGTACGTCGACACGCAGTACGAGACCTCCGCCTCGACGACGTCACCCGTCGCCGGCTGGAGGAACTGCATCGTCAGCGCGTCGGCCTCGATCAGTTCCTGGACGATGTGCGGCCCGGCCGCCGCGTCGAGAGCGGCGACCCAGTCCTCGTCCGAGGTGAGCGGGCCGATGAACACGCCGTGCCCGCCGTAGTCGTCGGTCGGCTTGAGCACGAGCCGTTCCCGGTCGTCGATCGCACGCTGCCGCAGCTCCGGCCCGTACACCCACGTCCGCGGGATGTGCGCCCGGATCACCTCGGCGTCCTCGTCCGGCAGGCTGTCCACGTCGTCCCACAGCCAGGCGAAGATCGTCTTGTTGCTCAGCAGCCAGACCGCGCTCGGCAGGTACGTCCGGACCGTCCCGGCCTCGTGCGCGGCCCGTACGGCGTCCATCCCCGGGCTGTCGCTGACGTAGGTCGGGACGTACATCCGCCAGACCGCGTCCAGCGTCTGGTCACCGGCGACCAGTCGTCCCTCGGCGTCCTGCACGAGCCACTCGATCGGGTAGACGATCAGGTCGACCCCGAGCTCACGACCCCGGTCCGCGAAGGGCTGCAGGCGGTTGATCATGTAGTTCGGCCGGTCCGCGCCCGGGTAGCCGCCGCCCGCGGTGAACAGCATCGCCGTCACCTTGCCCGGCCCGACGTCGGCCCGGATCGCGTCGAACCGCGCGTCCACCGCCGACGGCGGCGCCGCCGCCTTGAGGTCGCGGAACATCGGCTCGTCGACGTACACGTCCATCCACCGCTTGATCACGCCGTCCGCGTCCAGCACGCCGCCGAGCGCGCTCTCCACGTTGCACTCGACCATCCGCGGGACGCCGCGTTCGAGCAGCAGGTCGGAGCGGATCGCGTTGATCAGCCGCCCGGTCAGCGGCTCGCTGTCGTCGAGCAGCTGGATCCGATCCTTCGGTACGCCGAGCAGCTCGCGCAGCTCCCCCGCCGTACGGGCGCGCCGCCGGCAGCACTCCAGGACGAGCCGGGACACCTGCTGGGTCACCCGGTTCATCTCGTCGTACGCCGCGTGCGTGGAGACCGGAGACCTCAGCGGGATCCAGTTCTGGTTCTGCAGGGCGACGTCGTGGTACACCTGCTCCCAGTACTTGTGGCCGTAGGCAAGCAATTTCGCCCGCACCGGCTCCGGCAGCACCGGCCACAACTCGGCGGCCGACGGTCGTTGAGTCACTTACTCCCCCTTCAGTACGGCGTGAATCGCGGCCACCAAGTGGTCCCGCCCCGGCTGCACCGCGCGATCGAGCGCCAGCGCGAACGGCAGCACCGCGCCGTCCGGCCGCGTCACCCGCCGCGGCGGCACGACCAGGTCGAAGCGCTCGGCCGCGACCGCGAGCACCTCCGCGGCGAACCCGCTGGTTCGGTTCGAGTCGTCGATCACTACCAGCCGCCGGGTCTTCGCCACCGACGCGGCGAGCCCGTCGACGTCGAACGGGTAGACCGTCCGCGGATCGAAGACCTCGACGCGACCGGGCAGTTCGTCGGCGACCGCCAGCGCCTCCTGCACCAGGTGGCCCAGGGCAACGACTGTCACGTCGTTCCCCTCGCGCACTATCTGCCCAACGCCCAGCGGCACCGCCTTCAGGTCGGCGTACTCGACGTCGTCCCGGATCCCCAACGCACCCGCCGGCGCGAAGACCACCACCGGGTCGTTGTCCCGGATCGCCGACAGCAACAACCCGTACGCGTCCGCCGGGCACGACGGCACGACGGTCTTCACCCCGACGTGCGCGAACAGGCTGTACGGATGGTCGGAGTGCTGGCCCGCCCACCCGGTCCGCGATCCAGATCCCGGTACGACGTACGTCACCGGCACCTGGCACTGCCCGCCGGTCATCAACGAGAACTTGTGCGCCTGGTTCGCGATCTGCTCGAACACCAGGAACAGCAGCGACGGGATCTGGAACTCGATCACCGGCCGCAACCCGGCCAGTGCGGCGCCGGTCGCAAAATTCGTGAACGCCTGCTCGGACAGCGGCGTGTCCAGCACGCGCTCCGGCCCGAACCGGTCGCACAGCCCGGCGGTCAGATTCGAGGCCGCCACCCGGACGTCCTCGCCGAGCACGAACACCGCGTCGTCGGCGGCCAGCTCGTCGCCGAGCGCGCGGTTCAAAGCCTTCAGGTAGGACAGTTTCGGCATCAGCGCATCACCTCCGGTGAGGCGTACAAGAACTCGAGAGCGGCAGCCGGGTCGGGATGGGCGGAACCCATCGCGATCCCGGCCGCCGCATCGAGCAGGGCCTCGATCTCGGCATCCACGGCTGCCCGTTCCTCGGCAGCCAGCCGTGCGCCCTGGATCTCCACTGGGTCCCGCGACCGCCCAGTCGAGAGCTCTTCGGTACTGCGGTAGTTCAGCCTGGCCCGGTGCTCGAACGTGTGGTGCGCGTCGAACCGGTACGTCGTGCACTCCAGGAACGTCGGCCCCTTGCCCGACCGGGCCCGGCCGACGGCGGCAGTGGTTGCCGCCAGCACCTTCTCCGGGTCCTGGCCGTCGATCGTGAAGGCCGGGATCCCGAACGCCCGGGCCCGGCCGGTGATACTGCCGGCCACGGCCGACTCGACCGGCATCGTGGTGGCGTAGCCGTTGTTCTCGCAGACGAACACCACCGGGACCCGCCAGAGCGCGGCCAGGTTGAAGGCCTCCAGCAACATTCCTTCGTTCATCGCCCCGTCGCCGAAGAAGCTGACGGCAACGACGTCCTTGCCCTGGCGCTGGTACGCCCAGGCGGCGCCGGTCGCGATCGACCCGGCGGCGCCGACGATCGCGTTCGCGCCGAGGATGCCCAGGCCGAAGTCGGCCGCGTGCATCGAGCCGCCGCGGCCCTTGTTCAGGCCGCTCTCGCGACCCATCAGCTCGGCCAGCATCCGGGCCGGGTTCGCACCCTTCGCGAGCACGTGACCGTGCCCGCGATGGGTGCTGGTGATCACGTCGTCGGGGCGCAGGGCCGCGCACACGCCGGCCGCGATCGCCTCCTGCCCGACGTACGGGTGAATGCCGCCGACGATCTCCCCGGACCGGACGAAGGAGATCGCCCGTTCCTCGAAGCGCCGGATCAGCCGCACGGTCCGGTAGAGATCGACGGTCGTCATGTCAGGCCTTGATCGCAGCCAGGATCGCGTCCCAGAGGCGGGCGCGCGCGGCCAGGGCGGTGTTGATGGTGTCCGCGCACTGGTCCCACTTGGTGTCGTCGTCACCGCACAGGTCCGCGACCATCTGCATCGCCATCGGGGTGTGGAACTCGCCGTCCACCTCGATGTGCCGTTCCAGGTAGTCGACGAACGTGTTCAGCTTCTTCGACCGCTCGTTCACCGCGACCACCTGGGTGAACATGTCCGGGATCAGGTCCTCGCGACCGAACGCGAACGCCGCCGCCTGGCAGTGCACCGGCGCCTGCTCGATGATCTGCCAGGTCGTCCCGGCGAAGTCGATCGACGCGTCCGGTACGCCGGCCGCCCGCAGCGACTCGACCACCGTGCCGCCGTCGCGGAGCAGGTCGATCAGCTTCTCGATCGCCGCGGTGTCGGCGCCGGCTTCCTTCATTCCGTTGACGTACAGCTCGAAGTGGCTGATGAAGCCGTTGCCGAGCTCGTCGCTCTCCTCGACCATGACGATGTCGTTGATCAGCCGGCGGCTGCCCGTGTGCGCGGTCGGGATCCACGGCACCGTGACGCAGGTCAGCTCGCGCTGCAGCGACTTGAGCAGCGACATGAAGTCCCACACCGCGAAGACGTGGTGCTCCATGAAGGTGACCAGCGACTCGTGCGTGTCGAGGTTCGCGTACAGCGGGTGCTGCACCACCGTGTCGCGGGCCTCGCTGACGGCCTTCTCCAGCCGCTCGATGCCCGGGTGGGTCTGACCCCAGTCGTAACGTGACATGACAGTGCTCCTTGTTAGCGGTCGGCCCAGAGGGTGGGGCAGAAGTCGGGATCGGCGTAGTCCGGCCGCCCGTCCGGCGTACGACGGACGACGGCGTCGTGGTTGTACGCCGCCAGGGATCCGTCGGACAGCGGGAACTCCCGGTAGGAGTTGCCGCCGTCCTGCAGGTGCAGGGAGATCGCGCGGCGCGGGCGGTCGCTGACGTTCGCGCCCGAGCCGTGGTAGGTCCGGCAGTGGTGGAAGTTCAGGTGCCCACGCGGGATGGTGACCGGCACCTTCACCACCTCGACGCCGTTGTGCTCGGCGTTCTCGGTCAGCATCTGGTCCAGCTGCGAACGGTCCCGCTCGGCGAAGTGCCTCACGACTGTGTCGTCGGCGCCGATCTCCTGCCAGCGGTGGCTGCCGTCGACCATCGTGATCGTGCCCATCTCGGGCGGGCAGTCGTGGAAGGGGATGAACGCGGTCAGCATCCGCTCCGAGGACGACGACGACCAGTAGTGCTTGTCGAAGTGCCAGGGCACGATGTTCGACGGCTCGCCGGAGATCGGCGGCTTGTAGATCAGCGTGGACTGGAAGATCCGGATCTCGTCCACCCGTGCCAGCCGGGCCGCGACCGCGCCGATCAGCGGCTTGCGCAGGATCTTCGCCAGGCCGTCGTGCTCGTAGTGCACGTAGTCGTTGTGCCGCTGGACGTCGCCCTTCGACGGGTCCCAGTACGCCAGCTTCGGCGGCGTCGCGGGCAGCGTCCGGTCGCGCTCGCCGGCGTAGTACCGCTCGCTGGCGTTGACCAACTCGTCGGTCTCGTCGTCGGTCAGCAGCTTCTTCGACAGGTACCAGCCGTGCTCGGCGTAGAAGGCGACGTCCTCGTCGGACGGCAGGAGGTCGACTTCTTCCTCGGAGAGCCGGAACTCCAGCGCGGTCATACCTCGACCCCCTGCAGCTCGCGCTCCTTCGCCTCGTACAGCGCCTTGATGTTGCCGCTGCCGAACGTCATCGCGCCGCGCCGCTCGATGATCTCCAGGAAGAGCGTCCGCCGGACGTGCATCGACTCGGTGAAGATCTGCAGCAGCTGGCCCCAGTGGTCGCGGTCGACCAGGATGCCGAGCTTCTCCAGGTCCTCGATCGGCGTCTCCACCTCACCGACCCGCTCGGGCAGTGCCTGGTAGTACGTCGACGGCGAGGCGAGGAAGTTCACCCCGCGCTCCGCGAGCGTGCCGACCGCCTCGACGATGTCGCTGGTCCGCAAGGCGATGTGCTGTACGCCGGCGCCCGCGTGCCAGGTGAGGAAGTCGTTGATCTGCCCCGGCCGGCGGTTCGGGTCGGGCTCGATCAGCGTGAACGTGACGTGCTTCGACGGGCTCTGCACGACCGTCGACTCCATGCCCTGCCCGGCGACCTCGATGTACTCGTCGAAGATCGGCAGGAACCCGAAGACGTTCTCGTAGAAGTCGACGGTCGGCTTCAGCTGCCCGGACGGCACGCAGATGGCCAGGTGGTCGATCTCGCTGAACAGCTTCTCGTCCGGCCCGCTCGACGGCTCGCTGATCTGGAACGCGCCGGGCAGGAACTCCCGCCGCGGCCCGTGCCGCTCGACCAGCCGGTGGATCACGTCGCCGAAGCCCGCGACCTCCGCGACCACGACGGTCGTCTCCTGCTCGTCCGTGTACGTCGTGGGCTCGGCGACCGACTCGGCGCCGCGACCCAGCAGCTCGGTGTAGGCGACGGAGGCGTTGTCGACCTCCAGGCCGACCACCGCGACGCCGTCCCCGTGCCGCTGCACGTACGCGGCCGCCGGGTGCTCCGACGACAGCCCCGAGGTGAGCACGATCTGCACCGCGCTCTCCCGCAGCAGCAGCGACCGCTGATCGGCCAGCCCGGTCTCCGGCCCTCCGTGGCCGTGCACCTGCAGACCGAAGGCGTGCGTCAGGTAGAACGCCGCCTGCTTCGCGTCACCGACGTACAGCTCCACATGGTCGATCCCGTAGATCTCCATCCCATCCCCTCACTGGTTGTTCTCTGTGCGCGGCGTGCTCGACGGTCCGAGCAGCAGGCTCACGTTCTGGCCGCCGAACCCGAACGAGTTCGACAGCGCGTACTGGGGCCGCGTCTCGCGCGGTTCCTTCCGGACGTGGTCCAGCGGGCATGCCGGGTCCGGGTCGTCGAGGTTGTACGTCGGGGGCAGCAGCCCGCGCTGCACGGCGAGTGCGCTCGCGGCGGCTTCGACGACGCCGGAGGTGCCGAGCATGTGTCCGGTCAGTGCCTTGGTGGAGCTGACCGCCGGCTGTGCGTTGCCGAAGGCGAGTCCGATCGCTGTCGACTCGGCGACATCGCCCAGCTTGGTGCTCGTTCCGTGGGCGTTCACGTAGCCGACCTGCTCGGGCGTGACGTTGCCGTTGGCAAATGCTCTCCACATACAGGCCGCCGCTCCCGTCCCGTCCGGGCGCGGGGCTGTCGGGTGGTGGGCGTCGGCGTTGACGCCGTACCCGGCGAGGTCCGCGTACCCTCGCGCTCCGCGAGCCTTGGCGTGCTCGGCGCTCTCCAGGACGAGGAGGCCGGCGCCTTCGGACAGCACGAACCCGTTCCTGCGCAGGTCGAACGGCCGGCTCGCCTGGGTCGGGTCGTCCCAGTTGCGGGCCAGCGCCCGCGCGTTGCCGAAGGTCTCGGCGAACGTCGGGAACAGCGGTGCCTCACTCGCACCGGCCAGTACGACGTCCGCTTCACCTGAGCGGATCAACCGCACCGCGTCGGCGATCGCCTGCGCGCCGGAGGCGCACGCCGTACCGACCGAGCTGGTGTAGCCGCGGAATCCGAACCGGATGGCGACCCGCGCGGCGGGCATGTTGGGCAGGATTCCGGTCAGCAGGTAAGGACTGACAGCAGCCCGCCCCCGCTCGGCCCGCGCCAGGACCTGGTTCTCGAGGGTGGCCATGCCACCCACGCCCCCGATGATCACGCCGATCCGCTCGGGATCCACGTTCTCTCCGACCACCAGCCCCGCGTCCTCGAGCGCGTCCTCGGCAGCGAGCTGCGCGAGAATCACCGTCCGATCCATCACCTTGCCGTCGGGGCCCTTGGTGATCTCCCCGGCGTCAACCTCGCCCAGGAACCCACCCAGCTCGACCGAGTTCTCTACGGGATGCCCTTCCGGCGGACGACTGATCCCGGACCGCCCGTGCAGCAAGGCATCGAAGACTTCCTCAACCCCACGCCCAACAGGAGTAAGCAGCCCCATCCCGCTGATCGTCACCGCCGAGCCGGACACACCACGTCCCGCTCCGCCCACCTCCCAAGTACCGGCGCCGGTCACGGTGTCGCCTCCGCAAGGCGGTCCTGCCGAAGCGCAACCTTCCGCACCTTTCCGGTCACCGTCACCGGTACGTCTTCAACCCCCACCACGCTGACCCGCCGGATCGTCGCGGCAACTTCTTCGCCAACGGCCGCCCGCACCTGCGTCTCCAGCTCTGCCTCAACGCCAGGCTTCAGCTCCAGCAGGACATCGGTCACGTAGCCATCGCCCTCAGGCACCACGATCACCGTGCAGTCGAGCACCTCCGGCAGCGCGGCGAGGATCCGCTCCTCCGACAGCGACGTGTACAGCTGCGGCCCGTCGAACCCGGCCACCGCGTCAGGAACTCGGTCAAGGTGGAAGAAATGCCCACCCGCATCCCTGTATGCCAGGTCCCCCGTCAGGAACCACCCGTTCAACCGGAACCGGTACGTGTTGACCGAGTCGTTCCAGTACCCCGGCGACACCGACGGCGACCTGAAGCCGAGCATCCCCGGCGTACCGTCCGGCAACTCGTTGCCCTCAGCATCCAGTACGGCGGCCGACGCGAACTCGTACGGCTTCCCGATGCACCGCCCGTAGTGCGTGCTGTCCGGCGTGTGCGTGACGTGGAAGCCGTTGTGCCCCATCTCGCTCGACCCGAGCCCGTCGATGAAGTGCGACCCCGGCGCCATCACGCGGCCCTCCCGCGTCACGGTCTCCCGCGACCCGGCCGCGACCAGCTTGCGGATGTGCGGCTCGTGCGCGCAGTCCCCCGTGTTGAACCACATCCGCACCGAGCTCACGGCGTACCGGCTGAGGTCCTCGCGCGCCAGCCCGGCCCACGTCACCGCGAACCCGTAGACACCGCGCGGTTTCCACCGCTCGATCGCCGCCAGCACGACCGGCGCGTCCTGACTGGACAGCAACAGCATCTCGGCGCGGTTCCCGAGCACCTGGTTGACCATCAGAATCGTCGCGGTGTGCGGAATCGGCAGCGCGTTCAGAATCCGATCGGTCCCCTGCGCTTGCGGCATCGTCAACAAGTGCTTGAGCGCCGCGTACAGGGTCGTGTGAGTGTGCAGCACAGCCTTCGGTACGCCGGTGGTTCCGCTGGTGTGCGTGATCACCACCGGGTCGTCACGGTGGTGCTTGTAGTGCACCGGCGCCTTCGCCGGATCCCCGGTCCCGAGGTCTTTCGGCGTCCCGAGAATCGGTGCTCCGTGCAACGAGCCCTGCTGCTCCGACTGACCTTCAAGCAACGCGCGATGCGCGCTGTCGGACAGGATGCCGTTCACCCGGAGGCGACGGATGTACTCCGATGCGATCGCCGGGGCCATCTTGCCGTTCAGCAGGGCGGGGATGGCGCCGACGCGGGTCAGGGCGAGGAAGCTCAGCACGATGTCGGCGGCGTCGGTCGCCCAGATCGCGACCACGTCGCGCCGGCCGATGCCGTGGGCGTGCAACCACGCCGTACGGGCCTGGACGCGGTCGTCCAGCTCGCCGAGCGTGAGCGGGTGCTCGGCCGGGAAGTGGTCGACCGCGGTGTCGAACGTCAGGCCCGGACCGTCGAGGTCGGCGCCGAGTGCGATCACCGTGGCCAGGACGTTGCCGGTACCGACGGACGGGTCCGCGGCCAGTTGGGCCCGGAGGCTTCTCTTCACTGTTCTCCCCCACTCACCAACAGGGCGACTGCGGTGTCGCCGGTGCTTGCTTGTTCGACCAGAACGATGAGCACCTGGTCGGCTTCCCCATCGGCCAGCAGCAGCGCGGCCTCGTCGAGACCGGCGCGGTGCGGGTCGATCGACGGACTGACGCAGACCACCGGGCCGTGCAGGCCGAACCGGCTGGCGACGTACCCGGCCACCGAGTTCGGCACGGACTGGAAGAAGTAGAGCGGACCGATTCGCTTGCCGTTGGCAACCGCTTCACGGACGTGCAGCGTGCTGTCGAGATCACCGGTGCGGCTGACCAGGACGACCCCGGTGCGCTCCAGCGGAGTCGTTTGCTCGAAGCAACGCTCCGCGACGATCGCGACCATCGGGCTGAACGTCGAGCCGACGAACCCCGGCAGCGCGGGTGGGCCTGCCACCGCGTCGTCGCCCGGCTGCGGCCAGTGACTGACGGTGACCACAATGGGTTCCGGGATTCCGAGCGTCGGGATCATGCAGCACGCACCAGCAGAGCCGTGTTGGCGCCACCGAAGGCGGCGTTCAGCGTCAGCCCGTACGCCGAACCGGCCGGACGCGGGGCGTCGGCGATCACGTCGAGCCGGCAATCCGGGTCCGCGGTGGTGAAGCCGGCGTTGACCGGGAGCTTTCCTTCGCGCAGGGCCTGGATGGTGAGGACCAGCTCCAGCAGGCCGGAGGCTTCGAGCGCATGACCGTGCACGGCCTTCGTCGAGCTGATCGGTACGTCGGTCGCGAAGACGCGGTTGATCGCGGCGGCTTCGGAAGCGTCGCTGTAGGTGGTGCCGGTCGCGTTGGCGTTGATGTACCCGACGACGTCGGGCGGGAGGTCGGCTTTCTTCAGGGCGGACTCGATGGCGCGCGCCAGTCCGCGGCCGTCCGGGTCGGGGCGGCACGGGTGGTAGGCGTCGCCCGCGCGACCCCAGCCGGCGATCTCGGCGATCCCTTCGCCGGCCTCCAGCACCACGGCTGCCACGCCGTCGCCCAACAGCAGTCCGCGTCGATCGAGACTGAACGGCCGAACCACTCCGTCATCAGCCAGCGCCCGGCCGGCGTCGAACAACGCGAACTGGTCAGCCTCGACCAGGTAGCCAGCAGCAACCACCACCCGATCGACCGCTCCCCGGCTGATCAGCGTCGCCGCGTCGGCGACCGCCGTACTGGCGGAAACACAAGCACTCGTGTAGATCCGTCCGGCTCGGCTAGCCAGTGCACGCACCTCGGACCGGTTGTGCACCGCAAGGAACAGAGGAGTAGTAGCCCGCTGCCCCGGAGTGAGGCCAGCGCCGGCACAAGCAGTCGCCACAGCCTCCAGCAGCTCTTCTTCCAACGCCCCCGCATCCGCGGCAGTAGCCGCCACCCGCACCCGCCGCTGCCCGGTGTCGAACCGCAACACCTCGTTGAACGCGGCAGCCCCCGTCAACGCCCCCGCCAACTGAGCCTCAGCCCCCCGCCCCAACGCACTCATCACCGAGACCCCGGTCACCGACACCGACCGCCGAGCCCCGCCTGCGGAGGCAGCACCCGCCTGCCGCCCTCCGGGCGGGGCGGGGGTTGGGGTGTGAGGAGAGTCAGACATGGGCGGTCAGCGCTTTCGCGAGGACGGCGACGGCGTCGTCGATGGTGTGGATGCGCTCCAGCTGGTCGTCGGTCAGCTCAATGGTGTAGCGCTGCTCGACCTGGTGGACGAGCCAGGCGAGTTCCATCGAGTCGATGCGCTCGTTGCCCGGCGGGCGTTCACCGAGGCCGGCGAGCCAGTCGACGATCTCCGCTCGCCCGGGCGGGGGCGGAGCAGCTGGAGGCGGGACGATCTGGCTCATCAGACCTGCTGCGCAACCCGGCCGGCCACCTCGGAGGTGAACTCACCGACGGTCATCAACGCCAGCTGCTCGGACTCGTCGTCGGAGAACCGGACGCCGAACTTGTCCTCCACCCGCACCGACAGATCCGCCAGCGCCAGTGACTCCAGGTCGACCCCGGCCGGTCCGAGCGTGGTCGAGTCCTCGATCCCCTCGACGTCGTAGTTCATGTCCACCAGCTGCGCGAGCACGAACTCGCGAACCTCGTCCCTCATCGCGTTACCTTCTCCCTGTGAATGAACCCGCGGGCCCCACACCGGAACCCGTGCACGTCTGGGTGAGCACCAGCACCGACACCCCCCGCGAAACCGCCCACCACCTGCTCCGCGAACTCGCCACGTCCCTTGGCCACGAGGGCCCCCTGACCCACACCCCCACCGGCCGGCCTTTGATCGAAGGCCTCCACATCTCCCTCACCCACACCACCGGCGTCGCGGCCGTGGCCGCCACCCACGCGGGCCCGGTAGGCATCGACGCAGAACTCCGCCGAGACTTCCCCGTCGAGTCCCTCTCCCGCCGCTGGTTCGCCCCCACCGAAACCACCAACTCCCCCGAGGCCTTCCTCCACCTCTGGACAGCCAAAGAAGCAATAGGCAAAGCCCTCGGCAGAGGCCTGAGAGGAAGCGGCCTCTCCCGCCCCATGCCCCCCGCCCTGGCGGGCGGGAGTGGGGGAAAGGAGCCGAGCGCCCCGGAGCCGATCGCCTCCGGCGATGGCGAGAGGACCGGCCGCAAGCTCGCCGCCGAAGGCGACGGCGGATCGGGCGAGCGTGCGCTCCCCCTCCACGCCCATGTCGTTCCGTCCGAGCGCGAGCTTGCGGTCGTCCATCTGCCGCTCGAACTCGTACTGGCTTTGGCTTTTCCTGTGTCCGTACAGGAAGTAGTTCTCCATCACGGGACCGCCTTGCGGAGCACGGTGAGGTCTCGGACGAGCTTTCCGGTGGTCGTGCGAGGGAGCTGAGTCAGCAAACGCAGCGCGCGGGGGCGCTTGTACGGCGCCAGCTGCTGCGCGAGTTCCGCTTCCAGGGAAGGGATTTCTCGGGGCTGGTTCAGCTGCACGTACGCCGTGATGGCGTTGTCGTAGACAACGACCGCCGACTCGACCCCCCGCAGCGTGCCCAGCGTGTACTCGACCTCCGTGAGGTCGACCTTCAGACCGCCGACCGAGACCTGCGAGTCGAGCCGCCCCCGGATGGAGACCAGGCCCGACGCAGAATCGATCACCCCGGCGTCCTTGGTGTGGAGCCAGCCGTCGGACCACCGCGCGGGATCGGACAACCCCAGGTACGGCGACTCCGGCCGCCGGATCTGCAGCTCGCCGTCGACGGCGCGGACCTCGAGGCCCGGCGCGGGGAGGATCTGCGGGCGGTGGGCTCCGAACAGATCGGTGCCGATGACACCGACCTCGGTCATCCCGTACATGTTGCCCAGCGGTACGCCGTACTTCTCCTCGAACGCGGACGACACCGACGACGGCACCAGCTCCCCGCCCGTGGTCATCCGTTTGAACTGCGGCAACGACGGCGGCTGCTCCACCGACGCCAGCAAGCCGATGTGGAACGGCACCCCGAGCACCGTCACCGGCTTCGAGCCAGAGGCGATCGCGTGCAGGATCGCGTCTCCGGTCAACCGCGCCGGCGGCACCAACTCGACGCCCGCGTGCAACCCGTACAGCAATCCACCGACGAGGCCGAGCACGTGCACCATCGACGGCAGCAGGATGATCCGCTCGCCGGGCTCCGGCACCCCGTCGATCTGCGTGTACCGCAAGACCTCCTCGACCAGGTCCTCAGCAGTCCGACCGATCACCTTCGACGGCCCGGTCGACCCCGAGCTCAGCTGTACGACGGCGTGCGAGGTCCCCGCCGGATGTCCCGAGTACGACGCGACGTCCGTGTCGATGTCCACGAACGTCCGCAGCCCGGAGGCGACCGGCCGCTGCGGCGACACGACGACCTGCGGCACCAGCCGCTCTATCGCGCGCCGCACCTCGTAGTCGGTCAGCCGGTGGTCGAGCAGGATCGCCTGCCCACCACTGCGCCAGACCGCCAGCAAATGCGTCACAAATGCCATTGACGGCGGTAAACGCAATGCGGCAGCTCCACCGGCACGTAAACCGGACTGGGCCAATTCCATCTGCCGGTCCCGCACCAACCGCCGCAGCATTCCGCGGTCGATCGGGGCAGGCAACGAAAAGCAGACGTCGCCTGCCGGTCCAGCCAGCAGCACGTCGTCGACCCACTGGGCACCCACGGTGGTTCCGGGCACCACGACAGCACCGTCCATGGTCATGAGGGCTCCGAGTTCGCCTTGAACACAAAGGATTCGAAGCACCAGCACCCCCACCAAGGCCTGGCGATGACGTGACGATACGACACGGAACGGAGCGTGCGCTACGGACCGAAAGTGATGGGCCTACTACCCAAAGCAACAGACAGCAGAGACCTTTGAAAAAGCCTCAGAAACCAAGCGCTGGATCGTAAAACAAACCACAGATATAGCACTTACAGGTTAGGTTTTACGAGTACTTCAGTTTCCCGCAAGGGTCTCGGTGCGCAGAAATTTCTGCCACTCCTCGTGCCGCTCGACGGGCTGGAAGCCGAGCTGGGCGTTGACCGCGTTCATCGCGGTGTTCTCCTCGCCGTTCCAGGTGTGCACGACCATCGGCCCACCGTGCACCTTCTGCAGCTCACGATGGTTACGGGCCTTGAGCCCCAACCCGAGCCGGTGCCCGCGGTGCGCCGGCGAGACCAGCGTTCCCCACTGGGACACCTTGCCGGGATCGTGCTCGCCTCTGACCAGTTCCGTGTGCCCGGCCAGCGTCCCGTCCGGCGCGATCGCGACCGTGGTCCACGAGCTCCGCCCCTGAGCGGTGTTCCGCTCCTCGTACAGCCGGATCCGCGCCGCGTCCCAGTGCTCGGCCTCGACCTCGAGGTCCCCTGTCGGCGCCTCCGTCACGAACGTGGTCTGCAGCGCCGCGAAAGCGTCCACCAGGTCGTCCGGGCAGTGATCCCGCCAGCTGCGCAGCGTGTACGCCTGGTGCCGCTCACCGGCCTTCGCCGCCAGCTCGTCCAGTACGGCGTCCGCAAGCGGCAGCTCGAGCACCCGGTGCACCTCGAAGTTCGCCACCGAGAACCCCAGCGCTGTCGCGAACCGCTGCCCCGGGGTCGCCTCCGTGGCTCCGATCGGCACCTCGACCTCGGAGACCAGCACCGACCGCCCGTGCTCAGCGGCCCGCTCGTCGAGCAGCTGCCCCAGCACCCGGCCGTGTCCTCGCCGCCGGGCGTCCGCCCGGACCGCCACGATCCCACTGATCAGCGACGTGTTGTCGAGCAGCGGAACCTCCAGCTCCAGCCCACCGACGATCTCGCCGTCCTCCCGCAGCGCCCAGATCTCCTTGGCCTTGTACGGGTTCTCCGTCGTCAGGGCGATTCGCAGCTCGTCGCGGGTCCACCCCACCGCGTACTGCCGGTCGTCGTTCAACGCCACGTCGAAGACGTCGTACCAGGCGTCGAACGCGGCTGAGTCGTGCGGGTCCACTCGCTCCGGTGTGCTCACCTACTCACTGTAGGGACGAGCGCGACCGGCCAGCGAACCGTTTTAGGCGGGCGCCCCGAGCTTGCCCAGCGCGACCGCCACACGCCCGTCGGCCTCGGCCAGCGCGCGGCGAGCATCAGCGACCGGGCTCCCGGTCAGCAGGTGCACCAGCGCCGGCTTGAGCTCGCCATCGGCCTCGACCAGCGCGGCAGCGCACGCGTCGGCGTCAGCGCCGGTGGCCTCGGCCAGGATCCGCAGCATCCGGCCGCGCAGCTTGTTGTTGGTGGCAACCATGTCGACCATCAGGTTCGACCAGGTCCGGCCGAGCTTGATCATCAGCGTCGTCGAGAACGCGTTCAGCACCATCTTCTGCGCGGTGCCGGCCTTCAGCCGCGTCGAGCCGGCGATGACCTCGGGCCCGGTGTCAGCAGCGATCAGTACGTCGGCCAGCGGCGCGAGCGGCGCCTGCGGGTTCGACGTGATCAGCGCCGTCGTCGCGCCGACCGACCGGGCATAACGCAGCGCGCCCGCGACGTACGGCGTACTGCCGGAGGCCGCGAGCCCGATCACCACGTCCAGCCCGGTGACCTCGGAGGCGTCGGCCGCGCCGCCCTCCTCGGAGTCCTCGACATTCTCGACCGCACGCAGCAGCGCGGGCATCCCTCCGGCGTGATGGGCGACCACCAGGTCGTCGGGCGCGTGGAACGTCGGCAGCAGCTCAGCAGCGTCCAGCACCGCCAGGCGGCCCGACGTACCGGCCCCGAAGTAGTGAACGCGTCCACCGGCCCTGACGGCCTCCACGGCCGCGTCGACGACCTTGGCGATCTCGGGCACGACAGCACCCACCGCGTCGGCGACCCGGGCGTCCTCGGCGTTCATCATCCGCAGGATCTCGGCGGTACCCACCGCATCGATCGCGAGCGTCCGGGGGTTGCGCGCTTCCGTGGGTGTCATCACACCCTCGATGTTAGTTTTCTACTGAAGATATTTCAATTCTGTTGATCGTTGACGGAACTCTTCACGCGGTGCCCACGGACCGCGGTCGCGGTCTCCTCGAGCGCCTTGCGGGCGTCCGGCAGCACCGACTGGGCCACGCCGATGAACAGGCAGTCGATCACCATCAGCTGCGCGATCCGGCTCGACATCGCGCCCGACCGGTACGTCGTCTCGCGCGCGGCCGTGGTCAGCACCAGATCGGCCGTCTGCGCCAGCGGCGAGCGCGGGAAGTTGGTCACCGCGACGGTGGTGGCGCCGTGCCGCTTGGCCTCCTCCAGCGCCTCGATCACCTCGACCGTGGTGCCGGTGTGCGAGATGCCGATCGCGACGTCCTCGTCGCCCAGCAGGGCCGCGCTGGTCAGCATCACGTGCACGTCCGACCAGGCGAACGCGACGCGACGGATCCGGTGCAGCTTCTGCTGCAGGTCGAGCGCGACGAACGCACTCGCGGCCGCGCCGTACAGGTCGACCCGCGGTGCCTTGGCGACCGCGGCGACGACCTTGCTCAGCGCGGCCACGTCGAGCTGCTGGGCGGTCTCGCGGACCGCCCGCTCGTCGGCGAACGCGACCTTGCCGACGACGTCGTCGAGCGAGTCACCCGGTTCGATGTCGCCGCCGACCTCGGGCCGGACCATCTCCTGCGCCGACTGGGCCGCCAGCTGCAGGCGGAGCTGCGGGTAGCCGGGTACGCCGATCTGCTTGCAGAACCGGATGACCGTGGTCTCCGAGGTGGAGGCCACCTCGGCCAGTTCGGAGATCGTCATCGCCGCGACGCCGCCCGGGTCCGCGAGGACCGCGTTCGCCACCCGCTGCTCGGCCGGGGCCAGCGCGGGCATCACCGCGCGGACCCGGACCAGCAGCGGCCCCGTGGGTTCTGGAGAGGTCGAGGTATTCATGACGCCACGGTACGGCGAATGACCACCGGTTGGGGTCACCGACGCGAAAGTCTCCAACCTGTTGCGGTGAAAGCCTCCGGGCTGCGCTCGCCGTCGAACAGCACCTTGCGGCCGTCGGTGAGCTTCACACCGTCCACGTAGACGCCACGGCCCTGGTACAGCGGGTCGGACGTGTAGCGCCAGCGCAGGGTCTGATCGCCGCCGGAGAGGTCTGCCGACACCTGGTGCCAGTGCCGGTCACCGGACCCGCTGGTCGAGCCGTCGGTGTCGATCACCGTGCCCCGGTCGCGGATGGTGAACGGGACCTTGGTCCACGTCGTCCCGTCCGTCGAGCTCTCCAGGTACAGCAGGTCGGTGTCCTCGGTGTCGACGAACAGGTCGAAGGCCAGCTTCGCCCCAGCAGCCGGTACGGCGACCGGCAGCGCGAGTGTGGTCGTCGCCGCGTCCGTCGTACCGGAGAACCAGGCGTCCTTGCCGTGGCGCGGTCCGACGCCGAGCGACAGCGCCAGGCCCTGGGCGACCGCGCGCCGGGCCGGGTTGTTGCTGCCCCAGTTCCGGCTCGGGTGCACCCGGTTGCTCAGCAGGATCGCGAACGACCGGGAGTCGAAGTCGATCACGAGCGACGTCCCGGTGTACCCGGTGTGGCCGGCCGCGCGGGGACCGGACAGACCGCCCATGTACCAGCGCTGGTTCAGCTCGAAGCCGAGGCCGTGGTCGTTGCCCGGGAAGCCCTGGTTGAAGTTGGTGATCATCGCGGTGACGGAGCTTTCCTTCAGGATCCGGGCGTGCCGGTAGCTGCCGCCGTTCAGGAAGGCCTGCGCCAGTACGGCGAGGTCGTCCGCGGTGCTGAAGACGCCGGCGTGACCGGCGACGCCGCCGAGCGACCAGGCGTTCTCGTCGTGGACCGAGCCCCAGACCATGCCGCGGGCCGGTGACACCTGGAACTCCGTCGCGGCGATCCGCTGCTTCTTCTTCGGGTCCGGGTTGTAGCCGGTGTCCTTCATCTGGAGCGGCTTGGTGATGCCGTCGGCGACCAGCTTGTCCAGCGTCTTGCCGGTCACCCGGTGCGCCAGCTCGCCGAGGGAGATCAGGTTCAGGTCGCTGTACAGGTAGGTGCTGCCCGGTGGGTTGACCAGCTTGGCGGTCAGCGCCATGTTCATCCGCGACGCCGGGTCCGGTTGCGCGCTCCACAGCGGCAGGAACGCGGGCAGCCCGGTGGTGTGCGTGAGCGCCTGCCGGACCGTGATCGCCGCCTTGCCGTTCTCGGCGAACTCCGGCACGTACGTCGCGATCGGCTCGTCCAGCGAGACCTTGTTCTTCTCCACCAGCTGCAGCACGACGATCGACGTGAACAGCTTCGAGACCGAGGCCATGTCGAAGATCGTGTCGTCGCGCATCGGGATCTGCTGGTCGGCCGGCAGCTCGGTGCCGCTGCCGTCGGAGTACTTCAGCGCGAGCCCGGTCGCCTTGCGGGTGACGATCTTGCCGTCGTGACCGAGCAGCGTGACGGCGCCGGCGTACAGGGGCTTGACCGTGCCGCTCGGCTGCGTCCAGCCCGCGACCTGGGCCAGCGCGGCGTCGATCGGCGCCGGGTCGAGACCGGCCTTGGCGGGAGTCGAGTCGCGCAGCAGCGTTCCCTTCGGCGCGTAGCCGGAGAACGGCTCGTCGAAACGTCCAGATTTGTTGCCCCCAGCAACTGCAGGGGCGGCCATGGTGAGCATCAGGGACGACACTACCGCTACGCCGAGTACTCTCGCCCTCACCGGTGGTCTCCCTTGTACAGCAGGTACTTCGCGCGCCGCGCGGTCCACGCGTCGGTCTCGGACTTCCAGGCCGCGACGATCTGCTCGGCGCTCGCGCCACCGTCCAGCATCGTCCGGAACCGGTCCGACCCGGTCAGCAGGTCGATCCACCGGCCGGGCGGGTTGTCACCGGTCCGCCAGGCGAAGCCCGGGTACAGCTTCTTCGCCTCGACGATCATGTGCGTGGCCGCGACGATCGCCTCGACCTTGTGCGGGTCGGTGATCTGCACCTGGACGCCGCCGCACAGCACGTTCGCGTTCTTGGAGATGAACGGCGTGAAGTACGCCTCGCGGAAGTCGATGCCCGGGATGTTCTTGGCCTGCAGTGCCTGCGCCCACTTGTAGTCGATGTACGGCGCACCGATCAGCTCGAACGGCCGCGTCGTACCGCGACCCTCGGACATGTTGGTCGCCTCGAACAGGCAGGTGCCCGGGTAGAGCAGCGCGGTGTCCGGCGTCGGCATGTTCGGGCTCGGCATCACCCAGGTCAGCCCGGTGTCGCTGTACAGCTGGTCGCGCTTCCAGCCCTCGACCTTGATCACCTGCAGCTCCTTGAGCCGGGCGCCGTTCGCGTCCAGCGGCAGGTACTCGGCGTTGAACAGCCGGGCCAGCTCGCCCACCGTCATGCCGTGCTGCTGGATGATCTCCTCCTTGCCCACACCGGAGGTGAAACCGGGCTTCATCATCGGCCCACGGGCGTACCCACCGACCGGGTTCGGCCGGTCCAGTACGACGAACTTCGCACCGGTCTGGACCGCGGCGAGCATCGCCTCGTACATCGTCCAGATGTAGGTGTAGAACCGCGCGCCGACGTCCTGGATGTCGAAGACGACGGTCTCCACACCGGACTTCTGGTACAGCGTGACGAGCTTGGCCGCGTTCGCGCCGTACGCGTCGTAGACCATGATCCCGGTGCGCGGGTCGACGTGGTCGCCCTCGGAACCGCCGGCCTGCGCGCTGCCGCGGAAGCCGTGCTCGGGGCCGAAGACCGCGACCACGTTGACCTTGCCGGAGGCGTGCATGGTGTCGACGACGTGGTTCAGGTCGTTCAGGATGCCGGTCGGGTTGCTGATCACGCCGACCTTCTGACCGGCCAGCGCCCGCCAGTTGTCCTTGGCCAGCGCCTGGGCGCCGGTCAGCACGCCCTTGCCGCCGTGCTTGGGCTGCTCGGCCGCGGAGGCGGCCTGGACGTCGATCAGCGGTGCGGCGGCCAGGGCTCCGGCACCCGCCAGCAGACTGCGGCGCTTCATCGGGTTCTCCTTCAGGCAGGGGAGGTTACGGGCGGAAGTACAGGCCGGCCACCACAGGGCGATGGTCGCTGGCCTCGGATTGTTCGGGTACGGCGGCGTGGGTGACGCGGAAACCGCGGCCGACGGTGACGAAGTCGATCCGCTTCACCGGGACACCGGCCGGGTAGGTCAACGGTCCACCGGTGGTCGACTCGGCGACGGTCCAGCTGTCGTCGAGCTTGCGCCACAGCTTGGCGAGCTCGGGAGCGTTGGCCTCGGCGTTGAAGTCACCGGTCAGGATCTGCAGGTCCTTCGACCGGTCCCGCGCGAGGATCTTCACCGTGTCGTCGACCTGCGCCCGTCGTACGGCGGGATCGGCGCGGTAGTCCAGGTGCGTGACGTAGACGTGCACACGGCGACCGCGGACGTCGAGCTCGGCCTCCAGGAACCCGGGCGCCGGCGCGGGCACCGGGTTCGGGTCCTGCGTGGACAGGCGCGTGATCGAATGGTTCTCCGTGCGCACCAAAGGGAAGCGCGACAGCAGCCCCACGCCGTACTGCCTGCGTGGTTGCCCGGCCGCGGGCGGATCGAGGTCGTAGATCGGCGCGAAGCCCGCGTGCATCCCGAGCTTCTCCGCCAGCAGCGCCAGCGTGTCGAGCCACTGGCTGCGCGCGTCCCAGTGCACGTCGACCTCCTGCAGGCCGATCACGTCCGCGTCGAGCGCCTTCAGCGCCAGCGCGGTCCGGTCGAGGTCGAACACGTTGTCCTCGCCGGCGCCCGCGTGGATGTTGTACGACGCCACCGTCAGCCGCGTTTCGCGCGCGTCCCAGGTGAGCCCGTGACCGAAGGGGTGCAGGGCCTTCGCCGGGTCGTCCATGGTCGGGATGTCCACCGGCAGCTTGCCGGTCGGCGCGATCTCCCCAGTCAGGACCTTCGCCAGCGCCTCCATCGACACCGCGGCGTACGAGTACGTCGCGAGCGTCGTGGCAGCAGTCGGGAAGCGCGAGACGTCGTACGGGTCCCGCACGGCGACGACGATCACGGGACGTCCGGTCGCGAGCAGGTCGTTGACCAGCTTCTGCTGCTTGGCCAGCTTGTCGGTGACCGCCGTGTCCCACGCCTTCATCGTCAGTACGACGGTGAGGTCGGCCGCCGCGGAGGCCGCGACGGCGTCGGCGATCTTCGCATCGGTCGGCGTCGCGCCGGTGTCCTTCACGGCCGTGGTGTGGCCGCGGCCCTGCAGGGCGGTGCCGAGGACGGCCGGGGTGTAGCCCGCCACCAGGATCGTGCGCGGCGCCGGCGAGAGCGGGAGCAGGCCCGCCTCGTTGCGCAGCACGGTCGTGGTGTGGTCGGCGATCTTCTGCGCGACGGCGTAGTTGGCCGGCGTACCGACGACCTTCGCGACCTGCGCGAGCTCGACGTACGGGCGGTCGACGACACCGGTCTTGAGCTTGAGCTTCAGCACCCGCTCGACGCTCTGGTCGATCCGCTGCTCGCTGATCCGGCCACTGCGGACAGCGCTCAGGACCGAGTTGTACGCGAGGTCCAGATCGACCGGCATCAGCAGCTGATCGACGCCGGCCTCGAGCGCGCGCAGCGGGATCTCGGCGTCGCCGTACTTGTCCCGAACGCCTTGCATCCCGAGCGAATCGGTGATCACGACGCCGTCGAAACGCAGCTGCTCGCGCAGGATGCCGGTCAGGATCGGCCGGCTCAGCGTCGCCGGGTCACCGGACGGATCCAGCGCCGGTACGACGATGTGCGCGGTCATGATCGAGTCGATCCCGGCCCGGATCGCCGCGTCGAACGGCGGCCGGTCGATCGCGTTCCACTCCTGCAGGGTGTGGCTGATCACCGGAATACCGGTGTGGCTGTCGGTCGCGGTGTCGCCGTGGCCCGGGAAGTGCTTGGCGGTCGACACGATCCGGCCGTCGCGCTGGTAGCCCTGCACCTGCGCGGCGGTCAGGTCCGAGACCAGCTTGGTGTCGGACGAGAACGAGCGGACGCCGATCACCGGGTTGAGCGGGTTCACGTTCACGTCGGCGACCGGGGCGAAGTCGGTCGTGACACCGACGGCCTTCAGCTCGCGGCCGCCGATCCCGCCGGCCTGGCGGGCGAACTGCGGCGACCTGGTCGCGCCGAGCGCCATCGCGCCCGGGAACTGGGTGGCCGGCGGGCCGACCCGGAACACGACGCCGTGCTCCTGGTCGGTGCTGATCTGCAGCGGTACGTCGCCGTTGCCGATCGCGGCCGACTGCAGCCCGTTCGACAGCCGCGCGATCTGCTGCGGGTCTTTCACCGAGTCGGTCCAGGCGAAGTAGATGACACCGCCGAGGTGGTACTTGCGGACCACCTCGGCCGGCGTCGCGACGCCGTACAGGTCGGTGTTGCGCGGATCGGCGGTGGCCGCGGTCGGGCCGTAGGCGTAGCAGACGAACAGCTGGCCGACCTTCTGCTCCAGCGTCATCGCCTGCAGGGTCTCGCGGACCCACCGGCTCCCGCCGGCCTGCGCGGGAGCGGTCGCACCGAGTGTCGTACCGGCGACGGCCGCTGCCGCGAGGCCGAGGGTCTGGCGTCGGGTGAGCTCCATCCGGGTCACCAGCTCAGGCCGTGGCCGAACGGGTAGAGCGGAGTGTTGGGCTGACCCGCCACCGGGATGTCGACCGGGAGCTTGCCGGCCGGCTTGATCTCGCCGTACAGGACCTTGGCCAGCGACTCCATCGAGACCGCCGCGTAGCCGTAGGTCGCCAGGTAGGTCGGCGCTTGGTCGAAGTACGCGATGTCGTACGGGTCGCGGACGGCGACGACGATCACGGTCTTGCCGGTGGCGAGCAGGTCCTTGACCAGCTTCTGCTGCTTGGCCAGCTTGTCCGTCGTCGTGGTGTCCCACGCCTTCTGGGTCAGTACGACGGTGACGTCGTTGGCCTGGGCCTTCGTCACCGCGTCGGTGATCGCCGCGTCGGTCGGAGCCGCACCGGTCTGCGCGACGGTCGTGGTCGCACCGCGCTTGGTCAGGCTGTCGGCGAGCGCCTGGGTCGTGGTGACGCCCCAGCCGGTGACGAGCACCTTGCGGGCCTGGTTGCTCAGCGGGAGCGTCTTGGTGGTGTCCTTGACCAGCGTCACGGACTTGTCGACGATCTTCTGCGCGGTGGCCAGGCTGGCCGGCGTACCGACCTTGTTCGGGATCTGGGCCGGGTCGGAGAACGGCGACAGCAGGCTGCCGTTCTTCAGCTTGACCAGCAGGACCCGCAGCAGGCTCTCGTCGATCCGGCGCTCGCTGAGCCGGCCCGACTTCACCGCGTCCACGACCGCCTTGAACTGCACGTCCGGAGCCGGCGGCAGCAGCAGCTGGTCGGCACCGGCCTCGAGCGCGCGGACCGCGACCTCGGCGTCGCCGTACTTGGCCCGGACGGCGGCCATCTCGAGCGCGTCGGTGATGATCAGCCCCTTGAAGCCGAGTTGGTTGCGCAGCACGCCGGTCATGATCGGCTTGCTCAGCGTCGCCGGGTCGCCGGACGGGTCGAGCGACGGGACCGAGATGTGCGCGGTCATGATCGAGTCGATGCCGGCCTTGATCGCGGCCTTGAACGGCGGCGCGTCGATCGTGTTCCACTCGGCCAGCGTGTGGTTGATCGTCGGCAGCGAGGTGTGGCTGTCGTCGCGGGTGTCGCCGTGGCCCGGGAAGTGCTTCGCGGTCGCCGTGATGCCGGCGTCGCGCTGGTAGCCCTGGACCTGGGCGGCGGTCATGTCCGAGACGAGCTTCGGGTCGCTGGAGTACGAGCGGACGCCGATCACCGGGTTGAGCGCGTTCACGTTCACGTCGGCGTCCGGCGCGTAGTCCTGCCGGATGCCCATCGCCTTCAGCTCACGGCCGGTGATGCCGGCCGCGGTCCGGGCGTCCGCCGTACTGCGGGTGGCGCCGTGGGCCATGTTGCCGCCGAACTGCGTGGCCGGCGGGCCGATCCGGACCACGACGCCCTGCTCCTGGTCGGTCGCGATCGTCAGCGGCAGGTGCAGGCCCGTCTTGATGGCAGCCGACTGCAGCTGGTTCGAGTACGTCGCCAGCTGCGTCGGGTTCTGCACGTTGTCGCGGGCGTTGAAGTAGATCCAGCCGCCCGGCTTGTACTTCGCGACGACTTCGGCCGGCGTCGCGACGCCGTACAGGGCGGTGTTGCGGGGGTCGGGCTTGCTCGCGTCCGGGCCGTAGGCGAACAGCACGAACAGCTGGCCGATCTTCTCTTCCAGGCTCATCCCCTGCATGGCCTTGGTGGCCTGCTGGAGGCTGGTGATCGGCTGCTTCGGTTCGGGCGGTGGGCCTGCGACCGCGGCCGCGGGCACGAGTGCGGCCACGGTCGCGGCGGCAAGACTGGCGATGGCAGAGCGGCGCAACGACGACATGACCGACCCCTTGAGGTAATTGAGTTACACGCGTGTCCCCCGCACGCGAAAGTTACCCACGTCACCCAGGTGGGTCAAGGGGAAACGGCAAGTCATCCTCCCAGGCTTTGAGGGCAGCCAGCAGTTCCGGCTGCTGAACCGTGTCGAGCGCTTCGGTGAACGCGGCGGCGACGACGTCGGCGATCCGGACCGGTACGCCGTGGGCGGCGGACTGGACGGCGGCCTCGACCATGGCGACGCTGATCACGTTGGAGTGGACCTCCGACTGCGGAGTTGCGCCTGACCTGACCGCCTCGACGAACTCGGCCAGCGAGCCGGCGATCTCTTCCGGTTCGTCGGGCAGTTCGGCGCCGAGCCCCTCGGAAACCGGTGGGTTGTCGCCGTCCCAGGTTGCGGTGCCGGCAGCGGTGACTGCTCGCCACCGGCCGTTCCACGAGGTCTCCTGGCCGGCGGCGCACCAGCTCCCGGTGAACGCGAAGCGGGTCCCGTTGGCGAACGTGAAGATCGCGTTCGCCGCCGCGTTCCCGTCGAACCAGCTCCACTCCGGGTTGTACGACTCGCAGTACACCGAGACCGGCTCGGAACCGATCAGTTTGCGGGCCAGGTCGAACTGGTGGATCGCCATGTCGACCAGCAGCGGCTCGGCCATCCGCTCGCGGAACCCGGAGAAGTGCGGCGCCTTGAAGAACTCGCACGACAGCGACCCGACCGCGCCGAGCTCGGCGATCTGCCGGCCGTACGCCGTCACGGCCCGGAAGTAGCGACGGGACTGCGAGACCATCAGCAGCTTCCCGCTCACCTCCGACGCGGCGACCATCGGCAGGCACTCGCGGACGGTCTCGGCCAGCGGCTTCTCGCTGAGCACGGGCAGCCCGCGGAGCAGCGCGTTGATGCTGACGGTCGGGTGCGCGGCCGGGACGGTCACGTCGATCACCGCGTCGGCCTCGACCCCCAGCTCGTCCAGCTCGTCGAGCGACTTGGCCACCGGTACGTCGGCGTGCCCGTGCTCGACGGCCGCCGTACGGGCGACGTCCAGGTCGAGATCGACCAGGCCGGCCAGTACGACGTCGTCGTTGGCGGCGATCGTGCGCAACCAGGCCCGGCCCATCCCACCGGCCCCGACCTGGATCAGCCGCAGTGGTTCAGGCATCGGCAGGCTCTTCGATCGCGCCCTGGTACCCCTGCCCGTTGAAGAAGTCGCCCGTCTCGTACCGCAGCAACGTCGGTACGGCGCGCTCCGGCCGGACCGTCTGCGCCCAGGCGACGCCGTTCGCGATCACCTTGCGGACGTCCTTGTGGTGGTAGACCGGGAAGTCCTGATCACCCGGCGAGAAGTAGAAGATCTTGCCGTGCCCGCGCCGCCAGGTGCAGCCGGAGCGGAACACCTCGCCGCCGGTGAACGACGACACGAAGATCAGCTCGTCGGGCACCGGGATGTCGAAGTACTCGCCGTACATCTCCTGCTGCTCGATCTCGATCGGGTGCGGAACGCCCTGCGCGATCGGGTGCGTCGGCGCGACCGTCCAGACCAGCTCGCGATCGCGCTCACTGCGCCAGCGCAGCGTGCACGACGTACCCATCAGCTTGCCGAAGATCTTCGACCAGTGGCCGGAGTGCAGCACGACCAGACCCATCCCGGCGAGCACGTGCTGGTGAACGCGGTCGACCACCTTGTCCTCGACCTCACCGTGGGCGGCGTGGCCCCACCAGACCAGGACGTCGGTGTTCGCCAGCACCTCCTCGGTGAGGCCGTGCTCGGGCTCGTCGAGCGTCGTCGTACCGACCACTGCCTGGTCGCCCAGGTTCTCCGCGATGCCGGCGGCGATCGCTCCGTGCATGCCGTCGGGGTAGAGCTCGGCGACGTGCGGCTCGACCTGCTCGTGCCGGTTCTCGCCCCAGACGAGGACGCGAATGCTCATATGCCTTGTCCTTACAGAGTTATTTGACCGCTCCGCCGACGGCGCCGGCGGCGATGTACTTCTGCGCGGCGACCAGCAGCACGACGGCCGGGATCGCCGAGAGCACCGCGGTGGCCATCACCGCGTTCCAGTTCTGCACCTGGGTGCCGAGGTACTGGTAGATCCCGAGCGTCACCGGCCGCACGCCGTTCTTGGTGGTCAGCGTCAGCGCGAACAGGAAGTCGCTCCAGGAGAAGAGGAAACTGAACAGTCCCGCGGTGATGAGGGAGTTCTTCGAGATCGGCAGCACGATCGCGACGAACGCGCGGACCAGCCCGGCACCGTCCACCCGCGCGGCCTCCACCAGCGACGGCGGCAGCGAAAGCATGAACGAGCGCAGGATCAGGATCGCGAACGGGATGCCGCTGCTGCAGTTGGCCAGGATCAGGCCCGGGATCGAGTTCAGCAGCCCGAGCTTCTCGTAGGCCTGGTAGAGCGCGTTGGCGATCACGATGCCCGGGATCATCTGCGAGATCAGGATCGCCAGCAGCCCGATCGACACCCAGCGCGAGCGGAACTGCGAGAGCGCGTACGCGCACGGCGTCGCGATCACCAGGCTGAGCACCACCGTCCCGGTCGCGATGATCAGGCTGGTGACCAGGTGCCCGCCCTGCTCGCTGAGCGCCCGGCGGTAGCCGGAGAAGCTCGGGTCGAGCGGCAGCAGGCCGGCCGACAGCGTGTTGCCGGACGGCTGCAGCGACGCGTTCACCATCCAGTAGACGGGGAACAGCATCACGATCAGGATCAGGACGCCGAGCACGGAGAACACCGTCCGGCGTACGGCTGAGTCAGTCATCGTCGGCCCCTACTCGTCGACGGCGCGGCGGGTGCTGCGCAGGTAGAAGATGGCGAACAGGAACGACAGGACGATCAGCAGGTTGCTCAGCGCCGCGCCCTCACCGAACTTGAAGTCGACGAACGACCGTTCGTACGACTGGGTGGCCAGCGTCTGCGTCGCGTTGGCCGGGCCACCGCCGGTCAGGCCGAGAATGATGTCCAGCACCTTGATCGTGTAGACGACCCCGAGCATCAACACCACGCTCGCCACGGCCCGCAGGTTCGGCCAGGTGATGTGCACGAACGCACGCCAGCCGGTCGCGCCGTCCAACTGCCCGGCCTCGTACAGCTCGTCGGGGATCTCGGTCAGCCCGGAGTACAGCAGCGTCACGTTGAACGGGATGCCGATCCAGACGTTCACCCCGATCACCGCGATCAGCGCCACCGACGGCGAGTTCAGCCACGGCACCGGGTCGTCCAGCAGGCCGGCCCCGATCAGCGTCCGGTTGAGGATGCCGTTGTCCTGCTCGAGGATCGAGCGCCAGGTCGCGCTCGACACGATCAGCGGCAGCAGCCACGGCAGCAGCAGCATCGACCGGAGGAACCCGCTGAGCGGGAACCGGCGCCGGAAGAACAGCGCCAGTCCCAGCCCGATCGCGAACTGGAAGGCGATCGACCCGATCGTGAACAGACCGGTGTTCACCATCGCCTGCGAGAACAGCTGGTTCTTCACCATCGCGGTGTAGTTGGCCAGCCCGACGAACGGCGCCTCGCCGGTGAAGAAGGTCCGCAGGCCGTAGTCCTGCAGGCTCATCAGCAGGTTCTTCACCACCGGGTAGCCGAACAGCGCGATCATCGCGAGCGCGGCCGGCAGGACGAACAGGATCTTCGTCAGCTCCTCGCCCCGGCGGCCGCGTCCTTTCGCGCGCGGCCACCGGCGTACGGCAGTACGGGTCAGCGTTCCGTCCGCCATCGCGCTCAGCCGCCGGAGGCCTGCTTGAAGGCGTCCTGGGGAGAGGCCTTGCCGGTCAGGGCCAGCTGGACCGCCTGGTAGATCACCTTGGCGGCGTCCGGCCACTTCTCACCCAGCATGCCGGTCCGGGACCGGGCGTTCTTGACCTGCTCGGTGAACGCGGCCATCGACGGCACGTCCTTGACGTAGGTGTCGAGCAGCGCGGTCCGGGTCGGGACGGTGAACCGGGCCTTCGCCCAGGTCAGCTCGTTCTCGTCCGAGGTCAGGCACTTCACGAAGTCCGCGGCCTTCTGCTGCTTGGCCTGGTCCTTGTTCAGCGGCACCGTCCAGGCCTCGCCACCGAGCGGCGCGACCGGGGTCTGACCGGCCTTGTTCACCGGGAACTGGACGACGCCCCACTTGACGTTCGGCGTGGTCTGCAGCGACGGGATCTGCCACGGACCGTTCACCATCATCGCGGCCTTGCCGGCGGCGAACTGGTCCTTCGCGTCGCCCTGGGTCCAGTTGACGACGCTCTTCGACGCCGACCCGGACTGCACGAGATCCGTCCACAGCTGCAGGGCTTCGGCCACCTGCGGGCTGGTCAGGTCGGTCTCGTCGCCGCCGTTGGTCCACATCGCCGGCAGGAACTGCCAAGCACCCTCGTACGTCGCGTTGGCGTTGAAGGCGATCCCGTACCGGCCCGGCTTGGTCAGCTTCTTCGCCGCGGCCTTCAGCTCGTCCCACGTCTTCGGCGGCTGAACGCCCGCCTCGGTGAGCATCTGGGTGTTGTAGAACAGCGCGATCGTGTTGACCACCGGCGCGAGGCCGTAGAGCTTGCCGTCGTACGAGCCGGCATCGACGATGCCCTGCGCGAAGCCCTCCGCGGTCACGCCCATGTCGTTCAGCGGAGCGAGCGCCCCCGTGGCGGCGATCTGCTGGACGTCGGGGTTGTCGAGCATCAGGACGTCGGGCAGCGTCTTCGACGACGCCTGCTGCAGCACCTTCTGGATCAAGGTGTCACCAGGCACCGTCTCCCGCTGGATGCTGATCCCGAGCTTGGTCCCGCAGGCGTCGAGGCCCTTCTGCACCAGGGCCTTGTCCGGGTCGTTGTTGTAGTAGTCGAGCACGGTGAGGCTGCTGACGGTCGCGCCGGAGGCGGACGGGCTGTCGCCGTTGTCGCCGCAGGCTGCCAGCAGGAGGGGGAGCGCTGTCGCCCCCGCCACCAGAGCGGTGATCCGCTTGCTGATCATGACATCGGACTCCTTCGGGGAATCGACGATCAAAGCGCTTGACCACGGCCGCGGAGTTGGTGATGTGTTCTTGCCGGGCGGGCGGTAAAGCGCTTAACTGAGATTCCAAGGACTATGTTCCTTGGGTCACGTGGCTGTCAAGGGTTCAAGGGGGCGTCGATGGCGACGATGCAGGAAGTCGCGGACCGCGCGGGGGTGTCGATCGCGACGGTGTCGTTCCTGCTGAACGACACCAAACCGGTCGCCGCCGCGACCCGCGCGCGGATCGAGCAGGCGATGGCCGACCTCGGCTACCGGCGCAACGTCGTCGCGCGGGCGCTGGCCAGTCGCCGTACGCACATCATCGCGATGGCGTACCCGGCGCTGGAGCACAAGTTCGGGACGTCGACCGCGGAGTTCTTCACCAGCGCGGCCGAGGCCGCGCGCGAGGACGACTACCACCTGGTGCTCTGGCCGGTCGGCAACGACGGCGTCGAACTGCGCGAGCTGCTCGGCCAGGGCTTGGTCGACGGGGTGGTGCTGATGGAGGTCCAGCTCGACGACGCGCGGGTCGGCGTACTGCGAGAGACCGGTACGCCGTTCGCGATGATCGGCCGCACCACGGAGCTCGAGGGCCTGACCCACGTCGACATCGACTTCGACACCACGGTCGCCGATGCCGTTGCCTACCTGTACGACCTGGGGCACCGCCGGTTGGTCCTGGTCTCCGGCGACCTCGACGACCCCCGCTTCCACGCCTACGGCCCGTGGGTCCGCATCGGCGACGCCTACCGCCGCATCGCCGCCGAGCACGGCCTGGAGATCGTCGTCGTCGAATGCTCCGACACCACCCGAGCCGGCCACGAGGCCGCCGCCCAGATCCTCCGCGACCACCCCGGTACGACGGCAGTCCTGGTCATGAACGAGTTCGCCGCCCTCGGCGTCACCGCCGGCCTCCAACGCCTGGGCCAAGACGTCCCCGGCGACCTGTCGGTCCTCCCCCTCCTGATGGTCCCCGAGACGGCCGCCATGAGTAACCCAGAACTAACCATCATGCGAACCCCCGGCCCCGAACTAGGCCGCCTCGGCACCCAGTCCCTCATCCGCCACCTCGAAGGCACCGCCCCCCTCCCCCCACAACTAGTCCCCGCCAAACTCCTCCCCGGCGAATCCGTCGCCCCACCCCGCAAGTAGCTCAGAGTTCGAAGGTTGCGGTTACTGGGAGGTGGTCGGCGGCGTGGGTGATGGGGGTGCGGGCGGACTTCGCCTTGAAGGCTGGGGAGTGGAGGACGTAGTCGATGCGGGAGAGGGGGAAGATCGCCGGGTTGGTGAGGCCCAGGCCGAAGCCGACCTCGGGCCAGGTGTCTTTCCAGGTGGCTGTCAACGCCTTGATTTCGGGGGATGTGGGGACGGCGTTGAGGTCGCCGGTGAGGAGGGTGGGGGTGGTGGGGCCGGCGAGGAGCTGGATGATTTTCTGGGACTGCTCGACTCGTTCGGCGGACGTGAGCTTGGACAGGTGGGTGTTGGCGAAGCGGACGTCCTGGCCGTTGACGTCGAGGGTGGCGACGGCGAGGCCGCGTTGCTCGCTGCCGGCGTACAAGGGGAGCAACGTGTTGCTGAAGTCCTTGATCGGGTAGCGCGACAGGATCGCGGTGCCGTACTGGCGGCGTGGGTCGCCGGGGGTGAGCGGGTCGAGGTCGAGGTTCGCCGCGAAGCGGTACTCCATGCCGAGCCGGTTCGCGAGCCAGGCGGCCTGGTCGACCCAGTTGCTGCGCTCGCTCCAGTGCACGTCGACCTCCTGCAGGCCGACCACCGCGGCCCCGGACTGACTGATCACGGTGGCAATGCGCTCGAGGTTCAGTACGCCGTCAACGCCTTGCGCGTGGTGGACGTTGTACGTGAGCACCGGCACGGTGGTGACCGCGCGGGGCTGGGCGACGGCGACGGTCGGCGTCACGACGAGCAGGGCGGCAACGGCCACGAGAAGGCGGCGGAATCTACGCATGCGCAGAAGCGAACCAGCCTCGCGGGCCAAGCCTCCAACGATTCGGTTCTCGTCGAATCGTCAGCCGAGCTGCTCGCGAACCCACCGCGGATCCGGGTTCACCCGTTGCTCCTCGCCGACCACGACCGTCGGCACGGTCTCGGACCCGCCCGTGATCGCGCGGACGGCAGCAGCACCGTCGGCGTCGGACCAGATGTTCACCCAGTACGCCGTACGCCCGCGCCGGCCGAGCTTGCGACGCAGGCGCAGACAGTACGAGCACCCCGGCCGCCAGTAGATGATCGGCCGCCCGTCGACAGCAGTCAGCCGCGATGCCTCGGCAGCTGTCGTCGTACGAGGAAAGGCCAACGGCGACAGAACAACCCCGACGGCCACGAAGGCGAGCAGCTCGAAAGCCCCGAGCAGCACCCGCCCCGACAGGAACTGGCTGCCGGACGTCAGCAGCCCGACAACGAAGAACGCCCCGGCCATACCCCACGTTCGGAGTACGCCGGGGCGTCCCATCGTGCTCAGAGCTTCAGTGCGCCCGCGACGACGTCGGCCAGCGAGTGCGCCACGTCGTGAGCGGTGTCCGAGGACTCGGCCTCGACCATCACCCGGACGAGCGGCTCGGTGCCGGACGGCCGAAGCAGGACGCGGCCCGTGTCGCCAAGACGCCGAGTGGCCTCCGTGACGGCGGACTGGACGGCCGGATCGGTCCCGGCGCGGGTCTTGTCGACGTTCGGGACGTTGACCAGGACCTGCGGCAGCCGCGTCATCACGGCGGCCAGGTCACGCAACGACTTGCCGGTCGAGGCGATGCGCGCGAGCAGCATGACGGCGGTCAGCGTGCCGTCGCCGGTGGTGGCGTGGTCGGACAGGATCACGTGCCCGGACTGCTCACCACCGAGCTTGTGGCCGCCGGCCTTCATCGCCTCCAGCACGTACCGGTCGCCGACCTTGGTCTGCTCGACCGCGATCTGCTCCCGGACCATCGCCTGGACGAAGCCGAGGTTGCTCATCACGGTCGCCACGACGGTGTCGTTGGACAACCGCCCGCTGTCGCGCATCGCGAGCGCCAGGACGGCGAGGATCTGGTCGCCGTCGACGAACTCACCGGTGTCGTCGATCGCCAGGCACCGGTCGGCGTCGCCGTCGAGCGCGATGCCGAGATCGGCGCCGTGCCCGATCACCTCGCGGCGCAGCCCCTCCATGTGGGTGGAGCCGCACTCGAGGTTGATGTTCAGGCCGTCCGGGCTGGCGGCGTACGTGATCACCTCGGCGCCGAGGCGGCGCAGTGCTTCCGGTGCCGTCAGGGACGCGGCACCGTTCGCGCAGTCGATCACGACCTTGAGGCCGTCGAACCGGTTGGGCGCGGACCGGACCAGGTGCGCGACGTACGTCTCGAACCCCTGGCCGTCGTCGAGCACCCGCCCGACGGCCTTGCCGGTCGGGCGCTGCCACTCCTCGCCCATCCGGGCTTCGATGGCGTCCTCGATCGGGTCGTCGAGCTTGATCCCGCCGCGGGCCAGGAACTTGATGCCGTTGTCCGGCATCGGGTTGTGGCTGGCCGACAACATCACACCGAGATCGGCACCGGTCGAACCGGTCAGGTACGCGACCGCGGGGGTCGGCAGTACGCCGAGCTTGAAGACGTCGACGCCGGCGCTGGCCAGACCGGCCACGACGGCGGCTTCCAGGAACTCACCACTGGCACGCGGATCCCGGCCCACAACGGCGCGTGGCCGGTGCCCTTCGAAGGCACCGGCCTCGCCGAGTACGTGAGCGGCGGCGACCGAGAGGTCGAGCGCCAGCTCCGCGGTCAGGTCCACGTTCGCCAGGCCACGGACGCCGTCCGTGCCGAACAAACGCGCCATCAGGTGATCAGCGCTTGCTGTACTGCGGAGCCTTACGGGCCTTCTTGAGACCAGCCTTCTTGCGCTCCTTGATCCGCGCGTCGCGGCTGAGCAGACCGGCCTTCTTCAGACCCGGACGGTTCGCCTCCTCGTCGGCGGCGTTCAGGCAGCGGGCGATGCCGAGCTGCAGGGCACCGGCCTGGCCGGTGATGCCACCGCCGTTGATCCGGGCGATCACGTCGTAGGAGCCCTCGAGACCGGCGACCACGAACGGCTCGTTCACGTGCTGCTGGTGAACCTTGTTCGGGAAGTACACGTCGATCGGCTTGCCGTTGACGGTGATGTTGCCCGTGCCGGGGATGAGGCGGACGCGAGCGACGGCCTCCTTGCGGCGACCGGTCGCGCCGGCCGGGTTGATCACCGCGACGCGGCCGGACTCGGCGCGCTGCTCCGGGCTCGGGTTCGTCTCGGAGGTGTACGCGACCGGGCCCTCGGTGTCGATGGGGACCTCGATGTCGTTCTCGGTCTCGGTGGTGGTGACGTCGCTCACGCTGGAAATCCTCGTTTACCTGGCTCGTCGATCGCTCTACTGGGCGATCTGGGTGATCTCGAACGGCTTCGCCTGCTGGGCCGCGTGCGGGTGCTCCGGACCGGCGTACACCTTCAGCTTGGTGAGCAGCTTCCGGCTCAGGCGGTTCTTCGGCAGCATGCCCCAGACAGCCTTCTCGACGGCCTTACGGGGGTCCTTGTCCAGGATCTCGCCGATCGGCGTGGCCGTCAGACCACCCGGGTGACCCGAGTGACGGTAGGCCAGCTTGTCCGTCCGCTTGCTGCCGGACAGGGCGATCTTGGACGCGTTGACGACGACGACGAAGTCGCCACCGTCGACGTGCGGGGCGAAGGTCGGCTTGTGCTTGCCACGCAGAAGAATTGCGATCTGGACGGCGAGCCGACCGAGCGTGACGTCGGTGGCGTCGATCACGTGCCACTCACGGGTGACGTCAGCAGGCTTCGGGCTGTACGTGCGCACGGTCGTTGACCTTCGTTTCTCAGAGGTTGACAAAAATAGGACGTCGGCGAGCGGTATCACCGAGGACCGGTGCAGACCTGGAACGCACAACAGCAGCCCAGAATACCGGCGGGGACACGTCGGGGTCAAAGTGAGCGTGAACGGCCCGGGGACCCCGGGTTGGAACCGAACTCCGACCGCACTAGTTTAGCGGTGAAGAACAGAAGTCCGAACCGCGTCCCGCCGCTGACGATCACCCTCACTGGCACCGGCGATGACGCCAGCTTCCGAAGAGGGCACCGTGACCGAACAGTCGCTCACCGTCCGGGACAACCGGACCGGCAAGGACTACGACCTTGCCATCACCGACGGCACCATCCGTGCCGCAGATCTCAAGCAGATCAGCGCTACCGACGGAGACGGTGGCCTGGCCACCTACGACCCCGGCTTCGTCAACACCGCCTCGACCCGTTCCTCGGTCACCTTCATCGACGGTGACAAGGGGATCCTGGAGTACCGCGGCTACCCGATCGAGCAGCTCGCCGAGCAGTCGAACTACCTCGAGGTCGCCTACCTGCTGGTCAACGGCAAGCTGCCGAACAAGGCCGAGTACGAGGGCTGGGCGCACGACGTGACGTATCACACGTTCGTGCACGAGAACCTGAAGACCTTCATGCAGGGCTTCCGGTACGACGCCCACCCGATGGGCATGCTGCTGGCCTCGGTCGGCGCGCTGTCGACGTTCTACCCCGAGTCGCGGGAGATCTTCGACGAGGAGTCGCGGGCGCTGCAGATCCGCCGGCTGATCGCGAAGATGCCGACGCTCGGCGCGTTCGCCTACCGCCACGCGCAGGGCAAGCCGTACGTCTACCCCGACAACGAGCTCAGCTACGCGGCGAACTTCCTGTCGATGCTGTTCAAGATGAGCGAGCCCAAGTACGCCGCCGACGACCGCCTGGTGCGCGCGCTGGAGATCCTGTTCATCCTGCACGCCGACCACGAGCAGAACGCCTCCACCAACGCGGTGCGCGCGATCGGCTCGACCCAGGTCGACCCGTACAGCGCCGTCACCGGCGGCATCGCCGCCCTCTACGGCCCGCTGCACGGTGGCGCCAACGAGGCCGTGCTGAAGATGCTGCGCCGGATCGGCAGCGTCGACAACGTGCCGTCGTTCATCGAGGGCGTGAAGAACGGCGAAGAGCGGCTGATGGGCTTCGGCCACCGGGTCTACAAGAACTACGACCCGCGCGCCAAGATCATCAAGAAGGCCGCCGACGACGTGTTCGAGGTGACGGGGATCAACCCGCTGCTGAAGATCGCCGTCGAGCTGGAGAAGATCGCGCTGGAGGACGAGTACTTCGTCTCCCGCAAGCTCTACCCGAACGTGGACTTCTACTCCGGCCTGATCTACGAGGCCCTGCAGTTCCCGCCGGAGATGTTCACCGTGCTGTTCGCCATCCCGCGCACCTCGGGCTGGCTGGCCCAGTGGCTGGAGAGCCTCGGCGACAGCGACCAGAAGATCGCCCGCCCGAAGCAGATCTACACCGGCGCCCGCGGCATCGACTACGTACCGATGGGCGACCGCTAGTACTTGCCCAAAGCAACAAAGGCCCCCACGGGATCCCGTGGGGGCCTTTCGCGTGTGAACACCGCGAAGACTCGTGCCGTGGTGCCGCTGAAAGGACTGCGGGGTTGAGGAATTGGGACGGCCCCGGCCCGGCATGGTTGCCGCGGACCGGGGCCGTTCTGCGCTTCTGCCGACTACGACGCAGCCACCGGGCCGCGCGGTTCCCGGGCCACCTCGAAGAGTTCGTCCAGCGTTCCCCGGGCCCGGGCCATCGCGACGTGGTCGATGTAATCGCGCGACTCGACGATCAGGCCGTCGCGGACCCGCAGGACGAACACGCACGGCGCGCTGAACGGCGTACCGGCCGCACCCGTCCCGGCGTACTCGAACTCCGCGACGACCACCTCGGGGTCGGTCGTCTCGTGGATCCGGACGTTCTCCGGCCGGTAGCTGGCCAACCCCGCGACGCGCGGCGCGTTGCGGCCGAAGTGCTCGGCCAGCGCCTCCCGGCTGAGCAGCGGGTGGTCGCCGCCGGGTGCCATCGGGTGCCGGACGTCGGTCTGTTCGGCGTACAGGGCGGGCAGTGCGTCGAAGTCGCGGTCGGCCACGCCGTGGACCAGGCGCAGGAAGACCTCACTGGGTGTCGTCATGTTCCCCTCCTCCTCGATATAAACGAAGTGATGACTCCGAATATATGGAGTCTGAACTTCGGTTACAACCGAATGGGCTCGGCGAGCGTCTCCTACGCTGTGCGGGACGAAGGAGGGTGGGCGGGTGCGAGCTGACGCGCGGGACAACCGCGAGCGGATCCTGACGGCGGCCGAGCAGGTGTTCGGGCGGTCGACGGCCGCCTCGACCGACGACGTGGCGAAGCTGGCGGGGGTCGGCATCGCGACCGTCTTCCGGCACTTCCCGACCAAGGTGGAGCTGCTGGAGGCGGTGCTGACGCTGCGGCTGCAGCGGCTGCGCGACACGGCCCGGGAGCTGTCCGGCGCGGGCAACCCCGGTACGGCGTTCTACGAGTTCTTCAACCAGGTGGTCGCCGAGGCGGGCTCCAAGCTGGCGATCGCCGAGGCGCTGGTCGCGGCCGGCAGCGCGCCTGGTGAGCACGCCCGGCAGGCCGGAGCAGAGATGCGCCAGGCCTTCGGTGAGCTGCTCATCAGGGCTCAGCGCAGCGGAGCGGTCCGCGCCGACGCCCAGTTCCCCGAGGTGTACGCCCTGCTGGTCGGAGCGTCCCGTGGTGCGACGGCGACCGGTCTGGACCTGGAGGTCCGCGACCGCATGCTCTCCGTCCTGTACGACGGGCTGCGGCCGCGCCGGTGAGGAAGCGGTGGAGGCGCTGGTCACGCCGGCGCCGGGTGATCACCGTCCTGCTGCTGGTCCTCCTGCTGGCGATCCCAGTACCTCTCGGGGCGTACGCCGTGTCGCTCCGACTCGACTACACCGGCGACCCGTCGCCGCAGGCTCTAACCCGCGGCCGGGACGCGCTCTGGCTCGGCCATGCCTGGGTGGACGGCCGCAAGACCGCGGCTGACGTCACCGCCTTGGCCAAACGACTCTCCACGACCGGTGTGCGCGACCTGTACGTCCACGCTGGCCCGCTGGAGCACGACGGCAGCCTGCCGCTGGCGGAGGTCTCCCCCAAGGCCCGCTGGTTCACCGACGCCATGCACAAGGCTGCACCCGGCGTACGGGTGCAGGCCTGGCTGGGCGACGTCGTACAGCCCGCCAAGAACCCCGGCATGGACCTGGACGATCAGGCCGTCCGCGACCGTGTGACCGCGTCGTCGGAGGCTGTGCTCGACCAGGGCTTCGACGGGATCCACTTCGACTTCGAGCCAGTCCACTCCGGGTCCGCGGGCTTCCTCGCCGTACTGGACCAGGTCCACAAGCTCACCGCCTCCCGCAACGTCCCGCTGTCGGTCGCTGCCGCTCAGATCGACCCGCTCTGGTCCCTGAACTCGGTCGCCCTGGCCATCGCCGACGAGGGCAAGTGGTGGTCCCAGGACTACTTCGCCGAGGTGGCCCGCCGGGTCGAGCAGATCGCGGTGATGTCCTACGACACCGCCATGCCCCTGGAGTCCCTGTACGGCGGCTACGTCGCCAAACAGACCCGGCTGGCCCTGGAGGTCACCCCCGACCGTGTAGACCTCCTGATGGGCCTTCCGGCGTACTGGGAGAACAACCCCAGCCACTGGGGCAAGGCCGAAACCGTCGAGGCCGCGGTCCGAGGCGCCCGTCTAGGCCTGGGGACCTCCACCAAGTACAACTTCGGCCTGGCGATCTACGTCGACTTCACCGCCACCGACGCCCACTGGAACGCCTACACAACCGGCTGGATCGGCAAGCCCTAGCGAGCGCGCTCTACCCGGCCCTCGTCCCAGACCGGCTCGGTGGACTCGTAGACCGAGCCGTCGGAGCCGAAGACCAGGTAGCGGTCGAAGTCACGGGCGAACCAGCGGTCGTGGGTGACGGCCAGGACCGTGCCGTCGAAGGAGTCCAGCCCCTCCTCCAGCGCCTCGGCCGACTCGACGTCGAGGTTGTCGGTGGGCTCGTCGAGCAGCAGCAGCGTCGCGCCGGACAGCTCGAGCAGCAGGATCTGGAACCGGGCCTGCTGACCACCGGACAGGCTGTCGAACGACTGCTCGGCGGCGTGCGCCAGCTCGTACCGGTCCAGCTTCCGCGACGCCAGTTCGCGGCCCATGCCGTCCCGGTGCTCGTCACCGCGGTGCAGGATCTCCAGCAGCGTCCGGCCGGCCAGCTCCGGGTGCTCGTGGGTCTGCGCGAACCAGCCGGGGCGCACGCGCGCACCGAGCTTGGCGCCGCCGGTGTGCGCGACCGACGGGATCTCCACCTCGCCGACCGGCTGGTGCTCGACGTCCGGGTCGGAGCCGCCGTTGGCCAGCAGGCGCAGGAAGTGCGACTTGCCGGAGCCGTTGGAGCCCAGCACGGCCACGCGTTCGCCGTACCAGACCTCCAGATCGAACGGCTTCATCAGACCGGTCAGCTCGAGCCCGGTGGTCACGACGGCACGCTTGCCCGTCCGGCCACCGGTGAGCCGCATGCTGACCTTCTGCTCGCGCGGGATCGCCTGCGGCGGACCGGCCTCCTCGAACTTGGCCAGCCGGGTCTGCGCCGCCTTGTAGCGCGACGCGAGGCCGTCGTTGTACGCCGCCTTGGTCTTGTACATCAGCACCAGTGCCTTGAGCTTCGCGTGCTCCTCGTCCCAGCGGCGGCGCAGCTCCTCCAGCCGCTCGAACCGGTGCTTGCGGGCCTCGTGGTAGGTCTTGAAGCCGCTGCCGTGCGTCCAGATCGTGTTGCCGGCCGCACCGAGCTCGACGGTGACGATCCGGGTCGCCGTGTTGGCCAGCAGCTCCCGGTCGTGGCTGATGTAGAGCACGGTCTTGGTGGTCGCGTTGAGCTGCTCCTCGAGCCAGCGCTTGCCCGGTACGTCGAGGTAGTTGTCCGGCTCGTCCAGCATCAGCACCTCGTCCGGGCCGCGCAGCAGCGCCTCCAGCACGAGCCGCTTCTGCTCACCGCCGGACAGCGTCTTGACCTCACGCCAGCGGCAGTTGTCGAACGGGATGCCGAGCGCGGCCGTCGTACAGACGTCCCAGAGCACCTCGGCGTCGTACCCGCCGACCTCGCCCCAGTCCGAGACAGCCTGGGCGTAGCGCAGCTGGGTCTTCTCGTCGTCGGCCTCCATCATCTTCAGCTCGGCCTCGTCGAGCTTGGCCGCGGCGGTCCGGATCGCGTCCGGCGCGACGCTGAGCAGCAGGTCGCGCACGGTCGAGGTGTCCCGCACCGAGCCGACGAACTGGCGCATCACGCCGAGCCCGCCGGAGCGCGCGATGCTGCCGCTGTGCGGTTTCAGGTCGCCCGCGATGATCTTGGTCAGCGTCGTCTTGCCGGACCCGTTCGCACCGACCAGCGCGACCTTGGCGCCGTCGCCGACCCGGAACGTGATGTCGTCCAGCAGCACCCGCCCGTCCGGCAGCTCGAACCCGATCCCAGCGACGTCCACGTGACCCATGCCCACAGTCTGACGGGCCGGTCGCTCGGACAGCGAACGGTTATCGCCTGCCGCCGGCCGGACGACCCTCCCGGACGGAATGATCTGCTGCGCCTGAGGTGAGCGACGGCCCTGCAGATCGAGTCCATGAGGAGCCCCGGTGAACGACGTACCGCAGCGCGGACCGGAGATTCTGCCCGGCACGTGGGAGCACGAGTGGATGACGCGAGTGGTCCGCGCGGTCGAGCAGCGGGCCGGCCGGTCGTCGCAGTGGAACGGCAAGCTGTACGAGGAGCAGTCGCCGGGTGGCGGCCGGATGGATCGCGACGGCAGCATGTCCGTCCATCGCGCCGCTGTGCTCGAGCCGGCCAGGGTCGCCGTCGCCACCACCGATCAGCTCCCGTCCGCGCAGGCCTCCGCCGCCGGGAACGCTGCCGCGCTCGGGGTGCACCTGGCCCACCTCTCGCTGTCCACGCCGGGTGACGACAGGCTGCCGGGCGCGACGGAGCTCGGGTCGCTCGAGGACGTGGCGCTCGACCAGGCGCTCGCCGACCGGTGGACGCAGCACCACGCCGACGAAGCGCTGTACGAGGAGATCGGGATCGGGTGGAACCAGGCGGTGCCCAGCGCCGTGGCACCGCGCTCGCCGGCGTACACGACGGCCACTGACACGATGATGTACAGCCTGTCCGGCCACAGCGGCGTACCGGTGGCCGAGTTGCGCGCGACGCTCGAGACGACCGGCCGCGCGCAGCGCCTCACCGCGATCGCCGACCGGATCATCGACCACAAACTCGAGGGCTTGATGCCGGAGGCGCACCGGGCAGAGGTCCGGGAGGCAGTGTCAGGGCCGGTACGGCGGGAGCTGCGCGGCCTGACCATGACCGAGCTCAGCGCGCGCACCCACCCCGGCGCCAAGAGCAACTGGGGGCACGAGTCCGCGCAGCTGGCGATGACGGAGCTCGAGGCGAATCTCGAGGACATCGAGTCGCACTACCGGGGGTGGCAGGATGAGCACCCCGGCACCGAGCCGCCCAGGATGCCGGTCGAGCTCCAGGACGCCTTCCGCGATCGCCAGGAGGAGGTGCGGGAGATCTGGGCCGACCGAGGGTGGCCGGCCCAGGAGCCGGTCCAGGGCTACGAGGACAACGCCGACCTGCCGAACCAGGCGTACCCGTCGCCGCGCGAGCAGGAGGTGGCCGACCTGCAGAAGTTCATGTGGTCCCACACCGCGCCCGGACCGCAGACGAAAGCCGCCGCGACCACGGGTGAGCGGGCCGCCGGGCTCGCGCAGCAGCTCGGCTCACGCCGGGACCAGGGCCGCGGCGTGGACTGAGTCACCAGCCCTTGAGGTGGTCCAGGTAGATCCCGCCGGCCGGGCGCACCGACCCGGTCATGAACAGCTTGAGCGGTGCGGCGAACAGCCCGTACGTCGTACTGCCGTTGAGGAATCCGGCCGTCGCGCACCCGTCGTACTGGACCCAGATCTCGCGGATGCCTTGCGCGGTGGTGAACCGCAGCACGATGGCCTCCGACGGGCGGGCCGCCTCGGGCGTGCACTTGAAGGCCGGCAGCGCCGGGTTACGTTCGGGCAGGACCTTGATCGCGTTGACGACCTGCTGGGCCACGTTGTCGGTGAAGCTCGCGGAGCCGAGCAGCTCCTGGTTGCCCGGGGTCAGCCGGTAGCGGCAGGCCTCCAAGCTGGTCACGGGGACAGTCAGGTCGAGACCAGTGGCAGCTGAAGGACCCGTGTCCCCGCTGTAGATGGCCGGCTTGGGAAGACAGCCCGTGGCCGTGTCCTTCTGCGGCTGCTGCTCCCCGGTGTACTCGGGAGCGTCCGCCGGGCCCTCGGCACTGCCTGCGCTGTTGGACGCCACCGGCGACGGCGAACCGATCACGGCCCACACCCCGCCACCGATCACCGCCACAGCGAGTACCGCCGCCGCGGCACCCAGCAGGTTCGTCCGGCGCTGCCGGACCCGGTACCGCGCCTTGGCAGCCATCCCCCGGCCCTGCGACCCGAACGAGGTGTCGGCCTTGGTCTTGAACGCGTCAGCCACGGCAGGGCCGAGCTCCTGCTCCTGGTCGTCGTACTCAGGCATCGTCGGCTCCTTCCTTGGTCAGCGTCTTCTTCAGTACGGCGAGCGCCCGGTGCACGTGCGACCGGGCCGTCGCCTCCGCGCAGTGCAGGAGCACGCCGATCTCGGCGTACGACAGCTCCTCGTAGAAGCGCAGCACCACCGCGGCCCGCTGCCGGTCCGGCAGGGTCTTGCAGAGCTCCCAGACCGCCTCGGCCTGCGCGCGGTCCGCCGTACCGTCAGGTGCCGCGGACGACCGGTCCGGCTCCGGAACCGGCGCCTCCCGCCGGCGAAAGCGCCGCCACCAGGAGATGTGCGCGTTGACCACCATCCGCTTGACGTACGCCTCGGGGTCGTCGGCCCGGCTGACCCGGCCCCAGCGCGCGCAGGCCGTCGTCAGCGCGTCCTGGACGGCGTCCTCGGCCAGCACCTTGTCACCGGTCAGCACGTAGGCGAACCGCAGCAGCGCGTCGGCCCGCTCGCCGACGAAGGTCTCGAAGTCGAGTGCGGGCGCGCTGGTCATCGGTTCGGCCAAGGCTGCCTCCATACCCTCAGGACGGCGATCCGCCCGGGTTCGTTGCAGCAGTCGCCCGCAGGATCCGAAAACCCTTGGCGCTGGCCACCCGGTCGCACGGGTAGCCCTGCTCGGTCAGCCAGCGCTGCAGCGAGTCGCCGCCCAGGTTCTTGCCGACCACCATCCAGCCCACTCCCCCGGGCTTCAGCCGGCCGTACCAGCGCAGCAGCATCTTGTGCAGCTCCGGCTTGCCGATGTGGATCGCCGGGTTGGACCACAGCTCGTCGAACACCACGTCGTCCGGTACGTCGTCAGGCTGCACCGCGTGCACCCGCTCAGCGACGCCCGCGGCCGTCGCGTTGAGCCCGGTCAGCTCCAGCGCCCGGTTGTTCACGTCGACCGCCCAGACGACTGCCTCCGGGACCTCCACGGCCAGCGCGCACGCGATCGGCCCGTAGCCGGTGCCGAGGTCGAGAATCGTCCGCGGACCCGCCACGGGCCGCACCTCGCGCAGCAGGATCGACGTACCGAGATCCAACCGGTCCCGGGAGAAGACTCCGCTCGCGGTGGTGAACTCATAGTCCCGGTCCCAGATCCGGGCTTGCACAGTACGCCGTACGTCGGCCGAGGTCGGGTCCTCCGAGAAGAAGTGGTCAGTCACGCCGGTACACCTCTCCACGGACCTGTCGGGTCTCCACGGCTCGCGCAGCCACCTGATCGTCCGCCGGGTAGCGCACTTCCTCCAGCGTCAGGCCGTGCGCCGGCAGGACCGTCACCGCCGAGTTGCGGACCCGCGCCGCGAGCACGCTGGCAGGCCAGTCGGCCTCCCGGCGTCCGTCGCCGACCGGGACGACCGAGCCCACCAGCGCCCGCACCATCGAGTGGCAGAACGCGTCAGCGATCACCGTGGCCTCCACGCGTCCCGGCGCGACCCTCGCCCAGGTGAACTCGCGCAGCGCCCGGACCGTGCTCGCGCCCTCGCGCCTGCGGCAGAAGGCGGCGAAGTCGTGCTCACCGAGCAGCTTCTGGGCGGCGTCGTTCATCCGGTCGACGTCCAGGGCAAGGCCGACCCGCAGGACCTCCTGCCGGCGGAGAGGATCCCAGCCGACCGAGTCGTCGCAGATCCGGTACACGTACCGGCGGAAGAGCGCCGAGAATCTGGCGTCGAAGCCTTCCGGAGCCTCCACGACCGAGATCACCCAGACGTCCTCGGGCAGCACGCCGTTGAGCCGGCGATGCAGCTCCCGGGCGGTCATCGAGGTGTCCAGGTCCACGTGGGCCACCTGGCCCCGGGCGTGGACCCCGGTGTCGGTCCTGCCCGCACAGGTCACGGTCGGGGCGAGCTCGATCCGCAGGATCGTCCGGAGGGCTTCCTCGAAGTCGCCCTGCACGGTCCTGAGCCCGGCCTGCTTGGCCCAGCCGTGGAATCCCGTCCCGTCGTATCTCAGGTCTATCCGCCAACGCACAGGGCAATCTAACGCAACAGCGCCCCCACACCCTGACGGGTGTGGGGGCGCTGTGACGTACTGGGTGTTACTTGTCCTCGGTCTCGCCGGCCTTCGTGAAGCCGGCGGCCGCGGCCGCCTCCTCGGTGGCGAACCAGACCTCAGCCTCGGTCTGGTCGTACCACGGGGAGTCGGTGGTGTGGAACTTCATCGAGTTCTCGTTGCCCTTGATGTCGAAGCCCTCGGGCGCCGAGCCGTCGGCCAGCGGAGCGGCCGAACCCTCGTACTTGGCGGCGACGACGTCCTGGACCTTCTCGTCCTTGGCCTCGTCGGCAACCGGCGCGTCGTCGGCCTTGGCGGCCGCCTTCTTCGCGGTGGCCTTCTTCGCCGGAGCCTTCTTGGCGGCCGCCTTCTTCGCCTTCGGCGAGTCCGCCAGCGCCTCGACCAGCTCGATCTTCACCATGGGGGCGTTGTCGCCCTTGCGGGGGCCGAGCTTGATGATCCGGGTGTAGCCGCCCGGACGGTCGGCGTACCGCTCACCGATCTCGGTGAACAGCACGTGCACGACGCTCTTGTCCTTGATCCGCTTCATCACCTGACGGCGCGAGTTCAGGTCGCCGCGCTTGGCCTTGGTGATGAACGACTCGGCCAGCGGCTGCAGGCGCTTGGCCTTCGTCGCGGTCGTGGTGATCGCGCCGTGCTCGAACAGCGACGTCGCGAGGTTGCTGAGGATCAGCTTCTCGTGCGCCGGGCTGCCGCCGAGGCGGGATCCCTTGGTGGGGGTAGGCATTGTCCAACTCCAGAAATCTCAGGCCCGGGTGCGGACCTTGGGAACAGGCCGTGAGGCCTTCGAAAGGTCAGTACTGCTCGGTCTCGGCGAAGCTCTCGTCCTCGTCCTCGGCGTCGTCACCGTAGGCCTCGGCAGCGGCGCGCAGGTCGAAGCCGGGAGGCGAGTCCTTCAGCGACAGGCCCATCTCGGCCAGCTTCAGCTTGACCTCGTCGATCGACTTGGAGCCGAAGTTGCGGATGTCCAGCAGGTCCTGCTCGCTGCGCGAGATCAGCTCACCCACGGTGTGGATGCCCTCGCGCTTGAGGCAGTTGTAGGACCGGACGGTCAGCTGCAGGTCCTCGACCGGCAGCGCCAGGTCGGCGGCCATCTGCTCGTCGACCGGCGACGGGCCGATGTCGATGCCCTCGGCCTCGACGTTCAGCTCACGGGCCAGACCGAACAGCTCGACCAGGGTCTTACCGGCCGACGCGACGGCGTCGCGGGGCAGCATCGACGGCTTGGTCTCGACGTCGACCACGAGACGGTCGAAGTCGGTGCGCTGCTCGACACGGGTCGCCTCGACCTTGTAGGTCACCTTGAGGACCGGCGAGTAGATCGAGTCGACCGGCATCCGGCCGATCTCGGCGTCGGCGGACTTGTTCTGGATCGCGGACACGTAACCGCGGCCCCGCTCGACGACCAGCTCCATCTCGAGCCGGCCCTTCTCGTTCAGGGTGGCGATCTTCAGGTCCGGGTTGTGCACCTCGACACCGGCCGGCGGCGCGATGTCGGCGGCGGTGACGTCACCGGGGCCCTGCTTGCGCAGGTACATGGTGACCGGCTCGTCGTGCTCGGAGGAGACGACCAGGTCCTTGAGGTTCAGGATCAGCTGGGTGGCGTCTTCCTTGACACCGGCGACCGTCGAGAACTCGTGCAGCACGCCGTCGACCTTGATGCTGGTCACGGCGGCGCCCGGGATGGACGACAGCAGGGTGCGGCGGATGGAGTTGCCGAGGGTGTAGCCGAAGCCCGGCTCCAGCGGCTCGATCACGAACCGCGAGCGGTGCTCGCCGACGACCTCTTCGGTCAGGGTGGGACGCTGTGCGATCAGCACGTTTGCTACTTCCTTCTTCTGTCGCGACGACCACTATTTGAGGTCGCGAGGTGAAGAACGACCGGACCCGCCGGCGGCCCGGAGGCCACCGGCGGGTGCCGGATCAGTTCTTCGAGTAGAGCTCGACGATCAGGTGCTCTGCGACCTGGGTGTCGATCTGTGCCCGGGTGGGCAGCTGGTGCACGAGGATCCGCAGCCGCTCCGGCAGGGCCTCGAGCCATGCCGGGACGACCCGCTCCGAGTGCGTCTCCCGCGCGATGATGAACGGGGTCATCTCGTTCGACTTCGCACGGACGTCGATCACGTCGTGGGCCGCAACGCGGTACGACGGGATGTTCACCTTGATGCCGTTCACGGTGAAGTGACCGTGCACGACGAGCTGACGGGCCTGACGACGCGTCCGGGCCAGACCGGCGCGGTACACGACGTTGTCGAGGCGGGACTCGAGGATGATCAGCAGGTTGTCACCGGTCTTACCCGGACGCCGCGAGGCCTCCTTGTAGTACAGGCTGAACTGCTTCTCGAGCACGCCGTAGGCGTAACGGGCCTTCTGCTTCTCACGGAGCTGAAGCAGGTACTCGCTCTCCTTGGGACGGCCGCGGCCGTGCATACCCGGCGGGTACGGACGACGCTCGAACGCCTTGTCGCCACCGACGAGGTCGACCCCGAGACGGCGCGACTTCTTGGTCATGGGTCCGGTGTAACGGGCCATTTTCGCTGCCTACCTTTCCTGGGATCAGACCCGGCGCCGCTTGGGAGGGCGGCAGCCGTTGTGGGCGGTCGGGGTGACGTCCTGGATGGTGCCGACCTCGAGGCCGACCGCACCCAGCGAACGAATCGCGGTCTCACGGCCGGAGCCGGGACCCTTCACGAAGACGTCGATCTTGCGCATGCCGTGCTCCATCGCCCGGCGCCCGGCGGCCTCGGCGGCCATCTGCGCGGCGAACGGGGTCGACTTGCGCGAACCCTTGAAGCCGACGGTGCCCGCGGAAGCCCACGAGATGACCGCGCCGGTCGGGTCGGTGATCGTCACGATCGTGTTGTTGAACGTGCTCTTGATGTGCGCGTGGCCGGCGGCCACGTTCTTCTTCTCCTTGCGGCGCACCTTCTTCGCGCCGGCCGCGGTGCGGCTCTTGGGAGGCATAAGTCAGTTGCTCCTGGGGTGGTCGACGGTCATCCGGGTCACTTCTTCTTCTTGCCGGCGATCGCCTTCTTGCGACCCTTCCGGCTACGGGCGTTGGTCCGCGTGCGCTGACCACGCACCGGCAGGCCGCTGCGGTGCCGGCGACCCTGGTACGACCCGATCTCGATCTTGCGGCGGATGTCCGCGGTCACCTCGCGACGGAGGTCACCTTCGATCTTGTAGTTGCCTTCGATCCAGTCCCGGAGCTTGACCAGTTCCTCGTCGCCCAGTTCGTGGACGCGCTTGTCACCGGAGATGCCGGTGGCTTCGAGCGTCTTCAGGGCGCGAGTACGACCTACACCGAAGATGTAGGTGAGTGCGACCTCGATGCGCTTGTCGCGCGGGAGGTCGACGCCAACGAGGCGTGCCATGTGGCGGTGTTCCTTTCGTCGGCAGAGGTGTGGGGGCGCGCCGCGTCCTTGCCCGCCTCGGTGTTGTTTCTGCTTTTGCGAGCAGAACACCGGCAAGGCCCCGGCCTCTGTTCCGGGGGCAACGTCCAGCCTGTTGCTGTGCTGGACGAGCGTGCGCGCTGTGGTGCGAAAGTGCCGTGGTGCGAGGTGAGGCTTGGATCAGCCCTGCCGCTGCTTGTGCCGCGGGTTCTCGCAGATCACCATGACCCGGCCGTGACGGCGGATCACTTTGCACTTGTCGCAGATCTTCTTGACGCTCGGATTGACCTTCATCGAGCTTCTTTCTTCGACAGGTGGCTGTGGTTACTTGTACCGGTAGACGATCCGACCCCTGGTGAGGTCGTACGGCGACAGCTCCACGACGACCCGGTCCTCGGGGAGGATCCGGATGTAGTGCTGCCTCATCTTGCCGCTGATGTGCGCGAGCACCTTGTGCCCGTTGGACAGCTCAACACGGAACATCGCGTTCGGCAAAGCCTCGACGATGGTGCCCTCGAGTTCGATGACTCCCTCTTTTTTGGGCATGTCCTCGCACTTCTGTAGACGACGTACTGAATGATTGGTGGTGCATGATCGCTGGGCCCGGAACGAGCGTTGGGCATAGCAACCAGAGGCTACAAAGAGCCAAGGGAAGAGTCTACGCCACCTACCGGTGAGAAACCCAATCGGGGCTCAGCGGGTGCACTCCAGCTCGGTCAGGTGCTCGGCACCCCAGGCGTCCAGCGGGGCCAGCGCGGCGTTCAGGGACTCCCCCAGCGGCGTCAGCGAGTACTCCACCTTGGGCGGCACCTGGTGGTAGACCTCCCGGTGCACGATCTCCCGGGACTCCAGCTCACGGAGCTGCTGGATCAGCATCTTCTCGCTCACCCCGGAGACCTCCTTGCGCAGCTCGGAGAACCGTCGGGGCCCGTGACTGAGCGCCCACAGGATGCGCGGCTTCCACTTCCCGCCGATCACGTCGGCGGCGGCGTCCAGGCCACAGGTGTACGGCGTCGGTCCGGCCATCTGATACTTACCTTTCGGTGAGTACCTGACTAATTAGTCGGTACTTGTCCACTCTACAGTCAAGGCGCCAGCCTGGACCCATGAAGACACCCGTGACCGTTCTCGGCCTCGGCGCGATGGGTACGGCCCTCGCCCGGGCCTTCACCGCCGCCGGCCACCCGACCACCGTCTGGAACCGCACCCCGGGCCGCGCGCCCGACCTCACCGGCGTCACCCGCGCGCAGACCGTCGCCGACGCCGTCAGCAGCAGCTCGTTGATCGTCGTCTGCCTGCTCGACGACGCCTCGGTCCAGGAGGCCCTGGCCCCGGCTGCGACCGAGTTCTCCGGCCGCACGCTGGTCAACCTCACCAACGGCACTCCCGCCCACGCCCGTCGTACCGCCGACTGGGCGACGCAGCAGGGCGCGGACTACCTGGACGGCGGCATCATGGCCGTGCCCGCGATGATCGGCGGCCCGGCCGCGTTCATCCTCTACAGCGGGTCCGAAGCCGCCTTCGAGAAGCACGGCGCAGCCCTCTCGACAGTGGCCCGGCCCCAGTTCGTCGGGACCGACCCGGGCCTCGCCGCGCTGCAGGACCTCGCACTGCTGAGCGGCATGTACGGCATGTTCGCGGGCGCCGCCCAGGCCCTCGCGCTGATCTCCAGCGAGAAGATCTCCCCGACCGCCTTCACCAACGAGCTCCTGGTCCCCTGGCTGACCGCGATGCTCAGCAGCGTTCCGGAGATGGCCAAGGACCTCGAGTACGGCGCCGAGCCCGGCGCTGCCGGTTCCAACCTGGAGATGCAGGCGGCCGGCTTCGTCAACCTGCTCGACGCGGCGCGCGCCCAGGGCGTCGACCCGAGTCTGCTGGTACCGATGGGCGAACTGCTCGACCGCGCCGTACGGGAAGGCCACGGCGACGAGGACTTCGGCGTCACCGTCAGGCTGCTCAGGACTGCTGGGTAGCCGCCCACTGCTCGCCGGTCTGCCACACGTGCTCGGGGATCAGCGCGAGCAGGTCGCAGGCGGCGTCCAGGTGGGCCAGTACGACCGAGGCCTCCCGGTACGCCGGGAAGATCGCGACGAACCGCCGGCCCTCGCAGCTGAAGCCGAACGGCGGCACCTGACCGAGTACGTCGACCGCCCGCCGGTGCAGCACTTCCAGCGCCAGATCCTCACGACCGTTGAACAGGCAGTACTTCTCCGGCAACCCGTCGACCGTCAGCTTCAGCGGCACCAAGCTGGCTGCGGCGACGGGCGCCAGCGAGGTGGGCAGCAACTGCATCGGCGGCAGTGGCCGGTCGACCTCCAGGTCCAGGAAGTCGAAGCCGAGCTGGCGACGCCGTACCTTGTGCCGGAACCGACCGGCGATCAGCTCACGGCCACGATGCCGGCCGGTCGTCACGTCGTACACCTCCGCCGCCGGATCGACGTCGAACGGCGGGAACGGCCAGCGGTCGACCAGGTCGGGATCGCCGGCGCTGACCTGCCAGCCGAGCTGCCGGGCCATGTCGGACCAGGCCCGGCGCTGACGGTTCTCGGAGATGCGGAACGCCGCGGTCAGCGCGACCAGCACCAGGAACCACGCGAGCACGAGCCAACCGACCCACCGCGGCTCCACCAGCAGGCCGACGACGACCAACGGGATCGCGACCAGGAACCACGCCACGTAGACCAGTGCGGAGCCCTGGCGCAGCTGCCAGGCCCAGTCCGGGCGCAGCCGCGACCCCTCGGCGCCGGTCTCGGTCACCGATGCTTTCCGAAGTGACCCATGCCCATCAGGGCCCACGGGATCAGCAGCCAGACCGGCCAGAAGTGCGGCCAGTGGCCACCGTTGGCGACACCGATGACGAACCAGATCATCACGTTGATCACGACGACGCCGGTGAAGCCGCCGAGCAGCCCCTGCAGGTTGCGCTGCGGCTGGTTCTCCTTCTTGCGTTCCGGGAAGGTGCCGGGCTCCGGGGTGGGCTGCACGTTCTGCACCACCGCGGGCGTCTGGTACGTCCGGACCGGCGGCAGGTCGCGCACCAGCGGCTCGAGCTCGCCGTAGGTCTGCGCGCCGTACAGGTCGTCGAGCCGTCGGCTGAACTCCGGCTGGTCCAGCCGCCCGTCCGCGAAGGCGTCACGCAACCGGCCGGCGATCTTGTCGCGATCGGCCTCGGTGAAGCGCTGGTGGGGCTGGTACGAGCTGGGCATGCCCCCAGTGTGCCTCAGCGCGGGACCGCGCGGCGTCCCCCGATGGGTTGACCCGCGCGTCCGCCGTACGGCTGCCCCGAAGTCTGCCCGGGCGAGCAGGTCAGTCGGCCAGCGGGCCGAAGGTCACACCGAGCTCGGCCAGCTTGGCCTCGCCACCGTCGAGCGCGGTCAGCACCCACGGGCCCTGCGGGGTCAGCGTGAACGTGTGCTCGGTGTGCGCGGCCACGGTCCCGTCGTCGGTGACGACCGTCCAGTCGTCCTCGAGCGTGTGGTTGTCCTGCTTGCCCAGCGTGATCATCGGCTCGACCGCCAGCGCCAGACCCTCGACCAGCTTGGGCCCCTTGCCCGCCTTGCCGAAGTTCGGCACGTTCGGCGGCTGGTGCATCGCCGACCCGATCCCGTGCCCGACGAAGTCCTCGACGATCCCGTACGACGAGTTGGCGCGCACGTGCGCCTCGACGGCGGCCGAGATGTCGGTCAGCCGGCCACCGAGCTTGGCGGCCGCGAAGCCGCGCCACATCGACTCCTCGCAGATCCGGGCCAGCTCGAGCAGCTCGTCGGACGCCGTACCGACGCCGACCGAGATCGCCGCGTCGCCGTGCCAGCCGTCGACGATCGCACCGCAGTCGATCGAGATCAGGTCGCCGTCGGCCAGCACCCGGTCACCGGGGATGCCGTGCACGATCTCGTCGTTCACCGAGGCGCAGATCGACCCGGTGAAGCCGTGGTAGCCCAGGAACGACGGCGTCGCGCCGGAGGACCGGATGTGGTCCTCCGCGATCGCGTCGAGCTCACCGGTGGTGATGCCGGGCTTCACCGCGGCCCGGAGCAGCTCCAGCGTGCGGCCGACCACCAGGCCGGCCTTGCGCATGGCCAGGATCTGCTCGCGGGTCTTGATCTCGATCCCGCGGTCCTTGAAGATCATCTGCTCCGTACTCCACTTCTGTGGCAGCCCGTGCGGGCCACCTTGGACAGCAAAAAGGTCCGCCCGGCGACGCGTGGTCGCCGGGCGGACCCGGAGTTCATTCGCCGATCGACTTGAGGGCGGCGAGCACGCGCTCGCTGACCTCGTCGATCTCGCCGACGCCGTCCACCTCGACCAGCAGTCCGCGCTGCGCGTACACCTGCAGCAGCGGCTTGGTCTCGGCGGTGTAGACGTCCTGGCGGTGCCGGACGACCTCCTCGGAGTCGTCCGACCGGCCGTCGATCTTGGCCCGCTTGAGCATCCGGTCCACCAGTACGTCGGCGTCGGCGGTCAACGCCACCACCGCGTCCAGCTTGTGGCCGTGCTCGGCCAGGATGTCGTCGAGCGTGCCGACCTGCGGCAGCGTCCGGGGGTAACCGTCCAGGAGGAAGCCCGCGCCGGCGTCCGCTTCGGACAACCGGTCCCGCACCATTGCGTTCGTGACCTCGTCGGGGACGTAGTTGCCCGCGTCCATGTACCGCTTCGCCTCGAGACCCAGCTCGGTCTCGTCCTTCACGTTCTGCCGGAAGATGTCGCCGGTGGAGACTGCCGGGATGTTCAGACGCTCCGCAAGCACCTTTGCCTGCGTGCCCTTGCCCGCCCCGGGCGGACCCATCAGCAACATTCTCATCAGCGCAGGAACCCTTCGTAGTTACGCTGCTGCAGCTGACTCTCGATCTGCTTCACCGTGTCCAGTCCGACGCCGACCATGATCAGGATCGACGTACCACCGAACGGGAAGCTCTGGCTGGCGTTCAAGAGCACCAGTGCGATCAGCGGGATCATCGAGATGATCGCCAGGTAGATCGCGCCGGGCAGCGTGATGCGGGACAGAACGTAGGAGAGGTACTCCTCGGTCGGCCGCCCAGCCCGGATCCCGGGAATGAAGCCGCCGTACTTCTTCATGTTGTCAGCAACTTCCTTCGGGTTGAAGGTAATCGAGACGTAGAAGTACGTGAAAAAGATAATAAGCGCGACGTACGTCACCATGTAGATGGGATGGTCGCCCTTGACGAGGTTGCCCTGGATCCACTGCGCCCACTTCTCGTCCTGCCGGAACTGGCTGACCAGGACGGGCAGGTAGAGCAGGCTGGACGCGAAGATCACCGGGATGACGCCGGCCTGGTTGACCTTCAGCGGGATGTACGTCGAGGTGCCGCCGAACATCTTCCGGCCGACCATGCGCTTGGCGTACTGCACCGGGATCCGGCGCTGCGCCTGCTCGATGAAGATGACCGCGGCCATGATCACCAGGCCGACCGCCAGCACGGCCAGGAACGTCGGGATGCCGTGGCTCTTGCGGATCGCCCAGAGCTGGGTCGGGAAGGTGGCGACGATCTGGGTGAAGATCAGGATCGACATACCGTTGCCGACGCCGCGGTCGGTGATCAGCTCACCGAGCCACATGACCACACCGGTACCGGCGGTCATGGTGAGCACCATGACGACGACCGGGAACCACTTGTCGCTGTGCAGCAGCTGCTCGTTGCACCCGTTGAACAGCCGGCCGGGGGTCCGGGCGAGCGCGACGAACGCGGTCGCCTGCAGGATCGCCAGACCGACGGTCAGGAACCGCGTGTACTGGGTGATCTTGCCCTGTCCCGCCTGGCCTTCCTTCTTCAGCGACTCCAGCCGCGGGATCACCACGGTGAGCAGCTGCAGAATGATGCTGGCGGTGATGTACGGCATGATGCCGAGCGCGAAGATCGCGAGCTGCAGCAGCGCACCGCCGGAGAACAGGTTGATCAGGTTGTACAGGTTCGCGTTCTCACCCTGCTTCGACGCCTGCAGGCAGATGTCCAGCGCCTGGACGTTGACACCGGGCGCCGGCACGACCGAACCGATCCGGAAGATCACGACGATGAAGAGCACGAACAAGATCTTCCGGCGCAGGTCCGGAGTCTTGAACGCGTTGGCAAAGGCGCCTAACACCCTGTCCTCCCACATTTATCCGATGCCCGGTCAGGGCAAGGGCCTAGCAAAGCAGCTGGGCAAGAGACGAACCAGGGCTCGTCCGACGACCAGCGCACAATATCAGCGCTGGCGCCGTACGAGCCCTGGCACTCACACCTCGGTGGTGGTGCCCCCGGCCGCCGCGATCTTCTCCTTGGCGGACTTGGAGAACTTGTTCACCGAAACCTGCAGTGCCACGGTCAGTTCGCCGTCACCCAGCACCTTCACCGGCTGACCACTTCGGACCGCGCCCTTCGCGACGAGATCGGTCACACCGATCTCACCGCCCTCGGGGAACAGCTGTCCGAGCTTCTCCAGGTTAACGACCTGGAACTCCACTCGGTTCCTGCTCTTGAAGCCCTTGAGCTTCGGAAGCCGCATGTGCAGCGGCATCTGGCCACCCTCGAACCACTCGGGGATGTTGTTACGGGCCTTGCTGCCCTTGGTACCGCGGCCGGCCGTCTTGCCCTTGCTGCCCTCACCACGACCCTTGCGGATCTTGGCGGTCTTGGCTCCGGGCGCCGGACGCAGGTGATGAACCTTGAGCGCCATGTCAGTCAACCTCTTCGACGGTGATGAGGTGGCGAACCGTGCGCACCATGCCGCGAACCTCGGGCTTGTCCTCGTGGACGGCGGTGTCGCCGATCCGCTTGACGCCCAGGGTGCGCAGCGTGTCGCGCTGGTTCTGCTTGCCACCGATGCCGGAACGGGTCTGCGTCACCTTCAAGCGTGCCATCAGGATGTCGCCTCCGCCCGCGCCTTCAGCAGTGCCGCCGGAGCGACGTGCTCGACCGGCAGGCCACGGCGCGCGGCCACGGCCTCCGGGGTCTCCAGGGCCTGCAGCGCGGCCACCGTGGCGTGCACCACGTTGATCGCGTTGGAGGAACCCAGCGACTTGCTCAGGATGTCGTGGATCCCCGCGCACTCCAGTACGGCGCGCGCCGAGCCACCCGCGATCACACCGGTACCAGGAGCGGCCGGGCGCAGCATGACCACGCCGGCGGCCTTCTCACCCTGGACCGGGTGCGGGATGGTGCCCTGGATCCTCGGCACCTTGAAGAACGACTTCTTGGCCTCCTCGACACCCTTGGCGATCGCCGCGGGCACCTCCTTGGCCTTGCCGTATCCCACACCGACGGTGCCTTCACCGTCGCCGACGACCACGAGGGCGGTGAAGCTGAAGCGACGACCACCCTTCACGACCTTGGCGACCCGGTTGATGGCTACCACGCGCTCGATGTAGGCGGTCTTGTCAGCTGCCTGACCGCGACCACCGTCGCGGCCACGGCGCTCACCACCGGCGCCGCCTCCGCGACGCTGCTGGCCTCCGCTCATTTCGAACTACCTTCTTCCCTTGTCGCCGTCATCAGAAGCCGAGCCCACCCTCGCGGGCGGCGTCGGCCAGTGCCGCGATGCGGCCGTGGTACTTGTTCCCGGCCCGGTCGAACACGACCGAGTCGATACCGGCGGCCTTGGCGCGGTCGGCGATCAGGCCGCCCACCGTCTTGGCCTTGTCGGTCTTGTTCGCCTCCGCGCCGCGCAGGTCGGACTCCATCGTGGAAGCCGACACCAGCGTCACGCCGGCCACGTCGTCGATGACCTGAGCGAACAGGTGCTTCGAGGACTTGCTGACCACCAGGCGCGGCCGGACGGCCGTGCCGTTGATCTTCTTCCGGACGCGGATCTGACGACGCAGCCGCGAAGCTGTCGTCTTGGCGGCGTGCTTGTTGTGCCGCAAACCGATCGCCATCGTTACTTACCAGCCTTTCCGACCTTGCGGCGGACCTGCTCGCCCGCGTACCGCACACCCTTGCCCTTGTACGGCTCGGGCTTGCGCAGCTTGCGAATGTTCGCGGCGACCTCACCGACGGACTGCTTGTCGATTCCCTGCACCGAGAACTTGGTCGGCGTCTCGACGGCGAAAGTGATGCCGTCGGGCGCGTCCACCGTGATCGTGTGGCTGTAGCCGAGCGAGAACTCCAGCTGGGTCGGTCCCTTGGCCAGGACGCGGTACCCGACGCCGACGATCTCGAGCTTCTTCTCGTAGCCGTCCGTCACGCCGGTCACCAGGTTGGCGATCAGGGTGCGGGACAGGCCGTGCAGTTCCTTGCTCGTGCGCTGGTCGTCCGGACGCGCGACGGCAATGGCGCCGTCCTCGTCCCGGTTGACCACGATGGGCTCAGCCACGACGTGCGAGAGCTGACCCTTGGGACCCTTGACGGTGACCGTCTGGCCGTCGATCGTGACGTCGACGCCGGACGGGACCGAGATCGGGAGCTTACCGATGCGAGACATGAATGTGGTCCTCCTTCCGGTTCTTCGTCACCAGACGTAGGCGAGGACTTCCCCGCCAACGCCCTTGTTCTTGGCCTGACGGTCGGTGAGCAGACCCTGCGACGTCGAGATGATGGCGACGCCCAGGCCTCCCAGCACCTTCGGCAGGTTGGTCGACTTCGCGTAGACCCGCAGTCCCGGCTTGCTGATCCGGCGCACGCCCGCGATGGAGCGCTCCCGGCTCGGCCCGAACTTCAGGTCGACGATCAGGGTCTTGCCGACGGTGCCCTCTTTGGGCTCCTCGACCTGGTAGGAGGAGATGTAACCCTCCTGCTGCAGGATGTCGGCGATGCCCTGCTTGATCTTGCTGTACGGCATCGAGGTCGACTCGTGGTACGCCTGATTGGCGTTGCGCAGACGCGTCAGCATGTCTGCGATCGGGTCGGTCATCGTCATGGCCTGGGGCCTCTTTCCCGCCGTGGTTTCGCCGGACGGCGACCTACGGTGACTAGATGGTGGGTGGAGAAAAGTTCGGTGCTGAAGAGCTCGGTCACCAGCTGGACTTGGTCACGCCGGGCAGCTCGCCCCGGTGCGCCATCTCCCGCAGGCAGATCCGGCACAGGCCGAACTTGCGGAAGACCGCCTTCGGCCGGCCGCACCGCTGGCAGCGCGTGTAGCCACGCACCGCGAACTTCGGCTTCCGGGCCTGCTTGACCTTGAGTGCTGTCTTCGCCACGTCACATCTCCTTGAACGGGAAGCCGAGCTGCCGCAGCAGCGCGCGCCCCTCGTCGTCGTTCTTGGCGCTGGTCACCACGGTGATGTCCATGCCCCGGACCCGGTCGATCCGGTCCTGGTTGATCTCGTGGAACATGACCTGCTCGGTCAGACCGAAGGTGTAGTTCCCGTTGCCGTCGAACTGCTTCGGGGACAGGCCGCGGAAGTCGCGGATCCGGGGCAGCGCGAGCGCCAGCAGCCGGTCCAGGAACTCCCACATCCGGTCGCCGCGCAGCGTCACGTGGGCGCCGATCGGCATCCCCTCGCGCAGCTTGAACTGCGCGATCGACTTGCGGGCCTTGGTGACCTGCGGCTTCTGACCGGTGATCGCGGCCAGGTCCTTGATCGCGCCGTCGATCAGCTTGGAGTCGCGAGCCGCCTCGCCGACACCCATGTTCACCACGATCTTGGTGAGCCCGGGCACCTGCATGACGTTCTCGAACTGGAACTGCTCCTGCAGCTGTCCGACGATCTCTTCGCGGTACTTGGTCTTCATCCGGGGCTGGACCTTCGCCTCGGTCACTGCGGTGGTCATCAGATCTCCTCGCCGGTACGCCGAGCGATCCGGACGCTCCGGAAACCGGTGTACGTCGAACCGTCCGGGCGCCGCTTCTGCACCTCGACGCGGTTGTACCCGACGCGGGTGGTCACCTTCTGCTTCTTGCCGTCCTTGTCGACCTCGACCAGGAGCATCACGTTGGAGACGTGGATCGGGGCTTCCTGGGTGACGATGCCACCCGTCGTGCCGCCGCGCTGGGCCTGCTGCACCTTGGTGTGCTTCTTGACCCGGTTCACGCCTTCGACGATGACGAGCTCGTCGTCGGGCTGGACCGAGATGATCTTGCCCTCGAGTCCCTTGGACTTGCCGGTGACCACGCGGACGAGGTCACCCTTCTTCACGTGCAGCTTGCGCTGCCCCTTGACTACGGACTTGTCTGCCATGTCAGAGCACCTCCGGAGCGAGCGAGATGATCTTCATGAAGCGCTTCTCGCGCAGCTCCCGGCCGACCGGCCCGAAGATGCGGGTCCCACGCGGCTCACCGTCGGCCTTGAGGATGACGGCGGCGTTCTCGTCGAAGCGGATGTAGGAGCCGTCCGGACGCCGGCGCTCCTTCACGGTTCGCACGATGACAGCCTTGACGACGTCACCCTTCTTCACGCCACCACCCGGGATCGCGTCCTTGACGGTGGCGACGATCGTGTCCCCGACACCGGCGTAGCGCCGACCGGAGCCACCGAGCACGCGGATGCAAAGAATTTCCTTCGCACCCGTGTTGTCGGCGACCTTCAGTCGCGACTCCTGCTGGATCATCTGTTGATCTCCTGGTTGTCTCGCTGGTTCTCACTCACGTGAGCCTTGCGGAACGAATAATTTCGATTGGGTACAGCTGGGCGTTGCCGTGACCTCGAGGCCTTGATTACTTGGCCTTCTCGAGGATCTCGACGATGCGCCACCGCTTGGTCGCCGACAGCGGCCGCGTCTCCATCAGGAGAACCCGGTCGCCGATGCCGGCGGCGTTCTGCTCGTCGTGCGCCTTGAGCTTGCGGGTGCGACGGATGACCTTGCCGTACAGCTTGTGCTTGACCCGGTCCTCGACCTCGACGGTGACGGTCTTGTCCATCTTGTCGCTCAGCACCAGACCCTCACGGGTCTTACGTGCGCCGCGCGCCTCGGTCGTGCTCACGGTCTCGTCCTTCGCTGTGTTCTCGGTCATGCCTTGCTCCCAGCCTTCTCGCTGTCGTCCGCGGTCTCGTCGGCCTCAGTCTCGGCCTCGGCTGCGGCGACCGGAGCGTCCACCTCTTCGGTGATGCCGAGCGCGCGCTCGGTCAGCACCGTGTAGATGCGGGCGATGTCCTTACGGACGGCGCGCAGCCGGCCGTGGGACTCCAGCTGACCCGTGGCAGCCTGGAACCGGAGGTTGAACAGCTCCTCCTTGGCTTCGCCGAGCTTGCTCAGCAGCTCGTCCTTGCCCAGGTTCCGCAGCTCGGCGGCGGTCAGGGTAGCCATCAGTTCTCACCTGCCTCTCGGGTGATGAATTTGCACTTCATCGGCAACTTGTGAATCGCGCGGCGCATGGCCTCGCGAGCGGTCTGCTCGTCGACACCGGACAGCTCGAACATCACGCGGCCCGACTTGACGTTGGCGATCCACCACTCCGGCGAACCCTTACCGGAACCCATGCGGGTCTCGGCAGGCTTCTTGGTGAGCGGGCGGTCCGGGTAGATGTTGATCCAGACCTTTCCGCCACGCTTGATGTGCCGGGTCATCGCGATACGCGCCGACTCGATCTGCCGGTTGGTGACGTAGTGGCTCTCCAGTGCCTGGATGCCGAAGTCACCGAAGGCCAGCGTGGTGCCGCCCTTGGCAGCGCCGGAGCGCTTCGGGTGGTGCTGCTTGCGGTGCTTGACCTTACGGGGGATGAGCACGGTTCAGCTCTCCGTTCCGGTCGTCTCGGCCGGCTTGTCCGCCGCCGGAGCAGTGGTGGCCTCCGCCTTCGGGGCCTCGTTGCGGGCGCCGCCGTCACGACGGTCGTCGCGACGTCCGCCACGGTCGCCGCCGCCACGCTCGCCACCGCGACCACCGCGGTCGTCACGGCGAGCCGGACGACGCTGCTGGTTCGCGGCGCGGGCCGCGGCCTGCGCCTCGCGCTCGGCGCGGGAGCCGGACACGTCACCCTTGTAGATCCAGACCTTCACGCCGATCCGGCCGAAGGTCGTGCGGGCCTCGTAGAAGCCGTAGTCGACGTCCGCGCGCAGGGTGTGCAGCGGCACACGGCCTTCGCGGTAGAACTCCGAACGCGACATCTCAGCGCCACCGAGCCGGCCGGAGCACTGGATCCGGATGCCCAGGGCGCCGCCACGCATGGTGGTCTGCATCGCCTTGCGCATCGCGCGGCGGAACGCCACGCGGCCGGACAGCTGCTCGGCCACGCCCTGGGCGACCAGCTGCGCGTCGACCTCGGCGTTCTTGACCTCGAGGATGTTCAGCTGCACCTGCTTGCCGGTGAGCTCCTCGAGGCTGCCCCGGATCCGGTCCGCCTCGGCGCCGCGGCGACCGATGACGATGCCCGGACGGGCGGTGTGGATGTCGACCCGAACGCGGTCACGGGTGCGCTCGATCTCCACACGGGAGATGCCGGCGCGCTCCATGCCCTTGCTCAGCAGACGGCGGATCTTGACGTCCTCGCCGACGTAGTCCTTGTACAGCTTGTCGGCGTACCAGCGGCTCTTGTGGTCCGTGCTGATACCGAGGCGGAACCCGTGCGGGTTTACCTTCTGGCCCACTAGCGGGTCCTGCCCTTCTTCTCAGCGGCCTTCTTGCCCTTGGCCTTCTTGGCGTCGGCCGCCGGCTTGGCGGTCTCTTCCTCGGCCCGCGGGCCGACGACCACAGTGATGTGGCTGGTCCGCTTGTCGATCCGGGTGGCCCGGCCCTGTGCACGGGGGCGGTGACGCTTCAGCGTCGGACCCTCGTCCACGAAGGCCTTCACCACGACCAGGTCGGCGCGGCTCAGGTGCTCGGTGCCCTCGGCGTTCGCCGCGGCGCTGTCGACGACCTTGTACACGGTCGCGGCAGCGGCCTGCGGGGCGAACTTCAGAGTGGCGAGGGCGTTGTCGATACCCATCCCACGCACCAGGTCCAGCACGCGACGCGCCTTCATCGGCGTCACGCGGACGAAGCGCGCGACCGCGAAGGCCCCGGGCTCGTCGCCCAGCAGGCTCTCGCGGCGGGCACTGACGGCCCTACGCTCTTGAACGCTCATGATGTTCGAATCTCTCCGTAGGTTGCTTGCGCGTCGTCAACTGACCAGAGGTCAGCGACGCCGTGACTTCCGGTCGTCCTTCTCGTGACCCTTGAACGTGCGGGTCGGGGCGAACTCGCCGAGCTTGTGCCCGACCATCGCGTCCGTCACGAACACCGGCACGTGCTTGCGGCCGTCGTGCACCGCGAGCGTGTGGCCGATCATGTCGGGAATGATCATCGACCGGCGGGACCAGGTCTTGATCACGTTCTTGGTGCCCTTTTCGTTCTGCACCTCCACCTTCTTGAGCAGGTGGTGGTCGACGAACGGGCCTTTCTTGAGGCTGCGTGGCATTTCTGTCCGGCTCCCTATCAGCGCTTCTTGCCGGCCTTGCGGCGCCGGACGATCATGCGGTCGCTTTCCTTGCGGGTGCGGGTGCGGCCCTCAGGCTGACCCCACGGGGACACCGGGTGACGTCCACCCGAGGTCTTACCCTCACCACCACCGTGCGGGTGGTCGACCGGGTTCATCGCGACACCACGGACGGTCGGGCGCTTGCCCTTCCAGCGCATCCGGCCGGCCTTGCCCCAGTTGATGTTCGACTGCTCGCCGTTGCCCACCTCACCGAGGGTGGCGCGGCAGCGCACGTCGACCATCCGGACCTCGCCGGACGGCATCCGCAGGGTGGCCATCCGGCCCTCCTTGGCGACCAGCTGAACGCTGGCACCGGCGGAGCGGGCCATCTTGGCGCCGCCACCCGGGCGCAGCTCGACGGCGTGCACCGTGGAGCCGACCGGGATGTTGCGCAGCGGCAGGTTGTTGCCCACCTTGATGTCGGCGGCCGGACCGTTCTCGATGATCGTGCCCTGCTTCAGGTTCGACGGGGCGAGGATGTAGCGCTTCTCGCCGTCGACGTAGTGCAGCAGCGCGATCCGCGCGGTGCGGTTCGGGTCGTACTCGATCTCGGCAACCTTCGCCGGGACGCCGTCCTTGTCGTACCGCTTGAAGTCGATCAGGCGGTACGCCCGCTTGTGACCGCCACCGTGGTGCCGCGTGGTGATCTTGCCGGAGCTGTTCCGGCCACCCTTCTTCGGCAGCGGGCGGAGCAGGGACTTCTCAGGGGTCGAACGGGTGAGCTCGACGAAGTCGGCCACACTCGAGCCACGACGGCCCGGCGTTGTCGGCTTGTATTTGCGGATACCCATTACGACTGGCCTCCGAAGATGTCGATGCGGTCGTCGCCGGACAGGCTGACGATCGCTCGCTTGGTGTCCGGGCGCTTGCCCCAGCCGGCACGGGTGCGGCGGCGCTTGCCCTTGCGGTTCAGTGTGTTGACGCTGGTCACGCGGACCTTGAACACCTTCTCGACCGCGAGCTTGATCTCGGTCTTGTTGGCGTCCGGAGCGACCTCGAACGTGTACTTCTGCTCGTCCAGCAGGCCGTAGCTCTTCTCGCTCACGACCGGCCGCAGCAGCACGTCCCGCGGGTCCTTGTTGACTCCGTGGCTCATGCTTCTACCTCCTGCTCGGCTTCGGTCGACGTCGCGACAGCCTTGACGGACTTGCCCTTGGGCGCGCCGGCGACGAAGCTCTCCAGCGCTGCCTTGGTGTAGACCACCGCGTCGCTGCAGAGCACGTCGTACGCGTTCAGCTGGTCGGCGGCGATCAGGTGCACGGTCGGCACGTTGCGCAGGCTCACCCAGGTCAGCTCGTCGTTGCGGTCGACAACGACCAGCACCTTGACGTGCTCGGTGACCTCGGCCAGCACCTTCAGCGCTGCCTTGGTCGACGGCGCGTCGCCGTCGACGAACTGCTCGACCACGAAGACGCGGCCGTCACGGGCCCGGTCCGAGAGCGCACCGCGCAGGGCGGCGGCGATCATCTTCTTCGGGGTCCGCTGGCTGTAGTCGCGCGGGGTCGGGCCGTGCACGACGCCACCACCGGTGAACTGCGGCGCCCGGGTCGAACCCTGACGCGCGCGGCCGGTGCCCTTCTGGCGGTACGGCTTGGCGCCACCACCGGAGACCTCGGCCCGGGTCTTCACCTTGTGGGTGCCCTGGCGCGCGGCGGCCAGCTGGGCCACCACGACCTGGTGGATCAGCGGGATGTTCACCTGGACGTCGAACAGCTCGGCCGGGAGCTCGACGGAGCCCTTCTTGCTGATCTTGTCGCCCTTGACGACGGTCACATCGACGGTGCTCACTTGCTCGCTCCCTTCGCGGCGTTGCGGATCAGCACAAGGCCGCCCTTGGGGCCGGGGACAGCGCCCTTGATCAGGATGAGGCCGCGCTCGACGTCGATGGCGTGCACCTTGACGTTCTGCGTGGTCACCTGCTCGTGGCCCATCCGACCGGACATCTTCATGCCCTTGAAAACCCGACCCGGGGTGGCGCAGCCGCCGATGGAACCCGGCGAGCGGTGCTTCTTGTGCACACCGTGCGTGGCGCGCAGGCCGTGGAAACCGTGCCGCTTCATGACACCGGCGAAGCCCTTGCCCTTGCTGGTGGCGGAGACGTCGACGATCTCGCCGGCCTCGAAGGCCTCGGCGTTGATCTCCTGGCCCAGCGTGTACTCGCTGGCGTCAGCGGTACGCAGCTCCAGCAGGTGCCGGCGCGGGGTCACACCGGCCTTGTCGAAGTGGCCGCGCAGGGGCTTGGTCACCTTGCGCGGGTCGATGTCGCCGAACGCGATCTGCAGGCCGTCGTAGCCGTGGGTGGACGAGGTGCGAACCTCGGTCACCACGCACGGACCGGCCTGGATCACCGTTACGGGAACGACTCGGTTGTTCTCGTCCCAGGTCTGGGTCATGCCGAGCTTGGTGCCCAGCAGCCCTCGCGTGTTCTTCTGCTTGCTCATAGGTCAGCGTTCCCTCAGAGCTTGATCTCGATGTCGACACCGGCCGGGAGGTCGAGCCGCATCAGCGAGTCGACGGTCTTCGGCGTGGGGTCGATGATGTCGATGAGCCGCTTGTGGGTGCGCATCTCGAAGTGCTCGCGGCTGTCCTTGTACTTGTGCGGCGAGCGGATGACGCAGAACACGTTCTTTTCCGTCGGCAACGGCACCGGGCCAGCAACCTTCGCACCAGTACGCGTCACCGTGTCGACAATCTTGCGCGCCGAGCTGTCGATGACCTCGTGGTCGTAGGCCTTCAGCCGGATGCGGATCTTCTGTCCCGCCATCGCTTCGCTTCGTCCTTCTCTATCGTCTTCGTTGCGTTGCTCCGACCCCCGAGGTCGGGTGTGTCGCGACCAGAACAAATATGTGCAGAGCACATACGTGCGCCAGTCACTGTTCGACCCTGGAGTGGAGATCGGGATTCGGTCTCGGACCGAACCTCGGCATGGTCTCCGGTCCGGCGCGACCTGCCAGACCCTGAATACGGTCTGGGGCGCGCCCCGGCGGCCTCGCCTGAGCAACCTGAATAGTGTGCCAGAGATCGGCACCGGAATGCCAATCGAGTGGCTTCACGCCTGGATCCGGCACCACCTGAGTGCCGGATCAGGCACAAAGCAGAGGTCCGCGGGGCTCAGCGTGCGAGCCCTCGCGGACCTCGTGAGATCACTTGATGATCTTGGTGACCCGGCCGGCGCCGACGGTACGGCCACCTTCCCGGATCGCGAACTTCAGGCCCTCTTCCATGGCGATCGGCTGAATCAGCTCGACCGACATGTCGGTGTTGTCGCCCGGCATGACCATCTCGGTGCCCTCGGGCAGCGTGACGACGCCGGTGACGTCCGTGGTGCGGAAGTAGAACTGCGGGCGGTAGTTCTGGAAGAACGGCGTGTGACGGCCGCCCTCCTCCTTCGACAGGATGTAGACCGACGCGTCGAAGTTGGTGTGCGGGGTGGTCGTGCCCGGCTTGATCACGACCATGCCGCGCTCGACGTCCTCGCGCTTGGTGCCACGAAGCAGCAGACCGACGTTCTCACCGGCCTGGCCCTCGTCGAGCAGCTTGCGGAACATCTCGATGCCGGTGACCGTGGTGGTCTGCTTGGCCTCGCGGATGCCGATCAGGTCGACGGTCTCGTTGACCTTGACCACGCCGCGCTCGATCCGGCCGGTGATGACCGTGCCGCGACCCGTGATGGTGAAGACATCCTCCACCGGCATCAGGAACGGCTTGTCGATCTCGCGCTCCGGCTGCGGGATGTACTCGTCGACCGCGGCCATCAGCTCGAGGATCGACTCGCCCCACTTGGCGTCGCCCTGCAGCGCCGGGTGAGCGGCGACGCGGACGATCGGCGCGTTGTCGCCGTCGAACTCCTGGTCCGAGAGCAGCTCGCGGACCTCGAGCTCGACGAGCTCCAGGATCTCCTCGTCGTCGACCATGTCGCACTTGTTCAGGGCGACAACCATCGCCGGCACGCCGACCTGACGGGCGAGCAGCACGTGCTCACGCGTCTGGGGCATCGGGCCGTCGGTGGCGGCGACAACCAGGATCGCGCCGTCCATCTGGGCCGCGCCGGTGATCATGTTCTTGATGTAGTCCGCGTGTCCCGGGCAGTCGACGTGGGCGTAGTGCCGGGCCTCGGTCTGGTACTCGACGTGCGCGATCGAGATGGTGATACCGCGCTGGCGCTCTTCCGGCGCCTTGTCGATCTGATCGAAGGCCGAGGCCTCGTTCAGAGTCGGGTACTTGTCGTGCAGCACCTTGGTGATCGCCGCGGTAAGAGTGGTCTTACCGTGGTCGATGTGACCGATGGTGCCGATGTTGACGTGCGGCTTAGTCCGCTCGAACTTCGCCTTAGCCACTGGGGCCCTCCTGGAAAATGTTGACTTACGCCGTACGCCGACGCGCTGTGGGTTGGTTGGTCCGGGGCGAGATTACTCGCCGCGGGCCTTCTTGATGATCTCTTCCGCCACGTTCTTCGGAACCTCGGCGTAGGAATCGAACTGCATCGAGTACGACGCGCGGCCCTGGGTCTTCGACCGCAGGTCACCGACATACCCGAACATCTCGGACAGCGGCACCGAAGCCTTGATCGCTCGGCTGCCACCGGGGCCCTCGTCCATCGACTGGATCGAGCCACGACGGGAGTTGAGGTCGCCGATCACTTCACCCATGTAGTCCTCGGGCGTGATGACCTCGACCGCGAACATCGGCTCCAGAATGACGGGCGTGGCCCGCCGGGCCGCATCCTTGAACGCCATCGAACCGGCGATCTTGAACGCGAGCTCGGAGGAGTCGACGTCGTGGTACGCACCGTCGGTCAGCGTCACCTTGACGTCGACCATCGGGTACCCGGCCAGTACGCCGAACTCCATCGCTTCCTGCGCGCCCTCGTCCACCGACGGGATGTACTCCCGCGGGATCCGGCCACCGGTGACGGCGTTCACGAACTCGTAGCCGCCCTCACCTCCGGCCTCGACGGCGGTCGGCTCGATGTTGATGATCACACGCGCGAACTGACCCGAACCACCGGTCTGCTTCTTGTGCGTGTAGTCGACCTTCTCGACCTTCTTCTTGATGGTCTCGCGGTAGGCGACCTGGGGCTTGCCGACGTTGGCCTCGACGCGGAACTCGCGCTTCATCCGGTCGACCAGGATCTCCAGGTGGAGCTCACCCATACCGGCGATGATCGTCTGGCCTGTGTCCTCGTCGGTCCGGACCTGGAAGGTCGGGTCCTCGTCGGCCAGGCGCTGGATCGCGACGCCGAGCTTCTCCTGGTCGGCCTTCGACTTGGGCTCGATGGCGACCGAGATGACCGGAGCCGGGAACTGCATCGACTCCAGGATGATCGGCTTGGCCGGGTCGCACAGCGTCTCGCCGGTGGTGGTGTCCTTCAGACCCATCACGGCGACGATGTGGCCGGCGCCGACCGACGCGATCTCCTCACGCTTGTTCGCGTGCATCCGGTAGATCTTGCCGATCCGCTCCTTGCGCCCCTTGGTGGGGTTCAGGACCTGGGTGCCGGTCTCGAGCTTGCCCGAGTACACCCGGATGAAGGTCAGCTTGCCCAGGTGCGGGTCGGCCGCGATCTTGTACGCCAGCGCCGAGAACGGCTCGTCGTCGGCCGGCTTGCGGCTGACGACGACGGCCTCGTCGCGGACGTCGTGGCCCTCGATGTCGGGCACGTCGAGCGGGCTCGGCAGGTAGGCGTTGATCGCGTCGAGCAGGGGCTGCACGCCCTTGTTCTTGAACGCCGTTCCGGTCAGCACCGGGGTCAGCTTGCTGGCGATGGTCGCGCGGCGGATGGCCGCGACCAGCAGCTCCTGGCTGGGCTCGTCGCCCTCCAGGTACAGCTCCATGATCTCGTCGTCGGCCTCGGCCAGCGTCTCGATCAGCTTGTCGCGCCACAGCGCGGCCAGCTCGGTGTGCGTGGCGGGGATCTCCTCGACGGTGTAGTCCTCACCCATCGTGGTCTCACCGCGCCAGGTCAGCGCCCGCATGCCGACCAGGTCGACGACGCCGATGAAGTCGGCCTCGGCACCGATCGGCAGCTGCAGCACCAGCGGCACGGCGGCCAGCCGGTCGACGATCATGTCGACGCAGCGCATGAACTCCGCGCCGGTGCGGTCCAGCTTGTTGACGAAGCAGATCCGCGGTACGCCGTACCGGTCCGCCTGGCGCCACACGGTCTCGGACTGCGGCTCGACACCGGCGACTCCGTCGAACACCGCGACGGCGCCGTCGAGGACGCGCAGCGAGCGCTCCACCTCGACGGTGAAGTCGACGTGCCCGGGGGTGTCGATGATGTTGATGGTGTGGTCTTTCCAGGTGCAGGTCGTCGCGGCGGACGTGATGGTGATGCCGCGCTCCTGCTCCTGCTCCATCCAGTCCATCGTGGCGGCGCCGTCGTGGACCTCACCGATCTTGTAAGTGATACCGGTGTAGAAGAGGATCCGCTCGGTCGTCGTCGTCTTACCGGCGTCGATGTGGGCCATGATGCCGATGTTGCGCACCATGCTCAGGTCGGTGGTGATTTGTACGGCCACCTCGGTGGTCTACCTCTCGATTCTGTCGTGCGTAAAAAGAGTGAGCTGGGGGCCCGGTGCGGGCCCCGCGTCACCAGCGGTAGTGGGCGAAAGCCTTGTTGGCTTCGGCCATCTTGTGCGTGTCCTCGCGGCGCTTCACCGACGCACCGAGACCGTTGGACGCGTCCAGGATCTCGTTCATCAGGCGCTCTCCCATGGTCTTCTCGCGACGCGCACGGGAGTACGAGGTGAGCCAGCGCAGGGCGAGCGTGGTCGAGCGGTTGGGCTTGACCTCGATCGGCACCTGGTAGGTGGCGCCACCGACGCGGCGGCTCTTCACCTCGATGCTGGGCTTCACGTTGTCCAGCGCGCGCTTCAGCGTGATGACGGGATCGGTGCCGGTCTTCGTCCGGGTGCCCTCGAGCGCCGTGTAGACGATGCTCTGCGCGATCTGCTTCTTGCCGTCCACCAGGATCTTGGAGATCAACTGGGTGACCAGCGGCGAACCGTAGACCGGGTCGATGATGACCGGCCGCTTCGGGGCGGGACCCTTGCGCGGCATTAGCTCTTCTCCTTCTTCGCGCCGTACCGGCTGCGAGCCTGCTTGCGGTTCTTGACACCCTGGGTGTCGAGCGAACCGCGAATGATCTTGTACCGGACACCGGGAAGGTCCTTCACACGACCGCCGCGCACGAGCACGATCGAGTGCTCCTGCAGGTTGTGGCCGACACCCGGGATGTAGGCGGTGACCTCGATGCCGCTGGTGAGGCGGACACGGGCAACCTTGCGAAGCGCCGAGTTCGGCTTCTTCGGGGTGGTCGTGTAGACGCGCGTGCAAACACCACGACGCTGAGGAGAACCCTTCAGGGCCGGCGTCTTGTTCTTCGACACCTTGTCCTGGCGGCCCTTGCGGACCAGCTGCTGAATGGTGGGCACCGCGTAGGTCTCTTTCTGTCGTCCGGTCAGTTCCTGCGCGCCTGACCCCCGCGGTCGGGTGTGTCGCGTGCGCACGGGCGTACCGGAGCCGTAATCTTTCTGACTGTCGGCAGAAGTCCCGTGCCACGCGCGCAAACCCGCGAAACGAGGGGCACGCATGACGGCCCAGGATGACCCGGGCACGATCGTTAAGACTAGCGGCTGCCCCATGCACGGTCAAAACAAGGCACCGTGCGGCAAGGGGACTAGGCCGCCCTATCAGTCTACCGGACTCTGGACGCGCTCCAAGCCAGTATCCCCAGGCGCCATCGCGATCGTGAATGTGTGATCGCGGTAAATCTCCCTCCGCACCCATGTAGCCCGCTCGTTCGCTGCGGCATAGTCACGCCCATCAGGTGTAACGGCCTGATAACGGGGATCCATTTTTCGTACGCCGTTCCGCCGCCCAGGAGCATTTTGTGGATCACGACCCTGTCCCCCGTCCCCCCGACTCCTCCCCCGTCGTCCGCCGCGCGGCGATCGGCACCGTGGCCGGCGTACTGGCCGCCGGCGGACTGGGTGCCGAGCTCCTGTCCCGCCGGGGCAGTCTGAGCGAGCGAGTCGCCGCGGCTCCCGGTGCACCCGACAGATCCGGTACGTCGCCCAGCAGGTCGGCCGTCGCGGAGCGGCCGGGCCTGGCGACGCAGGAGGACGACCGAGACTCCAGCTACGTCGCCGGCGACCAGCGGAAGAAGCCGCCGGCCCAGACCGGCTCCACCCGTGACTACGCCGGTTTCGCCGAGGCCGCGAAGGCCGGCCGCGTCGTACCGGGCCTGCTGGTCGACAAGGCCGGTCCGCTCACCGCGGCCCAGGCCCAGCGGCATCTGCTCAACCGGGTGACCTTCGGCCCGCGCCCGTCGGACGTGGAAAGCCTGGCGAAGCTGGGGATCGACCGCTGGCTGGCTGCTCAGTTGTCCCCGACAACGAAAGACCCGGCGGGCGACCAGGCCTGGTCGGCGTTCAAGCTCGCGGGCGCCGACGTGGGGACCGTACGACGGTCGATCGGCCAGTACTCGTGGGACGCGATGTTCCAGACCGGCTTCGCCACGCTCGGCCGGCAGGTGTTCGGCCGGCGGCAACTGTTCGAGGTGGTCGTCGACGTCTTCTCCAATCACCTGCACGTCTCGACTCCCTCCGACCGCGGCTGGGACGTCGCGCCGCACTACGCGGCCGCCGTCATCCGCAAGCACGCCTTCGGCCGGTACGCCGACATGCTCAAGGCCGCGATGCGGCACCCGGCGATGCTGCACTTCCTCGACAACGACACCTCCACCCGCGAGAGCGTCAACGAGAACCTCGGCCGCGAGCTGCTCGAGCTGCACACCGTCGGCGTCTCGTCCGGGTACACCGAGAAGGACATGCGCAGCAGCGCGTACGTGCTGAGTGGTCGCGGCTCGAACGACAACGGCGAGTTCGACTACAAGTCGGAGCGGCACCGGACCGGACGGGTGAAGGTGCTCGACTGGACTGCCGCCAACACCTCCGCCAAGGGCGGGCTGGCGCTGGGCGACAAGTACCTCGACTACCTGGCCAAGCACCCGGCCACGGCGAAGACGATCGCGCGGAAGCTCGTCGTACGGTTCGTGGACGACGTACCGCCGCCGGCTCTGGTCGCTCGGTTGGCGCAGGTCTACCTGAGCAACAACACGGCGATCCTGCCGGTGCTGACCGCGTTGTTCCGCAGCGGTGAGTTCTGGAACTCCCTTGGACGCAAGACGAAACGGCCGCTCGAGGACGTCGTCGGCACCGCCCGCGCACTCGACCTGCCGTTCGGTCCGACCACCGGCAAGGGCCTGGAAGCCATGTACTGGCAGCTGAACAACCTCGGGCACGCACCGCTCGCCTGGCCGTCGCCGAACGGCTACCCGGACGTCGCACCGGCCTGGTCGTCGGCCGGTCAGATGCTGGAGCGCTGGTCCTCGCACCGCGCCCTTTCGTACGGGTGGTGGGACGGACTGAAGCGCGAGAAGCTTCCCGCCGACCTGCGGCCGAAGTCCGGCGACACCTACCGCGAGTGGTTCGACCGGCTCGGCCTACGGCTGATCGGTCAGCGCCCGAACTCCCGGCAGCGCAGCGCACTGGCGACCTTCGTCGGCGCCAAGACCACGTCTCGCGTCGACCAGGGCCGGATGGAGTGGCAAGCAGGCCACGTCGTCGCCCTGGTTCTCGACTCTCCTCAGTTCCTCGCCCGCTGATCTTGGCCCGGCCGCGCCGCCCCTGCGGCCGGGTCAATCTCTTTGTAGGAGACCTGCTCGATGAAGCACTCGGAAACTCTCTCTTCCCTGCACCCCGACTGCCCTGACTGGCAGCAGCTCGGGCCGACACCTGCCGACGCCGCTGTGCGCGCCCAGGCCGCCGCCGTCTCCGCCGAGGTGGACGAGCGGCGCGAGAAGTGGAGCCGCGGGTTCACGCGGCGCCGGCTGCTGGCGGGTGGGCTCGGCGTCGGTGTCGCGGCTGTGGCCGATCAGCTGGTGACCACGCGCATCTCGTGGGCCGCGCCGGGCGCTGCGACGACGGGGACGTTGGTGGTGATCTTCCTGCGCGGCGGGATGGACGGGCTGTCGGTCCTCGTACCGGCGGACGATCCGCAACTGCTGAAGGCTCGGCCGGGCATCGCCGTACGGGGTGCTTCGCTGATCGAGTTCGGCCGGGACTTCGGGCTGCATCCGGCGATGGCGCCGTTGACGCCGCTGATCACGTCCGGCCGGCTGGCCGCCGTACCGGCTGTGTCGACGCCCGACCTGACCCGCAGCCACTTCCAGGCGCAGGACTGTCTGGAGCGCGGTGGGGCTGCGCGGTCTTCGGTGCAGTCGGGCTGGCTCGACCGGGTGATCGCTCAGTTGGGACCTGGTACGACGTTCCGCGGGCTCGGGATCGGTGCGCGGATGACGCGGTCGCTGCTCGGGCCGACGAACCCGGTGATGCTGACCTCGCTGAAGGACTTCAGCGTGAAGGGGATCGACGGGGTCGCGCCGCAGACGTTGAAGGCGCTGGAGACGCTGTACACCGGGCTCGACCATCCGCTCGGCACGCAGGGGCTTGCCGCGTTGCAGGCTTCGGCGAAGGCGCAGAGCTACCAGCAGGCGATCCAGACCGAGCCGAAGGACCGTGGGTATCCCGAGGGTGAGTTCGGGTCGTCGCTGGCGACGCTTGCGCAGCTGATCAAGAACAAGGCCGGCGTGCGGGTGGCGGCCGTGGACCTTGGTGGGTGGGACATGCACACGGACATCGGGAACGTCGACGGCGGTGATCTGACCCGGTCGTTGAAGACGGTGGCCGATGGGTTGGCGGCGTTCACCGCTGAGCTGGGTCCGGAGCTCGAGAACACGACGGTCGTGACGATGAGCGAGTTCGGCCGGCGCGTGGAGCAGAACGGCAACAGCGGTGCTGACCACGGACACGGTGGAGTTGCGCTGGTGCTCGGCGGCCGCGTGAAGGGCGGCGTGCACGGCAAGTGGGAGGGGCTGGAGTCGAAGGTCCTGGACCAGGGCGATGTGCCGGGGACGAACGACTACCGCGACGTGCTGTCCGACGTCGTGATGGGCCGCCTCGGGCTGAGCTCCGCGCAAGCGAGCAAGGTGTTCCCAGGCTGGAAGCCCAAGTCGCTGGGGATCATGGCCTAGGAACTGACGCGGCCGGGGAGCAGCATCGGCGCCGACCAGGATTGGCCGGCGCCGAGCTCCCCGAGACGGTCAAGCGAGGAAGCGGACCTCGACGATCAGGCCGTCCTGCACGCGGTACATCACGATCGTCGGCACCGGACCCTGGTCGGTGTCGTGGCGGACGGACTGCTCCACCACCCACTCGCCCAGCATCATCCGCTGCTGCAGCTCGGTCTTGCACTTGCCCGCGTCGAACAGGGGCCCGTAGTACTCCCGCAGGGACCGCCGTCCCCGCAGTACGGCTCCGTCCGCGAACTGCAGCTGAGCCGTTGGCGAGTACAGCGCCAGGAACGCCTCGAGATCGTGCGCCGCGTACGTCGCGTGCTCCCGATCGATCACCCGGGTCGCCGGGGTGTCGAACGAGAACGCCGTCGCCACCACGGCCGTCAGATCAGGCGCTGCTGACGGAACGGAGGTGGAGGGCTTCTCGACAACAGGTGCGGGAGTGGAACTTACTGGTGCTGCCTTCGGGGCCGGGGCCGGCTTCTTGGGGGCAGCGGTGGTCTTCTTCGCCGGTGAGCTGGCGGGGCTCACCTGGGAAGTCTCGGTCGGCGTGGGGATCGGGAGAGTGGAGGTGGAGGTCGCGGTGGGGTCTTCGCCCAGGTGGGCGATGGCCCAGTCCAGCGCCTTGGTGACCGCGGCGCGGGATTCTTCGGTGTGGTCGAGCATGTCGAAGCCGTGTTGCCCTTTCGGTACGTCGATGATGTCCAGCGCGGCGCCGCCGGCGGAGACGAGCTCCGCGACCGGACCGGCGAGCTCGGCGCGCTCGCGGCCGACCCTCGTCAGCAGCACCGGCAGGTCCTTGTGTTTGCCGATCACTTCGGCAGCGTTGACCAGTTCGTCGACACCGGGCGGGGTGGCGAGCAAGGGGTAGGTCAGCATGAGACAGCGCAGCCAGTCCGGGCGGCTGTCCAACCACTCCCCCGCGAGCAGTCCGGCCCCCGAGAAGAACCAGAGCGCGATGCGCCCCGGATCCACCCGCGGGTCGGCCCGGAGAACACCGACGGCGGCCTCCACGTCGTCGGCTGCGGTGACCAGCTGGTCGAAGCCACGGATCAGCCCGTGCTCGACCACAGCAGCCACCAGACCGCGCTGAGCAGCCGCGGTCGCGTATCCCTGGAACACCGGCCAGTCCCGAGGCGACGCCTCGAGGCCGGGCGGCATGGGACCCCCGTGCACGAAGAGAATCGCGCCCGTCCGGGCAGTGCCGGCGGGGTGGTAGAGGTCGACCTGACCGGCCCGTTCCACCCGCACCTCCCCGGCGTCGGCGACCGGTAGAACAAAGGGCCGCAGGTAGGGCGGGAGATCCGTCATGGAGTCATCTTGGCCTATCCCGCAGACACTTGCAGCCGCCACCCCGCGAGGCTTGCCCAGACCTGTACCGACACGCCGGAAACGACCGCAGACAAGCGTTTGAGGTAGCCCCGGCAGCACCCCGGTACGCCGGACCGCAAGCCCCCGGAAACGCCGCGAGGGCGGCACCCCCTGGTGGGAGTGCCGCCCTCGGCGGTGTGCGGAGCTTCGGCTCAGTTCTGGTAGGAACCGAGGTCGAAGTCGTCCAGCGGGACCGACTGCCCGGCGGACGGCCCGAAGTCGTAGTCGTACGACTCGTAGCCGACCATCGAGTACATCGCGGCCTTCGCCTCCTCGGTGGGCTCCACCCGGATGTTGCGGTAACGGTCCATGCCGGTACCCGCCGGGATCAGCTTTCCGATGATCACGTTCTCCTTCAGACCGACCAGGGAGTCGGACTTGCCGTGGATCGCGGCCTCGGTCAGGACCCGGGTCGTCTCCTGGAAGGAGGCGGCCGACAGCCACGACTCGGTCGCGAGCGACGCCTTGGTGATACCCATCAGCACCGGACGACCCGAGGCCGGCGTACCGCCCTCGGCCACGACGCGACGGTTCTCCGCCTCGAACATGATCCGGTCGGCCAGCTCACCCGGCAGCAGGTTCGCCTCGCCGGACTCGATCACCGTGACCCGGCGCAGCATCTGCCGGACGATGATCTCGATGTGCTTGTCGTGGATGGCCACACCCTGCGACCGGTACACGGCCTGGACCTCGTCGACCAGGTGCTCCTGCGCCTTGCGCACACCCAGGATCCGCAGAACCTCCTGCGGGTCGGGCGTACCCTGCGTCAGCTGCTGACCGACCTCGACGTGCTGACCGTCCTCGATCAGCAGACGAGCGCGCTTCGACACCGGGTAGGCGACCTCCTCGGAACCGTCGTCCGGGGTGAGCACCAGCTTCCGGGTCTTGTCGGTGTCCTCGATCGCGATCCGGCCGGCGGCTTCACCGATCGGCGCCTTGCCCTTGGGCTGGCGGGCCTCGAAGAGCTCGACCACACGCGGCAGACCGTGGGTGATGTCATCACCCGCGACACCACCGGTGTGGAAGGTCCGCATCGTCAGCTGCGTACCCGGCTCACCGATGGACTGCGCCGCGATGATGCCGACGGCCTCACCGATGTCGACCGTCTTACCGGTCGCCAGCGAACGGCCGTAGCACTTGGCGCAGGTCCCGGTCTTGGCGTCACAGGTCAGCACGGAGCGGACCTTGACGACCTCGACACCGGCCTCGACCAGAGCGGCGATGGACACGTCGCCCAGGTCGCTGCCCGCGGTCAGTACGACGGTGCCGTCGGCGCCCTCGACGTCGGTGGCCAGCGTCCGTGCGTAGGCGCTGGTCTCGACGTTCTCGGCGTGCACGACCTTGCCGTCCGGACCCTTCTCACCGATCTGCTTGGGCAGACCGCGCTCGGTGCCGCAGTCCTCCTCGCGGATGATGACGTCCTGCGACACGTCCACCAGACGACGGGTGAGGTACCCGGAGTCGGCGGTCCGCAGCGCGGTGTCGGCCAGACCCTTCCGCGCACCGTGGGTGGCGATGAAGTACTCGACCACCGACAGGCCCTCGCGGAAGTTGGACTTGATCGGCCGGGCGATGATCTCGCCCTTCGGGTTGGCCACGAGGCCACGCATACCGGCGATCTGCCGGATCTGCATCATGTTTCCTCGCGCACCCGAGTGGACCATCATCCAGATCGGGTTGGCCTTCTCGAAGTTCTCCTCCATCGCCTTGCCGACCTCGGCGTTGGCTCCGGTCCAGATCTCGATCAGTTCCTGACGCCGCTCGGACGAGGTGATCAGACCCCGCTCGAACTGCTTCTGGACCTTCTCGGCCTGTGACTCGTAGCGCGCCATGATCTCGGGCTTCGACGGCGGCGTGCTGAAGTCGTCGATCGACACCGTGACACCCGAGCGGGTGGCCCAGCGGAAACCGAGGTCCTTCAGCGCGTCCAGGCAGTTCGCGACCTGGACCTTGGAGTAGCGCTCGGCCAGATCGTTGACGATCGAGCCCAGCTGCTTCTTGCCGACCTCGGCGTCCACGAAGGTGTAGTCGGCCGGCAGCGCCTCGTTGAACAGGGCGCGACCCAGCGTCGTCTCCAGCGAGAACCCACCGTTGTCGAGCGCGAGCGAGCCTTCCGGCGCGGCCGCCTCGTTCAGGCGCAGGGTGATCTTGGCCTGCAGCGACAGCTCCTTGCGGTCGAAGGCCATCAGGGCCTCCGCCACGGAACCGAACGCCCGGCCCTCGCCCAGCACACCGTCCTTCAGCATCGTCAGGAAGTAGATGCCGATGATCATGTCCTGCGTCGGCATCGTGACCGGACGGCCGTCGGCCGGCTTCAGGATGTTGTTGGTCGACAGCATCAGGATCCGCGCCTCGGCCTGGGCCTCGGCCGACAGCGGCAGGTGCACCGCCATCTGGTCACCGTCGAAGTCCGCGTTGAACGCGGAGCAGACGAGCGGGTGGATCTGGATCGCCTTGCCCTCGATCAGCTGCGGCTCGAACGCCTGGATGCCGAGCCGGTGCAGGGTAGGTGCACGGTTCAGCAGGACCGGGTGCTCGGTGATGACCTCTTCCAGCACGTCCCAGACCTGGGCGCGCTGACGCTCGACCATCCGCTTGGCGGACTTGATGTTCTGCGCGTGGTTGAGGTCGACCAGCCGCTTCATGACGAACGGCTTGAACAGCTCCAGCGCCATCGCCTTCGGCAGACCGCACTGGTGCAGCTTGAGCTGCGGGCCGACCACGATGACCGAACGGCCGGAGTAGTCGACGCGCTTGCCGAGCAGGTTCTGACGGAACCGGCCCTGCTTGCCCTTGAGCATGTCGGACAGCGACTTCAGCGGCCGGTTGCCCGGGCCGGTGACCGGACGGCCACGACGGCCGTTGTCGAACAGCGCGTCGACGGCCTCCTGCAGCATCCGCTTCTCGTTGTTGACGATGATCTCCGGAGCGCCCAGGTCGAGCAGACGCTTGAGCCGGTTGTTCCGGTTGATCACCCGGCGGTACAGGTCGTTCAGGTCCGAGGTGGCGAACCGGCCACCGTCGAGCTGGACCATCGGCCGCAGGTCCGGCGGGATGACCGGGACGCAGTCCAGGACCATGCCCATCGGGCTGTTGTTGGTGGCCAGGAACGCGGTGACGACCTTGAGCCGCTTCAGGGCGCGGGTCTTGCGCTGGCCCTTGCCGGTCTTGATCGTCTCGCGCAGGTTGTCGGCCTCGGCCTTCAGGTCGAAGGTCTGCAGCCGGCGCTGGATCGCGGCCGCACCCATCGCGCCCTCGAAGTACTTGCCGAACCGCTCCTTCATGGCGCGGTAGAGGATCTCGTCGCCCTCGAGGTCCTGGACCTTCAGGTTCTTGAACCGGGTCCAGACCTCGTCGAGGCGGTCGATCTCGCGCTGCGCACGGTCGCGCAGCTGCTTGACCTCACGCTCGGCGCCTTCCTTGACCTTGCGCCGGACGTCGGCCTTGGCGCCCTCGGCCTCGAGCTGCGCCAGGTCCTCCTCCAGCTTCTTCATCCGGGTCTCGATGTCGTTGTCGCGCCGGTTCTCGAGCTGCTTGCGCTCGACGTCGGTCCGGCCCTCCAGCGACGCGAGGTCGCGGTGACGCGACTCGTCGTCGACGTCGGTGATCATGTACGCCGCGAAGTAGATGACCTTCTCGAGGTCCTTCGGGGCGAGGTCGAGCAGGTAGCCGAGTCGCGACGGGACACCCTTGAAGTACCAGATGTGGGTGACCGGCGCGGCCAGCTCGATGTGGCCCATCCGCTCGCGGCGCACCTTCTGACGGGTGACCTCTACGCCACACCGCTCACAGATGATGCCCTTGAACCGAACGCGCTTGTACTTGCCGCAGTAGCACTCCCAGTCCCGGGTGGGACCGAAGATCTTCTCGCAGAACAGACCGTCACGCTCCGGCTTGAGCGTCCGGTAGTTGATCGTCTCGGGCTTCTTGACCTCGCCGTGCGACCACTGGCGGATCTCATCCGCAGTCGCCAGGCCGATCCGAAGCTCGTCGAAGAAGTTCACGTCGAGCACGATGTGTTATCTCCCGATTGTAAAAATGGTCTGAGTGAGTTGGCTGTTGATCTCAAGCGGCAACCCGCTCAGACCTCCTCGACACTGTTCGGCTCGCGCCGGGACAGGTCGATCCCCAGTTCCTCCGCCGCGCGGAAGACATCCTCTTCGCTGTCGCGCATCTCGACCCGGCTTCCGTCGGACGAGAGCACCTCAACGTTCAGACACAGGGACTGCATTTCCTTGACCAGAACCTTGAAGGACTCCGGGATACCCGGCTCCGGAATGTTCTCGCCCTTGACGATCGCTTCGTACACCTTGACCCGGCCGACCACGTCGTCCGACTTGATCGTCAGCAACTCCTGCAGCGCGAAGGCGGCACCGTAGGCCTCGAGGGCCCACACCTCCATCTCGCCGAACCGCTGACCACCGAACTGCGCCTTACCACCCAGCGGCTGCTGCGTGATCATCGAGTACGGGCCGGTCGAACGGGCGTGGATCTTGTCGTCCACCAGGTGGTGCAGCTTCAGCATGTACATGTAGCCGACCCCGACCGGTGCCGGGAAAGGCTCACCCGAGCGGCCGTCGAACAGGTTGGCCTTGCCGGTGCTGTCGACCATCCGGTCGCCGTCACGGTTCGGCAGCGTGGAGCCGAGGAGGCCGGTGACCTCTTCTTCCCGCGCGCCGTCGAAGACCGGGGTGGCGACGTTCGTCATCGGCTCGGCTTCGCCGGCGCCGATCTTGATCAGTCGCTGCGCCCACTCCTCCGGGCTGTCCGGGTCGACCTTCCAGCCGCGGCTGGCGACCCAGCCCAGGTGCGTCTCGAGGACCTGACCGACGTTCATCCGGCCGGGCACGCCCAGCGGGTTCAGGATGATGTCGACCTGGGTGCCGTCCTCCATGAACGGCATGTCCTCGACCGGCAGGATCTTGGAGATGACGCCCTTGTTGCCGTGGCGTCCGGCGAGCTTGTCGCCGACCGAGATCTTGCGCTTCTGCGCGACGTACACGCGCACCAGCTGGTTCACACCCGGCGGCAGCTCGTCGCCGTTGTCGCGGTCGAAGACGCGGACACCGATGACGGTGCCGTTCTCGCCGTGCGGGACCTTCAGCGAGGTGTCGCGCACCTCGCGGGCCTTCTCACCGAAGATCGCGCGCAGCAGCCGCTCCTCCGGGGTCAGCTCGGTCTCGCCCTTCGGCGTGACCTTCCCGACCAGGATGTCACCGGTGGTGACCTCGGCGCCGATCCGGATGATGCCGCGCTCGTCCAGGTCCGCCAGCATCTCGTCGGAGACGTTGGGGATGTCGCGCGTGATCTCCTCCGGGCCCAGCTTGGTGTCGCGAGCGTCGACCTCGTGCTCCTCGATGTGGATCGAGGTCAGCAGGTCCTGCTGCACGACGCGCTGCGACAGGATGATCGCGTCTTCGTAGTTGTGACCCTCCCACGGCATGAACGCCACGAGCAGGTTCCGGCCGAGAGCCATCTCGCCCTCGTCGGTGCACGGACCGTCGGCCAGCGGCGAGCCGGTCTCGACCCGCTGCCCCGCGTCGACCAGCGGACGCTGGTTGATGCAGGTGCCCTGGTTCGAGCGACGGAACTTCGCCAGCCGGTAGGTCTGGTAGGTGCCGTCGTCGGCGGCGATCTCGATCAGGTCGGCCGAGACCTCCTTGACCACACCCGCCTTCTCCGACACCAGCACGTCACCGGCGTCGACCGCTCCGCGGAACTCCATGCCGGTACCGACCAGGGGGGCGTCCGCGGTGATCAGCGGAACGGCCTGGCGCTGCATGTTGGAGCCCATCAGGGCGCGGTTGGCGTCGTCGTGCTCGAGGAACGGGATCATCGCGGTCGCGACCGACACCATCTGGCGCGGGCTCACGTCCATGTAGTCGACGTCCTCGACCAGCACGAGCTCGACCTCACCGTGGCGCCGGCGAACCAGCACCCGGTCCTCGGCGAACACGTCGTCGTCGGTCAGTGCCGCGTTGGCCTGAGCGATGACGAACCGGTCCTCCTCGTCCGCGGTCAGGTAGTCGACCTGGTCGGTGACCCGGCCGTCGACGACCTTGCGGTACGGCGTCTCGACGAAGCCGAACGGGTTCACCCGGCCGTACGTCGCGAGCGAGCCGATCAGGCCGATGTTCGGGCCTTCCGGGGTCTCGATCGGGCACATCCGGCCGTAGTGGGACGGGTGCACGTCGCGGACCTCGAAGCCGGCCCGCTCACGCGACAGACCACCCGGGCCCAGCGCCGACAGGCGGCGCTTGTGGGTCAGACCCGCGATCGGGTTCGTCTGGTCCATGAACTGCGACAGCTGCGAGGTTCCGAAGAACTCCTTCAGCGCCGCCACCACGGGACGGATGTTGATCAGGGTCTGCGGCGTGATCGCCTCGACGTCCTGGGTCGTCATCCGCTCGCGGACCACGCGCTCCATCCGGGCCAGGCCGGTGCGGAGCTGGTTCTGGATCAGTTCGCCGACCGTACGCAGACGGCGGTTGCCGAAGTGGTCGATGTCGTCCTCTTCGACGACGATCTCGCCCTGCGGCGCGTCCAGCTCGGTCTTGCCCTCGTGCAGCGCGACCAGGTACTTGATCGTGGCGACGATGTCGTTGATCGTCAGTACCGCGGTGTCGTGCTGCTCGTCGCGACCGAGCTTCTTGTTGATCTTGTACCGGCCGACCTTGGCCAGGTCGTAGCGCTTGCCGTTGAAGTAGTAGTTGTCCAGCAGCGCCTGCGCGGCCTCGCGCGTCGGGGGTTCACCCGGGCGCAGCTTGCGGTAGATGTCCAGCAGCGCGTCGTCCTGCCCGGAGGTGTGGTCCTTCTCCAGGGTGAGGCGGATCGACTCGTACTCGCCGAACTCCTCGAGGATCTGCGCGTCGGTCCACCCGAGCGCCTTGAGCAGCACGGTGACGTTCTGCTTGCGCTTGCGGTCCAGCCGTACGCCGACCAGGTCACGCTTGTCGACCTCGAACTCCAGCCACGCACCGCGCGACGGGATGATCTTGGCCGTGAAGATGTCCTTGTCGGACGTCTTGTCCGGCGTGCGCTCGAAGTACACGCCGGGTGAGCGGACCAGCTGGGACACGACGACACGCTCGGTGCCGTTGATCACGAACGTGCCCTTGCGCGTCATCAGCGGGAAGTCGCCCATGAAGACGGTCTGGCTCTTGATCTCGCCGGTCTCGTTGTTCATGAACTCGGCGGTGACGAACAGCGGCGCCGAGTAGGTGACGTCGCGCTCCTTGCACTCGTCGACCGTGTTCTTCGGCGGCTCGAAACGGTGGTCGCGGAACGACAGCGACATCGTGCCGCTGAAGTCCTCGATCGGGGAGATCTCCTCGAAGATCTCTTCCAGGCCGGACGGGCCGGACAGTTCGGTCCGTCCCTCGGCCTCGGCGGCGGCCACACGGCCTTGCCAGGTTTCGTTGCCGACCAGCCAGTCGAAACTGTCCACCTGCAACGCCAAAAGGTCCGGCACCTCGAGAGGCTCGGAGATCTTGGCGAAGGAGATGCGGCGTGGTGAGCCGGAAACGTCGGTAATGCTGTCGGACTGGGGGTTGCGCGAGGCGACCAAGGGGCGTCCTTCCACGGGCTCGCAAACTTCGGTGCTGGGAGCGCACGCCGAACTCCCCTAGTCAAGTCTTGACCTGAGCCAGGGTGAGGAGAAAGGCAGCGCAAAGCAATAGGCTACCCGATCTGGACAGAGGAGTCCAATGGGGTCCAACACTATGCCGTCGGACCACCCACTGAGTCAAGGACCGACCCGGGATCTCGAGCGGGAGACACCCGCGAGCCTATCCGGTCAATCCGTTCCTCAGTCACCAGCAGACTACAGTCCGGCGATCTCCTGGACCAGCCATCGCGAGCCGTTTCGGACCATCGTGAAGCGGGTGCGGTTCAGATCGACCCGGGGTTTACCCTGCGTGATCGTGCTGGTGGTGGTCTGGTTCACGAAAATCACCAGCGTCACGCGGTTCGCGTCACCGTCCCGGACGCCGACCTCCCGCACCTCGGCACGCACCGTCGCCTTGGTCTTGGTCGCCAGCTCGCCGGCCACCTTCGCGGTCTCGTCGAACTTGCCCGCGAACTCCGGCGTCATCGTCCCGCGCGCGGCCGCGAAGCTCTTGTCCAGCGTGCGGTAGTCGTAGCTGAGCGCCGTCTCCGCCGCCGCCCGACCGGCGTTCACAGCCTGTCCCCGGGCGTCCTCGGCCTGCTGCCCCCGCCAGGCCTTGAGCCCCAGTATCCCGGCAAGAGCCAGCACCAGCACGATGAGCACGGACAAGCCCGCCGTGAGCACAAAACTCACCCGACGCGAGGCAACCGGCTCTACCTTCGCTGGCTTCTTCTCGACCTTCTTCTCTACTTTTTCTACTCGTACTTCTTTTTCCACGACCGGCTCGTCACTGACAGTGACAGGCTTCTCGTGACGCCGCTGGCCGGCGATCTTGCGGGCCATCAGCCGACCACCTGCAGGTCGGCGGTGAGCCAGCGGTCCGCGTCGCGGACCAGGTCGAGCTTGATCCGGTAGCGCCGCTCGACGCCGTCCTTGGCCGCGGTGTTGGTCACGACGGCGTTCACGATCACCAGCACCTGCGCGGAGTCCTTGTCGTTCGACACCACCGCGGCCTCCTTCACGTCACCCTTGGAGGTCGCCTTGTTCGCCACCACCTCGGTCTTCACCGAGTTCGAGCCGGCCTGGAACTCCTCCTTGAACTGGCCCGTCGAGTCGTTCAGCACCCGCTGCGCGTCGGCGTCCCAGCTGTCGTACTTGTACGTCGTGAAGTCCAGCGCCAGCTGCCGCGCGGCGCGCATCGCGCCGACCCGGTCCTCGTCGCGGACGTCCTGCTTGCGCAGCGCCAGCACGGACACCGTCACGGCGCCCAGGGCAACGATCAGCAGCACGCTCAGCGCCCACGCCAGAATCAGCGAACCCTTCCGCGACGACCTCACTTCGCGGTCACCGGTCCGAGGATGAGGCCCTTCCAGGAGTCCGACCCCAGGTACTCGGCCTGGCCACCGGTCGACCCGAGCACCATCTCGGGCATCCCGCCGGTGCCGCCGGCCTCGCCGGTCGCCGGGTCGTAGCCGACGCCGTACCCGGGCCGGTTCAGTCCCTCGCGCGACGACGGCGACGGCTTGTTCTGCGAGCCACGCACGTTCTGCCCGGTGCTCGGCCCGGCCGTGCACGAGGCCTTGGTGTTGGCCTGCTTGTCGGTCGTGTCCTGCGGCACCCGCTTGTCCGTCCCGTTGTAGCCCGCGCGGCAGGCCGGTGGTGAGAAGCCGAGCACCAGACCGAAGTGCGCGTCGTAGTGCCCGGTCCCCTTGTCCAAGCCCGGTACGACGTACCCGCCCATCGACACGGCCGGGTAGACCACCAGCAGCTGCTCGACGGCGTCCAGCCGGACGGCGGTCAGTTGGCTCACCGTCAGCAGATTACCGAGCAGCACGGCGATGTTCGCCCGGTTCTCCGAGATCAGCCCGGTCAGCTGCTCCGAGGCGCCCGAGCCCTGGTCGATGACCGAGCGCAGGCTGGAGTCGGAGCTGACCAGTGTGTCGGACAGCAGCGCGAGGTTCTTCGCCCAGGTCCGGATCGCGTCGCCGCTGGCGACCTGGGTGGCCAGCACGGTGTTGCCGTCGTTGATCAGCTTGATCGTCTGGGCGATGTTCGCGTCGGCGTCGTCGATCAGCAGCCCGGAGCTGTCGATGATCTTCTGCAGGTCGCTGCCCTTGCCGCGCAGCGCGTCGCCGAGCTCCTTGACCGTGGTCTTCAGGCTGGTCTTGTCGACCGAGTTCACCAGCTGGTCGAGGTTCAGCAGCAGCTCGGTGGTGTCGATCGGCAGCGCGGTGTCGGCCCGGGCGATCTTCGAGTTGTCCTGCAGGAACGGGCCGTCGTCGCGGCGCGGCTGCAGGTCGACGTACTGCTCGCCGATCGCGGACCGGTTGGCCACCACGGCGACCAGGTCGTTCGGGATCTTCTGCTTCTTGTCGATGTCCAGGTCGACCTCGACGCCGTCGTCGAGCAGCGTCAGCTCGCCGACCCGGCCGACCGGCTGGCCGCGGTACGTGACCTCGGCACCGGTGAAGATGCCGCCCGACTCGGCGAAGCTCGCGCTGACCGTGTAGTCGTCGTCGAACAGCAGCTGGTCGACCTGGGCGTACTTGCCGCCGACGTACGCGATGCCGACGACGGTGATCAGCAGGAACACCATCAGCTGGATCCGGACGGTCTTGGAGATCACTTGGCCACCCCCGGCATCAGGACCTTGGCCAGCTCGGGGTCGAAGGCCGGCCGGTTCAGCGTCGGCGTGCAGACCGGGAGACCGAGCAGCGTGATGCAGCTGGTCGCCGTACCGGTCGGCAGGGGCAACGGCGGCAGGCCGCCGGACTTCGGCGGGAACTTCGGCGAGTTGCGGAACGGCAGGCTCAGGTTCGCCGTCGGCAGCGCGGTCGGGCCGACGGTCGGCAGGTTGAGCCCGAGCAGGCCCTTCAACGCCTTCTGGGTGTCGACGTCCAGCGTGATCACCAGGTTCGTGAAGTCACCCTGTACGGCGTCCGCCGCGGCATCGGGGAACGGGTACGTGAGCAGGAGCTCCAGCGACTTCGGCAGGTTCTCCCCCGCCTCGGCCAGCTTGGTCAGCACCGGGTACAGCGACTTCAGGTTGGCGACCAGGTCCTTCTGCGAGGCCGTGATCACCCGGGTCGCGGTGTTGCCCAGGTTGGCCAGGGCCTGCAGCGTCTTGACCAGGGCGGCTCGCTGCTGGTCCAGGGTCTTGATCGACTTCGGCAGCGAGTCGATCGCGGTGGCCAGCGTCGCCTTCTGCGCGTTCAGCTTCTTCGCCAGCGCGTCGACGGCGGTGATCGCGGTGACGATCTTCTGCCGGTTCGTGTCCAGGGTGCCGACGAAGGTGTTCAGCTGGGTGAGCACGCTCCGGATGGCCGGCTCGTTCCCGGTCAGGGCCTTGTTCAGCTCCTGGGTGATGATCTGCAGCTGGGCCACGCCACCACCGTTGAGCAGCAGCGACAGGGCCGACAGGACTTCCTCGACCTCGACGTTGCTGGTGGTCCGCGACAGCGGGATCAGCTCGCCGTTCTCCAGCTTGCCGCGCGGCTTCTCGGTACCGCCGGGCGGCGCGAGCGAGACGAACTTCTCGCCCAGCAGGCTGGTCTGGCGGATCGTCGCACGGGCGTTGTCGGGCAGCTCGAGGCTCTTCGGCAGCTTGATCCGGACCTTCGCCACGAACCCGTCCAGCCAGACCTTCTCGACCGTCCCGACGGTGACGTCGTCCACCTTGACCGTCGACTTCGGGACCAGGTCGAGCACGTCGGTGAACTCCACCGTCACCGTGTACGACGGCCCCTTGATCTTGGCGCCACCGGGCAGCGGCAGCGAGTACACGCTGAAGTCGCACCCGGACAGCAGCGTCGCCATCGCGACCACGCCCGCCACGAACGCCGTACGGTGACGTCTCACTTGGCACCCCCGGGGAACAGCCCGCCGAGCGACGGGTCGACCGGGTCGGGCGTCGGCATCTTCGGCGCCGGAGCCGGCGCCCACGGCGTACCGGCCGGGCCGCCGCTGGCCGGAGCGCCGCCGGTGAGCTGGCTGAGCAGCGGCAGCTTCGGCAGCGCGTCGAAGATCGGCTTGAGCGCCGAGCACGCGGACAGCGGCTGGTTGGCCTGGATCAGCAGCGAGCAGATGAACGTCGCCGGGTCGTCCAGCTGGGCCAGGTTGATCCGCTGGTCCAGCGTGCCGAACTGCGGGTTGTAGACGCGGGCCAGGTTGCCCAGGCCGAGCGGCGCGGTGTCGATGATCTCGGCCAGCGCGGCCTTCTCCTTGACCAGGATCTGGGAGATGTCGGTCGCGCCGGAGATCGTCGTCTTCAGCAACGTCCGGTTGTCCTTGACGAACGACGCGACCTCGCCGAGCGCGGTGGCCAGCAGGTTCAGCGCGGCGGCCAGGTCCTTGCGCTCGCCGGCCAGCGTCGTCGAGGTGGCGGCGAAGTTGGTGTTGAACTGCTTCACCAGCGCGTCGTTCGCGGCCAGCGAGGAGACGAACGTCTGCAGCTGCCGGACGGTCGCGAACAAGCTCTTGGAGTTGCCCGCCAGCGTCTGGGACAGCTTCGACACGTCGGTGATGGTCTGGTTGAGCTTGGCGCCCTGGCCGTTCAGGTTCGCGGCCGAGACGTCCAGCAGCCGCGACAGCGCGCCCTGGTCGTTGGCGCCCTTCGGGCCGAGCGCGACCGAGAGGTCGTTCAGGCTCTGGTAGATCTGGTCCAGCTCCAGCGGTACGGCGGTGCGCTCGAGCGGGATCTGCGCCCCGTCGGCCATCACGTCGCCCTTGGAGTACGCCGGGGTCAGCTGGATGTAGCGGTCGGCAACGATCGACGGCGACGCGATCACGGCCTTCGCCCCGGCCGGCACCTTGTGCTTGGCCTCCCACCAGAACTTCACCCGGACGGTCCGCCCGGCCGGCGTGACGCTCTCGATCTCGCCGACCTTGATGCCGAGGATCCGGACGTCGGAGCCCGGGTAGACGCTGACCGCGCGCGGGAAGTACGCCGTGGCGCTGACCCGCTCCGGGTGCGGCCACAGGGAGACGACGCTGACGGCGAGGACCACCAGGACCACGCCGATCGCGATCAGCCGGGAGAACGACGCGAGCTTCATCGGCCACCACCGCCCAGGATCGGCGGCAGCCCCGGGATGAGCGGCGGCAGCGGGATCTCCGGGACCGGCGCCAGGTTCTGCACGTAGGTGTCGAACCACGGACCGGTGCCGAGCGTGTTCGTGAAGACCCGCGCGTACGGCGCCAGGCCCTTGATGCTCGCGTCCAGGGCGTTCTGGTTCTTCAGCAGGATCGCGAGCACCGCGTTCACCTTCTGCAGGGTCGGTGTCAGGTCCTTGCGGTTCTCCCGGACCAGCGCCGTCACCTGGGCGGACAGCTTCTGCGTCGAGACCAGCAGCTGGTGGATCAGCGCGCGCCGGGCCTGCACCGCCTGGAACACGGTGTTGCCGTCCTTCATCAGCTTGATCAGCTGCTGGTTCCGGTCGGCCAGGACCTTGGTGACGGTGTCGGAGTGCTTGAGCAGGGTCTTCAGCTCCTCGTCCCGCTTGGCCACGTTCCGCGAGAGCCGGGACAGCCCGTTCAGCGACGCCTTCACCTCCTCCGGCGTGTTCTTGAAGGTGGTCGACAAGGTGTCGAGGGCCCGCGCCAGCTGGGCGGTGTCGATCCGCTCGGTCGTGTTGGCCAGGTCGGTGAACGCGTCCACCACGTCGTACGCCGCGACCGTCCGCGCCAGCGGGATCGCCGAGCCTTCCTTGAGCTCGCCGGCACCGGCCGGGTTGAGCTTCAAGTACTTCTGGCCGAGCAGCGTCTTGATCTTCATCTCCGCGCCGGTCTGGTCACCGAGCTTCACGCCGCGGTCGACGACGAAGTCGACCCGGACGTGGGTGCCCTCGAGCTCGACCCCACGCACCTGCCCGACCCGGACGCCGGCCACCCGGATCTCGTCGTTCTTCTTCAGCCCACCGGCCTCGGAGAACTGCGCCGAGTACTTCGTCCCGCCGCCGATCAGCGGCAGGTCCTGCGCCTTGAACGCGGCCAGCATGATCAGCCCGATCACCGTCAGACCGACCACGCCGATGGTCACCTGGTTCTGCTCGCGGAATGGCTTCACCGGTGGTCACACCTCGCCGAGTTGTTGTCGTACGAGACCGGGATGCGGGTCCCGAGCGGCAGCGTGACGTTGCCGTCGAAGCCGCAGAGGAAGAAGTTGAACCACGAGCCGTACGACGCGGTCCGGGTCATCGTGTTCAGCTTGCTCGGCATCTTCTGCAGCGTCTTCACCCAGATCGCCTGGGTGTCGTCCAGCGTGGTGGACACCTGGCGGAGCCGGTCGAGGTCGGCCTTGATCGGCACCCGGGTCTGCTGCAGCAGGCCGGCGGTCTTGTTGTTCAGCGAGTTGATCGAGCCGAGCGAGCCGAGGATCGGCTGGATGTCCTTGCTCAGGCCGGTGATGAACTGCTGCAGGTTGACCAGCAGCTGGGAGAAGTTCTGCTGCCGCTGCGAGACGATCTGCAGCGTCGAGGTCAGGTTCGTGATCAGGTCGCCGACCACTTGGTCGGCGTCGGCGAGCGTGGTGGTGAGCGACGCCGTACGGGCGAGCAGGCTCTCGATCGTGCCGCCCTCGCCCTGCAGGACCTTGATCACCTCGAAGGCGAACTGGTTCACGTCGGCCGGGGTGAGCGCGGTGAACAGCGGCTTGAACCCGTTGAACAGCACCGACAGGTCCAGGGCCGGAGCGGTCCGGTCCTTGTCGATGGTCTCGTTCTCCTTCATCCGCTGACCGCCGCCGACGCCCTCGGTCAGCGCGATGTAGCGGTTGCCGACCAGGTTGCGGTAGCGCAGCGTCGCCCGGGTGCCGGTGTCGAGCACCTGCTTGGAGTCGACGCTGAACGTGATCAGCGCGAGCGAGTCGTCCTTCAGCGCGATCTTGTCCACCTGACCGACTCGGACGCCGGCGATCCGGATGTCGTCGCCCTTGTTCAGGCCGACGACGTCGGTGAAGACCGCCTTGTACTTCGTGGTCGGCGTGAAGCTGATGTTGCCGATCGTCACCGCCAGCAGCGCGGTCGCCACAGTCGTCACGACGACGAAGATCGCCAGCCGCACGCTGTCGATCGAGGTCTTCTTGTCGAGCAGCTTCACTTGAGGTTCACCTGCCCTCCGCGGACGAGGGGCCCGATCATCAGCGTCGCCAGATCCGGTACGTCGCCCGCCGGGACGCCCATCGCCGGTCCGGCGAAGGAGTTGACGACCTTCTGCTCAGCCGGCGTACCGGCACCGCCGGTGTCCAGCAGGAAGCCGGGAGCGGACCGGTTCAGCTGCAGGTTGAGCGGGAAGCGCTGGGTCTTGTTGTGGTCGCCGATCACGCCGTCCTCACCGGTGATGTACGGCGCCGGGTTGTCCTGGGTGTACGGACCCGGCTTCTCCCCCGGATGGCTGTAGTTCTTGCCCACGCAGGTCGGGCCGCGCTTGTCCTTGAACGCCGGCAGCTCGTTCGGCTGGTACGGCGTGGGCTGGTTGGTGATCAGCTCCAGGTTGATGTGCAGCGCGCCGTCACGGAACATGTCGTTCAGCACCGGAGCGGTGTCCGTCATCACCTTGAGGAAGCACGGGAACTCCGGGGAGTACCGCTCGAGCAGGTCGAGCACCGGCTTGCTCACTTCGCCGAGCCGGATGACCCGGTCCTCGTTCTCCCGCAGGAAGCCGTTCGCCGTACCGGACAACGTCTGGACGTCGGTGAAGAACTTCTGCAGCTGCTGCTCCTTCTCCACCACGGTGTTGCCGGTGATGGTCAGGTTGCGCAGGGCCCGGACCAGGTCGGGCGTCACGTCGCCGTACAGCTGGGAGACCTGGGTCAGCTTGGTCAGAGCCTCCATCAGCTTCGGGACACTCGGGTTCAGCTTCTTCAGGTACCCGTCGAGCTGGGTGAGCGTCTCGGCGATCTCGGTGCCGCGGCCCTCGAGCGCGGTGGCCAGCGTGTTCAGCGTCGCGTTCAGGTCGGCCGGGTCGACCGCCTGGAGCAGCGGGAGCGCGTCGTTCAGCACCTTCTCGATCTCGATGCCGACCGCGGTCTTGTCCCGGGCGATCACGTCACCGGCCTTGATGTGCCCGGTGTCCTCGCTGTCCGGCGGTGGAACCAGCGCGACGTACTTCTCGCCGAACAGCGTCTTGGGCAGGATCCGGGCGCTGACCGCGGCCGAGATCTCCTTGACCTGGTCGGGCTTCAGCGACAGGTTCACCGTCGCCTCGTCGCCGTCGGTGGAGACCGACCGGACCTCGCCGACGATGATGCCGCGCAGTTTCACGTCGGCGTGCGTGTTCAGCTGCAGGCCGATGTGGCTGGTCTTCAGCCGGACCTCGATGGTGTCGGTGAACACCTTGGCGTAGAAGGCGTAGGTCAGCCAGAGCAGGAAGCAGAGCACGCCGATGAAGGCGACTCCCAGTACGCGTCGCGTCATCCGGCCAGCCTCACGGTCGTCGTCGTCCCCCAGATCGCCATCGACAACAGCAGGTCGACCACGTTGATCACCACGATCGAGGTCCGGACCGCGCGGCCGACCGCGACACCGACGCCGGCCGGGCCGCCGGTCGCGTGGTACCCGTGGTAGCAGTGCACGAGGATCACCAGGACGGCGAACACCAGCACTTTGCCGAACGACCAGAGCACGTCGCCGGGTGGTAGGAACAGATGGAAGTAGTGGTCGTACGTCCCCGTACTCTGCCCGTAGAACTGGGTCACCGTGAGCCGGGTGGCGAAGTACGACGAGAGCAGGCCGACGACGTACAAGGGCACGACGGCGATCAGCCCCGCGATGATCCGGGTGGTGACCAGGAACGGCAACGACGGGATCGCCATCACCTCGAGCGCGTCGATCTCCTCGCTGATCCGCATCGCGCCGAGCTGCGCGGTGAAGCCGCAGCCGACCGTCGCGGCCAGCGCGATGCCGGCGATCAGCGGGCCGATCTCGCGGGTGTTGATGTACGCACTGACGAACCCGGCGAACGCCGAGGTGCCGATCTGGTTGAGCGCCGAGTACCCCTGGAGGCCGACCTCGGTGCCGGTGAAGAAGGCCAGGAACGTGATGACGCCGACGGTTCCGCCGATCACCGCGAGCGCGCCGCTGCCGAGCGTCACCTCGGCCAGCAGCCGCAGAATCTCCTTGCGGTACCGGGTGATCGACTTGCCCGACCAGGCGAGCGCCTTGATGTAGAAGGCCAGCTGCTCGCCGAGCCGGTCGAGCGAGTTCAGCGGCTTCTTGATCAGCACGTCCAGGGCCGACACGTCAGGCCCCCTTCGGCGGGACGAGCTGGAAGTAGATCGCGGTCATCGAGAAGTTCGCGACGAACAGCAGCATGAACGTGATCACGACCGACTGGTTCACCGCGTCCCCGACGCCCTTCGGCCCGCCGCCGGCGTTCACACCCTTGTACGACGCGACGACGGCCGCGATGAAGCCGAAGACCAGCGCCTTGGCCTGGCCCTGCCACAGGTCGGGCAGGTGAGCGAGCGCGGTGAAGCTCGCTATGTAGGAGCCTGGAGTCCCGTCCTGCAGTACGACGTTGAAGACGTAACCGCCCATCACGCCGACCACGCTGACGAACCCGTTGAGGAAGAACGCGACCAGCATCGTCGCCAGCACCCGCGGGACGACCAGACGCTGGATCGGGTCGATCCCGAGCACCATCATCGCGTCGAGCTCTTCACGGATCTTCCGCGAGCCGAGGTCCGCGCAGATCGCCGAACCACCGGCGCCCGCGATCAGCAGCGCGGTCGCGATCGGCGAGGCCTCCCGGACGACAGCCAGTACGGCGGCCGAACCGGTGAACGCCTGCGCGCCGAACTGCTTGATCAGCCCGCCGACCTGCAGCGCGATCACCGCACCGAACGGAATCGCGACCAGCGCGGTCGGGATGATCGTCACGCTGGCCACGAACCAGGCCTGCTGGAGGAACTCGCGCAGCTGGAACGGCCGGCGGACCGACGCCCGGGCGGTGTCCAGGGCGAAGGCGAACAACGAGCCGGCGGCCTTCAGCGGGGCGGTGGCGGACACTGTCACATGGCCCCCACCGATGCGGAGGCGAAGGAACCCGGGGGCGGTGTCACTCCGTTCTCCTCGCACCACTCGCCCGGCGGGCGCTGCGTCGGGCGGAGCATGCCGCTGCTGGGCAGCTGCTGCAACGGGATCGGGGGCAACGGCGGGAGCTCCTGGTCGGCCTCGGCCGCGAGCTCCTCGGCGTCCTTCTCCTCCGACATGCCGATCGGGCCGATCATCTGCGCGTTCAGGAACTGCCGGACGACCGGCTCCTCGCTGGACAGCAGCATCTCCCGCGGGCCGAACATCGCCAGGTGCTTGTGGTAGAGCATGCCGATGTTGTCCGGCACCGTGCGGGCCGTGTTCACGTCGTGGGTGACGATCAGGAACGTCGCGCCGAAGGCCTCGTTCAGGTCGATCATCACCTGGTTCAGGAACGAGGTGCGGACCGGGTCGAGGCCGGAGTCGGGCTCGTCGACCAGCAGGATCGCCGGGTCGAGCACCAGCGCGCGGGCCAGCCCGGCCCGCTTGCGCATCCCGCCGGAGATCTCGCCGGGCAGCTTCTTCTCGGCGCCGACCAGGCCGACCATCTCCATCTTCTCCATCACGATGGAGCGGATGTCGGACTCGGACTTCTTGGTGTGCTCGCGCAGCGGGAAGGCGACGTTGTCGTACAGGTTCATCGAGCCGAACATCGCGCCGTCCTGGAACAGCACGCCGAACAGGCGGCGTACCTCGTACAGCTCACGCTCGGAGCAGGTGGCGATGTCGACGCCCTCGATGAAGACGTGACCCTTGTCCGGCTTGAGCAGACCGATCAGCGTCTTCAGGAAAACGGACTTCCCGGTACCGGAAGGACCCAGCATCACGCAGATCTCACCGGCCGGCAGCGTCAGGGACACGTCGCCCCAGATCAACTGCTTACCGAAGGATTTCGTGAGTCCTTCGACGCGGACTTCTACGCCCACCGGTCCTCCTCACGGGAAATGTTGGCCCCCGACCGACGACGTTCCATCGGCTCAACGAGGGCGCGGTGCCCTAGGTTACGCACGAGTACAGTTTTCCGTAACCCCTGTATGTCAAGTGATGACGACCATGGAGTAACGCTCCGGTCACGCCGGGTGGGGTCGTGACGCTGTGCGGTCCCGGACCGGACCACTCTGGTCGGGTACAGTCCTGGCGTCGCCCTTCGAGGCGGCGTTGAGTCCATTGCCGGAGGAACTTGTGCCGCGGTCAGCTACCTGGTTGGACCGGCTGCGGCGCAGGCCGCCGCAAGGTATCACCTCGCCGCAGCACGGAGATCAGCTCCCGCATCCGCGCTCCGAGATCCTAGCGCTGACGGGTGTCCGGGCTGCCGCAGCACTCGCCGTAGTGCTTCATCACATCGGGTTACCAGCTTCGGCACCCGAACCGTTACGCAATCTCGTGCAGTCCGGGTACATCGGTGTCCCCTTGTTCTTCATGCTGTCCGGACTCGTGCTGGCCTGGAACTACTCGACGCTGACGGTCTCGTCGCCCGGCCGGCTCTGGCGCTTCTACGTCGCGCGGATCGCGCGCGTGATGCCGCTGTACTGGGTCGTGCTGATCTATCTGGTGCTGCAGCGCGCGGCGCACGGCGTACCGCAGGAATCGTTGTGGCGGCACCTGCTCGCGATCCAGGCCTGGTCGGGTGACTACGCGATCGGCCAGGCCAGCTACAACCCGCCCGGCTGGTCGATCTGCGTCGAGCTCTTCCTGTACGCCGTGTTCCCGTTCGCCGTGCCGCTGGTCGCCTTGCTGTCCAAGCGGTTCGGGGTCGCCGGGCTGCTCGGGCTGATCGCTTTCGCGTTCGCCGCCCAGGTGTTCCTGGTCGCGCTGTTCACGGCTGAGGGCTGGGCGTTCCTGTCGGTGAAGGATCCGTCGTCCGGGCATCGCTGGCTCTACCGGAATCCACTGCCGCGGCTGTCGGAGTTCGTGATCGGGGTGTCGCTGGCGTTCCTGCTGCTGCGCGGGTTCAAGCTGCGGACGCGAGTCGCGGGATGGGTGCAGGCGTTGTGCGTCGTGGTGGTGCTCGTGGTCGCCGCGGCCGGGCCTTCGCACGCGCGGTGGATGCTGCCCGCGTTCTACGGCGCGATGTGGACGCTGCCGTTCGCCGTACTGCTGCTGGCGCTGGCGGCGGCGCCCGGTGCTTGGCTGTCGCGGTTCTTCGCGACGCGGGCTCTGGTGACGCTCGGTACTGCCAGCTACGCCGTCTATCTGACGCATCGGCCGTTGCTGTCCTTCCTCGGGAAGGACCGCGGCAGCATGCTCGACGATCCGGCCAGTTGGGCGGCGTACGCCGGTGTTCTGGTGGTCGCTGCGTTGTGCCTGCTGATCGGTGAAGGCGCGCACCGGCTGATCGAGGTGCCGGCCCGTCGTTTCGTTCTTCGGCTGGTGCCGCGGTCACGTCCGGCGGTCACTGAGCGTACGACGTCGGAGGTGTCAGCGTGAGCGGTCTCACATCGGTCACCGAAGGCGCCGCCCTCTCGCACCCGCGGGACGAGCTGCTGGCCGCCACGGGCCTGCGCGGCCTGGCCGGGCTCGCGGTGGTCGCGTCGACGGTCGGCGTCTGGCGCGGAGCGCCGGGGTACCTGCAGGACCTGGTCGATCTGACGGCGTCGGTGGCTGTCGTCTTCTTCTTCCTGCTGTCGGCCTTCGTGCTCACCTACAACTATCCAGGCCTGTCCTACACCTCCGGCCGGCGCGTCATCGGCCGGTACGCAGCGGCCCGGGTGGCTCGCATCGTTCCGCTGTACCTGGTGGTCGGACTGGTCGTCCTGCTGCTCGGCAGGCTGAACGGCGGTGACTGGGTCCGAGCCGTGTGGACCGACCAGACCTGGTTCGTCGGTGCGCTCGTCCTCTTCTACATGGCGTTTCCACTGCTCAACCGGCCGCTGGCCTTCGTCTTCGACAGGACCGTCCGCCGGATGCCTTCGCTCCCCTGGCTGGCCCAGCCGTTCCTGGTCCGGCTCGGCGTGATCGGCTACCCGCTCTTCCTGCTGCAGACGCTGGTCCTGCACGGCTTCGGCCCGGTGCACGCCGGCACGATCTCCAACGCGCTGCTCGCGCTGTGCTGGATCGGTCTCGTCGTCCTGACCGCCGAGGGCGCCCACCGGTACGTCGGCGTACCGGCTCGCCGCGCACTGCTCGATCTCGCGCGCCGGCTCGACCGCCGGACATGACGAAGGGCGGCTCCCTCGCGGGAACCGCCCTTCGGCTTTACTGCTGGGTGTGCGGCCTAGGCCGCACAGGTCACTTGACGGAGACGGTGGCCCCGGCGCCCTCGAGGGCCTCCTTGGCCTTCTCCGCGGCAGCCTTGTCGACCTTCTCCAGGATGGCCTTCGGCGCGCTCTCGACGAGGTCCTTGGCCTCCTTCAGGCCGAGGCTCGTGAGGCCACGCACCTCCTTGATGACCTGGATCTTCTTGTCGCCGGCCGACTCCAGGACGACGTCGAACTCGTCCTGCTCGAAGGCCTCTTCGGCCGGGGCGCCCGGGGCACCCGCGGCGGCGGCGACGGCAACGGGAGCAGCGGCGGTCACGCCGAACTCCTCCTCGAACGCCTTTACGAACTCCGAGAGCTCGAGCAGGGTCAGTTCCTTGAACTGGCCGAGCAGCTCTTCGGTGCTGAGCTTCGCCATGGTGGCGGTCCTTCCTAAACGTCTAACTGGGTGATCACTGAATGGGGTGTTGCGTGATTCGAACGGGTCAGCTGTCAGCTGACGCGGTCTCCTCGGTGCTCGCCTCGGCAGGTGCGTCGGCGGGTGCGTCCTGCACCGCTTCGGCAGCCGGAGCCTCGTCCGCCACGGGGGCGGCCTCGGCCGGCAGCTTGTCCTGCAGCGCCGCGAACAGGCGCGCGGCCTGCGACAGCGGAGCAGCGAACAGCGACACCGCTTGCTGCGGGGCCGCCTTCATCGCACCTGCGAGCTTCGCGAGGAGGACCTCACGCGACTCCAGGTCAGCGAGCTTGTTGATCTCGTCGGAGCCGAGTGCCTTACCGTCCAGCACACCGCCCTTGATGACGAGAAGGGGATTGGCCTTGGCGAAGTCACGCAGCCCCTTGGCCGCGACCACCGGGTCGCCCTTGATGAAGGCGATGGCCGACGGACCCTGCAGGAGCGAGTCGAACGACTCCACCCCGGCGTCCTTGGCCGCGATCTTGGTCAGCGTGTTCTTCACCACGGCGTAGTTCACGTCGTCACCGAGCGTAGTGCGGAGCTGCCGCAGCTGCGCCACGGTGAGTCCGCGGTACTCGGTCAGCACGGCGCCGTTGGAGCTCTTGAAGTTCTCAGTGAGCTCTGCGACGTCGGCGGCCTTGTCCGGCCTCGCCATGGGTCTCCTTCCGCTCTGTCTTCCGACAGAGTTGGACTTGTCTGCCACACCGCCGACCCACAAAAACGAAAACGCCCTTGCGCAGGCGCAAGGGCGTGAACAAACAAAGCTGTCACACTTCCAAGTCAACCTGCGCGGGCCGCCCACCTTCGTGGGACCTTCAGTCGCTCGGGAGCGACAACCAGCGGTCTTCGGCAGTGTCAAGAGTAGCCGGGTGCGCGTGTCCCACCAAATCGGTTACTCGACGGGCCGTGGGCGGGGTGGGATCCAGCGCTTCATCGCCAGCGCGGCCGCCCAGCCGGTCAGGCCCATCACCACGATCGCCGGGGCCAGTGCGCTGATCGCCGTCACGGCCGACAGCAGGAACGGCCCGGCCGCACTTCCGGAGTCCGCGAAGAGCCGGAACGCGCCGAGGAACTGTGCCCGACCGACCGGCGGCGAAGCGTCCGCCCCGAGCGTCATGATCACGCCCGCGCCTAGCCCGTTGCCCACACCCATCACCATGGCGACCACGGTCAGCGCCCCCGCGGAGTGCGTGAACGGCAGCAACAGATGCGCCAGGCCGAGCACGGTCATCGACGGTACAGCGACCCACTTGCGCCCGAACCGGTCCATCACCGAGCCCGCCGGATAGAACAGCAACATGTCGACGGCGCCGGAGACACCGAAGATCAGGCTGGTCGTCTGTGGATCGAGCCCGATGTGCTCGGCCCACAGCGGGACGACCACCTGCCGCGACGCCCGGACCGCGCCGACGAGCAGCGCGCCGACGCCGAGCGTCCGCAGTACGGGCAAGTGCTCGCGGATCACGGCGCGCGTCGACTGGACGACGACGGGCCGGGCCAGGCGGTTGCGTCGTACGGACTCGATGTCGGGAAGGCTCAGCAGTACGACGCACGCCAGCGCGGCGGCGACCAGGTGGACCCAGTAGGCACCGTCGGTGCCGAGGAAGCGCATCACGAAAGCGCCGAGGAACGGACCGATGAACGAACCGATCCGCTGGACGCCACCCAGCGTCGACAGCGCCCGGGCCCTGAGCTCCAGGGGGACCGCTTCGCTCAGGTAGGCCTGCCGGGCCAGACCCCAGACCGAGCCGGCCAGACCGGTGGCACCGATCGCGAGCGCGAGACCCCAGACGTTCGGTACGACGAGACAGGCAGCGAGAGCGATCGACACGAGCACGGTCGCCAGCAGCATCGCGCGGCGCTCGCCGATCCTCGTGGTCAGCGTGCCGGCGGGGATGTCGCCGATCACCTGGCCGACCCCGGCGGCCGCGACGACCAGACCGGCGACCGCGAACGACGCCCCCAGGTCCCGCGCCGAGAGAGCGACAACGGGAGCGATCGCCCCCTGGCCGATGCCGTAGAGCAGCGCCGGCAGGTAGACCGAGGGGGCGATCTTCCAGAGACTGACGGGATCTGCCATCCCGCCTATCGTCCCACCTTCAACCAGTTGGTGAGACGGCGGTACTACTTCTTAAGACAGGACGGCCAGCGCGTCGATCTCGACGAGCATCTGCTCGAGCGGCAGGCCGGTGAAGACGGTGGTGCGCGACGGCAGCACGCCGCTCGGGGTGCGCTCGCCGACGAACTCGGCGTACGCCTCGTTCATCGGGACGAACAGGTCGCGCGACGTCAGGTAGACCCGCAGCATCACGACGTCGTCCATGCTGGCGCCGCCGGCCTTGAGGATCGCCTCGATGTTCTGCAGGACGCGGGTGGTCTGCGCCTTGACGTCGCCCTCGTGGACGAACGACCCGGTCGCCGGGTCGACCGAGCCCTGGCCGGACACCTGCAGGATGTTGCCCTTGCGCACCCCCTGGGAGAACACGGGCATCGGGGCGGGCGCGTCGGTGGTGGAGACGACGGTCTTGTCGGACATCAAGTGAAGGCCTCTCTAGTTGTAGTCGTTACCTATTGCAGCAGTGGTCGAGAGAAGGTCCGGCAGCAGCTCCAGGACCTGGCCGTAGTTGAGCAGCACGTCCGGCACCGAGATCGAGACCGCGCCGACGACCCGGCCGGAGCGTTCGGTGATCGGCGCGCCGATGCAGTTGATGAAGGACTCGTGCTCGGCCCGGTCGTGCGACCAGCCCTGGGTGCGGACCTTGTCCAGCTCGTCGCGCAGCTGGTCGGGCCCGGTGATCGTGTTCGGCGTGAACTGGTGGTACTCGATCGTGGTCAGCAACGCCTCGCGCTGCCGCTTCGGCTGCGCCGCGAGCAGCACCTTGCCGACCGCCGTGCAGTGCAGTGCGGCCGGGACGCCGACCTGCGAGTACATCCGGACCGACTGCACGCTGTCGAGCTTGTCGATGTAGATGACCTGCCCGTTCTCGTACGCCGCCAAGTGCACTGTCTGGCCGGTCCGCTGGTTCAGCTTGCGCAGGTGCGGCGCGGCGATGTCCCGTACGACGTGCTGCTCGCGGGACGCGTCGGCGAGTGAGAACAGCCGGGAGCCGAGGCGGTAGCGGTGCGCTTCGTCTCGTCGTACGAACCGCTCGGCCTCCATCGTGCGCAGCAGGCGGAGCACGGTCGTCTTGTGCACGTCGAGCTCGGTCGCCAGCTGGTCGAGCGAGCGATCGCCCTCCCCGAGGCTGACCAGGATCTGCAGGGCGCGGCCCAGACTCTGACTCACACGGTCACCCCCATCGGGCCGACCCTTGTCTCGGCCCACTCCTCGGCCGGGCACTGCAGCAGTGCTTGCCTTACTGAGGATTCCGGGGGCTCGGCGTGGTCGTCCGGGACGGTGAGGACAGCCGCGGCGCTCAGGTGGCCGGAGCGCAGGCGCTGCTCCATGGGCAGGCCATCGAGGGTCGCGGCGAGGAAGCCGGCGGCGAAGGCGTCGCCTGCGCCCACGGGCTCGACGACGTCGACTGTCAGTGCAGGCACCTCCGTACGGCGATCGCGGGCGGCCTCTCCGTTCTCCCCCGGACCCGTTGCCGGCTCCAACGCGAGCGCCACATGCGCGTCCGACTTCACGACGATTGTTGCTCTAGGCCCCAATAGTTCACGCAGCTCACCGGGATCGCTGGTCCCGGCGAACAGCATCGCCTCGTCCGCACCGATCAGCACGACATCTGCTGCTCGCAGCAACCGCCAGAGCGGCGCCGGGTCCTTGTCCCGCCACAACGCTGGTCGCCAGTTGAGATCGACACTCAACATGAAGCCCAGAGAATCCCTCAGCGCCGCGAGCCGATCGAGCATCGCCGCTGTTTCGTCGGACAGCGCGGCCGTGATCCCCGTCGTATGAACCAGCTCGGCACCAACCAACCGATTGCGCACAGCAGGCCGATCCAGGAAGTCGGCATCCATCGCCGACGCCGCCGAGCCCGAGCGGTAGTAGTGCATCCGCGTGCGCCCGCCGAGCGTGTGCTTCACGTACAGGCCGGTCGGCCTCACCGGATCGTCCTCCACGCCACCGACCTCGACGCCACGATCGCGGAGGTCCTGCAGCACGTGCCGGCCGAATCCGTCAGCTCCGAGCCGGGAGATCCAGCCGGTCGGGATCCCGAGCGCGGCCAGCCCGCCGGCGACGTTGCACTCGGCGCCGCCGACCGAACGGCGGAACGTCTCGACCTCCTCCAACGGGGCACCGGTATCGGCGGCGAGCATGATCATCGCCTCGCCGAGGCAGACCGCGCGGGGCACCAGGTCGACCATCGGGTGTCCTCTCTCGCAGTCCGTTGACGGGAGTTCTGGCGCGATGCTACAACCGAGGAGTCAGAATGCGCAACGCGCATTGCATAATACGCAATGCAGGCACTACCTGACCTGTCTCGTCGCCGTCCTTCTGGAGGAACCAGCCGATGTCAGCTTCCTACGACGCAGCCGTGGTCGCAGCCCTGGCGGACCAGCCGGTGAGTTGGCAGGACAAGGCGCTCCCCCCGGCGTGGTGGGGGCGGACCGTGCGCGAGATCCTCGCCGACCGGCCGCGCCTGTCCCAGCTGCCGACCCCGTTGCTGACGCTGTCCGGTCCCGGGATGGAGCACAACCTCGCGACGCTGTCCCGCTGGTGCAGCGAGCACGGCGTCGAGCTGGCCCCGCACGGCAAGACCACGATGGCCCCCGCCCTCTGGGCCGCGCAGCTCGACGCCGGCGCGTGGGCGATCACGCTCGCCAACGCGTTCCAGCTCGGCGTCGCCCGGGCTTTCGGCGTACGGCGGGTGATGGTCGCCAACGCGGTGATCTCCCCGCTGCAGCTCCGCTGGATCGCCGACCAGCTCGCCGCCGACCCGTCGTTCGAGGTGCTCGTCTGGGCCGACTCGGTTCGGACGGTCGAGCAGATGGAGGCCGCGCGTTCGGCACACGTCGGCGCGGACGCGCGGCCGCTCGACGTACTGGTCGAAATCGGCGGTGCCCACGGTCGCACCGGAGCCCGTGACGCGGAGACCGCCCTCGCTGTCGGTGAGGCCATCGCCGCCTCCTCTACTCTCCGCCTGGCCGGAGTCGCCGGTTACGAAGGCGCCATCGCCCACGGTGCCGACGAGGCCGGCCTCCAACACGTCCGCGCGTACCTGCAGTCCCTGGCCGACGTCCACACCCAGCTCGCCGACCTCTACCCCGCGGACGTCACCCCCGTAGTCAGCGCCGGCGGCAGCGCGTACTTCGAACAGGTCGCCAAGGTCCTGGGCCCGCTGTCGTCCACCGGCGCCCGGGTCGTGTTGCGTTCCGGCGCCTACATCGCCCACGACGACGGCTACTACCGCGAGATCTCGCCCCTGGGCTCAGCCCCGCGCACCGACGGCGACCGCCTGATCCCGTCCATGCACGGCTGGATCCGCATCACCTCCCAGCCGGAACCAGGCCTCGCCATCTTCGACGCCGGCAAACGAGACCTTCCTTTCGACGAGGGCATGCCCGAGCCCCAACTCCTGCGCCCCCGCACCGAAGGCGAGTCCCCCACACCGCTGAAGGGCCTGGAGGTCACCAAACTCAACGACCAGCACGGCTTCCTCCGCTTCCCCGAAGGCGAGCCCCCCGTGGTGATCGGCGACGAACTGAGAGTCGGCCTCTCCCACCCCTGCACCGCCTTCGACAAATGGGGCCTGATCCCCGTCATCGACGACCCCGACGCCGCAGACCCGGTGGTCGTCGACCTGGTCAGGACGTTCTTCTGATGCTCCAAATCAAGAACGCCACCATCTTGGACGGCACCGGCTCCCCGGCGTACCAGTCGGACGTCACCATCGACGACGGTCGCATCGCTGTCATCGGAACAGCAGCACCCACAGAAAAAACTCTTGATGCTTCTGGGCTCGTGCTCTCGCCCGGCTTCATCGACATGCATGCTCACTCCGACCTGCAGATCCTCGCCAACCCCGACCACACCGCGAAGGTCAGCCAGGGCGTGACTCTCGAGGTGCTCGGCCAGGACGGCCTCTCGTTCGCCCCGATCGACGACCCGACCCGCGCGGCCGTACGACGGCAGATCGCCGGGTGGAACGGCGAGCCCGACGACTTCGAGTTCTCGTGGGACACCGTCGAGGGCTACCTCGCCCGCCTCGACCAAGGCATCGCCTGCAACGCGGCGTACCTGGTCCCTCAAGGCACCCTCCGGATGATGGTCGTCGGCACCGAGAACCGCCCCGCCACCCGAGCCGAGCTCGACGAGATGAAGCGACTCCTCGCCGAAGGCCTGCAGCAGGGCGCGGTCGGGATGAGCAGCGGCCTGACCTACACCCCCGGCATGTTCGCGACCACCGACGAGCTGGTCGAGCTGTGCACGGTCGTCGCCGAGTACGGCGGCTACTACAGCCCGCACCAGCGCTCGTACGGCAAGAACGCCCTCGACGCGTACGGCGAGATGATCGACGTCGCCCAGCGTTCCGGCTGCGCCCTCCACCTCACCCACGCGACGATGAACTTCGAACCCAACCGCGGCCGCGGCGTCGACCTCCTGCAGATGATCGACGAGGGCCTCGCGCAAGGTGTCGACATCACTACCGACACCTACCCGTACTTGCCCGGGGCAACAACTCTCGCCGCGATCCTCCCGAGCTGGACCGCCGAGGGCGGTCCCGACGCGCTGCTCGCCCGCCTGCAGGACCCGCAGGACCGCGAACGGATCGCCCACGAGCTCGAACAGGTCGGCACCGACGGCTGCCACGGCTGCGTCACCGACTGGAACACCATCGAGATCGGCGGCGTGAAGAACCCCGAACTCTCCGGCGCCGTCGGCAACACGATCGCCGAGATCGCCGCGGGCATCGACAAGCCGCCGTCCTGGGTCTACTTCGACCTGCTCGTCCGCGACAACCTCGCGACCACGATCCTCCAGCACGTCGGCCACGAGGAGAACGTGCAGGCGATCATGCAGCACCCGACCCACACGGGCGGTTCGGACGCGATCCTCGTCGGCGGCAAACCCCACCCACGCGCCTGGGGCACTTTTCCCCGCTACCTCGCCCACTACGTCCGCGAGCTCGGCGTCCTCGACCTGGCCGACTGCATCCACCACCTCACCGGCCGCCCCGCCCGCCGCCTGGGCCTCACCGACCGAGGCCTCATCCGCGAGGGCTACCACGCCGACCTGATCCTCTTCGACCCCGCAACCGTCAAGGACACAGCCACCTTCGCCAACCCCCGCCAGCAAGCCGAGGGCATCCCCTGGGTCTTCGTAGCCGACGAACCAGTCATCGAAAACGGCGTACGAACCGAAGCCCTCCCCGGCCGAGCAATCCGCCGTACGCCGACCACCTGACCCCACCCCCACCGCCCGCGCCCCAACCCCAAGTCCCGACCGAGCACTCACGCCCCGCCCACCGCCCACACCCCGGCCCCGCCCGAGCCCCAAGTCCCGACCCACCGCTCCCGCCCCAAGTACCGACCCCCGACCCGGCCCCTCGCCCCGACTCCTCTCCCCCTGACCGCCCCCACGAAAGGACCCACCGCATGACCACCCTCGACCTGCTCCGCGCCGACCGGGTGCTGAGCGTCGTCCGCGCCCCCGAGATCGGCGACGCCCGCGACCTCTGCTCCGCGCTCGTTGCCGGCGGCATCCACGTGATCGAGCTGACCTTCACCACCCCCGACCTCCCGAAGCACCTCGAGCGCGCAGCCTCCGGCGACACCGGCGCGGTCGTCGGCGCCGGCACCGTGCAAACCGCAGCCCAGGCAAGGACAGCAGTCGAAGCCGGCGCAAAGTTCCTCGTCACCCCCGGCCAAGGCCCCGAAGCCGCCGCGATCGTCGCCGCCGCCCACGAAGCCGGCGTACCGATCGTGCTCGGCTCCCTCACCCCCTCCGAGGTGATGACCGCCGTCGCCCTCGGCGCCGACGCGGTGAAGATCTTCCCCGCCCACCAGTTCGGCCCGAAGTACCTGAAGGACCTCAATGGTCCCTTCCCCGGCGTCCCCCTCGTCCCGTCCGGTGGCGTGAACGCGACCAACGCCCGCGCCTTCCTCGACGCCGGCGCACTCGCCGTCAGCGCCGGCACCGACGTCGTCTCCCCCGCCGACGTCGCCACCGCCAACTGGTCCGACATCACCACCAAGGCCAAGGCCTTCTGCGCCGTACTGGCCTGACCACCACAGCACCAAGAGCACCACCCCGTACTGCGGCGTCCCGGCCGCAGTCCCTCCCACCCCTCGGAGTCCCCATGTCCGGAGCCGTCGACTGGCTGCACACCAGCACCCCAGGGTTGCTGCTGCTGTGCGTGGTAGCGATCGCGCTGCTGCTGTTCCTGATCATCAAGGTCAAGCTCGAACCGTTCATCTCGCTGCTCGCCACCAGCCTCTTCCTGGCGCTGGCGGCCGGCCTGAACGTCCGCACGATCGTCGGTACGGCGCTCAAGTCCAGCGATTCCCTGCTGGAGAAGGGCTTCGGCGGCATCCTCGGCCACATCGCCGTGATCATCGGTCTCGGCACGGTCCTCGGCGCGCTGCTCGAACGCTCCGGCGGCGCGGACGTCCTGAGCCGGCGCCTCCTGAAACTGTTCGGGCCGAAGGGTACGCCGGTCGCGATGGGCCTGGTAGGCCTGATCTTCGGCATCCCCGTCTTCTTCGACATCGGCATCTTCGTGCTCGCGCCGCTCGTGTACGTCGCAGCCAAGCGCGGCGGCAAGTCACTGGTCCTGTACGCGCTCCCGGTCCTCGCCGGCCTCTCGATGACGCACGCCTTCCTCCCACCGCACCCCGGCCCGACCGCGGTCGCCGGACTGCTGCACGTCGACATGGGCTGGCTGATCATCATCGGTCTCGCCTGCGGCCTGCCCGCGTTCGCCGTCGCCGGCATCCTCTGGCCGCTCTACATCGCCCCGCGCGTGCCCGTCAGCGTCCCCGCCGACTACGTCGTCGAGGAAGAGGAGTCCCGCCCCGAACCCCCGCTGGCCCTGGTCATGAGCGTCATCCTGCTCCCCCTGGTCCTGATCCTCGGCGCCACTTTCGGCACGCTGATCCTCGATCCGGACCGCGACCTGCTCAGCGTCCTCACCTTCCTCGGCAACCCGGCCGTCGCGCTGCTCATCGCCGTACTGCTCGCCTACTACCTCCTCGGCGTACGGCGTGGGATGAGCAACGCAGAGTTCAGCGAACTGAGCAGCAACTCCCTCAAGCCGGTCGGCATGATCCTGCTCGTCGTCGGCGCCGGCGCCTTCTTCGGCGCGGTCATCTCGGCGACCGGAGTCGGTGCGGCACTCGCCAAGAGCCTGTCCAGCGCGGGCCTCCCCGTCCTCCTGCTGGCGTACGTCATCTCCTGCGGCCTCCGCATCGCCCAGGGTTCGGCCACGGTCGCCATCGTCACCACCGGCGGCATCGTCGGTCCGCTGCTGACCGCCGACGGCTACTCCCAGGCCCACCTGGCCCTGATCGCCGCGGCCATCTGCGCCGGGTCGATCATCCTCAGCCACGTGAACGACGGTGGCTTCTGGATCGTCGCCAAGTACTTCAACATGACGGTCAAGGAGACCCTGCTGACCTGGTCGGTCCTGGAAACCGTCCTGTCTCTCGTCGGCTTCGGCATGGCCGCCTTGCTCTGGGCCATCATCTGACCGCCAACCGCTTGCTCGCGGCAACAGCCAGCGCCCCAGCAAGCAGCACGGCACCAACGAGATAGGGAGCAGAAGCCCGTACGCCGTACAGCGCGGCGGCGGCAGTCGGTCCGACGATCGACGCCACCCCGTTGAACGCGTTCGTCAGCCCGGCGACGCTGCCCTGCTCGTGATCGCTCACGAGCAGGGTCGGCCCGGCCGAGTACCCCGGAATCGCGAACGCGTACCCGAACCCGACCACCGCGGTCGCCGCCACGATCACGACGAAGTTCCCCGCGAGCGCCAGCACCACGAACCCGCTCAGCACCAACGGCAGCCCGCACCGCAGCAGCCAAGCCGGCGGCCAGGCGAGGCGGCGTACGAAGAACACCTGCCCGATCAGCGAGGCCACGCCCGAGGCAAGGAACGCCAGCCCGCTCAACCGCGCGGTCTCCTCCGCACTCAGCCCGAGCCGATCCTGCAGCACGAATCCCAGCAGCACCCCTTGGATGCTCAACGTCGAGAACAGCACGAACCCGATCACCAGAAACGACCGGATCCGCGGATCCAGCGGACTCAGCCGCCCGGGCTTCACGTCCGGCGGCGCGATCACCGGCGTCGTCACCCGCAGCTTGAACCACAGCAAGCAGCCGATCGCGGCGAGCAGAACCGGTGGAACGTAGAGCGGCACCAGCAATCCCTGCAGGGCAAGCAATCCACCGAGCGACGGCCCGACCACGCCCGCGATCCCGAACGACGCACCGATCATCGCGAACGCCCGGACCCGCGACCGCCGATCGGTCGTCACCGCGACGACGTACGACTGCGTCGCGATCGGCGTCGCCGCGCTGGTGACGCCGTACAGCACACCCCGGAGCAGCAGCGCCAACGCGAATGTCACCGCGGCCGGCAGGATCCCGAGCAGCCCGAGATGAGCGACCACCGCGAACCCGAGCAGCCCGAGCGACGCCCCGAAGATCGACGAGATCAGCACCCGCCGATGCCCCCACCCCGTCACCTTGCGCCCCCAGAACGGGCTGATCAGGATGATCGTCAGCGCGGACGTCGACAGGATCAGCCCGATCTGGAACGTGCTCAGGCCGATCTCCCGCGACAGCGGAGCCATGATCGAGGCCAGCAGCTCGCGGCCGGTGTAGACGCCGATGATGCCGCCGTACACGTAGGGCGTCAGTGAGACCGCCGGGTGCTGCGGTTCTGGCCCGGACACCCAGCGATCCTCCTGACGCACGACGGCCGAACCATCGACCCTGCGCGACTCACGACTCCGCTGTCAACGGATCTACCCGATCAGCTCGACCACTGCTCCTTCGTGCAGCTCCTCGTAGACCCGGTCGCGCAGCTGGTTGGCCTCGGCATCGGTCAGCGTGTGGTCGACCGGGCGAAGGACCAGTCTGACCAGCACGTTCCGCTGCCCGGGCGCGATCTGGAGCCGGGTGCGCGCAGCCTCCGGCAGTTCGTCGTACGACGTCTCGCTCAGCACCTCGACCGACTCGGCCGCGTCGGCCGCCTCGCCCAGTGCCGCCCGCAACCGGTCGCCCAGCAGCTCGGGAGACAGATCGGTGTCCGCGCCGACGACCACCGACAGGTCCCGGCGTACGGCGGGCATCGCCGAGACCGCCTTGTACGGCAGGAGATCCAGCATCTGACCGGCCACTCGCGGATCCGTCGACCGGAGCAACCGAATGTCGCGGATCCCCTTGCGCAGCATCATCAACCGGTCGAGCCCGGGCCCCATCGCGAGCCCGGTCCACCGCTCGTCGAGTCCGGCCCGCCGCAGTACGGCAGGCGCCGCGACCCCGCACTCGCCGATCTCGATCCACTGGTCGTCGAGCAGTACGTCGATCTGCCGCCCGTGCGTCGTGTACGGATGGACGGCAGGCACGGTCCGGTAGGTCTGACCGGGCAGGACCGTCGTGACGAGCCGCTCGATCATCGCCTCGAGCTCGGGCTCGCCCAGCTGGACGTCGCGACTGATCCGCCACAGATCCAGCTGGTGCGGCGTACCGGTGTGCTGCCAGTCGACCGAGTCGCGGCGGTAGCAGATCCCGGCGCAGATCATCAGCACGTCGGTCGACTCGGACTGGGCGAGCTCGCGCAGCGCCGGCGGGATCATCGCCGAGGTGTGGCTGCGCAGGACCTCACCGGCCGAGGCGTAGCGGGTGTAGCGAGCGTCCCGGGTGACCGCGTCGCCGGCGTACCCGAGGTTGTCGTAGTTGTCGGCGAGCGGCACGACCGGGTGGTCGCGCCGGATCCAGGTCTCGGTGTACGGCCAGGCCTGGCCGAGCGCTGCCTGGATCGAGTCGACGATCAGCTGGAGCGCGTGCGGGCCCTGGGCGGGATCGGTGAGATCGCGCAGAGCCAGGGCAGCGTGCAGTTCGGAGGTGGTGAGGACAGCCATGGGAGTTTCTCCTGAGGTGAGCAGGTACGGGGGAAACGCACACCCCGACCGGCCGCGGTCACCTCAGGGAGAGAACGCAGCAGCGGCCCACCCCGTCGGCACCGCTGTGCCGGCCGGGGCGCGGAAATCGCTGCCCGTGCTGCTGCATGCCTCTACTTTACCGGGCGCGCGAAAATGCCGCTTGCGGTTATCCCCAGGGGTGCGAGGATCGATGTCATGCGATGGATCGACACGTTGGAAGCGGCCGCGGCGGAGAAGCTGCCGGAGGCGGTGCACAGGTACTTCCGGCAGGGCTCGGCCGGCGGGGTGAGTGTCGGCGAGGCGGTCGACGCCTGGTCGTCGTACCGGTTCCGCCCGCGAGTGCTCACCGACGTGTCCACGATCAGCACCGGTACGACGGTGCTCGGGACTCCCGTCGCCGGGCCTGTGCTGGTCGCGCCGACCACCCTGCAACGGCAGGCCGATCCCGACGGCGAGGCGGCGATGTCGGCCGGAGTCGCGGCAGCCGGATCGGTCCTCGGAGTCTCGAGCAACGCCGGTACGACGTACGCGGAGATCGCTGCGGCGGGAGCGCCCTGGTGGCTGCAGATCTACGTGACGCGGAACCGCGACTACACGCGGCAGATGCTCGACGCGGCGGTGGCGGCGGGCGCGCGGGCCGTCGTACTGACTGCTGACACGCCGGTCGTCGGCCGCAAGGAGGACGACGGGCCGACGGTGTGGGAGCTCGTCCAGCCGGGTCACCTGCGCGCGAACGTCGACGAGTCGGCGTACTCCGACGACGACCTGGCCAAGGCCGACGACCTCACGCCGGACGTGATCGACTGGCTCGGCGCGCACACCGGGCTCCCGGTGGTGGTGAAGGGCGTGTTGCGCGGCGACGACGCCCGCCGCTGTGTCGACGCGGGCGCGGCCGGCCTGATCGTCTCCAACCACGGCGGCCGCCAGCTCGACGGCGCGATCGCCACGGCCCACGCGCTGCCCGAGGTCGTGCAAGCCGTCGCCGGGACCAACGCCGAGGTGTACGTCGACGGCGGCATCCGCCGCGGCGAACACGTCCTCACCGCGCTCGCGCTCGGCGCCCGCGCCGTCTTCGTCGGCCGCCCTGCCCTCTGGGCCCTCACCGTCGGCAGCTCCCCTGGCGTCACGCGCCTGCTCACCGACCTGTACGACGAGCTCGCCCACGCCCTCGCCCTGACCGGGGTCCCCAGTCCAGCCGCGCTCACTCCGGATCTGATCACCCCGGCAACATCTCGCCGCGTCTCCGGCGAGATTCACTGACGGTGCAACCATTGACCATGCTGCGAATCGTCACCCTGAACACCTTCCAGGCCGGCTACCGCGTCGTCTCGGAGTGGGCCGCGCGCAACGGCCACGAGATCGTCCTGCTCGTCACCCTCCCGGCCGGTGGTGAGCGGTACGACGAGACCGCGCCGCCGCTGGTCGCGAGCGTGCCGCCGGAGCTCGACGTCCTGGTGACGAAGAAGCTGCGCGGCGTCGCCGCTCCGGTGATCGAGGCGCTGGAGCCGGACCTGATCATCTCCGCGGCGTTCCCCCGGCTGATCCCCGACGAGGTGCTGAAGCTCCCGCGGTACGGCGCGCTGAACTGTCACCCGTCGCCACTTCCGGCCGGCCGCGGCCCGAATCCGCAGCGGCTGATCTACGAGGGAGCCGACGAGGTCGCGGCGAGCGTCCACCGCACCGAGCCCGGCTTCGACACCGGCGCGGTCCTCGCCCAGCGCTCGATGCCGCTGCCCGACGACCTCAACGGTGGCCCGCTGATGGAGTCGTGGCGCACGCTGCTGACCGCGTGCCTGGACGAAGCCGTCCCGCGCGCGGTCGCCGGCGATCGCGGCGAGCTCCAGGATCCGTCGAAGGTGACCGAGGCTCCGGCGTTCACGCCCGAGGAGTACGTACTCGACCTGGCCGAGCCGGCGGCCGCCGTACGGCGAAAGGCCGCAGCGCTCAACATCACGGCGGTGCGTGCCCGAGTACTGCTCGACGGGGTCGAGTACCTGGTTGCGCGGACCGACCCGGCCGAGGCTGCGGCTGGAGATCCGGGGAGCATCGTGGCCTCGCACTCGGACGGCTTCACGGTACGGACCGCCGACGCCGCGCTCCGGCTCACGGCCGCTCGCGTCTGAGGAACAGCAAAAGGCCCCGGTCGGTCGACCGGGGCCTTTCGGGTGCTACAGGTGAGCCGAAGCTCAGGCGTCGTCCTCGCCCAGCATGTTGCGGGTGATGCTGGGGTCCACCTGGACGCCCGGACCCATCGTGGTCGAGATGACGGTCTTCTTGATGTAGCGGCCCTTCGAGCTGGAGGGCTTCAGCCGGAGAATCTCCTCCAGCGCGGCGCTGTAGTTCTCCACCAGCTGGGCCTCGTCGAACGAGCCCTTGCCGATGATGAAGTGCAGGTTCGCGTGCCGGTCGACGCGGAACTCGATCTTGCCGCCCTTGATGTCGGTGACAGCCTTCGTCACGTCCGGGGTGACCGTTCCGGTCTTCGGGTTCGGCATCAGACCACGCGGGCCGAGCACGCGGCCCAGGCGGCCGACCTTGCCCATCAGGTCGGGGGTGGCGACGACGGCGTCGAAGTCGAGCCAGCCGTCGGTGACCTTCTTGATCAGGTCGTCGTCGCCGACGAAGTCGGCGCCGGCGGCCTTGGCGGCCTCGGCCTTCTCACCGGTGGCGAAGACGAGGACCCGTGCCGTCTTGCCGGTGCCGTGCGGAAGGTTGACGGTGCCGCGCACCATCTGGTCGGCCTTGCGGGGGTCGACCCCGAGGCGCATCGCGACGTCGAGCGTCGAGTTGAACTTCTTGCTACCGGCCGCTTCCTTGGCGAGCTTGATCGCCTCGAGCGGGGTGTAGAGGTGATCGAAGTCGATCTTCTCCGCGATGTTGCGGTAAGCCTTGCTGCGCTGTGCCATTGCTTTTTCTCCTGAATGCGGACGCTGGTCGCGTCCGTTGTGGTGGTGGCGGACAACTTTCGTCGTCCTTCCACAACTGCTGTGAAGTACTACGGGCGAGCCGGACGGCTCACTTGTCGACGGTGACGCCCATCGAGCGGGCGGTGCCCTCGATGATCTTCATCGCGGCGTCGATGTCGCGGGCGTTCAGGTCCGGCATCTTGGTGGTGGCGATCTCGCGGACCTGGTCCTTGGTGATCTTGCCGACCTTCTCCTTGTGCGGGACCGGCGAGCCCTTCTGCAGGCCTGCCGCCTTCTTGATCATCTCCGGCGCCGGCGGCGTCTTGGTGACGAAGGTGAAGGACCGGTCTTCGTAGATCGTGATCTCGACCGGCACGACGTTGCCACGCATGGACTCTGTCTGGGCGTTGTACGCCTTGCAGAACTCCATGATGTTGACGCCGTGCGGACCGAGAGCGGTACCGACCGGCGGTGCCGGCGTCGCGGCACCGGCTTGCAGCTGCACCTTGACCAGGGCAGCGATCTTCTTCTTGGGAGGCATTTCGGGTCCTTAGACTTTCTGGATCTGGCTGAAGCTGAGTTCCACCGGGGTTTCCCGGCCGAAGATCTCCACCAGCGCCTTGATCCGCTGGGCGTCGGCATTGATCTCCGTGATCGTGGCGTGCAGGGTCGCGAACGGCCCGTCGACGACCATGACCGAGTCGCCCACACCGAAGTCGGCGACCTCGACCTTCTTCTTGGCCGCGGTCTTGGTGGGTGCGGCACCGGTCTCGGCTGCCGCCGCCTCGGCCGCCGCCACGACGGCCGGAGCGAGCATCTTCTCGACCTCTTCGAGGCTGAGCGGTACGGGCTTTTGGCTGTTGCCGACGAAGCCGGTCACCGACGGCGTGTGCCGCACGGTCGACCAGGACTCGTCGGTCAGGTCCATCCGGACCAGCACGTAGCCGGGGAGCACGGTGCGCTTCACCATCCGGCGCTGCCCGTTCTTGATCTCGGCGACCTCTTCGGTCGGCACGACGATCTCGAAGATGTAGTCCTCCATGTTCAGGGAGGTGATCCGGTTCTCCAGGTTCGACTTGACCCGGTTCTCCATCCCCGAGTACGTGTGCACCACGTACCAGTCGCCGATCTGGGAGCGCAGCGTGGCGCGCAGCTCCTCCAGCGGGTCGCCCGGCTCCTCCGGCTCGGCCTCTTCCTCGGCCTCGTCGGTGTCGTCGTCGGCGTCGTCCGCGGCGGCAGCCGGTACGGCGGCCTCGGCGTCGTCGTCCTCGTCGTCATCTTCGTCGTCGTCGGAGTCGGCCCCGGCGGAGAAGACGACCTCGTCGTCCTCGACCTGCTCGGTAGTGTCGTCCGGCGCGGTCTCGGCGGTCTCGGTGGCCAGCTCGTCGGTCGCGTCGTCGACGTCGGCGGCGGTGACCACCTCGTCGTCCTCGGCGTCGTCGGCCGCGGCCACGATCACCACCGGCTCGTCGTCGGAGTCGTCCGCGTCGGCGTCGCCAGCCTCGGCGTCGTCGTCGGCGGCGTACTCAGCCTCGGCCTTGTCGTCGACGTCCGCGAACGGGTCGTCGTCGTCATCGGCGATCACGACGTCGTCATCGTCGTCGTCGTCGATGTCCAGCTCGAGATCCAGATCCAGCTCGACGTCGTCATCGTCGCCGGCCACAGCGGACACGTCGAAGTCGTCCTCGAAGTCGAGGACCTCGTCGTCACGCTCGGACACGTTGTACTCCGTCATCTCTGCATCGGGTGTTGTCTGCGGGCCTGGGTCGGTCAGCTCGGCGCGGGACCGGACGGCCGGTGGATCGCTACGGCGAGGGCGGTCAGCCGAAGATCTTGAACATCGCCCAGCCGAAGGCGAGGTCGAGCACCGACACGATCGCGATGACGAACACCACGAAGGTCAGCACGACCACGAAGTAGGTGGAGAGCTGCTTGCGCGTCGGCCAGACGACCTTGCGGAGCTCGGCGACCACCTGGCGGTAGAAACGCAGCAGCCGGTTTCCCGACTTGCTCTCCGCAGGCTTGCCGGCGCCGGACGGTGCCGGGGTGCGCGTCTCCGTCACGACCTACCTCTTTCGCTAGCGGCGGCCTGACCGGCCCAGCGCCGATCAGGAGTTGCAGGGCACGAGGGACTTGAACCCCCAACCTTCGGTTTTGGAGACCGATGCTCTGCCAGTTGAGCTAGTGCCCTCTGCAATCTCTCCCGGACGCCGCTGACCTGATCTCGGGCATGCCGGATCAGGGCCATCTACGCCCGGACTAGAAGAGTGTACGGGGTGGAAGCCACCTGGTCGAACTGAGGCCTACCCCGTCACGACCCCACCGGGCGCCGTACCGCGAGCAGAACCTTACAGCCTTCACCGGGTACAAACGCCACCCACCCCGGGATGGTTCCCGGTCTCCCGGCAGCTCGCGGTGTCACCAACCGATACCGAGATGTCACCACGGGAGCAGTGGTGCCAGGATGGGGGTATGGCTTCCCGCATCTCTGCACGGATTGGTGCAATCTCCGAGTCGGCCACGCTGGCGGTCGACGCCAAGGCGAAGGCGCTCAAGGCGGCCGGTCGCCCGGTGATCGGCTTCGGCGCCGGCGAACCGGACTTCCCGACGCCCGACTACATCGTCGAGGCCGCCGTCGTGGCCGCCCGCGATCCGAAGAACCACCGCTACAGCCCGGCCGGTGGTCTGCCCGAGCTCAAGCAGGCGATCGTCGAGAAGACCAAGCGGGACTCCGGCTACGAGGTCGAGGCGGCCCAGGTCCTGGTGACCAACGGCGGCAAGCACGCGGTCTACAACACCTTCGCGACGCTGCTCGACCCGGGCGACGAGGTGCTGCTGCCGGCGCCGTACTGGACGACGTACCCGGAGACCATCCAGCTGGCCGGGGGCGTCCCGGTCGAGGTGCTGGCCGACGAGAGCCAGAACTACCTGGTCACCGTCGAGCAACTGGAGGCGGCCCGGACCGAGAAGACCAAGGCGCTGCTGTTCTGCTCCCCGTCGAACCCGACCGGAGCGGTGGACACCCCCGAGGCGATCGAGGCGATCGGCCGCTGGGCGCTCGAGCACGGCATCTGGGTGATCACCGACGAGATCTACGAGCACCTGACCTACGGCGACACGAAGTTCACCTCGCTGCCGGTCGCGGTGCCCGAGCTGGCCGACCAGACCGTCGTGCTGAACGGCGTCGCCAAGACGTACGCGATGACCGGCTGGCGGGTCGGCTGGATGATCGGCCCGAAGGACGTCATCAAGGCCGCGACCAACCTGCAGTCGCACCAGACCTCGAACGTGAACAACGTCGCCCAGCGGGCCGCGATCGCCGCGCTCACCGGTGACCTGTCCGCCGTCGACGAGATGAAGGTCGCGTTCGACCGGCGCCGCAAGCTGATGGTGTCGATGCTGAACGAGATCCCCGGCGTCGAGTGCCCGGAGCCGACCGGCGCGTTCTACGCCTACCCGTCGGTCAAGGGCGTGCTCGGCAAGGAGATCAACGGCCGGACCGCGACCACCTCGGCCGAGCTGGCCGCGATCATCCTGGACGAGGCCGAGGTCGCCGTCGTCCCGGGTGAGGCGTTCGGCGCCCCCGGCTACCTGCGCCTGTCGTACGCCCTCGGCGACGACGACCTGACCGAAGGCGTCTCCCGGATCGCCAAGCTGCTCGGCTGACATCTGCTCGTACGACGGCCCGCCGGACCTCGTCCGGCGGGCCGTCGCTGTTCCCTCGCCAAACAGTTACGGGACCGCCCGGTTTCCTGACTCGCGCGATCTGTCGGTAACCTTCTGTGATGGCGCCACGCGACCTTCGGCTGCTGCCGAAAACCCATCTGCATCTGCACTTCTCCGGGTCGATGCGTCACCTCACCCTGGTCGAGCTGGCCGACAAGCACGGCGTACGGCTCCCGGACGCCCTGCGCACCGACTGGCCGCCGGACCTGTCCGCCGCCGACGAGCGCGGCTGGTTCCGCTTCCAGCGGCTGTACGACATCGCCCGCTCGGTGCTCAGGACCGAGGACGACGTACGCCGTCTGGTCCGCGAGGCCGCCGAGGACGACGCCGCGGACGGCTCCCGCTGGCTGGAGATCCAGGTCGACCCCTCCGGCTACGCGAACCGCTTCCACGGCATCACCGAGTTCACCGACCTGGTCCTCGACGCCGCCCGCGACGCCGCCGCGACGACCGGCATCGACGTCCAGGTCGTGATCGCCGCCAACCGCACCCGGCACCCCCTCGACGCCCGCACCCTGGCCCGCCTGGCTTCCCAGTACGTCGGCCGAGGCGTAGTCGGCTTCGGCCTCTCCAACGACGAACGCCGCGGCACCACGTCCGAGTTCGCCGCAGCCTTCCGCATCGCCCGCAACGCCGGCCTCCTGGCCGCCCCACACGGCGGCGAACTCTGCGGCCCGAGCACCGTCCGCACCTGCCTCGACGAGCTCGGCGCCGGCCGCATCGGCCACGGCGTCCGCTCCGTAGAAGATCCCGACCTCCTCAAGCGCATCGTCGACGCGCAAGTTGCCCTGGAAGTCTGCCCAGCCTCCAACGTCTCCCTAGGCGTCTACCAACGCCCCGAAGACGTCCCCCTCCGCCAGCTCTACGAAGCCGGCGCCCGCATCGCTCTCGGCGCCGACGACCCTCTGTTGTTCGGCTCCCGCTTGGCCGAACAGTACGAAACCGCCCGCACGGTCCACGCCTTCACCGACGCAGAACTGGCGGACCTGGCCCGAGGCTCAGTCCTGGCCTCAACGGCTCCGGCCGACGTCCAAAAAGGCTTGCTGTCCGACATCGACGACTGGCTCGGCGCCGACCTGAACTCGCCCACCACAGCCCCTGCGACGACGTACTGACCAGGGCCTGAAAAGTGCGCTGAGAGTTCCTGTGCGGTGCATTGCCCGGGCAACCCCGCGGCTCTAACTTGGCTGCATGACGACGCCGACGAAGATCCTGTTGCCCGAGGACGAGCTGCCGACCCGGTGGTACAACGTGCTCCACGACCTGCCGACGCCGCCACCCGCGGTGCTGCATCCGGGCACCGGGCAACCGATCGGCCCGGAGGATCTGGCGCCGCTGTTCCCGATGGACCTGATCATGCAAGAGGTCTCCCAGGAGCAGTACATCGACATCCCGGGCGAGGTCCTCGACGTCTACCGGCTCTGGCGACCGAGCCCGCTCTACCGAGCGCACCGCCTGGAGAAAGCCCTCGATACCCCGGCGAGGATCTACTACAAGTACGAAGGCGTCTCCCCCGCCGGCTCCCACAAGCCGAACACGGCCGTCCCGCAGGCGTACTACAACGCCAAGGCCGGGATCCAGAAGCTCACCACCGAGACCGGCGCTGGCCAGTGGGGCACCGCGCTCGCCTTCGCGTGCGCGCAGTACGGGCTGGAGTGCGAGGTCTGGCAGGTCCGGGCGTCGTACGACCAGAAGCCGTACCGACGCGCGATGATGAAGGTCTTCGGAGCAACCGTGCACCCGAGCCCGTCAGACCTGACCGAGGCCGGTCGCAAGATCCTCGCCGAGAACCCGGCATCGACCGGTTCGCTCGGCATCGCGATCAGCGAGGCCGTCGAGATGGCCGTGCAGGATGAGTCCGTGCACTACGCGCTCGGCTCCGTGCTCAACCACGTGCTGCTGCACCAGACGATCATCGGCGAGGAAGCGTTGATGCAGCTCGCGATGGTCGGCGAGACGCCCGACGTGATCGTCGGCTGCACCGGCGGCGGTTCGAACTTCGGCGGCCTGGCGTTCCCGTTCCTGCGCGAGAAGTGGGCCGGCCGGCAGTCCCCGGTGATCCGCGCGGTCGAGCCCGAGGCCTGCCCGTCGCTGACCCAGGGCACCTACGCGTACGACTTCGGCGACACCCTCGGCATGACGCCCCTGATGAAGATGCACACCCTCGGCCACGACTTCGTCCCGGACCCGATCCACGCCGGCGGCCTGCGGTACCACGGGATGAGCCCGCTGATCAGCCATCTGTACGAGACCGGCGAGATCGAGGCGATCGCCAAGCCGCAGTCGGAGTGCTTCGCCGCCGGTGTCCTGTTCGCCCGCACCGAGGGCATCGTCCCCGCGCCCGAGCCGACCCACGCCCTGGCCGCCGCGATCGAGGAAGCCCAACGCTGCAAGGAGTCCGGCGAGGAGAAGGTCATCCTCACCGCGCTCTGCGGCCACGGCCACCTGGACCTCGCGGCGTACGACGCCTACCTGTCGGGCGCGATCACCGACCGCGCCTGGGACGACGCCGACCTCCAGGCCTCGGTCGCCGCCGCCCTCGAAAAGCTCCCCGCCGTCAACTGACGATCAACGGCCGCGCTTCCACCACGGCTTCGGCTGCTTCGGAAGCGCGGTCAACCAACTCTCCGGAATCTCCCAGCGCTTCGCCTCGAGCGTCGCGAAGTACTGCTCCTTCAAACTGTCCGGCAACCAGTACGTCGCCCGGTGGTGATCCACCACCTCGAAGTACGTCGTACTCCGCCCCCGGCTCCACACCGTCGCGGCCGACGAGCAGTAGGCCAGCCGCGTGTAGTCCCACCGCGCCTGATCGTCGTCGAGCGCGAACCGCCGCTCGTGCACGGTGAACGGCCCCCACTTCTCCGCCGGCCACCCCGCCGACTCCTCGATCAGCCCCTGCACCAGCGCCCGATCGTCGGTCATCTCGTCCGGCAGCAACAACCGCCGGGAATCCAGCACCGCCTCGACCCCCCAGGCCCCCGCCACCTGCAAGAACGTCTCCAGCAAAGCGAACCCGATCTCCGCCCGCCCGAACCCACTCAACTCAGCCCGCAGCGTCGTGATCGCTTCCTCCGGCACGTTGCCCAGCTTATCGGGCGGGTACCGCGTCCCCATGAGCGACGACCAACAGCAATCCCCGCGCCCCAGACCCCCAGGAGTCGACGACCGAACCGTCCAGGCCGTCGGCCGCCTCACCCACGCCCTGGAAACCGTCAACCGCGCCCGCGGCTACTTGTACGGCTTCCACGAACTCACCGGCCGAGCCGACAACGAGCTCGACGAGGTCCTCCACCTCTTCCGCACCGCCGGCCACGAGGAGTTCGCCGCACAGCTCGAACGCGACCTCCTGGGCCGCAACGTCATCGAAGACCGCTGGACCTTCCAAATCGTCGACGACTACGACACCGGCTACTACGCCCTCTTCACCGCCCTCGAACAACAAGCCCGAGACGCCTTCTGCGAAGGCACCCGCCACCTCCGAGAAGCCGAAATGAAACGCGACCGCCGAACCCCCGGACACCCGAACCACACCCTGAAACCCGACAACGACCACCCCAAATAACCCATCGCCTCGGCTCATCGATCACCCGCCTCCCGCCGCATCCGCCGTACACCGGACCACGCCCGGTCCCTCCACAACGCCCGCGACCTCCCAGCCCAGACCGAACCCACCAGCCCGTCCAAGGGATGCCGCCCTACAGCCAAGCCCGACAGACACGGCCCCGCTTCAGCAACCCCCCGCCTCCCCAGGCGTCCCCGCTGCCCCACCCCGAACGACCGCTGCCCTGCCCAAATGCGACGCCCTACTGCCCTCCTCCCGGGCGATGCCCTGCTGCCCTCCTCCCGGGCGATGCCCCGCTGCCCTCCCCCGGCCGATGCTCTGCTGCCCCACCCGCGTCACGACCTGTCTGATCCAGGCGACCACCTCCTCGCCTCGCCGCAGCCGGCCGGGGCAGATCACCGCGACAGCCGCAGTACAACCGCCGCACGCGAGACCCTCAGCCACCGTCGGGTCGATCCACCGCGAACCCGCCAACGCCGAGCACCCCGCCGAGCACGGCCTGCCAAGCCCAGTGCCAGACCGCCTCGCTTGGTAAACAGCCGGCCCGCGCGGCGCCCCTGCCACCCGGCCCCGAGTGGCTGCCTGCACTACCGGTTGACGGTGACCGCCTGCCCGCGCGGACGGCTGACCGCCCCGCCCGAGAGGCAGCCCGCCCGACCCCGCACTGCACCTGCCCTGCCCTGCCCTGAGCCAGAACCTGCACTGCCCCGAGTGATAGCGCCGGCCTGCTCGCCGTACTGGTACCGGCTGGGGCAGATCGCCGGGACAGCGGCAGTACACCTGCCGCAACTGTCGGCGTACTTGTCCGGCGAGCCCGTGACGCGGCGCGGGCTTGGAGATCGCTGGCACTGGCTGGTGGGAACCCGCCTACTTTGGCCTGCAGGTGTCGGGTTGCCTGCGGCAATCGCTGTCGCGCTGTCTGCCCCGGGGACTGCTGGGCCAGAGTGCGGCGCGGTGGTGTCCTGCGGATTGGCGCGGGCCAGCTGGCTAGCGAGGCGCTGCGAGAGGCTGACAGCCGGGGCCCTGGGCTTGCCACGCATTGCGGGGGCCAGCCGTGGTCGCCAGTTCTGTCGGCTACCGGGTACAGAGGGGCCCGAGGGGGGACGCGGCTACTGGCAGTCGAGCACTCACTGAACTCCTGGGGCAGATCGGGGCATCCCCGGGCATGCCGGGGCAGGCTGCAAGCTATCCCCGATAGGTACCGGGGTGTACCAGCAGCTCCTCGGGCTGCTCCCGCAGCGTCCCCACTGCAGCTCTTCGGGCTGCTCCCGCAGCGTCCCCACCGGGGGCGGAGACGGCGTGCCGGCCAGCGTTGTCTCGGCGTACTCGCCAAGGGGCCAGGCTGCGCGCCGGCCAGTGGTGCCCTCGGCGTACTCGCCAGGGGTGCAGGCGGTGTGCAGCCACCGTTGCAGGAGCGGCGTACTCGCTCGGTCTTAGGCAGCGTGCCTGTCAGCGTTGCAGGGGGCCTGCTCACCAGGAGGCAGGTGGTTCTGGCCAGCGTGCAAGCGGCCTACTGCTCAGGCTGCTGGCGGCGAGCTCGCCGGGGGTGCGGCTGTAGTGCCCACGGGTAGACGCCGGGCCGTGCTGATCGCCCTTCTAGGACAGGTGTTTGGGGCAGGTTGGGGCAGATGGGCGGGGCAAGCTGGGGCATCGTGGGGCAGTTCGTCCACAGGGGTGGTTTTTGTGGTCACCGAGCGTGGTCGCGCTCCTACAGTTGCGGGCATGTCGGAGGTGAACGGATTGTTGCGGGATGCCCGTGAGCGGACGCCGTCGCGGCGGGCGCCGGGTGAGTACATGTCCAGGGGCGAGCTCGCCGAGGCGGTCTGCGGATGGTTGTGGGAGACGACCGGGATCGAGTACGACCTGGACGGGCACTACATCGCGAAGCTCGAGCGTGGGGTCGTGCGCTGGCCGGGTGCGGCGTACCGGGCCGGCCTGCGGCAGATCCTCAACGTTGCTACGGACAACGAGCTCGGCTTCTCACCGGGGAGCAGGCCGGGGCTGGGTGAGCTCGACACGAGCATCTCGTCGATGGTCGGGCTGGACGACGAGATGGTCCGTACGGCGGACGAGTCGGTGTCAATCCTGCCGCTCGCGGAGACCTCGAACGTCGGCGAGTTGACCGTCGAGCAACTGCAGGCCGACATCGAGCGGGTCTGCCGGCAGTACCTGCGCGTGCCGACCAAGGGTCTGTTCCTGCGCACCCGCGCGATCCGCGACCGCGCGTTCGAACTGCTGGCCGGGCGCCAGTCACCGGCGCAGACCCGCGACCTCTACACCGCGGCCGGCTGGGCGCTCACCATCCTCGGCTGGATGTCGGTCGACCTCGGCCGCCCGGACCTCGCCGAGAACCACACCCGTACGGCGTGGGCCTGCGCCGAGGCCGCCGACCACGGCGACCTGCGCGCGTGGGTGCGCGCAACCCAGCACACCGCCGCGTTCTGGCAGGACGACTTCACCCGCGCCGCGGAGTACGCCGAGTCCGGGCTGCGGCACGCCGTCGGCTCCTCCAAGCTCTTCCTGGCCAGCGCCTTGGCGGTCGACCTGGCCCGCACCGGCCGCATCGACCAAGCCCGTACGGCGCTCGCCGACGCCCAGCGGATCTGCATCCCACTCGGCGGGCAGGAGCTCTTCGGTTTCCTCCTCTGCACTCCCGCCCGCGCCGAGGGCCTCTGGTCGGACGCCCACCTGGCCCTCGGCCAAGCCCGCGAGACCCTGGCCTGCGCCGAACACAGCACCGCGCTCTTCGAACGCGCCCCCGAGTCCAAACGCAACGCCGGCGCCGAACGCATGGTCCGCCTCCAGCAAGTCAAAGCCCACCTCGAACTCGGCCAACTCGACGGCGCCCTCGAGTCCCTCACCCCCATCCTCGACACCCCCGCCGAGTTCCGCGTCCGCCCCCTGATCCACCGCATCGGCGAAATCAGCGCCATGACCCGCACCGACCGCTACACCGGCGAAGCCCTCGCCGCCCAGATCCACGTAGCCACCCGAGCCTTCCTCCGCCTCCCCAAACGCCCCCGCCCCACCGACCTAGCCGACACCGCCTGACCACGCGCTAGCTTCCCCCGCCCGGTCCCGACTCCAGCCAGACAGACCATCCGCCGCACCACAGCCAGCCAGCCGACGGACAGCCGCGACTCAGCACTCCCCGGTCCCCGGTCCCGCTTCCCGCTCCGGCTCAGGCTCCCGGCTCCCCGCTTCCGGCTCCCTTCCGGCTCCGGCTCCCTTCCGGCTCCGGCTCCCGGCATCCGGCTCCGCTTCCGGCCCCCGCTTCCGGCCCCCGCTCCCGCTTCCGGCTCCCGGCATCCGGCTCCCGCTTCCGCTTCTGCTTCCGGCTCCCGCTTCCGGCCCCGGCTCCCGAAGTACATCTCGTCACAGAGCCGTAGCGCGTAGCCCTCAGCCGGCAGTCACTCGACAGGTCGCGCTCTCGCCCAGCCCGCCACCTCCTCGCGCCACCGCGGCGCCGTTCTCCCCGCGTCTGTTGCGCCCTCCCGCAGCGCCGAGCCAGCCGAACAATCCGTAGCCGCCACTTCTTGTCGCCGCGATCGCCGCCAACGCCTGCATGAGTCGACTCGCCGACTACCCCCGACGACGTGCCGCTCGGGTGGCCGATGTGGCAGCTGACCGCGATGGCACCGATGCTCGTCGACCCACGCCGGGTGGGAGTTCTACGACCGCGGATGCGCAGCACTCAGCAACCTCCGCCCGCGGCGTCAGACCGGCCAGGGCAGGCGTTGGATATGCACGTTTGGGTGGTGGCGAGTGGCTACAGAGCCCGGACTCGCCGCGGGCGAGCCAACGCGAGCGCGCGACGCCGGGGCCGGGGCCGGGGCCGGGGCCGGGGCCGGGGCCGGGGCCGGGGCCGGGGCCGGGGCCGGGGCCGGGGCCGGGGCCGGGGCCGGGGCCGAGAGTGAACCCGCAGCACTCACCAACCGCCAGCTCGCCGGACCAGACTGGCCCGGCTGAGCGGCGGGTGCTGCGGGAGCCCGGGGTGGTGGGTGCTGCGGGAGCCCGGGGTGGTGGGTGCTGCGGGAGCCGGGGTGGTGGGTGCTGCGGGAGCCGGGGTGCTGGGTGCTGCGGGAGCCGGGGTGCTGGGTGCTGCGGGAGCCGGGGTGGTGGGTGGTGCAGGTCCGGGGTGGTGGGTGGTGCAGGTCCGGGGTGGTGGGTGGTGCAGGTCCGGGGTGGTGGGTGGTGCAGGTCCGGGGTGGTGGGTGGTGCAGGTCCGGACTCACCACGCGCTGGGCGACGGGTGATCGCGGTGACGGCGACCCTCGCGTGCAGGGTCAGGCGTCGGAGGTGGGGGCTGGGTTGGCGAATGGCGCAGGTCCGGGCTGGCTGCAGACGAGCGCGGGCTCGGCTCCGGAGCCGAGGGCAGACGTGCAGTTGGCAGCAACCCTCCGCCGGGGAGCGGGTCGCCGGGGAGCGGGCCGGCGGGGGTTGGTGGTGGGTGGCGGGGGCTAGCGGGGGTGGCGTGCATGGCGTGGGTTGGTGCCACCGCTGCGGGTTGATGAGTGGTGCAGGGGTCGGCCTGTGGGCGGCGGGTGTGGGGCCGCCGCCCGGCCGCCGCCTGGGCGGCGCCTGGCTGGTGCAGGAGTTAGTACACGCGGATGGAGTTCACGTGAGCCCGAGGGGCGCCGTTGGTTGTAGCGGTGGTTAGGCGGAGGGACGTGAGCGTCGTGGGCGCGGGGAGGGGGTGGCGGTTGAGGCGGCGGCGGTTGGAATCGACTGTGGTTAAGGGGTGCCAGGTGCCGTCGGGGGTGCAGTAGTCGAAGGAGTAGTCCCGTAGCAGCGTCGGGAGGGTTTCGTACGGCGTGCGGTGGTGGTGGAGGTTGATGAGGTCCTCCTCGACGTCGTCGTCCAGGACGACGACCACCTCGGTGATCTCGACCGGGGAGGGCCAATTCAACGTCAACGTCGGCGTCGGGTCCCAGGCGAGGTCTTCGGAGGACCAGAGGTTGGGGCCGCCGTACGGGCGGGAGTAGCCGCCGATGACCTTTGACGGGGAATAGGCGTCGGTGGAGCCCAGTACGCGGTAGCAGAGGCCGGCGCGCGGGAGGATGTGTTTCCAGGAGCGGAACTGCTCGGTGTACTGCTCGTCGGGGGCCGGGTCTCGGTGCGAGAAGCAGAGGGTGCCGGGGAGGGCGGTGGCTGCGGTGTGGACGGCGACAGAGGAATTGCGCTTCAGGACTACGACTGCGTTGCTGGGCGCCGAGGGGTGCCAGGAGAGCGGGACGGAGACCCAGCGCTTCTCGCCGGCGGGCACAGTGACCTCGCAGGAGGAGAGAAGCGCAAGGGGCAGGTAGTTCTGCGGCTTGAGGGGGTCGTGGAGTTCAACAACCAGAGTGGTGTCCTCGGCGGCGTCGACGAGGAACTCCAGGCCGTCCAGAGAAGGATCGACGGGGAGGACCATCGCCAGGTCTGCGTCGAGAGCAAGCAAGCCGTCGGAGACTTCGACGGCCAGGCGGCGCAGGGTGGACGAGGCCGTGGCGGTCGCCGCCAGAGCGAGGTTGGCGGGGTCTGTGTCAGCAACACCGAGGACCGACGCGTCCGCGCGGTGCAGGGCGTTGCGGACCAGGTCGAAGTGTTCAGTGGCCAACGCCCGCGGCGTCAGCTCATTGCCTAGGGCAACAGAAGCGGCGACCCCGACAGCCTCGCCGAGGACAGCGCAGGTCGCCATCACTCGCGTCGTACCGAAGGCTACGTGGCTGGCGGAGATGTTGCGGCCGGCCATCCACAGGTTGCGGACGTTCCGCGAGTACAGCGAGCGCAACGGGATGTGATAGTTCCCGTCCGGGTGCCAGTGCTTCGACCCGCGCTCGGTCGCGTACATCCCACCCGGCGGGTGCAGGTCGATCGACCAACCACCAAACGCGACCCGGTCGTCGAACAGACGCTGCTCCAGTACGTCGTGCTGCGTCAGCACGTGATCCCCGACGAACCGCCGGTACTCCCGCTTCCCCGGCACCGCCCCGATCCACTCCAGCGTCAGATTGTCAGCATCAAAGAGCCCGGAGTTCTTGATGTGATCCCAGATCCCGTACACCGCCGCCTGCAGCTCGTCCCGGATCGCTTCGTTGTCGTCGACAACATCCAGCGAACCGCCCCACTCGATCCACCAGTACGCACACCCGTAGGCATCGGTCCGGATGATCCGCCGTTCCGGGATCGACGTCTTCGTGATGTCGCGCGCGAACGACGGCGGCACGAACCGCACCGGCTCCCCGGCGTCCTTGGTGTAGAAGAGGATCGTGCTGCCGAGCGTGTTGTCGTCGGGCACCTCCGGCGCCCACGATTCGTCGTACGCCGACCGCGGCTCGCGCCCGGTGCGGAACTCGGCGCCGGCCAGGAACCCGATCAGTCCGTCGCCCGAGCAGTCGGCGTACGCCGGACTGCGGAAGGTGATCTCCTTCTCCGAGCCCATCTGCCAGCCGGTCACCGAGCGGATCTCGCCGTCGGCGGCGTCGACGGTGCGGACGTCGGTGTTGAGCCAGAGCTGGATGTTCGGCTCGGCACGGACGGCTTCGAGGACGACGAGGTCCCAGTAGTACGGGTTGCCCTGCGGGTTGCGGTACTGGTTCTCGACGAACAGCTCGCCCATGATCCCGGTCTCGCGGGCGAAGTGCTGGACGCCGTGCGCGGTCGCGCCGCAGACCCAGACCCGCACCTCGCTGGAGGAGTTGCCGCCGAGCACCGGCCGGTTCTGCACCAGCGCGACCGTGCGGCCCTGCCGCGCGGCGCCGATCGCGGCACAGACTCCGGCGAGACCTCCGCCGACAACGGTCAGATCGGTGTGGACGTCGAGCTGCTGCATGCAGGAACCTCTCAGGTGTCAGGGTGTACGACGGGCTGGCCGGGCCCGCCCGGGTGGTTGGCGGTGAGGTGGTCGGGGACGCGCTGCGCGACCAGGACGAACAGCAACCCGGCGGTCAACGTGTCGCTGGCGCGTCCGGCGAAGAACTCGGTCCAGGTGCCGCCGGCCTGCGTACCGGTGTCGAGGGTGACGTCGGCCAGCTCGCCGACCGGCGACGAGACGACGCCGGTGATCGCGACCGTCAACGCGCCCTGCCCGGCCGACCGCCGTACGAAATCCAAAGTCGTCCCATCGGTGCCTGACCGGGTGACGACGAGCCCGACGTCCCCGGGCCCGAGCAGCCCGCCGGCGATCTGCGCCGACTGCGGGCCGTCGAAGAACCAGACCGGGATGCCGATCCGCAGCAACCGGATGTACAGCTCGCGCGCCGGGATCGCGTCGCCCCACTCGCCGTAGATGTGCGTACGACGGGCGCCCGCGATCGCGTCCGCGACCCGGGTGGCGTCGTTCAGGTCGATCGACGCGAGCGCGTTGCGCAGCGCGTTGGCCTGCGTCGAGGCCAGCACGTTGAGCACCTGCTCGGGCGGATCGGCCGGGCCGATCGCGTGCCCGATGTCGCTGGCCCACCCGGCCTCCAGACCGCGCCCGACCTCCATCGCGAGCGCGGCCCGTAGCGCCGGGTACCCGGCGAACCCTAGGTGCGTGGACAGCCGCGTCACCGTCGCGGCCGAGGTCTGCGCGGCCTCGGCCAACTTGGTGATCGAACCGCGCGCGACGTCGTCCGGGTTCGCCAGGATCTGCTCGGCGACCCGCAGCATCGCGCCGTTCAGGTCGGGCAGCGCGCGTTTCGCCAGCTGCAACGGGCTCGGGGTACCAGCTCTGTCCACGTCGTTTCCCATCCCGCGATCATCACGTATAGACGAACTGGGCACTCGCGATCCCGTCGGTGTCGCTGACGACCCGGACCCAGTGCGCACTGAACCCGGACGGGAACACGTGCGTGTACACGGCTTCGGGCTCGACGGTGAACGAGGACGACGCCCCGAACCGCCCGTGCCCGTGGAAGTCGATCTCCAGCGTGACCGTCATCGAAACAGTCCCGAGGTTCTCCAGGTGCAGGCACTTGTTGTCGAAGCCCGTCATCAAATAGGGGTCCGAGGGCACCCCCGCGGAAACCGGCGTCTCCCACCAAGGACCGCCCCAACCAGCGGGTTTGCCGAAGTTCCACAGGTCGTCGGTCTTGCCGAACCACAGTCCCGACTGCGGCTCCGCGGTCGTCGGGTTCAGCCCGTGACTCGGCGACGCGTTGTCAGCACCGGCGACGAACATCCCGCGCCACGAGCAGAAGTCCCCGAGCACCCACAGATGCGTCGAGATCGGCCGCACGCCCCAGATCCGGCCGCCGTACGCCCAGGGCGACAGCTCGTAGAACATCCCGTGGTGGTCGAGCATCAGCCGCTCGTGCTCGACCTCACGGATCCGCGGCCACTCGGTCTGCCACTTGTGGTCGAAGGTGTGCGACGCCTTGGGCAACCGATAACGGGTCCAACGACCATCCGCCTCGGTGAACACCTCGAGGATCGCCGAGGCCTGGTCCCAGCCGGAGGCGAAGATCGTGCCGCCGAACTCGTGCCGCCCGCCGATCGCGGTGAACGGCTTGCGGGCCAGGATCCGCCACTCGCTGCCGTCGTACTCGGCCAGCCGGCCGCGCGCCTGACGCCCGTCCCAGTCGGCCTCCTCGTACTCGTTCGAGCAGACCACGAGCCGGCCGAAGCTGGTGTAGCAGTCCTTGTAGTGCACCTTCATCTCGCCGTCGGTGCCGAGCTCGTCGTTCAGGTCGAAGACCTGCACACACTCGTACGTCGTGAGGTCGAGCTCGAAGACCTCGCCCTCCATCGCCAGCACGTACACATGTGTGTCGGGCTTGGTCAGGTGCCGCGACGTCCCGCAGACGCGATGCGGCGTCAGCTCGGGGATCGTGGTGATCTTGTGCTCGCGGTCGATCACGTGCGGGCCGAGCACGAGCTGCGACGTCGGGAAGTGCACGAACCGGTTGGTGTAGGTGCCGTCGACGCCGAGCGTCTCGGGCACGATCTCCATCGACAGGTCGGCGTCGATCCGGCGCAGGCTCACCCCTCCCCCGCTGTGCGCCTTGTGCGAGTTGTAGTTCTGGACGTAGAGCATCCCGTTCCACGGCATCAGCGAGCCGACGCCGAGCTCGCTGCGCGGCGGACCGAAGTCGCCGACCTGCGCGAGGTCCGGAAAGACACCTGAGACGTTCACTGTCGAACTCCTTACTTGATGCCCGTATGGGTCATCGCGGCGATGAAGCGGCGTTGCAGCAGGACGAAGACGAGCAGCACCGGCACGATCGAGACCACCGAGGCGGCCATCGTCAGACCGGGCGCGATCGCACCCTGCTCGTCGACGAAGTCCGTCAGCCCGAGCGGGAGGGTGTAGTTCTCCGGACTGCTGATCAGCACCAGCGGCGTCTCGTAGTCGTTCCAGGACCAGACGAACGCGAGGATGCCGAGCGCGCTGAGCACCGGCGTGGCCAGCGGCAGGTAGATCCGGCGGAAGATCTGCCACTCGTTCGCGCCGTCCATCCGGGCCGCCTCGGCGAACTCGGCCGGCTGGGCGACGAAGAACTGGCGCATCAGGAACGTGCCGAGCACGGTGAACATGCCGGGCAGGATCAGCGCCCACAGCGTGTCGTACAGGCCTAGCTTCTGGAAGTAGATGAACCGCGGGACGAGCAGCAGCTGGGCCGGGATGATCGCGGTCGCGAGGTAGAGCAGGAACAGCTTGTCGCGACCCTTGAACGTCATCCGGGCGAAGGCGTAGCCGGCCATCGTCGCGGTCAGCAGCTCGCCCGCGACCCGCAGTACGGCGACGAAGACGGACCGGCCGAACGCCGGCAGCACCGAGGTCTCGCCGACCAGCACGGTCTTGAAGTTGTCCCACTGGAACGGGTCCGGGATCCACTGCATCGGGATCTTGTACGCGTCGAGGTCGGCCTTGAGCGCGGTCGAGATCATCCAGGCGAACGGCGCGAGGAAGGCCAGCGCGAGGATCCACAGAGGAATCCCCCACATCCACTTCTTACTCATGCAATGCCCTCCCTCGCTGGGCGCGCCAGGTCAGCAGCGTCAGGACCAGTACGCCGGCGAACGTCACCAGGCCGATCGCCGAGGCGTAGCCGAACCGGTAGAACTGGAAGCCGGTCTGGTACATGTAGTACGAGATCGTCGTGGTCGCGTCGCCCGGACCGCCGGCGGTGATCAGCGCGATCAGGCCGAACCCCTGCGACGCCCCGATGATCAGCGTGACCAGCAGGAAGATCGTTGTCGGCAGCAACGACGGCCAGGTGATCGTGCGGAACTTCGCCCACACCCCGGCGCCGTCGATGTCGGCCGCCTCGTACAGCTGTTTCGGCGCGTCCTGCAACGCGGACAGGTAGATCAGCGAGCAGTACCCGACGCCGCCCCAGACCGCCATCACGATCAGCGCCGGCAGTGCCCAGTGCGACGAGGCGAACCAGCCGGGCTCGAGGCCGAAGGCGCCGAGCACCTGGTTGACCAGGCCGGCCTTCGGGTTCATCAGCATCAGCCAGGTCATGCCGATCGCGACCGTGTTGACGATGTACGGAAGGAAGAAGATCGCCCGCAGGATCGCGCGACCGGGCAACGGCCGGTTGAGCGCGATGCCGAGCGCCAGGCCCAGTACGACGGTCAGCGGCACGCTCACCCCGACGTACACGAAGGTCAGTCCGACGGCGTTCCAGAAGCCGGGGTCCTTGGCGATGGCCACGAAGTTGTCCAGGCCGGCGAAGCTGATGCCGCCGAAGCCGGAGACCAGGTTCCAGTCGGTGAACGCGAGCAGGATCACGCTGATCAGCGGGATCAGCGTGAACGCGACCACCCCGAGCAGGTTGGGGGCGATGAACAGGAAGCCGATCCAGCCGCGCGGGCTGATGCCGGGCGCCTTCTCGGTCCGGACCGCGGGCGCCGCGGCGACAGTGGCCGTGGTCATCACGAGCTCCTCTCGGTACGGGCGATCGCGGCGTCGGCCAGACGGCGTACGTCGCGAATCGCTGGGCCGGGGTCCTTCTCGCCCAGCCAGCACAGGTCACGCTGCTGGCCATGGGCGAGGCTGATCTCGGGGAAGCCGGCCAGGCGGGTGTCGGTGGCCAGCTTCGGCTCGGCGCCGAGCACGACCCGGCGGAACGAGTCGACGTCGAAGTACTTGTCCGGCTCCTTGCCGAGCACGCCGGTGATCACCTGGTCGTCGATGACGTTGCCGAGCGTCGGCAGCTTGCCGCCGGCCAGCATCGGGCCGGAGCCCTCGGTCAGCCAGAACTTCACGAACTCCCAGGCCGCGTCGGCCTTCGGGGACTTCGGGTTGACCATCACGAAGTTGTTGTACGAACCGCCGTTCCAGTCACCGCCGTCGACCGTCGGCGGCGGCGCGAAGGCGACCTTGAAGTCGTGCGGGTACTTCTTCGCGTCGTACAGGTAGCGCAGGTTGAACGGCGCGGTCGACCAGAGGTGGAACTCCTGCTGGAGGAACGAGTTCTGCTGGTACGCGTCGAGGTGGCGGGCGAGCACCTCGCGCCAGGGGAAGGCCGAGCCGTCCGCGATCATCTCGCGGCCGAGCGCGAACGCCTGCTCGAAGTGCGGGTCGCCGAAGTTCGAGCGGTTGCCGTCGTACCAGTAGTTCGGGCCGAGCTTGATCCGCGGGACGTCCGGGATCGTGTAGCAGCCGTAGGTCTGCGCGGTGGTCAGCTTCTTCGCCGTCGCGCGGTAGTCCTCGATCGTCCAGGCCTGTGGGAGCTCGACGCCCGCCTGCTCGCGGAGCTTCTCGTTGAACAGCACGAAGTACGGCTCCCGCGCGGTCGCCAGGGCCTTGATCCGGCCGTTGTCGAGGAACGCCCGCGGCTGGTCGGTGTCCAGGAACACCTTCAGCTCGGGGTCGGCCTGCACCCGATCGGTCAGGTCCGCCGCCAGTCCGGACCCGGCCCGCAGCGCGAGATTCGCCTGCGCGTAGGTGAAGTACACGTCGATGTCGATCCCACCCTGCAGGGCGGTGTCGAGCTTCAGGTTGCCGCGGTCGTCGTTGACGAACCGCGTGTAGTTCACCTTGTACTGCGGGAACTTCGCCTGGAACGCGTCCACCACCTTCTGCGGCCCGGACGCCGCCGGCACGCCACCCCACACCTGCAGCACGCTCGACTTCGACCCATCCGACGACGAGCACCCGGCCGCAGCCGCCGCCACCGCACCCACCCCAGCGAGAAACCCACGCCGGGACAACTCGTTCCGCATCCTCACACCAACCCCTCACCGTGGATTGCTGCAAGACATTATCCAGATCACCTCTTCTTGCCAACCCTCTATGCAAATCTTTTTCAGACCGCGGTGGGTAACCGCCGGCGCCGCCGGGTTACTCAACTCTTCGGCAGACCGCCATCGACGCTCAGAAAGTACGCAACAAATCTCCTGCCTGCCGAGGGGCAAGCAGTACTTGATAGGACCCAGAAACCCTTGTTTTGTTGGAGAACTGGTCGTACCGACGGCTCCCCGGTCAAGGCCTTCGCTGCCGGGCTGCGGCGCCTTCGGGCGTCCGCCGGCCTGACCTACCGCCAGTTGGCCGTCGACGCGCACTACTCACACACCAACCTGGTCCGTGCCGCGAGCGGCAGGGCGCTGCCGTCCTGGGAGCTGGCCAGGGCGTACCTGGTCGCCTGCGGCGTGTCCGAGCTTGGGATACCCGCCTGGTACGAGGTCTGGCTGGCGATCGACCAGCTCCCGCCGGGCTACCGGGTGTCGACCGTCGTGCTCGACCGGATCGACGCGCTGAGCGCTGGTGTCCGCGTATGACGGTCAAGTGGGAGGACCGGAGACACCAGGCTCCGCGGGTGCTGGTGGCGCCGCACGACAGCGAGCTGCCCGCCGAGACTCCGGCTGGTGAGTCCTGCATCCCATCACTCAGCTTCAGCCTCGCTGAGCTGAGCAGGCTGTACCAGCACCTGGAGGACGGCACCTACCTGCCGAGCGCCGCTCCCAGCGGCGGCAGCGTCTTCCACGGCGTCGAGATCAGCTGGAAGCGCGGCGGGAAGACCACCTGCGGTGCCCACGACCTGCTGGGGGTCCAGCGGCCTGCGGACATCTCCACGCTCGAAGGCAGAGCGGTGTACGCCGACGGCAGCAGCCTCACGTTCCTCTTCCGGCCGGGTCGCCGCGGCAAGCGCTGCGTCGGCCGGATCCAGTGGATCGGCACCGGCGAGGCAAGGTCGCGGGCCGGAGCACTGGACGCGTACGCCGAGGAGCTGTGCCGCGGGCACCGCGGGTTCACTACCGCAGTCGCCGACCAGCCACGGGTCGCCATCCTGGCGATCGGCGTGCCCACCGTCATCGTCGCGCTCGTCGTCGCGTACGTCGTACGGGCGCTCAGCCTGTCCCCGCAGCACGACTCACTCGCCTGGACGATGCTGCCGCTGCCCATCGGCGCGATCGCGGGCGGGCTGTGGCTGCTGCTCAGCAACCGGCTCTTCCTGGACGGCCGGCTCGTGAGGTCCCGCCCGATCCCCGACTGGCAGGCCGTCGGCACACTGGCCAGCGTCGTAGGCGTGGCTCTGTCCAGCGCGATCGCCCTGCTGGCCATCCTGGTCGGCTGAATTCGGAGGCGAGCGCAGCGGATCGTTGAGAGAGTCGCAGTCATCGAGTTCCGAGGAGGCAGGCAGTGCAGACAACGCCCGAGATCGAGGCCACGCTCGCCAAGCCGCTGCACGCGGTGGTGGGGTTCAACCGGCCGGGACGGCCGCCGCAGCTGAGCGTCGTCTGGTTCGAGTGGGACGGTACGACGTTCCGGCTGTCCACGCTGCGGACCCGGCTGAAGTACCGGTTGTTCAGCGCGAACCCGCAACTGTCGCTCATCGTCAACGACCCGGAGTCGCTCACGTACGTCGTCGCGACCGGCGAGGCGCACGAGGAGGACGGTCACGCGGAACTGTCGGGGCGACTGTTCGCGCGCTACCTGCCCGGCCGCGACCCCGGCGACCGCCCGGCCGACCCCGATCGCGTCGTACTCGCGCTGACCCCCGAGCGCATCACCTCGGGCGCCTAGTTCGTCGCGCAGTCGTCGGTCAGAGCGAGCAGTTCACCAGGACCGGCTCGTTCACGAGCGTGATGTTGAAGGCGTGCTGGACCTGGGCGCGGACGTGCGCGGCCAGGGCGAGCAGTTCCTTGGCGGTCGCGCCGCCCTGGTTGGTCAGGGCGAGTGTGTGCTTGGAGGAAACCGCCGCGTTTCCGATCGCGAAGCCCTTGGAGATGCCGGCGTGCTCGATCAGCCAGGCGGCGCTGGTCTTCACGCGGCCGTCGGGCTGAGGCCACTGCGGAGCACCAGCCGGTACGTCGGCAGTGGCGTCGAGCAACGGGTTCGTGAAGAAGGACCCCGCGCTCCACGTGTCGTGGTCCTCGGCGTCGAGGACCATGCCCTTGCTGCGCCGCAGGCCGAGGACGGCCTCGCGAACGTCCGTCATCGGCGCGCGCGAACCAGGCTCCACGCCGAGGACGCGGGCGAGCTCGGCGTACTCGATCGGGGCGGACAGGTTGCCGAGCTTCAGCTGGAAGGCGACCTCCAGTACGACGTACCGGCTCGGGTCGGCCTTGAAGCGGGAGGTGCGGTACGCGAAGCCGCAGTCGGCGGCGAAGATCGTGCGGAGCTTGTTCTCGACGCGGTCCCAGACGCGGACCGAGGCGATCGACTCCGACACCTCGTGGCCGTACGCGCCGACGTTCTGCACCGGGGTGGACCCGGTCAGCCCGGGGATGCCGGACATCGACTCGAGCCCGACCCACTCCTCGGCGATCGCGCGCTGGACGACCGTGTCCCAGTCCTCGCCGGCCTGCAGGTGGATCATCGCGCCGGAGCACGCGTCGGCGTCGACCTTGATCCCCTTGGTCGCGATCTTCACGACCGTGCCGCGGAAGCCCTCGTCGCCGATCACCACGTTGCTGCCACCGCTGAGCAGCAGGACGGGCTCCTTGGCCGCGTCCGCCGTACGGACGACGTCGACCAGCTCGGCCTCCGTCGTCACCTCGACCAGCTTGTCGGCCGGTCCACCGATCCGCAGCGTGGTCAGTTCGGCCAGCCGCAGATCTGTCGTTTGCTGGGTGTTCACCGGACGTGCACGACCGCTCGCGCCCGGCCGAGGACCTTCTCCTCGCCGGCGAGCGCGGTGATGTCGATCTCCGCGAGACCGTCGGCGACCTTGTCGATCTTCGCCGAGAAGGTCACCGTGGCGCCCTTGTCGTCGTCCGGTACGACGATCGGCTTGGTGAAGCGGACGCCGTACTCGACCAGGTCGGCCGGGTCGTCCAGCCAGTCCGTCACGACGCGCGCGGCCGAGGCCATCGTCAGCATGCCGTGCGCGATCACGCCGGGCAGGCCGAGTGCGGCCGCCATCCGGTCGCTCCAGTGGATCGGGTTGAAGTCGCCACCCGCCCCGGCGTACCGGATCAGGTCCTCGCGCCGGAAGGTGACGGTCAGCGCGGGCAGCTCGGTGCCGATCTCGACGCTGCTCATGCGTCCGCCCGGTTGTGCGTGACGGTCGCGGTCGAGGTGACGAGCTGCTCGCCGTCGCCGCTGGTCAGGACGGTCTCGTACATGATCACCTCGACGTCACCTGCTTTGCGGACCGTGGTGATGGTCGCCGTGGCGCCCACCTCGTCCCCGGCCTTGATCGGGCGGACGTAGTTGAACTTCTGCGCGCCGTGCACGATCCGGTCCAGCCGCAGCCCGAGGTCGGGGTCGGCGAGCAGCAGGTCGAGGGCGGGCGCGCTCAGCACGAACGCGAACGTCGGCGGTGCCACCGCGTCATCACCGCTGTACGCCGGGTTGGTGTCCCCGATCGCGGCGGCGAACTCCTGGATCTTCTCCCGGCCGACCTGGTAGGTCTCGGCGGCCGTGTAGCTCCGGCCGACCATCGTGGCGTCGATCGTCATGTCCAGTAACCCTACTGGCAGTATGGGCGGGCGGGTGCCGCCACCCACTCCGCGAAGATCACTGGGGATCTGACGCAGGAAGGGCACGACTGTGACGGCAGTGGCGGCTTTGAGCCGGTACGCACCCCGCTACGCGCTCCGGATCGGGGTGCCGAGCGGTGCGGAGTGGTTGCGGGTGGACCACGTTCTCGAGCCGGACGGCCCTGAGCTGACCGAGCTGCTGAAACGCGATCACGACGCCAGCGGGCACACGTCCGCGCACGCGAACGCGCTCAGCCTGATGTCCTTCTACGCCGGTCGCGCGCCGGCGGCGGCGCTGCTGCTGTGGGCGCTGGAGGGCCGGGTGCTCGACGTCCGGCCGGAGAACGTCTGGGTCCGCCCGCACGACGGGCACGGCCTGGCCGAGGTCGCGATCCGCTCCGCCAACTTCCTGCCTGGCGGGCTGCAGACCCTGTACGACGTGGTGCTGACGCAGCACCTGCTCCCGCTCTCGGCTGAGCTGCACCGGCGTACGCGGGCCGGACTGCGGCAGCTGCACGGTGGGGTCGCGGCGGGTTGCGCGATGGGTTTCTGCGCGGCAACGCGGGAGAAGGAGACGGTGCCGCCGGGTCATCTGCTGGAGCGGTGGCAGACGTTCGTCGCGAAGGCGCCGGGTGGATTGGCCAGGCTCGGGGAGGTCACCGAGGCCGGTGGGAAGCTCGTGTACCTGCGGAACACGTGCTGTATGTACTACACGAGCGACAAGGGCGCGGACACGTTGTGCGGCTCGTGCTGCCTGACACCGCGAGAGGACCGCTTGGCGGCGTACGAAGCAGGCCGTCCGATCATCACGGTGTAAGAGGGCACAGCACTGTGCTTTTCGGGCACAGCGAAGGGGCCGCTCTGGTGTCCAGAGCGGCCCCGACGCGAAGTCTGCTGAAGGTCAGCGGGTCTCGCGGTGGTCGGTGTGGTCGTTGCAACGAGCGCAGTACTTCTTCATCTCCAGGCGGTCCGGGTCGTTGCGCCGGTTCTTCTTGGTGATGTAGTTGCGCTCCTTGCAAACCGTGCACGCCAGCGTGATCTTCGGGCGGATGTCGGTTGACTTGGCCACTGCTGCCTCTTTATCTCATGAGTACGCAACTTGGTGATCGCACTCTCGAAGTACTGCCTTGCGTGGTAGCGGGGGCGGGAGTCGAACCCGCGACACCACGATTATGAGCCGTGTGCTCTAACCACCTGAGCTACCCCGCCAGAGAGTCCGTCACTCCACCCGGCGGACCGGGTGGTGCAGCGTTTCTCAGAGCCCCTTTACGGAATCGAACCGTAGACCTTCTCCTTACCATGGAGACGCTCTGCCGACTGAGCTAAAGGGGCGGGCCGAGGAGAGAGATTACACGGTCCCTGGCCCCGATGTGAAATCGAGGGCCGGAGGTGTAGTTCCCCCTCTGTCCGACCAGAGAATCATACCGGGTCCCAGGAGTGCTTCCGACCAATTTTCGGGTCGATTTCGTCAGCTCCAGACCCGGCTCGGGTACGTCGCCCGCAGGACCGGCAGGACGTCTGTGACGAAGCTCTCGACCGAGGCCCGGTTCTCCGCATCCGGCAGGCCCGGGACCTCCAGGGAGACGCCGGACAGCTCGTGGCTGAACGCCTCCTGGTACCTGCCGAACTTGTCGATCACCTCCTCCGGCGACCCGACCAGCACCGACCCACCGGCCAGGAACTCCTCCAGCGTCTGGAACGGCAACTGGTTGTGCTTGGCGCCTGGTGAGTCCATGAACGCGTCGAAGATCGGCCGGTACCCCTCGACGGCGTCCTGCGAGTTCTTCCGGACGTACAGCCCGTTGAACCCGGCCCCGACCACCGCGTCGGCCGGGTCGTGCCCGTACGCCGCCCAGCGCTCCCGGTAGTGCCGGATCAGCCCGGCGTACTTCTCCATCGGGTGAAAGCCGTTCGCGGAGAACAGCGGCTCTCCCCACTTGGCTGCCAGCTCCGTGGACTCCGTGGAGCTGGCGGAGCCGTGCCAGATCGGAATGCTCGGCTGCTGGAGCGGTCTGGGCTGCGTGGTCGCGTTGACCAGCTCCGGCCGGTACTGACCGCTCCAGCTCACCCCCGTCTCCCGCAGCAGCCGCCGGAGCAACTCGTACTTCTCTCTGTTGCGGTCCCACTGCCCGTCCAGGTCGTAGCCGAACAGCGCGTTCTGGTCCGGGTCGTTGCCCTTGCCGATGATGATGTCGAGCCGGCCTCCGGACAGCTGGTCCAGAGTCGAGTAGTCCTCAGCAACTCGCACCGGGTCCAGCAGTGACAGCACGGTCACTGTCGTCAGCAGCCGGATCCGCTTGGTCGCCGCGGCGATGTAGGCGAGCACCACCGGTGGCGACGAGGAGACGAAGCGCTGCGCGTGCCGCTCCCCCACGCCGTACCCGTCGAAGCCCAGCTCCTCGGCCCACTGCGCCTGCTTCACCACGTGCTGGAAGCGCTCGTACGTCGTGAGCTGCTGCCCGGTGATCGGGTCGGGTGAGTTGTCGATGAGGGTGTAGGTGCAGAACTTCACCGGGGCCTCTTCTCGCCTGCTGTGACGGGGAGGGCGACTCGGTTGCCTGCTGGGGGCGCCGGACAGATGCCGTGGGCGGTGAAGGCGGACGGTGGGTTGATCGCTCGGTTGAAGTCGAGCAGGACCGACCCGTCGCGCTGGACCTCGCCTGCTGTCACAGTGCGCCAGCGGGCGGTCTCCTCGCCGTTTGTCTCGTCGTGGAACGCCAGGTTGAGCTTGCCGTCTCCACCTGCGGTCACGGCCAGCTCGTACGCCGTACCGCCTAGTGCCAGGTGCACCGCACCGACCAGCTTCAGCTGGGCGCGCAGGTCAGGGCGGGCTGTGTCCACCTCAGCCCGCTCGACCTGGTTGTACGGCGTGTAGTGGCCGGTGACTACCCAGGCTGGGTCGACTGGGTAGATCGGTACGCCGGTGAAGCCGGTCCTGGTCGCTGCTGAGGGGTCACGCTGGCGGAGGGCGTACCTGCCGTCCCGGACCAGCAGCTCGACCAGGACCTCGCCGTACAGGAGCCAGCTGAGTGAGGCGCCCTCTGGTACGCCGGCTGACGTCGTACCGACCAGGGGCTCGCTGTGGAGGGTCAGTTCGCCGCCGGCACGGACGTGGGCCTGGCCGTCGGCTGTCCACCAGGTGCCGGGCAGGCCGGGCACCCGGGCCGGTGAGTCGGTCAGCCAGTCGAAGGCGGAGACGGTGAGCCAGCCGTACTTGGTGGCGAGCTCCTGCTCGCGGGTGGCGTGCCAGTCCTCCTGGGTCGTCACGGTCATGAGGCCAGCTCCTGACGGTTGCCGGCTTCACGGCGGGCTACCTCTTCTCTCACCAGGGGGATCACGTAGCGGCCGAAGTCGATCGCGTCGTCGTAGATGTCGTAGCCGCGAGCGGAGAAGATCCGGACGCCGAGGTCGTAGTAGTCGAGCAGCGCAGCGGCCACTGTCTCCGGCGTACCGACCAAAGCGGTCGAGTTGCCGCCTCCGCCGGTCAGGCCGGTGGGCGCGGTCCACAGGGCTCGGTCGTGTCGCTCGCCCGCGTCGACCGCCGCGAGCAGGCGACGTGAGCCGGCGTTCTCGGGGGTCTTACTGGCGTCGCGGCGGCGGTTCGTCGTACCGGCCTGGACTGATTTGATCCGACCGAGGATCGACTCGGCCTTCTCCCAGGCCAGTTCCTCCGTCGGCGCCAGAATCGGCCGGAACGCGATCTGGATCGTCGGGCGGTCATCACGCCCGGCCTTCGCCGCCTCGGCGTCGATCGTGGCCAGCTGTTCCTTGGTCCCGGCCAGCGGTTCGCCCCAGAGCGCGAAGATGTCCGCCTCGGCAGCTCCGACGGCGTACGCCGCAGCCGACGAGCCGCCGAACGAGATCCGCGGCCGCGGCTGCTGCACCGGCTTGATGTCGGCGACGAACTGCTCGAACTGGTAGTGCTGACCGGCGAAGTCGAACCGCTCGTCCGACGTCCAGGCCTGCTTGAGGATCTGGATGAACTCGCGCGTCCGTCCGTACCGGTCGTCCTTGGGCAGGAAGTCGCCCTCGGCGGCCTGGTCCGCGGTCGAGCCGCCGGTGATCACGTGCACCTCGAACCGGCCGTTGCTGATGTGGTCCAAGGTCGCGAAGGTCTTCGCGGTCAGCGTCGGGTAGGCGACGTTCGGGCGGTGCGCGACGACCAGGTTGATCCGCTCGGTCCGCGTCGCGACGTACGCCGCGACGGTCGACGGGTCGGGCGAGCCCGAGTGGTAGGCGAACAGGATCCTGTCCCAGCCGTTGTCCTCGTGGGCTCGGGCGAGCTTGCTCGTGTACTCGAGGTCGAGCGGGCCGCCGGTCCGCGGGGTGACCTCGCTGGCCGGGTTCGTACCGGCGATGCCGAGGAACTCAACTGCCATGGTGACCTGCTTTCGTCGAGGTGGTCAGGAGCTGGAGCAGGCGCCGTGCGACCGCGTCGTTCTGGCGGAAGCCGGGACCGTTGAAGTACGGACGAGAGAAGCCGGAGGAGCCGGCCGACCCGGAGACGGACGGGCCGAGCAGGAACAGTTCCGGGTGGACGGTTCCGTCGGCGCGGATCGCGCGGCAGTGGCTGTCGGCCTTGAGCTGGCCGCCGCCGAGGCTCGTGCCGTCTCCGGCGATCAGCTCGTCGGCAGCTAGGAGTCCGTTGTCGAGCAGACCTTTGAGCAGTGGGTCGGTCGCGGCCAGTACGTCGGGGCGCGGGAGCCTTGCCTCGACGAACGCACGGGCGCGGATCTCGCCGGGTACGGCGGGACTGCGACCCACGAACTGATTGTTGTCTAGGGCAACTGTCAGGTCGGGGCCGGTGAAGTGGATCAGGCCGGCGCGATGGAGAGCGAGAAGCTCCTCCAGGCGGCGCGGCGGCGGACCACTGGCGACGAAGGAGAAGAAGCCGTGCCAGTCGGTCTCGACGTGGCGGACGCGGTCCTCGTCGGACAGCCGGCCTTCGGTGATCGCGACCGAGAGGACGCTGTAGACGCTGAGCAGGGCGTTGAAGACGGCGAGATCGGACGAGTGCTGGGGGTCGGCCCTGCGGAGCAGGTCGTTCTCAATCAGCTGTACGACGGTCTGGTCGAGGTGCTCCTCGCTGGCGAAACCGACGCCGGCCAGTGGGCGGTCGACGGCGGCGAGATCGAAGTGGTCGTCCTCCGCCGGGACGGCCTGAGCTACCGCCGTACGGAACTCGTCGTCGGTGGGGAAGGTCTTGTCGAGGACGGTGAAGAACTCGTCCCAGGTCCAGGTGGTGCGCTCGGGGTGGGCGGTGAAGAGCTGACGGTAGTGCGCGTAGGTCAGCTCCTTGTCGATGAGTGGGCGGAGCTGCTGGGTGTAGTCGAGGACTTGGGCGCCGAGACTGTCGAGGGCTTCCTTGGTCAGGTAGCGCGTGGGGACCGGAGTGGTGCCGGCGACGGTGTAGCCGAGCTTCGCGTGGTACGGGACGCCGCGGCGCGAACCGGCGTACAGGATCGGTTCGTCGCCGCTCGGGTGGTAGGTGAGCAGGCCGGAGCACTCGTCGTACCAGCCGCCTCGGCCCTCGGTCAGCAGCACCATCAGATCGATGAACGCCTGGCCCAGGCCGCGGACGATGACGTTCTCACCTGCGCGCAGGTCGGACAGGTCGACGTCGGCGGTGTACCCCGGCGGAAGGTACGTCAGTCCGCGGCCCTTTGCTGTGTTGCCCCAGGCAACTTCTTCCGCGGTCAGCTCGCGGTCCAGGTATCCCAGCGCAAGCACGACTAGGTCCGCCTGAATCTCCCGGCCGGACTCCAGCCGCACCGTCTTCTCTTCACTCAACTCGACAGCACGCTCGAGATGCGTCTCCACCAGCACATTCGCCGGCAGTGAGTCGACGACGCGATCCCAAACCCAAGCCAGGTACTCCGCCTGCACCAACCGAGGCGGAAAGTCCATCGCCCCCGGCGGCTCGATCCCCGCCTCCTCCAGCACGGTCGCACCCGCCCCCACCACCCACTGATCCAACGCAGGCCCCGCCACCACCGGCCCCTCACACTCCACCGACTCATCGGTGAAGATCGTGACGTCGGAGGTCATCGAGTTCATCCACAACAACCGCGACTGCTCCCGCCGCCAGATCCGCCCCCCACCCGCCGGATACGGATCCACCACATGCACCCGAACCGGCCGCTCCCCCAACAGCTCAGAAGCACTAGCCGCCACCCGCTCCAACACCCCAACCGTCCGAGGCCCACCCCCCACAAACACCACAGTCGCCGGGCTTCCGGGCTCGCGGACTCCGCCCGCCTCGCCCCCAGGAAAAGCGGAGTGATGAGCCGGAGCCCCGCCCCCAGGCTCGTGGGCTTCGCCCACCTCGCGGCCGTGGGGAGGCGTGTTCTTGGCCTCCGCGACACCACCACGCGACTCGCGGTTGTCGCCCTCCGCGCTCGCGCGGGGTGACGGAATCGGCTCCGCCGTACCCCGCGATGACGACGGCCCCGCACTCACCACCCGCGACTCGGGCTCGCGGGCTCCGCCCGCCTCGCCCCCAGGAGAAGCGGAGTGATGAGCCGGAGCCCCGCCCTGCGGCTCGTGGGCTTCGCCCACCTCGGGTGGCTGGGCTGGACCGGCGTGCCGCGCCGGCACCGTCGTCGTCATCTGGTGAGCCCCAAGTGGTCGCGGAGTGTGGTGCCCTCGTACTGCGTGCGGAAGACACCTCTCTCCCTCAGCAGGGGGACGACTCTGTCTACGAAGTCGTCCAGCCCGCCAGGGGTCAGGTGCGGGACCAGCACAAACCCATCCGCCGCGTTTTCCTGGACGTGGTGGTTCATCGCCTCGGCGACCGTCGTCGGGCTGCCGATGAACGTCTGGCGGTTTTGCTGGTTGATGACTGTTTGGCGGAGCGACCAACCATTTGCCGCAGCCTGGGCTCTCCATTCGGAAATGATGGGGCCGGGGTCGTTGTAGCCGACCCGCCCTTGGGTGACGGAAGAGCCGACGACCGGGTCCTCGGTGGGGAGCGGGCCATCCGGGTCGTACGTCGAGAGGTCCCGGCCCCACAGCAACTCTGCGAGGACGATCGCGGTAGGCCCGGAGACCTGTTGTTCGCGGATGTGGTGGGCCTTGTCGACGGCCTCTGCATCGGTGTCGGCGACGACGACCGTGACGGCGGGCATGATTTTGAGGGAGTCCTCCGCGCGGCCGTGGCGCGGGAGGCGGGACTTGACGTCCTTGTAGAAGGTCTGGCCGGCCTCGAACGACCCATGCCGACTGAAGATCACATCCGCGCCCGCGGCAGCGAAGTCGCGGCCCTGGTCGCTGTCGCCGGCCTGGATGATGACGGGGTGACCTTGCGGCGACCGAGGCAACCCGAAGCGACCCTCGATGGTGGAGTGGTCGCCGTCGTCCGCGAAGGCCCCGGCGCCTGCGCGGGCGAACACCCCGGCGGCCTGATCGAGCTCCAGGTCGTCGTCGGTCCACGCGTCCCACAGCGACCGGACGATGCGCAGCGACTCCTCCGCCCGGACGTACCGGTCGGACTTGTCGAGATACCCACCGCGCCGGAAGTTCTCCCCCGTGAACGCGTCCCACGACGTGACCACGTTCCACGCCGCGCGCCCGCCGGACACGTGGTCCAGCGTCGCGAGCCGCTTGGCGAGTTCGTACGGCTCGTTGAACGTCGAGTTCACCGTCGCCGCCAGCCCGAGATGTGTCGTGACGGCGGCCAACGCGCTGAGCACGGTCAGCGACTCCGGCCGCCCGACCACGTCGAGGTCGTGGATCCGCCCCTTCACCTCGCGCAGCCGCAACCCCTCGGCCAGGAAGAAGAAGTCGAACGTCCCGCGCTCCGCCGTCTCCGCCAGATGCCGGAACGACGCGAAGTCGATCTGCGACCGCGACTCCGGGTCCGACCACACCGTCGTGTTGTTCACGCCCGGAAAGTGCGCGGCCAGATGGATCTGCTTGGTCATCGCCGGCTCCCCTCGTAGCGGTTGGCCGGGCGAGGAAGCCCCAGCCGACTCCGCAAACTCCCCGGCCGAGCAGCGCCGACCAACTTCCGGTCCCGCAGCAACGGCAGCAACGCGTCGGCGATCAAAGGCACGTCGAGCTCCAACGACGCGGGCCGGAGATGCACGCCATCGATCCCCACAGCAGCCCACTCCTCGATCAGATCCGCCAACCGCGCGACCCCACCGATGTGGTCCAGCTCCTCAGCACCATCAGCACGCCGTACGGCGGACGCCGTGTCCTCGTCCAGCAGCACACTGATCGACAGCAGCACCCGCCCAGCACCAGCAGCCCGTACGGCGGCCACCCGCGCCTCGACATCAGTTGCCCCTGGCAACAGCACCAGGTCCACATCCCCGACAACCTGGACGGCGTCATCGGACGAGACCCGCAGCGCCGTCACCGGATGCCCCTGCGGCGGCCGCGGCACGATCGACGGCCCCTTCACCGAGAACGACGGGCTCTCGAAGTCGACGTAGTGGATCCGCTCCCGGTCCACGAACCGCCCGCTCGGCGCGTCCCGGATGATCGCGTCGTCCTCCCACGAGTCCCATAGCCGCCGACTCACGTCCACGACGTACCGGGCCTCGCGCCACGTGTCCGCCTCAACAGCCGGCTCCCGCCGTCCGATCACCGCGGCCGCCTCCGCCGAGGACGACACGTCGACCAGCCACCCCGCCCGCCCCGCCGATACCCAGTCGAGCGTCGCCACCGAGGCCTGAACATGGAACGGCTCGGTGTGCGTCACCGTGATCGTCGGCACCAGCCCGATCCGCTCGGTCGCCGGCGCGATCCGCGCCGCCAGCCCCAGCGCATCCAGCCGCGCACTCACCCGCTCCGGTACATCCGCCGGCGCCTCCAGCGCATCGGCGAACGTCGCGAGATCCACGCCGGCCGCCTCGGCGCGCTGCACAGCCCGCAGCGCCAACTCCCCGGTGAGGATCGCCGAAGGATCCACCTCTGCGCCACGCCAGGCCCCCGGGTGCCCACCGGCACCGTCGATCTCCAGCGCCGTGATCAACCCGGTACGACGCGCCCGATCCGCGGCGTCCGGCCGCCGCACTCCCCGGCTCACGACGCCACCTGCAGCCGGACGCCCAGATCCTTCACGAACGGCAGCGGCCCGATCGACTCCGGATCCGCCTCGACATCGAACTGTGGCTCGAAGCCCACCGACAGATACAGCCCCGCCGCCTCAGGCTGCCGCGGCCCGGTCGTCAGATACAGCTTCCGATACCCCAGCTCAGCCGCAGCCCGCTCCAACTCCTCCAGCACCCGACGCCCCAACCCCTGGCGCCGATGCAAGTGCGACGTCCACATCCGCTTCACCTCCGCGGTCTCCTCGTCGTACCGCCGGATCGCCCCACCCGCGACGGTCTCCCCGCCGTGCCGCAGCAGCACGAACGCCCCGCCCTGCTCCCGGTGGAAGTCCGACGCCGGGACCTCGGTGAGCTGCGTGTTCTCGTTCGTCCGCCCGTACCGCGTGCTGTACTCGACCACCAGATCCGCCAGCAGCGGCGCCGCCTCCGGATCCTCAGGCCGCGCGAGCACCGTCTCCAGAGCAGCGGTCTGGATCGGCGCACTCTCCACCACCGCCGAACCTTCGACCGTGGACAGGAACGCCTCGGTCACCTGATAGAGCGGCGCCGATGCCGCCTGATCGAGCAGCAGCCCGCCTCCGTCGTACAGGCGCACGTGCGACGACAGCACGAACCACCCCTGCCCGATCGCCCCCGCACCCAGACTCGTCAGCACCGGCCGGAGCGCGTAGTCGATCACCAGCACGTGCGCCGGCGTACCGCCTGTTGCCAACGGCAACACGGTCTTGCCGCGCAGCGCGTACTGCGGCAGCAGATCCAGGAACACCTTCAACAACCCCGAGTACGCCGCCTTGTACACCGGCGTCGTCACGACCACAGCGTCAGCCGCGGCCAGTACGTCGATCGCCGCCCGGATCGCCGGATCGTCCGCCCGCCCGCGCAGCAGCGGCTCGGCGGGGAGGTCGCGCAGCACGATCGGCGTCACCACGTGCCCGTGGCTCAGCAGCCGCTTGGTCACGTACGACAGCACCGCGTCGGTGCGGGAAACCTCAGAGGGACTGCTCGAAATGGTTGCAATGGTCGCCATTCAAAAGCCCTTCTACTTCTGCTTGTCTTTTGGCAGCCCGGGCGGATTCACGAGCGATTTCTGCACGGCCTCGGTCTGCAGGCCCCACTTGGCCAGGACCTTCGCGTAGCTGCCGTCGGCGATCGCCGCGTTCAGCGCGTCGGCGACCGGCTTGGCCAGCCCGGCGTCCTTCTTGCTGGTGACGCCGACCAGCCCCTGCACCGGGTAGCTCGACGAGACCGTGCCGACGATCTCGGTCTTGCCGGCGGTCGCCACGTGGTACGTCGACGTCGGGTTCGGTCCGAGGTACAGATCGATCCGGCCGGACTCGAGCGCCAGGTAGTAGTCGGTCGCGGACTGGTAGTACTTCGGGGTCGCGGGCTTCAGCCCGGCCGCGACGTTCTGCTTGTTCCAGTCGAGCAGGATCGCCTCCTGCAACGTGCCCGAGCTGACCGCGACCGTCTTGCCGGCGATGTCCGCGGGTCCCTTGACCGTGATCCCGGAGCCCTTCTTCGCCTCGAAGGCGTGCAGGCCCAGCCGGTACGTCGCGAAGTCGTACTTCTCCTTGCGCAGCTCCGAGACGCCGATGTTCGAGATCCCGACGGCGTACTTGCCGGAGTCGATCCCGAGGAACAGGTTCTCCCAGCTCGTCGTCTGCACCTCGACCTGCAGCCCGAGCACGCTCGCGACCAGGTGCGCGATGTCGATGTCGACACCGATCGGTGTCTTGTTGTCGTCGGCCGTGAATCCCAGCGGCGGCAGTCCGCCTCCGGCCGAACCGCTGCCGACCACGAGCTTGCCGCTCTCGCGGATCGCCGCCGGCAGTTCCGCCGCGATGCTGTCCACCTTCGCGGGCGTCGGGCGCTCCTGGTCGGCTGAGGTGTCGAACTTGACCGGCGCGGCACCCCCTGCGGCGGGCGGCCCGGCGGCCGGCTCGGTGACCGGGTCCGCGCAGCCGGCCAGCGCCAGCAGGGCGACGAGGACAACGAATGCTTTCTTCTTCATGACAGGTTCCTCAGCTCGTCAGCGGGAGGCCGGGCGGATTGAGCTCGGACTTGGCGATCGCCTCGGTCGAGACGTTCCAGCGCTCGAGGACCTTGGCGTAGCTGCCGTCGGCGATCACGGCGTTCAAGGCCGCCTGGTACGCCGGCGCGAGGCCGCTGTCCTTCTTGGTCGTCGCGGCGATCAGCCCCTGCAGCGACGGCCCGGCGCCGGAGAACTTGCCGATCGTCTCGGTCTGGCCACCGGTCTTCACGTGGTACGCGATCGACGGGTTCGGCCCGAGAAAGGCGTCGATCCGCCCCGAGCTCAGCGCCAGGTAGGTGTCGGGCTGGTTGTTGAAGTACTTGATCGTGGCCGCGGGCAACCCGGCCTTAACGTTCGCGTCGTTCCAGTCGACCAGGATCTTCTCCTGGTTCGTCCCCGACCCGACCGCGATCGTCTTGCCGGCCACGTCCTTGCCCTCGGCGACCTTCCAGTCGCCGCCCTTCTTCGCCTCGAACGCGATGTCGTCCTTGCGGTACGTCGCGAAGTCGTACTTCTGCTTGCGCTTCTCGGTCACGGTGATGTTGGAGAAGCCCGCGTCGTACTTCGCCGAGTCGAGCCCGATGAACAGGTTCTCCCAGCTGGTCACCTGGATCTCGGGCGTCAGTCCGAGCGCGCCCGCGACCAGGTGGGCGATGTCGACCTCGATACCGATCGGTGTCTTGTTGTCGTCGGCCAGGAACCCGAGCGGCGGGTTGCCGCTGCCGAAGCCGGCGCCGACGATCAGCGTGCCGCGCTCCCGGATCTTCGTCGGGACGAGCGCGGCGGCGGCCTCGTTCTTGGTGGTGGTGACGCGCTGCTGGTCGACGGAGGTGTTCACTCCCGAGGCCGCGGCGTTCTCGGTCTGGGGATCGGCGCCGCAACCGGCGACCAGGACAGTGGCGGCCGCGACGGCCGCGAGCAGGAGTTTCATCACAGGACCTTGGAGATGAAGGCGCGGGTGCGCTCGTGGGTGGGGTTGTCCAGGACGTCGTACGGCGGGCCGGACTCGACGATCACGCCGCCGTCGATGAACACGACGGTGTCGGCGATCTCCCGGGCGAAACCGATCTCGTGGGTGACGACGACCATCGTCGAGCCGTCGCGGGCGAGTTCCTTGATCACGTCGAGGACCTCGCCGACCAGCTCCGGGTCGAGCGCGCTGGTCGGTTCGTCGAACAGCAGGACCTTCGGCCGCAGCGCCAGCGCGCGAGCGATCGCGACCCGCTGCTGCTGCCCGCCGGACAGCTGCCGGGGATAGACGTCGGCCTTGTCGCCGACGCCGACCCGTTCGAGCAGCTTGCGCGCCTCGGGTTCGACGTCGCGGCGCTTGCGGCGTTGTGCCGAGACCGGCGCCTCGACGACGTTCTGCAACGCGGTCAGGTGGCCGAACAGGTTGAAGTTCTGGAAGACGAAGCCGACCTGGGAGCGCTGGTGCAGGATCTCGCGCTCGCGCAGCTCGTGCAGCTTGTTGCCGCGGCGGCGGTAGCCGATCAGCTCACCGTCGATCCGGACCAGGCCGCGGTCCACCTTCTCCAGGTGGTTGATCGACCGCAGCAGCGTCGACTTGCCGGAGCCGGACGGACCGAGGATCACCGTGACGGTGCCGGCCTTCACCTCCAGGTCGACGCCCTTGAGCACTTCCAGCGTGCCGAATGACTTGTGCACACCCTTGAGATCCACCATCACGGTCATCCGCCGGCCCCCGATCGCGCCGTCGCCTTGACCGTCAGGCCGTTCCACGTACGCCGTACGCGCTGCAACGGAGTCGGTGGGAGCTCACGCGTCGTACCGCGAGCGAAGTGCCGCTCGACGTAGAACTGCACGACCGACAGCAGGGTGGTCAGCACGATGTACCAAACCGTGGCCACCATCAGCAAAGGGACGACCCGGCTGTTGCGGCCGTAGATCACCTGGACCTGGTAGAAGAGCTCGGGGATCGCCATCACCGAGACGATCGACGTGCCCTTGAACAGGCTGATCACCTCGTTCGCGCCGTTCGGCAGGATCGCCCGCATCGCCTGCGGCAGCACGATCCGGAAGAACTGCCGCGACCGCGGAATACCCAGCGCGGCCGCCGCCTCGGTCTGGCCCTGGTCGACCGAGACGATGCCGCCGCGGATGATCTCCGCGGCGTACGCGGCCTGGTGCAGAGCCAGGCCCAGTACGGCGGCGCCGAGCGGGCCGAACAGGTTGTTGGTACTGAACCGGACGAACTCCGGCCCGAACGGGATGCCCAGGCTGAGCTCGTTGTAGAGGTAGGCCAGGTTGAACCAGAACAGCAGCTGGACGATCAACGGGATCGAACGGAACGCCCAGATGTAGCCCCAGGCAACTACTTGCAGGAACGGGCTGCCGGACAGCCGCATCGCGGCGATCACGCCACCGAGCGCGAAGCCGAGCACCGTGCCGTACACGGTCAGCTGGATCGTCACCCACAAGGCGGACAGAACTGTCCGGGTGGTGAAGAAGGCGAAGAACGTCGGCCAGTCCCAGCCGGGATTGGTGAGCAGGCCGTGCACGAACATCGCCAGCAGGGTCAGGACGACGGCGACGCCGACCCAGCGCCACGGGTGCCGGTGACCGACGACCGGGAGGTCGGCATCGGCCAGAAGATCGGAGTCAGGGGGATCGGCCGCGCGGGCCGACGTCAACGAGCTCAGGGACACGGTCTACTCCAGGGCGGTGGGCAGGCGGCAACGGGCGCGCGCCCGGTCTGCGGACACAGCGCGGCAGACGTCCCCGGATAGAGGACGCCGTAGAGATCGTCGGCTTCGTCAGACCAGTATCGAATGTGAAGTAAGTCGGTCGACTAACTTCTCATATGATGGACGCCTTATAGCCGATCCGGAGGGCTGCTCGGCGCCATGACGCCCGTGACGCTGGCCACTACGATTTTCAACTACCCACCCGTCGGATTCACGCTCAGAGGCGACTCCGGGGCGATCACCCGTCGCTCTGCGTAGCCGATTTCGGTGATCTGGTCGCAATGCGCGTTTGAGGCGACCGTGATCTCGTCGTTATGGTCGATGGGCCGCTGCGGGAGAGATCCGTGGCGGCAGGCTGCTGCGGGTCTCCGTGGCAGCGCCTCGACTTGGAAGGCCCCTCCCCGTGTCCCCTCACCATGACGTGCCGGAAGCAGAACGGCCGGCACCTCGTCGCCCGGTCGCTCCCCGTCGGGTGGCCAAGCACCGTTCCACCCGGCGAAGTCAGGTTCGCGGCCTGCAGCTGGTCGGCCTGACGGCCGCCCTGGCCGCCGCGGCCGGTACTGCCGCCGCGGGTCTCGCGACCCCGTCCACCTCGGCCTCGGCCGGAACCACCCTCAGCGCCGCGCAGGCCGAGGCCCTGACCACCGCTCGGGTCGAGCGGCGGGACCTGGGCTCTCGCGACCTGTCGCGCTTCGAGCTCTCGCTGGCGTCGACCCAGAAGGCAGCGCAGGACGCGAAGGCGGCGCAGGTCGCCAAGGCTCGTGCCGCCCAGCTCGCCGCGAACGCGACGCTCACCGAGCGCCGTGCACTCGCACTGGCGGCTGCCAAGGCGACCGCCGCGAAGAAGGCCGCCGCTGCGACCAAGGCTGCCGCCGCCGCGAAGGCCGCCGCTCTCGCCAAGGCCGCGACCGAGGCGAAGGAGCGGGCCGCCGCGTCGAAGCGGATCACGCTGCCGACCACCGGGTACCACCTGACCGCGCACTTCGGGCAGGGCGGCAGCCGCTGGGCCAGCAACCACACCGGCCTCGACTTCGCCGCTCCGATGGGTACGCCGGTGCGCTCGGTGCTTCCGGGTGAGGTCATCCAGGCGGAGTTCGCCGGCGCCTACGGGCGTCAGGTGAAGGTCCGTCACGCCGACGGCACCGTCACGTCGTACGGGCACATGTCGGAGTTCACCGTGAACGTCGGCGACGTCGTCGCGGCCGGGACCCAGGTCGGTTCGATCGGAATGTCCGGCAACACGACCGGCCCGCACGTGCACTTCGAGGTCCTGCTCGGCGGTAGTGAGCAGGTCGACCCGGAGCCGTGGCTGCGGGATCACGGGGTCAACCCCTAAAGCATCAGGGCCAGGTCGAGACTGTCGACGTACTGGCCGTCGATCAGGAACTCTCGTGGGTGAGTTCCTTCGACGACGTAACCGTGGCGCTCGTACAGACGCCTTGCGGCGGTGTTCACACCGTGCACGTGCAAGGCGATCTTGCGGGCGCCACGGCGTTTCCCCTCGGCGGCGACCGCCTCCATCAGCACCGAGCCGACGCCCTGCCCGCGCGCGTCGAGCGCCACGGCGAGTCCGTTGATCGACAACACCCCCGCGCCTTCCGGGAACGGGTACTTCTCCTGCAGCCGGATGTAGCCCACCACGCGCCCATCGAGCTCGGCGACGATGAAGGCGTCCGGCCCCCATCGCTCAGCAAAGAACGTGGACCGCTCCCCTGCCGTCAGCGACGGGAACCCAGAACTCGCATCCCAAGCAGTCATCTCGATGTCGAGCAAGGCGGCCTCATCAGACGCAACCGCTCGGCGGACGGTCACACGGTTGTCGCTCACCTCTCCATCTTCAGATATTGAGAGGTCAGAGGGTTGCTGGTCGAAGTGTTGCTGTCACCGTGAGGCCTCCGGTGGGGTTGGGTTCGAGGTCCAGCTTGCCGTGGTGGGTTTCTACGATGCGGGCTACCAGTGCCAGGCCGAGGCCGTGGCTGCCGGTGTGGCGGCCGGTGGTTTTGGTGAAGGGCTCCGTGAGGGTGCTGGTCTGGGCCGGAGTGAGGATCGGGCCGGTGTTGGTGACCACCAAGTGGCGGTCGCGGGTGGTGATGGTGAGCGTGCCGCCGGGGCCGGTGTTGTGGCGGATTGCGTTCTGGCCGAGGTTGGTGACCAGCTGGTGCACGAGGATTTCGTTGCCTAGGACAAGGGTTTCCTCGAGGTCGGCGGTCAGCGTGAGGCCTGCGGCGGTCGCCTCAGCCTGAAGCTCGTCGACGGCCTGGCGAGCGGTCGTGGCCAGGTCGAGCGGGTCCAGCTCGATGACGCGATTGTCGACCGACGCCAGCGTGAGCAGCGCCTCGACCAGGTCGATGCCGCGCTGGTTGGTCTCCTGCAGCCGACGCGACAGTTCGCGGACGTCCTGGTGCTCGGGGTCGGCGATCGCGACCTCGAGCATCGTCTTCATCACCGCGTGCGGCGTCCGCAGCTCGTGCGAGGCGTTCGCCGCGAACCGCCGGTACTGCTCGAACGACCGCTGCAACCGGTCGAGCATCTCGTCGAAGGTGTCGGACAGATCGGTGAACTCGTCCTTGATCCCGGTCAGCCCGATCCGGTGATCCAGCGATCCCTCGGCAGCGCGACGCGCGGCGAGCGTGATCTCCTGCAGCGGCCGCAGCATCCGGCCGGCCAGGTACCACCCGCCGGCCATCCCGACGATCGCGAGAAAGATCAGCGCGTACGCCGACAGCGTGACGATCGTGTCGAGCAGGTCCCCGCGCGTCGGCACCGGCGTCTGGTCGCGCGGGTTGGCGGCGGTGAGCGGGTAGTTCGGGATGTACCGCATCACCCCGTAGATGACCGCCGCGACAACAGCACCCGCGATCACCAGCAGCCCGGCGTAGCTCAGCGTCATCCGCAACCGAACGGTCAACCGAGGACGCCAGGTCACCAGCGGATCCGTCGTACTCACGGCTCACCAACGCGGTAACCAACGCCAGGCACCGTGTGGATGACCCAAGGATCACCGAGACGTTTACGCAAAGCCGAGATCGTGATCCGTACCGAGTTGCTGAACGGATCCGCGTTCTCGTCCCAGGCCTTCTCCAGCAGCGTCTCCGCGCTGATCACCCCACCACGCGCGGCCATCAGAACCTCCAGCACCGAGAACTGCTTGCGGGTCAGCTTCACGTACCGGTCGAACCGGTACACCTCCCGTCGGAACGGATCGAGCTTCACCCCGGCGTACTCCAGGACGGTCGGCATCGACTCAGCCGGCCGCCGCGCCAGCGCGCGCAGCCGCACCACCAGCTCCCGCAGCTCGAACGGCTTCGTCAGGTAGTCGTCCGCGCCGACCTCGAACCCGGCCACCTTGTCGTCGAGGTCGCCGGCCGCGGTCAGCATCAGCACCCGCACCGGCAGGCCCTGGGCAACGATCCGCCGGCAGACCTCGTCGCCGTTCGGCCCGGGGATGTCGCGGTCCAGCACCACCACGTCGTACTCGTTGACGCTCACCGACTCCAGCGCCGCGTCGCCGTCGAAGGCGAGGTCCGCCGCGATCGCCTCGAGCCGCAGCCCGGCCCGGATCGCCTCGGCGAGATAGACCTCGTCCTCCACGACCAGCACCCGCATACCGCCCATTGAAGCAGACACCGGATATCGAAAACGTAACCAGAAACGCTGACGCTCCGGCAACACGCGCGCCTGTGAAGTAGTGGCCATGACTGCAGACGAACTCGTTGCCACCCGCAAGAAAGAGCGCCGGCTGACGGCGTACGCCGCACTCGCGGTGGTGGTCGCCGTCGTCGCCTTCACCCTGGTGTCCTGCGGCGCGCTCGACTCCACCGACTCTGGCGCCCCGGCTTCATCCAGTACGCCGAACGACATCGGCGACCACAAGGGCCCGGCGAAGGCGGCGGACGGCGTACTGCCGGACAACGCTTCGCCGTACGACACCTCGCTGCCGGGCATCGCGAAGCTCGACCCGGCGCTGCTGAAGGCGGTCCAGCAGGCGGCCGAGGCGATGAAGGCCAACGACATCAAGCTGCACGTGACGACGGGCTGGCGGTCGAAGGCCTACCAGCGGCAGCTGCTGGACGAGGGGATCAGGAAGTACGGCAGCCTGGAGAAGGCGCGCGAGTTCGTCTCGACGCCGGAGGAGTCGCACCACGTCACCGGGCACGCGGTCGACATCGGGCCGACCGACGCGGACGACTGGCTGATCCGCAAGGGCTCGCGGTTCGGGCTGTGCCAGACGCTGTCGAACGAGATGTGGCACTTCGAGCTGATCGTGAAGCCCGGCGAGGACTGCCCGGCACCGAAGGCGTCGGCGGACAGCTAGCGGGTCTCTTCGGGCGGGTCCGCAGCGACGGCGAGCGTCCGCTGGGCCCACGCGACGTCGTGCCAGGCGCCGTTCTTCCAGCCGATCCGGCGGTACGTGCCGATCGGCTCGAAGCCGAGTGCTTTGTGCAGGCCGACGCTCGCGTCGTTGGGCAGCGTCATGCCGGCGATCGCCGTACGGAATCCGCGCTCGGTCAACCGCTCGAAGAGCGCTTCGTACAAGGCCCGTCCACCGCCGGTACGACGCCGGCCGAGCTCGAGGTAGATGCTCACCTCGCACGACCACCGGTACGCCGCGCGCTCCTTCATCGGCCCGCCGTACGCGTACCCGACGATCCGCCCGGCGTCGTCCTCCAGCACCAGCCAGGCGTGGCTCTTCTGCGCGGCGATGATCCGCTCCGCCAGCTGCGCCTCGCTCGGCGGCTCGACCTCGAAGGTGGTGGCCGTCTCGCGGACGTACGGCGCGTAGATCGCCGCACAGGCGGCCGCGTCCTGCTCGGGCACCGCATCCCTGATCTTCATGCCACCATAGTAGCCACGACTGCCGCTATAGTGGCAAGCATGGACCAGCTCTCCGCTTCCCTGGCCGCGACCCTGCAGGCCGCCCGGCACGACCGGGACCTGTCGGTGAACGCGCTGGCCGAGCGCTCCGGCGTCTCCCGCGCGATGATCGGCAAGATCGAGCGCGGCGAGGCGCAGCCGACCGCCGTACTGCTCGGGCGGCTGTCCGGCGCGCTCGGCATGACGCTGTCGGAGCTGGTCGCCCGCGCCGAGCAGTCCGACGGCGACGAAGGCCGCGTACGCCGTACAGCCGATCAGCCGGTCTGGACCGACCCGGCGACCGGCTACCGCCGCCGCGCGGTCTCCCCCGGCACCGACTCGCCGCTGGAACTGGTCGAGGTCGAGCTCCCGCCCGGCGCGTCGGTCTCCTATCCGGCCGACGCGTACATCTTCAAGAGCCAGCAGCTCTGGGTCCTGGCCGGCCGGTTGCGCTTCCACGAGGGCGACCTGGTGCACGACCTGGACGCCGGCGACTGCCTCGAGCTCGGCGTACCGTCGCCGACCACGTTCCACAATCCTTCGACCGCCGTCTGTCGCTATCTCGTGGCACTTGTCAAGACTCGTTCCTGACCGGGGTCCGGTCGTGGTTGAGTACGTCCATGGAGGTTTCACCGCTGGTCTGGATCCTGACCATCGCCGGCATCCTGGGGCTGCTTGCCTTCGACTACTTCTTCCACGTCCGCCGCGCGCACGTGCCGCAGCTGCGCGAGGCCGCGGTCTGGTCCAGCGTGTACGTCGGGATCGCGCTGCTGTTCGGCGTCGGGACCTTCGTCTTCGGCGGGACCGCGATGGGCTCGGAGTACTTCGCCGGGTACGTCACCGAGAAGGCGCTGTCGGTCGACAACCTGTTCGTGTTCCTGATCATCATGACCAGCTTCCGGGTGCCCCGGGAGGACCAGCAGAAGGTGCTGCTGTTCGGCATCATGTTCTCGCTGATCGCGCGGACCGGGTTCATCCTGCTCGGCTCGGCGCTGATCAACACGTTCGCGTGGGTGTTCTACCTGTTCGGCCTGGCCCTGCTGCTGACCGCCGGCAACATGCTCCGCCCGTCGACCGAGGAGTCGCACTCGGCGCAGAACATCGTGGTCCGGCTGAGTCGCCGGCTGTTCCCCACGACCGAGACCTACGACGGCGACAAGCTCTTCACGCTCGTCAACGGCAAGCGCGTGATGACCCCGATGCTGCTCGTCATGGTCGCGATCGGCGGCACCGACCTGATGTTCGCCCTGGACTCGATCCCGGCGATCTTCGGCCTGACCCAGAACGTCTACATCGTCTTCACTGCCACGGCCTTCAGCCTGCTGGGCCTGCGCCAGCTCTACTTCCTCCTCGACGGCCTGCTCGACCGCCTGATCTACCTGTCCTTCGGCCTCGCCGCGATCCTCGGCTTCATCGGCGTCAAACTCGTCCTGCACGCCCTCCACGAGAACAACGTCCCGTTCATCAACGACGGCAACCACATCGAGGTCGCCGAAATCAGCACGGGCCTCTCGCTGGTGGTCATCCTGGTGGTCCTGGTCTTCACCGTCCTGGCGTCCCTCCTCAGCACCCGAGGCCGAACCCAGACCGCCATGGCCAACGCCCGCCGCGACGCCACCGCGTACCTGGACTCCGAGTACACCGACGACCCGGTAGAACGCGAACGCATCTACCGCCGCCTGATCGAGTCCCGCGACCACATCATCAAACTCGGCCCCAAAGCCAAACAAATCGTCAAGAACGAGCCAGAACTCCTGGAACTCTGCGGCCGAGCAGCCCTGAGCCACGACGCAGCGATCGCCAGCGGCCAACACCCGGACGACGACGTACTCGGGCCTGACCCAACACCGTTCTACGGTCCTCAGAAGAAGGTCTGAGTACACCCCACGCAGCAGCCTCCGCGCGGGGTACGACCGACGACGGAGCCGATGAGCAGCGAGTAGGCCAGGTCGAGTTCCACTGAAGCCCAGGTCAGTACGACGGCCCGGCCTTGCGTGGTGACGAGCACGCCCAGGATCAGGCCTGTGATGCCGCCGACGACATCAACCTCGACACCACCCTGTCCGCCCCGTGTCCCTGGCGCGACGAAGATCTGCTTGCGCGGTGCCTAATCGGTCTTCCCGCAACACCTCGCAGGCCCCTCAGTGTTCGCTGCTGAAGAACCGTAGCAACAGCGGGCCGACGGTCTGTGGGTCGACGACGTGATCCGGCACCTCGAGGGTCTCCCGTTGGGCGTGGGGTAGTAGGTCTGCGAGCTCGTCGGCTGCGCGGTCGAAGAAGTCCGAGGACAGGCCTGCCATGTAGGGGACCGTGATCGGTCCTCCGGTGGTGACCAGGACCGGTTGGGTGACCGTTGCCAGTCGATCGGCCGGCAATTGGTAGCGGTTGAGGAAGACGCTGTCGTGGACCAGCGTGGGCGCGAGGGCGACCGAATCCGCCCAATGCGCCGTCTGCTTGCCTGCCGCTTTCCTGGCCGCGATGTTGTCGTCGGAGGCGCCGCTCAAGCGCATGAACAGTTCGAGAACCTCCTCGTCTCGCCCGGCGTCGAAGGCGCGTCGGGTGTCCGCGACGTACTCCTCGAATCGCTGGCGGATGTCGTCCCCGACCGCGTAGGGCACCTCCCACACGGCGATCGTGTCGATGGCTGACCCGGCCGCGGCCGCTTCCAGCGCCAGCGCGCCACCAGAGGACGCCCCGAACAGGTGTGCCGAGCCGCCCGCCTCCGCGATCAACGCATCCAGGTCCTCGATCTCCCTCTCCACGGCGTACGGCTCGGTGAAGCCGCTCGCGCCGCGTCCCCGACGGGCATAGTTGTAGACCGTGAAGTGCTCGGCGAGAGCCGGCGCCAAGGGAGCGTTCTCCACCCCCTCGTCGAGTGCTCCGCCCACCAGAATGACGGCCGAACCGCTTCCCTTCCGGTCATAGGCGATGGTGGTGCCATCGTTTGATGTCACGCGAAAGGCCATCTCGTTCATCTCACATCTCCGTTCGAGAGGTTTGTCTCAGCGCCTGAGCAGCGTGCCGACGACGGCCTCGGTGCGCGACCACCGCGTCCTTGCGATCACGGCCGCCAAGATGAGTAAGGCGAGCGGCAGCCAGGGGCTCTGCTCGAGCACGAACTGATCGGTGATGACAGCACCGGTCAGCAATGCCGCCAACCCGAGACTGGCCAGGCCCGCCAGAGCCGGGATCAGAAGTCCAACCCCTCCCGAGACCTCCAGCGCTCCGACCAGGTACCGGAGCCACTGGCCAGCCCCGATGTCGGCGAACATGTTCACCATGACCGGGTCGCCGGCGAGCTTCGAGATTCCGCCGCCGGCGATGATCGCCGCCAGCGCGACGTGCAGAATCCAGACCCCGAAGCTGATCGCCCGCCCGGGCGTGTGCGCAACGGTTTCCGAGTTGTTCTTGGGGATGGTGCTCATTCGGCTCTCCTTGTCGTGTCCGGGCCTGGTACCGGTGATGGCGTTGGCCGAGTGGGCCGGGTTGTCGGAGTTGATTTCGACCAAGTGCTCGCGGTAGCGGCATCTACTTCTTGTTGCGGTAGAGGACCATGGTGATGGGACCGAACACCGCGACGAGAAGTACGGACGAGACGAGCACCCAGCCGATCTCCCCGGCGGGCACCGAGCCGTGCATCAGGCCGCGCACCACGGTCGCCAGGTGGGTGATCGGGTTGACCTCGACGACCGCCTGCAACCACCCGGGCATCGTCTTCGGGTCCACGAAGATGTTGCTCACGAACGTCAGCGGGAACATCACCATCATGCTGACCCCCGCCACCGAGTTCGGCGTGCGCAGGATCAGGCTGAGCATCGTCCACAGCCACGACAGGCAGAACGAGAACACCAGCAGCAGCACCACCGAGAGCACCACCCCGACGGCGCCACCCTCCGGCCGGAACCCTAGGACCAAGCCGAGCGTGATCACTATCGCCGACCCGATCGAGTAGCGCACCAGATCGCCGAGCAGGGCGCCGACCAGCGGGGATGGTCGCCACACCGGAAGTGACCTGAACCTGTCGAACACCCCCTTCTGGATGTCGGTGTTCAGCGTGATGCCGGTGTTCATGGTGATCATGACGTTCGCCTGCACCAGGATGCCGGGCAGCAGGAATTGCAGGTACTCCTGAGTCGACCCGGCGAGCGCGCCACCGAACAGGTAGGTGAACATCAACGTGAACATGATCGGGAACATGGTCACGTCGACGAGCTGCTCGGGCACGTGCTTGATCTTCAGGAGGGCGCGCCAGCCGAATGTCAACGAGGTGCTCACCGGACCGGGTCGGGGCGGGCGCTCACCGGCCGACAGCACACTGCGCAGCGCGTCCTCGGTGACCGGCGCCGACGCCTGCTCCGTGGACGTGGCATTCATGCGGCATCCTCCTCGGGTGTCTCCTCGGCGGCGTGTCCGGTCAGGGCGAGGAACACCTCGTCCAGGCTCGGCTGACCGAGCGCGAACTCGGTGACGTCGATGCCGCTGCGGGACAGCTCGGCCAGGGAACGGGCGACCCGCTCGGGGTCGGAGATCCGCGCGGACAGCGCGGCCGGGTCAGCGGACGGCTCGACCGGCACCTCGAGGACGCCGGCGAGGACCCGCTCTGCCTCGGCCCGCTGCTCGGGCGCACCTAGCCGTACGTGCAGCGAGCCGGCGCCGACCGATGCCTTGAGCTCGCCGCTCGAGCCCTCGGCGACCACCTTCCCGTGGTCGATCACCGCTATCCGGTCGGCCAGCTGGTCGGCCTCGTCGAGGTACTGCGTGGTCAGCAACACGGTGGCGCCCTCGGCGACCATGCCCCTGACGATCTCCCAGACCTGGTTCCTGCTGCGCGGGTCGAGCCCGGTCGTGGGCTCGTCGAGGAAGATCAGTTCGGGGGTGACTACCAGGCTCGCCGCGATGTCGATGCGCCGGCGCATCCCACCGGAGTACTTCTTCACCTGCCGATCGGCCGCCTCGGCAAGACCGAACGCGTCGAGCAGGTCGGCCGCCCGCTCCCTGCCTCGGCGGCGTGAGTAGCCGAGCAGCCTGGCGAGCAGCAACAGGTTCTCCACCCCGGTGAGGTCCTCGTCGACCGACGCGAACTGCCCGGTGAGGCCCACCCTGCTCCGCACCGCCCGGGCGTCACGCACGACGTCGTAGCCGAGCACTTGCGCCTCTCCGGCGTCGGGGTGCAGGAGCGTGGCCAGCATGCGGATCGTGGTGGTCTTGCCCGCCCCGTTCGGACCGAGCACGCCGTACACGCCCCCGGCGCTCACGGCCAGGTCCACACCGGCGACCGCGTGGGTCTTGCCGAAGCTCTTCTTCAACCCTCTCGTCTCGATCGCGAACTTTCCCATGGGTTCGACACCTTCTCTCGGTGTTGCGAACGGATTGGTTGAGCGCTAGTCAAGCTTGAGTACTTGGCCAAAGTACATGAGGAGGAGCGACTAGTAAAGGTTGATTAGAAGCGCATCTTGAGGGGATCGTGGACCGTTCGCCACGAACCCGGATCATCGGCCATGGTGTACGCGCCCTCAGACAGTCGTTTGCTCAGGCTCTTCGCCCACTCCAGTTCGGTGCGTGCGTGTCCCGCCCACAGTTCGGCCTGATCGCGGACGTGCTCGGGAATGTCGGGGTTCGGGTTCTCCCACCCCTTGGCCTGCTCTACGAGCTCCGCTTCCAGGCGCGCGACTCGCGCGTTGACGTGCGCGATGGCATCTGTCCTGGTCAGCATGGGCAACATGGCGATGGCCGCGTCGAGCATGGTGGGGTCATGGGGGCGCCGCAGACCGTCGCGGACCAGTTCGACTATCTCGTCACGTCCCCGAGCTGTCGCGCGGTACAAAACGCGCTCCGGCCCGGAGTTGCCCGGCTCGGCGTGCTCGGTGAGGAGGCCATCAGCCGCCGCCTTCTTCAGCGCGTGATAAATCGAGCCGGGCTTGATCTTGGCCCAAATCTCCGCACCCCAGCTCTGCAGTTCGGACCGCACCTGGTAGCCATGCGCGCCGCCGGAGAGGTGCACGATACCGAGTACCAGGAGCTTCGTCGCCGACATGCGCCCACCTCCGCTCAATCTGCTCGGACTCGCTCCGCTTGCGCGCCCGCCAGGGTCGTGTCAACTCCCACCAACACTAGGGTGCCCTCCTGGTCCGGGTGGTGTCAGCACTGACCTACAAACGGTGCTGGTGGAGACCTCCAAAGGCACGGTGCCAACCGCGCAGAGGCCGGGACCAGTTTGCTGTCACTTCGTCAGCCGCCTGACATAGCCGGCTCGGACGCACAAACGACCTCGACCTCCGGCCAGACCTTCTGACAGGTCGCGAAGGCTCTGCGCTCCATGTAGGGCTTGGAGATCAGCAGCACCGATCCGACCGGCCTCCCGACGTCAGTGAGGATCTCGCGGGCGAACGCGATGTTCTGGCCGATGTTCGTCGCTCGCGGCTCGACCACTACCGCAGAGTCCGGTACGCCGAGCTCGATGGCACGTTCGCGGTAGTGAACCGCTTCGCCGCGGGGGACCTGTGCCGCCGTCGTACGGCTGGTCCCTCCTGTGAATACAAGCGACGGAAAGAAGCCCCGGTGATAGACATCGGCTGAGAAGGTCGCAACCCCGAGGTCGTGACTGCCGAGGCCGATCCCGACGTCGACCTGCCTGAGCGGTTGGTGCATCTGGTGGTAGTCCCAGATCAACTGGGCGTCCTTGAGGTGATCTTCGGTCGGCGCGCTGCGGGACGTGTTGATTCTTGCCTCCATCCGCTGCTGGTGCTGTCGGCCAAGGGCACTGATTGGGCAATTCCACACCCTCACCGTGGCGAGGTGCGAAGCGCATGGCCGTACGCGGTAATACCACCTGCTAGCGCGTAGGCCGATGCGCGGCCGCGCATCCTCCGGCGCGGTAGCGCCGCCTCCGCGCGGTAGCGCGGTACTTCAGCGCGCCAGCGCGCACTTGAAGCGGGCGTAGCGCCGCGTGGGACAAGTACTCAGCCTTTGACCGCGCCGGAGGCCAAACCGGTTACGTAGAAGCGTTGGAGGCCGACGTACAGGACTACGCACGGGATCATCGCGATGACTGAGCCGGCTACCAGGGAGCCGAAGTTGACCTCGCCGTAGGCGCCTGCTTGGACGTTTACCAGGGCTACGGGGAGGGTGTAGAGCTCGTCTTTGGTGAGGAACGTCAGGGCGCCTAGGAATTCGGTCCAGGCGGCCAGGAAGGCGTAGAGGGCGACTGTTGCCGCGCCGGGGGTGACCAAGGGGCGGAGGACCGAGGCGATCATGCGGAGGGTGCCGCAGCCGTCTACGTGGGCGGAGTCTTCTAGCTCGGCGGGGACGGACGAGAACGAGTTGCGCATGACGAAGACGCCGAAGGGGAGATTGACGGTGGTGTAGAAGAGGACGAGGCCGAGCAGGCTGTCGGTGAGGCGCATGACGTTGAGTTGCAGGTAGAGCGGGGTGAGGATCGCCTGGAACGGGATCATCATCGACACGACGACCAGCGCGAACAGCAGCGGGCCGGAGCGGAAGCGGAACTTGGCGAAGCCGTAGCCGGCGAGGGTTGCGAGGAGAGCAGTCAGTACGGCGGTGCTGATGGCAACGACCAGACTGTTGCCGACTGCCCGCAACAAGTTGCCCGGGCCCTCGATCAGCGTGCGGAAGTTGTCCCAGGTCAGCTGGAAGAACGTGGCCCGGTCCGGCGCTGCGACGATCACGTCGTTCGGCTGGACCGAGCGGAAGAGAGCCCACAGCAACGGTACGGCGAAGACCAGCAGCGCGCCGAGGCCGCCGACGACGTAGAAGACGTTCTTGAGGCGCAGCATCGTCAGTCCCTCTCCCGGAGCAGCCAGAACTGGGCGGCGGTGACCAGGCCGACGACGACCACCAGCACGATCGACAGCGCGGTGGCGGCGCCGAGCTGGAGCTGGACGAAGGCACGGTTGTAGATGTACTGGACGACCGTCGTGGTGTCCGTGCCCGGCCCGCCGCGGGTCAGGATGTAGAACTGCGAGAACGCGAGCAGCGAGCCGACCACCGAGATGACGACGGCCATCGCGATCGTGCGGCGCAGGATCGGGATCGTGATCTCGCGCTCTTGCTGCCACCAACCAGCACCGTCGAGTTCGGACGACTCGTAGAACTCGCGCGGGATCGCCTGCATCCCGGCCATCAGCAGCATCATCGTCAGCCCGGAGACACCCCAGATCACCAGGACGCAGATCAGCCCGGTCGCCAACGGGCCGTCGACCAGCCAGGCCGTCGTACCGTCGGTGATGCCGAGACCGCGGAGCAGGATGTTGATCGCGCCGCTCTCGGGCTGCGCCTCCAGGACCGTGACGAAGCTCAGCGTCGACAGGCCGACCACAAACGGCAGGAAGAAGATCGTCCGGAGCAGCGTGGAGCCGCGGCGCTTACGGCGTACGAGGACGGCCAACCCGTAGCCCAGCACGAGGATCGGCCCGGTGACGATCACCGTGTAGAGGAGCGTGTAGAGCACGGACTTGGCGAACGCCGCGTCGGAGGCGATCGCGGTGTAGTTCTTCACGCCGCTGAAGCGGACGTCGCCGATCAACGGCCAGTTCGTCAGCGAGATCACCAGCGCAAAGCCCAACGGCACCAGGACGAACACACCCACGAACAGCACCGCCGGCGTCACCAGCAGCAGCCCGGTCCGCGGCGGATGGGTCAGCGACGCGCGGTTCATGCCTGGCCCTGCGCAAGGATCCGGTCGTACGACTCCTGGGCTTCGGACATCGCGGCCTCCAGCTCGCCGTCGAACACGGCCCGGCGGAACATCTGCAGCCACGGCCCGTCCGGCTGGTTGTAGAGCAGGTTGTACGACAGGGTGGTCGGCGCGTAGCCCTCCTCGATCCGCTTCAGCGGCAGCGTCGCGAGCGGGAACTTCTTCGCGAACTCCGGTGTTGCGACGTCGGACCGGACGGGCGTGTACCCGCCCGCGGGCAGATCGGTCTGCTGCGGCAGATCCAGAGCGAACCGGACGAACTCCCAAGCGCCAGAGGCGTTCTCGGCGCCGCGCGGGATGCACATGTTGTCGCCCCCGTCGAAGAACGCCGATCCGCCGTCCGGTCCGGAGAGCAGCCGCGGTGTCACTTTGGCGTGGAACGCCGGATCCGAGCCCGACACAACGACGCTGTAGTTCGACGGGAAGATCCCCACCACGCCGGCCCGGAAGTCACTCCCCCAGCGCGACGCGTCGTCGGAGAAGTTTGCCCTCGGCACCAATCCGTCGACCCACAGCTGCCGGTGCAGCTCGAGCATCCGCTGGACGACGGAGTTGCCCACGATGTTGCCCTCCTGCTGCCCGACCTCGCCCCGGATCAGGTCGGTGTCGGCCGCCCAGATCATCGGCTGGACGACGAACCCGAGCGCGCCCGGGCTGTTCGCCGGGAAGCTCCACGCGTAGATGTCATCGCCGAGTTTGCGCAGCCGGCGCGCGGCGGCGAGCAGTTCGTCGTACGACGTGATCGCTTGATCGGGATCGACGTCCGCACGGTCGCAGAGCTCGGTGTTGAACCAGAACATCGAGTTGTCGGCCAGATACGGTACGCCGTACGCGCGACCGGCGCGGGTCGCCAGCCGCAAGTGCCCGGGGCTGAGCTTGGCCCGGAAGTCCAACGCCTGCAGGGCTTCGGTGAGATCCGTGAACGCATCGCGGTAGATGAACAGCATCGAGTTGATGTCGTCGATGTCGACCAGATCCGGTACGCCGCGGCCGCGGATCGCGGTGGCCAGCTTGGTCACGTACTGCGCGTCGAGCACCGGCGTCAGCTCGACCCGCAGCCGGTCCTGCGACGCGTTGAACTTCTCCACCAGGCTGGTCAGACCGGTCTGGGTCGCCGCCCTGCACCACACCTTCACCGTCCCGGTGGCGCCCGTACCGAAGCCGGGCGCCGCGACGTCCGGCTCAGGCAGGACCGAGCTGCAGCCCGAGATCCCGGCGAGCGCGGCCGCCGTACCGAGGAATCGCCTCCTGGTCAGCATGGTCAGCCACGCGGCAGCCAGACCCGCATGGCGCCGATCTCGCGATTGGCCCAGGCGTAGTACGGGACGGCCTTGATCTGCGTCGGCGCGTCGACGCGACCTTGGGTGGTGAGCACGGTGACGCCGTCGAGCAGGTCCGGATCGTGGTGGGCCGTGATCGGGGCGTCCACCAAATGCAGGTCGTCGACGTTCGCTTCCTGGTCGACCTGCTCGACGGCGTACACGAGCGGGCCTCGTTCGATGGCGACACAACCTCGTACGGCGTCGACGCGCGGCGCCGCGGTGACGGTCCGAGCTGTGAGCGGGAGGTGCAGCTCGACGGTGTCACCAGGCGACCAGGTCTGCTCGACGCGGGCGTACTGGCCGGCGTCGACGGGCTTGCCGTTGAGGGTCGCGCCCTCGGCCCACGCCGGGATGCGGAACTCCAGGGCGACACTGACGTCCGGCGCCTTGTCGACGGTGATCCGGATCGCGCCGTCCCAGGGATAGTTGGTCTCGACCCGCAGCTCGACGGTGTCGGTCGCGATCGTGCCCTCGGCGTACTGGTGGAGCTGCACGCCGTCCGCGGCGCTCGTCGCCAAGTAACCGTCGAGGCTGGCGAGCGTCCGCATGATGTTGGGCGGGCAGCACGCGCAGTCGAACCATCCGCGCCGGCCGTGCGCGGGGCTACGGTTGTTGTCGGCATGCGCGCTTCCCCTGTGCTGCAAGGGATTCACGTAGAAGTACTCGCTGCCCTTCAGCGAGACGCCGGCGAGGAACCCGTTGTAGAGCATCCGCTCGACAGCGTCGGCGTAGAAAGGGTCGTTCGTGGCCAGCAGCATCCGATGCGCCCACTGGATCCCACCGATCGCCGCGCAGGTCTCGGCGTACGCGCGGTCCGGCGGCAGCTCGTGCTCGTCACCGAACGCCTCGCCCTCCCAGCGCGCGCCGAGGCCGCCGGTGACATAGGTCTTCGTGGCCCACATGTGCGCGAACTGACCCTTGAGCGCATCGAGCAGTGAAGTGTCGCCGGTCTCGACCGCGACATCGGTGGCACCGGCCGCCAGGTACACGGCCCGTACGGCGTGCCCTTCGACCGTCGTTGCCTCGCGCACCGGACGGCGGTCGGAGAAGTACGTCGCCTCGTGGCCGTGCTCGGCGATGATCCCGTGCCCGCGCGCCTCGACGAACCAGCGCGCGAGGTCCAGGTACGCCGTCGTACCGGTCTCGCGGTAGAGCTCGACCAGGGCCATCTCGATCACCGGGTGACCGTCGACATCGCGGATCTTGCCGTCCGGGGTCTCGCCGAAGGTCGCGACCAGGTGGTCGGCGAGCTTCGTCGCGACGTCGAGCAACGCGGTGTCACCGGTGCAGCGGACCTGTGCGACCGCGGCCTGGATCAGGTGCCCGGCGCAGTAGTGCTCGTGACTCCAGACGAGCTTCTGGTAGCGACCTTCGTCGCCTTCGCGTAACTGGACGACCGAGTCGAGGTAACCGTCCTCGCGCTGCGCCGCGGCGACCACCGCGGTGAGTTCGCGCTGGCGGCGGAGCAGGTCCTCGGACGGGTTGCGCCCGTACTCCCAGGCAACGGCCTCGAGCCACTTGTAGACGTCGGAGTCGGCGAAGACCGGCCCGATCGCCTCGCCCTCACCGATGCCGGCGGCCAGCCGCAGGTTCTGCAGGTTGCCGGCGGTTTCGAGCTGGTCCTGGCCCGACGGGATCGCGTTCTCGGCGTTGCGTTGCTGGCGCGGGGCCCAGAAACCGCCGGTGATCCGGGCCCGGCCGAGGCCGATCGGCTGGAGCACGGCGCGGGTGGTCGCGACTGGGGAGAGCTGGTCCTTCGGCATCAAAGCGGCTCCTCGCGGAAACGGACGGAACACGTTTTCCTGATCGACCGTAAGCACCTGGTCGCGCTTGGTCAAGGCTTCGGCGCCCGCCGATCCGCTACTCTGACGGAAATCCGGAAATGCTGGGAGGGTGGCAGATGGCGTCACGGGGACCGGTCGTGCCGCGGATCACCGACGTCGCCGCCCTGGCCGGCGTCTCGACCAGTACGGCGTCCAAGGCGCTCAACGACACCGGCCAGCTCCGCGAGGAGACCCGCGAGCGCGTACGGCGTGCGGCCGAGCAGCTCGGCTTCACCCCGGACAGCCGCGGCCGGGCGCTGTCGTCGGGCCGCAGCTACACGGTCGGGCTGATCACGACCGACAGCTCCGGCCGGTTCAGCATCCCGATCATGCTCGGCGCCGAGGACGCGTTGAGCGCGGGCGAGATGGCGCTCGTGCTGTGCGACACTCGGGACGACGCGCTGCGCGAGTCGCATTACCTGAAGTCGCTGGTGGCCCGGCGGGTCGACGGGATCATCGTCACCGGACGCCGGACCGAGCCGCGCGCGCCGATCGACGTACCGATGCCGGTGGTCTATGCGTTCAGCCCGTCGACGGATCCGGCCGACACGTCGGTGGTGATGGACGATCACGGTGGCGCGGCGTCCGCCGTACGGCATCTGCTGTCGTTGGGACGGCGGCGGATCGCGCACGTGACCGGGCCGGCGACGCATCGCAGTGCGGTGGTTCGGGCTTCGGCAACGCGTGAGACAGCGGGCGACGCGTTGGTGGGTGAGCCACTGCACGGAGAGTGGAGTGAGCGGTGGGGGCGGCACGCGGTCGACGTACTGCTGCGGACGGGTGACGTGGATGCGATCTCTTGCGGGAGTGATCAGATCGCGCGCGGGGTGTGCGATCGGCTGCGGGAGTTGGGGCGGGCGGTGCCGGACGATGTCGCGGTGACCGGGTTCGACAACTGGAGCGTGATGGCGCTCGCGAGCCGGCCGCCGCTGACGACGGTGGATCTGCGGCTCGAGGAGCTGGGACGGCGTACGGCGCAGTTGCTGCTCGAGCTGATCGGTGGTTCGTCGCCGTCAGGGCTGATCTCGATGCCCACGGAACTGGTGCCGCGGGAGTCGACGCTCGGGACCTGAGGGTTTCGTCGTGGGCACAGGTCGGGGACCGACCGAGGAGGCAGCGTGACGATGCGTACGGTTCTGGCCGTGGTGCCGGTGCAGGAGATCGACAAGGCGATCGAGTGGTACTCGGGGTTCTTCGGGCGTGACGCGGACACCCGGCCGATGGACTCCCTCGCCGAGTGGCACCTGAGCGAGCTCGGGGTCGTGCAGGTCTTCGCCGATCCGGAACGGGCCGGGCGTACGGCGGTGAACGTGACGGTCGACGACCTGGACGCCGAGCTGAGGCGGCTGTCGGAGCAGAACATCGAGTCGACGGATCCGCAGCTCGTGTCCGGCGGGCGGCAGCGGCTGGCCGTCGTACAGGATCCTGACGGCAACAACCTCGGACTGATCCAGTCGCTCAGCTGATCTACTGTTGGGGGCTATGGCGACGCGGGTCAGTAGTCGGAATGCACGGTTCCAGGTGTGGCAGGCGTTGCTCGGCAATCGCAACAAGCGGCAGCGGGCCGGCGAGTTCCTCGTCCAGGGCGTGCGGCCGATCAGCTTGGCGGTCGAGCACGGGTGGACGGTCAACGCGCTGATCCAGGACGCGTCGCGGGTGCCGTCGCAGTGGGCGCGCGAGCTGCTGCAGAGCCAGCGGCAGGCCGAGCGGGTGCTGATGGAGCCGGAGCTGCTGGCGGAGCTGACGGAGAAGTCCGAGGCTGAACTCGTTGCTGTGGTGGCGATGCCGCCGGATGATCTGTCGCGGATCGCTGTTCAGAGGGATTTCTTGGGTGTGGTGTTCGATCGGCCGACCGGACCGGGGAACATCGGGTCGATCATCCGGTCGGCGGACGCGTTCGGTGCCGACGGGTTCATCGTGACCGGGCATGCGGCTGATGTGTACGACCCGAAGGCGGTGCGGGCCAGTACGGGGTCGCTGTTCGCGTTGCCTGCTGTGCGGGTGCCGTCGCAGCGTGAGGTGATGGAGTGGGTCGCCGCCGAGAGGGCTCGCGGCGTACCGATTGTTGTGGTGGGCACCGATGAGCACGGGTCGGTGGATGTGTACGACTTCGACTTCACGCAGCCGACGTTGCTGCTGGTGGGGAACGAGACCTCTGGGCTTTCGGCAGCGTGGAAAGAGCTGGCTGACGAGTTGGTGCGGATTCCGATGGGTGGGGCTGCCAGTTCGTTGAACGCGGCGAATGCGGCGACGGCAGTGTTGTACGAGGCTTCGCGGCAGCGTGCCCATTTGTCCAAGACTTCCCCGGGCGGGACGGCTTAGCGTCGGTCGCATGACGCTTTCGGTGAGACCGCAGCCGTTGCTGGCGGTGCGCGACGTGGAGAAGAGCAGTGCTTGGTACTGCGGGGTGCTGGGCGGGGTGAGTGCGCACGGCGGGCCCGAGTACGAGCGGGTTCACGTGGACGATCAGCTGGTGCTGCAGTTGCACAGGCTGGAGGTCGGGCATCATCACGGGAACATCGGCGATCCGGAGCTGCCGTTGGGGAACGGGGTTGCGGTGTGGTTCGAGGTGGATGATCTGGACGCGATGGCTGGGCGGGTTGTCGCCTCGGACGTTCAGACCGGGGTGCACGAGAATCCGAATGCCGGGCATCGGGAGCTGTGGGTGCGGGATCCGGATGGGTACCTGGTGGTCTTCGCGGGCAAATGAAACCGGCCCCCGATCTGCTACTCGGGGGCCGGTTGCTTGGGGCAAGGATCAGTCGGTCTCGCAACCGATCCCGTCGTGGTCGCTGCCATCGAAGTTGTGCGGATCCGGAGCGAGCACCTTGAAGCGACGATAAGGGATGTCGTCGCAGTTGAGATCCGGCGGAGGCGGCGGGATGCAGACCGTCGGGTACGACGGGTCGCAGGGCGGCGGCGGAGGCGGAGGCGGCGTCACGTTGACCTGGTACCGCAAGTACCAAGTCCCGTTCGACGGCCGCCAGACCGCCTGGTCGGTCGCCGTCGTACCGGCGTAGTTGCCGGCGAACGGGCGGTCGGCGGTCTGGCCCCAGACGAAGCTGCCCCCGCCGCGGATGAACCAGGTGCCCCGGCGGAACACCGAGAGATCCGCCTTGGCGTTGCCGACAAAGTTCGCCGGGACCGGTACGTCGCCGTTCACGCCGTACACGATCTGCGCCGCGCCGCGGATGAACCACCGGCCGAGCGACGGACGCCAGACCGCGAGATCGCTGTGGCTGTCGCCCACGTAGTCGGCGGGCACCGGGATGTCGCCGTTCGCACCCCAGGAGATCTGAGCGGCTCCCCGGATGAACCAGCGACCGAGCGACGGGCGCCAGACGGCGGCCTCGGCGCGGCTGTCGCCGACGTAGTTCGACGCGGCCGGTACGTCGCCGGCCTGGCCCCAGACGAACTGGCCGACGCCACGGATGTACCAGTAGCCGTTGGACGGACGGAACACGGCGAGCTCGGCGCGGCCGTCCCCGTTGTAGTCGGCCGGGACCGGGATGTCGCCCGCCTGGCCGAACTTGATGTTCGTCCAGCCACGGATGTACCAGGTCCCGTTGCTCGGGCGGAAGACGGCGAGCTCGACCTTGCTGTCGCTGACGTACGAGCGCGGTACGGCGATGTCGCCGTTCTGCCCCCACGGGATCGCTGTCGTGACCACTCTGGTCGCGGCGACCGCCGTACTGGCTGTGCTCTGCAGCGGCCGGGCCTCGGCCGGTGCGGTCAGGCCGACGGCAGCGAGAGTCGCCACCGCCAGCCCGAGAGCTGCGGATCTGTAACGCATGAAGTTGTCCCCCTCGGACACTCAGAGGCGGCCGTTGCGCCGGCCCTTCCCTCCCCAGGGCCCCCGGCCGGCGTACCGCCAACACCCCTCTATCGACGTTCCGAGTTGATCGTTACAACGCGTGAGCGGATTTCTGCCCAGCGGACACTCGCATCACGCTTCGTTATGGTCAGGCGATGGCGACGATCTCGCCGTGCAGCAAGCTCAGGAAGCCGTCCGGCGCCGCGGCCCAGGTCCGCCACGCGGCCGAGATCCGTTCCAGCGCAGCCTCCGGTACGCCGGACGCCCGCGCCTGGTCGGCCATCGCGGACTGCAGCACCCGGTCGGCCCACATGCCGCCCCACCAGTCGCGGTCCTCGACGTTCACGAAGGTCCAGTTGCTCGCCGTCGCCTCGATCTGCTCGAACCCGGCCTCGCGCGCCCAGGACAGCAGGCGGCGGCCCGCGTCCGGCTCGCCCTGGTTGACGCGGGCGAGGCGTTGGTACAGGTCCATCCACTCGTCGAGCTCCGGCAGCTCCGGGTACCAGGTGAAGGCGTGGTAGTCGGAGTCGCGCGCCGCGACGATCCCGCCCGGCTTGCAGACCCGGCGCATCTCGCGCAACGCCTGGACGGGATCAGCCACGTGCTGCAGGACCTGATGGGCGTGCACGACGTCGTACGAGTCGTCGGGAAGGTCGAGGTGGTGCACGTCGCCCACGACGAAGTCGACCTCGATCGCCGGCCCGTCGGCGGGTCCTGCGACAGCGTCGCCGCCGGCGGAGCTCGGCGCGATCCCGCGCTCCGCGAAGGTCGCGCGGGTGATGGCGAGCGCGGACTCGCTCGCCTCGAGCGCCGTCGTCCTTCCGGGCGCGACCAGCGCCGCGAGCTCGGCGGTGATCGTGCCGGGACCGGCGCCGACGTCGAGCAGGCTCTGGCCGGGACGCAGGCGCGGCAGCAGGTAGCCGGCCGAGTTCTCGGCGGTACGCCAGCGGTGCGACCGCAGGACGGATTCGTGGTGGCCGTGGGTGTAGACGTTGTTCATCGCGGACTCCTTTGTCTCCCGCTCAGACTAGACCCGAATCTTGCTTATTGAGACCCCACGTCTTGAATAGCGAGACATACTGTTGCTGAAGGCAACGAGCAGGGTCGGCCCGGAGCCGCTAGGGTGCCGCGGTGCCTGTACTGCCGATGCTGATCGTGGTGAGTGGACCGCCGGGAACCGGCAAGACGACGCTCGCGCACCAGATCGCGGCCGGCGTCGGCTGCCCCGCGATCTGTCGCGACGAGATCAAGGAAGGGATGGCGCACGCCACCCCCGGCTTCGTGCCCGGCCCCGCCGATCCGCTGACGATGCGCACCCTCGCGACGTTCTTCGACGTACTCGGTCTGCTGGTCGGACGCGGTACGTCGGTCGTTGCCGAGGCAGCGTTCCAGGACCGGCTCTGGCGGCCCGGGCTGACCCCGCTGATCGGGCAGGCCGAGTTCCGGATCGTGCACTGCACGGTCCCGGCCGACGTCGCCTTCGCGCGGATGACCGCTCGCTCCGGCAGCACGCCGTCGCGCGCGGCGCACGAGGACAGCCAGTACGACGAGCAGCGGCGTCGTACCGTGCACGAGTCGTTCGACCCGATCGCGCTGCCGGTGCCGACACTCTCCGTCGACACGAGCGACGGCTACTCCCCTGGTCTACCGGAGATCCTGGCCTTCCTGGACCGCTGAGTCTGGAACGCTGAGTACGGCGGGCCTCTGGTGGCGTATCGATCGGCTGCATAGGGTCGGTGCTCGACCCAGGGGAGGCACTTGATGAAGCCGGACGAGTTGACCGCGCGGTTCGCCGAACTGACCACGGCGCACGTCGCCGATGCGTGTGTACGGGCTGGCGTCCCGGTGCGATGCGTCGGTTTGAGAGCCGCACTGCCGGGACGGCTGGCCGGGCGAGTGCTGCCGGCGCAGCATGTCGGCAGCGTCGACCTCTTCCTGGAGGCGTTCGGACAGGCCGAGCCGGGCGACGTGCTGGTGGTCGACAACGGCGGCCGGCTGGACGAGGCCTGCGTCGGCGACCTCGTCGTACTGGAGGCGAAGACGGCCGGGCTTGCCGGGCTAGCGGTGTGGGGGCTGCACCGGGACTCGGCCGACATCCGCACGATCGGGTTGCCGGTCTACAGCCTCGGATCGTTGCCGACGGGACCGTTGCGGCTCGATCCGTTGCCTGCCGACGCGTTGACGACGGCAACGATCGGGGAATGGGCCGTCAGCAACGAAGACGTCGTACTGGGTGACGACGACGGCATCGTCTTCGTCCCGGCCGCGCAGGTCGAGGAGCTGTTCGCGCTGGCGGAATCGATCCGCGACACCGAACGCCGGCAGTCGGCGCTGATCGCGGGCGGCACGTCGTTGCGCGAGCAGGTCGGCTTCGACGAGTACCTGGCAGCGCGGGCCGCCGACCCCACTCTGACGTTCCGGGCGCATCTGCGAGCCAGGCGTGGCGCTATCGAGGAATAAGGTGGGCGGATGCCTGAAAACAATTCCGCAAATCTTCCCGCGGCTGCCGCGGGTACCTGGAAGCTGGGCGATTTCACCGTCAACCGACTCGGGTTCGGCGCGATGCGCACGACCCCGAACCCGGATCGCGCCGTCGCGATCCGGGTCCTGCGCCGGGCCGTCGAGCTCGGCGTCAACCACATCGACACCGCCGCCTTCTACGCGTCCCCCGGTGGGACGATGGGCGTCGGCGAGGGACCGATCCGCTACGCCAACGAGCTGATCCGCGAGGCGCTCTCGCCGTACCCGGAGGACCTGGTGATCACCACCAAGGTCGGGCCGGGATCCCACCCCGAGCGGGGTTTCTACCAGGCGACCACTGCCGACGAACTGCGCGAGCAGGTCGAGCTCAACCTGCGCCAGCTCGGCAAGGACGTGCTCGACGTGGTCAACCTGCGGATCATCAAGAAGCCCGGCGAGGACTCGATCGCCGACCGTTTCGGCGCGCTCGCCGACCTGGTCGACGCCGGGCTGATCCGGCACCTCGGGCTGTCCAACATCCGGGTCGACCACCTGGACGAGGCGCAGCCGATCGCGCCGGTGGTCTGCGTGCAGAACTCGTACGCCCTCGACACGCATCGCGACGACGACACGTTCGTGCCGGTCTGCGGTGAGCGCGGGGTCGCGTACGTCCCGTTCTTCGCGATCGCCGGGGCTTCGCGTGAGGGGACGGCGACGAACGAGCACTCCGACGCCGTACGCCGGATCGCCGCCGCCAAGGGCGTGTCCGAGCAGCAGCTCCGGCTCGCATGGACCCTGCACCAGGGCCCGCACGTGCTCGCGATCCCCGGTACGGGCAACCCGGCGCACCTGGAGGAGAACATCGCGGCAGGCACGATCGAGCTGTCGGCCGACGAGCTCGCCGAACTGAGCTGATCCGGGGACCGACGCCCACCACTGATCAAGCACCTGTTCTCGCTCGGATCGGAGCGCGCTCGAGCGTGAACCCGCCGACCCGAGCGAGGTTGGTCAGTGGTGGGCGTCGGCGCCTCAGGCCTGGTGCGGTCGCGTCTGCTCCCGGACCGCCGGGGCGATCTCCTGGGCCCAGCGGTTCGCCGAGCTCTCGTACGACGCGTCGCCGCGGGGGAAGTACGTGAACCCCGCGGCGCCGTGCTCCAGCACCGCGCCCGTCAGCTCCTCCACCCACTGGCCGACCGATCCGCCGATCCAGCGACCTTCGTCGTCGCGGGTGCGATCCAGCGGGCGGTCGGTGATCGCGCCCGGGAAGTTGTAGATCGTCGCAACGTCCGACGGCTTGCGGCCCAGCTCGAGAGCGGCCGCGTCGATGATCGGCCGCGACTGCTTGTAGACCTCGCTCAGCCAGTCGGCCGCGTGGCCGGGGATCCAGCCGTCCGCCCGTCGACCGGTCGCCGCGAGCGACCGCGGGCCGTTGGAGCCGGTCCAGATCTGCAGCCCCGGCGCCTCGACCGGCGGGATCCCCTTCACCGGGTAGTGCGGCCCGACCGACGTCACCGCCGAGCCAGGCGTGGTCAGCGACCGGATCAGCACCATCGCCTCCTCGAACGCCTCGACGGCCTCGCGCGGGCTCTGCTGCCGGCCGCCCATCGCGGTGATCCGGTCCGGCGCTCCCCCAGCGCCGAGGCCGAGCACGAACCGATCGCCGGACGCCGCCGCCAGCGTGGACGCCGTACGGGCCAGGATCGGTGCCGGGCGCAACGGCAGGTTGGTGACGTTGACCAGCCCGCTGATCCGCTCGGTGCGCGCGAGCACGAACCCGATCGCTGCGTACGCGTCGAGCGCGTGCGCGCCGTACGGGTGATCGGCGATCGAGACGTGGTCGAGGCCGTCGCGGTCGGCCTGCTCGGCGGTGCGGAGCAGCTCGGGCAGCGCCGACGGGGCTCCGATTCCGAATCTGACGGTCATCGCGGGTCCTCCCAAGTAGTTCGTAGACCTAAATAGTAGTACACCGAAATATCAGGCCTGCTGACATTCCGAGGAGCGGACTACGATGGCGGCATGGCCGTTGCACAGGACACCGAACTGGTCGGCTCGCTGGTCCAGCTGATGCACAAACTGCAGGACCTGTACGCCGAGTCGAGCCGGCCGCTCGGGCTGACGCCGCAGCAGGCGCACCTGCTCTGCGTGCTGCTCGCCGGGCCGTTCGGGATGACCGAGCTGAGCCGGATCATGAGCATCGAACGGTCGAGCCTGACCAGCATGGTCGACCGACTGGAACGGCGGGAGCTCGTCGAACGCCTGCGCGACCCCGCGGATCGGCGGGCCTGCCGGATCGGCCTGAGCGCGACGGGGACCGAGCTCGCTCACCAGGCGCACACGGCGTACACGGATCGGATCGCCGAACTGACGGCCGGGCTTCCGGCGGCTCAGCGGAAGGCTGTGGTCGCGGCGGTAGGCGTGATCGTCGAGGCCTGAGCGTCTCAGATGAGACCAACTTGTCTCAAACGGGACAACCGTGTCTACTTGGAGCATGCTGACTCGTTCCCAGGTGCTTGATGCCGCCCTGCGGCACCTGAACTCCGACCCGACCACCTCGATGGCCGATCTCGCGGCCGCGATCGGGATCGGCCGGGCGACGCTGAACCGGCACTTCGCCTCCCGCGACGCGCTGCTGCGCGAGATCGGCGAGCGCGCGCTCGACCACTGGTCGCGGTCGCAGGACGAGACCGGCATGGTCGCGGCCGGCGAGTCCGGCGATCCGGAACGGATCCGCGCCTGTCTGCGCGACCTGACCACGTGGTTCGTCGAGAACGCCGACGAGTTCGCGTACGCGCTGGCCAACAACCGGATGGAAGCGATGCCGGAGCTGATGACGCGGACCAACGAGCTGATCGACCGCGAGGTCGAGTTCTACGCGGGCGCGCAGCGGGCCGGCGTACTGCGCTCCGATCTGCCGGCGCGCTGGATCGAGCACACCGTGTACGGCCTGATGATCGCCGCCCGTGAAGCGCTGCGCCGCGGCGACGTGGCCCGGCGCGACCTCGACGCGCTCGTTTTCTCGACCCTGCTGACTGGCACTGCGACTGGAGATTCCCGATGACCGCCGGTACGACGTACACGCCGCCTTCGACACCCAGCGTGCGACGGCGCTGGGGTGGGCTTGCGGTACTGTCCGCCAGCCTGCTGGTGGTCGTGATGGACATGACGATCCTCAATCTCGCGCTGCCCGCGATGGCCGAGGACCTGCGGCCGAGCTCGGTCGAGCAGCTGTGGATCGTCGACGTCTACTCGCTGGTGCTGGCCGGGCTGCTGGTCACGGCCAGCGCGCTCGGCGATCGCCTCGGGCGGCGGCGGATGTTGGTGGCCGGGTTCGTGATCTTCGGGGCGGCGTCGCTCGGCGTACTGCTGGCGGACAGTCCTGAGTCCGTGATCGCGATCCGCGTGCTGCTCGGCGTTGGTGGCGCGATGATCATGCCGTCGACGTTGTCGCTCATCCGGTCGTTGTTCCCGGATGCGCGGGAGCGCGCGACCGCGCTGGGGATCTGGGGTGCGACCGCTGCTGTGGGTGGTGCGCTCGGGCCGATCGTGGGTGGTGCGCTGCTGCAGAACTTCAGCTGGCACTCGGCGTTCTTGTTCAACGTGCCGGTGATGGTTGTCGCTGTGGTCGCCGCGTTGGTGCTGCTGCCGGAGAGCCGGTCGGATCGTCCGGGACGGCTCGATCCGGTGGCGACCGGGCTGTCGATCGTGGGGATGGTCGGGCTGGTCTATGCGATCAAGGAGCTCGGCAAGGACGGTGTCACTGTTGAGGTCCTGGTCATTGGGCTGCTGGGCGCTGCGCTGCTCGCTGGCTTCGTACTGCGCTGCCTGCGGGCGGCCGAGCCGATGCTGGAGATCCGGTTGTTCCGCGGGCGTGGGTTCACTGCCGGCGTGCTCACTGCTCTGATCACCAGCTTCGCGATGGTCGCGGCGCTCCTGCTGATCTCCCAGTGGCTGCAACTCGTCCAGGGCTGGTCACCACTCGCCTCGGGCGTCGCCCTTCTCCCCATGGCCGTTGGCGGTCTGATCGGTTCGCCGCTCGCGCCGGTCGTTGCCCAGCGCATCGGTGCACGCACGGTCCTGGTCGCCGGCCTCGTCGTCGGGGCCGTCGGCTTCCTGCTCCTCTTCGTGCTCCCCCAGCCGTTGTCGTACGCCGGAATCGCCGCGTCCCTGACCCTGATCGGCATCGGCACCGCACCCCTGGCCGTAGCCTCCGCCGTCATCATGGCCGGAGCGCCGGTCGCCAAGGCCGGCAGCGCCGCCGCCATCGAGGAGAGCAGCTACGAGATCGGCGCCGCCCTGGGCATCACTGTCCTAGGCAGCCTCGCCGCCGCGGTCTACCGCGCCGGGCTTCCCGCGGACGCCCCTTCCCAGGCCCGCGAGTCCCTCGCCGGCGCCCTCACCCTCGACAACCCAGTCCTGTCTCGCATCGCCCAGACAGCCTTCACCGACTCCCTCACCTGGTTCGGCCTAGCCGGCGGCGTCCTGTTGCTGGCCGTCGCGGGGTTGGTCCTGTACCTGACACCGCGTTCCCTGGACCTCTCAGCCACCCACCACTGACCCCTGGCGGCGCACGGCCCGGCCCGCCACAATCGGCGAATGCCAGACGTCGCCGTCGTTCGAGCCAACCAGCCGTACACCGCCACCTCCGCAGTCAAGCAGAACCGGGCGAGCGCACTCGAACTCGTCCGGCAACTGCTACTGCTCACCGGTGTCACTCCGCAACACCACAACGAGCAGCTCAGCATCGGGTTGTGGAAGTGGACCGAGGCCGAGGGCGTATCGCCGTACGCGAAGTACAACACCCGGTACATCTCTGCCGGGGTGAAGAACGCGACGGCTCCGGCGAGCATCAACCACGAGCATGTGTGGACCCGCAAGGAACTCCGCGAGAAGCTGCTCGCCAAGCCGCGGGACGTGGAGGAGCTGGAGCAGTTCCTCACGACGTACGGCGTCGCCTGCATCGTCACCGTCCAGGAACACGGCAAGCTCAGCACGAGCAAGAAGGCCGGCTGGCTTCGGTACGTCGAGCAAGGTATCGCGGTGTGGGATCGGCAGACCGAGGGCTGGGTGGACCCGGCCGGGCTGATGCCCGAGCGCTCCGCCGTGGTCGTCGAGCCCGAGCCCAGCGCGACGTACGACGCTGAGCCTGTGCCGGTCGAGGTCTCGGTCTCTGTAGCCGATTTGGTGGCGCTGAAGAGCACGCCTGAAGTTGCCGAGAGACTGCACGGTTTCCTGAAGGTCGTCGGCTGGCAGCAGGCGGTGGCGGTCCCCTCGTACCGGAAGTCCGGGGAGGTCAGCGACTACTTCCGGGTCTACGACGCTCTGGTTGGCGAGCCGACGCGCGTGGTCGCGTACGTCCACTGGAGCGGGAAGATCGACTACGCGCTCCAGGCAACCGATCTGCCGGACAAGCCAGCGGTCGGCCGACTCGAGAACCGGGTCTACGGCGTCACCAGCAGCCTGGCGACTGCCGAGTCGCTCGACCTCGCCGGGGACCTTCTCGCGTTGGCCTTGGAGAAGGTGCGCACCGAGATGTGAGTGTGCCGCGCACGCCGTGGCGCGTCGGTAACTTCCGCTCTCGCCCGTGCATCGAGCAGGTGAGAGTGGAGTGGTCCTGTGCGGACAGGTGTGCTGGCGGCGACTTTGGGGCTGTTGATGACGGTCGGGCTGGTGAGTCCGGCTCAGGCGGCGGACCCGGCGCCGACGAATGTGAAGGTGGCGTGGGCCAGCGCTGCGCACACGCACGTCCGGGTGACCTGGAGTGAGACGGGGTCGGTGCCGAATCGGGTGTTTCCGCAGTACGCCGGTGGTCTCGGCTGGTTGACGCCGGTCCCTGCGGCCGCGGGGAACCAGGTAGATCTGGAGGTGGCCCAGTTCTCCTCGGCGGCCCTGGTCAGGGTCGCGGTGTACGTCGGAGGGAACGAGCCGACCAGCCCGGCCGGGTTGTCCGTCGCCTTCGACACGCTGCTCCGGGGCTCACCGGTGATCGACTCGCTCACCGCGGCCGCGACGCCGGTCGGCCAGTACACGATGAAGTGGCACGCGGGTGCTGAGCCGGTCGATCCCAACCCGGGTGATCCGCTGGATCTTCCGCTCGGACCGCACCGGTTCCAGGTGCACGCGAGTCAAGCGAAGGCCACCGTCTGGGACCTGATGGTCGACGCCGGGGCCGGGACGTCGGCAACCTTCACGCCGACCGATCCGGCACCCATCGTGGTCAGTGTGCGCGACTACAACGAGTGGTCCGACTCGTGGTCCGCGGACAGCGTCGACGTCGAGCGGTTCGGCAGCGTGTCCGTGCCGGCTGCGACGACGTACGGGCAGCCGACGGTGATCACCGGGCAGCTGCAGCGGCTCACGCGCCAGTGCGATCTCGGGCCCTGCTGGGCGGGGCAGACCGCCGAAGCGTCTCGGCCGGTTGTGCTGCACGCGCGAGCCGACGCGGCCTCGCCCTGGTACGTCGTGGGGATCGTCCAGAGCACGGCTACGGGAACGTTCCGGTTCGCGCCGGTCGCCTGGGGAACGCGGCAGTACCGGGTCGCCGTACCGGATCACTACGCCAACGGCAGCTTGGGGCTGGGCGTGATCGGCGGCGCCTCGACCACGCTGACCCGGCCAGGCGTCCGCGGCGGCTTCACCGACTCCACGGCGACGTACGGGCAGCGCGTGACGACCCGGGTCACGCTGGTGCCGCCCGCGAACGTGCGGACGACGCTGCAACGCTGGGACGGCCAGGCTTGGCGCGACCTGAAGTGGGTTGCCACAAGCAACGGTTCCGGCAGCTACACGTTCACCGCCACGCAGCGCGGCAGGTACGCCTACCGCTACCTGGCGCCGCCCTTCACGTACGGCGGCCGCCCGCTGAGATGGCAGGTGTCCCCGAACTTCGTGCTGACCACCAGCTGAGGTCATCGCGTACTGCGCATCCGCGACCGGCGGCAGCGCTCTCAGCGCGACCCGTTGGGCCGCGCTGAGAGCGGGGACCTACGGCATCGTCGCGATGCTCGTCGGGCCCGAGTCGGCGCGGGTCGCCGGCGACGCCGACTTCGACGCCAGGTGAACGCGGAGGAGGGTGTCGTAGTCGACGACCTCCAGGGACGACGCCGTCTTGGCAGCCTGGGGGAAGTCGGCGGCCGAATCCTGCGTGCCGACGACCAGGACCGTGCGGGCGTCGGTGATCTCCACGCCGTACTTGGTCTTGGCGAAGGCCTGGTTCTCCGCGGTGGTGAAGTACTTCTGGTACGCCGCCAGACGCGTGGCGCCGGCGGGGAGGTCGAGGGAGCGGCGGTGCTTCTGGCCGGTCTCGCGGAGCGGGAGGGCGAGGTCGCCGACGACGTGGGTGCCGTCCTCGCGTTCGAGGATGAAGTCCGGCGTGATCGTGCCCTCCGACGACTCCAGCGACGGCTGGACGATCAGGCGGGTCGCGTCGAAGGCCGACAGCAGCACGTCCTCGTGCTTGGCGAGGAACTCGGCCGTGGTCAGCTTCGCGAGGCCGTGCAGGTACGTGCTGGCGAACTGGTCCGCCTTCAGGGCCTGCTCGACGTCCCCACCCCGCGGTACGGCGAAGGTGCCGACCGGGTCGAGGTGCTGCGAGTTGCTGACCAGCCGCTGCAGGAAGTCGCGGTACTTGTCCGCGGGCTCGGAGCGGTGGATCGCGATCGTGAAGAAGTTCCACTTCAGCCGTACGGCGAGGCCGGACGACTGGGCCAGCAGCACGCGGTCCAGTACGGCGTAGTTGCCGGGCTGGAACTCCAGCAGCCGGTCGCTCGGGCCGACCATCTCGTTGCCGAGCAGGCCCTGCGTCGCGGGGTACGAGTCCGACAGCGCGTTCTTGCCGCGCTCGCTGGCGATGGTCGCGTCCTTCACCACGCTTTCGTCCGGCAGCGCGACGACGGCGGCGGCGCCGGCCGTCGTACCGAAGTACTCGTCGATCCCGGCGGCCTTCTGCCGGCGGACCTCCAGGGAGCGGTACTCGCGGCTCACGCCGGCCAGCTCCAGGATGTTCCAGTCGGGGGTCTCGGTCAGGATCATCAGCCGCGGGTAGAGCAGCGGGCCGGGCAGTTCGCGTGAGTGGCTGACGGGCAGGTGCTCGCTGACACTCTTCAGGTGCTCGCCCCAAAACTGAGTGTTCACCTTGACGAACTCGGTGGGTTTCATCGCCCGCTCTTCTCCTCGATCACTTCATGGGTCTTCCACAACCAGCAACTCCGGTCCGCCCGCCGCCTATTCCCCGGCATCGTGCGGCAGGATGCGCGTCATGGATGCGCATGGGGATGGTACGCCGGAGGGCCGCACCGCGGGGACGGTGTGGGACGCGTGGAAGCAGGCCGACGAGGCCGGGGACGCCGAGGCCGCGGGCCGGCTGGCGGCCGAGATGCTCGAGCTCGTGCCGGGCTTCTTCGAGATCTGGTTCGAGGCCGGGATGTACTCCAAGGCCCGCGCCGACTGGGCCGAGTCGGCGGCGCGGAACCAGCGCGCGGTCGAGCTGTTCACCCCGGAGAACGCGGCCGCTTTCGACGGCGTGAACCCGGCCGCGTGGAACCTCGGCATCGCGGCGACCGCGATCGGCGACTGGGCGACCGCGCGCAGCGCTTGGACGGCGTACGGGATCGACGGCGTCGAGGCGGGGGCCGAGCCGATCGACATGAACTTCGGCTCCGTGCCGATCCGCGTCAACCCGGACCGCCCGAGCCTGCCGCACCAAGTGGTCCCCGACTTCGGCGACACCGAGGTGATCTGGTGCTGGCGCCGCAGCCCCGCCCACGCGGTGATCGCGAGCGTGCCGCTGCCGGCGTCCGGGCACCGCTTCCGCGACGTCCTGCTCCACGACGGCGAGCCGAAGGGCACCCGCCTGCTCGGCGAGCAGGAGGTCGCCGTCTTCGACCAGCTGGCCCGGCTCGATTCGTCGGACCTGCCGACCTGGCAGGCCCAGGTCCTCGGCGCCACTCCCGCCGACCTCGACGCCCTCGCCGACCTGATCGGCCCCGCCGGCCTAGGCCTCGACGACTGGTCCAGCATCCGCCTGATGTGCGCCGACTGCTCCCACGGCTCCCCCGGTACGGCGCACGCCCACACCCCCGCCGCCACCGACGCCACAGTCCTCGGCCTCGCCGGCCCCGAGGCCGACCTCCGCGCCTGCCTCGACCCATGGCTCGCGGCACGGCCGCACGTCGTACTGGCCGAACTCACGTTCCTCTGGTGAACGGCCTCAGCCGGACGCGTCGGTCTTCTGGCTGAACGCACACCGCCAGCGGCCGTCCACGCGGACGTAGATCTCGCTGATCCACTCCTCCACCGCGTACGGCGTCCCATCCCAGGACCCCGAGCTGGCTTTCCGGGCGGTCAGTACAACGACGTCGCCCACCTGGGCCACCCGCTCGGTCCCGACCACGCGCATGGTGTCGTGGACGAGCCGCCCGGACGCGATCCAGCCGAGGATGTCCTCCCGGGGAGTCGCTCCCGACGGCCCGACGTACACCCAGTCGTCGGTCATGAACCGCCCGATCGCGTCCGCGTCGTTCTCCACCAGCGCCGCGTCGAACGCCGCCGACACCGCCCGCACCTCGTCCTCGACCGCCATCCGCCCGCCTCCTCCGTCCCGGCCGAGGCTAGGCCACGACAGGCGCAGCGCCGTACGAACGAGAACAGCCCCTGATCCAGTGGATCAGGGGCTGTCACTTGCCCTGTGGCAGGTGCAGGGTTCGAACCTGCGTAGGCATAAGCCGACAGATTTACAGTCGAGATGCGCACCCGCAGATGACCTGCGGAAACACGATCTAAGTCCCGTGTTCTGGGGGGCAGTCGGGACCAGGCAGCTCGTGCGATCGCTGGGATATGAGTGGCCCGGGGAAGGTCTCCGTTGTTCCGGTCAACTGGCAACTGATCCGGCGCACGACTCCGGAGGACTTGCCGTTCGTCTCTGGTGCCCACCACCCTCAGCGACGGCGCGACTTACCAAGCCACGGGATCTCACGCATCAACGGACTGCTACCTGCATCATGGGCCCTATGACAGACGACAGATCCAGCCGCCACGAGGTCAAGCCGACATTCTTCCGCGCTGCTCAGAGAGTCGAACGTGCAGCGCAGCGCTACAACGACCTCGCCGCGACCGTAGGCCGGGTAGTTCAAAGAGCGCAGAGCAATCCGCTTACGCTGACTATGGACCGAGCAACGTTCGAGCGCCGGGAGCGACCGGAGATCGACATGTCGCAGATCAGCTTCGCGACATCAGAGGATCAGAAAGAAGTCCGATTGCTCTCAAGTGAGATCCTCAATCATCTCCGGACAGCGCTTGATTATGTCGCGTACGATCTTGCCTGGCTGGACTCGGGGAAGCGCCAACAGAAAACCAGTTTCCCGATGCAAAAGAATGACATCAAGTACGGCGACGTCGCGCGCAAATCACTACCGAAGGTAACAACCGCACATCGCGACCTTATCCGCACCTATCAACCCTTCGAAGGCTGCAAATGGACCTCAGATCTCTCGGAATTGAATAACCACGATAAGCATAATCAACTAATCGTGGTCAGCCTAACATTAGGTTTCAACTTCAATATTTCCGAAGAGAACGTCCGCCCGGACCCCACCAACGCCGACCAACTTTTGATCGATATCCGTGAACCTCAAATCGGATTGATGTTAGACGATGGTCGCGACGCTGCGGAACTATTTCAGAACTTGCTGAGAGAAGTTACGAAGGTGGTTAACATATTCCGCGCGGAGATAAATGAACCAACGCTTGAGTTCTACACGACACCCACTCCCCCACAGACCTAGTCTTTCGCTTGCAACCAGAGCTTTACATTTCTGAGTCCTGTCTGCTCTAAGCGGTCCAGAGATTCAGACCGCTCCTTGGTCCAAGTTGCCAAGCTCGCGACTTTGTGGGACTCGTCCGCAAATGCCATCAACTTCCCACCACCATGCAACATAGGTCCGCGGATCCTACCTGCGAGACTTCTTCGCGCCTCATTGATCTGATGCTGCAGTTGAAGAATGTCGAGATCAAGGCTGAACATATTAAGATGGTCGTCGCCGAAGAATAGCTGACCCACTTCAGGAATGAATGCTCGAAGACCTAGTGGAGGCCTTGTCCGCGCATCCTCCGCCGGCGTTACAAGCATCATTCCGTCAGACAGGTACCAATCAGAGAAGCCCCCCACCTCATCTCCACTGGTAGTGCGGTCCAGTCGCTCGTCGATATGCTCCATCGCATTACGGATTTTACGAACTTCAAAGATCCTGGTTGCGCCAGGTTCGGGCTCCGGAAGACTCAAGAGGCCGCGTAATGCCTCGGAGCGCTCGACGGCAATCCGCGTCGCCTGGGCCTTGCTACAACCAGGCCAGCCGTGGGCCTCTCCACGAAAATCAACTATTCGGTTGATAACGATGGCCGCAAACACGGCCGATTGCAACTCACGCCAACTCTCTTCCGCATCATTATCGACGAGCGCTGCATCCATGGCATTTGAGAACGAACGCGTAAATATTCGCGATTGACGCTCAATCTCATCCAGGTAGGCGGCTAAACGCAGCGCGCTCGAAACCTCACCAGTCGTCCCGTGAATAGTTTGAGATGGGATACGACGTTTGATAAATGCATGCGGCCATCGACTATCTGACATGTGCCACCTCTTGCGTCAGGAGTGATCATGAGAGTAGATATCATATAATCCAGGAATCGAGAGCGCGCATCATCGACTAATTCCCCTAGATCACATGACCCAAACAAGGGAGGTCACGGCAAGCGTCATATCAATCCGCCGCTATTCTTCTGTCAAACGAGCAGCGAGGGCACTATGCAGACTGCTCGCCAGTGTATTGAATTCGGCCATAGCCGCCTTTTTCGCTTCCTCCCCCTTGCTGCTGGCCACAGCCCAGGCAGCTTCCGAGACTTCGTCCCACGCCTGCTGGACCTCGCTATTCAATAAAGCAACACACGTAAATTTCGCAGTTCCAAGCTCTCGCAGGATGGCCTCAGCGTTCCTTCGCCCATCACGAACGTAGCCAGGAACATTGCCCCCCAGAAAGGCGAATCGGAACCGCAGGTCTGCAGCTTCTGCCATGGCCACCCCGAGCACGTGGAGTGCATCAGAGATCGCGGCTCGACGGGCAGACTCACGCATCGCTCCACGCTCAGCTGCCATCTCCTGCTGAAACAGAGCCAGATCGTGGCGCAGTGTCGTCCGCGTCTGAACCCAAGCGACTATTGAAGCTAGGATGCCGCCGAATACTGCACCTACTGCTGCAGATACTAGATCCATCTCTCATCCCGACTTAGATCTACCTGTGCCGCAACTATGCCAGTGAAATCACCTGCCCAACATGTGCATCACCCAGTCCCATCGAAACGCAGATGAGACTTGATCACCTGTGCCGGAGCGTACGGGGTTGAGCGACGAACTCGATCCGGTATGTGGATCAACGATCGTAACGCCGGCGTACCGCAGCACCGCGAGAGAAGCCAGCCACGCTGGGTGTCCAGCCAAATCATGCTTAGCAAAGGGCACAGCGACAGCAGTTGTCCTAGATCCCAGAGCAGAGCACAAGGTCGTCAAGGGGTAAGTGTTCGCATTGCCGTTGGCCCAAGCATTGAGAGTGTTGAACGTGGCCGGAACCACAGCGACGGCATCGGCCTTAGGAGTGCGCTTCTGACCACCGGGTTCGCGGTTGCCAGTAAGGACTGGAACGTCATCCAGGTCTTGTCCATCAAGCCACGGGAGGGCGGCATCGGTCGGGATAACATAGGGGTCCCATCCCAATTCACGGGCAGAGCGCACTCCGTCTCCAATGCGGCTAGCTAGGGGCGCCCCGCAGGTGACGAGATAGAGGGTGCGGTTGGTCACGCGAGGACTCCTGCGCGGGTTGCGATGGCGGTTAGGGCTGGGGTCGGTTTGCGGGAGCGCTTGAGGAGTTCGCGAACGAGCTCGCGCGCGATGGTGTGGTAGCGGATCGACTCGGGGGCAACTCGTTCGGCCTGCTTGAGGTGCAGGATTGCTTCCATGTCGTTCTTCGCTTGGGCTTGCGCCCATGCGAGGTCGATATGGAGGCGCGATCGGCGGCCTTGCAGGCCCTCCGGGAGCGAGTCAGTGTCGATCTCGGCCGCGACGCGGAGCACGCCAGACGGATCGCCGAATTCAGAGGCGACGGACGCTCGGTGGATCATGACATTGGTCGGCCCGAAGGCGGTCCACCAGTGGTTCCCGTCGTGGGCCAGTAGGCCGGCGAGCTGGTCGGCTGTCGCCAAGCGTTCGGTTGAGGTCGCTCGGTCCGAGCGGCGGGCGGCGATGACTGAGGAGATCAACCACAGCGATCCCGCGAGCGAGACCGCGTCGGGCGCGTCGGAGCCGGTCGCGGACATGAGTCCCTCGGCCGAGCGGACTGCGATTCGTTCCGCGTCGTCGGTCCGCTGGCTGCGCAGGAGGGCGCAGACGACCTGGTAGGCAGCCATCCCTTGAGCGGTCTTGGACTCGGCCGCCATGGCGGCGTGAGTTGCTCGATCGGCGGCGAGCCAGCCGAGCTGGTGCTCCCCCACCTTGGTCAGAAGCTTTGCCGCTGCGGAGTAGACGGAGCAGCGCGCTAGGTGGGTCTCGCGGCCATCTCGGCCCTGGTAACCGTCGTACGCATCGGCGGCTTGGATTAGGTCGGGAAGCATTGCCGTCGCGGACTGGTACTTCGCAGCCTGGTAGGCCTGATGCACCTGCACAGCGCCGTTGCGGAGTTGCGGAAGCGGCCAGGGGATCGCCCGCTCCCCCAGCAGGTGGTGGTAGCCCGCGAGTTGGCTGCGCACTGCGTCGACGGCGCTCACTTGCTCCGAAGCATCTGGAGCGAGCACCCAGTCACGACCGATGAGGTCGGCGACGTCGATGCGTAGGACGGTGGCTAGGTCGTTCAGGGTGGACAGTCGGTCAACGCCCCGGATGCCGCGCTCGACCTGCGACAGCCATGACCGCGACATTCCGATGAGGCCGGCCAAGGCGTCTTGGGACATACCGCGTCGCTTGCGGTAGGCCCCGATCCGCTCTCCTACATGCATCTGCGCTTCCCCTCAGCTCGCGTGGCCCCTCTAGTGAACCCCCGGAAGGCCAGGCCATTGCGCACAAAAGTACGCAGCCTGGCGAGTGCGCTCCGCTCCCCAGAATCGGCCCGACGCTGAGGTCATGAACGCCCCGACTCCCCCACTGCAGCCCGCTTCGGACCAGGCGGCGCGGGCGGAACTCCCTCAGCTCGCGCGACCTTCCGAATGTAGGCCGCCGTGAAGGGCGACAGCCGCTCGACTTCAGTCGGCGTCACGCCAGCTCGTAGGGAGGCCAGAACCGCGGCCAGTACCTCCTGCCGAGCCTCCTCGTGCGCAGCCTCGGTCTCGCGATAGCGGCGTGTAGCCGCCGACAGGTCATCTCGTAGATCAGCCACGCAACAAGAGTACCGCGCCCCACTTGCGCAACCCTGAATCCATCCGCTAGCTTGTTGCGCAACACAGTTTCGCAACTGAGTTCATATGACGCCCCGGCGGCGGCTACCGCCGAGGCGTCTGGGTCGCACACATCTGCTTGAGACAGGAGCACAACCCGTGAACATCATCCACCTTCAGGCTGTCCAGAACGAAGAGCCGAACGCTGCGGACCTGGCGGCGATCGACGCCGAATGGCCGGTTGTCGCGGCTGAGCTGGACGTACTGGACGCTGAGATTGCGCTGATCACCGCCGGGCCGGCCGCGTCGGTGCTGGACCGCCGCCGGGTACGCCGCGCCGAGCGCCGGGCTCTGGTCGCCCGCCGCGAGCTGTCCGCCGACCAGGTCGAGGACGGTGCGGCGTGATGAGGAAGCCGAACAAGCCGCGCAGCGACGGCAGCCGGCGGACCGGTGGTTGCGCCGCGTGGTGCAGCCCGAAGCACTACCAGTTCTGCGGATCGCCGAGGTGCTGCCCGCACCTGCACACCGACCGCTCGAACAGCTCGACCGGCAAGGCGGGCAAGCGATGAGCCGCCGCGCCGCGGTGACCCTGCCCGAGGTGTGGGCGGAGCGGCTCGGGATCGATACCACCGGCGACGTGGCTCAGGAGCTGGCTGCTCGGTTCGAGCACCTGACGCGGTTCGTGCTGACTGGCGAGATGTCGCGCGCCGGGGAGGTGTCCGCCGAGGCCGCTACCGCTCACGGCGACCTGTGGGTCGTCGCGGGATTCCTGGCCGACGCCCGTACGGCGATGACGCAGGAGGTCAACCGATGACCGCCGAAGCAGTGACCGCGTCGGCGCAGACCGAGCCGAAGTCGAGCGTTCAGCGGCTGCGGACGGCTGCCGCCGAGGCGTCGCAGGTCCGGACGCTGTCCACTCACCCCGACGTGGTGGCGCTGCGGGTCGAGTCGATCCGCACGCAGGTGGACGTGTTGATGTGGGTCGGGATCGTGCTCGGGCTGGCCTTCACGATGGTCAACGTTCAGGCGTTCGCCGCCGACGGTGCCCCAGTTGGGTCGCTGCCTTGGATCGCGGCGTGGCTGCTGGACCCGATGGTCTCGCTGGTCCTGATCGCGGTGCTGCGGGCTGAGCAGATCACCGCCCGGTACCAAGTCAGCGACACCGGCAAGTGGATCTCGCGGACGAAGCGGTTCGCGTTCGGCGCGACCTTCGTCATGAACACGTGGCACTCCTTCGCCACCCGCGACCTGGCCGGGATCGTGCTGCACTCGGTACCGCCGCTGCTGGTGTTCTGCGCGGCCGAGACCGCACCGGTTCTGCGCGACCGACTCACCGAAGCCGTCCTGCGGGCCGAGCAGACGGCAGCTTTGGCCGACCCCCAGAAGGCCGCTGAGCCGATCGTCAGCGCCCCGGAGGCACCGTCTCACGTGGCAGGGGAAATCGCTCAAATCGCCGCACAGCCGTCCGATACCGCGTCGGTGACCAACTCCGCCGCCGGTACGCGGAAGGCGTCACCGAAGCCACGCAAGAAGGCGGCGGCCAAGCCCGGCCGCAAGCTGCTGGCCGACTACGTGAACGAGGCGTTCGCTGCGCTCGACGGCGAGACCGACCCGGCCTCGATCACTCCGGCATGGGCGCGCAAGACCACCGGCTGCTCGGCCGGACTGTCGCCCAAGGTCGCGAAGGCCACCCGTGCCCTGCTGGAGCACGACCTCAACCTGCCTGCCGCCGTCGCGGGCGACGCCGCCGTGCAGTCGATCGAGAGGAAGGCCGCCTGATGCCCATCCCGAATCACGACCCCAACGACTACCGAGGCAACTGGCCTGGCCCGCTGGGCGACGACGACCGTCAGGTCCGCGCTCGGATCCTGCTCGCCTCGCAGAAGCTCGCGAACTTCGGCGTCACGTCGTGGCCGGTCTTCGACCCCGAGGACGGCACCTACTGCGGGCTGATCGCCGTCGACCCGGACCAGTTGTTCGACCTGCTCAACGACCTCGACCTGCGCGCTCTGGAGGCCTGATCCCATGTACGACTGGACTGACTTCTTCTGTGGCTCCGGCGGTACCAGCTCGGGCGCCAAGAAGGTGCCCGGTGTGGAGATCGTGATGGCCGCGAACCACTGGCGGCTCGCGGTCGAGACCCACAACACCAACCACCCGACCACCGACCACGACTGCGCCGACCTGTCGCAGGTCGATCCGCGCCGCTACCCCCGCACGATGGCGGCGTGGTTCTCCCCGGAGTGCACGAACCACTCGATCGCCAAGGCCCGCAAGCGCAACATCGACCGGACCCCGGACCTCTTCGGCGAGGTCCTTCCGGACGAGGCCGCTGAGCGCTCGCGGGCGACGATGTGGGACGTGGTGCGGTTCGCCGAATTCCACCGCTACCCGGTCGTCATCGTCGAGAACGTCGTGGACGTGGCCAAGTGGGTGCTGTGGGGCACGTGGCGCACCTCGATGGAGGCCATCGGCTACTGCCTGCACGTCGTTTACCAGAACTCGATGCACGCCCAGGCCGGCGGGCTGCCCGCCCCGCAGTCCAGGGACCGCGTGTACGTCGTGTGCCACCAGCGCGGCACCCCGCACCCGGACCTGGACCGGTGGACCCGCCCGCTGGCCTACTGCCCCGGCTGCGACGAAGTCGTGCGGGCCATGCAGGCCTGGAAGAACCCCGCGAAGGCGTGGGGCCGCTACCGCGCCCAGTACGTGTGGCGCTGCCCGCGCGTCACCTGCCGCAACGCGGTCGTGGAGCCCGGTTGGCTGCCTGCCGGGTCGGCGATCGACTGGAGCCTGCGCGGGACGCGGATCGGTGACCGGACGCGCCCGCTGGCCGAGAAGACCATGCAGCGCATCGTGGCCGCGCTGGAGAAGCAGGCGCGCGGCGGCGTGCCGATGGTGGTCCCGATGGAGGGCCGCGACGGCAAGCGCCCGTTCCCGGTCACCGCGGTCCTGCGGACCCAGACGACACGCAACGAGAACGCGCTGCTCGTCCCGGCCGGCGGCACCTGGAACAACGACGCCAGCTCGGTGCTGGACGTGATGCGGACCCGCACCACGACCGAGTCCGAGGCGCTCGTGGTGCCGCTGCGGGCCAACAACACCGCGAAGACCACCGGGCAGGTGTTCGACACCTTCGCTGCCTCCGGCAACCACCACGCCCTGCTGGTGCCGTACTACGGCAACGCGACCGCCCGGACCACCGACGAGCCGCACGGCACGTTCACCACCCGTGACCGGTTCGCGCTGGTGATGCGGAACAACTCCAGCCGGGGCGACGGGTCGGAGATGAGCACGCCGGTGAACGAGCCATTGCGCACGCTGACCACCGCCGGGCATCAGTCGGTACTCGAGTACGGCACCCCGAACGTCGAGGACTGCGAGCTGCGGATGCTGGAGCCGCGCGAGCAGGCCGCCGGGATGGCGTTCACGCCCGGCTACGTCGTGCTCGGCACCAAACGCGAGCAGGCCCGCATGATCGGCAACGCCGTCTGCCCGCCGAACGCCCGCGACCTGGTCGCCTCCACGGTCGTGTGCGTCGGCCACGACCTCGATGGCTGGGACGGCACCGCAGAGCTGACCGAGCGGAGCGCGGCATGACCAGCCACCGCACCATCAACGGCGCACCGGCCAGCGGCACGGTCGGGGTCCGGCTGATCGGACAGGCCACCGACGTGGCCGCCGTCCTGGCCGACCTGACCGCCGCCGGAGTCGAGATCGTCTCCATGCCGTCGCGCCCCTTCCGCAACCGCCGCACGTCGGCGATCCGGGTCTACCTGATCGCCCGGCCGGCCACCCCGCACATCGCCCCGGACACCGACCGGAGGAACGCATGAACAGCCACCACGACCACCCCGACGACACCGGCCACGACAACGTGCACCGGCTTCACGCCGACGTTCACGAGACGGTTCACGACACCGACCACGGCATCGTTCACGAAACCTCCGAGCGCATCGACACGACCGACGCTCACGGCGACGTTCACGAAGTCGTGGACGCCGACGTGATCGAGGGTGAGGTGTTGAGCGAGGAGGAGTCGGCCGCGCTCGACCAGCGGCTCGCCAACCGCGGGACGCTGGTCCGCCGAGCGGTGAGCACCGGGCAGGTCGCCAAGCGGGTCGCGACGCACGACCGCACCAAGACGACCGGCAAGGTCACTGCGCGGGCAGCGTACACGGTCGTCAAGGGTGGTGAGTCCTACGCTAAGCGGGCGTGGGACGCCGGGACGATGGGCGTCTACCGGCGTCAGATCAAGGCCGCTGAGGCCGCCGGTGATCGCGAGGCGCTGAAGGAGTGGACCGCCGCCAAGGAGCTGGCCACCGAACGCCGCCACAACCGGCTGATGGACGCTCCCAAGCTGGCATGGGGCGTGCTGAAGGTCGCGGTCGGTGCAACGCTCGCGACGCCGGTGATCGTGTTCGTGATCGCGGTGTTCGCCAAGCTCACCGGGTCGGGATCGTTCAGCGGCGTGTGGGCTGGATTCTTCGCGCTCATCGGTCTCGTGATCGCGGTCGGTGGGGTGGCGTGGACGGTGCTCACGTTCGCGCTGCCGGTGCTGGTCGTGATCGCCCTGTTCCGCGAGGGCAAGCGCATCGCGGAACCGCCCGCGTGGATGGTCACTACGGCCGACACCGAGCTGGACATGGCGATCGATGAATCCACCATCGCGCAGGCGCTGGACTCGCTGCGCATCCCGAACATCACCCGCTACCTGAAGCAGGGCTACAAGCTGCAGTTCATCACCCCGGCACGCCAGCAGGGCCGTGGCACGCACGCGCTGATCCGGCTGCCTGGCGGTGTGCCCGCCGAGGAGATCTCCAAGCGTCGCGTCGCGCTGGCGACAAGCCTGCACCGCGCCGGCTCCGAGGTGTGGCCGACCACCGGTGACGAGGCCGGGATCTTGGACCTGTGGGTCGCCGACAAGGGAGCGCTCGCCGGGGGTCCCGGCAGCTACCCGCTGCTGACCGAGGGCCTGGTGGACGTGTTCAAGGGCGTCCCGGCGGGCAAGACGCTGCGCGGCGACGATCTGCGTGAGCCGGTGATGGGCCGCAACTCGATCGTGGGTGGCGCGCCGGGACAGGGTAAGTCGTCGGCGTCGAAGACGTTCATGGCCGGGTGCGCGCTGGACCCGACCGTGGAGATGCGGATCTGGGTGCCGGACCAGAACTTCGACTTCGAGCGGTTCAAGCGCCGCTGCTCGCGCTACGTCATGGGCGCCGACGACGAGTCGATCCGCCAGATCCGCGACGACCTCAAGGAGATGTTCGAGGAGATGGAGCGGCGCGGTGAGCTGCTCAAGACCTACCAGGTTGAGCACGTCACCCGCGAGCTCGCGGACAAGAACGTCGGCCTGCACCCGCTGGTGGGTCTGCTCGAAGAGGCGCACGTGGCCTTCCAGCACGAGGAGTACGGCGCGGACATCGCCAAGTACGCCATCGGTCTGGTGAAGCTCGGCCGCAAGCGCGGCATGCACTTCCGGGTCTCGACCCAGGCCCCGACCGCGACCTCGCTCCCCAAGGACGTCACCCGCAACGTCACCAACAACGTCGCGTTCTACGTGCAGGACTACGTCGCCAACGACGGCCTGCTGGGCCAGGGCGCGTTCAAGCAGGGCGTACGGGCCACCGACCTCATCCCCGGCGAGAACCGCGGTACGGCGATCGTCAAGGGCTTCAGCGCCGCGAAGTACGAGACGCTGCAGTGGTACTTCCTGGACGGTGCCGAGGGCAACGACCAAATCACGCCGGTCATCGACCGTGCCCTGGCCGCGATCGCCAAGCGCAAGCTGCCCGCGCCCAGCGAGGCCCGACGCCCCGAGATCGAGAGCCGCGACCTGCTCGCCGACCTGGACGAGGTCCTCGACACCGATCCCGTCGCGATCGCCGACGTGCCCGCCCTGCTCAAGCGGCTCGCGCCGACTTGGACGCCGTACCAGAGCCTGACCGGCAAGGCACTGCGGGAGATCCTCGCGGCCGAGCACGGGATCAAGGTCCCCTCGACCGGCAACCGCTACCCCCTCGATCCCGCTACGGTCCGTGATGCGATCGTGCTCCGCGAGCGCGACGCCGGCGCGGCCGACGACACCGAAGACGACGCCGACCCGATCGCCAGTTAGCTCGGCAACCGGGGGCCGCGAACCGCTCCAGACCGGCTCCGACCAGCGGTTTCCGGCCCCCGGTTAACCCACCTCACTCGCTAACTAACCGCAGGTCAGAGCCGGATTAACCCCCGAGACGGCTCCGGGTTAGAGACCTAACCCGATCACCGCCAGCTAACCAACCCCGACCAACCGATCCGGCGGCCCGCCAACAGGCAACCGCCTCCCCCAAACACGCCCACTCGCCGCTACAGAGAGTGATGATCATGACTGATCCAGTTCACGCCGTACTGCTCGCCAGCTCCGGCCTGATGCTCGCCGCAACCACCGCCGCCGACGCGACCGAAGCACTCAGCCGGCCCGAACAGGTCGCCGTCTTGGCCGTCGCCGCGCTGATCGTCGGCGGACTGTACCTGCTGGCCTGCGCCGTCTGGCCGTACGCCACCTGCGGGCGCTGCGACGGCGCGGGCAAGTCCCGCTCCCCGTCGGGCAAGAAGTTTCGCAACTGCCCCCGCTGCAAAGGCACCGGCCGCCGCAAGCGCATCGGCCGCCGCCTCCTCGACCACCGCAACAACCAGTGACCACACAGAACAGGACCTACCGCAATGGCTAAGCCCAACACCCCGTTCTGCCCCTGCTGCAGCATGCGCCACTCCAACCCGGGCAGCTCCGGAGCGCACTGCACCTGGTGCATCAACCACCCCAAGGCCAACCCGCGAAAGGCCAGCAAGCCGACCAAGCGCAACCGGATCTGGTGACCGCCACCCGACGACCGCTGAACCGCTGACTGCAAGGAGAAACCAGCCATGAACACCCCCACCACCCAGCCGCACGTGGTGACCATCTGCGGGTCCACCCGCTTCCGTGACCAGATCGCCGCCGCGAACCGTGAGCTGACCCTGGCCGGGAACATCGTGCTCGCGCCCGGCGTGTTCGCCCACGCCGGCGACGCGGTGACCGCCGACGACAAACAGCGCCTCGACGCACTGCACCTGACCAAGATCGACCTGGCCTGCTGGGTCCTGATCGTCAACCCCGGCGGCTACATCGGCACATCCACCCGCCGCGAGATCGAGCACGCCCACCGCACTGGCAAGCCCGTGCACTACCTCCACGAGGCCGCCGCATGACCGGCGTCGGCGCGGCGACCTTCGACCCGTTCCGTCCGCCGATGATCGGCGCTGCGACCTGGCAGACCGTGCTGTCCGGTGCGGGATGGCGCTGCGAGTGCACCGGCCGGTGCGGCAAGCCCCATCGCAAGACCGAAGGCCGCTGCGGGATCGTCCACGGTGTCGCGCACCGGCTCGCCGCCGTCCCCGCTGACCCCACGGTCACTCTGACCGCCGCCGTCACCACCGCCGCACTGGTGGCGCTGTGCGCGGGCTGCGAGACCGCCACCCGGCGCGCCGCGATCAACGCCCAGACCGCCACCGACCCCGACCAGCTCGACCTGTTCGGCGACCAGGCCGCCTAGCACGCCGACCTCCTGACACAACTGACAAAACCGACACAACCCCCGCCGGGAGGGCCGCGCACCTCCTGACAGAACCGACAGAACCCCCAGTTGTGTCAGTTCTGTCAGTTGTGTCAGGCCCTCCCGGCACCCAGCACCAAGCCAGTACGCGACGCGAGCGAAGGAGTCCGACCGATGTTGCCCCCACGCTTCACCCCCACCGAACCGGCCCTCACCCACGAGCGCACGTCATGGGCGAAGACGATGGTTGCCCACATCAACGACCGGCCCCGCTACGGCAGTCCTGCGTGGGCGCGGTTGGACGACACCGACCCTCGCAAGCTCGCCGCCGCAATCGTCGCGGCCGAGTGCTGGGCCACCGCGCGCGACGACCTGCCCTCGCAGCTCGCGGCCGAGCTGGACGCCCACCGCGCGGCCGAGCAGACCGCGTGGGAGCAGTGGCGAAGCGACCACGCCGGCGAGCACGCCGCGTTGGCCCGGCGGATGGTCCGCAGCCTGCTCGACCCGTCGATGCGCGAGCTCGGGCGACGGCTGTCGATGACCGAGGCGCAACGGGTCGCGGAAGCCCGCAAACCACGTCCCGGCGACTACCAGCCCCACCCGACCACCAACGCCCCGCAGAACGCCGCACAGGAGGGCCAAGCCGCATGAGCGCCGCTGAACTCCCCGACTGGCTGCCCCCGATCACCGAGCCGCCCGAAGACGACCCCTGGACCCCCGAACCGGCGGCACCGGTACAGCTCCACCGACCCGGAAAAACTCAGCACACACCTAGGCATCACGATCAGATGGCGTCGGTGGCCGAGGCCGGCGGACTGGTCTGGGACGGTGCGCCGGTGCCCCTGCGCACCGACCGGTTGCTGCGCCCATTCCCGGTCGAGGTGTTCCCCGGCTGGCTGGCCGACCAGGTGACCGCGGTGGCCGAGGCGACCCAGACCCCGATGGACCTGGCCGCGTCGGTAGCGCTGGCGTGCTTGTCCACCGCCGCCGGCGGCCGGGTCCTGGTCAAGGTCGACAGATCGTGGACCGAGCAGGTCAACCTGTACACGGTGACCGCGCTGCCGCCCGGCTCGCGCAAGTCGCCTGTGTTCCGGGCAATGACCTCTCCGCTGTCGTCCGCCGAAGACGCCCTGCGCGAGCTGGTTGCAGAGCAGCGGGTCGAGGCCGAGCTGGCGTCGCGGGTCGCGTGGGCACGCGCCGAACAGCTCGCCAAGAAGGCCGAGACCGCACAGGCCAACCCGACCGAGGCACTGGCCGACGCCACCGCCGCCGCGAAGGAAGCCACCGGCATCGTCGTACCGGAGCTGCCCCGGCTGATGACCGACGACGTCACACCGGAATCCTGCATCTCGCTGCTCGCCGCCCACGGCGGCCGGATGGCGGTCCTGTCGGCCGAGGGCGACGTGTTCGCCACCCTCACCGGCACCCGCTATTCCGCCGCGCCCAACCTCGGGGTGTTCCTCAAGGGCCACGCCGGCGACAAGCTCCAGGTGGACCGCAAGGGCCGCCCGGCCGAGACCATCGAGCGCCCCGCACTGACCCTCGGAGTCACCACCCAACCCGGCACCTTGGCCGGCCTCGCGGCGATGCCCGGATTCCGCGACCGGGGCGTCCTGGCACGCATCCTGTACAGCCTCCCGGCCAACACCGTCGGCTCGCGCAACAACCAGGCCGAACCGGTCTCCGAAGCCGTGGAGACCACCTACGCCGACGCGCTGCGGACGCTCGTCCTGGTGCTCGCTGGTGACCAGTACAGCAACCCCGACGACGGCCCGCGCCAGCTGGAGCTGACGCCTGACGCCCGACGGGTCCTGCTCGAGTTCCAGGACTGGCTGGAGCCCCGACTCGACCCGCGCACCGGGCAGCTCGCGCCCATCACCGACTGGGCCTCCAAGCTCGCCGGCGCGACCGTCCGCCTCGCCGCACTCCTGCACGTCGCGCACACCTTCCACCACGGCTACGCCCAGCCCATCACCGACGAAACCATGCGCGCCGCCGAAGCCGTCGGCCGCTACTACCTCGACCACGCCCTCGCCGTCTACGACCTCATGGGCCACTCCGACCCCGACCTCGACGACGCCCGCACCGTCCTGGACTGGATCCGCAAACGCGACCTCGACACCTTCACCCGCCGCGACGCCCTACGCGGCCTCCAAGGCAACCGATTCGCCACCGCCAAAGACCTCGACCCCGCACTCACCCTGCTCACCGAACACGGCCACATCCGCCCCCGACTGACCCAGACCACCAGCAAAGGAGGCCGCCCCAGCACGACCTACGAAGTCCACCCCGCCATCCACACCACCCCCTGACCAGGCACCGGTTTTGTCAGTTTTGTCAGTTCTGTCAGGCCACATCTCAACTCCGAAGGAGCCACCTGCGTGACGACGGCAACCCCGATACAGCGGGCACACCTGACGATCGCCGACGTGTGTTCCGAGCTGGGCGTAGCCCGCTCGACTTTCTACGACTGGCGGGCCGCCAAGAAGGCTCCCCGCTGCTTCAAGCTTCCTAACGGTGAGCTGCGAGTCCGTCGTACCGACCTCGACAACTGGCTCGATTCTTTGCAGGAGGCAGCGTGAACAGCGGCCACAAGATGGACCTCACCTACGACGTGCGCTTTCACAAGATGGAGGTCTACAAGGGAAAGACCAAGACCACCTACCGCCCTCGCTGGGTCGTCGCCGGCGAGCGATTCGGAGAGAGCTTCACTCACAAGAAGCTCGCCGAATCGTTCGAAGCCTCACTGCTCGCGGCAGCCCGGGAAGGCGTCCCGTTCGACAAGAAGAGCGGGCTGCCCGCACCGATGGCGAGGAAGCTGTACAGCCGGACGTGGTTCCAGCACGCCTGCCAGTACGTGGACGTCAAGTGGCCGCACGTTTCCCCTGGCCACCGACGCGGAATCTCCGAGACCCTGACGCAGGCAACCTTCGCCTTGCTCACTGACCAACGGAATCGCCCCTCCGATGCGCAGATCCGCAAGGCTCTCCACGGTTGGGCCTTCAGCAAAGCCGCACGCGACGGCCAGTCGCTCGATCATGCCAAGCCGCCCGCTGCCATCGCGAGCACGATTGACTGGTTGATGACCGGCACGCTGGAACTGTCGAAGTTCGAGGACGCCGAGATTGTGCGGAACGTCCTCGACAAACTGGCCATTCGCCAGAACGGCAAGGCGGCGGCACCGAGCACAATCACCCGACGCCGGGCCACTCTGCACGGCGCGTTGCGGTACGCCGTAGAACTGAAGCTGCTCCAGACGCATCCATTCGACACGGTCAGTTGGAAGGCACCACAGCACGACGAAAAGGTCGATCCCCGCGTGCTGGCGAATCCGGAACAAGTCCGTTCCCTGCTGGCGGCAGTCCGGGAGATTTACCCGTCACTGGAGGCGTACTACGGCTGCATGTACCTCGCGGCGATGCGTCCAGCAGAAGTTCGCCACCTCGCAGAATCACACCTCTTGAGCCTGCCCGAGGAAGGCTGGGGCGAAATGTTGCTCGACGGTTCGACACAACAGACCGGTCAGACCTGGAGCGACACCGGAGAGGTCCGGGAAGAACGGCCGCTGAAGCACCGAGCCGAGAACAGCACGCGGCGCGTGCCTATCTGCCCCGAGCTGGTTGCCCTGCTGAGGCGACACCTCGAAGTCCATGGGTCCGGCCCGGGTGGTCGCTTGTTCGTGACCCGCGTCGGTCGCTTCGGACGCGTCCCTCCGAAGGCGTACTGCAACCCAGTGCATCCGAACACGCTCTCGCGCACCTGGGCGAAGGCTCGCAAGAAGGCGCTGACCGAACAACAGTTCCTCTCACCACTAGCTCGCAGGCCGTACGACCTTCGTCACGCCGGCGTGAGCCTGCAACTGAACGCCGGCGTTCCCGCGACGCTGGTGGCGCAATGGGCCGGACACAGCGTGAAGGTCCTGCTGGACGTTTACGCCGGATGCATCGACGGTCAGGAGGAAGCTGCGCGCCGGCGGATCGAGGCAGCCCTCGCGACGCTGCCCGCGGTGGCCGCCTGAGAGTTTGGGACGCATTCGGGACGGACGGCCGTAGATCCCCAATGACGGCCGGTGACGGCCGGACACAGCGAAAGAGCCCCTGGCCTGCGTTTCCGCAGGTCAGGGGCTCTTTTCAGCCCTGTGGCAGGTGCAGGGTTCGAACCTGCGTAGGCATAAGCCGACAGATTTACAGTCTGCTCCCTTTGGCCGCTCGGGCAACCTGCCAGGGTGATGCCGGTTCGTGAACCGGCGTGAGAGACGATACAACAGACAGTGCCCCTGACAGCAAATCGTAAAGACAGCAACTCGGAAGGGAAGTGCCCATGGCTTCGGAGTCCTCCTTCGACATCGTGAACAAGGTCGACCAGCAGGAGGTGGACAACGCCGTGAACCAGGCGGCGAAGGAGATCAGCCAGCGGTTCGACTTCAAGAACGTCGACGCGGGGATCAAGCTGTCCGGCGAGGCGATCGACCTGCAGGCCAACACCGAGGAGCGCTGCAACGCCGTCCTCGACGTGCTCAAGGACAAGCTGGTCAAGCGGCAGATCTCGCTCAAGGGTCTGGAGGCCGAGGACCCGAAGCTGAGCGGCAAGATCTACAAGATCAACGCCACGATCAGCGCGGGGATCACCCAGGAGAACGCGAAGAAGCTGTCCAAGCTGATCCGCGACGAGGGCCCGAAGGGCGTCAAGGCGCAGATCCAGGGCGACGAGCTACGGGTCTCCAGCAAGAGCCGCGACGACCTGCAGACGGTCCAGTCGCTGATCAAGGGCCAGGAGCTCGACTTCGCGGTGCAGTTCGTCAACTACCGCTGACCGCCGCGGGAGACGCCCGGCCAATTCGCTCGCCGAACCGCCCTTGGCCGGGCATCCTGAGCGCCGTGAACACACCGGCGCTGCAGCACTGGCTGCTCGAGGACCACGGACTCGATGTGGCCGAACTCACTCGCGTGCATGGGGGTGCGGACCTGGCGGCCGCTGTGTGGAGGGTCGAGGCAGGCTCAGCCGCGGTCGGGGCCGGGGTGGATGGTTGCCGTGGCGGCCTTCGCTCGTACGCCGTCAAGTGGTCTGGCGGCGGGACCGATGCCGGGCCGCTGGTGACGGCGGAGCTGGCGGCTGCGGGAGTCCCTGGCGTTGCCGGACCGGTGCGGACTCGGGCGGGTGGGTTGTGGAGTGTGCGCGACGGGCGGCGGTTGACGGTGATGCCGTGGGTCGACGGGCGGCAGGCGTCCGGAAGCGGGCTCAGCGACGCGGAGTGGACGGCGTACGGCGTACTGCTAAAGCGCGTGCACGCGACCGAGCCGTCGGATGAGCTGCGGCGAGTGCTGCCGCGGTTGAATCCGGTGAACGCTCGGATGCCGGGGCTGCTGCGGGAGCTGGATGCGCGGCTGACCCAGCAGCCGCCGGCCGACGATGTCGAGGCTGACCTGGGCGCGCTCTGGAGGCAGCACCGGGACGCAATCCTCGGGCTGCTGGAGCCGGTCGACGAGCCGCACGGCGCAGCGGTGATCTGCCACGCCGACCCGCACCTCGGCAACGTGATCGTCGGCGCGGACGGCGTCCACCTGATCGACTGGGACGACGCCGTACTGGCGCCCCGCGAGCAGGATCTGATGTTCCTCCTCGGCGGCATGGGCACCCTCGGCCCGACCGCGACCCAGCAGCTCGACGCGTTCTTCACCGGGTACGGCGAGGTCGCCGTGCACCAGCGCAATCTCCACCACTACCGCCACGCCAGAGCCCAGGAAGACATCGCCCTCTGGGCCGAGCAAGTCATCACCGGCCCCGACCGCGAGGGCTCCTTGAGCATCCTCCGCGGCGTACTAGGCCGTGACGGACTGCTGCTACGCGTGACGGACCCAGATGTTGGGTTCGGTGTAGGTGCCGACGCCGTTGGTGATGGTGAGGGTGGAGAGGCCGGCGGGGATGGTGTAGTTGCCGTCTGAGGGGAGGGCCATGCCGGTCCACTTCTCCCAGTCGGCGACTGTGCCGGTGATGGTTTGGGAGGCGGGGGCCGGGGCGAGGATCGTCGCGCCGAGGCGGACGTGGGTGCGGAGCCACGGGTCCAGCGGGAGACCGTCGTCGCGGGTCCAGGTGAGGTACGTCGCGATGTCGGTAAGGGGGTAGCGGGTTTTGAGGGTGGGGCGGAGGGGCGCGATCACCTGGGTGAGGCCGGCGGCGACGGCTCGGTCGCGGACGGCGGTGATGAGCGCGGCGGCTGTGCCTTGGCCTTGCTGGTCGGCTCGGACCGCGGCGGCCATCAGGACGAAGGTGTTGGGTTCGATGCCTTGCTCGTACGACGTGACGCTGCGGGCCAGGGCGTCGGTGTAGCCGCCGGGGAGGTCGGGGACGTATCCGTCCCAGGCGAGAGGGACGCCCCAGCAGCCTGCGATCAGACGACGGTGGGGAGAGACGAAGTAGAACTCCCACTGCGGGAAGAACCGGGACCGGCGGTCGTTGTACTGCTTGGCCAAGGCGTCGTGGAAGATGAACTCCGGCCAGCCTTCGGCGAAGACGGTCGAAGCCTCCTCGTCGAACTCAGGGGCGTCGGCGACCGGAATCAGCATGACGCCGAGGCTAGGACGTACCGCCGCCGGCGACCACTGCATTTCGGACCGCCCGCGGTGAGCCGCCGAGCTCGCGGTGGCAGGCCTTGTTGAAGGCCTGCAGGTCGGGGATGCCGACCGAGGCGGCGACGGCCGGGATCGACAGGGTCGATGCAACCAGGAGGTGCCGGGCGCGGGTCAGCCGGCGGCGGCGCAGGTACGCGATCACCGTCGTACCGGTTTCGGCGTGGAAGAGCCGGGTGAGGTGGTTGTGCGAGACCCCGGCCGCGCGCGCTAGCTCGGGGACCGTCAGAGGTCGAGCGAGATTGGCTTCGATGTAGGCGATCGCCGTCGCGACCGCCGGATGGGTGCCGCGCTCGGAGTCCGCACCGGCGGACAGCTCAGCGATGCGCCAGAGCGCGGTCCACACCTCCGCGACCACGCGCGCGGAGCCGGTCGGCGACGCCTCCAGCGCCGAGCGCAGCAGGTCGGCGAGCACCGGCGCGGCGGCGCCCGCGTCCTGGACTTCAGGCACGTACGACGGCTCGCCGCCGGACCGCGGACGGAAGTGCACGTACAGGTGCTCCGAGCGCCCGCGGTAGTCGAACTGCACCTCTGCCCCGGCCGGCGTCAGGCTGACGAAACCGGGCGCCACTGCGTACGTCGTACCGTCCAGCGTCAGGTCGGCCGAGTAGCTGTAGAGGTGCAGCTGCCACAGGTCCGGGAGCCGGAACACGTCGCGGCGCCGGTGGACGCCGTGCACGCCCGCGCCGACGTTGACGACCTCCGGCGGTTGAGCCAAGGCTAACCGAAGCATGGTGAGAAATTACCACCAGTGGTGATTCAGGCCGACGCGAAAACAGGAGAAACCTTCTTAACCTGGACGAGTAGGAACCACCAAGGACCAGTCGCCCCGAGAGGGAGAGACATGCCCCACCCGCATCGCAAGAACCTGCTCACCTCGGTTCAAATGGCTCATTTCGTCGCCACCGGCGCGTTCCGGATGGACGCCGTCGTCCCGGACGAGATGAACCAGCAGGCCCTCGACGTACTCCAGGCCGGCGTCCCCGGCGTCCCGTACGGCACTCCGCTCTCGGAGGCCTTCACGAGCAGCGAGTTCGTGGAGCGGCTGGTGCAGCTGCCCGAGATCGCCGGCGCGATCCACAGCCTGGTCGGCCCGGAGCCGACCGTCGACCACCACGCCGTGCACATCCGCAAGGCCAACGAGGGCGAGGCGCAGAACCTCCACGGTGACGCGATCATCGACGTCCGCGAGGACGCCTTCGACGTGCAGCTGATGTACTACCCGCAGGAAGTGACGCTCGAGATGGGCGGCACACTCAGTGTGCCCGGCAGCCACCTGCGCCGGACCAACGAGTCCGACACCGGCCGCTACCAGAACCTGGCCGGCCAGACCCGGCTGACCTGCCCGGCCGGCACCGTCGTCTTCCTGCACCACGGCATCTGGCACGGCGGCCGCAAGAACGACAGCGCGATCGACCGCTACATGTTCAAGATCCGCTTCAACCCGACCGTTCGCCAGGTCCGGCTGTGGGATCTCGAGGACCTGTACGACGAGCAGGTCGCGGCCGAGCTCAAGCAGACGTTCCCCTGGTACGAGAACGCGACCGGCCGGCTGGAGATCTACAACCGGGTCAAGCTCTGGCAGGCGCTGACCGGCGACGACACCTTCGACCCGGACTACTGGGTCACCCGCGTCTCGAACCGCCCGCAGCGCGTGATCTCCCAGCGCAGCATGAACCCGCACGCCGCGAAGAAGGATGCCTGATGACGACGACTGCCCCTGACACCACCGCAGCCGGTACGACGGTGCGCCAGCAGGTCCTGGTGCTCTACCTGGCCTCGTCCGCGCTCGACGCGCGCACGGTCGGCTGGTCGACGTACGACGGCACCGGCGCGACCTCGCCGACGACCGGCGACAGCGACGTCCCGCCGTACGCGACGGGCCTCGACGCGCTGAAGGACGGCTGGCGCCTGTTCCAGGCCGCGCAGCTGCTGCCGCCGCAGCACGGTCACGAGTACGACGTGTCGTTCCTCAAGCACGAGTTCTTCTTCGAGAAGCTCGTCACGGTCTGACCCAGCTCGACTCGAGTTGGTGCAGAGCCAGTGTCTGCACCTGCAGCGGGCCGTCGGTGACGAGTTCGATCTCGTCGCCGGCGGCTTCGCTGTCGAAGTCGACGTTCAGGCAGATGTAGGAGAGGCCGGAGAAGATCGCGAGCTGACCCCGGTCGACGAGGAGCCGCAGGGTGAGGGTTCCATCGGGGGCGACCGGTACGTCGTAGCCGTCGAGCTGTCCTGCTTGGACGTCGTAGACGAGGTCGTGGCCGCGGAGACGGAGAGTGAACGTCCGGGCCTGGGAGGCGGCGAGATCGAAGGTCGCCTCCAGTTCGAAGGTCCGGCCCGACCCGAGCAATGTGTTGCCTGGAGCAAACAATGTCGGGCCCCAGGCAACTGTTGACTCGCGCAAGGAGCTGAGTTCCTCGACGGGCTCACTGAGCAGGCGCGGACCCTCCGGGGTCTGCACGAGGCGTTGCTGCACCGGGAAGCTCGCGTTACCGGTCCAGACCGAACCCTTGTTGCGCCCCTGCCAGCCCATCGTGACGACACGGCCGTCGGGCAGGTTCTCGAACGACTGCGCCGCGTAATAGTCACCGGCCGCGGGACCCGGGTTGCGGGTGATCGTCTGCGCCTCGGTCCAGGGCGTACTGAAGGTGCGGCCGTCGAACTCCCCGACGACGTACGAACCGCGCGCGTCGCGCAGCACCCACATGGTCTCGCCGTCCAGCTCCATCGGGGTGAAGTCCGGGCACTCGAAGAACCAGTCGGCGACGTACCGGCCGGTCCTCTCCCACACAAGCAGATCGGGCGAGACGAACACGTCGACACCGTTGCCCTCAGCATCGGACCAGACGACCATCGCCCAGGTCGCCGTCGGTGCATGCCAGACCACCTTCGGGTCGCGGCTCTCGCGCCCGCTCGGCTGCGCGATCACGCGGCCGTCGTCGTACGGCGTGAAGGTGTAACCGCCGTCGAGGCTGTAGAACATCCGCACGCCCTGGGTCCCGGAGAAGACCAGGATCGGGTCCTCGTCGCCGTCCTTGAGCCCCGAGGTGTTGCCCAGGTCAACCACTCCCCCGCCGGACCACAGGTCGCCGGGATGAGTCGCCGGCTCGAGCGCGTTCGCCTGCTGGGTCCAGTGCACGAGGTCGGGACTCGTCGCGTGCCCCCAGTGCATCGTGTCCCAGACCAGGCTGTCGGGCGCGTGCTGGAAGTAGAAGTGGTACGTACCGCGGTAGTGCAGCAAGCCGTTCGGGTCGTTCATCCAGCCGGCGCGGGGACTGAAGTGGACCTGACCGCGGTTCGGTTCGTCGTACGGCATGGAGGCTCCTCAGCGGGGACGGCGGTGGGCGCGGGGCGGGAGGGAAACCACAGAGTTTTCGCCGGTCGCCTGGTACCAGTAGGCGACCGTCGAGATGTCGTCGCTGCGTTCGAAGTGCCCGTGGTCCCAGGCGCCGATCTGCTGCAGCGTGACCTTGAGGCGATCGCGGAAGATGATCGGATCGGGCAGGTGCCAGCGGTACATCCCGTGCGACTGCAGCGTGCTGGTCAGGAAGGGCGAGGCCCCGGTCGTGTCCGTCGCCGAGTAGAACGGATAGCCGCAGTACGGCGCACTGAACGTCAGCGCGACCGGCGGCGGATCCACGCGCAGCGCGTCCTGGAAGGCCCATGCGCCGCCGGCGTAGTCCTCGAGCCCGGTGCTGCACTGCGACGGGTAGTCAGTGTCGTCGTCGAGGTAGAACTTCACCTCGCCCTCACCCCACCAGTACCGCTCCAGCGCGGTGAGGCCGATGTACGTGCCGACGTAGTTGCCGCTGCCAACGATCCCGTCGAGGATCACGTGGTCCTCGGCGAGAGCGGTCGAGGCGTTGCTGCGGCGCCACTGGGCGTGAAACGTCGCCGTGTCCTCGGGCAGCTCGTCGTCGACGGTGTAGTCGAGTTGGTAGTAGATGCCGTCGACCTGGCCGGGGTGTTCGTTGGTGAGCTCGATGCGGGCGTGCTGCCGGAAGGGCATCGGGAAGTAGCAGTTCATGCCGCCGGTCGGGGCGACGACGATCGGGACCGAGGTCACGAGCGCGCGCTGGCCGAAGCCGTTGCAGAAGAAGTCGCCGAGCGGGACCTCGACAGCGGGCGCCTCGTCGTCGTCCCAGAAGATGCGAAGGACGAGGTCACGCAGGACCCAAGGGCCGGCTGCGGTCTTGTCAGGGACGGTCATCCAGATGTGGCGGATGGTGCCGGGGCCGTCGATGTCGGCGAGCGTCGCGGTCTCGCCTGGCTCCAGCGAGATCGCCGGCCGGCCTTTGCGGGAGGGGCCGAGTGCCGACGCCGTCATCGCCGCCCGGCCGGGCGCTCCGGTCGGGTTCTCGGCGTTGATCGAGCGGCTCCGGCTACGGCCGGGCGCTCGGGTCAGGGCTGTCCAGTCGGTCACGGCGTCCTCCTTGCGGCGGCAGACGGCCGACGGTAGGCGGACCGCGGTCGGCCGGCGGGCGGTAGGCCGCCGTGCGGGTCGCCGACGGCCGCCGACGGCCGGGCCGCCGGTGGCGGCGGCCCGGCGTACGGGTCAGACGGGCAGGATGCAGACCGGTTTCGGCCAGGACAGCGGCGTCCCCGTTGCGGTGAGGGCGCCGCTGGACTGGTCGATCTCGAACACCGCGACGGCGTCGGAGCGCTCGTTCGCGGCGTACAGGCGGGTGAAATCGTTGCTGAAGGCAAGGTGTCGGGGCCAGTCGCCGCCGGAGCTGATGGTCTGGATCAGCTCGACGCCGAGACCGTCGGCTTCGGTCGCGAAGACGGCGATCGTGTTGTCGCCGCGGTTCGAGCCGTACAGGTAGCGGCCGTCCGGGCTGATCAGCAGTTCGGCCGGGAAGTTCTCGCCCGCGGCGCCGTCCGGCCGGGTCGACACGGTCTGCGTGACAGCGAGCTTGCCGTCAGCGTAGCTGGCGACGGTGAGCGTCGAGTCGAGCTCGTTGATCACGTACGCCGCGCCGCCGGCCGGGTGGAACACGAGGTGCCGCGGTCCCGCGCCCGGGTGGACCTTGAGCTGGCTGACGTCTTCGAGGCGGCCGTCCGCGGTCAGGATGTTGACGTAGACGGTGTCCGAGCCGAGGTCGACGTCGAACGCGTACGCGCCGGCCGGGTCGAACGCGACCTGGTGGGCGTGCGGGCCCTCCTGGCGCTCGGCGTTCGGGCCTGTGCCCTCGCGCTGCAGGATCTGCGTCGCCGTACCGAGTGAACCGTCGGCGGCGATCGGGTGGATCGCGACGTTGCCGGAGCTGTAGTTGGCGCTCAGCAGGTAGTTGCCGGAGGGGTCGATCGTGAGGTGGCACGGGTGCGCGCCCTCGGTCGGCTGGTCGTTCAGGAACTCCAGCGAACCGTCGCCGCCGACCGCGAACGCGCTGACGCGACCGGTGTCCTGCTCGTTGGTCGCGTACAGGAACCGCCCGTCGGCCGACCTGGTCAGGAACGACGGGTCCGCCGTCTCGACCGCGACTACCAGCTCCTCGACGGTCCCGAACCCGATCCCGGTCCCGCCACCGTCCTGGCTGGTGTAGCTGCCCACATAGATCCGCTCCGAAGTCATGCCCCTACCCTGCCAGGTCAACCACTTGAAGGCACCCGCTGTCCCAGCATGCAACGCGCCGGGACCGTGAACACCAAGCGGGGAGCTCGGACAACCTATGAGGTGTTCAAGGTGCCCGTTTGGTGTTCACGGTCCCCGGGGTTGGCGCGTAAAGGCCCGGCCGTTGGGCTGCGTTCGGTCGTACGCTCGGCTCATGACGAGCTTGGAGTTCCTGCGGCGGATTGGGTTGGAGGGGGCTCCGGCGGGGCCTAGCGTGGAGGGGTTGTTCGCGCTGCAGCGGGCGTTTGTGGTGTCGGTGCCGTACGAGTCGGTTCAGTACCAGCTCGGGCGGGGTGGGCCGCTGGATCAGCGGGCTGTGGTCGAGCGGATGATCGCGCGGGAAGCGGGTGGTTACTGCTTTCAGATGAACGGTGCGCTGGCCTGGTTGCTCGAGGAGCTCGGGTATCGGGTGACCATGCATCGCGGTGGGGTGCAGACGCGGACGATGCCGGAGCCGCGGGTCGACAGCACGCATCTGGTGCTGACTGTCGACGGCCTGCCTGAGGACCCGGAGCGCGTCTGGTTGGTTGATGCTGGGCTCGGGGACGGGTTCTTGGAGCCTATGCCGCTTGAGGTGGGGACGAGTCGGCAGGCGCCGTACACCTTCGACCTCGGCCCGTCGTCGATCACCGATGGCTGGCGGCTCGAGCACGACGCGCGGAGTGTGATTGCGGGGATGGATTTCGAGGCCGCTCCTGCCGTCATCGGCGACTTCGCCGAGCAGCACGCCTACCTGTCGACCGCGCCCGGCTCACCGTTCCTCCGCGTGGCGTCGGCCTTCCTGCGCCGGCCCGAGAGCGTGCTCGCCCTTCGCTCCATCGAGCTCGCTGAGACCTCCGCCGATCGCATCGACACCACGCTGATGGAAACACCTGCCGAGTACTACGAGCTGCTGGCGGACGTGTTCCACCTTCCCCTCCACCACCTCGACAAGGCCGACCGGGACCAGCTCTGGCGCCGGGTCGTCGAGCAGTACGAGTCCTACCAAGCCCGCCTCGCCGCAGCCGGTGAACAGCCCGCGCAGGCTTAACCCGCGCTGCCCGCGCTGCCCGCTCCGCCCGCAAAGACCGACGCCAGGCGACGCCGTACGGCGGTTGCGAACTCGTCGGGCCAGGGGACCTCCGTACGCCGGCAGAGGTCCTGCGCCAACGGGACGAAGGCGTCGAGGCAGGACCGTTGGAAGTCGATCGCGGACTCGCGCGTCGCGGCGATCGGGGGCAGGGCCTCTAACGTGCGGTAGTGCTCGGGGTCGAGCAGCGTCGACAGGTGCAGGGCGCCGCCGCGGTCTTCCACCTCGACCGACTCGACCATCAGCTGGATCAGCATCGTGCGCATCAGCGTCGACCCCGACGCGGCGACGACGTAGTCCTCCCGTCCCAGCGCGACCGGCAGCAACGCGGCGACCCGGAGGAACTCGGGCACGACCTTCGCGACGACATCGGCCGACGGGCTGGTCACCGCGCCCTCGGTGGGCAGGGTGTCGTCGAGCCCGTCGTGGTCGAAGACGAGCTTCGCTGTACGGCGTGAGCGGCCGCGCAGTACGTCGGGTGGACCGACGAGCAGGTCGAAGCGGAGCCAGTCGTCGCCGACGATGTGGTTGACCACGAGCGTCGGGCCGAAGTCGAGGACCTGGTGGTAGACCAACGGCATCGCCTGCCGAACGGCGGTGAGCCAGGCGTCGAGGAACGCGCCCGCGGGCGACCCGCCGTCGTTGACGACCGCCACGAGATCCAGGTCGCTGAACGCGTCGGCCGTGCCGCGCGCCGTACTGCCGGTGATCCACAGCCCGCGAACCCGCTGGTCCCGCCGAAGCTGCTCGGTGACCCAGCCGAGCAGGTCCATACGGCGAACACGGGGGAATTGGCCCGCGGCCTGACCGCGGTACGGCGGTACGACTGGACGATCCTCGCCGACCAGATCGTCGTAGTTGCTGCCCGAGGTGGATGGCCGCGCTGCGTCGTCGCGGTTCATCGCGTCAGGTCTTTGCCGTACAGCGCGGCGTCCGGGGTGAGGTTGGGGAGGAGGACCTGCCAGCCCTTGCGGCGGTAGAGCCTCGGGGCGGGGCGGTCGTCGGCGTACGTGCTGAGGAGGGCCTTTCGATGCGGCAGGTCCGCCATCAGCGCGTCGTGGAGCTCGGCGCCCAGGCCCTGGCGCTGGGCTGACGCGGCGACGGCCAGTTCGACGAACTCGAAGTGCCCGCCGACCCACTCGTCGGCGATCTCGGGCGCGACCTCGGCGATGCGGTCGGGCCACCACTGGCCGCGGTCGCCGGTGAACCCGTACGCGAACCCGGTGACCACACCCGCCGACCGGGTGACGACGAGCTTGAAGCCCGGCCGGGTGGCGTGGGTCGGCAGTTGCTCGGCGGCGAACTGGTCGGCCTTCTCGGCGGGCTCGTCGTACCCGGGCGCGCCGAAGGCGGACAGGTACACCTCGCGTAGCTCGTCAGCGACCGCCAAGGCAGCGGTCGGGTCGAGAGTCATTCCACGAGGTTAGTGGGGACCAGCTCAGCGGCCAGGGCCTCGGCGTTGGGAGTGCTGACCAGTACGACGTCGTAGCCGGTCAGGTCGGCACCTTCCGGGGTGAGGGTGAGGCGGACGGCCGGGCGGTTGCGGCGGACGCTGACGAAGTGGCGTACGCCGGTGCCGAGGCCCCACCGGCCGACCTTGAGGACGCCGGTGACGACGAGGCCGGAGCGGCCGCCGGGGGTCGCGGTCCAGCGGGTCGGCTGGTTGACGACGCCGACCGTCGCGATCGCGTCGACCGGGATCGCCAGCCGTGGGCGGCCGGCGGCGAAGAACCGCTCCCACCAACTCAGGCCTACGGTCACCGTGGTGTCGTTCGCACGTACTGTCGCCATGTCAGGTCCTCCGCTCCTAGACTATTTCCATTACTGGGAATATTACCAAGATTGGAATCGAAAGACCAGATGACCTCTCTTGTCGACCTGCTGCACCACCCGTTGCGGTGGCGGATCACGCAGTTGCTGATCGGCCGGTCGCTGACCACTCGCGAGCTGGCCGAGCTGCTGCCCGACGTCGCGACGACGACGCTGTACCGGCAAGTCGGCGTACTGGTGAAGGCCGGCGTGCTGATGGTTTCCGACGAGCACCAGGTGCGCGGTGCGATCGAGCGGACCTACACGCTGAACGCGCAGGCCGGCGATTCCGACAACGACGGGGTCGACCACGACAAGCTGCGCACGATGTTCACCGTGTTCGTCGCGGGCATCGGCGGGCACCTCGACCAGTACCTCGCCCGCCCCGAGATCGACCCGATGGGCGACGGCGTCAGCTTCCGGCAGACCGCGCTGAACCTGTCGGACGAGGAGTTCACCGAGTTCCTCACGGCGTACGGCGAACTGCTCAGCCGGTACGCCGGGAAGCCCGACGCCGCGGATCGCAGGCGCCGGATGCTCTCCACGCTCGTCGTCCCGGACTAGGGTCTCGTGGGTGATCACTGACCAGCAGCGGCGTGACCGCGGACTCCGGACGGTCGCCGAGATCCTCGAACTGGCCGAGAGCGGGACCGTGGTGCTCGACCCGTACTCGGTGCTGGTCGGCGCCCGTGTTGTCCTGGGCAAGGAAAACGTTCTGTATCCCGGGGTCGTGATCGAGTGCGCCGAGGACGGCGTGTGCGTGCTGGGTGATCGGAACACGTTGCTGCCGGGGACCTTCGTCTCCGTCGGGCCCGGCGGATCTGTTGCTATTGGCAATGATGCGAGGATCGGTGAGGGCGGCGCCCGGATCGTTGCTGCCGGCGATGAGGTGACGATCGGGAACGGTGCGAGGTTGAGCAGCGGCGCGCTGGTGGTCGCCCCTGCCGAGCTCGGGGACGGCTGTCAGATCCTCGGGCAGATCACCGCGCAGGACGTCGTGCTGGCCGGAGGCACCGATTACACCCACCCGGATCCCGATCACCGAGGCGCGGTCCTCAAGGGCTTCGGCAAGGCGCAGGGTGTGCAGCTAGGCGTCGGTGAGGTCGTCAACGGCGCCGGCAACTTCGACGACGCCCCGGTCGAGCGCCAACGTCATTACCACCCGAACGCACCCCACCTGAGCGAGTAAGCGGAGCCGCAGCTCAGTTGAGCAGCGCGAACAATGTTGCCGGCAGCACCGAGAACACCACGGCGACCGCCGTACAGGCAGTGATGACCGTGACAGCAGAGTTCTCGATGTTGACCGAGAACGGGGTGTCCTCCGGCGTCCGGAAGAGCTCGGCGACCCAGCGCAGATAAACGGCCAGGCCGATCATCACGTTGACGGCCATCACGATCGCCAGCCACGGCAGGTGGGAGTCGATGACGGACTGGAACGCCGCGAGCTTGGTGAACAAACCGGCCAGGCCCGGCGGGAGGCCGGCGAGGACGACCAGGAAGAAGACCAGCGCGGCGGCCAGCCCCGGCTCGGAGCGGAGCATCCCCTGGTAGTCGGTCAGCAGACCGCCGGGGCGGTGACGCTGGACCACGGCGACGGCGCCGAAGGCTCCCAGGGTGACGACGACGTACGCCGCCAAGTACGCGACAACAGCCTGGGCGTCGCCGACGGCGAGCGGCGCGAGCAGGAAGCCGACCTGGCCGATCGACGACCACGCGAGCAGGGGTACGGCGTAGCGCTGGCGCAGGGCGGCGACGTTGCCGACGGTCATCGTGACGGCCGCGAGGATCCCCAGGGCGAGGCGGAGGTCGACGCCGCTCGGTGCGATGCCGTAGATGACCAGCACCAGAAGACCAGCAACGCCGGCCGACTTGGAGACGACGGCGAGGAACGCCGCGACCTCGACCGGCGCACCGGCGTACGTGTCGGGAAGCCAACCGTGGAACGGCACCGCGGCGATCTTGAAGGCGAAGCCGACGACCACGAACAGCACCGCCACGAAGGCGACCCGGCGCAGGTCCCCGTCGAGTCCGGGGACCCGCGAGGCGAGGGTCTGCAGATAGAGAGTGCCAGTCACGCCGTACAGGTACGAGATGCCGAAGAGCATCACGGCCGTCGACAGGACCGAGACGAAGAAGGCCTTCAGCGCACCCTCGGAGCCGCGGCGATCCCGCCGCAGCGCGACCATCGCGAAGCTCGGCAGCGAGACGACCTCGAGCGCGATCACCATCGTTGCGAGGTCGCGCGCACCGGCGAGCACAGTCGCGCCGACCAGCGCACTCAGCAGGAGGAAGTGGTACTCCCCCACCGGGATGTCGCGATCGAGCAACTGGTACGCCGAAAGCCAGACAACCCCGAGCCCGCCAAGCAGCAGCACCGCCCACAGCCCGGCCGTCAGCGGCTCGAAGACCAGGCTGCACTCGGCCGGCCCCTCGACCGCCGTACGGCAGAAGCCCGGGCGGAACTCGTTCTGCTGGGTCACCACGAAAGCCAACCCGAACAGGATCACCCCGCTGCTCACCAGCGAAAGACTCAGATGCCGCCAGCGCGACGAGCCGGCACCCCAGAAGCTGTCGATCATCAGGACGGCGACGGCGCCGACCGCGAGGACCAGCGGGACGATGATCGCCTGCCAGTCGGTCCAGGTCATCGTCATAGGAACGTCCAGTGGTCGAGCAGCAGCCAGGGACAGAACCCGAGCACCACGGTCAGCACGACCAGCGGCGCCCAGGTCACGAGCTCGATCCGGCTCAGGTCGACGGCGAACGCAGTCGCCGGGTGCTCGGCCGGGTCACCCTGGCAGAGGTTGCGGATCAGGCGGAGGAAGTACGCCGCGGTCAGCACGGTCCCGAGTCCGGCGATCGCCATCATCACCAGGTACGTCGTACGCGGCAGGCCGTCAGCGGGTCGGTACGCGCCCATCAGCGCGAGCATCTCGCCCCAGAACCCAGCCAGCCCGGGCAGCCCGAGCGAGGCCAGGCAGGCGAACGTCAGCAGCGCGCTGATCCGCGGGAGCCGTGCGTACAGCGCCCGGCCGATCGCGCGCAGGTCGCTGGTGTCGTGCCGGTCCTTGATCGCGCCGGCCAGGAAGAACAGCAGGCCGGTGATCACGCCGTGCGCGATGTTCGCGAACAGGGCCCCGGCGACGCCCTCGGGCGACATCGTCGCGATGCCGAGCCCGATGAAGCCCATGTGCCCGACCGAGGAGTACGCGATCAGCCGCTTCACGTCGGTCTGCGCGAGGCAGGCCAGCGAGCCCGCGACGATCGCCATCGTGGAGAAGCCGGCCAGGTACGGCGCGATGGTCGCGGTCGCGTCGGGCAGGACGGGCAGCAGGATCCGGACCAGGCCGTAGCTGCCGAGCTTCAGCAGTACGCCGGCCAGCAGGACCGAGCCGACCGTCGGCGCCTTCGCGTGCGCGTCCGGGAGCCAGATGTGCAGCGGCCAGAGCGGCATCTTCACGGCCAGCCCGAGCGCGATCAGGATCGCCGCCGCCAGCGCCGTACCGTGTCCGCCCTTGACCGGGAACTCGCCGAGCAGCTCGAGGTCGAAGGTGCCGGAGCTGCGGTGGATCAGCAGGAAGCCGAGCAGCATGACGGCCGAGCCGAGCACGGTCATCAGCACGAACGTGGTCGCCGCGCGGCGCCGTCCGGCCGGGTCGTGGTGGTCGCCCCAGATGTCGATGATCAGCCACATCGGGATCAGGACGACCTCGAAGAACAGGAAGAACAGGATCAGGTCGGCGGCCGCGAAGGTGCCGATCACGCCGGTCTCGATCACCAGCAGCAGCGCGATCAGCGAGCGGGTGCGGCCGATGCGTGGGGTGATCCGCAGGGAGTAGATGCAGCAGAGGAAGACCAGGAGAGCGGTCAGCATGATCAGGGGCAGCGAGATGCTGTCGACGGCCAGGTGAAAGCGGACGTCAAGAGCAGGGATCCAGGTGAGATCTGTTTCGGCGAACGGAAAGAGCCGCCCGGGCATCGCGCTGGGCGGTGCGTCGGACAGTGCTGCGAGTCCCAGGGTGACCGGACCGGACGGCCGCGCGAAGCGGAGGTACTCGATCCACAGCACGACCGAGCCGACCAGGACCAGTCCCGAGATCACCGACCCGTACAGCGCCGCGATCCGGTCTCCGGTCGAGGACGGCAACGCCCACAGAGCAAGGGCCGCGAGCACCGGCAGCGAGAGGATGCTCAGCAGTACGCCGTTCACGCGCTGATCACCCCCGCCAGGATCGCCAGCGCGATCACGCCGGCGACCGCCAGGGTCAGATACGTCTGCACGTTGCCCGTCTGCAGCATCCGGAAGCCCTGCGACGCGAGCGTCCCCGCCCGCCCGATTCCGCGCACGTACCCACCGACGACATCCCGATCACCCAGGACGGCGAGCTTCGCGAACCACCGCACCGGCACGACCACAGCCTTCCCGTACGCCGCGTCGACGCCGAACTCCTTCTCCAGCACCACCGGCCGCGGGTCAGCGCCGCGCTGCCACAGCGAGTACGCCGGAAGCGCACCGAACACCGCCAGCGCGGTCGTCAGTCCGGCAACCGGCCAGCTCACATGCACCCCGTCGACGTACCCGAGTCCGATCGCGCCGATCGCCAGCAGCACCAGCGGCCCGAGCATCAACCACGACCCGTCCCGCAGCTTCGAGAAGTCGGGGTCCTCGACGTCGGCCATCGCGTCGTCGTCCTCGAACGCGCCGAGCGCCCCGGCCAGCGCGGGAGTCCGGAAGAAAGTCCACAGCCACAACCGCACGCAGTAGAACGCGGTCATCGCTGCGGTCAGGCAGACCGACACGAGCACGACCCAGCCGATCGTCGACCCGTCGCGCGCGTGGTGCCAGGCGGCCTCGACGACCGAGTCCTTCGAGAAGAACCCGGCGAACCCCGGTACGCCGGCGAGCGCCGCGAGCCCGATCGTCATGGTCACGAAGGTCACCGGCATCGCCTTGCGCAGCACACCGCGGCGCGTGTACCGCCGGAGTACGACGAACGCCGCGCTGCCGACCTGGTGCAGCAGCACCCCGGCGCAGAGGAACAGCAGTCCCTTGAACGCGGCATGCGTGACCAGGTGGAAGAGCGCGGCGTGCCGGCCGTCCGCCGTACCGAGGGAGAGCCCGGCGAACATGATCGCGAGCTGGCTGACCGTCGACCAGGCCAGCACCCGCTTCACCTCGACCGCGGCCATCGCGCAGAGCGCGGCGAACAGCATCGTCACGCAGGCGACCACGGCCAGGATCTTCAGCGTCGTCTCCGCCGCCACGAACACGTCGTACAGGCGGGCGATCAGGAAGACACCGGCGGCGACCATCGTCGCCGCGTGGATCAGGGCGCTGACCGGGCTCGGACCGGGCATCGCGTCCGGGAGCCAGGTCTGCAGCGGGACCTGCGCCGACTTGCCGACCACGCCGACGAGCAGCAGCACGGTCCCGGTGGTCAGCGCGGCCGGGGAGATCTGTGACCCGCTGAGCTCGGAGATCCGGAAGGTGCCGGCGCCGAGGCCGAGCACGAAGATGCCGAACAGGAACCCGACGTCGCCCAGCCGGGTGACCAGGAAGGCCTTCATCGCGCCGGCGCGGGCGTCGCGACGCTCCCAGTAGTGACCGATCAGGAGGTACGAGCACGCGCCCATCACCTCCCAGCCGATCAGCAGCAGGAAGAGGCTGTCGGAGATCACCACGGTGACCATCGCGGCGGTGAAGAGCGTGACGAGTGCCGTGTACGACGCGACGCGGTCGTGCAGGTAGCTGATCGAGTAGACCTGGACGCAGGTGGAGACCACGCCGACGACGGCCAGCAGCAGCACGGTCAGGTCGTCGGTGCGGAGATCGAAGGTCCAGTACGCCGAACCGGCGCCCGTGCCGGGGAACGACGTGACCTGCGGGTCCACGCCGTACAGCAGGATCGCGCTGAGGACCACGAGCAGCGAGAAGCCGACGCCGAGCACGCGCCAGGTCGTGGCGATCACTGGTCGACCTCTTTCAGATCCCGCGCCGCGTCCACGTCGACGTGCCCGTGGCCGCGGAACAGCAGCAGCACGATCGCCAGGCCGAGCCCGATCTCGGCCGCGGCGATGGTGATCACGAAGATCGCCAGCGTCTGCCCGGTGGCCAGGCCGTCGAGGCGCCAGGCGTCGAAGGCGACCAGGTTGAGGTTGACGGCGTTGAGCATCAGCTCGAACGACATCAGCACGGTGATCGCGTTGCGGCGCGCGAGCACGCCGTACACACCCAGGCAGAAGAGAACGACCGCGAGCAGCAGCGGGAGAACGAGCGGCATCAGTTCTCCTTCTTGCCCGAGCGCTGTGACAGCACGATCGCGCCGATCAGAGCAGCCAGGAGGAGAACGGAGAGGACCTCGAACGGCAGCACCCAGGTGCGGAACACCGCGTTCCCGATCGCTTCCGCCGATCCGTCGGGGACCGGCTTGATCTTCTCGTTGCCGAAAGCAACAACTACGCCGGCGCCGAGGACCACGGCCAGTACGCCGGCGACGACCGCGGCGAAAGGACTGCGGTGCGTGGTCAACGCCGGCAGCGGGTTGGTCGGAGCCTTGGTCAGCATCAACGCGAAGAGGACCAGTACGACGATCGCCCCGACGTACACGAGGATCTGCACCAGCGCGACCAGCTCGGCATGCAGCGCGCCGAAGCAGCCGGCGACGGCGCCCAGTGCGACGACGAGCCAGAGCGCGGCGTGCACGATCCGGCGCGAAGTGACGACCATGATGCTCGCGAACAGCGCCACCGCCCCCGCGATGGAGAAGAGCGCTGTGGTCACTCGTCGCTCCCCGGCTCGATCACCGGCTCGACGACACTCGGCCCCGGGTCGATCGGCTGCGGCGCGGGCACGGTCCACATCCAGTCGCGCAGCTTGTCCTTCTCGTGGGTCAGGTTGCGCAGCTCGGTCTCGGCGTACTCGAACTCCGGCGACCAGAACAGCGCGTCGAACGGGCAGGCCTCGATGCAGATCCCGCAGTACATGCAGAGGCTGAAGTCGATCGCGAACCGGTCCAGCACGTTCCGGCTGCGCTCGCGGGCCTGCTCACCGACCGACGGCGCGGTCTCGGTGTGGGAGTCGATGTAGATGCACCAGCTCGGGCACTCGCGCGCGCAGAGCATGCAGGAGGTGCAGTTCTCCTCCATCAGCGCGATCACGCCCCGGCTGCGCGGCGGCAGCTCGGGCTGCACGTCCGGGTACTGCTCGGTGACGGCGCGGCGGGACAGCGTCTTCGCGGTGACCTTGAGACCGTCGATCAGACCCTTGCCGGGTACAGCCACGCCTCCTCCTCCGTCAGTAGTTTCTGAACGCTGACACTAACCGGTCTCAGCCGGTTACGCCGCGAGCAGGCGTCAGAGTTCGCGTTCGAGCCGGGCAGCCACCTGACGGTACCGGCTCACCGGCACCAGGTGGACCCCCTCGAAGGCACCGCTGTCCCGGATCTTCAGGACCTGTTCGCAGGCCGCTTCGACCCCGGCGTCGCGGTCCCGGTCGACGGCCTCGACGAGGGCGTCGGGGATCGCGAGCTGGGGCAGACCGGCCAGGTTCTGCGCCATCTTCGCGCTGGCCAGCACCATCACCCCGGCGTACACGGGGATGGTCAGGTCGACGCTCTCGCGCCAGCGCAGCAGCGTCTCGAAGTCGAAGCTGACCTGGAGGAAGAGGAAGTCGGCCTCCTTCTTCCAGGTCGGGACCTTGCCGAGCCGCGCGGTCGCGCCGACCTGGAACGGGCCGAGGCCCGGGAAGCTGGTCGCGCGGGTCTCCTCGAGCATCGTGCGGACGGTCAGCTGGCTGGTCCGGCCGCCCTCGCTCGGGTCGTCACCGTGCACGAAGAGGAACTGCTCGACGCCGTACGCCGCCGCCGTCAGCAGGTCGCGACGCAGACCGAGCAGGTTGCGGTCGCGGGAGTTGAGGCAGGCGATGCCACGCGCGCCCATCGCCTGGACCTCGTTCGCGACCGCGACGCTCGACACGGTCGCGCGGCCGATGTGGTTGTCAGGGATCAGGAAGCCGTCGGCGATCGGGCTCATCACGCCGATCTGGTGCCGGACCTTCTTCAGGTCCGGCCGGGTCGGCGGTTCCACCTCGCAGATCAGCTCCATGAGCCAGACCCTATGTGGTGTACCTGACCACGTCGTTGCGTAGTACGGAGCCTGAGACCTTCACGATCCGCAGGGTGTGGTCCGCGCTGGTCAGGCCGGTCCGGTTGAACACCTGCTGCTGGGTCTTTCGCGAGGCGGCGTTGAGGTTGACGCGGGTGATCAGCGTGCCGTCGACGTAGACGTCGGCCTCACCCTGGTCCGGACCGAGCGCGGTGAGCCACTGCACCGAGGTGCCGTGGAAGGTGAAGTCGAGCGATGCGCCGTTGGCCGTAGCGGAGTGGATGTCGTCGCGGTAGTCGCCGCGGACATTGAAGGTCAGTACGACGTTCCCGGCTGGCTGGGCCGCGAGGTACGCCTTCTTGATCGTGACCGTCTGGCCCGCGACGGTGTAGTCGGTGCCGTTGATCAGCGCCGTGCCGGCCTTCGTGACCGAGACCAGCTCGCCGGCGACCTGCACGCTGACATCGGCCTGGGCTGCCTTGCTGAAGGAAGCAGTGTCCGGGCTGACCAGACTCACCTGCCGCACGTTCAGCTTGTCGACCAGCATGAACTGGCCCGACTTCTTCACCCCGCGGATCGTGTGGGCGCCGTTCGACAGGCCGGAGATGCTGTAGACGAGCTGCTGCGCTCCGCGGCCTTCAGGGCGACTCGTGTTGACGGTCTGCTTGAAGACGCCGTCGATGTAGAGGTCCACCTCGCCCTGGGAAGCGTGCGTCTCGGTCACGTAGTCGACGCCCGTGCCGACGAAGGTCGAGCTGAACGCATCGCCGTTGGCCTCCGTGTACTGGACGTCGTCCTGGTAGTCGCCCATCCCACGACCGGTGCTCCGGCCCCACGACCCCGTGTAGGTGATCCGCGCGTCGTCGTTGTTCAACGCAAGAGTCCGTACGCCGGCGGGCGCCCGTACGTTGAACTTGTCGAGCAGCAGGAACTGCCCGGTCTTCTTCACCCCGCGGATCGTGTGGATGCCGTTCGTCAGGCCCGAGATGCTGTAGACCGCCTGCTGCGCGCTGCGCCCAGAGGCCTGGAAGGCGCTGACCGTCTGCTTGAAGACGCCGTCGACGTAGATGTCGACGTCCCCCTGCGAGGCGTGCTTCTCGGTCACGTAGTCGACCCCGGTCCCGGCGAACGTGTACGAGAAGGCGTCACCAGCGGCTTCGGCGTACTGGACGTCGTCCTGGTAGTCGCCGAGCCCACGACTCCAGCTGCGGCTCCACGCACCCGTGTAGTTGATCGCCGGGTCGTCGTTGTTCACCTCGGTCGTCCGTACGCCGGTCGGCGGCAACGTGCCGCTGTCCACGACCGCGACGGTCAGCGGGTCCGAGACCGCGACGACCTCACGGTTGCCGTTGCGCTGCCAGGCGCCGCCGTACGAGATCCGCTGATCGTCGTCGTTCACGCTGATCGTCGCGGTGGTTGACGGTGTGACCTTCAGCAGCCGTACGCCGTGCGCCGGCACGGTCGCGCTGAAGCCGGTCCCGAACGAGCCCAGGTTCTGCTTCGCCCACAGGTCACGCACGGTCGAGGAGCCGCTCAAGCCGAGGTCGGACCAGTTCGCCGTCACCGACGACGCCGCGCCGCCGAGGTTGAACAGGGCAATGGTGTAGGTGTTGTCGGCGTTGAGCGAGTACCAGACCTGCTGGTCGGTCGTGGTCGAGACCGGGCGCGCCGGACGGCCGGCCTGGTTGACCGCGATCACCTCGGTGTTCGTCAGCAGGTCGATGCCGAACTGGTCGAGCTTGGTCATGTCGTTGCCGATGTAGAACGGCGCCGAGGAGACCGCCCACAGCGTTGCCGCCGTACGACGTTCGTCCTGCGTCAGGCCGTCCATCGCGCCGTTGCCGACGTTGAGCGAGTCGAGGTCGTTCCAGCCGCCCGGACCGCCGTGCCGCCACCAGTCGGCGAGCTTCGGGAACAGCCTGCTGATGTTCGGCCAGGCGGTCAGCGCCTGCCCCGGGCAGTAGCACTCGACGTCCCAGTCGATCCGCCAGCCGTTCGCGTACTGCTTCCAGTAGTCGGCGTAGTTGAGGTCGAGCGCCCAGGACAGCTCGAACCAGATGCCGTGCGGGGTCAGCGCCTGCGACCAGCCCTTCACCTCGTCGCGCGCGTCGAGCGAGAGGTCGTTGTGCCCCGAGCCCGGCGTCACGCTGTCGAACTTGAGGAAGTCGATGCCCCAGGACGCGTACAGGTCGGCGATCGAGTTGAGGTAGTACTGCGAGCACGGCTTGGTCATGTCGATGCGGTGACCGAAACCCCAGTAGTCGGCCTGCTGCAACGGCATGACCGCGAGGTCGCCGGTGCGGCACTCGGGGTGGCCGAAGACCGGGAGGTTGGCCTGTCGAACCGAGGGCGAGATGCCGGGGATGCTGTAGATCCCGACCTTCTGGCCGTTCGCGTGGATGTGGTCGATCACGTCCTGGAACCCGTTCGGGAACAGCGACGTGCTCGGCACCGGACGCCCGTAGCCGTCGACACCGTCGTTCCAGCCGGCGTCGATGTTGATGTACTTGTAGCCGAACGGCTGCAGCTTGGTGTGCATCGCGTCCGACTGCGCCTTGATCTGCGCCGCCGTGATCCACCCGCCGGCGGTCGGCTCGTACACCTGCATGCTGTAACTGCTCCAGCCCATGTACGGCGTGCGCGCCGCCTCCCCCGCCGGACCGGTCAGCGGATCTGACGCGGGCGCGGCGGAGGAGGTCGTCACCGGCAGGAGCGCGGCAAGGAGAAGCATCGGCAGGATGCGGCGAACGGCTCTGATCATGAGCACATAAATAGTTCACGCCGTTCAGAAAAGAAATAGTTCACGGCGTAGAGAAAATTGTCAGCCTTTGCTGAGCGCGGGCGCGTCGACCGCCCAGTACCAGTCGTTGTCGCCGTTGGTGAGCGACCAGGTAATGCGCACCGAGCGCGCACCGGCCGGGACTGGCAGGCTCAGCCGCTCGATTTTCGCGATGGTGTCGGCGGTGTAGGTGAGCAGCGTCGAGGTCGCGCCGGTGTCGAAGGTGGCCGTGACCCGGGCGGTCTCGTTGCCGCTCTTCAGGTAGTGCGACGAGAAGCTGAGCGTTGCTTTCGAGGCTCCTGCAACGTCGTACGCCGGTGAGGTCAGCCGGCTGTTGAACAGTCCGCTGCGGGTCTTGTCGGACCACTCGTCGGAGTCGGCTACCGCGAAGACACCCCGCGCTCGCACATTGCCCTCACGCGACTGGTCGGCAGCGGCGCGGGTCCAGAAGTCATCGGTCGTGAACGACCAGCCCTGCCACTCACGGACCCCGCCGGTCCCGAGACCGGTGTTGTCGATGGTCCAGCCGGACGGCGTCGTGTGGGTCCAGCCGCGGACGTCGGCCGGCACGCCGGTCTCGTCCAGGCGTCCCTGCAGGCCGCTGGCGAGCGAGTCGAAGGGGTCGGCCTTGAGGGTCGCCTGGCCGTCCAGATCCGAAGAGCTGACGCCGAACCGGTCGAGCGCGATCGCCGCGAGATCCACGTTCTTCGGCGCGATCGCCGGCGTACCGGTCCCTGCTCCCGGACCCGTGCGGATCAGGAACGACGACCGCTCGGCCACCGAGCTACCGCCGTGTCCGCCGCTCGGCGTGTGGCCGTGGTCGGCGGTGACCATCACCGTCCAGTCCTCCTGCGCGTACGTCGGTCGCGCCTTCATCCCGGCGAGCACGGTCGCGATGTGCTGGTCGGTCTTCTCCAGAGCCGTGCGGTAGCAAGCACCGTCGGCGCCACAGCTGTGGCCGGCGATGTCGACGTTGCCGAAGTACACGAACGACGCGTCCGGCCCGGTGTTCTTCAGGTACGCCGAAGCGTCGGTCGCGATCTTCTGGTCGGCCTCGGCCCAGCCGAGCGCGTCACCGTCGTACGTGACCTTGCGCTGGATCTCGTCGGAGAAGATCGCCTGCCCGGCGCTGTTCGTGGTCAGCGGCGTCCAGTCGGCGATCGCGTACGTCGTCCGGCCGGCGCGGGCCAGGCGGGTGAGGAAGTCGGGGTAGCGGGTGAGCGCCGTACCGGTGCCCCAGCTGTTGCTGGTCACCTTGTGCTTGTCCGGCCAGACGCCGGTCGCGTTGGTGGCCCAGCCGGGACCGGACAGTGTCGGCGCGAACGGCTGCGCGTAGAGCGTGGTCCGGCTGCTGGAGCCGGTGGCGATCAGGCCCTTCAGGGCCGGGGTGTTGAACGCCTGGATCTTGCTGAGCAGGGCGCCGTCGATGCCGATCACGAGCACCTTCTGCGGACGGGCCCGCGGTGCTGCGTCGGCGGGAGCGGACAGGGTTCCTGCGGTGAGAGCGGCGGCCAGAGCGACCAGGGCGGTGGTTCTCCGCACGATTTCCTCCAGATTGGTCCGGACCAACTGTGGCGATCGGGCGGTCCGAGATCAACAGCTCGGATACGACTGATTGGTGAACAGCCGTTAGTCGAGTGCGGCCAGGCGGTGGCGGAGGAAGGCCTGCTCGGCGGTGTTGTCGGTGAGGTCTAGCGCGGCCTGCCAGGCGGCTCTGGCCTCGGCGGGGCGGTCCAGCCGGTGGAGGAGGTCGGCTCGGATGGCGTGGAAGAGGTAGAAGGTGTCGAGGTCCAGCTTTTGCACCAGGGCCAGGGCTTCGGCTGGGCCGTGGAGCTCGGCTACGGCGACCGCTCTGTTGAGTGCGACGACCGGTGTGGGGGTCAGGGCGAGCAGGTGGTCGTAGAGCTGGACGATCTGCGACCAGTCCGTGGGTGGGTCGCTGTGGACGGCGTTGATGGCTGCCTGGAGTTGGTACGGACCTGGCTGGTCGCGGCGGAGGCAACGGCGTACCAGGTCTTGGCCCTCGGCTACGAGCTGCTGGTCCCACAACTGGCGGTCCTGCTCGGGCAGCGGGATCAGCTGGCCGTCTGCTGAGGTGCGGGCCGGCGTGCGGGAGTGCTGCAGGAGCATGAGGGCCAGCAGGCCGACTGCCTCGGGCTCGTCGGGCATCAGCTCGACCAGGAGCCGGCCGAGCCGGATCGCCTCGGTGCAGAGGTCGCTGCGGACCAGGTCGTCGCCGGACGAGGCGGCGTACCCCTCGTTGAAGACCAGGTAGACGACAGCCAGGACGCCGCGCACGCGCTCGGGCAGGTCGGCGTCGTACGGGATCCGGTACGGGATGCCGGCGGTGCGGATCTTCGCCTTGGCCCGGACGAGCCGCTGGGCCATCGTCGGCTCCGGGACGAGGAAGGCGCGGGCGATCTCCGCCGTACTGAGTCCACCGAGCAGGCGCAGAGTCAGAGCGACCCGGACGTTCAGGGCGAGCGCCGGGTGGCAGCAGGTGAAGATGAGCCGCAGGCGGTCGTCGCGCACCGGGCCCTCCTCCACTGGTTCGTCCTGGGCGTGCAGCAGCGCTGCCTGGGCGTACTTGTCCTCGCGAGCGGCCTCCCGGCGGAGGCGGTCGATCGCGCGGTTGCGAGCGGTCGTGATGATCCAGCCGGCCGGACTGGGCGGCAGGCCCTGCTCCGGCCAGCGCTCGAGCGCCGTGGTGAACGCCTCCTGGACGGCGTCCTCGGCGATGTCGAGGTCGCCGAACGAGCGAGCCAGTACGGCGACCGCCCGGCCGTGCTCGCTCCGGAACACCGCGGCAACGTCAACCGACAAAGGGTCGAACCTCCACCGGCAGCGCAACCAGGATCTTGGCCAGTCGCCGCGCCCAAGTCAGCGCCGCGTCCAGGTCCTCGACGTCGATCACCGTGAACCCACCGACGTGCTCCTTGCCCTCAGTGAACGGCCCGTCGGTCACCAGCAGCTCGTCACCCTGCTGCTTGACGACGGTCGAGGACTCCGGCGGGTGCAGCCCCGCGCTGAACACCCACGCACCGGCCTTGCGCAGGTCGTCGTTCCACACCGACAGCTGCTCCATGACAGGCGCCAGGAACTCGTCGTCCGGCACCACGCCGTCCGGCTGGTAGATGCTGAGCAGGTACTGCGTCATCGCGACCTCCTGGTGAGTGTTGTACCCACTACACGAACAGCATCAGTCCGGATCGACAGGCAGCGACACCACAGTCTTCAGCCCGCCGCCGTCGCGGGGAGAGGCCTGCACGGTCCCGCTGTGCGCCTCGGCCACCGACCGCACGATCGACAGGCCCAGCCCGGCCCCCTTCGTGCCGACCATCCTGTCCGCGCCCAGCCGCCGGAACGGCTTGAACAGCCCCTCCACCTCGTACGGCGGAACGTCCGGCCCGGTGTTGCTCACCTCCACCTCGACCCGCTCGCCCGGCACGGTCCGACTGGCCACCCGCACCCACCCGTCGTCCACGTTGTGCCGGACCGCGTTCTCGACCAGGTTGTGCACGAGCCGCTCGAGCAGCAGCGCGTCACCGACCGTCGGAGCATCCCCCGGCTCAGCAGTCACCCGTACGCCGGCAGCAGTCGCCTCTCGGGTCAGCTGGGCGACGACGTGGGTGATCACGTCGGCCAGGTTGACCGGGTAGACCGCGGTCAGCTCCTTCTCGGAGTCGGCCAGCACCAGCAGCCCGCTGATCAGCTGCTCGTGCCGGGTGTTGATCTCCAGCAGGCTCTCGCCGAGCTGCTGTACGTCGGGCGAAGCCGTCTTGCGGTGCATCGCGATCTCGACCAGCGCACGGCCGAGCGTGAGCGGCGTACGAAGCTCGTGGGACGCGTTGGCCACGAAGCGGCGCTGGCCGTCGAACGAGTGGTCCAGCCGCTCGACCATGGTGTCGAAGGCGTCGGCGAGGTTCTTCACCTCGTCGTCCGGGCCGTCGAGCGCGATCCGCTCGTGCAGACCGCGACCCGCTGCGGGTGCTGCCGCGATCCGGCGGGCGGTGTCGGTGACCCGGTGCAGTGGGGTGAGGACGCGGCCCGCGACGATCCAGCCGAAGCCTGCTGCCAGGCCGCCGACGAGGACCAGTGCGATGCCGCCTTGGACCAGCAGGGACTGGGTTGCTGCGGCCTTCACCTGCTTGCGCTGTGCCTCCATCACCCGCTCGGCCTCCGGCCCGGTCAGGACGTCGCCGTCCTGGTTGAGCACGAACACCTCGTTGTCCGGCGGGGCCTTCGGCGTCGCGCCCGGGGTCGTCTGGAAGGTCCCGCGGATCAGCACTCGGTGGTCCTTGCCGAGCTCCTGGGTGAACAGCAGGTACGTGACGCCGAGCAGCAGCACGCCGGCGACCATGAACAGCCCGCCGTAGATCAGCGTCAGCCGTGTCCGCAGCCTCATGGGATCCGGTACCCGACGCCGGTCACGGTCTCGACCACACCGGGCTCCCCCAGCTTCCGCCGCAGCTTGAGGATCGTCAGCCGGACCGCACCGGTGAACGGATCCACGTGCTCGTCCCACGCCTTCTCCAGCAGTTGCTCGGCCGACACCGTCGCTCCATCCGCTCTGAGCAGCTCAGCCAGTACGGCGAACTCCTTCTTCGACAGGGGGACGTACCGACCGTCCCGGAACACCTCGTGCCTGGCCGGGTCGAGTGTCAGCCCGGCACGGCGTAGTACAGGTGGATCAGCCGGCCTGCTGCGACGCCCCAGTGCCAGCACCCGGGCCGCCAGCTCGGTGAAGGCGAACGGCTTGGTCAGGTAGTCGTCGGCGCCCAGTCCGAGCCCTTCGACCCGGTCGGTGACAGCTGCTGCGGCGGTGAGCATCAGGACCCGGGTCGGCGAGCCGGACTCGACCAGCTGGCGGCAGACCTCGTCGCCGTGCACCACCGGGATGTCGCGGTCCAGCACCAGTACGTCGTACGCGTTGATGCTCAGCCGGTCCAGCGCGGCAGCGCCGTCTCCGGCGAGGTCGACCGCGTGGGTCTCGTCGCGCAACCACTCGGCGATCGCTGCCGCCAGCAACGGTTCGTCCTCGACCACCAGTACCCGCACGCCTCGCCGCCTTCCGTTGCCACCATCATCCCCGACCGCGGTGTTTCCTCCGTGTTTGCGGACGTGGAAACGGTCGCGAAACGGGCCGCTGGCTTGGCTGGTGCACACCGAACCACCATCCGAGGAGCACTCATGAAACGACTGTCCGTCCTGGCCGCGATCGCACTGCTGGGCGGCCTCGCCCTGACCGGCTGCGGAGCCGAGCCGGAGACCAACGAGATCGCGTCCGGCGGGACCGCATCGACGGAGCCGAGCAGCAGTTCTGGCACCGAGGCCGCGCCGGAGAACCTGAGTCAGGACGAGAAGGGCGTGAAGTTCGCGCAGTGCCTGCGCGAGCACGGGCTCGACATCGCCGATCCCGAACCGGGCAAGGGGATCCAGCTCAAGGTCGGGCCCGAGTCCGGGCTGAGCCGCGAGCAGGTCGACAAAGCGATGGAGGACTGCCGCAAGTACAACCCGCAGGGCGAGGGCGGGCCGAATCCGCAGCAGGAGGAGAACGGCCGCAAGTTCGCCGCGTGCATGCGGGAGAACGGCGTGGAGAAGTTCCCGGACCCGAAGCCGGGCCAGCGCGGCATCATGATCGACCAGGAGACCGGCAAGGACCCGGACCTCGAGAAGGCGCAGGCCGCCTGTCAGAGCATCCTGGCGGGCAAGTGAGGTCTCGGACCACCTGGACTGCTGCCGCCGTACTGGCTGCCGGCGGCGTGCTGAGCGCCGTACTGCTGACCAGGCCCGACAGCAGCCAGGCCGCTGACCAGACTGAACCGCTGAGCACGGCCAAGGTGACTCAGCAGACGCTGAAGGACACCGAGTCAGCTGATGGTGAGCTGGGCTACGGGACGACGAGCACTGTGGCCGGGCGGCGCACTGGGACGGTGACTGGACTGCCGGAGAGTGGGCAGCTCTTTCATCGCGGGCAGACGCTCTACTCGGTCGACAACGCACCGATCAGCTTGATGTACGGCGCGCTGCCGGCGTACCGGCGGCTCTCTGTCGACAGCGAGGGGCCGGACGTGTTGCAGCTCGAGCAGAACCTTGCGGCGCTTGGGTACGACGGTTTCACGGTGGATGACGAGTACACGGCCAACACCGCCGAGGCTGTCGAGGAGTGGCAGGAGGACCGGGGGCTGTCGGAGACGGGGGCCGTTGAGCTGGGGCAGGTGGTGTTTGCTGCCGGGCCGGTGCGGGTGGACAGCGTTTCCGCTCGGGTGGGGGCGCCGGTCGGGCCTGGTCAGACCGTGCTCACGTACAGCGGGACTCGGAAGGCTGTGACGGTGCGGCTGGAGGCTGCTGATCTGCGGCTGGCCAAGAAGGGGGCCGCGGTGAGTGTTTCGCTGCCGGACGATTCGACCGTGCCGGGCAAGGTCGAGAAGGTGTCGACGGTGATCGTGCCGGCCGCCTCGCAGGACAAGGAGCCGACCACCGAGCTCGAGGTGATTGTTGCCATCGACAACCAGGAGGCTCTGGCCGCTTATCCGACGGCGGCGGTCGACGTGACGTTCGTTGCGTCGGAACGGCGGAACGTGTTGACGGTGCCGGTGGCTGCGCTGCTGGCGTTGAGCGAGGGCGGGTTCGGGGTGGAGGTGAGTGACTCCTCCGGGTCGCGTTACGCGCCGGTGAAGACCGGGTTGTTCGCCGGCGGTCGGGTGGAGATCTCCGGTGGCGGGCTCAAGGCCGGGGACGCCGTGGGGGTGCCGAAGTGATCACGCTGGAGGAGGTGACGAAGGTGTACCCGGGTGGAGTGACGGCGCTCGGTGGGGTCTCTTTGCGGATCGACCCCGGGGAACTCGTCGCGATCGTCGGGCCTTCGGGATCGGGCAAGTCGACGATGCTCAACGTCCTCGGCACGCTCGACCGCCCGACCTCGGGATCCGTGCGGATCGACTCGTACGACGTCTCGCGGCTCTCCGACGCAGGGCTGTCCGCTCTGCGGGCCAGCCGGATCGGTTTCGTGTTCCAGCAGTTCCACCTGTCGTCCGGCGTACGAGCGATCGACAACGTCGCCGACGGGCTCCTGTACTCCGGCCTCCGCTCGGCCGAACGTCGCCGCCGAGCCGCCGCGGCGCTGGAACGCGTCGGCCTCTCCCACCGCCTCGACCACGAGCCCCACGAACTCTCCGGCGGCGAACGCCAACGAGTAGCCATCGCCCGAGCCGTAGCCGGCGACCCGGCGATCCTGCTGGCCGACGAGCCCACCGGAGCCCTCGACTCCCACTCCGGCGCGGGCGTCATGCACCTCTTCCACACCCTCAACGAGACCGGCACCACGGTCGTCATCATCACCCACGACCGAGACATCGCAGCCTCCCTCCCCCGCCAGGTCCACATGAGAGACGGCCACATCACCGAGGAGCTCCACTGATGCCGCCGCCGGATTCCACGGACCACCCCAGGCCGGGGGCCGACTCCAGCGACTCCGGGATCACCGAGAACGCCGGGAGCAGTCCGGAGCCGGCCAAGGAGGATCCTCTCGGCCTCAAACACCCCTCGCTCTTTCCGCCGGCCGCGGCGGGAAGTTCCAGCGACGCGACCCGGCGGGACAGCGGCGGCCAGCCACGAGCGGGTTCTCGGCGTGAGCGGTTGCAGCCGGCGCGGCTTTGGCCGGGGGACGTGCTCAAGGTGGGGGCGGTTGGGTTGAAGACTCGGCCGATGCGGGCGTTCCTTTCAGCGCTGGGGATTGCCATCGGGATTGCGGCGATGGTGTCCGTGGTGGGGATCTCGTCCTCGTCGCGGGCTGAGCTGGATGCGACGTTGGATGCCCTGGGCACCAACCTGCTGACCGTCGAGCCGGGGACCCGACTGACGGGTGAGCAGGCCGAGCTGCCGATGGCGGCGGAAGGGATGGTCGGGCGGATCGGACCCGTGCGGGCGCAGTCGGCGATCGGGCGGGTGGACGATGCCAACGTGTACCGGACCGGCAAGATCCCCGTCGTCGAGACCAACGGCATCGTTCCGTACGCCGCCAGGACGGATCTGCTCGACACCATCGGCGGCACGATCCGCAGCGGCAAGTGGCTCGACGCCGCGACCGGGTCGTACCCGGCGACCGTCCTCGGCGCGGCAGCGGCCGAGCGGCTCGGCATCACGCGCGCCGGGCCGGACACGCAGGTGCTGATCGGCGACGAGTGGTTCACCGTGCTCGGCGTACTGGCTCCGGCCGCGCTCGCTCCGGAGCTCGACTCGGCTGCGCTCATCGGCTGGCCGGCGGCGGGAAGCACCTTGGGTTTCGACGGGCACCCGACGAAGATCTACACCCGCTCGGCCGAACGCCAGGTCGACGCCGTCCGCGCAGTCCTCGGCGCCACCGCCAACCCCGAGGCGCCGAACGAGGTCCAGGTCTCCCGCCCGTCCGACGCGCTCGCCGCCCAACAGGCGGCAGGTGAGGCGTTCACCGGACTCCTGCTCGGACTCGGCGCGGTCGCCCTGCTCGTCGGCGGGGTCGGCGTCGCGAACATCATGGTGATCTCCGTCCTCGAACGCCGCGCGGAGATCGGTCTGCGCCGTTCGCTCGGTGCGACCCGCGGGCAGGTGCGGACCCAGTTCCTCACCGAGTCGCTGCTGCTGTCCGCCCTCGGCGGCCTCGGCGGCGCCGCCCTTGGCAGCGGAGTCACGGCCGTCTACGCGGCGTACCAGGGCTGGCTCACGGTCATCCCGCTCTGGGCCGTCACCGGCGGCATCGCGGCCACGCTGGTGATCGGCGGCGTCGCCGGCCTCTACCCCGCGATCCGAGCGTCCAGGCTCTCCCCGACGGAGGCCCTCGCCACACCCTGACGCCAGTGGTCCAACTCAGAGGAAGACGACCACGCCGATGCCGGTGAGCGCGAGCTGGATCAGCGCCACCGGCACCAGGCCCTGCCACGCGAGCTTCTGCAGCTGGTCGGCGCGCAACCGCGGGAACGCGACGCGCACCCAGATCACCACGAGCGAGACGATCGCGATCTTCAGCAGCGCCCAGATCCACCCGATCGAGTCCGGCCCGGGCCCACTCCATCCGCCGAGGAACAGCACGGTCGTCAGCGCCGCGAGCACCACGATCCCGGCGTACTCCGCGAGCAGGAACAGCGCGAAGCGGAGCCCGGTGTACTCCGTGTACGGCCCGAAGATCACCTCGGAGTCCGCGACCGGCATGTCGAACGGCGGCCGCTGCAGCTCGGCCAGGCCGGCGATGAAGAAGACCACGAGACCCGGCAGCTGCCAGAGCAGCCACAACGGGTTCCACGCTTCGATGATCCCGGTGAAGCTCAGCGTCCCCGCGGCGACCGCGACGCTCGCCGCCGACAGCACGAACGGCAGCTCGTAGCTCATCAGCTGCGCGGCGACGCGCAGTCCACCGAGCAGGCTGTACTTGTTGCCGCTGGCCCAACCGGCCATCAGCGAACCCAGGACGCCGATGCTCATCACCGCGAGCACGAAGAACAGTCCCGCGTCGAGATCCGCGCCGACGATGCCCGGCGCGATCGGGATCGCGGCCAGCGCCGCCATGTACGGCAGGATCGCGACAACCGGCGCCCACTCGAACACGTGCTTGTCCGCGGCGGCCGGCGTGACGCTCTCCTTCTGGACGAACTTCACCCCGTCCGCGACCAGCTGCGCCCAGCCGTGGAACCCACCGGCGTACATCGGCCCGAGCCGCGACTGCATGTGCGCCATCACCTTGTGCTCGGCCTGACCGACCACCAGCGGCGCGACGAGGAACGCGACCAGTACGCCGACGACCCTCAGTACGAACTCGAGCATGTGCGCACCCTACCGACTCCGGCTTGACCTCAACCAATGTTGAGGCCCAAGGCTGGGGACAACCGAGCGAAGGAGCAGCACATGATTCTGGTCACCGGGGCCACCGGCAACGTCGGACGGCACGTCGTCGACGGCTTGCTGGCGAGCGGCGCCGACGTACGAGCGCTGGTCCGGCAGCCGTTGCTGGCCGGGCTGCCCGCCGGCGTCGAGCTGGTCGTTGGAGACATCACCGATCCTGAGGCCGTACGGAAGGCCGCGGCGGGAGCCGAGGCAGCGTTCCTGCTCTGGCCGTCGTACAGCGCGGACGGCGCGGCGCCTGTTGTCGCGGCGTTGACCGAGCAGGTGGCGCGGGTTGTTTATCTGTCGGCGCTGAACGTGGACGATGAGCAGCCGGCGTCGCTCAACGGTGTTTGGGGGCAGGTCGAGCAGCTGCTCGTGGAGTCGGACGCCGACTGGACGTTCCTGCGGCCCGGTGGGTTCGCTTCGAACACGCTGGAGTGGACTGAGGAAATCCGGTCGGGTGGAGCCGTCGCGATGCCGTCGCCGAAAGCGGGTCGGTCGCTGATCCACGAGCGGGACATCGCGGACGTCGCGGTGCTCGCGCTGCTGGACGAGGCACACAGCGGGAAGAAGTACCTGCTGACCGGGCCCGAGGTGCTGACGCAGGCGGAGCAGGTCGCGACGATCGGCGCGGCGGTCGGCCGTGAGATCTCGGTCGAGGAGCAGTCGGCCGAGCAGGCCCGCGCGGTGATGCTGGCGGCCGGCGCGGATCCGGTGTTCGTCGACTCGGGTCTCGCGTACTGGGAGTCGTTGGTGGACAGTCCTGAGCCGATCCATCCGACGTACGCCGAACTGACGGGACGGCCCGGGCGGACCTATCAGGAGTGGGTGGACGAGCACCGCGACGAGTTCCGGGTGCTGTCGACCGAGGAGGTCGCGGCGGAGTTCGTCGGGGCGTTCCGGACCGGGGAGTTCGCGCGGGGGACGAAGCTGCAGGCGGCGGACGTCGTACGGGTCTCTCCGTCGGAGTACGCCGGGGAGCTGGTCGGGCAGCTCGCGATCATGGAGAACGCCGTCCGGGCGTTGGAGGGCCACCAGATCACCACCGTCGACATCCTCGGCCCGCTGGTCTCCCCCGACCACTTCGCAGCCCGCTTCACCTTCCACTTCGCCGGCGAGGAACCTGAGACGACCAAGCTGTCCCTGTACACGGTCACCGACGGCAAGATCACCCGCGAGGAGGTCTTCTACTTCACAGAACCGGTGAACTGATCAGCTCTCGGCCGGCGGGGCGGTGGGTTCGGCCGGTGGGGTGGGCTCTGCTTGTTTGCGGGCTCGGCGTTCGCCGGGGGCGCCTGCTCTTCTAGGGCGGGCGGGGGTGGCGGCCGCTTGGGCGGGGGCCAGCGGGTCCGGGTCGGGGGAACCGGGTGGGCGGGGGCCCCAGGTTTCCGGGTCGGGGACGCCGGGTGGGAGGGTACGGCGGCGGGACGGGGCGCCGGTTTTGGGAGCGGCGTGGTCGGACTCGCCGGGTTCCTTGGCGCCGGGCCAGGGCTTCGCCACGCGGGAGGCCAGGACGAACTCCTTGCGCAGCGGGTTGCCCTCGAACTCGTCGGGCAGCAGGAGCGGCACCAGGTTCGGGTGGCCCGGGAAGTCGATGCCGAACATCTCGTGGGTCTCGCGCTCGTGCCAGTTCGCGCCGGCGTACACCTCGGACAGCGTCGGCAGCGCGGCCTCGGCGCGCGGGATCAGCGTGCGGACGAGCAGGTGGTCGACGTGCGCCCCGCCCCAGAAGTCGGCCAGGTGCGTCACCAGCCGGAACCCGTCGGTCAGCTCGTCGCTCGCGGTCAAGAAGTCGAAGAAGACCAGCCCGACCTCGTCCCGCAGGATCTCGTGCGCGGCGACCCAGGCATCAGCCGGTACGTCGACAGTCGGTACGCCGAAGCTGTCCGACCCCGTCGCCGCGATCCCGGCGTCGGTCAGAGCAGTCAGCATGTGCCCGGCCTGCTCACCCCGCTCAGCAGCGCCGGCCTCCGGCGAAGCCGGCTGCTCCGGGCTCCCGCCCCCCGGCTGCGCGTCGCCTTCAGGCGTTGCGGCGGCGGGCTGCTCCGGAGCGCCCTCTTCGCTCACTTCGGCTCCACCAGCCCGCGGGTCAACGCCTGCGCGCTCGGCTCGTAGCGCGACGTGACGTTCTCGCCGGCGATCTTCTCCTGCAGCTTGAGGATCCCCTGCAGCAACGCCTCCGGCCGCGGCGGGCAGCCCGGCACGTACACGTCGACCGGGATGATCTGGTCGACGCCCTTCGTCACGCAGTACGAGTCCCAGTACGGGCCGCCGGAGTTGGAGCAGGAGCCGAAGGAGATCACGTACTTCGGCTCCGGCATCTGGTCGTACAGGCGCTTGATCGCCGGCGCCATCTTGTCCGTGACCGTGCCCGACACGACCATCAGATCGGCCTGCCGCGGCCCGGGCGCGAACGGGATCACGCCGAGCCGGATGAAGTCGTGCCGCCCCATCGACGCGGCGATGAACTCGATCGCGCAGCAGGCGAGCCCGAAGTTGAACACCCAGAGCGAGTACTTGCGCCCCCAGTTCAACAGGTACCGCACCGGCTCGGGCGCGAGCCTCGCAAGCGCACCCACAGCCGGCCGTACCGTCGGCATCGGCAGGTGGACCGCTTGATCAGCCATGGCGTCAGCCTAGTCTCAGAACCTCGTCGACGAGCACTCCCGCGGAAACAACGGGTCGAACTCGCGCCACACGACGGCCGGACCGTGGCCCGCTCGGTCGTAGGCCAAGCGGAATCCGTCCACCGCGTCGCCCGTCAGCTGATCAGGTGCCCTGGTCCTGTGGTCAGGCCGCCTTCGACCGGGAGGGTGATGCCGGTGATCCAGTTCGCGTCGGTGGAGGCGAGGAAGGCGACGGCGGCTGCGACGTCCTCGGGCTGGCCTACTCGGCGCAACGGGTAGATGGCCTTCAGCTCCTCGAGCACCTGCGGGTCCTTGAACGCGCGGGTGGCGACCGTGGCCGGGGCGACGATGTTGAAGCGGACGCCGGTCGGGCCGTGGTCGGCGGCGAGGTTGCGGACCAGGCTGCTCAGCGCGGCCTTCGCCGCGGCGTACGGGTTGGTGCCTAGGGCAACGACTCCGCTGATCGATCCGACCAGCACGACGGCGCCCTCGGTGGTCACGAGATGCGGCAGCGCGGCCTCGATGCAGCGGACGGCGCCGGTGAAGGTGAAGTCGTACTGCTTCGCCCACTGCGCGTCGCCCGGCTCGACCGCCTGGCGGTTCGCGAGGTTGTGGCCGGCGACCTGCGCCAGTACGTCGAGCCGCCCGAACCGCTCGACCGTCGCCGCGACCGCCGCGTCGACGGACGCGCGGCTGGTGATGTCGCACTCGACCGCGATCCCCGGCACGGCCAACTCGTTGACCACCTGCTCGGCGGCCTCCAGATCGACGTCCGCCACAGCGACCGACGCACCCTCCGCCGCCAGCCGGACGGCCGTCGCCCGGCCGATCCCGTGCGCGGCGCCGGTGACGATCGCGACCTTGCCCTCGAACCGATTCACAGCAACTCCCCTCTCGCAGCGTCTGACCCCAGACGCTAGGAGCTAGACCCCGCTCTAGGTCAACCCGACGGCGGCCGCGACGGCCTACGGGTGACGACGGCGTACGCCGAGGACGCGGGACCTGGGCCGGCCATGCCGACAGTGCGCGGGACGGGAGTGGAGCGCAGCGCGGGCGCCGAGCATCCGTCGTACACCCAAATTCCTTGACCGCCCCGCCGCGTCGACCTAGCCTCGACTGGACAGGACTGAACAGGTTCACTCAGGTGGGAGACGGCCGTGGCCGAGCAGGTGGACGTGGGGGTTGAGCCGAGGGCGCTCGCGGTCGAGAGCAACGGGCTGAACGTGATCGACGACGCCGAGCGGAAGGGGCGGCCGAGTCAGCTGTTCTGGCCGTGGTTCGGGGCGAACGTGTCGGTGCTGGGGCTGAGCTACGGCGCGTTCGCGCTCGGGTTCGGGATCTCGTTCTGGCAGGCGGTCATCGCGGGCGTGGTCGGGATCGTGTTCTCGTTCCTGCTCTGCGGCCTGGTCGCACTGGCCGGCAAACGCGGTTCGGCGCCGACGCTCGTGCTCAGCCGCGCGGCGTTCGGGGTCCGCGGAAACAAACTTCCGTCGCTGGTCTCCTGGCTGCTCACCGTCGGCTGGGAGACCGTGCTGACGATCCTCGCGACGCTCGCGACCGCGACGGTGTTCGAGCGTCTCGGCTGGGGCGGCGGCGCGGTCACCAAGGTGATCGCGCTGGTTGTCGTCGGCACCTTGATCGTTGCCTGCGGCGTGCTCGGGTTCGACCTGATCATGCGGATGCAGACGATCATCACGATCGTCACCGGCGTACTGACGGTCGTCTACATCATCCTGGTCGCCGACCAGGTCAGCTGGACCACCGTCTCGGCGCTGCCCGGCGGCTCGGGCCAGGAACTGATCGGTGCCCTGGTCTTCCTGATGACCGGCTTCGGCCTCGGCTGGGTGAACGCGGCCGCCGACTACTCCCGCTACCTCCCCCGTACGGCGTCCAGCCGCGGCGTCGTCGGCTGGACCACGTTCGGCGCGGCGCTCGCCCCGATCGTGCTGCTGATCTTCGGCCTGCTGCTGGCCGGCTCGTCGACCGACCTGAGCGCGGCAATCGCGGCCGACCCGATCGGCGCGCTCGCCGAGGCCCTGCCGACCTGGTTCCTGGTGCCGTTCGTGATCGTCGCCGTCCTCGGCCTGGTCGGCGGCGCGGTGCTCGACATCTACTCGTCCGGCCTGGCCCTGCTGTCGCTCGGCATCCCGGTCCCCCGCTACGTCGCGGCGTTCATCGACGGGCTCGTGATGATCGCCGGCACCATCTACGTGGTGTTCTTCGGCGACGAGTTCCTGGGCGAGTTCCAGGGCTTCCTGATCACGCTCGGCGTGCCGGTCGCGGCCTGGTGCGGCATCATGCTGGCCGACGTCGCGACCCGCCGCGGCGACTACGCCGAGGCCGACCTGTTCGACCGGCGCGGCCGGTACGGCGACGTCCGGTGGTTGCCGATCGCCACCATGGTCGTTGCCACCGGCATCGGCTGGGGCCTGGTCACGAACGCCAGCGCGAGCTGGCTGACCTGGCAGGGCTATCTACTCTCCCCGCTCGGCCTCGGCGCCAAGGACGGCGCCTGGGCGTTCGCGAACCTCGGCGTCCTGATCGCCTTGGTTGGGTCGTTCGTCGTCGCGATCATCGGCTGGTACGTCGGCCGCCAACGCGCCGTACAGGCTCGGGAGGGCTGACATGGTGCTCGCCCTGATCGACCTGCAGCGGATCTTCGCCGAACCCGAGAGTGGCTGGGCGACGCCGAACTTCCAGCGCGTGATCAAGCCGACGCAGGAGCTGGTCGAGCTGTTCGCGCCGCAGGTGATCTTCACCCGGTTCGTCGCGCCGATCGGAGAACCGACCGGTTCCTGGATCCCGTACTACGAACAGTGGCCGTTCGCGCTGCAGCCGCCCGACTCGTACGCGTACCAGCTCGTCGACGAGTTCCGCGGAGCGCCGACGCTCGACAAGCCGACGTTCAGCAAGTGGGGGCGCGAGCTTGCGGACGCGGTCGCGCCCGACGGGCGGCTGGTGCTCGCGGGCGTGACCACGGACTGCTGCGTGCTGACGACTGCGCTCGCGGCCGTGGATGGCGGGGCGCGCGTCCAGGTCGTCGAGGACGCGTGCGCGGGCGTCGACGAGGAGAGCCATCGGAAGGCGATCGACATCATGCGGCTGTACGCGCCGATGCTCGAGATCGTCACCGTCGACCAGCTGCGATCCTCGGGCGGTCTCGGCCAGTGACCTCCGGCATCACCCTCAAGCACGAGCGGATCGCGGCGATCCTCGCCCGGGAGATCAAGTCCGGCCGGGTCGGCCACGGCAACCGGCTGCCCGGCGAGGTCGAACTCGCCCGGCGGTTCGCCGTCAGCCGGAACACGGTCCGCTCCGCGCTCGCCGTACTGACCGCGGACGGGCTGATCACGACGCGGACCGGGAAGGGTTCGTTCGTCCTGTTTGACGGGCGGCCGCTCGATGACCCGCTCGGCTGGACACACGCGTTGGCCGAGCAGGGGGTGGAGACTCGGGTCCGGATTCTGCGGTTGGAGCTGGATCAGGATCCTGAGCTGGCGGAGCAGTTGGAGCTTGATTCGCCGGAGGTGATCGTGGTCGAGCGGATTCGGTCGCTGGTCGACGGTGAGGCGATCTCGCTGGAGCGCAGCCGGCTGCCTGCGATCGAGGAGCTGCGTGATCTGCCGGCGCGGGGGTTGGACGACGGGTCGATCATCTCGACGTTGACTCGGGCTGGGCTGCATCTGGCGCAGGGGGAACAGCGATTGCGGGCGCGGCCGCTGTCGTCGGAGGAGGCGGCGTTGCTGGGGCGGCCGGAGAACACTTGGTTTCTGCACAGCCGTCGTACCAGCTGGACGGCCGACAACCAGTTCGCCGAACAGGTCGACAGCTTGCTGGATCCGCGGCACTTCGAGCTCAACCTGACCTACAGCGAGACGCCGCGATGAGGGCGCGCGAGGTGTTGGGCTGCGGTCGGGCGACTGCGGTTGAGGCCGCCGGGCGATGACGTCGACTGAGGCGCGGGCCGTGGGAGCCCTGTACGGGTTGGCGATCGGGGACGCGCTCGGGATGCCGACACAGTCGTTGCCCAGGGCACGCATTGTCGAGCTGTACGGCGAGGTGGTGGACGGGTTGCGCCCGGCGCCGGACGACCAGCCGCTCGCCGCGGGAATGCCGGCCGGCTCGATCACCGACGACACCGAGCAGGCGATCCTGCTGGGCCGATTGGTCGTCGAGGGCAACGGCTTGGTGGACGGTCACGAACTCGCCCGCCGGCTGCTCGCATGGGAGGACGACATGCGAGCGCGCGGTTCACTCGACCTGCTCGGACCGTCGACCAAGCGCGCCCTCGACGCTCTGCTCGCCGGTGGGGACATCACGCAGACAGGCCGCTACGGCACAACCAACGGCGCCGCCATGCGCATCACGCCGGTGGGCATCGCGACGCCGCCGGACCTGCTGATCGACCGAGTGATCGCAGCCAGCGCACCAACGCACAACACAGGCCTGGCGCTGGCCGCCGCCTCCGCGGTTGCCGCCGCCGTCAGCGTGGGAGTCGACGGTGCCACGGTCCGCGAAGCGACCACCGCCGCCGTCGCCGCCGCCCGCGAGGCCGCGTCACACGGGTTCTGGGTGGCAGGCGCGGACGTCTCGCGCCGCATCGAGTGGGCGCTCGAGGTGCTCGCCGCACCCGGGGATGCGAACGGGAGTGGACACGGGGACCAAAGCGGACGCGCGGCGGTGTTGGAGCCGGGAGTGGCGGCTGGGTTGTTGTACGAGTTGGTGGGGACGAGTTTGGCCGCTCAGGAGTCTGTGCCGGCGGCGTTTGCTGTGGCCAACGGGTTTGATGATCCGTGGATGGTGGTGCGAGTGGCTGCTTCCGTCGGTGGGGACACGGACACGATCGCGGCGATCGCGGGGGCTGTTGTGGGCGCCTGTCACGGCGTCGACGGGTTTCCGGAGGACGTACGGCGTACGGTCTCGGCGGTGAACGGGCTGGAACTGGAGTCGCTCGCCGGTGAACTGTTGAAGGTCCGACGCGGATGAGGCTGGTCCACCTCGGGAACGTCGTGGTCGACCTGGTGCTGACGGTCGACGCGTTGCCCGAGCGCGGGGGTGACGTGCTCGCGGGCTCGACGATGCGGGCGACGGGCGGTGGGTTCAACGTGATGGCCGCGGCGAGCCGGTTGGGCCTGGCGACGTCGTACGGCGGAGTGCTCGGGACCGGGCCGTTCGGCGATCAGGCGCGCGAGGACCTGCGGCGGGAGGGCATCGACTTCCCGCAGCCGCAGCATCCCGCGTTGGACACCGGGTTCGTCGTCGCGCTGGTCGAGGCCGGTGGTGAGCGCACGTTCGTCACCAGTCCAGGCGCCGAGGCCACGCTGACCACGGTCCCCGAGACGACCGCCGAGGACTACGTCTACATCTCCGGCTACAGCCTCCTGCACAAACTCAACTGCGCCACACTCGTGCAGCACCTCCCCCGCATCCAGGGCACCGTCTTCTTCGACCCCGGCCCCCTGGTCAGCCAGATCCCCCACGACGCGCTCCAAGCAGCCCTAACCCGAGCCGACTGGCTCAGCTCCAACACCCAAGAAGCAGCCGCCCTAGAAGAACTACAAGGCCCAAAACACATTCTGGTACGCCAAGGCCCCGAAGGCTGCACGCTAGACAACCAACCGGTTGGTGGCTTCCAAGTAGAAGCGGTGGATCTCAACGGTGCCGGCGACGCTCACTCGGGAGCGTTCCTCGCCGCGCTCGCCGCTGGGTACGACCCGCTGGAGGCCGCCCGCCGAGCCAACGCCGCCGCCGCGCTCGCCGTCACCCGCCGCGGCCCGGCGACAGGCCCGACCCAGGCCGAGCTCGACGCCTTCCTCCGCCGCCCGACCAACGCCTAAGCCCGCCCGGCCACCGCCTGAGCGGCGTACTAAGGCCCTTGAGCGCGGCCTAAGGGTGTGAGCCCGCGCGCCTAGGGAGTAGTGCGGATGTGCGGCGCGTCCTCAGAGGCGGAGTGTCGGGGTATCGACGAACCCCGGAGGTCCAGCATGTTGCAGTTCAGCCCCGACTTCGTTCAGGCGCAGATCTCGTACCGCCAGGAACTGCTCCGGCAGGAGTACCAGCGGCCGAGCCTGTTCCGGCGCTTGCGCCGTACGCCGGTGGCGCCCGTGCCGCGGGCGCAGGTGGTGCGGGCCCGGCACGCGATGTGAGGGCACGATCCCCGCCTGACCACCCCTTCGACCCAGCGCGACCGAGGTTCTCCGGAACCCGGTCGCGCTGCTGCGTTCGGAGCGCTCCGACGGACCCGCTCCCCGCGCTCCGACGACCAGCCGACTCGGCGCCGTCGTACGCGGGTCGGACGAGCCCGTTCCAGCCCCCTAGGGACCGCGTACGGCGTACTAGGGACCCCAGCCCCCAGGGATAGGGAGGAAGTCCGATGTGCCGGGTCTCCTCAGACGCGCAGATTAGGGCTATCGACAACGAGTCGAGGAAACAACCGCCCAGGAGGCACCCGATGTACACCACCGAGTCGGTCAAGGCAGAGGTCAGCTACCGCAAGGAGCGCCTCACCCGCGACTTCAGCCGCGCGAACCGGAGCACCCGGGCTCGCCGGCACCTCACCCACCTGTTCACCCGGAACGTCTGAGAGGAGGAGACACCATGATGTTCACGACTCAGCAGTCCGTCCAGGCGGAGACCGCCTACCGGCAGGAGCGCCTGAAGCGCGACTTCCAGGCCGTCAGCCGCAAGCAGCGCACGGCGCCGGCGCAGCAGAAGCCGACCTCGCGGAACGCGCGCCGCTTCCTGCGACCCTCCACGGCCGCGTGAGCGCCGTGCACGCCGTCCCTGACCCGCAAGCGGTCAGGGACGGCGTTTCACTGTCCGGGGCCGGTACGGCGTACAAGACCGGTACGGACAGTCACCGAACACCGATTCTGCGCTTGGACGACGAGCGTGGGCCGGGCTGCCGTCGATTTGTGTCGGCTCCAGGGGCGAAGATGGACGACGTGCCCTGGACCTCGACACCTCTCGTCGGCCGCTCGACCGAGATGGCCGCCATGCTCAGTGCCGTCGACGACGCCAAAACGCGTCGCGCCGGTGCCATTCTGCTGTCCGGTGACGCCGGGGTCGGCAAGACCCGGCTGCTGGACGAGGTGGCCACCGGCGCGCACGAGCGCGGGTTCGGCGTGCTCGTCGGGCACTGCACCGACTTCGGCGACGCCGGCCTGCCGTACCTGCCGTTCAGCGAGATCTTCGGCCGGCTCGCGGGCGAGCGCCCGGACCTGGTCGAGAGCGTGCTCACCAACTTCCCGGCGATCGGCCGGCTGCTGCCGACGCACCGGCTGATCGGCGCCCAGCCGGTCCCGCAGGACGGTCCGCTCGACCGGGCCGCGCTCTTCGACGCCGTACTGGGTGCGCTGACCGCGCTGTCGACCAGCGAGCCGCTGCTGGTGATCGTCGAGGACACCCACTGGGCCGACGACTCCACCCGGGACCTGATCGGCTTCCTGCTGACCCGACTCACCTCGCAGCGGCTGGCGCTGATCGTGTCGTACCGCAGCGACGACCTGCACCGCCGGCACCCGCTGCGCCGCCCGATCGCCGAGTGGTCGCGCAATCCGCGGGTACGACGGGTCAGCCTCAACCCGCTCGACGCCACCGAGTCCCGCGCCCTGCTGAACGCGCTGGTCACCGAGCGCCTGCCGGAGGACGAGGAGCGCCGGATCCTGGACCGTGCGGGCGGCAACGCGTTCTTCACCGAGGAGCTGGTCGCCGCGGCCTCGATGGGCGACGGCAGCGCCGTACCGCCTGACCTGGCCGACCTGCTGCTCGTCCGGCTCGACCCGTTGTCCGACGACGCTCGCCAGGTCGCCCGGGTGATCGCTGTCGCCGGCCGCCGCGTGTCGCACCAGCTGCTGACCGCCGTCGCTGGACTGCCCGACCGCGAGCTGGAGACCGCGCTGCGCGAGCTGATCGACGCGCACATCATCGAGCACCCCGGCAACGCCAGCTACTACTTCCGCCACGCCCTGCTGGCCGAGGCCGTGTACGACGACCTCCTGCCGGGTGAGCGCGTTCGTCAGCACGCGGCGTACGCGAAGGCCCTGCAGGACCAGACCGTCGCCGGTACGGCGGCCGAGCTGGCCGGGCACGCCACGCGCTCGCACGACCTGATCACCGCGTTCGAGGCGCGGGTCCGGGCCGGGCAGGAAGCGCTGTCGGTTGCTGCGCCGCAGGAGGCGCTGAAGCACTACGAGATGGCGCTCGAGCTGTTCCCGAGCGATCCGGCGGCCAGCTCGGTCGACCGGACCTGGCTGATCGTCGACACCGCGATGGCGGCGACGCTGTCGTCGCAGCACCTGCGCGCGGTGAAGCTGCTGCGCAAGGCGTTGGCCGACCTGCCCGCCGACGCACCGATCCAGCAGCGGGCCGAGCTGCTGCTGCCGCTGTCCGACATCTCGCTGGTGATCGACCACGACCAGGAGGCGAACGAGGCGGCCTCACAGGCGTTCCGGCTGGTCGCCGACGAGCCGGCGAGTGCGTTCAAGGCCAAGGTGATCGCGCTGTACGCCCGCGTCTCGGACGCGCTCGGCCGGCCGATGGAGGCCGAGCGCTGGGCGCGCGAGGCGCTGCACATCGCGCGGGAGGTCGGCCAGGAGTCGGCGGCGGGCGATGCGGGAATCACGCTGGCGCAGCTGCGGAAGCGGGCCGGCGATCCGGTGGCCGCGGCGAAGCAGTTGGAGGAAGCCGCCGTACGGGCTCAGCTGGCGGGTGACGCTGCTGCTGAGGTGCGGAGCCGGTACTTGCTGGGCTCGAACCACTTCGATCTGGGTGAGCTGGCTGCCGCGAAGACGGCTCTCGAGTACGCCGCGCAGCGGGCCGGTGAGCTGGGGCGGCAGTGGGCGGCGTACGGGTTTGATGCTCGGCGGATGCTCGCGCTGACGCAGTTCACGCTCGGCGAGTGGGACGAGGCGGCCGAGACGGCTCGGGCTGACTCGATGACTCCGTCGGCCGCTGCGGCGGGGCTGCGGAGTGTCGGGCTGATGGTTCGCGGTGGGCGGGGTGACACGTCCGTTGCCGAGGACCTGCAGGCGATGCGGAAGTGGTGGTCGCTGGACGTGATGCTGCCGCTGATCGGGCTGCAGCCGGCGGTCGAGGCGTACCGGCAGCTCGATCAGGTGGCCGAGGCGGAGAAGCTGATCGCTGAGGTGTCGGCGCAGCTGGAGTACGTGTTCCAGACCGAGTGGTACATGGCGAAGATCCGGTTCGCCGCGCTCGGACTGCAACTGCTGTGCCATCGGGTGGTGAGTGAGCCGTCGGCTGCGGCCGAGCTGGTTGCGCGTGGGGCTGAGCTGCTGGCCGAAGGGCACGCGACGGCGGAGAAAGGACTGCCGCCGGGGCGCGTGCTCGGTGTCGAGGGGATCGCTTGGCTCGCGCGGCTGGAGGCGGAGTGGGAGCGGCTGCGCTGGCTGGCCGATGTGGATCCACCAACTGCCGAGGAACATGTGGCGACCTGGCAACGGACTGCTGATGCCTTCGGGTACGGCTTCGTCATCGAGCAGGCGTGGTCGCGGGCGCGGCTGTCGTCGGCGCTGCGGGCCGCTGGGCGGGTCGCAGATGCGAACGAGCAGGCGCAGCTGGCTGCTGACGTCGGACGGCGGTTGGGTGCTCAGCCGCTGCTGGACGAGCTGGGCAGTGCGGCCGATCCGGCTGGGTCTGCGGCGTTGACCGCTCGCGAGACCGAGGTGCTGGCGTTGCTTGCCGAGGGCCGCACCAACCGGCAGCTGGCTCGGGAGCTCTACATCAGCGAGAAGACGGTCAGCGTGCACGTCTCCAACATCCTGGCCAAGCTCGGCGTCCGCTCGCGGACCGAGGCCGCCGCCGTAGCCCGCCGTGACGGGCTACTCGACTGACGGACTAGTGCCGGCTGCGGTGGCTGTGCGCCGTACGCGGGACGAAGGTCGTCCGTAGCTGATGGCGGCCGCGGTGGCGGGCCAGTTCGTCGACGCGCCGCGCGGCGACCTCGGGCCGGCGCTCGACCTTGGCCGGCTGCTCAGACAGAGCGCCGGTGTGCGGCTCCATCGAGTCGATCAGTTCGTCCAGCACGTGCTGAGCGCTCCGGAAACGCGCTGTCACCAGTACGACGACACCGGCCACCGCGATCCCTACCAATACCCAGAGTTGCCAAGTCATTCCCCACCACCCTGCGATCGCCCCGTTCCCCCTGGTAATCACCATAGACCCGTCTTCATCAGATGGCGATAGGTTCATCGCAATCCGTTACGAAGTGAGGTTTTGGAACCTTCGAATGTTGTCGAGCGCAATCACTTTGAGGTGATCAGGCAATGAACTCGGACCGCGACCGAATGTGACGCTCCGTAATATCGCTCGGTCAGCGGCATCCAGGAGCCGCCCGAGACGGGCGGCACTAGGGTGCTGGTGATGAAGATCTTCAGTGGGGACGAGGTCCGCCGGGCGGTGTCGATGGCCGCGGCCGTGGAGGCTGTGCGGGAGGCCTTCGGGGAGCTGCGGGCGGGGAACTTCGTGCTGCCTGCGCGGCAGGTGTTCGGGGACGGCGCGGTACTGGTGATGTCGGCGTACCACCCGCCGACGCGGACCGCGGTCGTGAAGAAGATCGGGATCGCGCTCGACCAGGTGCCGGCGATCCGGGCAACGGTGATCTGGACCGGCGCCGGGGAGCAGCTCGTCGCCGACGGCACGTCGATCACGACGCTGCGGACGGGCGCTGTGGTCGGGGTTGCGACCGATCTGCTGGCGGACGTGGAGGCGACGCGGCTGACGGTGATCGGGACCGGAGCGCAGTCGGCCGATCAGGTGCGCGCGGTGCTGGCCGTACGGCGGATTGCCGAGGTCACGCTGGTCGGCAGGGATGCTGGGCGGGCCGGGGCGCTGGCCGGTGCGCTGGGCGAGGAGTTCCCGGAGGTGAAGTTCGCCTCGGGGACGGATATCGACGCCGGGGTCGCGGAGGCTGAGGTGATCTGCTGCGCGACGTCGTCCAGTACGCCGCTCTTCCGCGTGGACGCGTTGCCCGACCGGGTCCACGTCAACGCGATCGGCGCGTTCCGCCCGACGATGCGCGAACTCCCCCGCGAGCTGCTTGCCACCGCTGAGCTGGTCGTCGTCGACCAGGAGGAAGCCGCGCTGGAAGAGTCCGGCGAGATCATCGACGCCGTCGAGGCGGGCGTACTCGCCCGCAGTTCACTGATCGACCTCGGCAACGCCCTCGCCGATCCGCCCACGCGGTCCGGCCGCACGGTCTTCAAGTCCGTCGGCGTCGGTGCGCAGGACTGGGCCATCGCAAAACTGCTCTCCGAGAGCTAGTCGTACACCTGAACCCAGTGCAGGTACGCCGCGTCCACCTCCGGCAGGTACGGCACCCCATGCCTCGTCATCGGCCGCCGATCCGCCATCGCCCCGGCCACGTCGTCGAGCATCTCCCCGACGCTGCTCCACAGCTGCGACCCACCGCCCCCGCCCTCCGGGTACCACTCACACACAGCCCCGTACGACGGCCCGTCGCTCAGGTCGACGTACAGAACTCCTTCGTCAGCCGCATCCGCGATCGGCAGGTAGTCGTCCAGCCACCCGGGGATGTCCGCGCCGGAGAGACGTGGGTCGGTCCAGATCTTCTGCAACATCCGCCGGATCGCCAGCATCTCCATCACCGGCACCAGGTTGTAGTGGAACGGAATCACCGAGCCGCGGATCGCCCGGTGTTCGGTCCCGTTCGCCAACTGCAGCAGCTCGACCAGGTCGGCGGGAAGTGGGCGGTTCATCGCGGCCTCGAGGTAGCGGAGGTCGACGGGAGTGGCCGGCGGGTTGATCAGCCGGCGGGTCGCCGGGACGAGCCAGCCGGCGATGCGCGCCCACGAGGTCGCCACGGGATCAGTCACCGAAACCGCCAGAAGGTCATCGCACGACCTTAGGTCCAGGCGAGGACCTTTTTACGGTAGGCGTAGAGCAGGCCGATGGTGACGAAGGCCAGGAAGACGAACATCTCGATCAGGGACGAGACGCCGACCGTGGCGAAGACCGTGGCCCAGGGGAACAGGTACACGGCGTCGACGGCGAAGATCACGTACAGGTAGGCGAACAGGTAGTACCGGATGTGGATCTGGGCCCAGCCCTCGCCGACCGGGTCGACGCCTGACTCGTACGTCGTGAGTTTCTCCGGCGTCGAGTACGTGATCGTCAGCGCGCGGTTCAGCGCGAAGGCGCCGACCAGGCCGCCGAGGCCGAGCAGGACGATCGCGATGACGACACCGTAGGCCTCCGACACGGAGCCAACTCTAATTGGTGCAGAGCAGCATGGAGTCCAGCGCGACCTGCGGGCCGTACCCGGACTTCAGATCCGTGACCTGGACGCGCAGCCGGTTGACGCCGGGGATCTGGCGGTTGAACCACGCCTCGGTCTCCTGGGTCTGATCGACCGAGCCGACCACGGCCGCGCCGTTCAGCAACGACACCCGCACGGTCCCGTCGGTGATGTTGCCGAGCCAGTTCTTCACCCAGGAGCAGCCGGCCGAGTTCACGTCGCCCCAGACCACACCGCCCTTGTCGGCGAGCAGTTCGGCCTCGGCCCGCCGAGGCGACTCCGCCGCCGCGACCACGTTGAACGCGGGATGCCCCTTGCCGCCCGACGCGAGCAGCGGCTTCGCGAAGATCCCACGCCACTTGAAGTGCGAGTACCCGTACGCCGCTGACGCCGCCGCGGCGTACGGCGCCTGCGGGCCGATCGCCAGCCGGTAGGTCCGGATCGACCCGGGCTGCTTCGACGAGATCGTCACGTTCGCGCCCGCCGGCGTCCCGTGGCCGATCTCCTGCCAGCCCTTCACCGCGTCCCAGCGCTGCAGCGCGACCCGCGACCCGGCGGCCGGCGCGGGCGTCAGAACACCGCTCACAGTCAGTACGCCGGCCGTGTAGTCCGTCGTCCGCACGCTGCTGATCTTGACCGTGCGAGTCGGCGCGGCCTGAGCGGTCTCGGCGGCGCGGGCCGTGTCGTTCGCGACCATCGCACTCTGGGCCGGCGCGACCACTCCTGAGCATCCGGCGAGCAGCAGAGCCGCCCCAAGCGTCGTACCACCGAACAAGAAGGCACGAACGCCCATGGTCAAAGCTCCCTCGAGACCGGGTTCACCCCGGGTGGATCGCAGCAGTCGACAGACACATTGCCTGCTACGGCAACAGAAGGCAAGCGAGCGACTCCCCTACGTCACGGCACAGCGTTGCGCTACCACCTGTCCCAGGCTGTGGACCGGCGGGGCCGACCACTGGTTCGTGGCAAAAGCCGAACTAACATTGGGTTATCGCCCTGACCGGGGGGATCGGCGGTTCGCTCGAGGGCGTCCGCCGGGCCCAAGCTCGACTTGGAGATGACAGAACAGATGGCCATCGAGGTCAAGCAGCTGGACCGCGTGGTGATCCGCTTCGCCGGTGACTCCGGTGACGGGATGCAGCTCACGGGGGACCGGTTCACCGCGGAAACGGCATCGTTCGGCAACGACCTGTCGACCCTGCCCAACTTCCCCGCCGAGATCCGGGCACCTGCCGGAACTCTGCCGGGAGTCTCCTCCTTCCAGCTGCACTTCGCCGACCACGACATCCTCACCCCGGGTGACGCGCCGGACGTGCTGATCGCGATGAACCCGGCGGCGCTGAAGGCCAACCTGCGCGACGTGCCGCGCGGCGCCACACTGATCGTCGACACCGCGGACTTCACCGCCCGCAACCTGAAGCGGATCGGGTACGACGCGAACCCGCTGGAGACCGGCGAGCTCGAGGCCTACCACGTCGTCGCGCTGAACCTGACCGGCATGACGGTCGAGTCGGTGAAGGAGTTCGGGCTGTCCCGCAAGGACGCCTCCCGGGCCAAGAACATGTACGCGCTCGGCCTGGTCTCCTGGCTGTTCCAGCGCCCGGTCGAGTCGACGATCGAGTTCCTGCAGACCAAGTTCGCCGGCAAGCCGGACATCCGCGACGCCAACATCGCGGCCTTCCGCGCGGGCTTCAACTTCGGCGAGACCGCCGAGGAGTTCTCGGTCCGGTACGAGGTGAAGCCGGCCAAGATGGCGACCGGCACGTACCGCAACATCTCCGGCAACCTCGCGCTGGCGTACGGCCTGGTGGCGGGCGCGCAGCGCGCCGGCCTGCCGCTGGTGCTCGGGGCCTACCCGATCACCCCGGCGTCCGACGTACTGCACGAGCTGTCCAAGCTGAAGCGGTTCGACGTCACGACGATCCAGGCCGAGGACGAGATCGCCGGCGTCGGCGCGGCGCTCGGTGCGTCGTTCGCGGGCGCGCTCGGCGTGACCACGTCGTCCGGTCCGGGGATCAGCCTGAAGTCCGAGACGATCGGCCTGGGCGTGATGCTCGAGCTGCCGCTGGTGGTCTGCGACATCCAGCGCGCCGGCCCTTCGACCGGCATGCCGACCAAGACCGAGCAGGCCGACCTGCTGCAGGTGATGTTCGGCCGCAACGGCGAGGCGCCGCTGCCGGTGCTCGCGGCGCAGTCCCCCGCGGACTGCTTCGCGATCGCGGTCGAGGCGGCCCGGATCGCCGTCACCTACCGGACGCCGGTCTTCGTGCTCTCCGACGGGTACCTGGCCAACGGCTCCGAGCCGTGGCAGATCCCGAAGGTCGAGGACCTGGTGAAGATCGACCCGAACTTCACCACCGAGCCGAACGCGACGACCGACGACGGCAAGCCGACGTACCTCCCCTACCTGCGTGACCCGGAGACACTCGCCCGTGCCTGGGCAGTGCCCGGTACGGCGGGGCTGGACCACCGCATCGGTGGGCTGGAGAAGGAGGACAAGACCGGCAACATCTCCTACGACCCGGCCAACCACGACCTGATGATCCGGACCCGGCAGGCCAAGATCGACGGTGTCAGCGTCCCGCAGCTCGAGGTCGACGACCCGGACGGCGCGAAGGTGCTGGTCCTCGGCTGGGGTTCGACGTACGGGCCGATCGGTGCCGGCGTACGGCGGGTGCGCAAGGTCGGCGGCAAGATCGCGCAGGCTCACCTGCGGCATCTCAACCCGTTCCCGGCGAACCTGGGCGACGTGCTGAAGTCGTACGACAAGGTGCTGGTCCCGGAGATGAACCTGGGTCAGCTGGCGATGCTGCTGCGCGCCAAGTACCTGGTCGACGTCGTCTCGTACGCGCAGGTCCGGGGCATGCCGCTCGGCGCCGCCGAGCTGGCCGAGGTGATCGGCAACCTGGTCGAGGAGACCGCCGGGATCGACGACGACGCGCGGCACCTGGGCATCGACGCGGCCAACCTGAAGCACGGCGAACAACTCGAGCAGTCGGAGGGAGCACGATGAGCACCGTCGACCTGGGACTGCCCGGTCTGCCGGGTGGGCTTCGCGGCGTACCGGCAGCGACCGAGCCGCAGAACCGCAAGGAGTACGTGTCGGACCAGGAGGTTCGCTGGTGCCCTGGGTGCGGCGACTACGCCGTACTGGCTGCTTTTCAGGGATTCCTGCCCGAGCTCGGGATCAAGCGCGAGAACGTCGCGATGGTGTCCGGCATCGGCTGCTCGTCGCGCTTCCCGTACTACCTGTCGACGTACGGCATGCACTCGATCCACGGGCGCGCGCCGGCGATCGCGACCGGGCTCGCGGTGGCGCGGCCGGACCTGAGCGTCTGGGTGGTGACCGGTGACGGCGACGCGCTGTCGATCGGCGGCAACCACCTGATCCACACCCTGCGGCGCAACGTGAACATGAAGATCCTGCTGTTCAACAACCGGATCTACGGGCTGACCAAGGGGCAGTACTCGCCGACGTCGGAGCCCGGCAAGGTCACCAAGTCGACGCCGATGGGCTCGGTCGACAACCCGTTCAACCCGGTCTCGCTGGCGCTCGGCGCGGAGGCGACGTTCGTGGCGCGCACGGTCGACTCCGACCGCAAGCACCTCACCTCGGTGCTGAAGGCGGCCGCGGAGCACCGCGGGACGGCGTTCGTGGAGATCTACCAGAACTGCCCGATCTTCAACGACAACGCCTTCGACGCGTTCAAGAACCCCGAGACGCGCGACGACGCGATCATCCCGCTCAAGCACGGCGAACCGATTCGCTTCGGCACCGACGGCCACCTCGGCGTCGTCCGCGACGGCTTCGCGTCCCTCGCGGTCCGCGAGGTCGCCGAGCTCCCCGGCGGCGAGGCCGACCTGGTCGTGCACGACGCCCACACCGAGGACCCGGCGTACGCGTTCGCCCTGTCGCGGTTGACCGACGCCGGCGTACTGCACCAGGCACCGATCGGTGTCTTCCGCCAGGTCGACCGCCCGGCGTACGACGACCTGGTCCGTCAGCAGGTCGAGACCGCCAAGGAAACCAGCGGCACCGGCGACCTCCAGTCCCTGATCACCGGCTCGGACACCTGGACCGTCGCCTAGCTGGTTCTGAAGGCGAGCCCCAGGGCGGTCAGCTCCTCCTCGAGGATCCTGACCGCCTTGGGCCCGACCCCGTGAATGGCCAGCAGCTCCTTGGCGCTGACTGTCGTGAGCTGCTCGTACGTCGTATAGCCGTTCAGCGCCAACTCCCGCGTAGCGACCTTGCCGATGCGAGGGGTGTACTCCGACATGGTCCTCCTAGAGCCATTGGCTGGCGGTGTGGATGATGAGGCCTACGAGGGCTCCGACGACCGTGCCGTTGATGCGGATGAACTGGAGGTCCCGGCCGACGTGGAGCTCGATGCGGGCTGAGGCCTCGCGGCCGTCCCAGCGTTCGATGGTGTCGGAGATGACCGAGACGATCTCGCTGCCGTAGGTGCGGACGACGTACGCGACGGCCTCGGTGGCGCGGGCGTCGACCTTGGCGCGCAGCGGGTCGTCGGTCTGGAGGCGGGCGCCGAGGTCCTTGATCGCCTGGACCGCGCGGGTCTGGAGGGGGCTGGTGGGGTCGGCGATCGCGCCGATCAGCGCCGTACGGACCGCGTCCCAGACGGCGGTCAGGCTGGGAGCCAGGTCGGGGTGGTCGAGCATGCGGCGCTTGAACGCCTCGAAGCGTTCCATCATCTCGGGGTCGCGCTGCAGGTCGGCGGCGAACTTGCTCAGCAGGCGGTCGACGGCCTGGCGCGCGGGGTGGTTCTGGTCGTCCCGTACGCCGGCCAGCCAGGTGAGCGCCTCGCGGTGGATGCGGTCGACGACCAGCGAGTCGACCCAGCGCGGCGACCAGCGCGGGGCGCGCGGGCCGACGACCTCGGCCAGTACGTCGCGGTTGTCGCGGAGCCAGTCGTACGCCTCGTCGAACACCAGGTCGAGCAGCGCGTGGTGTGCGCCGTCGTCGACGACCGACTCGAGGAAGTGGCCGGCGATCGGGCTCAGCGGTTCCTCGGCGAAGCGCGGGAGGAGGCCGCCGCGGACGAACGCGGTGACATCGGAGTCGCCGAGCTTCGGCAGTACGACGCCGATCGTGCGCGCGCCCTCGGCAACGATCCGCTCGGCGTGGTTTCCGTCGGCGAGCCACTCACCGGCCCGCTTGCTCACCTCGGCCGACGCCATCTTGCCGGCGACGACGTCCTCGGACAGGAAGTTCTCGGTGACGAACTGCTCGAGGCTCTCGGCCAGACTGTCCTTGCGCGTCGGCACGATCGCGGTGTGTGGGATCGGCAGCCCGAGCGGATGCCGGAACAACGCGGTCACCGCGAACCAGTCCGCCAGCGCCCCCACCATCGCCGCCTCGGAGGCCGCGTTCACATATCCCCAGGCGCCGTCGCGGTGCAGCGTGACGATGTAGACGATCGCCGCCAGCACCAGCAAGGACAGCGCCACCAGCCGCATCTGCCGCAGCCCCCGCCGCCGCACCAGATCAGGCCCACTCAGGGTCATCGTCGCCATACCCCCATCCAACCAACCCCCTGGTGAAAACCCGCTCAGGAGACCACCTGGTTCTCCCCTGAAGGTCCGGTACGCCGGGGAGCTCCGCGGCTGGGTTCGTCGGGGGCGCGGCCTGAGGTCGGCGGCAATGCGGCCGGACTCGCCCGCGGTGGCTAAGACCGCGGCGGCCGGAAACAGCAGGGGAGGCTGCCGGGGGCGGTGAGCATCGGAGTGGGGATCGCCCGCGACCGGAAACAGCAAGGGACGCTGCCAGCGGCGGTGGGCGCCGGAGTGAGGATCGCCCGCGGCCGGAGGCCGCAGGGCCCGGGGGCGGACGGCTTCCCTCCCCGTCCGCCGGCCCGGCGGGAGTGCCCGCGGCCGGAGGCCGCAGGGCTCGGGGCGGCCGGGCTCCCTCCCCTGCCCCTGGGTACTACTGGGTGACTGGTGCCCCGAGGCGGGCTGTGCGGCGGTCCATCAGGCCCGACGCCAGAGCGAGGAGCAGGCCCAGGATCGCAAGCCCTGCGCCGAGGCGGCTGGGCCATTCGTAGCCGTAGCCGGCTGCGAGGACCAGGGAGCCCAGCCACGCGCCTAGTGCGTTGGCGATGTTGAGGGTGGAGTGGTTGAGGGACGCCGCGAGGGACTGGCCCTCGTGGGCTACGTCCATCAGGCGGGTCTGGAGAGCGGGGATCAGGATGCTGGAGGAGAAGCCCAGCAGGAAGACGGCGAGGAGCGCGGTCGGGCGGGTGTGGGCGAGCCAGCCGAAGGTGGTGAGCATGATGGTGATTGCCACCAACCCGCCGTACAGGCTGGGCATCAGGGCGCGGTCGGCGAGGCGGCCGCCGACGAGGGTGCCGCCGGTCATGCCGACGCCGAAGACCGCGAGCACGATCGTCACCGCGCCCTCGCTGAACCCGGCCAGCTCGGTCATCGTCGGCGTGATGAACGTGTACGTCGCGAACATCCCGCCGAAGCCGACCATCCCGACCAGCAGCGCCATCCACACCTGCGGCCGGGCCAGTGCGCTCAGTTCGCTGCGCACGTTGACCTCGCTGCCGACCGGCTGCGGCGCCACCCAGAACCAGACCGCGACCAGCGTCAGCAACCCCAGTACGCCGACCAGCACGAACGGCAACTGCCATCCGAAGTGTTGCCCGAGCAGCGTCGACGTCGGTACGCCGACGATGTTCGCGATCGGCAGCCCGACCATGATCATCGAGACCGCCCAGGCCCGCCGGTTGGCCGGCACGAGCGACGCGCTGACCACCGCGCCGATCCCGAAGAACGCGCCGTGCGGCAGCCCGGACAGGAACCGCGCGGCCATCAGCAGCTCGTAGCTGTTGGCAACGGCCGACAGCACGTTGCCCAGCACGAACACACCCATCAGCCCGAGCAGCAGCCGCTTCCGCCCGGTCCGAGCGCCCAACGCGGCGATCACCGGAGCACCGACGACAACCCCCACGGCGTACGCCGAGATCACGTGCCCCGCCGTCGGGATCGAGATGTCGACCCCCTCGGCGATCTGCGGCAGCAGCCCCATCGTGACGAACTCCGTCGTCCCGATCGCGAACCCACCCGTCGCCAGGGCGAACAGCGCCAGCCCGACATGCCGGTAGCGAGTGTCAGGAGTCACCGAAGTTGTCACACCTGAATTGTCGCATCCGCCGACCGGCCCGACCGAATCCAGCAGAGCACCAGCAACCCCACCGCCAGCACGGCGAAGACCACGTTCCCGGCCAGATCAACCCCCTTCGAGGCGTCCACGACCGGATGCTCCGGGAAGGCGTGCCACGCGTACGTGAGCAACGTCCCACCCGCCAGCGCCATCGAGTGCCGAGCCGTCCACGCCGTACGCCGCGACCATCCCCGTACGACGACCAGCGCCACCACGAACAGCACCAGCATCGCCCCCACCCGCACCCACGCGCCGAGGTCGACGTCGTTCACCACCATGAACGCCGACGACACCACGAGCCCGAACACCCCGACGACCCAGTCCGCGGGCACCCCTCCGGCCTCGCGCACCACCTTCCGCCGTCCCACCCGAGCAGCCAGCGCCACCAACACCCCGATCGCCACCGCCACCCCCGCGAACTGCCCCGGAGAAGCCACGAACGAGTCGCTCTGCAACTGGAACGCGGTGGTCGCCAGCACCCCAAAACCGAAGATCACGCAGAAGACCACCACCCCCTTCCGCCCGAACCACGGCCTGCGAGAAGACACCGATTCCACCAGCACGATCGGCACCGTCACGCTCCACACCGTGTGCAACGCGAGCACGAACAACGTCCACGGCACCCCCATCCCCAACCACCCGACATGCCCCGGATCGAGCAACCGCAGATCCGCGTAGTTCGGGTTGAACAGCGACTGCGTGGTCACCCCTTCCTCCAGTACGCCGTACGCGAGCGCCAGCAGCACCACGCTCGGATACCCCCACTCGCGATGGCGGACCAACTCGCGGATCAGCACCGCGCCCCCGCCGTACAGCGGAGCGAGCGCGAACAGCGCGAACAGCGACGTGATCGGCAGGTTCCCCAGCAGGAACTCGGCCACCAACGGCGACAGGACGAACAACCCAAGGGCCGGCAGGATTTTTCTGGTCACCTCGTCAGCATCACGCCGTACAGACGATGAGACAGGTGCCGGACGGCCGGATCAGGCGCTGACGGATGTCATGCGTCTGTGAAAACATCCGGCATGGCCAACTTCGGTGATCATCAGCTGGCGATCTACGTGCAGGGCATGTTCCAGGACACCAAGCCGGAGATCACCACCGATCTGTCCCGGCTGGAGGCGCAGGCGGCGGCGAACCTGTCCGCCGAGGCAATGGGCTACATCGTGCCCAGCGCCGGCAGCGGCTCGACCGCTCGAGCGAACCTGGCCGCCTTCGAGAAATGGCGGCTGGTCCCCCGGATGCTGCGCGGTTCCAACGAGCGCGACCTGTCCTGCACGATCCTCGGCACGAAGATGCCCGCGCCCGTCCTGGTCGCGCCGATCGGCGTACAGACCCTCGCGCACCCCGAGGGCGAGCTGGCGACAGCGCGCGCCGCGAGCGCGCTCGGGCTGACCTACACGCACTCGACCCAAGCGAGCCACGCGTTCGAGCAGATCGAGGCCGACAGCAAGTGGTACCAGCTGTACTGGCCGACCGACCGCGACGTCTGCCTCAGCTTCCTGAACAGGGCAAAGGCCAGCGGGTACGGCGTACTGGTGGTCACTCTCGACACCGGCACGATCGGCTGGCGCCCGGCCGACCTGGACCGCGGCTTCCTGCCGTTCCTCAAGGGTGAGGGCCTCGCGAACTACTTCAGCGACCCGGCGTTCCAGGCGAAGCTGGCCAAGCCGGTCGCCGAGGACCCGACCGCCGCGGTGATGCACTGGGCGCAGATGTTCCCGAACGTCGGGCTGGGCTGGGACGAGCTGTCCTTCCTGCGCGACAACTGGGACGGCCCGATCGTGCTGAAGGGCATCACGTCGGTGGACGACGCGAAGCTGGCTGCCGAGCACGGTGTCGACGGCGTGGTCGTGTCCAACCACGGTGGCCGCCAGGTCGACGGCGCGATTGCCTCGCTCGACGCACTGCCCGCGATCGCGGATGCCGTCGGCGAGCAGCTCACGGTCCTGTTCGACTCCGGCGTACGGACCGGCTCGGATGCTGCGAAGGCGCTGGCGCTGGGCGCGAAGGCGGTGCTGCTCGGGCGCCCGCTGCTCTACGGTCTCGCGCTGGCCGGTCAGGCCGGCGTCGACCACGTCCTGCGCTGCTTCCTCGCCGAGCTGGATCTCACGCTGGCGCTGTCCGGGTACGCGAACCACCGCGAGCTCAACCGCGACTCGGTGACGCAGGGATGAAGGCGGTCATCTTCGACCTGGACGACACACTCTTCGACCACACGACCTCGGCCGGTACGGCGCTGAGGCGCTGGGTGGCCGACCTCGGCATCGACTGGTCCGACGAGTTGTCGGTGCGGTGGTTCGAGATCGAGCAGGAGTGCTACGACCGCTTCGTCACCGGACAGCTGACCCACCAGGGGCAGCGGCGGGCGCGGTTGCACGCGTTCCTGCCGGTGCTCGGACGACCGGTGCCGAGCGAGGACGTGCAGCTCGACGAGATCTTCGAGGGCTACCTGCGGCACTACCGCACCAGCTGGGCGGCGTTCCCGGACGCCCTGCCCGCACTGGAAGTTGCTCAGGGCAACGGCTGGCGGGTCGGGGTGCTGACGAACGGGAGCACCGTTCAGCAGAACGCGAAGCTGGCGGCGATCGGGCTGGCGCCGTACGTCGAGGTCGTCGCGACCACCGAGTCGCTGGGCTTCGGCAAGCCGGTCCCCGAGGCGTACCTGAGCACCTGTCGTCAGCTCGGCGTGGAGCCTGCCGACACGTTGATGATCGGCGACAACTTCGAGCTGGACGTGCTCGGCGCTCGAGCCGCGGGGCTGAGCGCCGAGCACCTGGATCGCCCGGCGGGGATCACACTGGCTCAGCTGGTGAAGCCGGTGCGCTAGATCCCGCAGTTCGGCGCCGACCAGGAGTTGCTGGTCCGGATGTCGACGTGGGTGTGGTCGTTGTGGCCGGGGTAGCCCGGTCCGAAGATGCCGCCGAACCCGTGGTTGCGCGCCTGCTGGGCGAGCTTGCAGAACGAGTGCACGCCGGTCAGGTCGGCCGAGCGTCCGTACAGGTGCTGACTGTTGCTCGCGCCGCCGACGGAGGCGTTGCACGGCGTACTGCGGAAGCCGCTGCTGATGTTGAGCGCCTGGTCGCCGAGTGCGTGCCGCATGGCTTCCAGTTGCCACATGGTCTGCAGTGCGTTCGCGCGGGTCGCTGCCTCCGACAGCGGGCCGCCGTCGTATCCGGAACCTCCACAGCCGTCGTCGAGCTCGGCGTAGGTGAAGTGGATCGGCGTGCAGTCGTCGTCCTGCAGCGCGTACAGCTTGGTGAACGTCCCCGGACCGGCGATGCCGTCGGCGGCCAGGCCGTACGCCTGCTGGAACCTGGTCACCGCGGCCTTCGTACCGGGGCCGAAGGCACCGTCGACCGCGACATGCCCGCCGTACCCGGGGTAGCCGGCGACGCGGACCTGCAACTGGCGGACGTCCTCACCGCTGGCGCCCTGGCTGAGCGTGCGGCTCCAGGTGTAGCAGCCGTCGGCGTGCGCCTTGGTCGCGGTGACGACCTGTGTGGTGACCGCCGTACCGGCGACGGCGGCGAACAGGGCCAGGATCGCGAGGATCCTCGGCAGGGGTTTGGACAAGAAGGTGCGAACGGACATCGGAGAACCTCCGGGAGACGCGATCGGGGCGAAAACGCGCTGTCACCGGCCAGTTTTGCGGCATCATCTGCCGCTTGGCCAGACCTCGGCGGAAACTTTTTGACCAACAGGCAACCAAATCCGCGGGCCGACTGGTCAGCCATGATGTGACCATCGATGAGAGCACGCTCACTCTGCGTGCCACAGCTGAGCTTGCTGGAGACGGGGAGCGATCGGTGACGGCTGAAGACAGCTTCGACGCGTTCGTGCTCGCGCGGTCCGGCAGGTTGCTGCGGACCGCCTACCTGCTGACCCAGGACCATGCCCTGGCCGAGGACCTGCTGCAGACAGCACTGGCCAAGGTCTGGTTCGCGTGGTCCAGGATCGAGGGCGGCGACCCCGAGCCGTACGTGCGCAAGGTCCTGGTGAACACCTACTCCACCTGGTGGCGACGCCGCTGGAACGGCGAGCAGCCGACCGACGAGCTCCCCGAGTCCGCGGGGCCGGAGGGAGTTGGGACTGCTGAGCGCACCGATCTGTGGCGCGCACTGCAGCAGCTCCCGCGGCGGCAGCGGGCGGTCGTCGTACTGCGGTACTACGAGGACCTGAGCGAGGCCGAGACGGCTCGCCTCCTCGGCTGCTCGGTCGGCACCGTGAAGAGCCAGGCCAGCAAGGCCTTCGCCAAACTCCGCCTCGACCCCAACCTCGTCGATCCACCCGAGCACTCAGCCGGCCCGGTCACCACCCACCAAGCCGGTACCACCGACAGCCAGTCCGCCGATCTCGCCGACAAGGAGACCTCGCGATGAATCTCACCGACCTGCGCGACGAGCTCTCCCACCGCGCCGACACCGTCGAAACCCCCGACCTGCTGCCCGGCGTCCGCCGCCGCATCCGCACCACCAAGCGCCGCCGCGTAGCCGGATCCCTCACCGCCGTCGCCGCGGTCGTTGCCCTGGGCATCGCTATCGCGCCGAGCCTGACCACCAGCGCGCCGGACCCGGCCGAGAACACCCCGGACGACTACGTCAAGGACTCCGTCACGATCAGCGGGATGGTCGGCAAGGACCGGCTGGACAAGGCCTGGGTCGGCAACATCGGCGAGACCCGGGGCACCTTCAGCTGGACCCCGACCACGCGGGACATCGTGATCCACCCCTACTGCAGCGGCGCCGGCTTCGACACCCGGTACGCCGTACAGATCGGCGGCCGCAACGCCGCCTCCGGCACCTGCGGCGTGGACCGGACCACCCCGGACGACTCCGGTCTGATCAAGTCGGACGCACCGCTCTGGCTCGACGTACCGCTGAACCAGGCCACCACCGTCAACGTCCAGCTCATCGACAACGACGGCAAGGTGATCGAGGACAACAGCGCCCAACTCGGTATCGGCATCTACCAGGCCGGCAAGCGCGACCCGATGCCCGGCGCCACCGACGCGACCCCGACTCCCGCCCTGGGCGACCGCGAGGAGAACGGCCTCAAGTTCCGCGCCAAGGTCGGCGGCGACCGGCTGCTGGCCGGTGCCGCCGGCAAGCCCGGCGTCGCCACGATCACCGCCACCTACACGGCGACCGACCGGCGGATCCTGCTGCGCTCCTTCTGCACCGCGAACGACCTGGTCCCCGGCTACCGGTACCAGCTGCGGATCTACGTGAACGGCGTCGAGCGGGCGACGGACTGCTACTCCCAGTCCGTCGACCTCGGCCAGGGCGGCGGCGTGGTCCTGTCGGGCGTCGGCACCGTCGGCGAGGAGGTCCGCGTCACGGCGGTGCTCACCGACAAGTCCAACAGCGCGGCCACGGTCCCCGGTGCCCGCATCGGCCTCGCCGTCTACGAGAAGGGTCCGCAGCGGGTCTACGACGACGCGACCCTGGACGAGCGCACCGAGTACCTCGGGACGACGTACGAGCTCGCCGACATCAAGGCCGTCGACGCGACCACCAACCGCAAGGTCGAGCTCGAGACCCCGGCCGGCACCCCGTTCCTGGTCTCCTACGGCAGCTCGAACCTCGGCGCCAAGGGCGTCATCAACGGTACGCTCGACGGCCTCTCCGGCCAGAACATGCTCAGCACCGACCAGAGCAGCTCCATCTCCAGCTGGGGCATCGGCACCGACGGCAACTGGGCCGGCCCCAGCAGGACGGTCACGCTCAGGATCAGCGAAGGCACCCCCACCAAGGGCAAGCTGATCCTCGCCATCTACACCCCCGCGAAGTGATGCAACCTCCTGGGCGGTCCAGCCGCTCGTGACAGTGTGCGGATGACCAGACAAGGCCGGGTGGAGTTCGAGGACTTCGCCTCCACCCGGTACGGCGGCCTGCTGCGGACCGCCTACCTGCTGACCCAGGACAGGGCGCTGGCCGAGGACCTGGTGCAGGCGACGCTGGCCAAGTGCTGGCTCGCCTGGCACCGGGTCGACGACCCCGCGGCGTACGTCCACCGGACGATGGTGAACACCTACACCGCCTGGTGGCGCCGCCGCTGGAACAGCGAGTACCCGACCGAAGAGCTACCGCAGTACGGCGCCGACGGCGGTCAGGCCGGCACCGAGCTCCGCACCGACCTCAGCAGCGCGCTCCGCCGGCTCCCGCGCCGGATGCGCGCGGTCGTCGTACTGCGCTTCTACGAGGACCTGTCCGAGGCCGATACCGCTCGAGTCCTCGGCTGCTCGGTAGGCACCGTGAAGAGCCAGACCAGCCGGGCTCTCGCGAAGCTCCGCATCGATCCCGCTGTCCTCGACCAGGCCCTGGAGCAGTCATGAACCTCGACGAACTCCGCGACCGGCTGCACGACCAGGCCGACGAGATCGACCTGGCCGAGCCGGCCCCGCTGCACACCCTGCGCCGACGGGCCGGCCGGATCCGCCGTCGCCGGATCGCCACCGGCGCCGGCGTCGCGGCCGTCTGCTGCGCGGTCGTCGCCGCGGCGGCCATCGGCAGCAGCAGTGGGATGCTCGACCGGACCGAGCCCGCGACCTCGCCGACGCCGTCGGTCAGCGTTCCCACCGCGGCGCTGCCCGACGGCCTGCCGAGCGCGAAGATCGTCCCCTCGCCGAAGGACTACGTGAAGAACGGCATCCGGTACCAGGCGAAGGTCGCCGACGCCGAGCTGCTGGACGCTCAGATCGGCGGCAGCTCGGTCTCGTTCCAGTTCGACGCGGCCCAGGAGCTGGTCGACTTCCGCGCGTTCTGCGCGCTGCCTGGCGAGCCGGCCGCCGCCGAGCTGGCCAAGGTGGTCGTCCGGATCGACGGCCGGGCCGTGACGTCACGCCCTTGTACGAGGTTCCCCGAGCCGCAGGCCGGCGAACAGCCGGGGATCGGCGTACCGGGCCTCGGGATCCAGCTCGCCAAGTCGTACCAGGTCACCGCGACGGTGGTCGACGGCAACAATCGCCCGATCGTGCGCGACGGCATGGTCACCGGCGTCGGCGTCTACGCCCGGGGCCCGGGCCGCGAGGTCCGCGAGGGCTACTGGCTGCCCCTGCGCATCCAGCACCACGGCCGGATCTATCGGTGGGCCGACAGCATGACCGCACCGGTCGTCTCAGGAGCAGGCCCACAGGGCGCGGGACTCGACACTCCGGGCTTCACCCCGTGCCTGGTCGCCTTCGGCACGGTCGGCGTTCCCGGGCCGCACTCGTTCGAGATCGCAGGGACCACCGGCGGTGAGCAGTTCACCGTCCACCCGGCCGATGGCGCCGCCGGCTCGATCTTCTTCGACGCCGTACCGTCCCAGGCCGCCGGCTCCTTCGAGCTCCGCCAGACCGGCAAGACCCCGACTGTCGGCGACCTGGTGGTCGCGATCTACCTACCCGAGTAGCTCAGACCCAGGCGTGCAGGTTGGCGGCGTCGGTCGCGAGCTGGTCGACGGAGTCGTCGGCGACGAACTCGAGGAGGGCGTTGATCTCGCGGTCCTCGGTCGACAGGCGGTGCAGGACCGGGCGCCACAGGGACTCGCGGCCGGTCAGAGGGAGGCGGTTGTTCGAGGGCCACCAGGAGAAGACGTGGACGGTGCTGAGCCACGGCATCAGCGCCTCCAACTGCTCCAGGCACGCGGCGTCGTCCAGGTCGACCGGCGGCTGCCAGTACGTCGTGAGGTTGGGCGCGCCGACGTCCAGCAGCAGGGTGATCGTGGAGTCGACCTCGTCGGTCAGCGTGCCGCGGTGGAACTCCATCGCGATCTCGATCCCGGCTCCGGCCGCGACGTCGGCCAGCTCGGCCAAGCCGCGGGTCACGGCCATCCGGTCGCCGACGCCGGCTTCCGCCGTACCGACTGTGCCGGCCCATACCCTGATCCGGGGCGCACCGAGCTCGGACGCGGTGGTCACCGCGGTCCGGATCTCCTCGCGGTCGACGCTGCCGGCCCGCAGGTAGGACCCGTACGCCGCGATCGCCAGCCCGCGCTCCTCGCAGAGCGCCCGCGCCTTCCGGGCGGCGGCCAGATCGCCGAGCGGGACGTGCACGTCACCACCCCACTCGATCGCCGCCAGACCCGCCTCCGCGGCGACGTCGACGACCTCCTCGACGGCCAACTGGCGGAACGTCACCGAGACCAGACCGGTCCTCACACCCACTAGCGCCTCCTGTGCTCGACTCCATCCAACCGCATCGCACCAGCGCGGCCCCGCGATCGATCTCACGTCATGAGCAAAATCTTTGTACGACCCTGACTCAGGGCTTAGGCTCACGACGTGTCAGAGCAGCGCAAGGGCTTCCTCCAGGGCTTCGCCGCGTACGTGCTGTGGGGACTCTTCCCGCTCTACTGGCGCTTGCTCGACCACTCCGGCGCCATCGAACTGCTGGCCCACAGGATCGTCTGGTCGCTGATCTCGATCGCCCTGCTGGTCGTCGTACTGCGGCACTACGGGCAGGTCCGCGCGATCCTCGCCGAACCGCGGCGGCGCTGGCCGCTGGTCGTCGGCGCGGTGCTGATCTCGGTCAACTGGGGTGTCTACATCTGGGGCGTCGAGCAGAACCGGGTCGTCGAGACCTCACTCGGGTACTTCATCACTCCCCTGTTCACCGTCCTGCTCGGCGTCTTCGTGCTCGGCGAACGGCTGCGGGCGATCCAGTGGACCGCGCTGGCGATCGCGTTCGTCGCGGTGGTCGGGCTGACCATCGAGGCCGGGCGGCCGCCGTGGATCGCGATCGCGCTGACCTTCTCGTTCGGGTTCTACGGGCTGGTCAAGAAGAAGGCCAATGCCGGCGCGCTGGAGGGAATGGCCGTCGAGTCGGCGACGATGGCGCCGGTCGCGGTGATCGCGATCGTGGTGATGTCGCTGCAGGGCCACTCGACGGTGACCGAGCACGGTGGCGGGTACCTCGCGCTGGTGCTGCTGAGCGGGCCGATCACCGCCGTACCGCTGCTGCTGTTCGGCTCCGCCGCGACGCGGATCCCGATGACGACGCTCGGACTGCTGAACTACATCGCGCCGATCATGCAGTTCGTCGTCGGCGTGACGCTGTTCCACGAGCACATGTCGTCGATGCGCTGGGCCGGGTTCGGGCTGGTCTGGATCGCGCTGGCCCTGTTCACCTGGGACGGGCTGGTACGACGCCGGCGGACCCCCGTGGTCGACGTTGCCGCCTCGGCCGCCTAACTGTTCACCTTTGCTTCACTTGACTTCTGTCTGGGCTCCCTAGGCTCGCGGCCACATCCCCCTGTGAGAACCGGAGAGCCGCCGCCGTGAGCCCCAAGTTCCTGCCGCTGATCAGCCAGCTCGGCACCCGCCACGGGTCGCGCACCTACCGCACCTGCGCGCTGAAGTGCGCCAGCCAGTGCGACCATGCGACGCCGAACACCTCGGACAACACCGACTTCCAGACCGTTGCCCGTAGCACCTTCTCCCGGCGCGGCATGCTGAAGCTGGGCGCGGCCGGTGTGGCCGGCGCCGGTGTCGCGACGCTCGCGGCGAACCTGCCCGCCGCCGCGGACTTCTCGTCGGCGCTGAGCGGCGATCGTGGCAACGGCGCCTTCCCCGGCTTCGGTGGCCCGCACGGCGAGCTGAGCCACAGCGTCGTACCGCCGAACCGCAAGGACGACATCGTCGTACCGAAGGGCTACGACCAGGCGGTCGTGATCGCGTGGGGCGACCCGGTCGCGCACGGTGCGCCGAAGTTCGACGTGAACAAGCAGACGCCGGAGGCGCAGGCCAAGCAGTTCGGCTACAACAACGACTACACGATGATCGTGCCGCTCAAGGACGAGCGGAAGGCGCTGCTGGTCTGCAACCACGAGTACACCGACGAGTACCTGATGTTCCCGACCGGCAAGTACGACGCCAAGACGGTCGCGAAGATCGGACTGGCCGCGCACGGCATGTCGGTGGTCCAGATCGAGCGCGTCGGCCGCGGTGGCCAGTGGCGCCGCGACAAGGACGGCAGCCGCTACAACCGGCGCATTACCGCGAACACCAAGTTCGAGGTGACCGGCCCGGCCGCCGCCGACAGCCGCGTCGGGAAGGTTGCCTACGGCACCTTCGGGAACTGCTCCGGCGGCGTCACGCCGTGGGGCACGATCCTGTCCGGCGAGGAGAACTTCAACGGGTACTACGACGTCACCGGCGCGATCCCGGCCGAGTACACCGACAGCTACAAGCGGTACGGCGTACCGACGACGGTGACCAAGTCCGAGCGCGAGTGGAGCATCGTCGACCCCCGCTGGGACCTGGCCAAGACGCCGACCGAGGTGTTCCGGGCCGGCTGGGTGGTCGAGGTCGACCCGTACGACCCGAAGGCCGCGCCGAAGAAGCGGACCATGCTCGGCCGGCTCAAGCACGAGGGCGCGACCACCACGCTCACCGCCGACGGGCGGATCGCGGTGTACCTCGGCGACGACGAGAAGGGCGAGTACATCTACAAGTTCGTCTCGACGGGCAAGTACGACGCGGACAACCGCAAGCGCAACTTCGGCCTGCTCGACGAGGGCACGCTGTACGTCGCGCGCTTCGCCGGTGACGGCTCCGACGACGGCCTGTACGACGGGACCGGACGCTGGCTGCCGCTGACCACCGACAAGAAGTCGTTCGTCGACGGGATGTCGGTGGCCGACGTACTGATCAACACCCGGATGGCCGCCGACAAGCTCGGGCCGACCCGGATGGACCGGCCCGAGGACGTCGAGCGCAACCCGGTCAACGGGCGGGTCTACGCGGCGCTGACCAACAACGACAACCGTGGCGTGAAGTTCCCGGCCGACGAGGCGAACCCGGTGGTGACGTCGCACGTCCGCGACACCCTCGGCGGGCCGCTGGTCGAGAAGGCCGGCAACCGCAACGGGTACATCCTCGAGCTCACCGAGGAAGGCGACGACGCGGCCAAGACCGGCTTCTTCTGGACCCTGTTCCTGGTCTGCGGCGACCCAGCCGCGCAGGAGACCTACTTCGGCGGCTACGACAAGTCGAAGGTCAGCCCGATCTCCTGCCCCGACAACGTCTCCTTCGACGGCTCGGGCAACCTGTGGATCTCCACCGACGGCAACGTGCTCGGCTCCAACGACGGCATCTTCACCGTCCCGGTAGCCGGCCCGAAGCGCGGCCAGGTCAAGCAGTTCCTGTCCGTCCCGTTCGCCTCCGAAGCCTGCGGCCCACTGGTCTCCGAGGACGACAAGACCGCGTTCGTCGCCGTCCAGCACCCCGGCGAAACCGACGACGCAACCTTCGAAAAGCCGGCCTCAACCTGGCCACACACCCACACCTACCCGCGCCCCGCGATCTCCTGCATCTGGCGCAAAGACAACGCCCGCATCGGCAGCTGAAGTCCCGTCGGAGAGTTGCCGCTCGGCACCCCGTACTTTCTTCTTCTCTTGGTACGAGGTTGCCGAAGGCAACGAGTCAGTCCGCGAGGTTGTCCGATCGTCCAGCTTGCAAGCGAGACCACTGGGCGGTTGGGCGGCCGTCGACCTGGTGCAGGTCGGGCTTCTCGTCGGTGCCCCACGTCCGCGGCCAGCCCTCGGGTGAGTCCTCGTGCTGTTCCTGCCGGCCGTGGACAGTGAGGTCCATCAGCGAGTAGCTGTTGTCCATGACCTCCACGCCGCGGTTGGTGGTCCACCAGGTCTCGAAGACCCGATCACCGTCGCGCACGTAGCAAACCAGGTGCATCATCCCCACCGTCCGCCCGACGAGCAGCTCAGCCTTCGACGGATCGGCCGAGTACCAGGGCATCGTCCACCCCATGAACTCGCGGTAGCGCCGGCTCTCGCCGTACGGCCCCTGCGCGAAGACCGCGAACGTGATGTCGCGCGAGTGCAGGTACGACAACTCGGCAACATGCGTCGTGCACCACGTACACCCTTCGCACTGCTCGGACGCGGGATGGCCCGGATGCCACATGAAGTAGTACGCGATCAGCTGGCTACGCCCCTCGAAAGCGTCGAGCAGCGTGGTCGGGCCGTCCGGGCCGGTCAGTTGCAGACCCGCGTCGACCTCCACCATCGGCAACCGCCGTCGCGCGGCAGCGATCGCGTCGCCTTCCCGCATGTGCGCCTTCTCCCGCACCCGCAGTTCGTCGACCTGCTTCTGGAAGGTGGCCCGGTCGACCACCCGCGGAAACCTCGTCTGTGCGTTCATGTCCGGTACGTCGGAGCCCATGGAACGATCTTGACACGTCTATTCTGGACATTTAGGATCTAGGTTATGAAGATGAACGAGGGCGTCGAGTGGGCCCTGCACAGCTGCGTGAACCTGTGCTGGATCCCCGGTGAGACCGTCACCGCGAAGAAGCTCGCCGCCTTCTACGAACTACCCACGGCCTACCTGAACAAACAGCTCCAAGCGCTCTCCCGAGCCGGCATCATGTCGTCGACGTCAGGCCCGAAGGGCGGTTTCCAGCTGGCCAAGCGGCCGGAGGACATCACGCTTCTGGACGTCGTCGTCGCGATCGACGGCCCGGAGGACGCCTTCCGCTGCACCCAAATCCTGAAACAAGGGCCAGGGGCCGACCCGAAGGCCGACTACCGCAAGACCTGCCTGGTCTCCAGCACGATGCGCCGCGCCGAGGTCGTCTACCGCCGCGAACTGGCGGCCCGCACGATCGCCGACCTGGTCGCCGACGTCGAGCGCGGTTTCCCGCAGACCCCGGAGAGCACGCGCGCCTGGTTCGCCAACCTCAAGTCCTGAGCTTCGCCCGTACGGCGCTCAGCATCACGTCATCACCTAATTCTGGACATTCATCATCTATGTTAGGAGTCACACCATGACCGCACCGATCATCGTCCGCAGCACCGACGCCGAGGTCCTGTCCGCGAGCGGCGTCACCCTGCTCGCCGACACCCCCGCCACCAACGGCCACCTGACCAGCCACCGCTCGATCTTCCAGCCCGGCAAGGAAGGCGCTCCCCCGCACCTGCACCGCGAGGCCTCCGAACTCTTCTACGTCCTCACCGGCAACCTCCGCGTCCTCACCGACGAAACCCTCACCACCCTGCACGCCGGCGACTTCCTCGTCGTCCCGCCCAACACCCCGCACGCCTTCGAAGCCGCCGGCGACTCCACCGCCGAGGTGCTCTTCGTCCTCACCCACGCCAAGCCCCGCTTCGACTACTACCGCCTCCTCGAAGGCGTCTACCGCGGCGACACCGACCCCGCGATCCTGGCCACCACCTCCGACACCTACGACAACCACTACGTCGAAAGCCCCACCTGGATCGCGCGGTAGAAAGCCACTCTCAGTTGATTCCAAGGAAGTTCTCAGAGCTGTGCGTCACCATCGTGCAAAGCGGCGATGGGAGACGCGGTGGCTGGTACGGCGGTGGCGACTGGGGTGCTTCGGTACCCGGCGGAGTCGGTGGTGGTGCTGGCCGGGATTCCCGGGGCCGGGAAGAGCACGCTGCTGCGGCGGGTGTTCCCACCGGGCAGCGCAGTGCGAGTGCTGGATTCGGCGACCACGCGCGATGAGTGGCGGCCGGTGTTCGGGAGCGTGCCGTACGCCGTGTGGCGGCCGCTCGTGCACCTGACGTACTACGTGCGCGTGGTGCTTGCGATCCGGCGGGGTGGGCCGTTGGTGATCCACGACTGCGCGACCCGGCCGGTGGCGCGGCGGTTGATCGGCTGGGCAGCCCGTACGGCGGGGTTGCCGGTGCACCTGATCATGCTCGACGTACCGGAGGAGGTCGCCCGGCGCGGACAGGAGGACCGGCAGCGCGTCGTACGGGAGACCAGCATGGCCAAGCACAGCAGGCGCTGGCCGGAGCTGGTCCACCAAGCAGCCAAGGATCCTGCGTTGGTGGTGCCGGGAGCGCTCTCCGCAAGAGTGCTGAGCCGAGGACAGGCTGATCAGGTCAGAGAGATCGTCTTCACGACAGAAGATGCCGGGGTGAAGGAGGAACTGCTCACCCCGGCAGGTGTCAGACCGAGCGGGTGACGACCAGGTCGCAGAGAGACTCGAGCGCGTCGCGGGCGATGCCCTCGGGGAGCGCCGCCAGGAGCTTGCGGGCCTCGTCGGCTCGACGGCGTACGTCGTCCTCGGCCTGCTGCAGTGCCGGGTGGGCCCGCAGCGCGGACAGAGCCTCGGCCAGGCGCGCGTCGTCGGTGAGGTCGGCGGCCAGGAGCTCCGTCAGGCGGGCGTCCTCGGGCTTGGACGGGTCGGCCTGCGCCTCGAAGATCAGGACCGGAAGCGTGGGCACACCCTCGCGAAGGTCCGTGCCCGGCGTCTTGCCGGACTGGCCGGACTCCGAGGTGACGTCGAGGATGTCGTCGGCGAGCTGGAAGGCCGCGCCGATCTCCTCGCCGAACGCGCGCAGCGTCTCCTGGATCTCCTCCGAAGCACCGGCGAACCGGGCCCCGAAGAGTGCCGACGTCGCGATCAGCGAGCCGGTCTTGTCGGCAACGACCGACAGGTAGTGCGCGAGCGGGTCCTGTCCCTCGCCGACGCCGAGCGTCTCCCGGATCTGCCCCTCGACCAGCCGGCCGAACGTACGGGCCTGGATCCGGACGGCCTCCGGCCCGAGCGAAGCGACCAGGTCGGAGGCCCGGGCGAACAGCCAGTCCCCCGCCAGGATCGCGACCGAGTTGTCCCAGGCGGCGTTCGCGGTGGACGCACCGCGCCGCAGCGCCGCCTCGTCCATCACGTCGTCGTGGTGCAGGGTCGCGACGTGGGTCAGCTCGACCACAACGGCCGAGTCGACCACGTCGGAGGCCTCAGGGTGAGGCCCGAACTCCGCGGCCAGCAGGACCAGCAGCGGCCGGAAGCGCTTGCCTCCGGCAACCATGACGTGCTGGGCCGCCTGGGTGACGAACGGCGCCTCGGACTGGGTGGAGTCGCGCAGCGCCTGCTCGACCCGTTCCAGCCCGGCACGAACCCGGGACTCGAGCGCCTCGTCGGCGAACGCGAATCCCAGGCTCTCGGCCGGCAGCGGAGTCGGACTCAACGGATGAACTCACCCGCACGGGCCGCCAGGTCGAGCATCGGTCCGGGAACCAGACCGAGCACCACCGTGGCGGCGAGACCCAGGGCGACGGCGGCCGTGGTCTGCCACCCGGGCAGCACCACGTCCGGAGCGTCGTCCGGCAGGTCGGAGAAGAACATCAGCACGATCACGCGGACGTAGAAGAACGCGGCGACCAGGCTGCAGAGCACGGCGATCACGACCAGCGGCCACGCGCCACCGGTCCAGGCCGCGGTGAACACGGCCCACTTGCCGGTGAAGCCCGCGGTCAGCGGGATGCCGGCGAACGACAGCAGGAAGAAGGCGAAGATGCCACCGAGCAGCGGCGACTTCTTGCCCAGTCCGGCCCACCGCGACAGGTGGGTCGCCTCGCCGCCCGCGTCGCGCACCAGCGTGACGACGGCGAAGGCACCGATGGTCGGGAAGCCGTAGGTGACCAGGTAGAACAGCACCGCCTGGGTCGAGGTGATCCCGTTCAGCACGCCGCTGCCGGCCTGGGCCAGCCCGATGAACGCGGTCAGCAGGAAGCCCGCGTGCGCGATCGAGGAGTAGGCCAGCATCCGCTTCACGTCGGTCTGCGTGATCGCGACGATCGAGCCGACCACCATGGTGAGGATCGCGACGATCCACATCATCGGCGCCCAGTCCCAGCGCGTTCCGCCGAGGGCGACGTAGAAGACCCGCATCAGGCCGACGAACGCGGCGATCTTGGTGCAGGCCGCCATGAACCCGGTGACCGGCGTCGGCGCGCCCTGGTAGACGTCCGGCGTCCACGAGTGGAACGGCACGGCGCCGACCTTGAACAGCAGGCCGACCCCGAGCAGACCGGTACCGGCCAGCAGGATCGCGTCGCCACCGGTCTGGGTGGCCAGCGCGTCGGCGATGCCGCCGAGCGACATGGTGCCGGCGTACCCGTAGAGCAGGGCGATGCCGAACAGCAGGAACGCCGAGGCGAACGCGCCGAGCAGGAAGTACTTCATCGCCGCTTCCTGCGAGATGAGCCGGCGACGCCGGGCCAGACCGCAGAGCAGGTACAGCGGCAGCGAGAAGACCTCGAGCGCGACGAACAGCACCAGCAGGTCGTTGGCCGACGCGAACAGCATCATGCCGCCGACCGCGAACATCGTCAGCGGGAAGACCTCGCTGTGCTCGACCTTCGCCGCGGTGCCCTCACGCTCGGCCTCACTGCCCGGTACGGCGGCCGCCTGGCCGGCGAACGCCGACAGGCCTCCGTCGACCGAGCGCTCGGCGAACAGCAGCAGGCTGATCAGCGTCAGCGCGAGCAGGATCACCCAGGTGTACAGCGCGGGGCCGTCCACGGAGATCGCGCCCTCGGCCGTGACCAGCTTCTTCTCGTCGGCCATCAGCAGCACGGTCAGTACGCCGGCCACGACCACGCCGACGATCGCGATCGCGACCTGGACCAGGTGACGCCAGGTGCGCGGGAGGAACGCTTCGGCGAGGACGCCGATGCAGGCCGCCCCGAAGACGACGAACAACGGCATCAGCTCGTTGTACTCGATCTTCGGTGCGACGAAGTCCGCCAGCGGCAGAACCTGCGCCGTCAGCACTGCACTCACTTCTGTCCCTCCGTCACGGGGATCTCGGGGGCCTTGTCGGTGACGCCCACGATCTGCATCGTCGACTCCACCGCCGGCTTGATGATGTCGACCACCGGCTTGGGGTAGATCCCGAAGCCGACGATCAGCAGCACCAGCGGGGCGATCGCGAACACCTCGCGGAAGTTCAGGTCCTTCAGCTTCTCGATCCCGTCCCGTACCGGACCCGTCATCAGGCGTTGGTACATGATCAGGATGTAGAGCGCGGCCAGCACGATACCGACCACCGCGATCACGGCGATCACCTTGTGCTTGCTGAAGGTGCCGGCGAGCACCATGAACTCGCTGATGAACGGCGACAGCCCCGGCAGCGCGAGGCTGGACAGGCCGGCGAACAGGAACGTCCCGGCCAGCACCGGCGCGACCTTCTCGACGCCGCCGTAGTCGGCGATCCGCGCCGAACCGCGGCGCGAGATCAGGTACCCGGCGACCAGGAACAGCGCCGCCGTCGACAGGCCGTGGTTGAACATGTAGAGCGTCGACCCGGTCAGCCCCTGCGAGGTGAGCGCGAAGATGCCCATCACGATGAAGCCGAAGTGCGAGATCGAGGTGTAGGCGATCAGCCGCTTGATGTCGGTCTGCCCGATCGCCACCAGCGCGCCGTACAGAACGCTGATCAGCGCGAGCACCAGGACCACCGGGGTGGCCCACTTGGAGGCCTCCGGGAACAGGCCCAGGCAGAACCGGATCATCCCGAAGGTGCCGATCTTGTCCAGGATGCCGACCAGCAGCACCGACGTGCCCGGCGTCGCCTCGGCGGCGGCGTCCGGCAGCCAGGTGTGGAACGGCACCATCGGCGCCTTCACCGCGAAGGCGAAGAAGAAGCCGAGGAACAGCCAGCGCTCGGTGTTCTGCGACATGTCCAGCTTGATCATGTCGGTCAGCAGGTACGACGGGTCGCCGGCCTTGGCCGACACGACGTACAGGCCGATCACCGAGGCCAGCATCAGCAGCCCGCCGAGCAGCGAGTAGAGCAGGAACTTCACCGCGGCGTACGAGCGCTGCGCGCCGCCGAAGCCACCGATCAGGAAGTACATCGGGATCAGCGTGGCCTCGAACAGCACGTAGAAGAGGAACACGTCGGTGGCGGCGAAGACCCCCAGCGACAGCGCCTCCAGCACCAGCAGCCAGACGAAGAAGGACTTCTCGCTCCAGCGACCGGTCTTCGCGTCGTTCCACGAGGCCAGCTGGACGATCGGGGTGAGCAGTGCGGTGAGCACCAGCAGCACCAGTCCGACACCGTCCAGCCCGAGCGCGAAGTGCGCGCCGAAGGCCGCGATCCAGGTGTGGGTCTCCTCGTAGTCCGCCGCACCGTTCTGGTGGTAGCCGACGGCGATCACCAGGGTCAGGACCAGCGTGAGCAGGGAGAAGACCAGGGAGACCTGCTTGGCCAGCAGGGCCTTGGCCTTGGGCACCGCCAGGGTGACCAGGGCTCCCACGAGAGGCAGGAGCAACAGATACGTCAGCCAACCGATGTTCACGACAACCTCACCGCGAGGAGGGCGACGACCACGAGAGCGGCGCCGAAGACCATGCTGAGTGCGTACGAACGGACGAAGCCCGTCTGGAACCGGCGGAGCCGGCCGGACAGACCGCCGAAGAGTGCGGCCAGGCCGTTCACCGAGCCGTCGACGCCCCGGTTGTCCAGCCAGACCAGCGTCCGGGTGAGGTACTGGCCCGGACGCATCAGGACCGCCTCGTTGAGCGCGTCGCCGTACAGGTCACGGCGGGCGAACGTGGTGACCGGCGAGACCTTGACCGGCGCCTCGCGCGGGATCTCCTGGCGGTAGCGCAGGTACCCGACGGTGGCGCCGACCAGGACCACGGCGACCGTGATCAGGGTCATCACCAGCGCGCTGACCGGCGGGTGGTGCTCCTCGTGCCCGACCACCGGCTCCAGCCAGTGCACGATCCACTCGCCGGCGAAGTACAGCGCACCGCCGCCGATCGACAGGATCGCCAGCACGATCAGCGGGACCGTCATCGCCTTGGGCGACTCGTGCGGGTGCACGTCCTCGGCCCAGCGCTTCTTGCCGAAGAAGGTCATCATCATCAGCCGGGTCATGTAGAACGCGGTGATGCCGGCCGCCAGCAGGGCGCACAACCCGATCACGAAGTTGTCCGCGAAGGCGGCCTCGATGATCTTGTCCTTGCTCCAGAAGCCGGCGAAGCCCGGGAACCCGATGATCGCCAGGTAGCCCATCAGGAAGGTCGCGAAGGTGATCTTCATCGACGTCCGCAGGGCACCGTAGTGGCGCATGTTCACGTCGTCGTTCATGCCGTGCATCACCGAGCCGGCACCGAGGAACATGTTGGCCTTGAAGAAGCCGTGCGTGATCAGGTGGAAGATCGCGAACACGTAGCCCGCCGGGCCGAGACCGGCGGCGAGCATCATGTAGCCGATCTGGCTCATCGTCGAACCGGCCAGCGCCTTCTTGATGTCGTCCTTGGCGCAACCGATGATCGCACCGGCCAGCACCGTGACGGTGCCGACGATGACGACCGCGGTCGAGGCGACCTCGGTCTGCTCGAAGATCGCGTGCGAGCGGGTCACCAGGTAGACGCCGGCGGTGACCATGGTCGCCGCGTGGATCAGGGCCGAGACCGGGGTCGGGCCCTCCATCGCGTCCAGCAGCCAGGACTGCAGCGGCACCTGCGCGGACTTGCCGCAGGCCGCGAGCAGCAGCATCAGGCCGACCAGCGTGGCCCAGGTCGACGTCATCCCCTCGGCCCCGGCGTTCACCGTGGTGAAGGCGGACGAGCCGAACAGCGCCCACATGCTCATCACCGCGAGCGAGAGGCCGATGTCACCGACCCGGTTCACCACGAACGCCTTCTTGGCGGCGGTGGCGGCCGAGTGCCGGTCCTGCCAGAAGCCGATCAGCAGGTACGACGCCAGACCGACGCCTTCCCAGCCGACGAACACCAGCAGGTAGTCCGCGGCCAGCACCAGCAGCAGCATCGCCGCGATGAACAGGTTCAGGTAGGCGAAGAAGCGGCGCCGGCGCGGGTCGTGCGACATGTAGCCGATCGAGTAGATGTGGATCAGCGACCCGACACCCGTGATCAGCAGCACGAACAGGATGGACAGCTGGTCGACCAGCAGGGTGACGTCGACGTGCACGCTGCCCACCGAGAACCACTCGAACAGCTTGACCGTCTCGGACCGCTCCTCGGCGCCGCTGCCCTGCATCTGGACGAACAGGACAGCACCGCAGACGAAGGAGGCCAGCGACGCCGCGGTGCCGAGCAGGTGTCCCCAGGCGTTGGTGGCCTTGCCACCGAGCAGGAGGATCGCCGCCGACACCGCTGGGATCGCGACCAGCAGCCACGCGAGCTCATGACTCATCGGTGATTACCTCAGTACTTGAGCAGGTTGGCGTCGTCGACCGAGGCCGAACGACGGGTGCGGAAGATGGCCATGATGATCGCCAGGCCGATCACGACCTCGGCCGCGGCCACCACCATCACGAAGAAGGCGGCGATCTGGCCGTCGAGATTGCCGTGCTGGCGGGCGAAGCTGACGAACGCCAGGTTGCAGGCGTTCAGCATCAGTTCCACACACATGAACACGACGATGGCGTTGCGGCGTACGAGAACACCGAGAGCACCGATGCTGAAAAGGATCGCCGCCAAGATGATGTACGGCTCGGTGCTCACAGCTTGTCTCCTTCGCCGTAGCCGGTCAGGTCCGTGCCCTCGGGCTCGGACGGGACCTGGTCACCGGGGTCGCCTTCGCTGATCCGGCGGACCGTGTCGATCTCGTCGCGCTCCTCGTTCTCGGGGAACACGGTGCCACGGGCCTGCAGGACGCGCGAAACCGAGGTCGGCGCGATCGACCCGTCCGGCAGCAGCGCCGGGGTGTCGACCGCGTTGTGCCGGGCCAGGACACCGGGCGTCGGCAGCGGACCGGGGTGCACGCCGTGGTCGGCGTACTTGCGGATCCGCTCCTCGGCCAGGTCGCGCTGGGTCTTCCGGCGGGTCAGACGCTCGCGGTGGGCCAGCATCATCGCGCCCATCGCGGCGGTGATCAGCAGCGCCGAGGTCACCTCGAAGGCGAACACGTACTTGCCGAACAGCAGCTGGGCGATCCCGTGCGGGTTGCCGTCCGGCTGGGCCTGGCTCAGCCCGACCGGGTCGCCGTACACGGCGTTGCCGACCGCGAAGACCAGCAGCACGCCGATCCCGAGGAAGGCCAGCCCGGCGAGCAGGCGCTGTCCGCGAATCGTCTCCACCAGGGAGTCGGACGCGTCGACACCGACCAGCATCAGCACGAACAGGAACAGCATCAAGATGGCGCCGGTGTAGACGATGATCTGTACGGCGAACAGGAACGGCGCGTCCTGCGCGGCGTACTGCACGGCCAGGCAGACCATCACCGTGGCCAGCAGCAGTGCCGAATGCACCGCCTTGCGGACCAGGATCATCGCGATCGCGGCCAGCACCATGACCGGCGCCAGCATCCAGAACGCGACCTGGCCGCCGGTGACGAGGCTCGTCACTTGTCGCCACCACCCTCGCTGGGCACCGCCGCGCCGGTCAGGCCGCGGTAGTAGTCCTTGTCGGTGGTGCCGAGCTGCATCGCGTGCGGCGGCTCCTCCATGCCCGGCAGGAGCGGCGCCAGCAGGTCCTTCTTCTCGTAGATGAGGGACTCACGGCTGCGGTCGGCCAGCTCGTACTCGTTGGTCATCGTGAGCGCCCGGGTCGGGCACGCCTCGATGCAGAGTCCGCAGAGGATGCAGCGCAGGTAGTTGATCTGGTACACCCGGCCGTACCGCTCGCCGGGCGACATCCGCCCACCCTCTTCGTTGTCCGCGCCCTCGACGTAGATCGCATCCGCGGGGCAGGCCCACGCGCACAGCTCGCAGCCGATGCACTTCTCGAGGCCGTCCGGCCACCGGTTCAGCTGGTGCCGGCCGTGGAACCGCGGGGCGGTCGGCTTCTTCTCGAACGGGTACTCCTCGGTGAACACCTTGCGGAACATCGTCCGGAAGGTGACCCCGAATCCCGCTACGGGATCCCAGAGGGATTCTTTGACGCTAGCCACGGCTGCCTTCCTTGCTACGACTGTTCGTCTCGGTTCGGCTCGGGGTGTTGACGAGCGGTGGGGGAACCGGGAACCCGCCGGCGAACGCGTCGAACTCCGCGTCGTCCACCTCGGGTTCGGGGTCGGTCTTCTTCTGCGGCAGGAACATCGTGATCACCGCGACCAGCGCGACGGCCCCGGCGGCCAGCAGCAGCCAGTTGCGCTGGAACTCGACCTCACGGCCGACGGCGCGCACGGTGGCGACCAGCACGATCCAGCCCAGCGAGACCGGGATCAGGATCTTCCAGCCCAGCTTCATGAACTGGTCGTAGCGCAGTCGCGGCAGCGTTCCGCGCAGCCAGATGTAGAAGAAGATGAAGCACATCATCTTGCCGACGAACCACAGCACCGGCCAGAAGCCGGAGTTCGCGCCGTCCCAGATCGAGATCGGCCACGGCGCTCGGTACCCGCCGAGGAACAGCGTGGTGGCCAGCGCCGACACGGTCGCCATGTTGATGTACTCGGCCAGGAAGAACATCGCGTACTTCATCGACGAGTACTCGGTCAGGAAGCCGGCCACCAGCTCGCCCTCGGCCTCCGGCAGGTCGAACGGCGCCCGGTTGGTCTCGCCGACCATCGAGATCACGTAGATCACGAACGACGGGAACAGCAGGAACGCGTACCACCCAGGGATCGGGATGTCGGCACCGAACAGGTTGACCGACTGGTGCGAGCCCTGCGCGGCGACGATCTCCGAGGTGGACATCGAGCCCGCGAACAGGAACACCGTCACCAGCGCCAGGCCCATCGCGACCTCGTACGAGATCATCTGGGCGCTGGAGCGCAGACCACCGAGCAGCGAGTACGTCGAGTTGGACGACCAGCCGCCGAGCACGATGCCGTAGATGCCGATCGAGGCGATCGCCATCACGTACAGCACCGAGACCGGCAGGTCGGTGATCTGCAGCCGGGTGTAGGTGTCGGTGAACGGGATCTTCACCGTCGGGCCGAACGGGATCACCGCGAAGGTCAGGAAGGCCGGGATCGACACGATCACCGGCGCCGCGACGTAGACGAACTTGTCCACGCCCTTCGGCATCAGGTCTTCCTTGAACATCAGCTTCATACCGTCGGCCAGCGACTGGAGCAGACCGAACGGGCCGTGCACGTTCGGGCCGACCCGGTGCTGCATCCGCGCCACGACCCGGCGTTCCCACCAGATGTTGAACAGGGTGAGGACGACCAGGAAGACGAAGACCAGCAGCACCTTGAGGCCGACGACCCACCAGGGGTCGTTGCCGAAACCGGCGTCCGGTACGTCGGCCAGCGGGACGACGAGACTCATGAGTTTCCTCCGGCGATGGTCACGATCGAGCCGTGGTCGGCGTGCAGCGCGCGCCGTACGTGCGAGTCGGCCGAGTTCGTCGGCAGCCAGACCACGTTGTCGGTCATCGGGGTGATCGCGACCGGCAGCCGGATCGAGCCGGCGTCGGTGCTCACCACGAGCTCGTCGCCCTCGGTCACGCCGACCCGGTGCGCGGTCGTCAGCGACAGCCGGGCGACCGGCGTGCGCGCGGTCGCGACCAGGTGCGGCTCACCGTCGTTGCCGCGGCTGGCGTCGATCAGCATCCGCCAGGTCGACAGCCGGGTCGAGTCGAACGCGCCGAGCGACGGACCGGCCTGGTACGTCGGCTCCTGCGCGCGGTCGCCGTCCCAGCGGCCGAGCTCGTCGTACTCGCGCTTGGCACCGGCCGGGGTGCTGAACCCGAGCGACAGGTCCATCTCCTGGGCCAGCGCGGCCAGCGCGCGGACGTCCGGCATCGCGGCCGGCACCTTGAGCACGACCGGGAACGGCCGCTCGCGGCCCTCCCAGTTCACGAAGGTGCCGTCCTTCTCGGCCGGCGGTACGACGGGGAAGATCACGTCGGCGTGCTCGGTGACCTGTGAGCTGCGGACCTCGAAGCTGACCACGAACGGCGCGGCCTCGAGGGCGGCCAGTGCGGCCGCCGGGTCCGGCAGGTCGTCGATCTCGACACCCGCGACGACCAGGGCCGCCAGCGATCCGGCCGAGGCCAGGATCTCGCCGGTGTCCCGGCCCGCCGCGGTGGGCAGGCTCTCGACGCCCCACGCGGCCTGCAGGTCGACCCGGGCCTGAACGTCCGAGACCTGCCGGCCACCGGGCAGCAGGCCCGGCAGGCAACCAGCCTCGAGCGCACCCCGGTCACCCGCACGACGCGGGATCCAGGCCAGCTGGGCGCCGGTGTCGAGCGCCAGCCGCAGCGCCGCGGACAGTGCACCAGGCACAGTCGCGAGCCGCTCACCGACGATGATCACCGCGTCCGGTCCGAGCGCTGCCTTCGCGGCCGCACCGGTGTCGCCCTGGTTGCCCAGGTCACCCAGTACGGCGGCTTCAGTGCCCGGCGTGGTCGAGACCACGACGCCGTCGAGCTTCTCGACACCGCGCGACGCGAGCGACGCGACCGTGAACACCTTGGTGCCGCGGTTGCGCACGCCCTTGCGGAGGCGGAGGAACACCGTCGGCGCCTCCTCCTCGGGCTCGAACCCGGCCAGCAGCACCGCACCGGCCCGCTCCAGGTCGGCGAACGACGTACCCAGACCCGTACCGGCGACGGCGGCGGCCAGGAAGTCGGCCTCCTCCGGCGAGTGCGGGCGGGCCCGGAAGTCGATGTCGTTGGTGCCCAGGGCAACACGGGCGAACTTCGAGTACGCGTAGGCGTCCTCGAGGGTCAGCCGGCCACCGGTCAGGACGGCGGCGTTGCCGCGCGCGGCGGTCAGCTTCTTCGCCGCGAAGTTCAGCGCCTCCGGCCAGGACGCCGGCCGCAGCTCGCCGTCCTCGCGGATCAGCGGGTGGGTCAGCCGGTCGCCGGTGGTCGCGTAGTTGAACGCGAACCGATCACGGTCGGAGATCCACTCCTCGTTGACCGCCGGGTCGTCGCCGGACAGTCGCCGCATCACCTTGCCGCGGCGGTAGTCGACGCGGATCGCCGCACCGGAGGAGTCGTGCTCGGCCACCGACGGCACCGACACCAGGTCGAACGGCCGCGAGCGGAACCGGTACGCCGCCGAGGTCAGCGCGCCGACCGGGCAGATCTGGATCGTGTTGCCGGAGAAGTAGCTCTCGAAGGGCTCCTTCTCGTAGATCCCGACCTGCTGCAGCGCGCCGCGCTCGATCAGCGCGATGAACGGGTCACCGGCGATCTGCTCGGAGAACCGGGTGCAGCGGGCGCAGAGCACGCAGCGCTCGCGGTCCAGCAGCACCTCGGCGGAGATGTTGATCGGCTTGGGGAAGGTCCGCTTGACCGCGTCGAAGCGGCTCTCGCCGTTCCCGTTGGTCATCGCCTGGTTCTGCAGGGGGCACTCGCCGCCCTTGTCGCAGACCGGGCAGTCCAGCGGGTGGTTGATCAGCAGGAACTCCATGATCCCGTGCTGCGCCTTGTCCGCGACCGGCGAGGTCACCTGCGTGCGGACCACCATGTTGTCCGCGACGGTGATCGTGCAGGAGGCCTGCGGCTTCGGCATCCCCCGGCCGTTGCCGGCGTCGGGGATCTCGACCAGGCACTGACGGCAGGCGCCGACCGGGTCGAGCAGCGGGTGGTCGCAGAACCGCGGGATCTGGATCCCGGCCTTCTCCGCCGCCCGGATCAGCAGGGTGTTCTTCGGGACCTTGACCTCGATGTCGTCGATGGTCACGGTGACGAGGTCGACCTTCTCGACCTCGGCGCCCGAAGGAGGATTGGCTTGGATGGTCATGCGCTTGCTCCAGCGGTCGCGAAGACGGTGGACGCCATCGGGTCGAACGGGCAGCCGCCGTGGGTGAAGTGCGCGAGGTACTCGTCCTTGAAGTGCTGGATCGAGCTGGTGATCGGCGCGGTCGCACCGTCGGCCAGCGCGCAGAACGAGCGGCCGGTGATGTTCTCGCTCAGGTCCAGCAGCGTCTCGAGGTCGGCCTCGCTGCCCTGGCCCTTCTCCAGCCGCTCCAGGATCTGGACCAGCCACCAGGTGCCCTCACGGCACGGCGTGCACTTGCCGCAGGACTCGTGCTTGTAGAACTCGGTCCAGCGCAGCACCGAGCGGACCACACAGACGGTCTCGTCGAAGATCTGCAGCGCCTTGGTACCGAGCATCGAGCCGGCCGCGCCGACACCCTCGTAGTCCAGCGGGACGTCGAGGTGCTCCTCGGTCAGCAGCGGCGTGGACGAACCGCCCGGGGTCCAGAACTTCAGCTGGTGCCCTTCGCGGACCCCGCCGGCCAGGTCGATCAGCTGGCGCAGCGTGATGCCGAGCGGCGCCTCGTACTGGCCCGGCCGGACGACGTGCCCGGACAGCGAGTACAGCGTCATGCCCTTGGACTTCTCGGTGCCCATCGTGCCGAACCAGTCCGGCCCGTTCTTGATGATGGCGGGAACAGAGGCGATCGACTCGACGTTGTTGATGACAGTGGGGCAGCCGTACAGACCGGCCACGGCCGGGAAGGGGGGACGCAGCCGGGGTTGACCGCGACGACCTTCCAGCGAGTCGAGCAGCGCCGTCTCCTCGCCACAGATGTAGGCGCCGGCGCCGGCGTGCACGATGACGTCCAGGTCGTAGCCGGAGCCGAGGATGTTCGTGCCGATGAAACCGGCGGCCTTGGCTTCCTCGACGGCCTGCTGCAACCGTCGTACGACGTGCAGCACTTCACCGCGGACGTAGATGAACGCCGTCGACGCACGGATCGCGTACGACGAGATGATGACGCCCTCGACCAGCGTGTGCGGCGAGGCCATCATCAGCGGGATGTCCTTGCAGGTGCCCGGCTCGGACTCGTCGGCGTTGACGACCAGGTACTTCGGCTTCGGGTTGTCCTGCGGGATGAACGACCACTTCATCCCGGTCGGGAAGCCCGCGCCACCGCGGCCGCGCAGACCGGAGTCCTTGACGGCGGTGACCACGTCGGCCGGCTGCATCCGCAGCGCGGTCTGCAACGCGTCGTACCCGCCGGAGCGCTGGTACGACGAGAGCTGCCAGGCGCGGATCTGGTCCCAGTTGTCGGACAGTACCGGGGTCAGCATGGTCAGTCCTCCTTCCGGGAGTCGGGGGTGGCCGGGGAACCGGTGCCGGACTCCTTGCCCGGCTGGTCCTCGGGCCGCGGGCCGGAGGCGGCCTCGGGCGAGACCGTCTGCTCGGCGGCCGCACCGCCGCCACCGTGGTTGCCGTTCGGCGCGGTCCAGTTGCGCTCGCGGGCCAGCCGGAGACCGGCCAGCGTCGCCTTGCCACCGGTCGGGCCCTCGTCGGCACGGCCGTCGGGGAACCCGGCCAGCACGCGCTCGGCCTCGCGCCAGGTGCAGATGGTGGCGCCGCGCGGCGACTTCACCTCGGTGCCCTCGCGCAGGTCGTCGACCAGCTGGGTGGCCGACTCCGGCGTCATGTCGTCGAAGAACTCCCAGTTCACCATCATCACCGGCGCGTAGTCGCACGCGGCGTTGCACTCGAGGTGCTCGAGGGTGATCTTGCCGTCCTCGGTGGTCTCGTCGTTGCCGACGTCCAGGTGGGACTTCAGCCGCTCGAAGATCAGGTCGCCGCCCATCACCGCGCACAGCGTGTTGGTGCAGACGCCGACGTGGTAGTCGCCGACCGGGCGGCGCTTGTACATCGTGTAGAAGGTGGCGACCGCGGAGACCTCGGCGCCGGTCAGCCCGAGCACGTCGGCGCAGGCCTCGATGCCCTCGGGGGTGACCCGGCCCTCGACCGACTGCACCAGGTGCAGCATCGGCAGCAGCGCGGAACGGCCGACCGGGTACCGGGCGGCCAGTTCGCGCATCTCCGCGATCGTGGTCTCTGAGATCTTCGAGTCGCCGGTGCTGTAAGGCACCTGCTTGTCGGTCGCCGTAGCGTGGTTCTCGGCCATTTAGCGGTCCACTCCACCCATCACCGGGTCAAGGCTGGCGACGGCCACGATCACGTCGGCGACCTGTGCGCCCTCGCACAGGATCGGCATCGCCTGCAGGTTTGCGAAGGACGGGTCACGGAAGTGCGCCCGGTACGGCTTGGTGCCGCCGTCGGAGACCAGGTGGCAGCCCAGCTCGCCGCGCGGCGACTCGATCGCCACGTACGCCTGGCCGGCCGGTACCCGGAAGCCCTCGGTGACGAGCTTGAAGTGATGGATCAGTGCTTCCATCGACTCGCCCATGATGTGCTTGATGTGGTCGAGGGAGTTGCCCATCCCGTCGTTGCCGACGGCCAGCTGGCTCGGCCAGCCGATCTTCTTGTCGGCCACCATCACCGGCTCGCCCTCCATCTTGGCGAGGCGCTCGGCGCACTGCTCGACGATCCTGAGCGATTCCCACATCTCCTGCAGCCGGACCCGGAAGCGGCCGTACGAGTCGGCGGTGTCCCAGGTGGGCACGTCGAAGTCGTAGGTCTCGTAGCCGCAGTACGGCTGGGTCTTGCGCAGGTCGAGGCCGTAGTTCGCGGCGCGCAGCGGCGGGCCGGAGATGCCCAGCGCCATGCAGCCGGCGAGGTCCAGGTACCCGACGTCCTGCAGCCGCGCCTTGAAGATCGGGTTGGCGTTGCAGAGTTCGGCGTACTCCGGAAGGTGCTTGTTCATCCAGGTGATGTAGTCCCGGATCTTGTCCAGGGCACCCGGCGGCAGGTCCTGCGCGACCCCGCCCGGACGGATGAACGCGTGGTTCATCCGCAGGCCGGTGATGAGCTCGAACAGGTCCAGCGTCATCTCACGCTCGCGGAACCCGATCGTCATCACGGTCAGCGCGCCGATCTCCATCCCACCGGTGGCGATGCAGACCAGGTGGCTGCTGATCCGGTTGAGCTCCATCAGGAGCACCCGCATCACGTTGGCCTTCTCGGGGATCTGGTCCTCGATCCCGAGCAGCCGCTCGACGGCCAGGCAGTACGCCGTCTCGTTGTAGAACGGCGACAGGTAGTCCATCCGGGTGCAGAACGTGACGCCCTGCGTCCAGGAGCGGAACTCCATGTTCTTCTCGATACCGGTGTGCAGGTAGCCGATGCCGCAGCGGGCCTCGGTCACCGTCTCGCCCTCGATCTCGAGGATCAGCCGGAGCACGCCGTGCGTCGACGGGTGCTGCGGGCCCATGTTGACGACGATCCGCTCTTCGGGCTCGTCGGCCAGGCCGGCCACGACCGAGTCCCAGTCCTGACCGGTGACGGTGAAGACCTTGCCCTCGGTGGTGTCCCGGGTGGTGGCGTAGGGGTCTGTAGTGGTCATTAGTTGTACGACCTCCGCGTGTCGGGCGGCGGGATGACGGCGCCCTTGTACTCGACGTCGATGCCGCCGAGCGGGTAGTCCTTGCGCTGCGGGTGGCCCGGCCAGTCGTCGGGCATCTGGATCCGGGTCAGCGCCGGGTGCCCGTCGAAGACGATGCCGAAGAAGTCCCAGGTCTCGCGCTCGTGCCAGTCGTTGGCCGGGTACACACCCACGATCGACGGGATGTGCGGGTCGGTGTCCGGGCAGGACACCTCCAGCCGGATCCGCCGGTTGTGGGTGATCGAGAGCAGGTGGTAGACCGCGTGCAGCTCACGGCCGGTCTCGTTCGGGTAGTGCACCCCGCTGACGCCGGAGCAGAACTCGAACCGCAGGGCCTCGTCGTCGCGGATGTGCTGCGCGACCTCGACCAGGCGCTCCCGGCGTACGTGCAAGGTCAGCTCGCCGCGATCGACGACGACCTTCTCCAGCGCCTGGTCACCGACCAGGCCCTCGAGCCGCTCGGTCGCGCCGTCGAACCAGGAGCCGTACGGCTTCGCGCTGCCACCGGGCAGCGCGACCTGACGGCGCAGGCCACCGAAGCCGGAGGTGTCACCGGTGCCACGGACACCGAACATGCCCTCGCGCTGGTCGACGACCTCGGCCGCCGGCGTCTGAGCGTCGCCGCCGGTCGTGGTGGCCGGAAGGTTTTCAGGTTGGGTGTCGCTCACCGGAGCAGACCCTTCAGTTCAAGCGTCGGGGACGCGGTCAGCGCGGCGGCCTCCTGCTCGGCCTGCAGCGCCTTCTTGTTCGCGCCGAGCTTGCCGTTCTGGATGTCCTCGTGCAGCTTGAGGAAGGCGTCCAGCAGCATCTCGGGCCGCGGCGGGCAGCCGGGCAGGTACATGTCGACCGGTACGACGTGGTCGACGCCCTGGACGATCGCGTAGTTGTTGAACATGCCGCCGGACGAGGCGCAGACCCCCATCGCCAGCACCCACTTCGGGTTCGGCATCTGGTCGTAGATCTGGCGCAGCACCGGAGCCATCTTCTGGCTCACCCGGCCGGCCACGATCATCAGGTCGGCCTGACGCGGCGAGGCCCGGAAGACCTCCATGCCGAACCGGGCGGCGTCGTAGCGCGGCGCACCCGTCGTCATCATCTCGATCGCGCAGCAGGCCAGCCCGAAGGTTGCCGGCCACAACGAGGCCTTCCGCATGTACCCGGACAGGCCTTCCACGGTGGTCAGCAGTACGCCGGCCGGAAGCTGTTCCTCAACACCCATAGGTCAGTCCCACTCCAGTCCGCCGCGGCGCCACACGTAGGCGTAGGCGACGAAGACGGTTGCGATGAAGATGACCATCTCGATCAACCCGAACAGTGCCATCTGGTCGAAGGCGACGGCCCACGGGTAGAGGAAGATGATCTCGATGTCGAACACGATGAACAGCATCGCGGTGATGTAGTACTTCACCGGGAAACGGCCACCGCCGACAGGCTGCGGGGTCGGCTCGATCCCGCACTCGTAGCTGTCGAGCTTGGCCCGGTTGTAGCGCTTCGGGCCGACCACCGCGCTGGTCACCAAGGTGCCCGCCACGAAGATCGCCGCCAGTACGCCGAGCACGAGGATCGGTACGTAAGGGTGCATCGGTCGGTGCTCCCTCCTTCTTGCGTCGTCCTGCCGCCTGATTTACCTGTTGCGAGTCAGCACTGTGTTATCAGTACCGCTGTGGCTCACGTCACTCGCCCCGCCGCTTTTACGCGGCCGGGGCCACCTTGGTGAGTCCGTTGATGATCTTGTCCATCACGTCGCCGTCGCGCGGGTCGGTGAGGTTGGCCAGCAACTTCAGCGTGAACTTCATCAGCGTGGTGCGCGGCAGACCGTACTTCGTGCACAGCCGCATCACCTCCGGATTTCCGATCAGCTTCACGAAGACCCGGCCGAGCGTGTAGTAGCCGCCGTACTCCTGCTTCAGCGCCTTCGGGTACGCCGACAGCGCGCGCTCGCGCTGGTTCGGCTGCCGGCGCAGCGCCTGCGCGGCGACCTCCGCGGCGAACGCCCCGGACTCCATCGCGTACGGGATGCCCTCGCCGTTGAAGGGGTTCACCATGCCGCCGGCGTCACCGAGCAGCATCAGGCCGCGGGTGTAGTGCGGCTGCCGGTTGAACCCCATCGGCAGCGCCGCGCCCCGGATCGGGATGGTCTGGAACTCGTCGCGGAACTGCCACTCCTCCGGCGTGTTCTTCAGCCACTGCTTGAGCAGGTCGGCGTAGTCGACCTTGCCGAAGGCGTCGGAGGTGTTCAGGATGCCGAGGCCGACGTTGACCGTGCCGTCGCCCATCCCGAAGATCCACCCGTAGCCCGGCAGCAGGTTGCGCTGGCCGGGGTTGTTCGGGTCGTCGGTCCACAGCTCCAGCCACGACTCGAGGTAGTCGTCGTCGTGGCGCGGGCTGGTGAAGTAGGTGCGCACGGCCACGCCCATCGGGCGGTCGTCGCGCTTGTGCAGGCCCATCGAGACGCTGAGCCGCGAAGAGTTGCCGTCGGCAGCCATCACCAGCGGCGCGCGGAACTCGACGTCCTCGCCGGCCCGGCGGCCGTTGTCGTCGACCGGCTTGGCCGTCACACCGACGATGAAGCCCTTGTCGTCGAGGATCGGCGCGGTCACGTTGGTCCGCTCGCGCAGCTGGGCGCCGGCCTTGACGGCCTGGCGGGCCAGCATGTCGTCGAAGTCCATCCGGTTGCGGGTCAGCCCGTAGTTCGGGTGGCTGGCCAGGTCGGGCCAGTCCAGCTGCAGCTGGTGCCCGGCGCCCTGGATCCGCAGGCCGTAGTTCTTGATCCAGCCGGCCTCTTCGGAGATGTCGATCCCCATGTTGATCAGCTGCTTGGTCCCGCGCGGGGTGAGGCCGTCGCCACACACCTTCTCGCGCGGGAACGCGGTCTTCTCCAGCAGCAGGACGTCGAGACCGGCGTTGGCCAGGTGGTACGCCGCGGCCGAGCCTGCGGGCCCGGCGCCGACGACGATCACATCAGCGGTCTCGGCCTGCTGCCTGTGCGGCACGCTCTGGCTCATCTCATCCCGGCCTGGAGTTGGGGCAGTTGGTCTCCGGACCCTCGTGAATCGCTTCACGAGGTCTGGTCACCCGACAGTCTAGGACTGCCTGACGAGGACGCGAAACCGACCCGGACTCCCTTGCCCGCAAGCGATTTAGGTCCCGCTTTCCTTGCGTAATTAACTCGGCTTCACGCCTCGGTGGATGGCGACCAGACCACCGGTGAGGTTGGCCCACTGGACGTGGGTCCAGCCCGAGGCCTCGATCGCGCGGGCCAGCGGCTCCTGCGGCAGCCAGGCGCGGGTGGACTCCGCGAGGTACTCGTACGCCTCGGGGTTGGACGACACCAGCCGACCGACCACCGGCACCGCGCGCATCATGTACTCCAGGTAGGCCACCCGGAACGGCTTCCACGTCGGGTGCGACTGCTCGAGTACGACGAGCCGCCCGCCCGGCCGGGTCACCCGGAGCATTTCCTGCAGCGCGACCGTGACGTCGTTCACGTTCCTGAGCGCCCACGAGATGGTCACCACGTCGAAGCTCTCGTCCGCGAACGGCAGGTGCAGCGCGTCGCCCGCGATCAGGGCGAGCTCGGGGTAGCGCCGCTTGCCGACCCGCAGCATCCCGACCGAGAAGTCGCAGGACACCACCTCGGCGCCGGCCTCGCGCAGCTTGATGCTGGACGCGCCGGTCCCGGCGGCCAGGTCGAGGATCCGCATCCCCTTGCGCGGGGCGATCTCGGCCAGCGTCGCCGGCCGCCAGACCAGCTTCTCCAGGCCCATCGTCGCCACCGCGTTGGTCCGGTCGTAGCCCTCGGCCACGTTGTCGAACATCGCGGCCACGTCGTGCGGCTGTTTGCTCAGGTCTGCGCGGGTCACCGGTTCAGTGTTGCGCAGGACGCGCGCCACCGGGCAGCCGGGGTTTGTCCGGTGGATCACGGTCGGCCTGTCTGGTTGATCACGGCTCCGGGAGGCACCGAAATTCACTGGACACGGACCAGGCATACGCTTGCATGCCGTGAGGGAGCGTCAACCAGCCAGATCGGCCACCGTGACCCGGGACCGAGCCGAGCAGCGAGGAGCGTTGTCGTGAGCTTGCCTGACCCGGTCCACCCCGGTGCCGAGCCGGTCCCGCACCTGGTGGTGCGCAGCCACCCGGTCGACGGCGTCTCGAAGTACCTGCTGGACCACCTGCCGGCCGACGGAGCACTCGCCTGGGTACGCCGGGGCGACGGCCAGGTCGGCTGGGGCGTCGCAGCCCGGCTCGACGTTGCCGGGAGCAACCGCTTCGAGACGGCCCAGGAGTGGTGGAAAGCACTCACCGCGGCAGCCGTCGTACGCGACGACGTCGGCGTACCAGGGTCGGGACTGGTCTGCTTCGGATCCTTCGGTTTCACCGACCAGGACCCGGCCGGGCTGGTCGTGCCCGAGGTGATCGTCGGGCGCCGCGGGCGCACCACCTGGGTGACGACGATCTCGCCCGCTTCGTCGCTGGCTGCGCCGCCCGAGCTGACCGTGAACGACCCGGCTCCGGTCGGCGAGATCGCGTTCGCCGACGGCGCCCGGTCCGGGACCGAGTGGTCCGCGATCGTCGCCGACGCGGTGAAACGCATCACGTCCGGCGAGGTCGACAAGGTCGTGCTCGCGCGTGACCTGGTCGCCCAGTCGGACCAGCCGATCGACCTGCGCTGGCCGCTGAAGCGGCTCGCGTCGGCGTACCCGAACTGCTGGACGTTCTCCGTCGACGGCCTGATCGGGGCCACGCCCGAGCTGCTCGTACGCCGGGAGAAGGGTCTGATCACCTCCCGCGTCCTGGCCGGCACGATCCGCCGTACGGGCGACGACGCGCACGACCTCGCGCTGGCGGCGTCGCTGGCCAGGTCGAGCAAGGACCTGGAGGAGCACGAGTTCGCCGTCCGGTCCGTCGCCGAAGCGCTCGAGCCGCACTGCAAGTCGATGAACGTGCCGGAGACGCCCTTCGTCCTGCACCTCCCGAACGTGATGCATCTCGCGTCCGACGTCGCCGGCGTCGCCGCCAACGGCGCCTCAGCCCTCGGCCTCGCCGCCGCACTGCACCCGTCGGCAGCGGTCTGCGGTACGCCGACCGACGTCGCCCGCGACCTGATCGCCGAGGTCGAAGGCATGACCCGCGGCCGCTTCAGCGGCCCCGTCGGCTGGATGGACGCCTCCGGCGACGGCGAGTGGTGCATCGCCCTCCGCTGCGGCCAGGCCGACCCCGACGACCCGACCCGCATGCGCCTCTACGCCGGCGCCGGCATCGTCGCCGGCTCCGACCCCGACGCAGAACTGGCGGAAACCAACGCCAAACTCGTCCCCATGCGCGACGCGCTGGGAATCTGACCTCTCCAGCCCACGCGTCCTCCGCTCCCACCCACCCCCGGCTTAGCGCCGTGCGTTCAGTTCCGGCTAGCGCCGGGGTGTGCGGCTAGCGCCGGAGCTTCGGGCTAGCGCCGGAGCTGCGGCTACCGGCTAACGCCGGGTGCCTCCGGCTAGCGCCGGGCTGCGCGGCTACCGCCGGAGCTTCGGCTAGCCCACTCGTCGTACCGGTGCATGGCGGCGGATGCCGGCCCGCTCCCCCTCACCACCGCGCGATGTCGGCGTGCTGGAAACCCGCGGCGGATCGCCGAATATCGCGTTTTCACCCCGGCGTAGGATTCCCGACGCGCTAGGAAGCTGACACTTTCGTTGGGAGTCCGACTGTGAAGTTGACCAAGTTCACGCACGCCTGTGTCCGGATCGACAAGGACGGCAAGGTGCTGCTGATCGACCCGGGCACGTTCAGCGAGGACGCGGTGTTCGAGGCCGCGGACGCGATCCTGGTCACGCACGAGCACCCGGACCATCTCGACATCGAGCGGCTCAAGGGTCTCGATGCGCCCGTCTACACCAACGCCGGTGTCGCCTCGCAGCTCGGGGAACTGGGCGACCGGGTGCAGGTCGTCGAGGGCGGTCAGGCCTTCGACGCGGCTGGGTTCGCGATCCGTGCCTATGGCAAGGACCACGCGGTGATCCTGCCGGAGCTGGGCGTGCCCTGCCAGAACATCGGGTTCCTGGTCGACGACGCGGTCTACCACCCGGGCGACTCGTTCACCCAGCCGGACCGCCAGGTGCACACCAACCTCGTACCGGTCTCCGGCCCGTGGTTCGCACTCCCCCCGGCGGTCGAGTACGCCCGCGCCGTGAACGCCCAGCAGACGCTCGGCATCCACGACGCTCTGCTCAGCCCGATCGGCCAGGGCATGATGCAGCGCTTCCTCGACGGCCAGGCGGACCGCCCGTACAAGCTCGCCCAGCCCGGCGACTCCTTCGAGATCAACTGACATTTGTCACCACTCCTGGTGACGCCTGCACACGCAGGAGGCCGCTCGGCGCCCCAAGCTGATTGCTATGGACCAGTCAGCTGTCATCAGCGCCGAGCGGCTCACCCGCCGCTTCGGCGGCAGGCCAGGCCACGAAGCCGTCCGCGGCATCGACCTCGCCGTACGCCGGGGTGAACTCTTCGCGCTGCTCGGCACCAACGGCGCCGGCAAGACCTCCGCGCTGGAGGTGCTGGCCGGCCTCGCGCAGCCGACGTCGGGGACCGTACGGGTTCTCGGTCAAGATCCGTTCCGCTCGCGACGCCTGGTGCGGTCGCGGATCGGCATCATGCTGCAGTCGCGCGGCTTCGCCGCCGACCTGACCGTCGCCGAGACCGTCAGCACCTGGGCCGGGACCCTGACCTCTCCCCGTCCTCTCGACGAAGCACTCGAACTCGTAGGCCTGTCAGCGCGCCGCAACGTCCGAGTCCGGCAACTCTCGGGCGGTGAACAGCAGCGCCTCGGCCTCGCCCTCGCGATCCTCGGCAAGCCCGAGGTCCTCTTCCTCGACGAGCCGACCGCCGGCCTGGATCCGGCCGCCCGCAAGCAGACCTGGGCCCTGATCTCCGAGCTCCTGCACTCCGGTACGACGGTCCTCCTGACCACGCATCAACTGATCGAAGCATCCGCGCTGGCCGACCGCCTGGCGATCCTCCGCAACGGTCGCATCGTCGGCCTGGGCACCCCCGAGCAACTCGCCGCCACCCGCCCCGCCCGGATCACCTTCCACGTCCCCGCCGTACCGCCACTCCCGGACCTCCCTCAAGTAGTTGCCGCCATCAACAATTCCGGGGCCGTCACCCTGGAGACCCAAGACCTCCAAAGCACCCTGACCGAGATTCTGACCTGGGCCCGCAGCAACGACCTCCAGCTCCACGACCTCACCGCCAGACCCGCCTCCCTGGAAGAAGCCTTCCTCGCCATCACCGAGTCCTCCGAGGAGGTGGCGGCATGACCCGAGTTGTTGCCGTCGGCAAGGCCGAGGGCATCCTCCTGCTACGCAACGTGATGATGCTCCTCACCGCCCTGCTGCTACCGATCGGCGCGATCCTCGTCCTGCAGTCCTCCCCGGAGCTGCGCGACGTCGTCGGCGCCGGGAGCGGCGCGGCCATCATCACCGCCGTGACGGTCGTGACGCTGGACCTCTTCGTCTACCACCAACTGGTGACGGCGCTGGTCGCCCGGCGCGAGGACCTGGTCCTCAAACGGCTACGGACCGGCGAGCTGTCCGACTGGGAGATCCTCGTCGGCGCCGCGTCGCCATCGGTGGTCATCGCCTGGGCCCAGATCCTCCTGTCCACAGTGGCCGCCGCCATCTGGTTCACGCTCGACGCTCCGGTGAACCTCCTGCTGGTGCTCGTCGCCGCACTGCTCGGCACGCTCGTCTTCGTACTGCTCGCAGCAGCCAGTACGGCGCTGGCTCCGACGGTCGAGGTCGCACAGGTGGTCACGGCGCCGGTGATGTTCGTCGTACTGACGTTCAGCGGGCTCTACATGCCACTCAGCGGTCCGCTGGAGTACGTCGGCCGCGCGCTGCCGTTGTCTCCGGTCGTCGAGCTGCTCCGGCTCGGTCTGTCGGGCACTACCCGGGACGGCGGGACTGTGGGCCGGGGTGGGTCGTTCGCGCACGCCGTACCGGCTGTGCTCGTGTTGCTGGGGTGGGCGGTCGTCGGTGCTTGGGCGACGCGCCGGTGGTTCCGCTGGGAGCCGCGTCGGTGACAGGCTGGCGCTCATGAGGTCAGTGCGGGGGTGGTGGAGCGGGCTGAGCCGGGCCGAGCGCTTCGACATCAGTCTCCGGTGGCCGCTGTACGCGCTGATCGGGATGGAGCCGCTGTTCGCGCTGCTGCTGTTCATGTCGGCGGCGGAACCAGTCGGCGTGCGGATGGTCGGCTTCCTGGTGGTGGCGGTCGCTCATGCCGTCGTCGGCCTCCTGATCCTGCGGGCCGGGGTTGCTGCGTACCTGGGTGGCGCTGGGCCCGGTCGGCGACTAGTTGCTCTCGGCGTCGGTCTCGGCCTGGTCGGCGTACTGCTGTCACCGGACTGGGCGCTCGGACTGGTAGTGATGGGCGGGGCGCTGACGCTGGTCCTCACCCCGGTGCTCTGGCTGTCGGCTGTGCTCGGGCTGGTCGTGGGTGGCGCTGTGCTTGTGGGCCTGCTCGGCGGTGAGGTCGCCGGCGGGTTCAGCTACTTCTACGGCGTCGGGCTGCTCGCGTTCACCTGCCGCATCTCGGTGTGGATGCTGCGCCTCGGCTGGGAGATCGACAAGTCCCGTGAGGTCAGCGCGCAACTCGCCGTCGCCCAGGAGCGCCTCCGCTTCGCCCGTGACCTCCACGACGCTCTCGGCCGCAACCTGTCGCTCGTCGCCGTCCAGAGCGAACTCGCTGCTCGCCTGGCAGAACGCGGGGATGCCGCTGCTGCCGGCCAGATGCTCGACGTACGCCGAATCGCCCACGAGTCGCTGCGAGAGATGCGCGCGGTCGTAGGCGGCTACCGAGCCACAGACCTGGGCACGGAGCTGGCGGGCGCCCAGTCCGTCCTCCGCTCAGCAGGCATCACCTGCCGAGTCATCGGAGATGGCAGCACCCTCCCACCAGCCACGCAGACCGCGCTGGCGTGGGTGGTCCTCGAGGCCACTACCAACGTCCTCCGCCACAGCAACGCCACCACCTGCAAGATCGAACTGGAAGCAGACAAACAGTCTGTTGTACTTCGCGTGTCGAACGACGGAGTACGCGGCGACCGCGCAACTGACGGAGCCGAGGCGGACGCGGCGAATGCCCCCACCGGCAAAGCCGAGGTGGGCGGGGCGGCCTCCTCTCTCCCCTCCGAATCCGCCCTTCAGGCGGGCAACGGGTTGATCGGGTTGCGGGAGCGGTTGGCCGGAGTTGGTGGGACGTTGAGTGCGGTGACGGAGACGGGTGGTTGGTTCGTGGTGCTGGCTCGGTTGCCGGGGGTCGCGTGATTCGGCTGTTGCTGGCGGACGACGAGAACCTGATCCGGTCGGCGCTGGCGGCGTTGCTCTCCCTGGAGGACGACCTCGAGGTCGTAGCCCAGGCGGCCTCCGCGGGCGAGGCGCTGGCGATGGCGCGCTTGCACCGACCTGACGTCGCCGTACTCGATCTCCAAATGCCAAGCCTCCCAGGCTCGACGACCGGCGGCATCGGAGTCGTCGAGAAGCTGCGCGACGACCTGCCGGAGTGCGCCGCCTTGATCGTCACCGGCCACGGCCGCCCAGGCCACCTGAAGCACGCCCTGGCCGCGGGCGCCCGCGGCTTCCTCCCGAAGACCGTCTCGGCCCAGGTTCTCGCCGACGTCATCCGCACCGTCCACACCGGCGGCCGCTACGTAGACCCGGAGCTGGCCGCCGAAGCCATCAGCGCCGGCGACAGCCCCCTCACCGCCCGAGAAGCCGACGTCCTGGAGCTGGCCGCCGACGGCGCCCCCATCGAAGAGATCGCCCGCCGAGCCGCCCTCTCCCCCGGCACCGTCCGCAACTACCTGTCCTCAGCCGCCAACAAACTAGGCACAACAAACCGCCACGAAGCAGTCCAAGCAGCCCGCACCCACGGCTGGATCTAGCACCCCACGAATGGGGAAGCGGAGGGAGGGGCAGGCCGCCCCGCCGCGGAGCCGGCTGCGCCGACCCGCCCACGTAGCACCCGCCCAGAGCCGGCTGCACCGACCCTCCCACCCAGCACACCGCGCCCGCCCGGCGCCGCTCAGTCACCACCCGCCCGCGAAGCGCGGCGCCTCGGGCGCCCGCCCCACTACTCCCTCCCCGGCCGGCCCCATGAGGCGGGAGAGAGGAGAGAAGAGGAGGGGGCGGGGAGCGGGAAGAGCAGGTCGCCCCCGCCGCGGAGCCGGCTGCGCCGACCGCCCACCCGGCCGGCCCCCACGCGCTCAGCTCATCGCGTACCGGACGAAATCCACCACCTTGCGGTAGCCGATTCGGGCGTAGAGCTTGTTGGAGGTCGGGTTGGCCAGGTCGGTGAACAGGCAGGGTTGGGTGCCCTCGGCGAGAAGGTGGTGGGTGAGGGCTGCGGTGAGGGCGCCGGCGTAGCCGTTGCCTCGGGACTCGGGTGGTGTGTAGACCGAGCCAATCCGCGAAGCGCCGAAGACGTTGCCGTTGTGGGCGGCCATGCTGACCGCGCGATCGGCGTGCTCCCAGACCCAGAGGCGACCGAGCCTGATGCGGTCGCGGGCCCAGCGTTCCTCCTCCTCGGCGGTGATCCGGCCGCCGATCGCCTCGCCGAAGCCGGCGATCATCTGGGTGACCTCGGCGAGGTCCGCCTCGACCGCGAGCCGCGCGTGCCCCTCGGCGTCCAGCGGAGTGAAGTCGACCAGCCGGTGCAGCCGCGTCAGCCGGTCCTCGGTGAACTGCTTGCCGAGCTTCCCGGCGTACTGCGAAGCAAACGCCAGCGTCACCTCCGGCACGCCCTCGACGTACTTCACCTCCGCGCCCGACTCGACCACAGCCGCGAGCACCAGCGGCAGGTACGCCAAGTCGAGCTCACCGAGCATCACGCCGCGCAGCGCCGTACAGCACACGACGCCGACCACCTCATCACCACGATGAACCGAGACGAACACCGGCGGCGCCGGGTCGTACAGCAGGTCGTCGACCCGTCCCTGGATGTTGCTGATCAGCACCGAGTTGAGCACCGGATCCCGTTGCAGGAAAGGGAAAGCGACCGCCTTGAACGCGGCCGCATCCCCCGTCGTACGGACAGAAAAACTCATCGGTCGAACGTCAGATCCACGAAGTCGGCGAGCGGCTTGTACCCGGCGAGCCGGTAGATCTTGTTCGACGTCGAGTTCGCCAGGTCGGTGAACAAGCACGCCTGACTCCCCGCCGCCAGGATCTCACCAGTGACGTACGCCGTGAGCGCCCCCGCGTACCCGTTCCGCCGGAACTCGTCCGGCGTGTACACCGGCCCGACCCGGCACACCCCGAAGATCGGCAGGTGATGCCCGACCATGCTCACCGGCGTACTGTCGTCCTCCCAGAACCACAGCGTCCCGTCGGCGATCTTCTGCTCCGCCCAGGTCAGGTTGCTGCCGGGGATCTCGTCGTCGAAGTCGATCGAGATCCACTCGGCCGCCAGCTGCGCCTCGTCCTCGGTCGCCAGGCGTGGACCGCCCTCGGCCTGCAGCCGCAGCAGCTCGTCCAGCTTGTGCAGCCGCGTCCCGCGGGTCTGAGTCGCTCCGACTCCCCGCAGCTCGGTCCAGCGGCTCATGAACGCGTCGGTCGCCTCACGAGCACCCGCCACCCCGCCCGCATCCGGGACCTTCTCGGCGTACACCTCGGCCACGGCACCGGCGTACTGCGGCTCCAGAGCGCCGAGGTAGACCGGCCGGGACGGCGTCCGCATCGCCGCGCCGACGACCTCGCCGGCGTCGTCGTGGACCGAGACGAAGACCGAGTCACCCTCCTCCGGACGGTAGCTGCCCTCGGCGCGCTGCTCGACGTTGCTCAGGATGATGGTGTGCAGTACGGGATCCCTTTCCAGGAAGGGAAACACCGTGGCCCTGAACTCGGCCGGATCGTCGGTCACGCGCATCGTCATGGGCCAAACCTAGTCGTCCCCGCCGACAGCGGGATGCGAATTACACTGCGTCTCATGTCCACCACGCGGTTGCTGCTGCTCGGCGTCGTCCGGATCTTCCAGCCGGCCTACGGGTACCAGCTGCGCCGCGAGCTGCTGACGTGGAACGTGCAGCAGTGGGCGAACATCAACCCCGGCTCGATCTACACCGGTCTCCGCACGCTCGCCAAGCACGGTTTCCTGGAGGAGCTCGCCGAGGGCAAGGGCTACAAACCCGGCCGTACGTCGTACAAGCTGACCTCCGACGGGGAGACCGAGTACTTCTCGCTGCTCCGTCAGGCGCTGTGGACGGTCGACGGCTTCCAGCCCGGCCAGATGCAGGCGTCGCTGAGCTTCCTGTGGTCCCTCAAGCGCGACGAGGTCGTCGCCGCGCTGGAGTCCCGGATGGTGCAGCTGGAGCAGCACGAGAAGGCCGCGCCGTTCCACGAACGCCAGATCGAGCAGGACCCCGCCACACCGAACCACGTCGTCGAGATGTTCCGCATCGCCGTCGCCCGCGACCGCGGCGAACTCGAGTGGACCCGCTCCTTCCGCGAGCGAGTCCTAGCCGGCGCCTACTCCTTCGCCGGCGAAACCCCCGACTGGATCCCCGGCCCGGAGGCCGCCGAACAGTGGCGCAACCTGCCTGAACCCCCGGAATGAGCCCTACCGATCGACTCCTCGGATTCGGTCAACAGAATGTACTCCGCGGACCTGGCAGACAGCCCTCGGCGCCAACTACTCACTCTAGAGCACGGCGGTTGTCGCCTACTCGATGAGGAGCTCGACACGAAAGTCATGCATCAGAAGCTTGACTGAATCGACGAAAGCATCATCCAGGAATTCCCGTGACGACTGGAAATCTCGCCAGACAACCTTTCTCGGTCGACCTTGAACCGAATTCGTCCGAATACAGTCCGCGAGAGCGTCCAGATTCGATCCGAAATATCCTCCCGGCCCACTCACGGCCTCACCCAATTCACAGAAGAATGCCGACCTGCCCGCGATGTGTGCTCCGTCGAGATACACGACGTCCGCGATATTGCAGACAACAGCATCGCGCCCGGAGGCGAACCAAGAGTTCTGTACGACATGGAGCCACGCGCTCTGATCACGCGAAGGCCACTGAAGCCACTCACCTTTCGATAGAGCTGTTCCCGATGCCCACCGCCGCCAGATCCTGCGAGCCGCACTATATTCACAACGGTTGCCGAAGTACCTGCATACGACAGACGAGGGGCTTCGATCAAAGATCATGTCGGTATCGACAAGAATTACGCGACCAATATAATAGTCGCCAATCTTGTCTCCTCGTTGATTCACGACCTGCAGTACAGCATTCTCCACCTGCCGCCTTCGCCTGTCGACGTCATGGACCCCAAGAAGAATCACATCCGGCGACTCGTCTTCAGGGACGACAAAGAATCCTTCGACATCTTCGGCCGAAACAAGCACATCACCGGAATCGTCATTCGACACCACAAACATTGGGAAATTAATTCCGTCCGTCACGGGAAACTCCGCTTCCGTTCCGTCGTTCGCTCACTAGTTCCATCCTGAGTCAGGGAAATGCGGCGCACTGAAGCGTTGGATTTTTTGATAGTGCGTCGACGTCCACCCGTAAACCTTGGCGCCGTTCGGCAATTCCTTCTCCAAGATCCTGTCGGTTTCAGGCCTACCGGGCACCCGGTACTCCTTCGCCCCTGCCCACCAGCGGTGCTCACGACCGCCATACACGTCGTGCGACGAGATTCGTCCCGCCCTCACGTCATACAAGCTGACAGCGGACGGCGAGACCGAGTACTTCACGCTCCTGCGCCAGGCCCTGTGGACCGTCGACGGCTTCCAGCCCGGCCAGATGCAGGCGTCCCTGAGCTTCCTGTGGTCCCTCAAACGCGACGAGGTCGTCGCCGCGCTGGAGTCCCGGATCGTGCAGCTCGAGCAGCACGAGAAGGCCGCGCCGTTCCACGAACGCCAGATCGAGCAGGACCCCGCCACACCGAACCACGTCGTCGAGATGTTCCGCATCGCCGTCGCCCGCGACCGCGGCGAACTCGAGTGGACCCGCTCCTTCCGCGAGCGAGTCCTAGCCGGCGCCTACTCCTTCGCCGGCGAAACCCCCGACTGGATCCCCGGCCCAGAGGCCGCCGAACAGTGGCGCAACCTGCCTGACCCCCCGGACTGACCCCCGCCATTCCGCGACCGCTCAAATGCGAACGTATTCCGAAACAAGCGGCGGTAGATGATTAGCGCCTTCTATCGTCATGATCACTCGTTCACCCTCAGCGCCACTCAGCCACCAAGTCGGCACTGACCACGCGGATGGTTCCACCAGTGAAGCCAATTTCATGGAGACATCCAGCTCCCTGCGGAAGGATTTCATCAAGCTGAACATCTCCGAGGCGGCGAGTTTCGGGCCAAACCTCACCTAGCAAGTCTTCCTGCGACGCCTCGATCGACAAGTTCACCATTCCTGCATATCGAATCACCAAACCGGAATCATGTGTGAACTTATTTGGAGAAAATGAAATCTGAAGAGATAGCGCGCCATTCCCGTCCAGAATTTCCATGCTAAATAGTCTAAGATCTTTAATGCACCGTAATGCAGAAAGATCGTAATGTTCGGGATCCTCGGCGAATGTGCGAGCGCCAGGCGGAAGATGCGGCGCGACGGTCTTCAACTCCTTGATATATGCGCGCGGATCCAAGAAATATCCGCCATCTATCTTATCAATTTTGACAAATTTCATTCAGCAGTCTCCTGTAAGGCGCGGCAATTTCCACTTTTCACCCTTGACATCCTGGGTTCCTAGCGCCCCAATTCGGCCGGATCCTCGCATCTCCTCGATAGCCTTACCCTTAAGGCGATTGTAGACATCACTCGGAACGTCTACATCTACAGCAGCCTTGCTATGCTTATCGAAGAAGCCGTTGCTTCCGAATAGACCTACCTCAACCCCGCGGTTATACACGTGTATCTCGAAATCCGTGCCGTGCCCCATCGGGAATCTATCCAGCCGACCCGTGTAGTCACTTCCCAGCCCAATCGGATCGGAGTAGCCATCTCGCTGATTGTGGACGAGAACCGGCGTGTCACCAGCCATCACGTAATACGTGTGAGGGCCACCAACAGTCAGATTATATACCCGCCTGATTTCGGTCGAGTAATTCACCTCGAGGAGGCGGGCAGATCGAGTTCCCCACGCTTGAAGTATGTCGCCGATCTTCAGATTCTCGGCTTCGACCCATCCGCCGCTCGCGGGCACATAAAACGGGTGCCCATCTGTCGCCGTCAGGATATGCGAACGTTCAACTCCTGCATCGTCTTTCGCTGCAATCGTAAGTGCGACCAGATTCTTGGCTCCCTGGCCAATGATTGTCGCGACAACGGGTTGGCTGGTCGTCTCTCCGCTAGCTGGATCGGTGGCCAAAACTTGGTCGCCGAGCTTGAGTTTATCGATTGGCCTACTCGTGCCGTCTGCCATGAGAACCATGGTGCCTGGAAGGAACGAGTTCCCAGTAACGCACTTCTTTGCGGCTGTTTCAGCCAGCTCTTTGCCGGTTAGGTTGCGGACAGCGACTTCGGCAGCTTCGGCTTCTGCCTTCGCGGCGGCGCGTCCCACTGCCGGCAGCACAGACTTTGCAAAGATTCCGGCTTCCGGTCCCGCGGCGGGGATGAACCACGACGCCCCCTCGACAACGGTCAGGTTGCAGGCGATCTGGCCGCTTTGACTCCGTGGGCCCATGCAATTGTCGGCGAACCTGTGGCCGTAGTCGACGACCTGATCCTTGGCATAGTCCTGGAACCAGTCGCTGCCGTGCGTGCCTATGTACTCGCCGACGTCGCGCGCCTTGTCCTCGGCAGCGTGGCCGAGCCATCTTTCGGCGTCGCCGCGCGCCTTGCTCGCCTTCTTGAAGACGCTGCCGATTTTCTGGAGAGGACCCGTCTTCTTGGGCGGATCCGCGGCCGGCGGCGGCTGATTTCCACCACTGGTCGGCAGCGTTCCGCCGGAGTAGTGCTCAAGCATCTCCATCATGCCGCTGGGGTCCGAGGCCGTGACCGGGTTGTTGCTCGCGTACGCATAGGCGTTGAGCTGCTGCGGGTTGGTCACGTCGGCTAGCGGATCTACTGAGATGAACCGCCCCAGACCGGTGTCGTACTCGCGTGCTCCGAGGTGTGTCAGGTTCGTCGACGTATCGATCTGGCCACCGACGAAGCCACGAATCGTCGGCTGCCAACCCGTGTACTGACCTCGCGGTGCCCCGAACGGATCGAGCCAACGCCGCGTGACCGCCAACGAGAACCGATTGACGCTGACCGTTGCCGTGCCATGGTTGTCAGAGAGCAGCAACTCGACCTGCGCCCCGTTTCGCATGGCGACTGTGGCACCGTTGAACTGGTAGTACCGCGTGGAGGTCACGGTGTTGGTGGCCTTGGTCCACCTGACCTCGTCCTGTCCGAGATAGAGCGTGGCCCCGTCCGGGTCGTGCTTGATCAGACGGTCGCCATCCGCACCGTAGATGAACGAGGTCGGGTTTGTGCCACCGGCGCCGCTCAGGCTGGCTAGCTCCCCTTCCACATCCCAGGTGAGCGTCTCGGTGTTGCCGCCACGGGTCCGGCTCGACATGTTGCCGGCCGCGTCGTATCCGTAGCTGCTGGCCGAGGTTCCTGACGGTCCACTCGTCGTCACTCCCGTGACGGCGTGCGGCCTAGGCGAAGCGCCCGAAGGGTAGGCGTATGACTGGGTGACGTCGCCTGCAGCCGTGTGATCGATGACCTTGGACCGGTTGCCCGACTTCCAGTACTCGTAGTCCCGCCAGTACGGGTAGGTGCCGCCCAAGGTGGTCGTAGACGGCGGAGTTGCACACGATGCACCGGATGTCGTCCGTGCCTGAGTCAGGCGCCGGAGGTAGTCGTACGTAAAGCACTGGCGATCGCCACCAGTGCCCTGATTGTAAGACTGACCAACCGACAAGACATTCCCCGCATTGTCGTAGCCGTAGGTGAAGGTATCGTCCGCCACAGTTTGCCCTTGACGCTGAACCTGCATCGTCTCGGGCCTTCGGGTGCCGAGCTGGTACGTGAACAACTGCGAGACGGCCTTCGCGTTCACGACGTCGCCCATGGTGTAAATGAGTGGCTCACCGTACGGCGAGTACTGGACATCGGCCAGATACGACCCGTAGCCACCACCCATCCCGACGGGCGCATCGATGAGCGGATTGGAGCTGTAGTGCATCTGCAGCGCCTCGGTCGGCAGACCGGGCACCGTCGGAGTGACCACCTTGTCGATCGCACCGTTCGGCAGGTAGCTGGTCGACGAAACGTAGGTGCCGGCGAGCTTTCCCTCCCCGGCGGGAATGGTGGTCTTGGTCCCGGTGGCGCGCCCCAGCGCGTCGTAGCTCGTGACCTCCGACTTGTAGCTGTTCGCGCCGACTGTGCGAGTCGAGGAGGTCAGCAGCCCCTTGGCAACAGTGTCATACACCCAAGACGTCAGCACTGGGCCGGTCGCGCTGCCGCTACGAACCGCCGTCTTTCGGTCCAAGTTGTCGTAGCCGAAGAACAGCGACTGATTGCGTGCGTCGACGACAGACAAGACGCGACCAGCTGGGTCGTACGTCGTCGAACTGGCGCCCTTATCCGGATCGCTCGTCGCGATCTGCCGGCCGCGCTGGTCGTAGGTGTAACTCCAGGTGCTTCCGCCCGCGTTCTTCACGCTGGCCAGCTGATCAGCGTCCGTGTAGGTGTAGAACGTGCTGTCGTAAGCCCCGGTCGCGGAGGCACCGACGTACTGCCGCAGCTCGATGGTGTTTCCGCGGATGTCTTCGACCGTCGTCGTCGGGGTGTCGCCGGCCGGAGGGTCTGTCGAGACCCAGTTCCCTCCGTACGTCGTTGTCGTCCGCCATTTCTCCACGGCCATGCTGCGAAAGATCGAGGCAGTGACCCGGTTCGCGCCGTCGACCTCGTAGATGGTCTGCGCAGGCAGTTCGGTTTGAACCACCTTGAACAGTGAGGTCGTCGGGCCGCTCGCGTCGTTGTAGTAGGGCGCGGTCTCGCTTGCCGTACCACCCCGCTCGTCGTAGCGGGTCTCAGTGAGCATGCGGCCGACGCCGTTGCCCGCAACTTCCTGCGCCTGTCGCTTACGGAGGAAGCCGTCGAAGAGCGCTGTGGACGACCGGTAGGACCCTGTATGAGTCAGCGCCTGCGTAGTGACCGCGCTCGGCTGCGCCGCGGTGTTGGACAGTTTGTAGGCAAAGGTCGACGAAGCGGTCTGCGCTCCTGCCTTGGACCGATCCGGAAGCCACACAGCGGTGAGACGACCGGTTGGATCGTACGTAAGATCGGTCCGCTTGTTGCCGACATCGATCTTGGTCGTGGGCAGGCCCCAGGCCGGCTGGAGTGTGGTCGTCGCGACGTTTCCCGCAGCGTCAGTCACCGACGTTCCGGTGACCGGCCCCGTGGTCGCCGGCGTGAAGGCGGTCTTGCTGACCAGTCTGTCGAGACCGTCGTAGGACTCGATGACACGTCCCAAGGTGTCGTGAACTGTCCGCTCGACCTGTTCGTAGACAGGGCCGCCGCCGTTCCAGCCGTTCATCGTCTGGATTCGGGAAGGGATGCCGTCTGTCGGAGGCGCCGTGATCGACGTGTTCTGGTCGTAGTAGGTGCGATTGTCGGAGATCACCTGGCTCGGGCGGCTCGGAGTACTGGCGCAACTGACAGCAACTGTCTCCTCGCCACTGACCGTGTCCATGATCCAGGCAGTCGAGTTTCGGTTGTAGGTCGTGCGCGTACAGCGGTCGTCGTCGCCGCGGCTCACGTCTCCGAGGTCGCTCACCTCGGTCGGCATGCCGTACTCGTCGTAGACCGTGTTGACGCCTCCCGTGCGGTACGTACCGTCAGACAGCCGGACCCGGGAACGCGTGTACGACGTCCCGAGAAGAACCGCCGCGCGTCCTCCGCCAGTTCCGGTCTGCAGCAGCCAGGGAGTGCTGATGGTTCCGGAGACCTCAGCGCCTCCACTGCCGTTGTAGGTGATCTGCTCACGGACAAAGCCGTTGAGCCGATCGAAGTCGTCGTAGTCGGCACCGGTGGTGTCGCGGATCGAGGTGGACTTTGTGCCGCCGCTACCGTCCCGGTCTCCGTACATCCCGCGGAAGAACAGGGACCTGGTCGCCGTCTGATTGCCCAGCGAACCCTTGAGAACAGTGACGTAGTTGTAGCCGCGCCAGTCGCCCCACGTCCGGTTCTCAGGCTTGGCGAACTCATCGTCGTAATAGCGCCAGGCCGGGCTTCCCCCGTAGGTGTAGCTCGTCACCTGGTCCGGCGCGTCGGTGACGAGATCGTCGTCGACCACGTTCGAGACGACGTACTTCTGGAAGTAGTTCATCTGCGGCGCCGTGCCGCCGTCCCGGGTGAACCACACCGGGAAGCAACGCATGCCGTTGCTCGCCGGCGCTGTCGGCTTGCTGTTGACGTTGCACTCGGACGGCAGGTAGTTCACAGTCGTCTGGGCGCCGGAATCGGTCTTGATGATGTGCATTCGGAGCTTGTTCATCGCCAGCGCGCCACCCATGACGCCGTCCACGCGATTGGGCAACGAGACGTAGTCGAAGGTGGTCGACGGATCGGTCACCGTGCCACCGACAAGGCCCTTGTGGGTGATGGAGTTCAGCCACAGGATCTTGCCGGAACCATCTCCCGGATCCTCGTAGCTCTGCCCGAAGGTCCAACTGTCGACATTGGTCGTCGTGGCACCGGAACGGATCTGCGTGGTGACAGAGGTCAGCCTCTTCCGGGTGAAGAAGGTCGGCGAGACCTTGTCCGGGCAGGTCGTGGACGAGGTACAGATCTGGTCGAACGGCACGTCCGGCCAGGAGTTCGCGTTGGCCGACGTGAGTTGGCTGGGATCACAGGTGATCGCCCCACTCGGCAAACACCTCTCGGCGACGGCGAACGTCACTTGTGCGGGAGGCGTTCCTTGATCCGCCCCTTCGCGCTCGCCGTACTCGATCGTCGTCAGGTAGCTTGCGCGGTCGTAGGTCGAGACGTGAGCGTTGTTGTTGCGGCCGTAGTTGTTGGTCTCCTGCGCATAGCGATACGTCACCTGGTTGGCCGACGTGTCCACCACGCGGTCGAGGCTCCAGCGCCACGGCAACTGACACGACGAGGTGTCGAACGTCGATGCGTTACAAGGTTCGTCGGTGTTGTTGCCGAAGACGGTGACCTTCGAGACGGAGTTCGTTCTGGCGCTGCTGTCTGCCAAGGCGTTCAGGCCGAAGTAGTAGCGCGTCCCGTCGGTCGTTGTGAGCAACCAGTACCCGCCGTTCCTGACATCTTCGTCGACGAGGACTCGCTGAATGCGCGAGCCGTCGTCGTCAGCGAGTTTCCACTCCTTCTTCGCCGCATCCCAGAGGAGATCACTAGAGTGCCCGTCCAGCGAAAGCGTCGCATTGTCAGACTTCCAGCACAGGTCGCCGGTCTTGACCGTGTTGTTGGCATTACCACCCATGTCGTCGGAGCATGCGATGTACTTGCGCTCCACGAACCCCGTTTGCAGGTCCTGCCCCTGGCCGAGCCAAGAGGTCTGGTTGTTGGCCGAAGCAACTTGTCCGTCGACCGAGCCGGACGAGTACTTGATGGCGAGGTCGGGCTTCGGCCCGACGGTTCCTGGTGGTACCCGCATCGGGTAGCTCCAGTTGAACTCACCTGTCTGAGCACCGACGGACCAGGCAGAGGACGCAGCCAACGAGGTGGCGGCGTAAGTGCCGTTGTCTCCCGACGCGCCTGCCGCCAGGGCAAAGGTGGACAGTGCCTGTGTCGCGGTGACCTCGGCGGTGTAGCGCCCTGCCTTGGTCTCGTTGGACCCGTTGGCCACCGGCGTCGACGTGCACTGGGCGGGCGTCGAGCACGTCAGCTGGACCAGACGAAGACGACTGGCCCAGTCACCACCGAACGCATAGCGGAACCTGGAATAGTCGATCTGCAGCTTGACTCGGCCAGCCGACGCTAGGCCGTCATTTCGGGCCACGCGGACGGTCAGTCCGTTAACACCGAGCTGTTGTGACGCGGACTGATCGAGCAGATCCACCCGAATCGACGCCGGCCCGACACCAGGCTTGCCTGCGGCTGCAACCGACACGGGTGATTCGCCGACTCGACGTAGAGCGGGAGCGCTCTTGGATCCGGCGATCGTCTGAGACGTAGGCTCGTTGAGGGATACAGATTCCGACGTTGCCTTCGGCCACGTCGGTTCTGCAGTCGCTGCACCGGGTTTCCGTTGAGTCGTTTTCGGCGCATCTGCTGTGAAGTCGGAGCCAGGCACTGAAGCAACCTTCTGCAACCCGAATTCCGGCAGATGAACTGCCTCGGAGCGGGTTGCTCCAGCCGCTGAGGCCCCGGCAACCACGCCGGCGAGAAGACTGACACTCAGGGCAAAGGTCAGCGCAGCCGTTCCACGTCGCATCAGTGATCCCCGCGAAATCGTCTTGGCCATCAGCTGTCTCCATCGCTGTAGGAGCGGATCAGGGCGTCGCTCACAGAACCGTCGTAGACGATCAGGTCGTCGAGGTAACCGCGGTAGAAGTTCGTCACGGCGCCTGCCTCGATACCGAGGCCGGTGCGCAACGGCCCCGCGCCATCGACCACCGTGCCGGTCACTTGACCGGCACGCCAACTGCCGTTGACGTAGAGCGTGGCCGTGTTGGTTCCCTTGTTGTAGGTGGCGATGAGATCTACCCACCGCTCGGTCTCCGCTACCGCTGCCGCGTCGTAGGAGATCGGGATTGTTTCCAGCCGGAACGTGCCCGTGGACGTCGCCAAGGTGAAAGCCCAGACGATCTTCCGATTGTCCGGATCGTCATCGCTCGGATCGTTCGGCGTGTTCTTGCCCGTCCAGGTCATCGAGGTGGACCCGAGGGTGAAACCGCTGTTCCCGGGACGATCCTCGCTGACGATGACCTGCTCATTGCTCTTGATGTCCGGCCTGACGCGGACTGCGACAGAGAAGTTCTCGGTCGTATCGACGACATCCGTCGCGGTGGTCGCCGTCGTGCCCCCCTCGGTTTGCAGGCCTGGTATGAACAGAGCTTTGTCCGGGACAGGCAGTGCCCATTCACCTTGGTCACCGGTGCCCCAGGTGACGGTCGGGCCGAGATACATCGTGCGATTGCTCGCCGAGACGTCCGCCGTACTGGTGCCGGCGCCCTCGTCCATTCGCCAGTGGCCCGTCGCTGGACGATCGGCCGCGATCAGTTTGAGCGAGGTGGGCGCGAACGATGTGTTGCCTGCTTGATCAACAGCCCATGCTCGCACCACCTGAGGACCGAAATGGGTCGAGGTGAACGTCGCCGTACCCGGCGACCGCGGGATCGACGCCGATGGGACCGCGTCGACATTGACGGTGTACTTGAATTCCACTACATCGCTTGTGCTGGTGCCGAACTTGACCGTGATGGGACTGCCGACGGTGTAGGGCCCAGCAGTAACAGCAGTGATCGTGGGCGACGGAGGTCTGGTCGTGTCGAGGAAGAAGTAGCAGTCAGTGCTCCACGGCGTGTAGGCGGTACCGTCGGTGGCGCGAACCCGCCAGACGTACGTGGTCTTGTTCCAAAGGTCGGTGCTCGGTGTGAAGTCGAACTCGGACGACACACCACCTGCCTTGAAGGCAGTACTCCCGGTGAACGACGGGCCCTCGTCGATCGCTCGCCGGATCTCGAACTGCGCCTGGAGGGAGTTGCTGTCGGAGTCGGTGACCGCAACCGTCAGCTTGGGCCGGACGCTGCCGATGTAGGGCTGGCCGGTCATGCTCGTCGTGCATGGCGCTTCTGGGTCCGCGATGTGCCTGTTGTGCAACACCGGCGCGAAGTTGTAGTTGACGGTCAGAACGACGTCGTACCGGAATCGCTTCCAGGCGTTCTGATCCGACTCGTCGGCGACTCGCATCCCCAGATAGATCGAGGCTGAGTTCGCTGCCGCGCCTTCGGCCACGGCTGTCTTGACGTTGAACGGAACCGGAAAGCCACCGGGTTCACAGCCGTCCCGGCCGTAAGCCACCGTGGCCTGCGCCAGCTTCTGCTGCCACACGGTGGAACCCGAGCCCGAGTTCCACGTCGTGTTCTCGGTTGGTCGCGCTGTCTTCCAGACCTCGACAACCTTCGGAGTGCAACTGGCCGACCAGGTTTCGAAGGCGATGAAGTTCGCCGAGATGATCTGTGAATTCGCGATCTTCGCGGTGCTGAACCCGAAGAAGAGCCGCTTCCGGCTCCACGGCTCGAACGCCTGGTACCCGACCCCTTCGTCGCCGCCCCAGTTCCAGGTCGGAGTTGTCGGGTAGTGCTCGTTGATCATCGCGCGGGCGATCCGAGGACCGCTGAAGGGGGGATCGATGTGCAGCGGATACTTCGTCTGCGGATCCTTGACCAGAGCTTGGTCGGGCTGGATCACCAGGCTGCTCGAACTCACCTCAACGGCCATCGGTGCCACGGTGTCGCCTTCGAGCGGCTCCGCTGTGCGGTCAGCCGTCTCGGGCTGCGCCAATCGAGCGCCTGAGGAGTCCCACATCGTCGGTCGGGGTGCGTGGAACACCACCTCGCCGGAGTCACCGACCGCCTCGACACCACCGGTCGAAGTGCGGCGCACCGTCATCCCTGGCGCCTCGAGGCCCATCTCGATCTGCTGGAGCTCGGGCGATGCGGCAGCCGCCGGCGTACGGACCACCAGCACCTGCGCGAAGGTTTCCTTGGTGACGTTGATCTGAAGGTCGACATCCGGATAGACCGACGGGTAGACGAGCTTTGCGCCGTCGATGACCGGCTCGGGTAGCGGCTCGGGCCAGGACAGGCTCAACCGTTCACCGCTGTCGGTGAACGACACCAACTCGTGGTCGCCTCCAGCGGAGAACTCCATGTCGATCGCGGTCGCAGCCGGCCGAATCTTCTCTCCGGTCTTCGACAAGGCCGGGTCGAGCTCGACCCAGCTGCCCTCTCGACGCTTGCGAAGCGGCGACGCCGATTGCTCGAGAGTCATCGAGCCATCCGGATTGGCATACGTCTTGGCCGTCTCGGTGCGGTCTTCCTCGACCTCTACACGCTGTCCGGACTCCGCTGCACGCTGAGTGGCCGACTTCTCCGGCTGCTTGGCGGCGCTGACCGCAGGCTGCGCAACCGCGTCGACAGGCCTCGCATGCAATCCGCCCACGCTCACCACGGCGGCGATCACCGCCACGGCAGCAATAGTGCGGGTCGCGCCAGCGGGCGACAGGAATTTGGGCATGACGGTGCAACCCCCAGGGGCGTGGACGACCTAGAAGACAGGCTCTGGGGTCCCCCGACCCCTCCAGTGGCGACGCGTAACTTACCAACTGCATACCGTCGACCGGTAGAAAATTGCAGCAACCCGTCAACTTTGCGGGAACCTGTAACGCTCCAGACAGAGCCGATCCCCGGCGCCGCTCACCTTGCCAGAGGCTCCTCTGTCCGCTTGAATTCAATGTTGACTATTCAAGATTGATCAACCATCCTGGTCGGCATGATGATCGAAGCTCGCGGACTTGTCCGCACCTTCAAGACCAAGCGCGGGCCGGTGCAGGCTGTGCAGGGGGTAGATCTGGACGTGGCCGACGGGGAGATCGTCGGCTTTCTGGGGCCCAACGGGGCCGGTAAGACGACAACGATGCGGATGCTGGCGACGTTGATCACGCCGACCAGTGGGTCCGCGACGGTCGCGGGGTGCGACCTGGCGAAGGATCCGGTCGGCGTGCGTCGCCGGATCGGGTACGTGCCGCAGAGCGGCTCGACGTTGCCGGAGGCCGTGGCGGGGGACGAGGTCGTCGACCACGCTCGTCTGTACGGCGTACCGAAGGCGAAGGCGATCGCCGACGGGCAGCGGCTGTTCGAGGAACTGGATCTGCCGGGGCTGTGGCGGCGGCAGTGCAAGACGCTGTCGGGCGGGCAGCGGCGGCGCCTCGACATCGTGATGGGGCTGATCCACGACCCGAAGCTGATCTTCCTGGACGAGCCGACCACCGGGCTCGACCCGCAGGCGCGGGCCAACCTCTGGGAGCACATCCGCGGCCTGCGGGACCGGGGCGCCACGATCTTCCTGACCACCCACTACCTCGACGAGGCCGACGCCCTCTGCGACCGGATCCTGGTCATCGACCACGGCCGGATCGTCGGCGCCGGTACGCCGGAAGCGCTCAAGCAGCAGGTCTCCGGGGACGCCGTCCGGCTCCGCCTCGCCGACCACAGCGCCGGCCACGCGGAGGGCCTCGTCGACGGCCGCGCCGCCGACGCCGGGGGCCGCACCGACGCCGGCGCCGGGCGTTCGCGGCGTACGAACGTGACCGAGACGGTGATCCGGATCGTCGAGAAGCTGGATGGGGCGGTTGACGTCGAGGCGGTCGCCGACGGGGTGAACTTCCGGATCCCGCGCGGCGGTTCGGTGCTGCCGGGGCTACTGCGGCAGATCGATGCCGAGGGCATCGAGTTGGACGGTGTCGAGGTGCACCGGCCGACGCTCGACGACGTGTTCCTGACGATGACCGGGCGGTCGCTGCGCGACGACAGCCCGGCGCCGGCCGACGAGCCGGAGAAGCAGAAGGAGGCCGTGGCGTGACCGTGCTCCAGGAGACGTGGATCGTCTTCCACCGGCAGATGCGGCTGTCGCTGCGCAATCCGATGTGGTCGATCCTGATGCTCAGCCAGCCGTTGATGTACCTGTTCCTGTTCGGCCCGTTGCTGAAGCCGATCACCGCGCAGATCAGCCAGGGCGCGACCACCAACGCGTACCAGGTGTTCATCCCGGGCCTGATCGTGCAGCTCGGGATGTTCGGCGCGATGTTCGTCGGCTTCGGGCTGATCGCGGAGTACCGGGCCGGCGTGATCGAGGCCGACCGGGTGACGCCGGCGTCGCGGATGGCACTGATGGCAGGGCGCGTACTGCGTGACGTCGTCGTACTGGTCGTCCAGTCGGTGCTGCTGCTCGTCGTGTCGATCCCGATGGGCCTGCGGGCGCCGTGGGGTGGTGTGCTGCTGTCGCTGGTGATCGTGGCTCTGCTCGGCGCGACGTTCGCCTCACTGTCGTACTCGGTCGCGCTCATCACCAAGAGCGAGGACGCGCTGGCCCCGCTGCTGAACGGGATCGCCATGCCGCTGCTGCTCCTGTCCGGCATCCTGCTCCCGATGCAGATCGGTCCGACCTGGCTGCAGCGGCTGTCGGACATCAGTCCGCTCAAGCACGTGGTGAACGGCGTACGGGCCCTGTTCCGTGGGGACATCGGCAGCAGCGCGTCGCTGTGGGGGCTGTTCTGGGTCGTGCTGCTCACGGTCGTCGGCCTGGCGGTCGGCGCGCGCACGTTCAAGAAGGAATCCGCCTGACAACCCCGCCGCCCGCCTCGCACGAGGCGGGCGGCGGGGCGTTCTTCTGCGGTTCATCGGCGCTTCTTCTGGGGCGGTTACCGTCCGGCCATGCGGGTTCCTTCGCCATTGGTTCGCGGGGTGGTGGGGAGCTGGGTCGTAGCCGCCTCGGCGCTGGTGACGTCGGTCGTGCCGCAGTCCTCGTGGATGGCGTCGATGCCGTTGCGGGACTCGCTGGCCGGGCGGATGACCGGGCTGACGTTCATGGTGTTCGGGCTCGGCCTGATGGTCTGGGCCTGGCTGGAGGTCGGCCGTGAGGTGCTGTCCGGCGTACGGCATCGGCTGATTCGACTGACCGTCCTCTGGAGCCTGCCGCTGCTGCTGGCGCCTCCGCTGTTCAGCCGGGACGCGTGGAGCTACGCAGCGCAGGGCGCCCTGGTCGCCAAGGGTTTCGACCCCTACACCGTCGGCCCAGCTGCCCTGTCCGGCCGTGTGGTCGAGGCAGTCGACCCGATGTGGATGAACACTCCAGCGCCGTACGGTCCGATCCCTCTGGCGTACGGCGGCCTCGCGGCTCACGTCACCGACAACCCGTACGTCCTCATGCTCGCCCACCGCGGCCTGGCCCTGCTCGGCATCGTCCTGATCGCCTGGGCCGTGCCGAAGATCGCCGTAGCCTGCCGAGTCGACCCCAGCGTCGCCACCTGGCTGGTGGTCGCCAACCCGATCCTCATCACCCACGGACTCGGCGCAGCGCACAACGACGTCCTCATGCTCGGCCTGGCCTGCTCCGCCTTCGCCGTAGCCCTCACAGGTCGCTGGGGCACAGCAGCAGTCATCGCCGGCACCGCAGCAGCAGTCAAAGCGCCAGGTGGGCTGGTGGTCATCGCCATCGCCGCAGTGATGGGCCCGCTGGCCGGCAGAGCCCTGAAACGCCTGGCCAGCTTGGCGATCGCCGGTGCGGTGTCAGTGCTGACTCTGGTGACCGTGGGAGAGCTGACGGGCATCGGCTCGGGTTGGCTCAACGCGCTGGACGTGCCAGGCCTGGTGATGTCTCCACTGTCGATCGCCAACCTGATCGGCCTGGGCACCTCCGGCGTACTGGACTGGTTAGGAGCCGAGGACGCGGCTCAGCAGGCCCTGCAGATCATCCGGCTGCTCGGCATCCTCACAGCGCTCGGACTGATCGCCGCACTGGGGCTGCGCTCGCACATCCACCAGGCAGCGCGTGCGGTCGGCGTGGCCATGCTGGCCGTCGTACTGCTCGGGCCGACCGCGCACGACTGGTACTTCCTGTGGTGCCTGCCGTTCCTGGCCGTCGCACGACCCGGTCGGCGCATGATGACGGCCGTGGTCGGCGTCAGCCTGATCCTGACGATCGCCGCACCGCTCAACTCGTCGCTGCGCGGTGCGGTCGTCCCCATCCTCGTGACGACGTCGCTGGTGCTCGTGGTCGTCGGCACGCTGCTCGGCCGGCTCCGCACGCTGCAGCCGGCTAGAGCGCCGCGTTCACCGCTGCCTGCAGTTCCTGATGCAGCGTTGTCGGCCGTGGCAGCCGCACCTCCACCACGTCCACACCCGCAACAGTCCTGACCAGCGCGGTTCGCAGCTCGTCGGCCGTCGTCACCAGCGTGTACGGCGTACCGGTCGCTGCCGCCAGCGCGGCGAAGTCCGTCCCGTGCGGCGTCCCGAAGACCCGCTCGAAATCGGTCGTCCCGGCCTGCTCCAGCGTCGAGAAGATCCCGCCACCGTTGTCGTTGACCACGACGATCCGCAGGTCCGGCCGCGCCTCGGCCGGGCCGATCACCAGCCCAGTGAAGTCGTGCAGGAACGCCAGGTCCCCGATCAGCGCGTACGTCGCGCCGGCGTTCGCCAGCGCAGCACCGACCGCCGTCGAGATCGTCCCGTCGATCCCCGCGAGGCCGCGGTTGGCCACCGTCCGGATCGGTACGACGGGCGCCAGGTCCAGGTCGCGCACCGGGTTCGACGAGGCGACCACGAGCATCCCGTCAGCCCCGACGGCCTCACCGACGATCGCCGCGATGCCCGGACCGGTCAGCTCACCAGTGAGCAGCTTGTCGATGGCCGGCCGGGCCAGCTGGTCGGCGTGCTGCCAGCGGGCGAGCCAGTCGGTGCTGTCGGCGCCGGTGACCTCCAGACCGGTCAGCACGGTCGCAGCACGTCGTACGGCGTCCGGCCAGGAGCCGGTCGGCGCGACCACGATCACCTCGACATCCGGGCGGCCCAGCAGCTTGGTGATCGGCCGGGACAGCGTCGGGTGGCCGAACACGACCACGCGCTCGATCTCCTCAGCCAGCTTGGTTGCTCCGAGCAACAACCGGTACGACGGGATCACCGACGGCCCGATCCGCGCGCGACTGGACGGCTCCGCGAACAACGGCCAGTTCCCCGCCTCCGCGGCAAGCCGTGCCGCCTGCGAGGCGCCGTCTCCGGCAACCACGACGGTCTTCGGCCCGGGCGACAGCGACGACGGCTGCCCACCGGCAGCCCGCACGCTCGTCCACGGCCCGCTGGTCCGGCCATCCAGCGACTCCGGCCAATCCGGCCCGTCGGTCGGCACCAGCGGCTCGCTGAACGAGCAGTTGAGCTGGACCGGGCCCGGGTCGTGGCTGCGCACTCCAACGGCCGCTGCCACAGCCCGCGAGACCTGCGACCGCCAGTACGCGACCTGGCCGACCTCCTGTCGCGGCACGCCCATCTCGTGGAACAGACGCACCGCACCGCCGAACACCTTGAGCTGGTCGGTCGTCTGGTTCGCACCACTCCCCCGCAGCTCCGGCGGCCGGTCCGCGCTCAGCACGAGCAGCGGCAGCCCGCTGTGCGAAGCCTCCAGTACGGCGGGGTGCAGGTTGACCACCGCAGTACCGGACGTGGTGACCACCGGCACCGGCAGACCGGTCCCGCGGATCAGTCCGATCGCCAGGAAGCCCGCCGTACGCTCGTCGATCCGTACGTGCAGCCGGAGCCGGCCTTCGCGGTCGGCAGCGGCCAGTGCCATCGCCAGCGGCGCACTGCGCGAACCGGGGGCGAGCACGACCTCCCGGACGCCGCACCTGATCAGCTCGTCGACGACCACGGTCGCGAACGCAGTGGACGGGTTCATCCCTTACTTCCCTTCAGTGCTTCGACTCTGGCCAGCCGTGCTTCCCAGCTGGCGGTGGTCTCCTGCGAGGCGGTTGCGGCAGCCAGCAACACCGGGTCAGGGACGAGGCGCTTCACCGGAAGGAAGCCGTCCACCGGCAGCAGCGGCTCGGCCACGACCTCGCCAGTGAACATCGCCACAGTCGCCAGCCCGCACGCGTACGGCAGCTCCGGCAACGCAGCAGCCAGCGCAACGCCCGCAGCGATCCCCACCGACGTCTCCAGCGCCGACGAGACCACCACGGGCAGTCCGATCTGCTCGGCGATCTCCAAGCACGCCCGGACCCCACCGATCGGCTGCACCTTCAGTACGGCGATGTCGGCCGCCTCCAACTCCCGGACCCGCAGGGGATCCTCGGCCCGCCGGATGGACTCGTCCGCGGCAACCAGTACGTCGGTACGCCGTCGTACCAGCGCCAGATCCTCCACCGTCCAGCACGGCTGCTCGACGTACTCGAGGTCGAACCTCGACAGCTCCTTCAGCGCGGCCAGAGCCTCGTCGACCGACCAGCCGCCGTTGGCGTCGATCCGGACCCGGCCGTCAGGGCCCAGGGCGTCCCGGACCGCCTCGACCCTGGCCAGGTCGTCGGCCAGGGTCTGGCCGGGCTCAGCGACCTTGACCTTCGCCGTACGGCAGCCGGAGGCTCGGACGATCTCGGCTGCTCGCTCTGGTCCCAGTGCGGGCACAGTGCAGTTCACCGGGATCTGCTGCCGCACTGGCTCGGGCCAGCCGTCGACAGCGGCCTCCTGTGCAGCGCGGAGCCAGGAGACGCAGGTGGCGTCGTCGTAGTCCAGGAACGGGCTCCACTCGGCCCAGCCGGCCGGGCCCTCGAACAGCATGCCCTCGCGGACGGTGATCCCGCGGAACTTGTTCTTGAGCCCCAGCGAGTAGGTGATCACCGCACACCGTCCAGCAACCGCTGCCGGTCGACCTTGCCGGAACCGAGCATCGGCAGCTCGTCCAGCCGGACCAGCTCACGCGGAGCCCAGGTGCGGGGCAGTGTCTCGGCCACGTGATCCCTGAGCGTCTCCAGCTCGGCCTGGCCCACCACGAAGGCCACTACCCGGCTGCCCCACTCCTGGTCGGGCACACCGAGTACGACGGCGTCCGCCACGTCCGGGTGCTCCAGCAGCCGCGCCTGCACAGCAGTGAGGGTCACGTTGACTCCACCAGAGATCACCACGTCGTCCACGCGGCAGACCACCTCCAGCCGCCCGTCGACGAACCGGCCACGGTCCTGCGTCCGGAACCAGCCGTCCTGCAGCACCTCCTTGGTCAGCGCGGGCTGCAGGCGGTAGCCGGAGAACAGCGTCGGGCCCTTGATCAGGATGCGTCCGTCGTCCAGCGCCAGCTCGGTCCCGTCGAGCGGCAAGCCGGCGTACACGCAACCGCTGCCCGTCTCGGTCATGCCGTACGCCGGGATCGCCGTCACGCCCGCTGCCGCGGCCCGGGCCTTCAGCTCGGCGCCCATCGACGCACCGCCGATCACGATCGCGTCGAAGCTGCGGAGCGCGTCGGGTGCGGTGTCGAGGTAGCGGGTCAGCTGGGTGGGGACCATGGCGGTGTAGCGCCGGGCTCCGGTCATCTGGGCGACCGCGGCGATGTCCTGGGAGACCACTGGCGTCGTACCGGCCAGGAGCGAGCGGGTGAGGATCTGCAGCCCGCCGACGAAGTACGGCTTCATCGGGAGCAGCCACTGGCCCGGTCCGCCGAGCCTGTCGTGCGTGGCCGTGGCGGAGGCGACCAACGCGTCCCTGGACAGCAGCACGCCCTTCGGCTCACCGGACGACCCCGACGTGGTCAGTACGACGGCGCAGTCGTCCTCCAGCGGCTCGTCCGGCGCGGCGGCCCGGCGTACGCGCTCAGCGGCGGCCGGATCCGGGGGCACCGGAGCGAAGGGCTGCCCAGTGCCGTCCAGCACCTCGGACAGCGCGGCAAGGACGGCCTCGGGCGTGCCTGGCACCAGACGCAAACTAGACATACTCCGCTGAGCGTAGCCCCGACGCTCATTCGCCGATCCGACGGCTGACAGAATCCCGTTCATGGCCAACCTTTCTCAGTGGATCGAGGGTGCCCGTCCCCGGACGCTGCCTGCTGCCGTTGCTCCGGTCCTCGTCGGAACCGGCGCGGCCGCCTACCTGGACGGCTTCGTCTGGTGGAAGGCGCTGCTGGCCCTCGGGGTCGCCCTGGCGCTGCAGATCGGCGTGAACTACGCCAACGACTACAGCGACGGCATCCGCGGCACGGACGAGGTCCGAGTCGGGCCGCTGCGGCTGGTCGGGTCGAAGGTGGCCACACCGCGCGCTGTGAAGACCGCTGCGTTCACCTGCTTCGGCGTGGGCGCTGCGCTGGGGATCGTGCTCTGTGCGACGTCCAGCTGGTGGTTGCTGGTCGCGGGAGCGGCTTCGCTGGTCGGGGCGTGGTTCTACACGGGCGGCAAGTCGCCGTACGGGTACCGCGCGCTGGGCGAGGTCAGCGTGTTCCTGTTCTTCGGTCTGGTCGCAGTGCTCGGTACGACGTACGTGCAGGCCGAGCGGCTGCACTGGACGGCCGTGGCCGGGGCCGTCGCCATCGGAGCGATCGCCTGCGCGCTGCTGGTCGCGAACAACCTGCGGGACATCCCCACGGACAGCACGACCGGCAAGCGCACGCTGGCCGTGGTCATCGGCGCTGCGCGCTCCAGGCAGCTGTACGCCGGGCTGATCGCGCTGGCGTTCATCCTGGCGGTGCTGTCGGCCCTGGCGACGCCGTGGACCCTGCTGGCCCTGATCGCTCTCCCGCTGGCCATCAAGTCAGTCCGGGTAGTCGTCAGCGACGCCGTCGGCCCGGCCCTGATCCCGGTACTCAAGGGAACAGGCCTCACCGAGCTGGTCTACGCCGTGGGCCTGGCCATCGGCTTGGCGCTGGGCAGCTAGGCCTCCGCCGGCCGCGCAGCGGCCAGGCGCTCGGCGGGCGCGCTCTACTCCCTCCACAACCCCGTTTCGGCGAAGCCTCGGAGGGTCTCCTCGTACGGGGCGATGTCGATGCTGTTGCCCCGCAGCCAGTCGTCGTCGTAGTACGTGTTCGTATACCGCTCACCGCCGTCGCACAGCAGCGTGACGATGCTCCCGCGCTGACCCATCCGGCGCATCTCGGCCGCCAGCCGCAGCGAGCCCCACAGGTTCGTCCCCGTCGAACCACCGACGAGCCGCCCGGTGACCCGCGAGCAGAACCGCATCGCCGCGATCGACGCGGCATCGGGGACAGCGATCATCCGGTCGACGACCCCCGGGACGAACGACGGCTCGACCCGCGGCCGCCCGATCCCCTCGATCCGCGACGGCCGACCGGTCGCGAAGTCGCTGTCGCCGGCCTCGAAGCCGGGGAAGAACGCCGACCCCTCCGGATCGACCACCGCGACCGACGTCGCGTGCCGCTGGTAGCGCACGTACCGGCCGATCGTCGCCGACGTACCGCCGGTACCGGCCCCGACGACGACCCAGCTCGGCACCGGGTGCTGCTCGAGCGCGAGCTGCTCGAAGATCGACTCGGCGATGTTGTTGTTGCCCCGCCAGTCGGTCGCCCGCTCGGCGTACGTGAACTGGTCCATGTAGTGCCCGCCGGTCTCCTCGGCCAGCCGCTTGGCCTCGCCGTAGATCTGCCCCGACCGCTCGACGAAGTGGCACCGCCCGCCGTAGAACTCGATCAGCTGGATCTTCTCCGGGCTGGTCGACGCCGGCATCACGGCGACGAACGGCAGCCCCAGCAACCGGGCGAAGTAGGCCTCGCTCACCGCGGTCGACCCGCTGGACGCCTCGATGACGGTCGTCCCCTCGCGGATCCACCCGTTGCACAGCGCGTACAAGAACAGCGACCGAGCCAGCCGATGCTTCAAGGAGCCCGTCGGATGCACCGACTCGTCCTTCAGGTACAGGTCGACCCCGCTCATCGCCGGCATCGGGAACACGTGCAGATGCGTGTCCGCACTGCGGTTGGCGTCCGCGTCGACCACCCTGACCGCCTCGGACACCCACGCCCGCTGCTTGTCGTCCCGTCGATCCACTTCCTTGCACGCCAACAGCTCACTCATGGCCACAGGCTAGGGCTACTCCCCGGATCTTGAGTATTCCTACTCTCTGCAACCATCGGCCGTCCCGGCACGATCGAGTCATGATCCCACTGGGCTTCGAGTTGCATCTGTCGGCGACCGAGCAGATCGTGCTGCTCGTCGTACTGGGGCTGCTGGCTACCGCCGCGGCGATGCCGGCGAGCGTGCCGCTGGCTGCGGTGGGGGTGCTCAGGGCTCGGCGGGACGGGCGGTCGACGACCGGGCGCGGGGTCTGGTTCTGGGCGTGGGGTACGGCGCTGAGCTGGGCGACGATGATCGGCGGCTTCAACCTGCAACTGGGCTGGTGGTCGGTGCCGTTCGGGTGGGTGCCGGGACTGGTGGCCGCTTGGCTGCTACGGCCCGGACCCTCGGGGCGGCTACTTTGGGATGAAGCACGCCGACCCGTGGGGGAACGATGACCGACAACGACGAACGGCCCACCCGCCAGCGGGTGACGCTCACCGACATCAGTTCGCGGGCCTGGGAGCACCCGGCCGACCGCGGGGCCCTGGTCGCGCTGCGGCAGCTCAAGGGGTTCGACTTCGTCCTCCGGAAGATGTCCGGGCTGATCAACGAGCGCGCCTTCCGGCTGCAGTTCCTCGGATCGGCGATCAAGGTGGACGAGCGCCAGTTCCCGAAGGTGCACCGGCTCTACACCGAGGCGGCCGCCACCCTCGACGTACGGCAGCTGCCCGAGCTGTTCGTCACCAACAGCCCGATCTGGAACGCGGTGACGATCGGCATGGACCGGCCGTTCATCGTCGTGAACAGCGCGCTGGTCCAGGGCCTGGACGAGGAGGAGCTGCGCTTCACCCTCGGCCACGAGCTCGGCCACGCGCAGAGCGGTCACGCGCTGTACCAGTCGCTGCTGCTCTGGCTGATGCGGCTGACCGGCGCGATCAACTGGATGCCGATCGGCGCGCTCGGGATCCGGGCCATCATCGCCGCCCTGCACGAGTGGTCCCGCAAGGCCGAGCTGTCCGGCGACCGGGCCGGTCTGCTCGCCGTACAGGACCCTGCGGTCGCGCTGCGGGTGCAGATGAAGCTCGCGTCCGGCGGTCAGCTCGACCAGCTCGACACCACCGCGTTCCTGGCCCAGGGCACCGAGTACGAGAGCTCCGGCGACCTGCGCGACTCCGTGCTCAAGCTCCTGCTGCTCGAGGCGCAGACGCACCCGCTGGCCGTCATCCGCGCGCACGAGCTGCGCCGCTGGGTCGACGAGGGCGAGTACACGGCGATCGTCTCCGGCGACTACCCCAAGCGCCAGGACGACGGCGACGCCTCGATGACCCAGGAGGCGAAGAACGCGGCCAAGTCGTACTCCGACGCGTTCGCCCGCTCCCAGGACCCGCTGGCCAAGTTCGTCCGCGACCTCGGCGAAGGCCTAGGCGGCGTCCGCGACTGGGTCAGCTCCAAGTTCCCCCCGCGCTGACATGCCGGACTGGTCAGCCGAAGACCAGGCCGAACTGAGCCGGATGCGGGCGGCGGAGGCCGTCAAGACGCAGCTCGACCTCGACGCCCTGCGCGCCGAGGCGGCCTCCTCCGTGCCCTCCCACGAGCGAACCGCCGCGCTCGTCCAGCTGTACTGCGCCGACCACGCCGCCATCGGCAACGGCTGGGACCGGGCCGCCGGCACGTTCGTCATCCGCCTCGCGGCCGACGCCACGACCGCGGAAGCTGAGCCGCTCGACGGGGTGGTCGTCGCCCGGAGCCGTCACACACAGGCGGAGGTCGACCTCGTCCTGGACGAGCTGCGCCTTCGCCGCTGGCACCCGGACGCGCGCACGTACGCGTACGGTTTCGCGTACGACGCTGTCGCCGACCTGATCGACGTCGGCACTGACGCCCCGCCGGAGGTAGTGGCCCCGCTTCTCGAGCGCTATCCCGGCACCCTGGCCGTCCGGCATGGCCGGGCCACTCGCCGCTGACACCCGGCCTCGGGCCGGCAAAACGGTGTGACCCGCAGGGCTGAATCGGTAATGCTGGGCCGGTGATCGAACTGCAGGAACTCACCCCCGACGACTGGAAAGCCTGGCGCGAGCTGCGGTTGGCGGCGCTCTCCGATGCGCCGAGCGCCTTTGGGTCGCGGTACGAGGACTGGGTCGGCGCTGGCGAGGACCGCTGGCGGGCGCGGCTGTCGGTGCCTGGCTCGTACAACGTGATCGTGTCCGTCGACGGTGCGCCGTCAGGGATGGCCGGCGGGATGCCCGCTGACGAGGAGGACACCAGACATCTGGTGTCGATGTGGGTCGCACCGGCGGCCCGGGGGCACGGACTCGGCGATCGCCTGATGGGCGCTGTCGAGACCTGGGCGCACGGCCAAGGAGCCGTCGCGGTCGAGCTGTCCGTTGTCCAGGGCAACGACCAGGCCCACGCGCTCTACCTGCGGCACGGCTACGTCCTCACCGACAAGCTCGGCGATCTCATGCCCGACGGCATCCACTGCGAGCTGGTTCTCCGCAAGCAGCTCTGACCTTTCCAGCTGGCTCGAAAGGTCCTGGTCGTGCCCCCGCGAGCGGGTAGGACGGAGGCGATGACTGGCCAGGTGGACGACGTCGCGAACGGGTTCTTCGCCGCGCAGGCGCGACTGCTGACGACGTTCGAGCAGTACGACGGACAGCGGACCTTCGACCGCCGCCCCTGGGTCCGCGACGATCTCGGCCGCGGCACCGTCGGCATCCTGGAAGGCGGCGCCGTTTTCGAACGCGCCGCCGTGAACGTTTCGGACGTGGCCGGCGCCAAGGTCCCCGAAGCGATCACCGCCACCCGCCCGCAGCTCGCCGGCCGGCCGTTCCGGGCGACCGGGATCTCGCTCGTGTTCCACCCGCTCAACCCGTACGCGCCGTCGTTCCACGCCAACTTCCGGTACTTCGAGGCCGGCGACGACTGGTGGTACGGCGGCGGCCTAGACCTGACGCCGATGTACGGCTTCACCGAGGACGGCCGGCACTTCCACCGCACCCTGGCCGACTGGTGCGGCCGGCACGCGGACGCGTCGTACGAGCTGTGGAAGGCCGAGTGCGACCGCTACTTCACCATCCCCCACCGTCGCGAGATGCGCGGGCTGGGTGGCGTCTTCTTCGATCGGCTGAACAGCCCCGCGGCCGCCGAGGTGATTGCTGACGGCATCGAGACGATCGGGCCGGCGTACCTGCCGCTGCTCGACCGGCGCTGCAAACTCCCGTACGGCGAGCGCGAGCGCCGGTGGCAGCTGCACCGGCGTGGCCGGTACGTCGAGTTCAACCTCGGCTACGACCGCGGCACCCGCTTCGGGCTGCAGACCAGCGCCAATATCGAGGCCGTCCTCATCTCATTGCCGCCGCACGCGACCTGGACCTACGACCACTCCCCTGAACCCAGCACTCCTGAAGCCGACACCCTCGAGTTGCTTCAGCCGCAGGACTGGCTCGCGTAACTGACTTGCCCGAGGCAACCAGGGCGGGCAGGGTCGTGGGTATGGCCGATTGGATCAGCACGCCCATCACCCCTGAGCTCGTGCGTGGCGCCGTCGAGTTGGAGCAGACCTCGTACGGCGTACTGCCGCACCGGCTCGGAGCACTGGGCCGGAAGCAGAACGTCGACGCTCAGCTGGCGATGGTCGAGGCTCAGCCGTCGGGTGTGCGGCTGGTCTTCAGGAGCACGGCGACGGAGATCGAGCTCGACGTTCTGCCGACGAAGATGGCGTTCGTCGGCGCACCACCGCGTCCGGACGGTGTCTGGGATCTGCTGGTCGACGGCGAGCTGGCCGCGCAGGGGACGGCCGGTAGCGGGAACGTGCTGACCATCGACCTGGCCACCGGGAGCAGGGAGACCACGGCCGGGCCGGCCGGGACCGTACGGTTCAGCGGTTTGCCGGCCGGGGCCAAGGACGTCGAGATCTGGCTGCCGCACAACGAGATCACCGAACTCGTTGCCCTCCGCACCAATGCTCCGATCGAGGCCGCCGCCGACCACGGACGTCGTACCTGGTTGCACCACGGCAGCTCGATCAGCCACGGCTCCAACGCCGACAGCCCGACCCAGACCTGGCCCGCGGTCGCCGCGAAGCTGGCCGGTGTCGAACTGACCAACCTCGGCTTCGGCGGCAGCGCGTTGGTCGACCCGTTCACCGCCCGCACGATGCGCGACCTCCCGGCCGACCTGATCAGCGTCAAGTTCGGCATCAACCTGGTGAACGCCGACCTGATGCGCCTGCGCGCCCTCGGCCCCGCCGTCCACAACTTCCTCGACATCCTCCGCGAGGGCCACCCGACCACGCCGCTGCTGGTCGTCTCGTCCATCTACTGCCCGATCCAGGAGCACACCCCCGGCCCGCTGGCGCCGGACTTCGCCGACGGCCAGGTCGCCTTCAAGGCCACCGGCAACCCCGAAGAAGTTGCCTCCGGCAAGCTAACCCTCACCGTCGTCCGCGCCGAGCTCGCCCGCATCACCGCGGCCCGAGCCGCCGACGACCCCAACCTCCACTACCTTGACGGCCTCACCCTGTACGGCGAAGCCGACCACGCCGACCTCCCCCTCCCCGACCGCCTCCACCCCGACACCGCCACCCACCACCGCATCGCCGAGCGGTTCGTCGAGCACGCGTTCACCGAGGGGCCGTTCAAGGCCTGAAGCCGATCCGGCGGCGGCCCGCCGACGCCGAGGCGGTCGGGCGGCGTCGGGCGTACGGAGGCCGTTCGGCGGGCACTGGCAGAGCATGTCAGCTCCCACCACACCGGACGGCCACCACGTCGTCGTCAACGGCCGCAAGTGGCGAGCCACCGACCCCGCGATCCCAGCCGAGGCGCGAGCCCAGCTCCAGCACGCCCTGATGGCAGCCCGCCGAGCGATCGCGCAGTCCCACCGCGACGAGGACCCCGAGGCGGAAGCGCGGGCGAGATCCCGCGTGCAGCTCGCCAAGGTCGCCCTGGGCGAACGAGGCGGCCCCTGGTGGGAGCAGTCCGACCAGGAGCGCGAGCAACGCTGGACCAACGGCCTCCGCAAGCTCGGCGTCGCCGACGACGAGGACTGACCCACGGCGGCCGGCATCGCTCCAGCCGCATGAGCCTCCCGCAGTACCGCCGTACCTAAAAACGACGAAGGGCCGTATCTCCCGCCCCCGGGGATACGGCCCTTCTGTCTGGTGGTGGGTCAGCCGATGTGGACGCCGCCCGGTTTGCCGTCGTTGGCCAGGTCCTTGGCCTTGACGGACAGCCCCAGCAGCGTGATCAGTGCCGCGCCGAGGATGATGAACGCCGACACCGTGAACGCCCGGGTGAACCCGTGGGTGGTCGCGACGGCGGTGAACTGGCCCTCGAGCTGCTTCAGCTGAGCCGGCGACTGGCCGGACTCCGCTGCCTTCTGCAGACCCGGAGCGAGCTCGGCGAACTTGTCCTTGATCGCGTTCGCCGACACCGTGCCCAGCAGCGCCAGACCGACCGCGCCACCGATCTGCTGCACCGTGTTCAGGACGGCGGAGCCGACACCCGAGTCCTCGTTGGCCACACCCGACACCGCGGTCAGGGTGAGCGGCACGAAGATCAGGCCCATGCCGAACGACAGCAGCAGGATGAACGGCATCACGTGCGTCAGGTACGTCGAGTCGACCTCGAGCCGCGAGAAGCCCCACATGCCGACCCCGGCGAACACCGCGCCGGCACCGGCGATCCAGCGCGGGTCGATCCGGGCGATCAGCGTGGAGGCGATCTGGGCCGCGACCACGATGCCGAGGCTGAACGGCAGGAACGCGAAACCGGTCTTGAGCGCGCTGTAGCCGAGGATGTTCTGGATGTAGATCCCGAGGAAGTAGAACATCGAGAACATCGCCGCACCGACGATCAGCATCACGAAGAAGCTGACCCCACGGGTCCGGTCGGCCAGGATCCGGAACGGCATCAGGGCGTGCTTGGAGCGCGCCTCGATCGCCAGGAAGATCCCGATCAGGGCCAGGCCGCCGAGGATGAAGGCCAGCGTGACCGGGTCGCCCCAGCCCTTCTCCGCCGCGTGCGTCAGGCCGTACACCAGACCGGTCAGACCGACCGTGCCGGAGATCGCGCCCGGGATGTCGAACTTGCCCTGCTGACGGGCCGACTCCCCGAGGTAGCGGATCGCCAGTACGGCGACGATCAGGCCGATCGGGGTGTTGATGAAGAAGGTCCAGCGCCACGAGGCCTCGGTCAGTGCCCCACCGAGGATCAGGCCGACCGCGGCACCCGCGCCCGACATGGCGGCGTACACGGCCATCGCGCGGTTGCGCTCCTTGCCGGCCGGGAAGGTCGTGGTGATCAGGGCCAGGGCGTTCGGCGAGGCGGCCGCGGCCGCGACGCCCTGCAGGATCCGGCTCGCGAGCAGGATCGTCTCGTTCTGCGCGATGCCCCCGACGAACGAGGCGACGCCGAACAGCACGACCCCGAACATGAACACCTTGCGGCGTCCGAGGATGTCACCGATCCGGCCACCGAGCAGCAGCAGACCGCCGAAGGCCAGCGCGTACGCGTTGACCACCCACGGCAGCGAGGCGTTGGTGAAGCCGAGATCGGTCTGGATGTGCGGGAGCGCGATGTTGACGATGGTGCCGTCCAGCACCACCATCAGCTGCGCCATGCTGATCAGCGCGAGCGCGATCCCGAGGTTGCGGTGACCGTGGGCCGCGGGCTCGGCTCCCGTGTCGACCGGCCGCCCCTCTGGCGGATCGGCCTTGACGACGTCTTCGGACATAACTGGAAATCCCCTCTTGGGTGGTACTGGCTTCTGGGTCGCCGACCGGCCCCACACCGGTCAGCTCGCCTGCGACCCCCGCGCCGCAGGCAGGATCACGTGGTCGATCACACGCAGGATCAGGTCCTCGGTCGGCTCGACGCCGAGGACGAAGGCATGGTGGATGATGACGGCGGGCAGCGTCTGGGACAGCAGCTCGACGTCGACGTCGGCCGCGATCTCGCCGCGCTCGACGGCGCGGGTGTAGATCCGGCCGGTCAGGCCGAGCCGCGGCTTCAGGAAGCGTTCCTTGAACGCCAGCTGGAGGTCGTCGTCGCGGTGCAGCGCGGTCAGCAGACCGGCCATCACCGACATCGGCATCTCGTCGGTGAACCCGCCCTCGTTGCAGGACAGCGCGATCAGGTCGCCGCGCAGGCTGCCGGTGTCGACCTCTTCCGGGATCGGGCAGCCCTTGGCGCGGCTGATCGCGTCGACGACCAGCTCGGCCTTGCTCGTCCAGCGCCGGTACAGCGTCGCCTTGCTGGCCTTGGCGGCCGTGGCCACCGCGTCCATCGTCAACCGGTCGTACCCCAGCTCCGCGACCAGTTCGACGGTCGCGTCGAGGATCTCGTCCTCACGCCCACCCTCGACCCGCGGACGCTGGCGGGGTCCGGCCTCGGCAACTTCGGTCATGTTCACCCTGTGTGATCGAAAAGCGACAGATAGAACGAAACGGTTTCGTTTCATCCACCACGTTACGACTCATGTGAAGGAATGCACAAGCGATTTTCGGGCAAACTTGCAAGTGGCCTGGGTCACTCTGCGTACCACTAGGTCAGCTGGTACGCAAAACGAAAGACCCCGCCGACCTGATGGTCGGCGGGGTCTTCACAACCCGTGAGTCAGTCCTCGTCCTCGGCCTTCCGGGCCGCTTCGAGCCGCTCGGTCATCCGCGCCGCCCGCGTCTCGATCCGCGCCGCCAGCCGGTCCCGCCAGGCCCGCAGCACGAAGATCGACAGGATCGACGACACGATCAGCGCCAGCAGCAGCAACGGGAAGACCGACAACCAACTGTTCAACGCGAACCACAGCACCGCGAACGACGCGGCGAACAACGCCAGCCGCAACCCGGTGTAGACAGCGAATTCCTTCATCCCCGCACGCTCCTACAGACCCGAGTAGGCGTGGAAGCCCGAGAGCAGCAGGTTGACGCCGATGAAGTTGAACAGGAAGACGACCCAGCCGGCGATCGCGACCCACGCGGCGCGGCGGCCTCGCCAGCCGGCGGTGGCGCGGGCGTGCAGGTACGCGGCGTACACGACCCAGGTGACCAGCGACCAGACCTCCTTGGGGTCCCAGCCCCAGGCGCGGCCCCAGGCGTAGTACGCCCAGATCGGGCCGGCGACCAGGACGCCGAAGGTCCACAGCGGGAAGGCGAACGCGTGCACCTTGTACGCGACGGCGTCCATGCCGGCCGACGACGGGACGCGGCGCAGCGCGGCCGACATCGGCTTGCCGTCCGCCTCGCGCGCCTCGGCGCGGCTCTTCACCAGGTAGAGGATCGACGCCATCGCACCGACGGTGAAGCCACCGCCCGCGATCGCCGCGGCCGACACGTGGATCACCAGCCAGTACGAGTGCAGCGCGGGCAGCAGGTCGGCGGCCGGTACATACAGCGCCAGTACGGCGATGCCCAGCGTGGCGGCGATCACGAAGGTGACCAGGAGCCCGAGCCACTGCAGGCGCTGGCGCGTGAGCAGGACCAGGTACACCGCGGCGACGGCCAGCGAAGCAGTGATGGAGAACTCGTACATGTTGCCCCACGGCACCCGGCTCACGGCCAGACCGCGGGTCAGCACCCCACCGGCGTGCATGACGAACGCCAGCACCGTCAGCAGGACGCCGATCCGGCTGGCCTGCTCCCAGCGCTGCGACCGATCCTCGTCCACCGGCGAGGCATCCGAGGGGACCTCGGCGCCGTCGGCACCGACCAGCACCTTCTGCGCGGCCGGCTGACGAACCCGCAGGCCGCTCGACCACTCCACGGTGTGCGCCAGCAGGGCCAGCGTGTAGATCACCGTCGCGGTCGGGACCAACAGGTTCGACACCGAGGCGAGGGTCGAGGAGTTCATGCCTGCTCCCGCTTCTTCTTCAGAATGGTGGAGATCGCGTCGATCTCGTCGCCGAGACCACGCTCCGGCCCCCGGTCCAGACCGGCGACCTCGACCACGGTACGCCCGTCCTCGGTGCGGACCCGCACCCAGGTACGGCGCGGATGGATGAACAGCGAGCCCATCAGCCCGAGGATCGCGAGCAGGATCCCGGCCAGCGCCAGGTTCAGCCCGGGGGTGTGGCTGATCTGCAGCTTCACCCACTGGTCGTAGGAGTCGAACGACAGCGAGCCGCGGCCGTCCGGCAGGTCGATGCTCTGCCCGGGCGCGAGTTGGAACCGCAGCTTGTCGCCCTTGCCGTCGTCGAACTGGGTCAGCTTGGTCTTGTCCAGCTGGTAGACCGACTGCGGCTTGCCGGTCTCGTCGGCCGGGCGTCCGTAGTACGCCGTGAGCACGAGCGCCGGGTTCACCGCGTCGGGGAAGACCGAGACCGGACCGCGCTGGTCGATCACCGCGGTCGGCAGGAAGAAGCCCTCGAAGCCGAGCTGCTCGGGCCGCGCGTCCGGGGCCTTGATCACGCCGAACGACGAGAAGTTCGCGTCCTGCGGCAGGAACGGCGACGGGCCGGAGTAGGCGATGTCGCCCTTGCCGTCGCGGACCGTCACCTTCGGCGCGTAGCCGTGGCCGAGCAGGTGGACCTTCGTGCCGTCGACCGACAGCGGGTGGTTCACCTGCAGGTCGTACGACTGCTCCGGCGACTCCGGTGTGACCTGGTAGGTGACGCCCGCATCGAAGGACCGCGCCGCGCCGCGCTGCGGGCCCTCGGTCTCGAAGGTCGCCTTGAAGGTGTTCACCTTCAGCGTGAACGGCGGCAGGTCGTCCGGCGTGAACGCCCGGCCGGGCGTGAAGTCGTCGAACTGGGCAACGGCGTTGGAGAAGCCTTGGCCACCGACCACGACCAGCACGGTGCCGCGGTAGCCGAACAGCGAGCCCCACGCGATCCCGACCAGCGCCAGGATCAGCGAGAAGTGGAACACCAGGTTGCCGGCCTCGCGCAGGTAGCCGCGCTCGGCGCCGAGCGCGCCGTCGTACGCCTCGACCCGGAAGCGGCGCTTGCGCAGCTCCTGACGGGCTGCGGCCAGCACCTCGGCCTCGGTCGCGTCGGTCTCGAACTGCTGGTGGCCGGGCAGGCGGACGAGGTTGCGCGGGGGCTTCGGCGGGCGGGAGCGCAGGGCCTTCAGGTAGACCTGCAGCCGCGGGACCACACAGCCGATCAGCGAGATGAACAGCAGCAGGTAGATCGCGGAGAACCAGACCGACTTGTAGACGTCGAAGAGCCCGAACTTGTCGTACCACGACGCCAGACCCGGATTGGCGTCGTAGAAGTCCGACACCTTGATCGGGTCCACCGGGATCTGCGGGATCAGCGAGCCCGGCACCGCGCCCAGCGCCAGCAGGAACAGCAGGATCAGCGCGGTCTTCATCGACGTCAGCTGACGCCAGGCCCACCGCAGCCAGCCGACCAGGCCCATCGCCGGCGGGTCAGGACGCTCAGGCGGCTTGCCGCCGGACATGGTGGCTTCGGGCTCGACCTGTTCCTTGACGTCGCTCACGTCAGACCGCCGATCCGAAGTTGGCGACCCACTGGCGAAGATCGGCGGTCATCGTGTCCCACACTCCTGTCAGCAGCAGGAGACCCACCGCGATCATCAGTACGCCGCCGATCCGGATCACCAGCAGCTGGTGTTTGCGGACCCAGGCGACGGCGCCGAGCATCCGGCGGAAGGCCAGCGCCGCGACGATGAACGGGATCCCCAGTCCGAGACTGAACACCAGCGCGAGCACCGCGCCGCGACCGGTGCTGCCCTCGGTGGCGGCCAGGCTCATCACCGTGCCGAGCGTCGGGCCGATGCACGGTGTCCAGCCGAAGCCGAAGAGCACGCCCAGCAACGGCGCGGCCGCGATCCCGATGGCCGGCACCCGGTGCACGCGAACGTCCCGCTGCAGAAAACCGAACCCACCCAGGAAGATCAGCCCGAGTACGACGGTCGCCCCGCCGAGCACCTTGGTGATCAGCGACTGGTGGTCGAGCATCGCGTTGCCGATGGCACCGAACAGCACCCCGGTCAGGATGAACACCGCCGAGAACCCGGCCACGAACAGACTCGTCCCGGCCAGCATCCGCCCGCGCTGCTTCGAGCCGAGCTCGGCCGCGGACAGGCCGGTGACGTACGAGAGGTAGCCCGGCAGCAGCGGTACGACGCACGGCGAGAAGAACGAGATCGCACCGGCCAGCACCGCGATCGGCAGTGCCACCAGCATCGAGCCCGTCATCGACTGGGCGAACCAATCACCCATCAGCTTGCAGCGTCTTTGACCATGCCGAGCAAGGTTTGGGTGGTGACCGAGCCGATCACCCGCGAAGCAACCTTGCCGTCCTTGTCGATCACCAGCGTGCTCGGGATCGAGCTCGGCGAGATCTGCCCACGGAAGCCGAGCAGCTGCTTGCCGCTCGGGTCGTACAGGCTCGGGAAGCCGACGCCGAACTCCTGCACGAACTTCTTCGCCGGGGCCTTGTCCAGGTCGCGGGTGTTCAGCCCGATGAACTCGACGCCCGCGCCGAGCTGCTTGTGCGCGGCGACCAGGTCGGGCGCCTCCTTGCGGCACGGCGGGCACCACGAGCCCCACACGTTCAGGACGACGATCTTGCCCTTGTGGTCGGCCAGCTTCCAGGCCTTGTCGTCCAGGGTGTCGCCGCCGAAGTCGGGCGCCGGCTTGCGGTCGGCCGCGGCGAAGCTGGAGACGTTGCCGTTGCCGCTGACGAAGCCGGTCTGGCCGCTGCGGTTCTCGTTGGTCGACTCACCCGAGCTGCAGGCGGTCGCCAGCAGCGCGACCGCGGCGACCACTACCGCCGTACGGCGCATCAGGCACCGCCCACGAACTTCTTCGGATGCTTGACCGGCAGCAGGTCCTTGGCCGGTTCGGCGTACCCGACCGAGACGATCTGGTCGCCGTGGAAGGTGAAGCTGGTCAGGCTCGCCAGGCTGCACTGCCGCTTGCGCGGGTCGTGCAGCATCCGGCGGTTCTCGATCGCGGACCGCACGATCCAGATCGGTAGCTGGTGGGACACGATCAGCGCCTCGTGGCCGGCGGCCTTCTGCCGAGCGGTCTCGATCGCGTCGCGCATCCGGCGTACGAGCTGGCTGTACGGCTCACCCCAGGACGGCTTCCACGGGTTGCGCAGCAGCCACCACGCGCTCGGCTGCCGCAGGGCACCGTCGCCGACGCCGAACTTCTTGCCCTCGAACAGGTTCGCGGCCTCGATCACCCGCTCGTCGATGTCCGGGGTCAGCCCGAACGTGGCGGCGATCGGCTCCATCGTCTCCTGGGCGCGCTCCAGCGGGGAGCTGACCAGGTGCACGATGTCGCGGCCCGCCACGTGCTCGGCGACGCGGTCGGCCATCTTCCGGCCGAGCTCGGACAGGTGGTAGTCGGGGATCCGGCCGTAGAGCACGCCCGCGGGGTTGTGCACCTCGCCGTGTCGCATGAGGTGCACGACCGTTGTCTCGGTCACCGAGTCCCCTCCATCAAATCCAACACAGCCTTCAGTTCTGTACGGCGGCCGCCGCGCGAGCGGCCGGAGCGAGTGCGGTCTCGAGCCGCGACAGGGCGTCGTCGTCGATCGCGGCACTCACGAACCACGCCTCGAACGCACTCGGCGGCAGGTAGACACCGGCGTCCAGCATGGCATGGAAGAAAGCGGCGAACCGTGGCAGCACCTGCGCTCCGGCATCGGCGAAGTTCCGGATCGGACCGCTTGCCTCCTCCGACTCCACGAAGAAGACGCTGAAGAGGTTCCCGGCGGACTGGATGACGTACGGCACACCTTCCTTGTCCAGCGCCGTACCGACCAGGCGCTGGATGGTGGCCGAGGTCTCGTCGAGCTTGGCGTAGACCTCGTCGGTTGCCAGCCGCAACGTGGCCAGACCGGCCGCCGTGGCGACCGGGTTCCCCGACAGCGTGCCCGCTTGGTACACCGAGCCCTCGGGCGCGAGGTGGGACATCACGTCGGCGCGACCGCCGAAGGCCGCGGCCGGGAAGCCGCCGCCCATCACCTTGCCGAACGTCATCAGGTCAGGCTGTACGCCGTCCACGCCGTACCAACCGGACCGCGTGATCCGGAAGCCGGTCATCACCTCGTCGGAGATGAACAGGGCGCCGTTGGACTTGCAGACGGCGGCGAGGAACGCGTTGAAGTTGTCGTGCGGCGGTACGACGCCCATGTTGCCGGGCGATGCTTCGGTGATCACGGCGGCGATCTGGTCGCCGTACTGCCGGAAGGCGGCGGTGACCGCGTCGTGGTCGTTGTACGGCAGCACGATCGTGTCGGCGGTGGTCGCCTCGGTGACGCCCGGCGTCCCCGGGATGCCGAGGGTGATCACGCCGGAGCCGGCCTGGGCCAGCAGCGCGTCGACGTGACCGTGGTAGCAGCCGGCGAACTTGACGATCTTGTCCCGCCCGGTGAACCCACGCGCCAGCCGCAGCGCCGACATCGTCGCCTCGGTGCCCGAGGAGACCAGCCGGACCTTGTCGACCGGCGTCCGCCCGACGATCTCCTGAGCGAGCAGGACCTCGGTCTCGGTCGGCGTACCGAACGACGTCCCGCGGGAGACCGCGGCCTGGACGGCGGCGATCACCTCGGGGTGCGCGTGACCGAGCAGCATCGGGCCCCAGGAGCAGACCAGGTCGAGGTAGGTGTTGCCGTCGACGTCGGTGATGTGACATCCGTCACCCGAGGTCATGAAGCGCGGGACCCCGCCGACGGCGCGGAACGCGCGGACCGGGGAGTTCACGCCTCCAGGCGTGACCGCGGTGGCTTGGTCGAACAGAGCGGCGGAGCGAGCGGTGTGGTCTGACACGGCCGCCATTCTCCCCGACCGGTCAGGCAGTTGAGTGGGCGGGCAGGGCGCGGGGGGTTCCGTTGAGCGTTGTTACGCGCCAGTATGGGTACCCGGTGACCGCTTGTGCACAGTCGACGCCCGCTCCGTAACCCACGCACGGGACAGGCGTTAGACCAGGTGAACGCGGTAATCGGGGACCGACTAAGAGACGTGTCTGCAGCGTGGGGCAGGACAGGTCGATGAGTCACGGAGGGGATCATCGATGGCGAAGGGCAAGCGCCGCGCCACTGCGGGCGGGTGGCGTCAGGTGGCGCCGCTGGTTCCGCTGGCGTTGTTCGCGAGCGCGTTCACCGTCAGTGCGACCGACGATCCGGCGGTCGCGACCGCCGCGCTGGACCAGGGCCTCGGCCCGAACGTTCCGATCGTCGTACCGAAGCAACCGATCAGTGATCCGGCCAACGTGCCGGTCAACGGCTCGGTCGGCAACGGTGTGGACAAGACCGAGCAACCGACCCAGGTGGTCTCCGGGCTCTCCCGCAACGGGATCCCGACGTCCGCGCTGAAGGCGTACTCGCGGGCCCAGCAGGTGCTCGCGCAGGCCGACCCGACGTGCCACCTGCCGTGGACGCTGGTGGCCGCGATCGGCCGGGTCGAGTCCAACCACGGCCGCTTCGGCGGCAACTCGCTGACCACCAGCGGGATCGCCACCCCGGGCATCTACGGTCCGCGCCTCGACGGCGTGACCACGGCCCGGATCAGCGACTCCGACGCCGGCCGGCTCGACGGCGACGGTGCGTTCGACCGCGCGGTCGGGCCGATGCAGTTCATCCCGGCCACCTGGCAGGCGATGGGCGTCGACGGTGACGGCGACGGCGTGAAGAACCCGCAGGACATCGACGACGCGGCGATGTCGACCGCGGTCTACCTGTGCTCCGGCGGGGTCGACCTGACCCGCGCCGGCGACCTGAACCAGGCCGTCCTGCGCTACAACCACTCCCAGGCGTACGTCGATCTCGTGGTCAGCATCGCCAAGGCGTACGCCGGTGGCAGCTGGATGGTGGTCGGCAACGGCACCGAGGACGACGACCAGGGCGTGGTCCGCGCCGACGGCCGGACCGGCGACGACAACATCGACGCACCCGCCGACCAGGACCTGCCGAAGGCGATCGACCTGCCGGTCTACCCGCCTGGCAAGCCCGGCAGCACGACGAAGCCGACGCCCGAGGACGGTGGCCAGGACAAGCCGACCACCAAGCCGACGCCGGGTAAGCCGACCGCGAAGCCCACCCCGGGCAAGCCGACGACGAAGCCGACTCCGGGCAAGCCGACTCCGACCAAGCCGAGCACCCCGCCGCCGAGCACCCCGAACGGCGTGGCCACGCTGCAGACCGCGGCCGGCCTGGTCGTCGGGACCGTCGGCAGCACGCTCACCGAGCTGACCAAGGCCACGCAGTACTGCCAGAGCGAGATGGCCAAGGTCACGATCAAGAACCCGACGCAGGCCCAGCTCCAGAAGTGCGTGACCGCCTTCCAGACCGGTGGCACCGCCGCGGTCGACCAGGTGATCCGCAACCTGCTGTCCCTGCTCGGACTGCTCGGCATCCTCGGTGGAGGACTGCTCGGCAGCTGACCAACCCCCTAGACGGCGCGCCGCCCCCACCCCTCCCTTGGCGCGCCCCCGGCGACGCCACGGAGCACCCCCCCGCTTCGTGGCGTCGCCCTTTCAGTGGTCAAGCGCTTACTTGAGACTTCCTCACTTTGCCGCCCAGGGCTTCTCGATCGTCTGCGTGAGCTTGTTGCCGAGCAGATCGGTGGAGATCACCCGGAGCTTGGCGACCGAGCCGGACGGCACCGTGGTGATGACCTTCCCGCTCAGACCGGCCGGCCACAGCCGGAGCGACTGCCAGTGCTTGCCGTCCACGCTGACCTCGGCCGTCGTACGGAAGAACCCGAGGCCTCGAGCACCCGGCTGGTAGCCCGGCTTCAGCTCCAGCTGCCGACCGCTCAACTTGTAGTCGACCTGCACCAGCGGCAGCACCTCACGCGTCTTCACCGACCCCGAGCGGAACCGCCACTCGGTCTGCGTCGCCGTCGATGTCTTCGCCCAGGTGTCAGGCGCCCGGCGTACGTCGAGACTCAGCTCATACCACGCACTCTTCGCCGGTACGGCGAACTGCGCGACCGACCAGTCCTTCCGCCCGAGCTCCTTGCCGCCACTCGTGAGCTTCAGCAGCGTCTCGTCGCCGCGCATGTCACTCCAGCCGTAGACCGTCCGGTCGCCGTTCACGTGCTGCGGAATCGCGATCCGCAGCGCGTTCTCGAACCGTGCCACCGGCAACCCGTCGATCTCGCTGCCCGTCGCGTCGGGAATCGCCGGCCTCGCGATCGGGGCCCACACGTCGCGGGTCACCCGCTCGTTCGGACGGTAGCTCCGCGCCAGGCTGTACTCGAAGCCCGATTCGTTCCACTCCCCTGCCGACGTCTTGTCGTCCCAGGTCGTACCCGGTGCGTCGGACGCCAGATAGTCGGTCCGGGTCACCGGGCCGGCCACCAGCCGAGTCGATCCCAGGCCTGCGCTCACCCCGGGGAGGTGCGCCGACCGTTGGTCGAAGTGCAGGACGTTGGCATCGACCTTGGCGAAGTTGGTGGTGACGACGGCCGGACGCAGCTTGGCGAAGTCGTAGGTCAGCGGACCCTTGACCTGCTGCGGCCCGACGACGAGGTCGTAGCGGTAGGTGCTGTCCTTCAGACCGGTCAGCTTGACCTGCACCGGGCGCTGCTTCAGCAGCTGCAGCAACCGCGCTCCCTCCTCCTGCCGGAAGAGGTAGAACGGCAGGCCGAGCCAGGCGCCGTCGCTCCAGAAGCCGGGCTGCTCGTTGTACATGAAGACCGCCTTCGCGCCAGCTGCCTTCGCCGCCTCGACCTGCGGCATCGTGTGCTCGAAGTCCACGTAGCGGATCAGCGCGATCTTGCCGCGGACGTCCTTCAGATCCTCCGGCCGTCCGTCGCCGGCGTTGACGAGCTGCAGCGTCTCGGTGCCGACGTACCCGACGTCGCCGCCGTCCCGCGGAGTCGGCAGTCGGAAGCCACCGGTGCCGAGGACGTCGGCGGTCAGCTTCGGCTGCGCCAGGTCCCAGCGCTGGACCGCGCGGGCCGTACCGTCCTGCACCTTGCCGAAGTCACCGACGTACACGTTGCCGCTGACTTCCCGGTCGTAGCCGAACCCCGACACGGCCTCGCGCTCACCGGTCTTGCGGTGCCAGGCGATGCCGAAGTTCTCCAGCTCGGCACGCTGCGGCGTCTTCACGGTCACCAGATGGGCCTTGCGGGCGTCGAAGACGAACGTCCGGTCGCCGCTGATCCTCACCTCCGGCGCACCGAGCAGGGCGACGCCGTTGACCCAGCCGGTCTGGTCGGCACTCATCACGTACGCCATCACGGCGTACCGACCGGTCGGGACGTCCAGCGTGCGCTGACCGTTTTCGTCGAAGACGATGCCATTAATGTCGCCGGTGTCGAGATTCCACAGCTGGACGCCGCTGTTCGCCGCGACGGTCGGCCGCGCGGGCTTGCCGTTCCGGCCGATTCCCTTCACGGTCACCTGGTGCAGGCGACCGCCGGCGGCAAAGCCCAGACCAGTCCTGTACGACGTACCGCCGGCTGCGCGGGCGACCAGCTCCCCCGCGTACTTCGCGGGCCCGGTCGTCGCCAGATCGAGCCGCACCGTCGCCGCGGCCGACCCTCCCGCCGGAACCACAAGTCTGCTCGGCGTCACAGCAAGGGACGCGCTGACGCCGCCCGGCGACTTGGCCTCCACGGACAGGTCCAGCGTCACCGCCTTGTCAGATGTGTTGCTGTAGGCAACCTTCCGCTCGACCGGCTTCGGGGCCGTACCGGTCCAGGAGACGTCACCGAAGAACACGTTCGCCGTGTCCGCCAGGATCTTCGGGTCCAGCGCCCGCGGAATGTCGATCCGCCCGAGCCCCTGCGCCGCCGTCGCCGTGCCCTTGCTCGGCACCGCGGTCGTCGCCAGCGCCGCCTTCAGCTGCTGACCGGTCCACTCCGGGTGCCGCTGCGCCAGGATCGCCGCCGCGCCGGCGACGTGCGGCGTCGCCATCGACGTACCGCTCATCGCCGTGTAGCGCTCGTCGACGATGTGCCCCTGCTCGGTCCCGGCCGCGCGCGCCGCCACGATCTCGACGCCCGGCGCGGTCACCTCCGGCTTGAGCGCTCCGTCGCCGAGGCGCGGTCCACGGCTGGAGAACGGCGCGAGCTTGTCGTCGCGGTCCACCGCGCCGACCGTCAGCGCGGCCGCCGCCGCCCCCGGCGTACCGACGGACTCCTCCATCCCGGCGTTGCCAGCAGCAACGACGAACAGCGCGCCGCTGGACTCCGACAGCCGGTCCACGGCCTCGCTCATCGGGTCGGTGCCGTCCGACGGCAGACCGCCGAGGCTCATGCTGACCACCTTGGCGCCCTGCTGGACCGCCCACTCCATCCCGGCGATCGCCTCGGAGTCGAGCCCGCCGCCGCTGTTGTCGAGGACCTTGCCGACCAGCAGTTCAGCACCTGGCGCGACGCCCTTGCGCTTCCCGCCGGACGCCGTACCGAGTCCGGCGACGGTCGACGCGACGTGCGTGCCGTGCCCGTGGCCGTCCTGGACCGTCTGCTCGGGGACGAAGCTGGCCTCGCCGATCACCTTCTTCTTGAGATCCGGGTGGCCCGCGTCGTACCCGGTGTCCAGCACGGCGACCTTCACGCCGCGTCCGTCGTACGACGAACGCCAGGCGGCCGGCGCACCGATCTGCGCGGTGGAGCGGTCGAGCGTCGCGTGCGTCCGGCCGTCGAGCCAGATCTTGCCGACGCCGCTCGCGCTGCTCAGGGTCTGGTTGCCCGCGATCCCCTGCCAGAACTGCTTGGCCTGCGCCTTCTCGATCGAGACGGCGGTGGTGCCGACGCTCGCCAGGGTCATCCGGCGGGTCGTGCCCTCGGGAGCGGCCGGCGCGCTGGAGCCGCTGAGCAGGACGGGCAGCTTGGCCGTGCTCGCGTCGTCGTACCCCTGCTCGGCGAGCAGGCTCAGGTTGAAGAGGCGGCGATCCAGCTTCCCGGCGGTGAACAGCGAGTACGCCGCCGCCGGGACGACCGTGAGCTCGCCGTCGAAGTCACCGAAGTAGTAGTTGCTGCCGTCCACCAACCGGCCGCTGCGGCTGCCGTCGGCGGAGACGGTCAGCTCGGCGACGTCACCGGTGACCAGGGTGATCCGGTACGACGAAGCACCCGGTGTGGCGTGACCGGTGGCGCCGGTTCTGGGAGGGGTCCCGGCGCCACCGGTGGACTGTGCTCGGGCCTGGAGCGGTACGACGACCACCAGGGTTCCGACGATCACCGAGCTGAGCATGCTGGTCGCGCGTCGTGACCACCGCATCGTGGGGCTCCTCACCGGGGCCCGACGGGCGCGGGGCCACCGATTCTCGAGCCTCGCAGTTGCCTTCGGCCACGGTCCACGAATCGGGCTGACCTGAACCCGTCATGGCCGGTACCAGTCACCCGACCCCGTACGCCCTCCGCCCCGCTCCCACCCCGGTTGGGCCCCCACCCCCAACCGCAACCAAACCGAGACCGCCGCACTCCCCAGGCCGCATTTCATGGGTTAACCCATGAAATGGACCGTTGGCCCGCCGAATTCCGGTGGGCCAACGGTCCATTTGGTGGGTTAACCCACCAAACGCCCAGGGGTCGCGTCGATCAGGCGAAGCGCTTGGCGACCCGCTCGACCCGGTCGACCAGGTCCAGGTCGTAGGCGACACCGGGCACGTAGAAGATCACGTAGTCGGCGCCGGCCTCGAGGGCGGCCTCGACCTTGAGCGCGATCTCGTCCTCGGTCGCGATCGTGTTGTCGTTGCTGAACTTGTCCCAGTTCTGCGGACCGCGGGCCTTCTCGGTCGCCTTCTTCGGGTCGTCACCGGCGTCGATCGGGAACACGTTCAGCCCGGTCGACTTGGTGATCTCGTCGTAGTCGCGGCCGACCTTCTCGCAGTGACCGCGCAGGATCGCGGCCTTCTCCTTGATCACCTCGGGGTTGCCGCCGCCGATGTTCGCCGCGTCGGCGTACTGGGCGACCAGCTTCAGCGTGACCTGCGGGCCACCGCCGCCGATCCAGAACTGCGGCCGCGTGTTGCCGGCGCCCTTCGGCAGGTTGATCGGGCCGTCGATCGAGTAGTGCTTGCCGTTGTAGACCGGCTTGTCCTCGGTCCACATCTTCCAGATGATCTCGGTGGCCTCACGGAACGCGGCCATCCGCGGCTTCACGTCGGTCCACTCGTAGCCGTAGGCCTTCCACTCGTGCTCGTACCAGCCCGCGCCGATCCCGGCGTACAGGCGGCCGTGGCTGGCGACGTCGACGGTGGACGCGATCTTCGCGTAGAGCGCCGGGTTGCGGTAGCCGTTGCAGCCGACCATCTGGCCGATGTTCACCCGCTTGGTGTCGCGAGCGAGCGCGGCGGTCGCCGACCAGCACTCGAACGTCGTGTTGTCACTCGGCTCCGGCACCGTGTGGAAGTGGTCGAACAACCAGATCGAGTCCCAGGATCCCTCGTCGGCCCGCTTGGCGACGTCCGTCATCGCCTCCCACTGCTCGACCGGGTCGGCGATCCCGGTCAGGTCCATCTTCCAGCCTTGCGGAACAAAAATCCCGAAACGTGAAGTCATGCCCCCATCCTTTCCCGGGCCGCTGAACCGGTCCACCACCTGACGGACGGGATTCCTTCTCAGTTCCAGCACCGCGGCTTCTCAATCAGCCCGAACCCAGGGCCCGTACGCGACGTCGTACCCGGCGATGAACAAGTTCGATCACCTCTTCGCGACCGCCGGTCCGCTGATCGCCGCCGGGCAGCACGGCGTCGACCTCCCCCTCGTCGAGAACGGCGAACGCTGGCCGGTCAGCGCGGTCTTCCGCGTCGCCCCCACCGATCCCGTCGCCCCGCGCCTGGACGCACTGACCCTCGAGGCCGCGTCGATCGCCGGCCCGGGCCACCTCCAGACGGGGCAACTCGGCTCCGCCCACTTCACCATCCGAGCCCTCGAGCGCTACCGCGAGGTCGTCGACCCCGCCGAGCCCCTCATCCAGCGCTACACCACAGCCCTCCGCACCGCCGCCGCCCAGGTCGGCCCCGCCCGCTTCACCCTCACCGGCCTGATCCTCACCCGAGGCACCGTGATGGTCTGCGCGCGTCCCCTGGACGACCAGCCCGACCACCTCCAGAAGCTGTACGCCGAAGCCCTGGGCCCCGACGGCTGGCTCGAAGGCGACGAGCCACGCGACATCTGGTACATCAACCTCCTGCACTTCGCCGCCCCCATCCCGTCCCCCACCGCCCTGATCGACTGGGTCACCACCCACCGTGACCACCCCCTCGGCGAGCTCACCATCCCCACCGCCGAACTGGTCCGCTTCCGCCACGAGGACGGGCCCAGGCCGTACCGCCGTCCCGAGCAGCTGACCACCGTCCGCCTCTCAGGTACCTGACATACACGAGGAGAGCGCCGCGCGTGACCGGTCTTGCGGTGTGAGAGCGCTCTAGTTCCGGAACCGGTGGGCTCTTGACCGCGGGGTTGGGAGGGCTGAGCATCGGGCGCGACACGGGTGTGAGGCACCTGTGCGGAGAAGTCAGGAGTCGCCCATGCCCAGGTGGCCAGGTGTTCGTGTTCGGCGTCGGACGGTGGGGGTGACGGCTCTCGCGGTGGTGGCGGGGTTGTTGCCGTTGGGGGTGGCTTCGCAGGCTGCGGCGGATGACCCTGTGCCTACGGTGCTGGCCGCCTTCGAGGGGGCTGAGCCGTTCGCTTCGCCGCCCAACCCGGGGATCTTCGGGTGGGGCAGTGACGCCGACGACCCGCCGACGATGGAGCTGCAGGCTCGCGACGATGCGCCGGCCGGCGAGAAGGTCCTGCACGGGACCTACAACGTCAGCGGGTACGGCGGGTTCAGTCACGACATCACGTTCGACCAGAACCCGGGCAACTGGTCGGCGTACAAGGGCCTCCGGTTCTGGTGGTACGGGCAGAACACCGCGCCGCTGCCGCCCGGCTCGGGCAAGCGGATCTTCTTCGAGATCAAGGACGGCGGCGCGAACGCCGAGGCGTCGGAGCTGTGGAACACCAGCTTCACCGACGACTGGCAGGGCTGGCACCTGGTCGAGATCCCGTTCAGCGACCTGGCCTACCGCGGCGACTACCAGCCGGTCGGCGGGATCGACCAGATCCTTAACCTGACCCAGATGTGGGGCTACGCGTTCACGATGCCGGTCGGGACTCCTGGTGAGTTCGCGATCGACCAGATCGAGATCTACGGCAAGGCCGACCCGGCGCTCAAGGCGAGCGTGGTCACCGACGCCGGCGTCTACCCGGTCAAGGAGGGCGGCACCGCGCAGGTCAAGGTGTCCGTCGCGACCACCGGCAGCACGCCGCTGGAAGAGCCGGTCACGGTCGACTTCCGCAGTGGAACCGGTACGGCGGGCGCCGACGACTACAACCCGGTCTCCGGCGCGTTCACCTTCCCGGCCGGTACGCCGTCCGGTACGTCGCACACCGTGCAGGTCGTCACCCGCAAGGACCGGTCGGCCGAGGCCGCCGAGACGATCCCGGTCGAGCTGACCGTCACCGGCGCGAAGGCCCCGGCGACCCAGCCGGTCGTCGTGATCGACGCGCACGACCTGCCGTACCTGAACAAGAACCTGCCGATCAAGACCCGGGTCAACGACCTCGTGCAGCGGATGACACTGGCCGAGAAGGTCGGCCAGATGACCCAGGCCGAGCGGAACGCGGTCCGGACCAAGTCCGACATCGCGACGTACGCGCTGGGTTCGCTGCTGTCCGGCGGCGGCTCGGTGCCGACCCCGAACACTCCGGCCTCGTGGGCCGCGATGATCGACAGCTTCCAGCTGAACGCGCAGGCCACCCGCCTGCAGATTCCGCTGATCTACGGCGTCGACGCGGTGCACGGGCACAACAACGTGATCGGCGCGACGATCCTGCCGCACAACATCGGCATGGGCGCCACCCGCGACCCGGACCTGTCCCGGCGGACCGGTGAGGTCGCTGCGACCGAGGTGCGCGCGACCGGCATCCCGTGGGACTTCGCGCCGTGCGTCTGCGTCGTCCGCGACGACCGTTGGGGCCGTGCGTACGAGGGCTTCGGCGAGGACCCGGCCCTGGTCAAGGCGATGGCGACCGTGATCACCGGTATGCAGGGCAAGGCCGACGGCAGCCAGCTCAAGCAGAACAACCACGTGCTCGCGAGCGCGAAGCACTACGTCGGCGACGGCGGTACGACGTACGGCTCGTCGACGACCGGCTCGTACAAGATCGACCAGGGCGTCACCGAGGTGACGAAGCAGGAGCTCGAGGCGATCCACCTCGACCCGTTCAAGACGTCGGTCGACCTCGGCGTCGGGACCGTGATGCCGTCGTACTCGAGCGTCGACATCATCGGTGACGACAAGGGCCCGGTGAAGATGCACGGCAACGCCGAACTGATCAACGGCGTGCTGAAGAACCGGATGGGCTTCGACGGTTTCGTGATCTCCGACTGGCAGGCGATCGACCAGCTGCCGGGCGACTACGCCAGCGACATCCGGACGTCGATCAACGCCGGGCTGGACATGATCATGGTGCCGACCCGGTACCAGGAGTTCACCCAGGGCCTGACCACCGAGGTCACCGATGGCCGCGTCGCGCAGTCCCGCGTGGACGACGCCGTACGGCGGATCCTGGAGCAGAAGTTCAAGCTCGGCCTGTTCGAGAAGCCGTACTCCGACACGAGCAAGCTGGCCGAGATCGGTGGCGCGAAGCACCGGGCGGTCGGTCGCGAGGCTGCGGCCAAGTCGCAGGTACTGCTGAAGAACGACGGCAACGTGCTGCCGCTGAAGTCGACGGCCAAGGTGTACATTGCCGGAAGCAACGCCAACGACCTGGGCAACCAGCTCGGCGGCTGGAGCATCAGCTGGCAGGGCGGTTCCGGCACGCCGACGACCGGTACGACGATCCTGGCCGGCATCCAGCAGAACGTGCCGACGGCAACGTTCAGCCAGGACGCGTCGGCTCCGCTCGAAGGCCACGACGTCGGTGTCGTGGTGGTCGGCGAACGCCCGTACGCCGAGGGAATCGGTGACGTCGGCAACGGCCACGACCTGTTGCTCAGCGACGCCGACAGGGCCGCGGTCGACAAGGTCTGCGCGGCGATGAAGTGCGCTGTCCTCGTGGTCTCCGGTCGGCCGCAGGTCGTCGCGGACCAGCTGGGTGAGATCGACGCGCTGGTCGCGTCGTGGCTGCCCGGCACCGAAGGCGCCGGCGTTGCCGACGTGCTGTTCGGCAAGAAGCCGTTCAGCGGGCGGCTCCCCGTCACCTGGCCGAAGTCGGAGGCGCAGCAGCCGATCAACGTCGGCGACGCGTCGTACGACCCGCAGTACCCGTACGGCTGGGGTCTGACCACGCAGGCGGCGGCTCGGCAGAAGTTGCTGGACGCAAAGATCGCCCTGCTGCGCAAGGGCCTGCTGGACCCGAACGTGCTGGTCGCGGCGATCTCGATCGACGTCGCGCTGCACGTCAAGGACTGGTCCGGGCCGCAGGCGACGACCGCGCTGGCGGCGCTGACCGCGGCAGGCAAGGCGTTGCAGCGCAGCCGGGTGGACGGGTTCGCCGAGGACGACGCGGTGGTCGCGGCGGCCCGGTGGATCGCGCAGGACCAGATCGGGCAGAACCTGGACGCCTCGGTGTCCAAGCTCACCGCCGACGCAGAGCACCTGGCGCTGACCGGTGATCTGGGCGGTGCGATCGCGAAGCTCGCGGCGGCGTACAAGCTGAAGTAGAACGTGACGACGGGGGCCCTGGGCAGCAGTTGCCCAGGGCCCCCGTCGTTCTGTCAGACCGTAACCAGCTCGCGTTCCGGCCGCTCGTCCTTGGCGACCTTGACCAGCTTGTTCGGCCACCAGGCCTTCCGGCCGAGCAGGACCAGGATGGCCGGCAGCATCACGATCCGGACCAGCGTCGCGTCGACCAGTACGGCGACCGCCAGGCCGACGCCCATCTGCTTCATCTCGATCATCCCGAGCGTCGCGAAGAGCGCGAACACCGAGACCATCACCGCGGCCGCACTCGTCACGACACCGGCCGACTCGATGATCCCCCGGCGGACGGCCTCGGCCGGAGCCAGGCCTTCCTGCACGGCCTCGCGGATCCGGCCGAGCACGAACACGTGGTAGTCCATCGACAGCCCGATCAGGATCACGAACAGGAACAGCGGGATCCACGAGATGACGAATCCGGGCGAGGTGAAGTCGAGCAGACCCTCGGCCCAGGTGTGCTGGAAGACCAGCGACAGGGCGCCGAAGCAGACGGCGACCGAGGCCAGGTTGAGCAGCGTCGTGACGATCGCGATCGCCGGGCTGCGGAAGGTGAACAGCATCATCAGCAGCGTCAGTCCGAGGACGAACGCGATCACGTACGGCAGCTTGTCGCGCTGGTTGGCGCCGTAGTCGACCCCGCTGGCGGTCTCACCACCGACCGCCCAGGTTGCTCCGGGCACCTTGTCGAACGCTGCCGGCACGAGCGTGTCCCGCAGCTGGTTGAGCGCGACCTTCGCGTCTTCGCTGGTGTCCGGCAGGACCGAGACCAGGGTCAGTACGGCGGTGTCGCCGGCCGTCCGAACCGCCGGGCCGGGCGGTACGACGAACTGTCCGTTGGCGACGGCTGCGCGCTGCAGAGTTGCCAGGGCCTCGACCGGCGCCTTGCCCTCGCCCTTCGCGACGACGTCGTACGCCATGCCCTCGGAGGGGAAGTTCGCCTGCAGTTGCTGCATCGTCTTCACCTCGGGAATGCTGTCCGGCAGGGTGTTCAGGCCACCCGGGTCGGTCTTCATGCCGAGCGCCGGTACGGCGAGCGCGACCACTGCGGCGGTCGAGATCAGCAGGGCGAGCTTCGGGAAGCGCAGAACCGGGGCGACGAGGCGGCGGCTGATTCCGCCGGGACCGATGCGCCTGTTGAGCCGCCAGATGAGCGGGACGCGCGGACGGTCGACGCGGTGGCCGAGCTTGGCCAGCAGGGCCGGCAGGACGGTGAGCGAACCGAGTACCGCGACTGCGACGACGACGATGGTGGCGGTGGCCATCGAGGAGAAGACCGGGTCCTGTGCGACGTACAGGCCGGCCATCGAGACGATGACCGCGAGACCGGAGACAACCACCGAGTGTCCCGACGTGGCCGCGGCGATCTCGACCGCGTCGACGGTGCTGTGACCGCGGCGGCGTTCTTCGCGTTCGCGCTTGAGGTAGAACAGCGAGTAGTCGACGCCGACCGCCATGCCGATCAGCAGGACGACGTTGGCGACCGAGCCGCCGTCGGGGAACAGGTAGGACAGCGGTGCGTAGAAGCCGAGGGCCGCACCGACGGCCGAGAACGCCAGCAGGACAGGGATTCCGGCCGCGATCAGGGCACCGAAGACGAGCAGCATCAGGGCGAAGGTGATCGGCAGGCTGAGCTTCTCGGCCTTGGCCAGGTCGCTGCCGACCTGCTTCCAGATGCCCGCGTCGAGGGATGCCGCGCCGGTCTGCTGGATGGTCAGGCCTTGGTTGGTCTTCTGTACGTCGGTCGTCGCGGCGACGAGTTTCTCGACGTTGTCCGCGGCGTCGTCGGCGCTGCCCTTCAGCTCGATCGGGAGCAGGGCGGCCTTGCCGTTCTCAGCCCAGACCGGGTCGCCGACGGTGTCGACGGAGTCGATCGCGGTCAGCTTCTGCTTCAGCTGCGCCAGGGCGGTGGTCGCCTCGGCGCGGTTGAGCGGTCCGTCGGGATCGGTGACCAGGACGGTCTCACTCGGCTTGCCTTCGAGGCCTGCCTTCTGGATCAGCTCCGCGGCCTGCCCGGACTGCCCGACCCAGGTGTCGGCGGCTTTCGTCGTCTGCTTCGGAACCATCACGGACAACCCGACCGCGACGGCGACGAGGATCAGCCACAAGCCGATCGCCCGCCAAGGATGGGTAGCACTCCACCGCGCGGCCCGCACGGTCACGGATCCCCTGCTCATACTTGCGCCCTCTCGCCAACCCCGCCCGGACTCTCTGCCCGCCTACCAAGAGCCTGTCGGCAAACAGCACAGTTCTCAGGAGACGCAGCCCCCCATGAGAGGTAGGGGAAAGTCCACCCTGCGGCAGCAGCTCAGGCTGTTGCCGCCGGCGTGCGGGAGCGGAGGCGGCGGAGCATTCGGGGGTCTTCGAAGCCGACTACTCGCGAGGCCGACTCGACTGTGGTGCCGTGGGCTATGAGGTGTTCGGCTCGTTCCAGCCTCAGGAGTTGCTGGTAGCGCAGGGGTGTCAGACCGGTAGCGGCGGTGAAGACTCGGGTGAGGGTGCGTTCGCTGACGCCGGCGGCTCGGGCGAGGTCCGACAGCGGCAGGCGGTCGGCGTACCGGCTGTCGATGACGTCCTGGACCCGGTGGGCGAGATCGCTGAGGTGACCGCGGTGGCGGAGCATCGCGCTCTCCTGGAGCTCGTCACCGTTGCGCCGGGCGTAGACGACCATCTCCCGCGCGACCCTGGCCGCCGCGACCGCGCCGTGCTCGACGGCGACCAGGTGCAGCGCGAGGTCGATCCCGCTCGCGATCCCCGCGGACGTGATCACGCGCTCGTCCATCACGTACAGGACGTCCCGCACGATGCTCGCCCTCGGGTACCGCGCCGCGAGCTCGTCGGTCAGATCGTGGTGCGTCGTATAACGCCGCCCATCAAGCAACCCAGCGGCACCCAACGCGTCAGCCCCCGAGCACACACTCGCGACCGACCCACCCGACGCGTGATGCGTCCGCAGCACCTGCTTGGTGCGTGCCGAGATCGGCGGCCACGGCGACAACCGCGGTGACCGCCAGCCCGGTACGACGATCAGGTCGTCCCGCCCGAGATCCGGCCACGACAGCGACGCCTTGACCGGTACGCCCTGCGCCGTCGACACCTCCTCGACCTCGGCGACGTAGTGCAACGTGTAGCCGTACCCGAGATCGGCGGCCGTCGAGAACACCTGCGCCGGCCCGGCGAGATCGAGCAGGTGCAGTCGGGGGACCAGGAAGAAGACAACCTTGCGCATGATCCGGTCAGGATCCCACAAGGATCCCGGCCTGCTCGTCGAGCGTCCGGATGGTGGCGAACCGTCCCGCCAGCGCGTACTCCGTCCGCTCCACGACCACCGCCGGCATCAGCGTCCGCGGGTCAGCCAGCACCTCTTCCAGCGAGGCGTCGAACGGCAGCGTCCAGTGCGGCAGCGGTGTCGTCGCGGTCGCCTCGGTCACGAACACCACGTCGTACCCGAGATCCGACGCGACCCGCGTGGTCGTCTCGCAGCACTGCTCGGTGCGGATCCCGCTGATCACGACCTCGCGGATCCCGTGCTGCGTGAGCACCTGCTGCAGATTCGTGGTGGTGAAGGCGTTGTGCGACGTCTTGCGGATCACCGGCTCGCCGTCGCGCGGCTCGAGCCCCTCGATCAGCCGGACGTGCCCGTTCTCCGGGTCGAACGCGCCGCCGGTCCCGGGCTCGGCGTGCAGCACCCACACGACCAGATCCCCGCGCTCACGCGAGGCGGCGACGAGCCGGTTGACCCGGTCGGCGATATCGGGGTGGTTCACGGCCTGCCAGTTCGGCCGGACGCGGAAGGACTCCTGGACGTCGATCACGATCAGCGCTGTCTGTGTCATGCCTCCAGCCTCCTCGTACGACTTACGACGCGACAGGCATCATCGCGCCGCGCGGCGGACCGATCCGGTCAAACCATCGACCACCGATCGACCGCGCCGCCAGTCATCGGACGAATCCGAACGGTTACGAACTGTTCCAAACATCGCGCAACGGTGCTTACAGTGCCCGGGGCGGTGTGAGAACGCTCTCGCCGCCCACCGCCCAACCGACTGAGGGGACTTCATGACTGATCACCTGCCTCGTCGCCATGTCCTGCGAACCGCCGGCGCGCTCGGCCTCGGCGCCGTCACGGCCGGGGCCCTGACCAGCCCCGCCGGTGCCGAACCGGCGGCTACTACAGTCGCGTCCATGGGTTCACACCACGGCCGCCTGTCCATCCGCAAGGACCCGTTCGGCACCACCCCGGAAGGGGTCGGCGTCGACGTGTACACCTTCAGCAACGGTCGAGTGACCGTTTCGATGCTCACCTGGGGTGCCACCATCCAGCGGGTCGAGACCCCGGACCGCCGGGGCCGCACCGAGAACATCAGCCTCGGCTTCGACAACCTGCCCGACTACGCCGCACTCAGCCCGTACTTCGGCGCCACCATCGGCCGGTACGGCAACCGGATCGCCAAGGGCCAGTTCTCGATCGACGGGAACGACTACCAGATCCCGGTCAACAACGGCGAGAACGCGCTGCACGGCGGCACGCTGGGCTTCGACAAGAAGGTCTGGAAGGCGAAGGTCGTGCAGACCTCGTCGCACGTCGGGGTCGCGTTCAGCTACGTCAGCCCGGACGGCGAGATGGGCTTCCCGGGCACGTTGACCACCACGGTCACGTACACGCTCGACTTCGACGACGACCTGCGGATCGACTACCACGCGACCGTCGCGGGCAAGCCGACCATCGTCAACCTGACCAACCACGTCTACTTCAACCTCGCCGGTGAGGGCAGCGGCTCGATCGAGGGCCACGTGCTCGAACTGAACGCCCCGTCGTACACGCCGGTAGACGCGGGCCTGATCCCGACCGGCGAGATCGCCCCGGTCGCCGGTACGCCGTTCGACTTCCGCCGGCCGACCGCGATCGGCAAGCGGCTGCGTGAGGACCACCCCCAACTGGTGGTCGGGCGTGGGTACGACCACAACTTCGTGCTCGCCAGCAAGACCGACCACGACGGACTGCGGTTCGCCGGCCGGTTCTGGGAGCCGGACAGCGGCCGGACGGTCTCGGTCCGTACGGCGGAGCCCGGCGCGCAGTTCTACAGCGGCAACTTCCTCGACGGCACCTTCCAGGGGATCGGTGGCAAGACCTACCGCCAGGGCGACGCCTTCGCGTTCGAGACGCAGCACTTCCCCGACTCCCCCAACCAGCCGAACTTCCCGTCGACGGTTCTGCGCCCCGGCCAGACCTACTCGACCCGCACGATCTACTCCTTCGGCACCAAGTAGCCCGTCGGCCCCGGGGCGAGCGCCCCGGGGCCGCAACTTTCGGTGGACGGAGAAAGGGTCGCCCGGGGGACGTGCCGGACGGGGTGGTTCGCGAAGAGTTGGTCGCGTCCACAGAGTCGTCCGGAGGGATTCTCGATGCGATCCGCAGTTCCGTTGACCGTTGGCGCCGCCTTGGTGGCCGCCGCCCTGGTGCCGGGGGTGTCGCAGGCCGAGCCTGCGGCGGCCAGCGGCATCAGCTGGGAGAAGTGCCCGGCGGACATCTCGCCGGTGCCGCTGCCGGAGGGCATGCAGTGCGGCACCTTGAAGGTCCCGCTCGACTACCGCGCGCCGAACGGCAGGACGATCGACATCGCCGTCTCGCGACTGGCGAGCACGAAGCCGGACAAGCGCCGCGGCATCCTGCTGACCAACCCCGGCGGCCCGGCGCCCGGGCAGAACTATCCCGCGTTCCTCGTCGCGATGGGGCTTCCACAGAGCGTGCGCGACGCGTACGACGTGATCGGGTTCGATCCCCGCGGCATCGGGAAGAGCACGCCGGTGACCTGCGACCTCACCCCGGAACAGCAGGCCGCCGGCAACATCCCGCCGTACGCGAAGAACTCGGCCGACGTCGCGAAGCGCGCCACCGAGGTCAAGCAGATCGCCCAGCAGTGCGCGACCTCGAAGACCGCGTGGATGCTGCCGCACGTCAACCCCGCCAACACCGCCCGCGACATGGACTCGATCCGCGCCGCGCTCGGCGAGTCGAAGCTCTCGTTCGCCGGCGCCTCCTGGGGAACCCATCTCGGCGCGGTCTACACGACCTTGTTCCCCCAGCGCAGCGACCGGATCGTGCTCGACAGCAATCTCGGCCCCGGCGGCTGGGACTACCCGAGCGACCGGCTCTGGTCGCAGGGTGTCGAAGACCGCTTCCCGGACTTCGCGAAGTTCGCCGCGGCCAACCACCGCGAGTACGGTCTCGGCCGGACGCCGGCACAGGTGAAGGCCAAGTTCTTCGAGCTGGCCAAGCGACTGGACCAGAAGCCGATCCAGACACCGGACGGCCCCTTCGACAGCGCCACCTTCCGGCTGCTCAACTTCGGTTTTCTGTACGGCCCGACGCAGCTCCCGGTCCTGGCCGGCATCTGGCGGGCCGTGGACGCGAACCAACCGCCACCCCCGCTGCCGGGCGACGTCAAGGACGCCGAGAACCTGATCTCCGGCCGGTACTACATGATCTGCAACGACGCCTCCTGGCCGAAGTCGGTCGCGACCTACCAGCGCAACGTGGCTGTCGACCGGATCAAGTACCCGCTCTTCGGCGCGGCCGGGGCGAACATCACGCCGTGCGCCTACTGGCCGGACCCGGCCGAACCGCCGGTGCGTATCACCGACAACGGTCCGTCCAACGTGCTGCTGGTGCAGAACCTGCGCGACCCGGCCACCCCGCTCGCCGGGGCCCGTCAGCTGCGCAAGGCCTTCGGAGACCGAGCCATGATGGTGACCGCCGACCAGGGCGGGCACGGCGTCTACCCGGGCGGCAAGAACCGCTGCGCCAACTACGCGGCGACGACGTTCCTGACCACCGGCGAACTGCCGAAGCGGGACTATCACTGCACGGCCGACGCCGAGCCCCGGTGAGGCTCAGGCGCTGACCTTGACCGGGTAGTCGCGCAGATCGATGTCGTTGGCGGCCTTGTCGGCGTACTTGATCATCAGCTGGAACATCCGCGAACCCACGAACCAGTTACGCAGCTTGATGCCGGTCGCTGTCCTCGGAGCGAGGAAGCGGCCGGCGTTGCTGTTGCCGGCGATCTTGGCGTAGCGCTTCATGATCTCGTCGTACTGCGCGTAGGCCTCGACGTGGTTGCCCTGAGCAACCGCTAGCTCTCCGGCCAGCACGTAGGCGCCGACGACCGCGAGCCCGGTGCCGAATCCGCCCAAGGTGTTTCCGTACGCCGAGTCGCCGACCAGCGCGACCCGGCCCTTGGTGTACCGGCCGTTCAGCCGCACCTGGCTGAGCGAGTCGAGGTAGAAGTCGTCGAACCCGTCCATGTCGTCGAGCATCTCCGGCACCCGCCACTTCACATCGGCGTAGGCGTTGCGCAGGATGGCGCGCTGAGCCCGGGTGTCGTCGCGGCTGTAGTCGAGCTCCGGCGAGGCGAACATGTAGAGCTGCTGGGCCTTCGAGCCGCCGGTGACCGCGAGCCGGCCGGGAACATTGTGGCCGTGGGCAACCTGCCGCTCCCGTGACCCGTTGCCGCTCCACGGGCTCGCGCCGGCGACGCAGTAGTAGTGGCCGAGGTACTTCACGAAGTCCTGCTCCGGACCGAAGGCCAGCTTGCGCACCCGGGAGTGGATGCCGTCGGCACCGATCACGAGGTCGAAGGTCCGGGCCGCGGCGTGCTCGAAGGTGACCTCGACGCCGTCGTCGGTGTCGACGAGTGCGCTGATCGAGTCACCGAAGAGGTACTCGCACTCGTCGGCGGTCCGCTCGTAGAGGATCTCCGAGAGGTCGCCGCGCAGGATCTCGACGTCGCCACCGGTGAACTCGCCGGAGATGACGGCCAACTCCCGGTCGTCCTGGTCGACGTACACGGTGTCGGTGGTGCCGGTCCGGCGCCGGTGGACCTCGTCGAGGATGCCCATCCGCTCGAGGACGTTGAAGTGGGTGCGGCCCTTGAAGTCGACGGCCTGGCCGCCGGGGCGCAGCTCCGGCGCCCGCTCGACGACGGTGACGTCGAAGCCGTAGCGGTTCAGCCAGTAGGCGAGTGCGGGTCCGGCGATGCTCGCGCCGGAGATCAGGACGGACTGGGTCATGGCGACCTCCCAAGAATTGTGTCTGATGGAATCTGTTTCCGGTGGACACGAATTAGAGTATGGTAGACACAGTTCGACGTCAACACCGATTTCGAGGAGGCCCGCGATGCCGGCACCGACAGCGCTCGAACTGCTCTGGGGCACCCAGCAGCGGGCCCGGCGAGGACCGAAGCCCGCGCTGTCCCTGGACCGGATCGTCGGGGAGGCGATCGCGCTGGCCGATGCGGAAGGGCTGGCCAACCTGTCGATGCAGCGGCTGGCCGAGCGGCTCGGCTTCACCAAGATGTCGCTGTACCGCTACGTCCCCGGCAAGGCCGAGTTGACCGCGCTGATGCTCGACACAGCGATGGGTACGCCGCCCGCACCGACTCCCGACTGGCGCGCCGGGCTGCAGATCTGGGCGGACACGATCTTCGCCCGCTACAGCGCCCATCCCTGGGCGATCGACCTCACCACCGGCCAGCGTCCGGTCGGCCCCAACGAGCTGGGCTGGATGGAGACCGCGCTCACCGCGCTGGCCGGCACCGGGCTGACGGGATCGGAGCGGCTGGACACGATCGTGCTGCTCAACGGCCATGTCCGCAGCCTGGTCGAGCAACTCGCACCGCCGAACACGTCCTCCGAGGCCTACGCCACCCAGCTCGCCGAGACGATGGGCGCGGTCGGGCACCTCTACCCCGCCGCCACCGCCGCCTTCGCCGAAGAAGCCGTCGACGGCCAGACCGGCAACGCCCTCCAGTTCGGCATCGACCGCATCCTCGACGGCCTCGCCGTACTGATCGCCAGCCGCGCATGACAGCGTCCTGACATCACCGCTGACTAACCTCACCGACATGACAGTCCTCGCCGACTACGACTCCAGCTGGCCCACCCAGTACGCCGAAATGGCCGCCCGCCTGACCGCCGCCTTCGGCGACTCGGTCGACGCCATCGAACACATCGGCAGCACCGCGGTCCCCGGCCTGGTCGCCAAGCCCGTCATCGACATCGCCGCCCGCGCTGTCGCCGTGGACGTGGACTTCGACGACAAGGCCCTCGCCGACCTCGGCTTCGAGTACAACCCCGACGGCCCACCCAACCGGCGTACGTACACGCGGGTCGTCGACGGCGTCCTCACCCACAACCTGCACGTCTTCCCCGCCGCCGCCTGGGACCACCTCAACCAACGCCTGCTCCGGGACTACCTCCGCGACACCCCCGACGCCGTACGCCGCTACTCCGACCTCAAACGCACCCTCGCTGCCGAAGGCCTCACCGGCCTCGACTACACCAAGGCCAAAACCACCCTCATCCAAGAACTCACCGACCACGCCCGAGCCCGCCACGGTCTCCCGTCGGTCCCGGTCTGGGAGTCATGACGCCTGGTAGACGCCCTCCGGGAGGGGTGCCGCGATGATGGCCGTCAGGGCGGTGCGGGCTGTTTCGAGGGACGTGATGGTGGCGGTGATGCGTTCGCGTTCCTTCTCGAACTGGGGGACGAGCTCGGGGCAGATCGCGACCAGGTCGCCGTCGGACTCGGTCATGCACGGGAGCAGCTCGGCGATCGTGGTGGTGCCGAGGCCCGCGCCGAGCAGGACGCGGATGTGGCGGACGCGCTGGACGTCGGCCTCCTCGTAGATCCGGTAGCCGGTCGAGGTGCGGTCCGGGGCGAGCAGGCTCTGCTCCTCGTAGTACCGCAAGAGGCGGCCGCTGACGCCGGTCCGGCGGGACAGTTCACCGATGCGCATCTGGTCTCCCGAGGTTGACTCTCACACTGATGTGAATGTCTAGCGTGCCGGACATGACCGACAATTCCCGCACACCAGTGACTGTTCTCGGCCTGGGCCCGATGGGCAAGGCCCTCGCCGCCGCGTTCCTCGCCGCCGGCCATCCCACCACCGTCTGGAACCGTACGCCGGGCAAGGCCGCCGATCTCACCGGAGCCGTGGTCGCCACCAGCGCCGCCGAAGCCGTTGCCGCGAGCCCCTTGGTGGTCGTCTGCGTGATCGACTACGACGCCACCGACGCGATCCTCGACGCCGCCGCCGAGGAGCTGAAGGGCCGCACGGTCGTCAACCTGACCGCGGACACCCCCGAGCGCGCACGTCGTACGGCGGAGTGGGCGGCCGCGCGCGGAATCGACTATCTCGACGGCGCGATCATGACCCCGACCGTCACCATCGGCGGACCGGACGCGGTCTTCCTCTACAGCGGACCGCGAGCCCTGTACGACGACCACACGCCGACGCTCGACGCGCTGGGTGGAAGCGCGACCCATCTCGGCGAGGACCACGGCCGGGCCGCCGCGCACGACGTCGCACTGCTCGGCATCTTCTGGACCGCGATGACCGGCATCATGCACGCGTTCGCGCTGGCCAAGGCGGAGAACATCGCCGCCGCGGACCTGGCCGGCTTCGCCCGCGGCATCAGCGACCTGCTGTCGCCGAGCCTGGACGCACTCGCGGCGAACATCGACAGCGGCGACCACCCCGGCACGTTCTCGAACATCGCCTCGGCGGCCGCAAGTCTCGAGCACATCATCCACGCCTCCGAGCAGCACGGCCTCGACGCCGGAGTTCTCAAGGCCGCCCACGCCGTCGCCCTGCAGGCCATCGATGACGGCCACGGAGGTGACGACTACAGCCGCCTCGCCGACACCCTGCGCACCCACGCGACCCGCTGAGCCCCGACGTCCGGCGCCCACGCGACCAGCTGAGACCCGACGCCTGCACTCACACGACCCGCTGGGACGTCGAGCGAAGGGTGACCTAAGTACATAGGGTCGAGCCATGACGGAGACCGTGCTGAACATCCCGTTCGACGACGCGTTCCGGTTCGATCCCTCGCCGACCTTCGCGGAACTGCGGGAGAACCGGCCGGTGGCGCGGGTGCGGACGCTGGCCGGGGCCGAGGTCTGGCTGGTCACCCGGTACGACGACGTGAAGCTGGTGCTGGCCGACCCGCGGTTCTCGCGGGCCGCGGTGGTCAAGCAGGGCGCGCCGCGGGTCGCGCTGGCCAAGCCGATGCCGAACAGCCTGACCACGACCGATCCGCCCGAGCACAGCCGGCTGCGCAAACTCGTGTCCACGACGTTCGCGCACCGGCGGATCGAGCGGACCCGGCCGTGGGTCGCGGAACTGTCGGCACAGCTCGCGGACGACGTCGCCAAGGCGGGTGACGGTGCGGACATCCGGCAGCTGGTCGCGCTGCCGTTGCCGATCCAGGTGATCTGCCAGCTGCTCGGCGTACCGTACGAGGACCGCGAGCAGTTCCGGGAGTGGACCGAGCTCGGCTACAGCATGAAGATGGCCGAGAAGGACCTGGTCGAGAACGCGATGACCGCGCTGACGGCGTACATCGAGGAACTGGTCGACCGGAAGCTCGCGAACGCCGACAAGCCGGCCGAGGACCTGCTCGACGAGTTGGTCCGCGCGCGGGAGGCGGGAGATCGGCTCAGCCAGGAGGAGCTGATCGCCTTCGGGGTGAACCTGCTGGTCGCCGGCCACGAGACGTCGGCGAACCAGATCTCCAGCTGCGTCGCGACGTTGCTGCGCTGGCCGGAGAACTGGGCGCGGCTCGTCGACGACCACACGCTGGTGCCGTCAGCGGTGGAAGAGCTGCTGCGGTTCAACCGCTTCTCGGAGGTCGGGCAGCTGCGCGTCGCGGTCGAGGACCTCGAGCTGCACGGCGTACAGATCAAGGCCGGTGAGGGCGTGATGGCCGCGCTCAACTCGGCGAACCGCGATCCGCGGGCCTTCACCAACCCCGACGAGCTGCAGCTGGACCGCAAGGAGAACAAGCAACTCTCCTTCGGCTTCGGCCCGCACTTCTGCCTCGGCGCCCAGCTCGCTCGCATCGAGCTCCAGGAGTCTTTGCTGGCCCTGCTCCGCCGCTTCCCCAAGATGTCGTTGGCCAAGCCCGCCGAAGAACTCGAATGGCGAAGAGTCCTGGTCAGCGGCCTCGCCGAACTCCCCGTCAACCTCGGACACTGAACGGCCGCGGGCTTGCCCGCAGGCCTCGGGGCGGCGCTCCCCTCCCCCACAAACACCCGACCCCCGCTCCGGCGCAGCCGGAGCGGGGGTCGGGTGAGAGGCTCAGTTCTGTGAGACCAGGTCGTGCTCGGTCTCGTACTGCTCGATGAAGCGGCTGGCCATCGGCTCGCTGCAGCCGATCGCCTCGGCGAGCTTCTTCGCGTTGCGCTCGTGACCTTCCGGCCAGTCCGAGAGCATGTTCCACGCGCGCATCCGGCGCTTCTCGAGGTCGGTCGGCTCGGGCTCGCCCTCGGCCGCGACGACCTTCGGCGCGGGCTTGGCCTTGGCCGGCTTGGCCGGCTCGACGACGACCGGCTCCGGGAGCACCGGCGGCAGGACCGACTCGACAGGCTCCGGTACGCCGGGGCGCGCGACCTGGTCGGCCGGCGCGAACGGTGACGGCTCCTGCGGCTTCTGCACCACCGGCGACGCCTTCACGGGCTTCCGCGATCCGTTGACCACGTGCTCGGCCTCGTCCTCGACCACCTCGGCCTCGGCGACACCCTCGGCGTTGACCGGCGGGTCGACGATGGCCATCAGCTCACCGGTCATCGCCTCGCCCCAGGCGTCCTCGTCGCGGATGTTGACGCCGCCGTCGGCGCGCACCTGCTGCGCCTTCAGCGCCTTGCCCTCGACCACCCAGACCGCTGCGCGCAGGTCGTTGCGCTCCTCGGCCGGCGGCTCCTCCGGCGGCGGCGAGATGGCGCGGGTCAGCTTGTTGGTGACGACCTCGTAGTTGATCCGCTCCTCGAGCATCCCGGCCAGCCGGTCCGCGTCGTAGGTCGTCTCGGCGATCTTGGCCAGCCGCTCGTCCTGGTGCTCGGAACGGATGTACTCCGCGACCGTTCCGGCGATCGCGTTCCGCCGGGCCGCGTTGCGGACATGGTCACGGGCCGCCCGCAGGCTCTCGAACATCCCGTAGCCGTGCTCGATCGCGAGCGACCGGGCCTGCCAGGTCAGCCGCGGCTCGCGCATCCACTGCACGACGCCGTACACAGGTCCGGTGTTGGCCATCTGACCGGCGACGCGCAGCGCGTCGCGCCGGCGGGCCGAGCTGTGGATCAGCCAGAGCACGTAGGCGAACGCGGACAGGCCGCCGAAGCCGAAGGCCAGGAAGCGCTCCTCGGGCCGCCAGTGGCCGACGACGTTGAAGACGAGGGCGACGATCGCCGCGAACAGCGACATCGCGCGGTAGGCGTAGGCCTGCTCGCCCTTGCGCCGGCGCAGGTCGGCGAGCGCAGCGGTCGCCACACCGCCGAGCTCGATGACGGCGACGGCGGGAGTGACGAGGGCGATCTTCAGGAACGTCGAGAAGCCCTCGTCGGGCCAGGGGATGTGGGTGACGCCGGCCCAGACCTGGCCGACGAGTGCGGCCGTGGCCGCGGTGGCGTAGAAGGCGTAGGCGACCTTGTCCGCACCTGTGAGGGGTACGTTTCCGAGTTCGCCGGAACTGGTGCTGGTGTTCTCCTGCAAGACGTGATCTCCTGACCGGTTTGGGCTCTCCGGCAGTTCGTCGGTGGTGGTCGTCGTACCGCGACCGTCTGGGCCTCCCCAGGCATGTACTGCAGCGGCTGCACGAGGCTACCGGTTCCTGGGGCGTTCAGGGGAGGTGAATCCGTACAACGATTCCGTCCTACCCCTCGAGCCTCATCCGACCCGCAGGAAAACCCGCTTCCTGCGAGGCGCCCGAGTACGGAATCGTCTGCTTCAGTACTCTCCAACGCCTGCCACCCCCGCGACGTCACGCAAAGGACATCACATGGTCCGCACCCTGAGATCGTTGCCCCACCCCGACGGCCTGCGCGACCACCTCGCGGAGGTCTACCAACTGCCCTTCACCGGGTGCGTGCTGCGCCGTTCGCTGGTCAACGACGTGTACGAACTGACCACGCCGGCCGAGGCGTTCGTCCTCAAGCTGTACGCCGGCCGCCCGCTGGCCGACATCCGTTGGGAGGCAGGACTTTCCGGTCATCTGCTCGGCAAGGTCGCGACGCCGCCGGTGCAGCCACTCGCCGACGGTGCGTCGACCGGCGTACTGGCTCTGCCCGAAGGTGATCGGCCGTTCGTGCTGACCGCGTTCGTCGAGGGGCGCAAGCCGCAGCCGCCGTTCAGCGACGAGCTCTACCTGGCGTTCGGGGAGTTGATCGCGCGCTTCCACCTCGCGGCCGAGACCTACACACCGGTACGCCGGGCCGCCGAGCACCCGGACGCTCTCGGCCGAGTCGTCGGCGAGATCGTGCCGCTGGTCTCGCCGGCTGATGCGGAGGTCGTCCAGGTGCTGGCGGCCGCCGTACCGGGGAAGGTTGCCGAGGGCGCGAGTCGTGGGATCCGTCATGGGGACGTGTCGATGGACAACGTGCTGGTCACGCCGGAGGGGCTGAACCTGCACGACTTCGACCTGGCCGGTGAGGGGTTCCTGGCGGCCGACTTCTGCGGTGTCGCCTCGACGCCGTACTGGCCTTCGTTCCTTGCCGGCTATCAGCGTCATCGCGAGATCCCGATGGCGGATCTCGCGGCGATCGACTGGCTCGGGGTGGTTGGGCGGATCTCGAACCTGTACTTCCATCTGGTGCGCAAGCCACAGTGGTACGGCACCGAGTCGCGTGGAGAAGGCTGGGCGGCCGGCGAACTGGCGGAGCTTCGCCTGGCCGCCGGGCGCCTACTGTGAGGCCTGGTCTTGAGCGCGAAGACGCGGCACGACATGCTGTTCGCCTGCAGTTTCGTCAACAGGAAGACTACCTACTAATGAGTCCTGACACAGGTCGTAGACCAAAGCTGACTCGCGTAAACCTCTCAGCGATTGGTCGAAAACCACGCGGCTGCCCATCTCAAGTGACGCCGAGCTGGGTACGTCTCGTTGCCACACACAAGGCGATCTGTGGCCTGTTCGACACCCTTCATGTTCTTCGCGAGCGCGCCGCAGAGGAGGGGAATCCACGTCGGCTCACGGATGACCAGCTCGACCAGGTTCGTGCCGCGATCGTCTTCACGTCCGCCGGGTTGGACGCCTGCCTTCGCAGGCTCCTCCGTGATGTTCTTCCGGTTCTGATCAAAGCGGGAGGGCCAGCGAACGGCAAATTCATCGGCTATCTGCACGAGAGTCGGCTCCAAGGCAACCTCACCAAGGCAACCAAGAACGCCATCACCGCAGACGATCCACGCGCGCAACTGATCGACCTCTACGTCGAGGATCTCGCGGGATCGAGCCTTCAGTCTTGGACGGACCTCCAGGCGGTACGCAACGCCCTCGGGCTATCTGATCAGTATCTAGACGACCAGTACCTTGAAAGCCTGAAACCCTTCTTCGCCGCTCGCAATGAGATCAGCCACGAACTCGACCTGCTGGATCCCTCCGGTCGAGGGGACCGCGGCCGTCGTCATCGGGACATGACTGCAGTCGGCAAGCAGTGCGACTCTGTCATTCAGGTCATTGAGTTGTTCCTGCGTGAGACCGCCGCAGTAGTCAATTCAAGTGTAGTCCCCGCAGCCCTTCCCTGAGAGCCGTTGTCGGAACCTTCCGTACTCCCGCCAACGGACGGCTTGGCATAACCGACTTCGCCGGGGCAACCGCGATGACGTACTGGAATGGCTTGACGCCCGACTACCAGCGGCGCTGCGGATCCTTGCACGCGAACTGGCGGAGCTTCGCCTGGCCGCCGGGCGCCTACTGTGAGGTCGCCCAGGGGGCGTTGAGCTCGCTGAACAGCGCGAGGTTCTCGGCCGCCTGCTCGGCCCACTTGTTGACGTCGGTGACGGACGGGTGGCGTTGTTGTCCTTCGCCTTGCCAGGTGATGTACGCCGGGTCGATCAGCTGCGGTGGTTTAGCGAGTCGTACGGCTTCGAGGACCTTGGTGAAGCCGCCGAGCTGTTCGAGCGGTGCGAGCAGTTCGACGGTCGGGTCCTCGCGGTGCTCGATCAGGTTGAGCAGCAGGTCGTCGCGTTCGGACGGCGTACTGGTGGTGGTGATGCCGTCGACGGTCAGGTCCAGGCGGTCGGACGAATACGTCAGTACGGCGCGGCCGCGCGAGCCGTGCACGATGATCCGCGGGTCGCCGCCCGGCGGCTCCGCGGCCAAGGTGAGCGCGGCAACGATCGTCGTACCGCGGGTGGTTCGGATCCGGACGGTCGAGGTGTCGTCGGACTCGATCGGGTTCGCGCGGTACAGCTCGGTCTCCACGCTGGTCACCTGCTCGGCCGTCCCTGATCCGTCGACCAGCAGAGCAGTCGCCGACGAGTGCGCGAACGCGTTGGTCACCGCGCCGTCCACCACGGCGACGCCGTCGAGCTCGCGCCGCCCGGCCCATCGGGCGCGCTGCCAGTACTCCTGTTTCCGGATCCAGGTGCCCACGGTCCCGATCCCCCGTACTTCACCGAGCCGCCCGTCCGCCACCCACTGCTTCATCGTCCTCGCGGCTATGGACCCGTGCACCTGGAACCCGACCTGACACGCTCGCCCGGTCTCTTCCACCACCTCCAACAACCGCTGGAACTCCCCGAGCGAAGCAGCAGGAGGCTTCTCCAGCAAGACATCCGCGCCGGCGCGCAAGGCCAACTCCGCCAAGGGGACATGGGTGTGAATAGGTGTGCTGATCACCACCACGTCGACCTCGACACTCGCCAGCAAGCTCGCCAGATCGGCGAAGACTTGAGTGCCCTCGGGCAAGTCCTCCACCCGGGTAACCCGCCCGCCCCCGGCTGCGCCGGGGGCGGGCGGGGAGGAGGGGGAGGGCGCGGCGCCCCCGACGCCTGGCTTCGCCGGCGAGCCGGGCTCGGCCGCCCGGCCGGACTCGGCACCCAGCCCCGCTGGCAGGGCAGGCTCGCTCCTCGCTCCCCCGACGCCTGGCTGGGCGAGCTGGGGGTCGGCGACGGCGGTGAAGTGGATCCGGCCTGTGGTGTGCAGGTCGGAGCAGTGGCGGACGTGCGTGGTGCCGTGTCCGTGCACGCCCACCACTGCGATCCTCGGCTTCATCTGGCGGTTGCCTCCTGCACCGTTATTTGGCGAGCTCGTTGTTCATCTCGTCGAGGAACTTCTGGGCGGCGTCCGCAGGTGACAGACGGCCGAAGAGTACCTCGGTGGTGTAGCGCTGGATGATCTTCTCGACCTGTCCTCCACCGACCGGCGGGGGCGGCGACGGCTTGCCGAGCTCCTTGGCGATGGCCTGGATGAAGGCCGCGGAGGAAGCATCGGCGGGCTGCAGCTTCGAGGTGACCGCGGCGCGGATCTCCGTGTTCGGCGGGACGCCCCGCTCGGCGAGCAACAGGTTCCCGGCGGTCGTGTTGTTGGCCAGGTAGCTGACGAACTTCGCGGCCTCCTTCGGGTGCTTCGACCGCGACGAGATCGACCAGAACATCGAGCCCTTGTAGTAGGCCCCGTTCTCGGTCGCCTTGCCGGTCGCGCTCGGCAGCCGCAGCAGCTTGAGCTGCTCACCCGACGCCTTGCTCAGCGCGTTGAGCTGGTTGCTCCAGGCGTAGCCCATCGCGAGCTTCCCGGTCGCCATCCCGGACTGGTCGAGCGGCGCGGTCATGTCCTGCGAGGTGAACTCCGCCGACGGCGTCGCCTTCGACGACTGCAGCGCCAGCAGGTTCGTCCAGTACTGCGCGAGCTTGTCCTTGCTGACCCCGAGCTTGCCGTCCTCGGTGAACAGCGACTCGCCCTGCTGCCGCGCCCACATGTTCAGGCTCGCGTCGTTCGTGCCGTACGCCGCCGTACCCCAGCCCTTGCCGTTGAGCTTCTGGCTGATCTCGGCCGCGGTCTTGGCGTAGTCGTCCCAGGTCCACTTCGTGTCGTCCGGGATCGCCACCCCGGCCGCCTTGAACACGGCCGGGTTCGCGACGATCGTGAACGCGTTGATGCCGGCGTTCAGCCCGTACAGGCCGCCGTCGAACTCGCCGGCGCCGAGCGTGTCCGGCTCGAACTTGCCGGTGTCCAGCCCGTCGGCCTTCTTCAGGTCGAGCAGCGCACCGCGGTCGGCGTACTCGCGCAGGTACTTCTCGTCCATCTGGATCACGTCGGGCGCGTCGTTCGCGGCGACGGTGGTGGCGAGCTTGTCCCAGTAGCCGGCCCACTCGCCGAACTCGCCCTTGATCTTGATGTTCGGGTTCTCCTTCTGGAAGGAGTCGATCACCTGCTGGGTGATCTTGTGGCGGGTGTCGGACCCCCACCAGTTGAACCTGAGGGTGACCTCTCCACTGGCGGAGTCACCGCCGCCACCGCCGGAGTCGCCCCCGCAGGCGCTGGTGGCCAGCAGGGCGGCGGCCATCGCGACGGCGGCCAGGGCCCGCACCCGCCGGCGCGGCGGTGCGGTCAGTCGGGGTAGCGGCCTCATGGTGGTGAACCTTTCTGATGAGCAGAACTACTACGGGGACTACTTGATGCCGGTGGTCGCGATGCCCTTGATCAGGAACCGCTGGCCGAGCAGGAACGCGAGGAAGACCGGGACCAGTGAGACCACCGACATCGCGAACAGCGATCCCCACGACGTGCTCGCGGTGGCGTCGACGAAGGCCCGCAGCGCGACCGGGACGGTGTACATCTTCGGATCGGTCAGGTAGATCAGCTGGCTGAAGAAGTCGTTCCAGGTCCAGATGAACGTGAAGATCGTCGTGGTCGCGAGCGCCGGCACCATCAGCGGCAGGATCACCCGCAGGAAGATGCCGCCCTTGCCGCAGCCGTCGATCCGGGCCGCCTCGTCCAGCTCGCGCGGGATGCCGCGGATGAACTGGACCATCAGGAAGACGAAGAACGCGTCGGTGGCCAGCAGCTTCGGCACGATCAGCGGCAGGAACGTGTTGATCCAGCCGGCCTGGCTGAACAGGATGTACTGCGGCACGATCACCACGTGGATCGGCAGCATGATCGTGACCAGCATGATCGCGAACCAGAACCTCTTGCCGGTGAAGTTCAGCCGGGCGAACGCGTAGGCGGCCATCGAGCAGGACACCAGGTTCCCGACGATCGACCCCAGTACGACGGCCGCCGAGTTCAGCAGGTAGCGGGTGAACGGTTCGGTCAGCGCGTTCCAGCCGACCCGGTAGTTCTCGATCCGCAGGTCGCGGACCAGGATGCCGGGGTCGCGGAAGATCTCGTTGCCGGGCCGCAGTGAGCTGACCACCATCCAGATCACCGGGTAGAGCATCACCACCGCGGTCGCGGCGAGCGCGAGGTGGGTCAGCGCGGGCCGGACCCGCCGCCAGGCGAGCGTCGTACCGGAGGTGGCCGGGACCGACCGGGGCAGGGTCTCAGTCGTCATAGAACACCCAGTACTTCGAGGCGACGAAGTTCGCCGCGGTGAAGACCCCGATGATCACGAGCAGGAACCACGCCATCGCCGAGGCGTAGCCCATGTCGAAATTGCCGAAGCCACGGTCGTAGAGGTACAGCGTGTAGAACATCGTCGAGTCCGACGGACCGCCCGTACCGCCGGACACGACGAAGGCCTGCGTGAACGACTGGAACGCGTGGATGATCTGCAGCACCAGGTTGAAGAAGATGATCGGGGTCAGCAGCGGCATGGTGATGCTCACGAACCGCCGCAGCGCGCCGGCGCCGTCGACCGACGCGGCCTCGTAGTACATCGACGGGATCTGCCGCAGGCCGGCCAGGAAGATCACCATCGGGGCGCCGAAGGTCCAGACGTTCAGGACGACGAGCGTGCCGAGCGCCGTACTGGGGTCGGAGATCCAGCCCTTGCCGTCGAAGCCGAGCGGGGCGATCACCTGGTTGAGCAGGCCGTCGGTGCCGAACACCTGCTTCCACAGGATCGCGATCGCGACGCTCGAGCCGAGCAGCGACGGCAGGTAGAACACCGAACGGTAGAAGGCCATCCCGCGCACTCCGCGGTCCAGTACGACGGCCAGCAGCAGGGCGACCGCGAGCTGGAGCGGGACCGAGACGAAGACGTAGGTGAAGGTGACCTTCAGCGAGTTGTGCAGCCGCTGGTCGGACAGCATCCGGGTGAAGTTCTCCAGGCCGATCCACTGCGGGGCCTGGATCAGGTTGTAGTCGGTGAACGCCAGGTAGAGCGACGCGATCATCGGCCCGACCGTGATGACGAACAGGCCGACCAGCCACGGGGACAAGAACAAGTAGGCAGCAACATTGTCCTTCTTCTGCCCACTCACTTTCTTTCCTCCAGTAAGTACTAGGCGACATTGGAAAGCGTTTACCCGGAGCGGTTAAAGTAGTGGAGCGAACCGGTTCAGACAAGACCTCGCCAGATGAATGTGTGACCGATTCCGGACACCTGCGAAGTCTTGACAGTGCGGTGCCGTCGAAGAACAGTACTGGGCATTTGGCAATCGCTTTCCCAGCCTGTGGAGGCTTCATGCAGCGTCGTACTTTTCTGGCCGGATCGCTCGCTGGGCTGTCAGCGGGCACCGTTCTGCCGAGCATCGCCAGTGCAGCCCCCGCGGCTGCCGACGAGGAGCTGCTGACGCTTCTCACCCGCGTGAACGAGACGCAGATCCCGCTCGTGCTCGGCAACTACCAGAGCACCGGCGACAGCGTCCGGAACGTCGCGCGCAAAGCCCGCCGCCTGGTGTCGGGCTACATCTGGAGCCGCTCGCGTTTCCACCACGACGCCACGCTGCTCACGCCGCTGCGTTTCCTGGTCGACAAACTCGAGAGCACGCAGAACGACGACGGCACGTACGACGTCGGCAATCTGCACTCGCCGCCGGACAGTGCGTTCGCCGTGCAGGACTTCTGCACGGTCTACTCCTTGCTGGAAGCCGACGGCAGCGCGGACACCGAACCCCATCGCGCGGTCCTCGAACGCGTCATTCGCAAGGCCGGCCCGGCGCTGGCCTCCGGCGGCGTCCACACTCCGAACCACCGGTGGGAGGTCTCGGCGGCGCTCGCCCGGACCCATCACCTGTTCCCCGACCGCCGGTACGCCGCCCGCATCGACGACTGGCTGGACGAGGGCATCGACGCGACTCCGGACGGTATCTACAGCGAACGGTCGGCGACGTACGCCTCGGAGGTCACCAACCCGAGCCTGCTGACGATCGCCTGGCTGCGCCACAAGCCCGAGCTGCTCGGCTTCGTCCGCCGCAACCTCGAGGCGACACTGCACCTGCTGGAGCCCAACGGCGAGGTCGACACGATCGCCTCGCGGCGCCAGGACCAGACCCGGGCCCGCGAGGTCTGGTGGTACCTGACCCAGTTCCGTGAGCTCGCGCTGCACGACCGCGACGGCCGGTTCGCGACCGTTGCCAAGGACATCGAACGGCGCGGGACCGGTGAGCTCGGCGACTTCCTGGCCGAGGTGCTCGAACGGCCCGAGCTGGCCGCCGCACTGCCTGGCTTGAAGCCCGCACCTGCTGACTTCGTGGCCGAGTACCCGGCGCACTCGCTGGCTCGCGTACGACGAGGCGACCGCACGGCGACCGTCTTCGGCGGGACGGACTTCCACGACATCCCGGTGATCGCGTCCGGGCTGTCCACCAACCCGACGTTCTTCAAGCTCCGCCAGGGCGCCGCGATCCTGGAGTCGGTCCGGCTGTCGCCGCAGTTCTTCAGCACCGGGCACTTCCGCAGCGACGGGTTACGTCGTACGGGGTCGCGCACGTTCCGACTCGAGGACGAGGTGAAGGTCCCGTACCACCTGCCGCTGCCGAAGCGGTACCGGCGCAAGGACGGCGCGTACGCGCTCACGCTCGACGGCCGGTTCTACGCGTCGATGGACTTCCCGCACCGGCCGAAGCAGTTCCGGACGCTGCGGACGACCGTCACTGTCGCCGAGACCGGCAGCGGTTTCGACCTGACCTTCGAGCTGGACGGGTCGGCGGTTCCGTTCGCGATCGAGCTGTGCTTCCGGGCCGGCGGGACGCTGACCGGGGTGGAGTCATTGGGTGCCCCTGGCAACTACCAGCTGGTCGAGGGCACCGGCTCGTACGCCGTCGGCAGCGACCGGATCGAGTTCGGCCCGGGCAACGGCGCGACCCGCGTCGCGATGGATCCGGGCGAGCGCTACACCCAGCTCAACGGCTCGCTCGTCCCCGACGGCCAGCGCGTCTACGTCACCGGCCGCTCCCCCGGCCGGGTCACCCTGCGCCTGAGTACCTCCTCGTAATCCTTGCTAATCCGTATTACCCGGGAACTGTAGTCTTGACGCCCTAGGCTGGGCGCTCTACCGTTCCTGGGCAATACGTATTAGCAAGGGAGATCGACAGTGCGACTGACGCAACGGGACATCGCGCGGCTGGCGCGGGTGAGCCAGACGACGGTCTCCCTGGTGCTGAACAACCGCGCCGACGCCTCCGCGCGGATCCCGACCGAGACCCGCGACCGGGTGCTCAAGGTGATCCGCGAAACCGGGTACGTCGCCGACCCGCTGGCGCGCCGGTTGCAGCAGCAGCGCAACCAGATCCTCGGCGTCTTCACGTACGAGTCGGTGTTCCCGAGTGCGAGCGCGGACTTCTACCACCCGTTCCTGAGCGGGATCGAGGAGAGCGCCGAGGAGCGAGGCCTCGACCTGCTGCTGTTCACGAGCGCCCCGGTCACCGACGGCCGCCGCCGCGTCTTCCACGCCAACAACCGCCTCCGCCTGGCCGACGGCTCACTGCTCCTGGGCCGCCACATCCCAGCCGAAGAACTCGCGCGCCTGGTCACCGAGAACTACCCGTTCGTCTCGGTCGGCCGCCGCGACAACCCGGACAGCTCTGCTTTGGTTCCGTACGTCGGCGCCGACTACGTCTCGGCGACCGCGACGCTTGCCGAGCGCGCGTTGGGGCTCGGCCACCAGCGGGTCGCCTTCGTCGGCCCCGGCGAGGGCGCCGAGTCCTCCGCCGACCGCCTCCGCGGCTTCCGGCAGATCGCCGCGCGCGGACTTCACGTCGCCCCAACCGATCGCCCGCTGACCGACGTACTGGACGAACTGCTGGCCAAGCACGTCACCGCCGTCTTCGTCGAGGACCTCGCCGACGCCGACGCGTTGGCCGAGGCTGCTCGCGGCCGCGGGCTGACCGTGCCCGGCGACCTGTCGGTCGTCGCGCTCGGCGACGCGAGCCGGCCGGTGCCGAGCGACGTCGACTACTCCGGCTTCCACATCCCGCGCAAGGAGATGGGCCGCCAAGCGGTCGGCCTGCTCGAAGCGATCCTCTCCGGCGACACCCCCGACCTCCAGCAACTGCTGCCGTGCGAGCTCGTCGACGGCAGCACTCTCGCGCCACCGAAAGGTCTCTGAGCGATGCATACCGAAGTACTCGTCATCGGCGGCGGTCTCGGCGGAGTGGCGGCGGCGCTGTCCGCCCTGCGCGCCGGCCGCGACGTGGTGATGACCGAGGAGTACGACTGGATCGGCGGCCAGCTCACCAGCCAGGCCGTCCCGCCGGACGAGCACACCTGGGTCGAGCAGTTCGGCGTCACCGCGTCGTACCGGTCGCTCCGCGACGGGATCCGCGACTACTACAGCCGCCACTACCCGCTCACCGAGGCCTCACGGGCAGCCTCCGAGCTCAACCCGGGCGCGGGCTACGTCTCCAAGCTCTGCCACGAGCCGCGCGTCGCCGTCGCGGTGATGGAGGCCATGCTCGCGCCGTACCGGGCGAGCCGGCAGCTCCGGATCCTCCAGCCGTACAAGCCGATCGACGCGACCACCGACGGCGACACCGTCACCTCGGTGACGGTCCAGCACCGCGAGACCGGCGACGAGCTGACCCTCACCGCGCCGTACGTCCTGGACGCGACCGAGACCGGCGAGCTGCTGCCGCTGACCGGCACGGACTACGTCACCGGCTTCGAGTCGCAGGCCGACACCCAGGAGCCGAGCGCGCCCGCGACGGCGCAGCCGCTCAACATGCAGGCGGTTTCGTACTGCTTCGCGGTCGACCACGTCGACGGCGACCAGGTCGGCGACAAGCCCGCGAACTACGCGTTCTGGCGCAACTACCAGCCGCCGTTCTGGGGCGACCGGATGCTGTCGTGGAACGCTCCCGATCCGCGGACGCTGCAGACCTCCCGCCGGACGTTCACCCCGAACCCGGACGACGACCCGCTCGCCGTCGTCGCCGACCAACGCCGTACCGGCGGCGACACGAACCTGTGGACCTTCCGCCGGATCGCCGCCCGCCGACACTTCCGGCCGGGTGCGTACGCGAGCGACATCTGCCTGGTGAACTGGCCGATGATCGACTACCTGGAAGGCAACGTCCTCGACGTCCCCGACGCCGAGCGGCACCTGCAGGGCGCGAAGGAGCTGTCCCAGTCGGTCCTGTACTGGCTGCAGACCGAGGCTCCGCGTCCCGACGGCGGCACCGGCTTCCGCGGGTTGCGGCTGCGCGGCGATCTGCTCGGCTCGACCGACGGGCTCGCGCAGGCGCCATACATCCGGGAGTCCCGGCGGATCCTGGCGGAGTACACGGTCGTCGAGCAGGACCTGTCGGTCGCCGTACGAGGTGATGCCGGTGCGGTCGAGTACGACGACAGCGTGGGCGTCGGGATGTACCGGATCGACCTGCACCCCTCGACCGGTGGCGACAACTACATCGACGTCGCGAGCAGTCCGTTCCGGATCCCGCTCGGCGCGCTGATCCCGCGCCGGGTCGAGAACCTGCTGCCCGCGAGCAAGAACCTCGGCACCACGCACATCACCAACGGCTGCTACCGGCTGCACCCGGTCGAGTGGAACATCGGCGAGGCCGCCGGAATGCTCGCCGCCTTCTGCCTGGACCACGGGGTCAGCCCCCGCGCGGTCCGGGCCACCCCTGCTCTGCTCAGCGACTTCCAGGCACGACTGGTCGCCCAGGGCGTCGAACTGAGCTGGCCGGCCATCTCAGGTTATTGAGTTCCGGCTACTGATGGAGGACTGATGCGATCTCGTTCCTTGACCGCGGCGAGTGTCGTCGCGGCGATGCTGGCGCTGGCCGGCTGCGGTGGTGGCTCCGACGATGCCGGCGCGTCCGGCCCGGCCGACCTGCGAATGACGATCTGGAGCGCGAACGCCAAGCACACCGCGCTGTTCGAGCAGATCGCCGCGGAGTACAAGAAGACCCATCCGGACGTCGGCAAGATCACCTTCGAGTCGATCCCGTACGAGAACTACACGACCGCACTGACCACCCAGATCGGCGGCGGCAACGTCCCGGACCTGGCCTGGATCCTGGAGAGCACGGCGCAGGACTTCGTCACGTCGGGCGCGCTCGCGCCGATCGACAAGGACCCGGACCTGGTGCCGAGCACCACCAAGACCTGGGAGCAGGACGGCCAGCTGTTCGCGTACCCGTTCTCGACCTCGCCGCTGGGCGTCTTCGTCAACACCGACCTGGTGACGGCGGCCGGACGACCGACGCCCGCGCAACAGGTTGCCGCTGGCAACTGGACTTGGGAGCAGGCGACCGCCACCGGCGCCGCCGTACAGAAAAGCGGCAAGGGCGGCATCGTGGTCGGCGACTTCGACTACAAGGGCTGGGACACGCTGAACTCGATCTGGGCCGGCTGGGGCGCGCGGCCGTGGAGCGAGGACGGCAAGACCTGCGGGTTCGACCAGCCCGAGATGGTCGCCGCGATGACCGCGATCCACAAGATGGTGTTCACCGACCAGGCGATGCCCGGGCCGGGCGTCACCAAGGACTTCTTCGCCGGCGACGCCGCGATGGTGCTGACCCAGATCAGTCGCGCGGCCCTGCTGGAGAAGGCGAAGTTCAAGTGGGACCTGGTCCCGCTGCCGAAGGGTCCGGCCGGTGAGTACGCCGTGGTCGGGCAGGCCGGGATCGGCGTTCTCAAGCGCGGCAAGCATGTCGACGCCGCGAAGGACTTCCTGGCCTTCTTCAGCAACCAGGAGAACTCGGCCAAGCTCGCCGCGTTCTTCCCGCCGCCGCGCAAGTCGCAGCTGACGACCGCCGTACTGGCCAAGGCGAACCCGTTGCTCAAGCCCGCCCAGCTGCAGAGCGTCGTGATCGACGGCATCGAGCGCGGCGACATCAAGACCAGCCACACCGGGTACGCCGAACTGCAGCAGACCGTGCGCGCCGCGCTCGATCCGCTGTGGAAGCCGGACGCCGACGTGAAGGCCGTGATGTCCGGCGTCTGCGGCAAGATCAACCCGCTGCTGGCCAAATGACGTTGCTGGACACGAAGCCCGCTCCTCTGGTCAAGTCGCCGGAGCGGGCGCCGTACTGGACGATGCGGCGGCGCGACGAGCTCGCCGGATGGTTGATGGTCGCGCCGCAGCTCGTCGGGATCGTTGCCTTCGTCATCGTTCCGCTCGGGCTGGTGGTCTGGTACAGCCTGCACGAGTGGAACGTGCTCGCCGGCACGTTCGACTTCGTCGGGGCTGCGAACTTCGAGCAGCTCGCCTCGGACCCGCGGCTGGGTCCGGCGTTGCGGGCGACCGGGTTGTTCTCGGTCGGGCTCGTCGTGCTCAACCTGAGTCTCGCGCTGTTCCTCGCCGTACTGCTGAACCAGAAGCTGCGCGGGACCGTGGTGTTCCGGACGCTGTTCTTCTCGCCTGTGGTCGTGACACTGGTTGCCTGGACGATCGTCTGGGGCTTCCTGCTGCAGGACAACGGCGGGATCAACGGCTTCCTCGACCTGATCGGTCTGGACGGCCCGAACTGGTTGCGCGGTGACGCCACCGCGATGATCTCGGTGATCGTGGTCCAGCTGTTCAAGGGCGTCGGGCTGAACATGGTGCTGTTTCTCGCTGCCCTGCAAGGCGTTCCGGCCGAGCTGTACGAGGCCGCGCGAATCGACGGCGCGTCGGCGTGGGCGCGTTTTCGCCGCGTCACCGTGCCGTTGATCAGCCCGACGATCCTGCTCACGTCGATCCTGACCGTGGTCGGGTCGCTGCAGGTGTTCGCGCAGATCGCCGTACTGACACAAGGCGGCCCGGGCACGTCGACGACGGTGCTCGTCTACTACCTGTACCAGCAGGCGTTCCAGTTCCATCACTTCGGCTACGGCGCGACGATCTCGCTGCTGCTGTTCGTCATCGTGCTCGCTTTGACTGTCCTGCAGTGGCGGATGCGGCGGAGGTGGGTGTTCCATGAGTCGTAGGCTGAAGTTGCTCGTGTACGGCGTGCTGCTGGTCTGCTGCGTGCCGTTCGTCTTTCCCACCTGGTGGATGGCGACGACGTCGTTGAAGCCGGTGAACGAGATCTTCGCGTTCCCGCCGCGCTTGTGGCCGCGCGACGTCACGTTCGACGCGTACCGGCAGGTGTTCGCGTTGCAGCCGTTCGGGCAGCAGTACCTGAACAGTCTCTACATCGCCGTACTGGTGACGCTCGGGACGCTGGTGGTGTCGTCGCTGGCCGGGTACGCGTTCGCGCGGATCCCGTTCCGCGGCTCGGGCGTCGTGTTCGTCGTCGTACTGGCCGGGCTGCTGGTGCCGAACGAGGTGACGATCATCCCGCTGTACCGGATGTTCGACGCGCTCGGCATGGTGAACACGCACTGGCCGCTGATCCTGATCCCGATGCTCGGGGCACCGAGCGTGCTGGCGACGTTCATCATGCGGCAGTTCTTCATCACGCTGCCGCGCGAGCTGGAGGAGGCCGGCCGGGTCGACGGGCTGGGCCGGTTCGGGCTGTTCTGGCAGGTCTCGCTGCCGCTGGCGAAGCCGGCGATCGGCGCGGTCTCGATCTTCACCTTCCTGCACAGCTGGAACCTGTTCCTCGAACCGATCGTTTTCCTGTCCAGCAAGGAGCGGTTCACGATTCCGCAGGCGCTGACCCAGTACGTCGACGCGTACGGCGGCGCGCTGTGGAACGTCCAGCTCGCGGCCGCGACGCTGAGCGCGTTGCCGGTGCTGGTGATCTTCGTGCTGGCCCAACGGCAGTTCGTGGAGGGTTTGGCCCAAACAGGGCTGAAAGGTTGACGGTTCGTGGTGAGTGCTTGACGCTCCGCGCTCAACGGCGTCTCGGCGGGTGTGGATGGTTGAACTGTCGGTTCGACGGGTGATACTGCTCGCACCGGCGGTTCAGTCCCGAGCCGCCGTCGTCGCGACCGTCAGCCTGACGGGCGCAGCCGGCGCCGACCGCCGACAACCCGAGGAGTATCAGATCGTGGCTGCCGACAGCGCGGATCTGTCCGTCCAGGTCGACCATCTCGGCCCGCACCCGCTGGTGCGGCTGTCCGGGGACGTCGACCTCGAGGCGGCGCCCGCACTGACCGAGACCCTCCGGGCGGTGCTGGACACGATCGGCACGAAACCGCTGGTGCTCGACCTGACCGAGGTGGAGTTCATGGACTCCAGCGGCCTCGGCGTACTGGTCGGCACCCACCAGCAGGCCGCCGTACAGGGCAGTGCGCTGATCCTGGCCGGGCTGCACCCGCGGGTCGCCAAGATCCTGCGCATCACCAAGCTCCACAAGGTCTTCACCATCGTCGACTCCGTCGACGAGGCCATGGCCCCCGAGGTCTGACCGGAACCTGCCGCCCGTCAGGGCCTGCCCCTGGTCCACGGGATGCTCGGGGGATGGACGACTGGGAGCGGGCCGAAGCGATCGCGGCGGAGGCTCGCGCCGAGATCGATCCCGCCGTCCGCCGGATGCGGCGCTGGATGCGGCTCGAACAGGTCGACGACTACGAGTTCCTCGAGCTGCCCTGGCCGATCCCGCGCCGCAACGAGCAGTACCTGGCGATCCGGACGGATCGCGAGTCCGACGCCGACTACCCGAACCTGACCCGGCACATCGCCCGCACTCCCGGGTACAGCTGGCGACTCGGGCGGAAGACCGGTGGGGAGATCAGCGCCGCTGTGAGCGTCACGCTGGTCGTCGCTCCCGACGGGCGCGCTGAGCTCCGGAGCGGCAAGCAGAGCGGACCGGCGACCCCGGCGTACTGGCAAGAGCTGACGGAGGAGGTGCTGGTCGCGCCGGCCGTCCGGATCCGGCGGCTGTTCACGCTGCCGTTGCACCTGTTCGTCAGCGGCATGGGGTTCGTGACGGTGAGCCTGGTCCCGATCCTGCTGATCGTCGGCCTGATCCTTCTCCTCACCAGGTGTGGTTGAGCTGCTCCGGCGACGTGGAAAACTAGGAGTCCACGGACAGACGGGGAGCAGAGTGAGCTTTCACGCGGCGGTGTTCATCGCGGTCAGCCTGGACGGGTTCATCGCCCGCCCCGACGGCGCGATCGACTGGCTGACCGAACGCGGCGAACGAGCCGGCGAGACCGGCTACGACGAGTTCATGGCGGCGATCGACACCGTCGTGATGGGCCGCAACACCTACGAAAAGGTCCTCACCTTCGACTTCTGGCCGTACGACGGCAAACAGGTCGAGGTCCTCAGCACAACGCTGCCCTTGGACGCCGACGAGCGCATCATCGTCCATCGCACGGTCGACGCGCTGGTCCAAACCCTCAACGACCGAGGCGCCAAACGCATCTACGCCGACGGCGGCCGCATCGTCCAGACCTTCCTCCGCGCAGGCCTCCTGAACGAACTCACCATCACCACGGTGCCTGTGCTGATCGGCGCGGGCATCCCGTTGTTCGGTGCTCTGGAGCAGGACATCACCCTCAACCACAACGCGACGCGCACGTTGAACGCAGGCTTCGTCCAGTCCGACTACACCATCCACCGCTGACCCTTACTACTTTTTCTAGCGGTTGCGTTCCTGGGTCGGGGAATCGGGGCCGCGGGTTGCTGCGTGGGTCGGCGAGGCCGAGCCTGGGGTGACCTGTTGGGACTTCGGGGTCGGGTTGGCGGCTGCCTGGGCTGCCTTCGCCAAGGTTGCGTCCGCGCCTGCCTTGGCGAGGGTCCCGTCCTGGCCGGCCTGCTCCAGGGCCTTGGTCTCCTTGGTTGCCTCGTCCCGGACCTTATCGACGGCAGTGAGCGTCGTACTGGCCTTGGAGAGCGCCTCACCGACCCCATCGAACCCCTCACGCAGGCCGGTGTGAGCAGTGCGAATCTTGCTCGCCGTCCCCTGCCGGTCGGCCCGCAGATCGCTGTTGAGCAGCTGGCGTACCGACCCCAGCGCACCATCGACCGACCCACGGGAACCGGCGAGCGTCTTACCGGCCGCCTCGACCGCGCCACTGAGATCCGTCAGCCGCTTGCCCAACTCCTTGATCTCCGGCGTCTCCACACCCAGTACGTCGACCAGCTCGGCCCGCGACTTCGCCCCGGCCCGCAGGTGCTTCCCGGCTTGCTCGAGGTCCTGCGCAAGACCGCCGACCTCCCCACCGGCCCGCCGCAGCCGGCCGCCGATCCCATCGGCATCCTGCATCGCGCCCCGCAGTACGTCCGCCTGGGTCCCCTCCGGCACCTGCAAAGCCTGATCCGCCCGCTGCCTTAGACCCTCCAGCTCCGGCCGGTGATCCCGCTCGATCTGCCGAGCCAACGCGGTCGCGTTCCGCCCGACCGCCTCGATCAACGGCACCGCCGCACTCACCGCGCTCGCGACGTCCTTCGACAGCTTCTCCAGGTCACTCATCCCGCTCGGCATCTCCCTGTCGTCCACCACGGCCAACCCACGGTAGTCCCCCGCCCGGTCCGGCCCCGCAATGGCGTAGAGATGCCAACTCCCCACCTTCCGACACCGATCGGTTTCTCCTACATTGAGGTAATTCAATCTTCAACTGCCTACGAAAGGCGTGACCGACTATGCCCACCCCACTACTCCCCAGCGACCTGGCCGGCAAGGTCGTGGTCGTCACCGGCGCGAGCGCCGGCATCGGCCGGGCGATCGCGGAGACGTTCGGTGCCTGCGGCGCCGACGTCGTCCTGGTCGGCCGCGATCTCGACCGTCTCACCCAAGCCGCCGACCAGGTGAACGCCGCCGGCGGAACCGCCCACCCCGCCGTACTCGATCTAGCGACCGAAGACGCGGCAGAGGACCTGATCGCAGCCTCGCTCGCGCGCTACGGCCGGATCGACGTCATCGTGCACAACGCCGGCATCTTCGACTTCCAGCCCTTCGACCAGACCCCAGCCGCAAGCCTGGACCGCCAGTGGGCGACCAACCTGCGGACGCCGTACAAGCTCACCCAGGCGGCCCTCCCCCACCTGGGCAAGGGCTCGGCCATCGTCTTCGTCGGCTCGAACGCCGCCCAGATCGGCATCCCGAACACCGCGGCGTACAGCGCCACCAAAGGCGCCGTCGAGGCGATGGCCCGCGCACTCGCCGTCGAACTGGCACCGCGCGGCATCCGCGTCAACACGGTCTCGCCCGGCATGACCAGGACCCAGATGACCTCGCGCCTCGACACCGACCCAGAGCTGAACCGAGCCGCCGTCGCGGCGACTCCCGCGGGCTTCATCGGCGACCCGCAGGACGTCGCGAACGCGGTCGTGTACCTCGCCAGCGACGCCTCTCGCTACTCGGTCGGCGCCACGCTGCTCGTCGACGGCGGCAACGCGGTCGCCTGACTGCCGCGGTCAGCGTCTGCCTCTCGAAGGTCCTGGGCGCCCCCGTCGACCGAATAACCCGATTGCCCGGCTCCTCCATCAGGACGAAGATTGCTCCTTGTGCCCCGACGACGGTTGTTCGCCGACCTGAGTCCGCTGCGGGAGTCGGTCGACTTCCGGTGGCTCTGGGCCGGGCAATCGCTCTCGGCCATCGGCAACGTGATGACCATGGTCGCGGTGTCGATCCAGGCGTACGACGTGACCGGCTCCTCGATCGCGGTCGGCGGACTCGGGCTCGCCAACCTGATCCCGACGCTCCTGCTCGGCCTCTTCGGCGGCTCGATCGCGGACGCCGTCGACCGCCGTCGCCTCGTCCTGCTCACCAGTACCGGTTTGATGGCCGTCGGCATCTTGTTCGCCGTACAGGCGTTCCTGCACTGGAACAACCTGTGGCTCCTTTACTTGCTGACAGCAACCTCCGCGGCCCTCGCCGCGGTCGACGGCTCGGCCCGGCGAACGTTCCCGCCGCGGTTCCTCCCGGTCCGCCTGCTCCCGGCCGCCGCAGCCCTCAACCAACTGTCGTTCCAGGTCGCGATCATCGCCGCACCGCTGTTCGCCGGTGTCCTGATCGCCACGGTCGGCATCGGAGCGGCGTACGCCGTGGACGCCGTCACGTTCCTCGCCGCCCTGGCCGGTGTCCGGCGACTCCCACCCATGCCACCCGTCGGCGGCGGCGCCACCTTCGGCCTCCGATCCGTTGCCGAAGGCATCCGGTACGCCGCGCGCCACCCGTTGATCGGGATGATCTTCCTCCTCGACCTCAACGCGACCGCACTGGCGATGCCGACCGCGCTGTTCCCGGCCCTCGCCGACACGCACTTCGGCGGCGGCCCACAGACCGTCAGCTACCTCTTCGCCGCGATCGGCGTCGGCGGCATCGTCGCCGCCACCCTCTCCGGCCCGCTCGGCCACCTCCGCCACCAAGGCCGAGCCATGCTCATCTCAGTCGCCCTCTGGGGTACGGCGATCGGCGCGGTCGCGCTCACCACCCACCTCTGGCTCGGCCTGATCTGCCTGGCCATCGCAGGCGCCGCCGACATCATCACCACCGTCTTCCGCGCCACCATCCTGCAGGCCAACACTCCCGACGACCTGCTCGGCCGCGTCAGTTCCCTCGACCTGATGGTCGGCATCGGCGGCCCCAACCTCGGCAACCTCCGAGCCGGCACCCTCGGCGGCCTCCTCGGCCCAGCCCCCGCCCTCCTCCTCGGCGGCCTCACCTGCCTCCTCGGCGCCGGCATCCTCACCGCCTCCTCCAAGCCCTTCCGCCAGTACGACGCGTCGCGCGCTGAGGGGTAATGCCAGGGCCTGTCTGGGCGTCGTACTGGCTGCCTACCGTGGGGGCATGGACCTCATCACGCTCAACAACGGTGTCGAGATGCCGGCCATCGGGCTCGGCGTCTTCCAGACCCCGCCGGACGAGACGACCGCGGCGGTCGAGGAGGCGCTGCGGCGCGGGTACCGGCATGTCGACACGGCCGCGGCGTACGGAAACGAACGCGAGGTCGGCGAGGGCATCCGCCGGGCGGGGCTCGGCCGGGACGAGGTATTCGTCGAGACGAAGATCTGGATCAGCGACTACGAGTACGACGCGACGCTGCGCGGGTTCGACAAGAGCTCCGGCAAGCTCGGCATCGAGCAGCTCGATCTGCTGATCCTGCACCAGCCGTTGCCCTCGGCATTCGACCGCACACTCGAGGCGTACCGGGCGCTGGAGCAGCTGCTTGCCGACGGCAAGGTTCGCGCCATCGGCGTCAGCAACTTCATGCCGCACCACCTCGACCGACTGCTGGCCGAGGCGTCCGTCGTACCGGCGGTGAACCAGGTCGAGGTGCACCCGTACTTCCAGCAGCCCGCGGTGCAACGCGCCGACGCCGAACACGGCATCCTCACCCAGTCCTGGTCCCCGATCGGCGGCATCACGTCGTACCGCGACGCCGAGCGCGCCACGTTCGACGACCCGGTCCTGCTCGAGATCGGCCGCGCCCACAACAAGACCGCCGCCCAGATCATGCTCCGCTGGCACCTGCAGCAGGGCCGCTCGGTGATCCCGAAGTCCACCAAGCCCGCGCGGATCGCCGAGAACTTCGCCGTCTTCGACTTCGCCCTGAGCGCCGATGAGCTCGCGGCGATCGACGCCCTCGACACCGCCGTCCGCGGCGGCCCCGACCCGGACTCCATCACGCTCGAAACCTTCAACCTTCAGATCCCCGAGGCGTGAACCCAGTCGATCGCCGTACCGTTCTGAAGGCTTTGGGGGCCGGCGCTGTGCTCGGCGGCTGCGGCAAACCCGCCGCCGAGCCAGGCCGTACGCCGGCGCCGTCCTCGCCTTCGGCCCCTGCCTCCTCGAAGGTGCTGCTCGGCAGCCCGATCTGGAACGTGCAGCCGCCGATGATCATGCGGACCTTCGTCGAGAGCGTCGACCTGACCGGCAAGCGGGTGTTCCCGTTCGTCACGTACGCCGTCAGCGGGCTGGGCCGGACCATCGACGACTACAGGCGGCTGTGCCCGCGGTCGACAATCGGCGAGGGGCTCGCCGTCCAGGGTGAGCGAGCGAAGGGCGCGGGTGCGCAGGTCGACGCGTGGATACGCCGAATCGGCCTGAGCTGAGGCTCAGGCCGATCGGGATGCGTGGATCTACGGCTTGACCAGCACCTCTGAGGGCGGTGCGGTCGTTCATCGCTTGGTAGCCTTCGGCAACCTTATCCAGGGCAACCTCCTGGTCGAAGACCTTGCCTGGGTCAACCTTGCCGGACAGTACGTCCGGCAGCAGGGTTTCGATGTACGCGCGGGCCGGGGCCGGGCCGCCGGTGAGGGTGATGTTGGGGCCGAAGAGGCTCGGGAAGCCGACCGGCGCATCGTCGTACTGGGGAACTCCGACGCGACTGATCACGCCGCCGGCGCGCACGACGCCGATGGCCTGGTCGTACGCCGGGCGACCGCCTCCAGCACAACGTGCGTGCCGACGGCGCCGTCGCCGATCACCGTGACGGGTCGTGCGCGCGGTGACCCCGGCCTTGATGGCCGCGTGGTAGCCGGTGCCGTACACGTCCGACAGCGTCAGCAGCGCCGGGATCAGCGGCGACGACTCCTCCACCGGTACGGCGACCAGCGTGCCGTCGGCGAGCGGGACGCGGACGGCCTCGACCACGCCAACGAACTCATGACCCATCGACCTGCCATCCGTTGCCGCAGGCATCGAGTGGTACGGGTGCAGGTCGGACCCGCAGACGCAGGCCCGGACGACGCGGACGACCGCGTCGGTCGGCTCCTTGACGATCGGGTCGGGGACGTCGACGACGCGCACGTCGCCGGCGCCGTACAGGTAAGTCGCTTTCATGTGGTTCCTCTGCTCAGAAGCTTGCGGGGGCGCGCGGGGTGCAGGCGTCCTCCACAGCTCGGATCTCGTCATCGGTGAGGGTCAGCTCCAGCGCCGCGGCGGCGTCGGGGAGGTGGTGCTCCTTCGTGGGGCCGACGATGGGCGCATTGACGCCAGGGTGCTTCAGCACCCAGGCCAGCGCGATCTGCGCCATCGGTACGCCGCGCGCCTCGGCGACCTTCTGTACGGCGTCCGCCACCGGCCGGTCGGCCTCGCTAAAGCGCCAGTCGGCGACCGGATCGTTGCCGGCTCGCGTCGTCTCCGTGCCCCACGGCCGCGCGAGGCGACCCTTGGCCAGCGGGCTCCACGGGATCGACCCGACCCCCTGGTCGGCGAGCAGCCCGAACATCTCGCGCTCCTCCTCGCGCTGCATCAGGCTGTACTGGTTCTGCATCGAGACGAACTTCGTCCACCCGTGCAACTGCGCGACGTACTGCAGCTTCGAGAACTGCCAGGCCAGCATCGACGACGCGCCGAGGTAGCGAACCTTGCCGGCTTTCACCACGTCGTGCAGCGCCTCCATCGTCTCCTCGACCGGCGTCTCCGGGTCGAAGCGGTGGATCTGGTACAGGTCGACGTAGTCGGTGCCGAGACGGTTGAGCGAGGCATCGATCTGTTCCATGATCGCCTTGCGGGACAGGCCGGAACCACCCGGTCCATCGTGCATCCTGAAGTGCACCTTCGTCGCGAGCACGATGTCCTCGCGCCGCGTGTACTTGCGGATCGCGCGCCCGACGATCTCCTCGGAGCTGCCGAAGCCGTAGACGTTCGCGGTGTCCCAGAAGGTGACGCCCAGATCGAGGGCCTGGCGGAAGATCGGCTCGGCACCGGCATCGTCGAGCGCCCACGTGTTGAACCCGCGCGAGGTGTCGCCGAAGCTCATGCACCCGAGCGCGATCCGGCTGACCTTCAGCCCGGAACTGCCGAGTCTGGTGTACTCCATGGTGCTCACTCCTTGGCTCCGAAGACGTCCTTGGCGACGGTGATCGCCGACATCGCGCGCGGCCACCCGGCGTAGAAGGCGAGGTGGGTGATCAGTTCCTTGAGGTCGGTCTCGGTGAGACCGTTGCTCTTGGCCCGTCCGAGGTGGTGGCCCAGCTGCTCGGTGTTGCCGTTGGCCACCAGTGCGGCGCAGGTGATCAGGCTGCGGTCGCGCGGGCTCAGCTCGGGCCGGGTCCAGACGTCGCCGAACAGCACGTCGTCGGTCAGCTCGACCAGCTTGGGCGCGAAGTCCCCGACCAGGCGTTGCGCGGGGGTCAGGTCGTCGGACATGGTTTCCGGGGTCCCTTGGGTCTGCATGCCACCCAGTCAACGCCCCGTCGTACGGGCGCGGGAGTCACTGGTCTTCCGGGTAATGCCAGTACCTCCTTCGGCCCGCGGGCACCGATTACGGTGGAGGCATGGACAACCGAGCCGAGATCCGCGAGTTCCTGGCCTCCAGGCGCGCCCGGATCACGCCTGAGCAGGCCGGCCTTCCGGCGTACGGCGGAAACCGGCGCGTCAAGGGGCTGCGCCGCGAGGAGGTCGCGCTGCTCGCGGGGGTCAGCATCGACTACTACGTCCGGATGGAACGCGGGAATCTGGCGGGCGCTTCGGACGCCGTACTGGAGGGTCTGTCGCGTGCTCTCCAACTGGACGACGCCGAGCGAGCGCATCTGTACGACCTCGCCCGCGCCTCCGCGCCGGCTCCGGCCCGCAAACGCAAGCCCGCTCCGGCCACGGTGCCCGCGAGCGTGCAGCTGGTCCTCGACACGATCGGCGACGCTCCCGCGTGGGTCCGCAACGCCCGGCACGACATCCTCGCCGCGAACCGGATGGCCCGCGCGCTCTACTCGCCCGTCCTCGCCGACCCCCGGCGGCCCGCGAACACGGCGCGTTTCGTGTACCTGGATCCGGCCGCCCAGGACTACTACCCCGACTGGGACCGCACCGCCAACGACATCGCCGCCATGCTCCGCTCCGAGGCCGGCCACAACCCGCACGACAAGCTCCTGATCGAGCTGATCGGCGAGCTCTCCACCCGCAGCGAGGAGTTCCGCACCCGCTGGGCCGCCCACAACGTCCGCTTCCACCGCACGGGCCTGAAGAAGCTCCACCACCCGGTCGTCGGCACGCTGGACCTCACCTTCGAGGCCCTCGAGTTCCCAGCGCACCCCGGGCTCACCCTGCTGGTCTACACCGCCCCCGCCGGCAGCCCCACCGCCGACGCCCTCAAGCTGTTGTCGAGCTGGGCAGTCACCACTGAACTCGCCGGCGAACTCGCTTCCCACTGATCTGCTTGCCCTGGGCGACAGTCCGTCACCACAGCTCGTCAAGCCGCGCCAGCCGGGCCCTCAGCCGCCGGGCATCCCGCTTCGGCAGGTGATGCTCGACGACAGTGAGCACCGCGCGCACTTCATCGACAGGCGCGCAGCAGCCCCACTCGCCGCACCCCTCGTTCTGCAAGTCCAGCAACCGATGCTCCGGCCGCCGTACCAGGATCTCCCACTCCCGCAACGCGATCCCGATCTGCCCCGGAAAGAACCGCGTCCGCTCCAGCCGCGTGATCACCACACGCGCATGCGGAGACAACCCCGCAATCTCCGAGATCCCCCACCGAGGACCGCCCTTCCACCGCCGAGCCAACCCATCGGCCGCCACCTGCGCAGGACGCCTACGCGGCATAAACCTTTCGTGTGTTCAGCATCCGCCGATGCTCTCACCCGGGCCTCACGGTCTGCAAGCGTCCGTCTTCCGGACTGGGAGTGCCTCTCGATTGATTTAGTGGTGGGCGAGTGCGGTCAGCGCCGTGTACAGGAAGGCGTCTCGGCGGGCGGTTGCTGTTGCGTCGTACAGGTCGGTCGGGGTGTTGAGTGCGGCGACCGCGTCCCAGTAGGAGACGTGGTCGGCCTTGGTGGAGGTCGTTTGTTCGTAGCCTTGGAGTACTTCGGCTGGCGCCTCTGGGCCGAACGAGATGGCGGCCTGTTTGCGGAGTTCGCAGAGGTCGACGCCTCGGGCTCCCACGCCGGCGGTCTTCCAGTCGATGAGCGCGGCGACGTCGTCGCCGAGCCAGATGAGATTGCCCGGCCAGACGTCGCCGTGGAGGAAGACCTGCTCGCTGGGTGGCACGCCGTACGCCGTAACCACCTCGTCGGCAGTTTGCAGAAGTGGCGTCGTCGGCAGGCGCCCTTCGCGACGGTCGGTCGCGAAGTCGTCGACGGCGATCGGCCGCGGGCGAAACGGCAGTTCGTCGTACGGCGTGATCGAGACGGTGTGGATGCGAGCAAGTACGGCGCCCGCCGCGCGCAGGCGTTCGACGGACGAAGGCGCCGCCCACTGACTGCTGCCCGGTACGACGGACTCGAGAGTGACGGGCACGCCAGTCGTCTCACCCGGCAGGTCAGCACCAAGCAGTCGCGGTGCCGGCAGCCCATGACGCGCGGCCACCTCAAGAGCAGCCGCTCCGGTGGCCACCATCGCCGCGCCAATCCGCGGAGTCGGCGCCCGCAGCACGGCCTCAGTCAGCCGCCCACGACTCTCAACCCACAGCAGCCACGGCCCCTGCCCCTCGTGCAGAGCGCGAACCCCAACGACCCTCGCGTCGCCATCAACCGCCGCAGCTGCCCAATCCAGCATTCGCTCGGTCGGCTGATCGCCGCCTGCGCCCTCAGTTTTCCCGCACACATCCAGCCTAGCGATCGAGCTCGGCTCACGTGCCAGAACGCCTTGCCAGCCAGCGGCAGATCCGGCACACAGGCAGCGGCAGAGAAGGCACACCGGCGGCGGCAGAGAGCGCACTCGAACACCAGATCGGCGGCCAGGCCCGTGGTTCGATGCAGCTGACTACGCCCGGCGACCACCGGTTCAGCTTCGATCGCGGTAGCTAGTACGACCGTCTCGGCCCGTCACGAGCACGCAGCGGATCCACACTGGCTCCCGCCCACCTGCACTCGCTTCAGGGCGCTAAGCCCGCACTCAGGGTGGGCGGGAGCGGACTGCGTAGGTCGCGACGAAGGAGCGACCGGAGCCGGCCGCGTGGGAGAGGCCTTCAGCGGTGGTGCGACAGCAGTTGAGCAGCCTCGGCGGCCCAGTACGTGAGGATCGTGTCGGCGCCCGCCCGGCGGATGCTGGTCAGGGTTTCCATGATCGCCTTTTCGCGGTCGATCCACCCGTTGGCGGCGGCTGCCTCGACCATCGCGTACTCGCCGGAGATGTTGTACGCCGCGACCGGGACGTTCACGTGGTCGCGGACCTGGCGGATGATGTCGAGGTAGGCCAGGGCCGGCTTGACCATGACGAGGTCGGCGCCTTCGGCGATGTCGAGGTCGACCTCGCGGATCGCGTCGCGGGCGTTGCCGGGGTCCTGCTGGTAGGTCTTGCGGTCGCCCTGCAGGGACGAGCCGACGGCCTCGCGGAACGGGCCGAAGAAGGCGGACGCGTACTTCACGGCGTACGCCAGGATCACCGTGTCCTGGAAGCCTTCCGCGTCGAGCGCCGAGCGGACGACGCCGACCTGGCCGTCCATCATCCCGGACGGGCCGACGACGTGCGCGCCGGCGGAGGCCTGCGCGACACCCATCTCCGCGTAAAGCGCCAGTGTCGCGTCGTTGTCGACGCGCCCGGCGGAGTCCAGTACGCCGCAGTGCCCGTGCGAGGTGAACTCGTCGAGGCACAGGTCGGCCATCACCAGCAGGTCGTCGCCGGCCTCGGAGACCGCGTCGCGGATCGCCACGTTGAGGATGCCCTCGGGATCGAGCGCACCAGACCCAACAGCATCCTTCTCGAGCGGTACGCCGAACAGCATGACCCCACCGAGCCCAAGCTGCACAGCCTCGGCGACGGCCTTCCGCGCGGTGTCGCGGGTGTGCTGGTAGACGCCCGGCATCGAACTGATCGCGATCGGCTCCCGTGCGCCTTCCCGGATGAACATCGGCAGGATCAGCTGCCGCGGCTCGATCGTGGTCTCCGACACCAAGCGTCGGACTGCCGCCGACGACCGCAGCCGCCGCGGACGAACACCCGGGAAACCAGTCACAGCATTAGCTCTTCCTGCGCGAGCCCGAGCGACGCTCGGACGGACGGGTGACGGGCTCCCCCGCCTCCACCATGGTGTCACGCCGGTCCGCACCGAAGCGGGCCAGTGCGTCGGCCAACTCCTCGGCGGACGGCGCCTCGGCCATCGCGTCGACGCGCAGGCCGTGCTCCTCGGCGGTCTTCAGGGTCGCCGGGCCGATCACCGCGATCACCGTCGACGCGTGCGGCTTGCCGGCGATGCCGACCAGGTTCCGTACGGTCGAGGACGAGGTGAACACGACCGCGTCGAACTTGCCCGACTTGATCGCCTCGCGGGTCGGCGCGGGCGGCGGGGCGGCCCGGACGGTCCGGTACGCCGTGACGTCGTCGACCTCCCAGCCGAGATCGGTCAGGCCGGCCACCAGCGTCTCGGTGGCGATGTCCGCGCGGGGCAGGAAGACCCGGTTGATCGGGTCGAGCACCTCGTCGAACGGCGGCCAGTCCTCGACCAGTCCGGCGGCCGACTGCTCGCCCGAGGGCAGCAGGTCGGGGCGGATGCCCCAGGCGGCGATCGCCTCGGCGGTCTTCTCGCCGACCGCGGCGATCTTCAGCCCGGAGAACGCCCGCGCGTCCAGCCCGTACTCGTCGAACTTCTCGCGGACGGCCTTGACCGCGTTCACCGAGGTGAAGGCGACCCACTCGTACCGGCCTTCGACCAGGCCACGGATGGCCTTGTCCATCTGCTGCGGGTTGCGCGGCGGCTCGACGGAGATGGTCGGGACCTCTTCCGGCATCGCGCCGTACCGGCGGAGCCGATCCATCAGCGGTCCGGCCTGGTCCTTGGTGCGCGGCACCAGGATCCGCCAGCCGAACAGCGGCTTGGTCTCGAACCAGCTGAGCGCCTCGCGCTGCTCGACCACGGAGCCGACCACGATCACGGCCTCGCCGACGACCTTCGCGGACCGCAGGTCGGCGACGATCGTGCCGAGCGTGCCGACGACGCTGGTCTGTGCGGTGGTGGTGCCGCCGACGGTCGCGCAGACCGGCGTACCGGCGTCGAAGCCGGACTCGACCAGCGCGGTGGTGACGTCCTTCAGGATCTCGACCGCGTTCAGCAGCACGAGCGTCTGCTTCGGGTGCAGCCGGCTGAAGTCGAGCTTGGCCTCGGCCAGGTCGAGGACCGTGACCTCGCGCTCGCTCTTCACGGTCAGCGGAATGCCCGCGTACGCCGGTACGGCGCTGACCTCGCTGACGCCCGGGACGACGTTGAAGCTGATCCCCGCCTTGCGGCAGGCGGCAGCCTCCTCGGCGCCGCTGGAGAAGGTGAACGGGTCACCGGTCAGCAGGCGGACGACGTTCGACGCGGTCTTGGCGGTCTTCACCACCAGGCGCGCGCGAGCGGCGACCCGCAGCGCCCGGCTGCCCTCGGCGCCGGAGCCGTCGATGACCTCGACACCCGCCGGGCAGTAGGCCAGGAAGGCGTCGTGCTCGGGGCCCTCGACCACCACGGCGTCGGCGTTCGCCAGGACGTCGCGCCCGGCGATCGTCAGCAGGGCTGGATCACCCGGACCGACCCCGACGAAGGTGACGTGCCCGAGCGGTCTGGTCTGCTTGGCTGTGCTGCTTGTCGCCGCGGCCTTCGCCGGCACCTTCTGCGGAGTCTGGGTGGCCGCTGCTGTCTTCGCGCTGCTCACGTCTGCCGTCGCCTTCGCCCTTGTCTTGCTCGTCTTTTCCGTCGTCGTGCCCCGTGCCGGTGTCATGTCTGCTCCAGCAACTCGTGCGCCAGCGCCCGTCCGACCGCCGCTGGATCGTCGACCGATCCGTTGGCCGACAGCCGCCGTACGCCGCCGCCGTCCTCACCGAGTGCTCCCCGCAGCCACAGCTCCGGGCCGTCCTCACCTTCGACCACCTCGGCGAGCGCCCCGACCGGCGCGGTGCACCCGGCCTCGAGCGTTGCCAGCAACTGCCGCTCGGCGGTCACGGCGGCCCGGGTGGCCGGGTCCTCCAGCGGCGCCAGAGCAGCCAGTACGACGGTGTCGTCGCTGCGGCACTCGATGCCCAGGGCACCTTGTCCCGGAGCCGGCAGCACCTGGATCGGGTCGAGGGTCTCGGTGATCTCGGCGAGCCGGCCCAACCGGGCCAACCCTGCCCTCGCGAGCACCACCGCGTCCAATTTGCCATCGGCCACCATGCCGATGCGGGTGTCCACGTTGCCGCGGATGCCGGTCAGCTCGACGCCGAGCCCGAGTGCCTCGATCTGCGCGACCCGGCGCGGTGAGCCGGTGCCGATCAGGGCGCCGCTCTGCAGCTCGCCGAGCGTCAGCCCGTCACGGGCGACCAGCACGTCGCGCGGGTCCTCGCGGACCGGGATCGCGCCGAGGGTCAGGCCCTCGATCGGCGCGGTCGGCAGGTCCTTCAGGGAGTGCACGGCGATGTCGATCTCGTGCGCCACCAGGGCGTCGCGCAGCGCGCTGACGAAGACGCCGGTGCCGCCGATCTGCTCCAGCGGCGCCCGGTTCGTGTCGCCGGTGGTGACGATCGGGACCAGCTCGACCTCGTGCCCCAGGGCCCGCAGCGCCTCGGCGACGTTGGTGGCCTGCGCGGTCGCGAGAGCCGACCGGCGGGTACCGAGCTTGATCATGCGGACTCACCTCCGGTGGTGGTCTTGGGGGCGGTGACCGCGTCGACGGTCGCCGGGTCGAGCGCGAACAGCTCGCGCAGCGCGTCGGCGTACGTCGGGCCGCCCGGGTCGGCGGCCAGTTCCTTCACGCGGACGGTGGGGGTGTGCAGAACCTTGTCGACGACGCGCCGGATGGTCCGGGCGACCTCGTGGCGCTGGTTCTCGTCCAGGCCGGGCAGGCGGCGGTCGAGGCGGGCCAGCTCGGAGTCGACGAGCTCGGAGGCCATCGCGCGCAGGGCGACGACGGTCGGCGCGACCGAGGCCGCGCGGCGGGTCGCCTCGAAGGCGCCGGTCTCCTCGCCGACGATCCGGCGGACCTCGTCGATGTCGTGCTCGCTGCCGCCCGCCGTACCGGCCAGGTCGGCCAGGGTGACGAGCGTGACGCCGGGGATGCGGGCAGCGCCGGGCTCGACGTCGCGCGGCAGGGCCACGTCCAGTACGCCGAACGGCCGCCCGTCGGTGGCGGTGCGAATCATTTCCTCGGTCAGCACGGTCCCGCGGGCGCCGGTGCAGCTGACCACCAGGTCGGCCTCGGCCAGAGCGTCCGGTACGCCGGCCAGCGGGATCGCCGTACCGCCGATCCGTTCGGTCAGGGCGACGGCGCGGTCGTGGTTGCGGTTCGCGATCGTGACGCTCGCGGCGCCGCCGTTGATCAGGGTCTGCGCGGCCAGCGAGGCCATCGAACCGGCGCCGACGATCAGCGCGCGGCGGCCCTCGAAGCCGCCGACGGCGTCCAGCCCGGCGGTGACCACCGAGCGGCCGGCCGAGTCGATGCCGGTCTCGGTACGAGCCCGCTTGCCGGTCCGCAGCGCGTGCTGGAACAGGGCGTTCAGGCCGGTGCCGATCGTCTCCAGGTCCTGGCCGACGCGCAGCGAGTCCTTCACCTGGCCGAGGATCTGGCTCTCGCCGACGACCATCGAGTCCAGCCCGACCGACACCTGGAACAGGTGCGCGACGGCACCTTCCTCGAAGTGCACGTACAGGTGCTCGGCCAGGTCGAGCAGCGGTACGCCGGTGATGTCGGACAGGATCGCGGTGACCTCGTCCATCCCGGCGTGGAAGCGGTCGACGTTGGCGTAGACCTCGGTGCGGTTGCAGGTCGCCAGTACGGCGGACTCGCTCACGGCGGGACTGTGCTGGACGGTGATCGCCAGCTTGGTCGCCGCGTCCGCGTCCAGCGCGACCCGCTCCAGAACCGAGATGTCCCCACTACGGTGCGAGATCCCGACGACCAGGTAGCTCACGCGCCGACACCTCCCCCAACGCTGGGCAGATCGGGCAGGCCGTTGATCGCTGGTAGTTCGGGCACCTCGGGGAGCGCCGCCTCTCCGGACTTTCGTTGTTCGTGGTACGCCAGGATCTGCAACTCGATCGAGAGGTCCACCTTGCGGATGTCGACGCCGTCGGGCACGGACAGCACCACCGGCGCGAAGTTCAGGATGCTGGTCACCCCGGCCGCGACCAGCCGGTCGCAGACCTCCTGGGCCGGACCGGCGGGAGTGGTGATGACACCGATCGAGACCCGGTCGGCGGCGACGATCTCCTCCAGCTCGGCGAAGTCGCGCACGACCATGTCGCCGATCCGCTCACCGACCAGCTCAGGCGCCGCGTCCAGCAGGGCGACGATCCGGAAGCCGCGGGTGCCGAAGCCGGAGTAGTTGGCCAGCGCGTGACCCAGGTTTCCGATCCCGACGATGACCACGGCCCAGTCCTGGGTGACGCCGATCTCGCGGGCGATCTGGTACCGCAGGTACTCCACGTCGTACCCGACCCCGCGGGTGCCGTAGGAGCCCAGGTACGACAGGTCCTTACGGAGCTTGGCCGAGTTGACGCCGGCCGCGGTCGCGAGGTCCTCGCTCGACGCGGTGGCGATGCCACTGTCCGACAGCGCGGTCAGGGCCCGCAGGTACACCGGCAAGCGCGCGACAGTGGCCTCGGGAATGCCGCGTTCGGTTCGCGTCGGCGCGCCGGGGCGACGGCTGCGGGCAGGCGTCACAGTTCTCCTGGAAAGGTGGTTCGCGAGTCACTCGCCTCACGGCGGGCGACACCCCCACTCTAGGAGCTTGTGAACGTGAGAACAAAATCGGCGACGGCCCCATGACGGACGTCACGTCGAAACTCACGCCGTTGTCAAGGCCTTCTTCAGCCTGGCCGGGTCGACCCGCCAGAAGTCGTGCTGGCGCCCGTCGACGAAGGTGACGGGGATCTGTTCGCCGTACTCGCGGAACAGCTCGGGGTCGGTCGTGATGTCGATCTCGGTCCAGCCGACGCCCAGCTCGGCGCAGACCGCGGCGACGATCGCCTGGGCGTCCTCGCAGAGGTGGCAGCCCGGTTTCCCGTACAGGGTGACGCGCGGTTCGCTCACCGGTCGGCCTCGCGGAGGCGGCCCTTCGCGACCTTGCCGGTGACCGAGTGCGGCAGGTGGTCCACCACCTCGACCTCGACCGGGCACTTGAAGCGGGCCAGCCGCTGCCCGGCGTACTCGAGCAGCTCGGCGACGTCGATGGACTCACCGGTGGCCGGTACGACGAACGCCTTGACGGCCTCGCCGGTCTCGTCGGACGGGACGCCGATCACGGCGGCCTCGCGGACGCCGGGAGCGCCGACCAGGACCTCCTCGACCTCGCTCGGGAAGACGTTGAAGCCGCTGACGATGACGAGCTCGCGGAGCCGGTCGACCAGGTAGAGATCGCCGTCGGCGTCCAGGAAGCCGACGTCGCCGGTCCGGTACCAGCCGTCGGCGTCCGGACCGTCGACCCCGTCGGGCCAGTACCCGGAGAACAGGTTCTTGCCGCGGATCAGGATCTCGCCGGGGTCGTCGCCCTCGACGTCCTCGCCCTGCTCGTCGGCGATCCGCAGGTCCACGCCCGGCAGCGGGCGGCCGACGGAGCCCGACTTCGGCTCCTCCTCGCCGAGCGTCGTGGTGACACCCGGGGACGCCTCGGTCAGGCCGTAGCCCTGGTGGACGAACAGGCCGGTCGCCTGCTCGAACCGGTCGGCCAGCGCGCGGTCCAGGCTGGACGCGCCGGTCAGCACGACCTTGACCGAGGCGAGCCGCTCCCGGAGGTCGTCGCGGGCCAGCAGCGCGTGCAGAGCCGGCGGGGCCAGCGGGAGCCGCGTCACGGCGTACGAGCTGATCAGGTCGAGGGTGCCGGTCGAGTCGAACCGCCGGTCGACGACGAGCGCCGCGCCGGTGGCGACCGCCCAGCCGAGGACCGCGTTCAAGCCGAACGCGTGGAACATCGGGAGGACGCCGAGCACGAGGTCCTCGGGGCCCATCCGGTCCTCGCCGAGGCCGGCCAGGTTCTCGACATTCGCGGCCAGCGCTCGGTGCGTCAGCATCGCCGCGCGCGGGTCGCCGCTGGTCCCGGACGTGTAGAGCAGGACCGCGAGGCTCTCCGGGTCGGTCTGTGGCGACAGCGGAGCGTGACCGTCGAGCTCGCCGGCCCGGACCACTTTCACGCCCTCGGCCTTGTCCGCGAGGTCGCCGTCGGCGACCACGAGACGCGCGCCGGAGTGCTTCACGACGTTGCCGATCTCGGGCTTCGTCAGCCCCGTGTTCAGCGGTACGGCGACGAGGCCGGCGCGCAGACATCCCAAGTAGGACGTGACAAAGTCGATGCTGTTGGCCATCAGCAGGACGACCCGGTACCCGGGCACGAGACCGGCACCGGCGTACCCCTGGGCAGCCCGCTCGACGGCCTCGTCGAGCTCGCTCCAGGTCAGTCGCCGGTCACCGTCGACCAGCGCGAGACGCTCCCCATGACGTCGCGCTGTGTCACGAAGAACATCCGCGAAGTTGAAGTTCACCAGGCGAGTCTGTCATGTTCCCGTTAAGGTGCTCAGAGTGACTCGGGACCTACGCGCCAGGTCCGTGCTGGCCGGTGAGGCGAGCGCGGCCGCGGCCGAACTGGAAGCGGCGCTGGCGACCCCCTCGGTGAGCCACGCCGCCGCGTTCTTCGACGTCGACAACACGCTGCTGCAGGGCGCCTCGGTGTACCACCTGGCCCGCGGTCTGTACCGGCGACGGTTCTTCACTTTCGCCGAGATCGCCGCCAAGGCCGGGCAGCAGCTCGCCTTCCGGCTGCGTGGCGAGACGCCGGACTCGGTCGCCAAGGCCCGCTCCTCGGCGCTGTCGTTCATCGCCGGGCACCGGGTCTCGGAGGTCGAGATCCTGGTCGAGGAGATCTTCGACGAGCTGATGGCCGACAAGATCTGGCCGGGCACGAAAGCGCTCGCCCAGCAGCACCTGGACGCCGGCGAACGGGTCTGGCTGGTCACCGCCGCACCCGTCGAGGTGGCCCGCGTCCTGGCCCGGCGACTCGGTCTGACCGGCGCGCTGGGAACGGTTGCAGCCCAGCGTGACGGGGTCTATACAGGTGTACTTGTGGGCGATATTCTGCACGGCCCGGCCAAGGCGGAAGCCGTCCGGGCGCTGGCCAAGCACGAGGAGCTGGACCTGACCGCGTGCTCGGCGTACTCGGACTCGGCGAACGACTTGCCGATGCTGGAAATAGTGGGGAATCCGTGGGCGATCAACCCTGACAGCAGGCTGCTGCGGCATGCCCGGACGGCCGGCTGGCAGGTCCGGGACTACCGGACCGGACGGAGGGCGACGCGCCTTCTCCTGTTGACAGCGGGTGCTTCAGGCGTAACGCTCGGTGCTGTCTCAGCCGCTGTGGCCATCCAACGATGTCTCAGTCGGGGATGTGCAAGTCGTAGACGTGTCAGTTGAAACGGGGAGAGATCTTGACGACGCCGGAGCCGAGCCCGGACGGGATGAGACGTGCGGAGCTCGTCGATCGCGCCCAGGCTGGAGACGTCGGTGCATTCGGTGAGCTGTACGACGAGTACTCGCTCACCGTCTATCGCTACATCTACGCGCGGGTGTCGTCCTCGGCCCTGGCCGAGGACCTGACCAGTGAGACGTTCGTCCGGGCGCTGCGCGCGCTGGACTCGTTCCGCTGGCAGGGCCGGGACTTCGGTGCCTGGCTGGTGACGATCGCCCGCAACCTGATCACCGACCACTACAAGTCGGGCCGCGTGCGGCTCGAGGTGGTCACCGACGAGATCGAGACGCACGACCGGCAGACCGAGGGGCCGGAGGTCGACGTACTGGCCGCCGCGACCGCCGAGGTGCTGCGGGACGCCGTCGCGGCCTTGCCGGACGAGCAGCGCGACTGCCTGACCATGCGATTCTTCGCCGGTCTGTCGATCGCCGAAACGGCCAAAGCGCTGGAGAAATCCGAAGGCGCGGTCAAGCAACTGCAGTTGAGGGCCGTCAGGCACTTGGCGAAGGTAATCCCCAAGGACTTGAGGTGAGACGGGTGACAACGAATGTCTTCCGTAACCAGTCAGGGAGTTTCCTCGTTTGCCTGGTGAGGACCTGTCGGTGACCCCGACTGGACCATTGAGGAGAACGAGAACTCATGAGTGACCTAACCAGGGCTCGAGCGCGCGCGGATGCATTCGCGCACGCCGTCGATCACGGGCCCCGTCACTCTTCGCGACTGAGCGATGACCCTGAGTTGCTGGAAGCTGTTGAACTGGCCGGGCGGCTGAGGACCGCCGGGGCAGTGGCACCGCGACCGGAGTTCAGCGCCGAACTGAGGCACCGTCTGCTGGAGCAGGCGGCCGCCCGGGCGGCAACGACTCCGACCGTGGTGCACAGCTCGCCGGACAGCGAGGAGGACTTGCCGCCCCGCGAGGACGACGAGGCGTCCGTGATACCGATCCGTCATCGCCCCGGCCGGAGGATCCGGCTGGTGGCGAGCACCGCCGCACTTGTCCTGCTCGGAGGTGGCATCGGTTCCGCTGCCGCCGCCCAGCAGGCGATGCCCGGCGACACGCTGTACGGGATGAAGCGCAGCATCGAGAACGTCTCGACCAACGTCAGCGTGGGGGACGACTCCCGCGGCCGGCGTGATCTCGAGCACGCGATGACCAGGCTGTCCGAGGTGGACGCGCTGGTGTCGAACGGTGGCAGCACAGCCTCCATCGACAGCACGCTCGGTCTGTTCTCGGATCAGGCCCGCAAGGGCGTGTCCCGGCTCGTCGCGTCGTACCAGCAGGACGACGACCCCAGCTCCATCACGGCGATCACGACGTTCATCACCAGCGCCCGCCAGGCTCTCGGTGAGCTCGCTCCGAAGTTGCCGCCGGAGTCGCTGAAGTCGGCCGTCGAAGCGGTCGCCGCGATCGACGAACTGACCCGGCACACGTCGCTGGCCTGCCCCAAGTGCGACCAGCCGAAGCCGGTCAAGGGCTCGATCCAGCCGAGCACGGAGCAGCCGAACGGCCGGCCCAACGACCCGGAGGACCCGATCAAGTCGGGCCCGACGGTGCCGTCGGCGAAGCCGAGCGTCAAGCCGAGCACGGCGCCGACCGACGTACCGGACACCACCAAGGTGGAGGAGCGGAACACGACGCAGCCGACCAAGCTGCTGACCCCGCCCGGCACCCAGCCGACCGGAAACCCGACGACGACACCGTCGGGCACCCCGCTCCCCTCCCTGCCCACCCCCGGAACGCCCAGCTGGCCCTGGCCGTTCCCCAGCCTGAGCCTGCCACTGCCGACGATCAACCTGCCCGGCGTGATCCAGACTCTGCTACCTCCCTGGAAGTAGCACCCCGCAGTACGCCGAAGAGCCCCGGTCGACAACTTGTCGCCGGGGCTCTTCGCTTGGGTGGAACGTTCGGTGGGGTGGTGGACAAGTACTGGGTATGGCGTCGACCAGCGGTTCCGATCCGGACGGGCGCGGCGATCGGCTCGAGGTGTTGTTCGACGTGCTGACCGCGGTCCTGGCCGTCGTACTGGTGGTGATCGCGCTGCCGCTGCTTCCCCGGTAGGTCAGAAGAAGACGCTGCGGCGTTGCATGAGGAGGGCGTAGAGGGTCTGCTGGATGGTTTCGCGGACCTGGTCGGTGACGTTGAAGACCAGCATCGGGTCGTCGGCGGCGCCCTCGGGGAAGTCGTCGGTGCGGATCGGTTCGCCGAACTCGATCAGCCACTTCGACGGGAGCGGGACCAGGCCGAGCGGGCCGAGCAGCGGGAAGAACGGCGTGACCGGGATATAAGGGACGCCGAGCAGCCGGGCCAGGGACGCGATGTTGCCGACCAGCGGGTAGATCTCCTCGGCACCGACGATCGAGCACGGAACGATCGGTACGCCGGTTCGCATGGCCGCGCTGACGAAGCCGCCGCGCCCGAACCGCTGCAGCTTGTACCGCTCGCTGAACGGCTTGCCGAGTCCTTTGAACCCCTCCGGCCAGACGCCGACCAGGTTGCCGGCGCGGAGCAGCCGCTCGGCGTCGTCGTTGCTGGCCAGCGTCGCGCCGGCCTTGCGCGACATTTCGCCGACGAACGGCGTACGGAACACCAGGTCGGCGGCGAGCGTGCGCAGCGGACGGTTGGTGTGGTCGGCGACGATCAGCTGGGTGATCAGGCCGTCGAGCGGCATGGTGCCGGAGTGGTTCGCGACGATCAGCGCGCTGCCGGTGTCCGGGATGTTCTCGATCCCGCGCACCTCGACCCGGAACCATTTCTCGGCCAGCGGCCGCAGCCCCGACAGCAGCACTTGGTCGGTCAGCTCGGCGTCGTACCCGAACTCGTCCACCTCGTACTGCCCGGTCAGCCGCCGGCGCAGGAACGCCAGCCACTCCGCGACCTTCTGCTCGCCCGCAGCTCCGAACAGGTCCCGCACCATCCGCTCGAACGCCACGAAGTCGGGGGCACCCGCATCGGCCGGGCTCGCCTGCTCGCCCACGATCCAGGGCTCATTCGCGCCTGGCCCGCTTGGCCCGGCCGGCGCACTCGACTCGTCCGGCGTGCCGAGCCTGCCCCGCCCGGTAAGCGGGGCGGAGGCCTCGACCTGCTCAGGCTCGGGGGCGCGGTCCTTTGAAGCCTTCTTGTTCTTCCCCGCCAGCGATCGCGCGGCGGCCGACGGCGTCGTACGCCGGGCGCTGCCGCGACCGGGCCGGCCGCCGGAGCCGATCGGGATGACCTCGGCGTCAGCCACGCAGCGCTCCCAGTCCGGCGGTCAGCAGCTTCGAGGCCGCGGCCATCGCGCCGGTGCCGATCGAGGCGCGGAAGTCGTCGAAGGCTTCGGCGGTCGTGTACTGCGGCTCGAAGGCGAACTCGGTCCGCATCCGGGTCGTGTCGACCGCGCGGCCGTAGGTGAGGAAGGTGATCTGGTCCGGCGAGAAGTCCGCCAGCCGCGCACGCCGTACGACGGCCGCAGTGCTCGACGCGGTGAAGGAAGGCAGCCGCACGACCGGCCGACCGAGCCGGCGGATCGCCTGGGACAGCACGAGAACGCCATCGCCGGCCAGGTTGAACGTGCCGGGAAGGTCTTCGACGGTCGCGTGGTGGATCGCCTCGACGCCGTCGCTCTCGTGCAGGAACTGCAGGCGCGCGTCGTACCCGAAGACTGTCGGGACCACCGGCATCGCGAAGTAGCGGGTGATCGGGGAGTCGGTCTGCGGGCCGATCCAGTTGGCCATCCGCAGGGTGCTGACCGTCACGTCAGGACGGCGCCGGGCGAACCCGCGCACGTAGCCCTCGACCTCGACGGCGTCCTTACTCAACCCGGTGTGATGGGTCGCCCGCGGCGCCATCTCCTCGGTGAACATGGCGGGGTCGCGCGGACCCGCGCCGTACACCGTGGTCGACGACTTGACCACCAGCTTGCGCAGGCCGGGCGCCTTCTGGCACGCGGCGAGCAGCTGCATGGTGCCGATGACGTTGATCTCTTTCATCGACGACCGGCCACCGGCACTGCCAGGGGTCGCCACCACGCCCGTGTGGACGACAGTGTCGACGTCCTCACCGGCGATGACCTTGGCGATCACGGGGTTGCGAATATCGGCCCGGACGAACCGGACCCGGCCGAGCTCGGCCCGTGGCGGAACCACATCGATTCCGATCACGGTCCCGATGGACGGGTCCGCGGCCAGTCGCCGCGCACACCGAGCGCCGGCGTCTCGTGAGACGCCGGTAACCATCACTACCTGTGCCACGAGTGACCCCCAGCCAGACAGCAACCCCGCACAACGCCGCTCTGGTGACCAGAGCGGCTGGAACTGCTTACTTGCCGAGCTTGCGGCGCTGCACCCGCGTCTTCTTGAGCAGCTTGCGGTGCTTCTTCTTCGCCATACGCTTACGGCGCTTCTTGATTACCGAACCCACAGTTGGACCTTCCAAACTTAAAGAGAGCGTCGGCAAAGCCTACCTGCAAGTCTGCTGGTCACCTAAGTGAGGTGCCTGGGAGTGGGTAGGAAGGAGTCATGAGAGCTCGCTACAACGGAGTCGCCGACTGGTACGCCGCCCGCAGCACGAACTGGGCCGAGGACAACAGGGAGGACCTGCTCGAGTTGCTCGGGCCGGGAGAAGGCCGGCGGTGCCTGGATCTCGGGTGCGGGACGGGGAACTACTTCGGGATGATCGCGGAGACCGGGCGGCGGGTGGTCGGGCTGGACCGGTCGTCGGACCAGCTGCGGTTCGCGCGGGAGAAGGGCGACGTACCGCTGGTCGAGAGCGACGCCGCACGGCTGCCGTTCGCGGCGGGGAGCTTCGACGACGTACTGGCGTTGTGGATCTCGACCGACCTGGACGACTTCGCCGGGACGCTGCGGGAGATCGGGCGGGTACTGCGGCCGGACGGGTCGTTCTACTTCTACGGGGTTCACCCGTGCTTCAACGGGCCGCACGTCGAGTACCAGGACGACGGCGGCCGGCTGGCGCACCCGACGTACCGGCAGTCGGGCTGGCACCAGCCGTCGGCGTGGTGGGCCGGCGAAGGGATCCGCGGGACGGTGGGGATGCGGCACACGCCGCTGGCCGAGTTCCTCAACGCGTTCTTCACGGCCGGATTCGTGGTCGAGCACGTGGTCGAGCCGGGCGACGGGCCGGTGCCTGGCGCGCTGGCCGTGCGGGCTCGGCTCAGTTCAGGTGCTCCCAGGTGAGGAGCTGGAGGTCGCGGCCCTTCTCCATCAGCCGGGTCGGCGGGAGATCGGTGAGCGTGTAGCCGGTCCGGGTGGCGACCGATCGGCTGGCCTGGTTGTCGGGCTCGATCTCGAGGATCAGGCGTGGCAGTCCGAGCTCGCCGTGGGCGTAGTCGGTCAGGAGGGTCAGGGCCCGTACGGCGAGGCCCTGGCCGCGGTACGCCTGACCGACGACGTACCCGAGCGAACCGGTCTTCTCGTTCACCATCACCTCGCCGAGCGGCTGCTCGCCGTCGGTCGTGATCGCGAGGTGAGTGCGGCCGTTGTCGGTGTGCGCGGCGTCGTAGTACGCCTCGGCCGCGGCCAGGTCGAACGGGGTGCGCAGCGGGGTCCAGTACGCGACCTCCGGGTTGTCGAACAGCTCCGACATCGCCGCCAGATCGCCGCGCTCCCACTCGCGCAGCACCAGCCCGTCCCCCACGATCCGCACCCCGGGGCCGCCGTACCTGATCGTCATGCGGCTCAGTCTGCTGTACGACGGGCCCGGAGGCGATCCAGGGTTTTCGCTGTTGGACCTAGGGTGATCAGGCCACTACCGGCTGTTTCTTCTGCTGCCGCTGGAGAGAGAGCCTTCTCTGCTCTGGCGATGGCCTGTTGGTTGCCTTGGGCAAGCGCTGCTTCGGCGATGAGAGTCCAGAGGAGTTCCTGCAGGAGGTCCTTCGGCGGATCCGGAACCGAGTCGAGCCCTTCGCCGGTGATCAGCGGGCGCACCCACGGCTCGTACGGGCCGTAGTCCGCCTCGGCGTCCAGCGGCCGGCCTTCGTCGAGCCTGACGGTCAGTACGGCGAGTTGCAGCAATCCCCCTTGCAGGCCAGGCATTCCAGCGCCGTCGAGCAACTTCGCGGCGTCTCGGTAGGCGTCCTCGCCGGGGTCACGCAGTACGGCGTACCAGCGGGTGAACACGCCGACCAACGGTGACTCGTACTTCTTGGCGAGCTGGTCAGCTGCCGCGGCGTGCTGGTCGGCAGTGCCGAAGTCGCCGAGGGCGCTGAGTGCCTGGATGCGGATCAGGTGCCCGAGCACTTCGTACGTCGCCAGCCCGTGCTTGCCGGCGAGGTCGATCAGCTCCACGCCGATCGCATCCCGCTCGGGCGCGAGGCCGGTGCGGTAGAACGTCTGCAGGAACAGGCCGTTGAGCGCGAAGGCGAGCACGCCGGGATCGTCAAGCCTGCGGGCGAGCTCGACTGCGGCCAGCGCGGCCCTTTGCGCCTGAGGCGAACCACTCCCCCGCGACTCCATCGCGATGGTCGCGAACAACCGTGCCTGCAGAGATGTCGCGGCAACTGGTTCCACACCTGGATCCGCTGCGGCCGCGCGGTGGTCGAGTGCGGCAAGAGTGCGCCATGCCGCAGCAACGACGGCGGCGGCTTGGTCCTCGTCGTCCGAACGCGTCCAGATCGCCGGTACGTCGTACGCGCCGATCACCCGGGCCGTCAGTTCAGGATCGCCGAGCTCCTCCGCGGCGGTGATCGCCGCGAGCCGATGCTCGCGAGCCGCCACCAGGCCCTGGCCTCCGGTGATCGCCAAGCTCCGCAACAACCCGACCGTGGATTCCAGCCGGGCCTGCGCACCAACCCCTTGCTCGTACGCCGCCACCGCGCGATCCCACACGGTCGCCTCGCCGGACAGATGCCCGGCCTGACGCAGGATGTCCGTCTCCAACTGCCGAAGATCCGGCCCTGGGTCGATGCCCAACTGATCTACCAACAGTGCGCGAGCTCGGCGGAGTACATCGAGTGCTTCACCCTGGCGGCCTGATCGATACAAAGCCAACGCCAGCAACCGCCACGCCTCTTCACGCCACGGGTGCTCGGTGACGTGCGCATCCAACTCAGGCACCGCCTCCGCCGCCCGCCCGGCACTCAGCCGTGCAGCCGCGACCTGCTCAACAGCCCGCAACCGCAACTCGGTCAGCCGCCCCCTCTCCGCCCGAGCCCACCCCTCCTCCGCAAAGTCCGCGTACGCCGGCCCGCGCCACCACCCCAGCGCTTCCTCAACCCCAACCCCAGCCCGAACCGCCGCCTCGAACCGCCAGGCGTCCACCGCATCCGCCGGAAGCCGCAGCGCATACCCCGGGCCCTCGGTCACCAGCACCCGCGGCGTCGCCCGAGCCGCCCGCTCCGGCTCCAACACCCGCCGAAGCGCCGCAACAAACGTCCGCACAGCACTCACCGCCCCAGCCGGCGGCGCGATCCACAAGTCGTCCACCAGCACGTCGACCGGCACCACCCGCCCCCGCGCCACGATCAACCGCCCGAGCACGGCCCGATGCCGAGGCCCCTTCAACGCCAGCAGTTCCCCGTCCTTGCCCCAAGCAACAACCGCCCCCAGCACCCCGAACCCAGGCCCAGCCCCCTCTGCACCGCCACGCCCGCCCGAACCCCCAGCCCCCACGCGCGGTTCATCACTCACCCCACCCACGCTAGCGCTCCACCCGCGAGCGGACGGCGACGACGCGGAGGCAGGGCACGGGTCCGTGCTCATCGGGTGCTCATCCGCGGCAGGCAGGCTCGGGCTTCGTACTGGTGTTTGGTGATGGGAGTCTGATGAGCGGGATCGCAGGGTTTGCGTATCAGCGGGTGGGTGTGGCTGATGGGGTCGAACTGAATGTGGCGGTGGGTGGGGCTGGGCGGCCGGTAGTGCTGTTGCACGGGTTTCCTCAGACTCACCTGATGTGGCGGCAGGTGGCGGTGGAACTGGCGGCGGACTACACGGTGATCTGTCCGGATCTTCGGGGGTACGGGGACAGCGACAAGCCGGTGGAGGACGGAGAGGACACGTACTCCAAGCGGACGATGGCGGCTGATGTTGTGGCGGTGGCCAAGGCGCTGGGGCACGAGCGGTTTGCGTTGGTGGGGCACGATCGCGGGGCGCTGGTGGCGTTTCGGGCGGGGATGGATCATCCGGACGCCGTGACGCACCTGGCGAGTCTGGATGTGTTGCCGACGCTCGACATGTGGTCGGTGATGCAGGGGACCTCGGCGGCGGTGGGGTTTCACCTGTACCTGATGGCTCAGCCACCTGGGTTGGCGGAGACGATGATCGCGGCGAGCTCGGACGCGTTCTTCGGGTACTTCCTGGATCTGTGGGTGAAGGATCCGGCGGCGATTCCGGCGGAGGTTCGTACGGCGTACTTGGATGCTTGCCGCGTTGCCGTGCCGTCGATCGTGGCGGACTACCGGGCGAGCGCGGGCGTCGACGTACGGCACGACGAGGCTGATCTCGCGGCCGGGCGGAAGCTGGCGATGCCGGTGTCTGTGGTGCAGCAGGACTGGGGCAGCGCGCTCGGGTTCGACGCTGCCGCGCGGTGGCGAGCCTGGGCGCCGGATCTTGTGCACAGTACGACGACCAGCGGGCACTTCATGGCCGAGGAGTCACCCAAGGAGATCACCGAGATGATCAGGGACCTGCTGAAGCGCTGACCATCGCCTGGGCAAGGCGCAGCGGCCGGTCCTCGGGAGGATTCCGGCCGCTGTGCTTCTCGTAGTTATCCGGCCTGGAAGAAGGCGCCTTTGAGGTAGTCGTGCACCGCGTCCTCCGACACCCGGAACGACCGACCCACCCGCACCGCGGGCAGCTCGCCGGAGTGCACCAACCGGTACACCGTCATCTTGGACACGCGCATGGCCGTGGCGACTTCAGCCACGGTCAGGAACTTCACCTCGGCGAGCGGCTGCTCACCACCGGACTTCTTTGATGCCATAACGCACCGCACTTCCAGCACGGATCGTGCGCCGGCTTCCCCTCCGGCACCTCCGCCCGTGCATGAACCGAGCGTAGTGGCTGATGGTACGAATGGGAAAGAGGGTGTCTGGTGTGACTCGATCCCAGGCTCGTTCCAACGCTCGATTCAGGGAGATCAGTACGTCGGGTCGAGCCCGAGCAGCGGGAACGACACGTCCCGGGTCGCCTTGATCGACCGATCCAGCCACGTATCCGGGTTGTAGCCGCTCGACCAGGACTCGTACGAGCCGTCGTTGCCGTCGGTCATCCGCGACGGCGCGATCCGCGCGTAGCGGATCTTGACCTCCTCGCGCCACGACTCCGGCACCGCGGTCGTCGGCTCGATCGGCTTGCCCGCGACGATCGCCAGCAGGTGCGTCCACGCGCGCGGCACGACCTCGATGATCGCGTAGCCGCCACCGCCGGTCGCGACCCACTTGCCCTCGCACACCTCGTGCGCCAGGTCGTGCAGAGCCGCGTACGCCGCGCGCTGCCCGTCGACGGTCTTGGTCAGGTGCGCCAGCGGGTCCTCGACATGGGAGTCACACCCGTGCTGAGTCACCAGTACGTCGGGCGCGAACGCCTTCACCACGTCCGGGACGATCGCGTGGAACGCCCGGAGCCAGCCGGAATCGCCCGTGCCCGGAGGCAGCGGGATGTTGACCGCGCTGCCCTCGGCGCCAGGCCCGCCGGTCTCCCCCGCCGTACCGGTCCCCGGGAAGAGCGTGGTCGGTGACTCGTGCAGGCTGACGGTGAGGACGCGCGGGTCGTCGTAGAAGACCGCCTGGACGCCGTCGCCGTGGTGCACGTCGACATCGACGTAGGCGACCTTCTGAGCGCCGTGGTCGAGCAGCCACTGGATCGCGATCGCCGGGTCGTTGTAGACGCAGAAGCCGCTGGCCTGCGAGCGCATCGCGTGGTGCAGCCCGCCGGCGATGTTCGCGGCGTGCAGGACCTCGCCCTCCCAGACCGCGCGCGCGGCCTCGACGGACGCGCCGACGACGTGGGCCGAGGCGGCGTGCATGCCCGGGAAGCAGTAGGTGTCGTCGGTCCCGAGCCCGTGCCGCAGGTCCGGTACGTCGGGATCCTGCCCGGCGCGTTTCACCGCGGCGATGTACTCCGGCGTGTGCACGGTCCGCAGCAACTCGTCGGACGCCGTCGGCGCGGGGACCACCTTCAGCTGGTCCAGCACGCCCAGGGCGCGAGCCAGCTTGACGGTCAGGTCGACCCGCACCGGGCTCATCGGATGCCCGTGCCCGAAGTCGTACGCCGTCAGCTCTTCGTCGAACACCAGCATCGCCTCACCACTCATGCCCAAAACCTTAGCCCCGGCCCGGCGAACACGCCCGCCGGAGCGTTCACTTCCACCCCAACGCAACGACCGAGCCCAACGTCATTGCGTTAGATTTCAAACCGTTGCAACGAAAATCATGCTCTGACCTGCATAAACACTTCGCAGCAAGAACATTCTTGTTGCGCGAATCATGAACGCAACGTAGCGTTTCACCTATCAGAAACGACACCACGAACAAGGGAAACATCATGCAGAAGTTCACCACCACCAGCCCGATCACCACCGTCCTCGACATCCCGGCCGGCCGGATCCAGTTCATCGCCGCCGACCGCACCGACACCACCGTCGACGTCCGCCCGGCCGACGCCTCGAAGAGCCGCGACGTGAAGGTCGCCGAGCAGACCACGGTCGAGTACGCCGACGGCGTGCTGCGGATCGTCGCCACGGCCAAGAACCAGATCCTCGGCAACTCCGGCTCGATCGAGGTCACCGTCCAGCTGCCGACCGGCTCGCAGGTCGAGGCGAAGGCAGCCGGCGCCGAGTTCCGCGCCGTCGGCCGGTTCGGCGAGGTCGCCTTCGAGGCCGCGCAGGGCGAGATCAAGGTCGACGAGGCCGCGAGCGTCCGGATCAGCACCAAGGCCGGCAACGTCTCGATCGGTCGCCTCACCGGCTCCGGCGAGATCACCACGATGCAGGGCGACCTGAAGATCGACGAGGCCGTCAGCGGCACCGTCGTCCTGGCCACCCAGGCCGGCAACATCTCGGTCGGCTCCGCGGCCTCGGCCTCCCTGGACGCCGGCACCACCGTCGGCCGGGTCCAGAACTCGCTGAAGAACAGCGGCGAGACCGACCTGACCATCAAGGCCACCACCACCCAGGGCGACATCACCGCCCACAACCTCTGAACCAGAAGGACACCCCAGCAGATGACCAGCACGCAGGACTACCAAGCGGCGGAGCAGTTGCTCCGCCGCCCGGCCCGCCCCGGCGAACTCGTGGTGGGCGACAAGGTCAGGCCGCAGTGGATCGACGGCGGCGCCCGGTTCTGGTACGCCGTGAACACCGGCACCGAGCACCGGCTCGTCCTGGTCGACCCCGCCGCGGGGACCCGCGAAACCATCACCGCACCGCCCGCGTCCACCGCGCCGGGCAGCCCGTCCGCCAACCCGCTCGACGTCCCGTCGCCCGACGGTAAGTTCGCGGTCTCCCGCCGGGGCCACGACCTGTGGGCGGTCTCCGCCGACAGCGAGTGGGCCCTGACCACCGACGGCGAGGCCGACTACCAGTACGGCGCCGGCCCGTCCTCCACCGCCAACCCGACGCTGCTGCGCAAACTCGGCATCCCGTACCTGCCGCCCGCGGCGGCCTGGTCGCCCGATTCGACGAAGGTCCTCACGCACCGGACCGACGAGCGCAACGTGCGCCAGACCCACCTCCTGGAAGCCCGGCCCGCCGACGGCAGTGCTCCGACCGTCCACACCCAGCGATTCCCGTACGCCGGTGACGAGCACCTGCCCCTGGCCGAGCTCGTCGTCCTGAATGTTGCTGACGGCAACGTCGTCCGTGCTCAGGCCGAGCCGCTGCAGACGCCGGTGATGTCACCGGTCACCGCCCAGTGGGCGTGGTGGGCCGCGGACGGCTCAGCGGTCTACTACCTCAGCCGGCCGCGCGACCTGCGCACCCTGACGCTCCACCGCCTCGACGCGACCACCGGCGAGGTCACCACGGTCCTCAGCGAGTCCGGCGACACCCGCGTCGAGCCCAACCAGTTCATGACCGAAGCGCCGATCATCAAGCTCACCGGCGACGAGGTCCTCTGGTACTCGCAGCGCGACGGCTGGGGCCACCTCTACCGGTACGACGTACGCACCGGCGAGCTGCTCGGCCAGGTCACCACTGGCGAGTGGGCCGTCCGCCAGATCCTGCACGTCGACGAGACCGAGCGGGTCGTCTACTTCACCGCGTCCGGCCTGGTCGACGAGGACCCGTACCGGCGTACGGTCTGCCGGGTCGGCTTGGACGGCTCCGGCTTCGCCAAGGTGACCGACGACGACCTGGACCACATCGTGACGGTGTCGGCGAACCAGCAGTACTTCATCGACTCCGCCTCCACCGTCGAGACCGCGCCGGTGATCACGGCCCGCGACTGGGACGGCCGCGTGCTGGTCGAGCTCGAGCGCGCCGACATCAGCAAGCTCGTCGCGACCGGCTGGACGGCGCCGGAACGGTTCCGCGTGAAGGCCGCCGACGGCGAGACGGACATCTATGGCGTCCTGTACCGGCCACACGGGTTCGAGTCCGACCAGCGCTACCCGATCGTCGACACGCTCTACCCCGGGCCACAGGTCACTCGAGTCGCACCCTGCTTCGACCCCGGCGGCATGGGTCTCGACGCGGAACCCCTTGCAGCGCTGGGCTTCGTAGTCATCGCGCTCGACGGGCGTGGCACGCCCGGCCGGAGCAAGGCGTTCCACGACGCGTCGTACGGGCACCTCGGCGACGCGGGATCCCTGGACGACCACGTCGCCGCGCTGCAGCAGCTGGCTGCTACCCGGCCGTGGATGGACCTCGACCGGGTGGGCGCGTTCGGCCACTCCGGCGGCGGGTTCGCGGCGGCGCGAGCGATGCTCGACCACCCGGCGACGTACAAGGTCGGGGTCACGATGTCGGGCTCGCACGAGCCGCACTTCTTCAACGCGGGCTTCGCCGAGGCGTACGACGGCGCGAACAACCCCGAGGCCTGGACCCGTTCGTCCAACGTGCAGCTCGCGGACCGACTGGAGGGCAAGCTCCTGCTGATCCACGGTGAGATGGACGACCAGGTCCACCCGGACCACACGCTGCGGCTGGCCGACCGGTTGATCGCGGCCAACAAGGACTTCGAGCTGCTCGTCGTACCGGGGGCCGAGCACTCGTTCCTCGACTGCCTGGCCTACGTCCGCGGGCGCTGCTGGGACTTCCTGGTCCGCGAGCTGATGGGCACGCAGCCTCCGGGGTACCGGCCCGAGCCGATCGTCATCGGCCCGGAACTGTTGGCGGAGATGTTCGCCTGATCTATGCTGTGCGTGTGAACAACCTGACCTTGCAGCAGTGGTGGGCCGCCTGACGGCGGACCCCCAGCGTTCACACGCATCCAGAGGCCGCCTCGCCGAGGCGGCCTCTTCTGTTTGCCCTCGGACGGGGTGGCGTCTCCACTCCCCACGAAGAGGACGAACACACGATGACTTCGGTATCCGGCATCATGCCGACCGGCCGGCTGACCCTGGGCAACCACCTGGGCGCGCTGCGCCGCTTCACGGACCCGAACGGGTTCTACTTCGTCGCGAACCTGCACGCGATGACCATGCGCCACGTCCCACGACGGCTGGCCGAGCTCACCCGCGAGACCGCGACGCTGATGCTCGCGGCCGGATCCCCCGAGGGCACGGTGTTCGTGCAGTCGGAGGTCCCCGCGCACGTGCAGCTCGGGTACCTGCTCGAGTGCACCTCGTACGTCGGGGAGCTGTCGCGGATGATCCAGTACAAGGAGAAGGGTCGCGACAAACCCATGACCCGGGTCTCCTTGTTCACCTATCCGTGCCTGATGGCGGCGGACATCCTGCTCTACGGCACCGATCGCGTCCCGGTCGGTGACGACCAGGACCAGCACGTCGAGCTGGCCCGCGACGTGGCGATCCGGTTCAACCGCGAGTACGGCGAGACGTTCGTCGTACCGGAGCTGGCGAAGGCGGCGTTCGCGACCCGGATCAAGGACCTGCAGACGCCGACCGCCAAGATGAGCAAGTCCGACGTGGACGACGCGATCGGCACAATCCGGCTGCTCGACCCGCCGGACGTCATCCGCCGGCAGGTGATGAAGGCGGTGACGGACTCCGAGAACGTCGTTCGGTACGACCCATCGGCCAAGCCGGGCGTGACGAACCTGCTGGAGATCCTTGCCGCGTGCACCGACGGTGACCCGGAGGAGCTTGCCAAGGGCTACCAGGGCTACGGCGACCTGAAGACCGACGTCGCCGACGCGGTGCTGAGTGTGATCGAGCCGCTGCAGCGCCAGTACGCCGTACTGGCATCGGATCCGGCGACCGTCGACGCGATGCTGGCGGCCGGACGGGACCGCGCGATCGAGGCGAGCGCACCGTTGTTGCTCTCAGCAACCACTGCGATGGGGCTCAACCCGGGCCGGGTGTCCGCGATGGCTTGAAGGCCGGGGGGCGGCCGGGAGTCGTTCGGCGTTTGGTTGGATCGAGGGGTGAGTGTGCAGCTGCGGGTGGCGACGTTCAACATCCGGAACTCCTCGGCGCCGGACGGCGACGACTCCTGGCCGGTACGGCGGGAGGCGACGGTCGCGGCGATCGAGGAACTGGCGGCCGACGTGGTCGGGTTGCAGGAGGTGCTGCCGGACCAGCTCGCCTACCTGCGGGAACGCTTCAGCGACTGGGAGATTGTCGGCGCCGGGCGGGACGACGGCGTGGCGGCCGGTGAGCACTCGGTGGTGATGGTCCGGCCTGGCGCGTGGACCGTTGCGTCGTACGAGACGCGGTGGTTGTCGCCGACGCCGGAGGTACCGGGATCGGTTGGGTGGGACGCGGATCTGACGCGGATCGCGACGCTGGTCGATCTCGAGTCAGCGGGTCAGCGAGTCGGTGTCATCAACACTCACTACGACCACATGGGAGAGACCGCCCGAGTTGAGTCGTCCCGGCTGCTCGATCAGTGGGCGACGGCCGATCGGCCGTGGATCCTGATGGGCGATCTGAACGCCGAGCCCGCGTCCCCGCCGCTGAAGGTGCTGACCGCCGCCGGCTGGACCGATGCGCTGCCCAGTGAGGCCGGCGGGACGTTCCACGACTTCACCGGCGAGGCCGACGAGCGCATCGACCACATCCTGGTCAAGCAGCTGCAGGTCGTGGACGCGTCCGTCTCGCACCACCGGCCCGGTGGCCGCCTTCCGAGCGACCACTGGCCGGTCGTGGCGACGCTCAGAGCTTGACCAGGACCTCTTCGCGCAGGCGCTCCAGCGCGTCGAAGCGCTGGTTGCCGGAGCCGTAGAACGAGTCCGGGATCAGCAGCTCGTCGATGCCGGCCTCGGGGTACTGCGCGATGGTGTCGAGCACGTAGTCGGCGGTCCCGATGATCGTCGGGCGGCCGGCGGCGATCAGGCCGTCGCGACGCGCCTCGGCCTCGGTGTCGCCCGGGTCGATGACCTGGATCATCGCCTGGGTCGAACGCCGGACGGTCGACGGATCGCGGCCGATCTTCTCGCAGTGGGCACGGAAGACCTCACCCTTGTGTCGGGCCACCTCCGGGACGCCCCAGTGGTTCCACTCGTCGGCGTACCGGGCGACGATGCGCAGCGCGACCTTCTCGCCGGAGGCGCCGATCAGCAGCGGAAGCTTGCCCGGCTTCGGCTCCAGAGGGGCACCGCTGAGCTGGTAGTACTTGCCGTCGAAGCTGAAGCGGTCCTCGGTCAGCAGCCCGCGGAACACCTGGCAGGCCTCCTCGAACCGCGCCAGCAGCTCCTTCACCGCGGGCAGCTCGATCCCGTACACCTCGTGCTCGTTGACCTGCCAGCCCGCGCCGACGCCCAGCACGAAACGGCCACCGCTCATTTGGTCGACCGTCGCGGCCCAGTTCGCCACGACGGCCGGGTGCCGGTACGTGTTGCCGAGCACCATCGACCCGATCCGGACCCGCTCGGTCCGCGCCGCCAGCCCGGCGAGCAGCGCGAGCGCCTCGTTCACCGGGATCGACAGGTCGTCGCCGTTCTGCATGAAGTGGTCGGCGATCCAGACGCCGTGCCACCCGGTCCGCTCGGCGTACTCCGCACCTTCGAGAATCTCCTGCCAGGTCCGCGACGCGGCCGGCCACAGGGAAAAGTCCATATGGCCGACTCTATGCCTCGCCTGCGAGGTGCTTCTCGCGGTTCTCCTTCGGGTGCTTGGTGACGGCCGACATCGGCTCACGACCGACCGGTTGCGGCGGCCGAGGCAGGAGCGGCTTGCGCTTCTTCAGCGCCTTCGTCACCGGCTGGTCCTCGGTCACCCGGACCTCCTCGCCCGCGTGCAGGAAGGTGATCTGAGCGCCCGGTCCGTCGTGTACGGCGTACGTCACCTGATGGTGCTGGACCTCGACCCGCAGCCGGACCCCACGCCAGCGCACCCGGAAGACCAGTCCGTCGAGCCCGTCCGGCAGCGCCGGATCGAAGCTCAGCTGACCCCTCCGCTCCCGCAGCCCACCGAAGCCCGCGACGAGCGCCATCCACGCACCGGCCAGCGACGCCATGTGCAGCCCGTCGCCGCTGTTGTGGTGGAGGTCGAGCAGGTCGATCAGCGCCGCCTCGTACGCGTAGTCGTAGGCCAGGTCGAGATGCCCGACCTCGGCCGCCGCGACCGCCTGGACGCACGCCGACAGCGACGAGTCCCGGACCGTCAGCCGCTCGTAGTAGTCGAAGTCGCGAGCCTTCTCCTCGGCCGTGAACGACTCACCGCACCAGTACGTCGCCAGGATGAGGTCGGCCTGCTTGACCACCTGCTTGCGGTACAGCTCGAAGTACGGCGCGTGCAGGAGCAGCGGGTACTTGTCCTTGGATCCCTCGAAGTCCCACTCCGCGTACCCGGTGAAGCCCTCGGACTGCGGGTGCACGCCGAGCTTCTCGTCGTACGGGACGTAGACGGCGTTGGCCGCGTCCCGCCAGGCGGCCTCCTCCTCGGAGTCGACCTCCAGCTCGCGGGCCTTGGCCGGGTACTTCGCCGCGAACGTCGCCGCGGCGCGCAGGTTCTTGGCGGCCATCAGGTTGGTGAAGACGTTGTCGTCGGCAACAGCGCTGTACTCGTCCGGACCCGTCACGCCGGGCAGGTGCCAGCGGCCGTCACGGTCGTGGTGCCCGAGCGAGATCCACAGCCGGGCGGTCTCCACCAGCAGCTCGACGCCGACATCGGTCATGAACTGCTCGTCGAGCGTGGCGCAGTAGTACCGGGTGACCGCCTCGGCGATGTCGGCGTTCAGGTGGAACGCCGCCGTACCGGCCGGCCAGTACCCCGAACACTCCTGCCCGCGGATCGTCCGCCACGGGAACGCCGCGCCCTTCAGCCCTAGTACGCCGGCCCGCTCCTTGGCCTGGTCAAGAATCGAGTGCCGCCAGCGCAGCGCGTCCGCGGCAGCGTCCGGCATCGTGTAGGTCAGTACCGGCAGCACGAAGCCCTCGGTGTCCCAGAACGTGTGCCCGTCGTAGCCCGCGCCGGTCAGGCCCTTCGACGGGATCGCTCGCCGCTCGGCCCGCGCGCCGGCCTGCAGCACGTGGAACAGCGCGAACCGGACCGCCTGCTGCAGCTCGGCGTGGCCGTGCACCTCCACGTCGGCGGCGTCCCAGAAGTCGTCCAGGAACTCCTTCTGCTGCGTCACCAACCCGTCCCAGCCGGTGAACTGCGCACCGGCCATCGCGGCCGCGACCTGGTCGGCGACCGCCGTCTCCGACCGCAGGCTGGACCAGCCGTAGGCGACGTACTTGACCACGCGCAGCTTCTCGCCCGGCTGCAGCTCGCAGATCACCGTGTTGCGCGCCCAGTCCTCGCGGACGTCGAGGTCGACCTTGAACCGCGTCGGCGTGTCCACCTCGTGGGCCATCCCCGCCGCCATCAGCTGGTCACTCTGCCGCGTGCGGTGCACCAGTACGACGTCCTCGGCGTCCCCGTGCTGCGAGACCGGCTCGAGCGGGTTGTCCAGCACCGCCGCGACCCGCGGGTCGGCGGACAGGGTCGGCTGGGACTCGTTCGCGACCAGTTCGGACTGGACGACGATCCGGGTCGGCTGGTCGACCGCCTCGACGACGTACTCGATCGCGGCGACCGCGCGCTGCGTCAGCGAGACCAGGCGGCGCGACCGGATCTTGACCCGCTTCCCGGCCGGCGACGTCCAGTCGGCGTCGCGCTGCAGGATCCCGGTCCGGAAGTCGAGCACGCGCTCGTGGCTGTGCAGGTCGCCGTACCGGACGTCGAACGGCGAGTCGTCGACGAGCAGCCGGATCAGCTTGCCGTTGGTGACGTCGACGAGCGTCTGGCCGGACTCGGGGTAGCCGTAGCCGGCTTCGGCGTACGGGAGCGGGCGGCGCTCGTAGAACGAGTTCAGGTAGGTGCCGGGGATCGCGAACGGCTCGCCCTCGTCGAAGTTGCCGCGCAGGCCGATGTGGCCGTTGGACAGCGCGAACAACGACTCGGACTGGGCCATCCGGTCGAGGTCCAGCCCGCTCTCCCGCAACGACCAGGGCTCGATCGGGTGCTCCGCGGCGCGCTCGGTCACTTGTCGTCTCCGTCCAGCAGCTCGGCAAGATCCTGTACGACGACGCTCGCGCCGTGCTTGCTCAGGGCATCGGCCTGACCGACGCGATCGACGCCGACGACGTACCCGAAACCGCCGGCCTTCCCGGCCTCGACCCCGGCCAGGGCGTCCTCGAACACGACGGCCTGGGACGGGTCGACACCGAGCTGTTTCGCCGCGGCGAGGAACGTGTCGGGAGCGGGCTTGCCGCGGAGGTTGTCGGTCCGGATGGTGACGCCGTCGACGCGGAGCTCGATGTACTGGGCGAGGCCGGTGACCTGCAGGACCTCTTCGGTGTTCGCGCTCGACGAGACCACCGCGCGGCGGAGCCCGGCCTGCTGCGCGGCCTGGAGGTAGCGGCGGGAGCCCTCGAAGACGCGGACGCCGTCGGTGCGGATCCGGCGCTGGACCGCGTCGTTCTTGCGGTTGCCGAGGCCGTTGATCGTGCTCGCCGTCGTCGGGTCGTCGTTCGAGCCCTCGGGCAGCTTGATGTCGCGCGACGCCAGGAAGTCCCGGACCCCGTCGGTCCGCGGCTTGCCGTCGACGTACTCCTCGTAGTCCTGCGTCGTGAAGGGCGGATCGCCGCGGTCGGTCAGGAAGGCGTCGAACATCTCCTTCCACGCGGCCATGTGCACGGCCGCCGTGTCCGTGAGCACGCCGTCGAGGTCGAACAGACAGACCGTCACCTGCGCGGGCAGTCCCAGCATCGTGCACCTTCCCGTTCGCTATCCGGTGCTGTCGAGACTAGCCCGGCGGCGTGAACGGGTGGGGGAGGTTCAGATGAGGTGCCAGCGGATCAGGAACGCGCCGACCGAGAGGACCAGGTAGAGCAGGACGAGCAGGACGCCGAGGCCGGGGCGCGGGCGGGACCGGCGTACCGGCTGGTCGGCGGCGGCGTCACGAGCGGCCTCGATGTTCTGGGCCACCTCGTCGGTGCGGCCCTCGGTGATGCCGTTGATCTCGTTCTCGTCGCGGCCCGAGCTGAGCACGACCGAACCGTCGACGACCTCGACCTTGTCGACGTCCTGCCACGCCAGGCTGCGGACGAGCAGGCTGGTCCGGGCCTTCAGCGTCGCCTCGGTGATCTCGACCTTGTAGAGCACGACACCGCCCGCGACCCGGACGACCGAGGCGCCGATCAGCGTGAACAGGCCGACCGCGAGGAAGTCGCGGGCGCCCATCCACAGCCACGAGTTGAGCACCGGGACCGCCACGAAGGGCAGGACGAACAGCGCCCACGCCCACCAGGGCGCCCGGTCGAGCGGGACCCGCCACGGCAGCGCAGGCAGCCCGGGCACCCGCCCGGCGGCCGACGCCGTGGCGGCCGGGTCCACCGAATGGTTGTTCATGGCCGGGACCATAGTCGTCTCATCCTTGGAGTGGCAGGAAACCGCGACGACAACACTAACGGTGACCCGCCGTACGGTGTTACTCCGCGGCGAGATCTCGTGATCTGTTGCGGGCCGCTTCGATCGCGGACAGGAACGCGGCGCGGACCTTATGGTCCTCCAGTTCCCGTACGGCGGCGGCCGTCGTACCGCCCGGTGAGGTGACTCGCTCGCGCAGGACGGTCGGGTGCTCGCCGGTCTCCCGCAGCAGCTTCGCCGACCCGACCACGGTCTGCACGACCAGCTCGGTCGCCGTACTGCGCGGCAGGCCCATGTGCACGCCGGCCTCGATCATCGACTCGACCACGAAGAAGATGTACGCCGGCCCGGACCCGCTGATCGCGGTCACCGCGTCCTGCTGCTTCTCCGGCACGCGCACGACCTTGCCCGTCGCCGCCAGCAGCCCCTCGGCGAGCACCAGGTGGCTCTCGTCGCAGTGCGCGCCACGGGAGATCGCCGCCATCCCCTCGTCCACGAGAGCCGGGGTGTTCGGCATCACCCGCACGACGGCAACCCCCTCAGGCAGCCGCGACTCGATGAACCCGGTCGTGATCCCCGCCGCCAACGAGACGATCGTCTGCTCGGCCCGCACCGCCGGCGCGATCTCCTTGAGCAACTCCGGCATGTCCTGAGGCTTCACCACCAACACCAACGTGTCAGCCTTCGCCGCAGCCTCGACGTTGCTCACCACATCAACGCCGTACCGCTCCCGCAGCTCGGTCGCCCGCTCTTCCCGCCGCTCGGTGATCAACAGCTCCCCCGGCTGCCGCCCGGCCCGCAAGAGCCCCGACAACAGGGTCTCCCCCATCACACCAGCGCCAAGAATCGCCACCTGCCCGTTCGCACTCATATGGCCAGGCTAGTGCTTTCCTCCCACACGCCTGCCTTCATCCCACGCGCCGACTACGCCCGCTCCTACGTCGCGTGCTACGCGGCGCTCCCGCCCACCCAGTTGAGGTGCGCGCTGGCGCGCTTCAGTACGCGCTGTCGCGCTGAGTCACGGGCTTACGCCCGAGTACGCGCTGGCGCGCTAAGTGCGGGCCGGCCTTCTCCACACCTGCCTTGACCTTGTCCGGGTTCTGCTTGACGACCACCAGCCCAGCGACACCAACCCCGCACGCCGCGACGCACACACCAGTAGCTGCGAGCACCACCACGCCGCGACCATCCGGGCACTATCGCCCGAGGGCGCGCTACCGCGCGGAGATGCGGGCTACCGCCCGGAGGCGCGCAACCGTCTGAGGTGCGCTCCCGCGCTGACTCAGGTGCCGGCGGCGCCTTCGTTCAACGTCAAGTGAGACCGTGCATTCCGAGCCTGAGAGCGCCTCGACCTGATCATCTCAGGAGCTGACTCCAACACCGCCGGATCACCAGCCGAACCAGCCCTCAACGCGCCATCGACCGGCCGAGTGTGCGCGCGTCCGCCAGCAAGGCTCGAGCGTGATCGGAGGATGCGTCGACCGGAAAACCAATGCGTTCAGCAAGTACAAGGCTCGGACGAATCACTCCGCCCAGCAAATCACGGAAAACAGCATGATTCGTATCACCGTAAGCAGCAAGCACAGCCTCGACAAAGGCGCCGAACTGCGCACGGTCGATCTCACAAGCATCATTGAAGGGTTCACTGATCCCGGTCGGCACGCCAAGCATGTCGCTGACGTCTTTCGCCATCGCCAGGTACAGACGCGCCGGCCCCTGCGAAACATCCCAAACTATGTGATCCGCAACCTCGAACAGATAGCTCACTTCAAGAACTCCAGCCTGATGTCGACACCTGGATTTGCCTCACGCAACTTGTTGACATGATTTTCGACCGCTGTCCGGAATCGCGGGTCGACCGGCTTCTCGAAACGGAATCCAATCGGAGCGTTCTCGTAGCTCGGCAACTGCTGCCTTGCCTTGAGATACAGATCGACCTTCCTGTCTAGGTGCTTCGTCAGCCATCCTTCGTCGGCGTACTGTGCGGACTTCAGCTCCCACAGAACACCTCGATCTACCTGATCGATATCCGTAATTATATTTCGAGTCTGAGGATCGTACACATCGTAACCCTTCTTTCCCTCCAAACAATGCTCCGGATCGCTACAGGTGCCGCCACCTTCGCCTCCGATCCCACTCGAGGATCCGGACTCGTCATCGGAACTGTGATGCAGGATCCCACCAAGAGGCCCAAGGATTGATAGATCCTTGGCCAGTTGCGCGAGCATGACCCCAATCCCCAATCCCCCCACAACTTCAGGACTGACGGGAATGCCACGGAGACCGCCGGGGCCCATACCGCCGCCGCAGCCACCCAGTTCGCAGGGAATGTTGTTCCAGGGCGGCATCATCGCGCCGGTCATCAGCGAGCCGAGGGAGCCTGTTTCACTCACGCCGCCGATGGTGGTGCCGAGGGTGGTGACGGCGTTTTGGTAGGCGAGGTCAGCGGAGCCGCCGGTTTGGGTGGTGCGGTCTACGTAGCCGCCGTTCTGGTCGGCTGGGCGGGTGGGGTTGCGTGGGCAGAGGCTTGGGTTGGCGGCGCTGCAGGTTGGACTGCCAGGAGGAACGACCGGGTTGTTCCTAGCGCGATCTTCCTGGTCCTGGAGGGCCTTCTCTGTCCGCTCGCGGTCCTCTTTCTCCTTCTGCTTGCGCTTGCACTCGGCATCGCACTTCTTCGGCGGCGGAGGAGGATCACAGTTCCGCTTGCACTTCTCCACCGGGCAGGTGTTGGTCTTGCGGCAGTCCTTGATGGGCGGCGGGCAGAGTTTCGGGTTGGTCTTGCAAGTAGGCCCTGGCTTGTCGCAATCCGTCTTCTTGCAGTCCCGCTCTGTGTCGCAGTTCTTCTGGCAATCGCTTGGCGGAGGGGTGTAATCCCAACCAACACAGTTCCAGAAGTCGCCCTCTCCGATGTTCTCAAGTTCGCAATGCGGGTCGTACTGACCACCATCGGGATCGAAGGGCTTGTTCCCGGTCGGATCGTTCAAAGTTGTTGGGTTGCCGGCGGCGTACGCGTACAGGTTCGGCAGGGACGAGGCCGAGCCCGCCGCGTGGCTGATGGTGTCGCGGGAGTTGAAGGTGCCGGATTCGGTGTTGTACCAGCGGGCGCCTTGGTTGACGTCGCCGCTGCGGGGGTCGGTCCAGTCGCCTTGGTAGCCGATGCGGTACTTGAGGCCGTTGGCGGCGGTGGAGTTGCCGAAGGGGTCGTAGCTGCGGGAGTCGGGCAGCCCGGCGGCCAGCGTGGTGTCGGTGGGGTCGAAGCCGCCGATGATGTCGCCGTGGCGGTCTGCGAGGACCAGGCGCTTGGTTGCGTCGTAGCCGACGGAGAGCAGACCGTCGCTGGCGCTGCGACCGAACGACTGGGTGCCGTCGGTGACTACCTCGTCGCTGAACCCGGCGTACCGCATCCGGGCGGTCCCGGCAGCCACAGGACGGTCCAGGGCGTCGTAGGTGAAGTCGCGGTCGGAGCTCTTGATCATCCGGTCGAAGGCGTCAAAGGTGAACGCCTCCGTGGTCGCGCCCGCCTTCTTCGACAACAAGCTGCCACGCGCCGAGTAGGTGTAGTCGGACGTGCCGTCGTTGATCAGCCGGTTGCGCTCGTCGTACGTCGCGAGCTTTGTGCCGGCCTTGGTCCGGTTGCTCGCGGCGTCCCAGCCGTATTCGGTGGTCTTGGTCCCGGCAGTCCAGGAGGTGAGCCGGCCGAGCTGGTCGTAGGAGTAGGTGTTGTCAGCAGCGCCGGCGACGCCGGTGGTCTTCTTGCTGGTGATGTTGTTGTCGGCGTCGTAGCCGTACGTCATCGAGGAGACGACGGTCTGGCCTGCCTTCAGCGTGTCGGCGTTCATCCGGCCGTAGGCGTCGTAGCCGACGGTCCGGAGCCGGCCGGACCCGTAGTCGATGGTGCTCAGCTGGCCGGCGGTGTTGTAGCCGAGCGTCTGGGAGGTGCGGGTGACCGGGTCGGTGACCGTCGCCGGACGGCCGTTGAGATAGGTGAAGTCGGCAGTGCCCGCAGCGTCGATCCGCTGGGTCAACTGCCCGTCGGCGTCATAACCCTGGGTCGAGGTTCCAGACGGGCCGTCGGCACGCAGGAGCATGCCGCGGTCGTTGTAGTTGTAGGAGTTCGCGCCGTCGATCGAGCTGCTCGAGGTGAGGCGTCCGGCGAGGTCATAGCCGAGCTCGCGGGTGGCGGTCGAGGCCTCAGCGCCAGTTCCCTCCTCCTTCAGCAGCCGTCCGACGGCGTCGTAGGTGCGAGTGCGCTGGACTCCGCCTGGCGAGAGCAGCAGCGAGGAGTTGCCAGCTGCATCGTACGAGGCGGTCCAGGTGCGGTCGGCCGGCGCCGGATGCGCGGTGGTCGACGGTTCGATCACCTTCTCGGGGAGTCCGAGAGTGTTGATCGTGTACGTCGTGGAGTTGCCACGCCCGTCGGTGTAGCGCGTGCGGTTGCCTGCGGCGTCGTACCCGTAGCCGATGGTGATCGACTGGGTCGCCGACACCGGGTCGACCTGCTGGGTCAGCCGGCCGAGCGCGTCGTAGGTGTATGTCGTCGCGCGGTTGCCACTGGCCGGTGTCGAACTGACGAGGTTCCCGTCAGCGTCGTAGCCGAGCTGCGTGGTCCCCAGCGAGTTGTTGGCCGCGTCGAGCACCTTGCTGGACACGAGCTGACCAGCCTTGTTGTACGACGCGATGCTGCTTCGGCCGAGCCCGTCACTGCTCCGGACCTGACGGCCCGCGTAGTCGTAGCCCAGCTTGGTCAGCACGCTGTTCGGGTCGGTCGACTGCGTGAGCTGGCCGAGGGTGTCGTAGGTGTTCGTTGCGATCGCGCCCGACGGAGTCTGCGCCTTCACGACATTACTCAGGTCGTCGTAGGTCAACCGGGTGACGAAGTTCCCGGCGACCGGCTTCCGCTCGACCGCCGTGGTCGTGACGGGACGGTCCAGATCGTCATAGGTGTACTTCGTGACCGCGCCGAGCGGATCCGTCGCCGACTCGACCTCGCCGGTCGGCGTGTAGGTCAGCTTGGTGAGCGCGCGTTCGTCGTTGGTCTTGCCAGGTGCGTCGACCTGGATCTGCCGGCCGAGAGGGTCGTAGGTGAATCGTGTGGCGTTGCCCCGTTCGTCGATCTGCGCCAGCACGTTGCCGACCGCGTCGTATTCGACGGTCGCCTTGGGTGTCAGCGCCTGTCTGCCTGGTGGCGTGTACGGCGCTCCGCTGACCTCGACGGGACGGCCGAGCTTGTCGAACACCGTCTTGCTGATGTTGCCTAGAGCATCCTTCACGGACGTCTGCTGCCCGAAAGCGCCATAACCCACAGCTGCGGTCGGCTGAACCGCAGCAGCGGGGTCACCGTTCTGCTCGGCCTGGACCTTCGGCGCTACCGTCCGGATCTGGCGGCCGAGCTCGTCGTACTCGAACTTGGTCGTGAAGTCCGCCTTGACCGCTCCCGCGACGTTGCCGCGAGGCTGGGTCTCGGTGAGCCTCAGGCCACGCTGGTCGTACGTCGAAGAAGTGGTGAGGAGGGAACCGTCGGTGTTCTGGACCTTGGTCTCCACCGGACGCCCCGCCGTGTCGAACACGTAGCTGACGACGTCGGTCACGGTCGTCGGGCCGGCCAGATCCGCGTTCGACCAGGCTCCCGTTGTCTCGCGCTTGGTGACATTGCCCGCGAGGTCGTGGGTATCGGTCGTCTTCCGCTTCAAGGTCTGCGGGTCGCCGGTAGTGGTCGCCACCCGGCCGGCCAGGTCGTAGGTGTAGTCGATCGTGGTTTTGCCGTTGTCGGTGACCGACCTGGTCCGGTTGCCCGCCTTGTCGTAGGTGTTGCTGGCGAGAACGAAGTCGCGGGTTGTGCCGTCGGGGTTGTGGAATCCGACCAGCGTCGCGGTCTTGAGGGTGTCGTCGCCATTGTAGATGTAGTTCGTGACCCGCTTCATCGCGTCGATGTCGACCGACTTGCGGCCAGCCGGGTCGTACCAGGTGGTCTGCTGGATCGTGTAGTCGACGCCCTCGGTCGGGCCGTCCTCAGGAGTGTCCTCCGGGTCGTCCGGAGTGTCGCCCGGCATGTTGAAGTCGCGGACCTCGGTCAGCAGGTTGAGGTCGTTGTAGGCGTACTCGAACCGCGCGCCGTTGGCGTCCTGCGACCAGGTCTTGTTGCCGAACTGGTCGTACCCCTGCTGGGTTTCCTTGCCGGTGGCGTCGACCGTGCGAATCACGCGGCCGCGATCGTCGTACTCGAAGGTGGTGACCCGCGGTTCGTCGTCGGTCAGCACGTCCTTGGCGGTCGACTTCGCGACGTTGCCGTCGTCGTCGTACTCGATCTCAGCCCGCTGCTGATGCTTGTCACCCGTCACCGCGTCGGTCGTGACCGGACCAGTAACGCTGATGACACGAGACATCTTGTCGTAGGCGTACGTCGAGGTGACGCCGGCCGGAAGGCTGTCTGACACCTGCGTCTCGGTGAGCTTGCGGCCGATCTCGTCATAGGTGTACTTCGTGACCAGCCCGGACGGAGCGGTCAACTGCGCCACTTGGCCGTGCTGGGTGTAGAGGTACTGCGTCTGCGCGGTCGTGGTTGCCGTGACCTTGCTCGTCGAGGTGCGCAGCAGACCGGCCGGCATCGGTTGGCCATCAGCGCCGGTCGCTACGCCGTCGGTGTAGGTGTAGTTGACCTCGCCACCGTCGGGACTGCGTTCCGTGATGAAGTCACCGGCCGCGTTCAGCGACGTACTCCGCCGGTAGGTGTCGTCCGTCGCGCTGCTCGACCTGCCGTCCCGGTAGATCGCCACCTTGTCCCACCGTGGGTCAAGCGGACTCCACGCCGAGTTCGCGTGGTACACGTTGAACTCGGTCCGGCAGTCCGTCGCCGTCCGGCAGGTCTTCGTCGACGCGACGTTCCCACGAGAGTCGTAGGTCATGCTGACCTCGGCACCGACCTCGTTCGTCACCTTCGTCATGACGCCGGTCTTGTCGTAGGTGAAGCTTCTGATCCCGTAGCCCGATCGCGGCCAGTCCACAGCGACCTCGGGAGCCGGTGCGCTCGGATGGTCCTCCGCCCTCGTCCGCGCACCGAGCGGACGACCAACTCGCAGCAACCTGCCCGCGAGCGCGTCGTACTCGTAGACGTACGACCGATTGGCCGGGTCGGTCACGCGGACCGTACGCCGAAGGTCTGTGTCACCGCCGCTGATTCTGGCGATGTCCAGGTCCCACGAGCCGCCGTTGGCGTCGACGTACTCGGTGATGCGGTCGTCGGCAGGGTTGTACCGAAGCTGGGCCAGCGTGCGTCCGCCGGGAGTCGTGATCGATGTCAACTGGTCGGCGGCCGTCTTGCCCAGCTCGTAGTGGCTCTGGATCTCCTTGGCCGAGATCGGATGTGAGTACAGCGAGACTTCGTCGATCAATCCATCGAAGTACCGGGTCGTCTCCGTACCCCACCCTGGCCAGTCAGGGGCCCGCGCGGTCGCCGCCGCACCGATCTGGCCGATCGGGAAGGGATCGTTGTTGATCGACGGACCGTCCAGGCTGCCGACCAACCCACCGTCCAGGTACAACGTTTGGAAGCCGTCGGACGCGTTCAGCGCTACGTGGTGCCACTGGTTGTCGTTCACCAGCGCCGACGAGGTGATCGGCGCTGCCGCTCCCTGCCAGAACTGGCCTCGAAGCTTGCCGTCGCCGCCGACGTACAGCAGTGGCATGCCGGCGGTCGGGGCTGTTCCCAGCGCCTTGTTCTGATAACCGATCAGCGGCTGCGAGCCAGTGGCGCCCGTCTTGAACCACATTTCGACCGACGCGTCACGACTGCGATTCAGCATGCCGTTCCTCAGTCCGACAGACGACTTGGCCGTCGCGCCACCGAATCCGGTCGACTTGTCCGCGTCGCCGACACCCGCCAGCGCGGACCCCTGCCCGAGGGTTGTCTGGCGGTGCGACCCGAAGTCGGTTCGTGGCGCGATGTCGACCTCGTTCGACGCGATCCCAACAGCATCGGACAACCGGTAATAGACATCGGGCTTGCTGTCCAGCACCGCACTGCGATAGTGCGATCCTTGCTCGAAGCCGTACGTCGTGCACTTCTGCTCGGAGTTGCACGCCTTGGTCAATGCGTCACCGGTGTACTCGTACGTCCACGTCAAAGGTGTGCCACCGACCGGCTGGGTGCTGACCGACGCGACGTGCTTACCGTCTTGTGTCCAGGAGAAGGTGAGCTTGCGGCCGGCGCCGTCCTGACTCGCGACCGACTGCAGTTTGGCCGTCACCTCAGCGCTGTCGTAAGTCAGTACGAGTGGCTTGCCCTGCGCACCGGAGATCTTGCTCAGTCGTCCACTCGTCGCAGCGAACTCGTACTTCGTACCGGGCGCGATCTGCAGGGACCACGGCCCCGAGATCGCTCCGGTCAGAATCGCCTTGGAACCACGCGGAGCGGCGTAACTTCCGTCGGTGTTTCGCGCGAATCGGACCTGGCGCCCATCGGGGTAGGTCACCAGCGCGCTGAAGATGCCATCGACCTTGACCCGCATGTCGTAGCGGCTCGACCAGCCGGCGCCGAACAGTCCGTCACGACGTGGATCGAGACCGTTGTACGTTCGCGCAACGTTGAGCTCTGGTCCCGCAACCGGAACGACGACGTCCAGCGCCGCCGTGGTGTAGTTGCCGGCCTGAGGGTCGAAGGGCTTGTCGCCGGGCTGGGCTTCACTACTGGCAAGGTGCGAAGTGATCACCGGCTGCGGAACGTCGGTGAACATCGTGATCGGCTGGATGGTCTTCACGACACCGTCGTTGTCGCGGATCCAGGGCCGCCACTCGTACTCCTTGTTCCAGGCAAGCTTTCCGAACGGCACGACCCACGTCTTGGCCGCGCCGTAGTCGCCGCTGGTGAAGCAGTTCACGCGGTGATCGGTGCCGACCACCTCACACACCTCGAAACGGTACTGAATGCTCGTCTCAGGCGCATCCGGATCGACCGCGTCCGCCCACACCTGCGGCCTCAACGTGGTTGCCTGAGCCCCGTTCAAAGGCCACACCCCGGCCGGATCAACGACCGGCGGAACGTTCTTCACCACGACCTTCAGCACCAGCGGACCGATCCCCCAGTCCGTGAATGTCCTTGGAATGCTGCCGTCTTGATGAACCATGGTGAACTCGACGAAGTACGTGACGCCGTCCGCACTACCAGGAAGTTTCTGCACCGAAACGGGCAGCGTCATACCTCCCAGGTGGGAGACGATCGTCGGGAACTGAGTCTTGTGCGCGTCCTCGGTGTGCACCTGGTTGCCGGCTTCGTCAAAGACCCGATAGGTCATGAAGTCCACACCCGGCTGCCAGGTGTACGCGCCCAGGTTCTTCACGTAGATCGGGAATTTGCCAGGCTTGTCCTGGGTGATGAAGTCAGCAGGGTTCTGCGGCATCGCCGTGTACGACGCCCGGTACGGCGAGTGCGTCACCACCAGCCGCGGCGGGTTCGCGGTGTCGACACCGGCGAACTTCTTCCACGACGCCGAGTCGTTCTGGTTCCGGGCGCGCACCGCCAGGCCCCAGTTGTCACGCGTCCCGTCAGCCAGGCTCTGGATCCAGTCGCGGCCGGCGGCCTGAAGCTCGATCGGCTGGTAGCCGGCCTTGCACGCCGACGAAGTCTGGCCCGTCGCGATGTAGCCCTTCGCGAAGCCCGCACCGCCGAAGGCGGCTGGTGTCACCGGCGGACCGGGGAACTTGAGCTGCGCTTGCGGGATGTTTTGCCACGCCTGGGTGACACCGTGCACATCGACCCAACGTGCCGCACACGAACCGGATTCATAGTTCAGCAAGTCGAGCCGAGCCGTGAAGATCTTGTGATAGCGAAGGGCCGGCACCAGGCTCGGGAACGACAGGTATGACGCGAACACGTTCCAGCCCGTGCTCGGGCAGGTGGTCTGCCCTGGCCCCGGACGGCAACCGATCTGCAGCGACTGGCCACCGTCGATGCCGCCGCTCAAGCCGGCGCTCACCGCGTAGCTCGGCTTCTGGGACTCCGTCCAGTAGAAGGTCGGGTCGACCTTCACCGGGTAGACCCGCGCCGGGTCATCGAGCCAGGCATCGTCAACGACGACCTTGATCGCCGGCTTGCCGTCGACCGTCACCAGTTCGTACTCGATGGCACTCGACGTGGCCGGGCTGCCGTTCGTCGTACCGCTGTCCTCCATCACACCGGCCGGGATCTTCCCGCGCTGAACGCCGTTCTCGTCGGTGAGGACGATTTCCTTGCCGACCAGCGACGGCGTGAGGTTGTCGGTCAGCTGCAGCGGGAACGTGTACGTCCGGCCGGCAGTCTTCGAACTCAGGACGATGGTTTCCTTGATGCCCGTTGGCTGCGACTCCAGTTCCAGATCCGCGCCAGGCGCAACACCCGAGAACAGAACCTTGTTCTCCGTCATCTGGCCAGCGACGTCACCAGCTCCGGCCAGGCTCCACCCGAAGTTGTGACCGTTCCCCAGCTCCATCTGGACCAGCGGAGTGCTGTTCGCCTTCGGAGCGATCCACGAGTAGACCTCGTTGGAGATCACCTCCCAGCCGCCCTTGCCATCCGCCGGCGCCAGATCGGCGTCGATCTTGGCCCACGAACCGTCCGGCTTCTTGAAGTTCAACGGGCCCTGAGACAGCACAGTCGTCTCGGTCTTGTCGGCGTTGACGAACGTCTGCGAGAACCGGTCGCGACGCTCGGGCAACTCCTTGCTCGTCTTCTCGCTGAAGCTGTTCGCCGGATCCTTGGGCTCCGCCGCCGGAACCACCTTCGGCGGCGTCTGCTCGACCTTGTCCGACGGCTCTTTCCTATCGGTCGGGAACATCGACCGCAGCGACGGCGGCGTCACCGTGTTTTTGCCGACTGGGGGCTCCGCCTCGGCCGGATCCGTCGTACCCGCCTGTTGGGTTGGCGCCGAGGCCTCACCGCGCCCAGCCATTGCCGCCTGCGGTATGGCTGCCGCTGCGACGGTCGGGACGTTGGCGGAGCTGAGTCCACTCAGCGGAACCGCTAGGGCAATGGCGATCGCGAGAGCCTGGCCAAAGCGAACGCGGGCACGACGATTACGGGCAGACGGCCGGGACTTGGCCATGGTGTGTTCCCCCAGGGGCATGGATGACCTTTTGACAGGCCCTGGGGTCCCCCGACCCCTCCAGCGGCGCCCGCGACCGTATCAAGCGCTAGACATCATTCGCCAGTTATGTGCAGGAAGCTGCAAGTCTCAGAAAATCTGTAACGCCAAGCTGTGGGTCAGGTCAGTTCAGCCTCGCCCCGACTGCCCCTGATCGAGTTCGATCGAAAAGTGGGACGGGACCAGGGGGATCGGCCGAGGGTGGAGGAGACAGCACAACCTCCGCCCGAAAGGTCGTTTCTGGAATGAGAAAGATTCTCGGTACCACCAAGCGTGTGTTCGCTTTGGCCGCCGGTGTGATGCTGCTGGGGGCCACTGCGGCCGGTACGGCGGCAGCGGCGCCGGGCCCGGTCGATCTGCGGGACGCGGTGGCCTCCAAGGGTGAGGCCGTCAAGGTGATCGGTGAGGGGATGGGGGTCGCGGCGGCGCCGCCGGCTGGGTGTGTCGGGATCTACACCAGCTGGGGTGCGACCTGTTTCCAGTGGGACGGTGACGACCAGTGGGTGGTCGACCTCGACGCGAACGGCTGGACGACCGTGGCCGGTGTGGACACCAACTACGGCAAGGAGCGTGACTGCGCGGCTCCGGCCGCGGCCGACGGGTGGAAGGAGTGCAAGTACGACCACCGCGAGGGCACCTGCGTGCGTTTCTTCCTGTACGAGAAGAAGGCCAGCGGCGCACTGAACCGCGTCAGCGCGTACTCGGCGTGGTACTCCACCTCCAACGGCGCTCGCTGCTGAGCTGACCTCCCGTCCGCCTGGCCAGTACGGCGGTCAGGCGGACGGGAGTTGCCTTCGTAGGATCGTGTGGTGGCCGGCCGTCGCCAGCCGGCTGCCGACTACCGTGGCCTCCGGGCAGCCGAGGTCCAGGAACGCCGTGTACGCCCGCCACCAGAAGTCCGCTGCCGCGCTCATCAGCCCTTGTGCGGCAAGGATCTCACCGATCCCGGCACAGGCTCGCCCCAGCTCGTAGCGGTCGTCGATGCGGTGCGCCTCGGACAGCACGTACTGGTGCCGGTGCATCCCCTCCGCGAACCTCCCGGCCCGGGTGAGCGCGAAACCACAGTCGTTGGCGACCTCCAGCGTCACCGGCAGACTGCCCACCTCGACAACGAGCTCCAGCGCCTCGGCGTGCCGGGCGAGGGCTTCGTCGATCTCCCCGGCGGCCCGGTGTAGCCGGCCGAGTCCGTTCAGCGCTTCGGCTTCGGCCAGCGGAGCTGCCAACCGGCGAGCCTGGGCGACGGCGGCCTGGAACCCCTGCATCGCCTCGGCGCGCAGGCCGAGGGCCGCGCTCGCCTCCGCGACGTTGGTCAGCGCTTCGGCCTCGTCGCGGGTCCGCTCGCCCAGCTCCTGGCTGATCGCCAGTCCACACCGGAAGTGTTCGAGCGCCGACGCGGCCAGACCGAGCCTCAGCTGGGACCAGCCCAGTTCGGCCAGCGCCGTGGCCTGCCCCGATTTGTTGCCACTAGCATCGAACAGCGCGAGCGCCTGCTGGGCCAGGCGGATCGCGTCGGCGTACCCGCCGAGCCGCCGGTTGCACATCCCGATGTTGACCACGCTGCAGGCCTCACCACCGGGGTGGCCGATGCGGCGGGCCACGGCGAGCGCCTGCTGGTAGGCGGCCCGCGCGTCGCCGTACCGGCCGAGCCGCCAGTAGGTGCACCCGAGGTTGTTGTACGACCGGCCCCGCAGCCGGTCGGTCTCCGCGCAACGCACCGCCTCACGGTGCAGCGCCACCGCGTCGTCGTAGAACGCGGCCGTGTCCAGGTAGCGCTGCAGGATCATCGACAGATCGGTCGCGTACGACGGGTGGCCGAGCTCGCGCGCGGCCAGCGCGGTGGCGATCAGGTTCTGCCGCTCGGCGTCGAGCCAGTCCTGCGCCTCGGGCAGGTCGGCGAACGTGGTCGCCGGGTGCTCACGCAGCATGTCGAGCTGGTTCCGGTCGGCCGGTGCGTACGCGGAGGCGGCCGCCGCGACCAGCGACCGGTAGTGCGTCAGCAAACGGACCACAGCTGCCCGCCGTACTGGCGCAGGGTCCTCGTCCCGCACCCGGTCGGCCGCCAGCAGCCGGACCAGGTCGTGCAGCTCGTAGCGACCGGACCGCTCCTTCAGCAGGCTCGCGTCCAGCAGGTCGGTCAGGTGAATCAGCGCCGTCGACGGCGACACCCCAGCGAGTGCAGCCGCTGCATCCAGGTCCAGGTCGCGACCGGGATGCAGCGTGAGCAGCCGGAGCATCTGGGCGCTGGCCGGCTCGAGTGCCTGGTACGACATCGCCAGCGCGGCAGCCACGCCGTCGTCCAGCCGCAGCCGAGCCCGGTGCCCCAGCAGCCGCTCCAGGTGGTCAGCAGCAGACCAGGACGGCTGGGCGCGCATCCGCGCCGCCAGCACGGCCAGTGCAAGCGGCAGGTGCCCGACCACCTCGGCCAAACGCGCAGCGACGTCAGGCGCATCGTCCAGCACAGCCGCCGTACCGGCTGCACTCCGCAGCAGCGCAGCCGACTCCTCCGGCTCGAACACGTCCAGTCGAACGCGCAGCGCATCAGCCGGGCCAACCAGCCGGCGCCGACTCGTCACCAGCGTCACGCAGGTCGGACTGCCGGCCAGCAACGGCTCGATCTGGTCCTCCGACGCCGCGTTGTCCAGCAGTACGACGGCCCGCCGGTCGCCGAGCAGCTCCCGGAACAACGCAGCCCTCGCACCGAGGCTCAGCCCATGGATCCGGCTGCCGGGCACGTTCAGATGCCGCAGGAACCCGTCCAGTACGGCGGCGGGATCAGCAGGCGGCCGGGCCGGGTCGTAGCCGCGCAGGTTGACCGACAGCTGCACCTCCGCGTCGTGCACAAGCCGGTTGGCCAGGTGCACGGCCAACGTGGTCTTGCCGACGCCAGGCATGCCGTGCACCAGGACGACCTTGCCGCAGCCGAGCCCAGCCATCACCTCAGCCACCGTCTCGTCGCGACCGACGAACGCCTCAGCCTCACCATCCACCGAGTCGGTCACCCGAACGACCGCAGCCTCGGCCGCCAGCCCGGACACCAGCTGATGCGTCTGCCGCCACTCAGCAGCCCGGCTCTCGTCCGGCAGCAGAGCCCGCGCGATGTCGACGACCAGCTCCACGTCCAGCCGCCGGCGGCCAGGTGACAGACACCGGTAGATCGTGTTGTACGCCGGCAGCTCGCCGATGCCACGCTCCTGCCGCGAGCGCACCACTCGGCGGTGGATCTCCCGGTAGGACACTCCCGACCAGCTCTGCAGCCGGCGCAACCGCACGCTCAGCTCGTCGATCGTCCGCACCCCTGCGGGTGACGGCACTTCCCCACTGCCAGCACTCATCGCGGTCAGGCCTCCCCAGGCGACCACGTCCGGCCCAACCGGACGGGGTCAGGGCGAAACCGTGATCACGCAATGTGCCAAGGAGTCTAACCGTCGGTCAGCCGCCGGTTACTGCCCGAAAGTGCAGCGCCCTGTGACCTACGCCTCCGGCGTCCCGAGGTCGCCGAACAGCGCGACGGCGCGCTGCTGATGATCCCGCGCGGCCGCTGCGTTTCCCCGCGCTTCGAGCACGCCCCCCAGACCACGCCAGGCGCGGGCCAGCTCGTACCGGTCGCCCATCGTCTCCGCGTCCGCCATCGCCTGGGCGTGCGCTGCGGTCGCCTCGTCGAGTCGTCCAGCCAACCGAAGCGCCGTTCCGAGGTCATTGCGGACCTCCACTGCCAGAGCCCGGTGGCCGATCTCCAGGACCAGGTCGAGGGCCTCGGTGTGCAGGCGTACGGCGGCGTCGACGTCGCCCTGCGCCAGGCGGATCCGGCCGAGCAGGTTGAGCCCGTCACCCTCGTTGCTGCGGAACTCCACCTTGCGGGACAACGCCAGCGCGCTCTCGCCGTACGTCCACGCCTGGTCCAGCTCGCCGAGGCGCTCGTGGCCGCAGCCGAGGTTCAGCAGCGCGTACGCCTCCTCGCAGGTGTTCTCCCCGAGCCGGCGCGCGACCGTCAGGCCGGTCTCGAACTCGGTCATCGCCTGGTCGGCCAGACCCAGCCGGAGCAGTCCCCAGCCCAGGCCGCCGCGGTGCGTACTGGCCCCCGCGCTCAGCACCTCGTCGGCGTCGACCAGTTCCAGGGCCTCCCGGTAGCAGTCGATCGAGTCGCGGTAGCGACCCAACCGAAAGTGGCCGAGGGCAACATTCCCGAGACACAGCCCGGTGCCGGTCCGGTTGCCGATCCGGCGGGTCAGGTCCAGCGCCTGCTGGTAGCACTCGCGACCCTCGGCGTACCGGCCGAGCCGCCAGTGCACGCAGCCCAGCTTGTTGTGCGCGAGGCTGCGGGTCCGGTCGTCCTCGGCGGTCGCAACGGCGAGCCGGTGGATCACCTCGGCCTCGGCGAAGTAGCCGGAGGTGTCCAGGTAGTAGTGCGCGGACGTCGACACCGCCGTCACCGGTTCGGCCATCCCGGCGTCGGCCGCCGCGCGGGTCACGCTGACCAGGTTCGCCCGCTCGGCCTCCAGCCAGGACCGGGCCTCCGGGCGAGCGGGCATCGGCGGCAGCTCGGCGTCGGTCAGCCGTCCGAACGACCATCGGGCGGCCTCGTGCGGCGCCTGGATCCCGCCGGCCAGCAGAGCGCCTGCGGCGTAGAAGCCAACGATGCGGGTCAGCGCGGTACGGCGGACGCTCCCCGGGTCTTCGTCCCGGGACCGGTCGATCGCGAACACCCGGACCAGGTCGTGGAGCCCGTACCGCCCTGGCCCGATGGTCTGGACGAGGCTGGCCCGGACCAGCTGGTCCAGCTCCGGCCTGACCTCTGCCGGCGGCAGTCCGACGGCCGCGGCCGCGCCGTACTCGTCGAAGTCCCGGCCCGGATGCAGTGCGAGCACCCGGAGCAGCCGGCGGCGTTCTGGCGGCAGCGCCTCGTAGGACAGCGCCAGCGCCGGGCCCACGCTGTCTTCCAGCCGCAGCCGGTCCCTGTGCTCGAGCAGCCGCTCGAGGTGATCGGTCAGCGACCAGGCGGACAGGTCGTTGATCCGCCCGGCGACCACCGCCAAGGCCAACGGCAAGTGGCCCACCAGGTCGGCGATCCGCACCGCGGTGGGCTCGTCCGCCGCGATGGCGGCAGCGCCCGCCGTACGACGAAGCAGCTCCAGCGACTCCGCCCGGCTGAACACCCCGATCGCCAGCACGTGCGCCTCCGGACCGGCGTCGAGCTTGTAGCGGCTCGTCACCAGCGTCCGGCAGCCCGGCGCCAGCAGCGGTCGCAGCTGGTCCTCGCTGGCGGCGTTGTCGAGCACCACCAAGACGTTGCGCTCAGCAACCAACTGCCGGAACCGGCGGACCCGGCCGGCCAGGTCCAGCGCGAGCACCTGACTGCCCGGCACGCCGAGACGCCGCAGGAATCCCTCCAGGACGGCGCCCGGGTCGGCCGGCGTCCGCTCGGGGTCGAACCCGCGCAGGTCGACCGCGAGCTGGACCTCCGTACCGTGTCCGGCGGCCAGCAGGCGGCGTGCCAGATGCCGGGCCAGCTGGGTCTTGCCGACACCGGCCATCCCGTCGATCACCACCGTGCCGACTCCGGCGCGGAGCGCGGCCAGCGCGTCGGCGACCTCGGTCTCCCGCCCGACGAACCCCTCGGGATCAGCCGGGATGCTGCCCGCGACCGTCACGATGCCGGCGTCGGCGGCTCGCCCGGCGACGACCTGGTGCGCCTGCCGCCAGCCCGCGACCAGCGACTCGTCGTCCAGCAGGGCTGCCGCGACGTCGACCACCAGCTCGACGTCCAGCCGGCTCCGTCCCGGCCGCAGGCAGCGGTAGACCGTGTTGTACGCCGGAAGCTCGCTCACCCCACGCCGCCGGCGCGACGCGACGACCCGGCGATGGATCTCGTGGTACGAGATCCCGGCCCAGCTGTGCAGCGCGCGCAGCCGGAGGACCAGCTCGTCCGCGGTCCGGACCCCGTTCGGCTCCGGCGGTGCCGTCGTACCGGTGCGCCCCATCGAACCCCCGTCCTCGGCGCCGCCACGGTCGGAGAACCAGGACGCCGAGTGGTCGAGTTTGGTCGAGAACGGCGACACGGGCAATGCGCGGCGCGCAGGGTCGGTCCGGACACCACCCGCCCCTGAACCAGTGCACGACCCGCTGAGAGGAATCCATGAACACCAGACTCCGCGCCTCGCTCGTCGCCGCCGGGCTCGCCGTCAGCGCGCTGGCCGTGACCGCCCCCGCCGCGTCGGCCGCCCCCGCTCCCGCTCCGACGCAGACCGCCGCGGCGCCCGACTGCGCCGTCCGGAACGCCGGGCCGACCTTCTTCACGATCAGCTGCTACACCCGGGCGACCGGCAACCAGTACCGGGCCGTGGTCCTGTGCACGAACGGCACCTGGCACTTCGGGCCGTGGCGCTACCACACCCTCGACCTGAGCAACCGGTCCCGCGCGAACTGCCCGGCCGGCACCACGCGGCTTCCGGCGTACGACGGGTTCCAGACCCGCATCTACACCTGAGCGGAGCCGCTCACCCGAACGACGACGGCCGGGCCGGGATCCTGCGGGGGATCCGGCCCGGCCGTCGGTCGTTTCGAGGTCCGGCTACTTCTTGCTGATCAGGGAGCGGGCGAAGAACTGCAGGTTGGCCGGGCGTTCGGCCAGGCGGCGGACCAGGTAGCCGTACCAGTCCTCGCCGTACGGGATGTAGACGCGCACGGTGTTGCCCTCGCGGGCCAGGCGGCGCTGCTCGTCGGGGCGGATGCCGTAGAGCATCTGGTACTCGTAGGTGTCCTGCGCGCGGTTGGCGCGGTCGGCCAGCGAGCCGGCGATCGCGATCAGGCGCGGGTCGTGCGAGGCGACCATCGGGTAGCCGTCGCCGTTCATCAGGATCTTCAGCGCCCGGACGTAGGCCTTGTCGACGGCCTGCTTGTTCTGGAAGGCGACCGACTCGGGCTCCTTGTACGCGCCCTTGCACAGCCGGACGCGGGAGCCGGCGTGGGCCAGGTCGACGCAGTCGCCCTCGGTCCGGCGCAGGTAGGCCTGCAGCACGGCGCCGGTCTCGGGGAAGTCCTGCCGCAGCTCGCGCAGGATGCCCAGCGTCGAGTCCGTGGTGGTGTGGTCCTCCATGTCGAGCGTCACCGTCGTACCGGCGTTGCGCGCGGCCAGGCAGATCGTCCGCGCGTTCTCGAGCGCGATCTTCTCGCCGTCGCCGGGCAGCGCCTGGCCGACCGCGGACAGCTTGACCGAGACCTCGGCGTTCTGGGTCAGACCGGCCTCGCCGAGCTGCTTGAGCAGCTCCAGGTACGCGTCGGCGGTGGCGGTCGCCGCGGCCAGGTCGGTGGTGTCCTCACCGAGGTGGTCGAGCGTCACGTTCAGGCCGTTGCTGACCAGCTTCTCGGTGGCCAGGACAGCCTCCGGAGCGGTCTCACCGGCGACGAACCGCGCGACGATGCCGCTGGAGACCGGCAACGACGAGACAGCCTTCTTGATCTGGGGACTGCGGGACACGCCCAGCAGGACTCGCCGAAGCACTCGTGTTCCTCCTCATCGCCCCCTGGCCCCGTATGCCAGGGGTGTCAGCAGGCTACGCGCCTGGACCGGACCGCCCCTAATCGTGTGGCCGGGACCACACCAGTGGCCCGAGTGGTCCGGCTCTCCAGCTTGGCGGATCGCTCCGGCCGGAACAAGCGAATCGCCAGTCAGCTGCCCAGGTGGTTGAGGTTGTGCCAGCCCGGGTCGGGAGTGGTGGTCAGCCTGATCTCACCGTGCGTCCAGCCGGTCGTGGCGGCCTGGAGCTGCGCGGGCGCAGGGGTGCTGCCGTCCACGTAGTAATGCAGAGTGCGGGCGCCGGCGACGGTCTCGTGGGCGAGCAGGCGGCCGGAGTCGCCGAGGCGGTTGGTGAGGTGGTCCTCGAGGTCGCGGAGCTGGTCGAGCATCTCGGCGTCGGGCAGTCCGTCCTCGCGGCCGGCCGGGTACCCGATGGTGACGCCGACGTGGGTGTCCAGGTGCGGCAGGCGGATCGAGCGCAGCGGGACCTCGGTGGTCGCGATCAGGCGATGGCCGTCGATCACGCCCTCCAGCAGACGCCAGGTCGGGTCGCCGTCCTCGGTGGTGAAACCGGCGGCGAACTTGGCGACGGTCGGGAGCAGTTCGCTGATCGGGCGCGCCTCGGCCGGGCGTTCGAGCAGGGTCTCGACGGCGCCGATCCAGGTCTCGGTCATCTCCTCGCCGAGCGACAGGTCGAGCAGGAGGAAGGTGATCCGGCGCTGCGCGTCCTCGGACAGCTGCGGGAAAACAGGATGGTGTACGCCGACGTGGACGGCCGCGGCGCGTTCGTCCGGGTCGATCGCGACGACGGCGTCGTCCGAGGCGACCGGCGGCATGCCCTCGAACTGGATCGTCACCTCCGGCGAGGGCCGCCGCAGGTCGGCGTACTCCCAGAGCCGGTCCGACGGCGGGGCCGCGCGCAACCACCTGCGCGCGACAGCGCGGGTCGCAGGGTCGCCGGCGGCGGTGACCACGAGCGTGTGCTTGGCGTGCAGCCCGGGGCCGAGCTCCCAGTCGAGACCGCCGTGGATAGCGTTGACGTGCTCAGCCAGTACGGCGGAGGTCGAGGCGGGGTCCTTGCGCGCGACCGCGTCGGCGACCAGTTGGGCGCCGGACTCGTTCCACCAGCCCCAGAACCCCTGGATCGGATCCACCGATCGCCGCCGTTTGAAGATGCGCATACCCCCATACTCCCTCGCCGGCGGCCCATGAACCCCCTTCCGCTCCGTCGAGGGTCACGCGGTACGGCGCTTGAGCGTGGCCGCACCCAGCGCGAGCGCGGCCACGATGAAGGCCGTCACGACCAGCGCGTCCACGCCGGCGCCCGCGCCGAATCCGTTGCCCGCGGCAACTCCGGCGACCGCGTCGACGGCGTACGAGAGCGGCAGTACGTCGCTCACCGCATGCAGTACGCCGGGCAACTGGTCGCGCGGAACCAGCAGCCCGCACAGCAGGATCTGCGGGATCATCACCGCCGGCATCATCTGCACCGCCTGGAACTCGGTCGCCGCGAACGCGCTGGCGAACAGGCCCAGCGCCGTACCGAGCACTCCGTCCAGTACGGCGACCACGCCGAGCTGCCAGGCGGCGCCGCGGATGTCGAGATCGAGCGCGTACAAGGAGATCGAGACGACCACACCCGCCTGGACGACGGCGATCAGCGCGAAGGCGAGCGCGTACCCGAGCAGGAAGTCGAGCTTGCCCATCGGCATCGTGAACAGGCGCGCGAGCGTGCCGGTCGAGCGTTCCCGCAGCGTCGCGACCGAGGTGACGATGAACATGATGATGGCCGGGAAGACCGCGAGCAGCGGGCCGCCGACCCGGTCGAAGGTGGACGGCGAGTCGGTGAACATCCACCACATCAGGCTGACCAGCAGGGCCGGGAGTACGACGAGCATGGCGACGGTGCGGTGGTCGCGGCGGAGCTGGGCCAGCACCCGCGCGGCGACGGCGAAGGTGACGCGGGGAGTCATCGGGCACCTGCTTTCCGGTCGATCAGGGTGAGGAAGGCCTGCTCGATGTCGCTGGTCCCGGCCGCGGCGAGCAGCGCGTCGGGGGTGTCGTCGGCGAGCAGGTCGCCGTCGCGCATCAGCAGCAGGCGGTCGCAGCGGCTCGCTTCGTCCATGACGTGACTGGAGACCAGCAACGTGGCGCCCTCGGAGGCGAGGCGGTGGAACAGGTCCCAGAGGTCGCGTCGCAGGACCGGGTCGAGGCCGACGGTGGGCTCGTCGAGGACGAGGAGCTCGGGGTTGCCGAGCAGCGCGGCGGCGAGGGAAGCGCGGGAGCGCTGGCCGCCGGAGAGCTGGTCGACGCGCGCGGTCGCGTGGGAGCGGAGGTCGACGGCTTCGATCACGCGGTCGACGTCTTGTGAGTCCACGCCGAGGACGGCCGCGAAGAAGCGGAGGTTCTCGGTGACGGTCAGGTCGCCGTACACGCTGGGCTCCTGGGTGACGTAGCCGATCCGGCCGCGCAACTTCGCGGCGCCGGCGGGCAGACCGAGGACCTGGACGTCACCGGTGACCTTGGCCTGCAGGCCGACGATCGCGCGGATCAGCGTGGTCTTGCCGCAGCCGGACGGGCCGAGCAGGCCGGTCACCGAGCCGGTCGCGAGATTGCAGTCGATCCCGTGCAGGACCTCGCGGTCGCCGCGCACGACGACCACGCTCCGGCACTCCACCGCGTTTTTCATCATGTGATGAATTTAGGGCGTTCGACGAGGTCCTGGCAAGAGCACAGGCTGGGTCAGTCGGTGAGGTACTGCTGGAGAACGGGGGCGATGCGTTCGATCAGCGTCGGTACGTCGGCCGACGCGAGCGGCTCGAGCTCGAGCAGGTACCGGGTCAGGGCCAGGCCGATCAGCTGGGACGCGACGAGCGAGACCCGCAGGCGGGCGTCGTCACCGCCGATCACCTCGGACACCGGCGCGAGGATCAGCCGGCCGATCCCGTCCCGCATCAACTGCGCGACCTGGTCGCTACTCACCACGCTCCGCAGGAACGCCTTCATCCGCTGCTGGCCGTCGGGTGATTCCCACACCCCGAGGAAGACAGTGACAATCCGTACGCCGAGCTCGTCGCGCGGCCCGTCGAGCACCGTCGCGGCAACCTGCCGCGGGTCGATCGGCAGGGCCATCGCCTCGACGAACAGCTCGTCCTTGCTGTCGAAGTAGTGGTGGACGAGCGCGGCGTCCACCCCGGCCCCACGGGCGACACCGCGCATCGAGGTCGCCGCAAAGCCGTTCCCCGCAAAGGATTCCCGCGCTGCGGCGAGGATCTCGCCGCGGGTGTCCGGGCCGCCGGGCCTACGCCCTCGACCGGCCGCGCCGTCGGACTCCCCGTCGAGGGGAAGACTTGAGGAGGCGGAGGCCGCACGGCCGGCGACGGCTGCCGCCTCGCCCCTCCCCGGGGTGACGGCCGCGTCCTTCCCCGTCTTCCTCGACGTCACGGGGTGAGCTCCGAGACCTCGCCGTCCGGGGTGACGGCGAAGCCGGGGTGGCGGGGGGCGGGAGTGGGGACGAAGTGCTTGCGGGTGAACTCGAGCGACTCGATCAGGTCGACCTCGCGCTCGGAGCGGGTGGCGGCCCGGCGGGTGTTGATCTCGATGATGATGTGCCCGCGGAAGTCCTGGTTCGCCAATCCCTGCAGGAGATCCGCAGCGCGCTGCGTCCCACGACCAGGCACCAGGTGCTCGTCCTTGGCCGAGCCGGTGCCGTCGGTGAGGTGGACGTGCTTCAGCGTGCTGCCCATCGTCGCGGCCAGTTCGACGCAGTCCTGCTCGGCGGTCGACGAGTGCGACAGGTCGAGCGTGGTGTGCGCGTACGTCTGCTCGGTCGGGTCCCAGCTCGGCGCGTACGCCTGCAGCCCCTTGCCCGGCGCGCGCCACGGGTACATGTTCTCGACCGCGAAGATGATCCCGCTCTCCTGCTCCAGCCGCGCGATCCCCTCGACGAACCCGCGCGCGTAGTCGCGCTGCCAGCGGAACGGAGGGTGCACGACGACCACGTCCGCGCCGAGATCCTTCGCCGCCTCGGCCGACCGCTCGAGCTTTCCCCACGGATCGGTCCCCCAGACCCGCTGCGTGATCAGCAGGCAGGGCGCGTGGATCGCGAGCACCGGCAGCTGGTGGTAGTCGACCAGCCGCTTGATCGCGTCGATCTGCGTGCTCAGCGGGTCGATCCCGACCATCACCTCGACGCCGTCGTACCCGAGCCGCGCGGACAGCTCGAAACAGCTGGCGGTCGACTCGGGGTAGACGGAGGCGGTGGACAGGCCGATCTTCGCGGCCGTGCGGGTGCTCATCGGTAAGTGCCTTCGGGGTAGTTCATCGGGGTTGCAGCTGGTCGAGCCGGTTCAGGATGACGCCCTCGCGCAGGGCCCAGGGGCAGACCTCGAGCGAGTTGACGTCGAACAGGTCCATCACCGCGTCCGCGACCAGCGCGCCCGCGACCAGCTGAGTGGAACGGCCGACCGAGACACCGGGCAGGTCGGCGCGCTCGGCCGCGGTCATCGCGATCAGCTTCGGCACCCACTCGGTCAGGTCGTCGCGGTGCAGCGTGCGGGCGACGTACGGGCCGTCGTCGGACGGCGCGGCGCCGCAGATCCGGGCCAGCGAGCGGAACGTCTTGCTGGTCGCGACCGCGCGCTGCGGCTTGCCCGCCCGCAGCACGTCGCCGGCGACCGCGGCCATCTCGACCCGGATCCGCTTGCGCAGGGCCCTGATCTCGTCCTTGTCCGGCGGGTCTTTGTGCAGGCCCTCGCGGGTCAGCCGGCCGGCGCCGAGCGGCACCGACACGGCGATCGTCGGCTCCTCGTCGGACCCGGCCGCGATCTCCAGCGAACCACCGCCGATGTCGAACACGGCCAGCCGTCCCGACGACCAGCCGAACCACCGGCGTACGGCGAGGAAGGTCAGCCGCGCCTCGTCCTGCCCGCTCAGCACCTGCAGGTCGACGTCGCTCTCGGTCCGGACCCGCTCGAGCACGGTCAGCCCGTTCGGCGCCTCGCGCAGCGCGGAGGTGGCGAACGCGAGCACGGACTCGCAGCCCTTGTCCTCGGCCAGCTCGGCCGCCTCCTTGACGAAGGAGACCAGGTTCTCGGCCCCGGAGCGGTCGATGCTGCCGTCCTTCTCCAGGTGCTCGGCCAGCCGCAGCTCGGTCTTGTGCGAGTACGCCGGCAGCGGCGCGGCACCACGATGGGCGTCCACCACGAGAAGGTGGACGGTGTTGGAACCTACGTCGAGTACGCCGAGCCGCATACCCTCACGCTACTGGACAGTCGTCCGGACCACGCCCCGGCCGGTGAGGTCTTCAACGGGATCTGACCTGTCACCTACCGTCCGGCAGGCAGAACGGACGGGCCCGATCGGCGTCAGGATGCCGGAGATCGGTGACGGTGCGCGTACGCTTTTCGGGTGCCTGAGGTTTCTCTCGATTTCCCCCGTGCCTACGTCGAGTTCGTCGACCCCGACGACGCCGATCAGATCTTTCGTTGCGACCTGACCTGGCTGACGTCCAACTGGACGTGCATCTTCGGTGGCGGCTGCAACGGCATCTACAAGGGCCGTCCGAACGACGGCTGCTGCACGCTCGGCGCGCACTTCTCCGACGAGGACGACGAGAAGCGCGTGAAGGGCTACGTCAAGCAGCTCGGCAAAGAGGACTGGCAGTTCCGCAAGGAGGGCAAGACCAACGGCTGGGTCGAGACCGACGACGAGGGCGACCGCAAGACCCGGGTCTGGGACGGCGCCTGCATCTTCCTGAACCGGCCGGGCTTCGAGGGCGGCGCGGGCTGCGCGCTGCACGGCCTGGCGATCAAGCAGGGTGTGCACTTCGTCGAGACCAAGCCGGACGTGTGCTGGCAACTGCCGATCCGGCGGACGTTCCGCGACGTCGAGCGTCCGGACGGTACGTCGTACACGGAGGTCGGCATCGGTGAGTACGACCGGCGCGGCTGGGGTGCGGGTGGGCACGACCTGGACTGGTACTGCACGGGCAACACCGAGGCCCACATCGGCATCGAGGCGGTCTTCGAGTCGAGCAAGGTCGAGCTGCAGACGCTGATGGGGCTCAAGGCGTACGACGTACTGGCGGAGTACTGCCGCCGGCACCTGGAGGCGGCGCGGCCGTTGCTGCCGCACCCCGCCTCCACCGTGACCCGCTCTAGCTGACCTTGCCGTTGGCGACCAGCCAGTCGATCGCCTCGAACGTGGTCTCCAGCGCCGAGTAACGCGGGCGGAAGCCGAGCAGCCGCGCGGCCTTCTCCATCGAGCAGTGCGGGCTGTGCGCGATGTGGTCGTACGTCGTCTGCGCGCTGCGCTCGTCGACGGTTGCCTTCCACTGCTCGAACGGCTGGTAGCTCAGGTTGGCCTCTTGGCCGAAGTGGGCGGCGACCGCCTCGGCGTACCCGCGCAGTGTCAGCGCTCCGTCGGCGACGGCGTGGAAGCTCTCGCCGATCGCAACCGAACGGTTCGCGATCGCGGCCAGGAAGATCCCGGCGACGTCAGCGGCGTGGACGTGCTGGACGGTCTCCAGGCCGAAGTTGGGCAGGGTCAGTTCGGCGCCCTGGGCAAGCTTCTCGAAGACGGCGACGTCGACGTGACCGGCCGGGTTGACCGGCGCCCAGCCCGGGCCGCTGATGTGGCCGGGGTGGATCAGCGTGACCGGCAGGCCGTGGCGGCGCGCCTGGTCGAGCAGGTAGGTCTCGATCGCGGCCTTCTGGATTCCGTAGTCCCCGAAGGGTTTGCGGGGCGTGTCCTCGCGGGTCGGAACGCCGGCGCTCGGGCCGTGGACCCAGATCGTGCCGCAGTGCAGCAGGTGCTGGACCTTGCCGGTGAGCGCCTCGGCGAGCTGCCGGGCGCTGTCCTCGGTGAAACAGATCAGGTCGACCACGATGTCGGGATTCAGCTCGGCGACGCGTCGGCCGAAGGTGCCCTCGGCATCTTCCGCGGCGCGGTCGACCTGGATCAGCTCGACCTGTTTCCACTCCCCGCTCGAGCTGTACGGCGTACTGGTTCCGCGGGTGAGGACGACGACCTCGTGACCGGCTCTCACCAGACCGGGGACGAGGTAGGTGCCGATGTGTCCGGTGCCTCCGACGACGACTGTTCGCATGCCCCGAGCCTGCCCTCCCGGGCCGCGGTTTTCCAGGTAAGGGTGCCCTTTGCTGCGACACCCCGGATCCGCGCCGATTCTCCGATGGGCCCAGAATGACTGGCATGCGCTTGGATCATCTGTCGTACGCGGCCGGACCCGACGGGTACCGCGCCACGGTCGAGCGGCTGTCCGCGCTGCTGGGGGCGGACTTCGTCGACGGTGGCGTACATCCGCGGTTCGGGACCGTGAACCACATTCTCCCGCTGGAGAACGACCGCTACATCGAGGTGGTCGACGTGCTCGACCACCCGGCGTCGGACAAGGCTCCCTTCGGTCAGGCGGTCCGGGCGCGCAAGCAGCTCGGCGGCGGCTGGCTCGGCTGGGTGGTCGCGGTCCGCGACATGGCGCGGATGGAGAAGCGGCTCGGCCGCGACGCCGTACCGGGCAACCGGCACCGCCCCGACGGGGAGAACATCACCTGGCGCCAGATCGGCGTCAAGGGCCTGATGGCCGACCCGCAGCTGCCGTTCTTCATCCACTGGGACGACCTCGGCCAGCACCCGTCGGTCGGCGGCAAGGGCATCAAGCTCACCGCCCTCGAGATCGCCGGCGACCCCACCCGCGTCACCGACTGGATCGGCCACCCGGCCGACCACCTGCTCGACGACCTCGACGTCGCCTGGGTCGGCCCCAACGGCCAGCCCGGTCTCAACGCCGCCGTCTTCCAGACCCCCAACGGCATCGTCCGGCTGTAGTTGCTGTTAGCACCTAAAGTCTCTCCAGGTCCTGCAACGAGTCCTCCAGGTGGTTGAGGAGTCGTTGCAGGTGCGGGACGGTGCGGCGGCAGCCGGTGAGGCCGACGTGGAGCTGGTGGTCGTAGCTGGTGACGCTGATGTTGAGGGCCTGTCCATTGAGAACGATGGACGCGGGATACATGCCCAGCAGGCGTGAGCGGTTCCAGTAGAGGGGACTCTCGACCGGGCCGGGGATGTTGGAGATCACCACGTTGTACGGCGGGGGCGTGCGGCCCGCGAGTCCGGGCAGGACCGCGGCAGGGCCTGCTACGCCGAGGCCCAGGGCGCCGATCATCAGGTTCTGCAAGGGACTCAGCTGCGACAGCATCGTCTTGCCGTAACTGGTCGATTCCATCACCCGGCGGATCCGGCGTTCGGGATCGCGCTCGTCGGTGGCGAGGTCGGCGATCAGCGTCGCCAGCGAGTTGCCGCCGCCGGGTCCTGCGCCTTCGAGTCCTCTGAGGGAGACCGGCACCATCGCCGTCAATCCCTTGTCGGGAAGGGCGTTCTGCTCCTGCAGATAGGTCCGGAGCGCGCCGCCGCACATCGCGAGCATGACGTCGTTCAACGTCGCGCCGGTGATCGCGCGGACCTTCTCGAGCCGTTCCATCGGCCACGACTGCGCGGCAAACCTGCGCGCGCCGGTGATCGACTGGTTGAAGATCGTTCGCGGCGCCTGGAAAGCCACCGAGGAATGCTCCATCAGCAAAGCCCGGACCGCGCTCTTCACCGCGACCGGCGACAATCCGACCAGGTCCGGCACGACGTGCACCAAAGAACTCAGTGACGATTGCTGCGCCGGCTTTTCCTTCACCACCGAGTACGGCGCCGGCATGTTCGTCCGGGTGGGATCAGTGGTGAGTGTTTCCTGCATCAACCGCAACGCACTCACGCCGTCCAGCATCGCGTGGTGAATCTTGCTGTAGATCGCGAACCGGTGTCCTTCGACGCCCTCGATCAAATGCATTTCCCACAACGGCCGCCGCCGGTCGAGCAGCGTCCCGTGCAGCCGTGAGGTCAGCTCGAACAGCTCCCGATAGCGCCCCGGCCGCGCCAGCGCCGACAACCGCACGTGGTACTCGAGATCGATGTCGCCGTCCGGCTCCCACGACCAGTACCCGAGATCGATCGCCCGCCGGCGTACCCGCCGAGCGAAGACCGGATTGAGCGCCTGCCCCGCGATCATCTCCTGGTACAGCCGGGACAGAAAGTCCCGTCCGCCGTCCGGGAAGACCTGATCGCGGCCGGCGTCTTCGGGCAGCTCGAACAGCATCAGCCCACCGACGTGCATGGCCTGCTCCCGGGTCTCCCCGAGCAGGAACATGGCGTCGAGCGGTCCCACCGCGGTCATAAGTCCTCCGCTCCCGACCCGGTTCCACCGACGACTCATGGTCGTCGGCGGAGCCGGGCGCGTCTACACCTGCTAACGCAGCGGGGGCGGATTTTGTTATCTCTTCAGCTAGTGGTCCAGACGACGGTAGTTCAGGCCCAGGGCCTCGATGCGCTCGAGGTGCGGCCGCAGCCGGCCCAGGAACTCGTCGTACGACGTCTTGGGCGAACCCCAGGCGCGCTCGGCGATGGCGGACAGCCGCGGCAGGAGCATGTAGCCGACCTGGTCGGGGCCCTCCATGTACTCGGTCCACACGTTGGCCTGGGTGCCGATGACGCGGGCCTGCTCCTCCTCGGTCAGCCCCTCGGGCACGACCTCGAAGTCGTAGACCTTCTCCAGCGGGATGAAGCCGCCGATGGCGAGCGGCTCGGTCTCCGGGTCACCCTGGTAGTAGTCGAAGTAGACCGACTCGCACGGCGACATCACCACGTCGTGGCCGGCCTTGGCGGCGACCTCACCGCGCTGGGCGCTGCGCCAGGCCATGATCACGGCGTCCTTCGGGCAGTCCGTCTCGACCATCTCGTCCCAGCCGACCAGGCGCCGGTTCTCCTCGATCAGCACCTCCGCGACCTGCGCGGTGAACCAGCCCTGCAGCTGGCTCGCGTCGGTGAGCCCGAGCTCGGCCTGGCGCTTCTGCGCGGCGTCCGACTCGCGCCACTGGACGTCCGGGCACTCGTCGCCACCGAGGTGGATGTACGGGCTGGGGAAGATGTCGAGCACCTCGCGCAGCACGGTCTTCACGAACTCGACGGTCGCGTCGTTGACGTTCAGCACGTCGTCGCTGATGCCCCAGACCTGCCGGACACCGAGCTGGGTCTCGGGGTTGTTGCCGAGCTCCGGGTACGCCGCGATCGCGGCCTGCATGTGCCCGGGCAGGTCGATCTCCGGGACGATCGTGATGCCGCGCTCGGCGGCGTACGCGACGATCTCGCGCAGGTCGTCCTTGGTGTAGAAACCGCCGTGCCGCTGACCGTCGTACGTGAACTCCGTCTGGTCGTGCGACATCTTGCCGACCATCGACTCCGGCCGCCAGCCGCCGACCTCGGTGAGTTTCGGGTACGCCTCGATCTCGACGCGCCAGCCCTGGTCGTCGGTGAGGTGCAGGTGCAGCACGTTCATCCGGTGCAGCGCGACCGCGTCGACGACCTTGAGCACGAAGTCCTTCGGCATGAAGTGCCGGGAGACGTCGAGCATGATGCCGCGCCAGCCGAACCGCGGCGCGTCGGCGATCCGGACCGCCGGAACTGCGACCTGGCCGTCGGCGGCCGGCTCGGCCGCGTCGAGCAGTTGCTGGTACGTCGTCTCGGCCCAGCGCAGCGCGTCCTCGGAGCCGGCCGAGAGCCGTGCGCCGTCGGCGGTGACGTCGATCCGGTACTCGGTCTCGCCGAGGTTCTCGACCACGGACCGGACCGCTTCGGCGGCCGGGTCGGCGGTGATCCAGGCGCCGTCGTCGACGACGAGCTCACGCGGTGCGGGGACGATCGCGATGTCGGGCATCCGGACTCCAGGAGGTCTCTCGAAGGATGGTTCGGCAAGAAGCCTGCAGAAAGGACCCTACAAGCCTGCGGCAGGCCCGGAACAGGGACCGTCCACGCTCTGAACTGCACGTAAATGCCATGTGTGAGCACAATCGTGCAGTGCGGGCGGCGCGCGAAATCCCCTGCCGCGGCAACCTTCCGGGTGAGAGGGTGAGGCGTGACCGCCGACGCTCGCCCCCAGGACGTGACCGCCCGCGGTCTCCAGCGCACCACGCTGCGGGTCCTGGTGATCAGCAACGTTGTCGGCGGAGTCGCGGTGGCCAGTGGGTTCGCGGTCTCCGGGCTGCTCGCGGAGAACATCTCGGGCTCGACTTCGATGGCCGGTCTGGTCGCCACGTCGACAACGCTCGGCGCGGCGATCCTCGCCGTACCGCTGGCTGGTCTGGCCCGCAGCCACGGCCGCCGGGTCTCGCTGGCCACTGGCTACCTGATCGCCACGGTCGGCGCGGCACTGAGCATCGTCGCCGCCCAGGTCGACTCGCTGCTCCTCCTGCTGCTGGCCGGCTGTCTGTTCGGCAGCGGGTCGGCCGCCAACCTCCAGTCCCGGTACGCCGCGACCGACGCGGCCGATCCCAAGTACCTCGCCCGCTCGTTGTCGGTGGTGGTCTGGGCGACGACGATCGGCGTGGTGGTCGGACCCAACCTGACCGGCCTCGGCGGCTGGCTCGGCGAGTCGGTCGGCGTACTGGCTCTTGCCGGGCCCTACCTGTTCTCGGTGATCGCGTTCGCGCTCAGCCTGTCGACGGTCTGGTTCGGCCTCCGCCGGCTGCAGCAGTCGACGCCCCGGACGAAGGTCGAGCGCCAGCCGTTGGCGACGACGTTCCGCCGAGTGGTCGCGATCCCGCACGCCCGGCTCGGCCTGCTGGCGATCGCCACCGCGCACTCGGTGATGGTCGGGGTGATGTCGATGACGTCGGTCCACCTGCGCCACCACGGCGCCTCGCTGACCGTCGTCGGCTTCGTGATCAGCGGTCACGTGGCCGGCATGTACGCCCTGTCCCCGGTAATGGGCTGGCTGGCCGATCGCCTCGGCCGCATCCCCACCATCGGCATCGGCCTCGCCGTACTGGCTGTCGCGATGACCGTTGCCGCAGTCGCTCCGGACGAAGCGCACGGCCTCACTGCGCTCGCGCTGGTCCTGCTGGGCCTCGGCTGGTCGGCCTGCCTGGTCGCCGGCTCCACGCTGCTGTCCAACTCGGTCCCTACCGACATTCGTACGTCGGCGCAGGGCCTGTCCGACCTGACGATGGGTGCCTTCGCCTCCATCGCCGGCACGGCGGCCGGACCGGTCCTGGCCGGTCTCGGCTTCCACTGGCTGGCGGTGCTCTGCGGGCTGTTCCTGATCCCGGTCGCCCTGACTGCTGCTCTAACCAAGCAGCAGGTGCAGAGTGCGTGAGCCGGGCCGGAACCCGATGCTCTGGTAGAGCGCCCGGGCCTTCGGGTAGCCGTCGTCGCCTCGCGGGCACACCACTGCCCTGGTCCCACCTGCATCGCGCAACGCGTGCAGTGCGGCCAGGTTGACCGCCTGGCCGAGCCCACGTCGCCGGTACGCCGTGGCAACGCCCACCGGCTCGACCAGCCCGACCTGGTGCTGCTCATCCAGCCAGATGAGCGCCGACGCGACGAACTCTCCCGCCTCGTTCTCCACCACCCAGTCCAGCTCGGACCGGTAGGGCCAGGTCGACATCACCGCGGCGATGCTCTCGTCGGTCACCTCCGACGGCCCCCAGTCCGACCAGGCGGCCCGGTGCCCTGCTGCCCGCTTCCCTACCTCGTCAGGTCGGGCATGCCGCAGCTTGAGGCCGTCCGGCACCACTGGCTCCGGCAGGTCGTCCAGCGAGATCCAATGGTGGGTGTAGAAGTGCGCGTCCTCGTCCTGCCGGAACCCGGCGGACTCCAGCGCCGCCAGCAGGTGGGTCTCCGTCTCCAGAACACCGGAGACCAGCTTCGGTCCCTCCGCCCTGCCCCGGAACCACTCCACCACCGTGTCGGCCAGCTCAGGCCGGCCCGGGTCCACCACCAGCAGCAGTCCGCCCGGCTGTGCGAGCCACCCCCACGCCACCACCTCGCCGCCGTCCCACCAGACGGCCGTGGTCCAGCTGTCGGCCCGGCCGCTGCTGATGCTCCGCTCCCACGCCAGGTCCCCGATGTGCAGCCGCGAGGCCGGACTCCAGACCCGCTGAGTGAGTTCCTGCATCTCCCTGAGGCCGTCCCGGCCGGCGTACTCGGTCATCTGCACAGGTCGGAGCATCCCAGGGTCCGGCGGCGGGCTCAAACGGATTCACTATGGTTTCGCCGTGAGCATTGCCGACGGTGGGATTCCCAGTCCGAACATCTGGCACCACCCGCAGACCTACGAGATCGAGAACCGGGCGGTCGATCCGGACGGGGTGATCGAGCCGGCGATGCGGGCGATCCGGGACTGGGCCGGAGCGAGCGTGCTGGATCTCGGGTGCGGGACCGGGTTCCACCTGCCGATGTTCGCGCGGACCGCCGCGCAGGTGATCGGGGTGGAGCCGCACGGGACGCTGGCCGCCGCCGCTCGACGCAGGACTCGTCAGCTGGACAACGTCGAGGTCAAGCAGGGTACGGCGCAGCAGCTGCCGATCGCGGACGCGTCGGTCGACGTGATGCACGCCCGGTGGGCGTACTTCTTCGGTCCGGGCAGCGAGCCGGGGCTGGCCGAGCTGGACCGGGTGATGCGGCACGGCGGGACGGCGTTCGTGATCGACAACGACGGGAGCCGGTCGACGTTCGGCGGCTGGTTCAGCGCGGCGTACCCGATGATCAAGGCGCCCGAGGTGGAACGGTTCTGGACCTCCCGCGGCTGGCACCGCACCCCGCTCGACATGGGCTGGCGCTTCGAGACCCGCGCGGACTTCGAGGCCGTGGTGCGGATCGAGTTCCAGCCGCAGATCGCCGAGCGGATCATCACGTCGTACGCCGGGCATGAGGTCGACTACGCGATCAATCTCTGGAGTCGCACCTACTGACAACACGCTGTGTGATGCAGTGGCCCGCGGGTCGCCCTAAGGTGAGCATTCGCCACGACCTGGGAGGCGCCTCGCCGGCATGGACGGACTGCTGCTCGAGCGACTGCTGCCGGGACTCCCCGACGAGGTGAGGGTCGGTGCGGGACAGCAGCGATCGCTCGTGCTCGGGACGAGGGCCGAGGCGCGGCTGTGCGCCGACCTGATCGCCGGTCTGGAAGACCTGCCGGAGAAGGCCGTGGTCGATACCAGCGGACCGATCCGGCTGGTACCTGCCGAGGGCGGACTGCTGCCGCACCTGACTGTGCTCGACAACATCGTGCACGGCCACATCACCGCGCACCGGGTGACCAAGGAGGCGGCGGACAAGCAGTGCCACCTCACCGCCACCAACTGCGACCTGGACGACGTACTGCTGCGCTACCCGCACGAGATCACCCCAGGACGCCGCCGGCTGGCCGGACTGGCTCGTGCGGTCCGTGCGGATCCGTCGGTGATCGTGCTGGAGGATGCGCCCGGCCTGCCGACCTGGGGATCGTTGCTGCGACCGGACAACATCACCGAGCTGTGGTCCATCGCGCTGGTGCTGATCACCACCGATGCCGAGCGTGCGAAGGCCTTCGACTCGTGATCCGTCGACGGGTAGTACTCGCCGGCGCTGCGGCTGCGGCCTTGTCCGGCTGCAGCCCCGACGTACTCGGACTGAGCCGCAGCGTCCGCGTGGCAGTCAGCTGGAGTGGTCCGGAGCTTCGCGCCTTCCACCGCGTGCTCGACGGGCTGGGCGAGCTCGACTACCCGGTTGAGGTGATCCCGCTCGGCGACGACATCTCCACAGCGTTCGGAGCTCGCTCGGCCCGCCGGCCCGACCTGGTGATGCTGCCGCAGCCCGGTCTGGTCCAGCTGCACCGCGGTGACCTGGAGGCGATGCCGTCCGACCTGGCCGAGCGCGGCCGGGCTCGCCTGTGGGACGAGCTGCTGACGCACGACGGTACGACGTACGGGCTGCCCTTCAAGACGGCGCACAAGTCGGCGGTCTGGTACCGGCCCTCGGTGTTCCGCCAGGCGCAGGTGCAGCCGCCGACGCAGTGGGACGAGTGGATGGAGCTGAACAAGACCCTGTCGCTCCGAGGCATCAGGCCGCTCGCGCTGGGCGCTGGAGACGGCTGGGTGCTCACCGACTTCCTGGAGAACGTCCTGCTCGGTACGGCGCCCAGTGCCTACCGCGCACTGGCCGTGTCGAGCGACCCGCGTCCCTCTCGCCTGCCGGAGTTCGCGGCCGCGCTGCGGCGCCTGGCAACGATGTGGGCGGCGCCGGGCGCGCTGGCCGGTGGAGTCGAACGCTCGCTGACGCAGCAGTTCCCGGACGCGATCGTGGAAGTGTTCGGGCACCGCCGGGCCGCGATGGTGGCCGCGTCGGACTTCGCCGAGCCGGTGATCCGTTCGTTCGCCGCCGACCCGGACGACGTCGGCCTGTTCACCTTCCCGGCCTTCGGCGCGGGTGCCGCACCGGTGGTGGTCGGTGGTGACGTCATGGTCGTACCGCGCCCGGCGACCGACGACGCGTGGGACCTGGTGCACCGGCTCGCCACACCGGCAGCTCCTTCGCCCTGGATCTCGTCCGGCGGCTTCCTGGTCGACGGACGCACGACCGGCTACTCCCCCGAGCTGACCCGGCTCGCCGACCAACTGGTCGCGCCCGGTACGTCGTTGCAGTTCGACCTGTCGGACCGGCTCGGCGAACTGGGTGGCATCGACGGACTGTGGCGCGTGCTGACCGATCTGCTCGTCCGGGTCGGTACCCGCGGGCCTGACGTCGTACCGGAAGCAGTGGAGCTCGCCCTGGACGAGCTGGAGAAGGTGGAGGGCTGATGGGCCTGCGCAGCAACGGCTTGTCGCTCGAGATCGCCGGGCGACCGGTCTCCGGACGTCCGGTGACCGGCCGGCCGCAGCGACCCGCAGGGCCTTATCTGCTGGGGATTCCGGCACTGCTGCTGACCAGTCTTCTGCTGGTGCCCATTGTGATCACGGTGATCGCGGCCTTCCGGCTGCCGGACGGGTCGTTCGGGTTCAGCAACTTCGCGGTGATGGGTGACCCGGCCGCACTGCACGCCGTACGGAACAGCCTGGCCTGGGTGGCTGTTGCCGTCGCTCTGGTTGTCGTCGGGTTCCTGCTGGCCGTGGTGAGCTACCGGCTGCCCGGCCTGTCGTCGTTTCTCCAACCAGCGTTGGTGATTCCGTTCGCCGTGTCGGTGCTGGTGTCCGGTGCGACGTTCCGGCTGATCTTCGACTCGGCCCCTGAGCGCGGCACGGTGACGGCCGTCTGGAGCTCGCTGTTCGGCACCAGTCCGGTGTGGCTGGGACCCGGTCTGTTCTGGCTGGTGCTGATGTCCGCGTTCGGCTGGACCTGGCTCGGGTATGTCGTGTCCCTGTTCCGCGCCGGACTGGATGCGATCCCGGACGACGTGAGCAGGACGATCGCTGCCGAAGGGCTGACCGGACTGCGTCGCTGGCGCGCGCTGGAACTGCCGCTGCTACGGCCCATCACCGGAGTCATCACGCTGACGCTGGTGGTCGCGGCGGTCCGGGTGTTCGACCTGGTGCTGATCGTCGTACCGGGTCCGATGCAGCACGACGCCGACGTACTCGGCCTGAACTGGTGGCGTGCAACGACAACTGGCGACGACTCCGGCCGTACCGCGGCGCTGGGCGTCGTGCTGTTCGCCATCGTCGCGGCGGTGGCGGTGATCGGCGTGCGCGGCCTGCGTCGGCGGCGCTGGGCGATGCCGGTGAGCGTCGTACCGGCTGACTCGACGTTGCGCAGACCCAAGCCCAGCAAGCGGGTCCGGCGGATCGGATGGACTGCCGGGTTCGCTGTCAGCCTGTTCTGGATCCTGCCGGCCGTCGTACTGGTGGCTACTGCGTTGCACTCACCGCGGGAGGCCGGACTGCGTGGCTGGTGGTCGCTGCACGGGCTTGGACTGTCGTCGTTCGATGCTGCGGCGAGCATCGGGTTGCTGCGGGCGCTGCTGTCGACTGTGCTGATCTCCTCGGTCGCCACAGTGGTCCTGCTCGTTGTGGCCGTGCCGACGGCGTACCTGGTCGCGTGGGGCGGCCTGCCTACCTGGCTGGGTCGCGTGGTGACGTCGGTCTTCGTGGTGCTCGCCGTGACACCCGTGCAGATGTACGCCGCGCCGCTGCGGGATGCGATCGACGCGGCCGGGCTCACGGGGTCGCGGATCGCGCTGGGGTTGGTGCACGCGTCGGCTGGGCTGCCGTTCGCCGTACTGCTGCTGCGGTCTGCGTTCGCGTCCGCTCCACCGATGCTGGTTGCCGAAGCGCTGCAGGGGCCTGCGCGGCAGAGCGCCGTACTGGCGACTGTGCAGCGGACCTACCGGCCCGCTGTGATTGCCGTTGCTGTGCTGGAGTTCGTGCTGGTGTGGAACGACTTCATCGTCGGCTTCCTGATCAGCGGAGCTGGTACGACGCCGCTGTCGCTGGTGCTGTGGGGTGAGGCGCGGCAGTTCTCGGCGTCGAGCGGGACAGTCGCGGCGGCGGCTGTTGTCGCGTCCGTCGTACCGGCGGTGCTGATGCTGACGTTCTGGCGGACTGTCGTGCGCGGACTGACCATCGGGAGTCGGCCGTGAGTACACCCGACGAGGAGAAGCCGAAGAGCGATCGACGGCGCGGGGACTTCCTCGGGATCAGCGCGATCGCTGCTGGTCTGCTGTCCGGGCTAGCGAGCGAGAAGCTGTCGCAGAGTCTGGAGAGCGGCGGCTGGATCAAGGTGGCCGGCTGGAGCCTGACCATCGGCTTCTTCGTGATCTGGGCGATCTACAACGCGCCGGTGGTACTGCGGAAGTACCGGACGCGGCGGGCGGGCGCTGTCGCGACCAGTACGCCGGCTGAGCTCCAGGCCGCGGCCGAAGAGGCGGAGCAGTGGCTGGTGGCGCTCGGCTCGGAGGCGGCCGGGCTGGCCGCGGCGGAGTGGTTCGATCTGAACGAGCCACGACTGCGGAACGTGCTGGCGAGTGAGAAGCCGACCAACGCATCAGCTGACGACCTCGCCCGGATCTGCGACGCGCTGGATGCCTGGTACGTCCGGCAAGGCCGAGCGGAGGACCTGCTGGAGGTCAGCGTCTACCTGCTGGGTCTGGCCGAAGGCTGCGGGCGGCAGGACCTCGAGGAACTGGCGACAGCGCGCGAGGCCACGGCGTACAGGCTGCTGGACGAGTTGGACACCGCGATCACCAAGATCGGCATCTCGGCGAACGTCGCCCCCTCACGGCGTTGGCACAGCCGGACAGCGGCGGCGGTGGAGACGCGGCGGCAGGTAGAGCTGGCGCTGGTGCATCTGGCGCGGGCCGATGCTGCTCCGGTCGGTAACGAGCAGGAGGAGGCCGTCGCGCACGCTCGGAGCCGGCTGGACGACGCACGGCTCAGCCGGCCCGGTCCGGACCTCGCTGCTGACGTGGCGATCTCGATCAACCTGGCGATCGTCCAGCTCTACCAGGAGGACGCCGAGGGCGCGCTGGACCATCTGAAGCCTGCAGCAGCTCGGGCGGCTGCGGCTGGTGACCGGAGTGCGCAGGCGCATGCGTTCGAGCTCATCGGAGCCGCCGCGTGGATGCTGAAGCGGCCGGACGAGGCGGCCAAGTGGTGGGGGCGGGCCGAGCACCTCTACTCGGAGATCGACGAGCCAGAAGGGCAGGCGCGATGCCTGCAGCATCTGGGGTCGGCTGCTGTCGTCGCCGGTGATCGTTCGGGTGGTCTGGAGCTGCTGAAGCAGAGCGCCGTACTGCGGAAGTACGAGAGTCCGATGCTGGCCCAGTACCTCGAAGTCGCGACGCAGACGGGGCCGGCCGCGGTCGATCCGGAGGTGTCACGACGTGGCTCGATCGGTTGGTTGCGCCGCAAGATCGAGCTGTGGAGGCTGCGCTGAGATCTGTCGGTGGCGTCGCCTAGGTTGTGGGCATGGTGAAGGCGACGGGGCAGACCAAGTCGAAGGCGGCGGGCAAGTCGCCGTTCCAGTGCTCGGAGTGCGGCTGGACCGCAGCGCGCTGGATCGGGCGCTGCGGCGAGTGCCAGGCCTGGGGCACGGTCGTCGAGGTCGGTGCGCCGAAGGCCGCCCGGATCACCGCTGGCGCGGTCTCTTCGCCCGCGATGCCGATCTCCCAGGTGTCCGCGGTCGAGGCCGAGTCCCGGCCGACGGGGATCGGTGAGCTCGACCGCGTGCTCGGCGGCGGCGTCGTACCGGGTGCGGTGATCCTGCTCGCCGGTGAGCCCGGCGTCGGCAAGTCCACACTGCTGCTCGAGGTCGCGGCCCAGTCCGCGCGGAACGGGCACCGCACGCTCTACGTCTCCGGCGAGGAGTCCGCGGCGCAGGTGCGCCTGCGGGCCGGACGGACCGACGCGCTGGTCGACGAGCTGTACCTGGCGGCCGAGACCGACCTGGGTGCGGTCGTCGGTCAGGTCGACGCCGTCGAGCCGTCGTTCCTGGTGATCGACTCCGTGCAGACGATGGCTCACCCGGAGGTCGACGGCGCTCCCGGTGGCGTCACGCAGGTCCGCGAGGTGACCGGCGCGCTGGTGCGGCTGGCCAAGGAACGCAACATCGCCGTCGTCCTGGTCGGTCACGTCACCAAGGACGGCGCGATCGCCGGCCCGCGGATGCTGGAGCACCTGGTCGACGTCGTGCTCGCGTTCGACGGCGACCGGCACTCCGGCTTCCGGATGGTGCGCGCGACCAAGAACCGGTTCGGCCCGTCCGACGAGGTCGGCTGCTTCGACATGGTCGACACCGGCATCGTCGAGGTCAGCGACCCGACCGGGCTGTTCGTCTCCGAGCACTCCGAGCCGGTCGCCGGCACCTGCGTGACGGTGATGATGGAAGGCCGTCGGCCGCTGCTGGCGGAGGTGCAGGCCCTGGTCGGACCGTCGTCGGCGCCGCAGCCCCGGCGTACGACGTCCGGGCTGGAGTCGCAGCGGGTCGCCATGGTGCTGGCCGTCCTGGGCAACCGGGCAGGCATCAAGCTGCACGACCACGAGGTGTACGTCGCGACCGTCGGCGGGGTGAAGATCACCGAGCCCGTCGCGGACCTGGCGGTGGCGATCGCGGTCGCGTCGTCGGTCACCGACAAGCCGATCCACCCCGGCCTGATCGCGATCGGCGAGGTCGGCCTGGCCGGCGAGGTGCGCCGGGTCGGCGGGCTGGAGAAGCGGCTGGCCGAGGCGGCCCGGCTCGGGTTCACCAAGGCGATCGTGCCTGCCGACGTACCGAACCGCGGCAAGGACCTGAAGCCGCTCGACATGCAGGCCAAGTACGGCCTGCGCGTCTTCGCCGCCGGCGACGTCCGCGCCGCCCTGCACGCGGCGGGCATTCTTTAAGACTCTGTAATCCGTCTCACAAGCGTGAGACGGGTGTCCACACCCTGGTTCCTCATTACGTACTCTGGATGGCGGCCCACCCCTCCCCGCGGCCGCCCACGAAGGAGCCCCCATGACCGGATCCAGAGTTGTCGCGCTCGGCCACTACCAGCCCGAGCGGGTGCTCACCAACGCCGAGCTCGCCACGATGGTGGACACCAACGACGAGTGGATCCAGAGCCGGGTCGGGATCAAGGAGCGCCGGGTCGCGGCGCCCGACGAGCAGGTCGACGAGATGGCCTGGCGCGCCGCCGAGAAGGCGATCGCGAACGCCGGCCTGGACAAGGCCGAGATCGACTACGTCGTGGTCGCCACCTGTACGGCGATCGACCGCTCGCCCAACATCGCCGCACGCGTCGCCAACCGCCTCGGCCTCGGCCACCCGGCCGCGATCGACATCAACACGGCCTGCTCCGGCTTCAGCCACGCCGTCGCGACCGCGGACCACGCGATCCGCGCCGGTGCGGCGTCCAAGGCGCTGGTGATCGGCGTCGAGAAGCTGACCGACTTCACCGACTGGACCGACCGGACGACGTGCGTTCTGGTCGGCGACGGCGCCGGCGCGCTGGTCCTGGTGGCCAGCGACGAGCCGGAGGTCGGGCCGGTCGTGTGGGGTTCGGTGCCGGAGATGTCGGACGCCGTACGGATCGAAGGCGGCGGCAAGTTCGCGCAGAACGGGCAGAGCGTCTTCCGCTGGACCACGACCCAACTGCCGACCATCGCCAAGGAGGTCTGCGAGAAGAGCGGGATCGCCCCCGAGGACCTCGGCGGCGTCGTGCTGCACCAGGCCAACCTGCGGATCATCGAGCCGCTGGCCAAGAAGCTCGGCGCGATCAACGCGGTCGTCGCCCGCGACGTGGTCGAGTCCGGCAACACCTCGGCGGCCAGCATCCCGATCGCGCTGTCCAAGCTGGTCGAGCGCCGCGAGATCCCGGTCGGCGCCCCGGTCCTGCTGTTCGGCTTCGGCGGCGGCCTGTCGTACGCCGGCCAGATCATCCGCTGCCCCTGATCCGAAGGCCGCCGGGCAGTCGCCGTACGTCCTGGTCCACCTCACAAGTCGGCACCCGCGAGCGCCTCTTCCAGCAAGACGCGCCGTACTGCCGACACGTCTTTTCGCGCACGCCCAGACCCCCAGATCGTTGACGTGTGAGCCTTTCAGGCCTTCGCGACACCAAATCCCGGTCCCTGCCCACGGGAAATTTTGTTGCACGCGTCGAGTGCACACTCGGATGCACGGGCGTTTGCAAACGCCCGGCACAGGAGCCGTCGCTCCGGGGCCTTTCGCTCACACCACGGCGCCGACCCGCATAGACTCAGGGATCGTGGCCCCGAATTCCGACAAGAACAGCACCAACGCCCGGATGCGTGCGACCCTCGCCGCCGTGGCGCCTGGTACCGAACTGCGTGAAGGCCTGGAACGAATCCTGCGCGGGCGCACCGGCGCCCTGCTGGTCCTCGGACAGGACAAGGTGGTCGACTCGATCTCGACCGGTGGGTTCGAGATCGAGGTTCCGTTCACCGCCACCGGCCTGCGCGAGCTGAGCAAGATGGACGGCGCGATCATCCTCGACCGCGACATGAGCCGGATGCTGCGCGCCGCCGTGCACCTGATGCCGGACCCGTCGATCCACACCGAGGAGACCGGCACCCGGCACCGCACCGCCGACCGCGTCGCCCGGCAGACCGGCTTCCCGGTCATCTCGGTGTCGCAGTCGATGCACATCATCGCGTTGTACGTCGACGACCAGCGCTACGTGCTGGAGGACTCCGGCGCGATCCTGTCCCGGGCGAACCAGGCCCTGGCCACCCTCGAGCGGTACAAGCTGCGTCTCGACGAGGTCTCCGGCACGCTGTCGGCGCTGGAGATCGAGGACCTGGTCACCGTCCGGGACGTCGCCGCGGTCGCGCAGCGCCTCGAGATGGTCCGCCGGATCGCCACCGAGATCGACGGCTACGTGGTCGAGCTCGGCACCGACGGGCGGCTGCTCACCCTCCAGCTGAACGAGCTCGTGGCCGGCGTCGCCGGTGAGCGCGAGCTCGTCGTACGGGACTACCTGCCGCCCGCGACCGGTCGCAAGGCCAAGACGGCGGACGACGTACTACTGGAGCTGGACGCGGTCAGCCCGACCGACCTGCTGGACATCGGCCAGGTCGCGCGGGCGCTGCAGCTCGGTGGGGCCGAGCAGCTGGACGCGGCCGTCACCCCGCGTGGGTACCGGCTGCTCGCCAAGGTCCCCCGTCTGCCCGGCGCGGTGATCGACCGCCTGATCGAGCACTTCGGCCACCTGCAGAAGCTGCTGGCCGCGAGCATCGACGACCTGCAGACCGTCGACGGCGTCGGCGAGAACCGCGCCCGCACGGTCCGCGAGGGTCTGTCCCGGCTCGCCGAGTCGAGCATCCTCGAGCGCTACGTCTGACCCTCCCGCTCCACACCTCTCCCTCTCCTCCCCCTCCTCCCCCTCCCGCTCCGCGCATTTCGTGGGTTAACCCACGAGCTTGCCCGTTGGCCCACCAGATTTCGGTGGGCCAACGGGCTTTTTGGTGGGTTAACCCACCAAATGGCCGCGGCGGCTACCCGGGGGGACTTGCTTCCGGCGCGGGGATCGCGTAATACTCCACGTGGAATAGTTCGCACGGAATAGTCGGAGTGGGAGAACGTGGCGGAACTGACGCCTCTGAGCATCGCGGTGCTGGCCCTGCTGGACGAGCGCCGGCTGCACGCGTACGAGATGTACCAAGTGCTGCTGCAGCGGCGGAACGACCGGCTGGTCAAGGTGAAGCCGGGCTCGCTCTACCACACGGTCGAGCGGCTCGCGGGCCAGGAACTGGTCCGCGCGACCGGCACCGAACGCGCCGGCAACCGCCCCGAGCGCACGACGTACGAGATCACCGCCGCCGGGAAACAGGCCCTGGAGGACCGGGTCCGGACGGGGATCGCGGACTACGTCTACGAGTACCCGCTGTTCCCCGTCGTCCTGAGCGAGGCGCACAACCTCGAGCCCGAGGACGCGGCCGAGAGCTTCCGGCGCCGGCTGGTCGTTCTCGACGCCCAGCTCGCCGAACTGACGACCGCGATCGTCGACGTGGCGCACCGCGGGGTACCGGAGCAGTTCTGGGTCGCCGCGGACTACCAACGGGCGGTGCTGGCCGCCGAACGTGACTGGCTGGCCACCCTCCTCCACCGAATCGAGAGCAAGGAACTTTCATGGCAACACCGCAAGTGAGTCCCGAAGTGCGGCCGTGGCCGGCGCTGTGGGCGCTGGTGCTCGGCTTCTTCATGATCCTGGTGGACTCGACCATCGTCTCGGTGGCGACCCCCGCGATCCTGACCGACCTGAAGGCCGACGTCAGCAGCGTGGTCTGGGTGACCAGCGCCTACCTGCTCGCGTACGCCGTACCGCTGCTGATCACCGGACGGCTCGGTGACCGGTTCGGCCCGAAGAAGCTCTACCTGACCGGCTTGACGCTGTTCACGCTGGCGTCGGTCTGGTGCGGGCTGACCGGGTCGATCGAGATGCTCATCGTGGCCCGGATCTTCCAGGGGCTCGGTGCGTCGCTGATGACACCGCAGACGATGGCCGTGATCACCCGGATCTTCCCCGCCGACCAGCGCGGCCGGGCGATGAGTCTGTGGGGCGCGACGGCCGGCGTGGCGACGCTGGTCGGCCCGATCCTCGGCGGCGTCCTGGTCGACGGGCTCGGCTGGCAGTGGATCTTCTTCATCAACGCGCCGGTCGGCATCGTCGGCTTCGTGCTGGCGCTGCGACTGGTGCCGGACCTGCCGACCAACGAGCACAAGTTCGACCTGCTCGGGGTGGCGCTGAGCTCGATCGGCCTGTTCTGCCTGGTGTTCGGGATCCAGGAGGGGCAGAAGTACGACTGGGGTCAGATTTCCGGGCCGATCTCGGTCTGGTCGCTGATCATCGCCGGACTGGTCGTGATCGCGGGATTCCTGGTCTGGCAGGCGAAGAACAAGGGCGAGCCGCTGCTGCCGCTGTCGCTGTTCAAGGACCGCAACTTCTCACTGGCCAACACGGCGATCACGACGGTCGGCTTCGCGATCACCGCGATGACGTTCCCGCTGATGCTGTACGCCCAGAGCGTGCGCGGCCTGAGCCCGACGCGGTCGGCACTGCTGCTGGTGCCGATGGCCGTGATCTCCGGCGCGCTGGCGCCGTTCGTCGGCCGGCTCACCGACAAGGCGCCGCCGCGGTTCATCGCCGGCTTCGGACTGCTGTGCTGCTCGGTGTCGCTGTTCTGGCTGAGCCAGGTGATGGAGCCGACCGTGCCGATCTGGCAGTTGCTGCTGCCGATCGCGCTGCTGGGTGTGGCGAACGGGTTCATGTGGGCGCCGCTCGGCACGACCGCGACGCGGAACCTGCCGTACCACCAGGCCGGCGCCGGTGCGGGCGTCTACAACACGACGCGTCAGGTCGGCGCGGTCCTCGGTAGCGCGGGCATCGCCGTACTGATGGAATCGCGGCTCGCCGCGAACCTGCCGGCCGCACCGGGTGGGGCGTCGTCGGAGCCGAGCTTCGCCGGGAAGCTGCCGGAGGCGATCCACCAGGGCTTCAGCGACGCGATGGCCCAGTCGTTGATGTTGCCGGCGTCGGTGCTGATCATCGGTCTGATCGCCGCGCTGTTCTTCACGCGGCCGTTGCACCTGCAGGACAAGGCGGCGTACGCGAGTACGGCGAAGGTCGAGGCTGACTGAGTCTCAGGGCGCTCAGGACGCGACGATGTAGAAGGCCTGTGCGGCGGACGCCTGTCCGTCGTACACGGCCTTCGCCACGTAGGTGCCGGGCTTGGCCAGCGGCTGCCCCGGCAGGCAGCCGGGGCCGGAACGGCGTCCGTCCCAGGCGACCGTGCTGGTGGATTGCTTGCCCTTGGCAACAAGGAAGGTGGCCCGCGGCACGGTCTGCTCGCACTGCGTGGTGGACCAGATCTGGTCCGCGCCCGAGGTGATCGTGAGCGAGAGCAGCGTTGGGTCGATCGCGGCCTTGCACTCGCCGCGGACGGCGCTGAGCTGGACGGCGAAGTTCAGCGAGCCACCGTCCTTGATCGAGCGGACCGCGGGCAGCACGTTCACGCGGACGTCGCGGCCGGCGCAGTCCTTCGGCGGCTCGGGCGTCTTCGGCGTCTCCGGGGTGGTCGGCTTGCCCGTCGGCGTCTGCGTCGGCTTGCCGGTGGGCGGCGGTGTTTTGGCCGGAGTCTGCTCGTCGGTGGACGGCGTGCTGGTCGGGTCGACCGGAGCTGCGGGGGTCTCACCCTGCTGCGGGCCGTTGGCCGCCGTGTTCTCCGGTTTGTCGCCGCCTCCGCCGATCAGTCGGCCGAACAGCACCAGCACGACCACGAGGGCAACCAGCAGCAGGCCCCTGCGGAACCAGTAGACGCTGGCAGGCAGGTGCCCGACCGGACGGAGCATGCTGCTCATGTCCGCACCTTAATGTCAGGATTGAGCCCGACATGTCAGACTCGCCGCTTTCCTCCGCTTCGGCCTTGCACGCCCCCGTGCTGCAGTGGTACGCCGCCAACGCCCGCACACTGCCCTGGCGGGAGCCGGACGCCGGGGCGTGGGCAGTGATGGTCAGCGAGTTCATGCTGCAGCAGACACCAGTCGCGCGGGTGCTGCCGGCGTACGAGGTGTGGATGCGGAGGTGGCCCAAGCCGGGCGACCTGGCCGCAGAGCCGCCTGGTGAGGCTGTAAGAGCCTGGGACCGGCTCGGCTACCCCCGGAGGGCCCTACGCCTCCACGCGGCCGCCAAGGCGATCGTGGAGCTGCACGGCGGGGAGGTGCCGTCGGACCACGCCCTGCTGCTCGCACTGCCCGGTGTGGGGACCTACACGGCGGCTGCCATCGCGTCGTTCGCCTTCGGGCAGCGGCACGCTGTTGTGGACACCAACGTGCGGCGGGTGTTCGCCCGGGCCCTTACTGGGGTCGCACAGCCCACCATCTCCCCGACTGCCGCCGACCAGCGCCTTGCGGTCGCCGCTCTGCCCGCTGACGAGGGAGTGGCCGCCCGCTGGGCTGTGGCGACCATGGAGCTGGGTGCGCTGGTCTGCACGGCCCGAGTCCCCCGCTGCACCCAGTGCCCGATCCGCACCCAGTGCGCCTGGCTCCTGGCCGGCTCCCCGCCGTACGACGGCCCACCACGCAAGGGCCAGACCTACGAGGGCACCGACCGCCAGGTCCGAGGCCGCCTCCTCGCCGTACTGCGCGCTGCGACCGGCCCGGTCCCCAAGAAGCAGCTGGACGCCTGCTGCCCCGACCAGGTCCAACGCGAGAGAGCACTGGACGGCCTGGTAGCCGACGGCCTGGTAGAGCCACTGGCCCGCAACCGCTACCAACTGCCTCAGTAGCCCGGCCATGCGCAGCCGGGGCCGGCGGCGCGGAGCGCACGCCTCGGGGCGGCCACACCCCCTCCCCCTTCCCACCACCTGGGTGAGGGCGTGCTTGAAGCCGGCTTCTCCCCTGGGGGAGAGCCGGCCTCAACGCGACAGAGCAGTGGTGGAGTCTGCTCAGTTCTTCTTGCTGCTGGACGAGGCCGTCTCGTCCGTGTCGTCGGCCAGCAGGTCGAGCGGCATCGCCGGGCTGCCGGACAGCGTCGCCAGCATCTGGCGGACGTTGGTCAGCTGCGCGTTGATGCTGTCCCGGCGCTGCGTCGCGGCGGCGAGCTCACGCTCGGACTCGGCGCGGATCCGCTCGGACTTGTCCTTCGCGGCGGCGACGATCTCCTGCGCCTGACGGTTCGCGTCGGCCAGCTGCTGCTGGGCCAGGCGCTCCGCCTCGGACCGGGACCGGTCGGCCTCGCGCTGCACCTGGGCGGCGCGGTCGGTGACCGCGGCCAGCTGCTGCTCGGCCAGTGCCGTCCGGGCGGCGAACTCCTGCTCGACCTTGCCCCGGCGCTCGGCCAGGGTGGTCTCGAAGGCAGCCGCGGCCTGGGCGGACTTCGCCCGCTCCTGCTCGTACAGGGCCTGCGCCTCGCTGCGTCGCGCGTTCGCGTCGCGCTCGGCCTCGTCGCGCATGTCGTCGGCCTGGGTCCGGGCCTCCTCGAGGATCCGGGCGGCCTCGGCGTCGACCTCGCTCTTCCAGTCCAGCGAGTACTGCTCGGCCTCCTTGCGGACCTTCTTGGCGTGCGCCTCGGCGTCGGCGACGATCGCCTCGGCGTCGGTGCGCGCGCGGGTGACCAGGTCGCGCGCCTCGTCGTCGGCCAGCGACAGGATCTTGGCGACCCGCTCACCGAACTCGGTGAACGTCGGCGCACGGTCCTTGTTGTCCTCCTGCGCCGAGATGACAGCCGACTCGGCAGCGTCGGTCCGGGTCTGCAGCTCCTGTACGTGGCGCTGCAGCTGCTCGGACTGCTGCTGGAGTGCGGTCAGCGAGGTGGTCAGCTCCCGAACGTGCTGATCCACCTGGGCCGGCTCGTAGCCACGCAGAACGGTGCGGAACGGGGTTGGTGCTTCACTGCTCATGTCTTCAGATGCTCACTTCGACTGGTGGGTGGATCACACATTGTCACTGACAAGGATCTGACTGTCACGTCCTCATCCTGATTCCCCCGTGGAACCCTCGCTGGAGGACATTCCACCATCAACGCGGAAGCCGGGTACAGCGAGTGCCTCGATCACACCCGAAAGCTGGGTGAGCTCCTTGGTGATCTCGTCGCGGCGCTGGTTCAGCGCGGCGACCCTCGCCTCGGCGTCGGCGAGAAGTTTTCGGGCCTGCGACCGCAGCTCGTCGGCGTGCGCGCGGGCCTGCGCCTCGAGCTGCTGCGCGTCGGCGCGGGACTTGCGGATCAGGTCGTGCGACTGGCGCTGGGCGTCGGCCAGGTCGTTGGCCGCGCGCTCGCGCAGCACCTGCGTACTGGCCTCGGCCTCGGCGACCCGGCGGTTGGCCCGGTCGATGATCTCCTGGGACTCCGCCTCGGCGGTCGCCTTCAGCCGCTCGGCCTTGGCCTGCGCCTGGACGGTGACCCGCTCGGCCTGCTGACCGGCGTTCTCCATCGCGGCCTCGGCCTGCGCGGTCGCCTGCTTGAGCGCGGCGTTGGCCGCGTTGGTCTGCTCGGCGTTCTGCCGGGTGATCTCTTCCTGGGTCGCCTTGAGCCGGCTGGTCGACCGGCTGATCACGCGGCGCAGGTGGGCCCGCTTCTCGCGCATCAGCTCGACCGCCTCGGTGCCGGCCTTGTCCCGGATCGCCTGCGCCTCGGACTCGGCCGCGGAAACCAGCTCGGCGACGGTCTTCTGGGTCCACGCGGTCTGCTTCTCGGCTTCGGCCATCGCGATCTCGGCCGCCTTGTTGGCGTCCTCTACGATCCGCTGCGCCTCCGCGGACGCCGTACGGCGGTCCGCCTCGATGCTGTCGACGACGAGCTTGGCCTGGGCGCGGGCGTCGGCCATCAGCCGCTCGTTGGCCGCCTCGACCTCGGACTTCTGCCGGCCGATGTCCTCGACGGCCTCGGCCCGGAGCTTGTCGATCTCCAGCGAGATCGCGGCCAGCTTGGCCCGCTCGGTCTCCTCCAGCTCCGCCGTACGCCGTTCGAGCTCGGCCCGGTTCTCGCCGCGCAGCCGCTCGATCTCGGCGTGCGCCTCGGTGATCTCGCTGCGCGCCTTCTCCCGGGCGGCCTCGACCTCACGCTCGACGGCGACCCGCAGGTCCTTCGCCTCGGTCTCGGCCCGCGAGATCAGATCGGCCTCGGCCCGTACGGCGGCCTGCGACACCAGCGCGGCCTGCTCACCGGCGTCGGCGACCAGCTGCTGCGCCTCGCGACCGGCCCGCTCGACGTTCTGCGCCGCGGCCTCGCGGGCTTCGCGCGCCTCGACCAGCAGCTCGTCGGCGTCGGCCTTGATCTGCGCCGCCGTCTTCTCGGCCTCGGCGATCCGCCGCGCGGCCGCGGCCTCGGACTCTTCCTTCAGCTTGTCGACGGCTGCCTGGGTCTCGGCCTCGAGCTTCTCGGCGGCGGCTTCGGACTCGGTCCGCAGCCTCTCCGCCTCGGCTTCGGAATCCGCCGTCAGCTTCGCCGCGGCAGCTTCCGAGTCGGCCTTGACCTTCGCGGCCGCCGCTTCGGAGTCGGCCTTCAGCTGGGCTGCCGCAGCCTCGGAGTCGGCGCGCAGCTTCTCGGCGGTCGCCTCCGACTCGGTCCGGACCTGCTCGGCCGCGGCCTCAGCCTCGGTGCGGTGGTCGTCGGCAGCGGCCTTGATCCGCGCCGCCGCCATCTCGGCGTCCGCGATCCGCCGGGCCGCCGCGGCCTGCGACTCCGCCCGCAGCTCGTCGGCCGCCGCCTGGCTCTCGGTGCGCAGCTTGTCCGCCGCGGCCTCCGACTCGCTCCGGCGCCGGGTCACCTCGTCGTCGACCTCGGTGCGCAACTGCTCGGCCGCCGACTCGGACTCGGACTTCAGGTGGTCCGCCGTACTGGTCGCGTCGGCCCGGACCTTCGCGACCTCGGTGGCTGCCTCGTCGCGCAGGCGCTTCACCTCGGCCGCGGTGTCGGCCCGCAGCTTGGCCACCTCGGCGGTCGCCGTCGCGCGCAGCTGCTCGGTCTCGTCGGCAGCCTCGGCGCGGACCCGCTCGGACTCGGTCTCCGCCTCGGTCCGCAGCTGCTCGGCCGCGCGGTTGGCATCGGCGAGCAGGCGCTCGGCGGACGCGCTCGCGTCGCCCCGGAGCTTCTGGGCCGCGCTCTCGGCCTCGGCCTTGAGCTGGTCGGCCTGCGCCCGGACCTGCTCGGCCTCGAGCAGGGCGGAGTCGTTCTCGCGCTCGGCCTGCTCGCGCAAGGTGTCGGCGATCCGTTGCGCGCGTTCCAGCACGCCACCCGCTTGCCGCACGCCAAAGGAACCGGCGTCGACGACCGGTTCCTGGGTCAAGGGCAGACGCGGTGCGTCCATGCGACGAGATGATTCCATCTCCGGCCCCCTCTCCAACAGTCCGGGTCCACTTGGCGCAGTCATGCTCTTACAACGAGCCACAACCGGCTACGGGTAGCTTCTTTTTTATGCCGTTGCGTGATCTTCCCACTGAATCGAAGGCCGCAGCGGGCCTGCTTCAGGTGCAGCGACTGCGGCACCGCGTGACCGTACGACGGACAGGGTGGCACGGTCCAGCACTCGCCGGACTCGCTCTGGTTGCAGCGGTTTCGGTGCTGCTGCCGGGCTCGGCAAGTACAGGCTGTTACCTCTGGCGGGCCACGACCCAACCAGTCGGCGGGCGTGGTCCGGCCCTCGCGCTGCCGCTCGCGATGGTGGCCGTCGTGCTCGCGGATCGCTTGTGGGCGGACAGAATCGCGGTACGGCGGCAGGTGCGCGGCTGGGCCGCGGTGGCACTCACCGTGCTCACCGCTGTGGTCTGGACTGGTCTGGTGGTCCAGGGCCGATCGGGTTGCGCCACCTCACCGGCTGTGATCGGTGTGGTCGTGTGTGGAGCGCTGGCCGCGACGGTCTGCGCGCACTGGGCGACTCGCGGCGTACCGGTCGACGAGCTGCTCCCGGAACGTCCCGAAAAATCTTCGGACGAGCCGCTGAACCAGTCCGAATTGCGGGCAACCTTTGTCCAGCTCTGCGATTTCGCCACTCCTGGACCCCCTCGGCGGCCCACCTTGTCGCTCCTGACAGCAGCAGCCGCGGCTGTCCTGCTCCTGTCGACTCTGCTCCCGTGGCGCGAGCTGGTGGACCCGGTCGCACTCGGTCCAGCGGGTGCGGAGGCCGGTCTGCTCCGCTCCCAGCTGTGGGAGCTGCCCTACGCGTTGACGTGGGCAGTGCTCGTCGCCGTACTGGCTGTCGGGACTGTCGCTGCCTCCATCGCCGGGTTTGCGCTGGTACGACGTACAGCCGCTGCCGCGACCGGGGCGCTGACCGTTGCCGGCACTCTCCACGCGCTCGTCCAGCTCCCACCAAGTCTTCCGGACGGCGTCGGGTACCGGGCGGGCATCGGCGCCTGGGTCGCACTCTCTGTTGGCGTGCTGCTCCTGGTGCTCGGCCTCCTGCCGCTGCGGCAGCTGGTGGTGGTCTGCGTGGCGGCTGCGCTTGGGCTGGTCGGCGGACTGCTCGTCCCAGGGACTGCTGCCGCGTCGTACGCGCCTGAGGTCGTTGCCGGCTCACCGCACCGGCTGCTGAACCTCAACGGCGGCCAGCTCGAGGACCCGCTGGGCATGCGCGTCGCGATCGGTACGTCGGACCCGCTCGACTCCATCGCCGGCAACCTCGACGGCACACCAGGCGAGTGGCTGCTCGGCCGGACCGGGTCGGAGGGCTCGACTGTCTTCGCTTTCGCCGACGGTGTCGCACTACCTCAGGTCGCGCTGAGCCACGGCGCCACTCCGCCCGCTTTGCTCGGCGTGGCCGACCACCGGATGCTGCTGCTCGCAGGTGGCGCCGGCAACCGGCCATGGGCCGTCCTGTCGGTCCCACTCGATCTGGTGTCGGCGGACATCAGCCTCAGCCACCGCGACCCGGACGGCCGGTACTACGTGACGCCCGGCGTCGAGGTCCTCGCCAGCGGCACCGGACCGGCCCTCACCCACCGGAACGCGGACCGCTCGATCGTCATCTGGGGTGGCACCAGCACGTGGGAGATCCCGGCCGCGGCTCTGCGCCCCGGGATGAAGCTCGACGACTTCCTGGTGAACCCCGGGCCTGGCGCTCCCGGCAACTCGGTCTCCACCGGGCCGGACGGCACGGTGGCCTGGCGGACGAGCCAGACCGGGCTGGCGCTTCACCGCCCAGGCTCCGGGGTCGTGCAGCTCGCGGGACTCGCGCCGGCCGGCTGTCCGCTGAGTCGCGACGCGGCCAGCTCGTCGTTGACCGTCGAGGCGTTCGCGGTGGATGTGCGCGGCAACCTGTGGCTCGGCGGGAGTGCTCCGACCGCGGTGGTCACGCCGGACGGCGTACTGCGGCCGCTGCCGACTCGTGTCGCCGGTGTGGACAGCATCGAGGCCCGGCCCGACGGGTCCGTCGTACTGGGAGTGTCGCCGGGTGGTGGCGACCAGGTGCTCGTCGTACCGGATGCGGCTGCGTCGGCGGCGTCGTACCCGGCTGCTGGTGAGCCGACGGCCCGGTGCGATCGGCGGAAGCCTGCTGGCGGCAGTACGTCGTACCGGGCGAGTGTGGTGTCGCCTGTGCCAGTGGTGGAGCCACCGGTGGACGTGGAAGGCCAAGCAGGGAAGGCGGTTTCGGGGACGGGGTCGCAGCTGGCGCTGGACGCTGGTGGTCGATTGGTGCGGGTGCGCATCCCCAACGCGGCCCATGTGTGGGCTCCCGACGGGCACGGCGGTGTCTGGTGGACTGTCGCAAGCCGCGCCAAGCCGTCGTCCCAACTGGCCGTCCACCTGCAGTCCGGGAAGGCGACTGTGGTTCGCGATCCGTTGCCGACGGCCCCTGATCAGCGCGGTGAGGCGGCGGCCGCGGCGGGCGACCTCCTGGTGAGTGCGATCGGTGGCGGGCACTACAACCTGTACGGGCCCTCGGTGAAACGCCTTCAGGTGAACGGGAAACTCCGCGCCCTGGCCCAGCTGCCGTCCGGCGCGGTCGCGATGGTCCTCGACGAGCGGTTGATCCAGGTCGAGCCCGACGGCCGGGAGACCGGCCTGCTCGGCGGTTCGTCCACCGGATGGCCTGTCTCCGCGCCGGGCGTCGCGGCGGCCGAGCGGACCACCGACGGCACCTGGTTCACCGGGCCGGACGGGAGGCCTTGGGTGTACGACGGCACGCACCTCACGCGAGTCGACGGGCCTGGTCGAGTCACAGTGATCGCCGGGCCTACCCAGGGAGTCCCGCAGGCAGCCGACGACGTCACGCCGATCGGTACGAGCCTGTGCTTCTCCCTCGGCCACGACACCGTTCGTCTGGAGCCTCTTCGATGAACGATCTGCCGGATGAGACCCTCCCTGACCTGGTGGAGCAGGCCGAGCGTCGCCTCTCGATCGGTCAGCACCGCTGGTTCGCTCTGGCCACGCTGCTCGCCACCCTGCCCGCCGGAGTAGCCCTGCTGCTGCCGTGGGCTTTCAGCCGACGGCTCGGCCAGTCCGTCTGGCAGCTGGGCATCGAGACCCAGCCGACGCTCGCGTTGGCCTGGCTGGCCGGGCTGCTGGCCGCCGTACTGGCTCTGGCTCTCCGGCCTGGTCAGCTGGCGCAGGCGGCGACCGCTGTGTCCGGAGTCGTCGCGCTGATCTACGCAGCGGGCGGCTGGCAGGCCAACGGCGCCAGCGCTCTCAGCGACACCTGGCCTGGCCCCGGTCCTGCGGTGGCGCTCGTGACCGGCCTGATCTGGCTGCTGTGTGCCAGCGCGCAACTCATCGCCGACCACTCGCACCCGGTCGAGCCGGACGCCGAGGACCTCGCCGGCGCCGTACGGCGTCTGCGCCAGAACCGCTGAAGTTCACCCGTGCGAGGGACCCGAACCCCTCGCAGGACGGAGGTGCTCGAGGCCCTCCCGGTCGCACCGTGGAACCACACGAGCACCGGAGGACCGCATGACCATCACCATCTCGACCACCCGCACCCATCGGCTCCCTGTAGCCGTCGCGGCCCTGTCCCTCCTGTACGGCGTCTTCGGGGTCGCCTGGCTGCTCGGCGCCGACTGGTACCCCTTCGGCCCGACCACCCCGGACGGCGACAAGGTCTCGCCGTTGGCCTTCGTCTCCCGGGACATCGGGGCCGGACTCGTCGCGGTGCTCGGCGTACTCGGTGTACCCGCCGCGCTGGGTCACCTGCAGACGACGTGGTCGCCGTCGGCGTACCGGCCGTTGCTGCTCTTCACCGCCGCCCAGGCCGTCGTCTTCGGGCTGCTCGCGCCGACCATGAGCGTGGTGGTGGTCACCGGGTACCTGCTGGTCCTCGTCGGGCTCCCGCTCGGCTTCGGCTTCCTGGTGGCCGGCGCCTGGCGGCAGCCGGTCACTCGGGCGCTTCTGCTCGGCGTACTGGCGCTGGCCGGCGTCGTGCAGGTCACCACCGGGCTGTTCGACTGGCAGGCGTTCCGCAACCTCGGGGCAGCACTGGGCGACGTACCGGGGCGGGTCGGCTCCCAGCCGCTCTTCATCTTCGGGGCGTTCCTGCTCGGCGTCGGCTGGGCGATTCTCGGCGTACGAGGTCTCCGCACAGCCCGAGGCCGCTGCACCGACTGCGGCCGCCCCGGCGCCTGGTGGACCCGGCCGGAGGTCGCCCGCCGCTGGGGCTTCTGGGCGACGATCGTCGCCGCGCTCTGCCCGATGCCCTACGCGCTGCTCCGGATGACCTGGCTCCTGCCGAACCCGGTCGGCCTCGGCATCGACTCCGCCGACCTCGACGCAGACCCCGGCCTGAAGATGTTCGGCCTGGGCCTGGGCCTGATCGCCCTGGCCTCCGGTGTCGTCACCCTCGGCCTGATCCGCCCCTGGGGCGAAGTCTGGCCCCGCTGGATCCCGTTCCTGGCCGGCCGCCCGGTAGCGATCAAGGCCGCCGTCGTCCCCGCCGCCTCAGCCGCGACGCTCCTCCTGGTCGGCAGCGTCTCCCTGATCCAGATGCTCTGGCTCCCCGAAGCCTCCGTCGTCACCAACATCGGCTACCTCCTGCTCTTCCCCTTCCCCCTCTGGGGCGCGTCCCTGGCCATCGCCACAGCCGCCTACTACTACCGCCGCCGCACTCCCTGTACGAGGTGCGCCTAGCAGTCGTTCCCCGTACGCCGAGCGGTTGGTCCTTGTACGACGTGCGCCTAGCGGTTGGTCAGGGCCGGCGGGACACCGTCACCGTCGCGCCCTGCACGAGCATCCCCTGCGGCAACCGCGCCATCCCCGGCCCACTCGACTGCTTCCCCGCACCCCGCAGGTAGTCCACCAGCTCCCGCTGCCCAGCACCGTCCACCACCACCGGCACCAACTCGAACGTCCCGGTAGACGCCGTACCGCCGATCGTCACGTCCGGACACGTCAGCACCTCACCCGCACTCAGACACGGCCCCGACGCCGGGTAGTACGCCTCCCCCACCCCTGTCCGCCGAATCAACACCCAAACCTCTTCCCCAGCCCGCAGCCCCCGCACGTTCCCCACCAACCGCTCCACCTGCGCAACCTGCCCACCAGCCGCCGGCGAGGTAATCCCCACCACTCGCTCCACCGCCGGGGTCTCCCCACCACCAGGAGCGTCGTCGTCCCCCGCCCGCCACATCACCACAGCCGTAGCCACCCCAACTACAGCCACCACTCCACACACCACAGCCACCACCCGCCACCACCCCGCGACCAGCGCCCGCGCTCGATGCTTACGGCGTGCCATCCCGGCCTCCTCAATGAGCCCTGTGGCTGTCAGCAACACTCTGCTGCGGGTTCCCACTCATTGTGACCGACACTCCGGCTTTGCGTTGGTAGCCGACGCGCAGCACTGACCAACCTCGGGCCTGTCCGCTCAGCGGACGCCTGCCACGCTCAGGCTGGTCGCGGGTGCGGCGCTGGGAGGTGGTTGGTCAGTGGTGGGCGTCGGTGATTGCTGGTCGAATTCGCCTCCAGCTGTCACGGCACTGGTGTCGGCCAGAGAAGAAGCCGACCACCGAGCTCAACGTCGGGAGCGTGCTCGCCTGATTGCCACCGGAACGCGACTACGAGACCGGGAGTTGGAAGACCGACCAACGGTCGACCGGTTGGAAGCCGAGGGTGGTGTTGACGGCTCGCATGGGGGTGTTGGCTTCGGCGTTCCAGGCGTCGATGGCGCGGACGGTTGGTTCGTTGGACTGGGTGTAGGTGTGGTTGGCCGCCTTCACGAGGAGGCCGAGGCGGCGGCCTCGGTGGGCGGGTTCGACGATGGTGGTGCGTTGGCGGGCGTGGGTTGTCGTTCGCCTCGAAGGCGAGCTTGGTGCGGGCGACGATTCGGCCGGTGGCGTCCTGCCGGGCGGCGGTGGAGTACCAGTGGTAGCCGCGGCCGAGTTCGCTCGTCTCCTGGCGGCGTACTCGGCCTGCGTCGTACACCTGCTGATCGACCGCCAGGTCGCCGGTGGGCGCGTCGAGCATGAGGCGGCTTTGAAGCGCGGCGATGTCGTCGATGAGGTCTTCCGGTACGGCGTCGCGCCACTGCACCAGGGAGTACCCGTCGGCGTGGGTCCACGCCTCCGCGAGGATCGCCTCGGCGTCTGCCGCGTGGTCGGCGAGCAGGCAGCGGGACCTGATGTCGGTCGCGCCGGGCTGGCGTCCGCGGTTGGTGAGGTACTCGTAGCCGGCCTCGTCGCGGGCAACGCCGCCGAGGTGCGTCCGTACCGTGTGGACCTCGATCAGACTCCGATCGTGCCGCCGGGCAGTCGCGTAGACCTCCTTCAGCAACTGCGTGCCGATGCCGCGCCGCCTGTGCTCCGGGTGCACGATCAGGTCCAGGTAGACGATCCGCAGGTTTTCCACCTGAGGCAACTGGTACGACGCAACCCCGACCACCCGATCGCCGTCCCAGGCCAGCAACGCCTCCTCCCGCACCGAAGGCGACAAGTACTCGAACCGAACCGCATGCTCCTGCCGGCTGGGCACCGCACAGTCCGGCAAATCATGCTCGGCGACCGCCACCCGCAGGTCGTACCACCGACCCACTGCGACGGAGTCACCCGGCTCGACCAGCCTGATTTCCATCCCCGCATCGTCCCGCCCGGCTCGAATGACCAGCAATCGAATTAGCTCGCTACCGAAAGTCGGGGCGACACACACGGCAGCTCGAGCGCTAGAAGCAGGCACCGCAATAAGCACCGCACTACTGCTCATCCGGGTGGGAAGCCAGTACGACGGCGAGCGCGCCCAGCTGCGCGAGCAGGCGGCAGAACTCGACGGTCGCCGCGCACGCAGCGGCGCGCGCGTGCTGGCGAAGCTGGGCGACTCGGTCACCATCGACGCGGGCGGCATGCGACGCTCACCCAACACGCGGTGACGCGTAGTCCGGCAGCAACCACGCGCGCACCTCGGCGGCAGACGACAGCCCGGCGGCGCTAAGCACTCCCACGCCGCGACAGCCCGTATTGGGCCCGCCGTCGTGTGGGTAGGGACCCGGGCATGCGTGCAGTGCGGCGCAACAACCGCACCGCGGCGGCAGCCGCCTAGTGAGACGCGGCACGCCAGTTACCGCGATAGCCGCGTACTGCGGGAACGAACTCGCCGAGCCGAGCGGGCGCAGCACCACGCACCACGGTGACAGCCGCGCCCGGTGGTAGCCGAGTACCCCCGGGGCGCAAACCCACCTAGTCCAGCGGGGCCTGGTACTGCGGACGCAAAGCACGCCAACTGTGGCCGCAGCCGCGTGCTCAGGTGGTAGCCGGCTACTGCGGGCGCTAGCCCGCCACCCTGCGGCGGCAGCCGCGCGCTCCGGCGCCAGCCGGCCACCGCGGGCGCCAGCCCGCCGCACGAAGCGCGCGCAAGCGCGCGCACCCTCGCAAAAGGGCGGGTGGGAGCAGGCGCTGCAGGGAGCTCAGCGACCGCAAGGGCCTGCGTGGGAAGGAACACCAAGCACAAAACAAAAGCCCCCGCGGACCACAAGGTCCGCGGGGGGCTCTCGTTCAGCTAGTCGATCAGCTGTCCTGGATTCCCGTACCGCCGCCGGCGATCTCGGTGAGTTCCAGGTCGGGGGTGCTCTTCTGGGTTCCGGTGAACGTGAAGTACTCCGGGAGCCCGTCGGAGTCGACGGTGCCGTCGGGGGCGACGTCGACCAGGACGATCTGGCCGGGGCGCAGTTCCCCGAACAGGATCTTCTCGGCGAGCACGTCCTCGACGTCGCGCTGGAGGGCGCGGCGCAGCGGGCGGGCACCGAGGACCGGGTCGAAACCGCGCTCGGCGACGAGCTTCTTGGCCGCGGGCGTGAGCTCGATGCCCATGTCCTTGTCCTTGAGGCGCTCTTCCACCTGGGCGACCATCAGGTCGACGATCCGGACGATGTCCTCCATGGCGTGCTGGTGGAAGACGACGATCTCGTCGACGCGGTTCAGGAACTCGGGCCGGAAGTGCTGCTTGAGCTCCTCCGTCACCTTCGCCTTCATCTTCTCGTACGAACCGGAGACGTCACCGATCTGGGAGAAGCCGAGGCTGACGGCCTTGGCGATGTCCCGGGTGCCCAGGTTCGTGGTCATGATGATGATGGTGTTCTTGAAGTCGACCACCCGGCCCTGGGCGTCGGTCAGGCGACCTTCGTCCAGGATCTGCAGCAGCGAGTTGAAGATGTCCGGGTGGGCCTTCTCGACCTCGTCGAACAGGACCACGCTGAACGGCTTGCGGCGCACCTTCTCGGTGAGCTGCCCGCCCTCTTCGTAACCGACGTACCCGGGAGGCGAACCGAACAGCCGCGAGGCCGTGTGCTTCTCGGAGTACTCCGACATGTCGAGGCTGATCAGCGCGCTCTCGTCGCCGAACAGGAACTCGGTCAGCGCCTTCGACAGCTCGGTCTTACCGACACCGGACGGACCGGCGAAGATGAACGAGCCGCTCGGCCGCCGCGGGTCCTTCAGACCGGCGCGCGTACGCCGGATCGACCGCGACAGCGCCTTGACGGCGTCGGTCTGGCCGACGTACCGCTTGGCCAGCTCCTTCTCCATGTCCAGCAGCCGCGAGGACTCCTCCTCGGTCAGCTTGAAGACGGGGATGCCGGTCGCGGTGCTCAGCACCTCGGCGATCAACTCCTCGTCGACCTCGGCGACGACGTCCATGTCGCCGGCCTTCCACTGCTTCTCACGCTCGGCCTTCGCGTTGATCAGCTTCTTCTCGTCGTCGCGAAGAGAAGCTGCCCGCTCGAAGTCCTGGGCGTCGATCGCCGACTCCTTCTCCCGGCGCACGTTCGCGATCTTCTCGTCGAACTCGCGCAGGTCCGGCGGAGCGGTCATCCGGCGGATCCGCAACCGGGCCCCGGCCTCGTCGATCAGGTCGATCGCCTTGTCCGGGAGGAACCGGTCGGAGATGTACCGGTCGGCCAGCTGGGCCGCGTTCACGAGGGCGGCATCGGTGATGGTCACCCGGTGGTGCGCCTCGTAGCGGTCGCGCAGGCCCTTGAGGATCTCGATCGTGTGCGCGATCGAGGGCTCGGCGACCTGGATCGGCTGGAACCGGCGCTCCAGCGCGGCGTCCTTCTCGACGTACTTGCGGTACTCGTCGAGGGTCGTCGCGCCGATGGTCTGCAGCTCACCACGCGCCAGCATCGGCTTCAGGATGCTCGCGGCGTCGATCGCGCCCTCGGCCGCACCGGCCCCGACGAGGGTGTGGATCTCGTCGATGAACAGCACGATGTCGCCGCGGGTGCGGATCTCCTTGAGCACCTTCTTCAGGCGTTCCTCGAAGTCACCGCGGTAGCGCGAGCCGGCCACCAGGGCGCCCAGGTCGAGGCTGTAGATCTGCTTGTCCTTCAGCGTCTCCGGCACGTCACCGCGGACGATCTGCTGGGCCAGACCCTCCACGATCGCGGTCTTGCCGACGCCCGGCTCACCGATCAGGACAGGGTTGTTCTTGGTACGCCGGGACAGCACCTGCATGACCCGCTCGATCTCGGTCTCGCGCCCGATCACCGGGTCGAGCTTCGATTCGCGGGCGGACTGGGTGTAGTTCCGGCCGAACTGGTCGAGCACCAGGGAGCTGCTGGGAGCACCTTCGGTGGTCCCGGCGCCGGCCGTGGCCGTCTCCTTGCCCTGGTACCCGCTCAGCAGCTGGATGACCTGCTGCCGGACCTTGTTCAGGTCCGCGCCGAGCTTGACCAGGACCTGCGCTGCGACACCCTCACCCTCGCGGATGAGGCCGAGCAGGATGTGCTCGGTGCCGATGTAGTTGTGGCCCAGTTGCAGGGCCTCACGCAGGGAGAGCTCCAACACCTTCTTGGCGCGAGGGGTGAACGGGATGTGCCCGCTCGGAGCCTGCTGTCCCTGGCCGATGATCTCCTCGACCTGGGAACGGACAGCCTCCAGCGAGATACCAAGGCTTTCCAGAGCCTTGGCGGCGACACCCTCACCCTCGTGGATCAGGCCGAGCAGGATGTGCTCGGTCCCGATGTAGTTGTGGCTGAGCATCCTGGCCTCTTCCTGGGCCAGGACGACTACCCGACGGGCGCGGTCCGTAAATCGTTCAAACATCGCCAAAGCGCTCCTTGCCTCAGAGGAGTCGGACGTGCCGTGTAGGCCGACCCCCGTACATGCATGCTAGTCCCCGGCATCGACAGGCTCGCTCTCAGCGAACAAGCGAAGACCTCTCGCCGGCCGCCCACTGGGGATCACAAGGGAACAACCTCCGGGGCACCGACGGTGTTCCCGGCGCGCCCGGTGTTCGCCACCAGCGAATTCGTGGCGGTAGCTGCCCCGGAAGGCACCTTCCGTACGGAGTGTCCGCAGATGTGTCCACACTGTGAAACAACCGGAATGCGGACGGTCCCGGCGCCTTCCGCAGGCACCGGGACCGCACGTTCGCACCCCAGTCCGACCCAGAGGCCGAAATCCTTCGGGGACCTACTTCGCCTCGTTGTACGCCGCGCGCACCTCGGCCGAGATCCGGCCGCGCTCGCTGACCTCGTAGCCGTTGTCCTTGGCCCACGCGCGGATGTCCGCGGAGTCGGTCGCCGACCGGCCCCGGCCGCGACCGCCCCGACCGGCCGGTCCGCGTCGACCGGCCACCTTGCGGGCCACCCCGACGTACCCGGACAGCGCGTCGCGCAGTTTGGCGGCGTTCTTCTTGGACAGGTCGATCTCGTACGTCGTGCCGTCCAATCCGAAGGTCACGGTCTCGTCGGCCTTACCACCGTCGAGATCGTCCTCGAGAACTACCTGGACCCTTTGCGCCATCGATGACAGTCCTTTCCGCGCCCGCCACCGGGCACAATCCCCCTACTTTTTGGCTTCCACCTGATTTGTACCGCACAAACCCCGGTCCTGTCATTCAACAGGCGGAATGTGGGGAAAGATGTGACTTAAAACCCCGTCACTCACCGTATGCATCGGCAACGGAATGGACCCGGAAATTGAACGACCCGTTGGTTGTGCTAAGCAACAGCCGCCGGAGGCCGTTTCCAGGTCACTCCGGACGCAGCAACGGGAAGAGAATCGTCTCCCGGATCCCGGCCTCGGTGAACAGCATGATCAACCGGTCGAGGCCCATCCCGAGTCCACCGGCCGGCGGCATCCCGAACTCCATCGCGCGCAGGAAGTCCTCGTCCAGCTCCATCGCCTCGGGGTCACCCGCGGCGGCCAGCATCGACTGTGCCACCAGGCGTTCACGCTGAATGACTGGATCGTTCAACTCGGTGTACGCCGGTGCGAGTTCGACCCCGTTGATGATCAGATCGAAGGCCTCGACCAGTCCCTCGGTGGTCCGGTGCGGCTTGGCCAGCGGCCGTACGGCGGCCGGGTAGTCCTGCACGTAGGTCGGCTGGATCAAGGTGTGCTCGACCAGCTTCTCGTACAGCTCCAGAGCGATCTCGCCGGCATTCCAGCCGGGCTGCAACTCGACCTGGTGGGCTTCGGCGAGCTTGGTCAGCGTGGTCGCGTCGGTGGTCACGTCGACGGCTTCACCGACCGCTTCCGAGATCAGGTCGAAAACGCTCGCCGACCGCCACGGCAGGGTCAGATCGATCTCCGAACCGTCGCGCCCAGTGACGGTGGTACGACCCAACGCCTCTCCCGCATTGAGGACCAGATCCCGGGTCAAAGTCTTCATGGAGTCGTAATCACCGTAGGCCTGGTAGGCCTCGATCATCGAGAATTCCGCGGCATGAGTGGAGTCCAGACCCTCGTTGCGGAACGTCCGGCCGATCTCGTAGACCCGGTCGACGCCGCCGATCATCGCCCGCTTGAGGTCGAGCTCGAGCGCGATCCGCAGCAGCATGCCCTGGTCGAAGGCGTTCAGGTGGGTCCGGAACGGCCGGGCCGCGGCGCCGCCGTTGGTCAGCTGCAGCACCGGGGTCTCCACCTCGACGAACCCCTGGTCGTCGAAGGTCTTGCGCAGCGACTTGAGCACGGCCGCCTTGGTCCGGACCATGTCGCGGGCCTCCGGCCGCACGATCAGGTCGACGTACCGCATCCGCACCCGGGCTTCCTCACTCAGCGGGTGGTGCTCGTTCGGCAGCGGGCGCAGCGTCTTGGCCGCCATCTGCCAGGCGGTCGCCTGGACCGACAGCTCACCGCGCCGGCTGGTGATCACCTCGCCCTGCACCGACAGCAGGTCGCCGATGTCGACCAGCGCCTTGAACCGGGCCAGCTCCTCCTCGCCGATGTCGGCCAGCGACAGCATCACCTGCAGCTCGGTCCCGTCGCCCTCGCGGAGCCGGACGAAGCACAACTTGCCGGTGTTGCGCAGGAAGATGACCCGCCCGGCCACCGCGACCTGCTCGCCGGTCCGGGTGTCCGGCTCGAGCTCCTGCCCGTCGTACCGGGCCCGCAGGTCCTTCAGCAGGTGCGTCCGCTCGACGGTGATCGGGTAGGGCTGCACCCCCTCGGCGAGCAGCCGGTCACGCTTCTCCCGGCGGACCCGCATCTGCTCGGGCAGGTCGTCCTGCCCGCTGTCGGGGGTCACCGGGGTCTCGCGTGGCTCAGTCATAGGGCAAAGGCTAGTGACTGACCACCTCCGGAACCGAATCGTTTGTCCTGACCACCAGTACGGCGGCAAGCGCCGCGGCCGCACCGCAGGCGATCCCACAGACCACGAACGTCGTCCGAGTCCCCAGTACGGCGGCCAGCAGCCCACCGAGCGGCAGCGCCACCAGGCTGCAGGCCCGGGCGGTCCCACCGAGCGCCGCGATCGCCCGGCCGCGCACCTCCTCCGCCGTACGGGTGACGATCAGCGTGCTGGACGCGGCGTTCAGCAGGCCGCCACCGGCCCCGACCACCACGGCACCGACGAACAGTGCGAACACTCCGCCGGCCACACCCATCAGCACGCAGGCCGCACCGATCGCTCCCATCCCGGCGAGCATCGCCCGCGAGCGGCCAGTGGCAGACGTCAGCCGGCCGGTCCCCCAAGCACCCAGGATCGCTCCGCCGCCCTGCGCCGCCATCACCCAGCCGTAGCCGGCCGCGTCCAGCCCGAGCTCGTCGGTGACCAGGAAGACCTCGACCACGTTGACCGCCTCGCCAACCACCACGAACATCCACAGGCAGACCACCAGGATCCGGAGCAGCGGATCCCCGAGCAGGCTGCGCAGCCCGGCCGTCAGCGCACCACGCTCCCGTACGGCGCCCGCCACCGGCCGCCGCCGCGTCCGGACCGCCAGAGCCACCAGCGTGACGACGCCGAAGGTAGCGGTGTCGACGAGCAGAGCCCCTCGCTCACCTGACCAGCTCACCAGTACGCCGCCAACTGCTGACCCGGCCAAGGTGGCGACACCGACCAGAGCCTGGCTCGTACCAGTAGCCCGGCCGACCAGCTGCTCACCGACGATGCGAGGGATCAGCGCGGCCCAGGCCGGACCAGCGACCGCCTGGCCGACCTGCAGGACGCAGACCAGCGCGAGCGTCTCGGCCAGGCCGTGGCTGAACGCCAGCCCCAGACCGGCCACCACCTGGAGCAGCGACGCGCAGACCAGGACGGTCCGGGAGTCGTACCCGTCAACGATCCGGCCGGCGAACGGGATCATCGCCACAGTCGGTACGGCGAACGCCAGCAGCAGCGCGGTGACCGCGCCCGGTCCCCCGGTCTCGGAGACCCGGAGCATCAAGGCGACCAGGGCCACCGAGTCTCCGGCGTACGAGAGCGCCCGCGCCGGCAGCACCAGGCGGATGTCGCGGAAGGACCAGATCGAAGTCTGAAGGATTTGCTTCACATATGTGAAGTTACTGCTTCAGGGTTTCGCTGGTCAAGGGCTCTGGCTACGCTGAGGCCCGTGGCCCAGAAGAAGCGTGAGCTCACCGATCCGCGGGCGATCCGGGCGCTGGCGCACCCGGCGCGGCTGCGGGTGATCGACGAGCTCTACAACGGCAAGGTGCTGACCGCGACCGAGTGCGCGAAGCTGGCCGACCTGACGCCGTCGGCGATGAGCTACCACCTGAGGGCCCTGGAGCGGTGGGGAATCGTCGAGCGCGCCGAGGAGTCGGCGGACGGCCGCGAGCGGCCCTGGCGGGCCCCGGCCGACCGGGTGGTGATCTCGACGCAGTCGAGCGGCGCCGGCCGGCTGGCCGGTCAGGCGCTGATGCGCAGCTCGGTCGACCGGATCCTCGAGCAGTTCCAGGAGCTGCCGGCCACCGACCCCTGGGACGACGTCAGCTCGATGAGCCGGTCCCGGTTGTGGCTCACCTACGACGAGACCGGCCGGTTCAACCAGGAGCTCGAGGAGCTGGTCGAGCGCTACCGGTTGGGCCGCACCCCGACCTCGCACCCGGCCGACGCGCGCCAGATCAGCACCCTGCTCGCCGTCGTACCGACCGGCGATCCTCCGGCCAACACCGGACCGGCCACATAAATTCCTGCCGACGGATAGTTCACAGATCAGTAAAACGGTTGCCTGGCAGTGCCACGATTGAAGTATGGGGGAACTTCACGCACTCGCGATCGCGGTACCGACCGGGGGCCTGGCGGTGGTCGCGTACCTGGTCGTCGGACTGGTCATCGGCATCGAGTCGATGGGCATCCCGCTGCCCGGCGAGACCACGCTGATCGCGGCGTCGCTGCTCGCCTCCCAGGGCGACCTGCGGCTGGTCCTGGTGATCGCCGCCGCCGCGACCGGCGCGATCGTCGGCGACTCGATCGGCTACTTCATCGGGCGCAAGGCCGGCCGCGGGCTGTTCGAGCGGCTCGGCCGGCGCTCCAAGCACTTCTCCGCCGACCGGATCGAGCGGGCCGAGCGGTACTTCCACAAGTACGGCGTCTGGACGGTCTTCTTCGGCCGGTTCGTCGCGCTGCTGCGGATCTTCGCCGGGCCGATGGCGGGCATGCTCCGGATGCCGTACCCGCAGTTCCTGGCCGCCAACGCGGCCGGCGGGATCGCCTGGTCGACCACGATCGGCATCGTCGCGTACAACATCGGTGACAACGCCGACAAGATCTTCGGCGAGCTGTCGGTCTGGGCGCTGGTGCTGATCGGCGCGGCCGCTGTTACGGCGTACGCGATCTACAAGCTGCGGCACCGCCGACGCTCGGCCGACAGCGTCGAGCTGGGTCAGACCCCGGTCGACGCGAAGTAGCCCTCAGCGGATCCGCAGGACCAGGCTGGGCGTCGCGGTCCCGTAGACCGGCGTGCCCTGGTACGTCGTACCGGGCACCAGGAAGCGGTAGGCGAACAGCCCCGGCTTGACCGCCTTGAAGCTGATCGCCGCCCGGCCGCCGCGCATCGGCGTCGCCTTGACGTTGCCCCAGGCCCGGCCGTTCCAGAACTGCAGCATGGCGGTGGTGTTCTGCGCCGGGCGGACGACGACCGCGGCGTTGATCACCTCGTTGCGGTTGTGCAGGTTGCCGCCGGCGTAGCCCGCGCCCTGGATCAGCAACCGGCTGCGGGTCAGGTAGCTCTTGCTGCTCGACGCGCTGGACAGCGCGCCGACCCGGCTGTTGACCGGCACGTACGCCCGGTACGTCCGGCTGCCGCCGGTGTTGACCCGGACCTCGAAGTGCCCGCCCGGCTGAGTGGACCCCCGGCCGGCCTGGACCCACGGACCGCCGGCCCGGTTCTGCGCGAGCACGACCACCGGCAGCCCGGCCGCCGTCGACTGTTGCACCGAGCAACGAGATCCGCCGCAGCTGACCTCCTGCTGGATGGTCCGGCCGCGGATCAGCATCTGCTTGCCGAACGTCCACAGCGTCGGTACGGCGGCCGTCGTCGCCGTCGTACGACCGGCGATCTCGGCGCCGGTCAGCGAGGCCCACTCGTTCTTGGCCCGGAGCTGGAAGTAGTACGGCGGCCGCACGTTCTTCAGCACCAGGCTGGACTTGGTCGTCGCCGCGGCGACCGGCTTGAACGGCTGCCCGTTGACGCCGATCACCGGCGTGTACTGCTGCGTCCCGGCCGGTACGTCGAGCGGATCGCTCGGCGTGAAGTCCTGGGCGGCCGCCGGGGTTCTCCAGCTCACCACGACGTCCTTGCCGGACACCCGCGCGACCGCGTCGGCTGGGCGCAACGGCCCATCCGTGTCGAACATCGGCGACCGGGCCGGCTTGCTGGTCACGCCACCGCGCGAGGTCCCGGTCGACACCGCGATCCGGTAGTTCCCGTCGGCCGGGAACGCCGAGGTCGGGATCGCCCAGGTGTTCGGATCGGCCGCCGCGATGTACTTCACGTACGACGGGCTGCTCGAGACCACGCCCTCGATCGAGATCCGGTTCGGCGCGTTGTCGTCCTTCCAGGAGACCTGGACCGCGGTCCGCGCCTTGTCCCAGGCCACCGAGACCCCGGTCGGCACCGGGTCCGACGTACAGGCAGTGAGCACTCCGGCGAGCACTGTCACGGCAACGACGGCAGGCAGTAGTCGCACCCTGCCCATCGCACCTCACCTGCCTAGCGGAAGCTGGAACGCGTTGACCATACATAGTTGGCACCCCAGGCTGCCTAGCAGGAGGGCCGAATCGTGATACTCCCCACCGACGACTGCCGCACCCGCTTCGCCTCGGCCGACCGAGCCTTCCTGGCCACCACCGGTCTGGACCTGCGCCCGCATGTGGTCCCGGTCACGTTCACCCTGACCGACGACGTCGTCGTGATCGCCGTCGACCACAAGCCCAAGACCACCCGCAACCTCCGCCGCCTCCGCAACCTGACGGAGAACCCGCAGGCCACGCTACTGATCGACCACTACGCGCCCGACTGGACCCACCTGTGGTGGATCCGAGCCGACTGCACGGCGGTCGTCATGGCCGAGCATCCGGTCGACGCTCTCGCCGCCAAGTACTCGCAGTACGCCGAACACCCGCCAGCCGGCCCCTTCATCGTCGCAAGCGTCGACAAATGGACCGGCTGGTCGGCGAGTTAGCGGCCTTCAGACCGTGGTGAGGACGAAGTTCGCGGAGTACGTCGCGGCGTACGTGTAGCCGTTCAGGACGACGGACGGGAGGTAATAGCGGTAGGTCATCCGGCCGGGGGCAGCGCCTTTCACGTAGCCGCGGACTTCGCCCCCGTCGGTCCTGACGTAGCCGACCGTGCTCCACGCCTTGCCGGTCCAGCGCTGCAGGACGACGGCGTAGCTGCAGTACGGCGAGTGGTTCAGCTCTGCGGTCGCGGTCTGTCCGCGACGCACGGTGGCCGGGGTGAAGCGCGCGCCCCAGGTGTTCACCTGGACGGTCATCGCGACGGACTGGCTGTAGCTGCCGAAGTAGGCGGAGACGCCGCCGTGGTCGAGGTGGTTGGGCAGAAGCACCCGGTAGTGCCGTGAGCCGGACGTGCCGAGCGGGAAGCGGAAGGTCCCGTTGCTCGCCTCCTGCGTCGTGACGGTGTACCACGCGCTGGTCGCGGAGTTCCGGGCCTGGAGGTAGACCAGCGAGCTGCGGCCGGCGAACCTCCCCGTGATCGCGAACTGTTCCGTCGGCGTACCGGACCTCACCCAGCTGGGGATGACGGCGGTCAGGCCGCCGCCCGCGGCGGACACGACGCGCGTGATCTGGCTGCCCCACTCGTTCACTGTCAGGACGTCGACCTGGTACGGCAACGCCCGGCCGGCCACCGTCACCGCGGTCGCCTTCGACGCGGCCGCGAGTGGCGTGCTCTTGCCCGCGACCACCAGGTACGGCGTGTAGGTGGTCGAGTCGGTCAGGTCGAGCGGGTCGTTCGGCGTGACGTCCCGCTCGGGGTACGGGTACGGCTTCCAGCGCACCGTCACAGTGCTGCTGCCGGCCATCGTCACCGAGTCCCGCGACGTCGGCCCGGCGTCGATCGTGTCGAACGGAGCCGAGGCCTGCACGGGCCCGGTCACACCGTCCTCGGTCCCGGCCGCGACGCCGATCTCCAGCGTGCCGTCGTACGGCGCGAGCTCGGCCGCCGCGTACTCCACCACGTTCGGAGCGCCTGCGGCGACGTACTTCGGCAGGAAGGTCGTCACCCCGCCGGGACGCTGCGCGACCACCTTGTTCGGCAGGTCGCCGTCTTCGGCCCAGGTCACGCGCACGATCTGGTGGCTCGAGTCCTTCCACGCGATCGTCACACCGGTCGGCGCCGGGTCGGCGGCGTACGCCGGGGTGACGGCCAGCGCACTGGCCGACAAGCCGGCGGTGACGGCCAGGGCCGTCCAGTTCTTCTTCACAGCAAGACCTTTCAGCGGGATGCTCATGCCCAGGGACAGCCCTGGGACTTCCGACAGGGGCCGTCCAGACCTGGCCCGACGTCGTTGACGAAGGTGTTCGTGTACGCCGCGGCGAACCGGGTGCCGCCGGACATCGCGGCCGGAACGTAGTACCGGTACGCCGTCCGGCCGACCTTGGTGGCGACGATCGAACCCCATCCGGTCCCGGCCTTGACCTGCACCGGGCCGACCGTGGTCCAGGCCTTGCCGTTCCAGCGCTGCAGCGTCGCGGTGGTGCTGACCTGCGGGTAGACGTAGACGCCCGTGGGGTTGCGCATGTAGGTGCCGATCGCGGTCCAGCTGAAGAACCCGGACACGCCCAGCTGGGTGGTCGAGGCCACCGTGGCCGTCGTCGCGCCGTACGCGATCAGCGCGCCGGCGTAGAAGGAGACCGTCGGCGCGACGACCCGGTACTGACGGCTGCCGCCGGTTCCGAACGGGAACGAGAACTTGCCGCCGGTGAAGGTGCTCGAACTGACCGTGTACCAAGGACTCGTCGAGCTGTTCCGCGCCTGCAGCACGATCTGCCGTCGCTCACCGGCGGGGGTGTAGGTGCCGGTGACCTGTGAGCTCTGGTTGTAGACCGCCCAGGCCGGGATCTTCGCGGTCAGCCGGGTCGCCTCGGCAGTCACGAGCTTCCGCTCGAACTGGCTGCCCCATTCGTTGTACGGGGCAACGTTCAGCGAGTACGCCGACCGCAGCGTGTAGGTGGCCTGCGTCGCGGCGCTGCGGGCGCCGATCGGGTACGACGCGCTCGTACCGGCCGGCGTGTAGCTCACCTGGTACGTCGGCGGCGCGGTCCGGTCGAGCGGGTCGTTCGGCGTGGTGTCCGTGCGCGCCTCGCTCTTCCACCGCACGGTCATCGCACCCGAGGCCGCCAACGTCCTGGACACCGCCTCCGGCGGATTCGGCGTGTTCGCGTCGAACCCGGGCGACAACGCTTCGGCGCCGGTCCCGCCGGACACCGTGAAGTCGAAGGGGACGTCGGGGCCGGTGCTCCAGTTGTCGGCGCGGATGGACGAGGCGGGGATCTCGACCGAGTTCGGCTGCTCCGCCGTCGTCGTCCGGGTCAGGTACACCGTGTCCGCGCCACGCTTGCGCAGCACGATCCTGTTCGCGACCGGCTCCGCCTCCTGCCAACTCACGACGACCTGCTGGAACGTGTCGTCCTTCCAGGCGATCGTCACGTCGGTCGTCGAGCTACCGGTCGCGAACGCCGGAATCGCCGTGAGCTCGGACCCGGCCAGGCCGGCAGCAAGAGCAAGGGCAACTGCGGGGAGGAGCTTCATCTGTTCCGTCTCAGGTCGTGGTGAGTACGAAGTTCGGGGAGTACGCCGCGGCGACGAACAGGCCGTTGGCGGTGGTACTGGGGACGTAGTAGCGGTAGGCGACGCGGCCCGGCGTCGTGCTGACGAACTGGCCGCGGGCGAAGCCGGTGGTGATCAGGACGTCCTTTACGTGCACCCAGGTCTTGCCGTTCCAGCGCTGGAGGTCGACGCGGCCCGTGAAGCGGGGGTCGACGTTCAGGTCGGCGGTCGCGGTCTGGCCGCGCTTGATGGTGGGGGTGTAGAAGTTCGCGGACGTGATGTGCTGCACGGTGGTCAGGGTCACGGGCGCGGTGGAGCCGCCGTACCAGACCTCGGTGCCTCGGGCAGCGTTCGCGGTGAGGATGCGGTACTGGCGGGTGCCGCGGTTGGTCACAGGGAAGGCGTACTTGCCGGACGAGTTGCCGACCGTCGTACCGACGACGTACCAGGCCGAGGTCGCGCTGTTGCGTGCCTGCAGGACGACGCGCTCCTGGACCGGCTGGCTGTACGAGCCCTGGATCAGCGTCTCGGTGCCGTACAGACCCCGCGCCGGGAGCTGCGCGGTCAGCTTCGCCGTCCGGACGTTGACGCGGGCACCGGTCTCGGTGCCCCACGGGTTCTGCGAGCGGACGCTGAAGGTGTACGACGGCACCGGGTTCGCGAACGTCGCCTGCAGAGCCTTGCTCGCCGCTGCGAGCGGGACCGTCTTGCCGGCCACCTCGTACTGCGGGACGTACGTCGTACCGGGCTCGTCGAGCGGATCGTTCGGCGTCGAGTCCGTGCGGACCGGCACCTGCCACTTGACGGTCAGTCCACTGCCCGCCGGCGTGACGGACACCAGTGTGGGGACGTCGGGGACGGTGGTACCGAAGCGCGCCGACAGGGCGGGCGTACCAGTGGTCTGCTCAGACGTACCGACGACGACGCCGACCTGCAAGGGGCCCGGCCCGGTCCCCAGCGCCACGATCGGGATGTCGACCTCGTTCGGACCGTCGGCAGGGAGGTAGCTCCGCCAGAACTTGGTGTTCGAACCGCGGACGTAGACCTCGTTCGGTCGCGGTGCGTCCTCGTCCCAGCGGACGTGGATCGTCTGGGTCGTCGCGTCCTTCCAGCTGATCTCGAGGTTCGTCGGCGCGGGGTCGGCCGCGTGCGCCGCGGGCAGCGGGAGCGCGACGAGGACCGCGGCGGCGGTGAGGGTCGGCCAGAGCTTGTTCACAAGACGTCCTAGGTGAAAGAGATGTTGGGGATATAGGCGGCCTTCATGGGTCCGTCAGGTGGTGGTGAGGACGAAGGTCGGGGAGTACGCCGCGTGGTAGGTGCCGCCGGCAATGGTTGCGGTGGGCACGTAGTAGCGGTAGGAGACGCGGCCGGGGGTGGTGCTGCGGACGTAGCCGTCGCCGAGGCCGTTGGTGAACTGGACCGGGCCGACGGTGGTCCAGGCCGAGCCGACGTAGCGCTGGAGGGTTGCCGTGCCGTTGTGGCCGGGGAGGACCTGGACGGTCGCGCGAGCGGTGTCGCCGCGCTTGATGGTGGGGGTCGGGAACGAGGCGTTCACCTTGTGCTGGACGTTGTTGGTGCCGATCGCGCTGTAGCCGCCGTACCAGACCTTGCTGCCGGCGACGGCGTTCTGGACCTGGACGCGGTACTGGCGGGACGGTGTGGTCTGGAAGGTGTACAGGTACGAGCCGGTCGTGTTCACGCGCGACGTGACGGTGTACCAGGCGCTCGTCGGGGTGTTGCGGGCCTCGAGGATCACCCTGCGGGGGGCGGTGCCCACGATCGTGCCCGTGAGGTCGAGCAGGTTGTCGTAGACGACCCAGGTCGGCACGTTCAGCGTCGGAGCGCTGGCAGCCGCCTCGACCAACTGGGCGATTGTCGTACCCCACTCGTTGCGGCTGGCAACGGAGAAGGTGAAAGCAGGGCTGTCGGTGCTGAAGGTCGCCCGGGTGCTGGTCGGGTCGGGTGCGCCGACGGAGACCGGGGGCTGGTCGCCGACCTGGTACTTCGGCGAGTAGTAGGGCGGCAGGTCCAGGTCCAGCGGGTCGAACGGGGTGAGGTCCTCGGCGACCGGGCCGTCCTTCCACTGCGCGGCGAGCGTGCTGCTGCCCGAGGGCACCGCGGAGGTCAGCTGCGGCTCGCTCGGCAGCTGGGTGTCGAAGCGCGGGGAACCCGCCAGCGGGCCGGCCTCAGGGTCGCCCTGGTTGCCGTAGGCAACAGCGAGCCGCAGGCTCGCCGACGTGGGGAACGACGAGGCCGGGATGTCCAGCTGGTTGGGAGCATCGGCGGTCGTCCAGGTCTCACGGATCGGCGTGTCGCCGTCCTTGGCCTGCAGGAGAATCCTGTTCGGCTGCGGCGAATCCTCCTCCCAGGTCAGGCGGACCGATGCGTGGGTGCCGTCGGCCCAGCCGACGGTGACGTTGGTCGGCGCTGCGGCGGCCGAGGCGGTGGTAGTGGCGGCTCCGGAGAGCGCGAGACCACCGACGAGGGCAAGGGCGGGCCACTTCTTCATGGGATTGCCTCTCAGGTGACGGTGAGGACAGCGGTCTGCGAGTACGCCGCGAGGTAGGTCGCGCCGCGGTAGACCGTGGTGGGGACGTAGTAGCGGTACGAGTACTTGCCAGGCACCGGATGACGGACGTACCCGTACGCCGTACCTGCCTCGGCCTTGACGGGGCCGACCGTCGTCCAGGCCTTGCCGTTCCAGCGCTGGAGTACGGCGGTGACCGCCGCGAGCGGGTAGACGGTCAGCGTCATCGTCCCCAGCTCACCGCGACGCACGGTCGGGTACGGGATCCCGAGGTTCACATTCAGCTGGACCTGGGACGTGATGACGGGGCTGTAACCGCCGAACCACACGAACTTGCCGCCGGCGGTGTTCGGGACCTGGACGCGGTACTGCCGCGGCGCCGAGTTCTGCAGCGAGAAGTAGTACTCCCCGGCGCTGAACGTGCGCGTCCCGACCACGTACCACGGGCTGGTCGGCGTGTTCCGCGCCTGCAGGATGACCGGCCGCGCGCCCGTTCCGGCGAACGTGCCGAACAGGTTGAACAAGGTGCCGTACGTGTGGATACCCGGCGCCGCCAGGGTCGGCGAACTGGTGCCCGACTCGACCAGCGCGGTGGTCGTCGTACCCCACTCGTTGAAGGTGGAGACGCTGAGGCGGAACGTCGGCGTCCGGCCGGTGACGGTCACCGAAGTCCCCGGTCCCTTGGGAGACACCTCCACGCCGTCGGCCTCCGCCTGGAACACCGCCGTCGGCACGCGGTCCAGCGGATCACCGAGCGTGGTGTCCGCCTTCGGCGTACCGGCCTTCCACGACGCGGTCAGCGTGCTCGTCCCCGAGATCGCCGACGACACCAGCTCGGCGGCCGCGGGAAGGTCGGTGTCGAACGACAAAGACAGGGTCACCGGCGCGGTTTCGTCGCCGGCCGAGACACCGATCTGCGTCAGCTGGCGAACGCGGACCAGCGACGCCGGAAGATCGACCTGGTTGGGCTCGTCGGCCGCGACCAGGGTCACGCCGTTCGCGACGGGTTTCCCGTTCTTGTACTGCACGACCCGGTTGGGCTGGGCGCCGTCGTCGTCCCAGGTCACCCGGACCGCGGAGAACGAGTCGTCCGCCCAGGCGATCGTCACGTTGGCCGGCGCGGCGGCAACGGCGGCGTGGGCCGGGGTGGTCAGCGTGGCGGCGAGCAGTGCGCCGGCAAGCAGGGGTACAGAAATGCGCTTCATCGAGTCCCCACACAAGAAGAGGGCCATGTTCCCCCACGGCCCAGCCAGCGCATTCTTCAGGACGAGCGTTGTGATTGGCAACAATGTTGCAGGTTGTTGCAGAACCGAAGCCCGCCCCGCGGTGCGCGGAGCGGGCTTCCGGAGTACGACGTATCAGTTGGCCTCGGCCTGGGCGGCGTCGGGCTCGCCGCCCGGGTTGGGCTCGCCGTTGCCCGCGCGGACCAGTTCCTCGATCCGCTTGCCGGTCTCGGGATCGACGTTCTTCCAGTACTGGAAGGCCTTCTCGAGCACCTCACCGTGGACGCCGCCGAGCAGGTGGCCGGCGACGGTCTGAACGAACTCCTCGCGCTGCGCGTCGTTCCAGACCTCGCGGACCAGCGTGCCGGCCTGGTTGAAGTCGCCGTCGTCGGGGCGCAGTTCGTACGCCGTACGGACGAACTCGCCGTCGGCCTCCCAGCTGTCCTCGACCGGGCCGGTCAGGTCGGAGTACGGGCGACCGGCCGAGTTCGGCGCGTAGACCGGCTGGTCGCCGGTGTGGTCGTAGGCCATCGGGCCGTCGAACACGTAGCTGTTCACCGGGACCTTCGGGCGGTTCACCGGCAGCTGCAGGTAGTTCGGGCCGATCCGGTAGCGGTGGGTGTCGGAGTACGCGAAGACTCGGCCGAGCAGCATCTTGTCCGGGCTGAAACCGATCCCCGGTACGACGGCCGACGGCTCGAACGCGGCCTGCTCGATCTGGGCGAAGAAGTTGTCCGGGTTCTTGGTCAGGGTCATCGTGCCGACCTTGATCAGCGGGTAGTCCGCGTGCGGCCAGATCTTGGTCAGGTCGAACGGGTTGAACCGGTACGACTTCGCGTCCTCGTACGGCATCAGCTGCACCGAGAGGACCCACGACGGGTGCTCACCGCGCTCGATCGCGTCGTACAGATCGCGACGGTGGAAGTCGGCGTCCTCGCCGGCGATCTTCGCGGCCTGCTCACCGGTCAGGTGCTCGACGCCCTGCTCGGTGTGGAAGTGGTACTTGACCCAGTGCTTCACGCCGGCCGCGTTGATCCACAGGTAGGTGTGCGAGCCGTAGCCGTTCATGTGCCGGTACGACTTCGGGATGCCGCGCTCGCCCATCAGGTAGGTGACCTGGTGCGCGGACTCCGGGTTCAGCGTCCAGAAGTCCCACTGCATGTGGTTGTCGCGCAGGCCGGAGCCGCCGCGGCGCTTCTGGGAGCGGATGAAGTGCGGGAACTTGATCCCGTCGCGGATGAAGAAGACCGGGGTGTTGTTGCCGACCAGGTCGTAGTTGCCCTCGCTGGTGTAGAACTTCAGCGCGAAACCGCGCGGGTCCCGCCAGGTGTCCGGGCTGCCGAGCTCGCCGGCGACAGTCGAGAACCGCGCGAGCATCTCGGTCGAGGCGCCCTGCTGGAACAGCGCCGCCTTCGTGTACGCGCTGACGTCCTCGGTGGTCTCGAACACGCCGAACGCGCCGCTGCCCTTGGCATGCACGTTGCGCTCCGGGACGCGCTCGCGGTTGAAGTGCGCCATCTGCTCGAGGAAGTGCGTGTCGTGCAGCAGGAGCGGGCCATTGGCTCCCAGCGTGAGGGAGTTGCGGTCACTCGGCGCCGGCGCACCGGTCGATGTCGTCGATCCCTGGGTCATGCTCCGACCTTTCCAGTTAATCTGGAATCAGTCAAGAAAGCACGTTCCGTAAGGTATCGGCTACTCCGGCTGGTTGCCGTGGGCGCCACCGCTGTGGAAGGTGGTGCCGACGCCGACGTACATGAGGTGCGTGACGAGCCCCTGAGCCGCGTGCTGCAGGTTGTGGCAGTGGTCCATCCAGACGCCGGGGTTGTCGGCGACGAAGGCGATCTCGTAGGTCTCGTTGTCCTCGACGTTGAGTGAGTCGACCCACCACGGGCTGCCGGTGGCGGCGACGCCGTCGCGGCTCAGGACGACGACGTGGTGGCCGTGCAGGTGCATCGGGTGGACCTGGCCGGAGTCGTTGCGCACGGTCATCCGGACGATGTCGCCGTCGGCCACCATGAACATCGGGACGTTCGGGAACTGGTGGCCGTTGATCGTCCACCACAGGCCGGGGCGGCCGTCGAAGAAGCCGGGGCGCCGGCCGATGCGGTACTCGAAATGCCTCGTCGCCTTCGCCGGATCGAAGGCCAGAGCCTTCGGTACGCCGTAGCTCAGCAGATCGACCCGTTCACGCGGTTCGGTCCCCTGGGGAGCATCGCCGGCGCCGATCACCAGCGTGGTCGGGCCGCCGCCGAGTCCGATCCTGACCGCGGATCCCTGTGGGACGGTCAGTTTCAGGTCGATCCGGCCGCCGGCCGTCACCAGGACCGACTTGTTCTCGACCACCGGCGGCTGGTTCACGTCCGTGCCGTCGACTGCCATCACCCGGTACGACGCACCGTCGACCCACGCGGCCATCGGGCCGTTGTCGGTGTTGATCAGCCGGACCCGCACCTCGGAGCCAGGCACCGCGTCGACCCGGCGTTCGCCGTACTGGCCGTTGACCGTGCGGACCTTGTCGTAGGTGTGCACGGCGGCGACGACATCACCTGCCGCCGGTGAGATCACCAGTACGCCGTACAGACCCTTGGCGACTTGCTCGTGGGAGACCTGGTGCGAGTGGTACCAGTACGTGCCGGCGTCGACCGCGACGAACTTGTAGACGAAGCTCTCCCCTGGCAGCACCGAGTCCTGGGTGATGCCCGCGACACCGTCCTCCGCCGGCGGCACGTCGACCCCGTGCCAGTGCAGCGTCACGCCGTCCGGAACGGACTCGTTGTGCAGTGTGACCTGGATCAGTTGCCCCTGCCGGGCGGTGATCCGCGGGCCGGGCGAGGTGTGGTTGAGCGTGTACCCATCGACAGCTCCACGGCCTTCGATGGTGATCGGCTCCTTGCGGGCGATCAGATCGACCAGTACGTCGGCCTTGCGGTCGGCCGGTACGGAGAACGAGGCGAGGTCGCGCTGATGCCCCGCGTGCTCCCCCGCGGTCGGTCCGCCGCCGAAGTCGGCGTACCCCATGTCCATCGGCGACAGGTCGCCCGGCACCAGGCTCTGCTGCCAGAAGAACCCGATCGGAGCAATGACGGCGACCGTCGCCACCACCGCAGCAACAAATCTTCTGGTTGCTTTAGGCATCTAAATGGGCGCGCTCGCCGTGGTCGGCGCCTCCGCTCTCGTGACCGCCCGACGCCCCGCGATCCCCGCGACCGCCAGCAGGGCCAGCGCGTTGATCCCGTGCAGCGCACCGATCGCCGGTGCGGCGAAGGAGGCGAACGCCAGGACGATCTGCAGCACGACCAGACCGACCACGATCAGCGCCCACTTGACCCCGCCGGCCACGTGCGCGAAGAAGGCGACGATCAGCAGCAGCAGCGCGAGGATCGGGATCACCATCATGCCGACGACGCCGTGCAGCTGGTGACCGAAGTTGCCCTCGTAGTTCTTGTCGATCACCAGCCCGCCGTCGACGTCCTTGAGCGCGGTGAACCAGCCGAGCGCGATCGCCATCACCTGGACGACCACCCCGAGCCCGATCAGCAGCGCGAGATAGCGGTAGACCGATTTCATGGATCCTCCCCCGGATCCGCGCGACCGTCAGCCGGGAGTCCCCACCTCCGGCCCGAGCACCCCCGCCCAGGAGTCGCGCGCTTTTCTCATGGTGCGACGGTCACCGCCCGCACACAAGAGGCCAATCCGGTGACGTCCCGTCACCCCACGTTGCGAGTGAAGGCCTGGTACAGCCCGAGCAGCGGCAGGAACGGCTCGTGGTGGGTGATCAACGCGGACTCCGGGACGATCACCGGCGCGAGCGCACCGGTCGCCACGACAGGGACCTCGCCCGGCGTCAGCGACTGCTCGGTGAGGATGCGCGTGACCAGCCCGTCGACCAGCGCGGTGAAGCCGAAGATCGCACCCGCCTGCAGTGCCTCGACGGTGTTCTTGGCGACGGCCGCCCGCGGGCGGGTGAGTTCGACGCGGCGGAGCTGGGCGGCGGATTCGCCGAGAGCGTCGGAGGAGGTCTCGATGCCGGGCGCGATCGAGCCGCCGACAAAGGCGCCGGCCGGGTTGACCAGGTCGACAGTGGTCGCCGTACCGATGTCGACGATCACGCAGGGAGCGCCGTACCGGTTGACGGCGCCGAGGGCGTTCGCGATCCGGTCCGTGCCGACCTCGCGGGGGTTGTCGACGAGCACCGGGAGGCCGGTCTTCACGCCGGGCTCGACGACGACGCTGGGGACGTCGCGGTAGTAGCGGGAGACGACGTCGCGCAGCTCGTGCAGGACGTGCGGTACGGCGGAGCAGACGGCGACGCCGGACACGGGCGTCTCGCCGGCCAGCAGGCCCTCGAGCAGGACCGCCCACTCGTCAGCGGTACGGCGGGGGTCGGTGCCCACCCACCAGTACCGCTTGACGGTGCCCTCGAAGACCAGTCCGACGAGGGTGCGGCTGTTCTCGACCGCGACGGCGAGCAGCATCTCAGGCTTCCTGTAGGTCCAAGGCGATGTCGAGGACCGGAGCCGAGTGGGTCAGCGCTCCGACGGCGAGGAAGTCGACGCCGGTCTCGGCGACCTTGCGGGCAACGTCCAGTGTGAGACCGCCGGAGGCCTCCAGGCGCGCCCGTCCGGCGATCTTCTCGACGGCTTCGCGGAGCTGGTCGATCTCCATGTTGTCCAGCAGGATCAGGTCCGCGCCGGACTCCAGCGCGATCAGCGCGTCGTCGACCGAGTCCACCTCGACCTCGACGGCGATCTCCGGGTAGGCCTTGCGGACCAGCCGGAACGCCTCGGCGACGCCGCCGGCCGCGATCACGTGGTTGTCCTTGATCAGTGCCGCGTCGGACAGGCCCATCCGGTGGTTCTTGCCGCCACCGCAGCGGACGGCGTACTTCTCCAGCGAACGCAGCAACGGCATCGTCTTGCGGGTGTCGCGGATCACCGCGCCGGTGCCCTCGACCTCGTCCACCCAGCGCCGGGTCAGCGAAGCGACCCCGGACAGGTGACAGACCAGGTTGAGCATCGTGCGCTCGGCGGTCAGCAGCTTGCGGGTCTTGCCCCGCACGGTCAGCAGGACGTCGCCCTTCTTCACCGCCGTACCGTCGGTGACCGAGTGCTCCACCTCGACCTCTTCGCTGCCCGCGACCAGCCGAATCACCAGTTCGGCGATCTCGAGGCCCGCGACCACACCGTCGGCCCGAGCGACCAGCTCGGCGACCGAGACCTGCGCCTCGTCGACGGTCGCCGTGGTGGTGACATCGACACCGCCGGCCAGGTCCTCCTCGATGGTGGCCCGGACCAGGTCCTCGACCCACCGCCTGTCGAGCGTGTCATCCATGTCGCTACTTCCCCTCCGATGCTTCCTTCAGCGCCACGAAGGCCGTGGCCGGCCGGGCGGTGGTTCCGTCCCCCGGCAACGTGAGGTCCAGATTGCCCGACCACTGTGTGTCGTCGCGATCCGGGTGGTCCTCACGCCAGTGCGAGCCGCGGCTCTCCTCGCGCGCCGTGGCCGCCGCGACCAGGGCGGTCGCGACGGTGGCCAGGTTGGTGGCCTCCCAGCTCGGCGTCCCGGGGTCGCCCGCGGGCTGCTGGATCAGCTCGCCGAGCCGGTCGCCGGCGTCGGCCAGCCCGGTCGCGCTCCGGATCACTCCGGCGCCGACCGTCATCACCCGTTGCAGTTCCGGTACGACGTCCGCGTCCACCAAGCCGGGAACCCTACCGTCGTCGGCCGGTTCGCGCAGGTCCGGAAGGTCGTCGGCCAGCGCGGAGGCGATCCGGCGGGCGAAGACGAGGCCCTCCAGCAACGAGTTGGAGGCGAGCCGGTTCGCACCGTGTACGCCGGTGCAGGCGACCTCGCCGCACGCGTACAGGCCGGGCACCGACGTCTGGCCGTGCAGGTCGGTCCAGACGCCACCGGAGGAGTAGTGGCAGGCCGGCGCGACCGGGATCAGTTCGCGGACCGGGTCGATACCGTGCGAGCGGCAGGAGGCGAGGATGGTCGGGAACCGCACCCGCCACTTCTCGTCGCCGAAGTGCCGCGCGTCGAGCAGCATGTGGTCCTTGCCGGTGGCAAGCATCTGCCGCATGATCGCCTTCGCCACGATGTCCCGCGGCGCCAGGTCGGCGAGCTCGTGCTGCCCCTGCATGAACCGGTTACCGGCGTGGTCGACCAGGAACGCGCCCTCGCCGCGGACGGCCTCGGAGACCAACGGCTGCTGGCCTTTCGCGCCCTTGCCCAGCCAGAGCACGGTCGGGTGGAACTGGATGAACTCCAGGTCCCGCACCTTCGCCCCGGCGCGCAGCGCGAGCGCCATCCCGTCGCCGGTCGAGACGCTCGGGTTGGTCGTGGCGGCGTACAGCTGACCGAGCCCACCCGAAGCCAGTACGACGGCCCGGCTGCGAATCTGGCCGACGCCGTCGAGTTGTCCTTCGCCCATCACGTGCAGCGTGACGCCGGCGACCGCTCCGTCCGCGGCGCGCAAGAGGTCCAGGACGAGCGCGTGCTCGATGATCCGGATGTCGTCGGCCCGCTTCACCGCGTCGACCAGGGCGCGCTCGATCTCGGCGCCGGTCGCGTCACCGCCGGCGTGGGCGATCCGGTTGCGGTGGTGGCCGCCTTCGCGGGTCAGCGACAGGTCGCCGTCCGCCCGCTTGTCGAACACGGCACCGAGCTCGATCAGGTCGCGTACAGCGTCCGGCCCTTCGGTCACCAGAGCCCGTACGGCGGCCGGGTCGGACAGCCCGGCGCCCGCGACGAGGGTGTCCTGCAGGTGGTCCTCGGGCGAGTCACCCGGCCCGAGCGCGGCCGCGATCCCGCCCTGCGCCCACTGCGTCGAGCCCGACGCGACGACGTCCTTGGTCACCACCACTACGGACCCGAACTCGCGCAGCCGAAGTGCGGCGGTCAGTCCCGCGATCCCCGAGCCGATCACCACCACGTCGACCGTGTCGGTCCAGCCGGGTGCGGGCGCAGCAAGCCGTTGTGGAACGGCAGGAGCAGTCATCCAACGACCGTATCAATGGATTTCATCGAAGGGTGATGGAAATGTTGTCAATGAGACGGGTCGCTCCCACCCGGGCGGCGATCAGCATCCGCGCCTCGCCCGGGCCGATGACCGGGCCCAGATCGGGGGCTCTGAGCGCGAGATAGTCGATCTTCACCGACGGAACAGCCTCCAGCTCGGCGTGAGCGGCAGCCAGTACGGCGTCCGGCCCGTTCATCCCGGCCTTCGCGCCCGCGGTGAGCGCCCGGTACAGCACCAGCGCCTCGTCACGCTCGGTCTCGTCCAGGTAGCGGTTGCGCGACGACAGCGCCAGCCCGTCGGGCTCACGCACCGTCGGCACCGGCACGATGTCGACGTCCCAGTCCAGGTCGCAGACCATCTCCCGGATCAGCGTGATCTGCTGGTAGTCCTTCTCGCCGAACAGCGCCAGGTCCGGCGACGTCAGGTGCAGCATCTTCGCGACCACGGTCAGTACGCCGCCGAAGTGCCCTGGGCGGACCATGCCCTCGAGCTCGTCGGCGAGTGGCCCCGGGTGCACGGTGATCGACGGCTCGTTCGGGTAGAGCTCGTCACGGGACGGGTTGAAGACCAGGTCGACACCCTCGGCCTTGGCGATCGCCAGATCGCTGGCCAGCGTGCGCGGGTACCGGTCGAAGTCCTCGCTCGGCCCGAACTGCAACGGGTTCACGAAGATCGTCAGCAGCACGCTGCCGTCCGGCCCGACCCGCTCGCGTGCCTCGGCGAGCAGCGCGGCATGCCCGTCGTGCAGCGCGCCCATCGTCATCACGACCGCCCGTGGCCGGACCGCCGCCGCGGCGCGCAGCTCGGCCTTCGTCTGGGTGAGTCTCATCGCGGTGCCTCCCCTGTCCGGTGCCGCTTCAACAGCTCGGCGAACCGCTCGGCTGTCGCGCCGTCGATCCGCCCGTCCTCCGTCACCCGTTCCACCGTGGCCCGGGCCAGCTCGGCGTACGTGCTCGCCGTGCGGCCCCGCAGGACGGCCAGGTGGGCCTCCACCGTCTCCACGTCGCCGCGGGCGATCGGCCCGGTGAGCGCATCATGACCGGAGCGCAGCGTGTTGTCGAGAGTTGCGGACAGCAGCGGGCCAAGTGCCGCCGCAGGATCCCGTACGCCGGCTTCTCGCAGTACGTCGAACGCCTGGCTGACCAGCGTCGTCAGGTGGTTCGCTCCGTGGACCAGACCGGCGTGGTAGAGCGCCCGGTGCTCCTCGGCGACCCACTGGACGCCCGCACCGAGTCCCTTGACCAGGCGCTCGACGAAGTCCACCGCCTCGGCTGGAGCTGTGGCAGTGAAGACCACGTCGGTCAGGTCGACCGGGCCGCTTGGAAAGGTCATCGGCGGGTGCAGGGCGACCGGGATCGCCTGGGTGCCGTGCAGGACTGTGAGGCCGTGCGCGCCGGACAGGTGGACGACGTACTGATCAGGGGTCAGCGGCAACGTGGCCGCAACCGGTCCGATCGCGTCGTCCGGGACAGCGAGCAGTACGACGTCAGCCTGGCGCGTCACCTCTTGCGGGGTGCGCACGGGGACGTGCGGGAGCAGGTGGGCGGCCCGGTCGAGCGATGCTCGCGAGCGCGCGCTGACGCCGGTGACGGGGTGTCCGGCCGACGCCAAGGCTGCTCCCAGGGCACTGCCGGCCCGCCCGGCTCCGATGATGCCGATGCGTTCCATGTCCACTCTCTACGTTCCAGTCCCGGTGGCGGGTACCAGACGATTGGTGCGGTTGCCGACAAGGGTAGTGCGGATTCGGTGGGTCTGGTGGAGTCCTCCGTCACAGATGGGAGCATGAGCCGGTGAGCAGATCCGCAGAGCCCTGGGCCGAGCCGACCGGCCTGACCGCGATCCTGATCGCCGTACCGGAACTGGCCGCGTTCACCGACCGGTGGCGGTCGGCGTCGTACTCGTCCGCCCGGCCGCAACTGCCGCTCAGCGCGCTGATCCCGCCGCACGTGACCGTGCTGGTGCCGTGGGTCCAGGACCCGTCGCCGGAGGACGTGCAGCGGCTGACCGAGGCCGTCGCGGACGTGGCGCCGTTCGAGCTGTCGTTCCGGGCCGCCGGGCAGTTCCCGAACGGGACCACCTGGCTGATGCCCGAGCCGTACGACGAGGTGCTTGCCCTGGTCAACGCGGTCCTCTTCGCGTTTCCCGAGTGCCAGCCGTACGGCGGTGAGCACCTGGAGCCGCATCCGCACCTGACGATCGCGTCGTCCGCGCAGGGCGGGCCCGCGGTGGTCGCCGAGGCCGAGGAAGCCCTCGCGGCGTCGCCCCCGCCTCCGGTCCGCCTCGATGACCTCACCATCTGGCGCGAGGGCGAAGACAGCGTCTGGCAACTGATCGGCTCGGTCCCCCTCGGTGCGTAGCCCACTCTCTCTTCTTCATCCCCGAGTGGGTGCCCGTGCGTAGCTTCCGGATCGCCTGGGACGCGGCTTTGTACGGCCCCGCCGGGTTCTACCGCCGGGAACGACCAGCAGCTCACTTCCGCACTTCTGTCCACGCCTCCCCTCTCTTCGCCGCTGCCCTTGTTCGTCTGGCTCGTGAGGTCGGCCTGGACCACCTCACCGACATCGGCGCAGGCAGCGGCGAGCTCGGCCGTGCAGTTGCTGCCCTGGCGCCCGACCTGACCGTCACCGACATCGAGCTCGACGACGAACTCCCCCCGCGGCTCACCGGCCTGGTGATCGCCAACGAGTGGCTCGACAACATCGCCTGCGAACTGGCCGAGCTCTCCGACGACGGCGAACCCCGTTACCTGCTGGAGGATCTCTCCCTCGGACCAGTTGTCGAGGGCAACGATCGCGCCTGGCTCGACACCTGGTGGCCGCTGGCCGAACCAGGCGACCGCGCCGAGATCGGCACCACCCGCGACGCCGCGTGGTCCGGCGTACTGGACCGGCTCGAGGACGGGCTGGCGATCGCCATCGACTACGGCCACGTCCGCGCCGGGCGTCCGCCGTACGGGACACTGACTGGTTTCCGCCGCGGTCGTGAGTGCGACCCGATCCCCGACGGCTCCTGCGACATCACCGCCCACGTCGCGCTCGACTCCCTCGGCGGCACGATCACCACCCAGCGGGACGCGCTCCTGACCCTGGGAGTCTCAGCGGACCGCCCCGACAACGACCTGGCCCGCAGCGACCCCCTGCGCTACGTGGCCGGGCTGTCGTCCGCAGGAGAGGCCGCAGAGCTGCTGGACCCCGCCGGGCTCGGCTCGTTCGGCTGGGTCTGGACAGCGGCAGGCGCTGACGTCGTACGGCGGGCCTCACGGGCTCTGGTGGTCTGAGCCTCCAGGAGCAGGGCTGCGTCGGCTACGTCTCGGTGGAGAGCCACTGCATCGGTCGGGCCCTGCGGAGTGTCCACGTGGACGTTGGCGACGCGCAGGCGGCGCTGGATCGGGCCCTGCTGGACCCGGACCGACTGGGTCTTGTGGTGGAGGACCACTGAGGTCTTGCGGCTGATCCAGCCTCGCTGGGTGACCAGTACCTGGTCGTCAGCGCCGTACGCGAGGTACCGCCAGCCGACCGGGCGCAGCCACTTCACGCGGCTCGGTGCCTGGTGCATCTCGATGCGGGACAGGTCGAAGCCGGGCAGGACGCGGTTGAGTACGCCGGCCACCTCGGAGCGCTCGCCGACCGGGAGCAGCTGGACGCCGTTCTGGTCCTCCTCGCCGTCGCCGGAGATGCCGCCGACCACGCCGGCGATGTCCAGGTCGACGCGCGACCAGCCGAGGCGGCGCCAGATGACCGGCTCGGTGATCAGCAGGCCCTGCACGCGGCCCGGCGGGACGGTCTGGCGCTGCAGGTCGAACAGGCCGCGCTTGGTCCGCAGACCGTCGCGGGACTCGATCAGCGTGAACTTGTGGTTGCCGACGACCTGCTTCCAGATCGGCTGCACCACACCGAGCAGCAGCGGCAGACCGGCGAACAGACCGACGTGGAACTCCAGCACAGTCGTCGCCACGATCAGCCAGATCAGACCGGCGAGGCTACCGAGCACTGTGGACGACAGCAGCGTCGCACCGAGCAGGCGGCCGGTGGGGACGACCAGCAGCGGCGGCGGCTCGTGCTCGGGCTGCACTGCCTCCTCGGCGGCCTCCTTGCCCTTGGCCCTGACCAGCAGGATGCCGCGGAGCTTGGCGGCCTCCTCGGAGGTGAAGTAGCTCAGCTTGCCGTCACTGCGGCTGCCGCCGGCGACGTCCATGCGCAGCTCGGCCATGTTGAACAGGCGCGCGACGAACGGCTGGGCGACGTCGATCGCCTGGATGCGGTCGAAGCGGATGATCCGCGTACGGCGGAACAGGAATCCGCTGTCGACCCGGATCGCCTCGTCGGTCAGCTGCCACTTGGTGAACCACCAGGACAGCGCGCCGAGCAGCATCCCACCGACCAGTACGGCGGCCAGCGCGATCCCGGCGATCTTGAGGTTGCTCCGCAGCCCTTCGTTGTTGGCCATCGCGAACGCGGCGACCACGAAGTAGCCCCAGCCTTTGACGAACGGCGTAAGCGGGTGGAGGCGATCGCCCTCGCGTTCGGTGATGGGAGCGGGCATCTCGCCGGTGATGTCGCCGGTGACCACCGGGGCGTCCGGGAACGGCGCGTGGGTCGGGTCAGGGCTCGGCGGACCGGAGCGGTCCGGCGTACTGGGCTGGCTCACAGGCCCCACGCCTGGGCCTGGCCGAGGGCGGACAGGCGGTCGCGTAGGCGGCTCGCCTCGTCAGGGTGCAAGCCGGGGATCTTCGCGTCGGTGGCCGGCGTCGCCGTGTGCAGCTCGACCGTCGCGATCCCGTACGACCGCTCCAGCGGTCCCGCCGCGACGTCGACGAACTGCATCCGCCCGTACGGTACGACGACCAGCTGGCGGAACATGATCCCGTGGCTGACCAGCAGCTCGTCCTCGCGCTCGGCGTACTTCCAGGACCGCTGGTTGCGCCCGATCAGGCTCCACGACCACGCGAACACCGCCGCGACCACGAGCACCCACAGCCCGGCGTACAGCCAGCTCAGCAGCAGCCCGAACGCCAGCAACCCGGCGATCGCGGTCACCCCGCACAGGATCGCCGACGTCACCCGGCGCACCGCGGCGAGCTTCGGCGAGACCGGCGTCCAACTGACATCCGAAGGTGCGAAGAGGTCGTCCACGCACCAAGCCTGTCACGATAGGGGGCATGAGTGCGGAATCTGTCGTGGGAATCGGCGCCGGAGCGGCTGGGTTCGACCCGTCGTACGAGCGTGGAGGGACCGGCAGCGGGTCCCAGCTGCCGACCACCGACATGGTGCTCAACATCGGCCCGCAGCACCCCGCGACGCACGGCGTGCTGCGCCTGCGGCTGACGCTCGACGGCGAGCGCATCGTCGGCTGCGAACCGATCATCGGCTACATGCACCGCGGCGCCGAGAAGCTGTTCGAGGTGCGCGACTACCGGCAGATCATCGTGCTCGCGAACCGGCACGACTGGCTGTCGGCGTTCTCCAACGAGCTCGGCGTCGTGATGGGCGTCGAGCGGATGATGGGCCTCGAGGTCCCGGTCCGCGCCGTCTGGATGCGCACGCTGCTCGCCGAGCTGAACCGGGTCCTGAACCACCTGATGTTCCTCGGCTCGTACCCGCTCGAGCTCGGCGCGATCACGCCCGTGTTCTACGCGTTCCGCGAGCGCGAGACGATCCAGGCCGTGCTCGAGGAACTGTCCGGCGGCCGGATGCACTACATGTTCAACCGCGTCGGCGGGCTCAAGGAAGACCTGCCGTACGGCTGGCTCGGCCGCGCCTCCGCCGCCTCGGCCGCTGTCCGTGGTCGCCTGCCCGACATCGAGAACCTTGTCCTGGGCAACGAGATCTTCCGGGCGCGCACGGTGGGCGTCGGCCGGCTCTCCCCCGAACTGATCGCGGCGTACGGCGTCAGCGGCCCGATCGCCCGCGCCTCCGGCGTCGACGCCGACCTGCGCCGCGACGAGCCCTACCTCGCGTACGACGAACTGCTGCGCGACGGTGTCCTCCGCGTAGTCACCCGCTCCGACGGCGACTGCTACGCCCGCTTCGCCCTGCTGCTCGAACAGGTCAAGGTCTCCCTCGACCTCGTCGACGCCTGCCTCGACAAACTCGCCTCGATGCCCGCCGGCCCGGTCAACGTCCGCCTCCCGAAGATCCTCAAGGTCCCCGAAGGCCAGACCTACACCTGGACCGAGAACCCGCTCGGCATCAACGGCTACTACCTCGTCTCCCGCGGCGACAAAACCCCCTGGCGCCTCAAGCTCCGCTCAGCCAGCTTCAACAACATCTCGGTCCTCCCCGAAATGCTCCCCAACACCATCGTCGCCGACATGATCGCCATCCTCGGCAGCATGTTCTTCGTCGTCGGCGACATCGACAAGTAGCTCGCTTCCCCCCACCCGGCTTTCCCCACGCGGCCGGGTATGTCGCTTGCAGCTGACCGCTGCGGCGGCCAACAGGGCGTTACGGTGGAGTATGTCTCTGCTCGATGCCTCTTAACGTTCCATTTCTGGAACGGTAAGTGTGTTAGTGTTTCAAATATAGAACGCTAATGCATTGGAGTCGTCATGGCGACAGCTCGCCCGACACCCATCGCGGTCAATCGCGCCCTCGCGCAAGCAGGCACTCACCTGGCGACGTGGCGCCGCCTGCAGCAGCTGACCTCTGACCAGGTCGCCGACCGCGCCGGTATCTCCCGAACCACCTTGCACCGGCTCGAGTCCGGCGCCGGAGCCAGCCTCGAGAACACACTCCGCGTCGCGAGAGCGCTGGGGGTCATGGACCTTCTGGTCGCATCCATAGATCCGTACAACTCCGATGTCGGTCGTCTGCGCGCCGACGAGGAGCTGCCGCAGCGGGTCCGGCGACCAGCACAACCCCGGAGGCAGACCGGTGCCGAGAGCTGAACGCCGGCCGGCAGCAGCGCAACGGACAGTGGCCGCAACAGGCGAACCGCTGCCGTCCAAGGTCGACGTCTGGGTCCAGATCGACGGGACGGATGTTCTCGCCGGCCACGTGAACTCGCACTACGGCCGCAGCGCCGAGTCCGCAACCTTTCTCTACGACGCCGCATACCTGGCCAACCCGCGGTCGTACGATCTCGAGCCGACTCTGCCACGGGTCGCCGGCGCCCTGCACACATCGGTCGGCGTGGCGCTCTTCCACTCCTTCGCCGACAGCTCACCCGATCGGTGGGGCAAGGCACTCATCACGAAAGCCGAACGGCAGCGAGCGCGGACAGCCGGCTCGACGCCCCGCACGCTGAGCGAGTTCAGCTACCTGCTGGGCGTCCGTGACGACCTACGGCAAGGCGCGCTCAGATTCGCTCTGCCCGGTACGCAGACCTTCATGGCCGACGACACCACCGGCGTACCGGCTCTGACCGACCTTCCCGAGCTGCTCGATCTGGCGGCACGCACCGAGAACGACGACGCGGACCTGGCGGCCATCCGGCGGCTGGTTCGCGCCGGCAGCTCGTTGGGTGGCGCGCGACCGAAGGCTCACGTCCGTACCGACGACGGGACGATCGCCATCGCGAAGTTCCCCAGCCGTGCCGACTCCTGGAACGTGATGGCCTGGGAGAAGATCGCGTTCGACCTGGCCGCCGCGGCGGGTATCCCGGTCCCGCGATCACGGCTGCTGAGGATCGCGGGCCGCGACGTGCACGTCATCGACCGGTTCGACCGCGAAGGGACGGATCGCATCGGCTACGTCAGCGCAATGACGATGCTCGAAGCAAGAGACGGCGACACCGGCAGCTACCTGGACATCGGGTCGGCGATCGAGCAACGTTCTGCCGCGGCCACCGCCGAGCTGCGTGACCTCTGGACCCGCATCGTCTTCTCGATCCTGATCTCCAACGTCGACGACCACCTGCGCAACCACGGCTTCCTGCGCGCGGACAACGCGTGGATGCTGTCGCCGGCCTTCGACCTCAACCCCGACCCTTCGCCAGGGACCAAGTTCTTGGCCACCGCCGTCAACGAGGACGAAACCGACGCCAGCATCGATCTCGCTCTCGAAGTGGCTGAGCTGTTCCGCCTGGACGCGTCCGAAGCCCTGACGATCGTCGCCACCGTCGGGAGGGAGACCTCACGGTGGGCCGAGGTCGCCGCACGCCACGGGCAGACGAAGAAGCAGATCGACGAGATGGCGCCGGCGTTCGAACACCGTCAAGCCTCCAAGGCGCGCGCACTGGAGGCCTGAGCTCGCACCGGGTCAGCCTCTGACGGCCTGCTGGATGAGCGGGAGCAGCTCCTCGGCGATCCCCGGGGCCAGGAGGATCGTTGCGCTCGAGGCGACGTCGTGGGGGGAGCCGTCGACGTCGACGACTACCGCGCCGGACTCTCGGGCGATGATTGAGCCGGCGCTGGTGTCCCAGGGTTTGTTGCTGAACATGATGGCGGCGTCGAGGCTGCCGTCGGCGACGAGTGCCATGTGCAGGGCCGCCGTACCGAGCATGCGGACGCGCTGGACGCGCGGGAGCAGCAGGTTGATCAGGGCGAGGCGTGGCCTGTTCTTCTCGTCGGCGTCCGCGCCGACGGCGAAGTCGCCGGCCATCACCAACGCCTCGGAGAGCTCGGTGGTCTTGCTGGCCTGGATCGGGTCGCCGTTACGGGTGGCTCCGAGGCCGTCGGCGGCGAGGTAGCGGGTGCCGAGCATCGGGAAGTCCAGTACGCCGGCCACCTGCTTGTTGCCGTCGACGAGGCCGAGGGAGATCCCCCACAGCGGTACGCCGTGGATGTAGTTGACCGTGCCGTCGATCGGGTCGAGCACCCACGAGAGCTCCCCGGAGCCGGGGTGAGCGCCCTCCTCCTCGCCCAGGAAGGCGATCTCGGGTGTCACCTTCGCCAGGTGCTCCCGGACCGTCTGCTCGACCGCGATGTCCGTGTCGGAGGCCATGTCCCGGTCGCCCTTGGAGTGCAACGCCCCAGGCTCCCGCGACTCGACCAGATCGGCAGCAACCGCCACCGCCCCTTCGGCGATCTCCAGCAAGCGGGCCAGGTCGGTCACAGGCATCTCCTCAGCAGTTGGGTCAGCCCCAGCAACCTAACCGAGCGGCGGGTACACCTGCCCCACCGGCATCCCGTCCAGCACGCCCTGCAACTCCGCGTCCACGTCCCCGTGCACCTGCAACGCCGTCATCTCCGCCAGCGCGAACACCTTCGCCAGCAGATCCCCCACATGCTCCTGATGCCGCGTCACCGCCGCCGAGTCGACGTACTCCTCCAGCACCACGACGTACCCAGGCCCCTGGAACCAGTCGTACCGCAAGGTCCCCGGCTCCTCGGCCACCCGCCCCTGCAAGTCCCGGACAAGCTCCAGCAGCTCCCGCTCAGCCCCATCCCGTACGACGAACTCAACCCGCACCAAGACGCTCACAACGACCTCCCGCTCAGGCAGACCACGACAGGTCCACCTAACCAGCCCGGTAGATCAGGCCGGCAGGCTCAGGAAGCAGCGAGGCCGCGGAGCTTCAGGTCGACCACGGTCGGCGCGTCCGCGTGGGAGTGCTTGTCGCCGGCGGCTACGACCGTGGCGACCTCTTCGTCGATCTTGTCGAGGCGCTGGTCGATCTTGTCCAGGCGGCGCTGCATCAGGTCGACGAACTCGGCGTTCTCGACGACGCGGGCGCTGGTGATGCGCGAGTACTCCTGCGCGACCTGGGCGCGTTCGTCGCTGTGCGCGAGACGTTCGACCAGCAGTTGGTGGCGGATCAGCAGCGAAGCACCGATGGCGACCAGTACGGCGGCGACGGCGGCGGCTCGCAGGATCCACGCGTTCTGGGCGAACAACGCGATACTGACGGCCAGGCAGACGACGATCAGCAGACTGTTGGCGGCGGTGAGAACTGTGGTCCTGGTTCGACGGCGGCTACCCCTTGACCCCATGGACCGACATGTTAGGGGGTCTCGTCGGGGTCTTCGGGAATACGACACGCGCGTTCGAGCAACAATCCGGCCGTGACGACCAGCACTGAGATGACGGCGGCAACACCCGCTGTGATCACCCGGTTCCGCGGCCCGCTGGAACCCACCGCGTTCACGAAGGATAACGCGAACCCTGCGTAAACACCGGTGCACAACGCGCCGACGAACGCGCTGGCTTTTCCGAGCATCAGCAGGAAGACCGCACGCGACGACTCGATCCGTTCGCGCCGGACCTGGACCCGCTGGTTGGTGTTGCGTGCGGCAACGAAAAGCAGCGCCGCCAGGAACGCCCAGGCGACCAGCGTCAGCCAGGACACCGTGGGCGCGACACCACCGCCGGACTCGATCGCCTTGACCATGGTGACCCCGATCGCCGCCCCGAGGACGGCGATCGCGATCAGCAAGCGGCGAGACGTCGGCCGGACCGAGCCCGGACGCGGCGGCTGCCGGCCGGGCGCGCGGCCCGGCCCAGGACTGCCAGACACCACTACTGCAACTCGATGGTCGGGTCGTCGAGCTTGGTGACGCCCGCCGTCCCGACCTTCGTCAGCAGATCGGCGACCGGGCCGAGGCCCGGCAGCTCGGCGTCGGGCTCGATGTCCAGCCACGGCGCGAGCACGAACGCCCGCTCGTGCGCCCGCGGGTGCGGCACGGTCAGCTCGTCGGACTCGATCGTCTTCTTGCCGTACGTGATCAGGTCGACGTCGAGCGTCCGCGGCGCGCCCGGCACGCTGCGCTCGCGGCCGAAGGCCTGCTCGACCGCGTGCGCGCGGTCCAGCAGCGTCTCGACGGCCAGCGTGGTGTCGGCCAGCAGCACGATGTTCAGGTACGGGCCGGACTCGTCCGGGCCGCCGATCGGCTGGGTCTCGTAGACCGGCGAGACGTCGACGACGACGACGTCCGGGGTGTCCCGCAGCGCGTCGACGGCGCCCTGCAGGTTCGCCTCACGGTCGCCGAGGTTGCTGCCGAGCGACAGGATCACCTGGCGGATCGGCTTCAGGCCGCCGCTGAGGGTATCCGCGTCGATGACGTGGGGACTAGGGGTCTCAGTCACGGGGTTTCTCCGGGTTTGCGCTGCACGGTCAGGACAACATCGTCGAACGGCACGGTGATCGGCGCCGAGGGTTTGTGGATCGTCACCGCGGTACCGGTGACGCGCGGGTCGGCCAGGCAGATCGTCGCGATCCGCTCGGCCAGGGTCTCGATCAGGTCGACCGGGTCGTTCTCGATCGCCGCGTGCACCTGCTCGGCGACCACGCCGTAGTTCACGGTGTCGGCCAGGTCGTCCGAGGCGGCCGCCTTCCGGGTGTCCAGCTCGAGCCGGACGTCGACGACGAACTCCTGCCCGTCGGCGCGTTCGTGGCTGAACACGCCGTGCCGGCCGAAGCCCCGGATGCCGCGGATCTCGATCACGTCAGGGGGCACCGCGGGACCGCTCATTGCGCCTCCTCCGATCGACCCCCAGACGACAGTACCGGGGAGGCATGGTGGATCCACAACCGCCAGCCGGACGAAGTCTTGCGGAACACGTTGGTCGCGAGCGCCTTGCCGCCCGCGAAGCCCTCCTCCGGCGCCCCCTCGCCGGACGACAGCACGTTCTCCGTACACGTGACGTACGCCACGTCGCCGTCGACCCGGGCCTGCACGTCGGTCAGGAAGAACTGGATGTACGGCGTGTTCGCGAAGATCATCGCCCAGGCGCGCATCATCTCGGAGTACCCGGAGATCGCCGCGTTGCCGGGATGGATGCAGACCGGATCGGGCTCGGGCAGCCAGACGGCGGCCATCAGGTCCAGGTCGCCGGCCTCGAACGCGTTGTAGAACGCCGTGTTCGCGGTCAGCACCCCGGTCTCGGCCGACGGGCCGCGCGCGGCGGACCGCGCCGGCGGTGCTTCCGGCTGGTGCTCCTGGTTCGGCTGTTCCTCGGTCATACAGCTCCCCACCTGCTCGCCACCCGGACCGCGTCCGCGCTCGGTGCCACCGAATGTGCCCGGACGCACCAGGCTCCATTCGCGGCGGCCAGGGCGGAAACCGCGGCGCTCGCGTCGTCTCGTCGTACGGCGGGCCTGGGCTCGCCGGTCTGCTCGTCGGCGAGCAGCCTACCGAGGAACGCCTTGCGGGACGCACCGATCAGCAACGGACGTTCCAGTACGCCGAACTCGCGCAGCCGGCGCAGCACCTCCCAGTTGTGGTCCGCGTTCTTCGCGAACCCCAGTCCGGGGTCGAGCGCGACCTTCGCCAGGTCGATCCCGGCGGCCGCGATCGCGTCCAGCCGGACCGCGAGCTCGGCGATCACCTCGGCCACCACGTCGTCGTACCGGGCCCGGTCCTGCATGTCGGCGGAGTGACCGCGCCAGTGCATGCAGACGTACGGCGTACCGCGCTCGGCGACGAGCGGGAGCATGTCGGGATCGGCCAGGCCGCCGGAGACGTCGTTGATCATCACCGCGCCGGCGTCCAGCGCCAGTACGGCGACGTCGGCGCGCATCGTGTCGATCGAGACCAGCGCGCCGTCGGCGGCCAGCGCCTCGATCACCGGCAGCACGCGGCGGATCTCCTCGGCCGGCTCGGGGCGCTTCGCCCCCGGCCGGGTCGACTCACCGCCGACGTCCAGCAGATCGGCACCCTCGGCCAGCAGTTCGCGGCCGTGCTTGATCGCGGCGGCGGGCTCGAACCACTCCCCGCCGTCGGAGAAGGAGTCCGGGGTCACGTTGACGACGCCCATCACCAGCGCGCGGTCCGGTGTGGGCAGTCCCTGAACATGACTCGGTGGGGCAGTTCGCACTGGACCACCGTAGTGGTCCCGATCGAACTGCCCCACCTAGGTACCAGGCCCCCATCAACTCCCGAGCGCCTGCCGGGGGTCGCAGGCCGTGCCTCCCCATCCATCGCCGTAGCGAGCAGGTGCTCGGTGCGGTGGCTCGCCGTGCGGGAGACGAGGTGGCGATGCGAAGCATCGTTGCCTTGGCTCCCGTGCGGCGAGGTGCCGTGCCGAGTGCCGCGCAGTAGGCGAGGGATGGGGAGGCACGGCCTTAACCCAGTACCAATGAGGCGCCACTAGCGGACAGCGCCTCACCGATCGGTTGTGAGTAGGACTCGTTGGACTGGCCGCGCTTCTGCAGGCACTCGCCCCGGATCAGCGCCGCGCCGCTGGTGATGCCGAGCGCGTAGCTGCCGGTCAGGTTGGGCCCGCCGGAGTCGCCGGTCTGGACGCAGGCCGTGTGCTGGTACAGGCCTTTGACGATCTTGTTGTCGCCGTAGTTGACGGTCACGTTCTTGGCGACCACGCGGCCGCAGGACCAGCGGGTGGTCTTGCCGGACTTGCAGACCGAGGCGCCGACGGTCGGGTTCGCGGTGCCCTGGATCCGGATGTCGTTCTCGTTCCAGCGCTCGACCTCGCCGCGCAGGTCCCAGCCGTCGATCACCTTGACGGTGCCGAAGTCGTTGCCCGGGTAGCTGGAGCTGCGGGTGTCGCCGAGGATGTAGCCGTTGCGCGAGAACGACGGTTTGCCCGCCGTGCAGTGCCCGGCGGTCAGGAAGATCCGGCTGCCGTCGTCCGCGCGGGCGTTGAAGCCGAGCGAGCAGGTGTAGCCGGTGTTCTTGTCGACCTGTACGCCGCCGCGCAGGCCGAAGTCGTCAGCGGTCGGGGTGATCGTGCCGGCCGAGGTGCGGATCGTGACGCGGGCGCCCTTGGCCTCGGCGCGGCGCAGGAAGCGCTGCGTACGCAGGTCCTTGGCGCCGTCCGGCACGGTGACGACGACGGTGCCGCTGATCGGGTCGACGTACCAGGACTTCACCTGGCCGGCGGTCGAGCTCGTGGCGAGCTTGTCGAGGTCGCGCTGGACCGACTGGAGCTGCTTGGCGGTGAACTCGACCAGACGTGGAACCGCCCCGGCCGCCCGGACCAGCTCCGCGGTCGCCTCGTCCGAGACGGCGACCACCAGCTCGCCGGTGTCGTCCAGGTAGCTGCCGACGATCCGGGACCCGAGCTGGGTCTCCACCGCGTCGGCCTTGAGGATGCCCTGCTGCTGCAGCAGGTCGGTGTCCTGCGTCCCGACCGTGCTGTCCGACCCCGCCTGTCCCGCGCGGGATTCCGCCTGCGCACCGTTCGCCGCGATCAGTCCCGCCGCCGTGAGAGCGACGATCCCAGCCACCGCGGCGCCAACCCGGCAACGCCCTGACATACGTTCCTCCTCACGAGGCGCCCCCGATCGGACCGCCACTACGGAACGTATGCGTTCGAACACGGAAAGTCCATGGGAAACAGCCTCTGATTTCTCAACGACCCGAACCTGTCCCGGGCTACGGGGACTCCGAGTAGCGCCTGGGAGATTTGGTGTGAGGGGCGCAGGGGTGAGGGCAGGTGAGGCTGATCGCCCGGAGGACTTGGGGCGTGGTGAGGGGGTTCTGGGGCGGGGAGGTCTGCCTGAGCGCGAGGGCGGCGTCAGCCGACGATCAGGCTCATGGCTTCTGCGCGGGTGGAGGGGTTGCGGAGCTGGCCTCGGACGGCGGACGTGATCGTCTTGGCGCCGGGTTTACGGACTCCGCGCATGGTCATGCAGAGGTGTTCGCACTCGATCACGACGATGACGCCGCGGGGCTTGAGGATCTCCACCAGGGACTCGGCGACCTGCGTGGTCAGGCGTTCCTGGACCTGGGGGCGTTTGGCGTACACGTCGACCAGGCGGGCGAGCTTGGACAGGCCGGTGATGCGGCCGTCGGGGCCGGGGATGTAGCCGACGTGGGCGACCCCGGTGAACGGGACCAGGTGGTGCTCGCACATCGACCAGACCTCGATGTCCTTGACCAGGATCATCTCGTCGTGGCCCAGGTCGAACGTCGTGGTCAGCACGTCCGACGCGGTCGACCCCAGCCCGGCGGTGATCTCCGCGTACGAGCGGGCCACCCGGGCTGGGGTCTCTTTCAGTCCTTCACGGTCCGGGTCCTCACCGATGGCGATCAGCAGCTCGCGGACCGCCCGCTCGGCCCGCTCGTGGTCGAACGTCGGTGAGGTCATCGGATCATTCTGCCGGAGGGGTCGGCCCGCCGCCGTAGTTGGGGCCGTGCGCCGCCTCGTCCGGGCCGATCGAGCCACCCGGGATGACGTCCTGGAGCGAACCGTTCTGCTCGCCCCGGGTCGGCAGCGGCATCACCGGCGGCTGCTCGGACGGGATCCGGGTCGAGGACCCGGTCCAGGCCGGCCGCAGCTCACGCTTCTGGATCGGCTCGAAGACCCGGGCGATCTCCGCCTTGTCCAGGGTCTCCTTCTCCAGCAGCTCCTCGACCAGGTGGTCGAGCACCGCACGGTTCTCGGCCAGGATGTCGAAGGCTTCCTGGTGCGCGTTCAGGATCAGCTTGCCGACCTCCTCGTCGACCGCCGCGGCGATCTCCTCGGAGTAGTTGCGCTGGCTGCCCAGGTCGCGGCCCAGGAACGGCTCACCGGAGTCCTGGCCGAACTTGATCGCGCCGAGCCGCTCGGTCATGCCGTACTGCGTGACCATCGCGCGGGCCAGTGCGGTCGCCTTCTCGATGTCGTTGCTCGCGCCCGTGGTCGGGTCGTGGAACACCATCTCCTCGGCGGCGCGGCCACCGAGCATGTAGGCGAGCTTGTCCAGCATCTCCGAGCGGGTGGTCGAGTACTTGTCCTCGTCCGGCAGCACCATCGTGTACCCAAGAGCGCGGCCACGCGGCAGGATCGTCACCTTGTGCACCGGGTCGGAGTGCGGCAGCGCGGCGGCGACCAGGGCGTGTCCGCCCTCGTGGTACGCCGTGAGCACCTTCTCCTTGTCCGACATCAGCCGGGTCCGGCGCTGCGGGCCGGCGATGACGCGGTCGATCGCCTCGTCCAGCGCGTGCTTGTCGATCTGCTGCTTGTTCAGCCGGGCGGTCAGCAGGGCCGCCTCGTTCAGCACGTTGGCCAGGTCGGCACCGGTGAAGCCCGGCGTACGACGGGCGACCGCGGTCAGGTCCGCGTCCTCCGACATCGGCTTGCCGCGGGCGTGCACCTTCAGGATCTTGTCGCGACCCGGCAGGTCCGGCGCGTCGACCGGGATCTGCCGGTCGAAGCGGCCCGGGCGCAGCAGCGCCGGGTCGAGCACGTCCGGCCGGTTCGTCGCGGCGATCAGGATCACACCGCCACGGACGTCGAAGCCGTCCATCTCGACCAGCAGCTGGTTCAGCGTCTGCTCGCGCTCGTCGTGGCCACCGCCGAGGCCCGCGCCACGGTGCCGGCCGACGGCGTCGATCTCGTCGATGAAGATGATCGCCGGCGCGTTGGTCTTGGCCGTCTCGAACAGGTCGCGTACCCGGGAGGCACCGACACCGACGAACATCTCGACGAAGTCCGAACCGGAGATCGAGTAGAACGGGACGCCGGCCTCGCCGGCGACAGCCCGCGCCAGCAGCGTCTTACCCGTACCAGGCTGTCCGTACAGCAGGACGCCCTTCGGGATCTTCGCGCCGACGGCCTGGAACTTGCCCGGCTCCTGGAGGAACTCCTTGATCTCGCCGAGCTCCTCGATCGCCTCGTCGGCCCCGGCCACGTCCGCGAAGGTCGTCTTCGGGGTGTCCTTGGTGACCAGCTTGGCCTTCGACTTGGCGAAGCTCATCACCCGCGAGCCGCCGCCCTGCATCGAGTTCATCAAGAAGATGAACACCACCGCGATCAGCAGGAACGGGATCAGCGTCGAGAAGACCTGGCCGATGAAGCTCGGCTTGGGGTTCTCCACGTCGTACCGCTCGATCTTGCCCTGCTGGAACAGCGTCTGCAGCGACGTACCGAGAGTGTTGGCCTGGCCGTCGACCCAGTGCGCCCGCACCTTGGTGCCGTCGGTCTTCTCGACCCGGATCTCCTGATCGGGGTCGATCAGCGTGACCGACTTGATCGACTTGTCCGACGAGGTGGTGGCCTGCTGGATCAGCTGTACGACCTGGCCGGTGGGCTCGGTCTTGTACCCGGTCGAGCCGGTCAGGAGCTGCCCGATCACCAGCACGCCCAGGAAGGCGACGACGATCCAGAACAGGGGTCCGCGGAAGATGCGCTTCACGTCCATGATCGAGGCTCGAGCCCCGTCCCTCCTAGCTCAGCAGGCCCGGGTATGGGGGCCTTCGACGGTAACACCAGTCCAAGTGTCTCGTGTCGCACAAGACAACACACCACGAGGGTCACCTGACGACGGTACGGTCCGTTGTACAGGCTGTCACCAAGTCCCGCCTGGAGGGGCAGCCGGGGCTCAGGAGTAGACGTGCGGCGCCAGCGTCGCGACGCAGCGCAGGTTGCGGTACTTCTCGGCGTAGTCGAGGCCGTAGCCGACCACGAACTCGTCGGGGATGTCGAAGCCGACGTACTTGACCGGGACCGCCATCTTGGCCGCGTCCGGCTTACGGAACGCGGTGCAGATCTCGACCGAGGCCGGCTTGCGCGACTCCAGGTTGCTGACCAGCCAGGTCAGCGTCAGCCCGGTGTCGATGATGTCCTCGACGATCAGCACGTGCCGGTTGCTGATGTCGGTGTCCAGGTCCTTGAGGATCCGGACCACCCCGGAGGACTTGGTGCCCGAGCCGTACGACGTGACGGCCATCCAGTCCATCTCGACGTGCCGGCTGAACGAGCGGGCCAGGTCGGCCATCACCATCACGGCGCCCTTGAGGACACCGACCACCAGCAGGTCCTTGCCCTCGTAGTCCGCCTCGATCCGCAGCGCCAGCTCCTTGAGCTTGGCCAGGATCTCCTCCTCGGTATGGAGGATCTCGGTCAGGTCCTTCTCGATGTCCGAAGCGTCCACGGCATTAGCCTGACACACCCCTGGCCAGATGGATGAATCCGCCTCGGCGGATCGCCCGGACGGCTTGTGGGAGGTCGATCCAGCGCTGGCCACGCCAGTCGGTGATGAGGGCGTCGACGGCGGCGACGTGACCGGCGGTGAGGTCGGTGGCCTGGCAGCCGGCCTCGAGCGCGGCCTGCCGCAGGGCGCGGGTGCGGATCGCCTGTGGCTCGGCAGCGAGCATGCCGATGTCGCAGACCACGTCCTCCTCCGTACGGCGTACTGCGGTCTCGGCGAGGTCGGCGGCCAGCGCGTCGAGCGCGTCGGCGTCCGCCCGGAGCAGACCGGCGGTGCGGGCCAGCGCCTCGGTCACTCCAGGGCCCAGCGCCTCCTCGATGACCGGGAGCACCTCGTGCCGTACCCGCACTCTTCTGTACTGCGGGTCGTCGTTGTGCGGGTCGTGCCACGGCCGCAGCCCCGAGGCGATGCAGGCAGCAGCCGTCGCAGCCCGCGGAACCTCCAGCAGCGGCCGCCTGAGCAGTCCGGCGACAGGAGCCATCCCGGCGAGCGACCGCGCACCAGAGCCCCGAGCCAAACCGAGCAGGACCGTCTCGGCCTGGTCGTCGCGCGTGTGAGCCAGCAGTACGACGTCCGCGGCGAACACGTCAGCAGCGTCGCGCAGCGCGTCGTACCGGGCTGTCCGGGCCGCGCCTTCCGGGCCACCCTCTCCAACAACCTCGACCGGCCGCACCTCGACCGGGTCGAGCCCCAGCGAACGGCACTGCTCAGCCGCCACATGCGCCACCCGGGCCGAGTCGGCCTGCAGCCCGTGGTCCACGATCACCGCACCGGCGCGCAGCCCGAGCTTGGGAGCCTCGAAGGCGGTCGCCGCTGCCAGTGCCAGCGAGTCGGCCCCACCGGAGCAGGCGACGAGCACAGTCGTCCCCTGCGGCAGATCGGCGAGCCCGGCGCGCACCGCCTGGCGTGTCCGGGCGACGGCAGGATGGAGCCGGCCGCGCCGCTCCTCCACCATCTCCCCCACCGACGGCAAGCCCTCGGCCGACTCAGCCGTGGAGTCTGGAGATCCAGGCATCCGGGGTGGCGATCTCGTTCTTGGTGGGGAGCGTGTTCGGACCGGTCCAGACCTTATTGAAGCCCTCCATGCCGACGCGGTCGACCACGCGCCGTACGAAGGCCGCGCCGTCCTGGTACTGCCGCATCTTGGCGTCCAGGCCGAGCAGCTTCTTCAGCAGCTGGTCCACCGGGTTCCCACCCGAGCGCCGGGAGCTGAACTTGGACCGGATCGTGTCCACCGTCGGGATCACCGACGGACCGACCCCGTCCATCACGAAGTCCGCGTGGCCCTCCAGCAGCGACATCACCGCGGTCAGCCGGTCCAGCACGGCCCGCTGCTCCGGCGACTGCATCAGGTCGACCAGGCTCAGCTCGGCCTCGCCCTTCACCGATCGGCCCAGCCGCTGGACGGCCTCGCGGAACATCGCGGCGTACGCCGACGCGTCCAGCTCCGCCTGGTCCAGGAACAGCGCGATCTCCGACCGCAGGTGGTCCCGCAGCCACGGCACCGCGGTGAACTGCACCCGGTGGGTCTCCTCGTGCAGGCAGACCCACAGCCGGAAGTCCCGCGGTACGACGCCCAGCTCGTTCTCGACGTGCATGACGTTCGGTGCGACCAGCAGCAGCCGGCCGGTCAGGCCGGGGCGGTCCGGGTCGGGCTCGGCCGGGTAGAACGGGTCGAACTGACCCAGCACCCGGGAGGAGAGGAAGGCGAGCAGCGCACCGGCCTCGATGGCGGTGACCCGGGAGCCGACCGCGGACGACAGCCCACCGGTCTTCTCCTGCTTCTCGCGCAGCTTGTCGGCCAGCGGCGCCAGGACGGTCTTGAAGCCGTCGGCGTTGGCCTGCACCCAGCCCGGCCGGTCGACGATCACCACCGGAGCCGTGGCCGACGTGGCCTGCAGGCCGGTGAAGTCCCGCACGTGGTGCTCGGACTCGGCGGCGAACTGCCGCAGCTCGGCGACTACCTGGTCCGCCTCGGCGCGGCTGACCACCGGTCCCGGACGCAGCAGCTTCCGGGCCACACCGGTCGCCAGCTGCCAGTCGACCATCTCGGCCGTGGTCCCACCTTCAGCCGTACTCATATCCCGACCCTAGTGGCATGTTCCAACATGCGCTCGCGGAACGCGAGAAAAGACAAGGGAAGGAAGGAAAGCGAGAGAGAGGGCGCGCTAAACAGCACACCCACACGTGGCCAAAGCAGCAACTGCTCTGTCCAAAGCAGCTCTGGCCTCCAACGGCTTGTCAGCCGGTACGGCGTCAGTAGCGACAGCAAAGACCAGGAGAGAGCCGGTACGAGTCCTGACCAGCCCAGCCAGCGAGTGCACTCCGGTCAGCGTCCCGGTCTTGGCTCGCACCAGCCCGGTCCCACCCGCCGTACCGGGCCCGGCGAACCTCTTCTCCAGGCTCCCCGTGAACCCGGCCACCGGCAGCCCGCTGATCAGGTGCCGCAGCTCCGGCTTGGCCACCGCCACCCGGACCGCCCCAGCGAGTACGTCGAGCGGCACCTGGTTCGTCCGCGACAGCCCGCTGCCGTCCTCGATCCGCGCCTTGCTCACGTTCAGCCCGAGCTTGGTCAGCGTCTCCCGCAGTCCCTTGAGCCCGCCGGTGTAGGAGCCGCCGTTGTCGGTCGCCAGTCCCACGTGCCGCAGCAGCACCTCGGCACCGTCGTTGTCGCTGTGCAGGTTCACGTACTCGACGATGTCGCCGAGCGGAGCCGACCGGACCTCGCCCGTCTTCTCCGCGGCGGCAGGAGCCTTCACCGGCTTCACGCCGGCAGCCACCTTGATCCCGGCGGCCCGCAGCAGCGGCGCGAACGCGGCAGCAGCCGCAGCAGCCGGCGACGGGGCCCGCTTCGCCATGCCCAGGCTCACCCGGCCCTCGTTCACCCAGAGCGCGGAGGTCGGTGCGGCGATGCCCTCGGGGATGTAGTTGGCCTCCCACTTGGCGTTGGCCGCCGGACCGCTGAACAGCGACGCGTCGTACCCGAGGGTGACCGAGGCGACCCCCTGCTCGCGCAGCGACTTCGCCGTACTGGTTGCCAGGTCCTGCAGTGTGGCCCGGACCGGGAAGTCGAGCGGGTCCTTGGACCGCCGGACCGTCAGCAACGGGTCACCACCGCCAACCAGGACCAGCGAGCTCCCGCTGAGCACAGTCGACGTGGTGAACCAGTGATCGGGCCCGAGCGTGTCCAGCGCCGACACGGTGGTCAGCAGCTTCAGCGTGGACGCCGGGACGTACGGGCGCGTCGTACCGACCGAGTAGAGCGTCTTGTTCCGGGAGGCGTCGAACACCGTCGCGCCGTAGTGCTTGCCGAGCGACGGGTCGGCCAGCGCGGCCGCCAGCACCTTCTGTACGCCGGCAGCAGTGGGCGCGACCCCCTCGGCCTTCGCCGGAGCCAGTACGACGGGCGCCGCCGTACCAGCTGTGCGACTGGTCACATGCTGCGACGAAGCAGGTACGGCCTGCGCCGCACTCACCAGTCCGGCGAGTGCCACACCGGTCGCCAGCGTGACGAACACCGCACGGGGAGGACGGGCCACCAGGCTGCTCCTGTCATTTGGTCGGTCCGAACCGTGACAGTATCTGCCGTATGGAGTTCGACGTCTTCATCGAGATCCCCAAGGGCACCCGCAACAAGTACGAGTTGGACCACAAGACCAACCGGCTGCGGCTCGACCGCACCCTGTTCACGGCCACTCAGTACCCCTCCGACTACGGGTTCATCGAGGACACCCTCGGTCAGGACGGCGACCCGCTGGACGCGCTCGTGCTGCTGACCGAGCCGACCTTCCCGGGCTGCCTGATCCGCGCCCGGGCGATCGGCATGTTCCGGATGACCGACGAGAAGGGGCCGGACGACAAGGTCCTCTGCGTCCCGGCCGGCGACCCGCGCCAGGAGCACCTGCGCGACATCCACCACGTGCCGGAGTTCGACCGGCTCGAGATCCAGCACTTCTTCGAGGTCTACAAGGACCTGGAGCCGGGCAAGTCGGTCGAGGGTGCGAGCTGGGTCGGCCGCGCCGACGCCGAGGCCGAGGTCCTCGCGTCCTTCGAGCGCCTGAAGACCGACCACCACTGACCCGCGGTACGCCGCGAAAGACCTCCGCCGAGGACTCGGCGGAGGTCAGAAGTCTGTGCGGAACTAGGCCGTCGGCGGCTGCCCGTGCCGTTCGCGCATCTCGTCGTTGATCCGCAGCGCCTCGGCGAGCTGGTCCTCGAGAATGATGATCCGGCAGGCAGCGTCGAGCGCGGTGCCCTGGTCGACCAGTTCACGAGCCCGGGCGGCCAGGCGTAACTGGTAACGCGAGTAGCGCCGGTGCCCACCGTCGGAGCGTTGCGGCGTGATCAGCTTCGCCTCGTCGAGGCTGCGCAGGAAGCCGGCCGTCGTACCGAGCATCTCGGCCGCGCGGCCCATCGTGTAGGCGGGATAGTCGTCGTCGTCGAAATGGGCCGGCCCGGTGCTCTGGGCTGAACTCAACGTGATCTCCGTGGGTGATTCTGCGGTCATCGAACTCCATGTCGAAGGGCCCCGGTGCCGAAGCACCGGGGCCCGCAGGTTGGATTTTGCCACCATCTACCGGTCCTCAGACCGGTCTGACACTTCCGCGGCACGCCAGCTGAAGGCCGTGACCGCGTGGATCGCTGAACTGCGTAACCGAAGACCACCTTCTTCCGATGGAGCTACGGCACCCGCCTGGCGAACAACTGGCACTGGCGGGCGATCCGACGGTGAATCCATCCTCCTTCTCATCGCGGACAAACTGACTGTTACTGCTGGTACTGCACCAACTGGTACTGCTGTACGGAACTGCTAGTGACTACGTACTGCACTACTACTCACTGCTACTACCAACTGCTCAGTGCTTCCTCGATCAAGCCGTGGACCTTTTTCAACCACCGGCCCCAACGACTCTGGTCGAAGCTTGGCGCGAAACCCGAGCCCTTCCACTGATCGGCCCGGCGGAGTCCGCCGCCCTGCAACTGCTCGGACAGAACATCAGCTGTCCACGTCAGCTTCGCTTTGTTTCTCTGTCAACACGAGGAACATTACCCCCGTCGTCGACCAATGTCTAATCCCGTCAGCATAGATTTTGCACGGATCTCACAGGAGGTCCGCTACCAGCCGATCAGCGAGTACGACGGCGCCTGGCGGCACTCCGGCTCGGGCTCGGGAACCGCCGGCTCCGGGCGGGTCTCACCGCCGGGACAGTTGGCCGCCTCCTGCTTGGGGGCCGCGGGCGGGCGCCGCCGGGTGAGTACCGCGGCGAGGCGGGTCCGGCTACGGGTCGGGGTCATCAGCTACCACCGTTCTGCTGGGCATCGGCTCAGGTTCGGTGTCAGGGACGGGCTGACGGTGAAGCTGCGGCGGCCGGGACAAGGCGCCGCCGCAGCGGATCTAGGGGCGACCGAAGAAGTCGGGGTCTTCCCAGTAGTAGACGCTGTCGATGGTGACCGGGCGGCCGGGCCGCGGCGCGTGCACCATCCGGCCACCGCCCAGGTACATCGCGACGTGGAAGATCGTGCCCGGGTCGCTCGCGTTCTCGCCCCAGAAGATCAGGTCGCCGGGCCGCAGCTCGTCCTCGGAGATGTGCCGCACCTGCTCGTACTGCGCGACGCTGTAGTGCGGCAGCTGGACGCCGGCCTTCTTCCAGGCCTTCATCGTCAGGCCGGAGCAGTCCCAGGAGTCCGGACCGGCAGCCGCCCAGACGTACGGCTCGCCAAGCTGGGACAGCGCGAACGCGACCGCGGCCGCCCCGCCCTTGCGGTTCGGAGTGTTACCACCGCCGCCACCGTTGCCCGGCCGCTCGATCTTCGGCTTCGGCTTCTTCTTCGGCGGCTTGCTGCCGTGCTTCTCGGCTTCCGCGCGTTCCTCGCGCTCCTTGCGGGCCTGCTCGGCCGCGGCCTCGGCCCGCTCGGCGGCCTCCTTGGCGGCGATCCGCTTCCGGAGCTCCTCGGCCTTCTTCGCGGCCAGTGCGGCGGCTCGCTGGCGCGCAAGCTCCTCGAGTCCCCGCTGCCGCTGGTCGGCCACCTGGTACGACGTACTGCGCAAGGTCGCCAGCTGGGCGATCTGCTGCTTGCGCTGAGCGCCGATCGACGCGACGGCCGACGCCTGGTTCGCCTCGGCCGCCTCGGCGGCCTTCTTCGCCTTGGCCGCCTCGTCGGTCGCGGCCTGCACCTTGGTGACGGCCTGGTCGGCCTGCACCTTGAACGCGTTGCTGACCACCTGGGTCGCGGTGAACCGCAGGTACGAGCCCTGCATCGCCTGCGACACCGAACGCGCCGCACCGGCCGAGTCGAGCAGCTGCTGCGGCCCGTCGGCACTCAGCAGCGGGCCGAGCTGCGCGAGGTCGCCACCACCTTGGTACGACGCCGCGGCGAACCGGCCGATCTGGCGACGCTGATCCGCGAGCGTCTGGGCCGCCTTCTTGGCCCGGGTCGCGGCCGCGGCGGCCTCGGCCTTCGCCTTGGTGAGTCGGTAGACGGCGCCGTTGTACCTCTCGGCGGCGATGCCGGTCTCGCGACCGAGGTGCTCGAGCCGGGCGTTCGCGCCGGCGAGCTGCTGCTCGATCGCGGCGACCTGCGCGGCCTTGTCGGCGGCGGCCTTCTTCGCCGCGTCCACCTGGGACTGCGACGGGATGACCGGCGGTTTCGGGTCGGCCTGGGCCGGCACGGTGTTCAGGGCCATGCTGCCGGTCATACAGACCGCGAGCACCCCGGAGAGCAATGCCCTACCGGTCTTCCCAGTGCTCACGACCCGCCTGCCGGACGTAACCCCCGAGGGCGTCCGCATCGGGTACTTCCTTCCGCCGGTCGCGAACTCCTTCCCCAGAGTTCGCGAACTTTTGGTCCTTCTGGACCACATACGTGACACTAGTTGCCTTCAGCCCCATTGGGAACAGCTTTCACACGAATAACTTTGTTGCACCTGCGTGTCGGCTTGACAAACTACAAGCTTGTAATTCACGCGCCCCGATTTTGGTAGCCCCCAGCAACCGCCTGCCCAGGCAACAAAAAGGTGCCCTCCGCAAGCGGAGGGCACCTGTCAGCAGAAGGTCAGCGGAGGGTGAAACTGGCAACCACCGGGAGGTGGTCGGAGGCCAAGGTCACCGGGACCGTGGCTGAGGTCGGCCGCACTCCCGCACTGTGCAGCAGGAAGTCGATCCGCTTGGTCGGGTTGTTCGCCTCGATCGTGTAGCCGGGGCCCTCGCCGACCTGCGGCCAGGTGTCGGCCAGCGCCGCGGTGAGGGTCTTGATCTCCGGCGACGTGTCGACCGCGTTGAGGTCGCCGACCAGGATCGTCGGGCGCTTCGACGTACCGAGCAGCTCGACGACCTTCTTCGCCTGCTCGAGCCGCTCGGCGTTGTTGTTGCTGGTCAGGTGCGTGTTCGCGAACCGGAACTCCTGCCCGCGGACCTTCAGCGTCGCGACCGCCAGGCCGCGCTGCTCACCCGTCGGGTAGAGCGGCAGCAGCGTGTTCTTGAAGTCCTTGATCGGGAAGCGCGACAGCACCGCCGTCCCGTACTGCCGGCGCGGCTCACCGGCATTGACCGGCGGCAGGTCGAGGTTCGGCGCGAACCGGTAGTGCATCTTCAGCCGCTTGGCGAGCCAAGCCGCCTGGTCGACCCAGTTGCTCCGGACGTCCCAGTGGTTGTCGACCTCCTGCAGCCCGACGACGTTCGCACCGGAGGACTCGATCACCTTCGCGATCCGCTCCAGATCGAGCACGCCGTCCACGCCCGCGGCGTGGTGGATGTTGTACGTGATCACCTTCAGCGTCCGGTCGTCGTGCCGTGGACTCGCCGCGGCGGCGGTCGGCAGCACCATCAGCAGTCCCGCGACAGCGGCGAGCAGACTCTTGGGAAGAATGCGCATGACCTCAATCCTGGTCGAACCGATGCGACCCCGGTACGACGTCCGAGTGTCGCCGAGCTGAACAAAGCCGCGCGGAACCGGCAGGCGGAACGATTCACCGCCCGAGGGTCAGCCGCCCGACAGCACCCTTCGCGCCCGACGCCCAGCATCCCGCCTGACGCCCGTGTCCGGCGCACTCCACGCTGTCGAAGCTCCCGTCGTAGAACTGCGTCCAGCTGTGCCCGCCGTCCAGCGACACATCACTCCCCGACGGCCCGACAGCAACCACGGTCGCCAGCGTGCCCGGCACGAAGGCCGACCCGCTGCGGTACCCCTTCGGCGCCTTCGACGCCGGGATCAGCCGCCAGGTCCGCCCACCGTCGTACGTCACCGACGCGGCGCGCACGGCCTCGGTCGGCTTCTCGAAGTCGCCACCCAGCGCCACGCCGTACAGCGGTCCACGGAAGGCGAGCGTGAAGATCCCCGCCGCCGCACCGCTCGCCATCGGAGAGTCGGTCACCTTCCAGTTCCGGCCACCGTCGACGGTCCGGAACACCCGCGGCCGATCGCCGCCACCGGTCGCGAACCACGCCGTACGACCAGATCCGGCCACGAGGCAGGTCCCGGAAGCAGCGAAGGCGAACTCACCGGGCAGTGCCGCCGGCATCCCCGCCGACGACTGAACCTTCCACGACTTCCCGCCGTCCGACGTCCCGGCGATCCGGAACTTCCCGTCGACCGGGTCGCTCAGCGCGAGCCCGTGCCGGGAGTCGTTGAAGTCCAGGCAGTCGTAGAACGCGGTCGGCTCGGCGTTCCGGAAGGTCTCGGTCCAGTGCTTGCCGCCGTCGACGGTCCGGTAGACCCGCGAGTCCTCCCCCGGCCCGATCGCCAGTACGACGGCCCGCCGCGCGTCGAACGCCTCGACGTCCCGGAACAGCAGCGCCTCCGCGCCGGCCGGGCTCACGTTCTGCCACTTCTTCCCACCGTCGACGGTCCGCAGCACCTGCCCGGCACTGCCCGCGACCCACGCGACGTCCTTGCTGACCGCCGCCAGCCCACGGAACTGCGACGCGCTTCCCGTCGGCGTCAGTTCCCACTTGTACGTCGGCCGATGGCTACCGGCCTGGGCCGGGGTCGTGATCATCGAGGCAGCGAGCAGTACTCCGGCCGCGAGCGCGGCGATGCGCAGGGTCTTCATGACCGAGAAAGCTAATACAAGCCCCGGGCAAGCACGAGCCCTTGCCGCCGTCGCGGGCCCGCTGTCACTCTGAGCACCCGCCAGAAGCCGCAGGAGGCAGACGTTGAACGACTCCGTGCTCACCTCGGTGCTGCTGCCGATCGCACTCGCCGTGATCATGTTCGGCCTCGGCCTGACCCTGACGGTCAAGGACTTCACCCGGGTGATGCGGATGCCGCGCGCCGTACTGGTTGCCCTGGGCACCCAAGTTCTGCTGCTGCCGATCATCTGCTTCGGTCTGGTCAAGGCCTTCGGACTGGCGCCGGCGCTGGCCGTCGGCATGATGCTGCTGGTCGCCTCTCCCGGCGGTACGACGGCCAACCTGTTCAGCCACCTGGCCGGCGGCGACGTCGCCCTCAACGTCACGCTGACCGCGGTGAACTCGGTGCTCGCCGTGATCACCCTGCCGATCGTGGTCAACCTGTCGCTGAACCACTTCCTCGGCGACGGCCAGATCGGCCTGCAACCGGCCAAGATGCTGCAGGTCTTCGCGATCGTCCTGGTCCCGGTCGCGATCGGCATGCTGGTCCGCGGCCGCAGACCGGCGTTCGCCGACCGGATGGCGCGGCCGGTCAAGCTCGGCTCGATCCTCGTGCTGGCGCTCGTCATCTTCGCGGCGATCTTCACCGAGCGCGACAACGTGCTGGACTACCTGGTCGAGGTCGGCCTGATCGCCCTGCTGCTCAACGTGATCAGCCTCGCCGTCGGGTACGTCGTACCGAAGCTCACCGGTCTGGCCGAGCGCCAGTCGATCGCCTGCTCGATGGAGATCGGCATCCACAACGCCACGCTCGCGCTGACCATCGCCCTCAGCCCGTCCCTGCTCGGCAGCAGCGAGATGTCCATCCCGGTCGCCGTCTACGGCATCGTGATGTTCTTCCCCACCGCGGCCTTCGCCTACTACCTCAGCCGCCGCAGCGCCCGTCCGGAGAACGAGGTGCTCCCCGGACGGGCGACCGCCTAGGCGAGCTTGAACGACTGACCAGCAGAGCCGTTGCAGGTCAGTTGGACGAGCTGGACCGAGTCGGCGGTGGAACTGCCGGGGACGGTCAGGCACTTGCTGCTGTGCCGGCTGACGAAGTGGAAGTAGCCGCTGCCCTCGGCAACGGCCTGCCACTGCTGGTTGTTGCCGTTGCTGTACGTCCACAGCTGCAGGCCGGCGTTGTCGGCCGCGGAGACGCCGGTGATGTCGATGACCTTGGTGGCGTCGTTGCGGTTGTTGATCCGGACGAACCCGCCCGACGTCGGCTGGAACTGGAACTGCTGCGCGGTCGAGGCGTTGCACGCGTACTGCTGCACGACCGTGCCGTTCGCCGTACCGGCGGCGCGGGCGTCGACGCACTTGCTGGTCGCCTTGTTCGTCGCGGTGTACCAGGTGTTCGGCTCGGGCTGACCGGTCGGCGGGTCGACCGGCGGGGTGCCGCCGCCGCCCATCCACTTCAGCGAGTCCATCACGAAGGTGTTCTGGGCCGCGCTGTCGAAGGTCGACGAGAGCCGGGTGTTGGTCTCGTAGTTCATCGCGTTGTGGCCGAAGTTGGCGTAGACCATCTTGAAGTTCTTGTTCGACCAGACGATCGGGTGGTAGCCCGAGTACCAGGTCTGGTTGGGATCCGTGCCGACCGGGTAGCTGCCCGGGTCGATCGCGGCCAGGATCTGGATGTTGGCGTTGGTGCGCAGGTCGTTCTGCCAGCCGTACCACTCACTGACCGACGAGCGGAACGTCGCACCCGTGTTCACCAGCGCGGGGTGCGTCCGGTTCTCCGTGCGCAGGTTGACCGCGGTCGGTCCCCAGGTGTTGGTCTGGAACCGGCCGGTGCCGAGGAAGGTCTGGTAGTACCACGGCCAGGCCGACGTCTGGGCGTCGTTGTACGCCGAGACGTGGAAGCCGAACCAGCCGCCGCCGTTCTCCATGTAGCGCTGGAAGCCGGTCCGCTGCGACGCCCCGGTCGGTGCGCCGTCGAGGAACATCACCACCTGGTACTGCGAGGCGGTGATGGTGTTCAGCCGGTTCCAGTCGGTGGTGGCGGTGTAGGTGAAGCCGTTCTGCGCGGCGAACTGCGGGAACCGCTGGTTGGCCTCCTTGACGAAGTCGATGTGCGCGGCGTCCCAGTTGCCGTTGTAGAAGGCCAGCACGTTGAAGGTCGCCTGGACCTTCTGCTCCTGCTGGACCTTCGCCTGGGCGGCGGGCACCGAGGCGAGCAGCAGGAAGCCCACGATCAGGGCCAGGATTTTGGGCAGGACGGAGTGTCGGACGAAAGGCATGGGGGCGGTCCTTTCCGAGGAAAATTCGAGACTTAAACTAACTTTCAGTTTTAGTCTCGACAAGCCCTTTCCAGAAGTTTCCTTCGTTAGTCCCCAGCACGGTCAGCAGCCGAAGTCGCTCGGCGCTCTCGCTCCCCGGCGCGGCGGTGAAGACCACGAGCGTCTGCTGCTGGTCGCGGTTGTCGATCACCTCGCAGTACAGCTCGAGCTCGCCGACCACCGGGTGGTCGAACCGCTTCGTCCGGCTGTGCGTCACGCCGACCTCGTGCCGCTCCCACAGGCCGGTGAACTCCGGGCTGAGCGTCTGCAGCGCGCGGACGATCGACGCGGCGTACGACTTCGGCCCGTCGGCCGTGAACACGGTGCGGAGCATCGAGACCAGCATCCGGCTGTGGTTCGACCGGTCCGGCTCGCGGTACAGCGTCCGCGACTCCGGGGTGGCGAACCAGCGGTAGATCTCGCTGCGATCCATCCCCTCGCGGTTCGTCTGCTCGCCGGCGAACGCGACGTGCGCCGGGGTCTGCGCGAGCGCCTCGCCGCACCGGTTGAGCAGCAGGGCAGGCGTGTCCTGCAGCCGGTCCATGATCCGCAGCATGCCCGGGTCGACGTGGCAGGCCCGCGTCGTCCGCGGCGGCGTCCCGTGCCCGGCGAGCACGAACAGGTGGTCGCGTTCCTCCAGCGTCAGTCGCAGCGCCCGGGCGATCGCGCCGAGCATCTCGACCGACGGTTGGGGCCCTCGGCCCCCTTCGAGGCGGCTGTAGTAGTCGGTCGACATCGACGCGAGCGAGGCGACCTCCTCGCGCCGCAGTCCCGGCGTACGGCGGCGCCGGCCGCGGGGCATCCCGACGTCCTCGGGTTGCAGGGCTTCCCGGCGCTTGCGCAGGAAGTCGGACAGTTCGCCGTACTCCATGCTTCCAGGTTCTCAGGCCGGTCCAGCGCTATCCACTGCTTGCCGAGCAGTGGCTGAGCTCAGCCTGGTTACGGCGATCCGGTGGGCGAAGGCTGGAGCCATGAAAACGACAGGCAACACGATCTTCATGACCGGCGGCACCTCGGGCATCGGCCTCGGGCTGGCCCGCAGGTTCCGGGACCTCGGCAACACCGTGATCATCAGCGGCCGGCGCAAGGACCTGCTCGACGAGCTGGCCGACGAAGGTTTCGGCACGGTCGAGCTCGACGTCGCCGACCCGGCCTCGATCGCGGCGGCGTACGACACCATCGCCACGCGGTACCCCGAGACCAACGTGCTGATCACCATGGCCGGTGTGATGCGCGGCGAGGACCTGCGGGACCCGGCCCATCTGGCCACCGCCGAGCGGACGATCGAGATCAACCTGCTCGGCACGATCCGCACGATCACCGCATTCCTGCCGTTCCTGGCGCAGCGGCCGGACGCGACGATCGTCACGGTGTCGTCCGGTCTCGCCTTCACGCCGCTGATCCTGACGCCGACCTACAACGCGACGAAGGCCGCTGTGCACAGCTACACCGTGAGCCTGCGCCACCAGCTGGCCGGGACCGGCGTCCAGGTGATCGAGCTCGTGCCGCCCGCCGTCCAGACGAATCTGTTCGAGGGTCAGGACCCCGACCCGACGTGGATGCCGCTGGAGGAGTACCTCGACGAATCGATGCGGCTGTTCGCCGACCAGCCGGACGCACGCGAGATCCTGGTCGAGCGGGTCAAGTTCCTGCGCAACTCCGAGCTGGAGAACCGGTACGACGCAACGTTCGCGGCCCTCAACAGCCACTAGTCGCCGAGGGCCTGCTCCAGGCGCTCGACCTTGGCGGTCAGCTGGCCGGTGTACCCGGGCCGGATGTCGGCCTTGAGCACCAGGCTGACCCGCGGCGAGACCGCGGCGACGGCGTCGACGGCCTGCTTGACCACGGCCATCACCTCGTCCCACTCGCCCTCGAGGTTGGTGAACATCGCGTTGGTCTCGTTCGGCAGGCCGGAGGCGCGGACGACGCGGATCGCCTCGGCGACCGCCTCGCTCACGCCACCGGTCTCGTCCCCGGCGGCCGGGCTGATACTGAAGGCAACGATCATGCCCCCAGGCTAGTCAGCCCGGCCTGAGGCCTGAGGATCAGACGTCGTCCTGCACGACCTTCTCGCGGGCCTCCTCGGCCGCGCGCCGCTCGGCGCCGCTGGTGGTCATCAGCGGCTTCTCCTTGATGAACAGGACCGCGACCAGCGCCAGCACCGCGAACGGCACCGACATCATGAACAGGTCCGCGGTCGCCGCGCCGTACGCGTTCTCGACGACGGTCCGGGCCTGCTCGGGCAGCTCGGCGATGTTCGGCACCGCGCCGCTGCCACCGGACGAGGCGCCGCCCGGGTTCAGCGTCTCGGTGACCTTGTTGGCCAGGATCGCGCCGAGCACGCTGACACCGATCGTGCCGCCCATGCTCCGGAAGAAGCTGACCGCCGAGGTGGCCGCACCGAGCTCACGCGCCGGTACGTCGTTCTGCGCGGCGAGCACCAGGTTCTGCATCACCAGACCGATGCCGACGCCGAGCACGATCATGAACGCCCACAGCATGTACTTCGACGTGTGCGCGTCGATCGTGCCGAACAGCCCCAGGCCGATCGGCAGCAGCACGCTGCCGATCACCAGGTAGATCTTCCACTTGCCGTACTTGGTGATCAGGCCACCGGCGATCGTCGAGGCGACCATCATGCCGAGGATCATCGGCAGGCTCATCAGGCCGGCCTTGGTCGGCGAGTAGCCCTGGGCGATCTGGAAGTACTGCGCGAGGAACACCGACCCGCCGAACATGGCCACACCGACCAGCGCGCTGGCCACGATCGACAGCGTCACCGTGCGGTTGCGGAACAGGTCCATCGGGATGATCGGCTCGGGGTGCTTGCGCTCGACCATCACCGCGGCCGCCAGCGCGGCCAGGGCGACACCGACGAGCAGGAAGCTCCAGCCCGAGGCCCACTCGAACTTGTTGCCGGCGAACGACGACCAGACCAGCAGCGTGCTCACGCCCGCGGTGATCAGGAACGCGCCCCACCAGTCGATCTTCACGTCGCGCCGTACGGTCGGCAGCTTCAGCGTGCGCTGCAGCAGGATGATCGCGGCGAGCACGAACGGTACGCCGACCAGGAAGCAGGCCCGCCAGCCCAGCGGCGAGTCGACCAGGAAGCCACCGAGCAGCGGTCCACCGACGGTCGCCGACGCGAAGATCGCGCCGAAGATGCCGGAGTACCGGCCGAGCTCCCGCGGCGGGATGATCGCGGCCATCACGATCTGGACCAGCGCGGTCAGACCACCGGCGCCCAGACCCTGCAGCACGCGGCTGCCCAGCAGCACCTCGATGTTCGGCGCGAAGCCGGCCACCAGCGAGCCGATCACGAAGAAGCCCAGCGACAGCTGGACCAGCAGCTTGTTGTTGTAGAGGTCGGCGAGCTTGCCCCACAACGGCACCGTCGCCGTCATCGTCAGCAGCTCGAGCGTGACGACCCAGGTGTACGACGACTGGCTCGCCCCCAGGTCGTGGATGATCCGCGGCAGCGCGGTCGACACCACGGTGCCGGCCAGGATCGCCACGAACATGCCCATCATCAGGCCGGAGATGGCCTGCACGGTCTGCCGCGGGGTGAGCGCCGCCACCTCGGCGGCCGCCACCTCCGGCGGGGTGACCTCGCCCGCCGGGTCGGCCGGGGTGGGCGAAGAGGTCGTTGTCATGACTGACCTTTCTGGTTTCGTGGAAGAACGTCTCTGTCGTACGCGGGGTCCAGACCGTCGGCCAGCAAGGCGAACGCCTCGTCGACCAGCGCGGTCAGGTCGGGCACCTCGTGCTCGCCCGCAAGCTTCTGCTTCTCCGCCGCGACCCGTACGGCGGTGGTGACGGCTCCGACCAGCAGCGCCGGCTTCAGCGAGACCGGCGGTTCGCCCATCCGTTCGGCGAGCGCGGCGGACAGCGCCCGCTCGTCCTCGGCGCCGAGCAGCACGAACTGCGCCAGCAGCGCGGGCGACCGCCCGATCAGCTCGAACCGCTCCTTGGCGTCGCCGGCCTTGTCCTCGAAGTCGGCCAGGGCCTGGCTGACCAGCACCCGCAGCATCGTCAACGGCGACTGGTCGGCCGGTGCCTCGCGCAGCCGGGTCAGCGAACGCTCGAGGTCCTCGGGGTCGCGCCCGAGGATCGCGTGCTCCTTGTGCGGGAAGTAGTTGAAGAAGGTCCGCACGGACACGTCCGCCGCTTCGCTGATCTCCTCGACCGTGACGTTGTCCGGCCCCTTCTCCACCGCCAGGCGCAGGGCCGCGGCGGCCAGGGCCAGCCGCGTCTCCCGCTTCTTGCGCTCCCGTCGCCCACCGGCGACGGCCTCCTCGGTCTGCATCACGTCATCCACGGTGACACGAACTTGCAGTCCGTGCAAACTATTTGTCACTGCAATCTTGCAGTCACGCACTCATGACTCAGCGTGTTCATCCAAGCGTTTCAAGACCTTGTTGGCCAGCGCGCAGAAGGTCTCGAGCTCCTGCGGGCTCAGATCGCCGAACCAGTCGCCGACGGCCGCGAAGTCGGACTCGTCGCGACCCTGCCAGTAGGCGGCACCGGCCGAGGTTGCCGCCAGCAACTTCCGGCGCTTGTCGGCCGGATCCGGCAGCACCTCGAGCAGGTCCTTGCGGACCAGGGCGGCGACGATCTGCGCGACGTTCTGATGCGTGCTGCCCAGCGCGGCCGCCGCTTCGGCGATCGACGGCGTACCGGATCCCTTGACCACGGTGATCAGCGCGGCCTGCTGGGTGGTCAGCCCGTCCTCGCGCAGCCGCTTGTCCATCGCGTGCCGCAGCTTCTGCGCGAGCGCCAGCGTGGTCCGGAACGCGCGCACCGGCGGGTCGAGCGTGGAGTCCGGCCCGATGCCGAGGAGGTCCAGGGTCTTGCTCTTCGGTGACGACATAGGCAATATATTACCTATTCTGCTCGAGGAGGCCACCATGATCTGCCTGCTGCCGCACTGCGCCTTCCTGTCCGAGACGTCGCGGATGATGGAGCTGCACCGCGCGCTGACCGCGCTCGGCGTTCCGGTCCGGGTCGCCACCCACGGCGGACCGCACGAGCGGCGGCTGGTCGAGGCCGGCATTCCGTACGACGTACTCGGTCCTGGTCTCTCGCCGGCCAGGTCCGCCGCGTTCGTGGCGTCGGCGATCGGCCTCGGCGATCCCGGGCAGAGCATGTACGACGACCAGGAGCTGCACACCTACGTGCAGGCCGAGGCGGAGTACTTCCGCGCCCACGGGATCACCGTCGCGGTCACCGGCTTCACGCTGACGACGCTGCTGTCGTCGCGGCTGACCGGCGTACAGGTCATCACCGAGCACGCGGGGAGCTTCGTCCCGCCGGTGTTCGAGCGACGGATGCTGCCGAGCCCGAGCCAGCCGATCAGCCGCCGACTCGAGCGCCTGCCGAAGTGGTTGCGCCGGTACGCCGTCAACAAGTCGATCCACCGGCTGCCTGCGTACACAGCGGGCTTCAACCGGGTGGCCGGCGAGCTCGGCGTCGAGGAGATCCCGAGCCTGCCGGCGCTGCTGCTCGGCGATCTCTCACTGGTCCCGGAGATCCCTGAGGTGCTCGGCATCTCGAACACCGACCTCGAAGCCTGGCGCGTTAGCCGCGGCTATCGGACCAGCTCCCGTCTCACCGCGGTCGGCCCGCTCTACGCCCACCTCGACGCTCCGATCCCTTCGCACGCCGAGAAGTTCCTCAGTGGCGGCGGGCCGATCGTGTACGTCGCGATGACCTCGACGCCGCCGGCGCTGGTCCGCAAGGCGGTCGAAGCTCTGCAACCTCTCGACGCCCGCATCCTCGTCGCCGGCACGGTCCACGACCTTCAGGACCTGGAGTCCAGCAAGGTCTGCGTCGCGGGCACTCTGCCGAGCCACCTCGTCATGCCGCGCGTCGACCTGGCTGTCACCACCGCCGGTCAGGGCAGCGTGCAGACCGCGATGGCGTCCGGCTGCCCGTTGCTCGGCATCCCGTTGCACCTCGAGCAGGACCTCAACATCAGCCTGGTCGAACGCCTCGGCGCCGCCCGTCACGTCGCTCCCCCGGACCTGGATCAACTCGGCGCCACGGCGACCGCGATGCTCGGCGATCCCGCCCACTTGGTCGCGGCCGAGCGCATCCAGAAGCTATACGCCGCAGTCGACGGCCCCGCCGAAGCCGCGCAGATCATCGCGAGCCAGGTGGCCTGACTTCCAACATTGTTGCTTTTGGCTCCCTACGATGAGCGCATGCGATGGGGCGAGCAGGTCTCGGTGCGGGGCGCGCGGGTGCACAACCTGAAGGACGTCGACGTCGACGTCCCGCTGCGGCAGCTCGTCGCGCTGACGGGAGTCTCCGGCTCCGGCAAGTCCTCGCTCGCGCTCGGAGTCCTGTACGCCGAGGGCTCGCGCCGCTACCTGGAGGCCTTGTCGACGTACACCCGGCGCCGGCTCTCCCAAGCGGCCCGCGCCGATGTCGACGCGGTCGACGGCGTGCCCGCGGCGATCGCGTTGCACCAGCGGCCCGTCGTACCGGGGGTTCGCAGCACGTTCGGTACGTCGACCGAGCTGCTCAACGCCGTACGGCTGATGTACTCGCGGCTCGGCGTGCATCGCTGCCCCAACGGCCACGACGTCCCGCCGACGATCGAGATCGCGTCGACCGGGCACGCCACCTGCCCGAGCTGTCACGAGCGGTTCGCCGCACCCGGAGCGGAGGAGTTCGCGTTCAACTCCGATGGCGCCTGCGAGACCTGCGCGGGGACCGGCGAGACCCGGCAGATCGACGAGCGGACTCTCATCCGGGACGAGTCGCTCTCGATCGAGCAGGGCGCGGTGGCGGCCTGGGGATCATTCGGCGCCGGGCTGCTTCCGCAGGTCGTGGCCCAGTTGGGAGTACGGACCAACGTCCCGTTCCAGGAGCTGACGCCGGCCGAGCGCGAGATCGTCCTGCACGGCGAGGAGACCTCGCGGGTCGTGGTCGTGACGAGCAAGAAGGGCAACGCGTTCGAGCTCAACGCGACGTACCGCAACGCGAACCGGGTGATCCAGGACGCCCTCGGCAACGCGCAGAGCGAGACCGCGGTAACGCGGCTCGACCGCTTCGTCCGCGTCGCGGAGTGCCCGACCTGCGGTGGATCCCGGCTCAACGAGCGCGCCCGGACGGTGCCGCTGAACGGCGTCACGCTGAACGTGCTGTCGACCTGGCCTCTCGACCGGACCTCCGAGTTCATCCGCGCCGTACCGTCGTCGCTCCCGGCCGAGCTCCAGCGGATGGCCGAGCAGATCGTCGAGGCGTTCACCGCCAACGCCGATCACCTGCTCGGCCTCGGACTCGGCTACCTCTCACTCGGCCGCGCGTCCCGCACGCTGTCCACCGGCGAACTGCAGCGCGTGCAGCTCAGCCGGACCCTACGCAGCAGCGCGACCGGACTGCTGTACGTGCTCGACGAGCCGTCGATCGGTCTGCATCCGAGCAACATCGACGCCCTGATGCAGGTCGCCCGTCGACTGATCGAGACCGGGAACTCGGTGGTCCTGGTCGACCACGACGTCCGCGTCCTGCGGCACGCCGACTGGCTGATCGAGATCGGTCCCGGCGCCGGTTCCCAGGGCGGCCAAGTAGTTGCCACCGGCAAGGTTGCGGAGCTCGAGGCGTCACCGGACTCCTTGATCGGCGGCTTCCTGAGCGGCCGCGAGCCCACGGTCGTCCGCCCGAGAGTGGACGACGTCTTCCAGCACGGCCGCATCCACCTCACGACCGGCCCCCGCTTCACCCTCCAGCCCCTGGAGGTGGACTTCCCGCTCCGCCGACTGACCGCGGTGACCGGCGTCAGCGGATCCGGCAAGACCACCCTCGTCCTGGACAGCCTTGCCGCCGCACTCACAGCCCGGTACGACGACCGCCCGCTGCCCGAGCACGTGCGCTCGCTGGAGTCGGACGGCGTCCAGCGCGTGGCCGTCGTCGACGCCACCCCGATCGGGCGGAACGTGCGATCCACCGTCGCGACGTACAGCGGAATCCTGGACGAGCTCCGCCGCGCCTTCGCGCGCGAAGCACCGGAGCTGACCGCGGCCGACTTCTCGTACAACACCGGCAGCCTGCGCTGTCCGCAGTGCGAGGGCACCGGGCAGATCTCGCTCGACGTCCAGTTCCTGCCCGACGTCGAGATCCCCTGCCCGCTGTGCGGCGGCACCCGCTTCAGCCCCGCCGCGGACGCCGTCACTCTCGACGGCCTGACGATCGCCGCGACGCTCGCGCTGACCGTCACCGAGGCGCGGCGACATTTCCCGAAGCTCCGCAAGCTGCAGGCCCGCCTCCGCACGCTCGACGAGGTCGGCCTCGGCTACCTCATGCTCGGCGAGGCGACGCCCGCACTGTCCGGCGGCGAGGCTCAGCGCCTCAAGCTCGTCGCCGACCTGGAGAAGCCCCAGCAGGGCACGCTGTTCGTGTTCGACGAGCCGAGCGTCGGCCTGCACCCCGCCGACATCCGCGTCCTGCTCACGGTGCTCGACCGCCTGATCACCGCGGGCGCGACGGTGATCGTGATCGAGCACGACCTCGACATGATCGCGAACGCCGACCACGTGATCGACCTCGGTCCGGGCGGCGGCGAGCACGGCGGCCGCATCGTCGCGGCGACCACGCCGCAACTGCTCCCGTCGATCCCGGACAGCGTGACCGGCCGCTACCTCGCGCGTTAGACCCTGCAACCCCCGAGGCCTGGTCACAGACCGAGGCCCACCCGCTACGATTCCAGCTACGTCACGGGACAGCGCGAGGAGTTTGTGATGACTGACCAGCCGGACCAGACCGACGTCGGGAACCCGGACCGGATCGACCTGAGCGTGCCGCACAGTGCCCGGGTGTACGACTACTTCCTCGGCGGCAAGTCGAACTTCGCCGTCGACCGCGCGGCCGGCGACCACCTGCTCGAGGCCTTCCCGGGCTTCCGCACCGCCGCCCAGTCGAACCGGATGTGGATGCACCGCGCGGCCCGGTACGTCGCCGAGCGCGGCATCACGCAGTTCCTCGACATCGGCACCGGCATCCCGACCAGCCCGAACCTGCACGAGGTCGTGCAGGAGATCGTGCCGGACGCCCGCGTGGTCTACGCCGACAACGACCCGATCGTGCTGTCGCACTCGCGCGCGTTGCTGGTCAGCACGCCGCAGGGTGAGACGGCCTACCTCGAGGCCGACGTCACCGACCCGCAGGCGATCCTCGACTCCGCCGAGGTCGCCAGCGTGCTCGACCTGAGCAAGCCGGTCGCCCTGAGCCTGGTCGGCGTCTTCCACTACCTGCCCGACGAGCTGAAGCCGTACGAGCTCGTCCAGCAGCTGCTCGAACCGCTGGCCTCCGGCTCGTACCTGATCTTCTCGCACTGCACGCCGGACTTCGCGCCGGCCATGTGGGAGCAGGCGATCCAGGTCTACAAGGCCGACGGCGGCGACGCGCAGGTCCGCAGCAAGGCCGAGATCGAGGGCTTCTTCGCCGGCCTCGACCTGGTCGAGCCCGGCATCGAGGTGCCGTTCCGCTGGCACCCGGACGAGGAGACCGACCAGCTCGCCGAGCGCAAGGTCTTCACCGACGTCAGCTGCAGCCTCTGGGTCGGCGTCGCCAAGAAGCCCTGACCAGGCGCCTGAGGCAGGCGGGGTCGGGCTGACGCCGACCAAGGCGACGCACGTCGTGCCGGCGTCTTTCAAGTACCGACCCTCGATCGGTGGCCGGCACTTGAAAGACGCTTGGCGGATTGAGTCCGACGGCTGATTCACCGCCGGTCCTCGACCGGCGGTCAGTCGGGCTGCACGAACTTGCCGAGCAGCCCGGCACCGAAGTTCTTCGCCGGCATCTCGGCGACCGACAGCAGCGTCGCGGTGCGCTGGATGCCGGGGATCCGCCAGACGTCCTCCATCAGGATCGTGCGCAGCTGGCCGTAGTCGCGGACCCGCATCCGGATCAGCAGGTCGAGGTCGCCGGTGACGAGCGTGACGTCCTCGACCTCGGCCAGCTCCCAGAGCCCGGACATGATCGTGGCCACGTCGTACCCCGGTGCTGCCTCGATCGACAGGAACACGACCTGCCCGTAGCCGACGGCCGACCAGTCGACCTGCGCGCTGAACCCGGTGATCACGCCGTTGCGTTCCAGCCGCGCCATCCGCTCGCCGACCGTCGGCGCGGACACGCCGAGCTGCGTGGCGATCTGCCGCTGCGAGGTGCGGCAGTCCGCGACCAGGATCTTCAGCAGCGCCAGGTCGACGGCGTCGAGCTCGTACGGCTCCCGCGCCGTCGCCGCCACCTCCCGGATCCGGGCCAGCGACGAGTTGTTGTCGGCGATCATCCGGCAAACCCTAGAGGCGTTTCGGACACGAGCCGCAACTGGGTGAACGCGAGGATGCCTTCCACACCACCCTCGTAGCCGTAGCCGGAGTTCCCGAGACCACCCAGCGGTACGTCGGGCAGCGAGGGCGCCAACTGGTTGATGCCGAGGTTCGAGGCGTTCAGCCGTCGTACGACGTGATCGCGCACGCTCAGCCGGTCGGTGAACAGGTAGGCCGCGAACGAGTACGGCGCCGCGTTGGCCGCGGTGATCGCCTCGTCCAGCGTGCTGAACGAGGAAACGGTCGCGATCGGGCCGAACGGTTCCTCGGACAGGATCTCGGCGTCCGCGTCGAGCGGGAGCCCGGCGACGACGGTCGGCGCGAAGTAGAACCCGTCGCGCTGCACCTGGTGGCCGCCGGTGGTGATGGTGCCGCCGTGCTCGGCGGCGTTCTGGGCGAGACGGATCAACGCGTCCACGCGGCCTTGATGGGCGACCGCGCCGAGAGTCACGCCCTCCTCGGTGCCGTGGCCGAGCACGTACGACGACGCCTTGGCCGTCAGCTTGTCGACGAACTCCTGGTAGAGGGACTCGTGCACGAAGTACCGCGACGGCGCGACGCAGGACTGCCCGGCCGACCCGAACTTGGCGCCCGCGGTCGTCGCGATCACGTGATCGACGTCCGCGTCGTCCATCACCAGGACCGGCGCGTGGCCGCCCAGCTCCAGGACCGTGCGGATGAGGTTCGGCGCTGCCTGCGCTGCCAGCGCCTTGCCGACGGCAGTGGACCCGGTGAACGACAACGCCTTGATGCGCTGCGACGAGGTCAGCTGGGCCGACACCACCTGCGGATCACCGAAGACAAGGTTCACCACACCCGCCGGCAGGCCCGCTTCGACCAGCAGCTCGACGACGAGCCGCGCGGTGGCCGGCGCGAACTCGGAGGCCTTGAACACGACGGTGCAGCCGGCCGCGAGAGCGGCGCCGAGCTTCCGCGTCGCGAGCACGGCCGGGAAGTTCCAGGCCGTGATCACCGCGACGGCACCGAGTGGCGTCGGCATCGACGTACGGCGAGAGCCGGCAACGACTCCCGGGAACGCGGTGGCCTGGAGCCGACCGGCCTGTTCGCCGTTCCAGCGCAGGGTTTCCGCCGCGCGACCGATCTCGCCGCGGGCATCGGCCTCGGTCTTGCCGGTCTCCAGCAGGATCGTCGCGACCGCCTCCTCGGTGCGGTCCACGAGCAGGGCGGCGGCCCGGCGGAGGATGTCGCCTCGCGCCGATCCCGGCAGGGCCGACCATGCCGGGAACGCGTCGACGGCGGCCGTGATCGCGGCGTCGACCTGCTCGGCCGTGGCCAGCGACACGGCACCGGCGACCTGACCGTTGCCTGGGTCAACGTTGTCGAGCGTCCCGGCCCGACCCTCGATCCAGGACCCGCCGACGTACAGGTCGGCGCTCATCCTGGCCGCGCCGACGTCAACGGACATAGGAGGCACCGTTCACGTCGATCGTCGTACCGGTCGCGTGCTTGGCCAGGCCGCTGGCCAGGAACGCGATGATGTTGGCGACGTCCTGCGGCTGCGCGACCTCGCCGAGTCCGGTCTGCTCGGCGGCGACCGCGACGCCGACCGTGTCGCGGAACTGCGCGTTGAGGTCGGTGTCCACGTACCCCGGCGCGAGCGCGAAGGCGGTCACGCCGTTGCGTCCGTACTGGCGGGCGATCGTGCGCGTCATCGCGACCACGCCGGCCTTGGCCGCCGCGTAGTGCCAGAAGTCCGGATCCTCGCCGCGGAACGCGGCCCGGGAGGCGAGGTTGATGATGATGCCGCCGTGCTCACTGGCCGAGTACGCCGTGACCGCCTGACGGCAGAGCACCGCCGGAGCCTTGAGGTGCAGGTCCAGCGAGAAGTCCCAGACCTTCAGCCACTCGTCGAGCGAGGAGTCCAGTGGAGCGGGCGGGTAGGCGCCGGCGTTGTTGACCAGGACGTCGATCCGGCCCTTGACGGCCCAGGCGTCGATCCACAACTGCTCGGCCGCCTTCAAGTCGGTCAGATCAGCCACCAGCGGTGTCGCGTTCGCGCCGAACTCCTCGGCGAGAGCGTCCAGGGCCGTGCGGTCGTGGATCAGGGCATGCCCGCCCTGAGCGACCACCGTACGAGCCGTCGCCGACCCGATCCCGCCGCCGGCACCGGTGATCAGAACCACTCTTCCTTCGAGATTGCCCACCCCAAGCCCTCCATGTCTTCGAATCTGTAAGGTTCAGCGTCTCACAAACCTTACACTGGAAACACATAGCATTCCTATGTAATATTGAGGACGTGATCGCTACCCAGCTCTCCCAACTCGGCGTCGACGTGGTGGTGGCGTCGGCTCGACTGACCCGTCTGGCCAGCCGGGACGTCAGCGCCCTCCCCCATGCCGCGATGCGCTTGCTGGGCCGGCTCGACGAGCTCGGGCCGACCCGGATCAGCGAGCTCGCGAAAGCCGACCGCTGCTCGCAGCCGACGATGTCGACGCTGGTGCAGCGGCAGGAGGAGAGCGGGTGGGTCCGGCGCGAGCCCGATCCGGCCGACTCCCGGGCCAGTCTGATCAGCCTCACCGACGCCGGGCTGGCGGAGCTCAACCACGCCCGCCGCGAAGCCGGTGCGGCCATCGCCCAACGGCTCGTTCAGCTCCCCGCCGAAGACCTCACCACCCTGGAGGCCGCGGTCACCGTCCTGCAGAAGATCCTCACCCTCGAACCATTGGAGGAACACCCCCGGTGAGCAGCACCAGCAGCTCCTTCCTCAAGCAACCCAAGTCCGTCTGGGCCGTCGCCTTCGCCTGCGTGATCGCGTTCATGGGCATCGGCCTGGTCGACCCGATCCTGAAGCCGATCGCCGAGCAGCTGCACGCCAGCCCGTCGCAGGTGTCGCTGCTGTTCACCAGCTACATGGCCGTGATCGGCGTCGCGATGCTGATCACCGGCGCGGTCTCCAGCCGGATCGGCGCGAAGCGCACTCTGCTGATCGGTCTCGCGATCATCGTGGTGTTCAGCGCGCTGGCCGGCCTGTCGAACTCGATCGGCGCCATCGTCGCCTTCCGGGCCGGCTGGGGGCTGGGCAACGCGTTGTTCATCGCGACCGCCCTGGCCACCATCGTGAACTCCGCGGCCGGCTCGGTCGCCGAGGCGATCATCCTGTACGAGGCGGCGCTCGGCGTCGGCATCGCGGCCGGCCCGCTGGTCGGCGGTGAGCTCGGCACGATCTCGTGGCGCGGCCCGTTCTTCGGTGTCGCCGTACTGATGACGATCGCGCTCGCCGCGACCGCGTTCCTGCTGCCCGCCTCGCCGCCGGCTCCGCGCCGTACGTCGATCCTCGAACCGCTGAAGGCGTTGCGGCACCGGTCGCTGGCCACCGTCGCCGTGACCGCGCTGCTCTACAACTTCGGCTTCTTCACCCTGCTCGCGTTCACCCCGTTCCCGCTGGCGATGTCGGCCCGGCAGATCGGCCTGATCTTCTTCGGCTGGGGCATCGGGCTCGCGCTCACCTCGGTCTTCGCGGCGCCGTGGCTGCAACGCCGGTTCGGCACGCTGCCCGTGATCATGTCCGCGCTGCTGCTCTTCGCCGCCGACCTGGCCGTGATGGGCGCCTACGCCCACCACCCGCACGTGCTCGCGGTTGGCGTGGTCGTGGCCGGTCTGTTCCTCGGCGTGAACAACACGCTGATCACCGAGGCCGTGATGGGCGCGGCTCCGGTGGAACGCGGTACGGCGTCCGCGGCGTACAGCTTCGTCCGCTTCTCCGGCGGCGCGGTCGCACCGTGGCTGGCCGGCAAGCTCGGCGAGGAGGTCAACGTCCAGCTTCCCTTCTACGTCGGCGCTTTCGCCGTCGTACTGGCTGTCGGTGCGCTGGCCACGGGCTGGAAGCCGCTCGCCCACCTGCGCATCCCGTCGTCGCACTCCCGCACCGAGGCCGAAGCGATCACCGTCGCCGACGCCTGACCGTCACTCCCGACCGCTGAGGACCACGACCGGACTGAACCTGGTCGTGGTCCAGGCCGTGATCGCCGCCGTACCGCCGACGACAGCGAGGGATCCCGCGAGGATGAGCCCTAGCAGCCGCCACGGCACGGCGACTACCACGACACCGAACATCTGCGCGGTCCCGGCAGCGATCCCCGCCATCGCAGCTCCGGCGACGACACTGCCCAGCAGTACGCCGACCACGACCACCGTGAGCGACTCGACCGTCGCGATCCCGACGACCTGTCGACGCGTCAGCCCCGCCATCCGCGCCAGCGCGAACTCCCGCCGCCGTTCGGCCGCCGCCATCACGACGGCGTTGACCACAGCCACCGCCGCGTAGATCCCGGCCAGCCCCATCAAGACCACGAAGATCCCGGTATCGTCCCGCTGCTCGACGGCGGCCTTGTCCTCAGCCCACTCCTTCACCGTCCGCACCTCACCCCCGCCCTCGCCGCCGAGCTCGCGCCCGACCTCCTTCAAGTCGGCACCACGATCCACCTTCACCAACGTCTCCGTCGCACCACCCAAACCCTCGGTCAATCCCTTCGGCACAAAGAAGTTCTCCGTCACGTCCAACGTCTCCGGCATGATCGCCACCACCTTCAACGGCAGCTGCTTGCCCCCGATCGTCGCCGTCAACGACTCCCCGAGCTTGTACCCCTCGACCGCCATCCCCGGCCCGATCGCAATCGTTGCCCCCGACAACTTGTCGAGCGATCCCCTGCGCGGCCCCAGCTCGTGCGTCCGCTGGTACGCCGCAGGATCGATCCCGACCGCCTCCGAGTACCGCGTCGCCTTCTTCTTCCCCACGATCGTCACCGGCACGGTCGTCTGCTCCGACACCGCCGCGATCCCCTCGCCCGGCGCGACCGACCCCTCGACCACCAGGTCCGCCGAGATCAGCTGCCGCTGCTCCTCCCCCACTGCCTTCGCCAGCGACCCGAACACACCCCACAGCCCGGCCAGCAGTCCGACCAGCACGATCAGCGGCGCCGCGGTCGCGGCACTTCGCCGTACGGCGTGCAGCACGCCGGCCTTCGCGAGATCGGTGACGACGGAACCTCGCAGCACCAGCGCCGGGAGCCGACCGGCAATCGGTACGACGACCGGGCTCAGCTGGCTCAGCGCGACCGACCCGCTGATCATGACCACGAGCGCGATCAGTAGCCCAGCCACGAAGTCTCCGGCGGCCTGGGCGGCGATCACCATCACCACCGTGAACGCGGCTGACGAAAGGCCCCAGAACCACCGCCATCCGGTCATCACCGGCATCGTCCGCGGCAGGTCTCCGATCGCCTCCAGTGCGCTGACGCGCGACGCTCGCCAGGCTGCGGCGAACGCGCCGACCACCGCCGTTCCCACGCCCACGAAGGCGGCGACCCACATGGTCCCCCAGATCCACGGCGCCTCGAACCAATGCGGGAGCATGCCCAGCTCGATCAGCAGCGTCGACTGCGCCCAGGACCCGAGCAGCCCGAGCGGCACTCCCAAAGCTGTCCCGACCAGGCCGAGCGCCGTTGCTTCGAGCAACAACATCAGGCGCAGGCTGCCGCGCTGGGCGCCGACCAGCCTCAGCAACCCGAGCTCCCGCCGCCGCTGCACCACCGCAAACCCGAATGTCGTACTCACGACGAAGACAGTCAGGAAGACCGCCAGCATCACCGACATGCCGAGCAGCGTCGCGGCCCCGGCATAGCCGTCGCGGATCTTCGACCGCTCGAGCCCGGACAACCCCGGCGGTAGCGAGGGCACGTCGGTCGCGGCCATCACCTGCAGGGCGGACTGGATCAGCCCGACCCCGAACGCCACCGCCACCACCGCACCCGCGAACAGGTGCCACCGATCCCGCAACGCCCCCAGCGACATCCTCAGCATGCCCCCAGCCAACCGTCGCAGCGGCCGCCTGTCCCGGGCCGGCAAGCCCCACCCGGGGTAACGCGTGCGCTACCCCGGGGGAGAGAGGAGGCGCCCCACCCTCTCCCGGGAGTGCTGGCCTACCGCAGGTAGACCAGCAGAGCGGCGACATCCGCCTGTGCGAACGGCCTTGCTCGGACAAGGGACTGCAGGATGAGTCCGTCCAGTGCTGCGACCAACAGACTGGCCTTCTGGCGGTTGGTGGTGAACGTCCGGGCAATCTCCGTCAGCGGTTGCAGCCAGGCCCCAGCCACCTCCCGCAGCTCCGGCCGTCGCGCGGCGAGCAGGTACAGCTCGTACGCCGCCAGCGTGCGCCCGCGGCGGTAGACCAGCAGGTGCTCGACCAGCCGGGCCAGCTCGTCGGCGGGCCGAGCGCCGAGCTCGGTCACCCGTTCGTGCAGCTCGGCAGTGAGGTCCTCGGCAGCCCCGGTCAGCGCCGCGATCAGCAGGTCGTCGAGCGACGCGAAGTGGTACGTCGTCGAAGCCACCGAAACTCGAGCCTCAGCAGCAACAGCCCGGTGACTCACCCCCGCGACACCGGCCCGCTCGATCACCGCGATGGTCGCCCGCAGCAACTCGTCCCGACGCAGCGCACCCCGCACTCGCCGACCATCAACACCCTGTGTGACCTGCACAAACAGCAAACTAGCAGGACAGACGTACTAATTGTTTTTGACCCCGGGAATCGCAAGATCCGGGGTGTTCGAGCGCCTAGGCTCGGATCCCGTGACCTCGACTCTCAGCACCGCGATGCGGCGAGCGCTCAAGCGCGCGGACGACGGCAAGACCCTGGACCAGGCCGAGGTGGAGGTGCTGCTGACGGCCTCCGGCGAGGCGCTGGACAAGCTGATGGCGACGGCAGGCCGGGTCCGCGACCAGGGCCTCGAGGACGCCGGTCGCAGCGGGATCGTCACGTACTCCAAGAAGGTCTTCATCCCGCTCACCCGGCTCTGCCGCGACCGGTGCCACTACTGCACCTTCGCGACCACGCCGGGCCGCGTCGAGTCGCCGTACCTGAGCCCGGACGAGGTGCTGGAGATCGCCCGCCAGGGCGCGGCCCTCGGCTGCAAGGAGGCGCTCTTCACGCTCGGCGACGCCCCCGAGGACCGCTGGGACGCCGCCAAGCAGTGGCTGGACGAGGCGGGCTACGACAGCACCCTCGACTACGTCCGCGCGATGGCGATCCGGGTCCTGGAGGAGACCGGCCTGCTCCCGCACCTGAACCCCGGCGTCATGTCCTGGCAGGACCTGCAGCGGCTGAAGCCGGTCGCACCGAGCATGGGCATGATGCTGGAGACGACCTCGCGCCGGCTGTTCGAGGAGAAGGGCCAGCCGCACTTCGGTTCGCCCGACAAGGACCCGTCGGTCCGGCTGCGCGTGCTCGAGGACGCCGGCCGCTCGAACGTGCCGTTCACCACCGGCCTGCTGATCGGGATCGGCGAGACGATCGAGGAGCGCGCCGACTCGGTGTTCGCGCTGCGTCGCGTCGCTCGCCAGTACGGCGGGATCCAGGAGGTCATCATCCAGGGCTTCCGGGTGAAGCCGGACACGGCGATGCGCAACGACGAGGACGTCCCGCTGCACGAGTGGCTGGCCGCGATCGCGGTGACCCGGATCGTGCTCGGCCCGCGCGCCCGCGTCCAGGCCCCGCCGAACCTGGTCGACCTGGACGAGGCCAAGCTGCTGCTCGCCGCGGGCGTCGACGACTTCGGTGGCGTCTCGCCGCTGACCCCGGACCACGTGAACCCCGAGCGCCCCTGGCCGCACCTGGACGACCTGGCCAAGCTGACCGCCGACGCCGGGTTCACCCTGCGCGAGCGGCTGACGGCCCACCCGGAGTACCTGCGCGAGCCCTGGCTCGACCCGCGCCTGATCTCGCACGTCGAGGCGCTCGTCGACCCGGCGACCGGCCTCGCGAACGAGGCCGCGATGCCGAAGGGTCTGCCCTGGCAGGAGCCGGACGGCGGTTGGGACTCGGTCGGCCGCACCGACCTGCACACCGCGATCGACACCGAGGGACGTCGTACGGAGACCCGCTCGGACTTCGACGCGGCGTACGGCGACTGGGACGTCCTGCGCGAGGACGTTGCCCAGCGCAAGGCTCCGGAGCGGATCGACGGCGACGTGAAGGAAGCCCTCGCCGCGGCCGAGCGTGACCCGGCCGGGCTGTCCGACAGCCAGGCGCTGACGTTGATGACGGCAACGGGTCCGGCGCTCGACCAGCTCGCGAAGATCGCCGACGACCTGCGCAAGGCCGTGGTCGGCGACGACGTGACGTACGTGGTGAACCGGAACATCAACTTCACCAACGTCTGCTACACCGGCTGCCGGTTCTGCGCGTTCGCCCAGCGCCGGACCGACGCCGACGCGTACTCGCTGTCGATGGACGAGGTCGCCCAGCGGGCCGAGGAGGCCTGGGTGATCGGCGCGACCGAGGTCTGCATGCAGGGCGGCATCCACCCCGATCTTCCTGGTACGGCGTACGCGGACCTGGTCCGCGCGGTGAAGCAGCGCGTGCCGGAGATGCACGTGCACGCGTACTCGCCGATGGAGATCGTCAACGGCTCGGTCCGCACCGGCTTGTCGATCGAGGAGTTCCTGATCTCGGTCAAGGAGGCCGGGCTGGACAGCATCCCCGGGACGGCCGCCGAGATCCTCGACGACGACGTGCGGTGGATCCTCACCAAGGGGAAGTTGCCGACGGCAAGCTGGATCGAGGTCATCTCGACCGCGCACAAGGTCGGACTGCCGTCGTCGTCCACGATGATGTACGGCCACGTCGACTCGCCGCACCACTGGGTCCAGCACCTGCGCACGATCGCGGCCGTCCAGGACCAGACCGGTGGCTTCACCGAGTTCGTGCTGCTGCCGTTCATCCACACCAACTCGCCGATCTACCTGGCCGGCGTGGCCCGCCCCGGCCCGACGTACGACGAGAACCGCGCGGTGCACGCGATGTCGCGGATCATGCTGCACGGCCGGATCGACAACATCCAGTGCTCCTGGGTCAAGCTCGGCACCGACGGCTGCGTCGCGGTCCTCAACGGCGGCGTCAACGACATCGGCGGCACGCTGATGGAGGAGACCATCAGCCGGATGGCCGGCTCCAAGCACGGCTCCCGCAAGTCCATCGAGGAGCTCACCGCGATGGCGACGGCCGCGGGCCGTCCCGCTCGCCAGCGCACCACGACGTACGGCGAGGTCACCCAGCACCCGGTGACCGAGCTCGAACTGGCCTGACGCACGAAAGCCCCCGTCCACAAGGGCGGGGGCTTGTCCCGGTGGTATCGGTCCCCAGTCGCACCGGTACCACCCGGACAAGAAAACGCCGATCGCGCCGGGCGTCGGTCACCACCTCACTGGCGACCGGCGCCCTGTGTGGCACGACCGGCGTCTTGCTCTGCCCCGAGAGGGCGTTCGGCCCGAAGGATGGTGGGCCTGAACTCAGTTCCGCGGCCGGCAGGGGAGGTACAGTTCCGGTCGCGGACGGGAGTTCGCGGTTCCACCAAGAGCCTGTGCCGGCGACCCGTCCGCCGCCGACAACTGAACGTTGTCACGCGAGCCCGGAGCGGGACCATCCCCCGGATCAAACATTTGCATTGGCTTTTCAGAAGGCGACAGACTGTATACATCTCGTCACGGAATGTGCCGATGTTGCCTGCCGCAACAAGTAAAAAGCTTGCGTGCTTGATTACCGGACTGGCCCGGATCCCCGTGCTGGAAGGGAATCAGGCTCAGTACGGGTAGGTGTCGTCGCGCCGCGTGGGGTCCATGTCCCACAGCGAGAACTCGACCACCTTGTGGGACTCCTCGCCGCCGGCCGGGCTCAACCCGACCGTGTCGTAGTCCTTGGAGCCGAGGCCGTCCAGGTAGCCGAGCAGCTCGAAGGCCGACCGGGCGTCCTCGATGTCGTCGATCACGTCGTCGTTCTGCGCCTCGTCGGCACGGCTGCGCACGTAGGCGACGAACGCCTCCGGGTCGGTCACCACGAAGTCGTAGCGGGCCTGGTAGCTGAGGCGCAGCCCGTTCTCCGGGACGATCGGCTCGTCCATCTCCGCGACGCCCTCGACCAACTCACGGTAGTCCGCGGGGTCGTCGAAGTCGTCCGGCCCGAGCGGAACGTCGTCCAGCTCGTCGGGGTCGTAGGAGTCGATCCCCAGGAAGATGTCACCCCAGCCGCGTTCGTGCACGGCGTCGGCCAGCACCCGGGACTGGATCCGCACGTTCTCGATCGCCGTCGTGGCCCGCAGGTCGTGCAGGTCAAGTGCGTCGGCCTGGGCCAGCAGGACCTTGGCAAGTTCGCGGGCGGCCTCGGCGGCCGAGGCGGGCTCCACAAGCGGCTCACTCATGCAGCGACCGTACAACCATCGGTACGTCGACCGCCGCGCCCGGTACGCCGAACGCGTCCACGAGGTCGGTCGCGTAGGCGCGGACGCGGGCGCACAACTCGTTCACCAGCGCCGTGATCGCCTTCGAGCGTGGGCCCGACAGCCGCCCGTGCTCCATGAACCAGGCCCGGTCGTTCTCGATCGTCGCGAGCGCGTGCAGGTCGTACAGCTCCTTCAGCCTGTCCTGCGTCTCACCCTCTGGAGCAACCTGTACGGCGTGCTGGAAGGCCTCCAGCACGACCCGCTCGACGTGCGCGCGCCCGGCGGCGATCACGTGGTCCTGGCACCGGTTGAACACCTCGAACGCCTCGTCGCCGGCATCGATCCCCGCCTTCAGCCGCCGCGCGACCCCGGACAGCATGTGCTGCTCGCGGAACCGCAGCATCCCCGAGTGGTAGTCGTCGTCCCGCAGCCCGGCGTCCGGGTCGGCGGAGTCGGACCGATTCGGTACGACGTCGCGCAGCCGCTCGATCAGTCCGCGCAGCGCGGTCTTCTCGACCGCGATCTCGACCGCCTGACCGGCGACGAACCGCGCGGTGCCCAGCGGGTCGAGCTCGCCGAACGATCGCCGGTAGTCGGTCAGCAGCCCCTTCGCGACCAGCTGCAGCAGGACGGTGTTGTCACCCTCGAACGTGGTGAACACGTCGGTGTCGGCCTTCAGCGCGGACAGCCGGTTCTCGGCCAGGTACCCGGCACCACCGCACGCCTCGCGGCACATCTGGATCGCCTCGGTCGCGTGCCAGGTCCCGAGCGCCTTCGTACCAGCTGCCTGCGCCTCCAGGGCCCGCCGGTCGTGCTCGTTGCCGCCGGTGCCGCCGCCACGCCCGTCACTGTCGTCGTGGGGCGCGTCGTCGTCCGCGCCGAAGATCCGGGCGAAGTTGTCGACCAGCTCGGCCTGGGCGAAGTGCATCGCGTAGGTCCGGGCCAGCAGCGGGAGCAGCCGTCGCTGGTGCATCCGGTAGTCGAGCAGCAGCGCCTCCTCCGGACTCCCCGGCGCACCGAACTGGCGGCGCTGGTCGGCGTACCGGACGGCGATCGTCATCGCGACCTTGCTCGCGTTGATCGCGGCGCCACCGACCGAGACCCGGCCCTGGACCAGCGTGCCGAGCATCGTGAAGAACCGCCGGTCCGGGTTCTCGATCTCGCTGCGGTAGGTGCCGTCGGCATCCACCTGCGCGTACCGGTCGAGCAGCGCCTCGCGCGGCACGCGGACCTGGTCGAAGACGATCCGCCCGTTGTCGACGCCGTTCAGCCCGAGCTTCGGGCCGCAGTCGGTGAGCGTCACGCCGGGCAGCGGCTCACCGGCGTCCGAGCGGATCGGCACCAGCAGGCAGTGCACGCCGTGCGTCTCGCCACCGACGACGAGCTGCGCGAACACCGCCGCCAGCTTTCCGTGCCGGGCCGCGTTGCCGATGTAGTCCTTGCGCGCCGACGCGGTCGGGGTGTGCACGACGAACTCGCCGGTCGCCTCGTCGTACGTCGCGGTGGTCTCCAGCGACTGCACGTTCGAGCCGTGGCCGGTCTCGGTCATCGCGAAGCAGCCGAGCAGGTCGCCGGTGAGCGCGTCGGCCAAGTAGCGGTCGTGGTGCCGCTCGGTGCCGAGATGCAGGATCGCGCCGGCGAAGAGGCCGAACTGGACGCCCGCCTTCACCATCAGCGACAGGTCGCCGTACGCGAGCGTCTCGAAGCCGGCGATGAACCCGCCGAGATCGCCCTGGCCGCCGTACTCCTTGGGGAAGCCGCGGGACGGGTGCCCCTGGGCGGCGATCTCCTTCAGCGTCCGGAGCACCTCGTCGCGGTACTCGTCCCTGGTGAGGCGCAGCCCGGCGTCCAGCAGGGACGCGTGACTGGCCAGTCCGTCCCGTACGACGTCGCGTGCGGCCTTGTGCGGCCCGTCCAAGTACTCCCGCAGCCCGGTCATAGACCAAACCTATGTCGCGAACTACAAAAACGAACGGAAAAGCAGAGCGGGTTGCCGCACCTGCGGCTCTAGAGTGTCCTTCATGCCGAATTTGCGGATCAGTGAGGCGGCCGCGCTACTCGGAGTCAGTGATGACACCGTGCGGCGCTGGATCGACAACAAGCGGCTTCCGGCCACCGAGCAGGGCGGGCGGATGGCTGTGGACGGCCGGGCGCTGGCGGTGTTCGCCCAGGAGCTCGCCGACTCACCGGAGCCCGGTACGACGACCGCCGCGTCGGCCCGCAACCGGATGCGCGGCATCGTCACCCGCGTCGTCAAGGACGGCGTGATGGCGCAGGTCGAGATGCAGGCCGGACCGTTCCGGGTCGTCTCGCTGATGAGCCGCGAGGCGGCCGACGAGCTCGGCCTGGAGCCCGGTGTGGTCGCCGTCGCCTCGATCAAGTCCACCCACGTAGTCGTCGAGATCCCGGAGGTCTAGATGTTCCGCCGTACCAGCTTCACCCGCCGAGCCCTCGCCGTTGCGCTCACCGCGACCGTCGCGCTCGGCCTGGCCGCCTGCGGCGACGACACCCCGGCGGACTCCTCGCCGTCCGCGTCGGCCGGCGCGAGCAGCAGCGCCGCGATCTCGGGCACGGTGAACGTCTTCGCGGCCGCGTCGCTGACCGGGACCTTCACCCAGCTCGGCAAGGACTTCGAGGCCGCGCACCCGGGCGTCAAGGTGGTCTTCAACTTCGCCGGCAGCTCGGCCCTGGCGACGCAGATCAACCAGGGCGCTCCGGCCGACGTGTTCGCGTCGGCGGCACCGAAGAACATGGACCAGGTGACCGACAAGGGGACCGCGACGACGTTCGTGAAGAACGTGCTGGAGATCGCCGTACCGAAGGGCAACCCGGGCAAGATCACCGGGCTGAAGGACTTCACCGACAAGAACCGGAAGATCGCGCTCTGCGCCGAGCAGGTGCCGTGCGGCGCGGCCGCGCAGAAGGTGTTCGCCGCGGCCAAGCTCACGCCGCAGCCCGACAGCCTCGAGCGGGACGTGAAGGCCGCGCTGACCAAGGTCAGCCTCGGTGAGGTCGACGCGGCGCTGGTCTACAAGACCGACGTCCTGGCTGCGAAGGACAAGGTCGAGGGGATCGAGTTCCCGGAGTCCGCGCAGGCGGTCAACGAGTACCCGATCGCGACGCTGACCAAGGCCCCAAATGCCGACGGCGCCAAGGCGTTCGTCGACTTCGTGCTGTCGGCCGACGGTACGAAGGTCCTCACCGCGGCGGGCTTCGACGCTCCGTGAGTTCGCGGCGGCAGGATCGCCTGCGGCAGGATCGCTCCATGAGCATCCGCCGCAGGCGACGGACCGGCGGCCGGTTGCCGCTGGTCCTCGTCCTGCCGGCACTCCTCGGGCTCGCCTTCCTGCTGGTCCCCCTGATCGGCCTGCTCGCCGAGGCTCCCTGGTCGACGCTTCCGTCCCGCCTCTTCAGCGCCGAGGTCGGCCAGGCCCTCCGGCTGTCGTTGCTCTGCGCCAGCGCAGCGACGGTGATCTGCCTCTTCCTCGGCATCCCACTGGCCTGGCTGCTCGCCCGCGCCGAGCTCCCGGGCCGCGGCCTCCTTCGCGCTCTGGTGACGGTCCCGTTGGTACTCCCACCGGTCGTCGGTGGTGTCGCGCTGCTGCTCGTCCTCGGCCGCCGCGGCCTGATCGGTGAGCGGCTGGACCTCTGGTTCGGCTTCTCCCTCCCCTTCACCACCGCCGGCGTGATCGTCGCCGAGGCGTTCGTCGCGATGCCGTTCCTGGTGATCTCCGTCGAAGGCGCACTCCGGGCGGCCGACCCGCGCTACGAAGAAGCCGCCGCGACGCTCGGCGCCGGGCGCTGGCTGACCTTCCGGCGCGTCACGCTGCCGTCCATCGCGCCGGGCATCGTCGCGGGCGCCGTCCTCTGTTGGGCCCGCGCGCTCGGGGAGTTCGGCGCCACGATCACGTTCGCGGGCAACTTCCCAGGCCGTACGACGACGATGCCGCTGGCCGTCTACCTCGCGCTGGAGACCGACCCCGACGTCGCCGTCGTGCTGAGCATCGTGCTGCTGATCGTGTCGGTCGTCGTCCTCGCCAGCCTGCGCGAGCGCTGGATCAGTGGTCTGCGATGACCCTGCGCGCGGACCTGCACGTACGTCGTACCGGCTTCGAACTGGCGCTGGACCTGACCGTCGAACCCGGCGAGGTCGTCGCCGTCCTCGGTCCGAACGGCGCGGGCAAGACCACCGCCCTGCGCGCGATCGCCGGCCTGCTGCCCGTCGACGGCGGGCGGATCACCCTCGACGGCAAGGTCTGGGACGAGCCGCCGCGGACGTTCCTGTCCGCCGACCAGCGCCCGATCGGCGTCGTCTTCCAGGACTACCTGCTCTTCAACCACCTGAGCGCGCTCGAGAACGTGGCCTTCGGTCTACGCGCCCGTGGCGTCGACAAGCGCACCGCCCGCGCCGAGGCCGCCCAGTGGCTGGAGACCGTCGGCCTGACCGACCAGGCCAAGTCGCGACCCCGATCCCTCTCCGGCGGACAGGCGCAGCGCGTCGCCCTCGCCCGGGCGCTCGCCACTCAGCCCGAGCTGCTCCTGCTGGACGAACCGCTGTCCGCCCTGGACGCCGGCACCACCCTCCACATCCGCGCCGAACTGGGCCAGCATCTCGACCGGTACGAGGGCCGCACTCTTCTGGTCACCCACGACCCTCTGGACGCGATGGTCCTGGCCGACCGCCTCGTCATCATCGAGAACGGCGAAGTCGTCCAGCAGGGCAGCCCGAGCGAGGTGGCCCACCGCCCGCGCACCGACTACGTGGCCCAGCTGGTCGGCCTCAACCTCTACCGAGGCACGGCGGACGGCACCACAGTCCACCTGACCGACGGCGGCAAGGTCGCCATCGCCACCCCGGCCACCGGCCGGGTCCACGTCGCGTTCCCGCCGTCCGCGATCAGCCTCTACCCCGACCACCCCACCGGCAGCCCCCGCAACACCTGGCCGGTCGTCGTCACCAGCGTCGAACAACACGCCCACACTGTCCGGGTCCGTCTCACCCCCGCCGAAGGCTCGTCAGCTCCCACCAACCTCCTGACGGACGTCACCCCAGCGGCCGTCGCCGAGCTCTCCCTCACCCCCGGCCGCCCCCTCTGGGCCACCCTCAAAGCCACCGAAACCCAGACCTACCCGAGCTGACTCCCCCACCACCCGCCGCAAAAGTCCACTTTGAGCACCGTTCAGCCACGAATTCACCGATTCCGTGGCTGAACGGTGCTCAAAGAGACGTCCGGGGCGGCGCGGGAAGCTCCGGGAGGGGTTGTTGCCTGATGCAACAGCGTTGACGACGGATACTGGAGCGACCGGGGTCGTCGTCGGATGGGGAGCGTTGTGAGCGTGCCGAGTGTCGGGTGGCGGGAAGTGGTCGGGGCGGACGAGGCGGAGCGCCACCGGCGGCAGGGGGAACTGTTCGTCGCGATGCAGGCCCGGAAGTCGGACAAGTACGGGAACGGGCGGGCGTTGCACCGCAAGCAGGTGGCGGCGCTGCGGGCGACCTTGACGGTGCCGGGGGATCTGCCGGAGTACGCGCGGCAGGGGTTGTTCCGGGTGCCGGACAAGTACGACGTGTGGGTGCGGCTGTCGAACGGCGGGTTCAACCGCGCGGCCGACGTCGTACCGGACATTCGTGGATTCTCACTGAAGGTGCTCGGGGTAAGCGGGCCGGGAGCGCTCGGCGGGGAGGCCGTGAGCCAGGACTTCGCGCTGATCAACCACGAGCGGTTCAGCTCGGCGACCAGCGAGGAGTTCAGCACGATCGTCACCACCGCCGGGCAGACCAAGGGGCAGCTGCTGGGCTCGCTGATCAAGAAGCCCGCACTGATCCCCCGCCTCAAGGCCGTCGCGACCGCACTCAAGGAACCGTTCTCCGGCTTCGCCACCCAGGACTTCTTCAGCGCCGCTCCCATCTCCTTCGGCCCGTACGCCGCACGCGTGCGGCTCCGCGCCCTGGCCGGCTACCCCAACCCGGGAGCGGACGACTGGGCCGCAGACGTGTACGACCGGCTGGCCGGCGACCCGCTCGACTACGACGTCCAGGTGCAGTTCTTCGTCGACGAGCAGAGCACCCCGATCGAGGACGCCTCGGTCGCCTGGGCGGCGCCGTACGAGACCGTCGGCCGGCTGACGATCGGCCGGCAGAAGCCGGACGAGGAGTTCGCCGCGGAGGTCGAGGCGGCCGTCTTCGACCCGTGGAACGCGAAGGCCGAGCACCGTCCGTTGGGCGAGGTGATGCGCGCCCGGAAGGTCGCGTACTTCGCGAGCCAACAACACCGAAATGCGACCTAGACCACTCTCACGATCAAATCCATGCAAAGTTACGCGGTGTTACCTGGCTGGCACGCATCGACATGATGTAACAGTGCTTTCCCCGCTCAAAGTGACGTCGACGTAACGAAGAGTGTTTACTTACTCACTCGTAGCACATGAGTTCTTCACAGTCGACTGATGACGTCATGCACTACGCCGACCCCTCTCCCCCCGCCCAAGATTCTCCGGGGCAACCACGAGAGAGGGGGATCGAACCGCCATGGAAAGTTACGAGCTGTACTGCCTGGCCGACCGGCGTTTCTACGACTCTCCCTCCACCGCGGAAGGTCAGCCCGACTTCGCACTCGCCTCCCGGGAGATCCCGGCCGGCTGGGAGCACGTCCCCGGCGAGATGTGGATGCACTACGCGCCGAGCGACCTGGAGCTGCCGGCCCAGGGCTGGAAGATCCACGTCTCGGCCGGTCTCGCCGACGCCGAGCGAACGCTCGAGCTCGTCTGGGACTACTGCGTCCCCCGCGGCATCGCATTCAAGTTCCTGCGCAACGAGCCGGTCCTGGTGATGGTGAACTCGAAGTCCGCCCCGCGCGGTTCGAGCGGCAAGCTCGTCACCATCTACCCGACCGACGAGGCGCAGCTCGAGCTGACCCTCAAGGAGCTCGACGACCTGCTCGACGGCGTCCAGGGCCCGTACATCCTGAGCGACCTCCGGTACGCCGAGGGCCCGCTGTTCGTCCGGTACGGCGCCTTCGTCAGCCGCTACACCCTCGACCCCGCCGGTGAACGCGTCCTGGCCCTCGAGGACGACCGCGGCCAGCTGGTTCCGGACCACCGCAGCCCGACCTTCAGCACCCCGCCGTGGATCACGCTGCCGTCGTTCCTGCAGACGCATCTCGACGCCCGCAACGCGGTCACCACCAACGACCTCGCGTACACGATCGAGGGCGTCATCCAGTTCTCCAACGGCGGCGGCGTCTACCTCGGCCACCACAACGAGACCCAGGCCAAGGTCGTGCTCAAGGAAGGCCGGCCGTACGCCGGGCTGGACATGTCCGGCCGCGACGCGGTCGCCCGGATCGGTCACGAGCGCGACATCCTGCAGCGCCTCGACGGTCTCGACGTCGTCCCGCGGGTGCACGACTACTTCACCCTCGGCGACCACCACTTCCTGGTCCAGGAATTCGTCGACGCGAACCCTCTCCAGCGTGAGCTCGTACGCCGTTACCCGCTGACCCGCCCGGACGCGTCCGAGGCCGAGCTCACCGAGTACGCCGCGTGGGCGACCAAGATGGTCGGCGACGTCCAGCGCGCGGTCGGTGAGCTGCACGGCCGCGGAGTCGTCTTCTGCGACCTGCACCCGGACAACGTGCTGCTGAGCACCGGCGACCGCCTCGTCCTGATCGACTTCGAGGTCGCGACGCTGGCCGAGGACAAGGCGCGGTCCGCGCTCGCCCACCCGGGCTACGCGGCGCCCGGCGACCGCCAGGGCCCGGACGTCGACCTGTACGCGCTGGCCTGCATCGCGCTCGGCCTGTTCGCGCCGCAGGCAACGATGTTGCTGCATCTCCATCCTGGCAAGGCTTTCCAGCTCGCCGACATGATCGCCGAGACCTTCCCGGTGCCGAGGGCAACACTCGACACCGCCGTACGGACGATCGTCGGCAAGGACCTCACCGAGGACGCCGAGATGGCGGCGCTGCCGCTGCCCGGTCGGGCACCCTGGACCGACGTCCGCGACTCGATCACCAAGGCGATCGTGGCCAGCGCGACGCCGGAGCGGGACGACCGGCTGTTCCCCGGCGACATCGCGCAGTTCCACCCCGGCGGCGGGATCAACCTCGCGACCGGCGCGGCCGGCGTGCTCTACGCACTGGCGAAGACCGAAGCGGGCCGCTTCCCGGCGTACGAGGACTGGCTGCGTCAGCACGCCACGACGACCGAGATCGGCCCCGGCCTGTACGACGGACTGCACGGTGTCGCGCACGTCCTCGACGAGCTCGGGCACCGCCAAGACGCACTCGACGCGATCGAGCTGACCCTGGCCGACGACTTCGACAGCCGCGAACTGGGCCTGCACTCGGGCCTCGCCGGCGTCGGGCTCAACCTGATGCACTTCTCCGCAAGCGAGCCGAGTCTCAACAGCACGGCGACCCGCGTGCTCGACCTGGTCGCGGACCGGCTCGGCGACGTCACCGACGTACCGGAGCTGAGTGGTGAGGGGAAGCCGCGAGCCGGGCTCATGTACGGCTCGTCCGGTCCGGCGCTGCTCTTCATCACCGCGTACGAGCGGACCGGCGACACCGGCCTGCTCGACTTCGCGGAGACCGCGCTGAGGCAGGATCTGCGCCGCTGCGTCCGTACGCCGGAGGGCATGCTCCAGGTGAACCAGGGCTGGCGCTCGCTGCCCTACCTGGAGGAGGGCTCGGCCGGGATCGCGCTGGTCCTCAGCCGCTACCTGCAGCACCGACCGGACGAGGAGCTGGCCGCCGAACTGGCCGCCCTCCGCCTGGTCACCCGCTGCTCCTACTACGTGCAGCCCGGCCTCCTGATGGGTCGCGCCGGACTGCTGCTGGCTGCCGCCGAGCTGGGCGACAGCACCGACGACCTGGTCCGCGGACTCGGCTGGCACGCGCTGCCGTTCGAGGGTGGACTGATCTTCCCGGGCAACCAGTTGCTCCGTCTCTCGACGGACCTGGCCACCGGATCCGCCGGCGTCCTGCTGGCTCTGGGAACCGCGCTGCACGAGCGGCCGGTCTCCCTCCCGTTCCTCGGACCTCCCCAGTGGTCCGAGTCTCTGTCCCTACGACTTCCTCCGAAGGAGGTGTAAACACATGGCACTTCTCGACCTTCAGGGTCTGGAAACCCCGGGCTACGGTCACGGCGGGCACCACCACGGCGGCTCCACGCTGACCGTGCTGGGCTGCGGTTCCCAGCGTCCGAGCAACCTGAGCCTTCTGCTCTGCCACTGATCGGACCCCAGCTTTTCGAGGTTTCCGAAGGCCCGGGGTGGGCGGCAACTCCCACCCCGGGCCGACCTTCGTTGTGGAGGCGACCATGGACTATCCGTACGCCGAACGGCTCGCGCTCGTCGAGCAGTTGCACGGGCAGAGCGTCGCCGACCCCTACCGCTGGCTCGAGGACGCGTCGAGCGAGCAGACCCAGCAGTGGCAGGCCGCGCAGGACGAGCTCTGGCTCGCGTACGCCGGTTCGCTGCCCACCCGCTACGCGTTCCGCAGCCGCGTGAAGGCCTTGTCCGCGGTCGGTTCCGTCTCCACGCCGGTCTGGCGCGGTGACCGTTGTTTCGTCGTACGCCGTGAGCCGCGGCAGGAGCACCCGGTCCTCAGCGTCGACGGCGTCGAACTGCTGGACCCCGCGAAGCTCGACCCGAGCGGGCTGACCACGCTGGACTCCTGGCAACCATCGCCGGACGGGTCGCTGGTCGCCTTCCAGATCTCGCGCGGCGGCTCCGAGCAGTCCGTGCTGCACGTGCTCGACGTCGCGACCGGCGCGTTGGCCGAAGAGCCGATCGACGGTTGCCGCTACTCCCCGATCGCCTGGCTGCCGGACGGAAAGTCCTTCTACTACGTGCGATTCCGCCAGGTACTGCTCCACACGGTCGGCGGGTCGGACCAGCGAGTCCTCGCCGACGAAGCGTCGTACGGGCTGGATCTCAGCGCCGACGGCCGCTGGCTGACGATCTCCGCTGCGCACGGGACCACCAACGATCTGTGGCTCGCGGATCTCCGAGCGGGCGGTGCGCCGCAACCGCTCGAGGTCGCGGGCGACGCGATCACGTTGATGTCGGTCGGCCACGACGGACGCCTGTACGTCGTCACGACGCAGGACGCGCCGACCGGCCGGATCTGCGTCGGCGACCCGGAGAACCCGCTGGTCTGGCACGACTACGTCCCCGCCGATCCCGACGCCCCGCTGAGCAGCCTGGCCGTGCTCGACAAGGTCGTGCTCGTGGGCCGCACCCGCGGCACGATCGGCGAGATCGCCATCCACGACCTGGTCACCGGCCGCTACCTCGGCGACGTCCCGCTGCCCGGCCGCGGCTCGGTCGGCTCGCTGACCACCCGCCCGCTCGGTGGCCAAGAAGCCTGGTTCTCCTACACGGACAGCGTCACGCCCGCAGCGATCTACTCGTACGACGCCCTGACGGCTGAGACCAAGCTCTGGTCCCCCGCGCCCGGCGCCGCTCCGACCGTCGAGGCGACCGCGACGCCCGTCCCGTTCGAGTCCGCCGACGGCACCGCGCTCGAGCTGCTCGTCATCGCGGGTCCGGGGTCCGGCCCACGGCCGACGATCCTCTACGGGTACGGCGGTTTCGGGCAGTCGCTCACCCCGACGTACTCCGCCTTCGCCCTGGCCTGGGTCGAGGCCGGCGGCGTCTTCGTCACCGCCACCCTGCGCGGCGGCGGCGAACGCGGCCACGACTGGCACCGGGCCGGCATCCTCGACCAGAAGCAGAACGTCATCGACGACTTCCTGGCGGCAGCCGAGCACTTGATCGCCGAAGGCTGGACCACTCCGTCCCAGCTCGCCGCCTGTGGAGAATCCAACGGCGGCCTGCTGGTCGGCGCCGTCATCACCCAACGCCCCGACCTCTTCGCCGCCGCCGTCTGCTCAGCGCCCTTGCTGGACATGGCCCGCTACGAGCTGACCGGTCTCGGCGCACGCTGGGTGCCGGAGTTCGGCTCGGCCTCGGATCCCGTGCAGCTGAAGACATTGCTGAGCTACTCGCCCTATCACCAGGTCTCAGCCCAGGACTACCCAGCCGTTCTCTTCACGACCTTCGCCAACGACACCCGCGTCGATCCCTTGCACGCAAGGAAGATGTGCGCTGCTCTTCAGCATGTTTCCAACAATCCGGTACTGCTGAGAACAGATGCTGACTCCGGCCACGCCTCCGGTGGCGCGGGCAAGGGAATCACGCTCGCCGCCGACATGCTCGCGTTCCTCGACAGGCAGTTGCGATGAGCCTGGCGTTCGGTGACGTCGTCCGCCACGGCGGCAAGTGGCTCCCGGTCATCGCCCTCACCTCCGTGGGCGGCAGCTGCGTCGCGCTCGCACTCCCCTCCGTCCTCGGCCACTCCGTCGACGCGATCGTCGCCGGTCACGGCTACCAGCAGTGGTTCACGATCGCCGCCGTACTGGTTGCCGCAGGCATCATCTGCTCGCTGGTCGACGTCTTCGCCGGCACCGCCTCCGTCGCCGGTACGACGGCCTGGCTGCGCCACGGACTCGTCCAGCACGTCGTCCGCGGCGGTCCCGAAGGCACCCGCAACCACGAGACCGGCGACCTCGTCAGCCGCGTCTCCGGCAACGCGGTCGACGCCGCCCAAGCCGGCCCGGCACTCGTCAGCGCGTTCGCCGCGGTCATTCCCTCGGCAGGCAGCCTCGTCCTGCTCGCCCTCATCGACCCCTGGCTCGCCGCGGCCTTCTTCGGCGGTGTCCTGCTCGTCATCGGCGTACTCCTGGTCTTCGCCCGCCGAACGGCGCAGATCAGCCTCGCCTACTCCGAAACCCAGGGCCAGCTGGCCGGCCGCCTCACCGAGGCGCTCACCGGCATCCGCACGATCCTCGCCGCCGGCACGACGGCCCGCGAAGAGCGCCGCATCCTCACCCTCCTCCCCGAGCTCCACAGACACGGCCTGCTCACCTGGAAGGTCCTCGCCCGCTCCGGCGCCCAGGCCGCGATCGTCGGCCCGCTCGTCCTCGTCGCAGTCCTCGCCGTCGGCGGCCTGCAACTCGTCGAAGGCCGCATCACCGCCGGCGAACTCTTCGCCGCCGGCCAGTACGCCGTACTCGGCGCCGGCCTCGGCAGCCTCACCGGCGTCATCGGCGAGATCGCCCGCGCCAAAGCCGGGGTCCGCCGCGCGAGCGAGATCTTCGCCATCGACTCCCTGCCGCACGGCACGCTCCCGCTCCCCGCGGGACCCGGCAACCTGCGCTTCGAGGCCGTCACCGTCGTCGCCAACGACACCACCCTCCTGTACGACGTCAACCTCGACCTCCCCGGCGGCGCGACCGTCGCGGTGGTCGGCCCGAGCGGCGCCGGGAAGTCCGTGCTCGCCGCCGTCGCCGCGCGACTGCGCGATCCGTCGTACGGGCAGGTGCTGCTCGACGGCGTACCGCTGCAGGCCGTCCACCGCCGCTCGCTGCGCAACGCGGTCGGCTGCGCCTTCGAGCGCCCGACGCTGGTTGGCAGGACGATCGGCGATGCGATCTCGCCGAACCCGCTCAGCACCGTCCGCACGCTGGCCGCGGCCCGCGCGACGCACGCGCACGACTTCATCAGCCGCCTCCCCCGGGGCTACCGCACTCCGTTGCCTGAGGCCCCTATGTCGGGCGGCGAACGGCAGCGCCTCGGCCTGGCCCGCGCGTGGTCCGCCAGTCGGCTGCTGGTTCTCGACGACGCCACGTCGAGCCTGGACACCGCGACCGAGATGCAGATCAGCCGCACCCTCACCGAGGACAAGCACCGCCGTACGCGCCTGATCGTCACGCATCGCCCGGCGACTGCGGCCCGCGCCGACCTGGTCGTCTGGCTCGACCACGGCACTGTCCGCGCCACCGCCCGCCACCGCGATCTGTGGCACCTCTCGGAGTACCGCGAGGTCTTCGGATGAAACGAGAAGTCCAGTACGGCGTCGCTGCCCTCCGCAACCGATCCGCTCTCAAACTGGCGATCTGGTCGATCCCGGAGATCCTCCCCACCGCCATCTACGGTGTCGCCGTCGCGAAGGCCACCGACAGCTTCCTGGCCGGCCACGCCTGGCAAGGCATCGCCTGGCTCGCGGGCCTGATCGTCACCGCCTGCCTTGGTGCGGCCGGCGCCCGCCAGGTCTACAGCCGCCTCGGCGAGCTGGTCGAACCCCTCCGCGACGACCTCGTACGACGAGTGGTCGGCAGCGCTCTCCACACCGGCGACACCGCCGCCGTCGCGCGCCTCAACCGCCAGGTCGAGATCGTCCGTGACACCTTCGCCGGCCTCGTCCTGGTCGTCCGCAGCTTCGCCATCACCCTCATCGGCGTCCTGGCCGGCCTGCTCTCCCTCGCCCCCGCGATCGCCGGCTTCGTCGTACCGCCTTTCCTGCTTGGCTTTCTGGCCTCGCTAGCAGTCCTCGGCCTCGCGGCCGACCGGGTCCGCGCGTCCCTCCAAGCCGACGAGGACCTGGCCGCAGCCGCCGGCATGACCTTCAGCGGAGTCCGCGACATCACCGCCACCGGTTCGGAGGAGTTCGCCGAACACCTCACCGGCCGACCCATCGAAGCCCAGGCCAATGCCGAGCGAGCCCTGGCCCGGGTCGCTGCCCTCCGCACCCTCTGCTTCGCCGTCGGCGGCTGGGCCCCACTCCTGATCCTGCTGGCCGCCGGACCTTGGCTGGTCGGCCGCGGAATCTCCACCGGCACGCTCCTCGGCGGTCTCACCTACGTCCTGGTCGGCCTGCAGCCCGCGCTGAGCACCGTGATGGGAGCCCTCGGCGACAGCGGACTCCGGTACGTCGTCACGCTCGGCCGCATCCTTTCGGTACAGGCACCTGAGGCGACCCGGCGTACCGCAACCCCGCTCACCTGCGAGGTGCACACCAGCGGCCTGACGTTCGCCTACGGTCCCGCCGCCGAGCCGGTCATCGAAGACCTCAACCTGGTCGTTGCCGAGGGCGAGCACCTCGCAGTGGTCGGTCCCAGCGGCATCGGCAAGTCGACCCTGGCTGGACTGATCTGCGGAATGCTGCAGCCGACCGACGGCCAGGTCCTGCTCGGCGGCGTACCGGCTCACACGGTGTCGGCCGACACTCGCGTACTGATCCCGCAGGAGGCGTACGTCTTCAGCGCGACCGTGATGGAGAACCTCAACTACCTGCTGCCTGACGCGACCCCGTCGGAGGTCCAGCAGGCGATCGACGCCGTCGGCTCCGGCGCCCTGGTCGACCGCATCGGTGGCCTGCAGGCGCAGGTCAAGCCCAACGAGCTCTCAGCCGGCGAGCGTCAACTGATCGCCCTCACCCGCGCGTACCTGTCGCCCGCGGCTCTCGTCGTACTGGACGAAGCGACCTGTTTCCTCGATCCCGAGGCCGAGCGTCGTGCCGAGGAGGCCTTCGCGGCCCGCGGCGGCACGCTGATCGTCATCGCCCACCGGATCACCTCGGCGCTGCGCGCCCAGAAGATCCTCGTGATGGACGGCAACCGCGCCGCGCTCGGCACGCACGCCAGCCTGCTCAACACCTCGCCGCTCTACCAGGAGCTCCAGGGCCACTGGCACCCCGCCGAAACCTTCCCGACGCACCCGAGGTTTCAGATCCAGCCCGCGTCCTGAGCCTTCCTGATGGCCTCGATCCGGCTCCGGGCGCCGGTCTTCGCGAGGATCCGGGACAGGTAGTTCCGCACGGTGCCCGCGCTCAGACTCAGTGTCCGCGCGACCTCCTGCGCCGTCGCGCCCGTCGTCACCTGCCGCAGCACCTCGCACTCACGATCGGTGAGCGGATTGTCCCCGGCCCGCAGCGCGGCAACAGCCAGCCGTACGTCGACCACCGGCAGCCCCTTCGCCACGTCCCGCACGGCCTGGACGAACTGGTCGGTCGTCGCGTCGGTCGCGATCAGCCCGATCCGCGGCGCCTGCTTGACCAGCCCCATGCTGGTCGCGGCGATCGCCTCGTGGTCGACCAGCACCAGTACGCCGCGGCCGGTCAGCTTGCGGCACAGCTCCTCGATCCCGAGCTTGCCGGGCAGCTGTGGATCGAGCACCACGACGTGTGGACGCAGCCGGACCGAGGTCAGGACGTCGTCGGACCGGTCGAGCTCGGCCATCACGTCGAAGTCGGACTCCTTGGACAGCACCGCGGCCAGTGCTCCACGCACCAACGTGCCGCGGTGGCCGAGTACCACTCGGATCACCGCATGCCCCCATCAATCGTTTGCCTCACCTACGGGCCCTCCCGGCCCGTGACTCGAACAACGAGCGAGTTGCTGCGATGACACGCACAGATCTTCACTTTCACCCGTGGGCAGCGCTGGGAAACGGCCGGAAAACCACCCCGCGGAACGCCGGCGGCAGGCCTGGAAACCGTTCAGTTGTTGGACTTTCGGAACCTCAAGGGCAGAAAAAATCGGGGCAGATTCCCGGACAGCCCTTGCGTTCGGCTCCCCCGTCGCGCACGATGGCTCGGTCGCGTCGTTATCTCGACGTGACCATTCGGACGCTGTCCCGTGACCGAACGGGGTCGTCCGGGTGCTTGTCCCCTGCACCCCCGGAAGGGAGTGGTACCTCACCAGACTGTGGAGCCCGGTACGGCGCCGGCAGTGACCGGCCGCCGACGATCCGAGCCTCACGCACAGGTGACGACCACCTTCGTCTCGCCGGCTGCCCCGCACTTGTGGCCCGCGAGGTTCTCGGGGAAGTGCGCACGCGGCTGAGTCGGCCGGGCAAGAAAGTTCACCATGCCCAGCTCATGAGGAGCAGATTCTGATGTCCAAAGCTCGACACGCCCGACCCCGGCGAAGTACGCGCCGGATCGTCCGGACCCTGTCCGTCGCCGGTCTCGGCGTCGGTATCACGGCAGCCGGCGCAGGTGCCGCCTTCGCGGCCGACTACAAGGTGAAAGCCGGGGACACCCTCTCCGAGATCGCGCAGGCCAACGGCGCCGACTGGCACCAGCTGGCCAAGCTGAACAATCTCGACAACCCCGACCTGATCCTGATCGGCCAGACCCTGAAGCTCGACGGTGTGCCGAAGGCCACCGTCACCGAGCGCCGGTCCAAGGCCAAGCCCTCGACCGAACGGTCCGAGCGCAAGAAGCCGGCCGCCAAGTCCGAGCGCAAGACCCGGACCACCCGGTCGGAGACCCGTAAGCCCAGCAGCGGGTCGACGAACGTGTCGATGAGCGCGGCCTGGCGCAAGGTCGCGCAGTGCGAGTCGGGCGGCAACCCGCGGGCGGTGAACCCGTCGGGCAAGTACCACGGTCTGTTCCAGTTCGACCGCCAGACCTGGCGCAGCGTCGGTGGTTCCGGCGTCGCCTCCCAGGCCTCGGCCGGCGAGCAGCTGATGCGCGCCAAGAAGCTGTACGCCCAGCGCGGCGCCTCGCCGTGGCCGGTCTGCGGCCGCTTCCTGCGCTGACCCCCTCGGTCCAGAGGCTGTACGACGAACGGTGGTGCCGATCGCGGATCGGCACCACCGTTTCTCGTCGTCAGCGGCTCAGCACCAGCATCTCGTCGGCGCCGACCTGGAACTCGTACGGCACCTTCCGGATCTCGGCCCGGACGCCGTCCAGCTCCTCGAGCAGCTCCGGCAGGTACTCCACCGGATCGCCCGCGCCCTGCTTCACCAGCGGGAAGATCCGCACCTCCGACCGCGAGACCCGGATCAGCTCGTTCAGCGCCGCGAGGTGCCAGGCCCGGTCGTACTTCTCGGCCCACGTGAACAGCAGGTGCGAGCTCAGCACCAGCTCGAACCGCTGGTCCGGGAACGGCAGCTCGGGCAGGCTTCCCGGCACGTACCGGTCCGGGGCCTCGGAGACGTCGGTCAGGAACCGGTCGGCCGCGTCGATCCGCAACTCGTCACGGCGCTCGGGCGACCCGTACCAGTGCCAGACGAAGCTCGCCGCGTGATGGTCCACGATCCCCGACCCGGCCGGCAGGCTGCGCCGTACCGTGTCGACCAGCTCGGCGGCCGGCAGCTCGTACGCCGGGTCGACCGCGACGGCGTCGACGCCACGAGCGGCCGCCTCGGCGGTGAACCCGGCACCGCCGGCGCAGCAGTCGAGCACGGACTCGGGGAGTTCGGTCAGATCGAACATCGCCTCGTACTCGGCGTACGAGCGTGATGTCACCAGCACGGGTCTACCTCTCGACGGCGGTCCTGTTCAGGCGGCGGTCGAGCAGCATCGCCCCGAACGCCAGAGCCAGGAACAGTAGCGCGACGAGCAGACAGTTGACCAAGACCTTTGCGTAGCCGAGATCGTCGGCGTCGACGAACGGGTACGGCCAGAAACCGATCGCCGCGCCACGGATCAGCGTGAACACCAACCAGAGCAGCGGGTAGACGATCGACCAGCCGACGATCTCCAGGCTGGTCCGCCCACGGGGGCCGAAGACCAGCCAACCGACGACGCCGAGGATCGGCGCGATCGTGTGCAGCAGCAGGTTCGCGACCGCGGCGGCGCCGGTGAAGTTCGCCAGGTGGTTGAGGGCGATCCAGTAGACGATGCCGGTCACCGCGATGCAGAGCACGCCGTTGAGGCGCAGCGTGCGGAACAGCCTGGAGTCGCTGTCCGTGCCGAGGGCCAGCAGCAGCGTCGTACCGCCGAGCAGCAGGTTCGACTGGATGGTGAAGTAGGCGAAGACGTTGAACACCCGGTCGGGGTTGTCCGGGAAGAACCCGTCGCTCGAAGTCGCCGTCACGACCAGCTGGATGACGATCCCGGCAAGCACCACCAGCGCCGTGACCGCATGGAAGATCCGCCCCGCACCGGACTTCGTCATAGCCGAAATCTACGGTGGCGGGGCGGGTTCGTGGGGGATGTCAGGCGTTGATCTTCTGCGGCGGTTCGGTCTCGGCGTCGTCCTTCACGCCACCGCTGTAGCTGAACGACACGATCGCGTCGATCACCAGCACGATGGTCCACGGCCCTACCGGAGCCAGCAGAGCGTCGTACCCCTGACCCGACAGCAGGCCGAGGCCGAGCATCACGCCGCTGCCCACGGCGTACGCGAGGACGTGCCGGTACCAGCCCTGGCGCTCGAACCGCGCCTTCTCGCGGGTGCCCTTCGCCGGCTTGTACGGCCGAGGCGCACCGGCCAGCTTGTGCGCGGCCCAGCCGTCGGCCCACTGCAGCGTGCGGTGCCCGAACCCGACACTGACGCCGATGAAGATCGCGGCCAGCGCGTGCTTGGACGACGGCTCACCGCCGGACCGGATGTCGATCACGCTGGCGACCAGCATCACCACATCCACCAGCGGCACGGCCAGCAGGAACGCCATCCCCAGCCTGGGCAGGCGCAGCAGGTAGCGCGTCAGCAGGCCGGCGGCGAGCAGGACCCAGAAGCCGATCTCACACGCGGCGATCACAGCGAGCAGCACGATCTTCCCCTCCTGGTTATTTGGTACGCCTGTACTTCTACGATCGACCATAACACAGATGTGCTAAAAAGGGTCCATGCCGAAAATCGTCGACCACGACGCCCGCCGCGAGGAGATCGCCCAGGCGTTGTGGCGGGTGGTCCGCCGCGACGGGATGCGGGCCGCCTCGGTCAGGACGGTCGCGGCCGAGGCCGGCTGGTCCGCCGGCGCCGTGCGCTACTACTTCCCCGACCAGGAAGGCCTGCTCAGCTTCGCGATGGACCTGGTCTCCAAGCGGGTGCAGGCCCGGGTCGCCCAGCTCGAGCCGACCGGTACGCCGGTCGAGATCGTGCTGCGCTACCTGGAGGAAGTGATCCCGCTCGATCCGGAACGGCTGGCCGAGTTCGACGTCTGGCTGTCGTTCACCGCGCAGGCCCAGGCCGAGAGCGGCGTCGGCGGTCTGCGCGAGCTTCTCGGTCCGGCGAACGACGGCCTGCGCGGCCTGTGCGGCTCACTGCTGACGCACCTGTCCACGGCCGGCCGGCTACGTCCCGGCCTCGACCTCGAACTGGAGACCGAACGGCTGCACGCACTGCTCGACGGGATCTCTTTCCACGTGACGCTTCAGCCCGAAGTGACGACCAAGGACCGGGTCCGGCAGGTGCTGGCCGCGCACGTCCTCTCGCTGCAGCCCTGACGCCGTCTCACCTGCTGGCGGACTCCGGACAACCAGTGGTCGAGCCCTGACGAAACCCTTGTCCCCCGTGGCACCATCCACCCTATGCAGACCGAGGGGGTGATCGTCGTCAGCGGGATCATGGCGGCGGGCAAATCAACGGTCTCGCAACTGCTCGCCGAACGATTCCAGTACGGCGTCCATCTGCGCGGCGAGGTGTTCCGGCGGATGATCGTCAGCGGCCAGGCCTCGGCCGAGGCCGACGACGGCGAAGAAGCCCAGAAGCAGCTGAAACTGCGGTACCGGCTGGCCTGTCAGGCCGCCGACGGTTATGCCCAGGCCGGCTTCACCGTCGTACTGCAGGACGTGGTGATCGGCGAGCTGCTGCGCGAGTTCCTGGAGAACATCCAGAGCCGGCCGCGCTACCTCGTCGTACTGACTCCGCGGCCGGACGTGATCTCGCATCGGCTGGGTGGGTTGTCGGTCGACGAGCTCGACTACGAGCTGCACGCGTTCAGCCCGCGGCGCGGGTTGTGGCTGGACAACTCCGACCTCTCGCCGAACGAGACCGTGGACGCGATCCTCGGTCGGCTCGACGAAGCGCGGTTCGACTAGTCGGGATGGTTACTCGGGCGTAAGTTGGCGGGATGGCAGCCACCGTGCGCAGGACCTCGTGCAACTTGTGTGAAGCCATCTGCGGTGTGCTCGTGACCGTCGAGGACGGCCGGGTCACCGACATCCGCGGCGACGAGTCCGATCCCTTGTCGCACGGGCACATCTGCCCGAAGGCGGTGGCGCTGAAGGATCTGCAGGAGGATCCCGATCGGCTGACCACGCCTGTGCGCCGTACGGCTTCTGGCTGGGAACCCATGGATTGGTCTGAGGCCTACGCGTTGGTGGCCGACCGGCTGCTGGGGATCCAGCGGGAGCACGGGCGGAACGCGGTCGGCGTGTACCTGGGCAACCCGAACGTGCACAGCCTCGGCGCGATGACCCACATGCCGACGGCGCTGCGGCTGCTGCGGACGAGGAACAGGTTCAGCGCGACGTCGGTGGATCAGCTGCCGCACATGCTCGCGTCGTACTTGCTGTACGGGCACCAGTTGATGGTGCCGGTCGCGGACATCGACCGTACGTCGTACCTGCTGATGCTCGGCGCGAACCCGCTGGCGTCGAACGGGAGCATGATGACCGCGCCTGGATTCGGGCGGCGGCTGCGTGAGCTCCGGCGGCGCGGCGGTCGCGTGGTCGTGATCGATCCGCGGCGGACCGAGACGGCTGCTGTCGCGGACGAGCACCACTTCGTGCGGCCGGGGACTGACGCGGCTTTCCTGCTGGCGTTGATTCATCAGGTGATCGCGGACGGGCACGCGAAGCCGGCTTCTTATGTGGACGGACTCGATGCGGTGACTGCTGCCGTCGCCGAGTGGACGCCTGAGCGGGCTGCTGCCGCTACGGGGATTCCTGCTGAGGTGATTCGACGGATCGCTGATGAGTTCGCTGGAGCCGATCGGGCTGCTTGCTACGGGCGGGTCGGGGTGTCGACGCAGCAGTTCGGCGCGGTGTGCCAGTGGGCCGTGCAGGTGCTGAACATCATCACCGGGAACCTCGATCGGCCTGGTGGCACGATGATTCCGCGGCCGGCGGTGGACACGCTGCGCGGGATCGGGCGTGGGCATGTCGGGGTGTGGAAGAGCCGGGTGCGCGGGCTGGCGGAGTTCGGCGGTGAGCTGCCGGCGTCGGCGATGGCCGAGGAGATGCTGACGCCTGGCGAGGGCCAGATCCGCGCGATGGTGACGATCGCGGGGAACCCGGTGCTGTCGACGCCGAACGGCCGCAAGCTCGACGAAGGGCTGGCGGGGCTGGAGTTCATGGTCGCGGTCGATCCCTACATCAACGAGACGACGCGGCATGCGGATGTGATCCTGCCGCCTACGCCGCCGTTGGAACGGGATCACTACGACCTGGCGTTCCACCAGCTCGCCGTACGGAACACTGCTCGGTGGAACTCCGCTCCGCTTCCACGGAACAAGTCTGCACGCCACGACTGGGAGATCTTCAGAGATCTCGGGCTGGAGCTGTTAGGTCGTAGTCCGTTGTCCCGGCAGAAGCTGCTCGCGATTGCGCGACTCCGGATGTCGCCTGCGCGCGTCGTCGACCTGGGCCTCCGGATCGGTCCCTACCCACTGTCCCTGCGCAAACTCCGCAAGTCCCCAGGCGGGATTGATCTCGGGCCGTTGCAGCCGTCGCTCCCTGGAGCGCTGTACACGCGCAACAAACGCATCGACCTGGCCCAGGCGGCCGTCCTCGACGACCTGCCGCGACTCGCTTCGCATTTGGTTGCCTTGGGCAACACCGATGGGCTGGTCCTGATCGGGCGGCGGCACCTGCGCAGCAACAACTCCTGGATGCACAACTCGGCCCGCCTGGTGAAGGGCAAGCCTCGGCACCAGCTGCTGATGAACCCGGCCGACCTCGCGCAGCGCTCACTGACCGACGGAGAACTCGTCGAGGTCACCTCCGCGGCCGGCTCGCTCTCCGTTGAAGTCGCCTCCAGCAACGACATGATGCCGGGCGTGGTCAGCCTCCCGCACGGCTTCGGCCACGGGCTCCCCGGCGTACACCTCACTGTCGCCAGCCAGGTCAAGGGCGCCTCGGTCAACGACGTCACCGACGCCGCCGTCACCGATGCCCTGGGCGGAACGGCAGCGTTGAACGGCGTACCGGTGCAGGTCACCAAGGCTGACGTGCCAGTACAAGTGTCAGGCGCTAGGCGGTCCTGAACTGTCTCGAATGACTAGGACTGGCGTGGAATAAAGGTGTGCGGCGGCGGGTGCTCCGTCGAGCAGACCGAACAGTCGCGTCGCCACCTCCGCGCCGTACGCGACGATGTTGTGGCTCATCGCGGTCAGCGTCGGGTGCGTCAGCCGGCACAGCGCCGAGTCGTCCCACGCGACCAGCGTGACGTCGTCGGGCAACTTGAGCCCGAGCCCGTTGACCACCGACAGCCCGGCGACCGCCATCAGGTCGTTGTCGTAGATGATCGCGGTCGGCGGCTTCTCGGCGGTCATCAGTTCGCGCGTCGCCGCGGCGCCTTCCTCACCGGAGAAGTCCGTGTGCCGGATGCGCAGCTGTACGCCGAGCCGGCGCCCGACCGCGGCGTACGCCTGATCCCGGATCCACACGTGCCCGTGCTCCGGCGGCCCCGCGACCCGCGCGATCGCCTTGTGCCCCAAGGACGCGACGTGTTCGACAGCGGCGTTCATCGCCGACCGCCCATCGGTCCACACCGACGTCAACCCGTCGGCCAGCACCGGATCCCCCACGATCACCGCCGGCAGCTCCAACTTCCGGAGCAACGGAATCCGCGGATCATCAACCCGAAGATCAACCACGATCACGCCATCGACCCGGCGCTCCGCAGCCCACTTCCGGTAGGTAGCCATCTCTTCCTGCAGATCAGGCACCACCTGCAGAGCCAGCGCGTAGGACTTCTCCCCCAGCACCGACTCCACCCCACCCACGAACCCCATATAAAAGGGCTCTTCACTCAAAGTCTTGGCAGTCCGAGCCAGCACCAGCCCGAACGTCTCACTCCGAGCCGCCGACAGTTGCCGAGCGGCCCGATTAGGCACCCACTCCAGCTCCTCGGCCACCTTCAGCACCCGAGCCCGAGTAGCCTCCGAAACCCCCGGCTGGTTGTTCAACGCATAAGAAACAGCACCCTTGGAGACCCCGGCCCGTCGAGCAATCTCCTTGATGGTCACACGGCCCACGATCGGCCTCCTTCGAACGGGCGGACCGAACCGTGACGGGCGGCTCGGCAGACCCACATTCTGCGCCGCCCCCCACTGTCTGTCTGCAGGTAACCGCATTCCATCACCCACAGCAACCATTTGATCAAACCCAGAGCCACCCACCGACCACACCCAGAGACAGCAACAACAAGCCAAAGCAACAACCCAAAGACAAGATCGAGTCGGACCACCGCGGTGGCGAGCGCAGGCGCCCCGCCTCAGGTAGCAGAGCCAGGGGTTCCTGCGATCCGCTCCCGCACGACTAACGTTGCGGCATGGAGCTACAGGAGGCCGCACTCATCTGCCCGAGGTCTTCCCGTGGGTGCGCTTGCTCCCCGCTGACGACCAGCTCGCGTTCCTCCACGAGTTCGTCGATGTGCTGAGCGCCGGCGCCGAGGCCGGCTCCCCTGCGCCCGTCCTCCAGACGATCACCGAGTGGCGCAACACCGCCCAGATCTACGCCGACCCCGAGCTGCTGAACATTCTGCGCGCCAAGCACCCGAAGCCGACCGAATGACGATGGTAGGAGTCACCAGGGGCGCTCCAAGGCTGGCACTCGCGCAAACTTAGGCACGAGGGTTTGCAGCACCGGCGTCTTGCCGTCGAGCTGTGCTGGTGCGAGGGTCGGTCTCGCCTGGCCATCGGAGGCCGGAGTACGGAGGAACTGCGCATGCGCGCCTACGTGATCCGCACGTCCTCGAGCCGGCTCCTCACCCAGGTTGAGAGCAGTTCCCACTGCAGTGCGGGCGGCGCGGTACGGGTGACGACCTTCCAGCCGGTCTCGTGCGTGGTCGCCGAGACCACCCGGTGCTGCACGCGATGCACGCCGGCCTCACGCCTGGCCGCCTCTCGTTGCCGCAATCTTGCACGACGGACACCAAGGCAGCTCAAGCAGCGTGGAGCGCAGCCCCGGGTTTCCCTGAGCAGCCGGCGAACAACAAGAAGGTGGCGCTATGAAGGAGTACCGAACTCTGTGGGTGTCGCAGTGGATCAGCGAGGAAGCCGGATCTCCGCAGGAGTTGCCGAACGTTGACAACGTTGCGAACACGTGGGCATCAACCGGCTGGAAGCTCGTGCACATGGTCCCCGGCACGAACGCCGAGACGTACGGCGGTCTGTTCGTGACCTTTGAGCGGGACCGCTCCTGACAGAGCCTCACCGACAGCAACCACAGGCAACCTGAGGCGGGGCACCTCGGTCACCACAGCGGACGCACCGTCCCCATCACTTCTCTTCTTTTCTTGTCTTCGCTCTTGTTCTGGCTCTTCGGTTCGCCCTGTCTCTTCCTTCGTGCGTCTCCTTGCCTGTCGCCCTCGTGTTACTGCTGTTTCTTTCCGCTCTGTCTGTGGGAAGCGTTTGCCGGTGGTGACCAGAGGGTGGTTCGACTCTGGTCCGGGAGGGGAGTCTTGGGATAGTCTGCCGACGGTACTTAACCGGTTCGGTCAAGCATGCTGAGGGGTCTCTGGGCAGCGGAGGCGTCTTGGCGACGAGGAGAGAAGAATGGTCGCAGTGGACAACCTGTCCCTCCAGCTCTACACCGTGCGGTACAAGCTGGAGGAGGACTTCGACGCCACCCTGGCCCGGATCGCGGAGATCGGCTACACCAAGGTGGAGCCGTTCGGTCTGGTGAATCTGGCCGCCCAGCTGGCCGACGCGCTGCCCAAGTACGGTCTGTCGGCGCCGAGCACGCACGCGGGGCTGCTGCGTGACGAGAGCGGCCCGATCTTCGAGGCCGCCAAGCAGCTGGGCATCGGTACGGTCATCGACCCGCACACGGACCCGGCGCGCTGGCAGGCGGCGGACGACATCAAGGTGATCGCCGCGGGCCTGAACGCCGCCGCCAAGGAAGGCGCCGAGCACGGCATCACGGTGGGTTACCACAACCACCACTTCGAGCTGGAGTCGGTGATCGACGGGGTGCACGCCCTGGAGATCCTCGCCGACAACCTGAACGACGAGGTCATCCTCGAGGTCGACACGTACTGGGCCGCCGTCGGCGGCGCCGACGTACCGGCGCTGCTCGGCCGGCTTGGTGACCGGGTGAAGGCGCTGCACGTCAAGGACGGCGACGGCACCCTGGACAACAAGGCGCAGGTCGCGGTCGGCGACGGCACGATCGCCGTCAACGACATCCTGGCCGCGGCCCCGACGGCGCTGCGCGTGGTCGAGCTCGACGACTTCACCGGCGAGATCTTCGACGCCGTCGAGGGCAGCTTCCGCTGGCTCACCGGGCAGGACCAGGCATGAGCTCGGTCGGCGTAGGCGTCATCGGCGCCGGGGTGATCTCGGACGCCTACATCAAGAGCATGCAGAGCTTCCCGGACCTGAAGGTCGTCGCGATCGGCGACCTGCGCCCGGAGGCGGCCAAGGCGAAGGCCGAGGAGTACGGCATCGCGGCGCACGGCGGCCCCGAGGCCGTGCTGAACAACGCCGACGTCGAGATCGTCGTCAACCTGACCATCCCGGTCGCGCACGTCGAGGTCGCCCTGGCGGCGATCGCGGCGGGCAAGCACGTGTGGAGCGAGAAGCCGTTCTCGCTCGACCAGGAGAGCGGCCTCAAGCTGCTCGCCACCGCCCAGGACGCCGGGCTGCGGCTCGGCTGCGCACCCGACACCATCCTGGGACCGGGTCTGCAGCAGTCGCGCCGGATCATCGCCAACGGTGACATCGGTACGCCGCTGACGGCGCTCACCCTGATGCAGTCCCCCGGCCCCGAATCCTGGCACCCGAACCCGGCGTTCCTGTTCCAAGAAGGCGCCGGGCCGCTGTGGGACATCGGCCCGTACTACCTGACCACGCTGGTGCAGTTGTTCGGCCCGGTCGCGGCGGTCGCGGGTCTGGGTTCGAAGTCGCGCGAGAAGCGCACGATCGGATCGGGCCCGCTCGCCGGGACCGACTTCGACGTGACCGTGCCGACGCACGTCAGCGCGATCGCGCGGTTCGAGTCGGGGCAGTCGTCGCAGAGCATCTTCAGCTTCGACTCGCCGCTGCCGCGGGCCGGGTTCGTCGAGATCACCGGGTCCGAGGCGACGCTCGCCGTACCGGACCCGAACCGGTTCGACGGTGAGATCAAGATCCGCCGCCGCGGTGGGGACGACTGGGAGACGGTCACCACCACCGAGGCGACGGCCGAGCGCGGTACCGGCGTACTGGAGATGGCGCGGGCGATCCGCGCCGACCGGCCGCACCGGGCCACCGGTGCGCTGGCGTTCCACATCGTCGACGTGATGGCCTCCATCACCGAGTCGATCGACACCGGCGCGTTCGTGGACGTGACCAGCACGGTCGAGCTCGCTCCGGTCCTGCCGGACGACTGGGACGTGAACGCGGCCACCCTGTAATGACGGACAACCTCCTGGATCCCCGGCGGACTATCGTGTTCGCCGGGGACTCCGTCACCGACTGCGGCCGGCGTACCGATCCGGCCGGGTTGGGTGACGGCTACGTGAAGTTCCTGTACGACGCCCTGCCGGGCCCGCGCATCGTGAACGCCGGGATCAGCGGCCACCGCGCCGTCGACCTCGTCGCGCGCTGGGAGACCGACGTACTCGCCCACGCTCCCGACCTGGTGTCGATCCTGATCGGGATCAACGACACCTGGCGGCGCTACGACGAGGACGACCCGACCTCGGCGGAGTCGTTCGAGGCGTCGTACCGCAAACTGCTCGATCCCCTACGACAGACCCGGCTGGTGCTGGTCGAGCCGTTCCTCGTCCCGGTGGACGACGAGCAGCACGGCTGGCGCGAGGACCTGGACCCGAAGCTCGAGGTCGTCCGCAGGCTGGCGACCGAGTACGGCGCCCTGCTGGTCCCCGCCGACGTCGAGTTCAACGCCCTGGCCGCCGAGGTCGGACCCGAGACGCTCGCCGACGACGGCGTGCACCCGACGGCTGCGGGCCACCGCCTGCTGGCCGATCTCTGGCAGCGCACTGTCTTTTCCTGAAGCACCGGGCCTACGCTTACTTGAGTCGGTTAAGTAACTCCTGAAAGAGACCCCTCGTGAACCTCGTTTCTCCTCGTCATGTCCCGCTCACCACCGCTGGTGGTGCCGCGTGGACCGTGCGCGCCGTCGAAGGTCCGGTGCCCGACGGGCACCGTGCGATCCTGACCGCGCCGATCGCCGCGACCGTGCCGGGCGAGGTGCACACCGACCTGCTGGCGGCGGACGTCATCCCCGACCCGTTCGACGGTGACAACGAGGGCAAGCTGCACTGGATCGGCCGGACCACCTGGAGTTACCGGACCGAGTTCGACTGGGAGCCCGACGGTCACGCCGTCCAGGAACTCGTTGCCGAGGGCCTCGACACCGCGGCGACCGTCACGCTCAACGGCACCGAGATCGCCAAGACCTGGAACCAGCACCGCGCGTACCGGTTCGACGTCACCGCGCTGCTCGTTGCTGGACGCAACGAGCTGGTGATCGAGTTCGCCGGCCCGGCCGACACCGCGGACCGACTGGCCGAGCAGCTCGGGCTCTGGCCGCACACGAACCTGCACCCGTACAACGCGATCCGCAAGATGGCCAGCAATTTCGGCTGGGACTGGGGACCGGACGTCGCCACGGTCGGCGTCTGGAAGCCGATCCGGATCGAGTCCTGGACCGGCGTCCGGATCGACTCCGTCCGGCCGCTCGCCGGGCTCGACGGCGACAACGGCGTACTGGACGCCAAGGTCGCGCTCACCTGGGCCGACGGGTTCACCTCGGACGCGACGATCACCGTCGAGGTCGGCGGTACGACGACAGAGGTGACCGTTGCCGCGGGCACCGAAGAGGCGGAGGTCTCGGCAACGATCGCCGACGTCGACCGCTGGTGGCCGCGCGGGCACGGCGAGCAGCCCCTGTACGACGTGACGGTGTCGCTGAGTGCCGGTGAGCAGACCGACGGCTGGACCGGCCGGGTCGGCTTCCGCACGATCACGATGGACGTCGCGCCGGACGAGCACGGCGGCCCGTTCGTCTTGTCGGTGAACGGCAAGCCGGTCTTCGTCCGCGGCGCGAACTGGATCCCCGACGACGCGTTCGTCACCCGGCTCGACCGGTCGACGTACGAGCGCAGCATCACCGACGCGGTCGACGCCGACATGAACCTGCTGCGCGTCTGGGGCGGCGGCATCTACGAGACCGACGACTTCTACGACGTCTGCGACGAGCTCGGCATCCTGGTCTGGCAGGACTTCCTGTTCGCCTGCGCGGCGTACTCGGAGGACGAGCCGCTCCGCAGCGAGGTCGAGGCCGAGGCACGGCAGGCCGTCACGCGGCTGAGCCGGCACGCCAGCCTCGCGGTCTGGAACGGCAACAACGAGAACATCTGGGGCTACGTCGAGTGGGGCTGGCGCCAGCCGCTCGGCGGCCGGACGTGGGGCGAGGGCTACTACTTCGACCTGCTGCCGAAGATCGTCGCGGAGCTCGACCCGCGCACGCCGTACTCGCAGGGCAGCCCGTACTCCTACGACCACTTCATCCACCCCAACGACGAGCGCAATGGCACCATGCACGTCTGGGACGTGTGGAACCAGGTCGACTACTCGACGTACCGCAAGTACAAGCCGCGGTTCGTGTCGGAGTTCGGGTTCCAGGGTCCGCCGGCCTGGTCGACGCTGACGTCGGTCGTGCACGACCAGCCGCTCGACCCGTACGGCGAGCAGATGCTCGTGCACCAGAAGGCGTTCGAGGGCAACCTCAAGCTGGAGCGCGGGCTCGGCGACCACCTGCCGATGTGGAAGGACATCGACGACTGGCACTGGACCACGCAGCTCAACCAGGCGCGGGCCGTTGCCTACGGCGTCGAGTACTGGCGCAGCCTGTTCCCGCTGAACACCGGCACGATCGTCTGGCAGCTGAACGACAACTGGCCGGTGATCTCCTGGGCCGCGGTCGACGGGCACGGGCACCGCAAGCCGCTGTGGTTCGCTTTGAAGCACGCGTACGCCGACCGTCTGCTGACCGTGCAGCCGCGCGAGGACGGGCTGGTCGTTGCCGGACACAACGACACGGACGAGGCCTGGTCGACGTCGATCACTGTCGCGCGGCGAAGCACTTCCGCGGGCGGGGCGGTGCTGGCACAGGAGACGTTCGCACTCGAGGTCGGCCCGCGGTCCGCGGTGCTGAACTCGCTGCCGGAGTCGATCACCAAGGCGGGCTCCGAAACCACGGAGTACATCGAGGTGCGTGGCGCGGACGGCAGTGCGGCGTACTGGTACTTCGTCGAGGACACGTCTCTGCAGCTGGCCGGTGACGCCTACACGGCGTCGGTCGCGGCTGTCGACGGTGGCTACGACGTCACGGTCACGGCAACCGCGCTGGCCAAGGACCTGGCCCTCTTCCCGGACCGCCTCGACCCGGCGGCGAAGGTCGACAGTTGCCTGATCACGCTGTCCGCGGGCGACACCCACACCTTCCACGTTACCGGCGCCTCCGCGCCGGCCGAGGTCGGCGTACCGGTCCTCCGCTCGGCCAACGACCTGGTGGCTTGAGTCTCCCCTGGGTGGAGACCGCACAGTAGAGGGCATGACCTACTCGATCGGCGAACTGTCCCAGCGGACGGGCCTGAGTGTGAAGACCATCCGCTTCTACTCCGATCAAGGGGTCGTGCCCTCGACCCGCTCCCCCGCGGGCTACCGCCGGTACGACGCGGAGGCGGTGGCCCGGCTGGAGCTCGTCCGCACCCTCCGCGACCTCGGCCTGCCGCTGGCGACGATCCAGCAGGTGCTGGACCGGGAGACGCCGCTGGCCGAGGTCCTCGCCACCGAGGCGGAGGCCCTGGAGGTGCAGATCCGCAGCCTCCGGCTCCGGCAGGCGGTCGTACGGGCCGGCCTGCAGCCGCCCTTGACGGCGACCGAGGATTGCTCACCGCTGCGGCTTGCCGAGCTCCAGCGCCTGGCCGACCTGCCTGCCGCGGGGCGGACGGCGCTGGTCGACGAGTTCCTGGGCTCTGTCTTCGCGGAGGACCGGCCGGTGCTCGCGGCGGGTCGGCAGTCGATGGTGCCGGAGTTGCCGGAGTCAGCCTCGGTCGAGCAGCTCGAGGCTTGGGTGCAGCTGGCTGAACTGGCGCAGGACTCCGGGTTCCGGAGTTGATGCGCGAGCTGACCGACGGGTACATCAGCGACGGCCTTCGACCGCACGAGGTTGCCCGGGTCCGTCGCGCGGTGGAGCCGGCGTTGGCGCGAGGGGTTGATCCTCGGTCGGCGGAGGCAGGCGAGTACCTGGAGGCGATCGGGGCGGTTGACGTCGATCGGCTGGAGCTGGCGGCCGACGTACGGCGGGAGCGGTACTTCGAACTGCTGGCCGTGGTGAACGGCTGGGCAACCCCGGACAGCCTCGCGGAAGCCCTGCGCTGGTATCTGGAAGCAGTTACGTCGAGACCTTGACTAAAAGGCTGAACGGGCCGCCTACTTGGTGCTGACACCTCATGGTTCCGCCCCCACCTGGAGGTCTGATCGTCATGCCCAGAAGCCTTGTTCTCAAAGCGGTTTCGGTTGTTGTGGTGAGCGTTGGCGCGTTGTTGGTCGCGCCGGCTGCGGCGCAGGCCCTGCCTAGCTGTCAGCACTTCTACACCGGCCCGATTCCTACCCGGCCGATCTCCGGAGGGCATGGGAACGGGACGACAGCGCCGGCGTACGACGTCAGTGGCAGGCTGCCGGCGCCTGGTGGTGTGAACGGCGGGCTGGGTGCCGACGGCAAGGTGTCGTTCACCTTCAGCCGCGTGGCCGGCGCCAAGGCCTATCGGGCGTTCAAGAACGGGCAAGCCCTGCAGTGGATCAGCGACTGGGGGCAGCCGACGCTCACCGTGACGGACGCCAACCCGTGCACGGGCGCGCACTACCAGCTGTACGCGATGACTGCCGAGGACACCGCGGCCGCATCGATCGGACAGATCAGTACGTCGTATCGGCTGAACGCGTCCAACCGGCTGGCGCCGTTCGCGCTGGCGAAGGGGACGACGCTGACGAACTACCGCGTCTCGGCGTACAACGACGTCGCGCAGACCGCGCTCGGCTACAACGCCGGGACGGGGATCTGCGCGGTGGACGCTCGAATCGTCCCGTGGGGCACCCGCCTCTTCGTGCCGGGGTACGGGCACTGCTACGCCGCCGACATCGGCAGCTGGATCAAGGACGACATCGTCGACGTCTGGTTCCCGCCGGGTCCGGCGGCCGACAACTGGGGCATCCAGCAGCTCACGTTGACCGTGGAGTGACGCATACTCGTGTCCTGTGACTGGGGCACGAGGATGGACGTTTGCTGCGCTGTGCGCGGTTGTGGCGGCACTACTGGTGAGCTGTGGGGACACCCGACCAACGGCAGCACCAACGCCGACTCCACCGGCCGCCCCGTCAGCAAAGCCGACACCGAGGCCCACCACCCCGAAGCCGACGCCGACCACCAGACCAGGTGAGTCGCGCGAGCGGAATCTGATGCCGATCGTGCAGCACGGGCCGCGGGACCGGCCGCGGATCGCGCTCACGTTCGACGCGGACCTGACCACCGCGATGCGCCGCCGGCTCACCAACGGCAAGGTCGCGTCGTACTACAACGACGCCCTCTTCAAGCACCTCAGGGAGCTCAAGGTCCCCGCCACCTTGTTCCTCACCGGGCTGTGGATGGAGCAGTACCCGGACCGCACCCGCGAGCTCGCCGCCGACCCGCTCTTCGAGCTCGGCACCCACACCTACGACCACCGGGCCTTCACCAAGCACTGCTACACCCTCGGCACGGTCGCGAAGCCCGACATGCTCACCGACGTACGCCGGGCCGTCACGATCCTCGACAAGCTCGACCGGCATGCGACGCGCTGGTTCCGCTTCCCCGGCGGCTGCTACGACGGTACGGCGCTGCACGAGCTGGCCCCGGCCGGCGTCACCGCGGTCGGCCTCGACGTACCGGGCGCGGACGGCTTCGCGAAGTCCCCTCAACGCATCGTGAAGCAGGTCCTCGGGCACGCCCGGAACGGCTCGATCGTCGTCCTGCACATGCACGGCGGCGACAACGCGCCGTACACGGACGAGGCGATCGTCCCGATCGTCACCAAGCTGCGTGCGAAGGGCTACGAGTTCGTCACCGTGACGGAACTGATGAAGCCCTGATCACGTCACAACGTGCAGTCGGTGGAGCGGCGACCCGGCCGGGGTGGCACTCTGGGCTGACGACATGGACCGGCAACCAAAAGGGTGGGCACTGTGACGACGACGGAGTCGCGGTCACGCGGCCGCAACCTGCGCCGTGACGCCCTCGGCGTCGGAGCCGGTACGGCGATCGGCGTCTCCTCCACCGCACCGGCGTACTCGCTGGCTGTGTCGGTCGGACTGCTTGCCGCGTACACCGGAGCCGCCGCACCGATCGTGCTGGCCGTCAGCGCCGTACCGGTCGTGCTGGTGGCGCTCTGCTTCCGGGAGCTCAACCAGGCCGAGCCGGACTGCGGTACGACGTTCCCCTGGACCGAGAAGGCCTTCGGACTCAGCGTGGGCCGCATGGTCGGCTGGACCACGGTCATGGCCTGTGTGCTGGTGATGAGCAACCTGGCGCAGGTCGCCTCGGTCTACACCTACGCACTGCTCGGTCTGGACGGTGCAGAGGACTCCCGGCTCGCCCAGGCCGCACTGGGCACGGTGTTCATCCTCGGCATGGCCCTGCTCGCCTACCGCGGTGTCCGCGTTGCCGCAGGCACCCAGCTGCTGCTCCTGTCGATCGAGCTGGTCGCACTGCTCTGGTTCGTCGTCGGAGCGTTCCGCGAGGCCGGCAGCCTCAGCATCCCGGCCTTCTCCGACACCGGCCAAGGCCACTGGGCTGCCGGCGTACTGGTCGCGGTGTTCCTCTACTGGGGCTGGGACTCGTCGTTCAGCGTCAACGAGGAGTCCCGCAACCCGCGCAGCACTCCGGCGATCGCCGCACTGGTCTCCAACGGCATCCTGGTCGTCCTGTACGTCGTGGTGGCCTGGGCCGCCGTCGCGTACGCCGGGACCAGCCAGCTGGCCGGCATCGCCGACGACGACTTCCTCGCCGTACTGGGTGAAGACCTGCTCGGTACGGCGGGCGGCAAGCTCCTGATCGCCGCCGTACTGGTCTCAGCGCTCGCATCCACCCAGACGACGATCCTTCCGACCGCCCGGACCATGCTGTCGATGGCCCGCCGCGACGCGTTCCCCGGCCGGTTCGCGCGGATCTCCAAGCGCTACCACACGCCCAGTGTGTCGACCTGGGTGTTCGCGACGGCCAGCGTGCTGATCTACGTGACCCTCGTGCTGACCTCGGACGCCGTACTGGCCGACTCCGTCGCCGCGGTGTCCATCCTGGTCTCGCTGTACTACGTGGCGACGGCCCTGGCCGTCCCGGTCTACTTCAAGGGCCAGCTACAAGGCCGGGTCGTCCAGCGAGTGGTGGTGCCCACGCTGGCCGTGCTCTCGTTCGTGACCGTGCTGGTGCTGGCCGTGGCCGACGTCGGCACCGGTCCACTGGTTGTGGTGGGTGTGACGATGGTGGTGGGCGCGGCGGTGATGTTCTCGATGAAGCCGCCCGCCGAAGGGGAGGGACGACGATGAGCGAACGCCGGATGCGCAGTGCGGGCATCACGCTGGGCCTGACCGCGCTGGTCGCGGCCTCGCTGACCGGGTGCTCGAACGACGACGACCAGCCGGAGTACGCCGCGATCTGCGTCGACCCGCAGACCGAGCAGCGCACCGACGACACCAACTGCAAGGACGAGCGCGAGTACAACGGCGCCGGGTCCGGCGCCGGCTTCTTCTGGTTCTACATGGCGACGCGTGGCGGCGGTCTGGTCCCGCCGATCGGCGGGCGGTACAACACCGGCCAGGGGACGTACACGATCCCGCGGACCAGCCAGGGCGGCAGCGGGAGCCCGACGATCAAGCGCGGCGGACTGGACACCAAGGGCGGCGACATCGGCACGATCTCGCGGGGTGGCTTCGGCAAATCGGGCAAGGGGAGCTCTGGCGGCTGATGTGGCGGCACTCGATCAAGCCCCGGCCGGACTGGCGGGACAAGGTCGTCGAGCAGGGTCTGGTCTTCCCGATGACCGACATGCCGGACGGCACCGAACGCCCGTACTGGAACGAGAGCGCCTGGTACGAGGTGACCATGGACGAGGTCCTGCACCTCGAGGAGGTCACCGAGGAGCTCTACGCGATGTGCAAGCACGCCGCGTCGGTGATGGCGGCCGGCGACCGGTTCAGTGACGCCCAGCTCGGCCTCGCGCCCGGGACGCTGCCGCTGGTGCAGGAGTCGCTGAAGCGCGACGACCTGTCCGTGTACGCGCGGTTCGACCTGGTCTGGAACGGTGTCGAGCCGAAGATGCTGGAGATCAACGGCGACACCCCGACCGGGCTGCTGGAGTCCGCGGTGATCCAGTGGAACTGGCTGGAGGAGATCTTCCCCGACGCCGACCAGTGGAACTCCGTGCACGACCGGCTGGTGCAGTGGTGGGGCGACCAGCGCGCGGCCGGCCGGTTCCCGGGCAACGAGGCGCACTTCTTCAACTCCGGCGCGGAGACCACCGGCGAGGAGGCGATGACGGTCGCCTACCTGCGCGACACGGCGGCGATGGCCGGCCTCGCGACGTACGGGCACGAGATCGAGGAGATGGGCTGGGAGTCGGCCCAGCGCGCGTTCGTCGACTGGGGCGGCCGCAAGATCCGGACCGCGTTCAAGCTGTACCCGTGGGAGGACATGCTCGACGACGAGTTCGGGCGGTACCTGCTGGCCGGGATGGAGCGCGAGCCAGTGCAGTGGATCGAGCCGATCTGGAAGACGATGCTGTCCACCAAGGCGATCCTGCCGATCCTTTGGGAGCTGTATCCCGATCACCCGAACCTGCTGCCGGCGTACTTCGACAACCCTGGTGACCTGCTCGAATGGGTCGCCAAACCGCTGCACGGGCGCGAGGGCAGCAACATCCGGATCCACACCATCGGCGGCGACGACCACGTGCACGACGGGCCGTACGACACCGACTCGATGGTGTACCAGGAGTGGAGCCCGCTGCCGTCGTACGAGGGGAACCGGGCGGTGATCGGCAGCTGGATCGTCGACGGCGCCGCGGCCGGGATGATGGTCCGCGAGTCCGACGGCCCGATCACCGACTACTACGCCCGCTTCGTCCCGCACGCGATCGGCACGTCGCCCCGGCCGGACGACGACACGATCAAGCAGTGGCTGACCGAGTAGTCAGTCCAGGTTCACCGCGACGTACTTGACCTCGAGGTACTCGTCGATGCCGACGGTGCCGCCCTCGCGGCCGAGGCCGGACTGCTTGACGCCGCCGAACGGCGCGGCCGGGTTGGAGACGATGCCCTGGTTGAGGCCGATCATGCCGGTCTCGAGCCTCTCCGAGACCCGCAGCGCCCGGCCGAGGTCGCGCGTGAACAGGTACGAGACCAGGCCGAACTCGGTGTCGTTGGCCATCGCGACCGCCTCGTCCTCGGTCTCGAAGGCGGTCAACGGCGCGACCGGGCCGAAGATCTCCTCCTTCTGCAGGCGAGCACTCTTCGGTACGTCGGTGAGCACGGTCGGCGGGTAGAAGTATCCCTTGCCCTCGGCAACATTCGCGCCGGTGAGCACCCGGGCGCCTTGCTGGACAGCGTCCTCGACCAGGTCCTTGACTTTGTCCCGCTGCTTGGCATCGATCAGCGGGCCGACCTGGACACCGTCCTCGGTGCCGCGACCGACCTTCAGCGCGGCCATCTTCTCGGTCAGTTTGGTGGCGAAGGCGTCGAGCACCGACGAGTGCACGTAGATCCGGTTGGCCGCCGTACAGGCTTCTCCGCCGTTGCGCATCTTGGCCAGCATCGCGCCCTCGACGGCCTTGTCCAGGTCGGCGTCCTCGAAGACGAGGAACGGCGCGTTGCCGCCGAGCTCCATGCTGGTCTTCAGCACCTGCTCGGCGGACTGCTCGATCAGCTTCTGGCCGACCGGTGTCGAGCCGGTGAAGGACAGCTTGCGGGCCCGCGGGTCGCGGATGAGCGGTTCCATCACGCCGCCGGAATCGCTGGTCGTGATGACGTTGAGTACGCCGGCCGGAAGCCCGGCCTCGGTCATCAGCTCGGCCAGCTTCAGCATCGACAGCGGCGTCTGCGCGGCAGGCTTGATCACCATCGTGCAGCCGGCGGCGACCGCCGGTCCGATCTTGCGGGCGCCCATCGCAGCCGGGAAGTTCCACGGCGTGATCAACAGACACGGCCCGACCGGCTGGCGCATCACCAGGAACCGGCCCTGGCCGTTCGGCGCGATCTGGTAGCCGCCGTCGATCCGGACGGCCTCCTCGGCGAACCAGCGGAAGAACTCCGCGGCGTACGCGATCTCGCCCTTGGACTCCGCGACCGGCTTGCCCATCTCGAGCGTCATCAGCAGCGCCAGCTCGTCGGCGCGCTCGGTCATCAGCTCGTACGTCCGGCGCAGGATCTCGCCGCGCTCTCGTGGTGCGGTCGCTGCCCACTCGGCCTGAGCCGCGACGGCCGCGTCCAAAGCGGCCAACCCGTCAGCCGGGGACGCGTCAGCGACCTCGACGAGCGTCGTACCGGTCGAGGGGTCCTCGACGGCGAGCGTCTTGCCGCCGTCGGCCGCTCGCCACTTGCCACCGATGAACAGCTCGGTCGGACACTGCTGGACGACATCCTGCTCGCGCGACATCACATCTGCCTTTCCATGGTGGGGCAGTACCCACTTTAGGCAGTTGCTACGAAGTGCGGCGCAGAGCGCGGCACCGTGCGGATGGCCCGGGTCAGGGCCGCCGCGACCGTGCGGAGGATCGACGAGCGCACCAGGCCGTCGTACGCCAACGGCGCGAGCATGATCTCGGCCGCTCCTGTCCCGGCCGCCAGCTTGGCCAGTCCGGCCGCGACGGTCGAGCGGGAGCCGACGATGTGGCCCGGGTCGTCCAGGAGCCGCTCGGCCCGGCCGCGCTCGCGTCCGGTGATCCGGGGCTCCAGCAGCTCGAGCAGCTCGGCCGGAGTGGCACGCGGCGAGGCAGCGGCCAGCCGGTGCTTCACCCGGACGTACTCGGCCAGCCGGTTGAGCGCCTCCTCGTCGGTGTCCGCGGCGACGACTCCGACCGACACCCCCAGGTAGGGCTTGCCTGTGGGCCCGGTCGGCTCGAAGGTGTCCCGGTACGCCGCAGCGGCCACCACGGTGGTCTCCGACGCGGTCAGGAAGATCGGCAGCCCTCGTACCGCGGCCAGCTGCGCCGTGGCCGGCCGGTTCGCCAGAACGAACACGGGCGGCGGCAACCCGGCCAGCGTGAGGCGGACGTCCCCCACAGGGGTCCGTCCGGGCAGTCCGTCACGCAGGAACCGGCACAGCTCGTCCAGTCGCTGCGGGAAGGTCTCCCGCGCGTCACCGGACCAGCCGAGAGCAGCCGCGGTACAAGGAGCCGACACGCTGCCTTCGCTGACCCCGAGGTCGATCCTGCTCGGGTACGCCGCGGCGAGCGCGGCGAACTGCTCGGCGATCAGCAGCGGCCTGTGGTTACCGAGCAGGACTCCCCCGGAGCCCAGCCGGATCCTGTCCGTCCGAGCAGCCAGTACGGCGGCCAGCACCGCCGGCGCCGCGCTACCGACCCCCCGGACCCCGTGGTGCTCGGCCACCCAGAACCGGCGGAACCCCAGGTCGTCGGCGGTCTGCGCGACCTCGACGGTCTCCCGCAAGGCAGCCGCCGCCGACTGCCCGGCCGGCTGCGGCACGACGTCGAGCACCGAGTGGGCTGAGACCGGGAGACCGGGAGCTGGGCTGTACACCCGTCCACCGTGACACCTGCACGCCGTACCCACATGGGGGATTCGCCCCCATGTTCCTTGCCCCCACCTCCCACCCAAAGATGGGGGCCCAAGGCACTTGTCCGGCAGCGGACGGCGGGGCATCGTTCTCGGCGTTCCAGCAGATCCACCGACACGGGAGGCCGGCCACGACGACAACGATCAGCGGGGGCCGGTGACGGCCGACCCGCAACCCACGAATTCCTGAGCCGCGAAAGCCTTCCACCAGAGGCCGACCGGAACAGGCGCTGCTGCCGCGGGGCGGTCGTCCCCCAGTCACCGTCCCGCGGACAGCTGCAAAACAAGCGTTTGTGGGACACGTACGCCGAAGCGAACGCTTGCGGAAATATGGGGGACGCATACCCATGTCTTCCTGCCCGCCTGCTGCCACGCTGTCGGCGTGCTCGACTCAGCGACCTCCGGGGCGCCCCCGACCGACCAGCCGAAGGCCTGGTGGTCAGCGGGGCTGGCTCCGCACGAGCAGGAGTCGCCGAAACCCGGCTGGGCGTCGTACGTCGAACGTAGTCTCGCACAGCAGTCTGTACCAGAACCCTCCGAAGGCGACTGGCAACAAGCCCTCGTCCGTTGCTTGCACCCCCTACTCGTCACCGCTCGCGACGACCTGACCACCGCCGGCCACACCGGCACGGTCGCCGAGCAGTTCCTGCACCGCCTGGGACTGCGCCTGGTCAAGCTCGCCGCCCGCACCCTGGTGCTCGAACTGGCCCGGGCCCGCAAACGGGGAGACCTGACCGGCGCGACCTCGGACGAACGTTTCCTTGACTTCACCCACCGGCTCGTTGGAGGGAGCGAGCTGGCGGATTTCCTGGCCGCTTACCCGGTGCTGGCCCGGGTCCTGGGCGAGGCGTGCCGACAGTCCGTCGAGGGCCACCTCGAACTGCTGACCCGCCTCGCCGAGGACCGCGAGCTGATCACCACCCTCCTCGACGGCGAACCTCCGGGTGACCTCGTCAGCGTGGAACCGGGCGGCGACCCGCACCGCGGCGGCCGCAGCACCGCGACCCTCACGTTCGCGGACGGCCGCAAGCTGGTCTACAAGCCCCGCCCGCTGGACCTGCACCGGCACTTCAGCGAGATCGTCGGCTGGCTGAACAGCAAGACCGACGCCGCCCTGCGCACCGTCGACGTCGTCACCCGCCCCGGCTACGGCTGGCTCGAGTTCATCGACCACAAGCCCTGCGACGACCTGGCCGGCGTCCGCCGCTTCTACCACCGCCAGGGCGCGCTGCTGGCCTTGCTGTACGTGCTCGACGGCACGGACATGCACAACGAGAACCTCATCGCGAGTGGTGATCAGCCCGTTCTCGTCGACGTCGAGACGCTCTTCCACCCGGGCCTCGTCGCCGCCGGCCCGCTCGGTCAGGATCCCGCTCACGCAGCCTTGCTCAGCTCGGTCTCGCGCACCGCTCTGCTGCCCTTGATGGTGGTCGGCCAGCACGGTGCCGCGGACTTGTCGGGCATCGGCGGCGACGACGGTGTCGCGCCTCACGAGGTGGTCGACTGGGCAGACGCCGGGCTGGACACTATGCACCTGGTCCGCTGCGCCGGCACCATCCGGCAGCGCGACAACCGCCCCACCCTGGGCGGATCGGTGACGGAACCGAGGGACCACGAGGTCTCCCTGCTGGCAGGTTTCCGGGGCGCGTATGAGGCGATTGCCCGGCACCGCGCCGAACTGCTCGGCCCTGACGGGCTTCTGGCCCGCTGTGCGTCCGACGAGATCCGGTACGTCGCAAGGCCGTCGCGGATCTACGCCACCTTGCTGGACGAGTCGACCCACCCCGACGCGCTGCGCGATGCCGACGGCCACAGCAGGCTGCTCGACCTCCTCTGGGACGCCGACGACGAGCTGCGGGGGGTGGTCCCCGCCGAGCTCACGGATCTCTGGTCGGGCAACATCCCCCTGTTCACGACCCGGCCGAACACCCGGGACGTCTGGGCCGCCGACGGCACCCACCTGCCCGCCGTACTGGCTGTGGAGGGCCTGGCCGCCGTAGAGGCGAAGGTCTCGGCGATGGGCGAAGTCGACCAGGACCGTCAGCGCTGGGTGATCTCGGCAAGCCTCGCCACCCGTCCGGCACCGGTCGTGCACGCGAGCATCGTGACCAGGCCTGGACTCGGGACGACCGAGGCCGACCCCGAACAACTGCTCGCCGCGGCCACCGACATCGCCGACGAGATCATGGCCCAGGTCCTCGGCGACAACGGCGGCCCCGCGAACTGGCTCGGTCTCGAACTGCTCGACGACCACCACTGGACGATCCTGCCGATGGGCGCCGGACTGACCAGCGGCTACCTCGGTACGGCGCTGTTCCTGGCCCAGACCGGAATCCTCACCGGCGCGGACAAGTACTGCGAACTGGCCTACGACGCGATCCGGCCGATCCCGCAGGTTCTCGAAGCGCTCGCCGCCGACCCCGAGATCCTCGAGACCGTCGGCTCCGGGCTGCACGGTCTAGGTGGCATCAGCTACGGACTGAGCCGCCTCGCGAACCTGCTGGACGATTCCGACCTGTCCACCTGGCTGGGGATGTCGCTCGACCTGATGGCGAACGGCCCCTCGCCGACCGGCGGGTTCCCGAGCTACGTCGAAGGCGCGGCCGGCGGACTTGCTTGCCTGCAAGGGATTCCCGGCCGTCCGGAGACCGAGCGACTCGCCGTTCGGTACGCCGACGAGCTGGTCGCCGCCGTCGAGCTCGGCCCGCGTTCCGACGTACCGGTCGGCTTCGCTCGTGGCTACGCGGGGATCGCCTGGGCCCTGGGCAACAGCTCCGGGCTCGGGCCCCGGTACGCCGAGGCAGCGCGAACCGCTGCCGACCTCGCCCAGGAGGGCGAGGGCACCGACGCAGGCTGGTGCTCCGGCCGAGCAGGCACGATCCTCGCCCGCCTGCGGGCAGGCGGGCCGGCCGATCTCGAGGCCTACCTGCGTCACGCCACCGAACGTCCGGTGCTCGCCGACATGAGTCTGTGTCACGGCGAGCTCGGCGCGGTCGAGCCACTGCTGTGGCTGACCGAAGGCGATCACCCAGCCACAGAGGCGGTCCGGCGTCGCCGGGCCGGGCTGGTGCTCGCCGCAGTACAGCAGTACGGGCCGCAGTGTGGCACGCCCCGCGCCGTTCCCTCCCCCGGTCTGCTGACCGGGCTGGCGGGTATCGGCTACGGGCTGCTCCGTCTCGGCTTCCACGGGCAGATCCCGTCCGTGCTGCTGCAAGAACCGGCGCCGGCCCAGCACCCATCACAGCGCTGACCGGCCACCATCCGACAGGGGAACCACCATGACCGCCCAGCACCACAACGACGAGAACCTCGACCAGCGCCTCGCCGACGACCAGACCGATCCGATCGGTCCGGTCACCCTGCCGAAGCGCAGCAAGGTGGGCAAGCGCGCGCTCGCCCTCGTGGGCACCACCAGCATGGCGGCGCTCGCCGTCCAGACCTTCACCGACGGCTGCTCGACCTGGACCACGGTCGGCAACCCGCACTAAAGACCAGCCGGCCGGTGCGAAACGCCTCGCGCCGGCCGAACATCGAACGCATGATGGAGTTTGTCACCGACCAGCCGAACCGCCTGCGGTCTGACCGGTCCACGATTAGAGTGCAGGGATGCGGACCCATGCGCCCCGAGTGGTCGGCAGGGACGAGGAGATCGATCAGCTCGACGAGCTGCTGGCGACCGCTCGTTCAGGCCGTGGCGGTGCTGTCTTCCTGACCGGCGAACCCGGGATCGGCAAGAGCCGGCTCGCCGCGGTAGGCACCACCACAGCACTCGACCACGGCATGGTCACCCTGCGCGGCCGGGTCGTCGCAATCGGCACAACTGTGGCCTTCCGGCCGTTCACCGAGGCGCTGCTGTCGCTGATCCGCCGCGGCGAGATGCCGGGCCCGGAAACGCTCGGCCCGTACCGCAGGGTGCTCGGCCGGCTGATCCCGGACTGGGACGACGGAACCGCCGAGACCGCGATCTCGGCGATCGTGCTCGGCGAGGCGATTCTCCGGCTGCTCGGTACGGCGGGCCGCGACCGCGGTTGCCTCCTGGTCCTCGAGGACCTGCACGCTGCCGATCCCGAGACGCTGGCGGTGATCGAGTACCTGCTGGACAACCTCGAGGACCAGCCGATCGCCTTGATCGGCACCGTCCGCTCGGAACACTGTCCGGCCGAGCAGCTCTCGCAGCTCGCGCACCAGCGCGGCACGGCGAACCGGATCGAGCTGCACCGGCTCGATCGCGACGAGGTGCGTCACCTCGCGGCCGGCCGTCTCGACGTCGACCCCTCCGCGGTGCCCGATCAACTCGCGGACCAGTTGTGGCGGCACAGCGCGGGAATTCCCTTCATCGCCGAGGAACTGCTGCAGGAAGCCAGCCGGTCGGGCCAGTTGCTGTCCGGCGTGGACGGTGCGGTGCAGGTCGTCGACGACCTCAGGATGACTGTTCCGGCCACGGTGGTGCAGAGCATCAACAGCCGGACCGACCAGCTCGGGCCGCAGTCGCGCGAGCTGCTGGTCCTCGCCGCTGTGATCGGGCACCGTTTTCCACTCAGCGTCGTCCGCCAGGCGAGCGCCATCGACGAGCGGCAACTCCTGGCGACCCTGAGAGCCGGCCTGGCCGCTCAATTGGTCGGACCCGACGAGCCGGTCCCGGACTGGTACGCGTTTCGACATCCACTGACCGCGGAGGCGTTGCTCGCCGGCCTGAACCCGACCGAGCGCGCGACCCTGGCCAGCCGTTGCGCCGCCGCGATCGAAGTACTCCATCCCGGACTTCCCGGCGAGTGGTCGTTGATGGTGGCGGAGCTGTCCCAGACCGGCGGAGACCGGGGGCGGGCGGCTCGCCTGTTCGCCGAGGCCGGGCGGCGCTCGTTCGACGAGGGCTCGCTGGGCAGTGCCGCGCACCTGCTCGACCGTGCGTTCACGCTGCTCGCCGACGACCCGGACGTCGGCTACCGCGCCGACGTCCTCGGATCGTTGCTGCTGGCACTCGGTGAGACCGGTCAGTTCGAGCATCCCGTCGCCCGGCCCGAGCTGGTCGACGAACTGGCGAGCCGCGGTCTGGACAGCCGGAGCGTGGCCACGCTGCACGTGCGCCTGGCAGAGTTCAACTACTCGGCCAGCCGGGTGTCGGCCGCGATCTCCCACGTGGGTACGGCTCGTGCCCTGTTCGGGCCGGATCCGGCCGACGCGGACCTCGCACCGCTCGAGGCGATCGCGGCGGCGCTGGAGATGACCAGGACCAGTCCGGGACGGCTGAGGTCAGCGACCGCGCTGGCCACGCGCGCGGCCGAGACCGCGCAGCGGGCAGGCCTGCCCGCGGTCGAGGCCGACGCCTGGCAGCTGCTCGGCATCCTTGCGCGAGAGCACGACCTCGAGCAGTCGGTCATGTACTTCCAGCGGGCCCGGCAAGTTGCCACTGACAACGGCATGGGCCTGCAGCGGGTGATCGCCCACATCTTCCAGGCCGGCACGATGTACCTGGCCGACGGCGACGGCACCGAGCTGGAGACGGCCCGGCAGCAGGCGCTGAAGATCGGCGCGATCCCGAGCGCGTACGACGTCGACCAGATTCTCGCGCAACAAGCCGTCCTGCGCGCCGAGTACGACCTGGCCGCGGTGAAGATCGAGGAGTGCCTGGAAGTCACCCGGCGGCTCAAGCTCAGCCGCGGAGCGCCGTACGTCCTGGTCACCAAGGCGATGCTGGCGGGCCATCAGTGCCGGCGTGCGTCCATGGAGGAGACCCTCGCCGAGCTGGCGGAGTACGGCGAACGGGCGTCGCACGAGCTGCCGGTCTCGTACGGGATGGCCCGAACCTTCTGCGCCCTCCTGGAGGAGAACCGCGATCTGGCCGAGTCCGAGATGGCGCAGGCGCTGGCCTACGACGCGCAGAACCCGACGATGTTCCATCTGGCCGGCAAGAACGGCATCGCGCTGCTGCTCGGCGTGCTGGCCGGACGGAACGGGTGGGAGCACCTGACCGCCGTGACCGACACCGCGGCCAGCCGCATGCGGTGGAACCGTCAGTTCGTCGAGCTGGCCCATGCGGTTCTGCTGGGTCGTGACGGTCGCGGCATCGAAGCGACCGCTCTGGTGGAGCAGGCCCAGCAGACCGCCGAGATCTATCCCATGGCCCGGCACCTCGGCCTGCGGATGGTCGCCGAGCAGGCGGCGGCGGACGGGTGGGGCGAGCCGGTGACCTGGCTTCGGCAGGCCGAGGAACACTTCCACCAGGCCGACGTACCGACTGTCGCGAGCGCCTGCCGCGGGATGCTGCGGCAGATGGGCGCGACCGTCTCCCAGCGCCGTACCGGCAGCGACCAGGTGCCGCCGCATCTTCGTCAGCTCGGGATCACGTCGCGCGAGTACGAGGTCTGTCTGTTGCTCGTCGATCGGATCGGGAACAAGTCGATCGCGTCGCGGTTGCACATCTCGCCCCGTACCGTGGAGAAGCACGTGGCGAGTTTGATGACCAAGACCCGGCAGCCGGATCGGGAGGCGCTCAGCAGTTTCGCGCGGACGGTGTTGCAGGACTGATCCCGGGCCTCGCGCGTGTGCTCGGGCGTGTCACGGCTCGACAGTGATAGTTGTCGTGGCACGGACTCCGGGTGAACCGCCCACGCCGGGGACGAGCGGCGCGCGGCGTTCCGCTGGATAATTTATCCTGGATAATTTATGAAGGCTCGCTTTCTATATAAGATGGGCGAGTGGCAGCCAAGGGGTCGGACATGAGCAAGGGAACGGTCGGCGGCGGCGGTACGACGATGCTGCGGCGGATCAACGTCGCTGCGGTGCTGGACGCTGTCCGGCGCTCGGCGCCCGCACCGCTACGGGTGGCGGAACTGGTCGAGCGGACCGGGCTGGCCAGACCGACGGTCGCGCAGGCCGTCGACGAGCTGCTCGACGCGGGCTGGCTGCAGCAGCACGGGCCGGACTCCGCGGACCGCTCGCTGGGCCGGCCGGCCATCCGGGTGTCGCTGCGCGGCCGTGCGGCGCCGGTGCTCGGCCTCGACGTCGGCCCGCACCGGGTCACTGTCGGCGTCTCCGACCTGGCCGGGCGCAAGCTCTCCCTCGTACGGCGATCAGGTCCGGGCTGGACGGCCCAGGAGCTGCTCGGCGTGATCAGCGAGGTGATCACCGAGGCGCTGGCCGAGGCGGAGGTCCCGGCCGAGGACATCGCGGCCGCTGTTGCCGCGAGCCCGGGCATCGTCGACGAGCACACCGGGCGGGTCCAGCTGGTCCCGTCCGTGCCGGGCTGGTCCTCGATCGACCTGGTCAAGCACGTGCGCTCCCTGCTCGACTGCCCGGTCATGCTCGACAACGACGCCAACCTGGCGGCCCTGGCGATCGCCGCGGCCCGGGGTGGCACGGGCACGCTGCTCGCCGTCCAGTGGGGTGAGCGGCTCGGTGCCGGCATCGTGATCGACGGTCGGCTGCACCGCGGTACGGGTGCGGCCGGTGAGATCGGCTTCATCGCCACCGCGCCGGACGACGTGATCAACCCCGAGGACAGCCGCGGACCGCTGGAGCGCGCTGTCGGCTCCGAGGCGATCGCTGCACTCGGTCGGCAGGCTGTGCTCGACAATCCGGAGTCCCGCCTGGCCGAGCTCGGCCGCGAGCAGCTCGACACAGCCGACGTGTTCGCCGCGGCCGCTGAGCGCGACCCGGTGGCCCAGGCGGTCGTGCAGCAGGTCGCCCGCGACTTCGCCCGCGCTCTGGCTCCCGCCGTACTGGTGCTCGACCCCACTGCCGTCGTCATCGGCGGCGGCGTCGCCCGGGCCGGCGCGGTTCTCTTGGACGCCATCTCCGACCAGCTCCGGCTGCTCACCCTCAACCACCCGAAGCTGGAGCTGTCCGCTCTGGCCGAGGACGCCGTCGTCACGGGTGCCATGCGGATGGCCCTCGACGAGGTCTGGCAGCGCAAGCTCCCGACGCCGGCTCTGACTACAACGGCGTAGCACTGGGCACCGGTCCGGCATGAGCACCTGGACCGAGCACCGCCCAGTCCGCAGCGCGGCCGCACTGGCCGTCTACGCAGCCGCTGTCACCGTGGCCGCGCTGATCGGCGTACTGGGAGTCCAAGGCACCACCGAGCAGTACGCCGAACTGCAGCAGCCGTCGTGGGCTCCGCCGAGCTGGCGGTTCGGTCCGGTCTGGACGGTCCTCTACGCGATGATCGCCGTCAGCGGCTGGCTCGTCTGGCGCAAGACCGGCTGGTCCAAGCAGCTCGTCCCGTACGCCGTACAGCTGGTGCTGAACGCGATCTGGACCCCGCTGTTCTTCGGCGCCAACGCGATCGCCCTGGCGCTGATCGAGATCGTCCTGCTCTGGGCGGCGATCGCCTGGACCGTCGTCACGTTCCGTCAGGTCAGCCGGCCGGCCGCCGCGCTGCTGCTGCCGTACTGGGCCTGGACGTCGTTCGCCGGCGCACTCAACGCGGCCATCTGGTGGCTCAACCGCTGATCCGGAGGGCCGCAGTGGGATGATCACTGCGTGTCAGGGCAGCAAGTCGTTCCGAAGTGGCGGCAGCGGGCGGCGGTGTGGGTGGGGCGCGTGGTCGTCACGGCCGCCGTCTGGTCGTTCGTCGCGGTGCCGTTGCACCTGGCCGCGCCCGAGGTGGTCAGGCACGTCGAAGCGGTGATCGACTTCGTCGGGATCCCGGCCGGGCACACGTTCCTGTCCGCGGTGTACCTGGCGGTGGTCGGCAGCGCGTTGCTGCGCGGCAAGCGGGCGGCGCTGCTGTGGGTGCTGTGGGTGTTCGAAGGCCTGACGCTGCTCACCTCGATCGCCGCGCTCGGCTTCATCAGCGTGCAGATCGCGAACCCGAACGATCCTGACCTGATCGCGGAGTTCGGGCGGGCGTCGTACGAGGATCTCGAGCTCGGGATCGCCCGGGTCGTCGTACCGATCCTGATGATCGTGCTGCTGTGGAAGATCCGGGACAGCTTCCCGGCCCGGCTCGCGCCGGGTAGCCGGCGGCTGGCGATCGGCGTGATGATCAGCGGTCTGCTCGTCTCGATCGGCGTCAGCATCACGCTCACGCAGGTCTTCCCGCACACCCTGCAGGGGCAGCGGGAGAAGATCGGCTGGGCGGTGTTCGCCGCGTTCGGGCAGAGCCGGGCCCGGATGGGATCGGGGCACGAGGGCCACACCTGGGTCGGCCTGACCGTCGGCTTCCTGTCCGCCGCGACGCTGGTGATCGCGTTCTGGATCTTCCTCCGCTCGGTCCGCCGCGTCCGCTACCTGAGCCAGCCCGAGGAGCTCGAGGTCCGCCGCCTGCTCCTGCAGTACGGCGAACGCGACAGCCTCGGCTACTTCGCGACCCGGCGCGACAAGGCCGTCGTCTTCTCCCCCGACCGCGACGCCGCGATCGCGTACCGCGTGGTCAACGGCGTCAGCCTGGCCAGCGGTGACCCGCTCGGCGACCCGGCGGCCTGGCCGGCCGCGATCAAGACCTGGCTGACCGAGACGCAGTCGTACGGCTGGTCTCCCGCCGTACTGTCGGCCGGTGAAGAGGCGGCCCACGCGTACGTCGACGCGGGCCTCCGCGCGCTCGCGATGGGCGACGAGGCGATCATCGACGTCGCCGACTTCACGCTCGAAGGCCGCACGATGCGCCCGGTCCGGCAGGCCGTCACCCGCGCTCAGCGGGCCGGGTACCACGCGAAGGTCGTCCGGCACGGTGACCTTCCCGCTGAGGACCTCGCCCGGTACGTCGAGCTGGCGGAGAAGTGGCGCGGCGCTCAGACCGAGCGCGGGTTCTCGATGGCGCTCGGCCGGCTCGGCGACGCGGCCGACGCGCGTTGCGTGATGGTCATCGCGCGGGACGCCGAGGGCGCCGTACGAGGGCTGCTGTCGTTCGCGCCCTGGGGTGTGCGCGGGGTCTCGCTCGACCTGATGCGCCGCGATCCCGACTCGGTCAACGGGCTGATGGAGTTCATGGTCGCCTCGCTGGTCGACGCCTGCGGCGACCTCGGCGTCCACCGGATCTCGCTGAACTTCGCGATGTTCCGGGAGATCTTCAGCGACGCCGAACGGGTCGGCGCCGGGCCTGTCCTGCGGCTGACCAACGCGTTGCTGACCGCGGCTTCGCGCTTCTGGCAGCTGGAGAGCCTGTACCAGTCGAACGAGAAGTACCTGCCGCGCTGGTCGCCCCGCCTGATCTGCTACTCCCGCGGCGCCTCGCTCGCGCAGGTCCTGCTCGCCGCCGGGACCGCCGAGGGCTTCCTACCCGCGCCCCGGCCGTGGACGCGTGTCGACGCGAGCACCAGCACGGACCGGCACGCGATCACCGTCGGCGACAGCGGCGCGTTCGCGGAGACCGTGCGGGAGCTGGAGAACGAACTGCTCCGGCCTGCGCTCCCGGACCGCAAGCTCACCGAGCAGGAGCGCGTACGCCGTACCAAGCTCGCCGAAATGGTTGCTGCAGGCATCGACCCTTACCCGGTCACAGTGCCACGGACGGAAACCCTGGAACGGATCCGCGCGCTGCACCAGAACCTGCCCGCCGATCACCACACCGGCCACGAGGTCTCCGTCACCGGCCGCGTCGTCCGGCTGCGCAACCACGGCGGCCTGGCGTTCGCGCAGCTGCAGGACGGCCTGACGCAGCTGCAGGTGATGATCACGGACGACCTGACGCGCTGGAACCGGTGGGTCGACATCGGCGACCACGTCAGCGTCACCGGCGAGGTCGTCACGAGCCGCCGCGGCGAGCTGTCCGTCGCCGCGACCGGGTGGACGATGGCGGCCAAGTGCCTGCACCCGTTGCCCGACAAGCGCAAGGGGTTCACCGATCCCGAGGCGCGGGTGCGGCAACGGCATCTCGACCTGGTGATGAACCCGGAGTCGCTGCGGATGTTGAAGCACCGCAGTACCGCCGTACGGGCATTGCGGCAGGGGTTCGAGACGCGGGGCTTCACCGAGGTGGAAACGCCGATGCTGCAGGCCGTGCACGGCGGCGCGAACGCCCGGCCGTTCGTCACGCACATCAACGCCTACGACACCGAGCTGTTCCTGCGGATCGCGCCGGAGCTGTTCCTGAAGCGGCTCGGTGTCGGTGGACTGGGCAAGATCTTCGAGCTGAACCGCAACTTCCGCAACGAGGGCGCGGACGCGACGCACAACCCGGAGTTCACGTCGGTCGAGGCGTACCAGCCGTACGCCGACTACCACGTGATGCGCGAGCTGACCCGCGAGCTGCTGCTGGAGACGGCGACCGCGGTGTTCGGCAAGCCGGTCGTCCAGCGCGACGGCGAGGAGCTCGACATCTCCGGCGACTGGCCGGTGATCACCGTGCACGAAGCGGTCAGCCGCGCGACGGGCGTCGACCTCGATTCCGGGACGCCGGTCGCCCACCTGCGCGCGGTCTGCGCCAAGCACGGCGTACGGGCGGGCTTCGAGCTGTCCGCCGGCGAGCTGGTCCTCGAGCTGTACGACGAACTGGTCGAGCCGCGGACCACGCTGCCGACCTTCTACACCGACTTCCCGCTCGAGACGTCACCGCTGACGCGGGTGCACCGCACCGACCCGCGGCTGGCCGAGCGGTGGGACCTCGTCGCCTTCGGCGCAGAGATCGGTACGGCGTACTCGGAGCTCGTGGACCCGGTCGAGCAGCGCCGACGGCTGACCGAGCAGTCACTGAAAGCCGCCGCGGGCGACCCCGAGGCGATGTCGCTGGACGAGGACTTCCTGGCCGCGCTGGAGTACGCGATGCCGCCGACCGGCGGGCTCGGACTCGGCGTCGACCGGATCGTGATGATGCTGACCGGGCAGAACATCCGGGCCACGCTGGCCTTCCCGTTCGTGCGCCCGGCACCCCGAAGCTGAATTCCGAGTCGCCGGGGACCCGTAAGACCCCTACGCTTTGAGCTACAAGGGGTTCTAGGGGCCTGGGGGCGGGACAGATGAAGAAGCTGGTCTCTGTGGTGCTCGGGGTGGCACTGCTCGGTACGGCGGCAGCGTGTGGTGACGGTTCGGCGCCGGAAGCCGATCCGAGTACGTCGGTGGTGACCACACCGACGGCCGCGCCGACCACGAGCGCGCCCGCGCCGCCGCCGCCTCCGCCGAAGCCGGCAGGGCCGCTGACCGGCGCGGAGTACCAGGCGAACCTGGCCAAGCTCGACCAGCAGATCGCGACCGATCTGCGCGGGCTGACCGGGGCGAAGTCGGCGGACAACCTGGCCGACGCGATGGACACGCTCGCCGAGTCGCTGAACTCGACCGTCGCCGAGCTGGCGCTGCTCAAGGTCCAGCCGAACATCGCCGCCGCGCACACGACGCTGCAGACCAAGCTCCGCGCCGCGGCCGCGTCGCTGACCGGTCCGCAGTCCGACGACGTCGACACGAACGCCAAGTGCGGCGGCGTCGTCTACACCTCGCAGAACGTCCAGCGGAGGCTCAAGACCGACCTGACCGGCGCGATCGCCGCACTCGGCCGCTTCGGCCTGAAGTTCGGTACGACGCTGCCCGACGTCGGCCCCGAGGCGCCGGACCAGCGCCCGTCGAACGGCGACGTCCTGGTCCGCTCCGGCGCCCGCGGCTCCGGCCGTCTGCAGGTGACGAACGGGACCACCGAGGACGTCGCGATCGCGATCGTCACCGACGGCAAACCCCCGAGCAAGCCGCACCTGCTCGTCTACGTCCAGGCCAAGAAGACCGCCACCATCAGCCGCATCGGCGGCAAGTACCACGTCTACTTCAAGAGCGGCACCGACTGGAACCCCAAACGCCGCCAGTTCAGCGCCAGCTGCAGCTTCTCCAAGTTCGACGAAGGCTTCGGCCGCAACGAAGGCTGGAAGATCGACCTCCAACCCACCATCCTCGGCAACGCCTCAACCAGCGACGTGGACGCCTTCTAGGACTACAGATCGTCCGGCAGCAGCGTGTACGCCGGGTGAGGAGTGAGCGGACGGATCGCCCGGAAGTCACGCCGGTCGAGAGTCAGCAGGCTGTCGGTCCGGTACTCCGCCGCCAGTGCGACCGTCACCGCGTCCGCAAGATCCAGATCGAGATCCTCGTACCGCCGCATCACCGCCGCCGCAGTATCGAGAACTTCGGCGCCGACCTCTGGCACCTGGAAGCGCAGGCGGCGGACCTGGTCCATCAGCAGGCCGAGAATCGCGGTCCGCGCGGTCGAGCCGAGGCGAGCACGGGCCAGGTGATCCACCTCGGCAAGCACCAGCGGCGACAAGATCACGGTGCCAGCTTCCTGCAGGATCTTCCGGCAGTCGTCGGCCTCGGCGGCGTTGCGGTCGAACGCCGCGATGATCCCGGAGGTGTCGGCGACAACAATCACCGGTCGTCGGTACGACGGACGACCGCGGACCGCACTTCGTCCTTGTCGGCCGCCCAGCCAGGTCCGTCGAAGGTCGGCCAGTCGAGCGGCTCGTCCCAGACCCGGTTCGCCATCGCGGCGAGATGGATGCCCTCGCGGATGATCTCGGCCTCGGGCACCCCACGACGTTCAGCGGCCTGCTTGATCAACGCCAGATCCTCCGGATCGGCGTACACGTTGGTCCGCTTCATCGACATGTACCAACCCTAACACACGTACCGGTTGCGCTCAGGCGAGCGACTGCAGGCCGATCACCGAGAGGAGTTTGAGTTTTTCGGCTGCTTCGGAGTTGGGGGGTGCGGTGTAGACGACGATGCGGAGGTCGCTGCCGGGGACGGTGAGGACGTCGCAGTCGAGGACGATCGGGCCGAGGTCGGGGTGTTCGATGGTTTTGTGGTCGGAGCCGTGGAAGCCGATCTGGTGCTCGTCCCAGGCGGTGGCGAACTCGGGGCTGACGGCGCGGAGGTCGGCGACGAAGGCGTGCAGGTCGGGGTCCTTGGGGTAGCGGGTGACGGCGGCGCGCAGGTCGGTGACCATCGCGAGCTTGAACCGCTCGGTCTGCTCCGGCGTCTGCCGGACCCGGCCGTGGCCGGCGACGTACGTGGCGCCGTCGGGGCGGTCGTTCGGAACGCCCGCACGGCCGGCGAAGTGCAGCCAGATGATGTTGCGCTGCCGGGGGCGTAGTCCGGACGGGTCACCGAGCATCGCGGCCCACAGGGAGTTCCAGCTGATCATCGTCCAGGACGCGTCGGCGACGCTCAGCGGTGCGCCGTCGAGCTGGTCCACCAGGCGCTGGACACCAGGCGGGATGTACGCCGAGATGCGCCCGGGCGCGGGCGGCGCCTGGCCGGCCAGCACGAACAGGTGGTCCCGCTCGGCGTCGTTCAGCCGCAGCGCCCGAGCCAACGAGGACAGCACCTGAGCCGACGGCGACGAGGACCGCCCCTGTTCCAGCCGTACGACGTAGTCGACCGACAACCCGGCCAGCTGGGCGAGCTCCTCACGCCGCAGCCCAGGGGCACGTCGTACGCCGTTCACAGGCAGACCGGCCTCCGCCGGGGTCACCCGGTCGCGCCACGCGTGCAGGGTCTTGCCGAGTTCGGACACCTCTCCAGTATTGCGGCACGGCGCGGCAACAGCCTGGTACTGCCGTTCCCCAGGCTGTTCGGGGTACTGCCTGTCCTCGCCGCGACCGGCCAGAGTCGTTGCCATGACCATCACACTGATCACCGGGGCCAACAAGAGCCTCGGCTTCCAGACCGCCCGCGAACTAGTTGCCCTCGGCCACATCGTGTACGTCGGGGCGCGCGACCTCGAGAAGGGCCGCAAGGCCGCCGCCGACCTCGGCGCGCTGACCGTCCAAATCGACGTCACCGACGCGGCGTCGATCCGCGCCGCCGCGCAGCAGATCGAGGCCGAGCAGGGCCGGCTCGACGTTCTCGTGAACAACGCCGGCATCCCCGGGCACGTGAACGCCGCCGGCATCCCGGGACACCCGTCGACGGCGACGGAGGTGACCGCCGAGACGCTCCGGACGGTTTTCGAGACCAACGTGTTCGGCGCCGCGCAGGTGCTGCACGAGTTCCTGCCGCTGCTGACCAAGAGCGAGCACCCGGTCGTGGTGAACGTCAGCAGCGGGCTCGGCTCGATCGCGGGCGTGCCCCTCGACGGGGACTCGCCGGTCCAGTCCTGGATCCCCGTCCCGGGCTACGCGGCGTCGAAGGCCGCGCTCAACATGCTCACCGCGCAGTTCGCCTACCTGCTGCCGGACCTGCGGATCAACACCGTCGACCCGGGCTTCACCGCCACGGACTTCAACGGCCACCGCGGCACCCAGACGGTCGAGGAGGGCGCGGCGATCATCGTCCAGGCCGCCACGATCGCCAAGGACGGCCCGACCGGCCAGTACCTGAGCATCCACGGCCCGGTCGCCTGGTAGTCGGTACGACGACCGGCCGCGACGACCGGCGCAGCCGGCGTCCTGCGCAGCAGCCCGGCGCGGCCCGCGCGGCCGATCCCCGGGCGCCCGCGCCCGGGCGGTACTACGGCACCAGCGCGTCGAGCCAGCCGAACAGCTCCTCGACCAACCCCGGATTTGGGGGATCGTCGGTGACCGGCGGCGTGCCAGTCGGCGAGGACGTAGGCGAAGGTGACGGCGGGGACGAAGGCGACGGCGTCCTGACCGGCGGCTCGGTCGGGCCCGACGTCGGCGTCGGCACGACCGGAGGCCGAGCCGTGATCGTCGGCAGCACCCGTCGCGTCGGGTCCTCCGCCGTACCGGTCGTCGGAGCGCCCGGCGTCGGCCGCCCCGCCGAATCCCCGGTGCGACCGTCCGGCTGGGCGTCACTCCGGCCGACCCCGTCCGACTCGATCGAGACCGGCGGCGTCGGCGTCACCTCCGGCCGCGGATCCCCCTCGACGCGCGGGTAGTTCTGGTCGGCGGGACCGACGATCGGCAGGCCGGCGACCGGCGTGACCGTGTCGGGGTCGCCTGCGCCGGGCAGCGGCAGCAGGCCCACGACAGCCAGGGCGGCGTACAGACCGATGGGCAGGGCGATGCAGGCGGCGGTACGGCGAACCCTCTTGCTCCTCAGCGAGGTCCGGCGCGATGCTGCCTGTTCTTCCTCGGAGAACAGACTCACAGTTCCGGCACAGTAGCGGGTGTTCACACGTTTCAAACAGGTCTTGGAACGATATTCACCGAATCTGCAACGCGCCACGACGCCGAGCGACCGGCCGGTGACCGTGCCAGCCTCTAGCCATGACAAACCTCCTGCTGCACGGCCTCGGCGCGACCCGCCGGGTCTGGGACGGGTGGCCGGGCGAACTCACCCCCGACCTGCCCGGCCACGGCACGGCCGACCCGCTCGACAGCTACAGCTTCGAGTCGATCACCGCCGCCGTCGCCCAAGACCTGCCCAGCGAACTGACAACAGTCGTCGGCCACTCGCTCGGCGGCGTGATCGCCCTCGAGCTCGCCAGCGGCCGGTACGGCGTGCGCGTGGACCGCGTGATCGCCCTCGGCGTGAAGGTGACCTGGTCCGACGAGGACCTGGCCCGGACCGCCGCCCTCGCCGCCAAACCGGTCGCCTGGTTCGACACCCGCGAGGCCGCCGCCGAGCGCTACCTGAAGGTCTCAGGACTCCAGGGTCTGGTCGATCCCGCGAGCAAGGCCGTCGGCCACGGCCTGCTGCGGGTCGACGGCCGCTGGCGTCTCGCGCTCGACAACAAGGCGTTCGGCGTCGGCGCGCCCAACATGGCCCGTCTCGTCCGCGACGCCCAGGCGCACGTCGTACTGGCGCGTGGCGAACTCGACCCGATGAACACCGACACCGAGCTCGCCGCCCTGCACGACCGCGTCGTCACGCTGCCGGGCCTCGGCCACAACGCCCACGTGGAGGACCCGTCAGCACTCGATCACGTTGACGGCCAGGCCGCCTCGTGACGTCTCCTTGTACTTGACCTTCATGTCGGCGCCGGTCTCGCGCATCGTCTTGATCACCTTGTCCAGCGTGACCACGTGCACCCCGTCCCCGTGCATCGCCATCCGGGCCGCGTTGATCGCCTTCACCGAGGCCATCGCGTTCCGCTCGATGCACGGGATCTGGACCAGCCCGCCGACCGGGTCGCAGGTCAGGCCGAGGTTGTGCTCCATCGCGATCTCGGCCGCGTTCTCGACCTGCTCCGGCGTCCCGCCGAGCACCTCGCACAGCCCGGCGGCAGCCATCGAGCAGGCCGACCCGACCTCGCCCTGACAGCCGACCTCGGCGCCGGAGATCGACGCGTTCTCCTTGTAGAGCACGCCGATCGCGGCGGCCGCCAGCAGGAACCGGACCGTGCCGTCCTCGGTCGCCCCCGGGACGAAGCGGCGGTAGTAGTGCAGTACGGCGGGAATGATGCCCGCGGCACCGTTCGTCGGCGCGGTGACGATCCGGCCGCCGGAGGCGTTCTGCTCGTTCACGGCGAGCGCGAACAGGTTCACCCAGTCCATCACCTTGAGCGGGTCGACCGACCACTTGTCGCTGCTCAGCTTCTGGTGCAGGCCGTGCGCGCGGCGCGGGACCTTGAGGCCGCCGGGCAGGACGCCCTCGGTCTCGCAGCCCTCGTCGACGCAGTCCTGCATGACCTGCCAGATGTGCAGCAGGCCCTCGCGGATCTCGGACTCGGTCCGCCAGGCCAGCTCGTTGGCGAGCATCACCTCGCTGATCGGCAGCCCGGACTCGCGGCACCGGTCGAGCAGCTCGGCGCCCGACAGGAACGGGTACTTCAGCGGCGTCCGGTCCGGGACGATCCGGTCACCGGCCGCCGCGTCCTCGTCGACGACGAACCCGCCACCGACCGAGTAGTACGTCCGTTCACGCAGTACGACGCCCTCGGCGTCGCGGGCGACGAAGGTCATCCCGTTCGGGTGGTACGGCAGCGCCTTGCGGCGGTGCATCACCAGCTGGGAGTTCTCGTCGAACGCGATCTCGTGCCCGCCGGCCAGCCGCAGCGTCTTGGCCGCGCGGATCGCCTCGACGCGCCCCTCGACCGAGCGGGTGTCGACGGTCTCGGGGTCCTCGCCCTCGAGTCCGAGCATGACGGCCTTGTTGCTGCCGTGCCCGTGCCCGGTCGCGCCGAGCGAGCCGAACAGCTGCGACTCGACGGCCGTCGTCCGGGTGAGCAGGCCGTCGGCGGCGAGGCCGACGGCGAAGGTCCGGGCCGCGCGCATCGGTCCCACGGTGTGGGAGCTCGACGGGCCGATCCCGATACTGAACAGGTCGAAAACGCTGATCGCCATCTGGAGGTTCCTTCCGGTCGTCGTTGACCGATCGGTGTGCCTCCCCGCTCTGTCAGACGTGCTGTCTTCCAGAGGTGCCTCGCCCGTGCGGTGAGGGTGCCTGAGAGATTCTTGGGGAGAGTTGCTCCTACGGCGCCCGGGTCGGTGCCCGGGTCTCTCCCGCACGGGTTCATGCGGCGTGTGGTGCTGACGGTCGCGACGGTACGGCGGACCCGCGCTCCCCGTCAATCCGGCCGTGCACTCCACAGAGGGAGAGCGTTCCCCCGCACGGGGGATCCCTCGGAAGCACCACCACCACAAGCTGAACACATGACGACGAGCACGCATCCGCACGACCACGCACCGGGCGAGACGACGACGCCGCGGTGGATGCGCTGGGCACCTCTCGTCTCAGCCGGGCACGCGGCGGCGTACGGGCTGGTGCGGTTGTGGTTCGCCACTGGGCACGCACCGGACTGGGAGCTGCCCGGGAGCGACCTGCTGATCTCCTACTGGCTCTCGCTCGCGTTCTGCGTGCTGAGCGCGGCTCTGCTCGTGCTGCCGGTGTCGCGGGTGACCATCGGGCTCACCTGGGCAGCAGCCGCCGGCTGGGTCGCCGTGTGCGGCTTCGCGCTGCTCGACGTCGTCGCCGCCGTACTGCCCGGCCTCGGCATCCCCTTCGACCCACTCGGTCTACTCAGCCGCCTCGGCGGCCTCACTGGCGCGGCACTGCTCGCGGCGACCGCTCTGGCCAGGCAACGACAGCTCGACCCGTCCTGCCTGCGCTGCAGCGGCAGCCGCCGACCGGTGACGTCCACACCCCGCTGGGCCATCGCCGGAGCAGCCGTCGCCGCAGCAGGCTGCCTCATCCGCCTGGCGGCTCAGGCGGTCGTCGGGTTCGGCAGCACGCCGTACGACGCGGGCTCGGCGGTGATCCTCTTCGAGACCGGTTTCCTGCTCGCCGGCCTCCTGCTCCCGCTCCTACTGGTCACCCGCGCCAGCCGGATCTTCCCGCGCTGGATGCTGCTGCTCCCCGGCGGCGGACTCGGCGCCGGCATCACGGCGTACTTCGGCGTCGGACTGCTCCAGATGTTCGCGGCAGTGCTGCAGCACGAGCCGATCTTCGGGGACATCGACCTGCCCGAGGCGTTCTTCTGGGTCGCCGTCCCGGCCTACGTGCTCTGGGGCGCGGGACTGCTCGCCGCGACGTACGGCTACTACCTCCGGACGCGCCGGCCCTGCCGCGGCTGCGGCCGGTGAGTCAGCCGAGGCGGTTGGTGCGGGCTGCCCACAGCTCGAAGAACCAGGTGAACAGCGGCGGGATGCTGGCGGCCAGCGCGAGCAGCGTGGTCGTCCAGGTCCAGCGCAGCGGCTTACGGACGACCGCGACGGTCAGCACGTAGGCGACGAAGATCCCGCCGTGGATCGGCCCGAAGATCTGGACGCCGATCTCGTTGTCCGACAGCACGTACTTGAACAGCATCCCGATCAGCAGCCCGGTCCAGGAGATCGCCTCGGCGATCGCCACCACCCGGAACCAGGTCGCATGCTTCGAACCAGCCGGCGCGTCCACGGCTGCAACAGTCTCGGTCATCAGACCAGTGACCCTAACAACCCCACCCAACCCGCTCCCGGGTTCCCTCCGGGTCGCCACCGGATGCCGCTCAGGGTCGGCGCGGCGAAAGATCGTCCCAATGAAGAGACCCATTGTTTGGTGTGCGGCCGCGGCCGCCGTACTGGCAACGTTGACTGTGCCGGCTGCCGCGGCGCCGTCCGTCGACTGGGCAGCTTGCCAACCCGAGCCCGGCGACACCCCCGAGGACATCGCCCTCCTCCCCGGCTCCGAGTGCGCGACGCTGACCGTGCCGATCGACTGGAACAAGCCAGGCGACGGCACCTTCGAGCTCGCCGTCGCCCGGCGGAAGGCTCAAGGCGAGCGCGTCGGCGTACTGGTGTTCGGCCCCGGCGGGCCAGGCGACTCCGGCGTCGAACGGATCCGCACCGGTATGAGCAGGTTCAGTCAGCAGCTCGAGGACCGCTTCGACGTCGTCAGCTTCGACCCGCGCGGTGTTGCCCGCAGCAACGCGGTGAAGTGCTCGGCCGCACTCCTCGCGCGCCAACCCTCGCCGATCCTCAAGAGCCAGAGCGATTTCGACGCGACCATCAAGTACAACCACGACCTGGCCACGGACTGCCGCAAGAACACAGGCCCGGTCTACGACCACCTCGACACCCTGCAGACCGTGCGCGACGTCGACGCGATCCGCGCTGCCCTGGGTGAGCAACGGATCTCCTTCCACGGCAGCTCGTACGGCACGTTGGTCGGCCAGCAATACGCCCAGCGCTACCCGCAGCGAGTACGCGCGCTGGTGCTCGAGAGCGTCTTCGACCACGGCCGCGCGACGACCGGCGAGTTCCTCGACGAGCAGGCCTGGGCGGGTCAGGACTCGTTCGACGAGTTCGTGAAGTGGTGTACGACGGCAACGACCTGCGCCCTGCACGGCCAGGACATCCACGCCCTCTGGGACCGGCTCCTCGCCCGCGCCGACCGCGGCGAGCTCCCGGATCCGCAGCGCCCGTCGTACCCGATCGCCCCGTTCCAGCTGAGCTTCGTGACGTTCCGGACCTTCTACGGACCGGACTGGGCCAAGCTGGCCGGCCTGCTCGCCAAGCTGGACAAGAGCGCGCCGCCGACCGAGCAGCCGCCGGTCCCGACCGGACTCGCGAGCTTCGCGTTCGTGACGTTCTGCCGCGACTTCAGCCTGCCGGTCCGCGACTTCCGCGAGTACGCCGGACACCTGCGCCGGCTGGCGCGGGACAACGAGGACCTGCGCTACCCCGGCCAACTGCTGGCCGTGACGACCTGCCTCGGTCTCCCGAAGGCGCCCAACCCGCAGCGCGATCCGAAGCGGTACGACCTGCGGACGCCGGCGCTGCTGATCAACAGCCTGCACGATCCCGCGACCGGCTACCCCGGGGCCAGGAGCGTCGCCCGCCAGCTCGGCCGCGACGGCGTACTGGCCACGTACCGCGGTTGGGGGCACGGCAGCTACACGACGAGTCCGTGCATGGAGGCAACGGTCGACGACTACCTGGTCGCGCTCGACGTACCGCGCCGCGGAACGAGTTGCGCGGCGGTCGACCCGACGAGCTGAACCGGTCTACGAAGGATCACCCTCGGTCGACCAGTGGTCGACAGGGGGTGATCGTTCGTTCACCCGAAGGCTTTCCCTTGACCGCCCCTGCCCGAGGCAACCATTACCGTCCGTTCCCTTGTGGTCATCGTCCGTAGCCCCAACGATTCCCTCACCGTGGCCCTGTGAGGCAAGGCCACCCAGAGGAACCGGATGTGACCATGTCCTTTGTTTCGCCGCCCCGTCCCCGACAGTTCCGCAAAACCCTGGTCGGAGCTGCTCTGGCCCTCGGACTCGGCGCCGCCGCCCTGGCGCCGATCCAGTCCGCCAGCAGTGCGCCCACTCCCGAGCCGGTCGACGGCGTGTACGACGTCCTCGGCAAGAGCTGGGGCGTCCCGGCGTCCGACGCCAAGCTCCGGCTCGACGCCGAGCACACCAAGGCCGACGCGCTCGACACCGTCAAAGCCCAACTGGCCAAGGCGTCCCGTGCCGCCAAGGCCGAGCCCGGCCTCGACGGCGCGTTCTTCGACTCGGCCCGCCGGCTGGTCGTGAACGTCCACACCACCGCCGCCGCGGACGCCGCCAACGCGAACGGCCTGACCCCGCGTACCGTCGCCCGCGGCGAGAAGGCGCTGACCGCGCTGCAGACGCGAGCCCAGGCCCTGATCGACAGGTCCGGCTCGACGCAGGTTCAGCAGATCGGCGCCGACCTGCCGACCGACACGCTGCGGATCATCCTGCAGCCCGGTGAGCAGTCCGCCAAGACCGTTGCCCTGGTCAAGCAGTTGCAGGCGATCCCGGGCGTCGCGGTGTCGACCAACAGCACCACGCTGGCAATGACCGCCGACGTGATCGGTGGCCAGATCATGGACCTGGTCCCGGGCACGAACTGCTCACTGGGCTTCTCCGGGACCCGGAACGGCAGCGACAACGTGATGCTCAGCGCCGGCCACTGTGTCGAGGGCAACCCGATGGTGCAGAACCGTTCCGGCGTCCGCCTCGGGGCCGGCGTCGCGAGCCGCTTCCGCACCGGCCAGCCGAGCGTCGACATGGGTCTGATGGACATCGACGCGAACAACGTCGGCCGCGGCTACATCGACAACCGCAACGGCCAGACCACCCGGGTCACCGGCTCGTCGAAGGCCCCGGTCGGCTCGACGATCTGCAAGGCCGGCAACACCACCGGCTGGACCTGCGGCACGATCACGCAGTACAACCTGACCGTCAACTACGGCGGCGCGGGCGGCAGCGTGACCCGCACCAGCGGTCTGGCCCGGTCGACCGTCTGCACCGAGGGCGGCGACTCCGGCGGTGCGTACATCTCCGGCACCGTCGCGCAGGGCATGACGTCCGGCGGCCCGTCCGACGGTCACGACTGCGGCTTCAACCAGGGCGGCAACGCCACCGGCTCGTACTCGTTCTACCAGCCGGTCGTCGACGCCGCGAACTACTACGGCGTCACGCTGACCCGCGGCTGATCCGCTGAAAAGACCGAAGCCCCCACCCCTCATCAGGGTGGGGGCTTCGGTCTGTCAGTCCAGCACCCGCAGCAGGTGATCCCCCCGATACGCCCGGCTCGCCAGCGTCGACAGCTGCTCGCACGCCGTCTCCAGGGCCTGCGCCTGACTGGCGCACCCGTCGACGTACCAGAACGGATCGTCCGGCTGCGGATCCTCCGCGTCGTCGATGTCGGCGTACCAGTGCCGGCCGCCCGCACATCCACAGTGCACAACCCGCACCCGCAAATTCATCGTCGTACCCCCCGTGCCTCACTACCCCTGGGTCCCCCCCGGGTCCCAAGTTCCGGGGCCGTCCGGCCGGTGCGTGGCCGCGGCCCCCCACCACCACGCACCGAGCCGAAAGCGACCCTCCCCCACTGACTACATCGGAGCCGACCGGCCCGGTGTTACTACCTGTGACCAGATTATTTTAAGTGATTGATTCCCTACTCACTGTCGCTGCGCCTTGACCCACTGCTCCAGACCGTCGGCGGTGATCGGGAGCGGCTCGGTGAGGATCTCGAGGCGGTCGGAGTGGACCACGACGTTGTCCTCGATCCGGATGCCGATGCCGCGGAGCTCGGGCGGGACGGTTTCGTCGTGCGGGTGGAAGTACAGGCCGGGCTCGACCGCCAGGGCCATGCCGACCTCGAGGTCCGCGGCGAAGTAGGTCTCGGGGCGGGCGGCGTCGCAGTCGTGGACGTCCAGGCCGATGAAGTGGCCCAGGCCGCAGACGACGTACCGGCGGTGCTGCTGCCCGTCCGGGCCGAGCGCCTCGTCGAGCGAGACGTCGACGATGCCCCAGTCCCGCAGGCCCTCGACGAGCACGCGCATCGCCTCGTACTGGAAGGCCCGGTACGGCGCACCCGGCGTCACCGCCGCGAGCGCGGCCAGCTGCGCCTTGTGCACCAGGTCGTACACCTGACGCTGCGGCGCGGTGAACTCACCGGTCGCCGGGAACGTCCGGGTCACGTCGGCGGTGTACAACGTCCGCGTCTCGACCCCTGCGTCCAGCAGGATCACATCGCCCTCGCGCACCGCGCCGTCGTTCCGCACCCAGTGCAGCACCGGCGCGTGATTGCCAGCGGCAACGATCGACGCGTAGCCGACGCCGTTGCCCGCCGTACGGGCGCGTCGGTCGAACGTGCCCTCCAGCCAGCGCTCGCCGCCACCACGGATCGCCTCGGGCAGCTCCCGGGCGACGTCCGCGAAGCCCTGCACGCTGGCCTCGACCGCCTCGCGCAGCTGGTCGAGCTCCCAGTCGTCCTTGATCCGCCGCAGCTCCGCGATCGACTGCCGCAGGATGTCGCCGTCGGTCGACGAGGTCCGCACCAGCGCGTCCAGCATCGGCTCGACCCCGGGCACGGACAGCATGAACGGCACAGCACCCCGTACGGCGGCCGGCAGCTCCTCGATCGGCCGGCACGCGATCTGCAGCGCCTCCGACCAGTCCTTCAGCCCCGGCACCGGCCCGATCCACAGCTCGCCGTCGCGCGCGTTCGCGAAGTAGTCGGGCTCGTCCGGCCCGGCGGCCTCGCGCAGGTAGAGCGTCGCGTCGCCGTCCGCCGAGATCACCAGGACGGCGCCCTCGGCCTGGCACCCGGTCAGCCAGACGAAGTCGCTGTCGGCCCGGAACCGGTAGTCGGTGTCGTTCGACCGCACCGGCGCCTGCCCGGCGCCGAGCGCGATCCGCCGCCCCGGCAGCGCCGTGCTGAGCTTCCGCCGGTGCTCGGCGGCCGCTTCGGCCAGCCCTTCGGGCAGCACGACGGCCCGGTCGACCGGCCCCCAGTTCCGCGGAATCGCGTCCCGGAACCCCTTCGCGTCGATCGGCCGGTACGACTTGCGCTGCTCTTCGGTCCTGTCCTCGCCCATGCCCCTGCTCCCCTACGGCTGTCGGTAGACGCTGTCCGGCACATCCGTCACGAACATGTGCCCGGGGGCGTGCGTGATCGCGAACGGGGGCCGTGAAGCCATCAACGCAGCTTGGGGCGTCACTCCGCAAGCCCAAAAAACCGGCACATCGCCCGGTTGGGTCTCCACCGCTTCACCGAAGTCCGGTACGGCGAGGTCGCGGACACCCAGCGTGGCCGGTTCACCGATGTGGACCGGCGCTCCGTGCACCTGCGGCATCCGCCCGGTCACCTGCACCGCGGTCGCCACCAGGCCGGCCGGAACCGGCCGCATCGACACCACCAGCGGCCCTTCGAGCCGCCCGGCCGGACGGCACTGGATCGCCGTCTTGTACATCGACACGTTCCGCCCCTGCTCGAGGTTCCGCACCGGTACGCCGGCGTCGAGCAGCGCGGTCTCGAAGCTGAAGCTGCACCCGATCAGGAAGCTGACCAGGTCGTCACGCCACAGCCCGGTGATCTCGCTCGGCTCGTCGACCAGCTCACCGTCCCGCCAGACCCGGTACTGCGGAAGGTCGGTGCGCAGGTCGGCGTCCGGAGCGAGCGTCGTACGGAACGATCCGGCGTCGGTGACGTCGAGCAGCGGGACCGGCTGCGGATTGCGCTGGCCGAACAGCAGCATGTCGTAGGCCCAGTCGCGCGGCAGGATCACCAGGTTCGCCTGGGTGAATCCGGGCGCCTGGCCGGTCGTCGGTACGACGAGTCCTTCGCGGTAGCGGGCTCGGGCTTCGGCGGGGGTGGCGGTCATCGGGGCTCCTTCGAGAGGACCCCCAGGTCACGGCCGAGCGCGAAAGGCGGCGAGCAGGGCCGCCTGGGAGTCGAGCAGGTACGCGTTGAGCTCGTCGGCGGCGCGGGTGTACTCACCGGCTTCGAGCAGTTCGAGCAGGGAACGGTTGCGCGCGATGTACGGCTCGTGCAGAGCCCGCGGCGTCGCGATGACGTGGAAGAGCAGGCGCAGCTCGGCGAGCAGGCGGCCGGTGATCTCGTCCATCCGGGTGCTGCCGGCCAGACCGACCAGGTGCCGGTGGAAGCGCATGTTCGCCGTACCGACCGAGATCCAGTCCTCGGCCTCGGCGGCGGCCTCGCTGGCCGCGACGTCCTCGCGCAGCGGCTCGAGCTGGTCGGCGTCCAGGCTGTCGAGCGTCCGTACGACGTCGCACTCGAGCACGCGGCGGAGCCGGTAGAGGTCGAGCAGGTCGTCCTCGGTGAGGTCGGGGACGAAGACGCCGCGGTGCATCCGGTGCACCAGCAGCCCTTCGTGGGTGAGCAGGCGGAAGGCCTCCCGCAGCGTGTTCCGGCTGACCTGGAGAGCTTCCTTGAGGAGCTCCTCGGACAGCTGGGTCCCGGGCTTGAGGATGCCCTCGGTGATCCGGCGGCGCAGCACGTCGGCGACCCGCTCGGCCGAACTGCTCCGGTCGAAGAGCGCGGCGTCGTCCGCGACGGCCCGGAGCCAGGACGTGTCGGTCCCGGGCTCAGCGGTCGGACGGATCTCGCTGGAACTGGACACCCTCGCATCATCACCCACTCCGGGCCGGGAAGCGAAACTGCGTTGAACGAGAGTCTTGCAGGATTGTTGAACAATCTCTACCTTTGAGGTCACCAGAGGTAGATCCGCCGATCGCAGGGAGTCGTCATGATGCTGACCGTCGAGGAGCAGCGGACGACGCTGAGCCTGTCCGGCCGGACGACCCCGGTGGCCCGCGACTTCATCGAAGCGGCCGGCTTCGAGGGCCTGGTCGACGACTTCACCGCCAAGCTCGCCGGCTACGCGGGCGTCACCGAGGCCGCGGCCGCGATCCGCACCGCCGGCGCGACCCTGTGGACAACCGCCGTCGACCGAGCCCAGGGCCGACTCGTCTCCGGCACCATCGACCCGTACGACGACCGCCCGCTCTACTGGGCCAGGACCTCGATGAGCCGCGCGGTCCGCGATTGGGAGCCGTCGTTCCCGCTCACCAACCTGCAGCACCGGGCGATCCTGCGGCAGTTCGACTACGCCTCCCGCGGGATCGACGCCGTGTCCTTCCCCGCCGACGGCGCCAAGCTCCTGGTCAGCGGCTTCGACACCTACAGCCTCGACGACAGCCTGCGGCACTCCAACCCGTCCGGCGCCTCCGCGCTGCAGCTGCACGGGCGGCGGGTCGGCGAGCTCACGATCCAGGCCGTGATCTTCCCGGTGAACTGGACCGACTTCGACCAGGGCATCGTCGAGGACGCCTTCGGCCCGTGGCTGATCGGTCCCGAGGACCCGCGCCACCGCGGCGCGATCGACGCGCTGATGACGATCAGCCAGACCCGCCGCGGCGCCATGCACATCGAGAAGTGGGCCGGCGGATTCCGCGGCGGAGCGCCCGACAACAACCGCGCGCTCAACTGGGGTTCGATCTCGGCCGCCGCGCTCTGGCCGCAGCCGCAGCCGTCGCCGCAGTTCATCCGGACCACGCTCCCGTACGACGCGATGATCGCCGCCGGCACCGGCCCGTGGCCGGTCACGCTCAACCCCGGCATCACCGAGTGGCCGGCCGGCACCTTCCCTGATCCCGAGGCCCTGCGGACCGCGCCCGACCCGTCGCCGGGTTCGCACGCGGCCAGCGCCCCGGGCAGCAACTACCTGTCGAACGAGTCGATGTACCGGACCAACCGGCTGCGACTGGGGACCGGTCATCCGACCCTGCCGGGTGGGCACCTGCACATCTCGGCCCTGGAGTACCCCACCGATGCGAGTGCACTGACCAGCCCCGAGTTCGAGGCTGACCGTAAGGCTGTCGTGGACCAGACCGTCGCCCTCGTCGAGGCCGCCGGCAAGACCGTACGGCGGTAACCCCGCCCGGTCCCTTCTCTCAACACCCGCTTGCTGAGACCAGGAGACAACCATGGCCAACCCGCCGCTCAAGCCGCCGGCCAAACCAGGCGCACAACGCCCGGTCCGCCGCGTCGGCCGCCCCACCTCCGAGTCCACCGGCTCGATGAAGGCCGGCACCCGGTCGACACTGATCGGGGCGATGTTCCTGATGGCCACCTCGGCCATCGGCCCGGGCTTCATCACCCAGACCACGACGTTCACGGTCCAGCTCGGGGCCGCGTTCGCCTTCGCCATCGCCGTGTCGATCCTGGTCGACATCGCCCTGCAGCTGAACGTCTGGCGGGTGATCGGCGTCTCCGGCCGGCGCGCCCAGGAGCTCGGCAACCTGGTCGCCCCCGGGCTCGGCTGGGCGATGGCCGCGCTGCTGTTCGTCGGCGGCCTGGTGTTCAACATCGGCAACGTCTCCGGCTCCGGGCTGGGCACCGACGCGATGCTCGGGCTGGACCCGAAGCTCGGCGGCGCGCTCTCCGCGCTCGTTGCCATCGGCATCTTCTTGTCGAAGCGCGCCGGGCTGGCGATGGACCGGATCGTGTTCGTGCTCGGTGCGCTGATGATCGTGCTGACGACGTACATCGCGATCACCTCCGGGCCGCCGGTCGGCGAGGCGCTGAAGAACGTCGTACTGCCTGAGCAGGTGGAGTTCCTGGCGATCACCACCCTGATCGGCGGCACGATCGGCGGTTACATCGTGTACGCCGGGGCGCACCGCCTGCTCGACTCGGGCATCAGCGGCCCGGAGCACCTCCGCGACATCACCCGCGGCTCGGTGACCGGCATCCTGATCACCGGCGTGATGCGGATCGTGCTGTTCCTGGCGATCCTCGGCGTCGTGGCCGGCGGCACCAAGCTCGACCCGGCCAGCCCGGCCGCGTCGGCGTTCCAGCAGGCTGCCGGGGAGGTCGGGCTGCGGGTCTTCGGGATCGTGCTGTGGGCCGCGGCGATCACGAGCGTGATCGGTGCGTCGTACACGACGGTCTCGTTCATCACCTCGCGGACCAAGACGAGCGACCGGATGCGGACCGCGCTGGTGGTGGGCTTCATCGCGGTCACCACGATCATCTACCTGGCCGTCGGGACGGCACCGACCACGCTGCTCGTCTTCGCGGGCGCGTTCAACGGCCTGCTGCTGCCCGTCGGGATCGGTGTGCTTCTCTGGGTGGCATGGCGACGCAAGGACCTGCTGAACGGCTACCGCTACCCGGCCTGGCTGCTCGGCATCGGCGGAGCCGCCTGGCTGCTCACCATCTACCTGGCCGTGCGCTCCGTCCGTCCGGTCATCGACCTGTTCAACTAGGAGGTTCGCGATGAGCACCGTCGACCTGAACGCCGACCTCGGCGAGGGCTACGGCAACTGGGCGATGGGTGACGACAACGCCCTGCTCGACGTCGTCACCAGCGCCAACGTCGCCTGCGGCTTCCACGCCGGCGACCCCTCCATCATGCGGGCGGTCTGCCGACGGGCCGCCGACCGCGACGTCGCGATCGGCGCGCACGTCGGGTACGCCGACAAGGCCGGCTTCGGCCGGCGCTTCATCGACATCGAGCCCGCGGCGCTGCGGGACGAGGTGCTGTACCAGATCGCCGCGCTGGACGCCTTCGCCCGGGTGGCCGGCTCGGAGGTCGCGTACGTGAAGCCGCACGGCGCGCTCTACAACACGATCGGGCACCACGAGGAGCAGGCCGCGGCCGTCGTCGCGGCGGTCGCGGACTACGACCGGGCGCTGCCGGTGCTCGGACTGCCGGGCGCGGTGTGGCTGAAGCTGGCCGAGGAGGCCGGGCTGACCGTCGTACACGAGGCTTTTGCCGACCGGGCGTACTCGCCGGACGGGACTCTCGTCTCGCGGCGAGAGCCTGGTTCGGTACTGCACGACGGGCGCGAGATCGCCCGGCGCTGCGTGGCGATGGCGACGGGTGCCCCGATCAAGGACGTGAAGGGCGGCGAGCTGCAGTTGCAGCCGGGGTCGATCTGCCTGCACGGGGACACACCGGGCGCCGTACAGATCGCCCAGCGCGTCCGCAAAGCCCTCTCGGAAGCCGGGGTCGACCTGACCCCGTTCGCCGCTTGATGCGCGTGCCGGGCTGCGACGAGGCGGCGCTTGCATGATGCGTGTTCTTCCCTGCGGCAGCTCGGCGTTGCTCGTGGAGCTCGGGGACCTCGACGAGGTGCTCGGGTACTACGCGGCGCTGCGCGTCGACCCGCCGGCCGGTGTCGTCGACATCGTGCCGGCGGGCCGGACCGTCATGGTGACCATCGACAACGGTGACCTTTCGACCCTGGAACGCACCTTGCTCACCACCACTCCGTTGGAGGACCGCCGGATCGGCGGCGACCTGGTCGAGATCCCCGTCGTGTACGACGGCGAGGACCTCGCCGACGTCGCCGAGCTGCTCTCCTGCTCGATCGAGGAGGTCGTCCGGCGTCACACCGCCGACGAGTGGACGGTCGCCTTCTGCGGCTTCGCACCGGGCTTCGGCTACCTCACCGGTGAGTCGTCCTGGGACATCCCCCGCCGCTCGTCGCCGCGGACGAAGGTCCCGGCCGGCTCGGTCGGGCTGGCCGGCGAGTTCAGCGGGGTCTACCCGCGGGAGTCGCCCGGCGGCTGGCAGCTGCTAGGCCGCACGGACGTCGCCGTCTTCGACCTCAACCGAGACCCAGCAGCCCTCTTGAGCCCCGGCCGCCGGATCCGCTTCGTCGATGCAACCTCCTCCGCCCCCGACCGGCGGCGCGGATGACAGCCCGCTTCGAAGTCCTGGCGACAGGCCCACTCACCACCATCCAGGACTCCGGTCGCCCCGGCCAGGCAGCACTCGGCATCGGCCGCTCCGGCGCCTGTGACCGCACGTCGTACCAACTGGCGAACCGCCTCGTCGGCAACCACCCCGACGCCGCCACCCTCGAGGTCACCTTCGGCGGGCTCTCGGTGCTTGCCGCGGACGACCTGATCTACGCCGTCACCGGGGCACCGTGCTCGAATGTCGCACTCAATGCCCCGACTCTCCTGCGCAAGGGCGAGCTCCTCCAGCTCGGCACCCCGCGCACCGGCCTGCGCACGTACGTCGCCTTCCGCGGCGGCCTGGACGTCGACCCGGTCCTCGGCTCCCGCTCGACCGACCTGCTCTCCGGCCTCGGCCCGGCCCCCGTCGCCGTCGGCGACGTACTCGCCCTGGGCAAAGACCACGGCCCGATGCCCGGCGTCGACCTCGCCCCGGTCGCCGACCCCGCGGGCGGCGAGGTGGTCGTCCAGGTCCTCCCCGGCCCACGCCGCGACTGGTTCACCGACGCCGGCTGGCAGTCACTGACCGGCCAGTCGTACACGGTCAGCAGCAACAGCAACCGCGTCGGCGTACGGTTCGACGGTGAGCCGCTCGAACGAGCCCAGGACGGCGAGCTCCCCAGCGAGGGCATGGAGCTCGGCGCCCTCCAGATCCCGCCGTCCGGCCTCCCGGTCCTGTTCCTCGCCGACCACCCGGTCACCGGCGGCTACCCGGTCATCGGCTACGTCACCGCCGCGGACCTGGACCTCTGCGGCCAACTCCGCCCGGGTCAGTCCCTGCGCTTCCGTTCCTGAAGCACAAATCCCGCCCCCGCCCCACTTCTCTTTCTTTTTCTTTTGTTTCTCTTCTCAGAGCACAAATCCCGTAGGGAACGGATCTGTCGGGTCCAGCAAGTAGTTGCCCATCCCCGTGATCCAAGCCCGCCCACGCACCGTCGGCACCACTCCCGGCAAACCACCGACAGTAGTTGCCTCAAGCAACTTCCCCGTGAAGCTCGTCCCGATGAACGACTCGTTCACGAACTCCTGCCCGAGCTCCAGCTCACCCCGAGCATGCAACTGCGCCATCCGCGCACAAGTCCCCGTCCCACACGGCGACCGATCGAACCACCCCGGGTAGATCGCCATCGCGTTCCGCGAGTCACTCCCGTCCCGCCCCGGCGCCGTGAACTGCACGTGCTTGCACCCTGAGATCCCCGCATCCTCCGGATGCACCGGGCGGTCGTTCTCGTTGATCGCCGCCATGATGTCCAGCCCCGCCTGCAGGATCCGGTCCTTCTCCGACCGGTCGAACGGGATCCCGAGCTGCTCCAGCGGCAGGATCGCGTAGAAGTTCCCGCCGTACGCCAGGTCGTACGTGACCGTCCCGAGCCCCTTCACCTCGACCGAGGCGTCCAGAGCGTGCGAGTACGCCGGAACGTTCTGCAGCGTCACGTGCTCGGCCCGGCCGTCCTTCACCGCGACGTCGACGACCACCAGCCCGGCCGGCGTGTCCAGCCGGACCTGCGTCAGCGGTTCGCTGACCGGGACCATGCCCGACTCGACCAGCACGGTCGCGACGCCGATCGTCCCGTGCCCGCACATCGGCAGGCAGCCGGACACCTCGATGTAGAGCACGCCCCAGTCCGCGTCCGGCCGGGTCGGCGGCTGCAGGATCGCGCCGCTCATCGCCGAGTGACCGCGCGGCTCGTTCATCAGGAACAGCCGCAGGTCGTCGTCGTGCGCCATGAAGTACTGGCGCCGCTCCTCCATGGTCGCGCCCGGGATGACGCCGACCCCACCGGTGATCACCCGGGTCGGCATCCCCTCCGTGTGCGAGTCGATCGCGCTGAGCGTACGAACAGACCTCATACCAACGACCTCCCGGTGGACGACACGTGCGCTTCCAGCATCCCTCGCGGGGTCACACCAGCGACTCGACGGCCCGCTTCATGTCCTGCTCGAGCTGGGCGACGTGCTCGGGGACGAGCGGGCCGCGCGGCGGGCGGCAGGGGCCGCCGTACCGGCCGACGTAGTCCATCGCCCACTTGATCGCCTGGACGAACTCGACCCGCGAGTCCCACCGGAACGACGCGACCAGCGGCTCGTACAGTGCGCGGGCCTCGTCCAGCTTGCCCTCGAGCGCCAGGTCGAACAGGCGCACCGACTCGGCCGGGAACACGTTCGGGAACCCGGCGAACCACCCGGTCGCGCCCATCAGCAGCGCCTCCAGCGTCAGGTCGTCGGCACCCGCGACAACGGTCAGCTCCGGCGCCTTCTCGCGGATCTCCAGGATCCGCCGGACGTCACCGGAGAACTCCTTCACCGCGACGATGTTCTCGATCTGCGCGATCTCGGCGAGCAGGTCCGGCGTCAGATCGACCTTGGTGTCGAGCGGGTTGTTGTAGACCATCACCGGCAGCCCGGCCTTGGCGACCTCACCGAAGTGGTGCAGGACCTCGCCGCGGTTGGCCCGGTACATCGTCGGCGGCAGGCACAGTACGCCGTGCGCGCCGTCCTCGGCCGCCTTCTCCGCCCAGCTGCGCGCCTGGTGCGCACCGACGCCGTGGACGCCGACGACCACGATCCCGTCGTCGCCGACGGCCTCGATCGCGGTCCGCGCGACGGCCCGCCGCTCGTCGTCGGTCAGCGACGAGTACTCACCGAGCGACCCGTTCGGGCCGACGCCGCGGCAGCCGTTCTCGATCACCCAGCGGCAGTGCTCGGCGTACTTGTCCAGGTCGGGCCGCAGCCCGGCCGGCGCACTCGCGTCCTCGGCGTACGGCAGCGCGGTCGCCACGATCACGCCATCAAGCTTCTCGCTCACAGTTCCTCCTCGTTGGCCAAGTCGCCGAGCCGTACCGGCACCGCGATCGGTCGTTTGTGGTCAGCCGGCCCGTCGCCGGTCAGACAGGCCGCGTTCCGCGAACACACCCGCCCCTGGCACAACCCGAGCCCCACCCGGCCGGCCAGCTTCAAACTCCGCCCTGTTTCCAGTCCCCTGGTCTGTCTGGTCCGCTCGAGATCTCCCCGGGAAACCTCTTCACACCGACAGACCAACGTCTTGTCGTCACTCCACTCGCTCCACCCGTCCCGCACCGGGTAGGCCGCCGCCAGAGCAGCCGCAAACCGCTTGCCCTTGGCAACCTCTGCCACGCCCCGGTCCCAAGCCCCAGCCCTCGCCCCGGTCAGATCCGCAGCTCCGGTCCCCACCGCCTCACGCCCGGCGATCCGGCGCGCAGCCGCCGCTCCAGCAACCCGACCCTCAGCCGAAGCCAAGTCCGCGCCACCGATCCCAGTGATCTCCCCCGCCGCATACACCCCCGACGAGCTCGTCTCCTGCCGCCCGTAAACCACCACCGCCGACCCGTCGCCGGTCAGCTCACACCCAGCCCCAACCGCCAACTCCAGCTGAGCCGTGAACCCATACCCCACGCACACCGCGTCAACCTCTACCTGCTCCTCCGACCCAGCAATCGGCCGCCATCCAGCATCCAGCCTCGCCACCGTGACCGCCTCAACCCGCCGATCCCCGTGCGCGGCAATCACCGCCCTGCCGTGCTGAAGCCGAATCCCCCGCCGAGCCAGCAACCCGCCGTACCCCAGGGCCTCTCGAACCTTGCCCCGAGCAACCATCGGATCGCTCATCCATCCCCGAGCGACAGTCCGCAAAGCATTCGCCTCGTACACCCCGACAACCTCGGCCCCGACCCCCAGCAACGCCTCAGCCACCGGCAGCAAGAACGGCCCGGTCCCCGCCAGCGCCACCCGCTGCCCAACAGCAACCCGCTGCCCCTTGGCCAACGCCTGCGCCGCCCCCGCGCTGTAGACCCCCGGCAGGTCCCACCCCTTGAACGGCAGCACCCGATCGAACGCCCCCGGCGCGAGCACAATCGCCCCTGCGTCAACAGCCTCCACTCGACGCCCCACAGCATCGGCAGCCCCACGCTGCACCCACAACCGACGCCCCTCGGTCGCAAACACCGAGGTCTCCGCCAGATGCGTCACCCGATGATGCCGAGCCACCCGATCCCGCAACTGAACGAACTTCCCCCACCCATGCTGCAGCCGCCCTGGCCGCTCAGCCCCGAACTCCTCCGGCAGCTGCCGATGGAACTGCCCACCAACACTCCGCCCGGCGTCGATCAACCCCACCGACACACCCGCTTCAGCAGCGGCCAACGCAGCATTCAACCCAGCAGGCCCAGCCCCAACCACCACCACGTCGTACGCCGTACTCGCCGCACGCATCCCGGCCCACGCCGACCGCATGCCTTCGCGCGTCGCGCGCTCCTCACCCGCGCCTGCCCCCGGCAACACCGCCCCGGCCTGCGTGGTGACTTCATCCCCCGCCGCAACCGTCCGCTGACAAGCCCGTACGTCGGGCGTCCCGTTCACCACCACCAGGCAGTCGAAGCACGCACCGATCCCGCAGAACACACCCCGCGGCTTCTCCGCACCCCGCGTCGTCCGCCACGACTCCCGCCCGGTCGCCATCAACGCAGCGGCAACCGTCTGCCCCGGCAGCGCCTCGACCGACTCGCCGTCGACCGTGATCTCCACCGCCGGACCGAACCGCGGCTCGGCCGGATCCCCTTCCGCGGAACGCAAGTACGGACTCACGACACCCCCACGACAGCCGGCCGATCCACGCGGAACGGCGACGGATCCAGATGCGGCGGTACGCCGATGAACAGCTCCGTCAGCAACCGCCCGGTCGCCGGAGCCAACCCGATGCCGGCGCCTTCGTGCCCGGTCGCGTGCCACAACCCCGGCACCCGCGGATCCGGCCCGATCACCGGCAGATGGTCCGGCGCGTACGGCCGGAATCCGCCGTACGTGCGCATCACCGGTACGTCGGCGAGGAACGGGAAGATCCCGACCGCCTTCCGTGCGAGCTCCCGCAGGACGTGCACCTTGACCGCGTCGTCGAACCCGATCCGCTCGCGGCTCGACCCGATCAGCACGGTCCCGGCCCGCGTCGACTCGACCACCGTCGACGTCTGCAGCTCGGCGTCACCGCTCCCGACCGCGCCGACGTAGTCCGCGTCGTACACCTTGTGCCGGACGCTCTCCGGCAGCGGAGCGGTCACCAGGATCATCCCGCGCCGCGGCAGGATCTCGATCGGTCCACCGGCTTTAGCGCCGAAGGTCCCAGCCCAAGGCCCGCACGCATTCACGACAGCCTCACACTCGATCACCCCGGCATCGGTCTCGACGCCAGTCACCCGCCCGGCCTTCTGCCGTACGGCGATCGCAGTCACGCCGGCCCGTACGACACCACCACGTGCCCGTACGGCGGCCAGCAAAGCCGTTGCCAGCAGCACCGGCTGCACCTGGGCGTCGTCGGGGTAGTAGACCCCCGTCGTCACGGCCCGAGTCAGCAGCGGCTCCAACTCGAACGCCTCCGCCGGGCTGATCACCCGAGCGTCGACGCCCGCCTCACGCTGCGTCCTGGCGAACTTCTCCAACGGCTCCGGATCGCCCGTCGCGACGACCAGCCCGCCCTTCGCTTCCCACTCCACATCGGCGACCGACTCCGGCAACCGGGCGAGCACGGTCGCGAACTCCCGCCGCGACGCGATGGCCAGTGTCAGCTCCGGCCCCGGTTCCTTGTCCGAGACCAGGACGTTGCCCTCGCCGGAAGCGGTCGTCCCGCCGGCCGGCGTCCCCCGATCGATCACCGTCACGTCGACCCCGGCCGCCGACAGCGCCTCGGCACAGGCGGCACCGATCACCCCTGCCCCGACCACCACCACGTCCGGCATCCACCGACCCCATCGCGTCGCCGTTCACTTTAATGAACGCTCCGAGCGTACGACGGCAGCCCGCGCAGGTCAACGGGACACCATCCGCCGCCCCAAGTCTTCCCCGCGCTCCCGCTCCTCTCCCCTCACAGGGCACCCCTCGACACCTGCCTTCCCTTTCCAGAAAGCAGGAGGAGGAGATCAGTCCACGTGCAACGACTCGAGCACAACAGGCATCGTGTCCGGCGGGTACTCCAGCAGCAGCACCGAGCGCACCTCGCCGTCCAGCGCCTCGTACTCGTGCGGCCCGTTCGCCCGGAACGCCAGATAGTCCCCCGGCCCGAGCTCCTGACTCCGGTCCCGCGCGGTAATCCGCACCCGACCAGTCAGGATCACGTGATGCTCGGTCCCCGGATGCCCGCTCGAGTGCTGCACCTCACCAGGCCGGATCCGCTGGTCGTACACCTCGAACAGACTCCCCGGACTCTCCAGCCGCCGCAGCATCCGCAGATCCACCGCGGCACCACTCAACGCCTCGACGTCCGCCGACCGCACCAGCACCAGGTCCGACGCCGGCGGCTCACTCAGCAGCGCCGACACCGGCACCCCCAAAGCGTTCGACAGACTGAACACCGTCTCGATCGTCGGATTGCCCGCCCCGGACTCCAGCTGCGACAGCGTGCCCTTCGCGATCCCCGACCGCCGCGCCAGCTCCGACAGCGAGATCCCCTGCTCGTCGCGCCGCGCGCGCAGGTTCACCCCGAGCACGCGCCCCGCTCCCTGACCAGCCATGGCCCGGAGCATGCCATACCGGCCTACGGGATGACGCGTGCCTTCCGCAGCTCCTCGAACAGCCGGTAGAACATCTGCTCGGTCTCGACGTACTCGTGGAACCCGGCCCGCCGCGCCTTCGAGCCGTCCGCGAAGAAGTCGTAGTCCCACCCGAACACGAAGTCCGCGAACCCCCACGACGACACGTCCGCGTACGGCGTACCGACGAGCCCGTGCGAAGCCTGCATCCGGTCCCACAGCGCTTCCTTGTCCGCCATCGCGTCCTGCAGCGGCATCGGCAACGGCGGCGCCACCGGCAGCTCGAACCAAGCGGCCAGCTTCGGCCACAGCTCGCTCCACCGGAACAGATCCCCGTTCGTGATGTTGAACGCCTGGTTCGCCGCCGACGGCTCGGTCGCCGCCCAGACCGTTGCCTTGGCCAACAATCCGGCGTCGGTGAGCTCCAGCAGCGCGTCGTACGCGCCCGGCTTGCCCGGGAACCGCAGCGGCACCCCGAGCTCCTTCGAGATCGACGCGTAGACGGCGATCGCGACCGCCAGGTTCATCGGGTTGCCGAGCGCCGTACCGCCGACCACCGAGGGCCGCAGCGCGGACCAGGTCCACGTCTTGCCGCGCTGACGCTCGGCCAGGAAGTCCTGCTGGTCCACGTTGAACTCGGGCGGCAGGTGCGGCGGATCATCCTCGCGCGCCGGCGTCTTGAACGGCCCGAGATGCGCGCCGTACACCTTGTACCCCTGCATCAGGCTCACGTGCTGCAGCCGCTCAGCGACCGGCTCGATGGCATCGACCACGTTGGTCAGCATCGCGAGGTTCGGCGCGACCAGCTCAGCCCACGTCGGGCGTTCCTGGTACGCCGCGTAGAACACGTGCGTCACGTCGGTGAGCCCTGCGAGCTTCACCCGGCTGTCCTCCGCGTCGAGCAGATCCACGGCGACATGCCGTACGCCGTCCTGGTCCTCGCCGCCTCGCCGAGACACCCCAATGACTTCCCAGTCAGGGAGTTCGTGCAGGTGCTCCACCAGGTTGCTGCCGATCACACCGCGTGCGCCCACCACGAGCGCGACCTTCTTCTCCGTCATATCCCCAGCATGTGGGTGAACCTGTGGATAAGTCCAAGGCATCCTTTTCACAATGTGCATAAACTCTGTGCATGGCGACGCTCCGGCAGTTGGAGTACCTCGTGACGGTCGTCGACGAGGGCTCCTTCACGCGGGCCGCCGAGTTGCTGCACGTCACCCAGCCCGCGCTGTCCCACCAGATCCGCGCGCTGGAGCGCTCGGCCGGAGGCCCGCTGCTCGAGCGCCTCCCCAAGAACCTGCGCCTCACCCCGACCGGCCGCGCGATGCTCCCGCACGCCCGCGCCGCCCTCGCCGACGCCGAACGCGCCCGCTGCGCCGCCCGCCAAGCAGCCGGTCTCGAAGCCGGCGAGCTGCAGATCGCAACGCTCTACTCGATCAGCCTCGGCATCCTGCCCCCGGCGCTGAAGGCCTGGCGCCGCAAGTACCCCGAGGTCGGCATCCGCCTGTACGAACACCGCCACACCGCGGAACTCACCGAGGCCATGACCACCGGCCAAGCCGACGTAGCCATCGGCCCGGCCCCGCCGTCCTGGCCCCGGCCACCGCACGTCCTGGGCGTCGAGGAGCTCGTCGTAGTAGTCGCCTCAGACGACCCACTCGCCCCAGCCGACCCCTTTCCTCCCTCCGCGGGAACTCCGGCGACCGACCGCCTTCGCGCGGCCCCGCCCTCGATCGCCGTACCGGCGGCTCTTGTCCACCCGCTCGACCGGGCGACGACCGTCTCGCTCGCCGAACTGGCCGAGCGGGCGTGGGTCCACTACACCCCCGGCCACGGCCTCGCGGATCTCCTCGACCAGGCCTGCGCCCAGGCCGGTTTCCAGCCGCGCATCGCCGTCCGTACCGAGCAGACCGCCGCGGCCCCCGCGCTCGCCGCCGCCGGCCTCGGCCCGGCGCTGGTCCCCGCGAACATCCTCCCGACCAGCTTCGACGGCCACGTCCTCCACGTCGACCCGCCGATCTGTCGCCAGCTCACGGCGTACACCCGAGGCACGCCGGACCCCGTCACCACCGCGTTCCTCGAGGTCCTCACCACCACCTGGCCCACCATCCCCGGCACCAAGCCCGCCTGAGCTGCCCCGCTCCGGCTGTACGGCGCTGGCCCGCGCCCGGCGTACGCGCTCGCGCCGTTTGGCCAGCTCCTCCCACGGGCACCGCGCAGGTTGATGGCTGACGAATCCACCGGAACAGTGCTGCTCGCCGGAGCAGCCAACCTCGCGATCGCTGTCGCCAAGTGCGTCGCCGGTCTGCTCTCGGGCTCGACCGCGCTGATGGCCGAGGCGGCGCACTCCGTCGCGGACACCCTCAACCAGGTGTTCCTGCTGACCGCACTCAAACGCAGCCAGAAACCGGCGGACGCCAACCACCCCTTCGGCTACGGCCTAGAACGCTACTTCTGGGCGCTCCTGGCAGCAGTCGGCATCTTCGTCCTCGGCGCCGGCTTCTCGATCGTCGAAGGCATCCAGGCCGTCATCAATCCCGAGCCGGTCGCCTCCCTCGTGGTCGTCTACACGGTCCTCGTGATCTCGTTCCTGTTCGAAGGCGCCTCCTGGCTCCGCGCCGTCCGCCAGGTCCGCCGCGAAGCGAAGCAGGAAGGCATCTCCGCGCTCGAACACCTCAAGGACGCCGAACCGGCCGTCAAAACCGTCGCCTTCGAGGACTCCGCCGCCCTGATCGGCCTCGTCCTCGCCGCCGCCGGCGTCACCCTCAGCGTCCTCACCGGCCGCCACTTCTGGGACGGCGCCGCCTCGATCGCCATCGGCCTGCTGCTGATCGGCGTCGCCTTCACCCTCGGCCGCGACAACAAGGCGATGCTGATCGGTCAGTCCCTCCCCGAGGAGGACCAGCAGGAGATCCGCACCACCATCGCCGCCGTACCGGGCATCGACGCGGTGGTCGAGCTCCTCACCCTCCGCCTGGCCGCCGACGAGGTCCTGGTCGTCGTCCGCGTAGACCTCGACGACTCCGAAACCACCGGCGCCGCCGTCGAGCAACTAGCCGAAAAGGTCGACCGCGAGGTCCGCGACCGCTTCCCCACCGTCCGCCACCTGTTCCTGGACCCCACCCCTCAGGCCGACCCGGCCGCGGCTCCCCAACCCGGACCCGCCTCCACTCCTCCCGGCGTACGCTGATCCCGTGCCGAAACTCACCGGCCGCCCCGGCAATCAACGCGCCTACATCCTCATCATGGGCACGTGCGCCACGCTGATCATCCTGGCCTGGTTCGTGGTCCGCCTCTTCTCGGTCCCCGCAGCCATCGGCATGAGCGCAGTCGCCGCGGTCCTCCCACCGGTCGCCGCGATCGTGGCCAACAACCGCCAGGACTAACCGAACGGCAGCAACAGCCGAAAGGCAGCCCCCGGCCGCCCATCAGGCCGGTCCACACACGTCAGCTCCCCGCCGTGCGCCCGAGCAAACCCCCGCGCAATCGGCAGCCCCAGCCCCGACCCCCGAGTCGCCGGACTGTGCACCAACCGCCGAAAGATCCGCTCCCGATCCACCGCCTGCACCCCAGGCCCGTTGTCCTGAACAACAATCTCCGCATACGCCGGTACGGCGCCGGCGCCGATCCCGCCCCGCATCCCGCCGTGCGGCGACCCGCCCACGTCACCCGCCACCTCGCCGTGCCCCGGCCCACCGGCGCCACCCCGCATCCCGCCGTCCGCCAGCCCATCTGCGCCGGCTTGCCTCTCACCGTCCCCCGGCACCATGTGGATGAGGATCTGGATGATCCCCTGGTCGCCGGCTGCTGTGCGGGCGTTGTTCGTCAGGTTGGTCAGGATCTGCGTGACCCGGTCCGGGTCCGCTTGCAACTCGATGTCGTGCCCGAGCACTTCCACCGTCAGCTCAGGAGCAACGACCCGAAGCCGCTGGGCCTGAGTCTTCGCCGCCAGGTTCAACCACACCGGCTGCAACCGCAGCTCCAGCCCGGCGTCGATCCGCGCCAGATCAAGCAGGTCATCCACGAGCGCCCCCGCCCGCTGCGACTCCCGCACCAGCAGCATCTCCAACTCGTCCCGCCGCCGAGGCGACGCATCCGGCCCGAGCCGCAGCAACGTCTCGGCCGCCGTCCGAATCCCCGCGACCGGCGTACGCAACTCATGCGCCGCATCAGCAACGAACTCTCGCATCCGCGCCTCCGACCCCCGCGCCTGCTGCTCCGCCCCCTCCAACGCATCGAGCATCTCGTCGAACGCCGCCGCCGTACGCCCGAGCTCCGTGTCGTCCCGCGTCGGCTGCAACCGCCCACCCCGCCGCCCGGCCGCGATCGACCGCGCCAACCCCGTCATCGCATCCAACGGCGCCAAGGCGAACCGCATCCCCACCACCAACGCCAATCCAGTGATCACCAACGCCGCCGCCCCGGAGATCAGCAACGTACGCCGCAACGTCCCACTGGCCTCCGCCAGCAAGGACGTATCAGCCGACAACGTCAGCTCCGCACCCTTGGTCCGCTGCCCCGCCTGCAACGTCGCCCGCACCTGCCGAACCTCACTCGAAGCGTCCACCGACGGCGCCCCCAGCACCTGCCCGGACCGCAGCACCAACGTCACCCGTACGCCGTCCGCATCAATCCGCCGTACCAACGCCGCCGGCGCCACATTCTGCCGAGCCAACTGCTGCGCCAGCTGAGTCCGCCCACTCAGCAACGCATCCAGATTCCGCTCAGCCTGCGCATCGAAGACCCCCTTCACCACCAACCCGGTCACCGGCAGCACCACCACCAGCACCACCAACGCCAACCACGTCACCCGCCGCCGCAGAGATGAAGTCCGCAAGCCGCCCCCGTCGGCTCCCGCCCCACTCACGGCTGATCCGCCCGCAGGATGTACCCCGTCCCTCGGATCGTGTGCAGCAGTCGAGGCCCATGCGCCTCCAGCTTCCGCCGCAGCGCGCTGATGTGGACTTCCACCAGATTCGCCGCGTAATCGTCGTACCCCCACACCGCAGTCAGAAGCTGCGTCTTGCCAACGACCCGGTTAGCGCGCCCCGCCAGAAACGTAAGCAGCTTCAACTCTGTCGCAGTAAGAACCAGCGGCTGCCCAGCACGCGTAGCCGTACCGGCATCAACGTCGACACTCAGATCACCGATCTCGAGAACAGTCCGCAGCCGCCCCATCCGCCGCAGCACAGCTTCAACCCTGGCGATCAACTCAGCCAGAACAAACGGCTTCACAACATAGTCATCCGCCCCGGTCCGCAAACCATGCAACCGATCCTGTACGCCGTCCCGCGCAGTCAGCAACACGATGCCCGCGTTCGAAACCTCCCGAGCAACCGACAACAGCTCGAACCCATCGCGCCCCGGCAACATCACATCCAGCAGCAACAGATCCGGGTCGTACTCCGCAAGATCCCGCTCGAACGTCTCCCCGTCAGCCCGCGTCTCGACGGTGAACCCGGCCTCCTCCAGCGCGATCCCCACCGACGTACGGATCACCTCCGCGTCCTCCACCAGCAGTACCCGCGCCATCCCGTCATCCTGCCACCGTCGGTCACCACGACCACGCACGGTGGCGCAAGCTTCAGCAGATCTTCAGGCCCGCAGCAGCCCGTCGACCACCCCCGTGTGGCCGGCCAGGACCTTCCCTGGGTCCGTGGACAGCACGCCACCGAGCAGCGATGCGTAGACGTCACGGAAGTCGACCGTCGACTTCAGATCACCGTTCGACAGGTCGGTGAGACTCGGCTGCGCGCCGTGGAACCCACCGTTGACCTTCTCCCCGAGCACGAACAGCGGGCCGGCAGTCCCGTGGTCGGTGCCGTCGCTCCCGTTCGCGTGCACACGCCGCCCGAACTCCGAATACACCAGCACGACCACGTTCTTCCCCCGATCGGTCTTCCGCAGCCGCTGCACGAACGGCGTCAGCGACGAGTCCAACTCCGTCAGCAACCGCTGCTGAGTCCCCCGCTCGTCCGCGTGCGTGTCGAACCCACCCAACGACACCGAGTACGCCCGGGTCGGCACCCCCGCCTCGATCAGCCCGGCCACGAGATCCAACTGAGCCCCCAACTGCGACGCACCACCGGCCGAGGCACCCTTCGTCTTCTCCTCGTCCTCGTCATCCTCGCCTTCACCGGCATCGTGAACAGCCCCACCCAACACCCGTACGGCGTTCTGCAGATCACCCAGCGACTTCGCCGCCTGCGCATGCCAGTGCTCCTCACCAGGGCTCGGCTTCCCCAACGCCGCAAACGCCTCACCCAGCGGACCGCGAGGAAGCTTCAACCCCCGAACAGGCAACGACGCCGCAGCAGTAGTCGCCCCCGCCAGCAACGGCGGCAACGTCGGCTCCACCGACACCGCCCGCAGCGGATCACCACCAGAAGCATCGAGCCACCGCCCCAGCCACCCGGTCGGCACCGAGGTCTCCGGCGAAGCGGTCTGCCAGATCGCCATCGACCGGAAGTGACTCCGATCCGGCTCCGGATACCCAACACCCCGCACCACAGCGAGCCGGTCCTCGTCCCACAACCCCTTCAACCCCTTGAGCCCAGGATTCAGCCCAAGCCCCTCCCCGAGATCCAGCACTTCCTCAGGCTTGTACGCCAGCTCCGGCCGAGCATCCTGGTACGCCGGATCAGCAGCCGGTACGACGGTGTTCAGCCCGTCGTTCCCGCCGTACAGCGTGACGACGACCAGCACGGAATCCCCACTGGGCAAGGGATCCCGGACAGCGGCGGTCATCAGATCGGACCAGTTGACCTGGGTCGCGCCGACCGCGAGCGCACCCGCGGCCGTCACTCCACTCATGGTCAGGAACCGGCGTCGAGTCAGGTTGTCCACAGTCTTCTCCTCAACCACTCACGACGTACTCGGGAGCGCAGGCGGCCACGGCCAGCAGCTGCGCGGGATCCTTCACCGAAGCAAGAGCAGCCTTCGTCCGGGCAGACCACCCGTCCACCCCCAGCAGCTCCTGTACGTCGGCCGCCGAGTCCAGCTCAGCCTCCTTCGCCAGCAACTGCGCCACCTGCAGCCGAGTCACCCCGGCGGACGTGGTCAGCCAGCTCGCACCCGAAGGCCACCCGCCCACACTCGGCGGCCGGAACGGCACCTGCCCCATCCCGCGCAGGCCGGCGATCAGCTTCATCCGCGTCTTCTCGTCCAGCCGCGCCGGCTGCAACCGCAACGCCCGCAGCAGCCCAACAGCCCACTCAACGGGCTGCTTCACCAGCGCGGAAGCACTGTCCGTGAAGGCCGCCTCGGCCACCATCGCCCGCAGCAACGCCCGAACGTCCCGCTGACTCCCGTACGCCGCGACCAACCGCCGCATCGCGTCGGCAGACGGCGGAGTCGCCGACACCAACCGGAACCACAAACGAGAAACCACGAACGGCGCCGACGCCGCCTGCGCGACGGCCAGGTCAGCGAACCCGCGCGCGTCGTACGCGCCGGTCTTCCCGAACAGCGTCTTGGTGTCCCCGTCGTGCCGGGCCGCGACGAAGCGCGCCTGGGTCGAGCCGCGTTTGATCGTCCACCCGGTCAGGCAGCGCGCGCCCTCGAAGACGTCGACCTCGCTGTAGTGCCCGATCCCGAGCGTGAACAGCTCGAGGAACTCGCGGCCGAGGTTCTCGTTCGGGGAGCCCTTACGATTCGCGTTGCCGTCGAGCCAGCGGACCATCGCGGGGTCGACCACCATCGCCCGGGCCAGGTCGCCGAACCGGCCGAGCGCGTGCGTCCGGAATGCCTGGTTCTGGGTGTACATCAGCTGGGCGTTGCGGACCTTCTGGTTGCTGGTCGCGAAGTGCCCGTGCCAGAACCAGGTCAGCCGCTCGGTCGCCGTCGGCTCGGCGACCATCCGGTCGAGCCACCAGCTGGTCAGCCGCAGCTCCTGCGCCGCGCGTTGCTTGTTGGCCGCCTTCTTCGCGGCCTTGTCGTCCTTCTTTCCGCCGTCTTTCTTACCAGCAGCAGCCTCCGGTGGTGTCAGCCCGGGCGGCGGCACGACAGCCACCGCCGGCGGCCCGAGCAACCGCGCCACGGTCGCATCGAACCCATCGTCCGAGACGACAGACCCGAACCCGAGCCGGTCGTTCAGCCGCCGGACCGCGGCGCGTTCGCTGATCTCACCCATGCCCCGATCCTGGCCACCCGCAGGCCAGAACCCCAGCAAACCAAAGGCATCTTCAGCCAACCCACAGGTTCGCCGCCAAATGACCTCAGACCGGCAGCGCGACCTCGGCCAGCGCCTTCACCAGAGGCGCCTGCTCCGGCAGTTCCGCGGCCTTCTCCAAAGCAGCGGACAGTACGGCGTCGTGCGTCGGCTGAGCCTCAGCCAGCAGCGCACGCCCCGCCTCGGTCACCTCGGTGTAGATCCCGCGCCGATCCGTCGGGCACAGGTACCGCGACAGCAGCTGACGGTCCTCCAACCGGTTCACCAGCCGCGTCGTCGCCGACTGGCTGAGGACCACCGCATTCGACAGCTGGTTCATCCGCAGGTGGTAGTCGTCCTGCCGAGCCAGTACGTCGAGCACGCTGTACTCGCTCACCGAGAGCCCGTGCTGCTTGTTCAGCGCACGCTCCAGCTCGTCCTCGATCCGCGCGTGCAGGGCCGCCAGGGTGCGCCACCCCTGCGCCCGAGCCTCGGCGGCGTCGTCCGGTAGTCCCACAGCTCCTCCTCACAGCCCAGCATTTGATTCCACCGACCGTAGGTGGTTTCATGAAGCAATAGTCCGCGTGTGCAACTATCGCGGACGCGGGTATTAATCACCAGACTACCGATCGGGAGCAGAAAAGCCATGCCAGCCGAGATCCCCACCGTCACCTTGAACAACGGCGTCGAGATGCCGCAGCTGGGCTTCGGCGTCTTCCAGGTGCCGGACGACGAGACCACCGCCGCCGTCACTGCCGCGCTCCAGGCCGGCTACCGCAGCATCGACACCGCCGCGGCGTACCAGAACGAGGCCGGCGTCGCGAAGGCTCTGGCCGACTCCGGCATCGAGCGGTCCGACCTCTTCGTCACCACCAAGCTGTGGAACGCCGACCAGGGCTACGACGAGACCCTCGCGGCCTTCGAGCGCAGCCGGAAGCTGCTCGGACTCGAGTACGTCGACCTCTACCTGATCCACTGGCCCGCTCCTGCCCTCGGCAAGTACGTCGACAGCTGGCGTGCCCTGGAGAAGCTCAGCGCCGACGGCCTGGTCCGCGCGATCGGCGTCTCCAACTTCCAGCCGGCGCACCTCGACACGCTCGCCGAGACCGCGTCGATCGTCCCGGCGGTCAACCAGATCGAGCTGCACCCGTACCTGCAGCAGACCGAGGTCCGTGCGTACGACGAAGAGCACGGCATCGCCACCGAGGCGTGGAGCCCCCTGGCCAAGGGCGGTTCGCTGCTCGGCGAGCCGAGCGTCCAGGCGATTGCCGAGAAGCTCGGCCGGACCGCCGCGCAGGTCGTCCTGCGCTGGCACCTGCAGCTGGGCAACATCGTGATCCCGAAGTCGGTCACTCCGGCGCGGATCGCCGAGAACCTCGACGTCTTCGGCTTCGAGCTGACCGACGCCGACCTCGCCGAGCTGGCCAAGCTCGAGCGCGACGAGCGCACCGGCCCGCACCCGGACGAGTTCAACGCCGCCTGAGTCGACGGTCCGGCGTACGAGATCTTGTACGCCGGACCGATCAGCTCAGCCCCGGCGATAGATCTCACGCACCGCGTGGAACGACTTCTTCGGCTCCCACCGGTACGGCGACGCCGGGTCCCAGCTGTCCTCGCGGATCACCTTGACCAGCCCGTACCCCGCGATGTCGTCGTCGTGCTTCGGATCGTCGGCCCGATGCGGCGCGTCCGGTGAGATGAACGTGTACGGCGAAGCGCCGAGCAGACCTTCCTTCGTGAAGACCCTGAGCATGTTCGCCAGATGCGTGGCCTGCTCCTGCTCGTTGCGCACGTACCCGTCCTTGATCGCGGGCGGATCGACCGTGTAGTCCACGATGTCCCAGCCCATCCCGCCCGCCGCGGCCGCGCCGGTGAACGTGCAGCAGCCGAACTCCAGGATCAGGATCGGCTTGGCCCACTTGCGGAACGGCGCCAGCTCGGCCGTGTGCTCGGCCGGATCCGCGTGGTACGAGTAGTAGTCCAGCCCGACGATGTCGAACAGCGCCCAGTCGACCGGTTCCAGGTCCGCCGCCGCGCCGTACGTGATCCGCCCACGGAAGTTGCTGCGGGCAACCTTGACCATCTTCGCCGTGTAGGCCCGGAAGCGCCGGACGATCGCGGGCATGTCCGGATTGCCGTTGGTCAGGTGCTCGACCCGCTCGAAGAAGTCCGCGCCCGGCACGATCCCCGGTGTGAACAGCATGAACTCGCAGCCGATCACCAGGATCACCTCCGGCCCGTACCGGCAGCGCAGCCGCTCGGCGTCGCGGGCGACGTCGGCGAGCTTGCGCAGCGAGTCCTCCTGCGGCTCGTCGAAGAACCGCGGCTGGATCGACACCCGCAGGCCCTGCCGGAGCGCCTCGGTCGCGGTGTCGCGCAGGCGCTTCGGCTGGGTGCCGTAGATGCTGACCCAGTTCGCGTGCAGGCAGTGGCGGATCGCGCTCAGCTCGCCGCGGACGAGGTCCGGACGCCAGATGACTCGGCTCTCGTCGCCGATGAATCCGGTGCCGGTGTCGTAGGCGACGCCGCGGAAGTCGAGGTGGCGCTTGGACGGCGTACGAACTGCTGTTGCGGGGCTCGCGGCAACGGTTCCGGCGGTCGCGGCAACCACCCCGAGCGCGGCGGCGCGCTGCAGAAATCGGGACCTGCTGATCGGTTGGCTCATGCCGGACAACTCTCCGCCGCTCGCCGCGAACGGTCGTCGGGCAGAGGTTTTCCCTTGCGAAACTTAAGTTTTGCGGCCCAGCACTGACACAGCACTGATGTGCCGGGGCAATCGCTTGCTTCACGCACCGTGGTGGGACGACTCTTCTCGGTCAGAGGCCGCAACCGCCCACAGCGGCCGACGACACCTGGAGTGTGAGCATGTCAGGAAAGCTCAAGTTCACCCGTGCGGCCATGGTCGCGGTGATGGTCGCGGTCGCGTCGGCCGGTGCGGTCAGCGCTGCCGAGGCCCGCGTGACGCCGGGAACCAACATCGTCGGCGGGACGACGGCGAGCACCGCGTCGACCCCCTGGGCGATCGCGCTGAACAACAGCCGGTCCCCCGTGCCGAGCGGCCAGTACTGCGGCGCCACGCTGGTGAAGGCGAACAAGATCGTCACCGCCGCGCACTGCGTGACGCAGCCGGTCAGCACCTACACCGCGATCCAGGGCCGCGACCGGCTCAGCACCACGGCCGGGAAGACCTCGAAGATCTCCAAGATCTGGAAGGACCCGCAGTACGGGCGGGTGGCCGGCCACGACGTCGCCGTACTGACGCTGACCACGCCGTTCACCGGCGTGACCACGCTGCCGCTGGAGACCAGCCGCTCTGCCGACGCCGTCGGCGCGCAGCCGGTCGTCTACGGCTGGGGCGACACCGAGGGGACCGGCCCGGCCGACACCTTCCAGAAGGTGACCGTGCCGGTGCTCGGTGACTCGTACTGCGGTCAGGTGTACGCCAGCGAGGGCTACGTCGCCAACGGCGAGATCTGCGCCGGCTACAAGGCCGGCGGCAAGGACTCCTGCCAGGGCGACTCCGGTGGTCCGCTCGTGCTGAACGGCCGGCTCTTCGGCGTCGTGTCGTGGGGCATCGGGTGTGCGGACGCGGGCAACCCGGGCGTGTACGCCGAGGTCGCGACGTACGCCTCGGCGCTGACGACGCAGATCAACAACTGACTCGAGACACGCCACTGATACGCCGTACCAGAATCTGGTACGGCGTATTAGTGTGTCGCCGGTGGCACGTGAAGCTGATGAGAAGACAGCCCTGGGCTCGGTCTGGCTGCGCGCGGAACCGTCGTCGACCCGAGCACCGCTGACCCGTGAGGACATCGTCGCCGCGGCGATCGGCATCCTCGACAAGGAAGGCCTCGACGGCCTCTCGATGCGCCGCGTCGCCGTCGAGTTGGGCACCGCCGCCACGTCAGCCCTCTACTGGCGGGTCGCCACCAAGAACGACCTCCTCGAACTGGCCGTCGACGAGATCCTCGCCGAGGCCCTGGTCCCCACCGACACCGGCGACTGGCGAGACCAACTAGCCGTCCTCGGGCTAGCGGCGTACGAGTCCCTGGACCGCCACCCCTGGGCAACCCAGTTGCTGGCCTCCCACGCCGGCCTAGGCCCCAACTACCAGACCTACACAGCCCGCCTGGTCGAAATCCTCACCACCGCTGGCTTCAAAGGCATCCACCTGGACGCCGCCGTCTCCGCAGTCTTCCACTACGTCATCGGCGCCGCAGTCACCGACGCCGCCTGGCACTCCACCATCCACCGCAGCGGCCTCCCCGACCCCACCTGGGCCCAAGCAGCCGGCCAACACCTGGACATCGAGCCAGAAGCCCTCACCGCCTACCTAACCCCCAACAACCCAGCAGGCCCCACCGCCCGCTTCACCACAGGCCTACGAGTAATCCTCGTAGGCCTAAGGCCCCGCCGCTTGTCGTAGCCGGCGCTCCACCACGCAGACGAGGTCCGGCCGAAACTTCCGCGCGATCGGCTGCCGAGGCCGACGCCCACCACTGATCAACCTCCCCGAAACGCCTCAACCCGACCCCATCCAGGCGTAGCCACCACAGCCGGCCGGAGGTTAGTCAGTGGTGGGCGTCGGCGAACACAGGCGCACCCGGGGCGACCGGCCCGCAGGCCCCCCACCCCCACCACAGCCGGCACGGGCGAAGCCCGTAGACGTCCCGGGCGACCGGGCCCGCGCCAACCCGCGCCCACCACAGCCGGCACGGGCGCAGCCCGTAGCCGTTCGGGGGCGGCAGGCCTTCTCCCCTCCCCCTTCACGGATCCTTAGAGGTCCGCGAAAGCTGAGGTGGGGTTTTCGAAGGCGTCTGCTACGAAGCGGAGGAAGGCTGCTGCTGTTCCTCCGTCGCAGACTCGGTGGTCGAAGACCAGGGAGAGTTGGGTGAGTTTGCGGACGGCCAGCTCGCCGTCCACGACCCACGGGCGGTCGATGATGCGGCCTACGCCGAGGATCGCGACCTGGGGGTGGTTGATGATCGCGGCGCTGCCGTCGACGCCGAAGCTGCCGTAGTTGTTGAGGGTGAAGCTGCCGGACGTGAGCTCGTGCGCGGTGAGCTTGCCGTCGCGGGCGGCGGCGGTCAGGCGGCGGATCTGCGCGTCCAGCTCACGCGCGGTCAGCGTGTGGGCGTTCGGTACGGCGGGGACGACCAGCCCGCGGTCGGTCTGCGCCGCGAGGCCGAGGTTGACGCCGTCGTACTGGACGAGATCGTCGCCGTCGACGAAGCCGTTCAGCTCGGGGTGCTTGCGCAGACCGGCGACGACGAAGCGCGCCATCAGCGCGAGCAGGCCCGGGCCGGGATCGGTTGCCGTGCGCATCGAAGCCCGCAGCTCGACCAGCGGGGTCGCGTCGACATCCACCCAGGTGGTCGCCTCGGGGATCTCCGACCGACTCCGGCTGAGCGTCGCGGCGACGGTCTTCCGGAACCCATTCATCGTGGTACGCCGAAGCTCAGGCAATCCAGTACGAGAATCACCAGCAACAGAAGGAGTTTCAGGAACAGAAGTGAGAGCAGCAACAGCAGCTTCTACGTCGCGGCGCACGATCAGACCACCTGCGCCCGAGCCCTCCAAAGTCCTCAGATCCAGGTCAGCATCACGTGCGATCCGGCGGACCAACGGAGAGATGACCAAAGGAACAGCACGAGCAACAGGCCGCTCGACAGCCGCAACAGGCGTCTCGGCAACAGCAACCTGCCCGTTCGAACGCGCCTTCCGCCGACGCCCGGACCCCACACTCTCCGGCGTCCCGTACCCGATCAGCACATTCCCCGACCCGGCCTGCTCCTCCTCACGATAGGCCTCACCAGCAACGGACCCGATCGTGATCAGCGGCTTGCCCACGGCAACAGTCGCACCCTCAGCCCCATGCAGCTCGGTCACCACCCCGGCGTACGGCGAGGGCACCTCCACCAGCGACTTCGCCGTCTCCACCTCAGCGATCGGCGCGTCAACAGCGACAACGTCGCCGACAGCAACCAACCACCGCACGATCTCCGCCTCGGTCAGTCCTTCGCCGAGGTCAGGCAGCAGGAACGTGTTCACGAGTCCTCCCACTGCAGATCGTCAACAGCGTCGAGGATCCGATCCACAGAAGGCAGCTGGTGCCGCTCCAGGTGAGGAGGCGGGAACGGAATGTCGAAGCCGGTGACGCGCCGGATCGGCGCCGCCAGCGAGTGGAAGCACCGTTCGGTGACCCGGGCAACGATCTCCGACGACACCGACGCAAACCCGGAGGCCTCGGCAACCACCACGGCCCGCCCGGTCGAACGCACAGCAGCACAAACCGTCTCGTCGTCAAAAGGCACGATCGACCGAAGATCCACGACCCCCAGCGACCGCCCCTCAGCAGCCGCAGCCTCCGCGGCCTCGAGAGCAATCGGCACAGTAGGCCCGTAAGCGATCAGCGTCGCGTCAGCACCTTCCCGCCGTACGACGGCCTGCCCGATCCCCGGCTCGGCGACCCCGAGATCGATCTCCTCCTTGGCCCAGTACAGCTTCTTCGGCTCCAGAAAGATCACCGGATCCGGGAACTCGATCGCCCGCCGCATCAGCCAGTACGCGTCGGCCACAGTGGCCGGTGCGACCACGGTCAACCCCGGCGTGTGCGCGTAGTACGCCTCCGACGAGTCGCAGTGGTGCTCGACGCCGCCGATCCCGCCGGCGTACGGCATCCGGATCACCATCGGCAGCGTGATCTTGCCGCGGGTCCGGTTCCGCATCTTCGCCACGTGGCTGACGACCTGCTCGAACGCCGGGTAGCCGAACGCGTCGAACTGCATCTCGACGACCGGCCGCATCCCGTTCATCGCCATCCCGATCGCGGTCCCGACGATGCCGGACTCGGCCAACGGGGTGTCGAAGCAACGACTTTCGCCGAACTCGGCGGTCAGCCCGTCGGTCACCCGGAACACACCACCGAGCGCGCCGACGTCCTCACCGAACATCAGCACGGTGTCGTCGGCCCGCATCGCGTCGCGCAGCGCCTGGTTCAGCGCCTGCGCCATGGAGAGCTTCACATGCGTCATCTCAGGCCTCCTCACGAGCCAGTTCGTCGGCCAGGAACGCGGCCTGTTCGCGCAACTGCGGCGTCTGCGTGGTGTACAGGTGCTGGAACAGCTCCGCCGGATCCGGGTGCACGTCCTCCATCAGCCCGACCCGCGTGTACTCCGCCACCTGGTCAGCGGCCGAAGCAGCAGCCGCCCGAGCAGCGTCGTCCAACAGCCCCGCACCACTCAGATAAGCATCCAGCCGCTTGATCGGATCCTTCTCCAACCACGGCGTGACCTCGGCGTCGTCGCGGTACCGCGAAGCGTCGTCCGCGTTCGTGTGCGCCTGCACCCGATAGGTGTGCGCCTCCACCAACTGCGGCCCTTCACCACCACGCGCCCGCTCGACAGCCCGGCCCAGTACGGCGAGCAGCCCGGCGAGATCGTTGCCGTCAGCCCGTTCACCCGGTACGCCGTACCCGATGCCCTTGTGGGCAAGGGACGGCGCGGCGGTCTGCTTGGCGAGCGGTACCGAGATCGCGTACTCGTTGTTCTGGATGAAGAACACGACCGGCGCCTGCCAGACCGCGGCGAAGTTGAGCGCCTCGTGGAAGTCGCCCTCACTGGTCCCGCCGTCGCCGACGAGCGCCATCACGACCATGTCCTCACCCTTCAGCCGCGCGGCGTGCGCGACGCCGACCGCGTGCAGCAGCTGCGTCGCGAGCGGCGTGGACTGCGGCGCGACGTTGCGCTCGTGCGGGTCGTACCCGGAGTGCCAGTCGCCGCGCAGCAGCGTCAGCGTCTCGATCGGGTCGACGCCGCGGCTCGCGATCGAGACCGTGTCGCGGTACGTCGGGAAGAGCCAGTCGCGCTCCTCGAGCACCATCGTCGCCGCGACCTGGCAGGCCTCCTGGCCGTGCGACGACGGGTAGACCGCGAGCCGGCCCTGGCGGACCAGCGCGCTGGCCTGGTCGTTGAGGCGGCGGCCCTTCACCAACTGTGCGTAACCGTCGGTCAGCGTCTCCGCGGAGGGCAGCTGGTACGACGCGTGCGCGTGCGCGGCGCCGTGCTCGTCGATCAGCCGGACGGGCTCGGCGGAGGGGAGCAGACGCTCCTCAACGGTGGACATATTGCCCTCCTGCAGGGAGACGGACTGATGCCTCATCGTCGTACTTCTGGCCATTCGCTGCCAGACCCTGCAGAATTGCGAGACGAACGGCGATCCAGCCAGCCTGAGGAGGGAGCAGAATGTCTGAAGAAGTGCTAGCCGACGCCAAGCGCCCTGGACAGATGGTCGTCGCCCCCGCGCTGGACGAGCTCGACCGGCAGATCGTCGAGGCGCTGACCCAGGACGGCCGCCTCTCGATGCGGGCCCTCGCGGACCAGGTTCACATCTCCCGCGCGAACGCCTACGCGCGCGTCGAGCGCCTGACCGCGACCGGCGTCATCACCGGTTTCACCACGACGGTCGACCCGCTGAAACTGGGGCTCGCGACGTCGGCGTACGTCACCCTCAGTCTCCGCCAGAGCTCGTGGCGAGCCCTGCGCGAGCAGCTCCAGACCATCCCCGAGATCAAGCACATGGCACTGGTCGGCGGCGACTTCGACGCGATCCTGCTCGTCCGCGCCGCCGACAACGAGGGCCTGCGGCGCGTCGTACTGGAGAAGCTTCAGGCCATCCCGGAGGTGCTGGGCACCCGGACCGCGCTGATCTTCGAGGACCTCGGGACGCTCTAGGCGCCGCGGCGACGCTGCCGGGCGGCGTACGAGCGCAGCGCGCGGAGGAAGTCGATCTCGCGGAAGGCAGGCCAGTACGGGTCGCAGAAGTACAGCTCGGAGTACGCCGACTGCCAGAGCAGGAAGTTGGACATCCGCTGCTCGCCGCTGGTGCGGATGATCAGATCAGGGTCGGGCTGGCCGGCCGTGTAGAGGTGCTGGGTGATGTCGTCGACCTCGAGCGTGTCGGCGAGCGAGTCGAGGTCATTGCCCGCGCGGGCCTCGGACTCCAGCAGCGAACGGACCGCCTCGACGAGTTCCTGGCGGCCGCCGTACCCGATGGCGAGGGTGACGTGGTTGCCGGTACTGATGCCCTTGGTCGCCTCGACGGCTTCCTTCAGCGCGCGAGAGGTGGTGTCGGGGAGCAGGTCGATCAGCCCGGCGACGTGGACCTGCCAGCGGCCGCCCGGCTCGGTGAGGCGGGTGGTGACGACCTCTTCGATCAGCTTCATCAGGTACATGACCTCTTCGTTGCCGCGCTTGACCAGGTTCTCGGTCGAGCAGACGAAGACGGTCACGTGCTGGACGCCGGCGGTCTCGCACCAGCCGAGCGCGTTCTCGACGTGCATCGCGCCGTACCGGTGACCGACGCTCGGGTTCGCATGCCCCTGCCCCCGCGCCCAGCGGCGATTCCCGTCCATCACCAGCCCGACGTGCCGCGGCCGCGGCTTGCCGACCAGTTGCCGCCGGAGCTGCCACTTGTACATCCCGTACAGCACGTCGTTGATCGCCATCCACAGAACCTATCCGCTGATCAGCCCGTACGCCGGGCTCGCCGCCCACGAGTGATCGGCCGGTCCGCCGGTACTGTGCAACGAATGCGGATCCTGTTCACGTTCATCGGGGGCATCGGGCACTTCCGGCCGCTCGTCCCGATCGCCCGCGCCGTCGAAGCAGCCGGCCACGAGGTCCGGGTCGCCGGATCAGGCAAGGTCACCCCAGCAGTCGAGGCCGCGGGTTTCACCACCTTCGCCACCAGCGGCCCGCGCCAGGCGGACGCTCCGCCGCCGGTCCCGGAGCCACTCGAACCAGCCGACCCCGCGGCCGAGGAACAGCACTTCGCCTCAGCCTTCGGCGGCCCCGGCGCCCGCCGCCACGCGGCCGCCCTGCTCGACATCGCGGCGAACTGGAACCCCGACGTCATCGTCCGCGACGAAGCCGACTTCGGCACCGCCGTCGCCGCCGAGAAGCTGGGCATCCCCTGTACGACGGTCCTGGTGCTCGCCTCAGGAGCCCTCCTCCGTAAGGACCTGCTGGCCGGCCCGCTCGGCGAAGTCAGAGCCGAGCACGACCTCCCGCCGGACCCCGAGCTCACCTTCCTCGACGGCAACCTGACCCTGTCGCCGTTCCCGCCAAGCTTCCGGCACCCGTCGTTCCCCCTCCCGGCGAACACCTTCTCCTACCGAACCGCCGAGGTCCCAAGCTCCAAGCCACACCCGCCGACGGTCTACTTCACCCTCGGCACCGTCTTCCAGCCCGACACCGACGACCTCTTCACCCGAGTGCTCACCGGCCTGCGCGACCTCTCGGCCAACGTCATCGTCACCGTCGGCGAACGCAACGACCCCGCCGCCCTCGGCCCGCAACCGGACCACGTCCGCATCGAACGCTTCATCCCCCAGGACGACCTGCTCCCGACCTGCGACCTGGTCATCTCTCACGGCGGCTCCGGCAGCGTCCTCGGCGCGCTGGCCCACGGCCTCCCGTCGATCGTCCTCCCGCTGGGCGCCGACCAACCCCACAACGCCCAACGCCTCCTCACCCTGGGTGCGGGCGTGGCCCTCGACCCGGTCACCCTCACCCCGCCGCAGGTCACCCGGGCCGCAACCGAAGTGCTTGCCAACAGCAACTACAAGCAATCCGCCGAACGGCTCCAGGCAGAACTCAACGCCCTACCCGACGTCTCCAACACAGTCGCCCTCATCGAGTCCCTCGCCTGACGCCGGGCCCGGCCGCGGATCACCAAGCCTGCGGTTGTCCCGGCACGTGCGTGCCGAAGGTCCACTCGTAGCCCTCGGGGTCGACGAGGCGGCAGCGGTAGTTGCCCCACTCGGTCGCGCCCGGCGACCAGATCGAGTCGGCGCCAACGGCCGCGGCAGACGAGTGGACGGCGTCGACGGCTGCTTCGGACTCCAGCGCGACGTACAAGCCCGATCCTGCCGTCTCGCCCTTACGCGCCGGGCGGTCGTACCCGGTCTCGTCGGTGAAGACGGTGAACGCGACGCCCGTCCCGTACCGGACCTCGGCGTGCATGATGCCGCCCTTGTCGTCGGGGAACTCCATCGTCGTCTCGAACCCGAACGCCTTCTCCAGCCAGCGCAGGGCGGCGGGGGCGTCGCGGTAGGAGAGGACGGCGTGCAGGCTGGTGGTGTTGCTGTTCTCGGTCATGGCTTCAGCCTGCCGGGAGTAGCGGCCAGTTCATGGCCGCTACTCCATCAACATCAATTCACCGCCGGAAAGCCCCCGGCCCGTTCACCTGCCAGCCCTTCGCGGTCGGGTCGACGATCGACTTCAGCGGCATCGTGAAGCTGCGGACCTGCTTGGCCGGCCGGCTGATCGCCCAGAACGTCGGGTTCTTCGCCGTCGACCGGTCCCACGCGATGCCCTGGCCCTGGATCTCCGGCAGGTCCACTGTCGCCACCCACCGCAGCTCGGCACCGGCCTCGGGCAGCTTCATCACGTACGCCTCGCCGAGGTCGTGCCCGGTCAGCCACAGCCGGCCGTCCGGCCCCCACGATCCACCCGAGTTGCTCATCGGCTTGAACCGGTCGAGGATCGTCTTCGGGATGGTCCACCCCGCGACCACCTCGAAGTTGTCGTTCAGCTTCACCACCTGGGTGTTGTACGTCTCGCCGTACAGCTCACCGGAGCCGTCCTCGCGCGGATTGTCGTAGTTCGCGAATCCGGCCCACCACGCGCCGTCGTGCCGGTCCAGCCAGGTCAGCGAGCCGCGGTCGATCCCGAAGCTGTGCGTGTCCACGTGCCGCATCGTGCGGGTGTCGAACACCTCGATCGACGACTCCATCGGGTACTCGGGGTAGTTCGAGTGCACGGCGTACAGCTTGCTGCCGACCACGGCCGCGCTGTCCAGGTGCTCGAACGGCCCGTCGGTGTCACCGGCGAACTGCAGCAGCGGCTCGCCGGTCCGCCGGTCGTGCTTGGTGATCGTCCGGTTGTTCACCGCGTAGAAGTACTTCGCGTCGACCGCGACCGCCTGGTTGGCGTCGAAGGCCGGGAACGACTTCACCGGCGTCGCCACGAACGACGGCGGGTCAGCGGCGGCAACAGCGGTGACAGCAGCCGGTACGACGGCCGCCGGCGCCGCGGCCGCCAGGGAAGGGACAGCCGCGGCCGCCACGGCCACCAGGACAACGAGCTTCTTCATCAGGACCTCCGGAGGGGAACGGAAACGCCTCCGGCAGCCTCCGCCGTACGCCGGAACAACCGCCGTCCCCCGCATGAACCTGTCGCGTCAGCCAGGTGCCGAGTCAGTCAAGTGCCCGCCGTCGGCGCTTGAACCAGATCAGCAGCGCGACGCACGGGAGTGCGAGCCCGCCGAACCCGAGCCCGAAGAACGCCCCGCGCCCGCCGACGTGATCGACCAGCCAGCCGAAGTTCTGCCCGAAGAACCCGGTCACGAAGGTCAGCGGCAGGAACACCGTCGACAGGATCGTCAGCTGCTCGATGGTCGCGTTCTGCTGGACGCTGACCTTGGTCTGCTCGACCGAGATCACCGCCATGTTCGCCTCCAGCACCGTGGCCAGGAGGTCCCGCTGGGCGGCGACCTCCTCGTTCACCAGGACGAGGTGGTCGTGCACGTCCCGGAAGTAGGGCAGCAGGTCAGTGTTTCGAGCACCTCGCTCGATTGTCGCGAGTACGGCGAGCAGCGGGTGCACCGCGCGGTAGAAGTCGGTCACCTCGCGGCGCAGGAAGTAGATCCGCTCGGTCGGCGCCACCGACCCCGCGAACACCGTCCGCTCGACCTGCTCGATGTCCCGCTCCAGCTCGGCGACGACCGGGCCGTAGCTGTCGACGACCTGGTCGAGGATCGCCCAGAGCACGCCGTTCGTCCCGTTCTCGAGCAGCTCCGGGCGTTGCTCCAGCCGGGACCGGGCGCCGTGCAGCTCGCTCGCCGCGCCCTGGCGGACGGTGATCACGAACGCCGGCCCGACGAACACACTGACCTCACCGAAGTCGACCTCCTCGCGCCCGTCGTCGTACCGGGCGGTGCGCAGGATGACGAGGCGGATGTCACCCTCGTACGGCTCGACCTTGGGGCGCAGGTGGAACGTCTGGGCGTCCTCGACGGCCAGCTCGTGCAGCCCGAAGCTCTGGCTCGCCTGCTCGAGCTCCTCGGGCGTCGGGTCGAACATGCCGAGCCAGACGAACCCGCCCTCGCGGCAGCACGCGGCCGCCTCCTGGACCGACATCGCACCGACGTGCTGACGGCGGCCGTCCTTGTAGTGGGCGCAGTCGACGATCATGGAACGGCTCCTCTCCGGCCCGTACGCCGGGCCCGCCGGCCTCACGCGCCGGTCCTTGGACCGATCCTGACCCCGCACCGCCGCGCGGAATAGGCTTGCCCTGACAAAGTCGCAGTGAACTTCAGGGAGATCCGATGGCCCGCCCGCTCGTGTTGATGCCCGGTCCGATGTACCGCTCGGTGCCGGACGGTCTGGCCGACGGCTTCGAGGTGATCCGGCTGTGGGAGTCTTCCGATCCCGCCGCCCTGCTCGAGGAGCGGGGCAAGGACGTCGTCGCGATCGCCAACGGCGGTACGGCGATCGACGGCGCGTACCTGGACCAGTTGCCGAACGTGCAGATCGTGGCGAGCTTCGGGGTCGGCTACGACAAGATCGACGCTGCCGCCGCCGCTGAGCGTGGGGTCGTTGTCACCAACACGCCCGGCGTACTGGACGACGAGGTCGCCGACACCGCGATGGGCCTGCTGCTGATGACGGCGCGTGAGCTGTCGTCGGCCGAGCGGTACCTGCGCGACGGACGGTGGACCGAGCGGCCCTACCCGTTGACCCCGGCAACGCTGAGCGGCCGGAAGATGGGCATCCTCGGCCTCGGCCGGATCGGCGAGGCGATCGCGCACCGAGCCGCCGCGTTCGGGATCTCTGTTGCCTACCACAACCGTCACCGCAAGGACGTCCCCTACGACTACTACCCGACCCTGGTCGAGCTGGCCGCCGCGAGCGACATCCTGATGATCGTCATCCCCGGCGGCGCGGAGACCGAGCACCTGGTCAACGCCGAGGTCCTGGCCGCCCTCGGCTCCGACGGCATCCTGATCAACGTCGCCCGCGGCACCGTCGTCGACGAGTCCGCCCTGGTCGACGCACTGAAGTCCAACACCATCCTGAGCGCCGGCCTCGACGTCTTCGAGCACGAACCCAAGATCCACCCCGGCCTGCTCGAGGTCGACAACGCCGTCCTCCTCCCCCACGTAGGCTCCGGCACGATCCCCACCCGAGACGCCATGGGCCGCCTGGTCGTCAAAAACCTCACCAGCTGGTTCAACCACGGCGTACCGGTCACGCCTGTCCAGGAGTCCGCGGACCTGGTACGAAAGACCAGTGGCTGACCAGGACGACGTACGACGCCTCGCGCTGGCCCTGCCGGAGGTCACCGAGAACGACGACCGCTTCGCCTTCTCCATCGGTAAGAAGGGCATCGCCTGGGTCTGGCTGGAGCGCCCGGCACCGAAAGCGCCGCGCGTCCCCAACCCCTCCGTCCTCGCGATCCGCGTCGCCGGCGAGTCCGGCAAGCAGGACCTCCTCGCCGCCGACCCCACGAAGTTCTTCACCGAGCCCCACTACAACGGCTTTCCCGCGATCCTCGTCCACCTCAACGCCGTCGACGAAGCAGAACTCCGCGAACTCCTGACCGACGCCTGGCGCCTCCAAGCCCCGAAACCCCTGGTCAAGCAGCACCCGGACCTCTAGCTCTCCAGGTCCCAGATGCGGCCCGTGTGCCAGGCGTACTCCCAAGCCTGGGTGTCCGGGGGCTCGATGTCGAAGCCGGTGAGGATGGCGTTGACCTGTTCGCGGTGGTGGTTGGCGTGGTTGAGGGACTGGGCGATGAAGATGCCGGCCCGGGTGCCGCGGGTGTTGTCGTCGACGATGACTACTCGCTCGACCTCGAGAGGGTTGGCCAGGACGTGTTCCCAGACCACGCGGCACTCCTCGTTCCACCGTTCGAGGACGTCCAGGTCGGCGACCTCGTCGCTGTCGACGAAGTCCAGCTCCTGCTGCGCGAGGCGGCGTACGTAACTACCGTCGCACCGCACGATGTGGTCGAGCGTCGCCAGGATCCCGCCGTACGTGCCGACGCCGGTGACCTCCAGCTGCTCGGCCGTGAAGTCCTGCGCGCGGCAGAACGCGATCAGTTGCTGCGTCGCCCAGTTGTTGTGCCGTACCGCGTCCGTCAACACGTCGTGCATGCTCAGTCTCCGATCGTCACCATCGACGCTAACCCGCGAGGCCGCCGGACCTGAACTGATTTACCGCAGCGCGGTGAGCAACTCCGGCCAGTGGCTGTGCAGTGTGCTGAGATGCGCCGTCGACCGCAGCTCCAGCTGGGCGTCGGGAAGATGCTCGGCGAGCCACCGAGCGTTGCGGATCGAGACCTGCGGGTCGGCCATGCCGTGCCAGACCGTCGTCGGGCAGGTGACGTCCTCGGGCCGGAAACCCCAGTCCCTGAAGGAGATCGCGGCATCCCGGAGATAGCCGTCCGGGTTCACCAAAGCCTCTCGTGCAGCAGCTGCCAGGTCGTACGTCGACTGCTGGGCGAACCACTCTGAATCGAGCGGCGGATGCCCGGTCGTCCACCGCGCGGCCAGCGCCTCGTCATCAGGATCGCCCGGATCGAGCTGCTCGACGTACGCCGTGAAGTCCGGCCGGATCCGCTCGACCGACTCGTCGACCTCCATCCGAGCGAGCCCCGCGAAGAACTCCTGCTGCTCAGCCCCCAGATCGTCGCGGTGGTACGGCGGATCGAGCGCCGGCACCAGCGCCGGACTCGCCACCACCGCCGCACGCGTCACCCTGTCGGGATGCCGCGCCGCACAAGCCAGCGCGTACGGACCACCGATCGACATCCCCAGTACGGCGTACCGCCCGATCCCCAGCTGATCGGCCACCGCAGCGACATCATCAGCCACCGACAGATGATCCGACGCCGCCACATCCGACGAGCCGTACCCCGGCCGGTTGACGGCAATCAGCCGTACGCCGTACGCCCGCGCAGCCGACGCCCCGGGAAACGCGGCGTGCCGCGTGTCCGGGCAGCCGTGGAAGAAGAACACGACGGTCTCCCCGACCTCCGTGTCCCAGTACTGGGCCTGCCGCCCGTCGGGCAGCCGCAGCGTGGTCAATCAGCCCTGCGGGGCGGTGATGTTGACCATCCAGGCGATGCCGAACCGGTCGACGCACATGCCGAACTCGTCGCCCCACATCTGCTTCTCCAGCGGGACCGACACCGTGCCGCCGTCGGCGAGCTTGTCCCAGTAGCCGTGCAGCTCGTCGCTGTCGTCGCCGCTCAGACTGACCGAGACGTTCGTGCCGGGGGTGTACTCCATGCCCTGCGGCACGTCGGAGCCCATCACCGTGTACCCGCTCGGGGTCTCCAGCTGGCTGTGCATGATCTTGTCCGCGTCCGGCGAGTCGGTCGCCCCGAACTCCCCGAACGTGTTGATCGCCAGGTCGCCCCCGAACACCTGCTGGTAGAACTCCATCGCCTCCCGCGCCTGCCCGTCGAACGCGATGTAAGGATTGAGCCGAGACGCCATCGCACACTCCCCTAGATCCGACCTCCAGATGCCTCGCACCCTAGACCCGCCCCGACCCCCACCGCGATGCCTCAGCCCCACAGTTCCCCGACAACCTCGTCACGTAACCGTCCCAGCCCCCTCCGTAGTGCTTGCCCAGGACAACTAACAGCCCGGGCGGCGTAAATTCTCAGCGGGCTGCGGGAGCGCGGACTAGGGTGTGGCGATGATTCCTCGGCACCTCACGATCGACGCGGCTGATCCCTACCAGTTGGCGGTTTTCTGGAGTACGGCGACCGGCTGGCCGGTCTCGGCCGTCGACCAGCCCGGCGACGAGGAGGTGCTGGTCGAGGCGCCGGCGCCGATTCCCGGGCTGCTGTTCATCGCCGTACCGGAGGGCAAGTCGGTGAAGAACCGCGTGCACCTCGACTGGGTCCCCGACGAGCGAACGCGCGACGAGGAGGTTGCCCGCCTGCTCACGCTCGGCGCGACCATCCACGAGGACCACCGCAAGCCCGAAGGCCCCGGCTGGGTGACGATGCACGACCCCGAAGGCAACGAGTTCTGCGTAGAACGCAGCGCCGCCGAGCGCGCGGAGTAGCCGGTACGACGGGGGCGCCGAGCGGGCCGTTGCGCGGCGCGCCGAGTAGCCGGTACCGCGAGAGCGCCGAGCGGGCCGTTGGGCGGCGGATGCGCGGCGCCGCCGAGCGCGTGGCGCCGCCGAGCGCGTGTCCGCCGAGCGCGTGGCGCCCGCCCGCCGAGCGCTCCCAAGTAGTCCTACCCGACAGATCGCAACGCCGCAGCGAGCCGCCCCATATCGTCCGTGATCGCATCAGCACCAGCTTCAGCCAGCTCAGTACCACGCGCGGCGGACGTCGCATACCCAACGGACCGAGCCCCGACCCGCCGCCCGAACTCGATGTCACTCACCGAATCCCCCACCATCAAGCAGTTCCCCGCCGGAACGTTCAGCTCCTTCAGCACCCCGTCGAGCAACGCCGGGTTCGGCTTCATCAACCCCGGCTGCCCGAACGGCCGCCCCACCACCCCCGCGACCTGCCCCTGCAAACCCTCGCGCTCCAGCCACTGCACGATCGACGGCTCACAATTGTTGCTCACCACAACCACCGGCCGCCCGGTCTCCGCGCACACCTGCAGGAACTCGACCACCCCAGCAGTCACCGGCGCCGTACCAGCCGCCTCGATCTCCCCCGCGACCGAAGCCCGCTCGACCTCGTCGACGACTCCCGGCGCATGAGCCCCCGCGAACTCCAGCACGACCAGGTGCTCGACAGTCCGCCGTACGGCCTCAGGCAGGTCAACCCCAGCCCGCACCAACGGCTCGCGCGCAGCATCGCCGATCCGACTTCCACTCCCCTTCGGGAACAGGTCGGCCACCGGCCCGTCGAAGTCGAGCAGCACCACCCGGCTCCCGCGCAGCATCTCCGCAACCGTCACGGGCCAAGTGTCACAGACGCCGAGCCGAATCAGCTGATCGCCGTCGCCTGCGACCACCGAACCCGCCAACCACCGTCACTCCCAGCCCGGTACACGTCGAGATGCCAGGCCTCCAACCGCGCCGGCGGATTGCCCTGCACCGAGATCTCGATCGCCGACCGGTACCGCAGGACGGCGAGCTCCGCGTCGAGCATCACCTCGATCTCGGACATCGCCTCGAACCGCCGGTAATCGATCGACCCGTCGCCGATCCCGCCGAGGTACTCGTCCTTGGTCCACACCAGTCCGCTCGGCGTCGCGATCCGGAAGTCGTCGGTGTGCAAGGGCAACGCCACCATCAGATCCGCCGCCACCAAGGCCCGCAACCGCTCCCGCTCGATCTCCCGCAACCCGTCAGCATCCATGCCCTCAACCTAATACTCGGTTGCCGCGTCCGACTCTCGCTGCCAAGGTCACCGCATGCCCACCTTCAGCGCGTACGACGGCACCGAGCTCGCCTACCACCTGATCGGCGACGGCGAGCCGCTCGTCTGCGTCCCCGGCGGGCCGATGCAGGCCTCCGCCTACCTCGGCGATCTCGGCGGCCTCGCGAACCAGCTGATCATGCTCGACCTCCGCGGCACCGGCGACTCCGCGAAGCCAACCGACACCACGTCGTACCAGGTCAACCGCCAGGTCGCCGACCTCGAAGCCCTCCGCGAGCACCTCGGCCTCGAACAGCTCGACCTCCTGGCTCACTCCGCCGGCACCAACCTCGCGGCGCTCTACCTCGCCGAGCACCCCGACCGCGTACGCCGGTACGCCGCGATCTCCCCGAGCGCGTTCGCCGTCGGCTTCACGATCACCGCCGAGATGCGCCTCGAAGCCGCCCGCCAGCGCAAGGCCGAGCCGTGGTTCGACGAGGCGTACGCCGCGCTCGAGCAGATCACCTCCGGCACGTTCACCGACAACCTCTGGCAGGCGATCCGCCCGTTTTCCCACGGCCGCTGGGACACCGCCGCGCAGGCCCTCGAAGCCGCCACTCCCGCGCAGCAGAACGAGGAAGCCGCCGCCGTCTACGCCTCGGAGCTGACCCCTTCCACGGCCGGCCTGACCGCCTTCCCCAACCCCGTCCTCGTCCTGTCCGGCCAGACCGACGTCGGCACGCCGCCGGCCTTCGCCACGTCGTACGCCGGCCTCTTCCCCGACGCGACGCTCACCATCCAGCCGGCGTCCGGCCACTTCCCCTGGCTCGACAACCCCGCCGCCTTCACCGCGGCCGTCAACGACTTCCTTCGCCGGTAAGGGCGTCGACGAACAGCGGCCACACCGGCCGTGGCACGTCGTGCCCGGTGTCGGGCATGATCACCAGCCGAGCCCCCGGTACGGCGTCGCGCAACGCCTCGCCGTGCGCCAGCGGGAACACCGGATCCCGCTCACCGTGCACGACCACGGTCGGCGCGGTGAGGTCCGCGAACCCGCCGTTGCGTGGCCCGTCGAAGTCCATCAGGAAGTGGTTGGCCAACGACGCCAAGCTCTGGGTGCGGGCGACGTCCTCGGTCGCCAGTGCCCGGGTCTCCTCCTCGTCGTACAGCGGACCGCCCGCGTACGCCCGCATCAGCCCGACCACCTCGTCCACCGGATCGTCGTACGACGGCCGGTCGGTGAACGACGAAGACATCGGCGGCAGACCGTCGTCACCCGTGGTCGTCGACACGAACGCCAACCCTGACACGCGATCCGGGTAGTCCACACCCAGCATCAACGCGACCGCGCCGCTCATCGACCGGCCGACGACCTGCGCGCGCTCGATCCCCAGCGCGTCGAGCAGACCGACCGCGTCAGCGGCGAGGTCCGAGAGCTTGTACGCCGGTTCGCCCGGCGGGTAGTACGTCGACAGGCCGGTGTCGCGCTGGTCGTACCGGATCACGAACCGCTGCCGCGCGGCGAGCTGCTCGCAGAGTTCGCGTTCCCACCAGAGCATCGACGCGCACGCGCCGTGCACGAGCAGGATCGCCGGATCCTCGGCCTTGCCGAACGTCTCGACGCACAGGGTGACACCGTTGCTCTCGACAAACATCACGCCGGCCCGTCGCGCAGCACGCCACGGACCTGGTCGACGGTGACCGCCGCGGGGTCGAAGTTGCGCAGCAGCCAGGTCGCGCCGGCGCGCTCGTACGGCGTACCGTCCTGGCCTGGTTCGAGCTCGGCGGCGTAGTCGTACGGGGTCGTTTTGTTGCGCAAGGCATCAATCTTCCCGACGGCCTCGGCGAACTCGTCAGCCGAGCTCAGGTTGACCGGGAAGAACCCGTCGAGCCGCGCGGCCCGCTCCAACGGCCGCCGCTTGCCCGGAAAGCCGGCCGCCCAGACCGGAATCCGTCGTACGGGCGTCGGCAGGAACTGGATCCCGTCCACCGTGTAGTGCTCGCCGTGATGCTCGACAACCTTCCCCGACCACGCAGCGTCGAGAATCCCCAGCGACTCATCCAGCATCTGCCCACGAATCTTGTCGTCGCACTCCTCACCGGTCTTGGAGAACTCCCCCGCGAACCGATCGCTCCCCAGCCCGACCCCCAGAACGAACCGCCCACCACTCAACCGATCCAGCGTCGCCGTCTCCCGCGCCAACTTCACCGGCCGCCGCCGAGTGATCGCACTGACCATCGGCCCGAACTCCAACCGCTCGGTCGCGGTGGCAACCGCCGCCATCGTGATCCACGGATCGGCCACCGCACTCACCGGCTCCCGCCACCGAACGTGATCCCACACGAACAGCCCGTCCCACCCAGCCTCTTCGGCCTCGGCCGCGATCCTCGCCACCACCACCGGATCGGCCAGCTCGTCGAACAACGGAAACCACAGCGCATGCTTCATCCCCCGACGCTAAGCGCCGCGGGCCCAGTAAGAAAAGCGATGAATCCCGATCACTTCGATCAGCCCCGCCGATTGCTTGCCCTGCGCCAGCACCCCCCGTCGGTCCCGCGCGAAGCCACCTGCGCCCACCGCCCCCGCTCGCGGGCAGTCAGTTGCCCTCGACCGAAACCCGCACTCCACTTCCGCGCGCCCTGACCCGCCCCGCCACGTAGTCCGCGATCACCTGCGCCGTCCCCACCGCCAAGTCGTCGTTCAGCCGCCCCGCAACGAACTCCAGTTCGTCGAGCAGGGACTCCGCCTGCTCCCGCACCAGTCCGACCCGCTCCGCCCCACCGAGCCGCGGCAGCACCGGCAACTCGTACGCACGCGCGACCAGAACCAACCGCTCGAACACCCGCTCCGAGACCGACAGCGCGTCCGGCTCGTCCGGATCCACCCCGAAGATCCCCACCGGCGGGTCGTCGCCGTACCGCTCCACCGTCAGCCGATCCGCAAATCGCTCAACGCCCATCCCCGCACCATCCCCCATCACTGCCTATCCTGCCCCCATGGACGTCACCTTCTCCGGCGAGATCTTCTACTGGCGCGGCCCGTCCCCGTTCTACTTCGTCGCCGTCCCCGAGGACGAGTCCACCGACATCCAAGCCACCTCGACCTCGGTCAGCTACGGCTGGGGCATGATCCCCGTCACCGCGCAGATCGGCGCCACCGAGTGGACCACCGCCCTCTTCCCCAAGGACGGCAAGTACTACCTCCCCCTCAAAGACGCCATCCGCAAGGCAGAGTCTCTGGAGGAGGGGCAAACCATCACCGCCACCCTCCACATCGCCCTCTGACCGTCGCTTTCACCCAGTACGCCGTACGTGTCACTCCTTCAGCTGAGCAACACACGCTGCCCGCACGACCTCGGCGAGCTCCAGGTCCGTCCGCCTCCACGGCTCACCCATCTCGCACTCGACGTCCCGCAGCCCACCAAGCGGCTGCTCGAACGGTCCATCGTCAGCCTGCGACGCGTCCGCCACCCGAGCAACCTCCGTAACAACCCAGGCCCAGGAAACCCGCCCACCGAGATGTAGCTCGGCGACGTGGTCGTACTCCAGCTTCATCGCCGCCTGCCCCTCCGGCATCAACTCCGCCCCCACCTCACCAAGCGCGGCCGGCAACAGGTCCCGGACCTCCCCTGGATCCCGCCCACTGAGCCCCGCCAACTCCGCCAGCGCCTCACCGTCGTACCCCTGAACAATCCACTCCGCCGCCCACATCGGCATCTGCTCAGTCGGGACGACCCCCAACACCACCCACGCCGCCACCAACCGCGGCGTAGGCGTCTCCCCCTCCAGTTCCATGACCACGAGTGTCGTCGCAACAACACCTTGCCGTCACCGGATTTCCCAGCCCTCGTACGACGCTCAGGCGTCCTCGGTGAGCAGCCCGTGCTGATGCGCGACCGCAGCGGCCTCGGTGCGGGTCTTGACGGCCAGCTTCCGCAGGATCCGCGCGACATGCGTAGCCACCGTGTTGCCCGAGACAAACAGCTCCCGCGCGATCTCCGCGTTCGAGAGCCCGCGCGCCAGCGTCCGCAGGACGACCAGCTCCCGGGCCGTAAGCCCGAAGGCCGCAGGAGCAGCCGCGGCAACCGCAAGCCCGGCGCGCCCCGACAGCTTCGCGACGTGATCGGCCAGCGGGGTCGCCCCCAGGTCAGCGGCCAGATCACCGGCCGCGGTCAACGACTCACGGGCACCCACCTTGTTGCCCACCGCAAGTTCCGCGACGGCCTTCCCAGCCAGCGCCCACGCCAACTCGTACGGTTCGCCAAGCTCGCGCCACCGGGCCACAGCCTGCTCCCACACAAGCACTGACCCACTCTCGGCAGCCTCGGAGATCGACAGCGCGGCGGCGATCGTCGGCCACCGCGACGCGGTCGGCGCCAGCGCCCGGCGCACCCCCTCCATCGACACCCCCACCGACGCCAACTGTGTGTACTGCGCACCCGCCAGCAAAAGCCAAGACGCCTCGTACTTCGCACTCACCCCCTGTCCGGCGACCTCGTCGAGCTGCTCGCCCAGCAACTCCGCGGCCGTCGCGAGATCACCCCGCGACGACGCCAGCACCACCCGCAGCGCCGCCAGAATCGGCTTGAACGCCGCCGGCCGCCGATCACCAAAGGTCTGCTCGGCGTCCGAGATCAGCTCTTCGGCGTACTCGAAGGAACCACGCCGTACGGCGATCTGCGCAACCACGAACCGCAGCGCCGCAGCGAAACGCGGCGGCGGCCCATCGGCCAGCGCGTCGTCGACCACCTCCAACGCCTCGTCCCACCGCCCAAGGTGGAACAGCGCGTACGCACGGTTCTGCGCAAGCATGCTCCCCCGAGCACGAACGAGCCCCAGCCGCTCAGCCTCCAACTGACCGGCCCGCGTCACCTCAACCGCCTGCCGCCGACGCCCGAACTGGGTCAGCATCAACCCCTCCCACTGCGCCGCGGTCAGATGAATCTGATGATCACCGGAAAGCGCCGCGGCCTCCCGCGTCGCGCTGTACCGTTCGAGCGCAGCATCCACCTCACCAACACGATCCTCGCCCCACCCGAGCACGAGCAGCGCCGGAGCCCGCAGACCGTCGTCGTCGAGCCGCTCCGCGATCGCGTACGCCTCCTCAGCCGCGCTCAACGCATCGTCCCGAACCCCTTCCACACAAAGCACGAACGCGAGCCACGAGAGCAGGCGACTACGCAACTCGTCGTCCAACCCGGCCGGCACGAGATCCGCCGCCTCGCTCAACTCGGCCAGCCCACTGTTGTCGACCCGGTTGCGCAGCAGGCCTTTCAGCCCCAGGAACCACGCCGCGCGCGCCGGTTCCGCCGCCGGATCGAGCTCCGACACCGCGTCCGTCGCATACCCGATCCCGACGACAGGTCGGCCGGTCGCATGCGCGGCCTCGACCGCAACAGCCAGTACGTCGACCCGACTCACGCCGGCCAGCGCGGCCGGATCCTCGGTCTCGGACCATAGATCGAGCACCCGACCAAGCAGATTCAGCTGCTCGTCGTACGCGTACTGCCTCTGCGCAGCCTGCGCCGCATTCCAGGCCGCGGCCAAAGCCAGCGCCGACTCACCAGCCGCCGTCCAATGCTCGGCCAGCGCAGCCGCCGTCGAAGCATCGGACGACCCCCGCGCCGTGATCGCCCGCGCGAAGCGCCCGTGCAGCCGCCGCCGCTCACCGGGAAGCAACGACGCGTACAGCGCCTCGCGAATCAGGGCGTGGCGGATCGCATAGCTCTCCTCCAGTACGACGACCTGGTGCCGCCCGACCAGCTCGCGGACCGCCTCGTCGACGGATCCGTCCACCACATCCGCGAGCAGCTCGTCCGTGACGCTGCCGCCGGCGACCGCGATCAACGCCAGCACGTGCTGCGCCTGATGCGACAGGTCGGCCACCCGATCGAGCAGCAGCGATTCGAGCCCGGCCGACGACGCCTCGCCGGACACCCGGATCGCCTCGGCGAACAACGGGTTCCCGCCGCTGCGCCGGTGAATCTCGCTGCTCACCACCGGGTCGGCCGGTCGCTGCTCGATCGCGGCGAGCAACGCGGCGATGTCCCGTCGCCCGAGCGGTTCGAGTTCCAGCTGGACGACGTCGGCCCGTCGCCCGAGTTCGCTGAGCAGCTGCCGGGTCGGGTGGCCGGGAGCCAGCTCACCGGAGCGAAGCGTGCCGAGCAGCAGTACGGCGCGATGGGCCAGGTTGCGGGCCAGGTAGACGAACAGCTCCCGGCTAGACGCGTCGGACCAGTGCAGGTCCTCGATCAGCAGCACCACAGGCCGGTGCCGCGCCGCCCGGCCGAGCAGCGCGAGCACCTCTTCGAACAGCCGCACCTGACCACCGCCGGCCTCGGGCAACGCAAGCTCCGGCCACCACTGCGCCAGCGCCGTACCGTCGTCCGGCAGTTCGGTCCGCAACCGGTCAGGACCCCACTCGCGCAGCAGGCCCCGCATCGCCGCGACGAACGGCACCCAGGGCATACCGCCGGCGCCCAGCTCCAGACAGCCGCCAGTCAGCACGAGCGGGTCGCCGGGCAGCTGCTCGATCGCTGTCGCGACCAGGCGCGTCTTGCCGATCCCGGCCTCACCGGACACGAGCACGGTCACCGACTCGCCCGCCCGCGAACCGTCGTACGCTGCTCGAATACTGGCCAGCTCATCGGTCCGGCCCACCAGCACCGGGCTGATGACTGTGGTCGTCATGGCGTCATCGTCGCACCGCCCAGGATCGCGGCCGATGTCATCAGATCTGGTGACGACCCGGGCCGGTGTCGACGACGAGAGTGGAGCCATCGACCGAGCCACCCGGCCCGGACCACAGGAGGAACCCACCATGAGCAACACCCACCGCACTGTCGTCGGCAACATCTCGCTCTCGCTCGACGGCCGGGTCAACGGTCCGGGCGGGGACTACGACATGAGCTGGATCGCGCCGCACGCAGTCAGCGCCGTCGCCCTGGACCACATGAACCGGGTGACAGGACCGGCCACCACCGCCCTGCTCGGCCGCAAGAACTTCGAGGGCTTCGGTGGCTACTGGCCGACCGTCGCCGACGACGAGTCCGCTCCGGCGCAGAGCCGGGAGTTCTCGCGCTGGCTCAACGACGTCGAGAAGGTCGTCTTCTCGACCACGCTCGAGCACGCCGGCTGGCAGAACAGCCGCATCGCGGCCTCCGACCCGGTGACCACGGTCAAGGAACTACGCCGCGAGCCCGGCGGCGACATCGTGGTACTGGCCAGCGCGAGCGTCATCCGCGCCCTCCTCGCCGCCGACGAGCTCGACCGCCTCTCGATCACGCTGTGCCCCGAACTGGTCGGCGGCGGCAACCGCCTCTTCGACGAGACGACCGCCCCCGGCTCCTGGACCCTCACCGACTCCACCCAAGCCGACGGTGGCGCCCTGTGCCTCCTGTACGACCGCAACCGCACCGCCTGACGTCGTACGTCGTACGCCGTACGGCCGCAAAGATGTCGCGGACGTCCGGCAGCCGAGGCAGAATCGGGGTGTGAAGAAGCCCGAGGCCAACCCCGTGATCGCGCGCAACCGAAAGGCTGCCCACGAGTACCAGCTGGGCGAGACCTGGGAGGCGGGCATCGTGCTGCAGGGCATGGAGGTGAAGGGCCTCCGCGCCGGGCGCGCGTCCCTGATCGGCGGCTTCGCCCAGATCGAGGACCGCGAGATCTGGCTGCACGGCGTACACATCCCGCAGTACTCCCAGGCGCGCTGGTTCGAAGGCGGCTCCCGCCGTAAGCGCAAACTCCTGCTGCACCGCGCCCAGATCGACAAGATCGAACGCAAGGTCAACGAGAGCGGCCTGACCATCGTCCCGCTCAGCCTGTACTTCAAGGACGGCCGCGCGAAGGTCGAGATCGCCCTCGCCAAAGGCAAGAAGACCTGGGACAAACGCCACGCCCTGGCCGAACGCGAAGCAACCCGAGAAACCGAACGAGTCCTCCAACGCCGCCTCAAGGGCCGCCCGGACTGATCGCCGGTACGTACGATCAGTCCGGGGTTGCGCGGGACCTAGCTGCAGGTCCGTGAGTTGTACGAAGCCCACTTCCACCCGCTGCCGACGTTGAACTGGTAGTTCCCGGCGCCGCTGCGCCGAACGTCGAACCCGTTCTTCGGACCGGAGTAGACCCCGTTGACCCAGCCGGACGCGTCGACGGTGTGGGAGATCCCGCCCGCGGCGGTCCAGGTCTGACGCCCCGCGGAACCGTCCGGCGACAGCCCTTCGGCCCGCTGGAACGCCCGCGTCGCGGCAGCTGTCTGGTCACCGAAGATGCCGTCGATCGAACTCTTCGACAGGAAGCCGTTGGCCCAGAGGATCGCCTGCCACAGGCAGGTGGCGTTCGAGGACCGGTGCACGCTGACGTTCACCACGCCCTCGTCGGTCCAGTCGTTCCAGATGCTCCCGGAACCGGCCACATAGGCTCGGCCCGTGTAGCTGCCACTGGCCTGCGCCGGACCTGCCACCGACAGTCCACCGAGCAGCGCCGCGATTCCCACCACGGCGCTCAGAACGCGTGTCTTCACCGATCCTCCAGAGATGTGGTCCCTCGGGTCTGCCCGCCGGACGTGCCGCGACGGTATGCCCCACCACCCTCAATCCGCTGCCCGTACTCGACCCGTACCGCCGGCCCGCAACGGCCGCTCAGGGCCTGCTAGGGGCGAAGCGCCTAGAGCCAGGGCGGGTCGTACCGGCTCACGTGGGCGCGTGCACGTTCGGTCGGATCTGCCCAGTACTGATGCGGTTGCCGATGCACGTGCGCCTCACAGAACTCCCGAAGGCCACTGCTGATCGTCTCCACCTCGCGGACGGGGAGACCCTCGAAGTCGCTGTTGACCTGCAGGAGTTCGGACTCGAGATTCCAGCCCGACGCATCGAACACCCACGGGCCCCACCGCGCGTACACGTGCAGCGGATGCTCGAAGTCACCCAGGTACATCGCCGCCAGGGCGATCTCCTGATCGGGATAGAAATCCCGGCACGTCCAGGCCAGCACATGACACGCCCCGCTCGAGAAGAACGCCTGATCCGTCCGCTCCCACGAGACCCGCTGATCCGCCCGCTCGATCGCCGTACGCCGAAACACCCCAGACGCTGTCACTGCCACCCGGCGATGCTAGCGAAGCGGCACGTTCTATCCAGTTCCGTTCGACCTGCCGGACGGCCCGATCGAAGCGACCTTCCAGCCCGACGCGGTCGAGCTGCATGGATCCGCCGGCAAGCGAATCTTCTGAGGGGCCTTGCGTCCAGCAGGTTCAAGCTAGCCGTGCGGGCGTTCGGGCTCGCTGATCACGACGTCGCCCTGTTCGTCGACGGTGAACTGGAACGTTGGGCGCCAACGCGGCATCTTGCGCTGAATGCTCCGCAGCCGGCCGATGCTGTCAGCGTCCGAGATCCCTGTCGTCGTCGACCAGTCCAACCCGGAGCCGACAACATCGCTGACGAACGCGACCTCGGTCGCCAGCAGGACGCGCCGCCAATCTTCGATCGACAACGGCTCTCCAGCCTTCAGCGCCTCCCGAAGACGTTCAACATCTACGTCGAACTGGTCCCGACCTTCGAACCCCATCCCGATCGCGAGCTGGTCGGTGCATCGAGCGGGACCTCCCCACTCACCAAGCCCTCTCAGAAGGAACCTTCGCTCCTCGGTGGTCAGGCTGACCTGCACGGCATCGGGCATGGCGGCAGTCTCCCATCCTGGTCGTCAGCCAGCCATCTGCACGACCAGAGCCTTCGGGAGGCGACTAGAAGGTGACCGAACAGACCGGGGGCCTCTCGGGGGCCCCGAACCCGACGGCCTCCGGAAATACAAAACCCCCACGGTCGGAGAGTTGCCTCTGACCTGGGGGTTTGTGTGGAGCCGCCTGTCGGAATCGAACCGACGACCTTCTCATTACGAGTGAGACGCTCTGCCGACTGAGCTAAGGCGGCGTGGCCCCGGAGGGCCGAGGAAGAGTGTAGCGGGAAGGGGCGGGGGAAGCCGAATCGGATTGGGGACGCGCTCAGGTCCAGGCGGGGGTGGCGTGCTCGGCGTACGTGCGGAAGGGGGTGGCGGGGCGGCCTGTGAGGCGTTGGACGGTGTCTGTGGGGACCGAGTCGCCTAGGGAGAGTTGGTTGAGGAAGAAGTTGAGGGTTTCCTCCGTGGCGCCTGGGGTGGCTAGGTAGGCCTTGGGGGTGCCGTCGTACTCGATGTGGCGGCCGGTGGTGGTGGAGATGATGGCGCAGGCTTCGGCGAAGGTTAGGGCCTCGGGGCCGGTGACTTCGTAGGTTTGGGTGTGGTGGGCGTCACCTAGTAGCGCTTCTACGGCTACGGCGGCGAGGTCGGTGGCGTCTACGAAGGCTTGGCGCTGGTCGGCCAGTGGGACGACCAGGCGGCCGGCCTGGATGGAGGGGAGGAAGAAGCCTTCGTCGAAGTTCTGGTTGAACCAGTGGGCTCGGACGACGGTCCACTCGACGCCTGAGTTGCGGACGGTCGTCTCGGCGGCGATGAGGCGGTCGTCGCCGATTTCCTCGGGGTGCATGGTCGAGAGGAGGACCAGGCGTTCTACGCCGGCCTCTGTGGCCTGGGTGATGAAGGCTGGGTCGACTGGTACGCCGTCGGGGGCCATCACGTAGATCGCGGTGATGCCGTCGAGGGCGGCGGCCCAGGTGTCTGGACGAGTCCAGTCGAAGACGGCGGGGCCTGCGCGGGAGGCAGCGCGTACGGCGATGTCGCGGGAGCGCAACTGGTCGGCGACGCGGCGTCCGGTCGAACCGGTGGATCCGAGTACGAGAACAGTCATCGGTCCAGGCAAGCACACGGCACCGACAGGTCGGCGGAGCCGGGGGCGGCGGAGCCGGGGTCAGCGGGCGGCGGAGCCGGGGTCGGTGGGGGTCGGCGGAGCCGGGGTCGCGGGGCGCGGGGGCAGGGTCGCGGGGCGCGAGGGCAGGACGCGGGACGCGAGGCGGCACCACATTCGCCGGAACCATCCCCGCGCGAACACCGTCGAAAAGCACGGTGGAATAAATTCGCCGGGAAATGCATTGACGTAGCTACGAGCCATGGGTGAAACTTGTGCCCGCAAGCCAACCACGACCATCAGGGAGTACGAAGTGTTCGGGACGATGCAGAAGATTCAGCGGGGCGTCAGCCCGTTGTTCTGCCTGCGACCCCTGACCTCGAACTCCCACCGCTATGAGCTCAGTGCAGTGCTGAGCCCGGCGTACGGCGGCCCGCCCGACTGATCGACAGCGATCAGCGAGCAGCCGCCCGTCGGGGGAGAACCCGATCAGGGCGGCTTTTTTGTTGCCTGCGACAACCTGCAACAACTTCGCTCCGACCACGGTCGGGGATTCGTATTATTGACAATTTCATCTGCATTCTTTTAATGCCGAGCTGTAGGCCAGTGGCCAGGCCACCTCATTTGGGATGAGGACATCGGGAGTTCGAATCTCTCCAGCTCGACCAGGCGCCCGCGGGAAGCTCTGCTACCGGCCGAGCGGGCGCCCCATACGCCCGTGGCTCAACCGGAGAGAGCACCTGCCTACGAAGCAGGAGGTTGCAGGTTCGAATCCTGCCGGGCGTGCTGTGTCCGAAGCAGAAGCGGGCGATGCACCGGGACGTGACCCCGGAGAAAGCGGGTTCGAGCCCCGCCGGACACCCTGACCGCGCAGTAACGACGTACCGATTCAACCGACCCGGCAACCAACTGTCGGGCACACTGGAGAGAGGAGGAACCACCATGAGCGGTGTCATCGTGCTCAATGCCTCATATGAGCAGCTCCACGTCGTGTCGATCCAGCACGCCATCCGGATGCTCGTCCGGGAGGTCGCAGTCGTCGAGGAAGCGCACGACGGCGCCAGCATCGGTCCGTTCCCCTTGCCGCGTGTCCTGCGTCTGGTCCGGTACGTCGTGACCAAGTGGCGCTACGCGACCGGCCGGTTGCAGTACACCCGGGCCGGAGTCCTGAAGCGGGACAAGTTCACCTGCGCGTACTGCGGCAAGCCCGGCGCGACGACGATGGACCACGTGGTTCCACGGTCGCGCGGTGGTCGCGGCGAATGGCTGAACGCGGTCGCCGCGCACGCGTCGTGCAACGAGAAGAAGGGGTGCCGTACCCCCGAGGAAGCCGGGATGCCGCTGCTGTGGCAGCCCTGGATCCCTTCCCGTGCGGAGATAGCCCTCTGATCCGAGCCCCACTGGTGCCCGGTCGGAGCGGTGCCAGGTGGGCGACGGCGTCCCACCCTCGGTTCTGACCCGAGGTCCCGCAGGTTCGAGCCCTGCCCTGGCAGCTGTACGGCGTACAGATCGCGCCGTCCGGGGATCGCGTCGGCACGCGGGTGACTCTCGCATGGTCGCTTCACCGGGTTCGACACCCGGGATCTCCACGTCAGGCAGGGTAAGCCGAGCTCGGCCTAACGGCAGCCGTCTCGAAAACGGCCGGTCCCTCGACGGGGCGTGAGGGTTCGAGTCCCTCTCCTGCCGCGGACAACGACACGAAGGAGTGGGGAGATGAACATGCAGTACCCGGTCGCGCTGAGTGGGGCGAAGAGCTCCACTCTGATGTGGGCTCAGGAGCACGAGGTCGGCGCGCAGGCGCTGCAGCAGCTGCGGAACATCGCGGCGCTGCCGTGGGTGCACGGCGTCCGGGTGATGCCGGACGTGCACCTCGGCAAGGGGGCGACGGTCGGCTCGGTGATCGCGATGAAGCAGGCGGTGTCACCGGCCGCGGTCGGAGTGGACATCGGCTGTGGCATGGAGGGCGTGCTGACGTCGCTGACCGCCGCTGACCTGCCGGACGACCTGTCGAAGATCCGGAGCCGGATCGAGGCCGCCGTACCGGTCGGGTTCCGAGCCCACGAGTACGCGGTGAGCGTGCGCAAGCTCGGGCTCGACCGCGGCTGGAACACCTTCTGGGGTGCGTTTTCGAGCCTGCACGACGGAGTGCAGGACCGGGAGAAGAAGGCGCAGCAGCAGATGGGTTCGCTCGGTGGAGGCAACCACTTCATCGAGGTCTGCCTGGACGACGACGACCGGGTCTGGCTGATGCTGCACTCGGGGTCGCGCAACATCGGCAAGGAGCTGGCCGAGCGGCACATGCGGATCGCGAAGGCGCTGCCGCACAACGCCGATCTGCCGGATCGCGACCTGGCCGTGTTCCTGTCCGGTACGCCGGAGATGGACGCGTACCGGCGCGACCTGACCTGGGCGCAGGAGTACGCGTCGCGCAACCGCGCGGTGATGCTCGCCCTGGTGATGCAGGCCGTGCGGGAGTCGTTCGACCACCAGCTCACGTTCGAGAAGCCGATCTCGTGCCACCACAACTACGTGGCGGAGGAGACGATCGACGACCTCGAGCTGCTGGTCACCCGCAAGGGCGCGATCCGGGCGGGGCTCGGTGATCTCGGGCTGATCCCGGGGTCGATGGGCACCGGCTCGTACGTCGTCCGCGGGCTCGGTTCGGAGCAGTCCTTCTACTCGGCCTCGCACGGTGCAGGCCGGCGGATGAGCCGGAACGAGGCCAAGCGGCGCTACACGGTCGACGACCTGATCGCCCAGACCGCCGGCGTCGAGTCCCGCAAGGACGCGGGCGTGCTCGACGAGCTGCCGGCGGCGTACAAGGACATCGAGTCGGTCATCGCGGCACAGACCGACCTGGTGGAGGTCGTTGCCCACCTCAAGCAGGTGGTGTGTGTGAAGGGTTAGTCCGTACGACGGACTGTCGCGCTCAGGGGACGCGACAGTCCGACAAGCTCGCCGCCGGAACCGCCGGCGGCACCGGAGAGCCCGGCCGCCGTGGGGGCACGGCGGCCGGGCCGGGGTGAGGTCCGCCTGATGGCAAGGGCAGCGGTTTGCTAAACCGTCGGCCGGTTCGGCCGGTCCGCGAGTTCGAATCTCGCTCTCACCGCTCCAAACAACCAACCGAAAGAGAGGAGGACCGGCCATGGCCGACCTCAGGAACAAGCGACGCAAGATTCCCGGTGGCAGGACCGGTGCTCCGGTTCAGCAGGGTCACGCGCTCCGGCGCATCGATCTCGCCTGTGGGCACACACAGCGCGATCGGATCGCGCACGCAGGCGATCACGTCTGGTGCGAAGCCGACTGCGCGGACTGGGTCCGCGTGGTCGTGGTCCACGAGTAACCAGTACGGCGGCCGACCGCGGCCGCCGCACGACTCCTTGGTGACGGATGCACACCCGGCCCTCCGAAGGCCAGGTACCTGGTTCGACTCCAGGCAGGGAGACCTAGACGACGCCCCGCGCGACGAGGAAGACCGGGTACGACGTCATCGCGGCGCGTGGCGAGTCGGCGTCGATGGCCGGCTCCGGCTCGGCGAAGGTGTCGAGGGTGAAACCGTGCTGGCGCAGGGAGTTCAGGTACGTGGAGAGCGTGCGGTGGTTGGCCCCGACCTGCTGGCGCAGCGTCGACAGCGAGCCGTCCGCCTGCCACCAGCGCTCGTCGTAGTACGAACCGTCACTCGGCCAGGCGCCGGAGACCCCATCCACTCCTGGGAAGCACGGGTGCAGGATGCAGAAGGCGAAGACACCGCCCGGGCGCAGGACTCGCCGCACGGTGGCGAGCGTGCCGCCGAGGTCGTCGATGTCCGACAGCCCGAAGCTGCACAGAACGGCGTCGAAGGTCTTGCCTGCCAGGAGATCAGGCGAGGCGACGTCAGCCTGCAGATACGTGATGCCCAACGGATCCCGAGCCTCGGCCTCGGCCGCCTTGGCGAGCATCGCCGAGGACAGGTCGACGCCGACAACGGAAGCGCCCAGCCGAGCCAGCCCGCGCGACACCCGCCCGTGCCCGCAGGCGATCTCCAGCACCTCGCGGCCGGCCACCGGCCCGAGCAGGTCGAGCAGGTCGACGGTCGTCGGGTCGCTGAGGTCGTCGCTCCAGCCGGCGGCGTAGTAGTCGGCCACTTCGTCGTACCGTGCGGAAGTCGTCATGCTCAAAAACGTACCGGCGCTCGCCCCGAGACTCACCCGGGGCGGCGTTCGCCATCAGAGGAACAGCTTGTCCGGGTTCAGCAGGCCCTGCGGGTCGAAGGCGGCCTTGACGTTGCGCTGCAACTGCAGCCCGACGGGTCCGAGCTCCTGGGCGAGCCATTGGCGCTTCAGCTTGCCGACGCCGTGTTCGCCGGTGATGGTGCCGCCCAACGCCAGTCCCAGGTCCATCACCGCACCGAAGGCCGCCAGAGCGCGAGTTTCAGCAGCCGGATCGGCCTGGTCGAAGATGACGGTGGGGTGCATGTTGCCGTCGCCGATGTGACCGGGACAAGCGATCAGTACGTCGTACTGCTTGCTGATGGCATCGATTCCGTGCAGCAGCGCGACCAGTTGCGAGCGCGGTACGGCGACGTCGTCGATCAGGGACGTGCCGAGCTTCTCGTTCGCGAAGTGCACCAGGCGGCGGGCCTCCAGGAGCATCGCGGACTCTTCCGCGTCCGAGGCGACCGCGACGTCGACGGCGCCGTGGGCGGTGCAGATCTCGGCGATCGCGGCGACGTCCTCGGCGGCGCGCGGGCCGCGGTCGGACTGGGCCAGGAGCAACGATCCGACGTTGGCCGGCAGGCCCATGTCGCGGTAGTCCTGGATCGCCCGCGCGGTGATGCCGTCGATGAACTCGAGCAGCGACGGGCGCAGACCGGAACCCATCACCGCGGCAGCGGCCGCGACGCCCTCCTCGATGGACAAGAACGTCGCGGCCGCCGTCAGAGCAGCCTCGGGCGCCGGCCGCAAGGCCAGCGTCGCCTCGGTGACGATGCCCAACGTGCCTTCCGACCCGACGATGACGTGTGTCAGGTCGTAACCCGCGACGCCCTTCACCGTTCGGCGCCCGGTCCGGATCACCTCGCCGGACGCGAGCACGACCTCCAGCCCGCGGACGAAGTCGCCGGTCACGCCGTACTTCACGCAGCACAGCCCGCCCGCGTTCGTCGCGATGTTGCCGCCGACCGTCGACATCTCCCAAGACGACGGGTCCGGCGGGTAGAACAGCCCCTGCTCGAGCACCGCGCGGGACAGGTCCGCGTTGATCACGCCGGGCTGGACGACGGCGACCTGGTCCTCGACGGAGACCTCGAGCACCTGGTTCATCCGGGCGGTCGACAGCAGGATGCAGCCGTCGATCGCGTTCGCGGCGCCGGACAGGCCGGTCCGCGCGCCCTGCGTCACGATCGGTACGCCGTACTCGCCGGCCGCCCGGACAACCTCCTGCACCTCAGCGGTCGACGACGGCCGGACCAGCACCAGCGGCACGCCGGCCGTGCAGAACGTCGCCGCGTCCTGCCGATGGGTCTCCAGGACGTCGGGGTCGACAACCACCGACTCCACCGCAGACTTGAGCCGGTCGACCAGTTTGTCCATCAGCCTTGCTCCTCCAGCAACCTCAGAATCAACGACGCCCGTCGCACCCGTTCACGACCGAGTGCCTCGGCCGTCGCGGCCAGGTGCGCGCCGACCGGGTAGATGTTCGGCGCGTTCCGCAGCCCCATCTTCAGGTACACCGGCGCAGCAACCCGTACGACGTCCGGTACGTCGTAGAAGCGCACGTGCCCACCCTGGTCATCAGGGACCTCGATGTACATGTCGATCGGCACCGACGTCACCGACCGGATCTCGGCCAGCACCGGCACCGGCAGGTCGGTCGAGACGTTCAGACTCGTTGCCCCGAGCCTCTCGTACAGAGCAGCAGTCGGTGCGTTGGGCAACGGCATCAGAACCGAGGTCTTCAGCACCAGATCCGCAGGCAACGATCCGTCCTGCTTCAACGAGCCGATCAGCTCCAGCACCCCGAGGTCGCCGACCAGCAGGCTGCGCACGCCCAGATCGACCGCCCGGTACGCGTCACACAGCGACGCGGCAACCATGTCGTTGCCCCGCGCAACCCCACCGACCGCGGCCGACACCTTGGCCTGCCCGCCGATGTCCCACGAGCCGCGCGGCCCGAGGAACAGGCACACCTCGACGCCCTCGGCCTCGCCGAGCGCGACCATCTCACGGATCTCGTCGTCGGTCAGCATCATCACGCCGCTGCCCTGCGAGATGCGGTCGACCTGAACCCCGCGCGTGGCAGCCTCCTCGAGCACCGCCCGCATCACGGCCGGACCCTCGCAGCTCGGGATCTCCACCTTGTACGGCGTACCGTCGGCGAACCGCTTGTCCGAGTCGCCGGCCGCGCCGAATCCTCGCTCGGCCAGCAACGCGTGTGCTTCCTGCAGCCTCATACCTCTCCCCAGCTCCCGAGCGAGCCCGACGCGTCGGTCAGGTCCCGCGCTGTCCCGGTGATCTCCAGGTCGAACCGATCGCCTGCCTCCACCAGCAGCGCAGGCGACACCAGCAACTCGTGCGGCGACAACGTGTCCCGGATCCGCGCCAGGCGCAGCTCCGACCAGTCCCGCCGTCCGCTCATCGTCACAGCACCCAGTACGGCGGCCGCGTCGTCCTCCAGCACCATCGGCAACCGCGAACGACGCGCTCCACCGGCACCCGACGTCAGCGCGTTCACGTAGCTCGCGTGCAGATCGATCTGCTCCAGCATCCGGGCCGGGATCACGTCGGCCATGCCGAGCCCGGACGCGTTCCCGTGCGAGGCCTCCGACAGCCGGTGGACGCTGATCGCGGCGATCTGCGGCGAGTCGAACTCCGGGATCCCGTGCACCCAGCACCGGCCGATCACGTTCGTGTCCATGCCGGTGCCGGACTTGTCCTTGCCCATCTCGTCGACCACCAGTACGTCGAGCTGGTCGAACGGGAGCCGGCCCATCAGGCTGCCGGCGCGTTGCAGTAAGGCGTTCTCGGCGGCGGCTCCGATGCCGTCGGCCGGGACGAACTCGACCGCCGCGGTCTTGTCGACGGCGTTCTCGAGGATCGCCAGGCCGCCGATGATCTTGCCTTCAGCAACCACTGTGCGAGCGGCGGCCTCGATCGCGCCGCCGAGTGACGGGATGCCGCCGGCGTGCAGCGCGGCCGCTCCCCGGTGGTTGCCGAGACCGATCGCGAGGATCTTCGCGAGACCGCTCTCGACGGGTCCGTGGAAGTCGGTGTGCGGTTTGACCCGGTTGACCAGCAGTACGCCGTCCGCCGCGGCGGCGAGTGCATCGTGGTGCACAGGGGTGCCGTCGTCGAGCTTGCCGATGACAACGGTCTCCATCGTTGCCTCGACGGGGCAACCAACGGACTCGGGCGTCACGCCGAGGCCGGCCAGCATCTCGCGCTGGCCGTCCGCGGTCGCGCCGCCGTGCGAGCCCATCGCCGGTACGACGAACGGCTCGGCACCGGCCGCCCGCAACCAGTCCACAGCAGCCTTCACCACCGGAACCAGGTCTTTGATTCCCCGGCTCCCCGCAGTCACGGCAATCCGCGCACCAGGCTGGATCTCGGTCGGCATGTCGTCCAGAGCCACCCGCGCCGCGCCGTACGGATCTGTTTCCAACGGCAGATCAGGCATCAACCGCCGGACGGGCGTGACCTGAGGAAGAGTGCCCTCAGGTCGCAGCCCACGGATGGCTTCGAACGGTCCCCAACTGTTCATCAGTGGCTCTGGCGGGCGACGGCGGAGCCGGTTTTGCCGATCAGGAAGTCCAGGTCGCAGCCCTGGTTGGCCTGGGTGACGTGTTCGACGTACAGCTTCGCCCAACCGCGACCGGTCGGCGCCGCAGGCGGTTGCCAGTCGGCTCGGCGCTTGGCGAGCTCCTCGTCCGACACGTCCAGGTGCAGCCGGCGCGCAGGCACGTCGAGCTCGATCCAGTCGCCCGTGCGGACCAGAGCCAGCGGCCCACCGACAGCCGCCTCAGGCGTGACGTGCAGGACCACAGTCCCGTACGCCGTACCGCTCATCCGCGCGTCCGAGATCCGCACCATGTCGTCGACGCCGATCTCCGCCAGCTTGCGCGGGATCGTCATGTTGCCGACCTCCGGCATGCCCGGGTAGCCACGCGGCCCGGAGTTCTGCAGCACCAGCACGGTGTCCTCGTCGACATCCAGATCCGGGTCGTCGACCGCCTTGTCGTACTCCTCGATGCTGCTGAACACCAACGCCTTGCCACGGTGCTGCAGCAACCGCTCCGACGCCGCCGACTGCTTGACGACGGCACCGTCCGGCGCGAGATTCCCCTTCAGTACGGCGGTTCCCGCGCCGCTGCCGAGCGGGTTGCCGACCGGGCGGATCACCGGATGCGCGGGCTCGCCTTCCTGCCCGCTCCAGTCGGTGCGCTCCGCGCGGGCGACGTTCTCGCCGATGCTCTTGCCGGTCACGGTGATCGCGTCGGCCTTGAGCAGCGGCAGGATCTCCTTCATCACCGCGGGCAGGCCGCCGGCGTAGTAGAAGTCCTCCATCAGGTACTTGCCCGACGGCTGCAGGTCCACCAGCCACGGGACGCCGCGCGCCCACTCGTCCATGTCGTCCAGCGTCAGCTCGACGCCGACGCGGCCGGCGATCGCCAGCAGGTGGATGACCGCGTTGGTCGAACCGCCGATCGCGGCATTCGCCCGTACGGCGTTCGCGAAGGCGTCGCGGGTGAGGATGTCGCTCGGCTTCAGGTCCTCGTGGACCATCTGGACGATGCGCTGGCCGGCCTGCTGGGCGATCGAGTACCGGCGGGAGTCGACGGCCGGGATCGCTGCGGAACCGGTGAGCTGCAGGCCGAGTGCCTCGGCCATGCAGGCCATCGTGGACGCCGTACCCATCGTCATGCAGTGGCCGTTGCTGCGGGACATGCCGGACTCGGCGGCGGCGTAGTCCTCCTCGGACATGCGGCCGGCGTTGCGGTCCTGGGTGAAGCGCCAGACCGCCGTACCGGAGCCGATGTCGCAGCCGCGGAACTTGCCGTTCAGCATCGGGCCGCCGGTCACCACGAGGGTCGGCAGGTCGACGCTCGCGGCGCCCATGATCGAGCCCGGCGTGGTCTTGTCGCAGCCGGTCAGCAGGATCGCACCGTCGATCGGGTTGCCGCGCAGGGACTCCTCGACGTCCATGCTGAGCAGGTTGCGGAACAGCATCGCGGTCGGGCGGAGCATGGTCTCGCCGAGCGACATCACCGGGAACTCCAACGGGAACCCGCCGGCCTGCCAGACTCCACGCTTCACCGACTCCGCGAGGCGGCGGAGGTGAGCGTTGCAGGGCGTCAGCTCGGACCAGGTGTTGCAGATCCCGATGACCGGACGCCCGTCGAACACCTCGTCCGAGAACCCCTGAGCCCGCATCCAGGATCGGTGAATGAACCCGTTCCGGTCCTTCTCCCCGAACCAGTGATCAAAACTCCGCCGACCGGTGTGGCCATCAGGACCACCAGGCTCTTCCCCAGCAGGTCTTCCAGTCTTTTCCGGAGTGGGCTCACCAGCAACATCAACACTTGGGGGATCGATGTCGTTGGGGTCGTTGGTCGGGGGTAGGTCGGTCATCGAGAAACCTCCGCGGTTGTCACGGTCCCGTTCACTCGGCGGCTGATGCCGGCCGGGTTGTTGTCCTGGAGTACGGCGGGGAGAACTGCGTCAGGCGTGTCCTGGTACGCGACCGGGCGCTGGAAGCGGCGGGCGGCGGTGACGCCGACGCTGGTGTGGATCGAGCCGACGGTCGACGGGAACGGGCCGCCGTGGTGCTGGGCCCAGGAGACGGCGACGCCGGTCGGCCAGCCGTTCCACAGCACGCGGCCTGCGCGGGCTGTGAGCAGCGGGAGGAGACGGGCTGCCAGTTCGGCATCTGCGTCCTCGGCGTGCAGCGTGGCGGTCAGGTTGCCGCCGAAGGCCTCGATGCCCGCGACCAACTCATCCACCGACGCGTACTCGACGACGATCGAGACCGGCCCGAAGCACTCCTCGAGGATCTCGTCCGATCGCGCGAGCAGCTCACCGACAGTGGTCTGCAGCAACGTCGCGCCGCCGCCCTCGCTCCACACCCGGAGCCCGTCGACCTTGCGCAGCCGGTCGAGCCCGGACGAGAACCCCTCGGCGATCCGCTCGTTCAGCATGGTCGCCGCAGCAACTCCGCCGGTTGCCTCGACGAGCTGCTCCTGCAGCCCGTGCCCGGCCGGCAGGAACAGCAGTCCCGGCTTCGTGCAGAACTGCCCGACGCCGAGCGTGTACGACCCGACGTACCCGCTCGCAATGTCCTTGCCCCGAGCATCGATCGCGGCCTGGGTGACGAAAACCGGGTTCAGGCTCCCGAGCTCTCCGTAGAACGGGATCGGCTCCGGCCGCGTGACCGCGATCTCGTGCAGCGCCTTGCCCGCCGGCACCGACCCGGTGAACCCAGCGGCCGTGATCCGCGCGTCCTTCAGCGCCGTCACGCCCACGTCGTACCCCTGGATCAATCCCAAAGTTCCAGCAGGTGCACCAGCAGCGGTCAGCGCCTCGATCATCACCTCGGCCGTCCGCACCGACAGCTCGGGATGCCCCGGGTGTGCCTTCACGATCACCGGGGACCCCGCGGCCAGCGCCGACGCCGTGTCCCCACCGCACACACTGAACGCGAACGGGAAGTTGCTCGCAGCAAACACCAGTACCGGCCCGAGCGGCACCAGCACCCGCCGCAGGTCAGGCCGCGGCACCGGCTTGGCGGCCGCGTCAGCGGTGTCGATGATCACCTCGAGCAACGAGCCCTCTTCGAGCGCGTCGGCGAACATCCGCAGCTGCCCGCTGCTCCGCCCGACCTCACCCTTCAAGCGGGCCTCGGGCAACGACGTCTCACGCTGCGCGATCGGCACCAGCTCGTCGGACGCGGCGTCCAGCGCATCGGCGACCGCACGAATCCACCCGGCCCGTACGGCGGGCGCCGACGCCGCCAGCGGCGCCGCGGCCTCGGCGGCGTCCGCCAGGGCCTGCTCGAGCTCAGCGGGAGTGGTGTCGCGGGTCATCGGTTCTCCTCCAGAGATTCGGTAGCCAGGTAAGCGAACGGTTCACGTCCGACAACCACCGTATTCGTCAGCGTCCCGACGTCGCTGATCGCGATCTCGACGACATCGCCGGCCTGCAGCGCGAAGTCGAGCTCGGGCACGATTCCGGTCCCGGTGGCGAGGATCACGCCGTCCGGGAAGTCGTTCGGGACGAACAGCACGTCGATCAGGTCCTGCAGGCCACGGATCAGCTGCGCGGTCGACGTCGTACCGGTGAACACCTCGTCGTCGCCGCGCCGGATCACCAGGTCGATGGTCAGGTCCTTCGGGTCGTCGACCTCCCAGGCCGGGCGGATCCCGGTCGCCAGCGCGCAGCCGCCGGCGAAGATCTTGGCCTGCGGGATGTAGAGCGGGTTCACGCCCTCGATCGAGCGCGAGCTCATGTCGTTGCAGACGGTGAACCCGACGATCTCGCCGTGCGCGTTGGCGACGATCGCCAGCTCCGGCTCCGGGACGTCGTGGCCGGAGTCGACCCGGATGCCGATCTGCTCGCCGTCGGTGACGAGCCGCCAGGCGGGCGACTTGAGGAACAGCTCGGGGCGCTCGGCCGAGTACACCCGGTCGTAGACGTCCTCCTGGCTGCTCTCCTCCATGCGGGCGCCGCGCGAACGCTCGTACGTGACGCCCGCGCACCAGACCTCGCCGCGGCCGTCCAGCGGCGGGAGCAGCTTCACGCTGCCGACCGGGACCGCGTCCCCGGTCTTCGCCATCGCCGCGCGGAATTCCTCGGCGGTCAGCCGGAGCAGTTCGGCCAGGTCGGTGACGCCGAGAACCGGTGCCACCGTGTCACCGGTTCGGACGCCGGCCTGCGGACGGCCGCCGGGAGACTGGAATCGGACCACGTGCATGGATTCACCTTTCACATCGACGTCCCGAGCAGACCGCGGGTGATCTGGAAACCTACGTTGCCTGAGGCAACTGCCTTGGGAACCTGCCGGCGGCTCGCGACGGCGGCGATCGCCTCCAGGCCGGTCTTCGCCTGGTCGGCGGCGTCACCGGCCGCGACGGCGTCGAGGTCGTCGCCGTACTTCGCGACGGTCTCGGGGTCGCTGCTGAACTCGACGACGGGGACGAAGCGCTGCGCGGACAAGGTGCCGCCGGCCACGTGCGCGAGGATCTGCTGGACGCCACCCGCGCCGAAGCCGGTCGCGGTCTCCATCCAGTCCGTTCCCGGCATCCGCATGACGTGCCAGCCCGGTACGACGAACCGCTGACCGTGCGCGACGGTCGATCCGACCACGTCCGCGGACCCGAACGCCGCCGCCCGAAACACCTTGCTCTCAAGTAGTCCGCCCCGAGAGGACAACACGACCGATCCCCCCGAGCCGACGATCTCTCCACCAATCAATGCAAGAGCCTCAGCAGTCGCGTCACTCAACGCCCCACGAGCCTCCAGCCCGACGGTCAGCGCACCGACATCCCCGTCGACCTCAGCAGGCGCCGGCAGGTCGAAGCTCCCGAACCACTCGCGCACCCGCTCGCCGACCGCGTCGAGCCCACCGTCGGCCTGGATGCTCGCCCAGCCGAACCGCGAAGGATCCGCGCCGGCCTCGACGAGCTTGGACCGGAAGTAGTCGTTGTGCGTCTTCTCGCAGCCGTGCTCGAGGAGGAGCGCCATCCGGGTGTTCGGGTGCAACAGGTAGCCGAGCATCGTACGGGCGAAGGTCTCCTCGGAGGCACCGCCGGAGCTTCCGCAGCCTTCGGTGTGCGGCAGGGCGACCATCCGAGTGACGGAGTCGCCGGCCCACTTCTCCAGCTCCGCCTGCGCGGAGAGCCGGAGCGCGATCATCCCGGAACACAAACTGGTCGGAAGGATGAGGCCTACCGCCTCCGGCAGCAGCCGGTCGTCCACCGACAGCAGCCGCACCCCGCCCGCGCCTGCGGCGCGGGCGGGGGAAGGGGTAAGGGGGCCGGTCGCCCCCGACGCCTGCCCTGCGCCTTCGGCGCGGGCGGCGGAGGCGGGTGCCAGCGGCTGACCCGGGAGGAGGGCGTCGCGGTCTTCTGCGGGGAGATCCTCCAGGTTCCGGGTCATGCGGCCGTCGGTGGTGATGGAGATTCCTTCGACGGGGCCTGACTGGCGCCAGTTGCGCCAGATGGAGACCTGGCTGTGGCCGGCGCGTTCTCCTGCGCTGCGCTCGCCGGAGGCGACGCGGACGGTGAGGTCGAAGGTGTCCGTGGTGAGTTCGTCCATCGGCGTACCGGTGAGGTAGCGGCCGGCGTCGACGTCCATCTCGGCCTGCAGGTGTTCGTACCGGGTGGTCGTGGTGACGAACTTGAGGGTCGGGACGAACGGGAAGTTGGTGATCGAGCCGTTGCCGGTGGTGAAGAAGATCAGGTTGCAGCCGCTGGCGATCTGGCCGGCGACGGACTCCAGGTCGTTGCCGGGGCTGTTCATGAAGATGTACCCGGTGCCGGGCAGCGGTTCGGCGTAGTCGATGACGTGGTCGAGCCGGACCTCGCGCGGCAGCTTGCGGGCGGCGCCGATCGACTTGAGCACGATGTTGTAGAGCCCGCGGTACATGTTGCCGCCGGACGGGTTGCCCTCGGCGGTGTGCCCGTGCCAGCCGACCCGGTCCTTGAACGACTGCACGAGCTCCAGGAAGCGCCGCGCAGTCCCCAGGTCGCGGACGTTCTTCAGCACGTACCCCTCGGCGCCGATCAGCTCATCGGTCTCCGCCAGTACGGCGGCGCCGCCGTGCCGGATCAGCTCGGCGCCGACGTTGCCCGCGAGCGGGTTCGCCGAGATCCCCGAGAAGGCGTCCGACCCGCCGCACTGCAGCGCGATCAGCAGATCGGCCAGCGGGACCTCGACCCGCTGCTGCGCGTCGACCACCGGCAACCACGGCTCGATCAGCTTGCCCGCCGCGGTCAGATCAGCCTCGAACCCACGAGCGCGCGTGAAGTACGCATGCGGCACCTGAAGCGATGGGTATCCCTGCGCGGCGACGAACTCCCGGATCGCCTGCCCCGAGACGACGTCCTCCTCGGTGTCCACGATCAGCACCGCACCGACGTTCGGGTTCAGCGCGAAGCCGGCCAGCGTCGCGAGCAGGAAGTGCAGGTTGTTCGGCGTACCGTCCTCGCCGCCCTCGGTGTGCGCGACCGGTACGACGCCATCGCCCGCCGCCGCGCCGTCGAAGCGTCGGGCCAGCTCGGTGACGAAGCCGCTCGATCGCGAGCTGGTCGCCATCACGACGACGTGGTTCCGCGTGCCGGCCGGGCCCTGCTCGCGCGGGTAGCCGAGGAAGGTGCCGGGCTGCTCGACCGAGGTGACCTGGCTGCCGAAGGTGAGTGCGTTCTCGTCCAGTTCGTACGGGTCGAGCGGCTCGTTGCTCGCGGAGGGCTCGTCCGGCAGGCCCTCGACACCGCGCGCGCTGACGGCAGCCAGGCTCGGCGGCGTACAGACGTAGTCCCCGACCTGGAGGTCACGCAGGGCACGGGCGAACGGCGTCTGCCAGGACGTGATCGCCTCACCCGCGCGGACCGGCCGTACGACGATCCGGTGGCCTTCGAGCACGGTGTGCGGCAGCGTCACCGGCGTCCCGTCGAAGTCGATCACCGTCCCGGCCTCGAGCCGGCGGGAGCAGATCGCCGCGTTGTCCGCCGGTTCCGGCAGGACCCCGATCTCGTCGAACCTCAGCATCGCCTCTCCCAAAACCATGGGTGCTGACTCTGTCATTGGTCTCGCTTCGCTAGCAGGCGGACCTGAAATCGTGCATGATGCATGATTACGACCGTAACCCTGCCTAATCGACGAGGCTGGGTCAAGGGCGGGACCACCCTGTGGAGAGGCCGATGACGGACATCCTGGAGCCGCACGACCGGCGGCTGCTGCGCCGGCAGATGCTGGCGGACGACGTCTACGAGGCGATCAAGACGATGCTGATGGACCACACCATCCGGCCCGGCGGGCGGATCTCGATCGACGGGCTCGCCCGGGAGTTCCAGGTCTCGTCGACGCCGGTCCGGGAGGCACTGGCGCGACTGGAGTCGGAGGGGCTCGCCGACAAGGAGCCGCTCAAGGGGTACCGGGCGACGCCGCTGCTGACGCTCGAGGAGTTCGAGGACCTGTACTCGTTCCGGCGGCTGGTGGAGCCTTGGGCTGCCCGTCGCGCCGCGGAGCTGATCGACGACACCGGCCGTGAGCGGCTCGCCGCCGAGCTGTCGACCGCCGTCGAGCCGACGTCGGTCGACTACGCCGGGTACAAGTCGCTCACCGCGCACGACAACCGGTTCCACACGCTGATCGCCGAGCTGTCCGGCAGCGACCAGGTCCGCCTCGCCTTCGAACGGACCCACTGCCACCTGCACATCTTCCGGCTGCACTACGACCGCGACACCGGGCCCGAGGTGCTCGTCGAGCACCGCGATCTCGTCGAGGCGATCTGCTCCGGCGACCCAGCCGTCGCCGAAGCGTCGATGACGCAGCACCTGATCAACTCGATGTCGATCCGGCTGCGCGGGATCTACGACCAGTAACTACCGCGGGGTGATCACCAGGGCATCACCAACCGGGCGCTCCCCGGTGGCGTCCGACGGCGTGTTCAACACCTTGCCATTGGCGACCATCGTGGTGGATCCTCCGCCGTCCAGGTTGATCGCGTCCCGCAGCCCGAACGACTTGGCGACCGCGGCCGCCTCACCGATCCCCAAGCCCAGGCTGCCGACGCCACGACCGTCGGCCGTGATCAGCACCGTGCGGCCCTGGTTGTCGACGCCCGCGATCGTGCGCGGGTTCCGCTTGTGGACCCAGCCGTAGTAGAAGCTCGGGTTGTCGGCCGGCGCCATCCCGTCCGCCTTGACCGTCCCCGTCACCCGGCCGTTGTGGACGAGCTCGGGCCCGCCGTTGACGATCGTCGTACGCCGGTCCAACCGCACATCGTGGCCGCGAGCATCGACCAGCGAGGCCTTGATCTCCAGCCGCTTGCCGACCTTCGCCGCCGCGAGCAGTCCCGCGACCTGCTGTCCGGTCGCCTGCACGGTCCGCCCACCCTCCGGGATCGCGCCACCGCGCGTCGCCGTACGGATCGCCGTCACGACGCCGCGACGGTCCACGATCGCCTCCGCGCCCGGTCCGCTCGGCGTCGCAACGCCGTACGACGCGTCGTACGCGATCAGCTCGTCGGCATCCGTGCAGGTGACGTCGTGCAGCGGCTTGGCCGTCGGGAGATCGTCGGTGGTGCCACCGCAGTTGCGGATCAGACCGGGGACCCGGTTGAGCCCGTCGAGCGGGAGCGGTCGCCCGAGCCCGCGGACTTCACCGTGCCACCGGTAGCGCTCGACCGACGTACCCCGAGCGCCGATCACCAGCGCGGGCCGCCCAGCCGTCGGCTCACTCACCAGGCGGCCGTCGTACACGGCAACCCCAGCGGGATCACCCGGCGCACCCGCCTTGGGGTCGAGCACGAAGAACCCGGCGTTCACCGCGGCCGTCGCACCGGTCAGCGTCGCCAGCGTGCTGGTCGTCTCGCGTGCTTCCAGATCCAACCCGTACGACGCATCGAGCGTCCCCCGGAACTTCTTCGGGTCGATCGTCAGCACCTGGACCTTCCACGGCCCGGTCGACCCACTGATGTCGTCGGGCTCGCCGTCCCACCCGGTGTAGATGCTCGACCCGCTCAACCCGGCGGCGATCACCTTCGTCCGCACCACATCGGCCTCGGCCTTGGTCGGGAACGACCCCAGCCGAACCCGCCACCCGAGGCTCCCTCCCCCGGCATCGGCCAGTCGAGGCGTCGGCACGTCCTCCACCCGCGCATCCAACCCGGCCGCCTTCAGCTTCGCGGACGCCGCGTCAGCCCCAGCCTTGTCCGACAGCGCGGTCGCCGGCGCATCGGGATCCGGCGAGCTGGACGGGATCGCCACCTCGACAGTCCAGAACGAGCCAGCCCCCGCCTGCCCACGGGTGATCTCGGTCAACGTGACACCGGGTAGCAGCGTGCTACTCACCCGCGACTCAGGCAGGTCAGCGGGCCCCAGCGGCAGACGAGCGGACGGACCGCCGGAGGAATGGTCCGGGGGCGCGGCGACGGCGAGTCCACCGGCGGCCAGCGAGAGGACTAGGAGGGCGGAGCCGGACAGGGCGGTACGGCGAAGGGTCATACGTAGTTCCTATGTCAACCGCCAACCACCCGCAAGCGCTCCCGGTGAAGAACATACGGCCAGCGAAAGAGCAGAAGGCCTCGACCAGGTGGTCGAGGCCTTCTGCTGAGTGGTCAGGCCGGTGCGTCGCCGTGGTCGGGGATCTCCAGCTGGACGCCGCCCTGCAGTGCCGACTGGTGGGCGTAGATGCCCGGCAGCGTGAAGCGCGCCGCGACCCACGCGTTGACCGGCGGGATCGCCTTGTCGACGACCGCGCGGACGAAGTCGTCGGCCAGGAAGTGGTGCGACCCCTCGTGACCGTTATGGAGCCCGGCGAACTCGGCAGGCAGCCGGGTCCGGTCGTGCACTGGCGACAGCCCGGACAGGAACGCGTCCCGCAGCGCCGGGTCCACGTTGTCGAGATCCTCGGCGTTGCCGCTCGGCTTGGTCTCCATCAGCTGGCTGATGTCCTCGACGCCCTCCTTGGTCTGCCAGACCGTGGTGGTGGCGAGCTGCTCGAAGCTGCCCTCCGTGCCGAAGACGCGCAGCCGCGACTCGCGGATGTGCGACGGGTACCCGACGCGGCGCATCTCGTTCGTCCGCATCACACCGCCGTCGGCGAGCGTGAACAGCGCGGTCGCGTTGGAGAAGTCGTTGTCGAACTGGCTCACCGACTTGTCGAACACCCCGTCGCCGCGGTCGTCCTTCACGCCCACGCAGGACACGTGCGTCGCGTGCTGCCCGGTCACCGACAGAACGTTGCCGACGGCATGCGTCGGGTAGAGCATGGGCGGGAACGACGCGGTCTTCTTCCAGTCCTCACCACCGGAGTACTGGTACGCCGCGTAGAACCCGAGGTCCATGTCGTGCACGTAGTCGCCCTCGGAGTAGAAGACCCGGCCGAAGTCACCCTTGGCGAGCCGGTCCCGGCAGTACACCGACGACGGGTAGTAGTAGCTGGTCTCGCCCATCATGTAGGTCAGGCCGGTCTCCTTGACCAGCTCGATGATGCGGGCGATCTGGTCGGCCTCGATCGCCATCGGGACCGTCGAGTAGACGTGCTTGCCGGCCTCGAGCGCCTTGATCGCCATCTCGCCGTGCAGCCACCGCTGGGTGAAGATCGCCACCGCGTCGACGTCCGAGGCGAGCATGTCCTCGAACGACTGGTAGGTGACCTCCACACCCTGCTTCGCGGCCATCTCGGCCGTCCGCTCCGGCAGTACGTCGGTCAGCGAGACCGCCGTGACGTCCGGGTGCGCGGTCCACAACCGCAGGAACGAGGGGGCGAACTGGCCGGCTCCGACCACACCGATGCTGATGCTCATGGATCAAGGCAATCACACATTTTTGTTCCACGAAAGAACATATCCGCACGTTGAAATGTGTGATCCAGCCCACTCAGCGCCGGACGACTGCCATCAGCCGATCGGGGTGGTCGGTGGTGATCCCGTCGACCCCGAGCTCGACCGCCCGAGCGAAGACCTCGGCATCCGGCACCGGCCAAGCGGTCACCTCGAGCCCTTCGCGATGCAGCTCGGCGACACCCTCCACGGTCAGCCCGGTGATCCCGCACAACGCCCAGGTGGCCTCCGCGGCCCGGGTCAGCGCCAGGACGTCGGCGACGTCCGGCGTCCGCCCGAAGATCAGCCCGGTCACCGCCGACGGCATCGCCCGGCGTACGGCGAGCAGAATCTCCGCGTTCGACGAGGTCACCATGGTCCGCTCGGCCAACGACGGATCGGCCTGCAGCGACTCGACCAGCAGCGGTACGGCGCGCGCGGCCTTCACCTCGGCCTGGATCCGTACGTCGATCGCCGCGATCGTCTCGGCCCAGGTCGGCACCTGCTCACCGAGACCCGCGTCCAGCTTCCGCAGGTCGTCGAAGGTCAGCTCCTCGACCGGCCCGGTCCCGTTGGTGGTCCGGTCGACGGTCGCGTCGTGCAGCACGATCAACGCGTCGTCCGAGGTCACCCGCAGGTCGAGCTCGATCTCGTCGCACCCGTACCCGACGGCACGGCGGAACGAGCGCACCGTGTTCTCCGGTTCGGATCCCATCACTCCACGATGGCCGGTGACGATCACAGGAAGGTCCCCCTCGAGCGGTAGTTCACGGTCCGGTAGTAGTTGCTCACAGCACCTTCTCCTCGTACAGCCGGGACACTTCCTCGCCGATCGCCTCGAGCCGCCGGGCGACCGACGCGAACACCTTCTTCGGTGCCGCGTTGTCGGCGTAGATCTGTTGCAGGCCGGTGTAGATCGCGACGTTCGCGTTCCGCCCGTAGAGCCGGATCGCGTCCTGCGGCCGGGCGTTCACCAGCTGCGCGATCGCGACGCCGTAGTTCGGTTCGTCGGCGACCAGCTTCTTCAGCGCCGGATCCTCGCGGGCCTTGTCGACCACCGGGAGGTACCCGCTCTGCGTGGTCCACCAGGCCGAGTTCTCCGGCGTCGCGAGGAACTGCAGAAAAGCAGCGGCCGCCTGCTTGCGCTCGGCCGACGCGTTCCGGAACATCCCGATCCCGCCACCACCGGTCGCCAGGCCGGCCGCGACCTCGGACGGGATGAACCCCGCGCCGACCTTGAACTTCGCCTTGCTCATCGCGCTCTTGAGGCCACCGGTCGAGTCCTGGCACATCGCGACCAGTCCGCCCGCGAAGTCCGTCATCGGGCTGCTGGCCATGTACCCGTGGCCGTCCTCGTGGATCAACTGCCGCTGGAACTCGCCGGCCGCGATCGCGCCGTCCTGGTCGATCGCGACGTCGAGCCCGTTGGAGTACGCGCCGCCGAACTGCCACACGTTGCCCTGGAACTGCCAGTCGCCGTCGACCTTCGCCAGCGCGAGCGTCCGCATCGGCCGGCCCTTGGCGTCGACCTTCGCGAGCGTGTCACCCCACGACCGCAGCTCGCTCCAGGTCCGCGGCGCCCGGTCGGGCAGTCCGGCCTTCGCGAAGACGTCACGGTTGTAGTAGAGGATCGGCGTACTGCGGGCGAACGGGACGCACCAGCTCTGGCCCTTCACGACGTACTCGTTGAACAGCTTCTGGTGGAAGACCGCCGGGCCGAACCCGTCGGTGAAGTAGCCGTTCAGCGGCTCCAGCGCGTCGTTCAGGAAGAACCGTTCCCAGGTGACGTCGGACAGCACGGCCAGGTCCGGCGTCTGCCGCGCGATCAGTCCGGCCGCGACCTTCTGCGCGACGTCGTCGTAGCTGCCCTGGAACTGCGCCTCGACGTACACGTCCTTCTGCGACTCGTTGAACTTGGCAACGAGGGTGTCGACCGCCTTGCCGTTCGCACCGCCGTACGACGACCAGAACACGACCCTGGTCCGCCCGGCGTACTGCTTCGGTACGGCGCCCGCCGGCTGCTGGTACTCGGCGTCCGGCGACCGGTAGCCGCACCCGGCCAGCGACGCCGTCGCGGCCAGGCCGAGAAACGCCCTGCGACGCATGGTCATCCCTTCAACGCTCCTTGGGTGATGCCGCCGACGATGTAGCGCTGGGCGAACAGGAAGATCAGCAGCATCGGCGCGAGCACGAGCAGCGTGCCGGCCATGATGGTTCCCCAGTTGGCCAGGCCTTCCTCGTCCTTCAGGATCAGCAGGCCGACCGGCAGCGTGCGCATGTTGGCGGTGTTGGTGACGATCAGCGGCCAGACGAAGTTGTTCCACTCCTCGACCGCGGTGATCACCACGACGGTGACGAGCATCGGCCGCGACATCGGCAACACGACCCGCCACAGCGTCCGCAGGTGACCGGCGCCGTCGACCGCGGCCGCGTCGGTGACCTCACCGGGCAGCGTGAGGAAGTGCTGGCGCATCAGGAACGTCGCGAACGCCGAGCCGATGCCGGGGATGATCAGCCCGGCGTACGTGTTGATCCAGCCGAGCGACGCGACCGTCAGGTAGTTCGGCAGCAGCGTCACGTGACCGGGCACCATCATCGCGCCGAGGATCAGCAGGAACAGCACCTTCTTGAACGGGAAGCGCAGGTAGGCGAACGCGTACGCCGTCAGCACGGCGTTGGCCACCTTGAGGATCGTGCCGATCACCGTGATCACCGTCGAGTTGATGAAGAACCGGTCGAACGGCGCGGCCTCCCAGGCCAGCTTGAAGTTGTCCCAGGTGAAGTCGTCGGGCCACCAGGCCGGCGGCCACTGGTAGATCTCGGCCGGCTGCTTCACGGCGGCGGAGATCAACCAGTACAGGGGTCCCAGGAAGATCGCCGCGACGCCGAGCAGGACGACGTACTGCACTGCACGGACCTTCATCGGTAGTGCACCCGCCTTTCCATCACACGGGCCTGGATCGCGGTGACCACCAGCAGGATGACGAACATGATGATCGACAACGTCGCGGCCCGGCCGGCGTTGAACGCCTGGAAGCCCTCGTTGTAGATCGACCAGCTCAGCGTCGTGGTGGCGTCGCCCGGACCGCCACCGGTCATCACGGCGATCACGTCGAAGGCCTGGAAGGTGCCGATCACGGTGGTGATCAGCAGGAAGAACGTGATCGGCGCCAGCAGCGGCAGCTTGATCGCCCAGAACCGGGTCCAGGTGCCGGCGCCGTCGATCGCGGCGGCCTCGTCGAGCTCCTTCGGCAGCCCTTGCAGACCGGCCAGATAGATCAGCGCGGTGAAGCCGACGCTCTTCCACAGGTAGACGATGACGAGGCCGGGCAGTGCCCAGTCGGAGTTGTTCATCCAGTCCGGCGGTTCGGCGCCGAACGGCTCGATCACCGCGCGCATCAGGCCGTAGCTGGGGTCGAAGACGAACAGCCAGATCGTCGCGACCGCCGCGCCGGACAGGATGTGCGGCGCGAACGAGATCGTCCGGACCAGGCCGCGGCCCTTCAGCGGCTGGTTGAACAGCACCGCCAGCGCGAGGCCGATGACCAGGCTGCCGGCCACGATCAGTCCGGTGAACGCGACCGTGACACCGAGCGTCTTGTGGAACGCGGGGTCGGTCAGCGTGTTCGCGTAGTTGGCCAGGCCGACGAAGGTCGGCCGGGCCGCGATCATGTTCCAGTCGGTCAGGCTGAGGAACGCGTTGTAGAGGATCGGCCAGTACGCGAAGACCGCGATGACCAGGAGGTTCGGCGCCACCAGGAGCGCGAACAGCCCGTACTCGCGACGCCTTCGCCGCCGGCGTTCGTCGATTCCGGCGGGCGCTCTCACCTCGTCCGGATGTGCCCGCGCCGGCAGGTCCACCACTGTCATGCCACTCGTCTCCTCACCCTGCTCAACACCCCGGCCAAGGTTTCGGCCAGGTCGGGCGGGGCTGCGAGCAACCCGCCCGGCAACGACGTGCCCGGTCCGCCGATCGTGCGCGCACCGGCCTCTCGTGCGATCAATCCACCAGCCGCCACGTCCCACGGCTGGATCACGTGTTCGTAGTACGCGTCCGCCGTACCGTCGGCGACCGAGCACAGGTCCAGCGCTGCCGATCCACCCCGCCGAAGATCCCGTACGGCGGGCAGCAGTTGCCGCAGGTACTCGGCCTGCTCCGCGCGACGCTCCGCCAGGTACGAGAAACCGGTCGCGACCAGCGCCTCGGCCAGCTTCCGACCCTCGTGGATCTTCAGGTACTTCCCGTCGCGCGAAGCCCCCGCACCCCGCACGGCCGACCAGGTGATGCCGGTCATCGGCTGGTGGACCACGCCGACGAGCGCGCCACGAGCGTCCTGGACCGCGATGCTCACGCACCAGTCCGGCCGCCCGTACAGGTAGTTGACCGTCCCGTCGAGCGGGTCGATCACCCAGGTCAGTCCGGTCGTGGACTTCTCGCGAGCGCCTTCCTCACCGAGCAGTCCGTCCCCTGGACGAGCGCTCAGCAGGCCGTCCACAATCAGTTGCTCGGACGCCCTATCGGCAGCGCTGACCGGGTCTGTGCCCGAGCTCTTGGTCTGTGCGCTCTCCAGCGACACCTGGTCCTGCCGGGACAGCAGTTCCGCACCGGCCGCATGGGCCAGACGCGTTGCCAAGCCGAGCAGGTCGCGGGGGTCGGGGTGGGACATGTCTGGGAAATTATCACCGAATGATGGTTTCAAACAGTCCTACGATGTGATTTTCTCACCGAATTCACATCAATCGTCGTCAACGCGCAGTCTGACCGCGGTCACACCTTCCAACTCCCCGAGCGCGACCACAAGGTCCTGCAGCGGCGGACGTCCCCGGAACCGCATCGCCGCCCGGACCTGCTGCACGCCGTCCTCACGCCGTACGTCGGTCCCGAGGATCGACGCCTCGAAGCCCATCGCGGTCGCGGTGTGCAGGATCGCCCGCAGGACACCGGCGCCGTCCAGGTACCGCACGGTGACGGTCCGATTCCGGTCCGGGGACGGCAGGAAGCGGGCAATGTGGCCGAAGGCACCGACCGCGATCAGGTGCAGCACGGTCGCCGCGCCCGCGAGCACCGGCATCCCTGCTCCACAAGCCATTCCGATCGCCGCGGTCATCCAGATCGTCGCGGCCGTGGTCAGGCCGCGGACCACGTCGCGGCGCATGAAGATCACGCCGGCGCCGAGGAAGCCGACGCCGGAGACCACCTGCGCCGCGATCCTGGACGGATCCAGATTGACGTCCGTCCCCAGCACGGTGGAGAAGCCGAACCCGGAGACCAGGGTGAACAGCGCGGCGCCGGTGCCGACCAGGGTGTGCGTGCGCATGCCAGCGCTCTTCTGCTGCAACTGCCGTTCGAGGCCGATGAGCATCGACAGCCCGAACGCGATCAGGAGCAGCAGCAACTCGGTGCCGGTGCTGCCGGAGACGAACTTCATCTCAGAAAGTCTGCAACAGCCTGGGCGGCCAGAGAAGCAGCCCGGTGAGCGGTCTGGCGGGTCGCACCGGCCAGGTGCGGGGTCATGACGATGTTCGGGGCCGTCAGCAACCGTGAGCCTTCGGGCAGCGGCTCGGTCGGGAAGACGTCGAACGCCGCGGCACCGAGCTGGCCTGTCTCCAGGGCGTCGACGGTCGCGTCGTAGTCCAGCAGGCCACCGCGGGCAGAGTTCACCAGTACGGCGCCGCGCGGCATCCGCGCGATCTGGTCCGCACCGATCATGCCGCGAGTGTCGTCGTTCAGCCGGGCGTGCAGGCTGACCACGTCCGACCGCTTCAGCAGCTCGTCCAGCTCGACCACCTCGATGCCTTCCGGCGGCGAGGCCGCGTCGAGGATCGGGTCGGCGACCAGGACGTGGGCGCCGAAGGCCAGCATCACGCGGGCGACGCGGCTGCCGATCGCGCCGTACCCGATCAGGCCGACCGTCGATCCGTCCAGCTCGCCGCCGCACTCGTCGTACGCGTAGAGGTCGCTGCGCCACTCGCCTTGCTCCAGCGTGCGCTGCAACTGGGGAAGCTTGCGCAGGGCCCCCATCATCAGGGCGATCGCGTGCTCGGCAGCGGCGCCTGCGTTGCGGCCGGGGGTGGAGGCGACCTGCACGCCGCGCTGGTTGGCCGCGGGCACGTTCACGTTGACCGGGCCGCCCCGGCAGCAGACCAGGTACCGCAGGTCGGGCGCGGCCTCGAGCACGCGCTCGGTGAACGGGCCCATCTGCGTCACGACCAGCTCGATGCCGGGCAGCGCCTCGATCAGCGCGTCCTCGACGTCACTCGCCTCGTCCACCTCGGCCACCCGCCCGTACGGCGTGAGCGGCCAGGGCAGGGTCAGTTCGCTGAACTCGAAGGTGACGCCGGGCAGGGCGGACAGCTTCTCGGCGAGCAGCTCGTTGCGGACGAAATGGTCGCCGGCCAGCAAGGTCTTCATCGAACTCCTGAATTCGTCGGGCGGTGGTCCGGGCGGGCGGCGGTGACGCCGCGGCTCCGGAGGTCGTCGGGCGGTGGCCCTAGGCCTGGTTTCCGGACGTCGTCGGCCGGTAGGTCGGTGCGGGATCGGCCCAGCGGGGGCGAGCGGCCTCGATCCGGCGCAGGTAGTGCGCGTAGCCCTCGGCGTAGAAGGCCGCGCGGCCGGGATCGGGATCGATCTGACGGGTCTCGGCGATCCACTCGTCGCCGACGTCGCCGAGCACGCGCTTGGCCGCGATCACCGCGCCGCGCGCTGCGACCTGGGAGGCCTCGGTGGTGTGCAGCGGGGCGTTGAGTACGTCGGCCAGGATCTGGGTCCACTCGGTACTGCGGGCGCCACCACCGCAGACGGTCGCCTTGCCGGTCCAGCCTGCCGCGTCGAGGCAGTGGCGAGCGGCGTACGCGATGCCCTCGCAGGTCGCGCGGAGCAGGTCGCCCTGGGTGGTCGAGAGCGAGATGCCGTCGAAGGTGCCGCGCGCGTCGGTGGCGACGAAGGGCGCGCGCTCGCCGGCTTCGGAGAGGTACGGGAGGACGGTGACACCGCTGGCGCCTGGCTGGCTGTCGGTGAGGAGCTGCTGCAGTTGCACGGTCGTCGCACCGACGAGTTTCAGCACCTGGTCGAGGGCCGCCGTGCCGACCATCGCCGGCATCGCTCGCAGCCAGACGCCGGGGGTCCAGGTGCCGAGGAAGAGGCCGGCTGGTTCGCCGTCCACCGGAAGATCCCTCGTGACGACCTGACAGGCCAACGTCGTACCGACGGTCAGCAAGGCGTCGCCGACCTCGGTCACGCCGGCGCCGATCGCCGCTGCGGGGAGGTCGTACGGGCCGGAGGAGACTCGGGTGCCCTTCGCGAGGCCGAGGCTGTTGTCCTGCAGCTCGCCGACCGGTTTCCCGACGGGCGCGAGCAGGTGCTGCCAGTCCGTCAGTCCGCAGGCCGCCAACGCCTCGGCGTCGTACTCGCCGGTCCTCGGATCGAGGAAGGGCGCTGACGCATCGGAGACATCGGTGGCTCGTACGCCGGTGAGCCGTTGCATCACCACGTCCTTGCAGTACGCCGCGGTTGCTGCTTTGGCGAGCGTTTCAGGCTCCTCGGCGAGGACGGCAGCCAGCAGAGGACCCGAAGCCCCGGGGAACATCCTGTTGCCCGACCGCCGGAAGACCTGCTCGGCCACTCCGCTCTCGGTCCATTCGCCAAGGATCGAGCTGCTCCGAGCATCAAGCCAGGAGATCGCAGGTCTGACGGGGTGGCCGGAGTCGTCGACCAGCCACAACCCATCTCCCTGTCCTGTAACGGCTACGAGGTCGGCCTCACCTGACAGCTCCTGGATCACCTCGTTGACTGAGGCAACTATTTCGTCGGTGTCGTGCTCGAAGCGGCCGGGGCCTGGGCGGACCAGGCGGGTCGGCCTGGAGGCCTCGGCCACTTGCTTGCCGTGGTCGTCGAAGGCGACGGCCTTGGTGACTGTCGTTCCGACGTCGACACCGATGTCCATGGGCGGTCTCCTACAGAGGGGCTACTTCGACATGTGCGCCCTGGTCGCGCAGCGCGTGGACCAGGTCCTCGGGGGTCTTCTCGTCGACGACGACCACGTCGAAGTCGGTCAGCGGTGCGAGCCGGTGCAGCGCGGTGCGCTGGAGCTTGCCGTGGTCGACCAGCAGCACCTTCGTCCGGGCGGAACGGAGCATCGCCTGCTTGACCAGCACGATCTCCTGCTCCTGGTGGTACGCGTGCGTCGGCGAGACCGCGGAAACACTGCAGAACAGCAGATCGGTGTGCAGCGCGCCGACCGCCTCCGCGCACGGCAGCCCGCCGAACGAGTCGTGGGTCGCGGAGTAGATCCCGCCGAGTGCGAGCAGCGTGACGTCGCGCAGTTGCGTGAGCCGCGTGATCGCCGGCAGGAAGTTCGTTGCCACGGTCAACGGAGTGATGTCCTCCAGCAGCTCGACCAGCGCCAGCGCGCTGGTCGAGTCGTCGAGCATCACCGACATGCCGGGCTCGATCATCGTCCGGGCGTGCCGGGCGATCGCCGTCTTCTCCGCCGACGCGGTCGTCAGCCGGTACGCGACGTTGCTCTCGAACACACTCGTCGGCTGCGCGCTGACCCCACCGCGGTACTTGCGGACGACGCCCTGCCGCTCCAGCTCGTCGAGGTCGCGGTGCACGGTCATCACGCTCACCCCGAACGCCTCGACCAGGTCGTTCGCGGACACCGAGCCGTGCTGCACGACGTACGCCGCGATCTCGGCCTGGCGGCGCGCCGGCCGGCTCAGTTCGGTGCTGTCGTCGACATCGGTCATTGGCCCTCCCGGCCTGGACTGAGGAGTGTAGGGAGCGAAGCGACCGAAGCGACGAGGGAAGGCCGGGAGCCAAAGGCCAATGACCTGCCCGGCCGGAGGCCGGCCAATCGTAGAGTCATGCGGGGATCTCCGTTCGGACTGCGGGGACGTTGAAAGCCTCGAGACCCACTGTGCCGTCCTGCTGCCGCAAGCGCACCAGCGCCGCGGGACCGAGTGCCGGTAGCAGTCTGCGGTAGTCCCTGACCGGCAGGCCGAGCACCCGGCAGACGAGCAGCCGGATCAGCGTGTTGTGGGCGACGACGAGGACCTTTCCGCCCGCGTGCCGCTGGACGATCTCGTCGAAGCCGCGCCGCACCCGCTCGGCGGCGTCGGCGACGTTTTCCCCACCAGGGAAGGGATTCGCGACGGGGTCCAGCGTGAAGGCGCCCGAGACTGCCGGAGGCAGCTCGCTCAGCATCTTGCCCTCGGCCGACCCGAAGTCGACCTCACGCAGCCGCGCGTCGGTCGTCGGTTCGAGCCCGAGCGCCTCGGCCGTCGGTGCGATGGTCTGCCGGGCGCGGAGCATCGGCGACGACCAGAGCGCGTCCGGCTGGAAGTCCTCGGCCCAGGTCTTGAGGAGCTCCGCCTGCTGCAGACCGACCGAGTCGATCGGCAGGTCGGTCGAGCCGGTGTACCGGTTGCCGTGGTGCCACTCGGTGCGCCCGTGGCGGGCGAGGACGACGGTCGTTCTCATCGCAGGTACCCCCGTCGGTCCAGCTCGGCCACGAACCCGCCGTACAGGTCGGTGAGTCGTTCGCTCGGCCGCGGCTCGATCACGCGACCGATCCGGACCATCCGCCGCGCGGTCTCCGCCACCGTCGTACCGCCGGACGCCGCGAGCACGGCCATTCCGTACGCCGGGTCGGCGGCCTCCGGCAGTTCGACCGGTACGCCGAGGACGTCGGCTCGGAGCTGGTTCCAGTGCTCGCTGCGGACCGCGCCACCGGTGAGCGCGACGGATCGCGGCGACTCGGCGCCGAGCTTGGTCAGGTGCTCGAACGCGAGCCGCTCGATGAACGCGACGCCCTGCAGTACGCCGACGTAGCGGTGGAGATCGTCGCCGACCTCGCCCAGCTCGAACCCGACCGCCTCGGGGGCGACGAACGGGAATCGCTCGCCGGGCTTGGTGAGCGGGTAGATCGTCGCGTCGACCGGGCCGTCGAGCTGGGTCGACGCGCGGTCGAGGGCGTCGAGGTCCGCGCCGGGCAGCATCGTGGTGAGCGCGCCGGCTCCGGTGTTGGACGCACCGCCGGGGAGCCAGCCGTCGCCGTCGGGATGGCGGTGGCTGTAGACGGCGCCGGTCGGGTCGTTGATGAGGTCCTTGGTGACGCCTTTGAGGACGAGGGTCGTGCCGAGGACGGAGTTCCAGGCGCCGGGAGTGAGGGCGCCGGCGGCGATCTGTGCGGCGCAACCGTCGGTCATGCCGGCGACGATCGGGGTGCCGGTGGGGATGCCGGTGAGCTGGGCTTTTGCGGCTGAGACGGTGCCGATGGTCGTTCCGGGGAGGACTACTTGAGGAAGCAGGTCGACGGACAAGCCGAGCTTCTCGAACGCGCCGACCGGCCAACTGCCGGGCGCGGCAGCGCCGTCGGCTCCGGGGGCGCCAGTGCTCCTACTCCCCCCAACATCAACCAGGTCGTAGCCGGTTTTCAATGCGTGGCTGGTGTCTGTGGCGACCGGGTGGCCGGCTAGATCTGCTGCCACTACGTCCGCGCTGTGGGCGACCAACTGGTCGACTTGAGGGTCGAGCCAGAGGATCTTCGGGAGCGCCCAGGTCGGCTGCATCGCTGAGCCCCAGCGGTCCGGATCAGCGGCGACGATTCGCGGCAGGTAGTCGGCGGCGCGGGCGTCGTCGTACATGAGGGCCGGTGACGCGGGACGGCCGTCGCGGTCGGTCAGCAGGACCGTGCCGGAGGTGGAGCAGATCGCGAGTCCCTCGACCTCGCCGTACGGCGAGACCTCCGCGAGCACCTGCTCGACAGTGGTGATCCACTCGCGCGGGTCCTGCTCGTGCCAGACCTCGCCGCGGCGACTGGTCAGCGGACGCGCCGCTCGCGCGAGCACCTCCCCCGTGGCTTCGACCAGCACGGCTCGCACGCTCTGCGTGCCGAGGTCAATGCCGATCCACGCCACAGTTCCGCCTCCCAGTGTTAGTTACGTTGGTAACATAACACCAAGAAGCGGTAAGAGCTCCTGTCAGCTGTGCATCAGCAGCAACGACGGGTGCGCGGTCGCCACCTCGAGGCGACCCGCGTCGACCGCGCCGAAGGCCCCGATCGGGCCGCTCGCCGGCCGGCCGTGCCGGTTGGTCCAGAAACCCCAGCCCGCTGGAGCGTCCGGCCACTCCGGGTCCGGCTCCCAGCCAACGGGTGGGCGCCAGCTGTCACTCGGTGGCTCAGGCCAGTCGGGTGGTGTGTTGAATCGATGCACGGGCGGCCCTTCCGGATTCCCCAGGAGACTCATCGGCGAGAAGTGTCTGACTCCTCAACGAACTTGTCGTCCGAACGTCACGCCTAAATCTTCGTAAAGTTTATGGCCCTGGGCCCCATTCCGACACCCCAACAGGTAGTGACGAACCGCCACTCTGCGTGCCGTTGCCGACAGCCACCAATCGTCACCGTCCGCAGCCGTCATCACCGAGGGTTGACATCCCCGGCCGGCCGACGGACCTTGATCTCAGTCGATCGGCGTCGTGGGGGGACCATGGATACTGATCAGAGCGTTGTACTGCCGCACCGGTTCACCGGCCGGACCAACGGCGCGACCCTGCTGAAGCTGCGCTGCGCCCGGGCACGCCCCGGCCGCCAGTTCGGTGCCGACGCCGTCGCCCAGCTCACCACGGACGGCCTGCTCGGCCACGTCCTCTGGAGCACAGCCTGTACGGCGACCGACGTGTCGATGGCCAACTTCCAGCAGCTCCGCGGCAGCGGACTGTTCCTTGTCCAGGTCAGCCTCAGCGGCGTCGCCGGTGAGGCAGCCCGGGTCCGCGAGCTCGTGCTCGCCGTCCAGGTCCTGCGCAGCCTGGGGATCCTGGTCGAGTACGACCTGGACCTGTTCGCCGGTACGCCGCGGTTCGCCGGCGTCCGGGACAAGGTCGCGATGCTGCGAGCGATGGTCGGCGACGGCTCCACCCCGGCGTACTTCACGACGGCCGCGATCGTGGGCGACTGCTCTCCCTGGCTTGCGGGCTACAGGCAACGACTCGACCCGGCGGTTCAGCCCTGGCTCGGCGCGGGCGGGCTCTCGCAGCAGCTGTCCGAGGCCTGGGCCGAGATCCTGCTCGCCGAACGACTCCTGCTCGGCCTGCGCGGCGGCGCCGCGCATCGGATCGCCCTGCAGCGGCTGACGCTGCGCAGCAACACCGAGCTGCTCAACCTCGTCGCGACCAGCGCCCGCGAGTTCGAGATGTCCGGCGGCACCCGGTTGCTCGACGACGAGCTGGTCGGTCCGCGCGCGGAACTGCTCACCCAGACAATGCTTGCCCTGCGCAACCGTTTCTGGACCGCCAACGAGCACGTCGTACCGGAGGCCACCGCCGCCTACGGTGGGTGACCACTGTTCGATCTGAGCGTGAAGGGTTCCGCTCCCAGTTCCAACGTTGTAACAATGGTCCATGAGGATCGCCCACCTTGTCCTTGCCGCCCTGATGCTGACCACCGCCGCCCTACCAGCCGCCGCTGCCGAACCGCCCGAATCACCTGCCAGTCCGGAGAAAGTGATGGCGCAGACCTTCCGCAACCCGGTCAACCGCGGCGCCGACCCGTCGCTGATCTACTACAACGGCCAGTACCACGTCGCGACCACGACCGGTGACCACATCGGCATCTGGTCGTCGCCCAGCCTGGCCACGCTGCTGGTCGCACCGGAGAAGGTCGTCTACCGCGACAGCGACCCGAGCCGGAACACCCAGATGTGGGCGCCGGCGTTCCGCCACGTCGGGAACCGCTGGTACGTCTACTACACCGCCTCCGACGGCGTCGACGCGAACCACAGGATGTACGTGCTCGAGTCGGCCGGCGACGACCCGCTCGGCCCGTACACGTTCAAGGCGAAGATCGCGGACTTCGGCGAGTACGCGATCGACGGCGAGCCGATCACGCACAACGGGCAGCAGTACTTCGTCTGGACCGGCCCGGGCCGCGGCCAGGGCGGACCGGCGCAGCTCTACATCGTGCGGATGAGCAACCCGTGGACGGCGACCGGCAACCGGGTCGCGATCCCCGCCGACGGCGGCTGCACCGAGGTCCGCGAGGGCCCGACCCCGCTGTACCGCAACGGACGGACGTGGCTCACCTACTCGACCTGCGACACCGGCAAACCCGACTACCAGCTGTGGATGAAGAGCATCGCGAACGGCGCCGACCCGATGGTCGCGGCGAACTGGGTCCAGCGCCCGGGCCCGATCTTCTCCCGCAACGACGCGAACGGCGTCTGGGGTCCCGGCCACCACTCGTTCTTCACGTCGCCGGACGGCACCGAGGACTGGATCGCCTACCACGGCAAGAACACGAGCGCCTACACGTACTCGTTCCGCACCGCGCGGGCGCAGAAGATCACCTGGAACGCCGACGGCTCACCGAACCTCGGCAGCCCGCTCGCCGCCGGCGCGACCCAGCAACTCCCGTCCGGCGATCCCGGCGCGACCACCTCGGTGATCAACGACACCGACACCGGCACCGGCCAGAACCAGGTCGAGTACGCCGGGACGTGGAACTCCGGCTCCGGCTGCGGCAACCAGTGCTTCTGGGGCAACGACCACTGGACCGGCATCGCAGGAGCGTCCGCGTCGATCCGCTTCACCGGTACGAAGGTCGCGCTGCTCAGCGTCGTCGACGTCGGCAACGGCATCGCTGCCATTTCGATCGACGGCGGACCTGAACAGCGCGTCGACTACTACAGCTCCCTTCGCGTCGGCGAACAGCTCACCTACGTCAGCCCCACGCTGTCTCCCGGCCCGCACACCCTCAAGCTCCGCGTCACCGGCGAGAAGAACCCGGCCTCCACCAGCACCCAGGTCAGCGTGGACCGCATCGAGGTCTACTAGCTCGCATAGAGCTCCAGTTCCACGATGCGCGAATAGGTCAGACCCTCGTTGCTCGCCAGGCAGAGAATCCGTACGGCGGTAGCGGTGACGGGGGTGAAGGTGGTGCTGGTCAGCCCGGCCTTGTTGTCGCGGACTTCCGCGACGGTCTGCCAACTGCCGTCGACCTGTGCCTGCACGTCCCAGTCCTTCAGTCCGTAGCCGGCGGCCGGGTACTTCTTCGAGTCGAGTGTGTAGAGCTCGGCCCGGCCGACCGACTGCGGCTGGTCGAACGTGACCTGCAGCCAGTCCGGGAAAGTGCCACGGCTCGCGTCGTTCCAGCCCGTACTGATTCCCCAGTGCTCCTGATCGCGGTCGCCGTCGACAGCACCGCAGGCCGGGTAGACCGGCACGTGCTCGGTGGAAGCGGAGACCGGTACGTAGCGCGCGAGGTTGCCGGTGGTGTCGACCGGAGGCTGTCCGATCTCGACCGGCAGGCTGAGCTTCTGGTCGCCCGCCGTCACCTGCACGGTGTAGTTGCCCGGCGCGGCGCCCTTCGGTGCGGTCACGTCGACCGGCACCTTGAGCGTGTAGCCCGGCGGCAGGTAACTGGACACGATCTGCCGGGACACGTTCAGCGGCGCGGGTGCGGTGATGAACGCGTCGGCGTACACGGCGGTCTTGCCGGTGTTACCGAAGCGCAGCTCGAAGGTCTGCTTCGCGCACGGCACCGGCGACACGGTCAGGCTCGGTACGTCGGTGCCGAGACTCAATCCGCGTTGGGTGGAAGGGCCTGCTGCCGCAGGGCCGGTCGCCACGAGGCCGGCCAGTACGGCGCCGATCGCGATCATCGCGCGGATCCTCATCGGACCGTCCCCTCCTGGCCGACGGTGTTCAGACCGGGGTTGCCGGCCTCCACCACGAACGATCGCACCGTCGAGATCGGCGCACCGGGCCGGTCGATGTAGGGCACCACTCTGCAGTCCACCCGCAGCTCCTTCTCGTCGAAGCGCAGCACCGAGTAGCCGCGGCGTTCGTCCACGAACTTCAGGTGCGGGTTGCCGTCCAGGAACTTCTGCCCGTTGGCCGACACCGGTACGCCGTTACCGCCGCTGCTGAACGAGGTCGGCACCAGCTCGACCCCGAACGTCTGCGAGGACGGATCGGCGTAGTTCCGCTTCATGTCCATCGCGTAGCCGGCGTGCACGTCGCCGGTGAGCACGACCGGGTTGCGGTGCCGGTTGGCCGCTAGCCCGTCGAGCAGCACCTTTTGCTCGGCGCCGTACCCGTCCCAGGCGTCCATGTTGTAGAGGTCGCCCGCGGTCGGGTCCAGATCCATCCGGCTCAGGATCACCTGGTTGGCCAGCACGTTCCAGGTCGCCGGGGAGCGGTTCAGCCCGTCCAGCGCCCACCTGGTCTGCTGCTGACCGGCCATCACCCGGGCCGGGTCGCGCCTGGCCTCGGAGTCGACCTTCCAGCCGTCGCCCGCGGCCTGGTCGGACCGGTACTGCCGGGTGTCCATCACCGTCAGCCGGGCGAGGCGGCCGAAGTCGAAGCGGCGGTAGAGCATGTAGTTCGGGCCCTGCGGAGCGGGACCGCGCAACGGCAGGTGTTCCCAGTACGCGCGGTACGCGTTCGCCCGGCGTACGAGGAAGTCCTCGATCGGGGCATTGCTCTTGGAGACCGCGCCGGCGTAGTTGTCCTGGACCTCGTGGTCGTCCCAGGTGGTGATCCACGGCGCGGTCAGGTGGGCGGCCTGGAGATCGGGATCGGCCTTGTAGAGCGCGTACTGCAGGCGGTACCGGTCGAGCGTGTCCGCCTCGGTCCGGAACTGGCTCGGCACCGGATCGGTGACGTTGCGCAGCCCGCCGTTCGCGGCGATGCCGAACTCGTAGATGTAGTCGCCGAGAAAGACCACGGCGTCGAGGTCCTCGGACGCGAGATGCCGCTGGGCCGTGTAGTAGCCGTCGGTCCAGGCCTGGCAGGAACTGACGCCGAGGGTGAGCCGGCCGCCTCGCTGGCCGGGCGCGTTCGCCGTACGGGTTCGGGCGGTTTGGCTGAGATAGCCGTCGCAGCGGAAGCGGTACCAGTAGTGCCTTCCAGGCTGCAGGCCCCGGACGTCGACGTGCACGCTGTGCGCGAACTCGGGCCTCGCTGTCGCACGCCCGGACCGGACGATCTGACGGAACTGTTCGTCGGTCGCGACCTGCCAGTCGACACCGACTTCCTTGTACGGCGCGCCGCCGAGCGGTTCGAACGGCTTCGGTGCCAGCCGGGTCCAGATCACCACCGCGTCCGGCAGCGGATCGCCGGAGGCGACGCCGAGCGTGAAGGGGTTGCCGGTGAGCCCACTGGTTCCACCGGTGCCGGCCGCGCTGCCCGGCAGGTTGGTCCCGAACGCCACCGCGGTCGCGGCGCCGGTCAGGGTGAGGAATCGGCGGCGGGCCAGGCCCACCGCGGGTCTGAGATCTTCGGTCACTTGATCAGCGCTCCTTTGGGTGCCTCACGCGGACGGGCCCGAACAGGCCGGACGTCCGTTGTCCCCCGAAGACGAAATGGGTCGGGCTGACCGCGTCCAGGTACGGCGCGACCGTGCCGAACACCTCGATGTCGAGCGTGTGCTCACCGGTCAGCCCGGCCAGCTCGAACACGTACGGCGCACAGAACCGGACCCCCGCGCTCTTGCCGTCGACCAGGACCTCGGCGGTACCCCGCACCCGCCCCAGGTCGAGCTGGACCGCGCCGGTCGCCGTGATCTTGCGGCGGTAGCGGACTCCTCCGCTGTACTCGGCGAGGCCGTGGTCCTCCCAGTCGCCCAGGCCGATCCGGCCGGGTCCGACGATCGCGCGGATCGGCCCGGCGAGGGCCGCACCGGCCTCGAAACCTGGCTCGGTCCGCAGCGTCAGCTGGCCTGTCCTCGCGCCTGCTGGGATCTTGGCGACGAGGTGTCCTGTCCCGGCGGTGAGCTCGTGGCCGTCGACGGTGAGCACCGCTCGGCAGTTCAGGTCGAGCTCGAGTCGCAGAGTGCCGGGCGGCAGGTCGAAGCGCAGGTACTCGGTCCGCTGCGGATCGTCGCGCGGTACGGCGAAGGTGATCGGCTCGACCACCGAGGCGTCCGTGCCGTCGAGCCAAGCCGCCGCGGGTAAGGGATGCGGTCGGCGGTGCAGGTAGAGGTCGGCCAACGCCCGGTGCCGCTGCCTGCGCCGGACGACCGTCATCGGGCCGGCACTGCTGTCGACCGCACCACTTGGAGCGACGACCTGACCGCTCCAGTTGTGGTCTGACACCACCAGACCATCGACCAGGATCGGTGTGGACTGGCTCAGCTCGATCGCGATCTCGTTCTCACCCGGCCGCAGGGCGCTGCCGACGTCGTACCGGCGAACTCTCGGCGTCGGCCGCTCGTACGGCAGGAACCCACCCTGCCGACCGACCTCGACGCCATTGACGAACAGCCGGGCCGAACCACTCGCGGTGAGCGTCAGCTCCGACTCCCCCGCCGGTACGACGCTGGTGCTGAGCCGGATCGCCGTACCGAGTGCCGGTGGCTCGGCGAGAGCGATCCACTCCGGACGCCGGTACGCCGCGAGGTCGCGGACGAACGCCAGGTTCGCGCGCAGGGGCAACTCCTGGTCAGGAGTCAGCCGAAGCTCCACCGAGTGCCGCCCGGCGGAGAGACGGACGGCCGCGGTGGCAAAGTGCCCGCCCGCGTCATCGATCGCGACGGACACCCCGTCGATCAGCAACTCCTTCGCTGCAGGAGTGCCGACCACGATCGTGGTGGTGAGTTCATCCGCCAGCGTGAACGCTGCGGTGAAGGTCACCGTCCGGCCGGCCTCAACCACACCGAAATCAAGGAAATCCTCAGGAACATGCCCCTTCGGGCCGAGGGAGTCTTTGTGGATCCGGTCCTTGTGGATGCCGAGGCGCTCGGAGTACTCGAACGGTGCGCCGTCGATCAGCCCGTGCGGCCCGAACGTCGCGTGCGCCGGCTTCCACTGGTCATCGCCTTCGACCTGGTGCAGGAGACCCCAACGCTCGACGACGACCTCGTCGCCCTGAGCTGAGGCGGGCCAGGCGAAGTCGCCCCAGCTGTTGTCCAGCGTCGGGATCAGGGTCACCTCCCAGTCACCTTCCAGGTGTTGCTCGGACCAGTCGACGGCAGGAGTCGGCGCGACTACTTGGTTGCCGTCAGCGAAGACGATCAGGGCAGCAGGGCCTGCGTCGAACGGCACGATCACCTCGGTGACGTCACCGACCACCTGGAAAGGAAGGGGTTCCGGCTCACCACCGAACGGCGAGCACAACAACGGCGCCCCAGGCGCATCGCGGACCCGCAGCGTCGTCTCGCGAAGGTACCGCCCCGAGTCGAAGTCATACCCGACCGTCGCCCAGTCATGGCTGATCCCGCGCTCGACCGCCCGCCCGTCGCCGACCCGCGTCGCACTCCACTCAGTCGCGGTGACGAAGACGACCAACGCGTCGTCCACCTCACGGACCAGCGTCGGCACCCCGGCCTCAACCCTGCGCGGCAACCGCGCCAACGCCTCCGGGACCTCACCCGCGGTCTCCACCAACAACGCCTCGCCGAGATCAAACCGCTCCCGCAGGGGCGCGACAGCCTTGTCGCTCCCAGCCACCGCCCGCCCCGGAAGCGCGCCCACAGCAACCAACAACCCACCAGCAGCAACGAACTCGTCAAGCCGCGCAGCCACCGCCGCTTCGAGAACCGTTGCCGCTGGCAACACCACAGCGGCGTACTGCTCGTCCGCGACGCACAACCGACCATCCGCGCCGACCTCCGCAGCAGCCAGCGAGTCGTCGTCGATCACATCCGCATCCAGCCGCGCCCGATCCAGGACGCCGAGCTTCGGCGCGAACCAGGTCGCGTCACCGATCAGCTCCCGGTACACCTCCTGAGCCCGTACGGCGTCCACGCCCGGTCCGTCCATCGTCAGCCCGGCCTGCGCCGTCGCGTTGGGGAACAGCACCGCGATATCGCAGACGTGCCGGCCCATCGACAGCGCGGCGCACAACCTCGCGACCGCATCGGCGAAGTGCTTGTGGTGACGCCAGTACGGCTGCCGCCAGTCGGTCGACGGCGGCGCCCACTCCCACCACCCGGCTCGGGTCGTGTAGTACACGGCGTGCGGGTTGTAGAGCGTCGCGCCGGTGCGCAGCCAGGGCAGCAACCAGTCGAAGGTCTCCTCGAGCGTTCCGCCCCAACCGGTCGAGTGGAACGCCTCGATCCACGTCCGCGGCCGGTCGTAGAGGTGAGCGAGCGACGAGTGGAACCGGGCGTCGCCGTGGTGGTCGGACCCGGGTGCGCTGAACCAGCGATGCGTTCGCGCGTAGTCGGCGTACAGCTGAACGCCTTCGACCGGGAGGCCGGCGCGGGCCGGGTCCTGCTGGTCGCAGCCGACCGTCAGCCCGTACTTCTCGTGCCAGTCGAACAGGGGCTTGAAGAACGCCTCCTCGGCCAGCGCGGCGCGGAGAGCGTGGTAGTCGCGTCGTACGCGATCCGCGTCCGGCAGGTCGGATCCCCACAACGCGGCCAGGCGATCACGTACGTCGTACCCGTACCTGGCGACGAACTCGTCGGCGAAGGTCGCCGACCAGGTCGGCATCGACGGCAGCTCGTCCTGGAACGACCCGACCACGACTGTGCCGAGCAACGGCCCGAGGCGACGAGCGAACTCGCCATGGACCTGGTCCAGCAACGCCGCACAGGCCTCACCGCTCAGGTAGTCGAACCCGTGATCGGTCTCGTAGAACAACGACAACCGGGACTCCATCGGCGCCTGGCACTCGACCTGGCCGTCGGCGGCCGTGACCGCTTGGCTAGGCCCGCCGTCGAGCGGTTCGAGCACCGCAGCGATCGGACGACCGCCCGAAGGGCACTGCAGCACGAGCCGGCCCGTCCCGGTGATGGTTGCCCGCTGCAACCTGCGTCCGGCGTACGACGGACGCCCGGCGACCAGCCGCGCCTGCAGATCGGCGCCGGAGAAGCCGAGCTGGTCGTAGAACCACAGCGAGACCCCGAGCTCCTCGGCGTCCGCGCAGACGCCGAGGAAGATCTCCCACCAGGCCTCGGACAGGAACGGCGGATCGTCGGCGTCGCAGCCGTGGTCGGAGCCGGCGGGAGCGAGGTTGAGGACGACAAGTTGGTACACCCCGCCCTCGACGAAACGCTCGAGCTGCCAGCGCAGGCGCGCCGGATCGAGTTTCTCCCCGCTCCACCACCAGATGGGAACGGGCGAGAACGCCTTGGGAGGTTCGGACAGGACAGCCGCCAGGCGATCTGGCAGGGGCATCGGCTCAACCCTTCAGTCCGCTGGAGAAACCGCGGATGACGTAGCGCTGGAGGACCAGGAAGACGACCAGGATCGGCAGCGCGGCGAGCACCAGGCCGGCCGCGACGAGTCCGTAGTCGGAGGTGTACTCGTTGACGAAGGCAAAGACCTTGACCGGGACGGTCTCCCGGCCCGAGCCGCCGAGGTACAGCAGCGGGGTGAAGAAGTCGTTCCAGACGTGCACCGCGTTGAGGATCAGCACGGTGCCGGTGATCGGCCGCAGCAGCGGGAAGATCACGTGCACGAAGGCCTGCAGGTGCGAGGCGCCGTCGATCAGCGCCGCATTGGTGTAGTCGGCGGGCAGCGAACGGATGAAGCCCGTGTAGAGGAACACCGTGAAGGGCAGCTGGATCCCGGTGTAGAACAGGATCATGCCCTGGTAGGTGCCGATCAGGCCGAGGTCGTTGACCAGTTGGTAGAGCGGGATCATGCCGAGCTGGAACGGCAGGATGATCCCGACCAGGAACAGGATGTACAGGCCGTAGCTCAGCCGTCCGGCCCGCCGGGCCAGGAAGTACGCCGCCAGCGAGCCGAGCACGATCAGCGCGAGCACGCTGCTCACGGTGATCAGCGTGCTGTTGAACAGCGCGGCCCCGAGCGTCGCCGACTGCCAGGCGGTCCCGAAGCTGTCCACCGACGGCGGGTTCGGCGGTGACAGCGGCGCGTTCGCGATCTGGCCCGGGTCCTTGAACGCCAGCGTCACCAGCGCGTAGACGGGGAACAGGAAGGCGACCGCGGCCGCCACCATGACGATCTCCAGGACGAAGGTCCGTGGGCGGTATCCGGTCCTCATGCGGCGGTCTCCCGGGAACGCAGGTAGGCGATCTGGACGAACGAGACCGCGGCGACGAAGATCGCCAGCACCAGCGCGACGGCGGTGCTGTAGCCGAACTTCCCGTACACGAAGGCCTGCTTGTACAGCACGGTCGACAGGGTGTCGGTCGCGTAGCCCGGCCCGCCGTTCGTCATCGCGATGATCTGGGTGAACAGCGTCAGGCCGCCGACGGTCGACAGCATCACGTTGATCGTCACCGCGGGCGCGAGCAGCGGCCAGGTGATGTGCCGGAACCGCGCGACCGTGCCCGCGCCGTCGACCATCGCCGACTCGTGCAGCTCCTTCGGCACGCCTTCGAGGCCGGCCAGGAAGATCACCATCGAGTACCCGGCGCACTGCCAGATCACGGTGAAGGCCACCGACCAGATCGCGATCGACGGGTCGCCCAGCCAGTCCTGCCGCAATGCCCCGAGGCCGACCGCGTTCAGCGCCGCGTTCAGGCCGGCGTCCGGCGCCGGGTTGTAGACGTACTTCCAGAGGAAGGACACCATCACCGGGCTGACCACGACCGGGGCGAAGAAGATCACCCGCAGCACCATCCGGCTCTTGATCGTGGTGTGCACGCCGAGCGCGAGCAGCAGCCCGATCCCGTTCTGCACCACCACGATCGCCAGCGTCAGCAGCAGCGTGTTGCGCAGCGCACCGAGCGCCTGGTCGTCGTGCAGCAGCTCCCGGAAGTTCGCCAGCCCGACGAACGACCGCTGCTCGCCGACGCCCGACCAGTCGGTGAAGGCCGATCCGGCGCCGACGATGCTCGGGTAGAGCATCACCAGCGCGTAGACCAGCAGCGCCGGTACGGCGAACAGCCAGGGCGGCGCGATGCCGCTCCCCCGGCGTACGCGCTTGACCGCGGCCGACGGCGTCACCAGGGTCTGCGCCGTCATGCGGTCTTCCGGTAGGCCTCGTCCATCTTCTTCAGCGCGCCGGCGACGGTGTTCCGGCCACCGAGCAGCTCCTGTACGACGGCGAAGTGCGTCGGCTGGACCTCGGCGTTGGGCCAGCGCTGGTCCATGAACGGGACCGCCTTGTTGCCGGACAGGTAGGGCAGGAACGGTGTCAGCACCGGATCCACCTTCGCCTCTCCGTCGGAGTACAGCGGCACGCAGGCGACGGCCTCCGACCAGGCGTTGATGATGTCGGGCTGACCGCAGAACTCGATGAACTTGCGTGCCTGGTCGGCCTGCTTGCTCTTCGCGCTGACCGCCAGGCCGACCACGATGCCGCCGGGGATCCAGTTGTCGGCGACCGTGTCGGTGGCCGGGAACGGGAACATGCCCAGGTCGTCCGGCGACGGCGCTGCCTCGCGGTAGGCCTGCAGCACGGCCGAGACCTGGACCGCCATCGCGGCCTTGCCGGTGCCGACCATCGAGGTCGCCTGCTCGTACGTCGTACCGTTCGGGTTGTCGTTGAAGTAGCCGCGCTTCTGCAGCTCGAGGTACTTGTCCATCGCGTCGGCCCAGCCGGAATCGGCGAACGACGCGGAGCCCGCGATCATCTTGTCGTCGAAGTCGGGCTGCTTGGCGTAGACCGTGCCCGGGACCAGCGCGTAGTTGACCAACTGCGTCACCCACGGGGTCTGAGCACCGAGCGCAAGCGGGATGATCCCCTTCTTCTTCAGCGTTTCGCAGACCGTGAGCAGCTCGCTCCAGGTCGTCGGCACCTCCACACCCGCGGTGGCGAACGCCTTCTTGTTGTAGATCGCGCCGAGCACGCTGGTGCCGGGCGAGAAGATGTAGGTCTTGCCGTCCTGCTGGTACGCGCCCTTGAATCCGGTGGGGATCTTCTGGGTCCACGCTTGGTCGCTCAGATCGGCCAGCAGGTTGGCCTTGCTGAGCTGGACCATCGACATCGCGCTGCCGTTGCCCGGGTAGACCGCGTGCATGTCCGGGGCGTTGCCCGCCGCCAACTGAGCGCGTAGCGCGGTCTGGAGCTGGTCGGCCGGCGAGAACGACAGGTTGAAGTCGAACGAGCTGTTCGCCTTCTTGTACTCGTCGAGCGCCTTGCGCAGCCCCGCCTCCTGGCTGCCGGCGCCGATCACCTTCAGGCCGCCGCCGCTCGCACCGCCGCCGCCGGTGTTGGTGCTGCCGCAGGCGGCCAGGGCGCCGGCGCCCAGCGCGCCGCCCATCAACTGCAGGAGCCGCCTGCGGCTGACCGGCGTACGGATGACCTCGGGTGCCATGGTTCCTCCAGAGTTTCGGGCAGCACGCAGTGCCGTGAGTTATCACGGTTGTCTGGGAATAGATCGTGAAAAAGTGTTATCTTCGTCTCTGCGGCACGGTACGAAGCGCGCAGTTGGCATGTCAAGGGTTCGGACGTCACCGGTTGAAAGGATTCAGTACGGCGCACCGACCACGAGCCTGAGAAGATGGCCGGGTGCCCGAGACCACCCGTACCCTGCTGACCGGGCAGGCCAGCGCCTGGCAGCGCATCCTGGACCACCCGTTCGTCGCCGAGACCTCCGCCGGATCGTTGCCAACAGCAACATTCGACCGGTGGCTGGCCGAGGACCACTACTTCGTCCGGTCCTTCCAGGACTACCTGCGCGAGCTGTCCGCCATCGCTCCCGACGACCAGGCCCGCGGCGTGCTCGCCGACGGGATCGCTGCCCTGGTTCCGGAACTCGCCCTGTTCGAGAAGGCCGCCGCCGAGCGCGGACTCGACCTCACCGTCGAGCCGTCGCTGCTGAACGTCGGCTACTCGGCGTACCTGCTGAGCACCGTGCGCGAAGGCTGGCCGGTCGCGATCACCGTCCTGTACGCCGTGGAGAAGGCCTACTACGACGCGTGGGCCTCGGTTCGCGACACGACCGGCCCGGACACGCAGTACGCCGGCTTCATCGCGAACTGGTCGTCGCCGGAGTTCGCGGCGTACGTCGAACAGCTCGGCGCCCTGGTCGACCGCGAGGACCTGACGCGTGCGATGGAGCTCGGCTTCGACCGCGTCGCCCGCTTCGAGATCGCGTTCTGGGACCTGGTGCACGGGTGAAGACAGCGGTCCTCGCGAGCGGCGTCATCGTGCTCGGCCTGATCGGCGCGGCCGGCGGCTACCTCGTCGGCGACCTCACCCAGCCGACCACCGCGAGCGCCAACAACGAGTACCCCACCGACGGCGACTCGCCCCCGGCCGACTTCATCGTCAAGACGCCGGTACCGAATCATGTGCCCGCTTTCAAGGCCACCGGACTGCGCTACCGCGAACACACCTTCACGGTCCGGCAGGAGCCGTCGCCGAAGGTCGAGGTGTCGATCGACATGCCTCGCGGCTGGCAGCTCACCAGCTCGCCGAAGACACCGGGCGAGGTGAAGTTCCTCGATTCACTGAAGCAGCGTGCGGTGCGGGTCGAGTCCGGGTTCCCGCCGGACCTGACCACCGCCGACCAGCGGGAGAAACTGATCCCCGGACTGGTCTCCAGCCAGCCGCCCGAGAACGACCTGAAGATCCTCGAGAACTACGACTCCACGGTGACCGGCGACGACGGCAGCACCCGGGAAGTCTCGACGCTGATCTACACCTACATCCCGACCGAGACCCTGCGGTACGTGATCGTTCGCTGGGTCGCCACCGGCGGCGACTCGCAGGCGACCGTCGAGATGAGCGTCACCGGGCTGCCGCAGGATGCCGCCGGACTGAAGGCTGTGCTGGCCGAGGCCAGCGAGTCGGTAACAGTTGGGGGCTACTGAGCGGCTGGGCGAACCTTTCTCCGGTTTACGGTGTCCAAGTGCCATCGGGGGCGGAATCGGGAGAGGAGGGATGCCCGTGGCCGGGCGATTTGTGGGTGCTGTGCTGGTGAGTGCCGGGCTGGTCGTGATCACGCTGGCCGGCGCGGCCAGTGGGTACGGGATCGGGCATCTGACCGAGCCGAAGGACCAGCCGACCGGGTCGGCGGCTCCGTTGCGTCCGAGCGCCGAGGTCACGCCGACTCCGACCGAGCCGCTGAACATCGCGGTGAAGGATCCGACGCCCGGCTTGAAGAAGAGCGAGCTGCGGTACAAGGAGCGGGAGTTCGTCGCGGAGAAGATCGTCCGGTCGCAGATGACGCTCGACGTGCCGAAGAACTGGCACATGACGATTTCCGCCGACCCGCCGGACGAGGCCCGGTTCACCGATCCGACCGGACGGCGGTTCGTCCGGGTCCAGGCCGGGTTCACCATCGAGCGGCCACCGGCGGTGTCGATGGCCGAGCGGATCGGGCAGCTCGAGGGCACGCCGTACCGGCAGGACCTGAAGATCGTGAGCGATCAGGTCGCCGAGGACGGGCGGTCGGCGACGCTGACCTACACCTACATCCCGGAGAAGACCCTGCGGTACGTCGTGGTGCGGTGGGTCGCGCTCGACGACTCGGGCAACTGTGCCGTCGAGATCGGCGCGGCCGGGCTGATCCAGGACAAGGACGGACTCCTGGCGGCGATGGAGCGGGCGACCGAGACGGTCACGCGCTCCGACTCGTCACTGTGAGGCTTCGCGCGGCCAGATGGTGCGGAAGACGATGGAGCGGAACCGGTAGAACCGGCGACGGCTCGACTGGACCAGGGCTGGCGACGGCATCAGCCGGTCGATCACATCCCGCACGGGGACTCCTCAGCGGCGCGGTGGAACATGGGGGCCGCAGCAGAGTAGGCGTCCGGGCGCACACAGTGAAATCCCCCTGACACCAAAGTTTACGAATCAGTTGCGTTGGACGGTGCTCTGCCCGCTCAGCTCGCCCATCGTGCGCGGCTCGACGTACCGCTGATAACTGAACCCGGCAGCGCCACCGACCAGCAACGCGACCACCGCGGCGGCCATCCAGCGGCCCTTACGCCGCGGGGGCTTGGCAGCTCTGGCCGCCGCCTTGGCTTCCTTGGCGGCTTCCGCGGCTCGCGCTTTCTCGGCGGCCTTGGCAGCCTTCCGCTCCTTGCGCGAGGTGCCGGTCTTGTCGGAAGCAACTACTTGCTCATCCGTTGCCCCGATCGAAGCCACCGGCAAGATCCCCGCCGACCCGGCGGAAGCCGCGCTCCCGCCCGCCACGGACCCGGTCCCGCCCGACCCGGCGGAAGCCGCACTCCCGCCCGCCACGGACCCGGTCCCGCCCGCCACCGCCCCGGCCGTCGCCGCCCCGGTCGCCGACGCCTTGTCTTCAAGTACCGGCGCGGACTCAGGTGTCCCCTGCGCCGCAAGCTGCTCCGGCTTCAGCAATGTCGGCGCGTTCTCGTCGCTCAGCGCGGTCGGCTCGGGGTCGTCAACGACCTGCCCGGGCGACCGCAGCTCCGTCGGCGCCTCCGACGGCGGCCGCTCGGTCGCAGCGTCCACCCCCGCCCAGCTCACCGAGATCGTCTCCGTCGCCATCCCGGAGACCGACGGCGGCACGAACCCGTGCGTCGTCTCGTCCAGCGCCCCGACCAGCTCTCGCGTGAAGCTCGCGACATCCGGCCAGCGGTTCGCCCGATCAGGATCCAGCGCGCGCACGATCGCGTCGTCGATCTTGTCCGGTACGTCGAACCCGAGGCTGCTCGGCGGCGCCGGCGCATTGACCCGCCCGGCCGCCCCCAGCCCGTCGACCTGGTGCGGCGACCGACCCGTCAACGCGGCGTACGCGACCGCACCCAGCGAGTACTGATCAGCCCGCTCGTCGAGCCGCTCGCCCATCGCCTGCTCGGGCGCGACGTACGACGGCGTACCGCCCGGCATCGTGATCCGTGAGACCTCGTCCAGCGACTTGCCCAGGCCGAGGTCCGAGAGCACCGCCCGCTCGCCCTCGTCCGTACTGCGGAACAGCACGTTGGCGGGCTTCACGTCACGGTGCAGCAGCCCGCGCCGATGCAGCGCCTGCAGCCCGCGCCCAACCTGTACGACGACCCCGACAGCGTCCGCCGGCGCCAGCGGCGCCTTCTTCAGCCGGTCCGCGAGCGTCCCGCGGTCGGCGTACGTCAGCACCAGGAACGGCCGCCCGTCCTCCAGCTCACCGACGTCGTGCACCTGGACGACGTGCTCGGACTCGACCCGGCGCAGGAAGCGCCCCTCCTCGAGGAACCGCCGCCGCACGGCGTCGTCGTGGGCCCAGTTCTCGGCCAGCACCTTGACCGCGACCTCGGCGTCCAGCTGCTCGTCGTGAGCCAGCCACACCGTCGCGAAACCGCCTGAGCCCAGGCGTCGGCGCACGACGTACCGGCCTAGTCTGGATGGGACCCCCATACAAGGCATTATGGATCACTGGGAGTTCCCTGGTCCCGGCCGCGTTGACAACCCTGTTGACAACCTCCGGGACACCACCTGGCGGAATCGAACAGACAAGGCGCTGATGAGCGATACCAGTCCGACCGACGATCTCGGGATCCTGGCCGAACGGGCCCAGGGCGGCGACAAGAACGCGATGGACGACCTGCTCCGGCTGGTCCATCCGCGGGTCCTGCGGATCTGCCGCAGCGTGCTGCCGTACTCCGCGGACGCCGAGGACGCCGCCCAGGAGGCGCTGCTCAACATCGCCACCAAGATCAACACCTACTCGGGGCGCAGCAGCTTCTCCACCTGGGTGCACTCGGTCGCGGCGAACTCGGCCCGCTCGACGTACCGCAAGCTGAAGCGGACCGCGCAGGCCGCGCACAACCCGGAGACGATGGACCGCCCGGACCCGCGCACCACGAGCGTGATCGCCGGCACCCGCCTGGACCTCCTCGAGGCCCTGGAGACGCTGGAGAAGTCCCGCCCCCAGATGGTCACGCCGCTGGTCCTGCGCGACGTCTACGGCCTGTCGTACGAGGAGATCGCGGCCGAGGTCGGCGCTCCCCTGGGCACCGTCAAGTCCCGCATCCACGACGCCCGCGAGGTCGTCCGCCCCCTCCTGCGTCCCAAGGACTAGCCCCAAGGTCTGCCCAAAAGAGCACCACCACCACATTCACCACAGCAAGTACCAGCGCGCGCTCAGGTGATCAACCCTGTCCAGGGTCGCCCTCAGAGGCTCACGACCTGGAACCACGCGTGCACATCCAGCTTTTAACGTTCAACCCCGAAGCACCAGCCAGGCCCTCCCACGAGTAGGCAGGTGTGTGCTCAGATGGGTCCATGAAGAAGCTCATCAACGACCCTGCCGATGTTGTGAGTGAAGCGTTGCGCGGGATTGCTCTCGCGCATCCCGACCATGTCCGGGTCGACCACGAGAACCGGATCGTCTACCGCAAGGACGCACCGCGCAGCGGGAAGGTCGGACTGATCTCCGGTGGTGGGTCGGGGCACGAGCCGATGCACGGCGGGTTCGTCGGGCTGGGCATGCTGGACGCGGCCTGCGCGGGTGAGGTGTTCACCTCCCCGGTGCCGGACCAGATGATGGCCGCGACCAAGGAGGTCGACGGCGGCGCCGGCGTCCTGCACATCGTGAAGAACTACACCGGCGACGTGATGAACTTCGAGATGGCCGCCGAACTGGCCGCTGCCGAAGCCGGTACCGAGGTCCTGTCCGTGGTCACCGACGACGACGTCGCCGTACAGGACAGCCTCTACACCGCCGGCCGCCGTGGTGTCGGCGTGACCGTCCTGCTGGAGAAGATCGTCGGCGCGGCCGCCGAGGAGGGCCGCCCGCTGCAGGAGGTCGCCGACCTGGCCAAGAAGGTCAACGCCCAGGGCCGCAGCATGGGCATGGCGCTCACCTCGTGCACTGTCCCGGCCGCGGGCAAGCCGACGTTCGAGCTGGCCGAGAACGAGATGGAGGTCGGCATCGGCATCCACGGCGAGCCCGGCCGGAAGCGGTTGCCGCTGGCCCCCGCCAAGGACGTCGCCGCGCTGCTGGTCGACCCGGTGCTGCAGGATCTCCCGTACCAGCAGGGCGACTCGGTGATTGCCTTCGTCAACGGTATGGGCGGGACACCGCTGATCGAGCTGTACGTGATGTACAACGAGGTCCGTCAGCTGCTCGACGCAGCCGGGATCACCGTCGCCCGCTCGCTGGTCGGCAACTACATCACCTCGCTGGAGATGGCCGGCTGCTCGGTCACGCTGCTCAAGGTGGACGACGAGCTGGTACGGCTCTGGGACGCCCCCGTGAACACCCCCGGCCTACGCTGGGGCGCGTGAGCATGGGTGTCGATGAATTCACGAACTGGCTACGGGACCTCGCGGGAACGCTGCACGACAACGCGGCGTACCTGACCGAGCTCGACTCGGCGATCGGCGACGCGGACCACGGCAGCAACATGGACCGCGGCTTCTCCGCAGTCGTCGCGGTGCTCGACGAGACCACCTTCGACTCGGTCGACGAGCTACTGAAGAAGGCCGGGATGACGCTGGTCAGCAAGGTCGGCGGCGCGAGCGGACCGCTGTACGGAACGTTCTTCCTGCGCTTCGGTACGGCGCTGGCCGGCGTCGAGGTGTCGCCGGCCACGGTCGGTGAGGCCTTGAAGGCCGGCGTCGGCGGAATCCTTGCCCGCGGCAAGGCCGAGGTCGGCGACAAGACCATGTACGACGCGTGGGCGCCGGCGCTGTCGGCGTACGACGAAGCTGTTGCCGGCGGCTCGGACCTGCGCGGCGCGCTGGTCGCTGCCGCGGAGGCGGCGGCCAAGGGCCGCGACGAGACGGTGCCGCTGGTCGCCCGGAAGGGCCGCGCAAGCTACCTGGGTGAACGCAGCGTCGGCCACCAGGACCCAGGCGCCACCAGCACCACGCTGCTGCTGGAGTCGGCCGCACGCACACTCGGATGAACCACACCTGGCACTCGTGGGTGGTGAGGGGCGTGGGCATCGGCTCCCACTCCGGGGTGAGGTGAGGGTGGCTTGATCGGGATCGTTGTGGTCTCGCACAGCCGCGCCTTGGCCGACGCGGCTGTCGGGCTGGCGTCGGAGATGGTTGCTGCTGACAACCGTCCGGTGATCGCGGTGGCGGCCGGGCTGGACGAGACTACCTTCGGCACGGATGCCGCGGCGGTCGCGGAGGCGATCGGTACGGTGGACGGGCCGGACGGCGTACTGGTGCTGCTCGACCTCGGCAGCGCGGTTCTCAGTGCTGAAATGGCGTTGGAGTTCGTTGATCCGGAGACAGCTGAGCGGGTGAAGTTGTCGAGTGCGCCGCTGGTCGAGGGATTGGTGGCTGCGGTTGTCACGGCATCGACCGGAGCGTCGTTGGACGCGGTTGCCGCTGAAGCTGGTCGAGGGTTGGCCGGCAAACAGGATCACCTGGGCGAGCCTGCACCTGAAGAATCTGCAGAGGTCCCCGCCGGTCAGCTCACACTGGAAGTTGTCCTGCGCATCGAGCACGGGCTGCACGCGCGCCCGGCGGCGAAGCTGGTCGGTGTGGTCGGCCAGTTCGACGCTCAGGTGACGGTCCGCGATCTGGAAACCGATCGGGGTCCGGTCGATGCCGGCAGCCTCAGCCGGGTCGCGACCTTGAACGCGCAGCAGAACCACCGCCTGGAGTTCGCAGCCGGCGGCCCACAGGCGGCCGAGGCTCTGGAGGCGATCCAGGCGCTCGCCGACCGCGACTTCGACGACGTACCGCCGAGCACTGAAGTGGTCCAAGGAACAAGTGGTTCCGGGCTGGACGTCGCGGTCGGACCCGCGGCGGTGATCGACGCCGAGGTCGACCTCAGTGGCTACGTCTCCGGCGACAACGAGCGCGACAGGCTCGAACAGGCTCTGCACCGGGCGGAGCAACAGCTGAGTGTCCTGAAGGACAAGGCACCTGCCGACCAGGCCGGCATCTTCGGCGCGCAGGCTGCCCTGCTTCGCGATCCCGCCGTACTGCAAGTAGTTGCTGGAAGCACCAACGCGGCGACCGCCTGGAAGCAGGCGCTGGACGAGCTGGCCGCGAGCTTCGACGGGCTCGACGACGCCTATCAGCGCGAGCGCGCTCAGGACGTGCGGAGCGTGCGGGACCGAGTACTGCGTGCGCTGACCGGTGCCGCAGAGGCTGCGGAGCCTGCGCCCGGCAGCATTCTTGTCGTCTCTGAGTTGGACGCGGCGACCGCGGCTGTGGTCGATGCGTCCGTGGCGGGCATCGCCGTACGGGCTGCTGGGACGACCGGGCACGGGGTGATCGTTGCGCGGTCGCGCGGGATCCCTTTGATCACAGGGATCGGGGATGTTGTGGTCGCCGATGGTGTGATGGTCGGCTTCGATGCGCGCACCAGGTCGTTTGTGGTCGAGCCCGATCGGCAGGCCTTCGAGGTGACCATCAGAGAGCGCGAGGACGAGCGCGATGCCGCCCTCAGCGCGGTCGACGAGCCGGCGACGACGATCGACGGGCGCACGATCCCCGTGATGGTGAACGTCGGATCCGTGCAGGACGCCCGGGACGCACGCGGTGCCGACGGGTCGGGCCTCGTGCGGACCGAAGTGCTGTTCGGCGACCGGCGGACCGCGCCGACCGCGGCTGAGCAGGCGGCGGCGTACCGGGAGATCGCCGCCGCACTGAACGGCAAGCCGATCACGATCCGCACCTGGGACGTCGGCGGCGACAAACCGCTGCGCTTCCTCCCGCAGGCAGCCGAGGCGAACCCGTTCCTCGGCGACCGTGGAATCCGCACCTTCCGGCACGCCGGGCCGGAACGGGCCGAGCAACCGACGCGGCCCGAGACGCCCGGGCGGCACGAGCTGCTCAAGACACAGCTCGAAGCGATCCGTGAGGTTGCGGCTGAGACTCCGGTGCAGGTGATGTTCCCCATGGTGACGACCGCCGAGGAGGTCGCCTGGGCGTTGCAGCAGCTTGGCCCGCGGCCGAATGGGCTGAAGGTCGGCATCATGGTCGAGGTCCCGGCGGCCGCGCTGCGGATCGAGACGCTGGCCGTGGGGCTCGACTTCGTGAGCATCGGCACCAACGACCTGACGCAGTACACGACAGCGGCCGACCGGACGAACACGGCCGTCGCATCGCTTGCCGACGGCCTCGATCCCGCCGTACTGCGGCTGATCGACCGCGTGGTGCGCCAGGTCCCGCTAGGCGTGCACGTCGCGGTCTGCGGAGACCTGGCCAGCGATCCGCTCGCTGCGACGCTTCTGGTCGGCCTCGGCGTACAGGAGCTCAGTGCGGTTGGGCCGCAGGTCGCGCTGGTGAAGGCGAAGCTCCGTCAGATCAGCGCGGTCGACGCAGCGATGGCTGCGGCGACCGCACTGACCCTGGACAGCGCAGCGGCCGTCCGTCAGCGGCTGAAGTAGCGCAGCTCAACCAGGTTGTAGCCGGAGGTCCTGGTGGGCTTGGCAGGGAGCGTGTACGACTCCCCCGGCTCCAGGTAGACCAGACCGGTCAGCGGCTCGGTCGCCAGGTCCAGGTCGACCACCAGCGCCGGGTAGGCGCCGGTCTGCCAGGTGTAGGACTCCCCGGCGTCCGGCGTGACGTGCTGGACCCGTACATCGTCCTCGTCCACCACGACCTTCGCCGGGACCTCGCCGACCTCGGCGAAGCTACTGTCCACGGCAACACCTGCTGGTACGTCGTACGGCGTACCAGAGGTCTCCTCACCCAGATCGAGCACCTCGATCAGGCGGTTGCGGTACGCCGCGTCGCCGTGGTTGGTGAGCATGTGCACCGGCGACACCGGCCGGTAGACCGAACCGCCGACTGTCTCGCTCAGCTGCCGGGCCGGGCTGCCGTCGAGCCAGTCCATGTGGCAAGGCGAGGTGGACAGGCAGAGCACGACGTACGGGTTGTGGTGCAGGTGCCAGCCCTGCGCCTCGCCCGGGTCGAGCGCGACCTCCCAGACCCGGACCCGGGGGTTCTCCAGCAGCACCCGGGTGCCGATCTCGCCGAGCACGACCTCGGTGCCGTCGGGGGCTTTCGCCGTGGTTCCAGCGGTCATGGTGGTGGGTTCTCCGATCAGTCGACGGATCGTTCCATCGCGACGCCGCCCAGGACGACGCCGTCAGGCATGGTCAGCTCCTCCGCACCGAGCTCGGTGAAGCCGAAGGACTTGTACAGCGGTACGCCGGGCAGAGTCGCCATCAGCGCGAGCCTCGTGAACCCCTCCGCCCTCGCGGCATCCACACAGGCGGTCAGGATCGCGCGACCGAGCCCCCGGCGGGTCCAGTCGCCGCGGACGAACATCGCCCGGATCCGCGCCGGCTCGGTCGCCGGGTCGAGCAGCCGCGCGTCCGCACCGGCGTCGGTCCCGTTGTAGAGCTTGTTGCGCCGGCTCCATCCGCCACACGCGACGACCTCACCCGCGGCCTCGTGGACGTAGTACGTGCCGTCCTCGATCAACGCCAGGTCCAGCACGGCGATGTGCACCGCCGCACTCGCCGTCTGCCGCTCGTCGTAGTACGCCGGGAACAACTCGACCGTGGAAGCCCGCATCAACTCCGCGATCGCAGGAGCATCCGCCGGCACAGCCAGCCGCAGAACAGGGGTCACGGGGCCAGGCTATTTCAGGCCGCCGGGGGCGAACCACGCGAGCCCCTCAGTGTGCACCTCTCAGTGGACGCCGCGGTGGGCTCGGATCGCGCCGGCGGTGAAGATGGCGCCGGCGGTGGCGGGGACCAACGCGAGCGACTGGTGGCCGAGCAGGAGGAGGATCAGCGCTGCGTCGAGCAGGACCACGGCGGCAGCCCCTTGGAGAACGACGTGGATCCACCACCGCGCTGTGCCGGGCTCAGCGGGGACGACTTTGAGAGGTTCCAGCTGTGAACCGTGCAGCTTGGCGACGCGGCGCCGGTGGGCCTCGCGAGGGCCTCGCCAGGGGTCTTTCGGGACGAAACTGGACAGGCGCAGGCGCAGCTGCAGGGCCTCCTGGCGCCGGCGGACTCGTTCCTGGCGGTGTTCCCGCGTACGGCGTTCGTCGGCAGCGTGCAGATGGATGCTCGGGTCGATCGGCCCTCCGAGAAGCAGCTGGTCGTTCCACCGCGAGCGCGCGACCCCGGCCGCTGTCAGCTGGTGCTCCCCGCCGCGCTCCTCGACCAGACCCCGCCGGACCAGCCCGTCGAGCAGCTCACCGAGCTCGCCCTCAGGCACACCGGTCCGCCGCGCCAGGTCCTCGCGGGTCCGCGGCTCACGGGCCAGCAGCCGCAGGAGTTGCGGCGTACGGATGTCCTCGCTCATGCGTCCCCCCCAGGACGGATCACGTGATGGCTAGGTGAAGCATGCCTGCTGAGAAGGTCGGCTGGAGGGTTGCCTCGATGCGGACGACTTGGGCGTGGATCGGTGGGAACGTCGCGGTGTTGAGGCGGTCGGGGGCGATCTCGTACGTCGCTTCGATCGGGCGCCAGGTGTCGCCGTCCAACCACAGGGCTCGCCAGGAGGTGGGGATCCGGCATTGACCGGTGGCGGTGTCGTCGTACCAGTACGCCTCGATGGCCGACAGGTCGCGCGGCGTCCGCAGGTCGTACTGGATCCACTCGGTGGTCCCCCGCCGGTCCCACCAGGTGAAGCGCGGGATGGTGGTGTCGGCGGACGACGCCGGAAGGCGCCCGTCGTGCGGCGCCTCCAACGAGTCGCCGTTGTTGACGTGCGACGCGGTGATCCGGGTCCGGTAGACCCATTCCTTGCCCTCGGCATCGATCTGCGGGAACGACGTCACCCGCAGCCGCGCGGCACCCATCGGGATCAGCGCGATCTGCTCGACCGGTTCCGTCGTCGCGGCCGGGCTCGGCTGCAGCAGGCCGACGACGTCCTCGGTGTCGGTCTCCCACTGCGGGATCCGTTGCGCGGTCGTCGTCAGCGCGATCGGTACGCCGTCCTGCGTGAACGGATCCTGACCGGCCTCCCGCCGTACGAGCTCGAACGTCGGGTCGACCGGGAGCCCGTAGTTCCACGGCGACTCGGGGTAGACCGCGAGCTCCGGCCACTCGTCGGTGCCGCCGATCCGTTCGTACCGTTCAGCGATCGCGAGCGAGTACGTCAGCGGTCCACGATCGACCGTGACGGAGTTGTGGTTGTCCGCCCAGACCCGCGTGCTGACCCGCATCGGCAACGTCAACGTCACCTTGTCGCCGTCGCTCCAGGTCTGGTCCAGCTTGACGCAGTTGCCCTCAGCCCTTACTCCGTTGACCTCGGACCCTTCGGCCCAGCCGGGAATCCTTACGTACAAGGGAAACTCGACCGGGTCAGCAGTATGCACGGTCAGCGTAACGGTCTCACCGAACGGATAGTCGGTGTCCTGGACAACAGTCACCACCGTCCCGTCGCCGACCTTCGCCGTCACCTTGCTCGCGGCAAACATCGACGCCGCCAGCCCGTTGTCGGTTGTGGCCAGCCACAGCTCCTGCGCGTAGTACGGCCAGGCCATGCCGTAGTTGTGCGGGCAGCACCGGTACTGGTGTACGCCGTACTTGAAGGCCTGCATCGCAAAGGGATTCTCGAACTGCCCGTGCTTGACCCGGTCATCGAGCTGCACGCTGTTCGCGCAGGTGATGTAGTGCATGACCTGCTGCAGCGGGTCGTACGACGCCGGCAGCGAGTTGAACGCGAGCTTCTCGCACCGATCCGTCCAGACCGTGTCCCCGGTGAAGCGGGTCAGCATCTCGAAGCTGTGCATCAGCTCCGCGATCCCGCACGTCTCGAACCCCTGCCGCGGATCGCCGAACCCGGGCCGCGAGTTCTCGTCCCCCGCGAACCCACCGCCGGGGAACTGCCCGTAGAGCTCCATGATCGTCGCGTAGTTCCGGTACGTCGCGTCGGCATACGCCGGATCCGTTGCCAGCAGCCCGTACTGCAGCGGCTCGCGGAACCCCTGCGCGAGGTTGACGTTGTGCCAGTTCGGGATGCCGCTCACGTAGTCGGCCGACCCGGCGTGCATCTTGTGCACCAGCTCGAGCAGCCAGGCGTCGCCGGTCCGGTTGTAGAGCCAGTACGCGCTGTCGATGTTGTCGCCCCAGCGGAACGCGCCCCACGAACGGTTGAACACCTCCGCAGGCTGCGTGTTCTGGAACGCCAGGTACCGGCTCATGAACGGGATCACCCGCTCGTCGCCGGTGAACTCGAACCAGGACCGCAGTGCACCGAGCAGCGGCATCCCCGGCCAGAAGTCCGGGCCGCCCTCGAGCGAGGTCCGCAGCCGCTCTGGGCCGAACCAGCCGTCGGCCGCCTGAGTCCCGAGGATCCCGTTGATCCAGCGCTCGGTCCGGGTCAGTACGCCGGTGTCACCGGTGACGTAGCCGAGGTCGCCGAAGCCACGCAGCCAGTACGGCAGCTCCTCCCAGGCACCCTGCGCGGGATCGACCCAGCCGTTGGTCTCGTAGACCAGGAAGTCGGAGACCTCGTCGTACCGGCCGCAGAGGCCCTTGACCTGGAGATCCAGCTGCTGCGCGAGCCAGCCGCGTGGCTCGATCGCGCCCGGCGGGAGCTTCTGGAACGGCACCGGCTGCAGCGGCTCCCGGTTCGGCACGTAGTGGCCGCCGCGGGTGGCAGGGGGAAGGACGGGCATCGCGCGAGCCTTTCGCCGGGATGACAACGTGAGACACCCCAGTCCTACCCCAGGTGATCACCCGCTGACACCTCCGTGCGGTGAAATGGTCCGAAAGGTGCTGGACATGTACGGGGCATGACGCAGACACCGATCAGGCCCCGCCCCGGGCCAGTGAGCGAGGCAGCCGTGCACGACCCGCCGGGCGACAGCGGGCGCCGGGAGCGGTTCGAGGAGGTGTTCGGCGCCCATCGGGAGGCGGTGCTCGGCTACCTGCAACGCCGTACCGGCTCCAGCCACGACGCTGCCGATCTGCTGGCCGACACGTTCGTGGTGGCGTGGCGCCGCCTCGACGAGGTGCCCGGCGGGGACCAGACCAAGCCCTGGCTGTACGGCGTCGCCCGGCGCGTCCTGGCCAACCACCGGCGCGGTGAGGGCAGGCGCAACGCGCTGGCCGACCGGCTGCGCGACGAACTGGTCGACACGGCCACCCCTGGTCCGGAGCCCGTCGACGGGGACTCGGCCACGGCACGGGCCTTCCGCGCCCTGCCCGAGCCTGATCGCGAACTGCTCACGCTGGTCGCCTGGGAGGACCTGGACACCGCGCAGATCGCGACCGTGCTCCGCTGCTCCCGCAACGCGGTCCGGATTCGCCTGCACCGGGCCCGCAAACGTTTCGCCAAGCTGCTCACCACCACCGCACCGGCCACGGTGAGAGGAGAGGTTTCCCATGAAGACATCTGACGCCGACGCGGCCGTCCGCGCACTCAAGCCCAGCACCAGCACCTCCGTCGGGGCCGACACCTGGGCCCGCCTCGCCGACGACATCGTCGCCACCTCCGCCGAAGCGGGGACGCACGCCTCGAACGCGGCGGCGGCCGGAGCAACCGCGGCGGAGCCCGTCGCCGCCGGCGCGAGCGGCGAAGGCGGTACGCCGAGCGTCGGCGCGAGCGGCGGAGGCCGTCCGCCGAGCCGCACCCGCTTCGGCTTCGGCGCCGGGTCGGCCCGGCCGCGGCTCGCTCTCGCCGGTGCGTTCAGCCTGCTGATCGTCGGCATCGTCGCGGGGACCGTCGTACGGAGCCCTGGGCAGGACCAGCCGCGGGCGCTGTCGTTCACCGACACCGGGAACTCGGTGATCGTCCGCGTGGTCGACCCGAACGCCGACCCGAAGCGCTACAACGCCGAGTTCAAGGCGATGGGCCTGAAGGTGAAGGTGAAGACGGTCCCGGTGAGCCCGCCGGGCGTCGGCAAGTTCACCAGCTACGCGGTGCCCGTGAACGGCGGGGTCGGGATCAACCTGCTCGCGCCGGGTGAGAAGTGCAACGGCACCCTGAACGCCTCCGACCCCGGCTGCCAGGACGGCGTCGAGGTGCCGAAGGACCTGGACGGCTGGGCCGAGATCGACTTCGGCCGGGCCGCGAAGAAGGGTGAGATGTACTACCACTTCAGCAGCAACATCGACGACCCCGGCGAGGTTCTGGCCGGTGTGAAGTTCCGCGGCCTGACGATCGCCCAGGCCAAGCCGGTGCTCGCCGCCCACGGCCTGACCATCGAGAGCTACCACGCCGCCGGCACCCGCCCGGAGACCGGCCCGATCGACACCCCGCCGGACAGCTGGTACGTGCACGACGCCACGTCGTACATCGCCGGTGAAGTCCAACTGGACGTCGCCGAAGCCAAGTAGGCCCACTCGCCGCCGCTTGACCCAGCTACCGGGTCAGCGGCGGCGGTCCCGCCGTTTCGGCGCCGAAGCCCACCGCCAGGTCACCAGCACCCAAGCGATCGCCGGCAGCCCGAAGATCGCCGCAGCGATCTCCCGGCCGAACACCAGAAACACCAACCCCGTCAGGAAGAACGGCAACGCCAGCCACACCGCACCAACGAACGCGGCCCACCGCCACCGTCCCGGCTTCTTCACCGGCGGCGAGTAGAACGCCGGCGCCGGCAGCCCGCCGAAGACCACCAGCAGATCCCCGTGCGTCACCGCCTCCTGCACCAGGTCGACCCGCCGATGCAGCTCGTCCTCGTCCAGCCGCCCGATCGCGAACTGCTCCGCCAGCTCGTCGAAACAAACTCGGCGCTCCTCATCGGTCAACCGCACCGAAGCCATCCGCCGCCGAGCCGCCACCACCCGAGCCTCCTGCCCAGCAGCAGCCGCCATCCCCGCCAAGTTCCCCAACTGCCCAGCACCCGGCTTCCCCCGGGGCAGGTCCGGCCGCCGCTCCCACTCTCTGTCAGCCATCCCACACTCCCCACTAGCGTCCTTACGAGTGTGCCAGACCGGTGGTCAGCCGAGCTCGATCTCCGGAAGCCGCTCGATCAACGCATCGGCGAGACAGGCGAGTGCCCGCGGGTCGTGCCGACTCACCAGGTCGAGCGGCGCCCACCAGTTCCCCACCCCGAAGGCACGGGCCAGCAACACCCTCGCCTGCGCCGGCGGAGCGATCTCGGCCAGCGCCAACCGACCCTTGAGCCGTTCGTCCTCCCCCGCCGGGCCCTCCACGAGCTCCTCAGCGCTGCGAGCCCAGGCCTGGGCCCGGTGATCTCCCGCCGCCTCCCCGGCCTTCGCCAGCGCGCACCACCCCTGGACGGCGGCCAACGTGCTCAGGTCGCGCGCCGTGACGCCGATGTGCTCAGGCTCCGTCAGCATCTCCTCCGCGAAGTCCAGGTCGCCGTTGTCCACCGCGGAGCGCACGGTCGCCAAGTACGCCGGCCCCAGGAAGGGATCGTCGCTGCCGCGGAGGATCGCCACCGCGCGCCGGTGGTCACCGGCCTCCGCGACCGCCGTCGCGACCGCGCGACGATGCTGCTCACAGCGATCGGGATCGCCCGAGGCCACCAGGTTCTCCCAGCGCTCGTCCAGGCCCGCGATCGCTTCCGCCGCTGCCACGACGCCGAGGGCGTCCGACCGCTCGAGCTCGTCGTCGAACGCGGACAGCAGCCGTTCGGCCTGGTCGTACGCGCCGGCGAACAGCAGCGTCTCCTGCATCCGCCGCAGCGAGAGATCGCGGCGAAAGCCGCTCTCGATCCCACGAATGTCGCGGACCAGTTCGTCGAGCAGCGCGGTGCCGGCGGCCGGATCGGTTTCGGTCCGAACCGCCGCTACGACGGCCCGCAGCATCTCCGGTGCCCGCTCCTCCAGCCAGCCGGACAAGACCGCCGCGCCGGCTTCGTCGCCGCCACGGATCGTGGCCTCGGTCAGCCGCGCGATCACCGTCGGGCCGACGACGAAGCCCGCGGACCGGTCGACCAGGCGCAGCAGTTCCGGCCAGCCGCCGGCTGCTCCGATCGCGGCCAGTGCCGCGACCATCGGCCGGTCGGCCGCGGTGCCGAACACCGGCTGCGAACTGGCGCACACCTCCCACGCCGCGGCCGCTGCCTCCTGCGGGTGCCCCGCTTCGGCGCGCGCCACCAGCGGATCGAGCGCCGGACCGAGCGCGGCGGCGTCTCGTCGGCGGACCGCGATCGGCCGGTCGTCATCAGCATCCCCGGTCCGGACGAAACGCGTGACAACGCGCTGGAAAGCACTGCTGATCCTTGCGTTGACCCGCTCGGCACGGTCGAGCGCCTCGATCGCGACCAGCCTGCGCGCCAGTTCGGCCAAGCCGCTCGAGACCACGTCCTGGAAGTCGAAACTATTGCCTGGAGCAACAGCAAGCTCGGCCAGCCGGACGGCCTGCGGACGGTTCCCGAGGTCGAGCGCCGAGCCCGCGAGGCGGCAGAGATCGTTCCGGCTCCCGGCCAGGGCCCACATCGACACGGACACGACCTCCGCGCCGACCAGCTCCCCTTCAGCCAGCAGCTCGGCCGCCTGGTCCGGGCTGCCGGCCGCGATCGCGGCCGTCACCAGCGTCGGCATCAGGGACAATCTGAAGGACGGCTCCGGAATCAAGCTGTACGTCGCGAGGGCCGCCGGCAACTGCCCGGCCTCGCAGTACGTGCGAACCACCCGCAACCGTGCCCGTGATCGCTGCCCGAGATCGGTGATCTGGGCGGCAACCTCATCGGCCCGCCGAAGGTCACCGGCCGCGAGCCAGACGCGCACCGACGTCAGTCGCACACCGACGTGTTCCTCGTCGTACAGGCTGCTCTCGCGCGCGAGCAGCTCGTGCGCGCGATCCGGCTCACCCCAGTACCCCAGCTGTTCGGCGAACTCCTCGACCGCCGCCCGCCGCGTCCGCCGGCCCCGCATCAATGCGATCTCGGCGTCGATCGCGGCGTACAGCCGGGCGACGTGCTCCGCCGTGCCGGATCGGCGCGCCTGGCGGGAGACTTCCGTCAGCGCCCAGACGCGGTCGGGCGGGCTCGTGATCTGCAGGGCAGCCTGGGCCGCCCGAGCCAGCAGATCGCCGGTCCACGCCGGGTCGGCTTGCACCACCGAGGACCGAAGGACGGCGATGAACGCACGCGGCCGCTCGGCGACCTCCACCGTCTCAGCCAGCGCCACGGCCTGCTGAGCCAGCTCACGGCCTTCGAGGTCGCCGGCCCGGTCCGCGCGTTCGGCCAGGGCGCGGACTCTCGACAGCGGGTTCTGGTCGGCGGGGCCCTGCGCAGCGGCTGTGTCAGTGCCGCTCACAGCGTCAGGCGGTACGTCGGTCGCACGCAGCGTTCGCAGTAGCTGGACGGCATGGTCTCGAACGGTCTTCGACTCAGCCTGCTCGGCCGCTGACTCCAACCGGGCGACGTCCCCCTGCTCGGCCGCGATGTCCAGGAGCTCGGTCCGAGCCGACTCCCTGCTCCAGCGGTAGGTGATGCTGTCCGCCAGGCTCTCCGCCTTGTCGAAGTCGCCCATCCGCGCCCACAACCCGGGCAGCTCGGTCGGGACGTTGCTGGTGTGCTGCTCGATCTCGTTGCGGTGAAAGGCGAGCAGCGCGACGGACGCGAGGTCGACGGTCTCCTGGGCCGTCAGCGCGGCGGCAACGCTCCTGATCTCCAGGAGGGCCGCGTGGTGCACACCGACGCGCGCCAGCATCAGGTCGTGCCGGGCGCTGTCGACGGCCAGGGCCACCGCTGCCGGAAGGTCGCCGGCTTCGAGGAGCTTGCCGAGGTACCCCCGGAGGAGGTACTCGGGGGTGTGGTCGGGCCAGCCCGCTGCGCGGTAGCGCTCGGCCCACTGGTCGAGCCGGTCCGAGCTCGCGCGCAGGACGGCCGGCCCCAGCGATCCCGTGGTGGCGATCCGGAGCTCCTCGTGCGCGAAGCCGTAGATGTCGGGAGTCGACTCGCGGCGCCAGGCCGCCGGCTGGCGGCCGAACGTGCGTCCGGACGAGCCGGTCAGGAGCGCTTGGACGTCGTACGGCGAGCGCTCGGTCAGCTCGGACAGGTCGTGCTCGCTCAGACCACCGCCGGCCGCCGTGATCAGGCCGAGCACGTCCTGCGCGAGCGGGTCCCGGAGCAGGGTGCGGAGCTCGTGCGTGGCGGCCTGCTCGCTCGCCCGCGCGTGGACCGACGGGCTCAGCTCGTGGACGACGGCCGGGTCGCGCAGTGGGTGCCGGTCCGGAACGTCGACCGGCAGTGGCGGGTCGGACCGCCCGGCGACGACGACCTTCAGCCCTGGGAGCGGCTTGTCCGGCAGCAGGGCCGCGATGCTGAAGAGCTCCTGGTCCGGGGTGAGCAGCCGGTCCTCGTCCAGGCCGTCGACGACGAGTACGAGCTGCTCACCACGGAAGCGGCAGCTCGACGCCGCCTCCGCGATCAGGCTGTGCAACCGGGCGACCCGGCTCAGCTCCGACGCTTCGGGGTCCGCCGGGCGGTCGAGCAGCTCGAGAAGCTGCTCGGTGAGAGCGTCGATGAACGCGTCGCGGTTGTGGTGCGGGTTGAAGCGCCCGTTGACGAAGAACGAGACGACCTCGGTGCCTGGGGGCGGGTGGAGGACGAACCAGGCGAGCAACGCCGACTTGCCGGACCACGGACCGGCGGTCCAACGCCAGTAGAAGCCGTCGCCGGTGCAGAAGGCCCGCAGCTGGTCGAGCTCGGTCTCCCGGCCGCGCAGCTCGACCGGCGTGATCTGACGGACGTACTCGAGGTAGCTGAACTCCGTTGCTGCCCGGATCCGTTGCTTGGGCACCGGGGTTTCGTCAGGGCGAGGGCGGGACAGCACCGACACCAGCAGCGCGGACAGCGCGACGAGCAGGCCGAGAGCGCTGGCGAGCTTGTCAGCGGTCTCCAGGCCGACGGAGTACAGGTAGAGCGCGAGACCGGCGATCACCAGGACAGCGGCGACGCGGGTCGCCCAGCGCCAGCCCCGGCGTCCTCGACGCAACAAGCCGCCTCCCCGAACGCGTACGGTCACCGCCGACGAGCAGACTAGCCGAAGTCCGCCGCGACCAGCCGCTGCCGGATCCGCGCCAGCTGCTCGAAGGTGAGACCGGTCGACGTCAGGAAGGCGGCCACATCGACCGAGCCGAGGAAGCCGACCAGCTCGGCGCAGGCTTGGGCGCAGTGCTGGTCGAGAGTCTGGTCCGGGAGGGGGCGGTCGTCGGACTCGGAGGCGTAGGTGCGGAGGGCCAGCTCGTAGTCGTCGAGGATGTCGGCGACCGGCGTACCGGCCAGGGCCAGGAGCATCGAGACGATCATGCCGGTGCGGTCGCAGCCGGCTCGGCAGTGGATGAGGGTGCCGCCGGGTGGGGCGTCGGCGAGGCGGGCGAAGACGGCGGTGATCATGCCGGGCCAGCGGTGCAGGACGGCGTTGTAGTACGCCGGGCTGTTGAGGCGTTCGCCCCACTCGGTCATGAAGGACTCGTCGGACTGGTCCTCGACGGGCTGGTGGTGGATCGTGACGCCGTCGATGACCTGTACGCCGAGGCGTTCGTCGGCGTTGCGGAGGTCGATGACCGTGTTGATCCCGGCTGCGAGCAGGGCGTCGCGGCCCTGGTCGGTCAGGGCGTCGGGGTGGGCCGAGCGGTAGACGCGGCCGTACTGGATCGTGCCGCCGGTGGCCGGGAGGCCGCCCAGGTCTCGGGCGTTGAGGGCGCCGTCCCACTCGAGTTCGCGCATGTGGCGGAGGCTACCGGGGGGCCGGACCACGGTCGGTCCGGCCCCGACCGGTCAGCCCAGTGCGGCCGGGAGGGTGGCCGACCAGGTGGCGTGCAGGTCGGTCAGGGAGACCTCGAACTGGTCCTGAACGTCCAACGTGTCGCCGGTGATGACGCCGATCTTGGCGTGCGGGAAGCGGCGCGCGGTGCACATGTCGGTGAACCGGACCTCCTCCGTCCGCGGAACGGCAACGACCGCGCGGCCCGCCGACTCGGCGAACAAGAACAGGAACGGGTCGAGACCGTCCGGCGCCCAGACCCGCGCGCCCGTGCCGCCGCGAATGGCCGACTCGACGAGGGTCTGCGCGACGCCGCCGTCGCTGACGTCGTGGGCGGCGTCGATCAGGCCGTCGCGCGACGCGTTGATCAGGATGTCGGCCAGCTGCTGCTCGACCGCCAGGTCGACGGCCGGCGGGCGCCCGCCGAGGTGACCGTGGACGACGTGCGCCCACTCGGAGCCGGACAGCTCCTCCTCGGTCTCGCCGAGCAGGTAGAGCTGGTGGCCCTCCATCTCCGCGGTGAAGCCGATCGGCGTACGGCGGGTGACGTCGTCGATGACACCCAGTACGCCGACGACCGGCGTCGGCAGGATCGGGGTCTCGCCGGTCTGGTTGTAGAACGACACGTTGCCGCCGGTGACCGGGATGCCCAGCTCGATGCAGCCGTCGACCAGGCCGCGGATGGCCTCGGAGAACTGCCACATCACGCCCGGGTCCTCGGGGGAGCCGAAGTTCAGGCAGTCGGTCACCGCGGCCGGACGGGCGCCGGTGGTGGCAACGTTGCGGTACGACTCGGCCAGCGCCAGCTTCGCGCCGGTGTACGGGTCGAGCTTGGCGAAGCGGCCGTTGCAGTCGGTGGAGACCGCAACGCCCAGCCCGCTGGTCTCGTCGACCCGGATCATGCCGCTGTCCTCGGGCTGCGCGAGCACCGAGTTGCCCAGCACGTACCGGTCGTACTGGTCCGTGACCCACGACTTGTCGCACAGGTTGGGCGAGGCGATCAGCCGCAGCAGCGTGTCCCGCAGCTCCTCACCGGTGGTTGCCCGCGGCAACTTCTCGGCGCCGTCGGCCTGCAGGTCGTCCTGCCAGTCGGGGCGGGCGAACGGCCGCTCGTAGACCGGGCCGTCGTGCGCGACGGTGCGCGGCGGTACGTCGACCACGCGCTCGCCGTGCCAGTCGATCTGCAGCAGCCCGGTGTCGGTGACCTCACCGATCACGTCGGCCTGGACGTCCCACTTCTCGCAGATCTTCAGGAACTGCTCGACGTTGGCCGGCGTGACGACCGCCATCATCCGCTCCTGCGACTCGCTCATCAGAATCTCTTCCGGAGCAAGCGAAGCGTCGCGCAGCGGCACCTTGTCGAGCGAGACGTGCATGCCACCGTCGCCGGCGCTGGCCAGCTCCGACGTCGCGCAGGACAGGCCCGCGCCGCCGAGGTCCTGGATGCCCTCGACGATCCGGGCCGCGAACAGCTCGAGCGTGCACTCGATCAGCAGCTTCTCCATGAACGGGTCACCGACCTGGACCGCGGGGCGCTTGGTCGGGCCGCCGTCGGCGAAGGTCTCCGACGCGAGCACCGAGACACCGCCGATCCCGTCGCCGCCGGTCTTGGCGCCGTACAGGATGATCTGGTTGCCGACGCCGGTCGCGTTGGCCAGGTGCAGGTCCTCGTGCTTCATGACGCCGACGCAGAGCGCGTTGACCAGCGGGTTGCCGAGGTACGTCGAGTCGAAGACGACCTCGCCGCCGATGTTCGGCAGGCCGAGGCTGTTGCCGTAGCCACCGACGCCGGACACGATCCCGGGCAGCACGCGCTTGGTGTCCGGCGCGTCCAGCGGACCGAAGCGCAGCGGGTCCATCACCGCGACCGGGCGGGCGCCCATCGCCAGGATGTCGCGGACGATGCCGCCGACCCCGGTCGCCGCGCCCTGGTACGGCTCGACGTACGACGGGTGGTTGTGCGACTCGACCTTGAAGGTGACCGCGTAGCCCTCACCGATGTCGATCACGCCGGCGTTCTCGCCGATGCCCGCGAGCATCTTGCCCGCCGGCGTCTCCTGCGGGATGTCACCGAACTTCTTCAGGTGCACCTTCGAGGACTTGTACGAGCAGTGCTCGCTCCACATCACCGAGTACATCGCCAGCTCGCAGCTGGTCGGCCGCCGGTCGAGGATGTCCCGGATCCGCTGGTACTCGTCCGACTTGAGGCCGAGCTCCGCCCACGGCTGCTCGACGTCCGGCGTACTGGTCGCGTTGCTGACGGTGTCGGTCGACACGATTTAGTGCTCCTGAACTAGGTGGGACTCGGGAGAAACGGTAGCTGGCTTCGGCGAGGCGACCAGGTGGGCCACCAGCAGCGGGACGGCGAAGCCGGTCATGATCGCGGGCAGGGCGACGCCCGCGTCGTTCAGCAGCATGCCGACCAGACCGCAGGTCGACAGCGCGAGCAGGGTGGGCCGGATCATCGTCCGGCTGGGGTAGAACTCCCGGTACGACGCCGAGGGCACGCGGTCGGGCAGAACGGTCGCCAGCATCGCGAGGATCACCGCGACGAGCATCGCCCAGCCGGCCGGGCCGGAGAAGAACGCGACGGCCATCTCCAGCTTGCGGATCAGGACATCGGCCACGTCGCCGTCGAGCAGCCGGGCCACGAAGGCACCGAAGTGGCTGCGCTCGTCCTCGGGCCGCAGGTAGTCCAGGAATGCGACGCCGGACACTGCCAGTACGCCGGCCACGCCGATGCCGATCAGAGCGCGCAGCGTGATTCCGCCACGCCAGGTCAGCCAGGCCATCAGCAGGACGGCCGGCGTCAGCGCGATGATGCCGCCGAAGTCGGTGCCCCAGCCGGGCTTGCCGTCGACGACGATCGCGGCGCCGCCGATCGCCAGGACGGCGAGCGCGGCCTGGACGCGGCTGCGGTCGATCAGCTTCTGCGCGACCACACCGGCGACGACCAGCGCGGCGACGGCCAGCGTCGCGAACGTCGAGTTGCCGAAGCCGTAGAACCGGCCGCCGATCACCGGGCCGTCGGCGAACATGCTGCCGAACTGGAGCGGTGTGCCGAGGACGCCGTCGACCAGCAGGATCAGGTACGCCGCAAGCGCGATCCCGACGTACGCGTACTTGCCGAGCAGGAGCTTGGCGGCAGCCGCGAAACCGGCGCTGATCGCGAGGACCACGGCGTACAGGGAAAGACCGGGCGACGGCCAGCGCCACCAGACGGTCACGGTCGACAGGAAGACCGCGATGAAGAAGCCGCCCTGGGTCAGCAGCATGAAGGAGAACGCGCTGCGGGAACGCTTGCTGCGGCTGAACCAGAACCAGCCGAGCGCGATCAGTTCGGCGGCGAGGATCGTCATCGAGACCGCGACCAGCATCGGGCGGGGCTGGTCGAAGCGCTCGTTGGTGTCCATCCGCTCTTCGATCACCGCGGCGGTGTCGGTGTGGACGTCCCCGTCGACGCGGATCTCGTTGCCGTCGAGCGGTCCGGGCTTCTCCTCACCGGCCGGGTCGATCGGTTTGGCCTCGCCGCGCAGGATCGTCGCGGTCAGGTCGGTCAGCTGGATCAGGCCGGGGCGGCGGGTCGAGTCGCTGGTCAGCCAGCGCGTGCCGTCGTCCGGCGGCAGCTGCAGCACCGGGAGCGTCTCCTGGTGTGCCCACTCGATCTCCTGGCTGATGCCGGCCAGGATCACCCAGCCGCCGGCCGCGCGGGCCTGGACGACCAGGTCGGCGACCTTCGCCCGGAACTCCTTGCGGCCTTCGCGGATCGGCATCGCGCCGGCGTCGACGATCGCGTCACCGCAGGAGCTGCTCGCGAGCTTGGCAGCGTTGAAGGTGGGCTGCCAGTTGGTGACCGTGCCGTCGGTCCTCGCCAGGGCGACCGCGGCGCCCGGGCCGAAACCACAGACCCTCTCGCGGCTCTCGGCCAGGCGACCGAGCGGTGCCCCGGTGTGGTGCTCGGCCTGGCGGTCGACGTACGTCTGCCAGTCCTGGACCTTGCCGTCGACAACAGCCGGCAGGTTGCCGCACGGCTGGTCGGCCACACTGCCCCAAGCGCGCGACCCGGCGCCGAGCGTGAGCCAGCCGTCCACCGGACAGGTGTGCGGACCCGCGGTCTTCACGGTGATCGACCCGACGTTCGACTGCCCGACCAGAGCACTCAACTCCGGCGAGTTCTGCACGTCGAACCAGGACAACCCCGGTACGCCGATCACCACGACCTTCGCCAGCCGCGATTCCCGCGTCTGCGGCGCGGGAATCGCGGAGGAGGGGGGAAGGGCGGCCGGAGCGCCATCGCCTCCGGCGGGCGCGGCGACCGCGGACCCGGCGGCCGCAGGCAGGACCGCCGCGGACTGGGCGACCGCGGACCCGGCGGCCGCAGGCAGGGCCGCCGCGGGCTGGGCGACCGCGGCACCGGCGGCCGCGGGCAGGGCGGAAGCGGCGCCTGCGAGGACGGCGATCGGGATGAGGGTGCGGGCCAGCAGCCGGCGCATCCCCGGACGGTTCATCAGGAGGCGACGACGGCTTTCAGGACCGAGGTGAAGAAGCCGAGGCCGTCGGTGCTCGGGCCGGTCAGGGTTTCGACGCAGTGCTCGGGGTGCGGCATCAGGCCGACCACGTTGCCGCGCTCGTTGGTGATGCCGGCGATGTCGCGGTACGAGCCGTTCGGGTTGCCCAGGTAGCGCGCGACCACCCGGCCCTCGCCCTCGAGCCGGTCCAGCGTGGCCTCGTCGGCGACGAAGGAGCCGTCCTGGTTCTTCAGCACGATGGTGATCTCGTGGTTCGCGTCGTAGTCGCTGGTCCACGCGGTGCGGTTGTTCTCGATCCGCAGCCCCTGGTCCTTGCAGACGAACTTGCGGTGGTGGTTCTTGATCAGCGCGCCCGGCAGCAGGTGCGACTCGCAGAGCACCTGGAAGCCGTTGCAGATGCCGAGCACCGGCATGCCTTCGCCGGCCCGCTTGATGATCGTGTCCATCACCGGCGCGAACCGGGAGATGGCCCCGGCGCGGAGGTAGTCGCCGTACGAGAAGCCGCCCGGCAGCACCACCGCGTCGACGCCGTGCAGGTCGGCGTCGCCGTGCCAGAGCGCGACCGCCTCGGCGCCGGCCACGGCGGCCGCGCGGCGGGCGTCGACGTCGTCCAGCGAGCCCGGGAAGGTGACGACCCCGATCTTCACCGGTCGGCCTCGACGTGCAGCGTGTAGTCCTCGATCACCGGGTTGGCCAGCAGCGTGTCCGCGGCCTTGCGGATCTCGGCGACCTGTTCCTCGGTCGCCTCACCGTCCAGGGTGATCTCGAAGCGCTTGCCCTGGCGAACGTCGGCCACGCCGTCGAAGCCGAGCCGGCCGAACGCGCCGTGCACCGCCTTGCCCTGCGGGTCGAGGATCTCGGGCTTGAGCATGACGTCGACGACAACGCGAGCCACTGACTACTCCTGGTTTCGATCCGGGGTGACGAGCCGAATCCTACCGACCGGAGCCCAGAACCCAGCATCCGGCAGGCGTGAAGACGACTATTCACTCAGTACATACACGCAGTGTATAGTCGGAATCATGGCGACCGCGGAGCTGGTTCTGGGACTGCTGTCCCGTGCTCCCGCGCACGGGTACGACGTCAAGCGCGGCCACGACGCCTGGTTCCCCGACGGCCGCCCGCTGGCGTTCGGGCAGGTCTACACGACGCTGTCCCGGCTGGAGCGCGACGGCCTGGTCGAGGTGACCGAGAAGACCTCCGGGGGCGGCCCCGACCGGACCGTCTACGCGATCACCGAGAAGGGCCGCAAGCACCTCGACGACTGGCTCGCCGACCCGGTCCCGCCCGCCTGGGGCACGGCCGACGAGATGATCCGCAAGCTGGTCACCGCGCTGCGCACCGGCGGCGACGCGACCTCGTTCCTCGCCCGGCAGCGGGCCGGCCACCTGCGCCGCATTCGCGAGTTGCAGGAACTACCGCCGGTTCCGGACGACCCGACCGCGAACTTGGTGCGTTCTTACCTCGTCACACATCTCGATGCCGACCTGCGCTGGCTGGACCTCGCGCTGGAGCGCCTCACCGACGACAAGGAGTCCAGCTGATGACGTCCACGCCGGCCCTGCAGCTCAGCGGGCTCGAGTACGCCTACCGCCGCAACGTCGCGCTGCGTGGAGTCAGCGTGGCTGTCGCCCCGGGTGAGGTGCTCGCGGTGACCGGCGCCAGCGGCTGCGGCAAGTCGACCCTGCTGCACCTCGCGGCAGGCATCCTCCGGCCGGACGCCGGGACAGTCCAGGTCGCCGGCCAGGACCTGTCCACGCTGGCCGAGCAGGACCGCTCCGCACTTCGCCGTACGAGCATCGGGATCGTGCTGCAGTTCGGCCAGCTCGTGCCGGACCTGTCGCTCGCCGACAACGTCGCCCTGCCGCTGCTGCTCGGTGGCGTCAAGCGGGACACCGCCCGGGCCGCGGCAGTCCAGTGGCTCGACCGGGTCGGCATCGCCGACGAGGCGGACGCCGTACCGGCTCAGCTGTCGGGCGGGCAGACCCAGCGGGCAGCGATCGCTCGTGCCCTGATCACCGACCCGTCCGTCGTACTGGCGGACGAGCCGACGGGCAGCGTGGACAGCCGGGCCGGTCAGGACCTGCTGAAGGTGCTGCTGCAGGCCACCCGGGACCGCGGCGCCGCGCTGGTCATGGTCACCCACGACAACCTGCTCGCCGCGTCCGCGGACCGGGAGATCCGGCTCCGCGACGGCAAGATCCAGCACGAGGTGACGCTGCGATGAGCCTGCCTCTGAGGACGACGCTGCACCTGGCCAGGACCCGTACGCCGGCCGACCGCAGCCGCGTCCGCCTGGCCACCGCGGCCCTCGCGTTCAGCGGTGCGCTCGTGATCAACGCCATCTGCGTCTTCCGGATCGGCCCGGGCGACCTCGACAACAGCGTCTACAGCAACTACATCGCCGAGACCGGTCTGCGGGCCGGGCTGGGCGCCATCCTGTTGATCCTGGCCGTCCTGTCCGGCGGACTGGCCGTGCAGGCGCTCCGGATCGGTACCGCCGCGCGTGAGCGCCGGCTGAGCGCACTGCGGCTCGCCGGAGCCTCCAAGTCCCAGGTACGCCGACTGTCGATGGCCGACGCCGGTCTGGTCGGCCTGGCCGGCGGCCTGCTCGCTGGACCGCTGTACGTGCTGCTCACCGCCCTGTTCAACCAGTTGCCCCGCATGGCGAGGCTGTTCCCGGGTGTGAGCCCGTGGGACTTCCTGGCCTGGCTCTTCATCGTCGGCCTGCTCACGCTGGGCGGTGTGGTCATCGGCTACTCCCTGCACCGGGACCAGCCGACCACCTCCGACTCCCCCACGGTCGCGCCCGACCGGGCCCGACTCGTGATCGGGGCGGCGCTGCTGGTCGCGGGAGCCACGCTGGCGCCGTTCATCGGCTACTTCGGCGCAGCGGCCACGATCATCGGGCTGGGCATGCTCTGGTGGACCGGAGCTGCCCAGCTCAGCAGAGCGGTCGGTCGGCGGATGACGCGCTCGGCCGACCCGGTCAACCTGCTCACCGGTGCCCGCCTGGTCGCGGACGCCCGCGCAGCGGCCCGGATGGCCACCCTCCTGTTCTGCTGCGGCTTCCTGATCGGTGCCCTGGTCACTTCGCTGCAGGGCGTCATGCACGAACGGTCCGACTGGATGGACGTGCAGTTCTTCGTCACCGGCTTCGGCCTGAGCATGGTCGGCGTACTGCTGATCGCGGTGATCGCCCTGGCGGCGTTCACGGTCGGCATGGCCGACCAACTGGTCGACCAGCGCCGCCAGCTGGCGTCGCTCACCGCGCTCGGCGTCGACAGCCGTCTGCTCGGCCGGGTGATCCACCGGCAGCTGGTGATCACCGCCGGGCCCACACTGTGCCTCGGACTGCTCGCCGGAGTCACGACCGGCCTCGGTCGCCTGATCGGCAGCCCGTACGACGACGGCACGCCCGTCACCGACACCCTGTACGCCGCACTGGGGCTGCTCGTCCTCGGCTGGGCCACCGCCACAGCCGGGGCGGCGGTCGCCGGTTTCCTTCTGCGCAACCAGCTACGGGACGCACTCGATCCCGAGAATCTGAGGGCAGCCTGATGACTACCACTCCACTGCACGTCGCCGTCTACCCGGCGCACCTGCTCGGGGTTCCCAACCGGATCACGCTGGTCCGGACCGTGGTGTCGATGCTGGTCGCGACCTTCGCCTTCGCCAGCGGCGATCTCAGGCTGCTGGTGATCGGGTACGTCGTCTACTGGTTCGGCGACTCCCTCGACGGCTGGGTGGCCCGGATCCGCAACGAGGAGACGGTCTCCGGCGCGGTGTTCGACATCGTCTGCGACCGTGCCTGCTCGTTCCTGCTGGCGGCCGCGTTCATGACCACCTACCCCGAGACGATCGGGCCGCTGGCGATCTACCTGATCCAGTTCGGGGTGCTGGACACGATGCTGACGCTGTCCTTCCTGCTCTGGAAGGACACGCTCAGCCCGAACTACTTCTACAAGGTCGACCAGCCGATCTTCGTCTGGAACTGGTCGAAGCCGGCCAAGGCGGTCAACACGGGCGCGGTCGTGATCTCGCTGGTGGTCGCTCACCAGCTGGACGTCCTCTGGCTCCCGTACGTCATCGCCTGCGCCGCCGCGGTGGTCAAGGTCGTCTCGCTGGTCCGGCTGGTCGACATCCTGCGCGGCCGGCGCCCGGCCCTGCCGGCACCGGTGCAGCCGTGAACGGTGTCAAGGGTGCGGGGACCCCGGAGGGGTGGGTCCCTGGTTCACCCCCGAGATGGGGCTGGGTTCCGTGACGGTGCTACTGAGTGCGCATAGCCTCGGAGTCATGTGGGTGTGGCAACTGGTACTGGCGATCGGCTTCGGGATCGGGTCGGCCGTCGTACCGGTGCTGAACGCGGAGGCGTACGTGCTGGGCGTCGGAGTGTCCGGCGCGCTCAACCCTGTGGTCGCGGCGGTCGGGGTGTCGATCGGGCAGACCATCGGCAAGGTCGCGATGTTCCTGGCGGTCCGGCACCGGCCGGGCTACACCGGCAAGAAGAAGTCGAAGGAACCCAAGGCCGTCAACCTGGACACCCGCTGGGGCCGGTTCGTGCAGTGGAACCGCGATCTCAGCAAGCGGCTGCTGGACGCGTTGAGCGACCGCCGCTGGGGCGTGCCGGTGACGTTGCTCAGCGCCTTCGTCGGGGTTCCCCCGCTGTACGGCGTCGCGCTGATCGCGGGGGCCAGCCGGATGGGCGTGGTCACGTTCGCCCTGTCGGTGCTGACCGGCAGGGGCGCGCGGTTCGTCCTGCTGGCTCTCGGCGTCGGCATGTTCTGACGCCGAGAGCCAGACAGGTCAGGCGCAGCTGTAGCTAGCGGCAACCTTCGGGTCACCGTGGCCGACGTACCGAGGAAGCTTCGGGTAGACGCACAGGTCGCGCACCGTGCTCCCGTCGGCCGTTGCTGCAGGCAACGTGCTGGGCGCCTTGCCCTGCTCGACCCAGGTGACCAGCGAGGCCAGCGGATCGGACGGCGCCGGGCCCGCACCCGGGCCACAGTGCACGGCACCCGGAGCCAGGAACAACCGGTAGAAGTTGTCGACGTTGCCGCCGACCGTCCGCTCGACGCGCTTGCGGTAGTCGACCGACCCCTGCGAGGTGATCAGCGGATCGTCGGTGCCGTGCCAGGCGAGCAGCTTGCCGCCGGACTTCTTGTACGCCGAAAGGTCCGGGTCGTCGGTCCCGATCACGTCGTTGTAGCGCAGCTCCGACTGCAGGAAGAGCTTGACGAACTCGGCGTACCGCACGGTCTTGGTGTCGAAGGCCGGGTTCTGCTTCAGGAAGTACTTGACCCAGGCGCTGCCGACGACGAACGGCTCACCGACCGGCGACGACGGCTGGGCGGGATCGGTCGGCAGCAGCCCGGCGAACGTCGTACCGCGGGTCAGTCCGTACCAAAGACCCTTCGGGCCCTCCCAGATCCGCCGGACGATCCGGGCGTCGGACGCGGTGATCGTGACCTGCTCGCCGTAGCACTCCACCTTCTGGCCGATCAGGCTCTCCGGAGCCCAGGTGCACTTGGACGGCTCGGCGATGACACCGTCCCGTACGCCGTCCTTGAAGTCGCACGCCTTGACCGCTGCGGCGTTGAACGCCTCCAGCTCGCAGCTCGTCGGCGCGTGCTTCTCCTGGTTGACGACCACGGCCGGCCAGACCGCCGAGGGCGCCCAGCGGTCCCAGTTGATCGCCGCCGAGGCGGCGAGGATCCCGTCGAAGTCGTCGGGGTAGTTCTGCGCCTCCGAGTAGCCCTGACGGCCGCCGGTCGAGCAGCCGTTCCAGTACGCGTAGCCGGCCGCGCGGCCGTAGTACGCCTTCGTGACCGCCTTGCCGACGACGGCGAGCTCGTGCGGCGAGCGGGACGCGAAGTTCGTCAGCAGGGTCTGGTCGATCTTGCCGGTGCTGGTCAGCGCCCAGGCCGGGTCGATCGGCGACGGGCCGACGCCCGCGTCGGTCGTCGCGGCGGCGTACCCGGCCTTGACGGCCTTCACCGAGGCGTCGCCGATCACGTCGCCCGCGGCGTACGCACTGCCTCCGAGCGCCTGGAAGCGCTGGTTCCAGCCGTCCTTGGGCAGCAGGTTCGTCACCTTCACGTGGTCGCTGCCGTGCGTCAGCGTCACGGTGATCTCGCAGTACGCCGGAACGCCCTCGACCGGCGGCGTGGGCGGGAAGGGCGGGTTGGACGGGAAGGTCACCGTGCCGCCGGGCCGGTCGACGGCCACGACGGACTCGATCCGCGCACCGGCCGGCGCCTGGACCTGGACCGGTGCGCACGTCGCGGCCGTCGGTGCGGCCGGAGCCGCTGAACTGGCGGGCACCAGCACCGACACCGGAACCACCCCCGCCGCCAGAATCATCACTAGTCGTTTCATGACCTCGATCGAAACAAGGCTGAGCGTCGTGAAACAGGGTCGATGTGTCCGGTGATCCAGGTCACAGTCATCACCGGTCTGACCGGTTACTATCAGGAGCGTGGACCGCGCCGTACTCGCCGACTTCCTGCGCAGCCGCCGTGAGGCGCTGCAGCCGGAGGACGTCGGGTTGCCGCGCGCTCGTCGCCGGCGGGCCTCCGGCCTGCGCCGCGAGGAGGTCGCCGCGCTGGCCGGGATGTCGACCGACTACTACAGCCGCATCGAGCAGCAACGCGGGCCGCAGCCGTCGGAACAGTTGCTCGCGGCAATCGCAACCGGACTGCAGCTGTCGCAGCCCGAGCGTGAGCACCTGTTCCGGATCGCCGGGTACGTCGCACCGCTGGTGGTCGAGGACCACAGCCGGCTGTCGCCCGGCGTACGCCGGATCTTCCAGCAGCTCGACGGCTCACCCGCCGAGGTCGTCAACCTGCTGACCGAGAAGGTCGTCCAGAATCGCTTGTCCACCGTGCTGTTCGGCGATCAGACGAAGTTCCCCGGGCTGCAGCGGGCGATGGCCTACCGCTGGTTCACCGATCCGGACGCCGAGCGCGACCCGTTCCCGATCGAGGACCACCCGCGGCACTCACGCACGATCGTCGCGCATCTGCTGCTCGCCCACACCCAGAACAGGGCGGAGCCGCGGCTGGCGGCGTTGATCGGGTCGTTGCTGCACACCAGTTGCGAGTTCGCCGAACTGTGGCACGAGCACCCGGTCACCGAGACCGACCCGGCGCCGTTGCTGGTCAAGCACGCCGAGGTCGGCGACGTTCACCTCTACCGCGAGACCCTGCACAGCCCGGACCGCTCGCAGCACCTGATCGTCTACACGACCGATCCGGGCAGCGAGAGCGAGGAGAAGCTGAACTTCCTCTCGGTGATCCGCTACGAACTGATGTGACGCTCAGGCGGTGAAGGTGCGGCCGGTGAGGCTCTCGTAGGCGTCGATGTACGCCGACCGCGTGCGCTCGATGACCTCCTCGGACAGCGGCGGCGGCGCCTCGCCCGAGGTGCGGTCCCAGCCGGACTCGAACTGCAGCCAGTCGCGGACGATCTGCTTGTCGTACGACGGCTGCTGCTTGCCCGGCGCCCACTCGGCGGCCGGCCAGAAGCGGCTCGAGTCGGGGGTCAGCACCTCGTCGGCGAGCACGATCGTGCCGTCCGCGCGGGTCCCGAACTCGAACTTGGTGTCGGCCAGGATGATGCCGCGCTGCTCGGCCATCGTGTGCGCCCGCGCGTAGAGCTCCATCGTCAGGTCGCGCAGCCGGCCGGCGATGTCCGCGCCGACGGTCGCCACCACCGCGTCGTACGAGACGTTCTCGTCGTGCTCGCCGAGCTGGGCCTTGGTCGCCGGGGTGAAGATCGGCGCGTCCAGGCGGGAGCCCTCGACCAGCCCCGCGCGCAGCGGGATGCCGCAGACCTCACCGGTGGCGTTGTAGTCGAGCAGGCCGGTGCCGCTCAGGTACCCGCGGGCGATGCACTCGACCTGGAAGATCTCGAGCTTCTCGCAGACCACCGCGCGCCCGGCGACCTCGGCCGGGACGTCGGTCGAGATGATGTGGTTCGGCACGTCGAGCTGCTCGAACCACCACAGGCTCATCGCGGTGAGCACCTTGCCCTTGTCCGGGATCGGCGTCTCGAGGATCCAGTCGAACGCGCTCATCCGGTCGCTCGCGACCATCAGCAGGTCGCCGGACTCGAGCTCGTACAGGTCCCGGACCTTGCCCGAGTGCAGATGCTTGGCGCCAGGGATCTCAACAGCCTGCGGAAGAGTGGTCACACCCGGGATTCTCCCATCTCCCGCTTCCGCCCGAGCACCCCGGCCACTTTGCCGCCGACGGTGAACACGCCGTCCCGTACGCCGCACAGCACGCGGCTGTCGAGCTGGCCGACGCGGCCGATCACCCGCGAGGTCCGGACCAGCTTGGTCGCCGCCGGCCGCCGCTCCTTGTCGTACCCCGCCAGATCTCCAAGGTGATTGGGTAGCGCGGCTGCGTCTTCGATCGCCGTACAGGCTCCTCTGCCCAGGTTCGGTGTCATCGCGTGGGCGGCATCACCCAGCAGGACGACGTTGCCTTGCACGAAAGGGACCAGCGGCAGCGCCAGGTCGTAGATGTCGTTCTGCAGCACGGTTTTCGTGGCCTTCAGCAGCTGCGGGATCGGGTCGTGCCACTCGCCGAATCCCTTCCACGCATCAGCATCGGTCACCCCGGCCGGGCGGTTCTCCGTGGCGTACCAGTAGTACCGCCCGTCGATCAGCCGTGCGAAGCCGAACCGCCTTCCCCGCCCCCACGTCTCCCCGCCGCCGTCGTCCAGCTCCAGCTCGGCGATCCCTCGGTACGCCGCGTAGCCCGAGTACTGCGGCCCGCCGTACGACGGATAGAGAGCACTCCGTACGACGCTCCGCAGCCCATCCGCCGCGACCACCAGATCCGCGCGCAACTCCTCCCCGCCCGCGAGGATCGCGCCGTCCTTGAACCCGTCGACCGTCACGCCGGTCCGCACGGTCACCCCCGACCCGAACCGGCTCGTGATCAGCTCGTGCAACTGGGCGCGATGGATCATCACCGGTGTCTCGACGCCCAGCGCGGTCGCCTTCACCACCCAGCGCCCGTCCGACCGCCGCATCCCCATCGGCGCGGACACCGCGGCCGCCTGCTCCACGCCCGTGACACCGAGCTCGCCCAGCGCCTTCACCGCCGACGGCCAGACCGAGATCCCCGCGCCGACCTCGCCCAGCTCAGGCGCCCGCTCCAGGACGGTCACCTGCCACCCGGCCCGCTCGAGCCCGACCGCCGCCGCCACTCCCCCGATCCCTGCCCCCACCACTATCGCTGTCCTCATGACGGCGACTCTACATCTGTAGAGTCTCGACCGGTAGGGTTGGCGACGTGCCGAAGAACCCTCCGCGCGGAGACGACCGCCGCGCCGCGATCGCCGACGCCGCCATCCACTTGGTCGCCACCCGGGGCCTCCGCGGCCTCACCCACCGAGCCGTCGACACCGAGGCCGGCCTGCCGCCCGGCTCCACGTCGTACTACTTGCGCACCCGGGACGCCCTGCTCACCGCCTGCGTCACCCGCATGCTGGAGCGCGATCTAGCAGCCCAACCCCCTCAAGACACTCCAAGTAGTCCCACCGAACTCATGAGCGCGATGGTCTTGCAGCTCACCCACCACAGGTCCGAAGACCAGCTCGCGCGCTACGAGCTCTCACTGGAAGCCAGTCGTCGACCCGAGCTTCTCGACGCGATCACCCAAGGCGGCCGCGTCCTGCGCGAACACCTCGCCGGGATCCTCGGTTCGCTCGGCATTCGTGAACCCGAGCAGGCGGCCTGGCCGTTCGCGGCGATGCTCGACGGGCTGATCTGGGACCGCGTCGCCGGCGCCGGGCGGACGTTGGCGGACGACGCGTTCGAGGCCGCCGTACGGCGTGCGGTCGGAGCGCTGCTGGCCGGGTTCAGCACCGACATGCCTTGAACTGCGGAGTCGCTACTCCGTCCCTAATGTGGAAGTCACTGCCACTTTCGCCCTGGGGGTCCCGGTGTCACTCGCCGAAGCGTTCGCTGCCATCACCACGTCGGAACCGCCCACCCGGACCGATGTGATCCTGCGCCGGGCCGTCGTTCTGGGGGCCAGCATGGCGGGACTGATGGCGGCGCGGGTGCTCAGCGACCACGCCGACGAAGTGCTCGTGATCGAACGCGACGAATCCGAGACCGGCGACGAGCCGCGCCCCGGCGTACCGCAGGGCACGCAGGTCCACGCCCTCCTGCCGGCCGGCGCCGCGCAGCTCGACCGCTGGTTCCCCGGCTTCTACGCCGACGCGATCGCCGAGGGCCTGGTCGAGCCGACACCGGACCAGGCGTACACCTTCGTCAACGGCGTACGACGCGTGACGCCGCCTCCCCTGACCGAGATCCGCACGCTGATCAGCACGCGCCCGTTCCTCGAGTCGAGAGTGCGCCGGCGGACGCTGGCCCTGCCGAACGTCCGCCTGGTCCCCGGCCGCGCGGACGGCATCGGCTTCACCGGCGACCGCGTCACGAGCGTGCAGTACGTGCCGGCGGGAACGGCTGCCTCCGCGACGGCAGGCTCCGCGGGCGCCGGCCCCGGCCCAGGCCCAGGCCCAGGCCCCGGCTCCGACGAGAAGGTCAGCGTGGACGCCGATCTCGTGGTGGACGCGACCGGGCGATCCAGCCGCCTGAGCGACTGGCTCGGCGCGGCGGGCTGGCCCGAGCCGAAGCTCACGCGGATGCCGATCAAGCTCAACTACGCCTCCGCGCTGTACGAGCGCAAGCCCGACGAGATCCTCCTGTCGACCTCCCAGACCATGGCCGAACCCGGGCAGACCGCACGGATGGGCGGCATCCTGCCGGTCGAGCGCGACCGCTGGCTGGTGCTGGTCGCAGGGTTCGCCGACGACCGGCCGAGCCGCGAGGCCGAGGACTTCCACCGGCGGTGCCGCGAGGACTTCCCCTGGGTGTACTCGCACATCGTCGACAACAACCCGATGGTCGGCGACGTGATCACGTACCACCAGGCGGACAGCCGACGCCGCGACTACGACGAGCTGGACCGCTTCCCGGCCGGGCTGATCGTCGCGGGCGACGCAGTCGCGTCGTTCAACCCGATCTACGGCCAGGGCATGACGTCCGCGACCCTGCACGCGTCCTGCTTGTCGGCGTACCTGCGCTCGAATCCCTCACTGGACGAGCCCGCCTGGGAGTACCTGCACCAGGTCCGCGTGGTGGTCGACGCCGCCTGGCAGATCTCGACCTTCGCCGATCTCGCGCTGCCGCACGTCAACGGGCCTTTCCCCCGCGGCTACAAGCTGACCAAGTTCTTCACCGGACTGATCTTCAGTGCTTCCCTGTACGACGCCCGCCTGAACGACGACTTCGCACGGGTGACGACGATGCTCGCGCACCCGAGTTCGCTGGCCCAGCCGAAGACGCTCGCCCGGGCCCTGCGCGGGCTGATCCCGCGCCCTGCTGTTGCTACAGCCGATCGGTGAGAACGATGAAGGTGAAATAGGCCACGCCTATCACCACGCCCAGGTGACCGAGCAACGACAGCCCTGCTCCTGAGCCCCAGGCGTCGGCCGCCTTGCCCTCAGAGTGTTTCCCACCGCTCGGCAACCACCGGGCCAGCAGCAACAATCCGATGATCGCGAGCAACCACCAGCCGGCCAGGGCGCCGAGGGCGATCTCGCGGCGGGTGGTGACGAGGGCAACGACCCAGGCGAGCAGCGTCAGCACACCGACGACCGTGTGCAGCCGCAGCAGCGCCGACGAGTAGCCCGCGACGCCGCTGGAGCGATTGTGCTCACCCGCGCTCTCACCCCCGAGCCGGATCCGCGTCAGCAGTACGACGACAGCGCCCAGAGCGGTCAGGAACCAGGTGACGTTCGACCATTCCACGAACCGATCCTTACCCCACCTGGGCCCTGACGGAACACGAAGCGTGTCAACTGGTGCGGGTCTGGCCCGGCTGCTGCTGCTGATTGGGGTCCTGCTGCGTTCCTTGACCCGGCTGCTGGTTACCGGGGAGCTGCCTCATTCCACCGCCACCAGGCCCACCGAACTGCGTCTGCTCGTTGCCTGTGGAACCACTCCCCCAAACGTGCCCGACGGCAGTCCCACCCAGAAAGGCAAGAACGGCAAGGACCAAGCCCGCGCCCGCCATCGCCAACCCGTTCTTTCCTCGGCCTTTCGGCTCCTCCACCTGTGCTGCCTCGTACTGTGTCATCGTCATGCTCCGTTGCTCGTCAGGTCGTAGATGGTCGTACTGCCGATGGTCTGGGCCTGGAAGTTCTCCTGCACCCAGGTGGAGATCTCGTTCGTGGTCCCGCCCCGCCCGCCGCCGAAGCCCCCGCCGCCACTGCCGACGAAGTAGTGGACCTTGCCCTGAGCAACCAGTTGCTGGAACTCGGCCAGCGACGGCGAGGGATCGGTCCCGTTGAACCCGCCGATCGCCATCACCGGAACCTCCGCGGCGATCTGGAGTGGAGCCGCACCGTTCGCGGTGACTGCAGCTGCTGCCCAGGTGTAGCCCTTCGAGCCCTGCTGCAGGAAGGTGACCAGCTCGCTGGAGACTCCGCTGGTCCCACCACCGCCCAGGAACCCACCAGCACCTCCGCCGCCTCCGCGGGTGGTCGCACCATTCGCCGTACCAGCTTGTCCACCAGGCGGACCGCCCATCCCGCCGCCGCGGCCGCCGAAGCCGCTCGCACCAGCAGGCCCGGCCGACGGCAGTGCCCCGGCGTGCGCCTCGCTGATCGTCGAGACCGAGTACGCCGTAGGCCCGGCCAGCGCCGTCAGCACCAGCAGCACCCCGGCGAACACTCCAGCCCGCCGGGCCGTCGTACGACGCAACTCCAATTCCGGCAGCACCATCACCGCGCCAGCAGCCGCGACCCCGACGAGCAGCACCATCCACCGCAACCACGGCACGTAGTCCGACGCCGACGACAGCAGCGAGAAGCTCCACCCCGCGGTCAGCAGCATCCCACCCGCAAGCACCACCCGCGCCATCCACTCAGACCTTCGCCGCCACAGCACCATCGCCGCAGCACCGATCAGCGCCGCGATCGCCGGCGCCAGCGCCACCATGTAGTAGCTGTGGATGATCCCCTGCATGTAGCTGAAGACCAGTCCGGTGACGACCAGCCAGCCACCCCACAGGATCGCGAACGCCCGCGTCCGATCGGTCCGCGCCGACCGCCCGGCGGCAACCACGAGCACCACCGTCGCGATCAGTGCCGCAGGCAACAACCACGCGATCTGCCCGGCGAACTCCCCACCGAACAACCGCTGCAGCCCGGTAGCCCCACCCCACCCGGGGTTGCCGGTCCCGCCACCCACAGAGCCGGCCTCGTCACCGGTCAACCGACCGAGACCGTTGTAACCCAACGTCAGTTCGAGAATGCTGTTCGTCTGCGACCCACCGACGTACGGCCGCGCCGAGGCCGGCAGCAGCTCGACGATCGCGATCCACCAGCCGGCGCCGACGATCATCGCGCCGAGCGCGGCCAGGCTGTGGACGATCCGCTTCCCGAGCGCGGGCCGGCCGGCGATCAGGTACGCCAGGCCGAACGCCGGCAGCACCAGGAACGCCTGCAGCATCTTCGTCAGGAACCCGAACCCGACCAGCAGCCCGGCCAGCGCCATCCAGCGCCCCGCGAACCGCTCCGAGTCGATCGCCCGCGTCACCGCCCACGCACCGGCGACGAGCAGCAGCACCAGCAACGCGTCCGGGTTGTTGAACCGGAACATCAGCACGGCGACCGGCGTCAGCGCGAGGATCGCGCCCGCCAGCAGCGCCGCGTTGGCCGAGAACCACCGCCGTACCGCCACGTAGACGAAGCCGACGCTCGCCACACCCATCAGCGCCTGTGGGATCAGCATGCTCCAGACGCCGAACCCGAAGATCCGGCCCGACAGGCCCATCACCCACAGCGACGCCGGCGTCTTGTCCACAGTGATGAAGCTGGAGGAGTCGAGCGACCCGAAGAACCAGGCCTTCCAGCTCGTCGACCCGGCCTGGACCGCGGCCGCGTAGTACTCGTTGGCGTAGCCGTTCTTCGACAGGCCCCACAGGTAGGCGATCGCGGTCAGCACCAGCAGGCCGCCGTACAGGACCTTGTCGCGGCTGATCGCGTACGACGCCGCGAGGGCGCGAGGTCTGGTGACCTCTCGGGGTTGGGTCAGGGTGCTCATCAGTTGCTCCGGGTGTGGTCGAGAACCGCCGGGGGTTCGAAGGTGGGCAGGGTGGGCGCCTCGTCGTCGAAGACCCAGCTCTGGAAGAGGCTGAAGCGGACGACCGTGGCCGCCAGGTTGGCGATCGTCAGCACGGTGACCTCGACAGCAGTGGCCGGTACGGCGACCGCCGTGTGCAGCAGCCACAGCGACGACGCGGTCAGGCTCCAGCCGATGAAGAAGGTGACGAGGCCGCGCAACTGGTGCCGGCCCCGGTTCTCGATGCCGCGGACGCCGAAGGTCACCCGCCGGTTCAGCGCGGTGTTGCCGACGGCGGTCACCAGCAGGGCGACCAGGTTCGCGGCCTGGGCCGGCATCGTGTGCCGCAGCAGGAGGTACAGCAGCGCGTAGGCGATCGTGCTCAGTACGCCGACGCCGGCGAACCGCAGCACGCGCGCGGCCAACGCCGTCCGGGGATCTGCAACGGCCGGTCGCCCGAAAGACTGCCTGACGGGTTCGAGCGGCAACCGGCCGACCGTCCGGTGCAGCCGGGCGATCCCCCGCAGATCGTCGGCCACCGTCTGCGCGATCGCGACCCGGGAGTCCAGGTCGTCGACCCAGTCGACGGGCACCTCGTGGATCCGCAGCCCGGCTCGCTCGGCCAGGACGAGCAGCTCGGTGTCGAAGAACCAACTCGTGTCCTCGACCAGTGGCAGCAGCTCCGTCGCGACGTCGGCGCGGATCGCCTTGAACCCGCACTGCGCGTCCGAGAACCGCGTCCCGAGCGTTGCCTTGAGCAACAGGTTGTAGCCGCGCGAGATCACCTCCCGCTTGGGTCGCCGGACGACGCGGGAGTCCCGCGCCAGCCGGGTCCCGATCGCGACGTCGCTGTGGCCGGCCACCAGCGGCGCGACCAGCGGGAGCAACGCGTTCAGGTTCGTCGACAGGTCGACGTCCATGTACGCCAGTACGTCGGCCGAGCTGCTCGACCAGACCTGCTTCAGCGCCCGCCCGCGGCCCGGCTGCTCGATCCGGACGATCCGTACGCCGGACAGCTCGGTGCTGAGCAGCGTGCCGATCTCGAAGGTGGCGTCGGTGCTCCCGTTGTCGGCGATGCAGACCTCGGCCGGAAAGGGGAAGGCGGTGTCCAGGAAGTCCCGGAGCCGCCGGATGTTCGGGCCGAGGTCGTACTCCTCATTGCGAACGGGTACGACGATCTCGACCCGCGGATGACCTGAGTTCTGCATGTCACCCAGGCTGTCGGCTCAACCTGAGCCCATCCCTGCGCGCGGCTGGGAGTTCCCTGGGAGTGCGGCCGCCCTGTACGACGGCCGCCCACCCTGCGCGCGCTCAGCGGCCCTGCCAGCGCGGCGCCCGTTTCTCGGCGAACGCCGCTGCTCCCTCCTTCGCGTCCTGCGACGCCGACACCGCGTCGTACCAGGGATCCTGCACCGCGAAGTCGTCCCGCTCGGTCGTCGCGCGGACCAGCTGCTTGACCGCCGCCAGCGCGAGCGGCGCGTTCCGGCTGATGCCCTCGGCAAGCTTCAGCGCCTCAGCCAGCGCCTGCCCGTCAGGCACCACCCGGTTGACCAGCCCGAATCCAGCGGCAGTTGCGGCCGGCATCGAGTCCCCGGTGAGCAGCAACTCCATCGCGAGATGATGCGGCAACCGCCGCGGCAACCGGATCGCCCCGCCTTCCCCGGCGATCAGCCCCCGCTTGACCTCCGGCAAGCCGAACTCCGCCGACTCCCCCGCGACGATCAGGTCGCACGCCAGCGCCAACTCGAACCCACCCGCGACGGCGTACCCCTCGACCGCCGCGATCAACGGCTTCGTCAACGCCCGCCGCGTCAGCCCGGCCAGCCCGTCGGTCCCGACGACCGGGATCCCTTCGGTCGGGAACGCCTTGAGATCCATTCCCGAGCAGAACGTCCCGCCGGCGCCCGTGAGCACGCCCGCGGTCAGTTCGGGATCGCTCTCGAGCCGGTCGAGCGCCGTACTGAGCTCCTCGGCGACCTCCCGATTGATCGCGTTGCGCGCCGACGGCCGGTCGAGCGTCATCACCAGCACAGTGCCGACGACCTTCACCGCCGGACCACCGGAAGGCTCTCGAGCCCACGCATCACCCGCGAAGGCCGCCAGCGCAGCTCCTGCTCCGGTACGGCGAGCACGACGTCTCCCAACCGGTCGAGCAGCCCGCGGAACGCGATCGTGCCCTCCAGCCGGGACAGCACGGCGCCGATGCAGAAGTGCGGGCCTCGCCCGAAAGCCAGGTGGTCGTTCGGAGTCCGCGTCAGGTCGAGCCGGTCCGCGTCGGGGAACTGCCGCTCGTCCCGGTTCGCCGAGCCGATCAGCAGGCTGACGATGTCGCCGGGGAGGATCACCTGGTCGTGCAGCTCGATCGGCTCGACCGCCACCCGGAAGGTCGCGTCGCGGACCGGGGAGTCGTAGCGCAGCAGCTCGTCCAGCCCGGTCCGGAGCAGCCCGCGATCGTTGCGCAGGGCCCGCAGCTGGTCGGGGTGCCGGAGCAGCGCGAACATTCCGTTGCCGATCAGGTTCACGGTCGTGTCGTGGCCGACGAGCAGCAGCAGGTACGCCGTACTGACCAGCTCCTCCTCGGTCAGGCTCTCCCGCGCCCCGACCAGCGCGCCGAGCAGGTCGAGCTCGTCGATCGGCTGGCTGCGCTTGTGCTCGACGAGGTCGGTGAGGAAGGCCAGCAGCTGGTCGTCGGTCTGCTGACCGGCGGTCGGTACGACGGTTGCCGCGAGCATCGATCTGGTCGCGGGGGTGTTCAGCTCGGCCGGGACGCCGAGGATCGTGCAGATCAACGTGAAGGTCAGCGGCAGCGCGAAGTCCTCGACCAGGTCGACTCCGGCCTCGGGGTCGAGCGGCGCCAGCAGGTCGTCGACGGTCTGCTGGACGAACGGTTCCAGGGCCGCGATCCGGCGCGGCAGGAACGCGGCGTTGACGAGCCGGCGCGGCCGGGTGTGCTCCGGTGCATCGGCGTGTACGAGGTGCTTGTTGAGCCCGGCCGGACCGGCGCGGTAGCCCGGGACGTGGTCGGGGTTCTTGCTCAGTCGCTTGCCGGTCAGCAGTCGCCGTACGTCGTCGTACCGGGAGACGTGCCAGATGGTCCGGCCGCTGCGCTTGCGCTCAGTTAGGCCGTACGCCGGAGCCAGAGCAGGCCGAGGATCGGGAGGACCAACGGGACGAACCCGTAGCCCTGGCCGAAGTGCGACCAGACGGTCGCGTCCGGGAAGTCGTCGGGGACCGCGTAGCTGAACGCGCCGATGCCGACGACCCCGATCAGCTCGATCGCGATCGCGACCGTCGCGATCCGGCGGGACAGGTGCGTTGCCTTGGCCAGCGCGAAGGTCGCCAGGCAGTAGATGATCGCGGCGAGCGCGGACAGCAGGTACGCGATCGGGGCGCGGTCGAACTGGTTGATGATCTGGAAGACCGCCCGGCCGGTCGCGGACAGCGCGAAGACGCCGTACACGAGGATCAGGATGCGGCCCGGCCCATGACGGGTTGCTTCCGGTTCGCCCATCTCAGGCGGTCCAGATCTCGTGCATGCGCAGCTCGAGCACCGGGATCACGAAGCACGCGACCGCCAGCGCGCCGGCACCCCAGCGGCTGCTCTCCGCCAGCGCCCACAGCGCGCCCACCGGCAGGATCAGCAGCGAGCCGACCAGGTACCCGAAGAAGAACCCGCCGGACACGTCCCGCTCGGTCCCCGCGAACTGCACGATCCCGACCACGAGCTGCGCGACCAGCCCGACCTCGACCACGCCCAGCACCGCGAGCAGCGTCCAGTTGATCCGGCGATCCAGCCCCGCGAGCACGATCGCGAAGACCATCGCGGCAAGGGACAACCCGACAAGCGTCCAGGTGAGCGGTGCGTACACGAGCTAGAGGATGTCACCCGGCGCGTACGACGCCGCCTCGGGGTAGCGCTTGGCGAGCTGGTCGATCTTGGCGACGACCGCGTCGACCTGGGCGACGGCCGCGCCGGTGAAGGTGAGCGGCTCGCCGACGATGCCGACGATCTGCTCCTCGGTCAGCCCGAGCCGGCCGTCGGCGCCGAGGCGGTGGAACAGGTCGTTGGCGGCCAGGCCCTTGCGCAGGTCGAGCGCGGTGGCGACGGCGTGCTCCTTGATCACCTCGTGCGCGGTCTCCCGGCCGACGCCGTTCTTCACCGCGGCCATCAGGATCTTCGTCGAGGTCAGGAACGGCAGGTACCGCTCCAGCTCGCGGTCCACGACCGCCGGGTAGACGCCGAACTCGGCCAGCACGGTCAGGAACGTCTCGAACAGCCCGTCGAGGGCGAAGAACGCGTCCGGCAGCGCCACCCGCCGTACGACGGAGCAGAAGACGTCGCCCTCGTTCCACTGGTTGCCGGCCAGCTCACCGGCCATCGACGCGTAGCCGCGCAGGATCACCGCGAGGCCGTTGACGCGCTCGCAGGACCGGGTGTTCATCTTGTGCGGCATCGCGGACGAGCCGACCTGGCCCTCCTTGAAGCCCTCGGTGACCAGCTCGTGCCCGGCCATCAACCGGATCGTGGTCGCCAGGCTCGACGGGCCGGACGCCAGCTGGACCAGCGCGGTGACCACCTCGTAGTCGAGGGAGCGCGGGTAGACCTGGCCGACGCTGGTGAGCGTACGGCGGAAGCCCAGGTGCTGGGCTACCTCGGACTCCAGGCCGGCGAGCAGCTTGTCCTGGCCGCTGAACAGGTCGAGCATGTCCTGGGACGTACCGACCGGGCCCTTGATGCCGCGCAGCGGGTACCGCTCGATCAGCTCCTCCAGCCGCGCGATCGCGACCAGCAGCTCGTCGGCCGCGGAGGCGAACCGCTTGCCCAGCGTCGTCGCCTGCGCCGCAACGTTGTGCGACCGGCCTGTCATCACCAGGGCAGCGTGCTCGGCCGCCTTCTGGCCGAGCTGCACCGCCGTGGCGACCGCGCGGTCCCGGACCAGCTCCAGCCCGGCCCGGATCTGCAGCTGCTCGACGTTCTCGGTGAGGTCGCGCGACGTCATGCCCTTGTGGATGTGCTCGTGCCCGGCGAGCGCGTTGAACTCCTCGATCCGGGCCTTCACGTCGTGCCGGGTGACCCGCTCACGCTCCGCGATCGACTCCAGGTCGACCTGGTCCAGGACCCGGCGGTAGTCCTCCAGGACCCCGTCCGGCACGTCCACGCCGAAGTCCTTCTGCGCGCTCAGCACGGCCAGCCACAGCTGCCGCTCGAGCACGATCTTGTGCTCCGGCGACCACAGCTGGGCCATCGACAGGCTGGCGTAACGCGCGGCGAGAACGTTCGGGATCCGGGGCTTGCTGGAGTTCGGCACGGCCCCATTCTCCCTGGTCGGGCGAATCGGGCCGTACGGGGTCTCAGCGCAGGGCCGCGCGCAGGTCCGCGCCGATCAGCTCGACCGCGTGCCGCCCGGCCGACAGCACGGCCGGGAAGTTGAGGAAGGCGTGCATCGTGCCGGCGTACTCGACCAGCTTCGCCGGTACGCCGGCCTGCGCCAGCCGGGTCGCGTACCCGCGGGCGTCGTCGCGGAGCGGGTCCCGCCCGGCGGCGAGGATCAGCGCCGGGGGAAGACCGCTCAGGTCCTCGGCGCGCAGCGGGACGGCGGTCGCAGGAAGGTCACCTGCTGGGAAGTAGACCTCGTCAGCCCACCCCGGCGCAGTGCTAAGAAAGACGCCATCAAATAGTCGCGACGACTCGGTGTACTGATCGAAGTCCAGACACGGATAACAGAGCACCTGCCGCTCGGGCATCGGCAATCCCCGCTCGGCCGCGACCAGGCAAGCTCCGGCCGCCAGCGCCGCGCCCGCGCTCTGACCACCGACAAGAACGCGACCATACGTCTCACGCAACCACGCCAAGGTGTCGACCACATCGTCAAGCCCTGCTGGGTAAGGGTTTTCGGGCGCCAGCCGATAGTTGAGCGACACCACGGCCAGGTCCCCATGAACGGCGATCCCGGACGCGGCGTACTCGATGTCCCGCAGATCCCCGCCGATGAACCCTCCGCCGTGCAACCACAGCAGCACCGGCCGCGGCTCGTCGGTCTCCGGCCGGTAGAGCCGGGCGGAGAGGGTCCGACCAGGCAGCGCCACCTGGAGATCGGACACGCGGGCCGCCGGGTGGACGACTCCGGCGAGCTCAGGGTCAGGCAGTTCCTCTCGATCCCGAAGCAAGGCCTTGTACTGGTCCTCCTCCTCTTCCTGGGGTGCCGCAGCCAGCCGGTTCAGCAGCGCGTCAGTCTCCACCCGGAACAGCGGATCCTCGATCACCTCACCCCCGCTGCCAAGGTGCTTGCCCACATGCCCGTACGGCGTACCCCCCGGCGGCGACGCCGCGTACTCGGCCAGCGCTCCGACGCTGCCAACGAACGCCCCACCAGCGGCCTGGCCCTGCCACGCGGCTTCGTCGTACGCGGTGATCTCTGCGACCAGCGCGTCGACGACAGACGCCAGCCGCTCGATCAGCAGCCCGGACGGCAGGTGCCGCCCCGCCTCGACGCCGCCGGCGTTGAGCGCGCTCCCGATCTCCGCCGTCTCCCAGCGCGGATCGATGCTCCAGTGCGACCTGCCGGCGGCCGACTCCCGCAGGACCGCGAGCGTGACCTCGTCCCACATCAGGATGTGGCCGACCAGGTCGTGCAGCGAGTCGCAGAAGTGCCCGAGCGGCCCGTCGGCCACGCCGTACGGCGCCCGCAGGCGCGCGTCCGGCAGGCCGTCGACGAGCTCCAGCAGGCGTTGCCGATCGGCTCGGATCAGCTGAGCGGCCTCGGCCGCCGAGGTGGTTGGTGTACGCATGGGCCCAGTCGAACAGCCCGTACGGCGAGAGGCCGGTGGATTGACGACGTTGCGCAATCCACCGCCCGCCGCAGCCCGCTCGCCGCATCCCCTCGACTACAACTGCGCCGCAGCGGCCTCAGCCACAGGCGACGGTCCCGGCGCCGGCCAGGCCTCCTGCACCACGGCCAGTCCCGGTCGATCAGACGGTGATCTCGCCGCGGGCGGCCTTGAGCGCGATGTCCGTGCGGTGCTGCGAGCCCTTGATCCGGATCTGGCCGACCCCGGCGTACGCGCGCTGCCGGGCCTCGTCGAGGTCCTTGCCCGTCGCGCTGACGGCGAGAACACGCCCACCGGCGGTGACGAGCTCGTCGCCGTCCTGGCTGGTCCCTGCGTGGAAAACGCGGACGTTGCCGGCCTCGGCCTGGTCGATCCCGGCGATCGTGTCGCCGCTGCGCGGCTTGGCCGGGTACTTCTTCGCCGCGACCACCACCGCGACGGCGGAACCGTTCTTCCACGCCAGCGGCTCGGCGTCGGCCAGCTTGCCCGTCGCCGCGGCGTACAGGACGCCACCGAGCGGGGTCTTCAGCAGCGGCAGCAACGCCTGCGTCTCGGGGTCACCGAAGCGGCAGTTGAACTCGATCACGCGCACGCCGCGGAGGGTGGTGAGCGCCAGTCCGGCGTACAGGAGGCCGCTGAACGGTGTCCCGCGGCGGCGCATCTCGTCGACCGTCGGCTGGAGCACCTTCTCGGTGATCTCCTCGACCAGCTTCTCCGGGGCCCAGGGCAACGGTGTGTACGCGCCCATACCGCCCGTGTTCGGGCCCTCGTCGTTGTCGCCGAGTCGCTTGAAGTCCTGGGCCGGCTGCATCGGCAGCACCGTCGTCCCGTCGGTGATCGCGAACAGCGACACCTCCGGACCGTCCAGGAACTCCTCGATCAGCACCTGCCCGCACTCGGCCGCGTGCGCGAGCGCCTCCTCGCGGTCCGAGGTCACCACCACACCCTTGCCGGCGGCAAGCGCGTCGTCCTTCACGACGTACGGCGGACCGAACGCGTCGATCGCCTCCGCGGCCTGCTCCTGCGTCGTGCAGACGTACGCCCGGCCGGTCGGCACGCTCGCGGCGGCCATCACGTCCTTCGCGAACGCCTTCGACCCCTCGAGCTGCGCCGCCTCCTTGGACGGCCCGAAGACCGCGATCCCGGCCGCGCGGAGCGGGTCGGCGACGCCGGCCACCAGCGGGACCTCGGGCCCGACGACGACCAGATCGGTGCCGAACTCGCTCGCCAGGGCGACGACCGCGGCGTGGTCCGAGATGTCCACCGGGCGGCAAACGATCGTTTGCCCGTCGTACGCCGGTTGCAACGCGGCGATGCCAGGGTTGCCCGGGGCCGCCACCACCTGCGCGACGTCGGGATCCTGACTCAGCGCCCAGACCAGTGCGTGCTCACGGCCGCCAGAGCCGATAACAAGAACCTTCACGGGCCCTGAGCCTAATGCACCCCGGCGGGTACCGGGTCCCATCGGCCCTGGGGCGGTGCAAGACTGCGCCCTACTGGAGGTACTCGATTGACTACAAGTTCGGCACCGGCACCCCTGCGTCGCCGGCCCACCCCCGCGTCCCTGCTGTCCTGGCTGATGCTCGCGCCCTGCATCGTGATCTTCGCGCTGTTCATCGTCTGGCCGCTGGGCAAATCGGTCTCGCTGTCCCTGCACGGCTCCGACCTGTTCGGCCGTCCGGACGCCTTCGTCGGGCTGCAGCACTACCGCGACATGCTCGGCTCGGCGGAGTTCCGGCACATCCTGTGGGTGACCTTCGCCTTCGTGCTGCTGACCGTGATCCCCGGCGTGCTCGGCGGTCTCGCGATCGTGCTGCTGCTCGAGCAGCACATCAAGGGGATCCGGATCTTCCGGACCGCCTTCGCGCTGCCGTTCGCGTTCTCGGTGGCCAGCGCGTCGGTCATCTTCGCCACCATCTACAACCCCGCGATCGGGCTGGCCAACGGCATGCTCGGCAAGTTCGGGGTCGACCGGATCGGCTGGCTGACCGACCCGTCCTGGGCGCTGATCAGCGTCGCGATCACCACCGTCTGGATGAGCATCGGCTACAACGTGCTCGTGCTCTCGGCCGGGATCGGCGCGATCCCGCAGGAGATCAACGAGGCGGCCACGCTCGACGGTGCCGGCGGCTGGCGCGCGTCGCGGTTCATCACCGTGCCGCTGCTCGGCCCGCAGCTGTTCTTCCTGGTGGTCATCTCGACCATCCAGTCGCTGCAGGGCTTCGGCCAGATCAAGATCCTCACCCCTGAGGGCGGTCCCGAGCAGTCCACCAAGACGCTCGTGTACTCGATCTACCACACCGCGTTCGCGAACAACGCGAGCGACTTCGGCGCCGCGTCGGCGCAGGCGATCGTGCTCTTCGTGATCCTGCTGGCCTGCACCGCGATCCAGTTCGGCGTCCTCGAGAGGCGGGTGCACTACAAGTGAGGAACCTGACCGTCGGGCGGCTCGTGACGTACGCCGTACTGATCGTTGCCGCCCTGGCCGTGATCTTCCCGGTGTACTACGTGATCGCGGGCTCGATCATGTCGCCCGGCCAGATCTCGTCGTACCCGCCGGACCTGTTCCCGCACGGGATCTTCACCGGCAACTACGAGGGCGCGTCGTCGTCAGGCACGCCGATCGGCCGGCAGTACCTGAACTCGATCCTGCAGACGTCGATCATCACGCTGTCGCAGCTGATCACCAGCGTGCTGGCGGCGTACGCGTTCGTCTTCATGAAGATGTGGGGCCGGACCGTGCTGTTCGGGCTCTTCCTCGCCACCTTGATGGTGCCGTGGGAGTCGATCGTGCTGCCGAACTACCTGACCATCACCAGCTGGCAGCTCGGCGGTGAGCGGTTGACCGCGTCGTACGCCGGAACGATGATCGCGCTGGTGCTGCCGTTCCTGGCCAACGCCTTCGGGGTGTTCCTGCTGCGGCAGTCGTTCCTGCAGTTCCCGGTGGAACTGCGGGACGCGGCGACGATCGACGGTGCCGGGCACTGGCGGTTCCTGACCCGGATCCTGGTCCCGCTGAACAAGCCGGCCCTGATGGCGGTCGGGCTGTACGTCTTCCTGGCCGCGTGGAACCAGTTCTTCTGGCCGCTGCTGATCGGCGACTCGGCCGACCGCCGGACGTTGCAGATCGGCATCAGCCAGCTGAACGACGCCGAAGCCGCCGACCCGGGGCTCATCCTGGCCGGTGTCACCCTGTCCATCCTGCCCACCCTGGCCATCGTGATCTTCGGCCAGCGCTTCATCGTCCGCGGGCTGACCGCGGGCGCGATTCGTTAGTAGAGAGAGGTCTTGAGCATGCGATCAGTCCGACAACGGCGTACGGCGACCGCGGCATCCCTGCTGGCGGCACTCGCCCTGGTGGCGACCGGCTGCGGGGGCAGCGACTCCGGCGACTCCGACTCCAGCGGCGGGCAGGACGCGCCCGACGCGAGCGCGCTGGAGAACGCGACCGGCGTCACCAAGGTGACGTTCTGGCACGGCATGAAGGGCGCCAACGGCGAGGCCGTCGACAAGCTGGTGAAGGCGTTCAACGCCCAGCACACCGGCAAGATCGAGGTCACCCCGGTCTACCAGGGCGACTACGACGAGACGATCACCAAGTACAAGACGTCGGTGCAGCAGGGCAACACGCCGTCCGTCGTACAGATCTACGACATCGGTTCGCGGTTCATGATCGACTCCAAGCAGACCGTGCCGATCCAGTCGTTCGCCGACAAGGACGGCTACACGCTGGACTCGATCGAGCCGAACATCGCGAACTACTACTCGATCGACAACAAGCTGAACTCGATGCCGTTCAACACGTCGATGCCGCTGCTCTACATCAACAAGGAAGCCTTCGTGAAGGCCGGCCTGGACCCGGCCAAGCCGCCGGCGAACCTCGACGAGATCATGGAGGCCGCGAAGAAGCTGACCGTCAAGCAGGGCGGCAAGACGGTCCAGTACGGCTTCAACGCGGCGATCTACGGCTGGTTCGTCGAGCAGCTGATCGCACAGTCCGGTACGACGTACTGCGACAACGAGAACGGCCGCAAGGACCTCGCGACGCAGGTGAACTTCGCCGACGAGCAGGGCGTCAAGGTCGCGACCTGGTACCAGCAGATGGTCAAGCAGGGCCTGATGCCGAACACCGGCAAGAAGACCGACGACGCGCAGGCCGTGTTCAAGTCCGGCACGTCGGCGATGCACCTGGAGTCGACCGGCTCGCTGCGCGGCTACCTGGACGCCGCCAAGGGCAAGTTCACCGTGATGACCGCGCCGTTCCCGAAGCTGTCCGCCGACAGCACCGGCGGCCCGATCATCGGCGGCGCCTCCCTGTGGGTCGACGGCCCCGGCCACTCCGACGCCGAGAAGCGCGCCTCGTGGGAGTTCGTGAAGTTCGCGTCCACCCCTGAGCAGCAGGCCGCCTGGCACACCGGCACCGGCTACTTCCCGATCAACTCCAAGGCCCTCGACCTCCCCGAGGACAAGGCGTGGGTCGCGCAGTACCCGCAGTTCACCACCGCCATCACCCAGCTCCACAACACCAAGCCCTCGAACCCGTCCTCCGGCTGCATCCTGGGCGTCATGCCCCAGGCACGCAAGGCCTCCGAGGACGGCCTCGAAAAGGCAGTCCTCGGCACCGACCCGGCCACCGCCATGAAGGCCGCCGCCGAGTCCATCAAGCCCCAGATCGACCAGTACAACAAGACGGTCAAGAAGTAGTCAGTACCTCTGGAGCGGTCGGTTCCCCTCGGGGGCCGGCCGCTTCGGCGTTTCTACAGCTTGTCCTGGACGGGTGACGGCTCCGGGGTGATGCCGAGGCGGTGTTGTTCGGCTTGGACTACTCGGTCCTGGAGGGGGCGGGAGTCGTCGGTGAGGTGGTTGAGGGTGTCTACGGCTCGGGGGTCGAGGGATTTGGCTTCGCTCTGGCGGGCGTACTCGTCGAAGAGGAGGCGCTTGTTCTCCTGGACCTCCCGGATGCGTTCGTCGACGGTGTCCTTGGCCAGGAGGCGGTGGACCTGGACGGTGCGGATCTGGCCCATGCGGTGGGCTCTGGCGATGGCCTGGTCCTCGGTGCTGGGTTTCCACTGGGGCTCGGCGAGGATGACGACCGACGCGGCCTGGACGTTGAGGCCTACGCCGCCGGCCTCGATCTGGCTGAGGAGTACGGCGTGGCCGGGGGTGGTGGTGAAGGTGTCGATGAGGCGTTGGCGTTCGGCGGGCGGTACGGCGCCGCGGATCGAGCCCGCGGCGGGGGCGATGGACTGCTGGATGCGGTCGAGGACTTTGAGGAAGAAGGAGAAGATGATGACTTTGCGGCCGTCCTCGCGGGCTTCTTCGACGATTTCGGCGATGCGTTCGAGCTTGGCGGAGTCGGCGGTTTCGAAGGCGGACTGGCGCATCCGCATCAGATTGCCGGAGCGGACGGCGTCGACGTAGGTCTGCTGGTCGCCGGGGGTGGGCAGGACCCAGTCGTCGATCTCGATCTTCTCGGGGAGCTCGGTGAGGACGTCTTCCTGGTTCCGGCGGAGATAGACGGGCGCTACCGCGCGGCGGAACTGCTTGGCGCCGGCCACGGCATCCGTTGCCTTGAGCCCCTTTGCGGTCGCCGGCTGGAGGTAGCGGACCAACGTGCGGAACTCCTCGACCCGGTTCTCCATCGGCGTACCGGTCAGGAAGACCACGCGCTGGGCGGCACCGACGGCTGCGACGACGACCTTCGACCGGCGGGCCTTGGGGTTCTTGACGTAGTGAGCCTCGTCGACGATCAACAGGGCGACCTCGCTATCCACCACCGTCTTGAGGCTGCCCAGGGTCCCGAAGGTGGTGACCGCGACACCACCGTCGCGCAACCACCGCTGGGCGACGCCGTCGCGTCCCGCGCCGTGCAGGTTGTGCGCCTGCAACCGCGTGTGCTTGGCGATCTCGTTCAGCCAGTTCATCTGCACACTCGCCGGACACACCACCAGGAACCGCTGCTGCCCACGAGCCGCCAGATGCGCCGCCGCGGCCAGCGCCTGGATCGTCTTGCCGAGTCCCATCTCGTCCCCGAGGATCGACCGCTCCTGGTGGATCAGGTACTGCGCACCAAACACCTGATACCCCCGCAGCGTCGACTTGATCAGCGACGTGTCCAGCGGCACCGCTGTGATCCGCTGCCGCAGTTCCTCCGGGATGAACCCCCGCGCCGCCTCGTCCTCGACCGCGACCTCGCCGACCGTCGACAAGATCGCGTGGTACGACGCGGCGTCGGCCGCGTAGTCGTCCCACAACCCATTGCCGTCAGCAACCACTGCTGGATGCCGAGCCAGTTCCCCTTCCAGCCAAGCGGTCCGGGGATTCGCGTCCAGCACCTCGAGCCGACTCAATGCCTCCAGCGCGGCCCGCTTCTTCGCCCGCCCGGTCAACCACAACCGCAGCCGCCCCCGCGCCGGCCCCGCGGCGTCCAGCAGCGAAGTCGCCGTACTCGCCATCTCCCGCGCCGGTCCGAGCAGCTCCGCCGCCGCAGCATCAGCACGCCGTACGGCGGCCAACGTCGCCAACAGCTGCTCCTGCTGAGCATCCCGCCGGTCCGCATCGAAACGGAACCGCGAGGAATCAGCCACATCCCCCATCACGGTCCGCACCGCGGCGCTGATCTTCGCCGCCGTCTTCGGCCCGATCCCCGGCAACGCGACGAGCTCCTCGTCGGACACCCCGACCAGCCGCCCGATCGTCGCGTACCGAGCCTCCTCCAGTACGCCGACGAACCGCGCCCCCACAACCTCCTGCAGCGACGAAACCGGCAGCCCGTCCAGCTCGCTCTGCACCTGCCGCCGGGTCAGCGACCGCAGCTGGTCCCGCGCCTGCGCCCGCAACGCACCCGGCCGCTCGACCAGCTCCTCGGACCGGGCCTGCAGCGCCGCGATCCGCTCGATCAGCCGCCGCGCCGGCTTGCCGACACTCGACCGCATCCGATCGATGTCCGGCGACTCACTCACCACCCCAGTCTCAACGCCCGGGGTCAGTAGTGCCAGTAGTACCGGGCGTCGGCGTTCCAGTTCACCGGGACGGTGGTGTGGTTCGTGAACGCCATGCCCAGGCCGCGGGCCAGCTCGAGCGAGCGGGAGAGCTGCAGCGAGTACGGGTGGTTGTTGTCGTCCCACCACTGCTCGACCTGGGTGATGCAGGTCTGGTTCGCAAAGCTCGGGTTCGAGCACGGATGCGGCGGGAGCCACTTCTGCAGGTGCCGGAAGTTCACGGTCGTCGAGCCGTTCGGCGGCTTGATCGTGCCGGTCGCGTCGAGGCAGTAGCCAGCGGCGGGGATCGTCCACTTCACGTAGTGCTGGCGACCACCTGCCGACGGGATCGGCTTCATCCCCGCGCAGGTCGCATCGCCGAGCTTCTCCGAGGTGACGCGCTGGACCTGGGTCAGCGGCCGCCCGGCGCCGTCGTTGTAGCCGTCGAGCAGGACCCAGTCACCGTCGCGGAGGAAGTGCTCGGCCGACTTCGGCGGCCAGGCCTTCGGGTCGCCCCAGGAAATGTCGGCCGTCGTGGCCGTCAACGGCGTCCACGCCCACTGGCCGGCCGCCGTACCGCCGGCCCAGTACTGCCCGGCGGACCGCTCGAACATCAACGAGTACTGAGCGTAGTTCTCAGAAGCGGCAACCGCCGAGGGAGCGCCGGAGGCGAGCAGGACCGCTGCGAGCAGGGCGACGATTTTCTTTCGCATGAACACCGACAGTAATCCTGTTCAGGATCACCAGGGCACCGCTAGGGTCCAGGAAACGTCCGTTCTGAGGAGCTGAGATGCCGGATCCCGTCAGCCACACACTCGAGGTCCCCGGGGCCGTCCTGACGTACGACGTCCGCGGTGATCTCGAAGATCGCGGCCAGCCGGTGCTGCTGCTGATCGGCTCCCCGATGGGCGCGAGCGGGTTCCCGACGCTGGCGTCGCACTTCGAGGACCGGACCGTCGTGACCTACGACCCGCGCGGCGTCGAGCGCAGCACCCGCACGGACGGCAGCGGCGAGCTCGTCCCGGACCAGCACGCGGCGGACCTGGCCGCGCTGATCGAGACGCTCGACGCGGGCCCGGTCGACGTGTTCGCGAGCAGCGGCGGCGCCGTCAACGCGCTGGCGCTCGTCGCGCAGAGGCCTGACCTCGTACGCCGGGTCGTCGCGCACGAGCCGCCGCTGGCCGGGCTGATCGCCGACTCCGAGTACGCGCTGGCCGCGACCGAGGACATCTACCAGACCTACCAGCGCGAGGGCATGGGCAAGGCGATGGCCAAGTTCATCGCGATCACCAGCTTCGAGGGCGAGTTCACCGCCGAGTACCTGCGGCAGCCCGCGCCGGATCCGGCGATGTTCGGCCTGCCGAGCGAGGACGACGGCAACCGCGACGACTCCCTGATCGGGCAGAACCTGCGCGGCTGTACGTCGTACCAGCCGGACGTGGACGCGCTCGGCAAGGCGTCCGACCGGCTGGTGGTCGCGGTCGGTGAGGAGTCGGGCACGCAGCTGGCCCGCCGTGGCGGCGAGGCGATCGCGGCGAAGCTCGGGCTCACGCCGGTGGTCTTCCCGTCCAACCACGGCGGCTTCCTCGGCGACGAGTACGGCGGCGGCATGGCGGGACAGCCGGAAGCCTTCGCCGGGAAGCTCCGCGAGACCCTCGATGCCTGACCGGCGTCCCGATCTGCTTAGCTGGTGACATGACTGACAAGCCTGAGATCGACTTTCCGGACGGCCCGCCGCCGGCGGATCTGGAGATCACCGACATCACCGAGGGCGACGGCGACGAGGCCAAGGCCGGTTCCCGCGTCAACGTGCACTACGTGGGCGTGGCCCACTCCACCGGCGAGGAGTTCGACGCGTCGTACAACCGCGGCGCGCCGCTGGCCTTCCAGCTCGGCGTCGGCCAGGTCATCCAGGGCTGGGACACCGGCGTCCAGGGCATGAAGGTGGGCGGCCGCCGCAAGCTGGTCATCCCGCCGCACCTGGGCTACGGCGACCGGGGCGCGGGCAACGCGATCAAGCCCGGCGAGACCCTGATCTTCGTCGTCGACCTGGTCAGCGTCAGCTGACCTACCGCTCTCCAGCCCCCGGGTGCGTCACAATCGACGCACCCGGGGGCTTTCTGCGTAGTCCTACCGATTCGCCCAGCCGCCCGGAGAAGTTTCACTGGGAGGCATGACGACGATGGTTGCCACCTCTGTCCCGACGACCCGCACCGCCGGGTGGGTCCCGTACGCCGCGCTGGCGGCCAAGGCGGCCCTGTTCCTGCTGTTGCTGACGGCCCTGATCTGGCCGGACATGAGCGGCATCAAGGGCAAGGCGTCGACCGCTCGTCTGGTCGTCTACCCGATCGGCGCGATGGTGCTGCCGCTGTGGTGGTGGGCCTACGGGCGGACCCGGTCGAAGCTGTACAAGCGCTTCCCGTGGACGGCCGATCTCCTGATGACGTTGCCGTGGTTCATCGACCTGGTCGGTAACCGGCTGAACCTGTTCGACACCGTGCCGTGGTGGGACGACGCGATGCACTTCGTGCTCTGGGGGTTCCTGACGGCCGGCGTACTGCTTGCGTTCGCGCCGCGGCCGCTCTCGCGGGGGCTGACGGCGTTTGTTGCCCTGGGCTTCGGTGCGACCGCCGCGGTGGTGTGGGAGGTCGGCGAGTACTACGCGTTCATCCGGCACTCGACCGAGCTGCAGTCGGCGTACACGGACACGCTCGGGGACATGGCGCTGGGGACGTTGGGGGCTTTGCTGGCGGGTCTGATCGTGTTCCAGACTCTTGGACCGCGAACTACTTGAGAGCGCGGCGCCGGTCAGCGGGCAGGGTCAGCGGTCTGTCGGGCGGCAGACGTTGTTGGCCAGGGCGCTGGCGGCCAGCGCTCGGGCGGCCGGGTTCGGGTCCGCCGAGGTGACCTCGTCCTGTGCGGCGGCCGCCGGGGCGTCCTCGCGGGTCGTGTGCCGCCCGATCGGCACCACCATCGGCGTACCGGCGACCGGATCCGGCACGATCTTCACGGCCAGCCCGAAGACGTCCTCGACGGTCTGCTCGGTGATCACGTCGCGCGGGTTGCCCTCGCAGACGATCGCGCCGTCCTTCATCGCGATCAGGTGGTCGGCGAAGCGGCAGGCCTGGTTCAGGTCGTGCAGGACGAGGACGATCGTCCGCTCCTCGCTGCGGTTCAGGTCGACCAGCAGGTCGAGCACCTCGAACTGGTGAGTCAGGTCGAGGAACGTCGTCGGCTCGTCGAGCAACAGGATCCCGGTCTCCTGGGCCAGCGCCATCGCGATCCAGACCCGCTGCCGCTGACCGCCGGACAGCTCGTCGATCGGCCGGTCGGCGATCTCCAGCACGTCGGTCGAGATCATCGCCGCGGCGACCGCCTCGTCGTCGGCCTTCGTCCACTGCCGGATCCAGCCCTGGTGCGGGTACCGCCCGCGGCCGACCAGGTCGGCGACGGTGATCCCTTCCGGCGCGGTCGGCGACTGCGGGAGCAGCCCGAGCTTGGTCGCGACCTCACGGGTGGACACCTGCTGGATGCTCTTCCCGTCCAGCATCACCGTGCCCCGGGACGGCTTCAGCAGCCGGGCCAGCGTCTTCAGCAGCGTAGACTTGCCGCACGCGTTCGCCCCGACGATCACCGTGATCTTGCCGGTCGGGATCCGCACCGACAGGTCGTGGATGATCTCGCGCTGGTCGTAACCGACCGCCAGATCATTGGCGGAAAGGCTGTGTTCCACAGGGTTCTCCATCTCTCAGCCACCACTCCCCACCCGGTTGGACCGGGCCAGCAGGAACATCAGGTACGGCGCGCCGACCACGCCGGTGACGACGCCGACGGGCAGCTGGGTCTCACCGAAGGCGTGCTGCGCGATCAGGTCCGACAGCGCCACGACGAGCGCACCGATCAATGCCGACGCGACCATCGCCGGACCCGGCGAACGGGTCAGCCTGCGGGCGATCGGCGGCGCCACAAACGCGACGAACCCGATCGGCCCCGCCGCCGCCGTCGCGACCGCGGCCATCAGTACGGCGATCACGATCAGCCCGAGCCGCGAACCCTCGACCCGCAGCCCCAGCCCGTACGCCGTCTCGTCGCCGAGCTGCAGGATCCGCAGCCGGTGCACCAGCACCACCGTGAACGGCGCCAGCACCACCAACGTGATCGCCATCATCCGGACGTGCGACCAGTCCCGCCCGTTCAGGCTGCCGGTCAGCCAGATCAGCGCCTGCTGCGCGATCTCGACCCGGGCCTTCGTCAGCAGGTACGACGTGATGCTGGTCGCGATCGCGCCGATGCCGATCCCGACCAGGATCAGCCGGTAGCTCGACACGCCCCGGCGCCAGGCCAGCACGTACATCGTGAACGCGGTCAGCAAGGCTCCGAGGATCGCCATCCCGGCGACGGCCGGCCCGGTGATCCCGAGGGTGACGATCGCGAACACCGCGAACGCGCTGGCGCCGTACGTGACACCGATGATGTCCGGGCTGGCCAGCGGGTTGCGGGCGATGCTCTGGAAGATCGCGCCGGACATGCCGAGCGCGGCGCCGACCAGCAGCGCGGTCAGCGCCCGGGGCAGGCGGAGCCGGTTGACGATGAACTCGGTCGCCTTGTCGCCCTGGCCGAACAGCGTCTTCACCACGTCGATCACCGGGATCTTGAAGTCCCCGAGCGACAGCGAGACGCAGAACGCGGCGAACACCAGGACGGCGACGACGATCGTGACGGCCAGGTTGCGGGCCTGGCGGACGGTGCGGGCCCGGGTGATGATCTGGGCCGGCGTGAGGTCCGTCGTACGGTCGCTCAGTTGGGTCATCAGAGATCCGCCAGCTTCCGGCGGCGGACCAGGGCGATGAAGAACGGCGCGCCGATGACGGCGGTGACGATGCCGACCTGGAGCTCGCCGGGCTGCGCGACGATCCGGCCGATCACGTCGGAACCGAGCAGCAGGATCGGGGCCAGGATCATCGAGTACGGCAGGATCCAGCGGTAGTCCGGGCCGGTGATCAGGCGGGCCACGTGCGGGATGGTCAGGCCGATGAAACCGATCGGTCCCGCGGCGGCGGTGGCCGCGCCGCAGAGCAGTACGACGGTGACCGCGGTGAACAGCCGGGCCAGGCCGACCCGCTGGCCGAGCGAACGGGCCACGTCGTCGCCGAGGGACAGCGCGTTCAGCAGGCGGCCGGAGACCAGGGCGAGCACGATGCCGATCAGGATGAACGGCGCGACCTGCCCGGCGATGTCCGAGCCGCGGCCGGCCAGCGAGCCGACCGACCAGAACCGGAACTGGTCGAAGGTGTCCACGTCACCGATCAGCAGCGCGGTGGTCAGCGAGCCGAGCATCGCGGTCAGCGCGGCGCCGGCCAGCGCGAGCTTCACCGGGGTCGCGCCCTCACGGCCGAGCGAGCCGAGCGCGTAGACCGCGACCGAGGCGGCCGCGGCGCCGGCGAAGGCGAGCCAGACGTACGCCGTCAGGCTGGTCAGCCCGAACCAGTAGATGCCGCCGACAACGAAGAGCGCGGCGCCGCCGTTCACACCGAGGATGCCGGGGTCGGCCAGCGGGTTGCGGGTGACGCCCTGCATCAGCGCGCCGGACAGGCCGAGCGCGGCCCCGACCAGCAAACCGATCAGTGTCCTCGGGATGCGGAGGGAGTGGACGATCACGTGGTCGGTGTTCGTCTCGTCGTAGTGGCGCAGGGCGTCGAGCACCGTGCCGAGCGGGATCTGTTTCGACCCGACGGCGATGCTGAGCAGGCAGACCACCAGCAGGAGCACGACAGCCACCAGCAGCCCGGCGACCAGAGTGGTCCGGCGGACGGGTGGACGACGCTTCGCGCTGTCCTTGCTGGGGGTGGTGGCCTGCCTGGTAGCGGCGGCGGGCGGCGAGGTCATTGGACTTTTGGGATCCTCTTAGGTAAGGCTTACCTCTAGACGCCTCAGAATAGCCCGCTCGCCACCGGGACGCATCTGGGGACCCCTGCTTTGTCACTACTTTCGTTGCGGAGACCGTGCGATGACCACAGTGCTCGAGCGTCCCATCACGTTCGACTCCGTCCTCGTGACCGTGGCGGCGATCGAGGATCTCAGTCCGCACCTGCGGAAGGTGACGTTCGTCGCGCCGCGGCTCGCGGACGTCGTACCGGCCGGGCCGGACCAGCGGATCAAGGTGCTGCTCACGCCGCCTGACGGTGGTGACCTGGTGCTGCCGCAGGGGCCCGAGTGGTACGCCGAGTGGTGCGCGATGCCGGCCGACGAGCGGTTCATCATGCGGACCTACACGATCCGCGCGCTGCGCCCTGAGGTGGCAGAGCTGGACATCGAGTTCGTCCTGCACGGGGTGAACGGGCCGGCCTCCGCGTGGGTCAGTTCCGTCGAGGTCGGTGACGCGGTCGGGCTGATCGTGCCCTTCGAGGTCGACACCACCAGCACTCGCGGGCTGCTCCAGTCCGGCGTCGATCACGTGCCCCCGGCAACGAGCCTGCGCCGTGTCCTGATCGCCGACGAGACCGCACTCCCCGCGCTCGCGTCGATCCTCGAGCAACTCCCCGCGACGGTGCACGCCACGGTCTTCGTCCAGGTCCCCGACCTGCGCGACATCCGCCCGCTCCCGACGCCCGGCACCGCCGACATCACCTGGATCGCCCTGGCCGAGGGCGCCCCCAAGTCGTTGCCCGAGGCCCTCAAAGCCGCCGAGCTCCCGTACGACGTCGACTACGCCTGGGTCGCCGGCGAGTCCAGCATGATCAAAACCGTCCGCCGCCACCTCGTCAACACGGTCGGCCTCCCCAAGACCGCCATCTCCTTCCAGGGCTACTGGAAACGCGGCGAACCCCAGATCTGAGCAGACAGCACAGCACCCCCGCGGACATGGTCCGCGGGGGTGCTGTTGTTTCCGAGGTCAGCTCGGGTTTTCGGCGTGGGTGAGGGTTTCCCAGGCCACGAAGAGGTTGTTCGAACCCGACGGGCGGCGGGACTCGGTCAGGGCCTGGGTGTTGGCCATGGCGACGCCGAGGCGGGTGTGGAGGCCGTTGTAGCCGACCTCGGTGATCGGGCCGAGGCCTCGCTGGAGGGTGCCCTTGCAGAGCCAGGACGGGACCGGCTCGAGGTTGCGCTCCCACTTGGACTGGAAGCCGAGCGCCTGCCGCAGGCGCTCACCGAACTCGGGGTACAGGTTCTCGCCCTGGATGTACGACGTCTCCATCACGTGCGAGATCGCCGAGATGCCGTAGCCGGTGTGGACGAAGTCGCGGCAGGTCTCCTGGGTCAGGCCGGTGACGAACGTGCCCTGGCCCTGCCAGTACGCCACGATCTTGTCCCTGGTGTTGAGGTTCTGCGAAGGCTTGGTCTTCGGCAGCGCTCCGTCGGACTCCAGGTACACGAACGCGGGTGTCCGGACCCGGAACAGCGAGATCGCCTTGTCGTACACGGTCTTGTCGTCCAGGAACACACCGATGCCCTGGATCGCCTCGGTCATGCTCAACTCCCAGTTGCCGTTGGAGTTGGAGCCGTTGATGATCTCAGGCAGGTAGACGTTGCGCAGCATCGTCCCGAACCGGCCGGCGTTCGGCCAGTTGCCGTAGACGTGCTTGATGATCTCGGCCGCCTTCGGCCACGACGACGCGGCCCACGCCGTCTGCAGCGGGGCGTTGCTGTTGGTGTGGTCGCGGACCGTCGCGGACCACGCGTCCATCAACTGGATCGCCTTCTGGGCGTACCGGTCGTCGCGGGTGATGTACCAGACCAGCGCGTCGGTGTACGCCGCGATGGCGTCCTCGCGCTCGTCGGTGCAGCCGTAGTTGGGGTTCGAGTACGAGCCGCACTCGACCACCGCGCGCGGCTTCGCGGTCCGGCTGAGCGAACCGTACGCGCTGTTCTTCGCCTGGTTGAAGGCGTTCGTCCAGGGCTGCGCCCCGGCCTGCACCTTGGCGCGGACGAAGTCGAGTTGTTGCCTGCTCACCCCGACGCCGGGGTGGGTGAACGTGCCGGGCGCCAGTACGGCGGACGGCGCGGCGGCCGGTTCGGCCTTCGTCGCGGCGACGGCTGGGCTGCTGAGCGTGCCTGCGACCAGCGCCGCGCAGGCAGCGGCCAGCAGGATGGGCTTACTTCGCATGGGCGGATGTCCTGTTCTCCGGGGGCGGGAGGACACTGCGATTCCCCCATTACCGCAGGGTCTTTTCGGAAGTTTGACGACACAGGGTGAACACGTCAATATCCAAAGACGAAGAAACTTCACTGTGGAACAAAAGACGTGTTTGTCCCACTCCTCTGGAACGAAGTGAGGTCTTGTCCCATGAGAAGACGCCAGTTCCTGACTCTCGGAACCGTCGCCCTGGCCGCCCCGGCACTACCCTCCGTAATCACGACCGCGTACGCCGCTCCGCCGTCCGACGTCGTCCCGTCGCGGGCGCAGATCATCACCCTGGTCCGCCGGGTCGCCGACCAGTGGATCGCCACCCACACCGACTCCGGTGACAACGGCTGGGCCCGCGCCACCTTCTTCAGCGGCCTGATGGCGGCGTACCGCCTGACGAACGAGAAGCGCTACCTGGACTACGCCCGCAGCTGGGCGGAGAAGCACCGGTACGGGATCCGCGAGGGCGTGCAGACGCGGCACGCGGACAACCACAACGCGATCCAGGCGTACCTCGACCTGTACGACGTGGAGCCGTCGGCCGACAAGCTGACCGGCGCGACCGAGACGCTGCGACGGATGGTCAGCAGCACCAAGATCGACGACTGGTGGTGGGACGACGCGCTGCACATGGCGATGCCGCCGTTCGCCCGGATCGGGCGGCTGCGCAACGATCCGGCGTACTGGTCGAAGCTGTACCAGCTGTACAACGACACCAAGCGGCGCCGCGGATTGTGGGTACCGTCGAGCGGGCTCTGGTACCGCGACGACCGCTTCCTGCCGGGCAAGATCGTGTCGCCGAACGGGAAGCCGGTGCTGTGGTCGCGCGGCAACGGCTGGGTCGCGGCCGGGCACGTGAAGACCCTTAAGGCGTTGCCTTCCGGGCAGGCGAACGTCGCCGAGTACAAGAGCACGTTGACGCAGCTGGTGGGTGCGTTGCGGCCGATCCAGCGAGCCGACGGGTTCTGGAACGTGAACCTCGGCGATCCTGATCATCTGCCGGGGCCGGAGACGAGCGGGACGGCGTTCTTCTGCTACACGACGGCGTACGCCGTGAAGAACGGATTGGTGCCGTCGGCAACTTATCGCGCGACGGCGGCGAAAGCGTGGAACGGGATGGTGGCCACAGCCGTCCATCCCGACGGGTTCCTCGGGTACGTGCAGAAGGTCGGCGACCGGCCGGAGTCGAGCCAGCCGATCACGTACGAGTCGACGGCCGACTTCGGAGTAGGAGCCTTCCTACTGGCGGGTGCTGAACTCGCAACACTCACCAACTGACACTCGGCCCCGCCGAGGAAGAGAAGGGGTGGGCGGGAGCCCGCGCCTAGCGGGCGTGCGCGGCGAGCTGCTCGTCGCGTACGCCGGCTGCGTCGAGCACCGTGCCGGCCAGCTGGACGCCGACGTTGCGCAGCGGCTGTGCGCGCACGACCGCGCGGGCGCCGGCGCCGTCGAAGATCATCGTGAGCTGGATGGCGACGGTGTCCGCGTCCTCGGCCCCGGCGCGGACCAGCTCGGCGCGGAAGAAGTCGGTCAGGGCCTGCTTGAAGTGGCGGGCCACGACGCTGCCCGGGTGCTCCGGGTTCTTCAGCTCGATCGCCGTCGAGACGAACGGGCAGCCGTAGAAGTCGTTGCCGGCAGCGAGCTCGTCCTCGCGCTCGAAGACCGACAGGATCCGCTCCCGCGGCGAGCGCTCGTCGTCCGGGCTCGGCAGCAGCAGGGCGTTGTAGAACGGGCCGCGGGCGGCCAGGCTCTCCGCGATCACCTCGTCCTTGGACCGGAACAGCTGGTACATCGACTTCTTCGACACCCCGGCCGCCTTGCAGAGTGCGTCCACGCCGATGCTCACGCCGTCGCGGTAGAACAGTTCGCTCGCGGCTTCCAGCAGCCGCTCACGGGATGTCGCCTGGCTCTTCATACGTCGAGCGTACCGTCCCGTTTTGATCAAAGAAACCGATCGGTGTATGTTCTGTAGAAACAGATCAGTTTCCACGCACGTCCGAACCCCGGAGCACCCCATGACTTCACTGCAAGGCGCCACCGTCCTCGTCACCGGCGGCAACCGCGGCATCGGCAAGGCCGTCGTCGACGACCTGCTCGGCCGCGGCGTCGCCAAGGTCTACGCGACCTCCCGCAAGCCCGAGCCGAGTACCGACCCGCGCGTCGTGACGCTCCCGCTCGAGGTCACCGACCAGGCCTCGATCGACGCGCTGGTCAAGGCCGCGCCGGACGTCACCGTGCTGGTCAACAACGCCGGCCTGGACATCGCCGGCAACTCCTACCTGGGCAGCCCGATCGAGGACATCCGTCAGCTGATGGAGGTCAACTTCTTCGGCCCGCTGGAGCTCACCCGCGCCTTCGTCCCGGTGATCGAGCGCAACGGCGGCGGCCAGATCCTGAACATGCTGTCCGCCCTGTCCTGGGTCGCCTACCACGGCGCGTACGCCGCCACGAAGTCCGCGTTCTGGTCGCAGTCCAACGCCCTGCGGATCGAACTGCTCGGCAAGGGCATCGGCGTCACGTCCCTGCACATGGGCTACGTCGACACCGACATGACGACCGCGATCACGGCGCCCAAGGAGAACCCGGCCGACATCGCCAAGGCCGCCCTGGACGGCGTCGAGAGCGGCGCCCACGAGGTCCTCGCCGACGCCACCGCCCGCTTCGCCAAGGGCGCCCCGTCCGCCCAGATCGAGGACGTCTACGAGGCGCTCAAGGCCTAGGTCTTCAGCTTCCGCGCCCAGGCGGTCACTTCGAGCTTGCCGGTGGTCCCGAGATCGGTCACCACCGGCCAGACGGCCTGGGCGTCGCCCTTGCTCGCCGCGACCTTCAGGAACTGCCCGGCCTCCGGGTCGGACCCGGCCGCCACGGTGTTGCTCCAGGCAACTACCGACACCGCGGTCTGGCCCTTGGCCAGCTTCAGCCGCTCCGGCCCCGGATCGATCGCCATGTACGACGAGTCGTGCGCGACCGCCGTCCCGAGCGGCTTGCGCCAGTAGTCCAGTACGACGACCGCCGGATACCCTTTGAGCGTAAGAGCTTTGGGCCGGCAGTTCGTCACGGTGAGCACGACGGCGCGATGTCCCAGCGCCGCCTCGACCGGCCCGACGCTGACCTGCGCACCGGACGCGGGACACACCTTCGGCGGCGGGGTCGGGATCGGGCCGCCGGTCGCCTTCCCGGTCGGAACCGGCGTCGCCGGCGGCGGTGCGCCCTTGCTCGCAACCTCGGTCCCGCACCCGCTGACCAGCAGCACGGCGGCCAGCACCCAGATCGTCCTCACCCCGTGAAGCTACGTCAGAGGTGGGCCAGCGGGTCCAGCTCGTCCAGGTCGAGACCGTCGGCATCGGTCGATCGGGTCGTCTCAACCCAGCGCGCCGCTTCGGCCGCCCGGCCGCGCTCGTAGGCTTCGGCGACGAGGATCGAGTCGCTGCCGATCAGCAGCCGCTCCGGCACCTCCTCGCTGTCGGCAAGCCGCGAGCCGACACGCTCCGACCGACATTTCGTAGAGATCTTGCGTAAAATAAGCGAGTGATCGATGTCGTCGCTGTGCTCCGTCCGGAAGATGTAGTCGTCGATTTCCTGTCCGTTCTCGACCCGGCCCGCGGCCGTGAGGTCCACCTGCTCGTCGCAGACCGCGGCACCTACCTGAAGCTGCCGGTGGGGGTCCCGCTGGCCGGCCGCCTCGCTCCACTCGCCGAGCTGCTCGGCACCTCCGCTGAGGGCGCCAAGCCCTTCTCCCCCGGCGCTGCCGCCGACGCGATCGCCCTGGAGACCGGCGACGTCGAGGCGACCGTCTGGACGCACAACCCGGCCGACAGTCGCGAGCGGCGCGGCCGCTGGGGTCTCGAGCTCGCAGGTCTCGTACGCCGGGCGCCGGTGCTGCACGCGGTCGGCGACGCCCAGTGGTTCCAGTGGGTCACCGACACCGACGAGCGGCTCAGCCCTGCGCTGATCGACGCCAAGCTGGACTTCGTCAACACCCATGGCACCGAGCTGCTCGGCCTGGACGAGGAGGACGAGAACGCGCTGCTCACCGGCAAGGTCCACTCGGTCGAGCGGTTCTTCGGCGCGACACCTGATGAGCGGGCTCGGCTGTTCGCGCTGATGGGGAGCATGGGCGACAACGCCGCGCTGGTGCTCGACCCCTGGGAGTTCGCCTCGTCGCCGTACGAGCTGGAACGGCTGGACGCGACGGTGGCCTGGGTGCGGTCGCACCTGGACCCGGCAGCCGGGCGGGTGATCGAGGTAGGGGCGTGCGAGGGTGCGCTGACCCAGCGGCTGCTGGCCGAGGGCTACTCCGTCGACGCGACCGAGCCGAACCAGGCCTTCTACGAGCGGCTGCGCGAACTGCAGGGCGATGTGCGCGTACATCCCCACAGCTACGAGGATCTGGCGACCACCCGGCGTCTCACCGGCTCGGCGTACCTGCTGGTCGAGATGCTGTACTACGAGCAGGACCTGTCCCTGCTGGACCGCTTCCCGACCGACCACCTGTTCGTCTCGATGGAGCCGGCGGTCCTGGCAGCCCAGTCCTGGCCATCGGGCTGGAGTGTCGAGCAGCAGGTCGAGCTGGCCGCACCGCGCTTCGAGCCGGTCGTCGGCGGCCGGGCCTACCTGCGCAAACGCGGCAGCCGCGGCGTACTGCTCAGGCGGCGCTGACGTAGAGGTCTCGGTCCCGGGTGTACTCCATCGACGCGGCGATCCTGTCGGCCAGCTCGGGTGACAGGTCGCGCTCGACGATGCGGAACGCCAGGTCGATGCCTGCGGTGATGCCGCCGGCGGTGACCAGGGTGCCGTCGTCGACGACCCGGTTCTTCTTCAGCTCAGGCCCGTACGCCGTGAAGTCCTCCCAGGCGTTGCGGTTGGTCGTGGCCGGGCGGCCCTTCACCAGCCCGGCCTCACCGAGCAGCATCGACCCGGTGCAGACCGAGGCGATCCAGTCGAGCTGTGGGGCCAGCTCGGCGAGCCGGGCCGGCAGTACGCCGCGCTGCGCCTCCGCCCAGGCGCCACTGTCGGCCTGGTTGAGCCAGCCGCCGCCGGGTACGAACAGGCCGTTCGGCGTACCAAGGCCTGCTGGTGCGCGGAACTGCAGGCCGTGCATGCCAGTGACCTCGACCGGGCCGTCCAGCCCGACCAGTACGACCTCCAGCTCGCCGGACTTGGCAGCCGCGTGGCTCCACACCTCGAACGGGCCCATCACGTCCATCTCGTCCACACCGTCGAACACCAGCATCTCGATCCGCATGTCCTCCATCCCATCGCCTGACGTCGATGACGACCAGCCGTCCGGCGGCCGGTCTTCGCCAGGATCTGGCCACGCCGATCACCGGGCCCGGAACGTGCCACTGGGCGCAGGGATCGGACCGCTGGGCGCAAGGTGCTCGCACGAACAGTGAGCGGACCGCTACCCATGGTGGAGACATCCCGCCACCGGAGGTCCGTCCATGCCTCGTTCTGCGCCCGCCCGCGCCCTGGTACGTCGTTCCCATGCCGGTTCTCTCATCGCTGTCGCCACCACTGTGCTGGCCGGCGGCGTCTCACTCACAGCCCTGATCACTCCGGCGTCAGCAGTGCCAGGCGCTGCTGCGACCTCCTGCGACAGCGCGGCCGCGGGCTTCACCCCCGTGCTCCAGCTCGACCTGCCAGAGCGTGGCAGCTACCTGAACCAGACACCGCCCTACAGCCTGGACCGGACCGGTGAGATCGGCTCGAACTTCGACCGCGTCGGCTACTGCGTCGAGCTGAACGGGCCGGACGGCCCGCAGTGGGTCTGGACGGCCATGGAGCCGTTCACTGCGACCGCTGGCCGGATCGGACTGCCGACGCGCCCTGGTGAGCTCGTCCGGCAGCGGGTGGGTGACTTGGAGGTCCGGTCGAACGTGCCGGGCGTGACCAACGGCAGCGGCCAGACCGGCTACCTGGAGATGTGGCCGAACCAGTACCAGGAGAGCGCCAGCACCCAGGTCGCCAACGCGTCGCCGATCACGTTCGACGTGGACGACAACCCGACCTCCCCGCTCGGCTACGGCTCGTTCCAGGTCGGCCAGATCGGCGCGGACCGGCCGTCGAGCCTCGCGGCCAAGCAGGTGTTCGCGATCAACACGTTCACCGAGTCGGCCAACGGCCTGCTGTCGCTGGGCATTGGGACCAACCTGGGCGGCCAGCCGGACTGGACCTTCGCCAACAACGCGAACCGCTACTCGCAGCGCCGGCTGACGGCGTACGTCCGCACGTCTCTGGTGAGCGTGACGGAGTCGCCGCAGGACCGGCAGCTCGTGCCGCGGGACAGCCGCAACGGTGCCGTCGTACCGGTCGCGGGTGCTGTCACCGATCCGCGAGTACGACGGGTGCAGCTGCGCGTGACCGGCGCAGGCCGGACCGAGACCTTCACCTCGTCGTCCAAGTCGTTCCGCTTCACTCCGCGGATCACGGCCGGGCTGCACGAGTACAGCTTCGAACTGCGAGCCACTGGGCCTGGTGTCGACCGTGTGGTGGCCCGCCGCGACGGTGTGGTCTCCGGTGACGTGCTGGTGGTCCAGGGGCAGTCCAACGCGGAGGCGGCCAAGTTCAACGGCGCCGCGAACGCGGAGGAGTCGCCGTACCTGCGCAGCTTCGGTACGCCGACGTCGGACGGCACCATCTCCGGCGCGGACCGCGTCTGGCACTACGCGACCGGCGACGTGACCAACCAGTCCGGCTCTGTCGGCCAGTGGGCGATCCGGATGGGCCGCAAGATCGTGGACACCTACAAGGTCCCGGTAGCCCTGTTCAACGGCGCGCACGGCGGCCAGCCGATCAGCTTCTTCCAGCGCAACGACGGCAGCCCCAACGACCTCGGCACGAACTACGGCCGGCTCCGGCAACGCCTGCAGGCGGCCGGCGTGCTGGGGAGCGTCAAGGGCGTGCTCTGGTACCAGGGCGAGTCCGACAACGACAACGCGGCGGTCCATGTCACCGGCTTCAACGCCTTGCTGCAGGACTGGCGCAGTGACTTCGGCGCGATCAAGTACTACGTCTACCAGGTGCGTACGTCGCCCTGCGGTACGACGACCAACATGAACGTGCGCGAGGCCCAGCGGCAGCTCGGTGACACAGCCGGGGTGACCCTGCTGTCTACCAACGGACTGTCGGGCCACGACGGCTGCCACTACGCGTACATCGGCGGCTACCGGGAGATGGGCGACCACACGTTCGCCGTACTGGGCAGAGACCTGTACGGCGGCCCGTCGGCCGGTGTCGCTCCGCCGAACCCGTCGGCTGTCACTGCCAGCGGTTCGCAGCTCGTCGTTCAGCTGCGGTCGACCGATCCGCTCACTGTCGCGGCCGGCTCGGCAGCGGACTTCGTACTCGAAGGCGGAGCCGTCACAGTCTCGTCGGTCGCCTACCAGCCCGGCGGCAAGCTCGTGCTCACCCTGTCCGGCCCAGCGACGGGTGTGACCGGCCTGACCTACCAGGGCCACATCGGCGCCGGCCCCTGGATCACCAACGCGATCGGCACCGGCCTGCTGGCCTTCAAGCTGCCCGTCACCTGAACAGGACGCGGCCGGCGCCCACCGCCCCGAGGCACCGGCCGCGTCCTTCACTTGAGTACGTCGATGTCGTAACCGACGCGGACGTTGGTCAGGTTGGCGATCGCGTAGTGCGTCATGGTGGTCCTTCCCGGTGATCGGTGCTGATGCACACCAGGCTGGCCGAGAAGCTGTATCGCGACGATTACCTCCCGGGTCATGCGGCTGAGCCCGGGCGGGTGGGCTGGTGCCGACGTACGGTAGATGGCATGTCGGGTACAGGGGGCCTGCCGGTGGACGAGCCGGTGGAGGTTGAGGAGCGGATCGGGCCGTACCGGCTGATCCGCCGCCTCGGGCAGGGCGGCATGGGTGTGGTCTACCTGGCCGAAGGACCGGAGCGGCGCGAGGTCGCGCTCAAGGTGCTGCGGTCGCACGTGGCGCACGACCCGACCGCGCGGGCGCGGCTGGAGCGCGAGGCGACGACGCTGCGGCGGGTCGACCACCCCGGCGTGGCCGGCGTGCTCGACTACGACCTGCAGGGCGACCGGCCGTACCTGGTGACGCGCTTCATCCCGGGGCGACCGCTGGACGAGCAGGTGGACGACCGCGGGCCGCTGACGCCGCAGCGCTGGCTGCCGCTGGCCGGCTGCCTGGCCGAGTCGCTGCAGGCGATCCACCAGGCCGGAGTGATCCACCGCGATCTCAAGCCCGGCAACGTGATGATGTTCAACGGCAAGCCGGTGATGATCGACTTCGGCATCGCCCAGGCGGCCGACGACCTCCGGCTGACGCAGACCGGGCTCGTGATCGGTACGCCGGGCTACCTGGCGCCGGAGCTGATCGAGGGCGAGATGGTGTCCGAGTCGGCCGACTGGTGGGGCTGGGCGGCGACGGCTGCGTACGCCGCCACTGGTCGCAGGCCGTTCGGCAAGGGCCCGTTCGAGGTCGTGCTGAGCCGCGTCCACAGCGGGCAGGCCGACCTGGAGGGACTGGACCCGCGGCTGAAGCCACTGCTCGCCGCAGCCCTGTCGCCTGACCGACGGAACCGGCCGACCCAGCTCGAGATCATGACCGGCCTCAACCGGTACGCCGAGGGCCGCGACGCGCTGGTCCCGTCGACCGAGGCCAAGACGGTGCTGACCGCGCCCGAGACCATCCAGCTGCACCCACCGACCACGGTGATGCCTACTGCTGAAGCCGGCACTCAGGTCATGCCTGACGGCACCCGCGTGATGCCCGGTGATCCGGACCCGGCTGAAGTCGCTCAGCTGGTACCACCAGTCATTCCACCGTTGTCGGCCTTCGCTCCGCTCCGCGACAAGCTGCGGGACGTCGCCGCCGAGCAGAAGGCGGCGCGGCTGGCAGCGAAGGCAGTGCCGGTGCACCCTGCTACGTACAGCCCGGTCCCGGGCGCTGCTGCTCCGGCAGCCATGCCACTGCCGTACCAGGCTGCGCCTGCTGGTCTCGGTGGGCCCGCGACCGGGCCGAACTACGCTCCGCCGACCGGACCGATCTACGCCCAGCCGCAGAACTATCCGGTCCCGCAGCAGCAGCACCACCCCGTACCCCAGCAGAACAAGGCCTTGGAGCAGCGACCGTCCGGACCGCCGCTGCCGCCGGTATCGCGTGGCGGCCTGCTGTTCGCGATCCTGCTCGCTCTGGCCGCGCTGATCGCCGTACTGCCGGTCCTCGGCATGCTGGTCGCCGCCGCACTCACAGTGCTGGCCCGCATGGTCGACAAGTCCAGTACGGCGTTGCTGCGCCGACGCGAAGCGCGCGGCTACCGCGGCAGGTCGGACGGACTCATCGCTGTAGCCGCCAGCCCGGTTCACCTCGCCAGTGCGACGCTGGTGTCGCTGCCGAGCGCGCTGCTGCCGATCATCGTCGGCTTCAGCGTCGGTGGGATCACCACGCTGATCATCGCGCTGGCCATGGGCTTCGACTGGGCTCCACTGGCTCCGGCGAGTGTTGCTGTCGGCGCTGTGTTCGGACTGCTCACCGCGTGGGGTGGTCCGGGTGGAGGGTCGCTGCGGCGAGGTGCACGGGCTGGTCTGCGGTCGGTGTTCCGGCCGGCCTGGCTGAGCACTGTGGTGTCGATCGCGCTGCTGGGTGTCACTGTCGTGCTCGCCCTTCGCGCCTACGACACGGGCACGAACTGGACTCCGCTGGCCGACGCCTTCCGGCTGCCCGACCTGCCGAGCCCGACCATCGGCGACCTGCGTCAGCTCCCGGTCATCCGCGACCTGCCGTTCGTCAACTGAACAGGCTCCTCACAGCACGCTGTGAGGAGCCTGGTGTGCGTTCAGCTCAGTTGCGGGTGTCGAGCATGATGATCTGCGAACGCTCCGGGCCGACGCCGACCGCCGAGATCGGCGCGCCGCTCATTGCCTCGACCGTGCGGATGTAGGTCTGCGCGTTCTTCGGCAGGTCGTCGAAGTTGCGGCAGCCGGTGATGTCCTCGTCCCAGCCGTCGAGCTCCTCGTAGACCGGCTTCGCGTGGTGGAAGTCGGTCTGCGTCATCGGCATCTCGTCGTGCCGTACGCCGTTCACGTCGTACGCGACGCAGACCGGGATCTTCTCCCGCCCGGTCAGCGTGTCCAGCTTGGTCAGCACGAAGTCGGTGACGCCGTTGACCCGGGCCGCGTACCGCGCGATCACCGCGTCGTACCAGCCACAGCGCCGCGGCCGGCCCGTCGTCGTACCGAACTCGAAGCCCTGCTGGCGCAGCCACTCGCCGTCCGCGTCCAGCAGCTCGGTCGGGAACGGACCCTCGCCGACGCGCGTGGTGTAGGCCTTGACGACCGCCATCACCCGATCGATCCGGGTCGGCGGGATGCCGGCGCCGGTGCACGCACCCGCGGAGATCGCGCTCGACGACGTGACGAACGGGTAGGTCCCGTGGTCGACGTCGAGCAGCGTCGCCTGACCGGCCTCCATCAGCACGGTCTTGCCGGCGTCGAGCGCCTTGCCGAGCAGCAGGCTCGTGTCGGCGACCATCGGGCGCAGGCGCTCGGCGTACCCGAGCAGCTCGTCCAGGACCTCGGAGATCTCCACCGCGCGACGGTTGTAGACCTTCACCAGCAACTGGTTCTTCTGCTCCAGCGCGCCGGTGATCTTCTGCTCGAGGATCTTCTCGTCGTACAGGTCCTGGATCCGGATCCCGATCCGGTTCATCTTGTCGGCGTACGTCGGCCCGATGCCGCGGCCGGTGGTGCCGATCCGGCGGCTGCCGAGGAACCGCTCGGTCACCTTGTCCAGCGTCCGGTTGTACGGCGGGATGACGTGCGCGTTCGCGCTCACCACCAGCCGGCTGGTGTCGACCCCGCGGGCCTGGAGCGCGTCCAGCTCCTCGAACAGGACGCTCAGGTCGACCACCACGCCGTTGCCGATCACGGGGGTCACCCCCGGGGTCAGGATTCCGCTCGGCAACAGGTGCAGCGCGTACTTCTCGGTGCCGATGACAACGGTGTGGCCGGCGTTGTTGCCGCCGTTGAACTTCACCACGTAGTCGATCGCGGTCCCGGTGTTGCCGAGCAGATCGGTCGCCTTGCCTTTGCCCTCATCGCCCCACTGGGCGCCGACGAGCACGATTGCGGGCATCTCAGCCCTCCTCTTCAACGCGTCGACCCAAGGCGTCATCGCCTTCGAGGGTCGGCCGCTGACTGTATCCCTAAGGAAATGGTGAAGCCCGGCACACTTCACCAGACGTTCATCCGGTAAGCGTTCCAGGCTCTTACGACCGAAGCCTACCGGACCGGCGGACCGCGCAGAGGTTTCCGTGTCAGTGATCTGGACCGCGAACCGGGGTTGCCATTTTCCGTGATCACGTGCACACTCTTAGTCAGCGGCCCGCCGAAACTGCCGCAGGGGACGGTTCCGGCGGGCCGCTTCCTTGTGCCTGGGCTGATTCTGCGCCCGGGCTTTCTGTTGCCCTAGGCCTCGTCCAGCCCTTCCGGGTTCGACGCCAGCCACTCCTTCACCCGCCGGTCGGCCTCCTCCGGCGAGACGTTCTCGACCTTGGTCAGGATCGCCCAGCGGTGGCCGAACGGGTCGATCACCGTGCCGTACCGGTCGCCGGTCATGAACGTCGAGACCGGCTCGACCTGCCGCGCGCCCGCCTCGAGCGCCTTCGCGAACGTCGCGTCGACGTCCGGCACGTAGTGCACCAGCGACGAGTGCACCCACTCGCCGTTCGGGGCCCGCAGCCCGATCTGCGGCATCTGGTCGCTGAGCTGCAGCATCGAGTTCCCGAACCGCAGCTCGGCCTGCCCGAGCCGGCCATCGGGCATGTCCTGGCGGCTGACCACCTCGGCGCCGAAGACCTGCTGGTAGAACTCGATCGCCTTCGGCCCGTTGTCCACGGCCAGGTACGGGGTCAGCGAGTGATAACCGTCGGGGACGGGGTTTACCGTGTTCGTCGTCATGACGTTCAGTCAACGCCGTACCGGCCCTCCCGGTCTTGGAAGAAAGCGACAGCCACCGTGACGCAGCCCTCGGACAGCGAGAAGGGCATCCTGCACCCGCAGGAACAGGCCCGGCACCGCACGCTGAGCCGGCTCGCGCCCGGACCGACCGTCGGCCGGTTCGTCGAGTGGTACTGGATCGTCGAGTGGGAGCTGACCGAGCCGTACGTCGCCGAGGTGCTGCCGTACCCGAGCGTGAACGTCACCTTCGAGCAGCCCGGCGGCGCGTTCCTGAACGGGGTCTGCACGCGCAAGTTCGAGCGCGAGCTGGTCGGCCGCGGCCGGGCCTTCGGGGTCAAGTTCTGGGCCGGCGGGTTCGGGGCGCTGACCGGGCGCGACGTCGCGTCGTTCCGCGACCAGGTGCTGCCGCTGACCGACGTCTTCCCCGACGCGGCCTTGCTGGCGGACCTGGTCTTCGCCGAGGAGTCGGACGTACGGCGGCGCGCGGTGATCGAGGCCTACCTGGCCGACCACCTGGTCGCCGACGATCCGTCGTACGCGCTGGTCCGGCGGATCGTCGCCGCGATGGCCGAGGACCGCTCGGTGACCCGCGTCGACCAGGTCACCGAGCAGTTCGGCGTACCGATCCGCACCCTGCAACGCCTCTTCCGCCGGTACGTCGGCGTCGGCCCGAAGTGGGTCCTGCGCCGTTACCGCCTGCACGACGGCGCCGAGCTCCTGGCCCGCGGCGAGGTCACCGAGCTCGCCGACCTGGCCGTCGCCCTCGGCTACTTCGACCAGGCCCACTTCACCCGCGAGTTCAAGGACCAGATCGGCCTCACCCCCACCGACTACGCCGCGCGCACCGCCGCCGAACGCCAGATCACCTACCGGTGACGTTGTCGACGGACAGCCAGACCGAACAGCGTTGCCGTCAGCGCCGCCACGAGGGCGAGAGCGAAGCCGTGGCGGGCGGACTGGCCGTCCACGACCTGGCCGGCGAAGGCTGCGCCTAGGGCTACTCCGGCGGCGCCGCCGGAGTTGAGCCAGGTGAAGGCCTGGGTGAGGACACTCGGTGCCACCTCCTGCTCGGTCATCACCGCCGACAGGGTCTGGATGGGGGCGATCGCCAAGCCTGGAAGGGCTAGTGCGAGGCCCAGGGCCAGTGGGGTGTTGGCCAGGAGTAGCGGGACGGTGCTGATGGTCAGCGCTGTCAGGGCGAGGACGAACTGCTTCGACGGCTGCATCGGCCAGTGCTTGGCGCCGTACGCGAAACCGCCGAACAGGCTGACCAGACTGGTGATGGCGTAGAGCGGACCGGCCAGTGATGGGCTGCCGTTGCCGACGGCGAAGGCTGTGACTGACACCTGCATGCTGCCGAAGAACAGGCCCATGCCGATGCTGGTGGCAACCAAGGCGAGGAAGCCCTTGTGTAGAAGGCGCGCTGAGCTTTCTCTCTGGTGCGCCTGGGTTGTTGGTGGGGCCGTGCTGCGTTGTACGGCGAGTGACAGACCGCCTGTTACCAGGAGTCCTGTGGCCAGGGCTGAGCCGGCTACTGGGGTGGTGAGTGAGCTGACTGTGCCGATGAGGGCTGGGCCGACCATGAAGGCGACACCGGTGCTCAGGGCCTCCAGTGTGAAGGCTGTGTTGAGTCCTGGTCTGCCGCGGAGGGCGTAGGCCCAGCGGGCTGAGGTCTGCGCGCCTACCTGGGGCAGCGTGCCGCCGGCGAGGACGCCTGCGGCGATGAGCATGCTCTGTGGTTGGTGACTGGTGGTGAGAGTGATCAGCAGCGCGACCGCGGCCGCGTGGAGCAGCAGGGTGATCGGCAGCATGCGGGTCTGGCCGTAGCGGTCGATCAGCCTCGCCACCTGCGGGCCGGCCAACGCTTCGGCGACGGCGAAGCCGCCGGTCACGGTGCCGGCCACGGCGTACGAGCCGGTGGAGCCGTGCACCAGCCAGACGATGCCGAGGCCGGTCATGGCGATGCCGATGCGCGCTGGAGCCGCTGCCAGGAAGAACTTCCACGCTCCCGGCGTCCTGAGGACGCTGCCGTAGCTGGTGCGGGGCGTGCTGATCCGTCCGGTGAGTGCCGGCACGGGTGAGCCTTTCGCTACCCGGCGGGGCGGTGATCTGACCGTGGGCGTCCAGCTCGTTCGGTCCGTCAGTGCCGCCTACAACCGTCCATTTTCGGCAGGAAGCGGGGACGCACGCCGCCTGCCGGCTATGTCGCCGGGCAGAACATCGATGAGGGTGTTCTAGCGCGTTCAGTCTACTACGAAGGCCCCACCCCGCAGGACCGGAACGGACTGGCTGCTGCCCACCTCCGCCGCGATCGCCACGTCCTGCGGGAAGCTGTACTGCGTCAGCTCACGCCCACCCGCGCAGTCGTGCAGGAGCTCGGGCAGCTCGTCGGCAACATCCCTGTACGCCGCCGCAGCCGCTCGGGCTTCAGGCGAGAGCGGACCAACGCCGAGGTCTTCCAGCGCAGCGATGAAGGCACCTGCACCCCAAAGGTCCTCCACAGCTGGACGCAGCGACCCGTCAGCCCAGCGCTCACCAGCAGCGATAGCTACTACTTGAGTTGCTTGGGCTGCATGGTGTGCGGCTGCTTGGTAGTTCCGCAGGGAGACAGCCAGGACAGTGGAACCACTGTCCGCCAACTGTTGAGAGATGGTGGAGCCGTTGGGGCTGGGGAGGACCAGGCGTTGCACGTTCTTCGCCTGGCGGATGCTGGCTGGGGACAGGCTGATGCCGTCGGCGCCTGCCTCCGAGCGACCGACCGCTAGCGCGGCGGCGTGCTGTTCGGCGTACTGGATCGCGCTGCTGTCCCGCCAGCGGTACGGCAGGACCGTGATGCCGCGGTCGGCGGCGACCGTCACCGAGGTGGTGAACGAGAGGACGTCGACGACCGCGACGAGCGCACCGGGCACGGCGGCGGCACCGGCTGGTCCCCAGTCGAAGCCGACGCGGTACCCGGACTGCGAGTAAGGACTGGTCACCGGCGAGATGTTGCCCCGCCGGCGCCCGCCGTACAAGCAGGTTTCAGCTCAGGCTGTGTCAGCTCAGTACGTCGGCAGCAGTCGGCGACGAGTCGCGCAGGAAGGTGGCGCAGCGCTCGGCCTCCTCCTTCTCCTCGATCACCGCCGCCGCCTTGCCGAGCACCGCCAGGCAGCGCAGGAAGCCGCGGTTCGGCTCGTGCTCCCACGGAACGGGGCCGTGGCCCTTCCAGCCGTTGCGGCGGAGCAGGTCGAGCCCGCGGTGGTAACCGGTGCGGGCGTAGGCGTAGGCCTCGATGGTCCGGCCGTCGGCGAAGGCGGCCTCGGCCAGCTCCGACCAGGCCAGGGACGAGGTCGGGTACTTGGCGGCCGCGTCCACCGCGGGGAGTCCGGCGGCGAGTTCCGCCGCGGCCGGGTCCTCGGGGAGTAGGGTCTCGGGAGGACCGCTCAGCAGATTGTTCAATTCCATAGGCACATCTTCGCCGATCACGCAGCCGACCCGGCACGTGACCGTCTGACGAAATCCGTTGACCGTTCATGTACCGGCCACGGATGCTTGAGACCCTGCGTCGTACCGCCGTGGTTCCCAGCTACGGCCGGAAAGGAGGCACCGGATGAGTGTCATCGTCCTGAACGCGTCGTACGAGCCACTGCACACCGTCTCGATCCAGCACGCCATCCGGATGCTGGTGCGTGAGGTCGCGGTGGTCGAAGAGGCGCACGGCGAACGGACCATCGGCCCTTTTCCGGTCCCCAGGGTGCTCCGGCTGGTGCGCTACGTGGTCACCCACTGGCGCTATGCGGCCGGCCGGATGAAGTACAGCAAGCACGGCGTCCTGCGGCGCGACAGGTTCCGGTGTGCCTACTGCGGCCTGGACAATGCGGACACGATGGACCATGTCCAACCGAGATCCAGGGGCGGCCGCACGGAGTGGCTGAACGCGGTCGCCGCACATGCCGCCTGCAACGAGCGGAAGGGCAACCGGACGCCGTCCGAGGCCAACATGCCCCTCCTGTGGCAACCCTGGGTGCCAACCCGCGCGGAGCTCGTCATCGAGACATGACGGGCCTTTTTTATGCCCTTTTCCGGGGTCGTCCACAGGGCTGGTGAAGGTCGCCGTACGACGGGCTGATCGCGGCATCTTCTGAGGTGTGAACCCAACTCTCAACGTGCTCCGCGCGATCCGTGGCGGCGTCTTCACCCGCGCCGACGCCCGCGCCTGCGGCTACTCCGACCCCGACATCGACTCCCTGCTCAGATCCGGCGGCTGGCGCCGCATCCGCCCCGGCCGGTACGCCGGCTTCCGCGACCTGGCCCTGGTCACCGACGAAACCCTGCACGTCCGGCGGACCTTCCAACTGCTCCGCGAGTCCTCAGGCCGCACCGCCAGCCACCAGTCGGCAGCAGCCCTGCACGGCCTGCCCTTGTGGGGCCTAGACCTGTCCAAGGTGCACCTGACCCTGGAGGAGGTCCCCGAGGTACTCCGCGGCCGAGTGGTCGGCGGTGCGGACCGTACGCCGAGGGACCGTCAGCCGGCAGACCGCGCTGCCGACGTCGAACGGGCAGACCGCGCTGTCGACGTCGAACGGGCCGGCCGTGCTGTCGACGTCGAGCGGGCCGGCAGCGGCGGCAGCGCCCGGCGGGGCGTCGAGGACGACGATGTTGTCCGGCACGTGCGCAGCCCGTTGGGACCTGGCGTCGTCGTGTGGAACGGCCTGCGGGTGACCTCACCTCCGCGTGCGGTCGCCGAGGTCGCCGCGACCTGTCCACCTGCTCCTGCCCAGGCTGTCGCCGACGCCAGCCTGTACTCCGGGCTCGCCACGATCACGACGCTCCGGAAAGCGACCGACCACCTGACCGACGGGATCGAGCAGGCACGTTCCGTCGTCGCCCGTGCGACTCATGAGTCGGCCTCGGTCGCCGAGTCCCGGCTGCGTGTGATCCTCGCCGACGCCGGACTGCCCACGCCGTCCTCGTCTCCCCCACCAGGCGTCGACGCCGACCAGGTCGGCTGCTCGCTGTGGTTCCCGGCCGAGCGGACCGTCGTCGAGTTCGACCCACACCGCCCGTATTGGTCGAACGCCCCCGACGAAACCACCACTCCCGCCCTGGCCGCGTACCTGGCCGAGGCCGCCGACCGAGCCTTCGGCGTTCCCCGCCCCGGTCTCCCCGCCGATCCTTCGCCGGCCGGCTACTGCTGGATCTCCTGGCCCGACCTCGACGATCCACCCGCCGTCGTCGAAGAGATCCGCACAACCTTCGCAAGAGCCCTGCGCTCCACCGCCGTCAGGCCCTTCGACCCCGCCCGCCGAAAGCGACTACCTCGGGGCCGAATCCCCCGTCCGAGCTAGTCGCTTCACTCCCCGGAGGGATCTCCCCCGCCCCCAAAACGACAACGGTGGTTGAAGAAACCGAACCCAAGGAGCCGAACCAATGTTGTCCGCCCGACAAAGAGTCCTCCGCGCCACCACCGTCGGCCTAGCCGCCGCGAGCCTGCTCGCCGCCCTCACCGGGACGGCAGCACAGGCAACGTCCTCCACCCCGAGCGGTCCAACGGCCGCACCCCTCCGCGCTTCCCCCACCTCGACGATGCAGGTGAAGGGCAAGGCCGGTGGAGTCCTCGGCGAGGAGTGGGGCCCTGACTACGCGGGTGACCCGGTGAGCTTCGAGGTCGATGCCCGAGGCGACGACCCGCTGCACCCGACCGGCACGTTCCACGTCATCCATCGCAACCCCGACGGCAGTCTCGTCGCCGAGTTCAGCGGCAAGGTCTCCAGCCTGTACGCCGTCGACGAGGTCGGGATCCTCACCGGCACGATCGGCCGCGCCGACCACCCCGGCGTACCGCGGGAGTTCATCGGTAAAGAGATCGCCCTCACCGTGTACGACGGCGGGCGCAAGGGCGACCGGATCGGCTGGGTCTGGGGATTCTTCGACGCCCCGGTCAGCCGCGTCCAGGGCACCGCCCCGCACTTCCCCGTCACCTGGGGCAACTTCACCGTCCACGGTGACGCAGGCCAGCAGGCGTCACCCGCCGCCACCAACTCCTCTTCCCAGTCGTCGCCCGCCGCTACCAACTCCTCTTCCCAGCGGGTTGAGCTGAAGTCGGGCACCACCGGGACGAACGTCCTCGCCGTGCTCGGAGGAACGAGCAAGACCCCAGAGTTCAACGGCGACCCGCTGCGCTTCACGGTCGCCGCGCGGATCGCTCCCGGCGACAACGCCCTGCAGGTGAAGGGCGGCTTCCATGTCACGCACCACAAGCCCGACGGCCGACTCGTCGCCGACTTCCAGGGCCGCATCACTTGCCTAGCCGTCGGCGGTCCGGTCGGCGTCGCCACCGGCGTCGTCACCAAGTCCGCCGACCCCGCTCTGGTCGGCAAGCCCGTCTCGTTCTCGCTGAAGGACGGCCGCACCGACCGCCTCGGCTGGCTCTGGGGCTTCAGCTCCACCGACGAACCGATCACCGACTGCCAGTCGATCACGCCCTTCTACGCCCCCGACTGGGGAGGCCTCCTGGTCCGCTGAAACCAGAACGGACCCGCTGCAGGAGCAGCGGGTCCGTCGAGTGGAGCTGGTGGGCGGCGATCCGGCGCACCCGATCGTGCTTTGCTCAGGCGTTGAGCGAGGTGCCCGTCGAGCGCAGGTTCTCGCAGGCCTCGGCGACGCGCTGGGCCATGCCGGCCTCAGCCGCCTTGCCCCAGGCGCGCGGGTCGTACGCCTTCTTGTTGCCGACCTCGCCGTCGATCTTCAGCACGCCGTCGTAGTTGCTGAACATGTGCGCGGCGGCCGGGCGGGTGAACGCGTACTGCGTGTCGGTGTCGACGTTCATCTTGATGACGCCGTTGTCGACCGCGGCCCGGATCTCCTCCAGGGTCGAGCCGGAACCGCCGTGGAAGACCAGGTCGAACGGGCGGTCCTTGCCGACCTTGGCGCCGACCGCGTCCTGGATCTCCTTCAGGATCTCCGGACGCAGCTTGACCGAACCCGGCTTGTAGACGCCGTGCACGTTGCCGAAGGTGAGCGCGGTCAGGTAGCGGCCGTTCTCGCCGGTGCCGAGCGCCTCGACCGTCGCCAGGCCGTCCTCGACGGTCGTGTACAGCTTGTCGTTGATCTCGTTCGCGACGCCGTCCTCCTCACCGCCGACGACGCCCACCTCGATCTCCAGCACGATCTTGGCCGCGTGCGCGCGGGCCAGCAGGTCCTTGGCGATCTCGAGGTTCTCGTCCAGCGGAACGGCCGAGCCGTCCCACATGTGCGACTGGAACAGCGGGTTCTCGCCGCGGGCGACGCGCTCGGCGGAGATCTCCAGCAGCGGCCGGACGAAGCCGTCCAGCTTGTCCTTCGGGCAGTGGTCGGTGTGCAGCGCGATGTTGACGCCGTAGTTCTTGGCGACCTCGTGCGCGTACGCCGCCAGCGCGACCGAGCCGGTGACCATGTTCTTGATCGTCGAGCCGGACAGGTAGTCCGCACCGCCGGTGGAGACCTGGACGATGCCGTCCGAGCCCGCCTCGGCGAAACCGCGGATCGCGGCGGTCAGCGTCTGCGACGAGCTGACGTTGATGGCCGGGTAGGCGAAGCGGTTCTGCTTGGCCTTGTCCAGCATCTCGGCGTAGACCTCAGGGGTGGCAATAGGCATGTCTCGCGGTACTCCTCACAGCAAAGTTCATGTGGGTTGTAGCTCCAGTATTGCGGCCGGGCACCTCGTCGTACTCGGCGGGCCACCTGCTGAGCCGGCCGGGTGACCGGGGAGCGAACAGCAGGGAACAGACCAGTGGCCCAACAGGACAGGTCCAGTTGGATCAGGTGGAGGAACCGGTCCGCGGGCCGCGCGGGGTGAGGGCCATGTGCAACCGGTAGCGGTCGGCGCGGTAGGCCGACCAGGACAGCTCGACGACCTTGCGGCCGGCGAACGTCGTGCGCTCGAGGACCAGCAGGGGTGCCCGCCGGGCCACGCCGAGCACCCGGGCGACGTGACCGTCGGCGTTGTCCGCCCGGACGGTCTGCTCACCCGAGGTGACGACGACGTCGTACTCGCTGGCGAAGACGTCGTACAGGGTGCCGAGCTCACGGCCGAGCAGGCCGGGGAACAACGCGGACGGGTAGTACCCGACCTCGTACGCCATCGGGGACGCGTCGGCCGTGCGCAGCCGCTCGACCCGGATCACCTTCGTGCCCTTCGCGACCCGCAGCCCCTTGGCCGTCTCGTCGGACGCCTCGATCTCGGTGGCCGACAGCACCACCGTGCCGGGCTCCAATCCTCGGGCCCGCATCTCGCGGGAGAACGAGGTCAGGTGCAGCTGGGAGTCGACCTGCGGCCCGGTGACGAAAGTCCCCTTGCCGTGCACGCGTTCCAGCGCACCGGACTCGACCAGGTCGCTGATCGCCTGCCGGACGGTCACCCTGGAGACGTTCAGTTTGTCGACCAGCGCGCGCTCGGAGGGGATCGGGTCGCCGGGGTGCAGCTCGACGTCGATCAGCCGTTCCAGCACCGACCGGACCTGGGCCCGCTTGGTAGCCACCATCGAATCTCGATCCTCCAGACCATCGGCGTTGCCCGCGGGGGTGCCCCGGACGACCGCTCACTGCTATCGTGCGCAGCATACCTGTTAAGACCAGATAGGACCAGTGATCCCAGTGGTGTCTGTCCCCGCCTCTGCCACCCAGATGGCACGCGAGATCGCCGAGCAACCGGCCGCCTTGGCCGCGACGTTCGAGCACGTGCTGCCCAGCCGGCACGACATCACCCGGCTCGCTGCCGGGCGCCGGAACGTGATCTTTCTCGCCCGGGGCTCGTCCGACAACGCCGGCGTCTACGGCCGCTACCTGACCGAGATCCACGCCGGCCGGCAGGCCTCGCTGGCGGCGCCGTCCGTGGCGACCTTGTACGGCGCGAACCTCGACCTGTCGAACTCGCTGGTCGTCGCGGTCAGCCAGTCGGGCGCCACGCAGGAGATCGTCGACACCGCCGAGTGGGCCAAGCGCAACGGTGCCGCGATCGTTGGTATCACCAACGATGCGGACAGCCCGCTGGCGTCGACCGCCGACGTCGCGCTGATCACGCAGGCCGGCAAGGAACTGGCGGTGCCGGCGACCAAGACGTACACGACGCAGCTCGCGGCGATCACGGTCGCCGTCGACGCACTCGCGCAGAAGCCCGGCACGCTCGACGCCGACATCGCGCGCGTCCCCGACGCTGCCGCGAAGATGCTCGAGGGTTCCGTCGAGGCTGCCGCTGAGCTGCTCGCCGGCGCCCACGACGTCCTCTCCAGCGGCCGAGGCCTCACCTTCGGCACCACGCTCGAGGTAGCCCTCAAGCTCGAAGAGACCTGCCTCCAGCCGGTCCGAGGCCTGTCGTACGCCGACCTCAAGCACGGCCCGATCGCAGTGGTCGACGCCGACCTCGTCACCATCCTGGTCGCCGCCGCCGACGGCCCCGCCCTCCCCGGCATGACCGAGCTCGCCACCATCGTCCGCGAAAAGGGCAGCAAGATCCTCGGCATCGGCGGAGACGCCAAGTTCGCCAGCCTCTGCGACGTCAACCTGGCCGGCCCCGACCTCCCCGAAACCCTCGCTCCGTTGGCGCTGGTCATCCCCGCCCAGCGCGCCATCGAGGCCCTCGCCCGCAAACTCGGCCTCGACCCGGATGCTCCCCGCGGCCTCCGCAAGGTGACCCAGACCGACTGACCGAACTGCAGCCCGGCACGCCTGCGGCCGGGAATGTCTGCCGTGGCTGATGCCGCGGCGGCCGGACAACAGTTGTAGACGAAGCAATTGGCCTGAGGTTGAGGAAGCGGGGGAAGTCCCCCGCTTCCGGTCCCGCAGGAGCCTCAGATGCGGCCTCGTTGGCGTAGGGCTGTGCCGATCTGGTCCGCACACTCCTGCAACGGCTTCAGCGACTCGGTCCGCAGTGCCGCCTTCGTACTGCGGGAGGCGTGCGCCGAGACGTTCAGTGCGGCAGCCGCCCGGCCGCGCGAGTCCAGGATCGGTACGGCGATCGACCGCAGCCCCAGCTCCAGCTCCTGGTCGACCAGCGCATAGCCATCGACGCCGGCCCGCTTGATGACCTCCCGCAGCTCGTCCGGCGAGGTCAGCGTGTGCTCGGTGAGCTGCTCGGTCTCCACAGCCTCCAGGTACGCCGTCAGCTCGTCGTCGGGCAGCCCAGCCAGCAGCACCCGGCCCATGGACGTCGCGTACGCCGGCAGCCGGGCCCCGACGCCCAGGGCGACCGTCATGATCCGCCGGGTCGGCACGCGGGCGACGTACACGATGTCGGGCAGGTCCAGCGTCGCGATCGAGCAGGACTCCCGGGTCTGAGCGCTCAGCTCCTCCATGAACGGCCCAGCGATGTCACCGAGGTCCAGCGAGGACAGGTACGCCCAGCCCAGTGCCAGCACGCGCGGAGTCAGCGTGAAGCGCCGCCCGTCGCTCCGCACGTATCCGAGCTGCTCCAGCGTGAGCAGGATCCGCCGGGCGGTCGCGGGCGTGATGCCGACGTCGCGGGCGACCTCGCTGAGCGTCAGCGACGGCGTCTCCGCCGAGAACGCGCGAATCACCGCCAGGCCGCGCTCGAGCCCTTGGAGGAACGTGCCTGTGGACGCGTCACCGGACATCGGCTAGCCTTTTCGTTGAAAGAAGAACTTTTCGCTGAGCGAAATCCTAGCGGAGCTTCGATGCCGAGTCCAGTACTTCTCCACGACGCCATCGCCGAGCACGTGCACGACGGGGACACGGTCGCGCTCGAGGGCTTCACGCACCTGATCCCGTTCGCCGCCGCGCACGAGATCGCGCGCCAGGGCCGCCGGCACCTGACCCTGGTCCGGATGACGCCGGACCTCGTCTACGACCAGCTGATCGGACTGGGCGTCGCCGACCACCTGGTCTTCTCGTACGGCGGCAACCCGGGCGTCGGCTCGCTGCACCGCCTGCGCGACGCGGTCGAGAACGCCTGGCCGCACCCGCTGTCGGTGCAGGAGCACAGCCACGCCGGGCTCGCGAACGCGTACTCCGCCGGCGCCGCGCGGCTGCCGTTCGCCGTACTGCGGGGTTATCGCGGGACCGATCTCGAGCAGCAGCGCGACATCATCTCCCGCGTCACCTGCCCGTTCACCGGCGAGGAACTGGCCGCGGTGAAGGCGGTCAACCCCGACGTCACCGTGATCCACGCGCAGCTCGCCGACCGCGACGGCAACGTGATGCTCTGGGGCATCACCGGCGTTCAGCGCGAGGCCGTCCTGGCCGCGGACCGGGCGATCGTCACCGTCGAGGAGGTCGTCGACGAGTTCCCCGAGCGGACCGGTGCGGTGATCCTGCCGAACTGGGTGCTGTCCGCGGTCTGCGTCGTCCCGAACGGCGCCTGGCCGTCGTACGCCGCCGGCTACTCGGTCCGCGACAACGACTTCTACCAGCGCTGGGACGCCATCGCGCGGGACCGGGAGTCGTTCCTGACCTGGGCGGCCGAGAACGATCTGAAGGAGAGCGCGGATGTCTGACTGGGACAGCGCCGAGATGATGAACGTCGCGGCCGCGCGCGAGCTGTACGACGGCGACGTCTGCCTGGTCGGCGTCGGGCCGCCGAACCTCGCGGCCAACCTCGCCCGGCACACGCACGCGCCGAACTGCCGGCTGGTCTACGAATCGGGGGCGATCGACGCCAAGCCGCAACGGCTGCCGTTGTCGATCGGCGATGACGACCTGGCCGCGACCGCGACCGCCGTGGTGTCGGTGCCGGAGATGTTCAACTTCTGGGTCGGCGCCGGGCGGATCGACGTCGGGTTCCTCGGCGCCGCGCAGATCGACCGGTTCGGGAATATCAACACGACAGCGATCGGCGACCACGCGCATCCGAAGGTGCGGCTGCCCGGAGCGGGTGGCGCGCCGGAGATCGCGGCGGCCGCTCGGCGGGTGATCGTGATCGTGAAGCAGTCGCCGCGGACGTTCGTGGAGACCGTCGACTTCGTCTCGTCGGTCGGCTACGGGCCGACCGGGCAGGAGCGTCAGGCTCCGGGCGCTGGGCCGACGCTGGTGATCACCGACCACGGCGTGCTGGAGCCGGATCCGGTGACGCACGAGCTGACGATGACGCGACTGCATCCGGGGGTGACGGTCGAGCAGGCTGTCGCGGCGACCGGGTGGACGCTGAAGGTTGCCGACGACATCGAAGAGGTGCCGGCGCCGACCGGGCACGAGCTGGCGGTACTGCGGAAGCTGCGGAACCGGGAGCCGATCGATGCCTGAATCTTTCGTGCACACAGGGTTTTCGAGCCGGGTGGTTTTCGGGGCCGGGGCTTTGGATCAGGTCGCGGGTGAGGTGGAACTACTCGAGATCTCCCGGACGCTGGTGATTGCTACGGGGTCTGCTCGGGATGCGGCGGATGTTGTCGAGCTGGGGCTCGGGGAGCGGTTCGCGGGGCGGATCGACGAGGTGCGGCAGCACGTGCCGGTCGAGCGGGCGGACGCGGCGCGCGCGAAGGCCGCCGAGATCAGGGCCGACGGGATCGTCGCGCTGGGCGGCGGTTCGGCGATCGGACTGGCGAAGGCGATCGCTCTCTACAGCGGGCTGCCGATCGTCGCCGTACCGACGACGTACGCCGGTTCGGAGATGACCCCGGTCTGGGGCCAGACCGCCGACGGCAGCAAGACCACCGGCACCGATCTCGCCGTACTCCCCCGGACCGTTGTCTACGACCCGGTCCTCACTCGCGGCCTCCCGCTCGCCATCACCGCGGCCAGCGTCGCGAACGCGCTGGCGCATTGCGTCGAGGCGACCTGGACGGTCAAGGCCGATCCGATCACCGAGATCACCGCGGTCGAGGGAGCTCGCGCGTTGCACGACGGGCTGCTCGCCGTCATCGAGGACCGGAACGACTTGGATGCCCGAGGCAACCTCCTGTACGGCGCGAGCCTGGCCGGCTCGGCGCTCGCCTCGGCCGGGACCGGCCTGCACCACAAGCTCTGCCACCTGCTCGGGGGCACCTACGGCCTGCCGCACGCGGAGACGCATGCGGCCGTCCTTCCCCAGGTAACACACCTGAACGCGGCCGCCGTACCGCGCGCGAAATCGCGGCTGGAATCTGCCATCCAGGCGGAGGATCTGGCCACCGGTTTGTACGATTTCTTCAGCACCACAGGCGTTCCGACCAGCCTCCGCGCCCTCGGTCTCACCGAACAACAGGCCAGGGAAGCCGCCCGCCAGTTCGCCGCTACCAACCCGGTGAACATCGTGCCGGTTGACGAGGCGACCCTGACAGACCTCCTGCTCGCCGCCTGGTCCGGCGAACGTCCTTCGCTGCAAGGAGTTGGGCAATGACCTCCGCGTTCCTGTACGACGCCGTCCGCACCCCCGTCGGCAAGCTGGGTGGCGCACTGGCCGGTGGACGACCCGACGACCTCGCCGCCGTCACCCTGCGCGAATTACTCGTCCGCCACCCCGGCCTGGACCCGGCGGAGATCGACGACGTCTTCCTCGGCAACGCCAACGGCGCCGGCGAGGAGAACCGGGACGTCGCGCGCATGGCCGCGCTCCTCGCGGGCTACCCGACCAGCGTCCCCGGTACGACGGTCAACCGCCTCTGCGGCTCCGGCCTCGAAGCAGCGATCCAAGCAGCACGAGCCGTCGAGACCGGAGACTCCGGACTGGTCGTCGCCGGTGGCGTCGAGTCGATGAGCCGCGCGCCCTGGGTCCTGCCGAAGCCCGATCGAGCCTTCCCCCATGGCAGCATGACCGCGGAGTCCACCTCGCTCGGCTGGCGGCTGGTCAACCCCCGGATGCCGAAGCAGTGGACCGTCTCCCTCGGCGAGGCGACCGAACAGCTCGCCGAGAAGTACGGCATCACCCGCGAGGCGCAGGACCTGTTCGCGCTGGAGTCGCACGAGAAGGCCGCGAAGGCCTGGGCGGCCGGCACGTTCGACGGCGAGATCGTGCCGTGGGAGCACCTGGCGCCGTACCTGCCGGCAAAGACACAGCCCCTGACCCGCGACGAGTCGATCCGCGAGGGCGGGACCCCCGAGGTGATGGCCAAGCTCAAGCCGGCCTTCCGCGACAACGGGACGGTCACCGCGGGCAACGCCTCCACGCTGAACGACGGCGCGTCCGCCGTACTGATCGGCGATGAGCAGACCGCGCAGCGCCTTGGCATCAACCCGCTGGCTCGGATCGTCAGTCGTGGGGTGCACGGCGTCGAGCCGCAGTACTTCGGCATCGGCCCGGTCGAGGCGTCCCGCAAGGCGCTCGCGAAGGCCAGCATCGGCTGGGACGACCTGAAGCTGGTCGAACTGAACGAGGCGTACGCCGCGCAGAGCCTGGCGTGCCTGGGCGAATGGCCCGAACTGGACCGCGCGAAGGTCAACGTGAACGGCGGCGCGATCGCCCTCGGGCACCCGCTGGGCAGCTCCGGCACAAGGATTCTCACCACTCTCGCGCACGAGCTGCACCGGCGCGGCGGTGGCTACGGCCTGGCGACGCTGTGCATCGGCGTCGGCCAGGGACTGGCGATGGTGATCGAGGCATGAGGGGACACGACATGAGCGACAACCTGACCGACGAGGTGGTGGCCAGCTTCGACGGCAGCCCGGACGCGCGGACCAAGGAAGTGCTGGGCGCGCTGGTCCGGCACCTGCACGCGTTCGCGCGTGAGGTCGACCTGACCGAGGAGGAGTACTTCCGGGGCATCGACTTCCTGACCCGGACCGGGCAGATCTCGACCGCGACCCGGCAGGAGTTCGTACTGCTGGCCGACGTGCTCGGGTTGTCGATGCTGACGGTCGGGCTGGACACCAAGCTCCCGGCGGAGGCGACCGCGGCGACCGTGTTCGGCCCGTTCTTCGTCGAGGGCTCCCCGGCGTACGAGCTCGGCGACGACATCGCCAACGGCGCTCCCGGTACGCCGTGCCTGGTGAGTGGCCGGGTGCTCGACACCAAAGGCCAGCCGGTCGGCGGCGCGTTGCTCGAGACCTGGCAGGCCGACGAGGACGGCTTCTACGACGTCCAGAAGGATCTCGACGTCCCGCAGAACCGTGGCCACTTCACGACCGATGCCGAGGGAAACTTCTCGTTCTGGTCGGTCCGCCCGGTCGCCTACCCGATCCCGGACGACGGCCCGGTCGGCGAGCTGCTCCGCGCCGGCGGCCGCGGCCCGATGCGCCCGGCGCACATCCACTTCATGGTCACGGCACCCGGCTTCGCCCGCCTGATCACGCACGTGTTCGCGGCCGGTGACGAGCACCTGGTCGACGACGCCGTGTTCGGCGTGAAGGACTCGCTGATCGCCGAGTTCACCGAGCACCCCGCCGGTACGGCGCCGGACGGCCGCGCGGTCGACCAGCCGTTCGCGTCGGTGCACTACGACCTCGTACTCGCGACCACCGAGGAGACGCTGTGACGGATTCGTTCGAGACCGACGTCCTGATCGTCGGCACCGGTCCTGCCGGTGGCGCGGCGTCGCTGTTCCTGTCGTCGTACGGCGTGGACAACGTCGTGCTGACCCGCTACCGCTGGACCGCGAACACCCCGCGGGCGCACATCACCAACCAGCGCACGGTCGAGCTGATGCGGGACATGGGCATCGAGGACCAGATCACCGACAAGGGCACCGAGCATGCGCTGATGGGCCAGACCGCCTTCTGCACCAGCCTTGCCGGTGAGGAGATCGGCCGGATCCGGACGTGGGGAACGCACCCGCGCCGCCTGGCCGACTACACCGAGGCCTCACCGACGCTGCCGTGCGATCTCCCACAGACGCTGTTCGAGCCGATTCTGGTCAGTACGGCGGCCAGCCGCGGCGCGCGCGTCCGGTTCGACACCGAGTACTTATCGCTCGAGCAGGATGCCGACGGCGTCACCGCACACGTGCGCGATCGGCTCAGCGGCTCGGAGTACGACATCCGGGCCAAGTACCTGATCGGCGCGGACGGCGGCCGGAGCAAGGTCGCGCAGGACATCGGCCTGCCGATGGCCGGCCAGATGGACGTCGAGGGCTCGATGAACATCGTCTTCGAGGCCGACCTGTCCAAGTACGTCGCGCACCGTCCGAGCGTCCTGTACTGGGTGCTGCAGCCGGGCGCGCAGATCGGTGGCATCGGCGCCGGGCTGATCCGGATGGTCCGGCCGTGGAACGAGTGGCTGATCGTCTGGGGCTACGACATCAACCAGCCGCCGCCGGTGGTCGACGAAGCGATGGCGACCGAGATCGTGCACAACCTGGTGGGTGACGACACGATCGACGTGAAGCTCAAGGGCACCTCGGTGTGGAGCGTGAACCACATGTACGCCGAGCAGGCGTCGGTGGGCCGGGTGTTCTGCATGGGCGACGCGATCCACCGGCACCCGCCGAGCAACGGGCTGGGCTCGAACACGTCGATCCAGGACGCGTACAACCTGGCCTGGAAGCTGTCGCTGGTACTGAAGGGCCAGGCCTCGCCGACGCTGCTGGCGTCGTACGACGAAGAGCGGGTGCCGATCGCGCGGCAGATCGTCGAGCGAGCGAACAAGAGCCGGACACAGTTCGGGCAGATCTTCCGCGCGCTCGGCATGACGCCTGACGCGCCGGCCGGGCGAACGATCGACTCGCGCAAGGACGATACTCCCGAGGGCGTTGCCCAGCGCAACGAACTGCGGGAGGCGATCGAGCTGAAGGACTACGAGTTCAACGCGCACGGGGTGGAGCTCGGCCAGCGCTACGCCTCGTCGGCGGTCGTGCCGGACGGGACGCCCGAACCGGCGTACGAGCGGGATGCCGAGCTGTACTACCACCCGACCACCTGGCCGGGCGCGCGGATCCCGCACTGCTGGCTGACCCGCGGTTCGGAGACGGTCTCGACGCTCGACGTGGTCGGCAAGGGTCGCTTCACCGTGCTGACCGGCATCGGCGGCGAGTCCTGGGTGAAGGCCGCGCAGGCCGTCTCCGAGTCGCTCGGTCTCCCGATCGAGGCCGCGGTCGTCGGCCCGGGTCGCGAACTGGAGGACCTGTACGGCGACTGGGCGCGGCTGCGGGAGATCCCGGACAACGGCTGCCTGGTCGTCCGGCCCGATGCTCACATCGCCTTCCGGTCCAGCGACCTTCCGGAGGATCCGACGGCCGCCCTGCAGGAGGCTTTCGCGGCGGTCCTAGGTCGCTAGTTTCCAGCTGTGCGCTTCGACGACGGGCTCTGCTACTTCCACAGGGAAGCGGTAGGGCTCGTCGCCGACGTTCAGCAGGAGGGTGAGGCTCTGCCCGTCAGCGGCTGACCTCAACGCGACGGCTTCATTGGTGAGGTGTTCGACGGTGGTCCGTGCCCTGACCAGCCAGGGATTGCGACGGCGTACGCCGATCAGCTCCTGGTAGAGCGGATCGGGCTTGCCGGGCTTGTCCGGGAACTGCTGACGGATCGCGTCGTCGCCGCCTTCGCGGTCCTCCTTGACGCCCTGCCAGCCGAACTCGTCCCCGGCGTACACGCTCGGAATGCCGGCGACCGTGAAGAGGATCGCGACGGCATGCCCGAGGTGGCGCTCGTCGGTGAGCTTGCTGGCGATCCGGGTGACGTCGTGGTTGCCGACGAAGGTCTGTGGGACGAACGTGTCGAGCAGCTGGTCGTGCCGCTCGAGCGCGTAGGCCAGCTCGTAGAAGTTGCCGTCGTTCAGCGAGCTCCAGATCGCCTTCCACAGTTCGTACTGCGTGATCGAGTCGAGCGTGCTCTCCTGCGCGTACGCCGCGTAGTCGCCGTGGATCAGCTCACCGAAGAACCACGCCTCCGGGTACTGCGCGCGGACCTCGGCCAGCACGTCCCGCCAGAACGACGCCGGTACGGCGTACGCCGCGTCCAACCGCCAGGCGTCCACTCCGCGCGCCATCCAGTGCGTCATCACGTCCACGACGTACCGGCGTACGGCGGGCAGGTCGTGGTCGAGGGCCACCAAGTGGTCGTGCCCCTCGAAGTAGGCGAGCCCTTCGTCGGTCCGGCGGAACCACTCGTGCGGACCCGCGAACGACCGCGCGACGTGGTTGAAGACACCGTCCAGCGCCACCCGCAGACCCCGCGCGTGCGCGGCCGCGATCAGCTGGTCGAAGTCCTCGTCGGTGCCGAGCCGCGGGTCGATCCGGAAATGGTCGATCGTGTCGTAGCCGTGCGTCTCGGACGCGAACACCGGACCGAGCAGCAGGCCCGAGCAGCCCAGCTCGATCGCGTGGTCGAGCCAGTTCTCCACATGCTCGAACCGGTGCCGCGGCTCGGAGGTCAGGTCAGCCAGAGCCCGCTCGGCGCCGGTGAAGCCGAGCGGGTACACGTGCCACCAGATCGCATGGTCGGTCCACATCCTTCGACCGTACCGGCTCAGCCCGGTGGAGTGACGATGCCGTTCGTGATCGCGTAGGCGACCGCCTCCAGGCGGGAGTGCACGTCGAACTTGGACAGCACCGACTGGATGTGGGTCCTGACCGTCGTTCTGGAGATGTGAAGATCGGCCGCCATCGAGTCGGTGGTGGCGCCCTGGACGAGCAGCTCCAGGACTTGGCGTTCACGCTTGGTCAGGTACCCGGCGAGGAACTGGGCGTGGGCCCGGTCGGGATCGGTGTCGAGGCCGAGCGCGTCGCGCAGCAAGGTGTCGTCGCAGAACATCTCGCCCTCGGCGACCCGGCCGATCGCGCGCACCACCTCGTCGATGCTGCGGTCCTTGGACGCGACCCCGCTCGCACCGGCCGCCATCGCGTCCCGCAGCACCTCCGGCCCGGTCCGCGCGGTCAGGACGAACACCCGTACGCCGGGCGCCGCCTCCCGCAGCTTGCGGGTGAAGTCGATCCCGTCCGCGTCCGGGAAGCCCAGGTCCATCACGCACAGGTCGACCGGGTCCTCGGCCAGCAGCTTCACGGCGTGCCGCGGGTCCTGCAGTACGGCGGTCACGTCGTACCCATGACCGCGCAGGACCGCGGCCAGCGCCTCGGCGAACACCCGGTGGTCGTCGCAGACCGTCACACGGACGGGTCCGCCCGGGTCAGTTGAGGTGGGCAACGGGGAACGTCACTGTGACCCGGGCGCCGCCCAGGTCCGCAGTGCCGACCTCGAGACTGCCCCCAGCAGCCTCCACCAGCGTTCGAACGATGGTCAGCCCGCGGGACGCGAGCCCCGGCGGCCCGGCACCGAACCCCGGACCGGAGTCCGCGACCACCACCGCCAGACCGTTGTCAACGGCAACGGCCGACAGCTCGACCACGCCGTCCTCGCCGGCGGCGCGGATCGCGTTCTCCAGCAGGTTGCGCAGCACGCGACGCAGTGACACCCGCTCGATGCCGATCCGCAGCGCCGGTAGTTGCCCCGACACCCGCACCTGGGTGTGGGTGGTCGGTGCGACCGCGCGGACCAGGTCGGTCAGCGCGGCCGGCACGTACGCCGGCTCGGCTGTCTCCTGGTCGGTCCGCAACTGCCGCAGCAGCGCGGACACCGCCTCGGCCTCCGCCTCGATCAGCATCAGCATCGCCCGCCGGGCCGTCTCGTCGGACGCCCCCAGGGCAGCCGCCGTCAGGGCACGCACCGTCGCCATCTCGTGGGTCAGGTCGTGCCAGATGTCCGCAGGTTGTCGTGCTGCCGGTCGCGTCGCGACCGGCACCACCGTGATCCCGTCCAGATCTCCTGGTCGGTGCACGTACAGGCCAGAACTCACCGTCTTCCCCCCATGTCGTCGCAAACCCGGTACGGCACGCAAAGGCACGCGCCGTCCCCGCCCGAGTTGGGACAAACTTGTGTGTCGAAACCCCTGCCATCAGGCTTGGAGTCCGGAGCGACGGCCGGTCGAACACGACATTGCGACCAGACCACAGTCTGTCGGCGATCCCGTCTCGTCCCGCGTCACTCACCCTGCTAACGCGCCGATCGGCCAGGGGTTACGCGCAGTTCGAGCAGTTCATCGTCCGGTGACCGCCGGTACGCCGGCCCGGCGCCCGATCGCGGCCGCCTGCACCGCCGTCCGCGCCCCGAGCTTGCCCAGCACCCGCTGGACGTGGGTCCGCCCGGTGCTCTCGGCGATGCCGAGCCGATCGGCCAGCGCCCGCCGGTCCAGCCCACCGATCAGGCAGCTGAGCACAGTCCGCTCCCGCTCGGTCAGACCGTCCACCAGCCGCCGTGCGTCGTCCGAGCTCTCCCCCACCGACCGCGCCGGGCTGGCCAGCACCGCTGAGCTCACCCACATGCCACCCGTCCCGACAGCCCGTACGGCGGCCTCAACGTCCGTCAGCGGGTCCGTGGCTGCCACCCAGCCGTGCGCACCGGCCCGCAGGGCCTGCAGCACCGGCGCCGGGTCGGCCGCGTCAGCCACCATCAGCACCCGGGTCTGCGGTGCGACGTCACCGACCACCCGGACGATCGCCGCGGCCGCGAGACCCAGCTCGGCCGGCTCCACGATCGCCACGTCGGGCTTCTGGTCGGCCACGACCCGCAGCAGGTCGTCCAGCGTGGAGACGCTGCCGACGCTCTGCAGCCCGCGACAGCTGCCCAGGTGGAGTGCTACGGCCTCGCCGATCACCCGGACCCGGTTGCAGACGACGACGCTCAGCACGGCTGCCGATCCGGCCCGAGGTCGAGCGGTTTGCGCATCGAGCTCATCCGCAGTTCCCGTGCCTTCGCGCAGAACTCCTCGGTCGCCACGTCGTACTCGACGTGCAGAACGGCCTTACCTGCTTGAAGAAACGGCCGCAGCTCGTCGCACTCGTCGTACCGCATACACTCCTCGTTGACCGCGAAGTCGAAGTCGGGCTGCAGCTGCTCGATCTGGTCCAGGTCGTTCTTCAGCCCGACCGACATCCCGCGTTCGTGCGCCAGCGCGGCGATCCGCCGGTTGAAGGTCAGCTGGTCCTCGGCACTCAGCGGGAAGCCGGTGTCGTTGGCGTAGCCGTCGACGTTGTCCGGCTCGACCGCGTCGAACCCCTTGGCCCGGCACTGGTCGAAGCGGGCCGCCAGCAACGGCTTCAGCTGGTCCCACTGCCGGATGTCGAGCCAGCGCTCGTCCGGCCAGCCGTCCAGCGCCTTACCCAGTACGGCGGCCGGGAACTGCGCCTGGTCCGGCCGGAAGTTCTCGTACGAGCCGACGCTGACGTAACAGATCACCCGCCGGCCCTTCTTCTGCAGCTCGGCCACCTGCTCGGCCGACGTCTTCTCGTAGTCGACGTCGTACACCGGTACGTCCACCGAGAGGTCCAGGTCACCGGACAGCTGCCACTGCCAGGGCGCACCCTGCTCGGGCGCCCACAGGTCGCTGCTGCGGGGTTTGATCGGCTGCGTGGCCACCGGCTCGTCAGCAGCCGAGTCCGAGCACCCCGCCAGGATCAGCAGGAAGGCCGCGACACCTACCAAGGGCCTCAACATCGTGCGGACTCCCACGACGGCAGCCGGTCCCACGGATGCGGCGACGGCCGGTCCGTCACGAACACCAGCTCAGCACCCAGGTCACCGGCTCGCTCGGCCACGTGCTCCAGCTCCTCCACCGGTACGCCGTGCACCAGGTGCCAGCGCCGGGCGGTCGTCACCGGCGGCTCGATCCACGCGTGCGCGGCCGCGTCGTCCTCGAAGACACAGGTGATGTCGAACAGGTCCAGCAGTTCGGGGCACGGCTCGACGCCCGGGTTGGCGACCAGCGTCCGTACGCCGGCCCGCCGGGCCAGCAGCGCGAGGATCCGGTTCTGCCCGAGCGCCTCGACTCCGGAGGCGACCTGGTCGTACATGATCTCGTCGACGTCGTACAGGGCCTTCCAGCTCTCCACGTCGGCAGCGACCAGTGCTGGGCTGCGGCGGCCGTAGTCGACGTCCACGTAACCGAGCAGACGGATCCCGTGGGCGCGCAGCATCGCCAGCGCCTGCGGGTAGTAGGCGTCGCCAGGGAGTCCCGGGCCGTCGGCAACGTTCACGACGGCGAACTCGACCTGCTCCGCCAGCGACGCCAGCCGGCGCCACTGCTCCGGAGCCTCGGCCGGGTGGACGTACCAGGGCACGGCGAGCCGCGTCATCGATGGACCTCCACCCGTGTCAGTCGCTGCCAGGCCAGCACCGAAAGCGTTGTTGCCAGGGAACCACAGATCGCCAGGTACCACACGGCCAGGACGAACGCCTGATCCATCAGCAAATAGCGGCTGGCCGCCAGCACGACGCCCAGTCCGGTCACGACGACCACCGGCAGCACCTGGCGGTGCGCGACCAGTAGCAGCGCGGCCAGGAACGCCCAGCCGAGCATGACGGTGGACGCGAGGCGCAGTACGACGACTGTGGTCAAGTCGCTCGTTGCAGCAACCAGCACCGTCAACAGCACGAGAGCCAGCAGGTAGCCCGCCGCACACTTCAGCAACGCGCCACCGATCTGCCGAGCGAACTCACCAGCGGACGTGGTCGTCTGCAGAATCAGTCCGGCGCGACTGCGGTACTGCTCCAGCTGCCACTCGGCCACGACGACACCACCGACCAGCGGGATGAGCGTCAGCCCTACCCCAGGCGTGGGCGCGACGAGCCCGTCCACAAGTCCAAGCGTGAGCAGCATGGCCAGGCACGCACCATAGGCGGCGTACAAGCGGCAGTCGGACAGGACCGCTTGCCGGACCGGACGGCTGGGCGTTCGACCACCTCTGCACATCCACACCGCCGCGCCCACAGTCGCCGCGACAGTGACTCCAATGCCGGAGAGAACGAGCGGCCTGGGCAGCCCGGTGAACAGCAGGTCCGGCACCGCGACCAGCACTCCCGGCACCAGCGCCGCAAGCATCACACCGGGCCGCCTGAGCACGACCCCGATGGTCGAGCCGAGCACGTACGCGATCTGGCTGACGGCAACCGCCAGCACGTACCCGGCGGCGGGTAGCCGCCACCAGACGAGGCCTGCTCCGACCAGCGCGGGGATCAGTGCCAGGACCGCCAGATCACGCATCAATCGGCGGGCCTCGGGCAGGGACCCCGCGCTGGTCAGGGCATAACCGGCGTACGCGACGCCTTGGCCGGCAGCCCATCCGTAGGCCACCGCGGCCAGCAGGAGGACGACCTCCAGCTGAGCAGACCGGCCACCCATCGCCGAAGCGGTCAGCAGGGCCGGCAAGACGAAGACCAGTCCACGCTGCAAGGTCGGAACGACAAGCACCCGAGCAGCCCGTACGACGGGCGTATGGCCGACCGCCTCCATCCGCAACGACGGCAGCAGGTCAGCACCGAGCGCGAACACATCCGGGCGGCCGTACCGCTCGCGTGCTGTCCGGTCGCTGATCCCGCTGGCCTCCAGCGCGGCAGCGACCTCGTACGCGTCGACCGGCGGCGCCGAACCGGGCCGCTCGACCAGCTCGGACGCCTGCTGGTGGCGCTGGCCCGGCAGCAGGACGCAGTCAGCGCTCATGCGGGCAGCTCCAGGTCAGCACCGACCGTGGCCTCGTACAGCATCCGGTACGTGTCGATGGACTTGTCGAGCGTGAACGTGGCCAGCGCCCGCTCCCGCGCGGCCTGACCGACCCGCTGCCGCAGCTCCGCGTCCCGCAGGTAGACCAGGCAGGCATCGGCGAACGCCGACGGATCCCGCGGCGGTACGACGGCGCCCGCGGCGGCGACCGCCTCCGCCGTACCGCCGACGTCGGTCGAGACCGTCGCGCGGCCGCACATCATCGCCTCGATCACGGTGTAGGGCATCCCTTCCGAAATGCTCGACAGGGCCACCACGTGGCCGGCCTCGAACGCGATCCGGGACGACGGCACCGGCCCTTCCAGCACCAGCCCGTCCACCACCCCGAGCCGCTCGGCCAGCGCCAGGCAGCGGCGTTCGTACTCCTCGTTGCCGTCCGGCGTCGGACCGAACAGCCGCAGCCGGGTCTCCGGCAGCTGCTCCCGGACCAGCGCGAACGCCGCCACCAGGGTCTCCAGGTCCTTCAGCGGATCGACCCGGCCGACCCAGCTGATCGTCGGCACCTCCGGCTCGTCCTCGATCGCGGTGTACCGCTCCGGCTCCACCCCGTTGTAGATCGGCACGACAGCTGCCGGATCAGCACCGAGCCGGTGCTCCCACCGCGCGTTGAACCGAGCCACCGGTACGACGAAGTCCGCCGAGCGGTAGCCGAGCTCCGCGAGCTGCCGGAGGAAGCCGAGCACGATCGTCTTCACTCCGGCCGGGTAGTGCAGGTCGCGGAAGGCCAGGTAGCGCTCCCGCAGGTAGACCCCGTGCTCCGACATCACCAGCGGCGTCCCGCGCCGCCACTTCTCGGCCAGCCCGACCAGCGTGGGCAGACCGTTCGCCACCGCGTGGGTGAGCCCCAGGCCGGGGCCCAGGTCCACCCGCAGCGGCAGCAGCGAGCGCTCGACCAGTTCGGCCGCGACGATCGCGTCGTACACGGTCAACGGCTCGGCCGCCGGCCACAGGTCGAGCAGGTCACCGGCCAGGTCGCAGGAGCGCAGCACCCGGTCGAAGCCGGGCTCACCGGCCAGCCGGGCCAGCTCCCGCAGCCCCCACTCGAAGCTGACCGGCTGGGACAGCACCGACCCGGCCAGGACGGCCCGGGCGGCGTCAGCCACCCGAGCCCGGTTCCGGCCCCGCCGAGGCGTGGCGGCCGGTCCCCAGAGGGGGAACGGCTGCACCGCCTCAGCGTTGTCCGGCAGGTCCCACGTCTGCTTCTCGGTCCCGTTCGCGACCAGCGTGACGAGACGGAAGGTGTGTTCGGGCAGCCCGCGGATCAGCTTGTCGCACCACTGGCTGACACCGCCCTTGACGTAGGGGTAGGTGCCTTCGTTGATCAGTGCGACGTCCATGACCCGGTGATCTCGCCGGTCCGGAACGGGCCGAGCTTCGCCGACTCCCGCAGTACGGGCAGCTTCTTCTCCGGAGCCTTGACCACGGCCGTCGCCGGAGCCGGCGTGGCCGCCGGGACCGGGTAGCCCGCGCCGGACGGCAGGCCGAGCTTCAGCGAGCCGAGCCAGCCGAGCGACTTCTGCTCCGACCGCTCACCGGCGTACGCCGTACCGAACGCTCCGGCCGGCAGCCCGAGCAGGCCGAGCACTCGGGTGCCCTCCGGCATCGTGACCGGGACCGGGATGGTCGTTGACGAGTTGTTCTGCACCGTCACCGTGCCGCCGGTGACGTAGGCGGTCACGTTCTGCTTCTGGGTCTTCCAGATCGTTGCCTGCTGCAACAAAGTCGCCGACTCCTTCATCGTCGGGTGCAGCAGCGGGCTGTTCGCGGCGTACGCGGCGGCGAACCGGTCGATCACGCCGTCCAGGACCGGGTACACGATGCGGTCCTCGGCCAGGTTCGACTGGTGCGCGTAGTGCGGGCGCGGGTCGTTGCCGAGCACGTGCCGCAGCGCGATCCGGACCTCGAGCGGCACGATGTAGTCGCGGAAACCGGTGACCGTGCTCTGCGGCGCGATGCAGGTCGTCGTACCGGGGTTGTCCTCGCAGATCCCGCTGCCGCCGTTGGCGCGGCTGGTGTAGATCCAGTTGTACTCGTCCATCTCCTCGGCCTCGGTGGCCACGTTGTAGAAGATGTTCATCGGGTAGCGCGGCACGGTCAGCGCGTTGCCGATCGAGCGCTGCTCCTTCTCCCGCGACGCGTCCGAGGCGATGTACTTGATCCCGCGCTCGTTCAGGGCCGGGCCGAGGTTCGGGTTGTCGACGAGCATCTGCGGCAGCGTCTTCAGGCCCGAGTGCTCACCGGTGACCAGTTCGGACTTGTCCAGCGTCACGCCGTTCGTGGTGGCCCAGTCGGTGTTCTTCTTGATCTCGGTGGAGATCGTCGCCTTCGACGCGTACTGGATCGTGCCGGTGGTGTTGGTCGCGCACTTCCACGGCAGCGTGCTGAAGTCCTGCACGCAGCCCAGGTACGGGTGCGACCAGGTGTGGTTCAGCCAGCGGAACGAGGCCTTGTCCGCCTTGTACTTCGCGGCCAGCGCGGGCGCGGTCGCGACCCCGTCGGCGTTGTAGGTGACGTCCAGCGGCATCCCCGTCCGGGCCTGCCAGGCCTTCTGGAAGTCCACGTCCGCGGTGTTCATCAGGATCGGCGGTGTGTACGGCTGCACGTTCGGGTCGAGGTCGACGTTGCAGTTGTCGCCCGGCGTACAGTCACCGTCCTTGCTCCAGCGCAGGTCCTCCAGGAACACGTCGTCGATGTGCGCGGAGAAGTAGTTGCGCTCGTAGCCGAGGTGGACGCCCCGGGTCATCCAGCTGATGATGCCGTGCGCCAAGTACTGGAACTGCTCCTGGTACTCGTTGTAGACGAAGGTCAGGACGAGCTCCTCACGCCCGTCGTGGCTGTAGACCCCCATCAGCGAGCCGGTCAGGTCGGTGCCCGGGATCGGCGCGCCCACCAGCGTCTTGAAGTTCGCACCGGCCAGCGGGGTGGCCAGGTAGCCGTAGCTCTCGGAGTAGGTCTGGTCCGCGTCCTCGAAGCCGAGCGGCCCGTCCAGATAGCGCAGCTCGGCCGCACGGCCATCCGGGGTCGCCGTCGCGGTGACGCCGTCCAGGGTTCCGATGTAGCCCGGGTCCGCGGCGTAGTTGAGGCCGACGCCCGGGTGCGCCCAGGTGGAGGCGTTCACCTGGCGTACGGCGAAGTTGCGCTCGAAGGTCTGCAGTGCCGTCAGTTCGGCCGCGGTGAGGTTCGCGGGCGCTTCGTTCGGCAGGACGACGGCCTGGTACTTGGCGCGCGGCGTCGACCCGACCTTGTCGGACAGGAACGCGGCGGTGACGGCCGGCCGGGACCCGCTGTTGAGGTCGAGCTCGGTGTACGGCACGCCCTCGGCGTCCAGCTCGCTGGCGATCGCCTCGACCGGGGAACTGCCATCGTTGACCACCAGGACCTTCAGGTCGATCCGGGGCGTCACCGCGGCCCGGGCGCTGGGCAAAGGCGCCAGCAGACCGACCGCCAGGACGGTCAGCGCGGCGGCCCAGGCTCCGCGTCGTACGGATGGGCGGACAGTTGTCACTTCGAGCTCCTTCGGACGGGTCGCCACGACTGCGGCAGCATTCAGCGTGGCGGTCCGGCGGGCAGCGTGGATCAGGCCGTTGATGGAGTGCCGACTCGTCCATCTGCAGTACGCCGGGCACCGCCGAACGCCCGCACCGGCCTGGTCCGCGTGCACGTTCTGCCCGCGCCCGCGGGCAACCAGGCTTGGGCCATGACCTCGACCTGGCTGATCACCGGCGGCGCCGGCTACATCGGCGCCCACGTCGTGCACGCCCTGACCCGCGCCGGCCGCCGTACGGTGGTCGTCGACGACCTCAGCACCGGATCGGCCGCACGGCTACCCACCGGCGTACCGCTGGAGACCTGTTCCGTTCTCGACACCGCCGGACTGGCCGAGGTGATGACCCGGTACGACGTGACCGGCGTGATCCACCTGGCCGCGAAGAAGGCCGTCGGTGAGTCGGTCGACCGTCCGCTCTACTACTACGACCAGAACGTGCGTGGCACGGCCAGCCTGCTCGAGGCGATGCGCGCCGCCGAGGTACGCCGCCTGGTCTTCTCCTCCAGCGCCGCCGTGTACGGCGTACCGCCTGCTGGGCCGGTCACCGAGTCCACTCCGACCGCACCGATCAACCCGTACGGCACCACCAAGCTCGTCTGCGAGTGGATGATCCGGGACGCGGCTGCTGCACAGGGCCTGTCCTGGTTGAGCCTGCGCTACTTCAACGTATGCGGAGCGGGCAGTCCGTCACTGGGCGACCCGGGTGTGGCCAACCTGCTTCAGCTGACGCTGCGGGCGCTGACGGCCGGGCAGCGGCCGAAGGTGTTCGGTGCGGATCACCCGACGCCCGACGGCACCTGTATCCGCGACTACCTGCATGTTGCGGACCTGGCGGACGCGCATGTCGCCGCGGTGGAGGCGCTGCTCGGTGCTCGCGGTTTGGCTGAGTACTACAACGTCGGGACCGGCTTGGGCGCCAGCGTGCTCGACGTACTGGACACTGCTCGGGAGATCACCGGTCTGCACCAGCCGTACGAATTCACGGCCCGCCGACCGATCGATCCGCCCGAGGTGGTCGCCGACCCGACCCGCATCGCCGCTGAGCTGGGCTGGAAGGCGCAGTACGACCTGTCGGCCATGGTCGAGTCCGCCTGGGCCGCGTGGGAAAGCCCGGTCGCGGCGATCGCCTAAGGCTGCTGCTCGAAGGTGTGGCGGCGGATCCAGGCGTGCATGGCGATCGCCGCCGCCGCGCTGGCGTTGATCGAGCGCGTCGAGCCGTACTGGGCGATGTTGAGGACGTCGGTGCAGATCTCGTGGGCGGCCTCGGTCAGACCGGGGCCCTCCTGGCCGAACAGCAGGATGCAGGCCTCGGGGAGCTGATAGGTCTCCAGCGGCACGGATCCGGGCAGGTTGTCGATGCCGATCACCGGGACGCCCTGCTCTTCGGCGTACGCCGCGAGGTCGGCGAGCTGCGGGTGGTGCCGAACGTGCTGGTAGCGGTCCGTCACCATCGCGCCGCGGCGGTTCCACTTCCGGTTGCCGACGATGTGCACCTCGCGGGCCAGGAACGCGTTCGCAGTCCGGACGACCGAGCCGATGTTCAGGTCGTGCTGCCAGTTCTCGATCGCGACGTGGAACGGGTGCCGCTGGGCGTCGAGATCCTCGACGATCGCCTCCAGCCGCCAGTACCGGTACTTGTCCACCACGTTGCGGCGGTCGCCCTCGGCGAGCAGCTCCGGATCGAGCCTCGGATCGGTCGGAAGATCACCCTGCCAGGGGCCGACGCCGACCTCCGCGGTGCCGACCAGATCGGCTCCGACCAGGTCAGCGGCACTGTCACGATTAGCCTGTTGCACAGGTGGGGACGCTACCCTGTCGGCGTGATGATGCAGATGGCGATGCTCATGCCGAACTGGATGGACCCTGAGTTCCTGCTGAACTGGCTGGGCGACTGGGCTCTGTGGGGCACCGCCGCGGTCATCTTCATCGAGTGCGGACTCCTGTTCCCGATCCTGCCGGGTGACTCGCTGCTGTTCGCGGTCGGCCTGTTCGTCGCCCTCGGCACGATCGACATCCCGCTCTGGCTGGCCTGCGTGGTGCTCACCGTCGCGGCCTTCGCCGGCAACGTCTCCGGCTACTACATCGGCCGCGCGCTCGGGACGACGCTGTTCAAGAACCCGAACGCGAAGTTCCTGAAACCCAAGTACATCGAGGACACCCACGCGTTCTTCGACAAGTACGGCCCGCGCGCGCTGGTGCTGGCCCGGTTCGTGCCGATCGTGCGCACGTTCATCACCGTCACCGCCGGCGCCGGCCGGATGGACCCGCGCAAGTTCTTCTTCTGGACCGGCATCGGCGCCGTGCTCTGGGGCACCGGCGTCACGCTGCTCGGCCACGCGCTCGGCCGGATCAAGTTCATCCACGAGAACCTCGAGTCGGCACTGATCCTGCTGGTGTTCATCTCGATCATCCCGATGATCGTCGAGTACGTGCTGGCCAAGCGCCGCGCGAAGGCGCACGACAACGGCGCCGGCCACGACGAGCGCTACGACACCGAGGCCGAGCGCACCGCGGTGATGGAGAAGCTCAACAACGAGTGACCTCCCCCTAGTGGGCAAAGGGGAAGTGCGGCTCCGACCAGACGAAGTCGGTGCTCAGCGTGATCAGCGCGGCCACGGCCACCTCGCCGTACGGCAGCGGCCCGATCACCTGACCGGAGCCGAGTGAGCAGGCCACCCGGATCCGGTCCACCGCCTGGTACCAGACCAGCGCCCCCCGTGGCGCCGACCCCTCCCGCAGGAGGGCGTGGTGATCGAGCCACTGCAGTGCGTCGGCCGAGTCGTGCCAACCGCTGTCGTTGGCGTAGCCGAACGCCATCCGCTGGAACTTCAGCGTCCACTCCTGCCAGGCCGTGGAGCCGACGCGCTCCAGCTGCCAGTCCAGTGCGGACTCGGTGTCTCTCGGGTTCGTGACCCGTTCTGCCATCTGGCGCTCCATCACGCTCTCCCCCCGGCCGTGCTCCCCCGCCCGCCGGCCCTCACGCCGTGGCAGAACCAGCCTGTCGTGCCGGCATACAGCGTCCGTACATTCCAGATTTCAACGACGTACGGCGTACGGCGGGTGGGCCGAGGGGGAAGGTCAACGTCAGCTGACGGCGAGGTCGGTGCCCAGCTCGGTCAGCTGCACGCGGGCGTCGGCCACCCGGGCGTCGTTGCCGATCTGCTGCCAGGCCCGCACCGCGCGGTTCAGGTACCGGCGGGCGAAGTCGCTGTTGCCGGTCGTCGCGTGCAGCCGGCCGAGGTGGAACGCCGCCTCGCCCTCGACGCTGCGGTCGCCGAGCCGGTGGCCGATCTCGATCGCGTCCAGCAGCATCTTGCGGGCCGCCGCGTCCTCACCGACCGCGACCAGCGCCCGCCCGAGATCGGCCCGCGCGTACGCCGCGCAGTGGTCGTCGCCGATCTTGGTGAAGATCGCCAGCGACGCCTGCAGTTGGCGGACCGCCTGCTCCGGGCGGCCCTGGTGGGACCGCAGCGTGGCGATCCGTCGACGCACCTTGGCCTCCCGGTGCCGGTCGCCCCGCCGTACGCCGAGCAGGAACGCCTCGGCCAGGTAGCGCCCGGCGATCACCGTGTCGTCCCGGGCCAGCCAGATCGACGCGGTCGCGCTGCGGGCCACCGCCTCGCCGTTGGCGTCACCGACCTCGACGAAGGCCCGGACCGCGTTCTCGTAGTGGGTCAGTGCGTCGTCCGGCCGACCGCGCTCGCGCAGCCAGGTCCCGACGCCGACCGCGGCGATGCCCTCACCGAACCGGTCCCCGACCTCGGCGAACAGCTCGGCCGAGGTGGACAGGTGCTGCCAGGCCGCGTCCCAGTCGTCCTGGTAGAGCGCGAGCTGGCCGAGGTTGCGGTGCAGGATCGCGGCGCCGCGACGGTCGCCGCAGGCGATCGCGCTGAGCAGACCGGGCTGGTGCGACTCGTTCCAGTCGTCGAAACCCGCGCGCATGTCGAGGTACGGCCCCCAGGCAGCGGCCAGCCGCCAGGCGTGCTCGTGCAGACCGTTCTGGGCGGCGGCCCGGATGGCCGGGACGAAGCTGCTGCGCTCGCTGTCGAACCAGGCGATCGCATCCGTGTCGGTGAACGGCTGCGGGTCCGGTGACAGCAGCGGGCCCTCGTAGTCGAGGTTGCCGAAGTAGCCGAACGGCAGAGCCGCGGCAGCCCGTCGTACCTTCGCCAGCAGGGCGTCGAGCAGTGTGGCCAGGTCCTTCAGCGCGTCGGCCTTCTCGTTCTCGTTGCCAACGCCGATCGCGTGCAGCCGCAGCAGGTCGTGCACCCGGTAGCGCGCCTTGCCGGTGGGGTCGATCGAACTGATCTGCACCAGGTTGACCTCGATCAGCCGGTCCAGACTCCGCCGTACGACGGCCGGACTGGCCACCGGCTCCAGCACCCGAGCGGAGAACTCCCCCACCGCAAAGTGGCCGATCAGCCGGTAGAGCCGGGCCTCCTCCGGGCTGAGCGAGTCGTAGCTGAGGTCAGCGCTGGTCCGGACGGCCAGCTCGCCGATGGTCAGCTCGTCCAGCCGGTGCGTCTCGTCGCGGAGCCGCCGGGCCAGTTCGCTCGGGCTCAGGTCAGGCCGCTGGGCCAGACGGCTGGCGACGATCCGGATCGCCAGCGGCAGGTTCCCGCAAGCCAGCAGGATCTCCTCGGCCGCCGGAGAGCCCCGATCGATCCGTCCAGCGCCTGCAACGCGCAGCAGCAGCTCGGTGGCCTCGCCGTCGTCGAAGGTGTCCAGCGGCATCGGGTCAGCACCAGCGAGGTCCATCAGCCTGTTGCGGCTGGTCACCACGACTGCGGACGCTCCGGTGCCCGGCATGAGCGGCGCGACCTGGCTGGCCGACGCCACGTCGTCCAGGATGATCAGCACCCGTCGGCTGGCCAGCTCGGAGCGCAGCATCGCGGACCGGCGGTCCGGGTCGGCCGGTACGGCGAAGTCCGGCATGTTCAGGCTGAGCAGCAGGTCGGTCAGCGCACCCGCTGGATCGCGGGGATCGGTGGCCCCGCGCATGTCCAGGTAGATCTGCCCGTCCGGGAAGGATTCCCTGACCAGATGGCCCAGCCGAACGGCCAGCGAGCTCTTGCCTGTCCCGGGTGCTCCGGAGATCACCGCGATCGGCGGACGGACCGGGTCGCGTCCGCAGACCAGGTCGCGCAGCTGGTCCAGGTACTCGGCGCGGCCGCTGAAGTCGGCCAGGTCGAGCGGCAGCTGGGACGGCGGGCGTTGCGGCTCGGTCAGTGCGAGTGCGGACATCGGACCGGGTGGTTCGGTGGACTCCGGCTCCGGCGTACGGACTGCTGGGATGCCGGGGTCGGGCCAGTTCGCGGTGTGGCCGTTCTGGGCTCGTGCGCCGGATGCCTCGAGCTCCGGGCCTGGCTCGACGCCCAGCTCGTCAGCCAGCGTGCGGACTGCCTTGGTGTACGCCGCTCGCGCCTCGCTGGTCCGGCCGGCCGCCACCAGGGTGTCGACGAGCCGGCGCCAGAGCTGTTCGTCGTACGGGTCCTCGGTCAGGCGATCACTGAGCAGTACGGCGGCGCCGGCTGGGTCGCCGTACTGGAGTCGCAGGTCGAGCAGGCTGTCGACCAGCCCGCGGTGCTGCGCTTCCAGGCGGGCGATCGAGCCCTCCCAGGCCGAGGAGATGCCCAGGTCGGCCAGCGGGTGGCCGCGCCAGAGGTCGTAGGCCCGGGAGAGCACCTGCATGGCCTGGCGGGTGTCGCCCTCGTCGCGCAGGTGGCCGCCCTCGGCCAGCAGGGACTCGAACATGCTGGAGTCCAGCTCGTCGACGCCGACCTCGATGCTGTAGCCGGCGGCCGAGGTGTCGATCGGCGCGGGCAGGCCGGCGTCCTGGAGAGCGCCTCGGAGCGCGCGCACGTAGGTGCGGATGTTGGCGGTCGCGGAACGCGGCGGGGAGGTCTCCCAGAGCGCGTCGGCGATCAGGTCCGTGGAGACGAAACGGTTGGGGTGGAGGAGGAGGGTGGCGAGCAGCTGGCGGGGCTTACTGGCGCGTAACTGCTGGCTGGAGAGGTGCGCGACACGCAGAGGCCCGAGGATCTCGTACCTCAGACTGTCCACTTGGCTGCCCTCTCAACTGTTCCGCTCGCGCCCCATGTTGGCATCCCGAGGTCTGTCCGGGAAGCCTCGGCTTGATCGATGTACGCACCGATGTACGCCGGATGTATGCGGGCCGGGCAGTCTGGGAGCAGGTACCGGGGGGAGGGCAGGCCCGGGGATGACGGACTAGACGCCGTCGCCCCCGGGCCTGAATTTTCTTTTAACTATTTAATTTTTAGTAGTTTTTGTTGTCTGTTGAGTCCTGGGGCGGTAGCTGCGGGTTGTTACCACCCGGCATCTGCGGGTGGATCTGGCCCGAGGACTGGTTGCCGGCCGGCATCTGCGGCGGGGCCTGCTCACCGGCGACCGAGCCGATCGTGCCGAACGAGACCTGCGGCACCGAGCGCACACTCTCGTCCTTGACCTCGAAGTAGCCGGCCTTCTCGAACTTGAAGCTGCCCGCGATCAGGTTCGACGGGAACGCCTCGATCCGGGTGTTGTAGTCGCCGACGTTGGCGTTGTAGAACCGCCGCCCGGCCGCGATCCGGTCCTCGGTGTCGGTCAGCTCGCGCTGCAGCCCGAGGAAGTTCTGGTTCGACTGCAGCTGCGGGTACGCCTCGACGGAGATCATCATCTGCCGCAGCGCGCCGGACAGCTGTCCCTCGGCCGCGGCCCGCTGCTCCGGCGTAGCGCCCTCGGCGCCGACCGCCTGGGTGCGCAGCCGCGCGACCTCCTCGAACACGTGCCGCTCGTGCGCGGCGTACGCCCGCACGGTCTCGACCAGGTTCGGGATCAGGTCGTAGCGCCGGTGCAGCTCGACGTCGATCTGCCGCCAGGACTCCTGGATCAGGTTCCGCTGCTTGACGAACCGGTTGTACGAGACGATCAGCGCGATCGCCAGGATGACGACGAGCGCCACGACGATGATGATGACTGCGGTCATTTCCCTGCTCCCGTGGTCGGTTACCCGGCGACTCTAGTCCTCGGCGGGTCCGCTCCCGCGGTGCGGCGCGAGCGCGGTCAGATCGTCAGAACCAGCCGGCCCGCGATCTGTCCGGCCGCTTGGCGCTGCCAGGCCTCCGAGACCTCGGGCAGTCCGACGGTCTGGTGGGCGATCGTGATCGACCCGGCCGCGGCGTGCCGCAGTACGGCGGCCAGCGCCTCGGCCCGTTGCTCCGGCGTCAACGCGTTGTTCGTGTACCCGAGCACGCTCGCGGATCGGCTGCGCAGGACGGCCGAGGAGAACGTCGCCTCGTCGCCGGAGGCGCCACCGAGGTTCACCAGTCGTCCACCCGGCGCGAGCAGGCGGCTGGCCGCGGTCGCCGCCGTACCGAAGACGGGGTCGATCACCACGTCCACTGCACCTCCAGTCGCTGCCGCGAGACGCGCCGTGACCTCGTCGACGTCCGCAGTGAGCAGCACCGCTTCCTCCGCGCCGGCCGCGAGTGCGCGTTGCCGTGCCTCCTCGGACCGGCACAGGGCCGTCACCCGGCCGGCCTCCAAAGCACGCGCGGCCCCGATGGCGATCTGCCCGACCGCGCCCCCGCCACCGAGCACGAGGACCCGCTCCCCCGGCCGCGTCCCCGCCCGCCAGGTCAGCGCCATCCAGGCCGCGACCCCCGACAGACCGAGCGCCGCGACCACGGTGTCCGGGACGTCGTCCGGCAGGACGACGAGGTCCGCGTCCGGTACGGCGCAGCGCTCGGCGAAGCTGCCGTCCCCGGCCGCCATCCCGGCCGAGGTCGCGAAGAAGACCCGGGTCCCCGGCGCCACCGCCGCCGAGTGCTCGACCACACCGACCCCCTGGACGCCGGGCACGTACGGTACCGGCGGCGCACCGAAGTACGACGTACCGGAAGCGCACAACAGGTCGAGCGGTACGACGGGCGCGGCGACGACCCGGACGACGCTCCAGCCGTCGGCCCGGACCGGGTCCGGGTGGTCGGTCAGGGACGGGGGTTCACCCAGGATGCCCACTACTGCGGCGCGCACGACGTTCTCCTCGCTGTCAGGTGGCGATGTCGGGGTACGGCAGGGTGAGGTGCTCCATCGCCTTGGCGTAGGCGAGCTGGTACTCCAGCGGACCGTGGTCACGCTCGAACACCGCGATGAACAAGGTCAGCGTGAGGAACGGGTGAGCGCCCAGGCCGAACAGCGCCACGTGGTCTCGCTCGCGCAGCGCCGTACGTTCCTCCTCGGTGAAGGCCAGCCACGTCGTCCGCTCGTCGCTGGTGCAGTTCAGCAACTTGTTCGCCAGCTCCGCCTCCCACCACTCGACGGTTCCGGCGGGGTCCTCCCGGTAGCGCTCGACCAGCTCGGGATCGCGGTCGACGGTGTAGAGGAACTTGTCGAGCAGGTACTTGCTCATGCCGGCGCTCCGTTCGGGTACCAGGTGAAGTAGGCCTCCATCGTGTGGAACAGGTCGAGCGAGTCGACGTGGTCGGCCTTGGCGCCGTCACCGGCCGCGCCCATCATCAGCAGGAAGTCCATGAACCCGTGGGTCGCGTTGCCCGGCAGGTGCAGGCTGTCCAGCGTCACCTCCGCCAGCGCGCCCTCGATGTCACCGGAGCCGATCCACCCGACTGCCTTCCGGTCGAACTCCGGATCGGGGCCATGGGCACCGAACTGGCGCGGTCCACCGAGCTCGAGGGACAGGTGGCCGGTGCCGATGATCGCCACCCGCTGGTCGGTCGGCCAGGACTCGACCAGCTGCCGGATCGTCCGGCCCAGCTGCACGAACCGCTGCGGCCGCGGCAGCGGCGGCGCGAAGATGTTGGTGTAGATCGGCACGATCGGCAGGTCCGCCTCCGGCCGGAGCGTGATGATCGGGCAGGTGATGCTGTGGTCGATCCGCAGTTCGTTGCTGAAGGCAAGGTCGAAGCCGGCGTCCAGGCCGTCGCGCAGGATGTGCGCGGACAGGTCCTCCTGACCGGCCAGCGTCATCCGGGGCAGGCCGAACTCGCGTTCCTCGTTGTAGAAGTTCGCGTCGAAGTACGGCGCCTTGCCGACCAGGAACTGCGGCATGTTGTCCAGCCAGAGCTGGTGGAAGTGGTCGCTGCCGACCATCACCAGGACGTCCGGCCGGGCCTTGGTCAGCGTCTCGCGGAACGCCTCGATCTTGGCCACCCACTCGTCGGCGAACGGCGGCCGGTCGGCGCCGGTCGCCGTACTGGCGCGGTAGTAGAACGGGTGGTGCGTGGACGCGATGACCGCGACGACTTGGGCCATGACGTGCTCCTCGTGGTCTCAGGCGGTGGGGTCTCAGGCGGTGGGGTCTCAGGCGGTGGGGTCGACGTACACGGCGTTGCGGTCGACGGTCAGGTAGGCGTCCATGCCGATCGGGCGGCGGTGCTCCTCGGCGAGCTGCCCGAGCAGACCGGCGGCCCGGGCCAGCAGGGCGAAGCCGCGGAGCAGCTCGATCGGGAGCCCGAGGTCGGCCAGCGCCGCACCGCACACGCCGGCGCCGTTCAGCGGCAGGCGACGACCGAGGACCTGCTCGTGGACCCGCCCGATCGCCTCGAACAGTCGCAGGTGCGGGCCGTGGAGCCCTTCCTCCTCGGCGATGCCGATCAGTACCGGCGTTCGTGGATCGCGCACCTTGTGCACCGGGTGACCCAGCCCGGGCACGAAGCGCCGAGCCGCCTTCGCCTCGCGAACGACGTCGAGCGCGACGGCGTCCCAGCCTTCGTCGTCGTCCGGCAGTTCGCCGTCGAGTCGCTCGAGCGCCGCGTGCAGGAACGCGCCACAGTCCTCGGTCACCCCCAGGAAGCGGGAGCCGCCCCCGAGCAGGCCGGCCGCGAGGGCCCCCTGCAGCGAGTCCGGCGCGGACAGATAGGTGAGCCGGGCGGCGATCGCCGTCGGCGTGAAGCCGTGATCGGCCAGCGCGACGAGCACGGCCTCGAAGACCCGGACCTCGGAGGGCGTCGGGCGGCGCAGCGCGACCAGCCAGAAGGCCAGCTCGCCGAAACCGACCTTGCCCATCAGGTCCTCGGTCAGGTCCTGCCCGAGCAGCCGGATCTCGTCGGCCGTCGACGTCCCGAGCGAGGTCGGGAACCTGGGAGTCTCGGTCATACCGGTCCTTCCTCCGTACGCCGTTCGCTCGCGAGCCACCGCCGGATCTCGTCCCCGTGCTCGTCGAGCGCGGGAGGCGGCAGCAGGTAGTCGGCCGGCGTCTCCGAGAAGGTGATCGGGTTGCGCACGCCCGGTACGGCGTGGCCCGCCGAACCGACGGTCACCACCGGGTCGAGCCCGATCTCCTCGGCGAAGGCGACGCCGCCGTCCACGGTGTTGATCGGTCCGCACGGCACACCCGCGGCGATGATCGCGGCGAACCACTCGCTCTTCGTCCGCGTCCTCAGCCGCTCGACCAGCAACGGCCGCAACTCGTCCCGGTTCTCGGTGCGCTTCTCGTTCCGCTCGAACCGCGGATCGTCGGCCAGCTCGGGTACGCCGAGCACCTCGACCAGCTTCCGGAACTGGCCGTTGTTCCCCGCCGTGATGATCAGGTCGCCGTCGGAGCACGGCAGCGGTTCGTACGGGAACAGGCTCGGGTGGCTGTTGCCCATCCGGGTCGGGACGACGCCGCCCGCGACGTACGCGCTGGACTGGTTGACCAGGCCGGACAGGGCCGAGGACAGCAGGTTGACCTCGACGTGCTGCCCGCGACCGGTCGCGTGCCGGGCGTTGAGCGCGGACAGGACGCCGATCGTGGCGTGCATCCCGGCCATCACGTCGAAGACCGAGATGCCGGCCCGGAACGGCTCGCCGTCGGGATCGCCGGTCAGGCTCATCAGCCCGGAGATCGCCTGCACGATCAGGTCGTACCCGGGCAGCGCGGCACCCTTCGGCCCGCTGCCGAACCCGCTGATGGACGCGTAGACGATCTTTTCGTTGCTCGAAGCAACTGTGTCGTAGTCGAGTCCGAAGCGGGCCAGCCCGCCCGGCCTGAAGTTCTCGATCAGGACGTCGGCGCGCCCGGCCAGGGCCTGCGCGACGGCGAGGTCGTCGGGGTCCTTCAGGTCGAGCGCGATCGAGCGCTTGTTGCGGTTCACGGCCAGGTAGTACGTCGAGACGCCGTCGCGCACCGGCGGCTGCCAGGACCGCGTGTCGTCACCGCCGGGCGCCTCGACCTTGATCACCTCGGCGCCGAGGTCGGCCAGCAGCATGGTCGCGTACGGGCCGGCCAGGATCCGGGAGAAGTCGGCGACCACCAGACCGGCGAGTGGGCCGGAGCGCGGAGCGGTCATGCACCCAGCTCCTCCCGCTACGGACACTTGTCCGTTGAAGTCTCTGCGCCTTGCAGTCCGAGTGTCAAGGGCAGGCGGTTGAACTCTTGACAGCCTCGAACGACGCTTCGATAGTGAGGATGACCGTCATACGGACGCTCGTCCGCTGCTCCATCGGGAGGAATCCATGACCACATCCGAGGCTCCCGCGCCCGGCCGGCCGGTGGTGCTGCGCGGCGGCACCGTGCTGACCATGGACGACGCCCACACCGTGCTCGCCGAGGCCGACGTCCTGGTCGTCGACGACCGGATCGCGGCGGTCGGGCCCACGCTCGACGTGCCCGACGGGACCTTCGAGATCGACGCCCGCGGCGGCCTGGTGATGCCCGGCATGATCGACACGCACCGGCACATGTGGCAGACCGCGATGCGCGGGTACGGCGCGGACTGGACGCTGACGCAGTACTTCGTCTGGTACTACCTCGAGCACGGCAAGGTGTTCCGCCCCGAGGACATCCGCGCCGGCAACCTGCTGTCGGCCTGGGAGTCGCTCGAGGCCGGTGTCACCACCACCGTCGACTGGTCGCACGGGTTGCAGACCGTCGACCACGCCGAGGCCGCCGCCGACGCGCTGCAGGCCGTGCCGGGTCGCTTCGTGCTTGCCTACGGCAACATTCAGGCCGGGCCCTGGGAGTGGACCGCCGACCCGGCGGTCCGGTCGTTCCTGGACCGCCGGCGGACCGGGGCCGGAGACCTGTTCGGCGTCCAGCTCGCCTTCGACGTGACGGGCGACCCGGCGTTCCCGGAGCGGGCCGCCTTCGAGGTGGCCCGCGACCTCGGGCTGCCGGTGACGACTCATGCCGGCGTCTGGGGTGCGACCAACGACGACGGCATCAGGCTGATGCACGAGAACGGTTTCCTGACGCCTGAGACCGTTCTCGTGCACGCAGCCACCCTGACCACCGACTCCTACCAGCGGATCGCGGCGAGCGGCGCGTCGGTCTCGGTGTCGACGGAGTCCGAGCAGAGCGCCGGTCAGGGCTACCCGCCGACCTGGCAGGTCCGCCGGTACGGCATCGGGGTGTCGCTCTCGATGGACACCAGCGTCTGGTGGAGCGGCGACCTCTTCTCGGCGATGCGGACCACGCTCGGCGCCGACCGGTCCCGCGAGCACCTGGAGGCGCACGTCAAGGGCGAGACGGTGACGCACGTGCACCTGCGGGCCGAGCAGGTGGTCGACTGGGCCACCCGCGGCGGTGCCCGGGCGCTGGGCCGTGACGACCTCGGCAGTCTGGAGGTGGGCAAGAAGGCGGACGTCGTACTGATCAAGAACGACGCGTCACCGGTCTCCTTCCCGCTGCTGAACCCGTACGGCCAGGTCGCGTTCCAGGCCCAGCGCGGCGACGTCCACACGGTGCTGGTGAACGGCCGCGTCGTGAAGCACGAGCACCGGCTGGTCGGTGCCGACCTGCCCGCCGTACGGCGTGAGGTCGAGGCGACGGTCGAGCACCTGCGCTCGACGCTGGGCGAGGAGGCCTGGCTCGGCGGGATGAACCCCGGGCTGCCGGACGAGGACGTGCTGGACAACCCGTACCAGTACACGGCGTACAAGTCGGAGTCGACCCGGGAGGCGCGGGGCAGCATGTTCGGCGAGCCGGGCGCGGGGACCTGACCGGAACGCGCTCGCCGGGGCCTTAGGCTCGTCGGCGACGACCGGCCCGCGCCGCGGGCCGCGGCAGATGTGGAGGCAGGCACCGATGGCAGGACGAGGAGCGGGTCCCGATTTCGTCGAGTCACTGGCTCGCGGTCTCGACGTGCTCGCCTGCTTCGACGCCGACCGCCGGAGCATGTCGCTCAGCGAGGTCGCGACCGCGGCCGGGCTCGCCCGGCCCACCGCGCGCCGCCTGCTGCTGACCCTCGAGGAGCTCGGCTTCGTCCGCTCGACCGGCGGCGCTTTCCAGCTCACGCCGAAGGTGCTGACGCTGGGCATGGCGTACGTCGGCGCGCTCGGTCTGTGGGACATCGCCCGGCCGCACCTGGAGGACCTGGTCAGCCGGACCGGCGAGTCGTCCTCGATGGCGCAGCTGGACGGATCCGACATCGTCTACGTGGCGCGGGTGTCGGTGCCGAAGATCATCGCGCTCCGGGTGGACATCGGCACCCGGTTCCCGGCGGCGCAGACCTCGCAGGGCAAGGTGCTGCTCGCCGGGCTGTCACCCGACGAGCTCGAAGAGACCCTCGCGCAGCCGAGCCGGGCCGGGCTGCCGGCGTACATCGGCCGCTCGGCGGACCAGCTCCGCGAGCAGCTGACCGAGATCCGCGCCCGCGGCTGGGCGCTGGCCGACGAAGAGCTGGCGCCCGGCGTACGGTCTGTTGCTGCTCCGGTGCGGGACGGCACCGGAACGGTCCAGGCCGCCATGAATGTCACGGTGCACGCCGCCGAGACGTCGACCGACACGCTCCTGACTGACTACCTGCCCCTGCTCCTGCGCACCGCCGGTGACGTCAGCGCCGAGTGGGCCCTGTGGCAGTCACGCCCGCACGTCGAGCTCGATCGCGCTCAGGACTCCCGAGGGTCGACGCCTGCGTAGTCCCGCCAGACGTACGGCGGGACCTGGTCGATCACCTGCTGCAGCAGGTGCAGGCGGTTCGTCACTTCGGCGGGGTCGTGGGCGCCGCCGTCCCAGCCGATCAGGGAGTTGCCCTCGATGCGCCAGCCGATCTCGCCGCGGGCGAGGAGGAGCTCCATCATCCGCGGGTGCACGACGGCGTGGCCGAAGCGTTCGTCGTCGGCCTTGACGCGGAACGCGCGGTTGAACTGGTCGCTCTCGAACTGCAGGTCGCGGAAGCCGAGCGCGTTCGCGACGGCGCCGCCGAAGATGCCCTCGTGGGTGACCTGCAGGTGGGGCAGCGGGCCGGGCAGCTGCATCACCACGACGCCGAACTTGTGGGTCTGCGTCGTCCGCTGACCCTTCGAGTCGGTCGAGTGGGTCTGGTAGCTGTAGTCGAAGGCAACGATCTGCCGGCCCTGGAACGCACCGGTCAGCACGTTCTTGGCCCGCCGGTGGTCACCGCGCTCGAACGGCTCGCCGCTCCACTGCCTGGCCAGCCCGTTGTTCTCCGGTGTGTACGCCAGCCCCTGCTGGGCGGCGAAAGCGGCGAACTCCTCGCGCCGCTTCTTCGCCGCCGCGTAGTTGAACCAGATCACCGCACCGACGACCACCACGCCCAGTACGACGATCAGAACGGGATCCATCAGCTCAGCCCGAGGTCGTCCAGACCGAACAGCCAGCGGTACTCCAGCCCCTCGGCCTCGACCTTCTCCTGCGCGCCGGTCGCGCGGTCCACGATCACCACGACCGCGACCACCTCGGCACCGGCCTCACGCAGCGCCTCGACGGCGGTCAGCACCGAGCCGCCGGTCGTGGAGGTGTCCTCGACAGCGAGCACCCGGCGACCCTTTACCTCAGGTCCCTCGACCCGGCGCTGCAGACCGTGCGCCTTCTCGGCCTTCCGTACGACGAACGCGTCCAGCTTGCGTCCCTTCGCGGCGGCGGCGTGCAGCATCGCCAGCGCGACCGGGTCGGCGCCCAGCGTCAGACCGCCGACAGCGTCGTACTCCAGGTCGGCGGTCAGCTCGAGCAGCTGCGGCCCGATCAACGGCGCCGCCTCGGCGTCCAGGGTGACCCGGCGCAGGTCGACGTAGTAGTCGGCTTCCTTGCCCGACGCCAGCGTCACCTTCCCGTGCACGACGGCCTTGGTCTTCACCTGGTCCAGCAGGGCATCCCGATCTGAGCTCATGAACCGACAGCCTAAATCAGGACTTGTGCTCGGTTTTCACCAAGTGCGCGAACGCGACCGATCGGTCCGGGGAGTGGAACAGGTCCTGGCAGGTGGTGAGCGTGAGCATCGGAGTGGTGGCGGCCTGTTCCGGCTTGCCGGGGACCGGGTCGAGGACCCAGGTGTCGGCGGGCTTCACGGTCAGGTCCTTCGGGGAGCCGTCCAACTCGTAGGTGTAGACGGCGTCCGCGGTCTCGACGATCACCTGGTCGCCCTTGGTCAGCTCCAGCAGCTTCCGGAACGGCGATCCGTGGGTGACCCGGTGGCCGGCGAGCGCGAAGTTGCCCGGTTCGCCCGGCAGCGCGGTCTGCGGGTAGTGCCCGATCCCGCGGGACAGCTCGTCCTTGCCGACGCCCTCGACGACCGGCTTCTCCCAGTCCGGACCGAACTTCGGGATCCGCAGCAGCGTGATCGCCGTACCGGTCTCCGGCTTTTTGTCCGGAGCGATCGACGGCGCCTGCCAGCGGTCGCGCAGGTCCTGCTCGAGCTGGTCCATCGTCCGGTTCGAGGTGATCCCGGTGCCGAAGTACTGCCAGCCGACCCAACCGAGCAGCCCGACCCCGGCCAGCACCAGCACGATCCCCAGTCCTCTGACCAACCCCCGACCCATGGCGACCAGTATGCAGATCGACTGCAAAGCCTGTGTACGACGTGTCGATGGACGCGCACCGTTGCCGAGGACGACGATGTGACGGCGACTCGTCGAGGAGGATGCAGTGAAGGCGCTGGTGAAGGCGAAGAACGAGCCCGGCCTGTGGTTGCAGGACGTCCCGGAGCCCACGATCGAGGCCGACGAGGTCCTGATCAAGGTGCTGCGGACCGGGCTGTGCGGCACCGACCTGCACATCCAGAACTGGGACGCCTGGGCGCGGAAGAACGTGCCGGTCCCGATGGTCACCGGGCACGAGTTCTGCGGCGAGGTGGTCGAGATCGGCGCCGGTGTCCGCGACGTCGCGGTCGGTGACGTGGTCAGCGGCGAGGGTCACCTGGTCTGCGGCCGCTGCCGCAACTGCCGGGCCGGCCGCCGCCACCTGTGCATCAAGACCCGCGGCCTCGGCGTCCACGTCCCCGGCGCGTTCGCCGAGTACGTCGCCCTGCCGGCGATGAACGTCTGGGTGCACCGCGACCCGGTCGACCTGGACGTGGCCGCGATCTTCGACCCGTTCGGCAACGCCGTCCACACCGCGCTGTCGTTCCCGGTGGTCGGCGAGGACGTGCTGATCACCGGCGCCGGACCGATCGGGATCATGGCCGCGGCCGTCGCCCTGCACGCCGGCGCGCGGAACGTGGTGATCACCGACCTGTCCGACTACCGGCTCGACCTGGCCCGCAAGCTCGGCGTGACCCGGGCGGTCAACGTCGGCGAGGAGAGCATCGCCGACGCCCAGCGCGGGCTCGGGATGCGCGAGGGCTTCGACGTCGGGATGGAGATGTCCGGGCAGCCGGTCGCGCTGCGCGACATGCTGGCGAACATGAACCACGGCGGCAAGATCGCGATGCTCGGGCTGCCCTCGGACGAGATCGCGATCGACTGGGGCACGGTCGTGCTCAACATGCTGACGATCAAGGGCATCTACGGCCGGGAGATGTTCGAGACCTGGTACTCGATGTCGGTGATGCTGGAACGCGGCCTCGACCTGGCGCCGGTGATCACCCACCGGTTCGGGTACGCCGACTTCGAGCTCGCCTTCGACACCGCGCGGCACGGGCAGTGCGGCAAGGTGATCATGGACTGGACCACCCCGACGTACGAGGAGAAGCACTGATGCTCGGCCGGATGCGCGACGACCTGAAAACCACGATCGGCGAGATCCGGGACGCCGGGCTCTACAAGTCGGAGCGGGTGATCAGCTCGCCGCAGAACGCCGCCATCTCGGTGGCCTCCGGCCAGGAGGTGCTGAACTTCTGCGCCAACAACTACCTCGGCCTGGCCGACCACCCCGAGGTCGTCGGGGCGGCGCGCGACGCGCTGGACCGGTGGGGCTTCGGGATGGCGTCGGTGCGGTTCATCTGCGGCACCCAGGAGATCCACAAGGACCTGGAAGGTGCCCTGAGCAACTTCCTCGGCACCGACGACACGATCCTGTACAGCTCTTGCTTCGACGCCAACGGCGGCCTGTTCGAGACGCTGCTCGGCGCCGAGGACGCGGTGATCTCCGACGAGCTCAACCACGCGAGCATCATCGACGGGATCCGCCTGTCGAAGGCCAAGCGCTACCGCTACAAGAACCGCGACATGGCCGACCTGGAAGCGCAGCTGAAGGACGCCGCCGACGCGCGGTACCGGCTGATCGCGACCGACGGCGTGTTCTCGATGGACGGGTACGTCGCTCCGCTGGACGAGATCTGCGACCTGGCCGAGCGGTACGACGCGCTGGTGATGGTCGACGACTCGCACGCGGTCGGCTTCGTCGGCCCGGACGGCGCCGGTACGCCGTCGCTGTTCGGCGTGAAGGACCGCGTCGACGTCGTCACCGGCACGCTCGGCAAGGCCCTCGGCGGTGCCTCCGGCGGCTACGTCTCCGGCCGCGCCGAGATCGTCGAGCTGCTGCGCCAGCGCTCGCGCCCGTACCTGTTCTCGAACTCCCTGGCCCCGTCGGTGACGGCCGCTTCGCTGAAGGCTCTGGAGCTGATCGGCGGGTCCAGCGACCTGCGTGACAAGCTCGCCGCCAACACCGCCCTGTTCCGCACCAAGATGACCGAGGCCGGCTTCGACGTCCTCCCGGGCGACCACCCGATCTCGCCGGTGATGATCGGCGACGCCGCCGAGGCCGGCCGCCTGGCCGACAAGCTCCTGGAGCTCGGCATCTACGTGATCGGCTTCTCGTACCCGGTCGTCCCGCACGGCAAGGCCCGCATCCGCACGCAGCTCTCCGCGGCGCACTCCACCGAGGACGTCGAGAACGCGGTCGCCGCCTTCATCGAGGCCCGCGCCGCGCTCGCTTAAGGCTTGCCCGGCCCGCCCTCGATCGGGGGCGGGTCGGTGTGCCGCCGTACGGCGTCCAGGTAGATCCGGTCGGCGCGTTCCTGAACGCGCTCCTCCGACTCGATCCGCAGCTGCTCGCGCTTGGTCAGCTCACGCTCCCGGGCCATCGCCAGCTCGTGCTTGCGCTGGCGGCTCTGCGTGACACCCCAGATCAGCCAGCCACCGCAGCTCAAGCCGAGCACGAACAGGATCCCGAGCAAGGTCTGCAACAGTTCCATCAGGCCGCCTCCGTCGCTCTCCGCTTCCAGACTATGGCCCAGCGCAGCAACCCGCAGACCGCAACGGCCTCGACAGCCAGTACGGCGACAGCCGCGCCCGGGCTCCACAGGTCGGCCAGGGTGAGGTACCAGCTGCGGACCAGCAGCACGATCGCCGGCCCGAGGATCGCGGTCGCCAGTACGGCGTACCCGGTGTAGATCACCTTGGCCCGGCGCGGGTACCCGGCGATCCCGGCCGGTCCACGCCGCAGGAACGCCCCGGCGTACCGGAACGACTCTCCCTGCAGGTTCGACGTCGAGGTGGCGTGCTCGAGCATGTGGTACCCGTCCAGCTTGAGCACAGGGACGAGGTTCGCCACCGCCGCGACCACACCGAACAGCAGCAGCGCGGCCGCGAGGCCGTGCCACCAGCCCGCTTGCGGTCCCCACCGCCAGAGCGCGGCGAACGGGATCAGCGCGATCAGGTTGACGTAGATCCCGGCGAACGACGTGACGACGCGTTGGCCCGGCCGCGGGAACGTGACGACGTCGTCGACCTTGCAGTACGGCGCGATCATCGGGAACCGCCACATCACCCCGATCTCGGACGGGCGCCCGCCGTACCGGACGCAGGCGATGCCGTGGAAGAACTCGTGCCCGGCGATCACCAGCCAGCCGACGGTCAACCCGACCAGGGTCGCGGTCCAGCGCGAGGGCGAGTCGGCGACGGCCGACCACAGCGTTGACCAGTTCAGCAGGACCAGGACCGCTACCAGCGAACCGATCAGCGTGAGTGGCACCGCCGCCCACGGACTCAGCAGCCAACCGATTCTGCGAGCCAGCGGTACCGCGAGCTCGGCCGCGCCGGGAACGGGCCGACGCCACAGCAGCGGAGACCGTCCGGCGGCCCGACGGGCCACCGCGGCCTTCTCCCGTACGGCGTCCAGCTGCTCGGGCACGGCCGGCTCGACCAAGGCATGGGAGTGCAGCAGACCGAGCAGCTGCTGCCAGTGCGCCTCGCCCAACCGTTTGCCGAACTGCTCGGCGTAGGCGGTGCTGATCTCGGCCAGCGTCCGGCGACCGTCGAGCTGCGCCATCAGGAACGCCTCCCGCGGACCGACCTTCAGGAAGGCCTGGGTCTCGCGGTCGCCGATGATGTGAACGACCGAGGGCCCCTTGAGCAGACCAGGACCGATCCGGACCGTCGCGCGCAGGGCGGGCCGGGCCTCGGCCAGCCAACTGCCGGCCGTTGGGTCGCTGACGGTCGTCATACCGATGCCTGGGCCGCAGCGGGTTCCAGCGCCCGCTCGATCAGGTACGACAGGTAGATCTCGTCCAGGATCGCCACCCCGAGGCGGTTGTTGGTCATGTGGATGTAGGAGCTCAGCAGCACCGCCGCCCGCGCCCTCGGATCGGCGATCGGCTCGCGACCGGTGCCGCCTGTGCGGCTCGGGAACAGCAACTGGCCGGCCTCGGCGTCCACCTTGCTGCGGAGTTCGCGGCAGTGCGTCAGCCAGGTCCGCTCGATCCCGGACAGCTGCTGCCCGGACTCCCCCGCGCTGATCGTCCGGATCCGGTCGACCCGCTCGCTCAGCGACGCCCGGGTCAGCTCGAAGCTCTTGTCGAAGGAGTCGTGGTAGTCGTCCGACGGCTCCTGGTACGACGTCTCCCAGAACCCGCGGTAGCGCTGGAAGAACTCCCGCACCGCCTCGTCGGTCTCGAGGAACGAGTACGCCGTCAGCAGCGACAGCTGCGTAGCCAGCCCGAGCAGGACCGGCCGGACGTGCGTGTTCGAGGTGGCGAGCAGCTTGGCGACCAGGTCGCTGGAGGCCTCGAAGTGCCACTCGCCGAGCTCCATGCCGACGGGTCCGCCGTACCGGTCGAACTCCTGGTCGTACTCCATCAGCGCGACGCTGTTGTTCGGCCGGAACGGCATGACGCCGTCGACGCCGTACTCCTCGACGAAGCGCTCCTCGCCGTACTCGGCCAGGTACATCTTCTTGTAGATGTCGCCGAGGCCCTCGATGTCGGTGTCGTAGAGCGCCGGCCGCCGGGCCAGGAACGCCTCGACCGCCGCGGTCGCACGCTGCGTCACCTCCTCGCGCAGCTCGGGCCGGGACGGCCGGAACCTGATCCGCAGGTGCGGTCCCTCCATCCAGTACTTGATGAAGAACCAGCGATCGATCATCTTTTCGTCCCGTAGTTCGTCGACCAGCGGACGGACCGCCTCGACCAGGATCGGATTGGCGTCGCTGGCGTAGAAGACGTGCAGGGCCACCCATTCATTCGTCATCGTTGTCCCTCCCGGTGTCGTAGAGCTCCAGCAGCAGTTCGCAGACGTGCGGCCGGCCGTGCTCGTCGGTCAGCCAGAGTTCGTCGGTGTCCGGGTTCGCCTCGGTCAGCACGATCCGCGCCGAGGCGCCCATGGCCAGCTGTTCCAGCAGGTGCAGGGACATCCAGCTGTCGAAGTCCACCGGCAGCGGTTTGCGGCCGGCCTTGCGTTCGGCGCCGGGCGTCTCCGGGGCATCGGGTTCCGCGCCGTCGTCGACCGCGGACTTGGCCGCCGCGTTGTCGATCTGGGCGAACAGCCGCGCGGGCAGCCCGTGGTCGAGCCGCCATCGCCGTACGCGGAGCAGGTGCTCGGCGTCGGAGTGCCGCGGATCGCGGAACGGGAAGACCGCGGTGTTCAGCTTCCACATCCGCCGCTGCAGCACCAGATCGCCGAGGACCAAACGCGGGTACGACTGGATGCCGTCGACCGGGATCGGGTCGCCGGTCCCTGCCCACAGGTCGATCTGGGCCATGCCGCTGGGTGAGAAGCACAGCAGGATCTGCTGGATCTCCGGCAGCGCCATCGGCATCAGGAAGCCCAGGTAGACCGGCACGACCTCGCGACCCAGCCGGGTCGACATCAGCCGCACCCGGTCGGCCGCGGCGTCGTGCACGAGGAACAGGTCGTCCAGCGCGATCTGCTCGTCCTTCGGCCGCGTGCTCGCGTCGCCCGGACAGACGATCTCGTACTGCGTGACGGCCGGGTGCACGTTGAGGTTCGTCGTCTCGTAGCCGCCGCGCAGCTCGGCCAGGACCGCTCCGTCCGGCGCGTAGTCGCGCAGGATCTCGCTGATCAGGTCGCGCGCCCGGGTGCCCTCGGTGTCGAGGCTGTGCGCGAACCGCGAGAACATCAGCGTCAACCCGGCGTAGGCCTGGTTGAGGATCAGCCGACCCGGCTCACGGTCCCCTGTGGCCAGTTGGACGAAGAAGGACCACGGCTGCTGCTCACCCGGCGGCAGCTCACGTCGTACGGCGTCGACGAAGTCGGGGCCGAGACGGATCTCCTCGACCGGTCCGGGATCGTTCGAACGCAGGTCGCGCAGGTGCAGCGACGCGGCCTCGCGGGCCTTGTCGACCGCGACGATGTCCGGCAGCTTGAACCAGTTCTCCTGCGGCACGAACGCGTTGTCGTCGTCGAACTGCCGGCGCCGCAGCGATCGCCGCGTGTAGGGATCGAAGAAGTCGCGCTGGAACTCGTGGCAGAACCGGACGACGTCCTGGCAGTCGCCGCCGACGCCGTACCGGGCCTTGAAGAATCCCTTGGCAGTAAGGCGTCTGGACACGTTGAGGTCGAAGGCCGGCAGCAGATCCGCCAGGTCGGCGAGATCCGGGAGCAGCGTGCGCTCCCACAGCCCGCGGTCCACGTCCATCCCGTCAGCGGTGATCGTGGTGTCCTCGTAGATCACCGTCCGCGGCACGAGCTGGTCGGACGCACCGAGCTGCTCGAAGCACGCCCGGACGTGATCCCGTACGCCGCTGAGCATCGCCGCGCGACCGCGCGCCGGCGTACCGGGGTAGGCGTCGATCAGATCCACGGCGGACTGCAGCGAACCGGCCAGCTGCCGCAGGGCCGGGTGGTCCTGCGCTTCCAGCGCAGCGATCAGGACCTTGGTGGGGTCACTGGCTCGCAGGTCGATCTGGAGGTCGGGCGCGAGCAGAAAACCCAGCCGGAGCAGGTGCCCAATCAGCTGGTCCGCCTCGGCGAGCGTCCGCCCGTCGGCCTTGGCCGCGATCAGTCGGCTCAGCTCGGCCAGCGTCGGCCTGTCGTCGCGGGTCAGCTCCACCACGTCGTCGAGCGCCGGGCCGGTCGGCAGGAAGAACAGGTTCTCGTGAACGTTGTCGATGGCAACGACCGCGTCCGGGTCGCTGCTGGACGCCGTACGACGACGGACGTAGCGCATCGTCTCGCCGTCCGAGCTCGCACCTGGCGCGAGCGCCACTCGCAGACCGGAGCGCAGGGTGGAATCGGCCAGCACCACCGCGGAGAGCCGGGCCAGCACAGCGATGTTCAGTCGGACCGTCGAGCGCTGCTCCAGCGACGTGGGCTCGGGTCGCGGCCGCGTTGCCGTGTCGGAGAAGCGGCCGAGGCCGACCGAGGTCAGCGTGCTGAACGGACTGGTCTTGAGCGCCGCCCGGTAGAGCAGCTCCAGGAGCGTCCGCTCGACCTGGCGGCCGTGCTTGTCGACCTTGCGCGTCGGGTCGAGGTACCGGTCCATGTTCTTCTCGAGGACCTCCGACTGCAGCAGTACGGCGCTGCGCAGCTTGTCGTCGGCCAGGATCTCCCGGGCCCGAGCACGAGCTGCTGTGAGGTCCTCACCCAGTACGGCGACGCCCTGGTCGAGGAGCTCGCTGACGCGGTTGTACGCCGCGATCCACTGGTGCGTCAGGGCGCGGGGCGCATCCGGCAGCAGCGGCTCGGCGCGGGTCACCGTGGCCGGTCGCGGACGCCGTCCGTTGAAGGCGTCCCGGCGGAGGTTGATCAGCGCCACCCGGTCCGGGTCTTCCGGATCACGAGCCGCCAGGTCGGTTTCGAGCACCTCACGGACTTCGCTCGCCAGCGCATCCCGGGCGGCCTCGGCGGCGAGCACCTGCTCGGTCCAGGCGACGGCGGCCGGCGTACGCAGTACGGCGACCGCCTCGGCGGGCTGACCCGCGACGCGCAGCAGGAAGCCGGAGCCGAGCCGCCAGCCGGACGTCGTACCGGTCTCCGGGCTGTAGGGGTTCGAGAGGACGTCGGTCATCGTGGGTCTCCTTGGGCCGGACGGTGGTGCACGCCGTGGTCGTAGCCGGCCCGGCCGGCGCGTTCGTGGCCGAGCAGGAGGAAGAGCATGCTGCGCTCGTCCGTCTCCTCGAGGCCGAGGAACTCGTCGGCGGCAAGGTTGTCGATCCCGAGGACTGCTCCGATGCCCAGGCCGCGGGCGGTCGCGGCGAGGTAGCTGGTCTGGGCGAGCTGGCCGACCTCGACACTCAACATGCGATAGCCGTGGGCGCCGTAGGCCTCGACCAGCGCCTCCAGGCGTCCGGTGATCACCAAGACGGCGGCGACCTCGCTGAGGTTGTAGTTGGTCAGCGCGTAGTGCCGCTGGACTTCCCGGTAGTCGAACTCCCCGCGGGCGATCAGCTGGTGAGCTGCTGGGTCGTAGGCGTAGGCGCGCTTCTCCAGGCCGTCTACGGCGTTCGGCAGCACCCAGAGTCGCGTCCAGGGGTCCTGCCGCGGTGCCGGTTCGACGTCCGACCCGGCGCGAGTCATCTGGGCAGTGGTCGCCAGTACCGAACCCAGGTCGGCGGTCGACAGTTTGGGATGTGCGGAGAACAGGCCGAAGCTGGATCGCCTGGTGCGCAAGCTGGTGGTGAGGTCTTTCGTCGCCGGGTCGAGCGGAGGCAGCTGTACGACGGCGCCGGTGATCGGCGGTGGAGCGACCGAGGTGGCCCGGGGAGGCCTGGGCTGGTTGCCGACGAGGGCTGCTGCGTGGACACGCTCGACCAGCTCGAAGTCGCGGACGCGTTCGGACTTCTCCCAGACCCGCAGCTGTGGCGGCTCACCAGGCTGCGCTTCGGTCTTCATTGTTCGGCTGGGACCCAGCGGGACGACCACGAAGGGTCCTTCGGTGCGGCCGTCCACGGCGAGCGCCGTACTGACCGGTCCCTCGTCGAACCACAGCACCGGCTCGACCGTGTAGCCGGCCGCCGCGAGCACGAGCCGCCAGGAGGCGAGCAGCGCGCCCACGTCCTGGGTCACGACGTGGTAGCTGAACGAGTTGTACTTGAACGCGTTCTTCCAGAACTTCAACGTGGCCACGAGATACAGCCCGGCGTCGACGCCCGTTGCCGCTGCCAGCTCGGCGCAGCGGTTGGCCGAGGACAGGCGGTCGAGACTGTGGTGAGCCGTGTCGTAGTGGTAGACCCCGGCCCGCAGCGGCGCCTGGCCGCCGGCCACCAGGTAGCTCTCGGCCGGGTACATGCCTCCGCCGGACGCGGTCGGCCGAGCCCAGACCGGCGCCGCGGGCCGCAGCTTCGCGGCGCTGTCCTCGTTCCAGTTCAGCCCGGTACGCCGGTCGATCAGCCCGTAGCAGCCCAGCACCGAAGCCAGTACGTCGAGCGAAGGCATCCGGTCGTCCGCAGGACCGGCCGCACGCGCCGCGGCCTCGTCCACCCCGAGCGACGGCAGGTTCGCGAACGGTACGGGCAGCGGCAGCTTGGGCGCGTCGACGTACAGCTTGTGCCTGGACGGCTGGTCGCTCCAGTCCACCTGGAAGCCGAGCGGCGGCAGTGGCACCCGCTGGCGCTCGAACATCCGGCGTGCGTAGTCCATCGCGACTTCCGCGCGGTTCGGCCCGGCGGCGGCATCGATCTGGCTGGTCACCTGCGCTCAACTCCTACGGAAGACTGTTGATTGGCTACGGGAACGGGTGCGGCACTCGGTGCAGCTGCTCGGGCTCGAGCGGCTGGGAGGTCAGCCCAGCGGCGTACGGCGCCCACAGCGTGCGTGGCATGGTCAGCACCCGCTGGCGCCGCCAGCCGAAGTCGATCGGGATCAGACCGGGCACGATCGTGGCGACCGTGCGCAGGCCCATCGCGAGCTGCTCGGGCGTGGTCTGGTCCACCACGACCGTGTCCATCCCCCGCTCGGCGAACAGCGCGACGATCTCCTCCACCGGCTCCCGCAGGTCGGTGGCCGGAGCACGCCCGGTGGTCCAGTTTGCGAACACGTCGTCCAGCGAGGTGACCTCGGTCTGCCGCAGCCAGTGCTGCGCGTGCTCGGCCATCTCCGGCATCCCGAACAGCAGCGCGTGGTGCGCCAGCTCGCCGACGTTGCGGTAGTCGGTCACCATCGGCCGCACCTCGTCCAGGCTCTCGGTCACCCGCTCCTCGAACCCGGTGACGTACGACGCCACCTCACACACAGCAGCCCGTACGGCGTCCGCCGGATCCAGCGAGGCGCCTCCGGCGAAGCACAGCGTGCCCGGACCACCATCACGCCGTACGGCGACCGCCCCGACCGCCGGCACCGGCAGATCGACCCGGATGTCGAAGCAGCGCAGGTCGTAGCCGAGCAGGTCGACATGGGCCCTCATCTGGCGGACCAGCGGGCTGTCGACGGTGTCCAGGTCGATCTCGACCGGCGTGAGCCCGGAGTACCAGCTGATCAGGAAGGCGTCCCGCTCGATCAGTTCGAGCTGGCCGTGCAGCACGGCCTCGGTCACCGAGCTGCCGGAGGCGCACCCGTTCGAGCACTCCTGCACGGTGTTGCGGTGGTCCTCGCGATGGTCGAGGTAGTAGACGATCTGCTCCGGGACGAGCAACGCGCGATCGTCGCGAACGGACCAGCCCCAGACCCACGGGACCTTCGGGTTGGTTGCCCAGGGCACGTACTTGTCGGCGTGGTCGACGTAGAAGTCCGGGGTGTAGAGCCCGCACTGCTCCATCTCGACGTACGGGACGGTCAGCTCGGCGGGCGTGGCCCGGAGCGCGACGTCCAGACGGCGCGGCTTCTGACCGGTCTCGCGTTCCAGGCCTTCCAGGGCGCCCAGCAGCTCACTGCGCCGGTAGCTCTCGGCGTGGCCGCTCCACCACATCTCGTGCAGCCCGTACTTGCTCCGCACCTCGAAGTGGCCGCTCGCCGGGGCGGTCGCCGTGGCGTGGTACGCGCGGATCGCGGGCCCGCCGAGCATGCCGCAGACCGGGTTCGCCAGGGCGTCCATCGGGAGGTCGAGGTCCTCCGGCTTCCGCGACCGGCCGCTGCCGGGACTCGACGCCGGCGTGGAGACCAACTGGATCCGGGCGCCGTCGGCGGTGTCGGGTGTGGGCTCGGCGCAGACGTCGCAGGACGAGTCGCGGATGAGTCCGTAGCGCTCGACCTTCGCCGTACGGGTGTCGATCTCCCACACCGGGTACGACGGGCCGTCGGTGCTCGCCTCACTCGCGATCCGGCTCAGCGTGGCGGCGATCGCCAGCGCATGGTGGGCCGGAGTGGTCCACGCGGTGGTCAGTACGCCGTGCGGGTGGTCCAGGATGCGGCGCTCGACAGTCGGGCGGCAGACCACCCAGCGCCGGTCGAAGCAGGTCGGGCAGGGTCCGGCACCACCAGGGGTCGCGGCGACGACCAGGGTGCCGGCGTAGATCCGGATCGTCACTGTAGCGGCCGACTCCGGCGGACCGATCGTGGTCCGCTCCTCCTGGCCGGGCAGGCCGAGGACGGCGACGTCCAGCGTCAGCACCGGACCGGGCGGCAGCAGCGCGGCGATCGCCGTACCGACGGTGGTCGCCGTCGGAGGAGCCGTAGTTGTCTCTTCCACTGTTGTCACTGGGTGCTGCTCCTTCACGGTCCGGGGCGGGAGGGGTGAACATGCTGCGGACCAGGGCCCTTGGTCCGCAGCACTCAGCTCACGAGCACACCTGTCAGCCGCAGCTGGAGGTGCTGGTGCTCGTCGAGCAGCAGCTCGAGGTGCTGCAGGAGCAGCAGCTGGAGCAGCTGCAGGACGAGCTGGTGGCTGCGAGGTCGAGCGACGGGTCGGTGATCTCGTCGACCTCGAAGGTGACGGCCTCGAGGTCGAGCAGTTCGAGGCCGAGCGACTGAGTGCTCATAGCGGTCTTCCTTTCCTTGTCCTGCGCGGCTGGTCAGCCGCGTCTGGGCGGAGCGGGTCGTACCGTGCCGGCAACGGGCAGGGCGTCGCCGTACCGCGGGGTGGGCGGACGGCGGTCAGCCGCCGCCGCACCCGGTGCTGGTGCTGGTCGAGCAGCAGCTGGACGTGCTGCAGGACGAGCAGCTCGAGCAGGAGCAGCTCGAGCTGCACCAACCGGCCGCGTCCTGGCCGAGGTCGATGATGTCCTCGATCTCGAACGTCGCCGTCTCGAGCACGAGCAGCTCTTCGCGGAGCGCCATGGTGATTCACCTCCTTCCTGGGCGGGTAGGGCCGCCACCCGATCGGGCGGCGGAACCTTGGGGAGGCAGTACCTGGCTCTGGCTCAGCTGGTACTGCTGCAACTGCAGCTGGAGCATCCGCAGCAGCTGGACGTGCTGCAGGAGGAGCAGCTCGACGTACTGGTGCTGGAGCTGCACCAGCTCGCGGCCTCCATGCCGACGTCGGCGATCTCCTCCACCTCGAAGGTGACGGTCTCCAGCGACAGCAGTTCGGCGGTCAGATCAGTCATCACGACTCCTTCGCGGCGGGGGCGGTCGAGCGGAAGAGCAGCACCCGGGCGACGGCGGTGACACCGGCGAGGTCGGGTGGGGTCAGGTCGACGACGGCGGCCCGGAGGCCGATGCCGGTGTCGGCGCCGGTGAGGCCGGTGGCGGTGAGGGCGGCCAGGATCTCGTCGTCGGTGGTGTTGTGGGTCAGGTTGGCGGGCCCGGGGTCGGTGGCGCCGTGGGTCGGGTCGGCGGGCCCGGGGCCGGCGGTGCCGTGGGTCGGCTCGGGGTCAGCCGTGCGGAGGCCGGTGAGGTCGGCGTCCAGGCCGAGGCGGTGGTCGACGCGGGCGAACGGCGTACTGGTGAGCTGGCGTTCGCCGACCGCGGTGAGCAGTGCCGACTCGGCGGCCGCCCCCCAGGAGCTTGCGGCTCTGGCCAGCTTGGTCGTTCCCGCACCGTTGCTGACGGCAACTATGGCGACGGGGACGGCGCCACGGGCAAGCTGGAAGGAGACACGGTCGCCGGCGGCAGTCAGTTCGTTGACCAGGATCATCAGGCGGCGGTGCTGCTGCGGGTCGAGGGCCTGGGCGATCAGCTCATCCGGTACGGCGGTGACGGGCAGTTCACCGCGGGCCGCGGCGGCAACGGCGGCTGATCCGGCGGCTGCTACGAGGGCACGGGAGATCGCCTCGGCGGTGGTCGGTGCGGCGGCAAGGCCTCCCAGGTCGGGCTCGAACTCGGCAGCGTTCCAGTCCAGCGGCCCGGCCAGGACGGCTGCCCGGTCCACCGCCAAGGGCTCGCCTGTCCTGAGGTCAGCAGCTGCCGTCGGCACCGGCCGAGACGGCCCGACGCCAAGCCAGGTCTCCAGCAGCTCCGGTACGACGTACTCCGCGTCCGGCGCCGGCGCCTTGAGCAACTGACAGCGCCGGTGGAGGTTGAGCGCGTACCGCACCGCGGCTGCCTCCAGCGCAGCCAGCCTGGCCTCCAGCACCGTCTCGACCCCGAAAGTCACCAGGGGCTTGGCGTCGGCGGCGGGCGCGAGCAGCACCGCGGTCTTCACCGGAATCTGCGGTACGGCATCGTCGTCGAACCGCCGCATCAAGCCGACCGTGTCAGCCACCACCGAGTCGAAGCGCCGGTACGCGGTCTCGACACTGTCCGCCGCGAACTCTGCTACCCCGCCCGCTTCCGCGGCTCCGGCTGCCGCGGCTCCGAGTCCGGTGGCTCCGGCTTCGGTGGCTCCGACTTCCGTCGCGCTGGCCGGGACCGAGCTGCCCGCCGGGGACTTCTCCGCGGCGCTCACCGCGGCCGGCTCGACGGCCGGGTGGGCGACCACGTGTTCGGTGTGGACGGTTAGCCGGTCCGGATCGACCAGCACGACCGTCTCGTCCAGGTCTGACGGCATAGTCCCCGAGAGCTGTTTGAAGATCTCGAAGCCCACGACGTTCAGCAGCATCGTGGCCGCCACGCCCGGCAGTGCGGATCGTGCCGGCGCCGTCGACGGGCCGGCGACCGCGGCTTGCCAGAGTTCCGCCGTACCGGAGAGTGCGTTGTCGCTCATCCGCAGGAGGGCCGACTGGATCGAGACCGATCCTTGCCAGGGGCCCGCGACGAGTTGGTCGCCCACTCGGATCACCGGCAGGAACGCCGTACCGGCTTGTCGTGCTTGCTCGGCGAGAGCGAAGAGTTGCTGCGACGGACCGTCCAGCGCCAGCAGGCAGACCAGGTCGGCTGTTTCCCCTGCCTGGGTTGACGTTTTGACGAAGCCGTCGGCAGCCGAGCCGACACCATTGGCGGTCAGCGCGGCGGCGAGCGTCGCGGTGGACTCGGCATCCTCCCCGACCACAAGGACGCGAGCCGCGGCGACCCGAGCGAAGCCACTGCCGTCGTCCCCATGATGCTCGAGCAGCGCGATCTGGCTCGGGAAGCGTTCTCGCACCTCCTCGTCGACCACGGCGCCCGCGCCGTCGAGTACGACGCCGCGCGAAGCCAGCGTGCCGAGCAGGGACTTCACCGCGCCGACGTGCGCCTCGGGGAGTCCGGCAACGATTTCACTGAGCTCGTTGCTGCCGTCCAGGTGCGGCAGCAGCGCCGACAGGTACCGGTACGCACCGGCCCCGCGGATGACGAAGGGGCCGTCGGCACCTCGGACGTAGACACCGTCAAGCGTCTCCAGGAAGGCCACGTCCTGGCGCATCCGCGGACGGACGAGTTCATCGGGCGGGTTGGTCACGGTCGCTCCTCGGGCGGAAGGGAGACGGATCATCGGTGCTGATGGAGTCGGTGCGGGCGAAGTCGGTGCTGATGGAGTCGGTGCGGGCGGAGTCGGTGCGGGCGGAGTCGGTGCGGGCGGAGTCGGTGCGGGCGGAGTCGGTGCGGGCGGAGTCGGTGCGGGCGGAGTCGGTGCGGGCGGAGTCGGTGCGGGCGGAGTCGGTGGGGGGCGGAGTCAGGTGGTGGGCGGAGTCAGGCGCGGGGTGGGTCAACTGATGTCGCGACGCCGGATCAGTACGGCGGCGACGGTGGTGCTCACGACGATGTAGGCGACCAGAACGAGGCAGGCCGCGGGAGTGTTCAGGTAGTCGACGACGCCGGGAGTCCCGCCGTCGCCTTGGGTCGGTGCGCCCAGCCCGCCGACCAGCGAACCGCTGGCCGATCCGAGCAGGACGTAGCGGACGGGTTCGAGGCCGGGCAGGATCCCGGCGAGCCCGGACAGCGCGTTCTCCAGGCCGAGGGTCCACAGCAGGCCGGCGGCGAGCGCGACCGTCGTACCGCGGAAGATCACGCCGAGCGCGGCCCCGACACTCATCCAGGCAGCCGAGATCAGCGCCGCGGCGCCGAGTGAACCGGCCAGCGCGCCGGCTGACGGCCAGTCGGCCGATCGGCCCTCGACCGTCGCGATGATCGCGGAGGCCGCCACTGCGGCGACGGCTGCGGCCGCGGCGATCACGGTGGTCGCGATCGCTGCGGCGACGAGCTTGGCCAGCAGCACCGGCACCCGGCCCGGCCCTTGGCTCAGTCGGGCGGTCCAGGTGTTCCACCGGTACTCCGAGCCGGTCACCAGCACGCCGAGGATCAGCATGATCGCGCCGCCGAACAGCGGGTAGCTGCTCAGCGAGGTCGACGCGACGGCGTTCGGCAGCAGGATGTCGAGCAACTCGCCGCGGCTTGCGTCGGACGGGTCGAGGACGCTGTAGATGATGTACGGCACGACGAAGGCGAAACCGACGACCATCAGGATCCACGCGATCCCGATGACGACGGGCGCCATCCGCTTGCGCAGCAGCAGGCTCTCGGCGGCGACGGCGTTGATCATGAGTCCTCCGTCGGGTCGTCGTCGTGCGTGGTGAGGGCGAAGAAGACCCCTTCGAGCGTCTGACGTTCGCGCCGGAGCTCGTGGATGTCGATGCCTTCAGCAACCAAGGCCCGGACCAGGCCGGGAATGTCGTCGGGCGTCGCCTCGAGATGCCAGTGCCGATCCCCTGGATCACCTGCTTCGACAGGCGCCTGACCGGCGTACGCCGCGAGCACCCGGCCCGCCTGATCGGCGGGCGTCGCCCACAGATCCAGCGCCACGCTGCCCGGTTGATCCCTGATCGCGGTCACCGTGTCGTCGGCGATCACCAGACCGCGGTCGATCACGACCACGCGGTCGCAGATCTGCTGGACCTCGCCGAGCTGGTGGGACGAGAACAGCACGGTCGTCCCGCCGGCCCCGAGGGACCGGACCAGCTCGCGCATCGAGGCGACGCCCTCGGGGTCGAGTCCGTTGGTCGGCTCGTCCAGGATCAGCAGCTTCGGGCCACCCAGCAACGCGGCCGCGACACCGAGCCGCTGACCCATGCCGAGCGAGTAGCCGGTGAAGCGGTCGTTGCCGCGATGCTGGAGCTCGACGACTTCGAGGACGCGGTCCACCTCGGTGTCGGGCAGTCCTTTGGCTCGGGCCAGGACCTGCAGGTTGGTCCGGCCGGACAGGTGCGGGACGAACGCGGGGGTCTCGATCAGGGCACCGATCTGGCGCAGCGCTTCCGGCGTACCGGGTGGGCGGCCGAGGACGCTCACCGATCCCTCGTCCGGGCGGACCAGGCCGAGCAGGATGCGCAGCAGGGTCGTCTTGCCGGCGCCGTTCGGGCCGAGCAGGCCGTAGACCTGCCCAGGAAGGACTTCCAGGCTCACGCCGCGCAGCGCGTCGACCTTGCCGAAGCTCTTCCGGACACCGCTGACCTCAACGGTGGCGGTGGCCTCGACAACGCGTTCCGGCCGGGACGGGGCGGTCTCGGTGGGCACGGGGAACCTGCCTCTCGGGTCCGTTTCCTGAACAGACGGAACTCATCAAATGAACACCGTCGAATTCAGGCTCCCCAGCCGGGCAAGAGGCTAACAGAACAATTCCTCGACGGCGAGAACTTCTTTCGTTCTGCTCATGTTCGTCAACAGATCGTCAACCAGGCAAGGAAAATCTCGGCAAACACTCCCCTAATCCCACTGTTTCACTAGTCATTGAATAATCGCTTGAAGTGATCATTTGACAATTACTGTTCGTGAATACTGAAATTTGTTCACCCGGCGCCGCGCCGCCGATATCCCCGCGCCCGGCCGTGGCGTAATCTCGGGCTCATGCTGACTGCGCGACGTGGCTTGGCCACGGCCATCGACTACGCGGCGATGGCCGTCCCGCTCGGCGTACTGGCCGCGATCACGCTCGCCCGGCAGCGCCGACACCCCCTCCCCGACGTCTCCCCCGCCAAGGTCCGCGTCCTGGTCGCGGTCGGCCTGACGCTGCCGCTGAGCGCAGCCCTGGCAGCCGCTGAAGCGACCGGCGGCTCCCCCGGCAAACGAGCACTGGGCCTCACCCTGCGTGACGAGACCGTTGCCCAGAGCCCGACGTACTCGCAGGCCTTGATCCGGACCCTGGCCAAAACCGCAGTCCCCTGGGAGCTGGGCCACCAGGCCGTCTGGGAGTTCCGAGCAGACAACACCCGCCGCGGCGCCGTCCTTGCCGCCGGCTCCTACCTGGCCATCGGCCTCCAAGCAGCCGCCATCCTCCGCAACCGCCGGACGTACCCCGACCACCTCGCCCAAACCCGGGTCACCTCGGCCTGACCGAGCCCATCTGTCGGTGGGGTCCGGCAGGATGAGTTCATGGTGGTGCTGAGTGCGAAGGCGATCAATCGGGCGACGTTGGGGCGGCAGTTGCTGCTGGAGCGGGCCGAGGTCGGACCTGCCGAGGCGGTACGGCGCTTGGCGGGGATGCAAGGACAGGAGCCCAAGCATCCGTACGTCGGGTTGTGGACTCGCCTCGACGGGTTCGCAGACGCGGATCTGACGGCGGCGGTCGAGGCGCGAGACGTCGTACGGGCGACGTTGTTCCGCGGGACGCTGCATCTGGTGACTGCCGAGGACTACCTGCGCTTTCGTACGACGCTGGCGCCGGTGCTCGAGGCCGGGTTGAAGATGCTGAAGGAACGCGGCGAGGGGCTCGAGCCGGCGAAGGTGGTTGCGGCGGCGCGGAAGTTGCTCGCGAAGGAACCGCTCACGTTCACGCAGGTGCGCGACGCGTTGCAGGAGCAGTTCCCCGAGGTGAACGACCGCGCGCTCGGGTTCTGCACGCGGATGATGGTGCCGCTGGTGATGTACCCGACGGACACCCGCTGGGGCTGGCCGGCGAACGCGCGCTTCACACCGGCCGAGCAGTGGATCGGTCGCAAGCCGTTCCTCGACGCCGTACCGGAGGAGCTGGTCATCCGATATCTGGACGCCTTCGGCCCGGCGACGCCGGCGGACTTCCAGACCTGGTCGGGCTTGCCCGGCGCGAAGGCGGTCTTCGACGCAGCCGAACTGGAGCGCTTCGAGGACGAGAACGGGCGCACGCTGTACGACGTACCGAATGCTCCCCGACCCGATCCGGACACTCCCGCACCCGTGCGATTCCTGCCCGAGTTCGACAACCTGCTGCTCGCGCACGCCAAGCGCGAACGGGTGATAGCCGACGCCTATCGCCCGGCGGTGTTCACGAAAAACCTGCGGGTGAAGGCGACCTACCTCGTCGACGGACAGGTCGCCGGGCTGTGGACGGCCGAGAAGAAGCGCGCTGTGGCGACTCTCACGCTGGCCCCGTTCGAGCCGGTCGCCAAGCGCGTGACGACCGCGCTGGAGCGTGAAGGCGAGGCGTTACTACGGTTTCTCGAGCCGGATGCGAAGACCTACGCGGTGGTTACGGCCGGTTGATGAGGTTGTTGTCACACGTCGGATGACTGGGCTGGAGACCCCGCGCCCAGTGAAATAGGCAGATGAGCACAGTCCCCACGATCACTCTGGACAACGGCGTCGAGATCCCCCAGCTGGGCCTGGGCGTCTGGCAGGTCGACGACGGGATCGTCACCGGTGTCGTCGAGGCGGCCTTCGAGGCCGGCTACCGGCACATCGACACGGCCGCCGTCTACGGCAACGAGCAGGGCGTCGGTCGCGCGATCGCGAACGCCGGCCTGCCCCGCGACGAGCTCTTCGTCACCACCAAGGTGTGGAACAACGACCAGGGCTACGACTCGACCCTGCGCGCCTTCGACAAGAGCCTCGGCAAGCTCGGCCTCGAGACGGTCGACCTCTACCTGATCCACTGGCAGTCGCTGAAGCAGGACAAGTACGTCGACACCTGGAAGGCGATGGAGCAGCTGTACGCCGACAAGCGCGTCCGCGCGATCGGCGTCTCCAACTTCCACCTCCCGGCGCTGCAGCGGCTCTTCGACGAGACCGACCTCCGGCCGACGGTGAACCAGATCGAGCTGCACCCGGCGCTGCCGCAGGACGAGCTGCGCGCGTTCCACGCGGAGAACGACATCGTCACCGAGTCGTGGAGCCCGCTGGCCTCCGGCGAGCTGATCGGCCACCCGGTGCTGAAGGAGCTCGGCGGCAAGCACGACAAGTCGCCGGCCCAGGTGATGATCCGCTGGCACCTGCAGCTCGGCAACGTGGTGATCCCGAAGTCGAAGACCCCGGCGCGGATCGCGGAGAACATCGACGTCTTCGACTTCACCCTCGACAACGAGGACATGGCCGCGATCGCCGACCTGGAGACCGGTCAGCGCACCGGCGGCGACCCGGACACCTTCGGCTGATCAGCTGAGCCGCAGGAACTGCCGTAGTACGGGCGACTGATTGTTCGGCGACCAGGCGACCGAGAGCCGCCACGGCGGCAGGTCGTCGGACAGCTCGCGGTAGACGACGGCCGCCGGGTCGATCGGTGGGGTCGGTGCGATCAGCAACGACACCCCGAGCCCGGCGGCGACCAGTGACACGATCGTCTGGACGTCGGCGCCCTGCTGGCTGATCCGCGGCGTGAAGCCGGCGTCCTGGCAGTAGCTGACGATCACGTCATGCACGGACGGCCCGGTCGCCCGGGTGTACAGGATGAACTCGTCCTCGGCCAGGTCCTTCAGCGCGATCCGGCGCCGCTTGGCCAGCGGGTGCTTGGCCGGCAACGCGGCGACCAGCGGGTCCTCGGACACGACCTTCGACAGCAGCCCGGGTTCGTCGTACGGGAAACGCAGCAGGCCGACGTCGATCCGGCCGTCGCGCAGCTCCTCGGTCTGGCGAATCGTCGTCATCGTCTCCAGGTCGAGCACGACCTCCGGGTACGCCGTACGGAACGCCCCGAGCAGCCGCGGCAACGCCTCGAACGTCGCCGACTGCACGAACCGCAGCCGCAGCGACCCGACCTCACCGCGCTGCGTGCGTTGCGCGGTCCGTACGGCGTCGTCCGCGCGCCGCAGCAGGTCCCGCGCGTCGTCGAGGAACGCGGCGCCGGCCGCGGTGAGCACGAACCGCTTCTTGACCCGGGCGAACAGCTCGACCCCGAGATCTCTTTCCAGGGCAGCGATCTGGCGGCTGAGCGAGGGCTGGGTCAGGTGCAGGCGGACCGCCGCGCGGCCGACGTTGAGCTCCTCGGCGACGACCACGAACGACTGCAGCTGGCGGAGTTCCATGGTCTAGATCATGCCTCAGACGCATGAAATAGGGCCAGAACTTTCATTGGACGTATGAACACGCGCGAACCTACCGTCGGAGAGACGAAAGGAACCACCGTGTACGTCTTCCCCGTGACCGTGATCGAGAAGATCCACCGCGAGTCCCGCTCCGGTCGGCCCAACGCACCCGTCCTGCCGTACGTCCCGCCCCGCCGTCCTCTGCGCTCGCTGATCCGCTGGGTCCGGCGCCCGCGTGAGACCGTGTGCGAAGCTGATCGCCGTGATCGAAGTGCGCAGGTTGCGAGTACTGCGGGCCCTTGCTGACCACGGCACCGTGACGGCGGCCGCCGAGGTCCTGCACCTCACGCCGTCCGCCGTCTCCCAGCAACTGGCCGCCCTCGAGTCCGAGGTCGGCCAGGAACTGCTGGAACGCCGCGGCCGCCGGGTCGCGATCACCTCGGCCGGCCGTCTGCTGCTCACCCACGCCGACACGATCCTCACCGAGGTCGAACGCGCCGAGGACGCGATGCGCCTGTACGCCGACGGCACCAACGGCGAGCTCCGCATCGCCGCCTTCGCCACCGCGATCAGCCTGCTGGTCGCACCGTCGCTGGCCCGCCTCCGCGAAACCACCCCCGGCCTCCGCCTCGTCGTCCAGGACGCCGAGGGCCATCAGGCCCTCACCCAACTCCTCGACGGCGAGGTCGACCTGGCCGTCACCGTCGACCACCGAGGCTCCCCGCGTCCCACCGACGACGACCGCCTCACCCTCACTCCCCTGTACGCCGAGCCCTTCGTCGCGGTCCTCCCGCCAACTCACCCGGCCGCTTCCTCCCCGGCGGTAGACCTCACCGCCCTGGCCACCGACGACTGGGTGATGACCTCGGTCGGCAACCCCATCCGCGACGTGGTCCTCCTCGCCTGCGAACAAGCCGGCTTCCAGCCCCGCATCGTCCACACCTCGGACGACTTCCGCTCAGTCGCCGCCCTCTGCGCCGCCAACGCCGGCGTCTCGCTGGTCCCCCGCCTGACTCTCCCGCCCACCACCCCGGCGATCATCCGTCCCCTGCAACCCCCGACCCCCACCCGCCGGGTCCTCATCGCCACCCGCCGAGCCCGAGCCGACCACCCCCTGATCACCGCCACCCTCAAAACCCTCGCCGAAACGGCTGCCCACCTCGAGCTCTGAAAGCAGCTCCCGTACGACGCTTGCCCGCGGATCCGCGACGCGCTCGTACAAGGTGATCGCTCGTTGCCAGGCTTGGTGGGCCTGGGCTGGTTGGCCGAGGGCGGTCAGGACTTTGCCGTAGGTGTGGAGGAGTGGGGCTTCGCCGCGTTCCTCGGGGTGGCGGCCGGCGAGGTGGATTCCGGTTTCGAGGACTTCGGCGGCGCGGGGGAGGTTGTTCATGGCCAGGAGGACGGTGCCGAGTTCGCCGCGGGCGGTGGCTTCGATCGGTTCGGCGGCGAGGGTTCGGGCGTCGGCGATGACGCGGTCCAGCATCGCGACGGCTGCGTCGTACTGGCCGGTCTGGCCGAGGGAGCTGCCGATCAGGGTGCGGTGGACCGTGGCGGGTCCGGGGGCGGAGCGTTCGGGCATCAGAGCGAGGGCGTGGTCGAACGACGCCCGCTGGCGGTCCACGTCGCCGACGAGGCCGGCCAGGTAGCCGACGACGATGTTGGTGCCGACCTCGAACCTCTCGACGCGGGACTCGGCGACGACGGTCAGCGCCTCCTCGCCGTACGGGAAGGCCTCTTCGAGTCGGCCGAGGTTCCCCAGCATGTGCGCCAGGTTGATCAGGCAGGCGACGAGCTCGGGCGGCGTGCCTCCGGTCCGGATTGCCGCGAGCGCTCGTTCGAGCCAGGTGATCGCCTCGTCGTTGAGATCGACCGAGCCGCTGAGGAAGCCCGCCTGGTAGAGCCGTCCAATCTCCAGGTCAGCCGGCAGGTCGACGTCGAGGTCAGCGACCGCCATCACGGCTTCGCGCGCGTCGGCGAACCTCAGCAGCTGTACGGCGAAAGCCGGCATGCCCAGCGCCAGCCGGATGGCGAGCAGCTTGTCGTCGGCGTCGCCTGCGGCCGCCGTACGGACGAGTCTGACCAGGTTGGGCAGCTCGTCCTTCAGCCAGCGCGCGGCCTCGTCGAGGTCCACGATGTCCTCGGCACCCGCGGCCCAACCGGCGCTCGATCCGTACCTCTCGGCGCCGCCCTTCAGGACGTCCCATCGCCACAGCATCGACAGGTAGCAGTTCAGCTCGCGCCGGCGATGCTCGATCGGGTCCGCGGGGTGAAGCTCCCGGCCGACCTCGCGGACCAGGTCGTGCATCCGGTACTGGTTGACGGCCGGGGTCTCGACGAGATGGACGTCGACCAGGCGTTCCAGCAGTTCCTCGGCCTCGTCGAGCGGAAGGTCCAGCACCTTCGCCGCGGCACGCAGCGGGAACCGCTCGCCGTCGAAGTGCGACAGCGCGGGAAACACCTTCGCGGCCAGGCGATCGGTCGAGCGGCTGCTGCTCGCGAGGTGGTCGAGCGACAGCGAGATGCTGCGCCGCACGCTCACGTCGGGGCCGGTGAGCACCGCGAGGCCGTCCGCGGCGAGCTCGTCCGCAAGCTCGCGCAACCCGCCGGCCCTGAGCTGGCCGCCCGCGATCCGGATCGCCAACGGCAGCAGGCCGCAGCGCCGTACGACCTCGGCGGCGGCCGTTGGTTCCGCGTCGACGCGTTCCTGGCCAGCGACTCGCGCCAGCAATTGAACGGCTTCCGGCTCAGTCAGTACGTCGAGCGAGATGCGTGCGGCACCCGGCAGCGTCGAGAGCGGACTCCGGCTGGTGATCACGACGACAGCGCCCGGCGTACCGGGCAGCAACGGGAGGACCTGCTCGCCGCTGCCCGCATCGTCCAGCAGCAAGAGGATTTGCCGGCCTGCCAACGCGGTCCGGTACCGCGCGGAAATGGCCTGTACGTCGTCCGAGTCCGCCGCGAGAGTGACGCCGAGGGTCTGCAGCAACTGGCGTAGCGCGTCCACGCTCCCGAGCGGGTTGCCGCCGCCACCCCGGAGGTTGAGGTAGAGCTGCCCGTCCGGGAACACGTCGGTCACCTGCCGAGCCGCCTGCACGGCCAGCGTGGTCTTCCCGACCCCACCCATCCCACCGACCGTCGACACAACGATCCCGGGAGCCGCCGCGGCCGGAGAGCGCAGCAGCGCGACCAGACTCGCGAGCTGCTGCTCCCGGCCGGTGAAGTCGCCGATCCCGGGCGGCAGCCGGTGAGCGGCTGACCCGATCTTGGGCCGCCGGGCCGCGGTCGCGAGCCGCTGCCGGTCGTCGGCCGAAGCCTCCAGCGCGTCGGCCAGACGGTCGAGCGTGGTCGGTCGGGGGTACTGGCGACGACCGCCTTCGAGGGCGCCGATCGCCTCGACGCTGATGCCGGCGCGCTCGGCGAGCGCCTCCTGCGTGAGGCCCGCGTCCTGCCGGAGCCGGCGCAGCAGGGCGGCCAAGGACGTCACCGGGGCGGGCACGTCCGCATCGTAGCCGCGGCGCGGACGAGCTGAAGCCTTGTACGCCGGAGGCGTCGGCCGGCGCCTCAGGTGCTCACGGCAACGTCAGGCGCGGGCGTCGTCGTACTGGATCCGGGCGTCCTGGACCTCGGGGACCTTGGACTCGACCCACTCCGTGATGCTGCGGACGTGGGTGGCGGCCTCGATGCCGAGCGGCGTGAGCGAGTAGTCGACGCGCGGCGGGATGACCGGCTGGGCGACGCGGTGGACGAAGCCGTCGCGCTCCAGCGACTGCAGCGTCTGGGCGAGCATCTTCTCGCTGACGCCCTCGATGTGGCGGCGGAGCTCGCTGAAGCGGTACGAGCGGTCGAGCAGGGCGACCAGGACCAGGACGCCCCAGCGGCTGGTGACGTGCTCCAGGATCACGCGGGACGGGCAGCCGACGCGGTTCACGTCGGGAGATACGACAGTCATGGAGGTCCTCCTCACTCGAAGACTAGTACCTTACTTCAAAGTGGGTACTTTCGTAAAGTTAGTACCCCGATTACGGTGAGTGGTACAGGCACTCAACCGGAGGAAGAACAAAGCTATGAGCATCGTTGTGACGGGGTCGACCGGAGCGCTGGGCCGGCTGGTCATCCAGGACCTGCTGGACGCGGGGGTGCCGGCCGGGGAGATCAAGGCCGTTGCCCGGAGCAAGGAGAAGGCGGCCGACCTGGCCGAGCAGGGCATCCAGGTCGCGATCGCGGACTACGACCAGCCGGAGACGTACGACGGCGTCTTCGCCGCGGGCGACCGGGTGCTGCTGATCTCGGGCAGCGAGCCGGGCCGGCGCGTCCCGCAGCACCAGGCGGTGATCGACGCCGCCAAGGCCGCGGGCGTCGCGCAGCTCGCGTACACGGGAATCTTCGGCGGCCCCAAGGCCGACTTCCTGCTCGCCGCGGACCACCGCGCGACCGAGCAGGCGATCCTCGACTCGGGGCTGCCGTACACGTTCCTACGCAACAACTGGTACGTCGAGATGCTCGTCAACGACCTCGCCGGCGTCGTCGAGCGCGGCGCGGTCGTCAACGGCGTCGCGCCGGGCAGCCGGATCGCGACGGCGACCCGGGACGACTACGCCGCGGCGGCGGCCGTCGTACTGCGGACCGACGGGCACACCAACCAGGCGTACGAACTGGGTGGGGACGTCGCGTGGACGTTCGACGAGTTCGCGGCCGAGATCGCCGGGCAGACCGGGAAGCCGGTCGTGCACACGGCGCTCAGCCACGACGACAACCTCGCGCTGCTGGTCAAGGTCGGCGTCCCCGAGGGCTTCGCGCAGGTGCTCGCCGATGTCGACGACGCGATCTCCCGCGGCGCGCTGGCGGGTACGCCGGGCGAGCTGTCGCGGCTGATCGGCCGTCCGACGACGCCGCTCGCGGACTCGATCCGCGCCGCACTGGCCTAGAACAAAGGGGGATCCACGGACCGATGAGTCCGTGGATCCCCCTTCCCCCAGGTCTCAGGCCAGGTGGGCCGCCGCCGAGCGCGCGATCGCCTCGAAGTTGGCGGGCTTGATGCCCTTGCCCATCTCGCGGAAGGCGACCACCGACACGATCGCGCCCTTGCGCGTCACGGCGTACGGGAAGCCGCCGTCCTCGCTGCCCTGGTCCGACGGCAGCGGGTAGTCGTACCAGCGGACGATCCGGGTCGCGTCGCCGACCGCGACCGCGCGGTCCTCGGTGATCTTGCGCGCGTGCGTCGGAGCCGGCCGGGCCGACTTGCACGAGGCGATCGTCTTCAGGATCGAGTCGTACGCCGCTTTGGCGGTCGCCGCGTCCTTGTACCGGGTCAGCCACTGACCGCCCGACGCGTCGAGCCCGTTGGTGTAGTTGCGGCTGAGCGCGCCGAGCACTCCGTCGCCGCGGGTCGACCCGCGGCCACAGATCGGCGTACTGGCGCTGCCGGCGGTCGCGGCCCAGCCGCGCTTCGGGTCACCCTTGGCGACCTCGCCGCCGGTCAGCAGCATGTTGTTGGTCAGCCGGATCGGCTTGACGGGCGTCGGTGTCTCCACTGGTTTCCCCGGAGTCTTGGTCGGCGTGGGCACGCCGGTGGGTGTCGCGGTGGGCGTCACCGACGGGTTCGCCGACGGCGTCCCTGACGGTGTGCTTGACGGTGTCTGGGTCGGCGTCACACTAGGCGCCGGCGTGTCGATCGAAGCAGCCGGTGCCCCGGAACTGCCCGTTCCCGGCTTGTCGCTGCCGCACGCGACCAGCGCCAACGGCAGCAAGGCCAACCCGGCCGCGTACTTCCATCCCCGTACGGACATCTCGCCAACCTTCTGCTCGTCACTCCTGACCAGATGGACGCTAGCGAGCACGGTTTGGTTGGCGACGGATTTTCCGCCGGTTTCGGTGTCTCAGTTCCCGATCAGGTGCCAGTGCTTCAGGTGACAGGGATCAACCGCGGCGGCGGCCGTCGAGGCCGAGGGTGGAGAAGCGCGCGATCAGCGTGCGCGGGACGTAGCGGGCGCCGGCCGAGATCAGCTTGTAGCGCCAGGACGGGATCGAGATCGCCTTGCCCTGCATCAGGTCCTTCCAGGCTTCGTCGACCAGGTCGGTTGCGTCCAGCCAGAGGAACGACGGGATGACCGTCTTGTCCATCCCCATCCGCTCGTGGAACTCGGTGTGCACGAAGCCCGGCGCCAGCGCCATCACCGCGACGCCCTTGGCGTGCAGCTCGACCGCGAGCCCGGCGGAGAAGTTCGTCACCCACGACTTGTGCGCGCTGTACGTCCCGCGCGGCACGAATCCGGCCACGGACGACACGTTCACCACCGCACCGGATCCCCGCTCGATCATCGGCAGCACCGCGGCGTGCGTCAGCCGCAGTACGACGCGCACCAGCAGGTCGAGCTGCTTCTCCTCCTGCTCGACCGTGTTCGCCCAGAACGGCTTCTTCTGCCCGAATCCGGCGTTGTTCACCAGCACCTCGATCGGCCCGTCCGCAAACCGCTGCTCGACGACCGCGAGCTCATCCGGATCCGTCAGGTCCGCCGCGAGCACCTCACAAGCCACCCCGTGCAGCCGGCTGATCTCGGTCGCGACCTCCTTCAGCCGCTCCCCGTCCCGAGCGACCAGCACCAGGTCGTACCCCTCCAGAGCCAGCTTGTCCGCAAAAGCCCGCCCGATCCCCGCCGTGGGCCCGGTAACCAGCGCAGTAGCCACGCCACTATCCCTCCGTCGGTGAAGCCCCCAGTCTGTCACTATCCTGACGAGAGGCATCGACCCCGAGGACTACCTCGCCTTCGAGCACCGCATCGACTACACGGTGCTCGAGCCGGATCCGGCCCTGAACGAAGCACTGGCAGCACTTCCAGGTCGAAAGCTCGTCTACACCAACGGCACGGCAAGCAAGTGTGGGTCGGTGGGTCACCCGGCAGCGGCGGTGCGGCGTACGAGGTGCTTGGCGAGCGCCGCTGGCGGGTGTGGGAGCTGAGCGCTTTCCTTTACTCCTTGACGGCTCCTGCGGTGAGGCCTTGGACGATGTAGCGGCTGGCTACGGCGAACAGGACCATGGTGGGGATGATCGAGAGGACGGCGGCAGCCGACATCGAGCCCCAGTCGATGTTGTAGCTGGAGATGAAGCCGTTCAGGGCGGCGGGGACGGTCTTGTTGCTGTCGCTGTTGAGCAGGGTGACGGACAGGAACAGCTCGTTCCAGCAGTTCACGAAGTTGAAGATGTACGACGCGGCGATGCCCGGTGTCATCACCGGGACGAGCACCCGGAAGAGCGCGGACAGGCGCGAGCAGCCGTCGACCATCGCGGCCTCTTCCAGCGACTGCGGGACGTTCTCGAAGAAGCCGCGCAGCATCACCGTGCAGAGCGGGATCGAGACCGCGACGTACACGAGGATCAGGCCGACCCGGCTGTCGACCAGGTACAGCCTGGTCATCAGGATGTACAGCGATCCCAGCGCGATGAACCCGGGGATCATCTGGGTGACCAGGAACGCGCCCATCACCGCGCCCTTGGAGACGAACTCGAACCGCGCCAGCACGTACGCCGCCAGCAGCGACACCAGGGTCGCCAGCGCGGCCGCGACCAGTGACACGATCAGGCTGTTGCCGATGAACACCCCGAAGTTCGACTGCTCGAACAGCCCGGTGTAGTTGTCCAGCGAGAAGTTCGTCGGCCAGTACTTCAACGGGTAGGCGAAGATCGAGCCCGGGTCCTTGAACGACGTGACCAGGATCCAGTACAGCGGGAACACCGTGAGCACCAAGCAGATCCCGAGCCCGGTGAACTTCGCGACCTTGCCGGCCAGGGTCTGGTCGAGAATCATCCGGCCACCACCTTCCGTCGAGTGCGCGGCGTTCGGGTGCGGACCGCCAGCAGGTAGAAGACCGCGAACAGCACCAGCACGAACACCACCATCACGCCCATCGCGGAAGCGCGGCCGTAGTCGCCCTCCTGCGTCACCTGGATCATGTACGACGTGACGATGTGCGTCTCGTTCGCGGGACCGCCACCGGTCATGCCGAAGATCAGCTCGGGCGAGTTGAACGTCCAGATCACCCGCAGCAGCACGGTCAGCGCGAGCGTGGTCCGGATCGACGGGATCGTGATGCTGAACAGCGTCCGGACCTTGCCGGCGCCGTCGATCGCCGACGCCTCGTACAACTCGTCCGGCACCGACTGCAGCGCGGCCAGGATCATGATCGCGAAGAACGTCACGCCGTACCAGACGTTCGCGGCGATCACCGCGACCATCGCGTACTTCGCGTCGGCCAGCCACGGCACGGGGGTGTCGATCAGGTGCGTCTTCATCAGCAGGTCGTTGACCACGCCGAACTCGCCGTTGAACATCCAGCGGAACAGGATCCCGATCAGGAACCCCGACACCGCCCACGGGAAGAACACCAGCGCCTGGTACGCGCCGCGGAAGCGGAACTTGCGCCGCAGCCAGAGCGCCATCGTGAAGCCGATCAGGAACTGCGGCACCAGCGACCCGACCACCCAGACGATCGAGTTGCGCACTGTACCGCGGAACATCTCGTCGCCGACCAGCGTGCGGAAGTTCTTCAGCCCGACCCACGAGGTGTCGGACAGGTCGTTCAGGTTGTAGTTGCGAAACGCCATCGAGATGCCGTTCAGCAACGGGTAGTAGGTGAACAGCCCGACGAACACGATCGCGGGCAGCATGAAGGCGAGCAGCACCAGCGCGGTCCGGCCGGTGAAGCGCCGCCGTCCTCCGGCCGGGGGCCGCGAGCCCGCCGTACGGCGGGAGCTCGCGGCCGGCCGGGCGTCAGTCACGGCCATGAATCAGTTCCCGGCCCACTTCTTGGTCCAGTACTCGTCCCAGCTCTTCAGGATCTCGGCCGGCTGGGCCTTCCCGGTGATCAGCTTCTGCACGTCGGCGTCGGCCTTGTTGCCCCACTCGGTCGACCACGGCACGCCACGCGGCTGGGTGACCACGACGTAGGTGTCCGGCGAGGCGTTCATCGCGACGTACGACGCCCACGGGCCGTCCTTGAAGAACGGGTCGTCGGCGGCGGACTTGAGGATCGGGACCAGGCTGTTCTCCTTGGAGAACGTCAGCGCGGCGTCGCCCGAGGTGAGGAACTTGACCAGCTTGACCGCCTCGGCCTTGTGCTCGCTGCCCTGCGCGACACCCCAGCCGGCGTTGGCCAGCGGCTGCGCGGCCTTACCGGTCGGACCGACCGGCAGCGGCGCCGTGCCCCACTGGTCCTCCTTGATGGTCTTGGACTCGCGGACGGTCGCGATCACCTCGGGGTCCTGGAGCAGGAAGCCCGTCGTACCGGAGGTGAAGCCCTGCACCATTTCCGGGTAGCCCCAGCTGACCGAGGACGGCGGGGAGGCGTTCTTGAACAGGTCGAGGTACAGGTTCAGCGCGTCGACCGCCTTCGGCGACGAGAAGATCGTCTTGCCGCTGGTCAGCTTGAACGCGTTGTCCTTGTTGATGTCGTCGATCACGTACCCGGAGATCACCGCGATCGCGTTGCCCGCGCCGCCGAGCCCGCCGCGGAACGAGTAGCCGTACTTGTTCTTGGTCGGGTCGTTGATCTTCTTGGCCTGCTCGACCATCTCCGACCAGCTCTTCGGCGGCCCGGCGAACCCGGCCTGCTGGACGAGATCCTTGCGGTAGAACAGCGACAGGCCGTAGAAGCCGTACGGGACCATGAACGACTTGCCGCCCTGCTGCGTCACGGCGAGCGCGTTCGGCGTGAGGGCCTGCAGACCGTCCCAGCCCTTCAGGTCCGGGGCCATGTCGTAGATCCACTTGTTGGTCGAGAACGGCCCGACGGTGGTGTCGCGCACCTCGAGCACGTCGACACCCTTGCCGGACTGCAGCATCTGCTGGATCTTCTGGTCGGCCTGGTTGGTCGGCGGCGAGATCAGCTGGACCTTGACGCCGGAGTTGGCCGCCTCGAAGTCGGCGATCAGTTTCTTCAGCAACGCCGTACGGGTCGGGTTGGTCAGGCTCTCGACCATCTGGAGCTTGACCTCACCGCCGCTCTGGGCCTTCTCGGCCGGGCCGGGACCGCAGGCGGTGAGCGCCAGCGTGGCGGCCGCGAGGGCTGCGGTCAGAGGTGCGAGCATCTGTCGGTGACGCATGGCGCTTCTCCTCAGGGGATGTGGGCCAGGAGTGGGGACATCAGACGAATTGGTCAACCGTTGTCCGCACATTAACCGGATCTGCGCGGGGTGGACAAGAACTTGCCGAAGATGTGACCGTAAGTGGTCTGAGGACTTAACATCAGTACGCCGGTACGTCGGGCGGCAAGGGGAGGAGGCGGCGATGGCGGCGACAGATCGCGCGCTGACCGGTCTGCGGCAGATGATCGCGTCCGGCGAGCTCGGCCCGGGGGCGAAGTTCCCGCCCGAACCGGAACTGTGCGACCACCTCGGAGTCTCCCGCAGCTCGTTGCGTGAGGCAACGCGATCGCTGGCCGCGCTGGGCGTGATCGAGTCCCGACACGGTTCGGGCACGTACGTGTCGGCCCTCGACCCGGCCGAGATCATCAGCCGCTTCTCGCTGTCGGTCGAGCTGATCCCGCTCGAAGGCGTGCTGCAACTGCTCGAGGTCCGGCGGATCCTGGAGGCGCATGCCACCGCCGCCGCGGCCGCGCGTCAGGATCCGGCATTAGCCGAGCGGCTGGCCGACATCCTCGACCGGCTGGAGAAGACGACCGACGCCACCGAGATCCAGACGCTGGACGCCGAGTTCCACGGCGCGATCTGCGAAGCCGGCGGGAATCCCACGGTCACGGCGCTCACCGGCGTGATCCGCGGGCGTGGCGGGCACTACCGGATCTTCGAGCCGGGCGCGGATTTCGACGCGATCAAGCGGACCAGCGATCTGGGGCATCGCGCGATCCTTGCGGCGATCACTCATCGCGATCCGGCCGCGGCCGCGACTGCCGCGTCGGCTCACATCGCGCAGACCGAGCTCTGGCTGCGGGCGCTGCGGCCGGTGCCGCAGGTCGATCTGCCTTAATCCGCGGCGATCCGGACGACGGCGATCGAGGCCTCAGGCCACGGCGATCGCGACGATTCCGGCTAGTACGACTGCGCTCCCGATCAGTCTGCGTCGCGCGTCTGCTTCACCCAGGACGAGCCAGGCCGCTAGCCCGCTCAGCACGATGCTCACCTCGCGCGCCGGCGCGACCAAGCTGACCGGCGCGAGCCGCATCGCGTACAGGACCATCAGGTACGCGATCGGTGACAGCAGCCCAACGACGAGGATCTCGCGCCAGTTCTCCTTCCAGAGCAGCCTTAGCGGCTCCGGCTTGGACAGCACCTGGGGTGCGAGCAACAGGCTCTGCAGGATCGATGCGACCCCGAAGTAGATGAGCGGTGGGACGGCCAGGTCGGTCACTGAGTACGCGTCCCACAAGGTGTACGCCGCGATCAGCGCGCCTGTTGCTACGCCGTACACGATGCCGGCCTTCACTCCACCGCGCGCCGATTGTTGCCTTCGGCCACCACTGATGCCGAGCACGCCGGCGATGATCAGGGCTGCGCCGATCAGGCCGAGTACGCCGGGGCGCTCGCCGAGGAGGAGCACGGCGAAGGCGACCGAGAGCAGCGGACCGGTTCCTCGGGCGACCGGGTAGACGACGGACAGGTCGCCGACGTCGTAGCCGCGTTGCAGGACGATGCCGTAGCCGATGTGCAGCACCGCCGTGACCAGGGCTGCGACGAGCCAGTTCCAGTGCGGATGCACGTCGCTCGTGATCAGTGCGATCACGAGCGCGGGGAGCAGGAGGATGCTCGCGGCTGTGTAGTAGGACCAGACGAAGGCCGCGCCGCCCCGCCGTACGCGCTTGGCCGCGAAGTTCCAGGCGGCGTGCAGGACGGCTGCACCGAGGACGAGGGACAGAGCTGTTGAGTTCACCGCCTGACAGTCTCCCACCCGGTGCGCCTGCCTGGAAATTTCTTTCTACTGTCGAGATCTTGCAACGATCCGTCGTACAGCCGTACTGTCCGGGCACCAACGTCCGAGGGGGTCCCCTTGTCCCACCACCCGAGGTTCCGTCGCCGCCTGGCGGTGACCGGCGTCGTGATCGGCGCTCTGCTGTCCGGCTCTGCCCTGACCGCCAGTGCTGTTCCCCGCCCCGCGCCCCGCGAGACCCGCGCCGGCCTCGACCCGGCGCTCGTCCAGGGCCGCGGCGCGACCGTCCCGTTCGTCGAGCAGGAAGCCGAGAACGCCTACACCAACGGGGAGCGGATCGGCCCCAGCCGTGAGGCGTACACGCTGCCCGCCGAGGCCTCCGGGCGGACCGCCGTACGGCTGACCGAGCGTGGTCAGTACGTCGAGTTCACGCTCACGCGGCCGGCGAACGCGCTGACGCTGCGCTACAGCATCCCGGACACCGCGGACGGCGGCGGTCTGCGCGCGCCGCTCGACGTGACGGTCAACGGCAAGCGCAAGCAGACGATGACGCTGACCTCGGAGTACGCCTGGCTGTACGGGATGTACCCGTTCTCCAACGACCCGGATGTCGACCCGAACCCGGGCTGGTGGAAGCCGGAGCCGGACCCGGTGACCAAGCCGTTCCGGCCGAACCACTTCTACGACGAGCAGCGGCTGCTGCTCGGGAAGACCTATCGCGCGGGCGATCGGGTGCGGTTCGAGATCCCGCGGAACACGCCGGCGTCCTGGTACGTGCTGGACGTCGCGGACTTCGAACTGGTCGCTGCGCCCAAGCGGGCTCCTGCTCGGTCGCTGGACATCCGGCTCTTCGGTGCTGATCCGACCGGGCGGCGGGATGCTGCGCCGGCGATCGATCGTGCTGTGGCCGCCGCTAAAAGGATCGGCTGGTCGGTGTTCATCCCGGCGGGGACGTTCCAGGTGAACCGGCACATCGTCGTCGACAAGGTGACGGTCCAGGGCGCGGGGAACTGGTGGTCGATCATCAAGGGGTCGGTGCTTCCCTTGGCATCGCCGGCGCCTGACAAGTCGGTGCATTCGGCGCCTGGGTTCTACGGGAAGTACGCCGAGGACGGCGGCAGCACTCGGGTGCACCTGGCCGACTTCGCGATCGAGAGCGACGTACGGGACCGGATCGACACCGACCAGGTGAACGGCGTCGGCGGTGCGATCGGTGGTGGTTCGTCGATCCGTGGGCTGTACCTGCACCACACGAAGGTCGGGATCTGGCTGGACGGCCCGATGGACGGGCTGCTGATCCGCGACAACATCATCGTCGACCAGATCGCGGACGGGATGAACCTTCACCTCGGTGTGTCTGGGGTCCGGGCGACGAACAACTTCGTCCGCAACAGCGGGGACGACGGGCTGGCGATGTGGTCCGAGGTGAACGCCGCCGGGCTCGTGAACCACAACAACGTGTACGACCACAACACGGTGCAGACGCCGGTGCTGGCGAACAACATCGCGATCTACGGCGGCCGCGACAACGCCGTCACCGACAACCTGGTCGCCGACCCGATCCGCGAAGGCAGCACGCTGCACGCCGGCTCCCGCTTCACCTCCACGCCGTTCGAGGGCAAGCTCGTCTTCGCCCGCAACACCACCGTCCGAGGCGCTCCCCGAGACCTCAACTGGGACCTCGGCCTCGGCGCGATCTGGCTCTACGCCCTCCAGTCCGACATGGAAGGCCAGATCGAGATCACCGACAGCTCGTTCCTCGACTCGACGTACAACGCCTTCATGTTCGTCGTCGACTGGCCCGTCAAGGACGAGTACTCGCTGTCGAACGTCACCGTCCGCAACATCAAGGTCGACGGCACCGGCACCAACGTCGTCAACGCCCGAGTCGGCGGCGCCGCCACCTTCGAGAACGTCGACGCCCGCAACGTAGGAGCCCCCTTCGTCAACAACTGCGGCACCTTCCACTTCAACGGCCCACCCGAGTTCGACGTCCACCTGCTGGAGGGCAACGACGGCGGCTGGACCAACGGCTCCTGGTGCGAAGACCGCCCGCCGGTCGTACCCCCACCGGCTCCCTCCCCCTGGAGCTGACCCCTCCCCTCCCGCCGCGCCGCCTTGGACACCCGGGGCGGCGCGGCGGGTCGTCGTACTAGGGTCGAGGTATGCGTGCACATGCTCAGCGGCTGGATGGGCTCGGGACGACGATTTTCGCCGAGATGTCGGCGCTTGCGGTGCGGACGGGGGCGGTGAACCTCGGGCAGGGCTTTCCGGACACCGACGGGCCCGACTCCGTGCTCGAGGCGGCGATCGACGCGATCCGCGCGGGGGCCAACCAGTACCCGCCGGGCCGCGGCATCCCGGCGCTCCGGCAGGCGATCGTCGACCACCAGAAGCGGTTCTACGGGCTCGAGTACGACCCCGACACGCAGGTGCTCGTCACCACCGGCGCGACCGAAGCGATCGCCGCCGCGCTGCTCGCGTACGTCGAACCAGGTGACGAGGTGATCGCCCTCGAGCCGTACTACGACTCGTACGCCGCCTGCATCGCGATGGCCGGCGGCCGCCGTGTACCGGTCACGCTGCGCACCCCGGACTTCCGCCTCGACCTCGACGAGCTCCGCGCCGCGGTCACCCCGCGGACGAAGGTCCTGCTGATCAACTCCCCGCACAACCCGACCGGCACCGTCCTCACCGACGAGGAACTGCGCGGCATCTCGGCGATCGCCGTCGAGCACGACCTGGTCGTGATCACCGACGAGGTCTACGAGCACCTCATCTACGACGGCGGCCAGCACCGCCCGCTCACGGCGTACGAGGGCATGGCCGACCGCACCGTCTCGATCGGCAGCGCCGGCAAGACCTTCTCGGTCACCGGCTGGAAGATCGGCTGGGTCACCGGTACGCCGGAAGTGGTGACCGCAGTGAACACCTCCAAGCAGTTCCTCACCTACGTCTCCGGCGCTCCCTTCCAGCCCGCCGTCGCCGGAGCCCTTGCCCTAGGCAACGACTACTTCGACGGCCTGCGCGCCGACCTCCAGCAGCGCCGCGACCTGCTCTGCGACGGCCTCGAGTCCCTCGGTTTCGGCGTCCACCGTCCGCAGGGCACGTACTTCGTGACGACCGACATCCGCCCCCTCGGCCACACCGACGGCGTCGAGTTCTGCCGCATGCTCCCGGAGAAGACCGGCGTCGTCGCGATCCCCCACCAGGTCTTCTACGACAACCTCGACGCCGGCCGCCCGCTCGTCCGCTGGGCCTTCTGCAAGAAGCTCGAAGTCCTCGAAGAAGCCCTCAACCGCCTCACGAAACTCTGACCAGCATCTTGCCGGTGTTGTCGCCGCGCAGCATCGCCAGGAACGCCTCGACCATCGACTCGAACCCGTCCACCACCGTCTCGTCGGACACCACCCGACCGGACTGCAGGTGCGGCATGAGGAGCTCCTCCAGCTCGGCCTGCGCGTCACGATGCGACCGGACCAGGAACCCCTCGAGCCGGATCTCCTTCTCCACCAGGTCGTAGAGGTTGTACGGCGCGGCCGGCGGCTCCGCGCTGTTGTACGGCGCGGCCGGCGGCTCCGCGCTGTTGTACTGCGAGACCGCGCCGCACCACGCGATCCGCCCGCGCGGCCGCAGGACCTCGATCGCCGCGGCGAGATGATCGCCGCCGACGTTGTCGAAGTACACGTCGATGCCGTCGGGCGCCAGCTCGGCCAGCGACTTGCCGATCGGCCCGTCCCGGTAGGAGAACGCGGCGTCGAAGCCAACGACCGACGTCAGGTGCTCCGCCTTGCGCGCACTACCGGTGCTGCCGATCACCAGACCAGCACCGAGCAGCTTCGCGATCCGGCCGACCGCCGTACCGACACCGCCCGCGGCGGCCGAGACGAACACGCTCTCGCCCGGCTGCAGCTTCGCGATCCGCGTCAGCCCGACGTACGCGCTCAGCCCGGTGCCGCCGAGAATCCCCAGGTACGCCGACAGCGGCACCCCGTCGCGCTCGACGATCGGGCGGATCTCCTCAGGCGTCACCACCGCGTGGGTCCGCCAGCTCTGCCGGTGGAACACCACGTCGCCCACCGCGAGGGCGGGGGTCCGCGACTCGGTGACACGACCGATCGCCCGACCTTCCAGCGGGGTGTGCAGGTCCCACTCGCTGTCCATGCACTCGCGCATGTACGGGTCGACCGACAGCAGCAGGTTCTCCACCAGCGCCGTGCCGGGCCTGATGTGGGGCTCGGTTTCGGCGAAGGCGAACAGGTCGGCGGTGGGAAATCCGGTCGGGCGGGCGATCAGGTGGATCTCGGTCATGGCGTCGATCGAAGACCGTCGGGGCCTGGCGCCGCTAGAGAGTTAGCCTGGGACTAAATGATCAGCTACCGACTCGGTGTGGACGACCTGGCCGACATGCGGTTCGCGTGCTCGCCGCTGCTCGAGACCGCGACGAGTCTGTGGGCTCTGGCGGAGCCCTCTGCCCACCTGCTGCACCTCCCCTGGATCCGCCGGACCAGGAGCCTGCTGCAGGACTGGCCTGCTGCGGACCGGGAGCTACTGCTGGCTCTGGTCGCTCCTGAGGTCCAGTGGCTGCCGGACTTCGTCACGCCGCGGCCGTCGTCACCGCTGCAGGAGGCGGAGGAGGAGCTGGCCCTGGTCCGGGCCACGCCTCCCACCAGGGCGGTGGCCGACGTACGGCGTGCGTACGACGGCCGGCCGCTGCCCGCCGCACTGGCGGAGCTCTGCGAGACGCCGCGCCGGCTGCGGGACCGGATCGGCGCGCTGCTCACGGCGTACTGGGAGCACGCCGTCCGGCCCGACTGGCCGAGGATGCGGGCGGTGCTGGAGGCCGACATGGTCTACCGGGCCCGGCTGCTCGCCCGGGACGGGGCGGCCGCCGTACTGACTGGGCTGGACCCCAGTGCGCAGTGGGCCGACGGGGTGCTGCGGCTGCGCGTCTCGTCGTACCGGCTCGAGTACGAGGCGATGGTCGGGGGACGCGGGTTCTGGCTGGTGCCGACGCTGTTCGCCAAGCACGCGATCAGCCCGGTCGGCGCCGACGAACCACCGACCGTCGCCTACCCGGCGCGAGGCGTCGGCACACTGTGGGAGAGCCCGCGCTCCGGGGCTCCGGACGCCCTCGAGGCGTTGATCGGCCGGCCGCGCGCGAGCCTGCTGATGGCGCTGGAGTCACCCGCCTCGACCCTCGAACTCGCCCGGGTCCGCCAGGTGAGCCCGAGCGCCGTGTCGCAACAACTCGCGACCCTGCTGGCGAACGGCCTGGTCAGCAAGGCCCGCGCCGGGCAGGTCGTCCTCTACGCCCGCACGGCGCTGGCCGATCAACTCATCGGGCCTTACTGACCGTAAGCCTTCGCGGTCCAGCCGAGCGCGCCGAGGGAGCCACCCTTGATGTCGGTGCCGATCTGGTCGGTCGCGTTGGCGTCGAAGTAGACCGACGCGCTGCCGGTCGAGGCGACGCCGAGGAGCGGCCGCCCGGCCGGGTGCGAGCCGCAGTAGCCGGTGCTGAGGGCGGCGAACGAGCTCCACCCACTCGCCTGCAGCACGGTCGAGCCGATCGTGGTCGGAGTCGCGAGGTTGATCCGCCACTCCTTCAGTTCGCCGTTCGTCTTCGTGCCGACCAGTACGTCGACAGCCGCGGCGCCGGTGCCCTCGGTGCGCTCGAAGGTCAGCGTCTTCACCGAGTCCCAGCCGGTCGTCTTCAGCGTCGTCGGCGCGGACAGCGTCGGTACGCCGTTCGGCCAGGTCAGCTGGTACCGGTAGAGCGAGGTGCCCGCGACCCGGTACAGATAGGTGCCGCTGGCAAGGATCCGGGTGTTGGCGAAGCCGGACTTCATCCGGGTCGCGGTGTTCTGCGTCATCTTCCAAACGCCGTTCGTCCGCTCACCCCGCCGATCGAGGCGGTACAGGTAGCCGTCGGTCGGGTGCGCCGCGACCTCGGTGCTGATGAACAGGTCCGTGTCACCGGCCCCACCGAGCTGCTGCTGCGCGGACGGCACCCACGCGAGCTTGTCACCCGGGTACGACGTGATGCTGGTCTTGTTGCCGTTGTACCCGTACGACAGCCGTTGACCGTCCGAGCGGTACGCCGACATGTAGACGCCGCAGTCAACCGGTACGTCGGCCACCGCCGCGACGGCGTACTGCTGAGTGCTGAGAACAAGTCCCGTCGCGGTCAGAGCGGCGGCGAGCAGTGCTTTGCGCATGAAATTCCTCCCGAGTCAGCGGGGGCCTAGGACATCAACCGTCCACCCCCGCGCGGTCCTCGGACGTACGGCGACCCCGCGACGGTTCCCGCGACTCCTCAGGCTGGAGGGAGGAAGCGGGCGAGGGTTTCGGGGTCGCGGGCTACTGCGGTGGTGCCGTCGTCGGCGGTGATGATGGGGCGCTGGATGAGGATCGGGTCGGCGACCATCGCGGCGATCCAGTCGGCGCGGTGCTCGGCGTCCTTGGGGATGGATTTGAGGGCCTTCGCCGCGGGCTCGTTCGTGCGGACGATGTGCCAGGGGTCGAGGTCGAGGCGTTCGAGGGTCGCTTCGAGTTCCTCGGCGGTCGGCGGATCGTCCAGGTACCGCCGTACGGTGTAGTCGATGCCGGCTTCGTCGAGCGCGGCGGTGGCGGCTCGGCACTTGGAGCAGGCCGGGTTGACCCAGATCTCCATCAGCGGTGGGTGAACCAGAGCTTGGTCGGCTGCTGCAGCATCATCACCAGCAGCGCGACGTGCAGCGCCAGCCCGAGCAGGCTGCCCGGCAGCGCGCTGACGCCGCCCATGATCCCGAGCGCCGCGACCACGATCAGCATGATCCGCGCCCACGGCCGCCGCTTGCGCAGGTAGATCGCCGGCAGGATGTACGCCGCGCCGCAGATCAGGATCACCGCGACGACCAGTCCACGCGCGCCCGCGTCCCCGGTCAGCGTCTCGGCGATCTCCTCACCTGCCGACGTCAGCGCGAACAGCCCCAGCAGAATGCACAACCCACCCAGCGCGAACGAGATCACCGAAGCGATCGTCACCTGCTTGGGCGGCGCCACCGGTCCCGCCTGATGCCCGTACGGCGCAGGCTGTGCCCAGGCGTTCCCCGGCGGCGTCCCCGGCTGCTGCCCATAGCCGCCCTGCCCGCCCGCAGGCTGCCCGAAAGCCCCGCCGTACGGACCAGGCCGCTCAGCCCCTGCTGCCGGGTCGTACTGCGGCCCGGGCGGCGCCGCCTGGCCGCCCGCCCCGAACACCCCTCCGTAAGGCCCGGGGCGCTCACCCGTGGGCTCGCCGGGCCGGGGGCTCCGTGAGTCGCCGGTGGGAGCCGGCCGATCAGGATCGTGCGGCTGGGGGTCGTCGGGGCTGCTGGGGTGGTCGCTCATCTGAGTGGTCTCCTCCGCTTCTCCCCTGATCCTCCCAGATCAGCCAACCACCCGACCGCCCCGTACGACTGTCCGCACGCTCAGCACACCGTCCCCCGGGGCCCAGTCGAAGCACAGCAGGTCCGCCGGTGCGCCCGGTCGCAGTAGTCCGCGCCCGCCGGCGAACCGGCCGGGATTCGCGGTCGCCATCCGCACCGCGTCCCCCAGACCGACCCGGGCCAGCGCGACCGCCGACGCGACGTCGTCGGCCAGGCACCGGGCGGCGCCCGCGAGGTACGGCGTACCGGCGTACGAAAGCCGCCCTTCGGCCGACAGGTGCACGATCCCGCCGACAGCTGTCTCGTAATCGCCCGGCGGAGATCCGGCGAGGGCGACCGAGTCGGAGACCAGGAAGCTACGCTCGATCCCCTTGGCCCGGATCATCGCGGTCAGCGCGTCGGCCGGGAGATGGTGGCCGTCGGCAATGAATCCGGCGGACAGCCGGTCGTCGGACAGCTGGGTCCACAGGTGGTTCGGGTGCCGCGGCAACACGGCAGCGGCGCCGTTACCGAGGTGCGTGGACATCACCGCGCCCGCATCGACGGCCGCAGTGATCTGCTCCGGCGACGCCGCTGTGTGCCCGAGCGCGACGATGACATCGGCGCGACTCACAGCCCGTACGTACGACGCAGTCTCCGCGTAGTGCGGCGACACCGTGACCAGGCCGACGATCCCGCCGCAGGCCTCCTGCCACCGGTTGAACTCGTCCAGGGACGGCGGCCGGAGCTGCTCCAGCGGATGAACCCCGCGCGCCCCGTCCTCTGGCGACAGGTGCGGACCTTCCACGTGGACGAAGGGAATCGCGTGACGGGTCGCCCGATCAGCCTCCCGCGCGGCCGCGACAGCGCGGAGCGAGGCGATGATCTCGTCCTCGGCCGCGGTGATCACCGTCGGCGCGAAGCTGGTCGTCCCGACCGCGGCCAGCGCCCGGCCGAGCTCGATCACGGTCTCGGGAGTGACCTCCGGCCCGTTGACGTCGTACCCGCCGAACCCGTTCACCTGAAGGTCGACCAGCCCGGGCGCCAGCCACCCGTCGACCGGCCCGGACGCCTCCGTGACCTCCGCGACGCGGCCGTCCTCGACCCGGACGGACAACGCCCGCCCGGTCGCGGGATCGCGCCCGACGTACGACGTCACAGGGCTTTGACCCGCTGCCGGAAGCGCCCGACGAAACGGTTGTTTGCCTCGTCCCCACCCGGTGCGTTCCCGCTCCGCCAGACCGGCGGCTCGATGCCCCGGGCAACCAGTGTCTGCACGGTGTGCAGGGTCAGCGCGTTGAGCACGAAGGCGTTCGCGAAGGTCGACACCGCCGCGATCCGCTCGGAAGCACCCGGTACGTCGACCACGGCGTCACCGATCGGCACCTTCGAGTCGATCGCCACGTCCACCAGGTCGTGCAGGTTCTGCCGGGTCGGATGCCGGGCCGGGTGCTCCGGCGCGGTCTGCTCGGCGTGCGCCCGCGAGCTGATCCCGATCAGCCGCACGCCCCGCTCCCGGGCCTCCAGCGCGGCGTCGATCAACGCCGCGTTGATCCCGTAGGCGTTCACCAGGATCAGCAGGTCGCCGTCGCCCAGCTCACGATCCCGTACGACGATCCGCCCGTACCCCGGGGTCCGCTCGATCGCCATCGACCGCAGCGCGCCGTTCGACAGCAGCGTCCCCTCGTCCAGGATCGCGGCGATGTGCATCAGCCCGCCGGCCCGGAAGAACACTTCCTGCGCCGCCAGGTTGGAGTGCCCACCGGGCCCGAACACGTGCACCAGCCGGTCGGCGGCGACCTGGTCGGCCAGCAGCCCGGCCGCCGTCGCGATCGCCGCCGTCTCCTCGGTCTGGATCCGGAGCAACAGGTCGTGGACCTGCGCCAGATAGCCCCCGGTCAGCTCCTCGGCCGTCGTCACCATGCTGTCATCGGACATGAGCGGAGGACTCCTTGTCGAGGTAGAGCGTGCAATCGGCGTGCCGCCGCAGCGCGGTCGCCGGACAGGCCGGGCCGATCGGGTCCTGCAGCGCAGCCCGGACCGCGTCGGCTTTCGCAGCACCCGGTACGACGCAGAACAGGCGCGCCGCGTCCAGCAGTCTCGGAATCGTCAGCGTCACCGCCTGGGTGGGTACGTCCTCGAGCCGATCGAAGCAACCGTCGTCAACCTGCTGCTGGCGGCTGGCGTGGGCCAGTTCGACCGTGCGGACCGGCACCGGATCGTCCAGGTCCGCGTCCGGCGGATCGTTGAACGCCAGGTGCCCGTTCACCCCAATCCCCAGCACCACGACATCGATCGGCGCAGCGCTCAGCAGTTCGGCGTACTGGTCGGCGGTCACGCCAGGTTCGAGCAGGTAGCTCCTGCCCAGCGGCACGCGGTCGAACAGCGTCGTCTTCAGCCACTCGGCGAACCGTTGCGGCGCACCGGCCGGCAGGCCGACGTACTCGTCCATGTGAAAGGCCGTGATCCTGCGCCAGTCGATGCCCTCGGCAACTCTCAGCCGCTCGAGCGTCTCGCGCTGGCTGGGCGCGGACGCGAAGATCATTCGCACCAGGTCCTGGCTGGTCAGCCGCCGTCGCAGCTCCGCGGCGAGGTCGTCGCCGGCCTGCCGGCCGAGCTCCTGCCGGTCGGGAAACACCTTCACCGTCACTGGATCTCCTTGTCTAGTTCGACCAGCAGCAGGAGCGACCGGGCGATGTGGAACGGGTCCTTCACGGGCAACGCGACCACCTCGTCCAGCGGGCTGCCGTCGCGGCGCCTGATCTGGATCCATTCCTCTCCAGGCCCGGCCGGGAAGGTCTTCAGCGTGTAGTCGCGGAGCCGCCCGTGCCAGCGGTCGAGCTCGGCCCGGCCGGCGGCGCGCCCGAGCAGCGCGGTCGTGTAGAGCGCTTCGGCGTGCGGCCACCAGAGCTTGGTGTCCCACGTCCCGGCCACCAGCGCTTCGTACGGATCGTCCGTACGACGCCCGGACGGCGCACCGCCATCGCTGTCGACGAAACGGAGCAGGCCGCCGTACTCGTCGTCCCAGTCGAGCTGACAGGCGTGGACGGCGAGGTCGCAGAGCCGATCGGTGTCGGCGGCCAGTGTGCCGGGCGCCAGATCCCTTGCGTGATGGAGAAACCACAGCGCTTCGAGGGTGTGCCCGGGCGCTCGATGCCGCCCGAGCAGACTGTCGTCGTACGGCGGCATCTCGACCACCTCGTCGCCCTGCACGAAGGCCGTCTCGATCGCGGCCACCGCCTGCCGCACGATCTCGAGCGACCGGGCCGAACCGGTGGCGCGATGCACCTGTTCACCGACCCCGATCAGGATCATCGGCAGCGCGAACGACCCGCGCCCCTCGGGAACCGGGTAGGGCTCGGAGCGGAAGGTGTCGTCGGCGATGCGTGCAGCGGCACTCAGCAGGATCGACTCGGCCGGTTCGGACCACTCGGGATCGTGCGCGGCCAGCCCGGCGAAGCCGAGCGCCACGAACAGGTCGGCGAACACGCTGACGCTGATGCCCTGCCCAGCGACCGGCTCCTTCGGCGTACCGGCTCGGTCGGTGACGTACGCCGTACTGCCGTCCGGCAGGAGCGCGTGATCGCGGACGAAGACGGCGGTCGATCGCGCTTGGCTGAGGTAGCGCTCCGCGTCGACTCCGAGCACGTCGGCCTGGGCGGCCACGCGGGCCATCAGCCAGATCCAGCGGCCCTGCGACCAGGTGTACTTGTCCGTCGACACGAGCGTCGTACCGGCGTTGTCCCAGCAGGTCAGGACGCCGCCGTACTCCGGATCGGGGCCGTGCGTCATCCACCAACCGAGGACGTCGTCGACCAGGTGGTCACGCCAGGCCGATGTTTCAGGCACCGGGTCAGGCATTGGCACCGGCCTCGACGCTGTCCTTGCCTAAGGCATCGACCAGCGCGTCGGAGTCCGGGTCGTGCCACGGCCGGATCAGGCCGACCAGCACGAACACGATCAGCGAGCAGATCACCGGTCCACCGACCTGGACCGCGGTGATCTTGTCCTTGCCCAGCTCCGCGACCCAGCCGTCGACGACGTACCGGGTGATGAAGAAGACCAGCAGGCCGACCGCCCAGGAGATGATCGCCGCCGACGGGCCGCACCGCCGGAACGCCGGCAGCAGGCCGAGCAGCATCGGGATCGCGATCGGGCCGACCAGCCCGCCGAACCACAGGATCAGCAGCCCCAGTACGCCGCCGAAGCTGTCCGCCGTCAGCGCGATCGCCATGCTGAGCGCGATGAACGCGAAGGTGCTGAAGCGGCCGACCATCAGCTCGGCCCGGCTGGTCAGACGGTGCGCACCGCGCCAGATCGCCGGGAGGATGTCACGGGTGACGACCGCCGAGATCGCGTTGGCGTCCGAGCCGGTCATCGCCATCGTGTGCGAGAACAGGCCGGCCAGGACCAGCCCGATCAGGCCCATCGGCAGCAGTTCCTGGGTGAGCAGGGCGTAGGACTGGTCCGGCTTGGCGAGGTTCGGCAGCAGGATGGGGGCGGCCCACATCGGGAAGAACATCACCAGCGGCCAGACCAGGTACAGCCCGGCGGACAGCAGCGCGGCGCGGCGGGCCGAGCTCCCGGTGGGTGCGGCGATGAACCGCTGCGCGAGGTTCCAGGTGCCGCCGTTGTAGGACAGCGTGTTGATCAGCAGGTAGACCATCACGAACAGCACCGTGTACTGACCGTTGAACGGCTTCGCGTTGCCCTCGGGAAGGTCGCCCCACATGGTCCAGATCGAGGAGACCCCGCCGAGCTTGGCCAGGACGGCGACGAACAGCACGATGCCGGCGACCAGCTGGATGACGAACTGGCCGAGGTCGGTGAGCGCGTCGGCCCACAACCCGCCGATGGTGGAGTAGATCAGCGTGACGCCGCCGGTGATCAGCACGCCCCAGCCGAGCGGGACCCCGGCGAAGACGTTCAGCAGCAGCGCCGTGGCGGTCCACTTGGCGCCGACGTCGAAGACCTTCAGCGCGGTACCGCTCCAGGCGAGCAGCTGCTGGGTCGGCAGGTTGTAGCGGATCTTCAGGTACTCCAGCGGGGAGATGACGCCGAGCCGCTGCCGCAGCCGCGGCCAGCGCGGTGCGAAGACGAACGCGCCCACCACCATCGCGAAGGTGATGCCCAGCGCCCACCAGATGTAGAGCACGAAGCCCTCGGTGTAGGCGATCGCCGCGTAGCCGACGAACACCGCCGAGCTGTACCCGGACATGTGGTGCGAGATCCCGGACAGCCACCACGGCATCCTGCCGCCGGCGGTGAAGAAGTCCGCCGCGTTGTGGACCCGGGCCTTCGCCCACAGGCCGATCGCCACCATCACGAAGAAGTAGCCGCAGACGACCACCCAGTCCAGCGCTGCCATCGTCAGTCTCCTCTGCCGGGCACGATCCAGGCACCCGTAGTTCTGTGCAACCATGCCGTGCAACCGGTTGCACGTCAAGCAGGTCAGCGAATTTCGTCCGCCGATGCGGTGGCTTGCCGGTTGTCCGGGAAACCTTCCGGCACGGTGCGCGGCGCGCAACTCCCGCGACGTACAGTGACCTGGTGACTCAGCAGCGGGGGCCGACCATCAGTCAGGTGGCGGCCGCGGCAGGCGTGTCGAAGTCGACCGTCTCGCGCGCGTTCTCGCGGCCCGAGATGATCACGGCCGAGACCGTCGCACACGTGATGGAGGTCGCCGCCCGGCTGGGCTACGTGCCGAACCACACCGCGCGCGCCCTCAGCACCGGCCGCGCCGGCACGGTCGCGATCGTCGTACCGGACATCGCGAACCCGTTCTTCCCGCCGCTCATCCGGGGCGCGCAGGCGGCGGCCGACCAGGCGGGTTTCAGCCTGCTGCTCGGGGACTCCGACGAGGATCCGACCCGCGAGGACATCCTGGTCAGCAAGTTCGCGCCGCAGACCGACGGGATCGTGCTGGTCTCGTCGCGGATGACCGAGGAGCAGATCCGCGCCCACGCCGAGCGGCGGCCGTTGGTCCTGGTCAACCGCGACGTGAGCGGGCTGCCCCGCGTACTGATCGACACCGCCACAGGCATCGCCGCCGCGGTCGAGCACCTCGCCGAACTGGGGCACCGCCACCTGGTCTACGTGAGCGGCCCGACCTCCTCCTGGTCGAACTCCGAACGCCGCCGCGCCGTCCGCGCCGCCGGTCGCCGGCTGGGCCTGCAGGTGAGTGCCGTGGCCGCCCGCCGCTCGACGTACGACGCGGGCGTGCAGCAGGTCGACGCGATCCTGGGCTCGGGTGCCTCGGCGGCGATCGCCTTCGACGACCTGCTCGCCCAGGGAATCCTCGCCGGCCTGGCGACCCGGGGCATCGCGGTCCCCACCCAGTTCAGCGTGATCGGCTGCGACGACGTACTGGCCGCGACCATGTCCCCACCGCTGACCACCGTCTCCGCCCACGGCGGCGACGCCGGCCGGGCAGCCGTCGACCTCCTGGTCTCGTCCCTCGACGGCAACCACGACGACCCCCGCCGCGTGCTGGACACCTCGCTGGTACTCCGGTCCACCACCGCGCCACCCCCGTGAGCCGCCCGCCGCGGCCGTCGCCTCATCGCGGGTCGGCTGACCACCGTGGCCCGGCGCCACCACCGCGTCGTACCCGGACTTCGCCGCGTGCAGCGCCGCGACCGGCAGCTCGAACGAGCCCGGCACGCGGATGATCGAGTAGTCGGTAACCTCCGACTCGCCCAGCGCCCGCACGGCGCCGGCGACCAGCGCTTCGGTCACCTTCGGGTGCCACTGCGCGGCGACGACCGCGACCCGGGCGCCCTCCATCCGTGGCGTCTCGAGCGTGGGTGCTCCACTTCCGCCACAGGTCGGCTGACCACCGGGGCCCATTGCTGCCGCAGCTCGGTTGACCGCCGGCCGTATCTAGACTCGGCCGAGTGACCAAGGAACTCGACGACCACGCCCGCAAGCTGCTGGACGGCGCCAACCTCGCCGTGCTGGCAACCATCAACACCGACGGCAGCCCGCAGACCTCCGCGATCTGGGTGGGCCGCGACGGCGACGACGTCGTCATCTCGTCGACCGCCGGCCTGCGCAAGATCCGCAACCTCGAGGCCGACCCCCGCGCCAGCCTGATCGTGATCGACGCGACCGATCCCCTCCGGTACGCCGAGCTCCGCGGCACCGCGACAGTCACCGAAGACGTCGACCGAGCGGTCGCCCAAGCCCTGGCCACCAAGTACCAGGGCCCCGAAGCAGCCGCCGAGTACGCCGCCCTCCCCCCAACCGTCCACCGCGTCGTCGTCCGCATCACCCCCCACCACGTCGTCAGCCGCGGCTGACCCTTGGTGGGCCGAGAGCGCGATGACCGCCGGCCGAGAGAACAGCGCAACGTCCGAAGAACCCGAGGCCTATAGCCTCGGGTTCTTCGGACGCAACCAGCTTCTTCGGACGCAAGGGCCTGCGCCGGACCCCAAGGGCGAGACCCAACACCACCAGCCCGCGCGAGCGCGGGCGCCACGCGAGAGCCCGGGAACGCCGGCGCCACGCGACAGCACGGCCGAGTTGTCGCACGGCAGTTCGCCGCCCGTCACCTCGCGCTTGAACGGATCGACGCCCCCACCGACCCGATCGCCGGGCGCTGACGAAGACGCCGGCCTACGCGGAACAGCAGCCCCGTCAGCTCCCTCGCCGGGCGTTGAGGAAGAGGTTGTGCTGCGGGGAGGACGGATGACTCGTGGGGTTGTGCGGGTTGGAAGCACGGTACGTCGGCCGTCCTCGCCGTTTGCCGCTGCGGTGCTTCGGCATTTGGAGCAGCGCGGATTTGCGGGAGCGCCTCGCTGGCTCGGCCAAGATGATGCCGGGCGGGACGTGTTGAGTTACCTGCCAGGCATGGTGCCGGCGAAGTTTCGAACCTGGTCTGATGCGCAGGTTGGGGCGGCTGGGGCGTTGGCTCGGGAGTTGCATGAGGCGACTCGTGGGAGTCGGCTGGCGGGGAGTCAGGCGGTGGTTTGCCATCACGACCTGGGGCCCAACAACGCGGTGTTTCGGGACGGCGTGCCGGTTGCGTTCATCGACTTCGATCTGGCGGCGCCGGGGAGTCCGTTGGAGGACCTCGGGTACATGGCGTGGGTGTGGTGCGTTTCGTCGAAGGCGGGAGCGCCTTCGGTGAAGGCTCAGGCGGCGCAGGTTCGGGTGCTGGCGGATGGATATGGGTTGGCCGCAGACGAACGGGCGCTGCTGGTCGACGCGATGTTGGAACGGCAGAGTCGGAACGCGCGCTTCTGGGGTGAGTTGCCCGACGGAAGCGTCGACGCGACCGCGGAGCAGATCGCAGAACGGATTGCATGGTCTCGGCGGGAGCATGCGTTCACGGCTGAGCATCGTGAGGCGTTTGCTGCGGCCCTTGGCTGAACATCGTGAGGTGTTCGCTGCGGTTCTCGGCTGAGGCCGGACGGGCAGCTGCCCGGGATCATCGATCCCGGGCAGCGGTGAGGTCAGCTGACCTCTAGGGCGTCCTTGGACTCGTTGAGGTGGACCCGGACGGTGTCGCCGTCGCGGACCGTGCCGGAGAGCAGGCCTCGGGCGAGTTCGTCGCCGATGGCCGACTGGACCAGGCGGCGGAGCGGGCGGGCGCCGTACACCGGGTCGTACCCGGTCATCGCCAGCCACTCCAGCGCGTCCTCGCCGACGTCGAGCGTGATGCGGCGGTCGAGCAAGCGCTTCTGCAGGGCGGTGATCTGGAGCGCGACGATCTTCGTCAGCTCCTCGCTGCCGAGCGCGTCGAACAGCACGATCTCGTCGAGCCGGTTGATGAACTCCGGCTTGAACGACTGCCGTACGACGGCCATCACCTGGTCGCGCTTGGCCTTGTCGTCCAGCGTCAGGTCGGCCAGGTACGCCGAGCCGAGGTTGCTGGTCAGGATCAGGATGACGTTCCTGAAGTCGACCGTGCGCCCCTGCCCGTCGGTCAGGCGACCGTCGTCCAGGACCTGCAGCAGGATGTCGAAGACCTCGGGGTGCGCCTTCTCGACCTCGTCGAGCAGGATCACCGAGTACGGCCGCCGGCGGACCGCTTCGGTCAGCTGGCCACCCTCCTCGTAGCCGACGTACCCGGGCGGGGCGCCGACCAGCCGCGAGACGCTGTGCTTCTCGCCGTACTCCGACATGTCGATCCGGACCATCGCCCGCTCGTCGTCGAACAGGAAGTCCGCCAGCGCCTTGGCCAGCTCGGTCTTGCCGACACCCGTCGGGCCGAGGAACAGGAACGAACCCGTCGGCCGGTCCGGGTCGGAGATGCCCGCGCGGGCCCGCCGGACGGCGTCGCTGACGGCGGTGACCGCCGGACGCTGGCCGATCAGCCGGTTCCCGAGCTCGTCCTCCATCCGGAGCAGCTTGCCGGTCTCGCCCTCGAGCAGCCGGCCGGTCGGGATGCCGGTCCACATCGCGATCACCTCGGCGATCTCGGTCGGGCCGACCTCCTCGTTGACCATCGCGTCGGGACCGTCGGTGACCTCGGGCTCGGCGGCGGCCGCCTCCAGCTCCTTGGTCAGCTCGGGGATCTCGCCGTACAGGATCTCGGAGGCGCGCTGCAGCTCGCCGTCGCGCTGGGCGCGCTCGGCCTGGCCGCGCAGCTCGTCGATCTGCTCCTTGATCTCACCGACCCGGTTCAGGCCGGACTTCTCCTTCTCCCAACGGGCCTCGAGCGCACGCAGCTCCTCCTCGCGGTCGGCCAGGTCGGCGCGCAGCCGCTCGAGCCGCTCACGGCTGGAGGCGTCGTCCTCGCGGGACAGCGCCAGCTCCTCCATCTTCAGCCGGTCGACGGTACGGCGCAGCGAGTCGATCTCGACCGGGGACGAGTCGATCTCCATCCGCAGCCGGGACGCGGCCTCGTCGACCAGGTCGATCGCCTTGTCGGGCAGCTGTCGACCGGAGATGTACCGGTTGGACAGGGTCGCGGCCGCGACCAGCGCGCTGTCGGAGATGGCGACCTTGTGGTGCGCCTCGTACCGCTCCTTCAGGCCACGCAGGATCGCGATCGAGTCCTCGACCGACGGCTCGCCGACGAACACCTGCTGGAAGCGTCGCTCCAGCGCGGGGTCCTTCTCGATCCTGGTCCGGTACTCGTCGAGTGTCGTCGCGCCGATCATCCGCAGCTCGCCGCGGGCCAGCATCGGCTTCAGCATGTTGCCGGCGTCCATCGCGCCCTCGCCGGACGCGCCCGCGCCGACGACCGTGTGCAGCTCGTCGATGAACGTGATGACCTGGCCGTCCGACTCCTTGATCTCGGTCAGCACCGCCTTCAGCCGCTCCTCGAACTCACCGCGGTACTTCGCGCCGGCCACCATCGCGCCGAGGTCGAGGCTGATCAGCCTCCGGCCGCGCAAAGATTCCGGTACGTCGCCGGCCACGATCCGCTGGGCGAGGCCCTCGACGACGGCGGTCTTGCCGACGCCGGGCTCACCGATCAGGACCGGATTGTTCTTGGTCCGCCGGGACAGCACCTGGACCACGCGCCGGATCTCGGAGTCGCGCCCGATCACCGGGTCGAGCTTGCCGTCGCGGGCCCGCTCGGTCAGGTCGATGCCGTACTTCTCCAGGGACTTCGTCGTGCCCTCGGCCTCCGGCGAGGTGATCCGCCGGTTGCCGCGCATCTTGTCGAACGCCTGCAGCAGCGCGTCCGGCGTCACGTCGAGCGCGGACTTGGCCACGCCCTCGACGGTCGCCAGAGCGATCAGCAGGTGCTCGGTCGAGACGTACTCGTCGCCGAGTCCGAGCGCGCGCTGCTCCGCCTGGTTCAGCACGTCGCTGGTCTTCGGCGAGAGGCTCGGCGCCTGCACGCTGCCGCCGCTCGCCTTCGGCAGGCGGGCGAGCTGCTCGGCGGTCTTGCGCCGTACGGAGTCAATGTCGCCGCCGGCTGCCTCGAGCAGACCGACCGTGGTCCCCTCGGGCTGTGCCAGCAATCCCGACAACAGGTGAATAGGCTCCACGGTCGGGTTGCCCGCCGCGGAGGTCTGACGGATCGCGACCGACAGGGTTTCCCGGGCTAGCGTCGTCAACCGCTGAACATCCATCTGGTTCCAGCCTTTCAAGTTCTACTAACAGCAGTCTCTATCTACAACCTACCGAAAGTTGAGTCCATTCCACTCAACTCTGCCAAAACCTGGGGAAAACTCAGGGTTGCACCCGATCGGCGCCGGCGGACGACCGGGCGGACAGGCCTGGGTGCGGTGCGTGAGTGGATGGTTGGGCGGTCTGGTCGAGTGTTGCCGGAGGGGTGCCAGTGACAGGTGAGGAGTACGAGCAGCTGTCCGCGGTGGCGATCGGAGCTGCTGTTGCGGCGGGTGAGTTGTCGGCGGTTGCGGTGGTCGAGGCGGCTCTTCGGCGAATCGGGGAGCTGGATGGGCGGGTACGGGCGTTTCGGGAGGTGTGGCCTGAGCGGGCGCGGGCGGCGGCGCGGGAGATCGACCGGGACGTTGCCGGAGGGGAGGTGCGAAAGCAACTGCTCCTTGGAGTGCCGGTGGGGGTCAAGGGGATGGGCAAGCAGGTTGAGCGGCTGGTTGCGGCTGGTGCTGTGCCGGTTGGTGCGACGGCTGTGCCAGGGACTGGGACCGCGTGGCAGACCTGGGGTTGGACCGATCGCGGGCCGACGGTGAATCCGTGGGATGGCTCGTTGGTGCCGGGTGGGTCTTCGGCTGGGGCCGCGGTTGCTGTGGCGACTGGGATGGTGCCGTTGGCGACCGGTAGCGATGGGGCTGGGTCGGTGAGGATTCCGGCGGCTTGGTGTGGGGTGCTGGGGTTGAAGGCGACGAACGGGACGGTTCCGCCGGTGGATGCCAGCGGGCTTGGGGTCGGAGGGGTGCTGGCGCGGGAGGTTGAGGATCTGCGGGCTTGGCTTGCTGTGCAGGGGCGGGCGGTGAGTGAGGTACGCGTCGGAGGTCCGCTGCGGGTTGGCTGGTCGGCTGACCTCGGGTTCGCTGAGACCTCGCCGGAGATCGCGGCGATCGCCCGCGAAGCGCTGGAGAGGATGTTCGCGACTGGCGCGCTCGTCGAGGTGCCGGTGGAGGTGGAACTGCTCGACCCGGAGCCGGCCTGGACTTCACTCCGTGGGACCAGGACTGACGGCACCGGGATTCGGGCTGAGAACGACAAGCGGTTGGAGGAGGTCTTCAGCGAGGTGGAGCTCCTGGCTACGCCGACGACGCCTAATCCGCCGCATGGGCACGAAGGGCCTGGGCGGGTGATGAGTGTGGCGTTGACGTGGGCTTTCAATGTGAGTGGGCATCCGGCGGTCAGCGTGCCGGCTGGGCTTACCGCGGGCGGGGCTCCGGTGGGGTTGCAGTTGGTGGGGCGGCGGGATCGGGAGGGGGATCTGCTCATTGCGACAGAGGCGGGAGCAGGCGGACGGGGATCACCTCGGTGGACTGGTGGGTGAGCTGTACGACGTACGGGCCGGGCGGCAGGTTGGTGATGTCCAGGGCCAGGCTGGCAAGGGCCACGCGTGCTTGTCTGATCACCTGGCCTGAGCGGTCGAGGAGCTCGATGACGACGGGGCGAGGCTCGAACAACAAGGCTGGACCCTCGCCGGGGCACGGGTCGTACAGGTAGCGGGTGGTCGGCTCCGTCAGGAGGAGTGGGGGTGGGTCGGACCACCACTTCGGGAGGACCTCGATCTCGTGGTGGGGGCCTGCGATGACAGGGGTGTCGAGGGTCATCGCGGTGCTGATGCGGTACGGCGTGGGGCTGCTGACGGTGAGATAGCTGGTGGACCACTCCGGTGGATGGATGGTGAGGCGCGCGCCGACGGAGGACCAGCGCTCCAGCTCGATGCGGCGGTCGTCGTACAGCACGACCTCCAAGGAAGAGCCCGAGATGGTGACGGTCGGGCGGGTGTAGATGGTTCGTTGGGGAACCTTCAGGCGGAAGTGGCCGGACGTTGCCTCGTAGGTCCCAGGGCCCCAGCTCTGGCGGAGGCACGGACTCCAGCGGACGGCCTGGAACAGCATCAGCGCGGCGGTGTCGAAGGACCTTCCAGTCGCGAGTGGGTCGACAGACGAAGAAGGACAGACCAGGTCGAGTGACGCGCACCGGCCGTCCAGGCGGTGCCGTGCGGCCAGCGCGGCGACCGCCGCGCCCATGTCGGACGTGACCACCACGTCTCCGCGGAAGTCCAACGCCATCAGCGACAGCAGGGCGTCCTGCCCCTCCACACGTGGCACGTCGCAAAACTTCACGCGCTCCCCGTCGACCAGCAACTCGTCGGCCGCGAACAGCAGCGCCGTACCGTCCTCAGGTCCCAAGCCGGCCACGGATCTGCCCGTCCTGCGCCCGACCCACTCGGCGTGGTGAGCGAGCAGCCCCCGGTCATCCAGACGCACTGCCATGGTGTCCCCCTCCCGTATGCCGAGTGTGCTCCCGGCAACCGCTTTGCGACAGACATCGAATCTTTCGCCTTACAGAACCAAGATGCCTGCGGAGAGCGTCTTCCAGCGTGACCACTTCTCTGCCTGTGGAGGACTCTTGCGTCATCGCTGGATCACACCCGCCCTGGCAGTCGCCCTGAGCGCACTGCCAATGACCACCCAAGCCGCCCAAGCTGTCCCGATCCCACTGCCCAAGAACAAGCCCGCCGAGCTGACCACCCGGATCACCCTGGTCACCGGCGACCGCGTGCAGGTCACCACTCGCCCTGGCCAACCGGAGAAAGTCACCTTCGAGCCAGGACCGACCAGCCGCTCAACGGCCGCCGTCACCAGCTACACAGGCGGTCACACTTACGTCGTACCGGAAGCTGCCCGGAAGGACGTCTCCGCAGGCCGACTCGACCGAGCGCTGTTCGACGTCACCACGCTGCTCGCCGAGGGCCAGGACGACGCCAAGTCCAAGACCCTTCCGGTCATCGTCCGGTACGGCGCACAACCCAAGCAGCTCAAGGGCATCACGAACTCGCGCACCCTGAAGAGCATCAACGCCCAGGCCACCAAGGTCGACAAGACCAAGGCCGCCGACTTCTGGACCACCGTCCAGGGCGTCCAGAAGGTCTCCCTGGACCGCAAGGTGACGGTCCAGCTCGACCAGAGCGTGCCGCAGATCGGCGGACCGGCCGCCTGGGAACGCGGCCTGACCGGCAAGGGCGTCAAGATCGCCGTCCTCGACTCCGGGATCGACCCGAACCACGCCGACTTCACCGGCCGGATCGGCGCCCAGCAGAACTTCACCGACACCGCCGACACGGTCGATCACCACGGCCACGGCACGCACGTCGCCAGCATCGCGGCGGGCACCGGCGCGGCCTCCGGCGGCAAGTACAAGGGCGTCGCACCGGACGCGACGCTGCTGGTCGGCAAGGTCCTCGACGACACCGGCTCCGGCAGCTTCTCCGGCATCATCGCCGGGATGGAGTGGGCCGCCGCGCAGGGTGCCGACGTGGTCAACATGAGCCTCGGCAGCCAGGGACCGTCCGACGGCACCGACGATCTCTCCCAGGCCGTCAACCGCCTGACCCAGACCACAGGCACGCTGTTCGTCGTTGCTGCTGGCAACTGTTTCTTCCCGCAGCCCGGCACGATCACCTCCCCCGGTGCGGCCGACGAGGCCCTGGCGGTCGGCAACCTCCTGCGCGACGGCTCGGTGAGCGACCGCTCGTGCCGTGGCCCGCGCGCAGGGGACGGCGCGATCAAGCCCGAGCTGTCCGCGCCCGGTACCGACATCGTCGCCGCCCGCGCCGCGGGCACCGAGCTGGGCGATCCGGTCGACGACAACTACACCACCCTGAGCGGTACGTCGATGGCGTCGCCGCACGTCGCCGGTGTCGCCGCACTGGTCGCCCAGCTCCACCCGGAGTGGAAGGCCAACCAGCTCAAGGCCCAGCTGATCTCCACTGCCGACCCCCAGCAGGGCAGGGTCGACGAGGAGGGCGCAGGACGCGTCGACGCCGACCAGGCGACCGACCAGTCCGTCACCGTCGACACCGGTGAGCTGGAACTCGGCACGCTGCGCTGGCCCTTCCCCGCCAAGGAAGAGCTGGCCAAGACCCTCACCTACAGCAACCCGACCAGCGAGCCGGTGACGCTTCAGCTCCAGGCGTCCACCGAGGCGACTCCCAAGTTCAGCACGCCCCAGCTCGTCGTACCGGCCAACGGCACGGCGACGGTCACGGCCACCTTCGACCGTGCCGCGGCAGGTGTTGGCAAGTACTCCGGCCGCATCACCGCAACGCCAACCAATAAAGACCCGATCGTCACGACGTACGGCTGGTACGCCGAGCCCGAGATGTACGACCTGACCATCCAGGGCATCGCCAAGGACGGCAGCGCCGCGCAGACCGACGTCAACATCGCCCGCCTGGACGGCGACCCGATGCCGGACAACACCCTGCCCCTGCGCGACGGCAAGGTGACCGCACGGCTGGCGCCGGGCCGGTACGTCGTCTCGACGGTCCTCTTCACCGACCCGACGGAAAGCAGGGCGCAGGAGTACTCCGTCCTGTCCACCAACGAGATCCACGTCGACAAGAACCTCGCCACCACCCTCGACGCCCGCAAGGCCAAGCCGATCGACCTGACCGCTCAGGGCGCCACCGGACTGCCGGCCAGGGAACGTGCGATGGGCTACACCCTCAAGAACACCGACGGCCTGATCACCGGCGGCACCGGCATCTCCTGGACCGGCGCGGCCCGCCTGACCAGCGCCACGCCGACGGCCAAGCTCACCACCGGCAGCTCCGAGTTCGCCTTGGGCGCGAGGCTCGAGCGCGCGCCGTACCAGGCCAAGGCCAACGGCAAAGCGTTCGAGGTCCTGGACTTCTACTTCGGTCCGCGCTTCACCGGCACCAAGAACCTCCCCCTGTACGACGCAGGCACGGCAACCCCGGAAGAGCTCGAGGGCGTGAAGGGCAAGCTCGCCCTGATCAAGCTGAGCGACTCCGATCCGCGGTGGAACGGCCAGGTCACCCGGGCCGCCGAGGACGCCGGCGCGGCCGCCGTACTGTTCTACAACCCGGACGTCCCCGGCATGAACGGCCTGTTCAGCTACTGGGCGTACGACGACCGGGACGCGACCATCCCGGCCATGCGCACCTCACGGGCCAACGCCCAGGCCCTGCTCAGGACCAAGCCCGCCACCGTCCAGGTGACCGGTCTGGCGAGTACGCCGTACGTCTACGACCTCATGCAGCCGTGGACGAACCAGATCCCGGCCGCCGGCACCCACACCGTCAAGACCAACCAGCTGGCGACGGTGGACGAGACGTTCGGCAGCCACAGCCAGGGCATGCAGACCTCGGAAGCACGAGGCACGCTGACCCCAGGTGGCAATCAGTACGGCGGCTGGCTCGTACCGACCTTCGCGACACCGTTCCACCGGGTCTCCTACGTCCAGGCCAACCACGGCCTCAGCTGGGACAGCGGCGTCTACTACAACAACAGCGGCGTCGGCGAGGCGATGGAGTCGCACAATGCTCCGACCGTCTACCGCCCAGGTCACCGGACCACTGAGCGCTGGCTGGCCCCGGTGCTGCTCAGCGGGCTGCCGGAAGGAGTGCAGTACACCTACCGAGTCGAGGGCGGGCTGCAGTTCCAGGTGAGCCCCCTCCAGCACCAGCAGGAGTGGGCCGTTCCGTTCAACAACCCGGACAGCCTGCTCACCTTGGAGCGCAACGGTGAGCAGGTCGGCACGGCTGAGGACACCGGGATCTGGCTGGAGCTGCCGGACGATGCCGCGAGCTACAAGGCGACGCTCGACACCCGCCGGGAGCACGACTACTGGAAGTACTCCACCCAGGTGAAGTCCACCTGGACCTGGAAGAGCAAGGGCGGCGCCGACGAGGTGATGCCGCTGGTCCTGGCCGACCTCGACGTACCGCAGGCGGATGCGGCGAGCCAGGTCCGCACCGGCAGGCCGACAACGATCACCTTCGGCCTGCGGCACCAGACCGGTTCGCAGAGTACGGCGAAGTTCACCAAGGCCACGCTGTCGCTCTCGTACGACGGCAGCCGGTGGACCGACCTGCCGCTGAAGAAGACCGCCGACGGCCGCTGGACCACGACGGTCACCCACCCGACCAGCCAGGCCGGCCGGGCGCCGTCGCTCCGGCTGACCGGGACCGACGCCGACGGCAACGCGCTGGAGCAGGAGGTGAGCCGGGCCTACGGGCTGGTCCGCTGATCCAGCGGCCGGGGCTCGACGAGGCCGGTGTCGTAGGCGAGGATCACCGCCTGCACCCGGTCTCGCAGCCCGGTCTTGGTCAGCATCCGGCTGACGTGCGTCTTGACCGTGTGCTCGGTCAGGTGCAGCGCCGCGGCGATCTCCGCATTGGAGTTGCCCTCAGCAACTAGTCGGAGCACCTCGCGCTCGCGCGCGGTCAGCTCGTCCAGCCGGCCGGACTCGTCAGGGTCCGGCCGGCTGCGCGCGAAGCGGTCCAGCAGCCGCCGCGTCACCGGCGGCGCGAGCAGCGCGTCGCCGTCGGCGATCACCCGGACCGCGTTGATCAGCTCGTCGCGCGAGGACCGTTTGAGCAGGAACCCGCTGGCCCCGGCGCGCAGCGCGTCGTACACGTACTCGTCGAGGTCGAAGGTGGTCAGGATCAGCACCTTCGGCGGGTTCGGGCCCTGGACCAGGCGGCGGGTCGCCTCGATCCCGTCCATCACCGGCATCCGGACGTCCATCAGCACCACGCGCAGATCCAGCAGCGCGGCGGCCTGCCGGATCGCGTCGGCGCCGTCGACGGCCTGCGCGGCCACCTCGATGTCCGGCTGCCCGTCCAGGATCATCGAGATCCCGTCCCGGACCAGGTCCTGGTCGTCGACCACCATCACCTTGATCATCGGGAAACCTCAGCAGTCAAAGGGATCCGGGCCGCGACCGTCGTACCGCGCCCTGGTGCCGCGTCGATCGTCAGCGTGCCGTGGTGGATCCGGACCCGCTCACGCATGCCGGCCAGGCCGTGCCGACCGCCGGTCCGCGCCACCTCTGGGTCGAACCCGTGCCCGTTGTCGCTGACCTCCACGCGCAGTTCGTCGACCTGGACCTCCAGCGTCACCACCACCTTCGTCGCCTCCGCGTGCCGGACCACATTGGTCAACGCCTCCTGCACCAGCCTGTACGCCGCCAACTGGTGCCCCGTCGGCGCCAGCTCGGTCTCCCCCTGCACGCCCAGCTCGACGGTGAGTCCGTCGTGCGCCACGTCCTTCCCCAGCCGTCGCAGGTCGGACAGGCCAGGCTGTGGAGTCAGCTCCGGGTCCGGTACGCCCTCCGCATCGCGCAGTGCCGACAGCATCCGGTCCAGCTCCCCCAGCGCTCGCCGTCCGGCGTCACCGATGCGCTGGAAGCCCGCCAGCACGTCCTGGTCGCCCCGGGCGATCAGGTCCGGCCCGGTCTCGGCCTGGATCACCATCAGGTTCACCGCGTGCGCCACCACGTCGTGCAGGTCTCTGGCGATGTGCGACCGCTCGGTCAGTACGACCTGCGCCGCGTCCTGCTCCGCCGCGGCCCGTTCCAGCGCGGCCTCCCGCTGCGACGCCTCCCGGTTGCGCCGGTACAGCCTGGCCAGGAAGCCCAGTGACAACGGCAGCAGCAGGAGCAGCGACAGGGACAGCGGCCACTTCCGGTCGACCACAGCCTCGTACGCCGTGTTGTGCAGGCCGCCGTCACCGAAGTCCCCGAAGTAGAACGGCTGCTTGTCCAGCTCGGGGAAGATCAGGGTCATCTGCGCATAGCGGACGACCCGCGCGATCACCGGCAGCGCAGCGAGCACGCCGACCGCGGTCACGATGACCCACCGCGGCTTGAGCCGCCCGGCCGCCAGCGAGTACACCGCGAGGCCGAGAGCGCCCAGCACCGACCAGCTGTCCCAGGTCTGCCAGTACGTGAGCAGAGCGCTGACAGCGAGCACGACGACCGGAATTACTGGCCAGCGTCGTCGTACGACGAGGGTGAGGGCGGAGCACGCGACGGCGTACGGCATCCAGCCGGGCGCGGTCCACCAGTTGCCGTCCTTGGCGATGTCGCGGACCAGGTCCAGCGCGATGAACGAGCTCATCACCGCAGCCAGCAAGGCATCCAGGACCAGGGTCCGATCCGGTCGCCGCAGGAAGGCCGCCAGCTCCTGCCTGCGCTGCCACTCGGCCTTCACCTCGACCCGCTCGCCGCGCTGCGACCACCACCGCCACGCGGTCACACCGACGAGCAGGAAGAGCACCGAGTACCACCACGGCCAGGACAGGTCGTAGATCCGCTCGATGTGGTCCCGCGCGATCCCCCTCATCTCGCCGGCCGGTGCGCCGGTCTCGTCGTAGAGGGTTTCGAAGACCTCCGGCAGGGCCATCGTGACCAGGTCGATGCGGATCAGGTTGAACGCGAACGGCACTGCCGTCACCGCCGCCACGGTGAACAGGACCGTCCGCCGGTCGCAGCGGGCCGGCAGCCACCACAGTGCGAGGCAGCAGCCGGCCACCACGACCCAGTTGACGTTGCCGATCAGCAAGGACCCGAACGCCCCGGCAGCCAGCCCCACCGCGGCGATCATCGGCTCGATCCTGCACAGCGCGATCAGCACCGGCACCGCCGCCACGAACAGCGGGAAGCCCAGCCGGGCGTAGATCCAGTCCTCCGTGGACAGTAGGAACCACACCTGGGTCAGCCCGACCGCCAGCACCGCCGGTACGACGTCAGCGGCTGGGTCGGCGAGCAGGCCGCGCACCCGGCTCATCGGCTCTCCCCCAGCGGCAGCCAAGCGCTGATCTGCGTGCCCTGGCCAAGCCGGGACTCCACCTGCAGCGTGCCTTCGTGGACGCGGACCCGCTCGCGCATGCCGGTCAGGCCGTGCCGACCGTCCGGTGTGGTCGTCGGGTCGAAGCCCTGCCCGTCGTCGGTGACTCGCGTGGTCAGGCCGTCCGGCGTCACCTCGACGTCCACACTGACCCGGCCGGCCCGAGCGTGCTTCACCACGTTGGTCAGCGCCTCCTGCACCAGCCGGTACGCCGTGAGCTGCACGCCGTCCGGTACGTCGTCCGTCTGTCCGCGCAGCTCGAAGGTCACCGGCAGGTGCTGGTCTGCCAGGCCGTCGACCAGCGCTCGGAGGTCGGCCAGCCCAGGCTGCGGGGTGAGCGCCGGGTCGGGAATGCCGTTGGCGTCGCGGAGGGCGGACAGCATCCGGTCCAGCTCGCCGAGCGCCTTCCGGCCGGCGTCACCGATCCGCTGGAACCCCTGCAGCACGTCGTCCCGGTCCCGCTGCATCAGGTCCGGGCCGGTCTCGGCCTGGATGACGATCAGGTTCACGTGGTGCGCCACCACGTCGTGCAGGTCCCGGGCGATCTGCGAACGGCCTTCCAGCAGGACCTGCAACTGCTCCTGCTCGTGGGTCTTCTGGACCAGTGCCGCCTCCCGCTGAGCGGCCCGCCGGTTCTGCAGCGCGAGCCGGGCCAGCAGGCCGATCGCCCAGGCCAATGCCATCGCCACGGAGAGCCAGACCGGCCAGATCCGCTGCATCAACTCGGTCGTGCGGCGGTCGCCGACGGAGTACAGCTGGTCCACGACCAGCCGGGCCGACGGTCCGTCGTGGAGCAGCCAGCTGATCACGCGGAGCGCGAGCAGCGTCGTACCGGCGTACAGGGCGGACTTCCACCAGGTGCGGTGGACTCCGACCGAGTAGAGCGCCAGGGCGAAAGCGGTGATCAGCACCCACTGCGTCTGCGCCAGCGGGTAGACCACCAGACAGGTGAAGGCCAGCACACCCAGCGGGATCTCGGGGATCCTCCGACGCAGCGCCAGGGAGGCCGGGGCCGCGGCGGTCAGCAGCAGCACCCACTGCTGGGCGTCGGTCCAGTCACCACCCACCGGGTCGTTCTGCAGCTCACGGACCATCAGTACGACCAGACCGGCGGCCATGACGCCGTCCACCCAGGTCCGCACGACAGGGTCGTCCAACAACCGCGGCAGCCTGTTGCCCAAGGCAGCGGATGTCCAACCGCTGCGGCGCACGAGCCCACCGGCTGCTGCGCTCAGTGCCAGCGCGCAGAGGACGATCAGCGTCGACGACCAGGCCAGCGGCAGCTCGGAGTTCAGGTAGTCGAACGACCGGAACGACAGCACCTGCCGCACAGTGGGGATCGCCAGTACGACGAGCGCTGCCAGGGCTGCCTGCCGCCGCGGACGTCCGAGCCCCAGGAAGAACATCGCGAGCGCCGCACAGGCCAGCACCGGTACTGGTTCGAGAACGGGTGAGGCGATGACCGAGGCAACCGTCAGCACCACGGCGGGCACCTCGGGTCGGCGGCGGAGCAGGACCAGCGAGAGCGGCGAGAGCATGGCCAGCTGGGCCGAAGCCGACGACGGCGGGTAGAGCGAGTTCCAGGGCGGGCTGGTCCACACGTAGTAGCTGTCGACGGCGAGCGTGACGACCGCCGTGACCACGGCGTCCAGCACGAGCGGACGGACCGCACGGCGGCGCGGGGGCGCGGCGGGCACGGCTTCTGCGGTCACTCAGCCATTCTGCGGGCGCGCAGGGTCCCAGGCCGTCACTCTTTGGAGTGATCCCCCGGCGTGGCGGATCACTCCAACCGGCGACCGGAGCTGGCTCCTGGCGGCGATGTGGCGGCGGGGGTCGCGCGGCGAGGGTCTAGAGCATGACCATCAGTCCCCCCGTTCCTCCGGCCGGCGACACCGCCGTACGGACTCGTCGTCCAGTCCTCCTCCTGGTTGCCGCAGGCATCGTCTTCCTAGGGCTCTGCCTCTGGAACTGGGCGCCGATCTCGCTCCAGTACGACCTGCGCGTGTACGTCGTCTCGGCCCAGGCGTTCCTGCACGGCCAGGACATCTACACCGCCCACCTGGCCTACCCGAAGGACATGGCGCTCGGCTTCACGTACCCGCCGTTCGCCGCGCTGGTGTTCGCACCGGTCGCACTGCTCGGTACGTCGGGTGGCCGCGTCCTCATGTCGCTGGTGAACGCGTCGGCCTTGCTGGTGATCGGCATGGTCACGCTGCGTGCACTGCGGCCGCAGTGGCCGCGCTACCGCGTCGCCGCGATCGGCATGGCCGTCGGAGCCGCTGGTGTGGCGCTGGAGCCGGTCCGGTCGACCTTCGACCTCGGCCAGGTCAACCTGATCCTCACCGCCCTGCTCCTGGTCGACCTGCTCGGCCACCTGCCGTACCGGCTCCGCGGCGTACTGGTCGGCATCGTGACCGGCATCAAGCTGACGCCGGGCATCTTCATCGTCTACCTGCTCGTCACCCGTCGCTACCGCGAGGCGGGCACGGCGGCCGCGGCGACGATCGGCACGATGGTGGCCGGCGCGATCGCGATGCCGGACGCGTCGCGGCAGTTCTGGGGCCACTACATCTTCGACCCGAGCCGGCCGGGCGCGACGCACTTCATCAGCAACCAGGCCTGGCGCGGGGTCTTCGCCCGGATCAACGGTGGGATCGACGGCATCGCGCCGTACTGGCTGCTGGCGGTCGCGATCACCCTCGCGCTCGGGTTCTTCGCCGTACGGCGTGCGTACGAGCAGGGGCTGGTGCTCGAGTCGGTCCTGCTGACCTCACTGGTCGGCGTACTGATCTCACCGATCTCCTGGACCGGGCACTGGGTCTGGGCCCTGCCGATCATCGCCGTACTGGTGCACCGCGCGCTGCAAGCCCGCAACTGGGCACTTGGCGGCTTGGCACTGGCCTGGCTGGTCTCGACAGGCTTCGGCCTGCCCTGGCACACGCCGTACCTGGGCGACAAGGAGTACACCCACCACGGCCTCCAGTTGGTGGCCGGCAACTCCTACGCGCTGTGTGCTGTCGCGACGATCGCCGTGGCTCTCTACGGGATGCGCCGCCGTGCTGCGTGACCGCCGCATCCTCGTCCTGGCCGGGCTGGTCGCTCTGCTGCCGATCGTCTACGCACTGTACGCCGGTTCGCTCGACCTCAAGGTGTACCGGACCGGCGGCTACGCCTGGCTCCACGGAGTCAGCCTCTACTCCGAGCAGTTCGCCGACCTCGTCCCCGGCATCCGGCTGCCGTTCACCTATCCCCCACTCGCCGCGATCCTCTTCACCTCCCTGTACGCCGTACCGTTCACCGTCGCCGAACTGCTGATGAACGCGGCCAGCGTCGCCGGCCTCGCGGCGACCCTGCTGGTAGTCAGTGCTCGCCTCCACGGCTGGAACAGGCGTGCGGTGGTCATCGGGCTGTCCGGCGTACTGGCTGCGATGGTGCTGGAGCCGGTGCGCTCCACAATCGGCTTCGGCCAGGTGAACCTGATTCTGATGGGCCTGGTCGCGCTGGACTGCCTGCTGCCGCGCACGCGTTGGCCACGCGGTCTCCTGATCGGTCTGGCCGCTGCGATCAAGCTGACGCCGGCCGTCTTCGTCGTCTTCTTCCTGGTACGACGGGACTACCGCTCCGCGGCCGTGTCGGCAGCGAGCTTCGCCGGCTTCACCCTGCTTGCCTGGGCACTCGCACCGGGAGACTCACGCAGCTACTGGTTCGGCGTGCTCTTCGACCCGGACCGGATCGGCGGCGCGACGTACGCCTTCAACCAGTGCTTCCAGGCCGTGCTGGCGCGAGTCATGGACGAGGGCCTTGCCCGGACCGTGGTCTGGCTCGCGCTGGTGGCTACGAGCGGCGCACTGACCTGGCTGGCCGCCTGGCGGCGTAGAGCCGAGGGCGACGACGTCACCGCGCTGCTGGTCGTCGCCGTCTGGGGTCTGCTCGCCTCACCGGTCAGCTGGTCGCACCACTGGGTGTGGATCGCTCCGGCGGTGCTGGTGCTGCTGACCAAGCACCGGTTGCTCTGGACAACGGCGCTGGTCTTCGTGGTCGGCCCACACACGCTCCTGCCAGCAGAAGGGCGTGACTGGTCGCTGCTCGAGCACGTCGTCGGATCGGCGTACGTGCTGCTGGGTGTGGCGTTCTTGATCAGCCAGAGCGTCGTACAGGCTCAGGCGGAGAGGAAGTCGGCCGCCCTGATCCGGTAGACCTGCAGGTTGAGGTCGTAGTACTTGTCGGTCTCCCCGACCCACTCCATGCCGAGCCGCTTCGCGGTCGCGATGGCCCGTTTGTTGTGCGGGCGCGCGACCGCGTACAGCTCGTCGGTGTCCGCGTCGTCGAAGGCCCACTTCATCAGGGTCCGGCTCGCCTCGCTCGCGAAGCCCTGCCCCCAGGCGGCCGGCTTCAGCTGCCAGCCGATCTCCAGGTCCTCCTCGTACGGCGGCAGCAGGCGGATCAGCATCCCGCCGATCACCTCGTCGGTGTCCTTGCGGACGACGGCCCAGCGCCCGGCCGGCACGACGAAGTTCGGCTGGGCCTCGATCCATGCCCCCAGCACCATCTTCATCGTCGCCGCGTCCGCCACCCGCTCGATCGCCGGCGACAGCCACTGCGCGACGTCCGCCGCCCCGTAGATCTCGAGCGCGGCCTCCGCGTCCCCCTCGTTCCAGTCCCGAATCAACAGCCGCTCAGTCTCCAGAGTCACCGTCACCTCTCCAAGGTAATCGGCAACCGTCCGCCCGCAAGCTTCTCGACATGAACAACTTGGGTGAGAACAGCAAGAAGCCCGGCGCGAACTCCTCGCGCCGGGCTTCGAATGCTGACTACCGCGGGCCGATCTCCAGCGGCTCGGTGCGGATCCACCGCGTGGTGGTCTGCTGCCGGCCCATCGCGATCACGTCCCCCGCGGGACCGGCCGAGAACACCCGGCTGGCCGTGCTCCGCCGGGAGACCCCGACCCCGCGCTGCACCTCCGCCAGGAGCTGGTTCACCCGGTGGCGGAGCCCCTCGACCTCGGACTGCAGCTCGAGGATGTGCCGGATTCCGGCGAGATTGACGCCTTCCTCCTGCGACAGGTGCTGGACGTACCGCAGCCTGGCGACGTCGTACGCCGAGTAGCGGCGGCCCCGGCCGCTCGCGCGGCTCGGGACCACCAGGCCCAGACGGTCGTACTGCCGCAGGGTCTGCGGGTGCATGCCGGCCAGCTGGGCCGCCACCGAGATCACGTAGATCGGGGTGCGGTCGTCCCAGGTCGGCACCTGACTGAACGGGATGCTCATCACGCGCTCCCGAACAACCCGGCCCGCAGATCAGGCTGGCCCGACGCCGTGCTGAACTCCTGCAGCTTCTCGCGCTGCTCGTCGGTCAGCTCGTGCGGGACCTGCACCTCCATCGTCAGCAGCAGGTCGCCCTTGGTCCCGTCGCGGCGCACCGAACCCTTGCCGCGGACCCGCAACTTGCTGCCGTTCGCCGTACCGGCCGGGATCCGGACCGTCACCGGCAGACCGTCGAGCGTCGGGACCTTGATCTCGGCGCCCAACGCGGCCTCGGTGAAGCTCACCGGGACCGCCAGCGTCAGGTGCTCACCCTGGCGGCCGAAGATCCGGTGCGGGGTGACGTGCACGGTGACGTAGAGGTCGCCCGCGGGGCCACCTCGTTCGCCGGCCGCACCCTTGCCCTTGAGCCGGATCCGCTGCCCGTCCTGCACGCCCGCGGGGATGCGGACCTGCATGGTCTTGCTCGACTGGCCGCGGCCGGAGCCGTGGCAGGTCTCGCACGGCTGGTCGACGACCAGACCGCGGCCCTTGCACTCGGTGCAGGGCTCGGTCATCGCGAACACGCCACCCTGGACCGAGGTCTGCATGCCGGTGCCTTCGCACTTGAGGCAGACCTTCGGGACGGTGCCGTACTTCGCGCCGGTCCCGCGACAGGTCTTGCACGGCTCGTCGCTGGTCATCCGGAGCGCGACGGTGACGCCGTTCACGGCCTCGCCGAACTCGATCGTCGCCTCGGTCTCGATGTCGGCACCCCGGCGCGGCCGCGCGGTCGACGTGGTGGTCGTCGTGCGGCCACCACCACCGAACATGCCGCCCAGGATGTCGCCGAGCCCGCCGCCCGCCGTACCGGTGTTGGCTCCGCCACGGTTGAACAGGTCACCGACGTCGAAGCCGAAGCCACCGCCCTGCGCCCCGCCGCTGCCCGGCATCCGGAACCCGCCGTTGCCGAACAGCCGCCGCGCCTCGTCGTACTCCTTGCGCTTCTTGACGTCGCCGACCACGTCGTAGGCCTCGGAGACCTCCTTGAACTTGGCCTCCGCCGACGCGTCCCCGGCGTTGGAGTCCGGGTGGTACTTGCGCGCCAGCTTGCGGTACGACTTCTTGATCTCGTCGGGTTCGGCGGTCTTGGAGACGCCGAGCACCTTGTAGAAGTCCTTCTCCAACCAGTCCTTGGTACTCATCGACGTCCCACCTCCCGCCGGTTACTCCGCAGGCTTGTCTGCGGCCTGGTTGTCGTCATCGTTGCCTTCAGCCCCGTTCTCGGCGCCGGCCGGCAGCTGCTCGGTCGGTTCCGACACCGCCACCCGGGCCGCCCGCAGGATCCGCTCGCCCAGCCGGTAGCCCGGCTGCATGACCAGCGTCGCGGTCGGTCCGTCGACCTCGTCGGAGTAGTTGTGCAGCAGCGCTTCGTGGATCCGCGGGTCGAAGGGGTCGCCCACCTCGCCGTACTTCACCAGCCCGAGCTTCTCGGTGACCCGCTCGAGCGACTCGGCGACCGCCTTGAACGCGCCCTCCAGCTCACCCGCCTCGCGGGCCCGGCCGACGTCGTCCAGGGTCTGCAGCAGCTCGGTCAGCACCGAGCCGATGACGACCTCACGGTTGGCCTCGCGGTCCCGGTCGACGCGGCGCTTGTAGTTCACGTACTCGGCCTGCAGTCGCTGCAGGTCCGCCGTACGCTCGGACAGCGCCTCGGTCAGCAGGGCCTCCTGAGCCGACGGCCCGATCAGGTCGGACGGGTCCCGCGGCGGCTGGGCGCCCGGCGTACCGGGCATGCCGGCCGCGGCACCACCCGCGGGGGCCGGCGAGACAGGCTCGCCGGGCTCCCGCAGGTTGCCGGTCTCCGGGTCGATCCGGCGCTTGTCCCGGACGACGGGGTCCCCGTCGCCGAACTCGCTTCCAGGGTCGGACGGACGATCGGTCACTTGGTGTCCTCGGGCTTGCTGTCCTGCGGGCGGTCCTCGTCCACGATCTCGGCGTCGACGACACCGTCGTCGTCGTTGGTGCTGCCGGTCGAGCTGTCGTCGGAGGACGTGCTCTCCTCGGAACCGCCGGCCGCCTGGGCGTTCGCGTACATCGCGGCGCCCATCTTCTGGCTGGACTGGGCGAGCTTCTCCGAGGCTGTCTTGATCACCTCGGCGTCGTCACCCTCGAGCGCCTTCTTCAGCTCCGCGACGCCGTCCTTGACCTCGGTCTTGACGTCGTCGGGGACCTTGTCCTCGTTCTCTTCCAGGAACTTCTCGGTCTGGTAGACCAAGCCCTCCGCCTGGTTGCGGGACTCGACGGCCTCGCGGCGCAGCCGGTCCTCCTCGGCGTACTGCTCGGCGTCGCGGACCATCTGGTCGATGTCGGTCTTCGGCAGCGCGGAGCCACCGGTCACCGTCATCCGCTGCTCCTTGCCGGTGGCCAGGTCCTTGGCGTTGACGTGCACGATGCCGTTGGCGTCGATGTCGAAGGTGACCTCGATCTGCGGCACGTTGCGCGGCGACGGCGGCAGGCCGGTCAGCTCGAAGTTGCCGAGCGACTTGTTGTCGCGGGCCATCTCGCGCTCGCCCTGGTAGACCTGGATCATCACCGACGGCTGGTTGTCCTCGGCCGTGGTGAAGATCTCCGAACCCTTGGTCGGGATCGTGGTGTTGCGCTCGATGATCTTGGTGAACACGCCACCCTTGGTCTCGATGCCCAGGCTCAGCGGGGTCACGTCGAGCAGCAGGACGTCCTTGACCTCACCCTTCAGCACACCGGCCTGCAGGGAGGCTCCGACGGCGACGACCTCGTCCGGGTTCACACCCTTGTTCGGGTCCTTGCCACCGGTCAGCTCCTTGACGAGCTCGGCGACGGCGGGCATCCGGGTCGAACCACCGACGAGGATGACGTGGTCGATCTTCGACACGTCGGCACCGGCGTCCTTGATGACGGCCTTGAACGGCGCGCGGGCGCGCTCGAGCAGGTCGTTGGTGAGCTTCTGGAACTCGGCGCGGGAGAGCTTCTCCTCCAGGTGCAGCGGGCCGGAGTCGGTCAGGCTCAGGTACGGCAGGTGGATGCTGGTCTCGGCGGCGCTGGAGAGCTCGATCTTGGCCTTCTCCGCGGCCTCCTGCAGACGCTGCATGGCCATCTTGTCGCCGGACAGGTCGGTGCCGTTCTTGTTCTTGAACTGGGTCACCAGCCACTGGACGATGCGCAGGTCCCAGTCGTCACCACCGAGGTGGTTGTCACCGGAGGTCGCCTTCACCTCGAAGACGCCGTCACCGATCTCCAGCAGGGACACGTCGAAGGTGCCGCCACCGAGGTCGAAGACCAGGATGGTCTGCTCGGTGCCCTTGTCCAGGCCGTAGGCCAGCGCGGCCGCGGTCGGCTCGTTGACGATCCGGTGCACGTTCAGGCCGGCGATCTCGCCGGCTTCCTTGGTCGCCTGGCGCTGCGCGTCGGAGAAGTAGGCCGGCACGGTGATGACCGCGTCGGTGACCTGCTCCCCGAGGTACGCCTCGGCGTCCCGCTTCAGCTTCTGCAGCACGAACGCGCTGATCTGCTGCGGGGTGAACTTCTTGCCGTCGATGCTGACGTTCCAGTCCTCGCCCATGTGGCGCTTGACGGACCGGATGGTGCGGTCGACGTTCGTGGTGGCCTGGCGCTTGGCCACCTCGCCGACCAGGACCTCGCCGTTCTTGGCGAAGGCGACCACCGAGGGCGTCGTACGCGCTCCCTCGGCGTTGGGGATGACGGTGGGCTCGCCACCTTCCAGTACGGCGATGACGGAGTTCGTCGTACCGAGATCGATACCGACCGCGCGGGCCATGTGCGTTACCTCCACGAAGTTGAGTGATGCAGACTCAATGTTGCCGATCCAGGATCGGTATTTCAAGTTGCCCCCGGATCCGATCCGGCAGACTTGAGTACACCTGGCTCAACATTGCACCACGGTCGGCTCATTCCCAACCCCGGCCCTCGGATTTCCGGGATCACCCCAGTTCGGCCCTGGTCCGACCCCTGCCGCTGCAAGCGCTTGCCGTGGGAGGCTGACCAGGTGAAACTCCGCCCACTGTCCACCGCTGACGAGTCCACCGTGCTCGCCTTCAACGCCGCCGAGTCCCACCTCGACAAACTCGGTCCCGACCGGCTGGACTGGCTCCGCCTGATCGCCGCCCATGCAGCCGTCGTCGACGTCGACGGTGACGTCGCCGGCTTCGTCCTCACCTTCGCCCCCGGATCCGCGTACGACGGCCTGGACTTCCAGTGGTTCGCCGAGACCTACGCCGACCGCTACCTCTACCTGGACCGCTTGGTGATCGCCGAGCCGTACCGCCGCCAGGGCATCGCCACCTCCGTCTACCGCGCCGTCGAACGGGCCGCCAAGCCCTTCGACCGCCTGGTCTGCCGCGTCCAGTCGGACCCGCCGGACATCCCGTCCCTCGCCCTGCACGCCGCCCGCGGCTTCGTCGAGGTCGGCAAACTCCAGCGCCCCGACGGCACCACCAGCGCCATGCTGTCGAAGGAGCTGACCTGAGCCGCTAGCCGAACCGGAGTCGGCGCCCCGGCCGACATCCGGCCGGGGCGGCACCTGTCGCCGGGCACGGCGAGATCGACGGCCGGGCGGCGGGCTGCCCCGGCGGGGCACGCCGTGGGTCGGCAGCAGACGCGCTCCCTGCCGGTGGGTTCTCCAGGCTCACTGGCGAACTTCCGCCGGCCGCGGCGGGACGTTCCGGCGACGTCGTCCGGCGGGACAGCGGCGACCAGCCCTAGAGCGTCCGTACGTCGAGCAGCGCGCGGACCGGGAGGTCGTGGCGGAGGCGGGGGTCGACGAGGCCGTCGACGATGCAGGCGGCGCCGATGAAGTGGGCGCCGCAGTCCTCGACCAGCTGCCGGACGGTCCGGGCGGTGGCGCCGGTGTCTGCCCAGTCGTCGACCATCAGGACCCGGTCGCCGGACTGGAGCAGGCCGCGGCGGAAGCCGAAGACCAGGTTGCGGTCGCGGTAGTCCGGTCCGGTGGTCCGGCAGACCCAGCGGTCGCTGTCGGTCGCCTGGGCGATCTCCTTGCGCGCCTCCACGAACCCGACGCCCAGCGAGGCAGCCGTCAGCGCGCCGATCATCGCGCCGCGCGACACCGGGCCGACCACGACGGTCGGCGACTCGTCGTACAGGCCGGCGAGGGCAGGGCCGAGGTCGCGGAGCAGGTCGGCGTCCCGCCACCAGCCGGTCAGGTCGGCGCAGGCCCAGCGGTCGACGCGGTCCTGCCGCCAGCGAAGCCCAGCACGCAGCCGCCCGCGGACACCACCGCCGGCTTGCTGGTGCACTGCTGACCTGGACACCCTCCAAGCGTGACGGCCGGGCCCGACCAGCGCACGGCATTTACCGCACAGCGACCGACCGGCCGGAGCGCCCGGCCTCCCGCCGCGCCCAGCCCCGCAGCGCCCGGCGCGCAGCGGATCGCCTATTGCAGCGCCGTACGAGGCAAGAGCTCGCCGACGATCTCCCGGGTGAAGATGTCGTAGCTGATCACCAGCAGCTCGTCGTCGGGGAGCTCGACGACCGCGGGGTTGGCCTGGTCCATCGTGTCCTGGCCGGCGTCGATCACCACGCGCAGCGCGTCCTGGTCCCACGGCCCGAGCGGCTCGCTGATGATCGTCGCCACCGTCGGGCGCCCCGGGTTGAACTGCTTCGACACATCGCCGTACGCCAGCAGCACTGTGCCGTCCGACAGCGTCAGCGTGTCAGCCGACGAGGCGTGCAACCCGCACAGCTCCGGCTCCGACCAGGTGACCCCGTTGTCGTCGCTGCGTACCAGCTCGGCCTCTTCGTCGGTCCGCAGCAACGCCACCACCTGTCCACCCGGCAGCAACGTCAGCACGGGCTCCAGATACTCGCGCCCGTCCCTCCGGCCCAGCACGACCTCCTGCTCGGCCGGCCAGGTGAGCCCGCCGTCAGTCGACCGCACCACACTCGCCGAGTGGTTCTCGTCCCCCGGGAACACCCCGTACACCGGAGCCAGCAGGTCCCCGCCCGGCAGCTCCAGGATCTGCCCGTGCGCCACGATGTGCCCGGCCCGGAACCCGTGCCACACCTCGGCGGTCCCGTGATCCACCATCGCCGACCCGACAGCGACCGGCTCGTCCCAAGAGGCCCCACCGTCGACCGACCGAGCCACCAGCACTCCCGGACACACGTACGGCCGCACCGACCAGTCGATCTGGAACCAGCTCAGCAGAACGTCCCCGTTGGCGAGCTGCACCACCATCGGGTCCCGGTCGTCGTACAGCCTGTCCACCACCACCCGAGGCTCCGACCACGACCGCCCGTCGTCCGAACTCTCCGCCGCAACGATCCGCCCCACGCTCCGCACGTGCCCGAGCCCTTCCCGCCACACCACCAGCACCCGCCCGTCCACCAACCTGACGGCACTCGGAAAGTACGGCAACTGACCAGCAATGCTTCGGGCGATCACCACGCGACTCATACATCCACGCTTTCACACACCGACGGCCACCACTGATCAACCAGCGCGCTGCACCGTCCTCCACGCTCAACCCCGGCACGAAACCGCCGCTCGGCGGAGCTTGATCAGTGGTGGCCGTCGGTCCTCGCGCGGCATCGCTCAGATCAGGCCTGGTCGATGTTGCCTGTGGACAACGCACGGCACCGACGGGCCGCGATCCGGCATGCTGCTGCAGTGGTGGAGGTTGGTGAAGTGCTTGCTCGGCGGGGTGGGAGTGCGACCTTGTCGGAGCTGCGGGCGGTCGTCACCGCGCACGCGATCCGAACGGCACTCGCGGCGAGCGCCATTCGCCGGGTGGCCAAGGGTGTCTACGCACTGCCGGAAGCGCCACCGGCGTTGACGGCGGCGCGCAGTCAAGGCGGCGTCGTCTCACACCTCAGCGCGGCTCAGCACTGGCGGATGAGCATCATCGCCGTCCCTCCGCTACCTCACGTGACTCTTCCGCCCCGCCGAGCGCGGCGCCGGACCGGGCTTCCCTGCATCCTCCACTGGGCCGAGGTGCGCGCGATCGACGACGTGACGACGCCGGTCCGAACCGTGCTGGACTGTGCCCGCGCGCTGCCGTTGAACGAGGCACTCGCGGTGGCGGACTCTGCTCTCCACTTGGGGCTCGTGGATCACGACGAACTGGTGGACGTAGCCTCGCGACTCGCAGGTCCCTACCGGCGGCGCATCCGGCGAGTGGTCGGTCTTGCCGACCGGCGGTCGGAGTCAGTCCTCGAGTCAGCTCTGCGCGCGATTCTGATCGAGGCGGGCATCGAGGGGTTCGAACCTCAGGTGCCGGTCCGGGACACCGAATTCAGCGCTCGGCTGGACCTTGGTCACCGCCAACGCAAGATCGGAATCGAGGCGGAGGGCTTCGAGCACCACGGCACCCGCGCTGCACTGGTCAAGGACTGTCGTCGGCAGGTCAACCTCACCTTGCGCGGCTGGATGGTGCTGCGGTTCAGCTGGGAGGACATCATGTACGACCCGGAGTGGGTGGCCGAGGCAGTGCGCGAGGCGCTCCGACACCCACCACTGATCAACCGGCTTCCCGTGGCCGCCTGAGCGCTCCGCCGCGCTCGGCCCTTCGGCCTACGGGGTCGTTAGTCAGTGGTGGCGGTCGGTCCGACCGGCTGTCGCGGTGGAGATGGTGGCGCTCAGCGCTGATCGTTGCCGGCCGAGCCTCAGATCGGGCGGCCGCCGATGAAGGTTTGGGTGACCAGGGGGACGCCGGGGCGGTAGGCGAGGTGGAGGTACGACGGGGCGTCGAGTACTGCCAGGTCGGCTCGGGCTCCTACTGACAGGTGGCCTACGTCCGTACGCCGGAGGGAGGCGGCGCCGCCGGCGGTGGCGGACCAGAGGGCTTCGGCGGGGGTCATGTGCATCTCGCGGACGGCGAGGGCGATGCAGAAGGGGATGGACGAGGAGTAGCCGGAGCCGGGGTTGCAGTCGGTGGCTAGGGCGACGGTGACTCCGGCGTCGAGGAGGCGGCGGGCGTCGGGGTACGGCGAGCGGGTGGAGAACTCGATGGCAGGGAGCAGGCCGGCGACGACTCCCGCCGAGGCCAGCGCGTCCACGTCCGCGGAGGTCAAGAACGTGCAGTGGTCGGCCGCGGCGGCGCCTACCTCGCAGGCGACCTGGACTCCTGGGCCTTCGCCGAGCTGGTTCGCGTGGACGCGGGCCGAGAGGCCCACAGCCTGGCCTGCGCGGAGGATCGCGCGGGCCTGGTCGGCGTCGAAGGCGCCGCGTTCGACGAAGACGTCGACCCACTTGGCGTGCTTCGCCGACGCGTCGAGCATCGGGCCGGTCACCAACTCGACGTACCCGGCCGGGTCGTCGGCGAACTCAGCCGGTACGACGTGCGCCCCGAGGTACGTCGTCTCGTCGGTGAACTCGGCCGCGACTGCCAGCGACCGCGCCTCGTCGGCGACGGTCAGCCCGTAGCCGGACTTGATCTCGACGGTCGTCGTGCCCTGCCGCCGCATCTCCGCGACCAGCCGCGCCACGTTCGCGGCGAGCTGCTCGTCGGCGGCCTCGCGGGTCGCGGCGACCGTCGTACGGATGCCGCCCGCGCTGTACGGCGTACCGGTCATCCGGGCCGCGAACTCCTCGGCCCGGTCCCCGGCGAACACCAGGTGCGCGTGCGAGTCCACGAACCCCGGTACGACGGCCCGGTCGCCCAGATCCATCGAGGCATCGGCGGCGGGAGCCGAGGTTCGCGGTCCGACCCACGCGACCGTGCTGCCCTCGATCACCAGGGCCGCGTCGTGCAGCTCACCCAGCAGCGGCCCGTGGGACGGGTCGTTCGTCACCAGCGAGCTGATCCCGGTCAGCAGCAGCGAGCTCATGTCACCTCCGCGATCGCGGCCGCCAGCTCGGCGCCGACGTCCAGCTTCGAATGATTGCCATCAGCAACCTGATGTACGCCGCCGGCCACCACATCGGTGACATCGGCACCGGACGCCGCGAAGACCACGGTCTCCACCGACGCTCCGGTCCCTGCCGTTCGCACACTGCCCGTCGAAACGGCGACCAGATCCGCCCTCGCACCGACAGCGATCACTCCGGCATCCCGGAAGCCCAGCGACCGATGCCCGTCGACCGTCGCCGCGGTCAGCAGCTCCGCGGCCGACCAGTGGCCGCGCTCCTGCGACGCGAGTCGTTCGTCCAGCTCGACCGCGCGCATCTCCTCGAAAAGATCAACCACAGCGTGACTGTCCGACCCCAGCGTCACGGTCGACCCGGCCGCGCGCAGCGCGACCGACGGGCCGATCCCGTCAGCCAGGTCGCGTTCGGTCGTCGGGCAGAAGCACGAGTACGTCGCGGAGCTGCCGAGCCGGTCGATGTCGACCGGCGTCAGGTGCGTCGCGTGCACGGCACTCGTCCGCGCGCTCAGGAAACCGGACTCGTCGAGCACCTGCGTCGGCGTACGCCCGTACGCCGCCAAGCAGGCCTCGTTCTCGGCAACCTGCTCCGAGAGATGCACATGCAAAGGAGCCTCGGGCAACAATGAGGCGACCGCGCCGAGCTGGTCGGCCGGGACGCCGCGGACCGAGTGCGCGGCCGCGCCGATCACCACGTCGTCCGATCCGCGCAGCTCCTGGACCCGTGAGGCCCAGCCGCCGACGTCGCCGTCGCTGAACCGCTGCTGCACCTCGCTCAGCGGCTGGTCGATGCCGCCGGCAACGTAACAGGTGTCGAGCAGCGCGATCCGCAGCCCGGCGTCGCGGGCGGCCGCGATCAGCGCCTCGCCCATCGCGTTCGGGTCGTCGTACCGGCGGCCGCCCGGGGCGTGGTGCAGGTAGTGGAACTCGCCGACCGCGGTGATCCCGGTCAGCAGCATCTCGCCGTACACGGCGCGGGCGAGGCGGTAGTAGGTGTCGGGCGTGAGCTTCGACGCCACGGCGTACATCTGCTCGCGCCAGGTCCAGAACGTGCCGCGCTCGGTCTGCGTGCGGCCGCGCAGCGCGCGGTGGAAGGCGTGACTGTGGCAGTTCGCGAGGCCGGGGATGACGAGTCCGTCGAGGCGGATCGCGGAGCCCGGCTCGGCGTCGACGGAGACTGCCGTGATCCGTCCGTCGGTGACAGTGACGAGAACAGAATCTTCAACGCCACCAGGGAGAATCGCCCGTTCACACCAGTACGCCGTCACCGGCCCAGGTCCTTCAGCACCGTCGCCAGCGCGTCGACTCCCGCCAGGCAGTCGTCCATCTCCGCGTGCTCGGCCGGCGAGTGCGAGATGCCGGTCGGGTTGCGGACGAACAGCATCGCGGTCGGGATCCCCGCGTCGGAGAACACGCCGGCGTCGTGCCCGGCGCCGGTCGGGAGGATCGGCGCACCGTCCAGTACGCCGGACAGGCGGTCGCGCAGCCCGGCCGGGAAGTCGACCACGGGCGAGACGGACTCCGCGGTGACCTCGACGGTGGTGCCGTCGCGTTCGGCGCGCTCGGTGGCCTGCTTGGTGATTGCTGCCAGCAACTTTTCCAGGATCTCCGTGGAGGCCGCGCGGGCGTCGAGCCAGGCGGTGACCTGCGACGGTACGGCGTTGGTGCCGTTCGGCTCGACGGACAGGCGGCCGAAGGTCGCGCGGGCGCCGGCCAGGCGGGCCTGCTTGTTGGCCGCGAGCGCGGTCATCGCGTAGGTGAGCATCGGGTCGTGCCGGTCTTCCATCAGCGTCGTGCCGGCGTGGTTGGCCTCGCCGCCGAAGGTGAACCGGAAGCGGCCGTGCGGCCAGATCGAGGATGCTACGCCAACGGGTGCGGTCAGTGCGCGGCCCTGTTCGACGTGGAGCTCGACGAAGGTGCCCATCTTCTCGAGCAACGGCGAGGGGCCGACTCCCGCCGGGTCAACACCCGCCTCCGACAAAGCATCGGACAAAGACACACCCGTACGGTCCTGAAGAGCCAATGCCTTCGAGGGTGCCAGCACCCCGGCAGCCACCCGAGAGCCGAGACAAGGCATCCCGAACCGACTGCCCTCTTCTTCCACAAACGCACCGACACCAACAGGAACAGAAGGCTGGAAGCCCTCAGCCCGCAGTTGGTCGACAGCAGCAAGAGCCGAGACAACACCCAGAGGTCCGTCGAAGGCACCACCGTCGAGGACGGAGTCCAGGTGACTGCCGGTCACTACACCTTTGCCGGTGGAAGGACCCCACCAAGCAACGAGGTTGCCGATGCCGTCCGACTCCAGAGCCAGACCGCGAGTGGTGCATTGATCGACGAACCACGAAGTTGCTGCTCGTTCGGTTTCGGTCCAGCCGCCTCGGCGGTAACCCCCGGTGTGGGGGTCACGGCCGATGGCGGACAGGTCCGTCCAGAGCTGTTCGAAGGTCAAGACAGCGGGTTCTTCGACAGCCAGTCCTTGGCGACGGCGGCGGCGGACTCGCTGCCACCCTCGGCGCGCTTGACCAGGTCGGTCAGCGCGTCGGTGGTCAGCTTGGCCTGTACGGCGTTCAGCGTCGACGCGACGTCAGGGCTCTTGTGGTCGGTGCGGATCAGCGGAACGATGTTGTTCGGCAGGTGGATGTGCTCGGGGTCCTCGAGCACGACCAGGTTGTTGTCCTTGATCGCCGACTGGGTGGTGAAGAACTGGGTCACCTGGATGGTGCCGTCCTTCAGCGCCTTCAGGCTCAGCGGTCCACCGGCGTCCAGCGTCTTGAACTCCTTGAACTCGACGCCGTACTTGTCCTTCATGCCGGCCAGGCCCGCGGTCCGCGTCTTGAACTCGGGACCACCGCCCGCGACCATGTCCTTGCTGACCGCCTTCAGGTCGGCGATCGACTTCAGCGAGTACTTCTGCGCCGTCTCCGGCGTGACCACGATCGCGTCCTCGTCGGCGGCGGCGGACTTGTCCAGCACCTCGAGACCCGCCGGCAGGACGCCCGGGATCGCCTTGTAGACGGCCTCGGCCTCGTTCTCGGTGGCGTCCTTCTTGAAGTAGACCAGGGTGGCCCCGGTGTACTCCGGCAGCAGGTCGACCGACTTGTCCTGGATCGCGGCCATGTAGAGCTCGCGGGCGCCGATGTTCAGCTTGCGGTTGACCTTGATGCCCTTGGCCTCCAGCGCCTGGGCGTAGATCTCGGCCAGCACCTGGCTCTCGGCGAAGTTGGCGGACCCGACGGTGAGCGAGTCGACCTTGTCGGGCGCCGAGCCACCGCCGGCGTCGTTGCCGCCACCCAGCGGGTCCTCGCCGCCCCCGCAGGCTGCGAGCGCGAACACGGCCGTCGCGGCGATGGCACTGCGGACGAAGGTTCTTCTGAACACGGGATCCTCCAGGGTCCGTTCTACTGCACCCCGGCCGGTGCCGGGGCAGTTGAAGTCTTGGTGTCGGTCTTGCGCCGCAGCCGACCGGTCAGCCCGGCGGAGACGGCGTACCGTCCGGCGAACGCGAACAGCAGGTCGAGCACGATCGCCAGTACGGCGACCAGTACGGCGCCGGTCAGCATCTGTGGAAAGTCCCGCAGACTCAGGCCGTCGATCACGTACCGTCCCAGCCCGCCGAGCGCGACGTACGCCGCCACGGTCGCGGTCGAGACGATCTGCAGGGTGGCGCTGCGCAGCCCGGAGATGATCAGCGGCAGCGCGATCGGGATCTCCACCTTGGTGAGGATCTCGCGCCCGGTCATGCCCATCCCGCGGGCGGCGTCGATCGTGGACCGGTCGACGCCGGAGACTCCGGCGTACGTCGAGGCCATGATCGGCGGAATACCCAGGACGACGAGCGCGACGATCACCGGCACCCGGCCGATCCCGATCAGCAGCACGATCAGCGTCAGCAGACCGAGCGTCGGCAGCGCGCGGGCCGCGTTGCCGGTGTTGATCGCGACGAACGCGCCGCGCCGGGTGTGCCCGATCAGCAGGCCGATCGGCAGCGCGATCAGCGCCGCGATCAGCAGCGAGAGGAACGTGTAGCCGAGGTGCTGCAGGATCCGGTTGCCGATGCCTTCGGCACCGGCCCAGTTCGCCGAGTCGCTGATGAAGTCGAGGAATCCCTGCACCATGTCAGGCCTCCTTCGGGGTGTTGACCCGGGCCCACGGCGTCAGCAGCCGTTGCAGCCCGACCAGCAGGACGTCGGCGACCAGCGCCAGCGCGAGCGACAGCACGACGCCGACGATGATCGGGGTGAGGAAGTCCTGCTGGAAGCCCAGCGTGAACAGCTCGCCCAGTCCGCCGATGCCGATGATCGCGCCGACGCTGACCATCGAGATGTTCGCGACCGTGACGACCCGCAGGCCGGCGAAGATCACCGGTACGGCGATCGGCAGGTCGATGGTCACCACCCTTCGCAGGGTTCCATAGCCCACCGACACCGCGGCCTGCAGCACATCCTCGGGCACCGAGCGCAACCCGTCGATCACGTTGCGGATCAGCAGCGAGACCGCGTAGATGGTCAGCGCGATGATGATGTTCGCCGCCGACAGCACCTTCGTGCCGATGATCGCGGGCAGCACGATGAACAGCGCGATCGACGGCAGTGAGTACAGCACGCCACCGAGCGCGACCAGCGGATTCGCCAGCCAGCTGTACCGCGTCGCGACGTACCCGAGCGGCACCGAGATCAGCAGCCCGAGCAGCATCGGCAGCAACGACAGGAACAGGTGCTCGCGCAGCTGTTCCCAGATCAGCGTGCTGTTGTCACCGACCCACGTCACGGGCGAAGCACCCCGGTCAGGCCGGTGTAGTCGATCACGCCGACCGGCTTGCCTGCCTCGTCGACGCAGACACCCTGCCCGATCGGTGACGTCAGTACGGCGTCCATCGCAGCCCGCAGCGAGTCGCCGCGCTGGAACACCGCGCCGACCGGCAACGTGTCGCCGTTCTTCTGCCAGCCCGTCGGCTTGCCGTCCTCGCCGACCGACAGCTCGGCCGGAACCGGTCCGAGCGGCAGGTCCTCGGCGGTCACGAACGTCAGCGCGCGGTAACCGCGGTCCTGCCCGATGAAGCTCTCGACGAAGTCGTCGGCCGGCTTGGCCAGCAGCTCCGACGGCGGCGCGAACTGCGCGAGCTTGCCACCGACCCGCAGTACGGCGACGTTGTCGCCCAGCTTGATCGCCTCGTCGATGTCGTGGGTGACGAAGACGATCGTCTTGCCGATGTCGCGTTGCAGGCGGAGCAGTTCCTCCTGCAACTGGTGGCGCACGATCGGGTCGACCGCGCTGAACGGCTCGTCCATCAGCATGATCTTCGGGTCCGCTGCGAGCGCACGGGCCACGCCGACGCGCTGCTGCTGACCACCGGACAGCTGCGCCGGGTACCGCTCGGCCAGCTTGGGGTCGAGCCCGACCCGCTCCAGCAGGTCCATCGCCGTCTCGCGGGTCTTGCGTTTGTCCCAGCCGAGCAGCTTCGGCACGGTCGCGACGTTGTCCACGACCGTCTTGTGCGGGAACAGCCCGGCGTGCTGGATCACGTACCCGATCCCGCGCCGCAAGGTGACCGGATCGCCGGCGTTGATGTCCTCGCCGTCGATCGAGATCCGGCCGCTGGTCCGCTCGATGGTGCGGTTGATCATCCGCAGCGAGGTCGTCTTGCCGCAGCCCGAAGGGCCGACGAAGACGGTGATCTCGTTGCTCGGGATCTGCAGCGACAGGTTGTCGACGGCCACCGTGCCGTCCGGGTACTGCTTGGTGACGTCTTCGAACTCGATCATGGCGCCCCTTCGCGCTGGTCGGCGATCGCCCGAACGATCCTAGGGGAACAAGGGCCCGGTGCCACGTGATCAGCACCTTTCTCATTCCTCGGGAAAGTGCACCTTAGCGCTGTGGATTGCCACGGTCGCACTGTGTACTGCGTTGACCCCGTTCCCCGTACCGGCCGAAGAGTCAGGACTCCTGCATCGGAATCCGTACCCCGTGCTCGGCCGCTACCTCTGCCGCCTTCTCGTACCCCGCGTCCACGTGCCGAATCACACCCATCGCCGGGTCGTTCGTCAGCACCCGCTCGAGCTTCTGCCGAGCCAGCTCGGTGCCGTCGGCAACCGACACCTGACCGGCGTGGATCGAGCGTCCCATCCCGACCCCGCCTCCGTGGTGGATCGACACCCAGGAAGCGCCGCTGGCCGTGTTCACCAGCGCGTTCAGCAACGGCCAGTCCGCGATCGCGTCCGAGCCGTCGAGCATGCCTTCGGTCTCCCGGTACGGCGACGCGACGCTGCCGGTGTCCAGGTGGTCGCGCCCGATCACGATCGGCGCCTCGAGCTCGCCGGAGGCAACCATCTCGTTGAACCGCAGCCCCGCCTTGTCCCGCTCGCCCTGGCCGAGCCAGCAGATCCGGGCCGGCAGCCCCTGGAACGCGACCCGCTCCTGCGCCATCTTGATCCACCGGGTCAGGTGCTCGTTCTCGGGGAACAGCTCGAGGATCGCCTGGTCGGTCCGGGCGATGTCGCGCGGGTTGCCGGACAGCGCGGCCCACCGGAACGGGCCCTTGCCCTCGCAGAACAACGGCCGGATGTACGCCGGGACGAAGCCCGGGAAGTCGAACGCCCGGCCGAACCCGGCCTTGCGGGCCTCGTCGCGGATCGAGTTGCCGTAGTCGAACACCTCGGCGCCGGCGTCCTGGAACCCGACCATCGCCGCCACGTGCCGGGCCATCGAGGCCTGCGCGCGCTCGGTGAACCCGGCCGGGTCCTTCTGCCGCTCGGCCGCCCAGTCCTCGAACTCGATCCCGACCGGCAGGTACATCAGCGGGTCGTGCGCCGAGGTCTGGTCGGTGACGATGTCGATCGGCGCACCGGCCTCGAGCAGCGCCGGCACGATCACCGCGGCGTTGCCGAGGACACCGATCGACAACGGCCTGCGCGCCTTCTTGGCCTCCTCGGCCAACTGCAATGCGTGGTCCACGGAGTCGGCCCGTACGTCGAGGTAGCGGTGCTCGATCCGCCGGTGGATGCGCGAGTCGTCGACGTCGACGCAGATCGCGACGCCGTCGTTCATCGTCACCGCGAGCGGCTGCGCGCCGCCCATGCCGCCGAGCCCGGCGGTCAGCGTGATCGTCCCGGCCAGCGTGCCGCCGAACTTCTTCGCGGCGACCGCGGCGAACGTCTCGTAGGTGCCCTGCAGGATGCCCTGGGTGCCGATGTAGATCCACGACCCGGCCGTCATCTGGCCGTACATGGTCAGCCCGAGGGCCTCCAGCTTGCGGAACTCCTCCCAGTTGGCCCAGTCGCCGACCAGGTTGGAGTTGGCGATCAGCACCCGCGGCGCCCACTCGTGCGTACGCATCACGCCGACCGGGCGACCGGACTGGACCAGCATCGTCTCGTCGTCCTTCAGCGTGGTCAGCGTGCGGACCATCGCGTCGAAGGAGTTCCAGTCCCGAGCGGCCTTGCCCGAACCGCCGTACACGACGAGTTCGTCGGGGTGCTCGGCGACCTCGGGGTCGAGGTTGTTCTGCAGCATCCGCAGTGCGGCTTCCTGCTGCCAGCCCTGGGCGGTCAGAGTGGTGCCGCGAGCGGCGCGTACGGGACGGGGTCCGGACATGGGTGATCCAGCCTTTCTGAGTAGAACCGTCAGGCGAGTGGGCCGGTGACGGCCTCGACAGCGGACAGGTAGGTGCCGTCGGCAACGAGCCGGACGGAGTGCTCGATCTCGGGGGCGAGGTGCCGGTCGGTGCCCGGTCCCTCGACGTGGGTGCGCAGCTCCCGCCGTACGGCGTCAGTTGCAGGCGCGGGCTCCAGCGGCGCTCGCATGTCGAGAGCGCGAGCGGCGGTGAGGATCTCGACGGCCAGCACGCGTTCCAGACCGTCGACCGAGCGGCGCAGCTTGCGCGCGGCCGACCAGCCCATCGACACGTGGTCCTCCTGCATCGCGCTGCTCGGGATCGAGTCGACGCTGGCCGGAACCGCGAGGCGCTTCAGCTCGGACACGATCGCGGCCTGCGTGTACTGCGCGATCATGTGGCCACTGTCGACACCCGGGTCGTCGGCGAGGAACGCGTTCAGGCCGTGGTTGCGGGCGACGTCGAGGAAGCGGTCGGTACGGCGTTCGCTGATGCTCGCGACGTCGGCGACGGCGATCGCCAGGAAGTCCAGCACGTAGCCGACGGGGGCGCCGTGGAAGTTCCCGTTCGACTCGACCCGGCCGTCGGGCAGCACGACCGGGTTGTCGATCGCGGCGGCGAGCTCACGGCCGGCGACGGTCGCGGCGTGCGCGACGGTGTCCCGCGCCGCGCCGTGCACCTGCGGGGAGCAGCGCAACGAGTACGCGTCCTGGACCCGGTTGCAGTCCGGCCCGCGGTGGCTGGCGACGATCGCGCTGTCGGCCAGTACGGCGCGGAGGTTGGACGCGGCAGCGCCCTGACCCGGGTGCGGACGCAGCGCCTGCAGGTCGGCGGCGAAGACACGATCGGTCCCGAGCTGGCCCTCGACGCTCATCGCGGCGGCGATGTCGGCGGTCTTCAGCAGGCGATCCAGGTCGGCGATCGCGAGAACCAGCATGCCGAGCATGCCGTCGGTCCCGTTGATCAGCGCGAGGCCTTCCTTCTCGGCCAGTACGACGGGCTGCAGGCCGTTCTTGGCGAGTGCCTCGCCGGCGTCGAGCAGGTTGCCGTCGCGGTCGCGGACCTTGCCCTCACCCATGACCGCGAGCGCGACGTGGGAGAGCGGAGCGAGGTCGCCCGAGCAGCCGAGGCTGCCGTACTCGTGCACGACCGGGGCCAGCCCGGCGTTCAGCAGTCCGGCGTACGCCTGAGCGGTTTCGACCTTGACCCCCGTGCGACCGGTGGCCAGCGTCGACAAGCGCAGCAGGACAAGTGCGCGCACGACCTCGGTCTCGACCTCAGGGCCGGACCCCGCGGCGTGCGACCGGACCAGGCTGCGCTGCAACTGGGCCCGCAACTCCGGTGCGATGTGCCGCGTCGCCAGTGCTCCGAACCCGGTCGACACCCCGTAGTGCGGGATGTCGGCGTGCGCCAGCGCCTCGATCGCGGCCCGCGACTTGGCGATCTCCTCCAGCGCGTGGTCGTCGATCCGCACCGTCGCGCCGTACCGCGCCACGGCGACCACGTCACCGGCGGCCAGCGGCCCGGTGCCCACTACTACTTCAGCTGTCTCCACCCGCTCATTGCACCGCGCCTTCGCCCGGACCGACAGGACCGCCACCCCGGTTGCTGTCTCACATGCGAGACAGTTGCTGCGACCCTGTCGCCGATTAGGCTCAGACAATGGTCGAAGTACGCCGGGCGGTCCCGGGCGACGGGGCGGGGATCGCGGCGGTGCTCGCGGCGTCGCTGCCTCATTTGGTGAAGACAGCCCGCGGGGCCGAGGCCGAGCTGCGGTCCAGTGGATCGAAGGTCGTGCTGCTCGCGGTGGACGACGGAACGGCCGTTGGCTTCGGCAACGTGTACCTGCCGAACGAGGCCCACACCGTGCCCCGCGTCCGGGTGGCCGTGCAGGTCGCCCGGGACCAGCGCGGCAAGGGCGTCGGCCAGGCGCTGGCGACCGAGATCGAGCGGCTCGCGGTCGAGGTCGGCGCGATTTCTTTGCTGGTGGTGGTCGAGGACGAAGAGCACTCCCAGCACTTCGCGCGGCAACGCGGGTTCGTGCTCAGCCGGCAGATGAGCCACTCGACCGCGGTGCTGGCCTCCTCGCCGGATCCGGTCGATCCACCGGCGGGACTGCGACTGGTGACGCATGACGAACTGGAGCCACGGCAGGTCTACGACGCGACCATGGCGGTCATCGGCGGGGATCCGAGCGGACTGTCGTTCGTCGGCCCGTACGACGACTGGCTCGTGACGGGCTGGAACCATCCGGACCTGCGGCGTGATCTCAGCATCGCGGTGCTGGACGGTTCGCAGGTGGTCTCGTTCGTGACCACGACGGCCGATCCGGAGCGCGGCGTGATCTGGTCGAACCTGACCGGCACCGTCCCGACGTACCGGGGTCGTGGACTGGCCAAGGTGGTGAAGTCGCACGCGCTGCGGCGGGCGCACCTGGCCGGTCTGAAGACAGCATCGACCGGCAACGACGCGGCCAACGAGCCGATGCTCGCGGTCAACCACTGGCTCGGGTACCGGCTCGCCGGCTCGGCCTGGACGGCGGAGAAGACGCTGCGATGAAGAAGCTCGTGACCTCCCTCTCGTTCTTCGCCGTACTGTCGATCGCGGTCGGATTCCTGCTCTCGGGTGACGACCGGACCTTCGACTGGCGGCTGGCCGGCGGACTGTTCGCGTTCGCGCTGATCGGCGAGCTGGTCCGGGTCAAGATCCGGCGCGGCCGCGCCCGGAGTGGTCAATCGTCCAAAATCTGAGACAGGGCCGCTACCCTCACAGTTGTGAGCGGCAACGTTCCCGCCTCGACCCGGACCCTGCGGGTACTGACGTTCCTGGCCACCCAGCCCGGACCCGTACCGATGGAGCGCATCGCCTCCGCGGTCGGCCTGCCGCGCTCGTCGACCTATCACTTGCTCCGGGCAATGATCGACGAGGGCTTCGTCGTACACCTGCCCGAGGACAAGCGCTACGGGCTCGGGGTCTCCGCTTTCGAGATCGGATCCGCCTACCTGCGGCACGATCCGCTCGAGCGGCTGGCCCGTCCGCTGCTCGCCCAACTCGTCGCCGAAGTCGGCCACACCGCGCACCTCGGCGTACTGCACGGGCGTGAACTCGTCTACCTGCTGAAGGAACAGCCGCCGCGTCCTTTGACCCTGGTCACGGACGTGGGCGTCCGGCTCCCCGCGACGCTGACCGCGTCCGGCCGGGCTCTCCTGGCGGCGTTGCCTCCCGCGCAGGTCCGGGCCCTGTTCCCGACGCCCGAGTCCTTCGTCCGTCGTACGGACCACGGCCCGCAGACCCTCAGCCAACTGCGCCGCCTGCTCGCCGACGAACGCCAGCAAGGCTTCGCCATCGAGGAGTCCCACGTGACGGCCGGTGTCACCTCGGTCGCCAGTGCCGCCGTCGACCACGCCGGCCACCCTGCCGCGGCGATCAGCATCTCGTTCCGCAGCGAATCGGTCAGCCCGGGCGAACGCTCGCTCCTGGCCCGGCGCGTCCGGCAGGCCGCCGAGGCGCTCACCCGCCGCCTCCGCGGCTGAGGTGGTGCTGCCTCCACCCGCACCGGGGACCTGAACCCAGTGCCAGGCCTCTCGACCTTTTCCAGGATGGAGCTCTCCTCCTGGAAAGGCTTCCGATGCTTCCTCTTCTGGCCGCCACCGCCCTCCTGGCGACGCCGCTCGCCGCGGCTCCACCGACCGACACCGTCGTGCGCACCGACCTCGGCCAGGTCCGTGGCATCTCCGACGACACCACCCGCACCTTTCGCGGCATCCCGTACGCCGCCCCACCTGTCGGCGAGCTCCGGTGGCGCGCACCGCAACCCGCGACCCGCTGGACCGGCGTCCGCGACGCCACGCAGTACGGCGCCGCCTGCGCACAGAACGAGCACCCGATCGGGGTCGCCAGCACCAATGAGGACTGTCTGTTCGTCGACGTGACGACTCCGAAGCGGCCGGGCAAGGATCTCCCGGTCGTGGTCTGGATCCACGGGGGCAGCTTCACCAACGGCGCGAACAGCGTCTACGGGACGAAGCGGCTCGCGGCTCAGGGCGGGCTGGTCGTCGTCCAGGTGCAGTACCGGCTCGGCGCGCTCGGATTCCTGGCCGGCAACTACGGGCTGGAGGATCAGCAGGAGGCGCTGCGCTGGGTACGGCGCAACGCGTCGGCGTTCGGCGGCGACCCGCGGAACGTGACGATCATGGGCGAATCAGCCGGTGCCTACAGCGTCTGCGACCACCTGGCCTCGCCGACCGCGGCCGGGCTGTTCCAGCGGGCGATCGTGCAGAGCGGGCCGTGTGCGCAGGAGTACTCGGCGACCAACTACGCGGCGCCGCGGCCTCGGGCCGTCGCCGAGAAGTACCGCCGGGAGCTGACCGGCAAGCTCGGCTGCCCGACCATCGACTGCCTCCGCGAGATCGGGGTCCCCGAGCTGCTGGCAGCGACGGCCGAGGACGAATTCGGCCCGGTGCTCGGCGGCCCGGTCCTGCCGCTTCATCCGACCCAGGCCCTGCTCACCGGCCGCGTCAACCGTGTCCCCGTCCTGCACGGGATCAACCACGACGAGGAGCACGGCCGGTACGGCGCACAGGAAGCGGCCGGATTCCCGGTCACCCAGGAGAACTACGAGACAGCCGTCCGGGCGCAGTTCGGCGCGAAGGCCTCGAAGGTCCTCGCGCAGTACGCCGGTACGAAGCCGGCCGGTCTGGCTCTCTCGACCGTGATGACCGACTCCCAGTGGGCTGCTCCGGCGTACCGCTCCAACCAGCTGCTGTCGCTGCGGATGCCGACCTACGCCTTCGAGTTCGCCGGCGACGCGCCCTGGTACCTGGGGATCCCCAAGCCCGGGTGGCCGGTCGGTTCGCACCACATGACCGACCTGACGTACTTCCTCGACGACAGCATCTTCGCGCCGCTGAACCCGGCCCAGCAGAAGCTGTCGGGCGAGCTGATCAGCCGCTGGAGTGCCTTCGCCCGGACCGGTCGGCCCACCACCACCGGTACGGCGTACTGGCCGCGGGCGACCCCGCTGGACCGCACAGTTCAGTCACTCGACCCGGCCGGTGTGACCCGGACCGATTTCGTCCGCGGCCACCGGCTGGCGTTCTGGTCCTCGCTGTAGACGTGACGAAGGCCCGGAACCATCTGGTTCCGGGCCTTCGATCAAAGAGTCACCAAGACGATTTGGTGATCCCCGGGAGCTCCCCACGGTGGGCCATCGTGCGGAAGCGGACTCGGGAGATGCCGGCCTTGCGGAGGAACCCGCGCGGCCGGCCGTCGACCACGTCGCGGTTGCGGACCCGGATCGGGCTCGCGTCGCGCGGCAGTTTCTGCAGCTTGAGCTGCGCCTCGCCGCGCTCGGCGAAACCGGTCGCCGGGTCGGCGATCAGCCGCTTCAGCTCGGCGCGGCGCTCGGCGTACAGGGCGACGGTCACCTTGCGCTGCTCGTTCTTGGCGATCTTGCTGGTCTTCGCCACCGGCTACCGCTCTTCGCGGAAGTCGACGTGCTGGCGCAGGACCGGGTCGTACTTGCGGACGATCAACCGATCGGGGTCGTTGCGGCGGTTCTTCCGGGTCACGTAGGTGAACCCGGTGCCGGCCGTGCTCCGCAGCTTGACGATCGGGCGGATGTCGTTGTGCTTGGCCATCGACCAACCTTTCTGGGCGCTCGCGCGCCGTAGGACTCAGTACGGTGAACACCTGGGACCCGGGTGCCTATTCCGGTTCCTGGAGTGTAGGTTGTGTTGGTAATCATTTTCAATAAGCGTCGAGGAAGAGGGTACGGATGCTGCCGGTCACCTTGGTCAGCGGGGTCGACACCACGACCCGCGACAGCGCCGCGACCGATCTCCTGCTGCCCGGGACCGTCCTCGTCGAGTACGACGTGCGCGAGCTGGCCGGCGGGTCCGTGGTCCGGATCGCGCGGACGACCGACGGGGTGATCGACCGCGAGGTGATCCGGATGAACCACCCGTGCGTCTCGTGCGCGATGCGCGGGACGCTGGTGGAGCTGCTCCGGAGCATCGCGGGCGTCGGCCGGTACGACGCGGTGGTGGTGAACGTCCCAGCGGCCGGTGATCCACAGGCGCTGGCCGAGGAGATCGAGCGGGACGCTTCTGAGGAGCTGCAGGTCAGCGTGGTGCTGGCGGTTGTGGAGGCGGGCAGGTTCGTCGCTGATGCGACGGGTGAGGAGCTGGTGCGCGACCGGGGGATCCCGACCGCTGTGGAGGACAACCGGGCGTTGGCCGAGGCTGTTGTGCATCAGGTGGAGTACGCGGACGCCGTACTGGTCGCTGGCGCCGCGGACGGGCCGACCACCGGGCTCCGGGCTGCCGGCAGCGAGGCGGATGCGGCTGCTCGGGCACTGGCTCAGGCCTTGAATCCCCAGGCCCGACACGTCGTACGGGCTCGCGAGCTGGTCGGCGTACAGCTGCACGATCGGGCCGCCGCACGAGCGCGCGTCGAGCCCGGGACGATCAGCGCTCCGCTGCGGGAAGAAAACGGACCCGTGCGGACGTTCCTCTTCTCGTCGGACCGGCCGTTCCACCCGGAGCGGTTGTACGACGCGTTGGAGGACCTGGTCGACAAGACCGCCCGCGGCAAGGGCACGGTGTGGCTGGCAACGCAGCCGCAGGCCCGGCTCGGGTGGGACAGCTTCGGCACCAACATCTCGATCGGCGTACTGGGCCGCTGGCTCGCCGACCTCCCGGCCGACCGCTGGCCGGAGGTGAGCAGCAGCCACCGGGCCCGCTCGGCGCTCGAGTGGCACCCGGAGCACGGCGACCGCGCGAGCTACCTGTCCTTCACCGGAGTGGACCTCGACGTCTGGGAATTAGAACGCCGCCTGAACGGTTGTGTACTACGTGCGGATGAAGAGGTCAGAAGCCTGACCGACCCGTTCGCCCCTTATCTGGAAGGAAGTGCCGCTGCATGAAGCAGAACATTCACCCGGAGTACCGTCGGGTCGTCTTCCGCGACAAGTCGGGCAACTTCAGCTTCCTGACCGGCTCCACCCGCGAGAGCTCCGAGACGGTCGTCTGGGACGACGGCAACACCTACCCGGTGGTCGACGTCGAGATCTCGTCCGCGAGCCACCCGTTCTACACGGGTCAGCAGCGCGTGATGGACACCCAGGGCCGCGTCGAGAAGTTCAAGAAGCGCTACGGCCAGAAGTAACACCTGCCGCGGGGCCCCGGACCCGGCCCCGCCCAAGACCAGGCACGGTCGCCGCTCGACCCGGCGACCGCTGCCACGCGGCCCGCTGATCCCACCCTCCCCCAGGATCGGCGGGCCTTCCTTGTGCCCTGAAGCCTTTCGGGCGCCAGGTCCCCCGGCGTGTTTCGGACGTGCGCCCCGGCACCTTGCGGGCGGGCGCTTGCGGGCGTGCGACCCGGCGCCCCTTCGGGCGTGGACCTCGGTGTCCCTTCGGGTGTGGCGCCTTGCGCTCTGACGTTTGGCGGGCGTGAGCCGCGAGCGGGTTAGCGTGCGGCGGTGTCCATCACGGCGTACCACCTGCCCGGCGACCGCGTCCGGCCCGAAGGCATCACGCTCGGCCCCGACGGCACGTTCTTCGCCGGCAGTAGCGCGGACGGCACGCTCTACCGCTGCGCCCTCGACCAGCCAATCGCCGAGATCTGGTCCCCGGCCGGCACCGACGAACGAACCGTCGCCCTCGGCCTCACGACCTCCCCCGGTCTCCTCATCGTCTGCGGCGGCAAAACCGGCGATCTCTTCCTGTACGACGTCGCCAGCCGCACGCTCGTCTCCCGCCGCCACGTCGACGGCTACCTCAACGACGTCTGCGTGATCGACAACCACGCCTACGCAACCGACTCCTCGCAGCCAATCGTCTGGCGCTTCGACCTCCACTCCGAAGCCCCACCCACCGCCCTGGACCTCCCCGCAGCCGGCCCCGACGCCTACCTCAACGGCATCGTCCCAACCGCCGACAACACCGCCCTCCTGATCGCCGCCCAGGGCACCGAACTCCTCTTGCGCCTAGACCTCACCAACCTGTCGACGACCCAGCTCGCCACCGATTTCGCCGGCGACGGCCTCCTGCTCACCGGCAACACCCTGATCGCCGTCTGCAACGAGGGCGACACCATGGCCACGGCCCAGTTCTTCCTAGCCGCCCTCACCGTCTCCCCCGACGGCCGCACAGCAACCCCACTAGGCCGGCACACAGACCCCGCCTTCGACACCCCCACCACCCTGACCACAGACGGCAACCGCCTACTGATCGTCAACGCCCAACTCGCCAAGGGCCCCGCAGCAGCCCCGCCGTACGAGGTCATCGCAATCCCACTCCCCGACTTCGCTCAATAGGGCATAGACGGCCCAGCTGCCGCCGGCAACGCCGGTCAGACCCACCCGGTGACGCGGCCCCCAGCCCGAGGTCATCGCAATCCCTCGCCCACGTCGGCTGAGACAGGCCCGCCCGGCGGCAAGACAGCGACACCCGTCGCACGACTAGCAGCAGCCGCCGCACAGGCGGCACGACTAGCGCAGACACCGACACCCGCGGCACGACCAGCCGCACGCACCCACACCGGCCGCACGACCAGCGGCACGCACCAACACCCCGCGGCTCGCCTAGCGGCACGCACCAACACCCGCGCCCGCCTGGCGGCACGCAACACAACCGAGCAGCACGCACCCACACCCCGGCACGCCGGCGGCACGCACCGACACCGCGGCCCGCCTGGCGGCAGGCACCGGCACGACTCGCGGCGAGAGGCGGGCGGTGCGCTCGCGGGCAGCGCCACGGGCCAACCTGCTGCGCACGGAGCTAAAGCTGAACCAGACTTCCGCGAAGGCCGTCGACGCATCAGCGAGCGGCGGCACGCACCCACACCCGGCACGCCTGGCGGCACGCGCCGACACCCGCGGCACGACCAGCACCACCCACCCACACCCCCGGCACGCACCGACACCGCCGCATGCGCGAGCTCGCCGGCTGCAGCACGCCGGAAGACCTGGCAACACCCCAACCGGTTTCCGGCCGGAGCGGCCTCTGCCACCGCGGCCCTGCTCGGCCGCATAGGCGCCGACGGCAACCACAGGCCCGTTGACCAGCAGATGAGGGAGTCCATTGGGTGGAGGCACTCCGTCGTGCCGACGCCGGCGTGACGCCGCCGGCGGGTGCGACGTACCGGCAGGTGACCCTGTCTCGTACCCGAGACGGGGATGTTGGCGTGGTGCTTCAGCCTGTGGGCTGGGAGGTCTCACACTGTGGCTGTGGAGCCGATCGAGCTTTTCGGGGCCGGGCTGACGCCGTTGACCGCTGTCGGCCTCGGCCAGCGCCGTACGCCGGTCCGCCTGGGCGACGTCGCCCGCAAGCGGATGGCTGACTCGGCCGCGGCTGTCACCGAGATCGCACGGCACCAGCCCGTGTACGGGCGCACCACCGGCGTCGGTGCGAACCGCGACGTGCTCACCACCGACCCCGAGCACGGCACCCGACTGCTGCTGTCGCACTCGACGACCGGCACCACGCCGTACCCGCGCGACGTCGTCCGGCTCGGCCTCCTGATTCGCGTCAACCAACTCGCCTCCGGCGGATCCGGCCTCGCGCCCGAGGTCGCCGAGGCGATCGTGCGGCTGCTCAACGAGGACAAGCTCCCCGACCTGCATCGCGGCGGCGCGATCGGTACCGGGGATCTCGGTCCGCTCGCCGAGCTCGGCCTCGCGCTGGGCGACGTGATCGACGGGACCAGCGCGCTGCCGCTGCTGTCGAGCAACGCGATCACGCTCGCCGAGTGCTGCCTGGCGTACGTCGAGGCGTCGACGCTGATCAACGTCGTACCGCTGGTCGGTGCACTCGCCCATGTCGCGATGCGCGGCAACGCGGAGGTGTACGACGTTCGCGTGCACGAGGCGCGTCCGCAGCCCGGTCAGGTCCGGGTCGCCGATCGCATGCGCGGTCTGCTCGCCGGTCTTCCGTTGGCGCCTGCTCGCATCCAGGATCCCTTCGGGCTAAGGGCTTTCGCCCAGGTCCTGGGCCCCGCCGTCGACCACGCCGACACTCTCGGCAACGCGCTGAAGATCGACATCAACGCCTCCGCCGAGAACCCGTTGGTTGCCGGAGGCACCGTCCTGCACAACGGCAACTGGCACGCGATGCCGATCGCCCTGGCGCTCGACTCGCTCCGCCTCAGCCTGCACAGCGTCGCGACCCTCTCGACCTCCCGCGTCGCGAACCTCGTGGACCCCGACTTCACAGGCTTGTCCCGCTTCCTCGCCAGCGGCGCCGAAGCCAGCTCGGGCGTGATGATGATCGAGTACGTCGCCCACGACGCGCTAGCCGCCGTACGCTCCACAGCCCAGCCGGCGACGCTAGGCACCGCCACCCTCTCCCGAGGCGCCGAACACCACGCCAGCTTCGCTCCCCAGGCGGCGGTCCTCACCACCCAACTCCTGGACGCCCTCCGAGAAGTCCTGGCCTGCGAACTGGTCACCGCCGTACGAGCCATCCGCCTAGCCGGCTTCACCCCCGAAGAGCTAGCGCCGTCCGCAGTAGCCGCCTGGCTAGCCGACGCCCTAGCCGCCCTCCCCCCAGCCCTGGCCGACCGCTCCCTCCGAGACGACCTGGAAATCGCCCGAGGCCTCATGACCCAATGGGGCGACCGCCAAGTCGAACACCCCGCCGAAGCCGGCTAGGGCTCCACCCAGGAACAGATGGGTGGGAAGAGAGCAGCCCGCCCATCTGCACCGAGGCAAATCAGGTCAGGCAGCTGCCAGTAGGCGGAACCAAGGGCGGTTGGCCAATGCTGCAAGGGCTTCTGGGGGAACTACCGAGCCCAGGGAGTTGCGGGCGGTGATTGCGGCCTGGCGGGCAGGGCCGTCGCCGAAGATCTGTTGTTGGATCTGCCACGGAGTGCCGATGGGGAGCGGGAGCGGGGCGCCGTACGGGATTCTTGGGTTCTGGGGGTGCAGGGTGACTCCGTTGCCGGTGTCTCGGATGGGGTCGAGGTCGTAGCCGTGGTCGCCTGAGGTGTAGCCGATCAGGCCGTTGGCGAAGGCGGCCAGGTTGGTGATCATGTTGGTGGAGTTGCAGATGCCGTCGTTCTCGTTGCAGACCTCTCGGACGGCGATGCCGGCGTAGTTGTGCGGGCCCTGCATGGTGACGCCGGGGAGGACGGACGGCAGGTTGGTTTCGATGCCGCCGGCTACTCCGCCTCGGCCGCCGGGGCCGAAGGGGCGGCGGGGGTTGCCGTAGAGGACGCCGTTGAGTTGCGTGTGCGGGATCGCGGACGACTGCGCGAAGCGTTCGAGAACGTTGCCTGCGACAACGGCTCCTTCGGAGTACCCGGCCAGCGTGAGCTGCGACCCGGGGCACCGCCCGTGGAAGTCGTTGACGGCCGCGGTCAGCTTGCCGATGCCTTCGGCGACCGACGCGTCCAAGGCCAACCGATCAACGACAGGGAAGACTCCCGCGTAGTACGGCACCTGAACCACGTGTACGCCGGCCGGCACGTTGTGGTTGAAGCGCGAGTTGTTCCAGTTCACCAGCGACTCGCCTGCCGTGTAGCCGTCGGTCTGGAAGACCGCGGTCGCCGGACACGCGGCAACCGACGCCTCGGCGGTCGCGACCCCACCTCCCAGCACCAGCACGCCACCCACCACACCGGCCATCATTCGAGCAATCGATTTCCCACCACGCATGAGCACTCCTCCATCGGTCAAAGGGAATGCCCGCAGCCTGCCGAGACCGCCCACCCGGATTCAACCCCCACAAAGCCGTCCGGCCCCCGACCCAGCGCACCAAACGCGCAGGTCAGAGGCCGGACAACCGTTCTCCACAACGGATGCCGCCTATTCCAGCAGCATCGAAAAGCCCACCGGTTCAGCGACTCAGCGCCGCCAGATCAAAAGCAGCCGCCATCGCCTTGAACCCGTCGGCGTTCGGGTGCAGGTGATCACCCACGTCGTACGCCGGCAGCATCTTCCCCGGCGAGGCAGGATCCCGCACCGCCTTGTCGAAGTCCACGACCCCGTCGTACTCGCGCGACGTCCGGATCCACTGGTTCAGTGCCTGCCGATCCGCCTCACCCTCGACCGAGTAGTACCCAGCACCCTCGTACGGCGTCAGCGTCGCCCCGAACACCTTCAGCCCAGCCTCCCGCGCCCGCTGAATAAACTGACGATGCACAGCGATCAGCTCAGCCGGATCCGTCGCCCCACGGCTGTTCCCGATGTCGTTGATCCCCTCCAACAGCACCACACTGCGAGCGCCCGTCTGCCCCAGCACGTCCCGATCGAAGCGCGCCAGCGCCGAGTCGCCCGCCGTACCGGCGTTGGCCAGCAGCCGATTCCCGCTGATCCCAGCATTCAGTACGCCGAGCTCGCGCCACGCCGGCTGGGCCAGCAACCGATCGGCCAGCTGATCCGGGTACCGCAGGTTCTTGTCGATCGGCGACACCACCCCGTCAGTGATCGAATCGCCGAACAGCACGACCGACCCCCGCACCCGGCTCTTCACGTCGACACCCTCGATCACGTACCGAGCCGCACCCGCGATCGGCGCGTACGACGGACCAGCCTCGCCCGTCTGATCGCCACCGGCCAAGAACCCCGTCGCGTACCCCGCAGGATGCTGCGTCAACGGCCCGGTCGGCCCCGGGAAGTACGTGCTGATCACCAGATCGGTGTCGTCCGGCACCTGCAACCGCACAGGGTCGGACACCCACTCGGTCCCGACCGGCACGTTGACCGAGGCCTGCCCACCGAACGTCACCGGCTTGAGCCGAGCAGGATCGACAGTCGGCGTACCGGCCAGAGCATCAGCCCGCGGGACCACCGTCACCTTCCCGACCTTCAAAGGTGAAGTCCCGCAGACGTTCGACAACCTGAGTCGCAGCTCAGATCCACCGACCGACAAGTGCGCGACCTGCCGCAACGTCGTGTCGGTGACCCCGGTCGCCGACAGACCCGACGTACCAGGCGGAGTAACGGCAACAGCCCAGGACCCGACCCAGTCCGCCGCGAAGGACGGCTCGGCGGAGGCCGGAACGGCAGCGGGGGCAAGTGGAACCAGTAGCAGAGCAGCAGCGGTGACGACCAGTTTGCGCAACGGGCGCATGACAGCACCTCTCGTGGGACGGACACGTAGCATCGATTCCACGCAGCACGCTCCGAGACCGCAACCCTACGGTCGGTGAGCGGTCGAACCCCTGCGTTAAGAGGTCAGCTGATCCAGGTCGACCGCGTGGGCCATCGCCGTGAAGCCCTTCGCGTTCGGGTGCAGGTGATCCCCGCCGTCGTACCCCGGCGCGAGCCGCAGCGGCTGGTACGGATCGCGCACCGCGTGCTCGAACTCGACGTACCCGTCGTACTCGCCGGCCGTCCGGATCCACTGGTTCAGCGCCTGCCGCGCGACCTCGCCGCCGACGGTGTAGTGATCGGCCGCCCAGTACGGCGTGAGCGTCGCGCCGTACACCCGCAGCCCGGCGGCGCGCGCCCGCGCGATCAGTTGCCGATGCGCGTTGATCAGCTGTGCTCCGGAGATCGCGCCCTTGCCGGCGCGGATGTCGTTGATCCCTTCGAGAATCACGACGGCCCGGACCCCGCTGCGCCGCACCACGTCCCGCTCGAACCGCGCGATCGCGGCCTCGCCCGAGACACCGCCGTTGACGAGCAGCCGGTTGCCGCCGATGCCCGCGTTCACCACGGCGTACCGGCGCTTGGTCAGCCGGTCGGCGAGCTGGTCCGGGTACCGCAGATTCCGGTCGACCGGCGACGAGGCACCGTCGGTGATCGAGTCGCCGAACAGCACGATCGACCCCTCGGCCCGCGTCTTCACGTCCACGCCGGACACGACGAAGCGCGCCATTCCCGGGATCTTCCTGTACGGCGCACCGCCGGCGCGCGTCTGGTTCCCCGCCGCGCTGAAGGCCGACGCGTACCCGGCCGGGTGCTGCGTCAGCGGCCCGGTCGGCCCGGGGAAGTACGTGCTGATCACGACGTCGCTGTCATCGCCGAAGGGCAGGTCGATCGGGTCCGACACCGACTCCGCGCCGACCGGGATCGTGACCGCCGCGCGGCCGCCGTACGTGACCGGAACGCTCTTGAGCAGCTCGAGGTTCGGCGTACCGGCACCGCCCTTGCGGGGTGCGACCGAGCTCGCGCCGACGACCAGCGGCTGCTTGCCGAAACGGTTCGACAGCCGCAGCCGGATCGAGCTGCCGCCGAGCGAGAGGTGCGCGACCTGCCGGATCGTGGTGTTGCGGACGCCGGTCGCGGACGGCCCGGTCGGACCGCCCTGCGTCACGGCGACACCCCAGCTCGCGACCCAGCCGTCGGTCGGTGCGACCCGCGCGGGCGCTTGCGGCGCGGGCGCTCCCGGCAGGGAAGAGGCCACCATGGCAATCGCTGCGATGAGCGATTGCATCCAGCTCTCGGCGAGCATCATCGGGGCGGCCTCACCGGCTCCATTCTTCCACAGCCGGGAGGCGAGTTCATTCAGTCGATTGACAAGTTCCCGTTCAGATGGAGGCTGCGCAGCGCCGCCACCGTGACGACGCCGCGGTACTCCAGCGTCGCCATCGGGCCCGGCGGTTCCCACGTGATCGCCCAGCCGCCGTCGGCCTGCTGGTCGGCGAGCAGCCGGTCGAGATGCCCGTCGATCTGCTCCTGGGTGAAGAGCTGCCGCCACAGGCTGTCCGGCGTCGGCGCGAAGTGCAGGGGCGTCACGCCGTACGACGGATCGTCGGCGTTCGCCCGGTACGTCGAAAGTTTCGGCAGCCAGTCCCGGATCTGGTCCAGGTCGACGTCCGGCTGGTGCTCCAGGAACTGCAGCGCCTCCAGCATCCCGTGCCCGTCCGTCGGGAGGCCCTTGGCCAGCTCGGCCTGGCACCACGCGGCCGCCTGGTCACGCCACGGGTGCTCGAACCCCAGCGTGTAGAGCCGCCCGACCAGTCCCGCCGTCGGGTTGAGCGCCGGCACGTAGGTCCAGTCGGACATGTGATCGGCCCGCGGGTACCCCTCGATCGCCGGGTTGCACAGCGACACCGCGCCCTCCGGCGTCGCGACCGACTGCAGCCAGTCGCACGCGCCGCCGATCAGCTCGTCATCCCGTACGCCGGCCGCGATCATCACGTCGAACGCGGTCTCCACGTCGAGCGCCGTACTGTCCGGGCACCGCTTGTCGGGCTCGAGCCCGTGGCCGAACCCACCGTCGGCGTTCCGGTACCCGCGCAGCGCGTCCACAACGCCGGCCCCGTCAGCACCCTCGAACAACGTCGCGAACAGCCGCCGCTCAACCAGCCGTGCGTCCCGCCTGACAAACTCCCGACCACCCGCGAAGATCTCCATGCCCGTACCCTGCCAACTCGCGCGGCGGATGTCTTACAGGAATCGGACGCCAGGGTGCGTTTACAGCCAGCCGCGGCGTTTGAACACGAAGTACAGGCCGCAACTGACGACCAGCATCAGCAGCAGCGCGTACGGGTAGCCGACCTTCCAGTGCAGCTCTGGCATGTGGGTGAAGTTCATCCCGTAGACCGTGCCGACCAGCGTCGGCGCGAACAGGATCGCGGCCCAGGAGGAGATCCGTTTGACCTCCTCGTTCTGGCGCAGACTCAGCTCGGACAGCCGCTGGGTCTCCTCGTTCTGGCGTTGCGCGACCAGCGTGCCGTTGACGCCGATCAGGTTGATCAGCAGGACCTTGTACCCGTTCGCCTGATCGACGACCCGCTCGACGTGGTCGGCGACGTCGCGCAGGTTGCGCTGCAGCTCCATGTCCACGCCGTACTTGTCGAAGCCCGAGCGCAGGTCGGCGATCATCGCGGGCAGCGGCTGGGTCGCCCGGAGGAACTTGACCACCTCGCGGAGCAGCTCGTAGATCCGCCGCGACACCTCGGGATCGCCCGCGAAGACCTGGTCCTCGATCTCGTCGATGTCGCCCTGCAGGCCGTCCAGGACCGGCAGGTACTCGTCGACGACCTGGTCGAGGATCGCGTACAGCACCGCCTCCGGGCCGAGCCGGAGCAGTTCGGGCTCCGCCTCCAGCCGCTTGCGCACCTCGCTGAGATCCGGCGACTCGGCGTGCCGAACGGTGACCACGAAGTCCTTGCCGGTGAACACGTGCAGCTCGCCGAACTCGACCCGCTCGACGTCGTCCAGGTACCTCGCCGAGCGGAGCACGGTGAACAGCACGTCGCCGTACCGCTCGAGCTTGGGCCGCTGGTGCGCCGAGATCGTGTCGTCGACCGCGAGCCGGTGGAACCCGAACTCGTCCCCGACCGATTCGATCTCCAGCGGGTCCGGCCGGTAGAGCCCGATCCAGGCCATGCCGCCGTCGTGGTCGCGCAGCATCCTGTACGTCGCGTCGAGGCTGCCGGGCTCAGCGGCCCGCCGCCCGTCGACGTACACCGCGTTGTCGATGATCGTCATCGGACTCCCGTCAGGGTTCGAAGCGGTAGCCCATGCCGGGTTCGGTGCGCAGGTGCTGGGGTCGGGCCGGGTCGGCCTCGAGTTTGCGGCGGAGCTGACCCATGTAGAAGCGCAGGTTGCCGCCGGCGTTCTCGTAGCCCGGCCCCCAGACCTCGGTGAGCAGCTGGCGCTGGGACATCAGTTTGCCGGGGTGCCGGACGAGGACCTCGAGCAGGTGCCACTCGGTCGGCGTCAGCCGGACCTCGTCGCCGTTCTTCATCGTGACCCGCTTGGCCGCGAGATCGACCTCGGCATCGCCGACCGTGACGACCGGCTCCTCGGCCGCGGTACCACTGCGGCGCAGTACGGCGCGCATCCGGGCGAGCAGCTCGTCGATCCCGAACGGCTTGGTGACGTAGTCGTCCGCGCCGGCGTCCAGCGCCTCCACCTTGTCGGTGCTGTCGGTCCGGCCGGACAGCACCAGGATCGGCGCCTCGGTCCAGCCCCGCAGCCCGCGGATCACCTCGACGCCGTCGAAGTCCGGCAGGCCGAGGTCGAGAATGACCAGGTCAGGCGGGTGCTGCGCGGCCACTTTGAGCGCCGCGGTCCCGCTCCCGGCCACGTGCACCTCGTACCGGCGCGCCTTCAGGTTGATCTGCAGCGCCCGCACGATCTGCGGTTCGTCGTCGACCACCAGGACTCTGGTCATCAAGCTCCCCGCTCGAGACGGCCGGGCACCGGCACGTCGCTCATTGTTGCCGAAGGCATCGAGACCACCATGGTCAGGCCACCGCCCGGCGTGTCCTCCGGGCGCAGCGATCCGCTCATCGCCTCGGCCAGACCACGCGCCAGGGCCAGGCCGAGCCCGACGCCGGTCGTGTTGTCGGTGTCGCCGAGGCGCTGGAACGGCGCGAACACCCGGTCCCGGTCCTCGGCCGGGATTCCAGGTCCACGATCGATCACCCGGATCTCCACCACGTCTCCCAGTGAACTCCCCGTCAGCAACGGCCCGCGCCCCGGGGGTGAGTACCGGATGGCGTTGGTCACCAGATTGGCGACCACGCGCTCCAGCAACGCCGGATCCGCTTCGACCAGCGGCAGCCCCGGTGACAGGTCGATCGTGACGTCCTTCCCGTCCTCACCCAGTACGCCGGGCAGGATCTCGTCCAGCGCCATCGGCCGCGTGAACACCGGCAGTACGCCGGCTTGCAGGCGACTGAGATCCAGCAGGTTGTCGACAAGTCGGCTCAACCGGTCGAGCGACTCGTCGGCCGTCTCCAGCAACTCGTCCCGCTCGTCCGGGCTCCACTCGACGTCGGAGCTGCGCAGGCTCGTCACCGACGCCTTCGCCGACGCCAACGGCGAGCGCAGATCGTGGCCGACGGCCCGCAACAACGCCGTACGGAGTTTGTCGGCCTCGGCCAACGGCTTCGCCTCCGCCGCAGCCTCGGTGAGCCTGGTCCGGTCGACCAACGCGGCAGCGTGCGCCGCGAACGCACCGACCAGACGGCGTTCGTCGGCGGCGAGCGAGCGGCCCTGCAGCACCAGTACGAGGCCGTCCCGGCCGGGGATCTCCGCGTCACCTTCCTCGGGGCGGCGGCAGGTCGGCGTACCGGCGGATGCGATCGGTCGCCAGGTCTCGGTCAGCTCGTCGGTGTCGACCCGTTCCATCAGGCAGGCCGACGACATCCCGAACGCCTCGCGGACCCGCTCCAGCAGCGCGGGCAACGCCGTCTCGCCCCGCAGTACGGACCCAGCCAACGTCGCGAGCGTTTCGGACTCGGCAGCGGCCCGAGCGGCCTGCCTTGTACGACGGGCCGCCCGGTCGACGACCGAGCTCACCATCGCGGCGACCAGGATGAAGATGCCCAGCGCGAGCGCGTTGTTGGGCTCGGTGATCGAGAAGGACCGGGTCGGCGGCGTGAAGAACCAGTTCAGCACCAGCGTGCCGGCGATCGCCGCCAGCATCGCCGGCCACAACCCGCCGACCAGCGCGACCACGACGACGGCGAGCAGGAAGGCGAGCACGTTGCTGGTCAGGTTGAGCGTGTCGCCGCCCGGGCCGAGCAGCAGGGCGAGGGCGGGCAGCAGCAGGACCGCGAGGGCGAAGCCGTAGATCAGGCGCATCCGCGACAAGCTGCCGTGCAACCGCGGCAGCCGGCCGCGGCCCATCTGCGAGTGCGTGACGATGTGGACGTCGATGTCACCCGACTCGCGGATCGAGGTCGCGCCGATCCCGGGTCCGGTCAGCAGCGTCGACAGGAACGAACGACGGCTGCCGCCGAGCACGAGCTGGGTCGCGTTCTCCGCGCGAGCGAACGCCAGGAGCGCATCGGGGACGTCCTCGCCGACGACCTGGTGGTAACTCCCGCCCAGGCTCTCGACGAGCTGCCGCTGCTGGGCGAGCCGGGCCGGATCCGCGCCGGTCAGCCCGTCCGACTGCGTGACGTGTACGGCGAGCAGGTCGCCTCCCGCCGAGCGGGCGGCGATCCGAGCCGCGCGCCGGATCAGCGTTTCGCCCTCGGGACCACCGGTCAGCGCGACCACGACCCGCTCCCGGGCCTCCCAGGTCGAGTCGATGTCGTGCTGCTCGCGGTACTGCTGAAGTCCGGCATCGACGCGGTCCGCCAGCCAGAGCAGCGCCAGCTCGCGCAGGGCGGACAGGTTGCCGATCCGGAAGTAGTTGCCCAGGGCAGCGTCCACCTTGTCGGCGGCGTACACGTTGCCGTGCGCCATCCGGCGCCGCAGGGCCTCGGGAGCCATGTCGACGAGCTCGATCTGGTCCGCCGCGCGAACGACGCGGTCCGGGACGGTCTCGCGCTGCGGGACGCCGGTGATCTTCTCGACCACGTCGTTGATCGACTCCAGGTGCTGGATGTTGACCGTGGAGATCACGTCGATGCCCGCGCCGAGCAGCTCGTCGACGTCCTGCCAGCGCTTCGCGTTCCGGCTGCCGGGGACGTTCGTGTGGGCCAGCTCGTCGACCAGCGCGACCTCGGGGCGGCGGGCCAGCAGGGCGTCGATGTCCAGCTCGGTGAAACTCGCGCCGCGGTGGTCGATGATCCGGCGCGGCACCACCTCCAGGCCGTCGAGCATGGCGGCGGTGTGCTCGCGCCCGTGGGTCTCGACGAAGCCGACGACCACGTCGGTCCCACGCTCGCGCCGCCGTCGTGCCTCGCCCAGCATCTTGTACGTCTTGCCGACGCCGGGCGCGGCGCCGAGATAGATCCTCAGCCGCCCGCGACCTGCCATGACTCCATAGTGTCAGGTCCGAACCCGGCGGACGCCGTACTCACAGGCCTCTCACAGGCACTGATTCCGGACACGACTTCGTCGTGGCGGCCGGAGCCCACATACTTACGCCTGGCAATGAGAAGTCTTCACAGAGTTAGGGAAGAACGCAGTGACTGAAGTGGACGACCAGCAGTTCCCCGCCCAGGGTTCCGAGCAGTTCTTCTCCGACGAGTCCCGCAAGACGCTGGCCGAGGCCAGCCGACTGCTCGCCGAACGCCTCCAGGCCCACACCGAGGCCCTGCTGGCGATGACCGGCGACGAGGAGCAGGCCGTGCTCGACGAGCACAACGCCCAGCTCGAGGAACTCGTCGAGGGCTGGAACGACGCCGTGTTCGAGCACACCGGTACGACGCCGCTGCTGCTCGACGACGAGATCGTCGAGACCGACGACGAGGAGCCCGAGGAGCAGGACCACCTGATCAGCGTGGTGTCCCGGTTCGACCTGAAGGTGGTCGACCTGGAGGCCCTGCTCGACGCCGGCCGCGCGGCCCAGGAGCGCCACCCGGTCGAGCTCGACGAGTCCGGCGACCGCGACCCGGTCGACACCGCCGAGCAGGCCATCTACGAGATCAGCCGCGAAACCGGCGAAGCCTGGTTCGAGCTCCCCGGCGTCGACCTGGTCGCCGGCGCGCGGGCGTACGTCGTACCGGAGTACCCCTTCGAGCCCCTAGAGGCCGACGCCGACGACGTCATCACCGAGATCAGCGCCCCCAACGGCGTAGTAACCCACGCCGAAACCTGGGCGTAAGTACTTCGCGGCGGGGTGTGTGCCCGCACCCCGCCGTACCGCCTAACCGACCGCGATGGCGTCGATCTCGAGCAACCACTCCTCGGCGTAGATGTCGCAGATGAACACCGTCAACGCCGGCGCATGATCCCCGAGCACCTCCTCGCGAATCTTCGAGTTCGCCGCCCGGTACTGCCGGTCGGACAGATGCGTGGTCACCTTCACCAGGTTCTCCACACTCATCCCAGCTTCCGACAGCACCGCGAGCACGTTGCGCCACACCATCCGGCACTGGTCCTCGAAGTCCTCAGGAATCCGCCCCTGCTCGTCCCCCCACGGCACCTGACCGCTGACGAACACGAGCCGCTTGCCGCCGGTCACCTCGACCCCGTGCGTGTAGTTCCCGGTCGCGGCCGGCAGGATCGCCGGGTTCAGCGGGGTGATCGCGAGCTCGGTCATGTCGGGTTTCTCCCAGTGTCGGTACGGACACCGCAATGTTTACCCTGCCAAAGGCTGAACCGGCCAGCCGAACCGTCCGTGTGGAAGGTGTTCAACCACCTACCCGAAGGACTGTGACATGTCGCTGCGCCGACCCCGCCGCTCAGCTCGGACGGGCACCATCGCACTCGCCACCGCCGTGACCGCCGGTCTGGCTCTGGTCGCCCCCAGCACCGCCAGCGCGCACGGGGACCACCCGTCCCGCGACGGGCTCGCCGTACAGCAGGTCAATCTCGTGTCCGACGTACCGGGCAAGGCCGCTCTCCTCGACCCCGACCTCGTCAACCCGTGGGGCCTCGCCCTCGGCGCAACCTCGCCACTGTGGGTCTCGAACGCCGGTACGTCGTCCTCGACGCTCTACTCCTCGGCCCCCGGCGCCACCACGGCGACGAAGGTCCCGACCATCCGGGTGGACGTCCCTGCTCCCTCCGGCCAGGTCGCGAACGCCGGCACCGGCTTCGTGCTCAGCAACGGCACCGCCAGCGCCCCAGCCCGCTTCATCTTCGCGACGCTCACCGGCTCGATCGCCGCGTGGGGCCCACCGGTCAGCCCGCTCGTCGGCGCCGCCCAGATCAAGGCCACCACGCCCGGCGCGGCGTACACCGGCCTGGCCATCTCCCCCACCAACGACAGCCTGTACGCCGCCAACTTCGCCCAGAACCGCGTCGACGTCTTCGACTCCACCTTCGCCCGCACGAAGCAGCCGTGGTGGTCGTTCCGCGACCTGCACCTCCCGAAGGGCTACGCCCCCTTCAACGTCCAGACCCTCGGCACCCGCGTCTTCGTCACCTACGCGAAGGTCGACCCGAAGACCGGCCGCAGCGTCAACACCCGCGGCGCCGGCTACGTCTCCGAGTTCACCACCAACGGCCACTTCGTCGACCGCATCGCCTCCCGCGGCACCCTCAACGCCCCCTGGGGCCTCGCCATCGCCCCCACCTCCTGGGGCAAACTCGCCGGCTCCCTCCTGGTAGGCAACTTCGGCGACGGCCGCGTCAACGTCATCGCACCCAAGTCCCACGGCCGCTTCGACCACAAGATCACCGCCCAGCTGAAGTCCACCAACGGCCACCCCCTCGTCATCCCCGGCCTCTGGTCCCTGACCCCCGGCACCGCCACCACCGGCGGCACCGACGCCCTCTGGTTCTCCGCCGGCATCGCCAACGAATCCCACGGCCTGCTCGGCCTCCTGCGCCACCCGTAACCACTTGATCGCTGACGGCTCCCACCACACGCGCTGTGGTGGGAGCCGTTGTATTCCTGGGGTTTGTGGCTGATGTGTGCCACCCGGTCCGTGAACCCGGGCGATGGCGGGAGGCGTGTCGGGGGTGTCTCATTTCCCTCCCGAAGGACTGTGCACTCGTGTCAATCTCCCCCGCGGTTCGACCGCTCGCTGTGACCGCCGCCCTGCTCGGCGGACTTGCTGTCGGCGTACCGGCCAGCGCCGATGCCACCGGCTTCCACCGGCCTGACGACGGACTCACCGTCCAGCAGACCAACCTGATCTCCGACATCCCCGGCAAGGCCGCGCTCCTCGACAAGGACCTGGTCAACCCGTGGGAGATCGTCGTCAAGGGTGTCTCCCCGATCTGGTCGCCCAACGCCGGCAACTCGACCGTGACGCTGTACCACGCTACGCCTGGCGCGGGCACCGCCGCCAAGCTGCCGAACGTGCGGATCACCACCCCGGCACCGGCCGGCCAGGTCGGCTACGACGGCAAGGGCTTCCTGCTGACCGACGGCAAGGTCAAGACGCCGTCCCGCTTCATCTTCGGCACCCTGACCGGCTCGATCGGCGCGTGGGCCCAGCCGGTCACCCCCGACATCGGCGCCGCCCAGATCAAGGCCACTGTCCCCGGCGCGGTCTACACCGGCCTGGCTCTGGCCTCGACACCCAAGGGCGACCGCCTGTACGCCGCCAACGTCGCCCAGAACCGCGTCGACGTCTTCGACGACAAGTTCCAGCTGCTCGAGCAGCCCACCTGGGCCTTCCACGACCCGTTCGTCCCGAAGGGTTTCACCCCCTTCAACCCCGAACTCCTGAACGGCAAGATCTTCGTCACGTACCACAAGACCGAGCCGGTTGCCGATGGCAAGGATCTGGGCTACGTCAGCGAGTTCACCGCGGACGGCCTCCTGATCGACCACTACGCGGCCAAGGAGTTCAACGACCCCTGGGGCCTCGCGATCGCCCCGAAGTCCTGGGGCAAGATCGCCGGCTCCCTCCTCGTCGGCAACTTCGGCAACGGCAAGGTCAGCGTCCTCAAGCCCTCGCTCTTCGGCCACTTCCAGCACCACGTCTACGGCCAGCTGAAGGACGCCAAGGGCACCCCGATCGTCAACGACCGCCTCTGGACCCTCACCCCCGGCACCGCGACCGTCAGCGGTACCGACGCCATCGTCTTCTCCGCCGGCATCGAACAAGAAACTCACGGCCTCATCGGCACCCTGCACCACGTCAACCACTGACAACCGCTGCGGATGTACCCACCACCGGGTACATCCGCAGCACCCAGGCCCACCCCACGGGACAGGGCCTCCATGTCAGCAAAACGATCTGCCCCCGAATGCCCCACGATCTGCCCTCCTGAGACGGCCCGGCAGGCAGCAAGGTCGAAGCATGTCGATCGAAACCGCGCTCGAGGCGCACTACGTGGAGCGGGACGAAGGCCTGCGGCTGACGTCCACCCTGAAGGGCCAGTTCGAGCTCGCACGGATGCAGGAACTGCTGGGCAGGTATCTACCGGATCCCCCGGCGGTCGTCGCCGACATCGGCGGCGGGACCGGCGTACACGCCCGCTGGTTACAGCAACGCGGCTACTCCGTCGAGCTGCTCGATCCCATGCCCCACCACGTGGTGGCCGCACGGGCCGCAGGCCTCGACGCAACCCTCGGCGATGCCCGCCACCTCCCCTGGGAGGACGAGTACTTCGACGCCGTACTGATGGCCGGCCCGATGTACCACCTACCTCAGCTCGAAGACCGCCTCACCGCACTCCGCGAGGCCACCCGAGTCACCCGCCCCGGCGGTTTCGTCGCCGTAGTAGCCCTCAACCGAACCGCCAACCTGATCGGCGCAACCCTCGCCAACGAACTCCAGCAACGCGAACACATCGTCCGCGAACTCCTCGACACCGGCTACACCCCCGCCAACGACCGCATGCCCGAAACCACCTACCACTCAGTCCCCCAACTCCGCCAAGAGCTGTCCGGCCTAGGCCTCCGCTCCATCACCATCCACGGCCTCACCGGCCCAGGCGGCTGGCTGACCGTAGCCCTCGACGCCCACTTCCCAGACCTGGAGCCCCCGGCAACCCTCACCACCCCAGACCCCTTGCAGACCGCCCTACTCGCCTCCCACCTAGCCGACCGCTACCCAGACCTCGTCCCGTCCAGCTCGCAGTTCTTCGCAGTAGGCCAACGTGCCTAGCGCCCGAGTGCAGTCGACCTACTTCCGGCTCGACTCCCTAGCTACTGCATTTGTCCCATTTGGTGGGTACAATTGCAGCAATCCCGGGGAGGTGGCCATGTCGTTCGCCGATCTCGCAGACCTCGCCGCAGACCAGTGGGGCCTCGTCACCACCGCCCAGGCCGAGGCCGCCGGAAGCAGTCGAAAGACCATCGGCCGGTTCGCACAATCCGGGCTCCTCGAGCGCCTCGCCCAGGGCGTCTACCGGTTGGCCGGCGCACCCCCGGACCCTCTCGAAGACCTCCGAGCTGCGTGGCTCGCTCTCGATCCCAATCGCTCCGCAGGCGATCGCCTGCGCGACGATCTCCCCGAGTTGGTTTCCCATCGCTCAGCCGCCGCCCTGTACGAACTCGGCGACCTGGCCGCCGATCGTCACGAGTTCACGGTCTCCGGCCGACGTCAAAGCCGCCGCATCGACATCCGCTTCCACAAGGCGACACTCGCCCCTTCGGACTGGACCGTCGTCCAAGGGTTGCCCTGCACAACTATCCCTCGCACGATCGCCGACCTCGCCGCCGTACACACCGACGGCGGGCACCTCGCAGGGGTGGTCCGCGACGCACTGACCGTCCGCCATGTCGACGTCGACCAACTGGCGCACACCGTCAGTCCGTACGCCGCCCGCTACGGCGCCCGTCGCCACGACGGCGAGGCGCTGCTCGTCCGCTTGCTCGAGGAGTCCGGCATACCTCTGGCGATTCGCCAGACCGTCGATCTCATCGCCACCACCCATCGAGCACCTGCTCGACGGACCGCGTGAGGACGCCGGACAATCCGCCAACCCCTTCGAGAGTCAGCCGCTCACTCGGCGACCGCCTGAGAGCCGAGGCCAAGCGCCGCGGCCGACCGGCAGGCGACGTACGCCGGGAGTTCGTCTTCCAGAGATTCCTCGGACGAGTCTTTGCCGAGCCCGGCAATCGATGGGTACTCAAAGGCGGAACTGGCCTCCTGATCAGGATCCGGCAGGCCCGTCCGAGCAAGGACGTCGACCTGGTCGTCCCGGCAACCACCTTCGACCTCGAGGAGGCCCTGGCAGCACTGCGAACGGACATCGCTGCCGACGCCGGCGATCACCTGACCTTCGCGCTCGACAGCGTGGCCCGCTCCATCGACGAGCAATCAGCAGTCCTGCTGCGAGTCACCTGCCTCGTCGAAGCAAGACCGTTCGAGCACTTCACCATCGATCTCTCGACCAGGACCCGACTAACAGCGAAGGTCGACCGCATCCGCCCGCGCCCGGTCCTCGACCTCGCCGACGCGACCCCACTCCCGCGGTTCGTCCTTTACCCGTTGCCGGACCAAGTAGCCGACAAGCTCTGCGCGATGTACGGCCGGTACGGCGTAAGCCAACAACCCTCGACCCGCTACCGCGACTTGGTCGACCTGGTCCTCATCACCACAACAACCGAACTCGATGCCACCCTCACCACCGCAGCAGTCACAGCAGAAACCACCCGCCGCAACTGCACCCTCCCGCCAACCATCAAATCCCCAGGCCCGAAATGGCAAGCAGGCTACGCCCGGGTCGCCCGGGAACTCCCCTTGAACCCCAACCTACGAACCTTGACCGGCGCCCTCGAAACAGTCGCCGCCTGCCTCGACCCCGTCCTCACAACCACAGCCACCGGAACCTGGAACCCACAAACAAGACGCTGGCAGATTGAGGGCGGTGGCCCCTTGCCCCAGCGAACGTGAGGGAAGAAGCCACCGCAACCACGCGCCGACCTAACTAATTTGCTCTTGTTCTGTTCTTCAGTTGTTGTCTTTAGTTCTTTGGTTCTACTGCCCTTTGGTTCTTGCTCAGTCGATGGGGCGGAGTTCGTCGGCGTACGAGACTGAGGTTCGCTTGAGGACGCCGTCCTTGGCTGAGTACTGGCCCATGCGCCACAGGGGCGGGCTGTAGGCGTGGATGGTTACTGAGCCCTTGTCCAGGCCGACGACTCGGTGGATGTGGTCGGGGCCGAAGCCGAAGACGTCGCCTGCGGCGATCTCAGTCTCGAGGGACGCGGTGCCCAGGGCGAGGTTGTGTTCGACGAGGCGGCCTTGGGCTACGGCGACGGCGCCGGAGGAGACGTCGTGGTCGTGCCAGCCGGTGTCGTTGACGGGGGTCCAGCAGATGAGCCAGACGTCGACGTTGGCGTCGCGGTGGAGGGAGGCGAAGACGCGCTCCTCGTCGCTGTAGGCGACCTTGTCTTCCCAGAGGTGGGGCTGGGCGGCGAGGCCGCCGGCGAGCTCGGCCAGTTCGTCGGGGTCGAGATCACGTCCCGGGAGGTTGTCCAGGGACAGACAGCCGTTCAGCTCCACGAGCCGGCTGGCCTGGCGCGCGGGAACGACGGGTGCGTCGGAAACGGGCTGAGCAGTCACTGCACTCCCCTCTCGGAGGATGAATCGGTTGGGCTCGCCGCTGGTCCGCAGCGAGTAGGTGCCCGGCGTACAGGACGCCGGAAGATTCAGTACGACGGTGCGCCGCGTCCGAAGCCGATGCGGCCGGGTGCGTCGCGGGGTGGTGAGGTGCCGAACAGCAGGCGGTGCGGGTTGTCGTGGCGGATGACCGTCGTCGCGGCTTCGCCTTGGCGGAGCTCCGTGACTCCGGCGTACGGGCGGTCGGTACCGTGTACGACCTGGTCGATGCCGAGGACTCGCGCGACCGCGTCAATGCCTTGCGGGCCGTAGCTCGAGGTGTCGACGAAGAGCCGCGGGTCGATCGTGCCGAGGCGGCCGCCGCGGGCCGACAGACGTTCGTGGTGGACCGGCGCGAGACCAGCTGCGGCGACGAAGCAGATGCGCAGGGCCGGGAAGGACTGGCGACCGGCGTACGCATGCCAGGCCCACCAGGCGGCTTGCAGCTGGTTCACGTAGTCGACGACCGGGGCCCACCAACCGGGCAGCTGAGCTGCCCCGGGCTGCCCGACGATGCCCGGGTGGACGAGTACGGGCTTGTCGGCCTGCTCGGCGACAGCCAGAACGGGTGCCAGGGCGGCCCAACCGTCCGGCGTGCCGAGCACGTGCGCCGGCAGCTGTACGCCGAGGAATTCGTCGGCCAGCAGTGCGGCGAGGCCGGCCAGGTCGGGCTCCAGCATCGAGACCGACGCCCAGGCCCGGAACGGCGCCGGCAGTGCGGCCGCGCCAACGTGCCAGGCGTCCAGCAGAGCCGAGTCGCCGAGTTGCTCGACGCCCAGCGGGCTCGACAGGGACACCGCCGCCAGCGACGTACCGGCGTCCAGTTCGAGCGCGACGCGCTTGTCAACCTCGTGGTCGGAGGGGTCGACGTCGTACGGCGGTTCGCCCTCGGTGTGCAGGGTCCAGCCATCCAGGTACGGCGCGGAAGTGCGGGCGCGGAGGCGGTCGACGAACTCGGCCGGCCACAGATGCTGATGGACGTCGATCACGAGTTCACCTCCGACTGAAGAGTTTGAAGCGCTTCAAGATAGGGAGAGTGAAGCGCTTCAAAGCGGTTCTTGTCAAGTTTCTGTCCACGGCAGCGCATAGGCTCGTCGGCATGTCCGGTACTGGCCGACGGCCGACCCTCAAGGACATCGCGGCTGACACCGGTCTCTCGATGGCCGCTGTCTCCTACGCGCTGCGAGGTCTGCACGGCACGCCCGAGACCCGGCAGCGGGTGCAGGAGGCGGCCGAACGGCTCGGCTACCAGGCCGATCCGGTGGCCCGCGCGCTCGCGTCCGGCCGGAGCGGTTCGGTCGGCGTACTGTGCGCGTCGCTCGAGGATCTGTGGCAGCAGCGGCTGGCCGCCGCGCTCGGTCGCGAACTGCTGGCGCCGGACCGGAATGCTTGGATCATCGACTCGGCCGGCGACGCCGATCGGCAGCTCGAGCTGGCTCAGCACCTGGTCGACCATCGCGCCGACGCGATCGTGGTGATTCCGATCGACCCGGCCGCCAAGGGCTGGGCGCCGATCGCCCAGCAGGCGCCGGTGATCGCGATCGGCGACGCGCTGCCGGCTGCGAAGGCCAAGTCGGAGGTGCTGTTCGACAACGAGCTGGGGATCAGTACGGCGCTGCGCCGGCTGGCTGAAGCCGGTCATCGCGACGTCGCCGTACTGACGCCGTCGCGCCGGGTCGAGGTGGATCGGCCGGCTGAGGAGATCGCCCAGCGGATCGCCCGCGAGCTGAAGCTCCGCGTGACGATCGTGCCGTGTCCGCACGATCTGGCCGGCGCGACCGAGGTCGCCTGCGAACTGCTTCGGCGCACTCCCCGTCCGACGGGCATTCTCGCGCTGGCTGATTCGATGGCTTTCGGGGTGTACGCCGCGGCGACTGAGCTCGGCATCGTCGTACCGGACGAGTTGTCCTTGCTCGGGTACGACGACCAGCCGATGTCCCAGCTGCTCACGCCGCCGCTGTCCACCTTCCGCTGGCCGCTCGACGAGCTGGTCCAGGACGTCGTCGCGCGGGTCACGTCCGCCGTCGACACCAATCGGCGGGTCCGTCGGACGACTGTCGTACCGACCCTGATCGAGCGCGGCTCGGTCGCCGCCCCGCCCGCACCGGCGTGACGACGACCTTCGAGCCCCTGCATCCACAGCTCGAAACTAGACCAAATCAGTGGACTTAAGCCCAGATCTCAGCATGTGGAACGGCTGCCCATTACTTGATGGCAGTTGGTGGTGGAGCCGGCCGACAGTTAGTCGGCCAGGCGGGCCAGGCGGGCGGAGACTGCGGGGCGGCGGTGGTCGTCTGGGGGGAGGCGTAGGGCGAGGAGTTCGAAGACTTCGAGGTCCTCGGCGCCTGCTGAGGTCTCCGCGTAGCGCCAGAGGAGATCCGGGGCCCCTGCGTCGAGGACGGCTCGGCGGAGGGTGGCGTCCAGCTCGTCGCGTTCGGCTCGGAGGGCTGGGGCGTCGGAGCGGACGAGGAGGGGGCCGGCGTACAGGTCGAGGGCTGCGGCCAGTTCTCCGCGGCGGATCAGGGCCTGGACGTCGGTGACGTCGCCGGTGACGTTCGCGAGGATTCGGTACGGCTTGGTGTCCAGTACGCCGGCCCCGAGCAGATTGCGCAGCCGGTGCATCTCGGCGCGGACCGTGGTCGGGTTGCCCTCGTCGCCGTACAGCTGGAGCATCAGCTGCTCGGCGGTGAGACCGGACGGTTGCAGCAGGAGCAGCGCGAGCACCTCGGCGCGGCGGAGGGTCAGCGGGATCTCGCGGCCACCGACGACGGCGACAGGCTGCCGCGAGCCCAGCAATCGCAGCCGCAACGACGTACGCCGGCGGACAGCCCCCGGGATCCGCAGCAGGTACCCCTCGTCGAGCTGCTCGATCACGCCCTCGCGTCCGTCGCCGAGGTCGATCCGATCAGCGCCAGCCGGTACGGCGAGCCGATCTGGCAGCCACGCCAGCGGCTGGACTGCCAGCACGCGGCCGGTCGGCGTCAGCAACGCGCCCGGCGCATCGCCCAGCGCGATCAGGTGCCGCATGTTCCGAGCCCGCAGCACCTCGTCCGCCGCGGCCATCCGCACCCGAAGCTGCCCCTCGGCCAACCCCGCCGCCGCGGTCACCAGCGCCATCATGGCCGGATGCACGGTCCGCAGCGGCCCGGAGACATCGACCGCTCCGATCAGCTTCCCCGTGTCCGGGTCGTGCACCGGCGCGGCCGCACACGTCCACGCGTGAATCCGCCGTACGAGATGCTCGGCCGAGTGGATCTGCACCGGCTGATCAGCCGCCAGCGCCGTCCCCATCCCGTTGGTCCCGATCGCGTCCTCGGACCAGATCGCCCCCTCGGACAGCGCGATCCGATCGGCCTGACGCCGTACGTCGGCCGCGCCCTCGCGCCACAGGATCAGCCCGCGCGCATCGGTGACGATCATGATGTGGGACGCCTCGTCCGCGATCGTGGTCAGCGTCTGACGCAGCACCGGCAGTACGGCGTGCAGCGGGTGCCCGGCGCGGATCTCCTCGAGCTCCTCGCCCGAGACCACGACCGGCGGCGCGTCCAGCTCCGGGTCGACCAGCGCGGCCAGTGACCGCTGCCAGGACTCGGCGACCAGCGCCCGGGGCGCTTCGGGTACGCGGCCGCCGCTGAGCACCTCGTCGTAGAGCTCGCTCAGCCGCCGCGCCTGGTCCGGTGCGTCCACACCCAACTCTTGCCCGGATCCGGACGCCGTTCAAGTGCGGGGCGTGCAACGTTGATGCAACGTCCCCGCTCGTAGGTTGCGGAGCACGCCGCACCGCAGGAGCTGGAGGACCAATGACGATCTACGCCGCTCCCGGGCAAGAAGGCAGCCCGGTCACCTACAAGTCCCGCTACGACCACTTCATCGGTGGTGAATGGGTCCCGCCGGCCAAGGGTCAGTACTTCGAGAACCCGACCCCGGTCACCGGCGAGAACTTCACCGAGATCGCCCGCGGGACCTCCGACGACGTCGAGGCCGCTCTGAACGCCGCGCACGGTGCCGCCCCCGGCTGGGGCCGGACGTCACCGGGTGAGCGCGCGAACATCCTGAACAAGATCGCCGACCGGATCGAGGCCAACCTCGAACTGCTCGCGGTCGCCGAGACCTGGGACAACGGCAAGGCCGTCCGGGAGACGCTGGCCGCCGACATGCCGCTGGCGATCGACCACTTCCGGTATTTCGCCGGCGCGCTGCGGGCCCAGGAGGGCTCGATCTCGCAGGTCGACGAGGACACCATCGCGTACCACTTCCACGAGCCGCTCGGCGTGGTCGCGCAGATCATCCCGTGGAACTTCCCGATCCTGATGGCGACCTGGAAGCTGGCCCCGGCACTCGCGGCCGGCAACGCCGTCGTACTGAAGCCTGCCGAGCAGACTCCGGCGTCCATCCACGTGCTGATGGAACTGATCGCGGATCTGCTCCCGCCGGGCGTGCTGAACATCGTCAACGGATTCGGCGTCGAGGCCGGCAAACCGCTTGCCTCCAGCAACAGAGTGGCCAAGGTCGCGTTCACTGGTGAGACCACGACCGGCCGGCTCATCATGCAGTACGCGTCGGAGAACATCATCCCGGTCACGCTCGAGCTCGGCGGCAAGAGCCCGAACATCTTCTTCGACGACGTCGCGAGCAGCAAGGACGCCTTCTACGACAAGGCGCTCGAGGGCTTCACGATGTTCGCGCTGAACCAGGGCGAGGTCTGCACCTGCCCGTCCCGGGCGCTGATCCAGGGCGGCATCTACGACTCGTTCCTGGCCGACGCGACGGCGCGCACCGAGGCGGTCAAGCAGGGCAACCCGCTGGACACCGACACGATGATGGGCGCGCAGGCCAGCAACGACCAGTACGAGAAGATCCTGTCCTACATCGACATCGGCAAGGCCGAGGGCGCGAAGGTCATCACCGGCGGCGAGAAGGCCGACCTCGGTGGGAACCTGAGCGGCGGCTACTACATCACGCCGACGATCTTCGAGGGCGACAACAAGATGCGGATCTTCCAGGAGGAGATCTTCGGCCCGGTCGTCTCGGTCACGCGCTTCGACGACTACGCCGACGCGCTCAAGATCGCCAACGACACCCTGTACGGGCTGGGCGCCGGGGTCTGGTCGCGCGACATCAACACGGCGTACCGGGCCGGGCGGGAGATCCAGGCCGGCCGGGTCTGGACCAACTGCTACCACGCCTACCCGGCGCACGCGGCGTTCGGCGGCTACAAGAACTCGGGCATCGGCCGCGAGAACCACAAGATGATGCTCGACCACTACCAGCAGACCAAGAACCTGCTGGTCAGCTACTCGCCCGACAAGCTCGGGTTCTTCTAGGCCACGTGATGATCGAGAAGGTTTCGTACACGGAGGAGGCGGCGGAGCTGCTCCGCCGCCTCACCGAGCTGCACGGGCCGCTGATGTTCCACCAGTCCGGCGGGTGCTGCGACGGCAGCTCGCCGATGTGCTACCCGGACGGTGAGTTCAAGACGGGGGCGGCCGACGTGTGCCTCGGCGACCTGGTGATCGACGGCCTGGACAAGCCGGTCAGCTTCTGGATGTCGGTGAACCAGTACGAGTACTGGAAGCACACCCACCTGACCGTCGACGTGGTCAAGGGCCGCGGCAGCGGCTTCTCGGTCGAGGCCCCCGAGGGCGTCCGCTTCCTGATCAGGTCCCGCCTGTTCAGCGACCAGGAGTCCATGGAGCTGGGTCTCCTCTAAAGCGAGTGCCGACCGTCCGGTGGCGTTGCCGGGCGGCCGGCACTCTTTCACGTCCGTACGCCGTGCCGCAGTACGGCGTCGTAGATGTCGGTACCGCCGATCAGTTCCGGGTAGGCCGGGCAGTCGGTCTTCAGCCGCAGGATCGCCTGCCGCTCCTCCTCGGTGATCCGCTGCAGCCGGAGCGCGTCGGCGACGTGCGGGCGCTCGACCACGTGCAGCCAGAACGTCAGGTCGACCTTCCAACCTCCCACCTCCAGTACGGCGTAGAAGCGTTCGTCGGTGAGGCGTGGGGTTGGCCGGCGGTCGCCGCGCTCGTCGCGGACGTCTGCCGACAGCAGGTCGCACCGCTCGGCGACCACGCCCAGCCCCGCCAGGACGCCGGCCAAGCTGGCGGTGGGTGCGTCGAACATGACGTCCAGGTCGCGGAGGACGATCAGGCCCGAGCGGGCGCTGCCGATGAGCTGCGGCGGGCCGTAGTCGGGGAACGCCGTCTCCAGGCCGAGCTCCGCGAAGAGCTGGTGGGCTTCGGCCTGGAGCGGGGTCATGCGGCGACGGTAGAGGTCAGTGCGGCGGGATCTCCAAGGGTTTTCCGGGGACGACGACCTGGGCGTCCACCGGGAGGGAGCTGCCGTCGACGTGGACGGCGTGGAGGTCCAGGTGGCCGGAGTGGCAGGTGATTGTCAGCTCACCACCGGTGCAGCGGGCTACGCCCCAGCCGGTGCCGGCTACGAAGGGGACCTGCCAATCGTCGCCGGTGCGGGCTACAGCTAGGGGCGCGAAGGTGAGCGTTCGGGTGAGGGCGTTGTAGCGGTAGCCGGCTAAGGCCTCCAGGACTGACCAGCCGGCGGCGTTGCGGATGTAGTGGTCGCCGCACTCGATGGGGTTGAAGGGGTTGCGGCGGGTGCCGTCGTACCGGGCCCACAGGCCGTGGAGGATGGCGAAGGCCTCGTCGGTGAGGCCTTCGTAGAGGCAGTGGGCGGCGACCTGGTACTCGGAGCCGGTCCACACCTCGTCGCAGTAGCGGGTGGGCACCTCCGGTCGGCCGCCGTGCGGCCAGGTGCACATGAGCAGGCCGGTGTCGTCCCCATCGGCGAAGACCCGGTACGGGTGGTCGAAGTCGGTGAAGCCGGTCCGCAGGTTGTGCCGTACGACGTTGCGCAGCGCCGTCTTCACGTGCTCCTCCGGCAGCACGTAGCCCAGGTCGAGCTGGTGTGCCCACCACTGCCCGATCAGCTGGTCGGCCAGGCATCCCTCACCCCACTGGAACTCCTGCTTGTCCTCAGCCGACAGCACCTGCCGGTAGTACTCCCCCGTGAACAGCAGCTCGTCGTACGCCGTACTGCCGGCTTCGAACAGCGCCCTGTACGGCTTGGCGTCCTCACCGAGCAGCTGCGCCATCTCCTCGGCCGCACGTAGTGCAGCCAGCCAGAGCGTCCCCATGAACGAGTTGACCCCGGACAGGTCGATGTCGTGCGTACTGGGCTGGATGCCCCGCAGCACACCGGTCCCTGCCGGGTCCCACTTGTCCCTGATGTGCTGCAGCAGCAGTACGACGTTCGGCCAGCGACCAGCGAGCCAGTCAAGCCCCGCGCCCTGCCGGACCTCCCGGTAGGTCTTCAGCACGTTGCCGAGCATCCCGTCGAGAGCAGGCTCCTCCGGTCCGCCGATCACCACGTCCCACAGCTGCTTCAGGTACGTCGGCGCGATCACCCGGTGCGGGATGTACCCCTCCGGCGCCTGCATCACGTCGTACTCGGTGTCGCGCATGTTCCGCTCGAGCTCCGGGAACAGCCGCGACAGGGTCTGCTCGTAGTTCCACACGTGCGTGCAGTTGAGCGGGCACGAGCCGCCGTACCGGCCGGCCCACATCTCCGTCGACCGGCCGAGCACGCCCTCGAAGCCGTGCACGGTCCCCTCGGCGGTCCGGAAGACGGTGGGGCTCCGGATGTCGGCGCCCAAGGCCGCAAGGCGAGACCCGGCCTCACCGGGCAGGCTGCTGTCCTCGAAAGCCTCAGCCCAGTCACCAGTCGCGCGGGCCAGTTCGTCCCAACGCGCAACGAACGCGTCAGCCGCAGCCACCGCATCAACCTTGGCGTAGGCGTTCCCGAGCCAGAACTTCGTGTGCCCGTAGTCCCGCCGCGGCCCGAACTGGTGGAAGTCGACGTAGCGGTTCGGGAAGTGCCACGCGATCAGGAACCGCACCCGCACGGTCTCCCCCGGCTCCAGCTTGTACGGCGCGATCAGCCCGCCGTTCCAGGTAGACCCCGGCGCACTAGGCCCACTCGCAACACCAGCACGCGACGTAGGCCGCCCAGCAAGGTCGGTGACGAAGGCATCAGGCCGAGACCACTGCGGCGACGCCGTAGCCCGCTCGGCATCGGTGGAGAACACCAACTGCCCAGCACCCGGGTGCTCAGCCGGCAGCGAGACGTTCTCCATCACCAGCGACGTCCAGGACCCGAGCCGAACCCGGTTGGTGTTGCCGCCGTACAGCCCGCAGGACACGCCGTCGATCGGCGTGACCCCGTCCCAGCCGACCGAGTTCTGCAGCGCCCCACCCAGCGACCCGTGCACAGCGACGTCACCCGGGTTGTGCAGCGTGAAGGTGAATCCGACGACCGGCTGCGAGCTGGCGTCGGCATCCAGCGGCACCAGCGGGTTGAAGACCTCCATGCTCACGTCGACCGGCAGATCGGTTTCGTACGACATCCGTGCCTGCGGATAGACCGCCTCGACGGTCGTAGCACCCACCGGCTTCAGCAGCTCGTGCAGTGCCCGCTCACCAGCTGGTACGACGCCGTCCGACACGAGCGGCGTCTCCGACGGCTCCAGCGGAGGCCCTTGCAGCAAACGGATGTCGTCGTACGGCGGCTCGATCCGCGACACCCTCAGGGCGAAGAAGCTGTCCGGTACGTGGCCCTCGTGGTTGCCGATGTTGTGCAGCTGCCACTGCCGCAGGGCGCCGTTGCCCGCGAGTGCCAGAGTGCCGGTCCCCAGGCCGCCCAGGGGTAGTGCGAAGTGCCGCAGGTTGTCACCGGTGTAGCGCATCCAGGTTCTCCATCCGATAGACAGTCCAGGTACCGGCCGAGGCGAACAGCGCCACCGGGCCAGGTGCGAGCAACAGCAGCGAGGCAGTCACCGAGGTGCCGAGCAGCAGCGCGACCACCACGACCGAGAGCACGCCCAGCGGCATCCACGGGCTGCGGGCGACCACACCGAGTGCGGCGAGCCAGAGTGCCTTGCCACGAAGGCCTCCGGTCACCCGCAGGCTGAAGGCGCTGAACGACGCGAGCACCAGCAGTACGGCGGCGCAGCAGCTGACAGCCAGCGGCAGGAGCATGACCGGCCCGCTGTAGAGCGACCAGTTGACCAGTGCGAGAGCCACCACAACACCCGGTACGGCGCCAACAGCCAGCCCACCCCGCCAGTGCCTAAGGACGCTATGCAGCAACAGCACCACCCCACCCCGCCCGCCCTGCACCACCGAGTCCGTCGTAGCCACCACCCCAGCCCACACCGGCCCGACCAGCACCACCATCAGCAGCACTCCACCAGGCCCGAGCCCAGGCATCAACGCGACAACCCCGACGAACGCCGTACAGACCAACACCCCCGACACGGCCAGCAGCGGCAACTCGTGCCACAACGCACGCAGGGCAACAGGCATCCGGTCTGTCATCCGCGCAGCCCCGTCGAGGCGATCGACGCGATGAACGACCGCTGGAAGATCAGGAACAGCGCGAGGATCGGCAGCACCACCAGCGTGATCGCCGCGAACAGCACGACCGCCGGCCCACCGCCCATCGCGCCCTGCAGCGACACCAGCCCGACCGGCAGCGTCATCTTCTCCGGCGACGACAGGAAGATGTACGGCCAGAAGAAGTTGTTCCAGGACGCCTCGAAGACGAAGATCGCCAGCGCGGTCAGCCCCGGCCGGGCCAGCGGCAGGATCACCCGGAACAGGATCCAGAAGTGCCCGGCGCCGTCCATGATCGCGGCCTCGTCCAGCTCGCGCGGGATCGACGCGATGTACTGGCGCAGGAAGAAGATGCCGAACACGTTCACCAGCGCCGGCAGCCAGATCGCGACCGCCGTGTCGACCAGGTGCAGCCAGCGCATCAGGATGAACACCGGTACGACGGTCAGCTGCACCGGTACGACGAGCGCGGCCAGCAGCACCAGGAAGATCTGGTCCCGCCCCGGGAACCGCAGCCGGGAGAACGCGTACGCCGCCAGCGCGCTGGTCAGCAACGACCCGGCCGTGGTGATCACGGCGATCTGCAGGCTGTTCCACGCCATCCGCGCGAACGGGATCAGGTCCGGCACCTGCTGGAAGTTCTCCAGCGTCGGCGGCCGCGGGATCCAGCGCGGCGGCAGCTGGAACGCGTCGATCGGCTGGGACAACGCCGTGACGATCAACCAGACCAGCGGCGCGATCATCAGCAGTCCGCCGAGCACCAGCACGAGGTCGAGCAGCCGGCCCTTCACTGGTGCACCCACCGTCGGCTGAGCCGGAACTGCAGCCCGGTCGCGACCATGATCACCAGGAACAGCACCAGCGAGAGCGCCGCGGCGTACCCGACCTCGAAGGACTGGAAGCCCTTCTCGTACGTGTACATCACGATCGACTGCGTCGCGCCGTCCGGACCGCCGTTGGTCATGATCAGCATCGGGTCGAAGATCTGGAACGCGCCGATGAACGTGATCACGGTGGCGAAGAAGATCGTCGGCGACATCACCGGCAGCGTGACGCTCCAGAACCTCCACCACGCATTCGCGCCGTCGACCCGGGCCGCTTCATGCAGCTGCGCCGGCACGGTCTGCAGGCCGGCCAGCAGGATGATGAACGTGTAGCCGATCGTGTGCCACCAGTCGACCACGATCAGCGTCGGCAAGGCCCAGGTCGGCGAGGCCAGCCAGTTCGTCACCGGCAGGCCCAACGACGACAGGTAGTGCGTGGCGAGCCCGAAGGTCGGGTCGAGCACGTACTTCCAGATCAGCGCGACCGCGGCCCAGGAGACCAGGAACGGGAAGAAGTACGCCGTGCGGACGAAGTACTTGGTGCCGCGCGTCATCGTCCGGTGCACGCCGAGCGCGAGCAGCATGCCGATCCCGATGTGCGTGACCACCGACGAGATCGCGAACACGAACGTGTTGATCACCGCACGGACCGTCGCGTCGTCGGTGACGAGCTGGCGGAAGTTGTCGAGGCCCGCGAACTCCGGCGTACTGAGCAGGTCCCAGTGGAACAGGCTCAGCCCGAACGCGGCGACCAGCGGAGCGGCGACGAAGACCAGGAACAGCAGCAGGGCGGGACTGATGAACAGGTACCCCGGGAGCCAGTCCCGCCGCTGTGCGCTCAAACCAGTCCTTCGAGAGCCGTCTGCGCCTTGCCCAGCGCGTCAGCCGGCGACGCGTTGCCGGTGAGCACCTGCTTCCAGCCGTCCTCGATCGCCTTCTGTACGGCGGCGCCCTTGTCCGGCGAGGGAATCGGCGTCGCGTAGCTGAGCGCCTGGTAGAGCGACTCGGTGCCCTTGGGCGCGTCGTCGAGGAACGACTTGCTGTTCGCGATCGACTTGCGGGCCGGGACGATCGTGCCGCCGAGCTGCGCGAAGAACGACGAGCCCTCGGCCGAGATCAGGAACTTGATGAACGTCCAGGCGTCGTCCTTCTGCTTCGACGCCTTCATGATCGGGTAGCCGTTCCAGCCGACCGGCGAGCCCTGCTCGACCTTGGTCGGCCACGGCACGATCCCGGTTTTCCCCTGAGCCTTCAGGTTGCGGATGCTGATGATCGGCCAGCGCCCGCCGCCGAACATCGCCAGCTTGCCCTGCGCGAGCGCGGTCGGTGCGTCGAACTGGCCGCCCGGCGGCGGCGACAGCTTGTCCGCGACCAGCGCCCGGTTGAACTCGGCCGCCTCGATCGCCTTGGCGTCGTTCAGCGTCGGCGTCGACCAGTCGTCGGAGAAGCTGCTGGTCCCGTTGGTCAGCAGCCACGGCATGATCGCCGCGAAGTACGCCGAGTCCGCGGCGTACCCGAAGGCGCCCGTCTTCGCCTTGATCTGTTCACAGGCGGCGCGGAAGTCGTCCCAGGTCCACTTCGCCGTCGGCTCCGGGACGCCGGCCTTGGCGAACAGGTCCTTGGAGTACCACATGCACATCGTGTTGAACTCGCCCGGCAGGTAGTAGGTCTTGCCGTCGGTCGAGCTGTACTTCTTGTTCCACTCGATCAGGTTCGGGTCCATGTCGGCGTAGTACTCGTCGATCGCCGCTTTGTCCTTGCTGATGTAGTCGTCGAGCGGCGCGAGCAGGCCCTTGGACGCGAACAGGCGTTGGCCTTCCGTGGCCACCTGGATCACGTCCGGGACCTGGCCGCCGGCCAGTCGGGTGGACAGCTTGTTGAAGAAGTCACCCCAGTTCGACAGCGGGATGCCCTCGGCCTTGAGCTTGATCTCCGGGTGCTGCTCACTGAACTTGGCGAACAGCTTGTTCCAGGTCGCCTGCTGCTCGGCCGTGCCCATGTAGACGAACGACAGCTCCTTGGTGCCCGAGCCGCCGCCGTCATCGTCCCCGCCGCAGGCCGTCAGCGCACCGCCGGCCGCGGCCGCGAGCGCCGTACCGCCGGCTGCGCGGAGGAATCCGCGGCGGCTCAAGGGCAGGCTGAAGCTGCTTCGATCGATCGCAGGGCTCATCGCGCGCTCCTGTTCGTCAGGCGCGACGACTCGTCACCAGCGCGTCCCACGCCCGGGGCGGGAAATCGATTTCTCGCCAGCATAGGCCGCAGCCCTGAACCCCTGTCAAGGGCGGAACCGGGGTCAGCTGCCGCTGACGACGCCCAACGTCAGCAGGATGTTCGCGTACAGGCGCTGCTCGCCGGTCGCGACCGCGACGGCCAGCTCCGGACCGCGCGCGGTCGCGTAGAAGTCCGCGCGCTGCAACGGCTGCAACGGCGTACCGGGCAGCAGTTCGCGGAAGCGCCCGTACACGTCCGGCTCCTCGCCGGACTCGGTCGCCATCACCCGCGCCGCCTCCACCGGTACGACGCCGAGCAGCGTCTCCAGCACGTCGTCGACCGGGATCTGCCCGGGCCGCAGGTTCAGCCAGATCGTCTCGACGCCCGGCGCGACCGCGGTCGCATACGGGTAGTTGCCATCAGCAAGCAGTACGACGGAGCCGTGGCCGGCCCGGGCCAACGCTCCGAGCAGCGGCGGGTGGATCAGCGGGTAGCGCAGCACCAGGGTCCTCCAGGAGTACGGCGGCCAACACTGGATCAGGGTGGACTCAGGGTAGGTCCAGGTCCACCGTCGCGGGGGGAGTTGGTGCTCCTGTCTCACGACGGCGCGAAACCGACGATCGGTCCATGACCACCACGAGGCCCGTCCCGCCGACGCTACCCGCCCTGCCCAGCAGCCCGCATCGATTGCACCGACCGCTCGTCGCCGTCTCGATCGCGCTCGCCGTACTGACGCTGGTCGGCATCGGCGGCGCCCTCTTCGACGACCGCGACCTGCTCGGCCACGCGATCTGGATGAAGCCGCTGAAGTTCATGATCAGCTTCGCCCTGTACTGCGCGACGCTCGCCTGGATGCTGTCGCTGCAGACCAAGGCCCGCCGGCTCGGCTGGTGGATGGGCACGGTCGTCGCGGTCGGCGTCGCGGCCGAGATGGTGCTGATCGTCGGCCAGGTCGTGGTTCGCGGCCGGCAGTTGCACTTCAACATGTCGACGCCGGCGGACAAGCTGATCCACGACATCATGGCCGGAACCGTCTACCTGATCTGGACCGCCGTCCTGGTGGTCGCGATCCAACTGCTGTTCGACAAGCCCGGCGACAAGGCGCTGCGCTGGAGCATCCGGCTCGCACTCGGTACGACGCTCGGCGGCATGCTGCTCGGCAACCTGATGTTCCGCGCGACGCCGGCCCAGCAGACCGCGATGGACACGACCGGCCGCGAGGACTTCTTCGGCTCCCACTCGGTCGGCGTCGAGGACGGCGGGCCGGGTATGCCGATCACCGGCTGGAGCACCGAGGGCGGCGACCTGCGGATCGGCCACTTCCTCGGCGTGCACGCGTTGCAGCTGATCCCGTTGCTTGCCTTGGGCCTCATTCTCCTGGCTCGCCGGTACGCCGTACTGCGGCCCGAAGGTCCGCGTACCGCGCTCGTCGCGATCGGCGCCGCGTCGTACGGGAGCCTGATCTGGCTGGTCACCTGGCAGGCCGAGCGCGGCGAATCCCTCGTACACCCAGGCCGTCCGACACTGCTCGCGTTCGCGTCGTTGCTCAGTGCGACCATTGTGCTGTCACTGGCAGTTCTGCACCGTGCACGAAGGACAACCCTCGTCTAGACATATTTGTGCCCAATTCTCTTCCGCCGGGCCCGACGCAGGCTTAGTGTCGGCCCGGACGGGTCGTGGAGGGCGACTCGCGCACACAACTTCATGGAGCGTTTGTGAAAGTTTCAGGCAAAGGGCGGGGGCTCCTGGCAGTCTCTGCCGTGTCCGCGACCGCCCTACTGGCCGTAGCCGCCGGCGGCGGGGCTTCGGCCGCCACCGCCGCGACCCCGAACGGCGACGAGCACAGCCCGTCGGTGACCTCGAAGGAGCGCAAGGGCAACTTCGACGCCCGGACGCCGAGCGCCCGCGCGAGCTACGCCCGCGCCGCGAAGGTGGTCGGCAAGGACACCGCGGCAGCGGAGAAGTTCCGCGACTCCCTCGGCGCCCAGGGCATCGTCGGCATCGACGAGAACACCGGGACCCCCTCGCAGGTGACCAAGCTCAACGGCTTCCTCACCGCCGCGAGCTCGAAGAAGGCCACCCAGGTCGCGCTGGACTACATCAAGGCGCACCCCGAGGTCTTCAAGCTGACCGACTCCGACCTGGGCACCCTCAAGCTCCGGAAGGACTACGTCGACGACCTCGGCACCCACCACATCTCCTGGGTCCAGGTGGTCGACGGGCTCGAGGTGTTCGGCAACGGCGTCAAGGCCAACGTCACCAAGGACGGCAAGCTGATCTCCGTCCAGGGTGCGCCCGTGGCCGGCCTGGTCGGACTCGCCAAGGCCCGTACGGCGGCCGCCAAGCTGACCGCCTCCGCCGCCCGCAGCGCCGCGACCGAGGACGTCGGCGGCACCGCGAAGAGCGCGACCGCCAAGGCGGCCGGCACCACCACGACGTGGAGCAACGGCGACTGGGCCAAGGAGGTCTGGTTCCACACCGCCGACGGCCTGCGCAAGGGCTGGGCGACGTACACCAACGCCGGTGGATCGCTGATCTACACCCACGTGGTCGACGCCCAGACCGGCGCGCTGCTGTACCGGCGCGACCTGTCGAGCAAGGCCACCGAGGGCATCGGTGACGCGCTCGTGCAGGACAACTACCCCGGCGCGCCGATGGGTGGCACGCAGCGCACCGAGAACCTGATCTACAACAAGTGGCTGCCGAAGAAGGCCAAGACGCTGCTCGAGGGCACGTCGGTCGCCGCCTTCGCCGACGTGAACGACGACAACCAGCCGAACGCCGGCGAGACCGTCAACGCGCCGGGCACCGCCACCTCCTCGCAGTACAAGCTGGTGCCGTTCCAGTCCAACCCGCTGTGCTCGGCGGCGTTCGTCTGCACCTGGGACCCGGCCAAGCCGGACTCCTGGAAGACGAACATGAACCAGGACGTCACCAACGGCTTCTACCTGGCCAGCAACTTCCACGACTGGCTGGCCAAGCCGCCGATCAGCTTCACCAAGGCGGCTGGCTCCTTCGACGCCGACGGCGGCGACCCGGTCCTGCTGAACGCGCTGGACGGCGCGGCGACCGCGGCCAACGGTGGCCCGGACGCCAACCACATCAACAACGCGAACATGAACACCCCGCCGGACGGCACGCCGCCGACCATGCAGATGTACCTGTTCGGCAGCCCCGGCGACGACGCCACGGTGCCGAGCAGCTCGTCGAACTCGGCCGAGATCCTGTACCACGAGTACACCCACGGCCTGTCGAACCGCCTGGTCGTCGACGCGACCGGCAACTCGACGCTGAACAGCATCCAGGCCGGCTCGATGGGTGAGGCGTGGAGCGACTTCTACGCGCTCGACTACCTGGCCTCGCACAACCTGGAGAAGGACACCACCGCCAACGGCGAGATGCGGATCGGCAAGTACGACACCGCCGGCGGCACCATCCGCACCCAGCCGGGCGACTGCCGGGTCAAGGCCAAGGAAGCGGCCTGCGTCGGCATCGACGGTTCGCAGGGTGGCTACACGTACGGCGACTTCCCGACCATCGGCGGCGCGCCGGAGGTGCACTCCTCCGGTGAGGTGTGGACGCAGACCCTCTGGGACCTGCGCGAGCGCTTCGGCCGGGCCTACGCGGTGAGCATCATCACCCGCGCGATGGAGCTGTCCGCGGCCGACCCGACCATGCTCGACATGCGCAACGCGATCGTGCAGGCCGACCTGGTCGCCTCCGGCGGCAAGAACGCCAAGACCATCTGGCAGGTCTTCGCCAACCGCGGCATGGGCTGGTACGCCGGTGTCCTGGACGGCGGCGACTCCACCCCGGTCGAGGACTTCCACATCCCGCCGACCGGTGCCACCACGACGATCACCGGCAAGGTGACCGACTCCGACACCAAGGCTCCGGTCGCCGGCGCGCTGGTCTTCATCGGCGGTCACGCCTCCGGGTACGCCGGTGACTACTCGGCCGTCACCAAGGCCGACGGCACCTACGCGATCGACAACGTCTTCCCCGGGACCTACGGCAAGTTCGTGGTCTCCGGTGCGGGCTACGAGATCCTCGGCAACGCGCTGAAGGTCACGGCCGGTGGCACCAAGGCGAACTTCTCGCCGCGGCGCAACTGGGCGGCGGCCTCCGGCGGCGGCTCCGTGGTCGACTTCAACGGTCCGGACTTCAGCCCGCAGTGCGGGCCGTCGTACGCGAACGACTCCAGCCAGGGCACCGGCTGGGGCAGCACCACCGGCGACGACGCGGGTACGCCGTCCGGCGTGATGATTCCGAAGCACGTCGACATCAAGCTGCCGAACGCGGTCACGGTGTCGAAGTTCTCGGTCGACCCGTCCAACACCTGTGGCGACCCGGGCAGCTCGGCGACCGGCAAGTACCGGATCGAGACGTCGGCTGACGGCACCACCTGGGCCACCGCCCAGGAGGGTGAGTTCACCGCCGCGAACCGCGGCAAGTACACCGAGCTCGCCCCGTCCGCGGCGACCACGAACGTCCAGTACGTCCGCTTCTGGATGCTCAGCCCCCAGGTCCCCGACTTCGCCACCAACTGCCCCAACGGCGCCTTCGGCGGCTGCCAGTTCACCGACATGACCGAACTCCAGGTCTTCGGCACCAAGTAACACCCAGCACCAACCCGAAGGGCCCCAGCCGGATCCACCGGCTGGGGCCCTTCGGCCGTACAAGAGAAGGGAAAGAAGGACTACAAGGACCAAGGACAAGAACAGAAGACAGAGAAGAACAAGAAGAGAAAATTTGGTGAGGTCGGCGGATGGTTGCTGCCGGCGTTGAGCTGACCGTCGCCTGTGGTGAAAATCGGAGGCACTCGGGCAGGTCGCCGAACTAGGGTCCGAGACATGAGTTCAGATGTCCGCACCTACCGGGTCGTCACCCGCGGCGAGTTCCAGAACCTGAGTGAGGCTCAGCGGGGGAAGCTTCGGGCTGGGCTTGCCGAGCATGATCTGTTGGTGGCGGAGTACACCGAGGGTGGGTCGCTCAGTTACGACGGGGAGCTGCGGCCGTTCACGGTTCGGTGTTTGGTGGTGCAGGGGGCTGAGCTTCCTGATCAGGAGGCAGCGGACACCGGGGCCCTGGTGGCGCTCGAGTTGCTGGGGGCGGCTGGTCTGGACCACCATCGGTTGCGGACTACTGCCAGCTGTCTCGAGGACGTGAAGATCAACCGTCGGAGGAAGTGAGACGGGACACGCTGGCGTGATGAGGGGCTCATCGACATGACTCGTCGGTAACCAACCAATAACATCGCTGGTATGCAGATCTTCGCCATCGTTGTTTCGCTTGCGGTTGCCGCGGTCGGAGTTGCGTTGTTCGGGAAGACGATCGGGCACATGGTGTCGGTGGTCAGGCTCGGGCAGCCGGTGCGGCGGACGGATCGGCCGGGGCAGCGGTCGCTGACGCTGGCCAAGGAGTCGTTGCTGCACACGCGGATGCTGCAGTGGAGCCACATCGGCGTGCTGCACTGGTTCGTGGCGTTCGGGTTCATCGGGCTGTTCCTCAGCCTGGTGACCGCGTTCGGGCAGCTGTTCGACGCGCACTTCGCGCTGCCGATCATCGGGCACTGGTTCGTGTTCGAGTGGGTCAGCGAGTTCCTCACCTGGACCGGGCTGGTCGCCATCGCGGGGCTGATCGCGATCCGGCTGCGGAACCTGCCGAAGGGTGAGAAGGGCCGCTACAGCCGGTTCTTCGGATCGACCGCCTGGCAGGCGTACTACGTGGAGTACACGATCCTCGGCGTCCTGGTCTGCATCCTGCTGCTGCGCGGGCTGGAGTTCCAGCTCGGCGCCGGCGACAAGTTCCACTTCCCGTCGACGTTCTTCATCGGCAGCGGACTGTTCGGCGGGCTGTCCGAGCACGCGCTCGAGAACACCGTCTACCTGGTCGCGATGGTCAAGATCCTGATCTCGTTCGCGTGGATGATCACCATCTCGCTGAACGTCACGATGGGTGTGGCCTGGCACCGGTTCACCGCCTGGCCGAACATCTGGTTCAAGCGCAAGGCCGACGGCGGTACGTCGCTGGGCGCGCTGCAGCCGATCATGGTCAACGGCGCTCCGATCGACTTCGAGAACATCGAGGAGCTCGACGAGGACGCCGCGCTCGGCGTCGGCAAGGTCGAGGACTTCACCTGGAAGGGACTGCTCGACTTCACCACCTGTACCGAGTGCGGCCGCTGCCAGTCGCAGTGCCCGGCCTGGAACACCGAGAAGCCGCTGTCGCCGAAGCTGATCATGATGAACCTGCGCGAGCACGCGTACGCCAAGGCGCCGTACCTGCTGGCCGACGAGGACGACCGCAAGTCGTTGTCCCAGCTGGTGCTCGACGAGCAGGACAAGCCGCTGGTCGGTCCGGCCGACGTCGCGGTGATCGACGAGGAGGCTCTGTGGGCCTGTACGTCGTGCGGCGCGTGCGTGCAGCAGTGCCCGGTCGACATCGAGCACGTCGACGCGATCATGGACATGCGCCGCTACCAGGTGCTGATCGAGTCGTCGTTCCCGTCCGAGCTCAACGGGCTGTTCAAGGGCCTGGAGAACAAGGGCAACCCGTGGAACATGAACCCGTCCGGCCGGATGGACTGGGCCAAGGACCTGCCGTTCGAGGTCAAGCAGGTCGGCACCGACGTGGAGACGCTGGCCGAGGTCGAGTACCTGTTCTGGGTCGGCTGCGCCGGTGCCTTCGAGGACCGCGCGAAGAAGACCACGCAGGCCGTCGCCGAGCTGCTGAACATCGCGGGCGTGAGCTTCGCCGTACTGGGTGACGGCGAGACCTGCACCGGTGACCCGGCCCGGCGCGCGGGCAACGAGTTCGTCTTCCAGCAGCTGGCGATGCAGAACGCCGAGGTGTTCAAGGAGACCGGCGCGAAGAAGGTCGTCTCGACCTGCGCGCACTGCTTCAACACGCTGAAGAACGAGTACTCCCAGCTCGGCGTCGAGCTCGACGTCATCCACCACACCCAGCTGCTCAACCGGCTGGTCCGGGAGAAGAAGCTGACCCCGGTCGCGCCCGCCGACAGCACGCTGAACGGGCAGAAGATCACCTACCACGACCCTTGCTACCTGGGTCGGCACAACCAGGTGTACGACGCCCCGCGCGAGCTGCTCGAGATCATCCCCGGCGCCGAGTACGCCGAGATGCCGCGCAACAAGACCAAGTCGTTCTGCTGCGGCGCGGGCGGCGCGCGGATGTGGATGGAGGAGAAGACCGGCTCGCGGATCAACGTGAACCGGACCACCGAGGCGGTCGAGACCGGCGCGGACAAGATCGCCACCGGCTGCCCGTTCTGCCGGGTGATGCTGTCCGACGGACTGACCGCGAAGCAGGCCGACGGCTCGGCCCGCGAAGAGGTCGAGGTCTCGGACGTCGCCCAGCTGCTGCTCGCCTCGGTGAAGCGCGGCGAGGACTGAACCTGCAACAAGCTGCAACTCCCTTCCCAGGTGGGGCTCCGAGCCCATAGGATCCGGCGTTCGATCCACCTGGGAGGGGAAACGCACTGTGAGGGTTCGTACACGAGCGGCTGCCGCGCTCGCCGTTGTACCGCTGGTTCTGGGGGTCGCCGCCTGTGGTGGTGGCGAGGAGCCGAAGGCCGCCAGTCCGTCGTCCAGCACGACGACAACCAGTACGCCGGAAGCACCAGCCAGTACGCCGGCACCGCCGACCGCCGCGGCACCTGCCGTCGTACGGCTGGACCGGGCATCGTTCCTGCCGGCGATGAACACCGCGCTGGCCAAGCAGACCAGCTACCGCACGACCGGCAAGATGACCGCCGGCGGGCAGGTACTGATGACGATCACCGGCGTCCAGCAGACCAAGCCGCCGGCGATGTCGATGTCGATGACCGGCGCGGCGTTCCAGGGCAAGACGGCCAAGATCGTCATGGTCGGCAAGACGCTCTACATGTCGATCCCCGGGGCGACCCCGGCCGGCAAGTACGCCAAGATCGACGCCTCCGACCCGTCGATGGCCGAGTTCAGCGAGCTGGCCGGCAGCGGCGACCCGACCAAGACGTTCGATTCGTTCAAGGGCGCGCTGCGCGGGGTGAAGTTCGTGAAGTCGGAGACGATCGGTGGGGTGAAGCTCGACCGCTACGACGTCACCGTCGACACCGCCGCCGTACTCAAGGCGCAGGGCAAGAAGATCCCGGCCGGCGTGCCGAAGACGCTGCCGTACTCGATGTGGCTGGACGCCGGCAAGATGGCCCGCCGGTTCTCGTTCAATCTTCAGGGCGTCAGCATGCTGATGACGATGGACCCGACCACCACCCCGGTCTCCATCAAGGCCCCGGCCAAGAAGAACATCGTCAACTGAGATCACCCGGCTCCTTCTCCGCGAGGAGGAGCCGGGTGTCCTTCGCCTAGTGCAGGTACGAGGCGCCGTTGAAGTCGAGGACGGCGCCTGAGGACCAGCCCGAGTCCGGCGAGGCGAGCCAGTGCACGGCGGCAGCGACCTCCTCGGCGGTGGCGATCCGGTTGAACGGGCTCTGCGCCCGGAGCTTGTCGCCCTCCGGGGAGTTCAGCCGCTGCGCCACCATGTCCGTCCCGATGAATCCGGGCGCGATTGACGTCACGGTGATGTCATGTGGCGCCAGAGCGACCGCCATCGACTGCCCGAACGCCTGCAGCCCCGCCTTCGAGGCCCCGTACGCCGGTACGTCGGGCTCGCCGCGGGACGCTCCGCGCGATCCGACGTTCACGATCGCGCCCCGCCGGACGCCGTCGGCGGGCTCCTGGTCGATCATCTGCCGCGCGACGCACCAGGTCAGGTGAGCGGCCCCTTCGAGGTTGACCGCGAGCGTCCGCCGCCACGCCGCGACCCACTCGTCGTACGGCGTCTCCGCGATCGGGTGGCCGATCCGGCGCGACCCGGCGACCGGCTCCTCGACGTACAGCGCCGCGTTGTTGACCAGGACGTCGATCCGACCGAGAACCTTGGCCGATTCCTCAACCAGGGAAGGGATTACGTCCGAGTCCCCGAGGTCGGCTGCGACCACCCCGTGCCCCTCGCCGGGCAGCTCGCGGCGGACCGCCTCGGCCTTGTCGACCGATCCCCGGCAGTGCAGCACGACCCGGTCGCCGGCGGCCGCGAACACCTTGGCCACCGTGGCTCCGACGCCGCGTGACGCACCGGTGACGAGTACTCCTCTGGACACGCTGGTCCCCTCTCGTTGGCAGGCCTTCATTCTGCCCTGACATCACCCTGGCGACAGAGTGACATCAGGAGGGGTTGACAGTGACGTCACTCTGACGTCATGATTGCGTCATGGAACTTGACCACTACCTCGAGTCGGTCCGCCGTAGCGTGGAGAACGCCACCGCGTTGGCCGACGACCAAACTCGCTCCGTGGCACAACGCCTCGGAGCCACGCTGGATGACGCGGGCCGCCTGGCCCTCATCTCAGCCCTGTCCGACGCCGCCGGGGAGATCAGCCGTGAGCTGTCCCCCGGATCGGTCGAGCTCCGGATGGCCGGCGGCCGTCCCGAGTTCGTCGTCACCCCCGCCCCGAGTCAGCTGACCGGCGCGGACGACGACCTGGACGACGACAACGATGACGACAACGACGACACCGGAGCGACCGACCTCGCTCTGGACGCCGACGAGCCGACCGCGCGGATCACGCTGCGGCTGCCGATGTCGGTGAAGAACAAGGTCGACGAGGCCGCCAACGGCGAGGGCATCTCCTCGAACGCGTGGCTGATGCGCACCGTAATGACCGCCCTGACCGGCGACCGCGGCCGCCGCGGTGGCCCCCGGCCGCCCCGGCCCCCGCGCCCGCCGCGCGGTGGGATCTTCGGACCGGACGGCCCGCTCGGGCCCGACGGACCGCTGGGTCCCGACGGAGTCTTCGGCCCCGACGGCGTACTCGGTCCGGACGGACCGTTCGGTCCCGACGGCGTGTTCGGCGACGGACGGCGCGGCGAGCGCGGAGAACGACGCGGTGAGCGGGGCGAACGCGGCGAACGCCGTGAGCGCGGCCGGGACCGCGGGAACAACCACGGCCGCGGCGGACGCGGACCGGGACAGCGGATCACGGGGTGGGCGCAGTGAGCGGCTTCAGCACGCAGTTGATCGGCGAGCCCGGCGAGGTCGACCGGGTCCGGATCGAGATCGGCGCCGGCCGGGTCGAGATCGTGCCGACCGACGGCGACCGGACCCAGGTCCAGATCGACGTCGAGAACGGGACCGAGGACGACCTGCGCTACAAGCTGTCCGGCAGCGAGCTGGTCGTCGAGACCACGAAGAACCAGCGGCGCGGACCCGAGGTCCACGTCGTGATCCAGACGCCGGACGTCCTGGCCGCGCGGATCAAGACCGGTTCGGGCGACATCTCGGCCCGGGCGACGCTGGGCGAGTCCCGGCTGTCGACCGGCTCCGGGGACATTCGGATCGAGCGGGTCGAGGGCACGCTCGCGGCCGGCACCGGCAGCGGTGACATCCGGATCGAGCACGCGGCCGGCGCGGTCCGGGCCAACACCGGCTCGGGATCGATCGACATCGAGCAGGCCGACGGCCAGCTCGGGCTGTCCACCGGGTCCGGCGACGTCCGGGTCGGCGACGCGACCGGTCCGACCACCGTGAAGGTCGGTTCGGGCGACATCACCATCGAGCGGATCCGCGACCACTCGGTCGCCACCTCCGGCTCCGGTGACGTCCGGGTCGAGCTGGCCGACGGACCGAGCGTCCGGGCCGAGACCGCCCGCGGCGACGTGCAGATCGGCGTACCGGACGGCGTCCCGACGTACCTGGACCTGAAGACGGTCACCGGCCAGATCCAGTGCGACCTCGAACCGAGCGAGCAGCCGGCCGAGGGCGAGCGCTCGCTGGTCCTGCGGGCCCGCACGGTCTCGGGCGACATCAGCGTCGTACGGGCCTGAGGCAACAAACCACCAGCATCCACGGGGACGAGTGAGGGGAGAAGCACGATGATCACCGAACACCAGGAAATCGCGCGCTACCAGGTCGCCGAGCAGTTGCGGAACGCCGAGCGGCGGGCCCTGTGCAAGCAGGACCGCGCCGACCGGCGCAGCACCGACGGCGTCAACGCCCCGCGGCGGGAACTGGCCGGCGTCCTGCGCCGGCTGGCCGACCGCCTCGAGCCCCAGCCGCGGCACCGGCGGACCGGCTTGTCCGTGGTCCGCTGAGGTGTCAGCAAGTTTGCAGGAACATGCAATCTCCCCGGCCCGGTCCGAGGGCTTCGGCGGCCCGGTCGCGCTGCTAGCGTTCCGTGAGCGCGGCGGGACACTCGCGTTCCGCTGATTCCTGGTACCGGACTCGGGGAGAACGAAAGATGTTGCGTCAGGTATTCGCCGCCACGGCCGCGGTCACACTGCTGGCCGGGTGCAGCGGCGGGGACGACAAGTCCACCGACACCCCCAAGGACGGCGCGGGACAGACGTCCAGCACACCGACCGTCCCGGCCCCGACGGCGTACGACCCACCGAAGGCCTTCCAGGCCGTGGCCGCCTCCTCACTGCCCGAGGAGAAGGGCCGGAGCTCGTTCATGCCAGAGGTCGCGATGCTCGGAACGACCGCCGTCGCGAACAGCCTGAGCGGCGCCGTGGGGCAGAGCATCACCGGCGAGAAGCCGTGGCAGACCCGCTCCACCGAGACCACCGACGACAGCGTCGTGACCAACGACGCCACCCAGCCGGCCGCCGTGCAGCTGGACGGGAAGTCGGCCGTCGCGGTCGTGTACTACCAGCGGATCAAGGGCGGCGGTACGGCGAAGCCCAGCGTCCAGGCGCTGTTCCGCTGGCTCGACCCGGCCGACGGCAAGCCGATCTCCGAGGTGATGGTCGACATCACCCCGCTGCTCGGCGACGACGAGGTCAACAGCGGCCTTCCGGGCGGCTTCACCGGCCTGGCGGTCGACACGACCACCGGCCAGATGGCGGTCGGCGTCGCGCCGACCAGCCTGATCGGCGCCAAGTCCGGCGTCATCACCGTGATCGCCGACCCGACCACCAAGAAGGGCGTCTCGATCCCGTTCATGAAGCCGGCCGGGATCGGCAAGGGCGTCCTGGTCGGTGCCCAGGGCAAGGAAAACACCAACCGCACGGTCGCCCTCGTCGACGCCGCCACCGGCAAGGTGACCAAGTCCGGGCTGCTGCCCGGGCTGGAAGGCCTCGAACCGACCGGCGTCATCGGCGGCAAGTACGCCTACCTGTACGGGCAGAAGTACACCAAGGGCCTCGGCTCCTACGGCACCGGTGCCTACGTGGGCAGCATCTACGCGGTCGACCCGGCCACCGGCACCATCGTCCAGAGCAAGTCCGCGGTGAAGGAAACCCGGTACCTGTTCGGCTACACCTGCCACGGCGACAGCCAGAAGACGGTCGTCTGCAGCACGGACCCGGGCGCGTCCGAGGACGAGATCGTCGGCTTCGACGACACCACCGGCAAGAAGCTGTGGGGCTACACGGCGAAGAGCCCCGGCCGCGTCGTACCGCTCGTGACCGCGGCCTTCCACGGGATGGTCTACGGCACCGTCCAGCAGAAGCCGATCCTGGTCAACGCGCTGACCGGCCAGGACGTGCCGGCCCCGACGCCGACCACGTCCGCCACCCCCGGCGCGAGCACGACCCCGTCCGAGGGTTCGATGCCGACCGACGACATCACGCCCGGCGAGGTCAGTACGCCGTCCGACAGCAGCACGCCGTCCCCCACTCCCGGCGGCGGCCCGGTGCCCGCCACCCCCGACTACGAGCTGCTCTCCCCGGTCGGCGTCTCCGAGTACGGCGGCGTCTACCTGCGGGAGGCCGACATCTCGACCGACGACGTCATCGGCAACCTCCAGGTCCTGAAAGCGATCGGCTGAACCTCGTGGGAGACAAGCGCATGCTGCGTCCGTTGATTCTGGCAACTGTTGCCGCCACCCTGCTCGCCGGCTGCAGCGGGGGTGACGACAAGGCGACCGACCAGCCCTCCTCGAGTGACGGCTCGCCGTCGGCCTCGTCGACGCCGGCCGGGCCGGACCTGGCGTCCTTCGACCCGCCCAAGGCGTTCGCGCCGGTGTCGGCGCTGGCGGAGGGCAACACCGGTGAGTCCAACCTGTTCAACATCGAGGCCGGCATGGTCGGCGAGGCCTCGCTGTACGCGCTGCGCAGCGGCCTGACCGCGCGCACCCTGAGCGCGAACAGCTGGGAGGTCCCGGCGGCCACCGAACCGACCACGACGACCAACGACTTCATCGCGCCGATCGCCGTGCAGCTGAACGGCAAGGAGGTCGTCGCCACGGCGTACACGCAGATCGTGCAGGGCAGCGGGACGCAGAAGTCGCACGGTCAGGTGAGCTTCCAGTGGATCGACCCGTCCCAGGGTGACGTGCTCGTGAACGTCGTCGCCGACCTGTCCACGCTGCTCGGACCGGGCAACAGCGGCAAGGCGCTCTACGCGCCGGCGTACGACGTGGCGACCGGGCAGATCGCGATCGGCGTGACGGTGTCGTCGCCGGACCGGTCGGCGAAGATCTGGCAGTTCACCGTGTTCGCCGACCCGGTCACGAAGAAGGCGAGCACGATCCCGGGGGTGCGCGCGGCCGGCGTCCTGAACGGGACTGTCGTCGGTCTCAAGGGCCAGGGCGGCGAAGGCGTCAAGGACAACGCGATCGTCCAGGTCGACGCCGTCAGCGGGACGGTCAAGAAGACCGTGCCGGTCCCGACGATGAACTACCTGAACCCCGCCGGATCAGGCGGCAAGCACGCCTACTTCAGCGGCACCGGGTACGTGCAGGACACCAAGTACGAGCACCACTACGTGAACGCGTACTACGCGGTCGACATCGCGACCGGCGAGGTCGTGGAGTCCAAGCAGCCGAACTCCAAGGACCAGGGCGGCGGCGCGGGGTGCTTCTCCGACCACGTGGCCTCGGTGGTGTGCAACGCGTCGATCGGCGACCAGGAGGGGATCGTCGGCTTCGACGACGCGACCGGGAACATCGCCTGGAAGTACGACGAGTCGGCCAACCGGCTCGTGCCGACGGTCACCGCGATCTACAACGGCCTGGTCTACGGGTCGGCCGACGAGCAGGCGATCCTGCTCGACGCCAAGACCGGCCAGGACGTGCCGAAGCCCTCGGCGACGCCGAGCGAGGGCAGCACGCCGGGCGAGAGCACGACGCCCAGCGACGCGCCCTCGTCGTACGGCAACGGCAACCTCGGCGGCTGGGGCGACACGACACTCCTGTACGGCGAGCCGAAGTCGCCGGCGGCGGTGTCGAAGTACGGCAGCGTCTACCTGCAGGACCCGGGCAACAAGGCCCCGAGCAACACCGAGAAGGTCCTGGTCGTCCAGAAGGCTGTCGGCTGACCACTCGACGAACAGCACGAGGGCCCGGCGCGGAATCCGCGCCGGGCCCTCGTCGTACCGCTCAGACGTCGGTGCGGTGGAAGTTCAGGTGCGAACGCGACGGGGTCGGTCCGCGCTGTCCCTGGTAGCGCGAGCCGTACTTCGCGGAACCGTACGGGTGCTCGGCGGGTGACGACAGCCGGAAGAAGCACAGCTGGCCGATCTTCATTCCCGGCCAGAGCTTGATCGGCAGCGTCGCGACGTTCGACAGCTCCAGCGTCACGTGCCCGGAGAAGCCCGGGTCGATGAACCCGGCGGTCGAGTGCGTCAGCAGGCCGAGGCGGCCCAGCGAGGACTTGCCCTCGAGCCGCGCCGCGACGTCGTCCGGCAACGTGACCAGCTCGTACGTCGACCCGAGCACGAACTCGCCCGGGTGCAGGATGAACGGCTCCTCGCCCAGCGGCTCGACCGTGCGGGTCAGGTCGGGCTGTTCCTCGGCCGGGTCGATGTGCGGGTACTTGTGGTTCTCGAAGACCCGGAAGTAGCGGTCCAGGCGTACGTCGACGCTGGACGGCTGGACCATCGCAGCGTCGAACGGGTCCAGCTGGACCCGCTTGGCGTCGAGCTCGGCCAGGATGTCGCGGTCGGAGAGCAGCACGCAGGCACAGTAGCGCAGCCCAGCCTCCAGAGGGCAGGCCGGACCGCCCACGCGCCACTCAGAACACCTTACAGACGGCCCTGGTCGCTCCCCGTCGACTCGGGTGACCCCGGTCCGGACCCCTCAGCTCTCCGGAACACGGCACCCGAACGGGCCGTCGGCAACATCCTCCGCCGCGACTGGTGCGCCGCGGCGACTCCGACCTTCGTCAGGCCAGCTTGTTGAACTTCGAGACCTGGTTGGCGAAGGTCTTCACCTGCGTCGGGGACCAGTCCTTGAGCAGGTCCTCGATCACCTTGTGCCGCTTCTTGCGGGCCGCGGCGAGCTTGCGCTTGCCGTTCGCGGTCAGCGTGAGCAGCGTCGCGCGGGCGTCGGACTTGTCCGCCGCTCGCTTGAGCAGACCTTCCTCCTCCAGACGTGCGCAGGCCCGGCTGACCGGACCCTTGTCCACCTCGAGTGCTGCCACCAGGTCGGCCATCCGCACCGGTGCCAGTTCCTCGACGTGGTTCAGCAACGCGTACTGGGCCGGCTCCAGGTCCGGGTGTGCCTCGTCGGACAGCGTCCGCTGCAGACCTCGCAGCCGGCGCGCCATCGTGACGAGCTCCCGTTCCAGGTTGTCCAGTGCGTCGTTAGTGTCAGTTGCCACCTCTTCACCCCTTCTTTGCAGTTGCCCCGCAACCATCTTGTCCGGTCCAGGTCAGGACCGCATCCTCACGTTGCGTCCATTGTTGCCCCCGGCAACGCGTTCTAATCTGCCAGAGTTCGGGCGCTCTGCCCAGCCCTTGGGCACGGCTTTGTGGAAAACTGCCCTTCGCACCCCCCGTGCAAACGGTCGGGGGAACCAGGTATGATCCTTCGCGTTGCAGGCGTGCGGGTGTAGTTCAATGGCAGAACATCAGCTTCCCAAGCTGACAGTGCGGGTTCGATTCCCGTCACCCGCTCCATCCCAGGGCTCATGTCCTGACCAGCAGCAAAGGCGCTCTCCGAATCCGGAAGGCGCCTTTTCGCTTTTGAAGTGGCCGCGACACGGCCTATTCGAACATCAACTGACCACCGGGTTTGACCGCTCCCAGAGCGGGTAGCCCCGGGCAACAACCGGCATTCGGCCTGTTGGAGCGTCGTCGGCCGGTGACCCGCGCCGCGACGAAACTGTCTCCGACAGGGGGGCGAGAAGATGACACCGGTGATGGCCAGGATGCTCGGCGGATGGTTCGCCGTGGGCACGCTGCTGACCGCGGGCGTGGCCGCGGGCATCGTGCTGAAGCACCCGTTCCGGATCGACGAAGCGAGCGACCTCGGCATCGCGTACGCCGTGCTCGGCGTCTGGCTGGCGGGCCATCTTCTGCTCGGGATGCTCGTCGTCGCCGACGCGGTCCGGCTGACGCGACGTCGCGAGCTCGATGCTCTGCAGCGCGGGGCGGATTTCGTGAAGCTCGTCGCGATCCCGTTCTTCCTGCTGAACTTCGTCGCACTGGCCGGCGCGGTGGTGATCCAGGGTGCCGACGACCGCGATCGGCTCGGGCTCGACGGGTTCGTGGTGGCGCTGCTGTTCGTCGTACTGACTTATCTGGCGTTGCTGCCGACATCGGCGTACGGCGTGGGCTGTTTGGTGGTGCTGCGCAAGGACGAGCGGGTCGGGCCGCTGTTCTTCGGCGTCAATGTCGCGCTGCATTTCCTGTTCGTCGTCGACGTGCTCAGCTCGATCGTCGTGGTCGAGATGGCCACGCATCTTCTCGGCGTCGCCCGCGAGCCCAGAGCCTGGTCGAAGAACTTGATGATCGGCGTGCTCGCCGTGGGCTCCGCGCTCGCGACGGTGTGGCTGATCCTCGTCGCCGTCCTCTACCTGTTCGATCCGGCGGGGACCTTCTTCACCTCCGCGATCTTCTGGCTCGCCTGCGTGCCACCCGCGGAGTTCGTGCTGCTCGTGGTGCTTCCGTTCGTGCCGCTGGTGACGTTCCGGACCGCCGTGCGGCAGTTCCTGGCCGGCGATCTCGACACGCTTCGCCGGTCGGCCAGGACGGTCAAGCTCGTACTGATCCCGCTGTTCGTGCAGAACTTCGTGCTCAGCGCGGTCCTCGTGCTCGGCCTGACACTGCTGCCGATCGCCGTCACCCGCGGGGCCATCCTCCTCATGGGCGCATCCGGCATCGCGTTCGTCGCCGCCTTCACGTCGGCCGGTCTCTTCCCGACGGTGATCGGCACGTACCTGATGCTGCTGCCGACCTCGATCTACGGCGTGACGTGCTTGGCGCTGATGATGCGGCAGCGTGCGGTCAGCCCGCGGTACGGCGTGGTGAACACGCTGCTGCATCTCGTCTTCGTCGCCGACATCGTCAGTGCGCTGGCAGTGTTCAGCGGCAGACCGCAGCGCGCCGTCGTAGCTGCTCCCTGATCAAAGGACCCGGGTGCCGCCGTCGAGCTCGAGGTCGACGGCGTTGACGGCGCCGTTGCGGAGCAGGAAGTCGACGGCGTCGACGACCTCGTCGACGGTCACCGTGCGGCCGATCGGCGTGCGGTTGACCACGTGGGCGAGGTCGGAGCCCTCCCACTTCGGGCTGTCGCCGACAACGCCCGGGTGCAGCACGTTGACGCGCACCGGCGCGAGCTCGACTGCCATCGTCCGCGCGAGCGCGGAGACGCCGCCGTTGGTCGCCGTCACCATCGTCGACCCCGGGTAGGGCCGGTCCTTCGCCAGACCACCGAGCAGTACCACGGACGCGCCGGGGTTGAACCGGCTCGCCAGCACGCGCACGGTCTCGGCGTACCCGACGAGCTTCACCGTCGCCGCCGTCACCGCGTCCTCGAGGTCGAACCCGGCGATCGTGTTCCCGCTCTGCGCGATCGCCGTCACGACCAGGTGATCGACCGCGGTGATCTCGCCCAGCGCCTCCTCGATCGTTGCCGGCTGCGACAGATCGACCGCGAGCCCACGCGTCGAGCCGCCGACCAACGCGGCAGCCTCGTCGGCCCCGGTCTTGGTCCGGCTCGTCACCACCACGGAGTCGCCCTGCGCCGCGTACTTCCGGGCCACTGCCAAGCCCAGTCCCCCGCTACCCCCGACCACCAGCACCTCGGCCACTTGCCTGTCCCGCCTTCCGCTCGTCGCCGGCGCCGCGCGCCGGACATCGCTCACCACCAACCGCGCCGCCCACCGATCTGTTCCGCGCCCTCCCTTTTTCCGCGACTTCGAGACGGCGGCGGGAAATCGGCGGTAAACGGTTGCCGGAAGATAGTTTCGGCTGGTTGACTCGGGCCGTGAGGTTCTTCCCTTTCGCCCGGGAGTTGCTGTGGAGCTCAGTCGTCGCCGCCTGCTGTCGTTCGTCCCCGCCGCCGCCCTGCTGACCGCGGTGCATCCCGCGCCGGCGTCAGCGGCCGGTTTGTCTGCTTCAGGAGCAGTTGCCGGTCCCGAGCAGTTGCTGGCCAACCTGGCCGGCATCTTCACCGGGACCGCCGAGTCCAACGCGCGCCCGGAGGTCGCCGCCAAGCTCGCCGCGCTCGACCAGACCGCGCGCACCTGGCTCGCGGCGATGGATCGCGCCGGTGCGACCGAGGCCTTCGCCGGGCTTCCGCTCGGGACCAGCGACCCGAACCTCAGCGCGTCGTACCAGCACCTCTACGAGATCGCGCTCGCCGTACGACGTCCTGGCCCGGCCTCCGATCTCCAGGGCAACGCCGCCGTCCGGGCCAAGGTGCTCGAGAAGCTGACCTGGCTGCACGCGAACTACTACGGCGACCAGTCGAAGGGGTACTACGGCAACTGGTTCACCTGGGAGATCGGCATCTCCGGCTTCGTCGGCAAGACGCTCGCGCTGCTCGACGCGCCGCGCGACCTGGTGACGACGTACGTCACCTCGATGGACGCGTACCTGCGCAACGGCACCAACGGCGACGTGAACCTCGACTCGCGCTTCCACACCGGCGCGAACCTCGCCGACATCACCACCAACCGGATCGTCCAGGGCGCGCTGCTCGGCGACGACGCGCGGATCCGCAAGGCCCTGCAGGACCAGTTCACGGTCTTCGCGACGATCGATCCGTACGACCTGCGGCACGGCGTCACCGACGGGTACTACGCCGACGGCTCGTTCATCCAGCACAGCTCGGTCGCGTACACCGGCTCGTACGGCAAGGGCCTGCTCAGTCGCGTCGTCCAGACCGTCAAGCTGCTCGACGGTACGGCGTACGCGACCAGCGACGACCTCGTGAAGGTGGTGCAGGGCTGGGTCGAGACCGGGTTCGCGCCGCTGATCTTCGAGGGCTGGATGATGGAGATCGTCAAGGGGCGCGCGGTCTCGCGGCCGGGCACCGGGTACGACGACGTGGCGGTCGTGATCGAGGCGGTCGTCGACCTCGCGGACTACGCGTCCGCTGCTGATGCGGCGCGGCTGCGGTCGTACGTGAAATTCACCGCGCGGCCGACGCTGAACCCGAACAGCTTCGTCTCGCCGGTCAGCGTCGCGCGGCTGGCGGAGATCGTCGCGGACTCCTCGATCGTCGCCGCGGATCTGAACCCGGCGGCGTCGTCGGTGGCGTTCAACGCGATGGACAAGACCGTGCACCGGCGGCCCGGCTACGCGTTCGCGCTGGCGCGGAACTCGGAGCGGATCAGCAAGTACGAGTACATGAGCGGCGAGAACCTGCTGCCGTGGTTCCAGGGGGACGGCGCGTACTACCTCTACCTGGCCGGGCAGGACCAGACGCAGGCTTATGGCGTCGACTACCTCACCACCGTTTCGCCGTACGGGCTGGCGGGGGTGACCGCCCCGGTCGAGACCCGGCAGTCGATCCCGGCGCTGTACGGGACGGCGTACTACGACAACCCGACGCACCCGCTGAACTTCACCGCGTCGTCGGAGTCGCAGAACACGTACGTGTACTTCCCTGTCGGCACCAACCGGCACTCCGGCGGCGCGACGCTCGACGCGTTCGGCGCGGTCGGGTGGGTGCAGTCCGACGACTACGCCTACGCGCACCGGGCCGAGCTGCCCGACGATTTCGTTGTCTACCGCAACGCTTCGGCGACGAAGTCGTGGTTCCTGCTGGACGATGAGATCGTCGTACTGGCTGCTGGTGCCGGCGATGCGTCGCGCGCGGCGACGACTACTCTCGACGCCCGTCCGTCGGTTGCCGCCCCTGTTGTCGAAGGCGTCCTCCGCAACGGCCGCCGCTGGTCAGGCGCAGGCACCGCCGACCTCCGCTGGCTCCACTACTCCAACGGCGCCCAGTCGGTCGGCTACTACTTCCACGCCGGCGGCCGAGCTCGGGTCGGTCTCGACCAGGTCACCCGCAGCCGCCGAGTCATCCGTACGTCGAACCCGGACACCGCGGTCACCCGCAACGTCTTCTCCCTCACCCTCGACCACGCGGCAGGCGCTCTCAGCTCCCACGCCTACTCCCTGCTCCCCAACGCCTCACGCTCGCAACTGGCCACCCACCGCCCGCCCCGAATCCTCACCAACACAACCCGAGCTCAAGCCATCCAGTCCGGAACCCTCACCGCCGCCAACACCTTCACCTCCGGCCCGCACCTACTCCCCGGCCTGATCATCGACGGCCCCGCCTCCACCCTCACCCGCACTACCGGCCGTCACCTCACCGTCGCCGTCTCCGACCCCACCTTCACCCGCGCCACCATCACCCTGACGCTCCCCGCCCGCTGGCTGACGCTGGCGGTGGCCAACCCCGCGGTCCGCGTCTCCCACACCCTCCTAGGCACCCGCCTAACCTTCACCACCCACCACCTCCACGGCGCCACCCTCACCGCCGAACTGCGCTAGTTGTCCTCGCACCCCACGCCGTCGTCGTCCGCGTCGAGCCCGTAGACATCGGACCCGAGTACGTCCACCGGCCCCTCGACGTACTCCGGTCCGTTGCCACTGCCGCCTGCGCAGTCGACGTCACTCGCGATCGGCACGCAGCCGCTGTAGTTGGAGTCGCAACCGCTCTCCTCCTCGACGACAACGGCCTTGGTCCCGACCGAGGTCACCTCGCTGACCGGCTTCCGCGTCACCACCTGCCGGACCAGCCGCTTGCCCACCTGCACGCCATCGGTGATCGTCACCTCGTACGTGAGGCGCTGTACGCCGGCCCGCCCGCGTTTGGTGACCTCCCGCGTCCCGACCTCGAGCGACGCGTCCTGCTTGGTCACCCGCTTGAACGCGACTGCCCGCGTCACCACCACCAACCGGCGTACGGTCACCGGCTTCACCACGGTTGTCGCCAGCGGCGTGGTCGGCACCGCCGTCGGTGTGCTCGTCGGCTCGGCCGTCGGCGTGCTCGCCGGCGCTTGGCTCACCGCCCCCGCGACGGGCGCGATGTGCGCGCCCTCCTTCTCCCCTTCGGTCGCGCAGCCCCCAGCTGCTAGTACCAGTCCCACCACACAACAGATCCATCTCCCACCCATCCCCACACCCTGGTCCTGCGGCGTGGACGTCACAAGACCTCGCACCCGGCGGGATGGGAGGTCTTGGTGAGGCTGGATCAGCTGCCGCCGGCTCCTACTAGTTGGCCGTCGAGGGAGAGGATTTGGAGTTTTCCTTGGCCCTTGGGCGGGATGACGACCGCCAACTGGTGGAGGTAGTCCTGGTGGAGGGTTTGGGTGTACTTCACGTAGCTGCTGAATGCTGTCGGGGGTCCGCTGGTCCAGTACGCGTTGGAGCCGGGCTCTACGTGTTGGAGGTACTGCTCGGTGAGGGCGAGGAAGACCAGTGCGTGGCCGTCGGCGGTGATGAAGGTGAGGGGGTCGGCGGACGGGCGGAAGGTGTCGGTGGCCGTGGCGATGTAGGGCTTCTTGGCGTCGTCGATCTTGTCCTTGGCGCGCTGGTTGAGGAGGGTGACGGTGCCGGGGGACGGTGTGAAAAGGCTCGCCTTGGGGGACGTCGGGCCGCCGGAGAGATAGGCGGCCAGGTTCGCGGCTGCTGATTGCGGGAGGCTGGCGAGTTTGTTCATGTCGGTCTTGGTGGGGGCTCGGAGGCCCTCGAGCGCCGGGAGTTTGACGGTCGCGCTCGGGTAGACCGAGTACTTGAGCACCCACGGATCGCCCGCGGTCGTGCGCTCCCAAACGCCGAGCTGCTTGCTGTCGGGGCTGGTCGAAACGCCCGACGCGACGACGAAGCGCATCGGGTACGCCCCGTACTGCGGCGCGCCGACCACCGGTTCGGTGTACGTGAACGGCTTGACCTTGTCCTTGCCGGCCTCGTCGGTCTTCCGGCCGATCTGGTACCCGGCGCGGGTCATCGCGAGCGTCGGATCAGCCTCGATCGCCTCGGACAGCTTGGGGTCGCGCGCCTGGTTGGCCTGGTTGTTCAGCGCGTTGTACTTCTGTACGACGGCCAGCCCGTCCGCCACGGTCACAGCCGCCCGGGTGACCGGCCCGGTGCTGGTGTTCTCCTCCGGTACGGCGACACAACCGGTTGCCGTCAGCAACATAATGCCGCCGGTCAGCGCCGACGCCACCCGCTTCACCCGCGGCGGCGAGTACGCCGGCGCCTGGTACTGCGGCGGCATCCCCGGCACGGGAGCCGGGCGCGGCGCGGGCTCCTCCTCGGGCTCGTCGACAGGCTCGGGCCGAGGCTCCTCAGCCACCGGCGCCGGCGGAACCGGAACTGGCGGAACCACCGGAGCAGGCGCACTCGGACGACTCGGAACAGTCGGTACGACGTACGGCATCGTCTGCTGCGTCGTCTCCGGCGTACTGGACTGCTCGGTGCGCCGCTTGCGAGGCATCACCAGCCAGATCCCCAGGAACAGCAGGATCAGCCCGACCCCGAGCACCACCAGGCAGATCCCGAACAGCCCCTTCAGCTCCGCCCCGAACGTCACGGTCGCGTCGACCCCCGGCGTACCGTCCGCGTTCATCACCACCACGTCGTACGCGCCGTCCTGCGTCTCCCACGCGGCGGACTGCTTGCCGGCGCCGCCCGCGTCAGCGACCCACCAGTCCAGCCCGGTCGGCGGGTTCAGCCGCTCGGAGCCGCCCTTCATCTCCTGCGTGCCGAGCTCCGACGGCAGGTCGAAGCGCACGACCCGCGTGTACGCCGCCCCGCCCAGATAGCTGCTGACGTCCAGATCGTGGCCCACCCCAACAAACACCGGCCGCGCGCTCGACGCCGTCACGTGCAGCGTGAAGCCGTGCCGGTCGAGCAGGTCGGGTGCAGTGGCGACGGCGAGGCCGCGGCTGGACAGCGCCTGCTCACCGGTCTCGACGGTGCTGTCCGGGCCGACCAGCCAGAACGCGGAGGCGGCCCCGGCAAGCGTGACCACCACCCCCGCCAGGGCGAGTGGCAGACCAAGGGCGGTGCGGGCGAAGCGGCGCATGAGTGGGGCTCCCGTTGACGACTTGTCAGGTCCAGGGCGGAGGACCGACCGGCACAGACCCTAACCACAGGCGGAGGTCGGCCGTCGTTCACGAATAACTGATCGGGCAGCGATCTGTTACTGTCTTCCGAGTTAGTGAACGGCCATTTATAAACGACCGAGGGGGTACGCCGTGGCCCGCCCACGCCTGATCGACGACGACACGATCCTGGACGCGACGCGCGTCGTACTGGCCGAACTGGGCCCGGTGAAGCTCACCCTGGCCGCCGTCGGCGCACGGGTCGGACTGGCGGCGCCGACCCTGATCCAGCGGTTCGGGTCCAAGCGCGGGCTGCTGCTCGCCTCCGCGGCCCGGTCCCCGCTGATGGTGATCCGGGCGGCCGAGCAGGCCGAGGCGCGCAACACCTCGCCGATGGCCGCGCTGCGCGACTTCGCGCTGTCGAGTGTCGCCCACATCGAGCGGCGCGAGGAGCTCGGCAACGGGCTGGGGTTTGTCCAGCTCGACGTCGCCGATCCCGAGTTCCGCGAGCACGCATTGGCGCACTCGGCCGCGATCGTCGACACCACCGCGCGGCTGTTCCGCGCTGCCCAGACCGCCGGCGAGCTGAAGCCCTCGGCCGATGTCGACGCGCTGGCCCGCCTCACCCTGGTCTGCTTCAACGGTGCCCTGCAGGTCTGGGCCGTGAACGGCTGGGGCTCGTTGACCGACTTCCTGCGCGACCAGCTCGACCTGCTGCTCGCGCCGTACCTGATCGAGGAGTGACATGTTCCTGCGCGTAGCCGTCTTCTACGTCGCCACGCTGCTGTTCTCGGGCCTGCTGATCGCGCTCCAGGGCGGCATCGGACCGAATCCGGACCTGCTCGAGCTGGTGCAGTTCGCGCCGGCGCTCGGGGTCGGGCTGATGTTCGTGCTCTTCCGCCGTACGACGCGCGTGGGGGCTCGCTTCACGCCGGTCGAAGTGGTCGCGCGCAAGTCCGCGCTGGTCGCCGGGATCGTCGTCGCGGCGATGGCCGTGTCGGTCGTCGTCCACGTCGTCGCCGGGCAGCCGCTGCACTTCGACCAGCAGAAGTACCCGCTCTGGGCACTGACCCTGACGATGCTGATCGGCTCGGCCGGCGAGGAGCTCGGCTGGCGCGCGTACCTCCAGCCGTATTTGCAGACCCGGTACGGCGTACTGCGCTCGTCGCTGACCGTCGGTGTCCTGTGGGGCGTATGGCACGTCGGTGGGTTCGCGAACGGGCCGGTCTTCATGGGCGCGTTCCTGGTGATGACGATCTCGCTGTCCGTCGTACTCGGCGCCGTCCTCCAGTCCGCACGCGGGACCAACCTCGCCGTCGCGACCGTCGCTCACACGGTGGTCAACCTGTCCATGTTCGCCCTGTTCGACGAGGAGTCGGGCCATGCTTTCCCGATGGTCGTGATGGGCGCAGCCTGGGCTGTTGCCGCCGTCATCACGCACCGGGTCCTGCGGCCGACGGTTGCCCCGGTGCTGGTGACACGCTGACCGCATGCCTGCGCGCCGGGCGGCGGCATCAGGGGCGATTGCACGACCTGTACGTCGAGCCAGGCGTTCGCCGTACTGGGGTTGGGCGGGAGTTGGTCGCGGCGGTGGTGGAGTGGGCCGCGTCGGAGGTGCGCTGGCTGGAGTGGCAGGCGCACCACGAGCGGGCGGCGCCCTTCTACGAGCGCCTGGGGTATCGAGGGGCGGCTTGCCCGCAGCCGGAGTACCCGACGTTCGAGATCGACTTCGGTTAGAGGCGGTTGGGCATGACCAAGGTGGTGAAGGTGCCCTGGTCGGCGGAGCGGATGACGACGGGGCGGTCGGGGGCGTGGATCTCGAGCAGGACGTCGGGGCCTACGCCGGTCGCTAACGCTTCGGCCAGCAGGCGGGTGGTGAAGCCTATGCGGTGTGGGGTGCCGGTGGTGATCGCGTCGAGCCTTTGGTTGCCCACTACAACCGCTTCGTTTTTGATGTCCAGGGCAACTACCTCGTCGGTGCCGAGGAGATCGGCGAGAGCCGCGCGGTCGACCATGACGCGGCAGGCGGGTGGTTCCAGGCCGTCCAGGATCACTTGGTAGTCGGGGTACTCGGCGTCCATCGATGCGAGAGTCCGGGTCTCGTCGGCGGTGGAGAGCGTGAGGTCGCTGCCGGCCTGCAGGTGAACCGTGTCTGCGGCGGCCAGCCAGCGCGTCAGCTCGGTCAACGCCGGGGCTGGGATCAGGATCGCGCCGGGAGTGCCGTCGAAGGACTGGGGGTGCAGCTTGCGTACGGCGAGCCGGTATCTGTCGGTGGCGACGAGGGTGACTTCTGTTTCGCTCAGCTCGATCCGCACGCAGGTCAACGCGGGAAGGAACCGCTCAGCGTCCGCAGCCGAGGGCGTGCTCGATCGCTCAGCCGCGTCCGCCGCAGGTTCAGCCGCCGAAGCGGCGTTCGACCGATCAGCCGCCCCCGGCGTGGGCCCGCCCGCTGGCGCTGATCCGATGTGAGCGATCGCCTCGGGGCTGGGTCCAGCAGCCGACGGGGTGACCTGGCGGATTGCGCTGGCCAACTCCGGGCCGCCGAGGGTGACCTGGGGCGACTTGGTGGTCGTGCCGGAGAGGCCTGCGAGGATGCGCTGGGCCGCCTGCCGAGTGCTGACTGCCTTCTGCTCGACTGTCCGCAGATGCGCCTCGACCACCGCGGCCGCAGCGGTCGGCTCGCCGGCGAGCACTCGGCGTACCTCAGGAAGCGGCAGGTCGATCTCCCGCAAGTCCCGCAACAGGCGGGCCCGTGGCTCCTGGTCGGGCGCGTAGTACCGGTAGCCGTTGCCCTCGTCGACCACAGCCGGGCGCAGCACCCCGCAGTCGTCGTAGAAGCGCAGCGCGCTGGGCGTCAGCCCCACCCGCCGCGCGAACGCGCTGATGCTCACCAGGTCGTCCACCACCCCCCGATCCAACACCTTCCACCCACTCGAAGGTCAACCGCCGACGCGCGGGAAGCCGGGCGACAAGCCGTCGACGGCACGGAGAGAATAGGAGTATGTCGAGGCTTTTCGTCGTGACTGGTGCGCCGGGGGCGGGCAAGTCCACTGTCGTGCCTGAGCTGCTGCGGCTCAGCGCCGGTGGGCTGGTCGTGATGGACATGGACGAGCTGCTCGACCACGACGGGCGCCTGCTCGGCATCAAGATCGACGAACAGGCCGCGGAGCCGCACTGGCCGGCGTACAACACGATCTGGCTGCGGATCACCGAGCTGATCCGACGATCCGGCGTCCCCGTCCTCCTGCTCGGTCCGCTCACGCCGAGCGAGCTCCCGGAAGGCCGCTGGCTGCACCTGGACTGCCCTGACGACGTACGCCGTACCCGCCTGACCGCCCGCGGCTGGTCCGCGGACGAGGTCGAGGACGCGATCCACGACGCGATCGAGCTCCGCAAGCTGGTCCCCCGCTCGGTCCAGGGGGACGGCACCCCGGAGGACTCGGCCCGCGAGATCCTCATCTGGACCAAGGAGTAGCCAGGCGGGCCTGGCGAGCGCCGCGCTCCTCTCCGGGGGGAGCATCGTGATCTGGACCTGGCCCGGGCTGACCGCCGAGGACCGGGGCACCCGGGGGCGGAGACCGGGTCACGCGCCCGAGTCAGCGGGTCGGCGTACTGCGTGAACCGGCCGGCATCCACTCCGGGTGCGACGCCCACTCGTCGACCAGGTCGAGGAAGGCAGGCTTCGACACCACCGCCAGCAGCTCCTGATCGCTGATCGTCACCGCCGAGCCCGAGGCGAAGAGCGGGAAGATGGTCAGTTCCACCTCGTTGCCCTGGTAGAGCATCCGCGCCGCAGGGATCACGATCGTCCGGCCGTCGTTGGTGTGCGCAACCCCCTGACTCGCTTCCACCGGATAGCCGCCGGGCTGGATGGTCTTGGCGACGCAGGACTGCACCGTCTGGTCCTTGGCGCAGGTGGGAGTTCCGGAGCGCTGCGGCGTCCCGACGCGGAAGGTGATCGGGAAGTCCGCATCGGCCACCCGCACTCGGTACCCGTCGAAGTCCGAGTCGGCGGCGACCTTCCCGAACCGCGCCGGCAGCAGCCGGTCCAGCTCCGCCGCCACCCTGCGCTGGAACTGCCGTTGCTCGGAGCTGATCGGCGGCTCCTGCCACGGCGTCGCGGCCGGCGAACCGGCGAAGCTCTGGTCACCCCCGCCGACCTGGTTGCCTATAGCAACCACCCCGACCACCACCAGCGCCCCGGCGACCAGGCCGGCTCCGGCCACCGCGCCTCGCCTGCGTCGTACGCTCCGACGACCTCGCACCAGGCTCGTCGGTACGGCGTCGTCCATGTCCGGCACCGGGTCCGTGACATGCACGAGCAGGTCCTTCAGTTGCTGGTCGCTCATGGTCTTGTCCTCCATCGTTCAGTGCCCCTGCAAGATGTGGAAGTCGCCGCCGAGCCGCTCCCGCAGCAGGCGCAGCGCACGGTTGCTCTGCGACTTCACGGTGCCTTGACTGCAGTCCAGCGCCTCCGCCGTCTCCTCGACGCTCAGGTCGTCCCAGAACCGCAGTACGACGACTGCCCGGGCTCGACGCGGCAGCCCGTCCAGCGCGGCGAGCAGGGTGAGGCGGAGGTCGGTCGGATCGGCGACCCGGGCGGGGTCGGGCAGGCTGTTCAGCTCGCGCTCACGGCGCCACTTGCGGCGGCCGTCCAGGAAGGTCCGGACCAGGGTCTTGGAGCTGTACGCCTTGAGGTACTCCGCCTGGGAAGCGCGCGGCCAGGCCCGGTAGAGCTTCAGCAGCGTCGTCTGCACGAGGTCCTCGGCCTGGTGCAGATCGCCGGTCAGCAGATACGCCTGCCGGTACATCCGCTGCTGGTGGGTCGCCGCGTACTCGGCGAACCCCTGGTCCCGTTCCATCCGGCCTCCTCGCCGTGTTCCTGCCGACACCCACCTCAGAGCGCGCTGCCGACGGAAAGGTTGGAACCCGTGCGTGGATCAGTTGCTGAACCAGTCCTGGAGGATCTTCGTGTACGCCGGGCTGATGCCTTCGCGGGTGCGGTCGGGGGTGCCGGGCCAGTGGCCGGCGTTGGGGACCTGGACGTGTTCGATCTGGTGGTTGCCGGAGGTGGCGGCGGCTCGGCGCCAGACCTCGAGGGTCTCGGGGACCGGGAGGTTGGCCTCGTCGGCGCCGTGGATCAGGAGGACCGGGCAGTGGACGGTCGCGTAGAGCCGCTCGGAGTCGAAGTCGAGCTCGTGCCAGGCCGGTAGGTCCTCGCCGAGGTCGTCTGCCGTGAGTCCGACCAGCCCGAACCACGGCTCGTCGGCGTGCTGCTCGAGCAGGTCGATCGCCTGTTGCCGGTCGGCGTTGCCGCGGAGGAGGTCGGCCACCGCGTCACGAATCCCGACGGCGTGCCCCACCGCCTCCTCGTCGTACCCAGCCCGCCGGACCGCCTCGGCCGTCGCGTGCCGCATCTGCTCGGCCGGGCTCACGCCGGAGCATCCGAGCAGCACCAGGGACGCCGCCTCCCGCTGCTGCGCCGCCAGCGCCGCGATCCAGGTCCCCTGACTGACGCCCCAGAAGCCGATCGGCACGTCGTACAGGTCCCGCAGTACGTCGTACGCCGCCACAGCCCCCGCCGCCTGCACGTCGAACGGAATGTCCACGTCGTCGTGCGGCCAAGGCGCCCGCTCGAAACTCACCACCGCGATCCCCAGCGGTGCGACCGTCTCGGCCAGGTGCTCGAAGATCACCTGCCGGTACGACGAACTACTCGACCCGTGCAGGGCGACCACCCCACCCCGCACCACCCCATCGGCAGGAACGCTCAGCAGCCCAGGCCGACCGTCAACCACGATCTCAGAGGAGGAGATGTCCATGCGCCGGATAATCACACGCCCCGAAGGTCACCGACATGCAGGCGGCTGGGCGATGCGGTCCGGTGGGTGAGGCGGTGGGCGGACGAGTGGGTGAGGTAAAGGGTGGGCGAGGCGGGGTGGTGGGTGAGGCGGAGCGGTGGGTGAGGCGGAGAGCGGTGGGTGAGGCGGAGCGGTGGGTGAGGCGGAGCGGTGGGTGAGGTGGTGGGCGGTGGGTGAGGTGGTGGGCGGGTGAGCCGAGCCGCCCCGAGCTGCTCGGCGCTCCGCGCCTGCAGTCCTCCGCCGCGCCAGCACGGGGGCGGGCGCTAGTTGGTGCCGCCTTCGATGCGGAGGGCGGTGGGGAAGGTTGCGGGGGGCGTCTGGGGCAGGCCGCCCTGGCCTGGGGTGATCGAGCCGAGGACTGACGCATGTCTGGCACCTGTGCAGCTGGGGACTGTGCCAGCCAGCCCGTGGAGGGTGAGGAAGCCCAGGACGGCGAACGCATAGGCCTCCTTGGCGGCTGAGGGGAGGCCTAGGTCGTCGGTGTTGAGGAGGGGGATGTCTCCCAGTTCCCACGCTAGGCGGTGCATGAGGGCTGGGTTGCGGATGCCGCCGCCGGCGGCGATCACCTCGGTGCCGCCGTGGGACTTGACGGCGTCGGCGACGGTTCGGGCGGTTAGAGCCGTTACCGTGGCGACTACGTCGTCGGGGGCGATCTCGGGGAGGCCCTGCATGAGGTCGGCCAGGTAGGCGAGGTGGAAGAGTTCCTTGCCGGTGCTCTTGGGCGCTGGACGCGAGTAGTACGGCTCGGAGAGCAGGCGGTCGAAGAGTTCGGGGTGGATTCGGCCGCGGCCGGCCATCACGCCGTCGGCGTCGAAGGTGAGGCGGCCCGCGGTGAGTTCGCCGACTACGGCGTCGATCAGGGCGTTGGCGGGGCCGGTGTCGAAGGCGACGGGATCACCATCAGGCGGTACGACGGTGATGTTCGCGATCCCGCCCAGGTTGAGCGCGACCGGCGTACCGGTTCGCCCGCGCAACCACAGCACGTCGAACAGGCTGACCAGCGGCGCCCCCTGCCCACCAGCCGCGACGTCACGCGACCGCAGGTCCGACACGACGGTCGTCCCGGTCGCCTCCGCGATCCACGCCGGCTGGCCGACCTGCAGCGTCCCGCGCACCACGCCCGAATCGACCCAGTGGAACACCGTCTGCCCGTGCGACACGATCAGATCGGCCGAACCACCGCACAACTGCTCGACAGCCTGCGCGGCAACCTCAGCGAATGCTTGCCCGACGCCCGTATCCAACTCGGTCACCGCACCCAGCGAAGTATTTGCTGGCGGCAACGAAGCAGCCAACAAGGCATGCAGTGACGAGGAGTACGGCCGGCTCAGCATCCCGAGCGGCTGCAGCACCAACTCGTCGCCCTCGAACCGCAACTCCGCAGCCGCAGCGTCGATCGCGTCGTACGACGTCCCGGACATCAACCCAATAACGCGCATGTCAGTCCCGAAGCTCCCGCTGGTGATCATCGCCGCGCAGCGTCAGCAACGCGACCACGCTGATCGCGCACGTCACCATCACATACCAAGCAGGGATGTCGATGTTCTTCGTCCGCTTGATCAGCTCGGTGATGATCAACCCGGCCGACCCGGAGAAGACCGCGTTCGACAACGAGTATGCCAGCCCCAGCCCGGTGTACCGCGCCCGCGTCGTGAACATCTCCGACAGCATCGCCGGCCCGGGCCCAGCCATCAATCCGACGACCAACCCGGCGACGAACACCGCGATCCCCTTGGCCGCGTTCGAAGATTCCTTGTCCTGCAACAGATTCATCAACGGGAACGCCAGTACGACGACCAGCGCGGCCCCCGTCATCATCACCGGCCGCCGACCGATGCGATCGCTGATCCACCCCGCCGGCATGATCGAGACCGCGAAACCAAGATTCGCCAGCACGGTCGCCACCAGCGCCTGCTGGAACGTCGCGTTCAGCGTCGACTGCAGGTACGACGGCATCACCACCAGGAACGTGTACCCGGCCGCGGACCACCCCATCAACCGACCGATGCCCAGGGCAATCGCCTTCGCAACCTCACCCTTTCCCACAGGTTCAGGCAAAGAAGACTGCACCCGCGCGAAGTTCGGCGTCTCCTCCAACCGCAGCCGCAGGAACAACGCCACCAACCCCAGCGGCAGCGCCAGCAGGAACGGCACCCGCCAACCCCAGTCGTGCAAGGCCTCGGTGCTCAACGCAGTCGCCAGGATCGCCGCCAGCCCGGCACCGACCAGCAGCCCGAGCGCGACGGTCAGCGACTGCCAAGCGCCGTACAGACCGCGCTTGTTCCGCGGGGCGAATTCAGTCATGATCGCGACCGCGCCGCCGAACTCACCACCGGCCGACAACCCCTGCAACGCCCGGACGAGCGTGAGCAACCACGGCGCAGCCGCACCGACGGTCGCGTACGTCGGCAGCAACCCGATCAGCGTCGTCGACAGCGTCATCAGCAGCAGGACCAGGATCAGCGTCGGCCGCCGCCCGATCCGGTCGCCGACCCGGCCGAAGATCGCCGCGCCGATCGGGCGGAAGAAGAACGCCAGCGCGAACGACGCGTAGGTCTTGATCAGACTCTCGGCGTCACTGGTCGAGGTGCTGCTGAAGAAGTTCGCCGCGATCACCGTGGCGAAGAACCCGTACGCACCGAACTCGTACCACTCGACGAAGTTGCCGACCGTCCCGGCCACCAGCGACCGGCGGCGCTGCCGTAGGTCAACCGTCCCTGCAGAGCTGCTCATCGGGTCCTCTCCCAGCTCGCCCCCGGTAACTTTCCTCCCACTGACACCACCATCTTGGTCCACAAGTTCCCAAATCGCGAGTCCGGCCCGGCGGCCACTCACTGCCCGTATCCGAACCTTGACACAGCTCGCACGGGACCCGATGATCGGGGAGCTATACCGGTTTATCTCCCTCCGTTCCCGCCCTGAAAGAGGTAGAGATGAAGGACCAGCTCATGCGCCGCCGGACCCTGCTGTCGGCGGCCGCCGTCGCCGGCGCGGCCGTCGCGACCGGCGTCCCCCTGACCGCGTCGGCCGCCGAGTGCAAGCCGCGCGCGAAGAACGGCCCGATCTCGGTCGCGTACGTCGAGGTCAACAACAACAGCATGGTGAACGTCGGCAAGTACACGCTCGCCAACGGCGGCGCCCAGGTCTTCGACCTCGCGGTGATCTTCGCGGCGAACATCAACTACGACGGCTCGAAGGCGTACCTGCACTTCAACGAGAACGTCCAGCGCGTGCTCGACAACGTCGCCACCGAGGTCAGGCCCCTGCAGCAGAAGGGGATCAAGGTCCTGCTGTCGATCCTCGGCAACCACCAGGGCGCCGGCTTCGCCAACTTCCCGTCGCAGGCCGCCGCGAGCGCCTTCGCCCAGGAACTGGCCGACGCGGTCAACCGGTACGGGCTGGACGGCATCGACTTCGACGACGAGTACGCCGACTACGGCGTCAACGGCACCCCGCAGCCGAACGCCAGCTCGTTCGTCTACCTGGTCCAGGCGCTGCGCCAGAAGCTGCCGAACAAGCTGATCACCCTGTACGACATCGGCCCGGCCGCGGCCCGCCTGAGCTACAACGGCCAGAGTGTGGCCGAGACCTTCAACTACGCCTGGAACCCGTACTACGGGACGTGGTCGGTGCCGCGCGGCCCGAGCGCGAAGTCGAAGCTCTCCCCCGCCGCGGTCCAGATCAACGTCTCGTCCAACGCGGCGAGCCTGGCCACCCGGACCAAGACCGAGGGCTACGGCGTCTTCCTCACCTACGACCTCGGCGCCGGCAACGCCAGCAGCTACATCTCCGGCTTCACCAACCCGCTCTACGGCAGCACCACGGTCTACACGCCGTAGGCGCTCCGCCTGACGCGGGAGCTGAAGGGACGGCCCTGCTGGCCCTTCAGCTCCCCGCAAGCATCACCAGGAACGACTGGATCTAGCGACCGTCATTCCGGCCGCCGTCACTACGGCCACCCTTCTCGCGGATGTTCTTGGCCGCCTTCGCCGCCGTCGAGTCGCCCTTCGCCGCCCGCTCGTCGAGCTTGGGCAGCACCTTGTTGTGGGCGTTCTGCAGGTCGATCGCCTTCTGGCCCGCCCGGTCGTCCCGCGATCCGGCCTCGGGCTTGTTGTTGCCCAGCCACTTGCTGATCCCCATGCTGCCTCCTCAGATCGGAACGAGGCCGCACGCACGGCCTCGTGACACTTCCGCAGCATCGTAAATTCACCCGAGGTCCACCTCCGGGCTTGTCCGGAACCGTGACCGGCACCTCATCGCAGCACGCCCTGACACCTTGCCTTCGTTACCGACGGGTATATACTCGAAGTTACTCGTGAGTATCGCCGTACGGGACAACGTCAGCAACCAGGCAGGGGCAGCCACGTGAGCCACTACAAGTCGAATCTGCGGGACATCGAGTTCAACCTGCTCGAGGTGCTCGGGCGTGACCAGGTGCTCGGGCAGGGCCCGTACGCCGACATGGACGTCGACACCGCGCGCGAGGTGCTGAGCGAGATCGACCGGCTGGCCAAGACCGAGCTGGCCGCGTCGTTCGAGGACGCCGACCGCAACCCGCCCGTCTTCGACCCGGCCACCCACGAGGTGAAGATGCCGGCGTCGTTCGCGAAGAGCTACCACGCCTACATGGACGCCGAGTGGTACAAGCTCGAGCTCCCGCCGGAGCTGGGCGGTCAGCCGACCCCGCCCTCGCTGCGCTGGGCCGCGGCCGAGATGGTGCTGGGCGCGAACCCCGCCGTGCACATCTACGCCGCCGGGCCGAACTTCGCGCATGTGCTCTGGCGCAACGGCACGGACCGCGACAAGTTGATCGCGAAGCACATGATCGACCGCGGCTGGGGCGCGACGATGGTGCTGACCGAGCCGGACGCCGGCTCCGACGTCGGCGCCGGGCGGTCCAAGGCGACGCTGCAGGACGACGGCACCTGGCACATCGAGGGCGTCAAGCGGTTCATCACCTCGGGTGAGCACGACATGACCGAGAACATCGTGCACCTGGTGCTGGCCCGCCCGCAGGGCGTGGACGGCGTCGGCGGTCCGGGCACGAAGGGGCTGAGCCTGTTCGTCGTACCGAAGTACGACTTCGACCTGGAGACCGGCGAGCTGACCGGGGAGCGCAACGGCGCCTTCGTGACGAACGTCGAGAAGAAGATGGGCATCAAGGTCTCCACCACCTGCGAGATCACCTTCGGCGAGACCGTCCCGGCCAAGGGCTACCTGCTCGGCGAGGTGCACAACGGCATCGCGCAGATGTTCCAGGTCATCGAGTACGCCCGGATGATGGTCGGCACCAAGGCCATCGCGACCCTGTCGACCGGCTACCTGAACGCGCTCGAGTACGCCAAGGAGCGGGTCCAGGGCGCCGACCTGACCAACGCCGCGAAGACCGCGCCGCGGGTCACCATCACCCACCACCCCGACGTACGGCGTTCGCTGCTGACGCAGAAGTCGTACGCCGAGGCGCTGCGCGCGCTGGTGCTGTTCACGGCGACGTACCAGGACCGCGCCGAGCAGGCCCGGTACGCCGGGGAGCACGACGAGCTGGCCGAGCGGGTCAACGACCTGCTGCTGCCGCTGGTCAAGGGCTACGGCTCGGAGAAGTCGTGGACGCTGCTCGGCACCGAGTCGCTGCAGACCTTCGGCGGCTCCGGCTTCCTGCAGGACTACCCGATCGAGCAGTACGTCCGCGACGCCAAGATCGACACCCTGTACGAGGGCACGACCGCGATCCAGGGCCAGGACCTGTTCTTCCGCAAGATCATCAAGGACCAGGGCCAGGCGCTCGGTCACCTGGCCGAGCAGATCCAGGGCTTCGTCGCCTCCGAGGCCGGCAACGGCCGCCTGAAGGAGGAGCGCGGCCTGCTCGCGAAGGGCCTCGAGGACACCAACAAGATCCTCGGCGTGATGGGCCAGGCGCTGATGGCGAGCAACCCGCAGGCCGAGAACGGCGACCCGCGCAACATCTACAAGGTCGGCCTGAACACCTCGCGGCTGCTCTACGTGCTCGGCGACGTGGTCTGCTCCTGGCTGATGCTGCGGCAGGCCGAGGTCGCGCTCGAGCGGCTCGGCGGCGAGCTGTCGCCGGCCGACCAGGACTTCTACACCGGCAAGGTCGCCGCCGCGCAGTGGTTCGTCCGCTCCACGATGCCGACCGTGCGCGCCGAGCGGATCAAGGCCGAGCTGACCGACCTCGACGTGATGGACCTCCCCGAGTCCGCCTTCTGAGTTGCCCCCGGCCGACGTCCTCCGCGGGTACCCCTCCCCGCGGAGGACGTCGATCTTTGCACCGGGGCAGATCGCGATCTGGCCTGGTGAGCACCGCCCTGCTGTAGCAACGTTTTCGCCCTGAGTGACTGGCGTCCCTGGCTCGGTCTCCCCTGTCCGAGCCAGGGCCGCCGCTTCCGTGGAACCTGAAGCCACCGGTTCACGTCAGTGCAGGCGTGAAGGCATCCCGTCGTCGTAAGGTGAGCGCGATGTCCGCCCGTCTCCGCGCCCTGGCCGTGCTGCTCGCCGTACTGGCGTTCCTTCCGGCCGGTACGGCGCACGCCGCCCCGCCCGACCTCTCGGACCAGATCGCCACCGCGTGGCGGACGGACCGGATCTTCGTCGACCCCGGACTGCGGGTGGCCTTCCCGAAGGCCGAGCTGGACCGGATCCGGACCGCCTCGGCGGCCGCGGGCATCCCGGTGTACGTCGCGCTGCTGCCGCGGACGCCGTACGTGCGCGAGCTCTACTTCGACATGCCGACGTTGCTCCAGGCCCGCGTCGGGCAGCCGGGGCTCTACCTGGTCTGGACCGTTTCGGACGACTACTGGAACGGCAGCGAGGAGCTGTTCCGGCCGGCCGGGCTGAAGGGCCGCGACCTGACCAGCGTGCAGCTCGACGACAAGCAGGACAACGACATCGTCAACGACCGTCCGGCGCCGAAGATCGTCCGCACGATCCAGCAGGCGGCCACGGCGTACGACGGCCGCGCGCTGCCGGAGATCCCGAAGAGCGATCTCGAAGAGCCGTACGTGCCCCGGAAGGGCCTGTCGACCACCGACAAGGAGGACCGCTCGGTCTTCGTCGGGATGGGAATCGGCGGGCTGATCGGGTTCCTGCTCGTGCTGATCCTGGTGGCGCGCAGCCGCGGAAAGGCCGCGCGGTCGACCAGCAAGGCCAAGCCGAAGCCGGGCCGGAGCTCTGCCAAGCAGTCCTTGCCGGCCGCCGAGATCACGCTGCGCAGCGTGCGTACCCAGGCCACCCGCTGGATCACCAAGGCCGACCGCACGCTGAAGAACCTGGAGAAGCGGCAGGAGCTGAGCCGCCTGCAGCTCGACCAGCGCGACGACGCCCAGCTGCGCCTCGACGCCGCCCGGACGCTGCGCAAGGCCGAGCCCGACGACCTGCTCGCCGTCGCCGGCGCGCTGATGCTCGCTCGTCAGGCCCACCAGGTGGCCAGTGGCAACGACCTGCTGCGGCCGTGCTTCTTCGACCCGACTCACCCGTTCGGGACCAGTACGGCGGCCTGGTCGGACGACACCGAGGTCCCCGCCTGCCGGACGTGTGCGCAGACGGTCAGCCGCGGCGAGACGCCGTACGGGCTGCGTGTGACGCCGAAGCCGGGACTGCTCAGCGGTGCCCGCGCTTCGGAGCCGTACTGGACGCTCGACCCCGAGAACCCGATGGTCGCGACCGGCTTCGGCGCGCTGTCCGACGACCTCGCCGAGCGCGTCGAGCGGGTCTACGGAGGTGTCCGATGACCCGCCGTACGGGCTTCCTGGTGCTCGTGGTCGCCGCGCTGGCGCTGTGCCTGCCGGTGAACGCCTGGAGCGTCCAGACGGACCCACGCATCACCGCAGCCGTGGCCGCTTGGAAGGACCAACCCGTGTACGTCGACCCGCAGTACTCGGAAGAGGTCGACGCGGCGCAGGTCGAGAAGATGGTGGCCCGCATCGCGACGTCGCCGGTGCCGGTGTTCGTGGCCGTCGTACCGGCCGGGGCCTGGTACCAGGAGAAGGGCGACACCGCGCTGTTGGCCGGCTGGTTGGCCGCCGCGAACGGCAAGCCCGGGATGTACCTGGTGATCGACGACAGCATCACCACCGGCGTCGACCACCTGGTCAAGGCGGGCGGACCGGGCAAGGTCTACGGGACGTCGGCCAAGGACCCGTCGGCGCAGATCAGCGAGTACGTGGACAAGATCAGGCTGAGCGACCGGTACGACGCCGAGCCGGCCCGGACGACGCCGCTGCCACCGCGGGAGGACCGGCACTCGGAGCCGGAGCCGTTCACCGTGGGCAAGGCGATCGGCAACGGGCTGGGCGGGGCGACGCTCGGCCTGCTGGGCGGATCGATGCTGGCCGGAGTAGTGCTGGGAGTGGCGGCTCTGGTCGCCCGACGAGGTGGAGGACGGTCGTGAAGGCCAGGTACGCGTTGACGGCAGTCGTGGCGGTGGTGCTCTCGCTGGCCGCCGTACCGGCTGGAGCCCGGACGACTCAGACACCGGCCGAGCGGGCGCGTGAGATCGCGACCTCGCTGGCCAAGGACCCGCTGTACGTCGACCCGGCGTACAAGAGTGGGCTGCCGGAGAACCTGCGGACCGATCTCCGGACGAAGGCCTCGGCGCTCGGCTTTGCGACGTACACGATCATCTTGCCGCTGACGCCGAGCGACGCGTTCCAGGGCAAGGAGACGAACGTCCTCACGCTGGTGATGGACGCGTTGAAGAAGCCCGGCCTGTACGTCGTGGTGGACGGCGGGCAGCGGTTCCCGTACTTCAAGGTGCAGGACCTGCCGCAGTTCGGCGAGGACAACGACCAGCTGAACAACGCGCGGTCGCACGCTCTGGAGGACACCGGGTACGACGCCGGGCCGACGGAGACGGTGGCGAAGTTCTACGAGTTGCTGGCGGGGCCGGCGCTCGGGCCGGTCGAGACCAGGAAGCCGGTGCGGCCGCCGGTGTCGCGGTCGGACGATTCCGGGGACTCCGAGGATTCCAACGGCGCGACGGTGTTCCTCATCGTGATGGGGTCGATCGCGGCGCTGGTCGTGCTCGGTCTGGTGATCGGGATGCGCGGGCGTCGGCCTGGTGGTCGTCGGGAGAAGGCGTTCAGCATTCCGCCGCACGTCGCGCAGACCGTTGCTGCCGAGCGGCGTCGGCGGTTGACTCGCGAGACGACGGCCGAGCTGACCACACTCGGGTCGGAGCTCGCCGCGCTGCCGTCGACGGCTGGTCAGGGGTTGGCCCACCAGCAGGCTGCGCTCGACGCGCACCACGCGGCCGGGAAGGTGCTGGACTCGTCGCGGGACCTGGTGGATCTGGTCGGCGCGATGGTGCTGCTCGACCAGGCTCGGCGGGAGTACGACCAGGCGGTGGCGATCTCCGAGGATCGCAAGGTGGTCGTCGTACCGGGGTTGTGTGCGTTCAATCCCTTGCACGGTAGGGCTTCTGGGCGGCTGACCCAGGTCGAGAGCGACGGTACGACGGTCGCGCTGCCGTTGTGCGCGGAGTGCCGGCGGGCGTTGAAGTCCGGTACGGCGCCGAAGTCGTTGCCCGGTGAGGACGGCCCGTACTGGCACGGGGACGACCTGTGGGCGCGGACGTTCTTCGGGAACCTGACCGACGATCTGCCCGCCGCGGTGATGCGGGGTCAGCACAAGTCCTGAGTGCTCCCTGAGGGGCTGTTCAGGGGTTGGTGGGGGTTGGCGCCTGATCCAGCGGGCCGTCGTACGGACCTACTGTCGACACGACGGTTCGGGGCGGGACGAGGATTGGACGGACGATGGCTGACGTCAAGCAGGTCGGTGCTTTGCTGCTGGTGACCGGGATCGGCCTGGCCGTCTGGACGTGGGGTGACAAGCAGGCCGACGACACCCACGAGGTGAGCGAGCGGATCTCCACGGTGCAGCTGGACTCGCCGAACTCCGACATCACCGTGAAGGTCGGCGACGGGTCGGAGACGACCGTGCAGGTGAAGCGCAACTACTGGCTGCTGAAGCGCGACGACGGGTTCTCGGTCGACGGGGAGACGCTGAAGCTCGACGGCGACTGCGGCTGGCAGTGCCGGGCCGACTACGTGGTGACCGTGCCGCGCGGGACCAAGGTCACCGGCGACAACGGCAGCGGGGACCTGCAGCTGAGCGGGACCGGCGCGGTCGACCTGAAGTCGCGCTCGGGCGAGATCGAGCTGTCGGACGTCGCGGGTGACGTGAAGCTGGACCTGACGTCGGGAGACGTGAAGGTCGACCGGCTGAGCGGGCGGTTCGACGTACAGTCCACCTCGGGCGACATCGAGGCGCGCGGGCTGAAGGGCGGCGCGGTGAACGTCCGGACGACGTCCGGCGACCTGACGCTGGACCTGGACGAGGCGAACGACGTGACCGCGGACGTGACGAGCGGCGACATCGAGGTCAACGCGCCGAGCGGGGCGTACCGGGTGGAGACCGACACGCGCTCCGGCGAGGTCGAGAACGGCCTCGGCGACGCGATGCAGGCCGACCACACGATCCGCGCGAAGACGGTCTCCGGGGACGTCGAGCTCACCGCCCACGGGTCCTGAGGTTTGCTCCCGGGTACCTGGCCTTCGCAAGTGGCGTGATCGACACCCTTTGTTGATGGATTCCGTCCTCCGGCCGGAGTAGCTTCAGAGGTGTCGAACGACTTCACGAGGAGGCTCGGATGAGCATCGGTGTGGGGATCTTCCTGATGGTGGTGGGCGCGATCCTCGCGTTCGCCGTCCGCGACTCCTGGGAGGCGGTCGACCTGACCGTCGTCGGTTACATCTTCCTGCTCGCCGGAGCACTCGGCATCGTGCTGAGCTTCTACATCACCAACCGCCGCCGGCGCGTCCCGAACGAGTCCCTCGACCCCGCGGTCGAGGAGGAGTACCGAGTCGTCGAAGAACACCGCGACGTCAAGGAGTAGCACTCCCGCTGGCCAACGGCCGGTCGTTCCGGCGCTCAGGTGGGCGCCCCGACGACCGGCCGTTCGCGTTCAGTTGCCGCCGGACAGGACGAGCTCCAACCGCGCCGGTCCGTCGGCGGTGACGACCACCGGCACGCCCCAGTCCTGCCGGTGCATGTGGCAAGCGGGGAACTCGACAGCTGCCGAGTCATCGCACGAAGCAGCTTGTACGGCGACGTGCAGCACCCCGTCTCCGACGCGCTCGTCGATCACCAGCCGCCGCGTGAGATCGGTCGTGTCGCCGGCGCCCTCGCGCAACAGGTTCTCCGGCGTCGACGACACCAGCAGCCGCGTCGACGGCCCGTACCGGTCGTCCAGCTTCTGACCCGGCGGCGGCGTGAACACCACCTCCAGCGTCACCTCACCCCCGGCGATCTCCATCGGCGGCCGCTGCGTGCGCGTGCTGAACTCGTCCACCTGCGCGGACGCGCCGAGCGGCACCCTCGTCAGCCGGTGCGCCGCCGACTCCACCACGAGCAGTTCGTTGCCCACGACAACCGCTCCGCTGGGCTCGGCCAGGCCGGTCGCCATCGTCTCGACGACGTTCTGGCGTACGTCGTACCGGCGTACGGCGCCGTTGTAGGTGTCGAGCACCGCGACCGACCCGTCCGGCAGCGCCGTCACGCCGAGCGGGTGCTGCAGCAACGCCTCCTCGGCCTTCCCGTCGCGCAACCCGAAATCGAACAGTCCCGTGCCTACGGCCGTGTGCACCTCATCGTCGACCCACCGCAGCGCGGAGATCTCCGAGTCCGCCAGCCACAACCGGCCCCCGTCCGCCGCGAGCCCGCTGGTCTGCGCGAACCAGGCCTCCTTGAGCGCGCCGTCCCGCAAACCCTCGTTGGTCGTCCCGGCGGCTACCTCGGTCGTCTTGGTGAGCGGGTCGAACGTCCACAGCTGGTGAACGCCCGCCATCGCGATCCAGACCTTGCCCTCCCACCACGCCACGTCCCACGGCGAGCTGAGTACGTCGGTCCCGTCGCCGTCCATCCACTGCTTGCCGGTCCCGACGAGCGTCCGGGTCTCGCCCGTGCTCGAGGTGATCCCGCGCAGCGCGTGGTTGACGGTGTCGGCCACGACCACGTCGTACCCGACGGTGTTCGCCACCTCGTCCGGCAGGAGGGTCAGCCCGTTCGGCTCCGAGAAGGATGCTTGTTCCGGCCCGCCGTCCTGGAAGCCCCTGGCCTTGCTGCCATACCGCCGTACGACGGTCTGTGCGTCCTCCGCCAGCTCGACCACACTGTGGTTCCCGGCGTCCGCCACCAGGAACCCGTTGCCCTTCGCAATCACCTTGGCCGGGAACCGCAGCTCGGTCGGCTCCGCCACCGGCGCGACGTACGGCGACTTGCCGCGCGTCAGGGTCCCCTTCTGCTCGTGCTCGGCGATCAGTTCCTCGAGCAGCGCGTCGAGCGCGTGCGCGTGCCCCTCACCGGAGTACTGCGCGACGATGTACCCGTTGGGGTCGACGAGGACGAGGGTCGGCCAGGCGCGGGCCGTGTAGTTCTGCCAGGTCACCAGCTCCGGGTCGTCGAGCACCGGGTGGCCCACCTCGTACCGCTCGACAGCCGCCTTGACGGCCGCCTCTTCCCCCTCGTGAGCGAACTTCGGCGAGTGCACCCCCACGATCACCAGCGCGTCGCCGTACTTCTCCTCCAACGGCCGCAACTCGTCCAGCACGTGCAGGCAGTTGATGCAGCAGAACGTCCAGAAGTCCAGCAACAAGAACCGCCCCCGAAAGTCCGCAAGCCGAAGCTCCGACCCCCCGGTGTTCAACCATCCCCGACCCTTGAGCTCTGGCGCGCGCACATGCATACCCCCATCATCCGCCCCGACTCAACGCCACCTTCGAGGGCCTCCCACCACCCGAGACAGGCTCTCCGGCGGTGGCATCCATCGGTAGCAGAGCAGATGCGTTCTGCGAGCGGGGTTCGCTAGCCCAGCCGGCGTACGCCCGGCCCGGTCTCGCCCTTCAACCAGCCGGTGAACTGCTCCTGCTCGCGGGCCGGCATCGGCCAGGTCGCCGGCTCGATCCAGACGACCGTGCCGAGCCCGCACACCCGCGGCCCCTCGTACATGCGAAGGACCTCGCCGACCTCGACCTTGCGCCAGCCCGGGAGGTGGTCGGGGATGGTCGGTACGAGGACCGCTCGCACCGTGTCGCCCGGCTGGATGTCGTCCGCTGAGAACCCGAGCACCGGACCCGCCGTCTGCTCACCGACACCCCAGACAGGCAGCCCCCAGTTCGGGCGGTAGGTGAACCGGTCACCAGGCGCCGACCCACCCTTGAGCGCCGTTTCCCGCCCGCCGTCCCCGGTCGGCACGAGCTGAAGCTCAACACCAATAGCCAACGTGCCGACTGCTTCCATACCCGCAGCGTTCCACATCAGCCCCCGCACCGCCTGCACCCGGGCCGCCCGCCGGCCCTCCAGCCTTACCTCGGGAGGACGAGGGTGTCGGTGAGGAGCTTGGTGGTTTTGCGGAGGGTGGGGGCTGAGGAGGCCAGGTCCGCGGCCAAGGAGTGGGGGGTCAGGGGTTCGCCGGGGCCTACCAGGCGGTGGTGGTGGGCCAGGTGCCAGACGATTGCTCTGGGCCACGTCGACAGGCGGGCCTTGGTGAGGAGGTCGGGGGCTTCTCGGACCAGGCGTTCGGCGATTTCGAAGGCGTCGGTGGCGTAGGCGATGCCCAGGGTTTCGCCGGCCAGGAGCCAGGCGTGGGGGGCCAGGACCGAGAGGGTGGCGGCTTGGGACTTGTCCAGGCCGTCGAGGTCGGGGCGCGGCGGGGAGCCCAGGCCGGAGAGGGTGCGGTAGGCCTCGTCGAGGTCGGTGCTGGTTTCGTCGAGGAAGACTCGTTCGCCGGAGATGGAGCCGATGGGCTCTTCGAGGGCGGCTGCTTCCAGGGCCGGGGTCCAGACGTCGACGGCGTCTACGGCCTCCTCGATCGCGTCGAGGTCGAGCTGGGTGCGGTCGCCGGCGAACGCCAGCCACGCCTTGACGACGAGCGGGACGTGGCCGAAGTAGGTGCTGTCGGCAAGGACCTTCTGCGGGAGCCAGTTGGCGAGGAAGAGCTCGACCAGTACGGCGCTGACGCGGAGCGGGCCGCCGACGGTGCGGTCGACGGCGTGGTCGATCCACAGGCGGGCGATGTCGCCGGCGTCGCCCGGCAGGCTCGCGGCGTACGACGACTCGAGGAACTCCTCGACCAGCTGCTCGCGCTGCCTCGGCGACAGCGACGGGCGGATCGGCGGCCGGACCGGGCGTTCGGGGAGCTGGGTGAGACGGTTGACCAGCAGGCCGGAGAAGAACTCGAAGTCCTCGGTGACCGGTGGTTCGTCGTGGTCGTGGGTGTAGCCGAGCGCCTGCAGGATGATGCCCGCGGCGGTCGCCGGGCGGACCGTGCGCACGGTGACCCGCCCGCCGCGCTGGTACGCCTCGACGACGCGGTCGACCGGTGGGCCGACGAAGACGTCCTTGGCGATCGCGCCCAGGTTGTTGTCGACGAACACCACCAGCGTGTGCGGGTGCTGGTCGTCGTCGTAGTCCAGTACGACGCTGAGCCCGTCGCCGGTGACGTCCTCGGAGACGATCGCGCTGGTCAGCCGGAAGCCCGCGATCCGCGAGACCCAGTCGGGGACGTCGTCCTGCGTGCGCCCGCGGGACAGGTGCGCGCGCTGCAGCGGCAGTCGGCCGGCCGGGCCGACCGTGCGGGCCAGACTCGTCAACAGGACAAAGGAATCCACGTCCCGGCGTTCACCGAGGACGCGGGCGGCGTCGGCCCAGAAGAAGCGTTCGACCTCGCCGATCTCGTCGGGGCGCCCGGCCGGCCAGAGCTGGTCGGCGAGCAGGGCGGCGGACCGGGCCACCGAGGCTTCGGCGATCACCGGGTACAGGGCGGGCGGCGCCGCGGCCAGGTCGAGCAGCAAGGTCTCCTGCAGGGTGTCCAGCACAGCGACGCTCGGCGTGGTGTCGGCGTCGACACCCGCCGGGGGCGGGGGATTCGGTCCGGGAGTGGAGCCGACCAGCCGCAGGTGGCTGCCGCGTCCGTCCCGGTCTCGTGACTTGGTCACCTTGGCGAGATTACCGCCGAAGCGCACCCGCCCGCAGGGCACTGCGCGAGTCCTGTGGACAACCTTTACGACACGCCGTGACATAAGTACTACGGCCCGTCGCTCCACGAGGGAGCCACGGGCCGCGACACAGCCGTCAAGACTTAACCCTTCAGCGCACCGGCCATCAGTCCACCGATGAACCACCGGCCGAGCACGATGTAGACCAGCAGCGTCGGGAACGACGTGATCAGCGCACCGGCCATCGATGCCGCGTAGTCGACCTTCTGCCCGCCGGACAGCGCCGCCAGGCCGAGCGTGACCGGCCCGTTGTTCTGCTGGGTCAGGAACAGCGCGAACAGGAAGTCGTTCCAGACCGAGGTGAACTGCCAGATCAGCGTGACCACGAACCCGGAGATCGAGATCGGCAGGATGATCCGCAGGTAGGTCTGGACCAGCCCGGCGCCGTCGACGCGGGCCGACTCGATGATCTCCATCGGGACGACGGTCGCGTAGTAGTTGCGGAAGATCAGCGTGCAGATCGGGAGGCCGTAGATGACGTGGGTGATCAGCAGCGTCGGGATCCCGCGGGTGACGTCCAGGTCCTGGTAGGTCTGCCGCAGCGGCAGCATCACGGCCTGGTACGGGATGAACATGCCGAACAGGATGAACGCGAACACCAGGTTCGCGCCGGGGAAGCGCCAGCGCGCCAGCACGAACCCGTTCGCGGAGCCGATCAGCGACGCGATGATCGCGGCCGGTACGGCGAGCGACAGCGAGCGGACCATGTACGGCTGCAGCACGTCCCAGGCCTTGCGCCAGGGCTCGAGCGTCCAGGTCTCCGGCAGCGACCACTGCGCGGCGGCGGTGGTGTCCTGGGAGGTCTTGAAGCTGGTGATCAGTACGACGTACACCGGCGTCAGCACGAACAGCAGGAAGAGCAGCAGCAGGATGTACCGCACGGTCCGGCTCTTGCGGGTCGAGCCGTCGCTGACCGCGTTGCGCCGTGGCTTGTTGGCGACCGCCGCGGCGGCCTTGCCGGTCGCCTGACTGGCGTCGACGACGCTCATTCTTCGCTCTCCTGCCGGACGGTGTACGCGACGTACGGAATGACGAGAACAGCGACGACGGCGAGCAGCACGATCGCGATCGCGGCCGCCTTCGCCATGTCGCTGCGGAGCAGGGTGTTCCACATGTAGACCGACGGCACTTCGGTGCGGAACTGGTTCGGCCCGGTGATCGCGTAGATCAGGTCGAACAGCTTCAGCGACATGTGGCCGAGGATGATCAGCGCGGACAGCGCGATCGGCGACAGCTGCGGGAACAGCACGTACCGGTAGAGCTTGAACTCCGACGCGCCGTCCACCCGGGCCGCCTCGCGCAGCTCCGGCGGGATGCCGCGGAAGCCGGCCAGGAACAGCGCCATGATGTAGCCGGACAGCTGCCAGACCGCCGGCAACGCGATCGAGGCCATCGTGGTCCAGCGCGAACCCGCGGTCCACCACGGGTTCTCGAGGAAGTTCAGGTGCAGGATCGAGAACAGCCGGTTCAGGCCGCGCGCGTCGTCGCCCTGGGACGGGTTGAGCAACCAGCCCCAGACGACGCCGGACGCGATCATCGACACCGCCATCGGGAACAGGAAGACCGAGCGGAAGATGCTCTCGCCCGGCACTCCCTTCTCCAGCAGCAGGGCCCAGAGCAGGCCGAAGATCAGCGTGCCCACGATGAACGCCACCGTGAGCACGCCGAGGTTCTTCAGCGAGTTGAGGAACCGTTCCTCACCGAACAGGTTGACGTAGTTCTCGAAACCGACGTGGTTCGTCGGCACCGGCCGGGCGTTGTGCTTGTCCGTCAGCGACGTGTTGAACGTCCAGGCGATCAGCCCGTAGACGAAGTACCCGAGCAGCAGGACCGTGGGCAGCAGTACCAGTGCCCCCGGACCCCAGGTACGGATCCTTCCGTGCATGAGACTCAGGACTCCGAATCGTTGGTCGGCCGGTAAGAACTAAGAACTACGTGCGGATCAGTTCGGCTTGGCCGCGGCGACCAGTGCCTTCTGCAGTACGGCGACGTCCATGCCGCTGCTGAACTGGCCCATCGCGGACAGGATCGAGTCGTTCTGGCCGAGGGTGCACGCGGCACCGTGGGCGCAGGACGGGACGATCTTGTTGGCCTTCCAGTCGGCCATCGCGGCCTGCTGGTACTTCGGGTAGTCGGTCACAACGGCGTCGGAACGCGCCGGGATCGAGCCCTTCTTGGTGTTGAACGCCTTCTGACCGTCGGCCGAACCGACGACCTTCAGCCAGCACTTGGCGCCGTCCGGGTCCTGGCCGTTGGTCGGCAGGGTGAACGAGTCGGCCAGGTACTGGAAGTTGCCCGCCGTACCGGGAGCCGGCCAGTAGGTGTACGCCGAGTCCGGCACCTTGTCGGCGAGCTGCTGCGCGGCGACCCAGTCACCCATCACGGTGTACGCCGCCTGGCCCTTGTTCACGTACTGCAGCGCGTCCGGCCAGTCGATCGCCTCGCGGTCGGCGTTGCTGAACGACAGGATCTTCTTGAACTTCTCCAGCGCGGCGGTGACGTCGGCCCCGGCCATGTCGGTCTGACCGTTCCACAGGCCGGTGAACTTGTCCGGGCCGAGCTCGGCGAGCAGCACGACCTCCATCACCATTTCCTCGGCGAAGCCCTTGGAGGTGGCCAGCGGGGCCTTGACCCCGGCCGCCTTCAGCTTCTCCATGTCGGCGATCCAGGCGTCGACCGAGGCCGGGGCCTTGGTCGCGTCGAGGCTGGCCTTCTTGAGAACGGCCGGGTTGGCCCAGACCACGTTGGCGCGGTGCACGTTGGCCGGCACCGAGTAGATCTTGCCGTCGACGGTCAGGTTGTCGATCAGGCTCTGCGGGAAGGCCTTGTCGAGACCGAACTCCTTGTACAGGTCGCTGACGTCGTCGACCTGGCCGTTCTTGATGTAGTCGCCCAGCTCGGCGCCGGCGTGCGCCTGGAACGTCGACGGTGGCTTGCCCGCCGCCAGGTCGTTCGCCAGCACCTGCTTGGCGTTCGAGCCGGCGCCACCGGCGACGGCCGAGTTCACGAACTTGAAGTCCTTGCACTCGGTCGCGAACGTCGAGACCAGGCCGTCGAGCCCGGCCTTCTCGCCGCCGTCGGCCCACCAGGTGAAGACGGTGACGTCCTTGTTCGCCGACGAGTCCCCACTGCCACCGTCGTCACTGTTCCCGCAGGCACTGACCGCGAGAAGACCCGCGGCACCCAGCACCGCGACGGTCTTGCTCCAACCACCACGCATGTTTCACTCTCCGATCAGCTGAAGGAGCTGTCTGACAACGAACGCCCCCTTGACGGGCCAACTCTGGGCACCAGCGTCACGAGGTGTCAACGCTCAGCCCCAGCACGTTGTGCACATGTGACACCTTTTGTGTGGATTTGTAGATCAGGGCCACAGTAGGGTCTTGATCGCGCGGCGCTCGTGCATCGAAAGGTAGCCCTCGGCCACCTCCGCCAGCGGCAACTGCTGGTCGAACACGCGTCCCGGTTCGATCTCACCGGCCAGGACGGCGCCCATCAGCTCCGGCAGGTACGCGCGCACCGGCGCGACCCCTCCGGCCAGTCCGACGTTCTTGCTGAACATCTTGCGGATCGGGACCTCCACACCGTGCGGTACGCCGACGAACCCGACCGTCGCGCCGGCTCGTGCGACGTCGAACGCGGTCTTGAACGACTGGTCCGTCCCGACACACTCCAGTACGGCGTCCGCGCCGACTCCGTCGGTCAGCTCCAGTACGGCGTTCTTCGCGTCGTCGCCGCGTTCGGCGATGATGTGCGTGGCGCCGAAGGACTTGGCGAGTTTCTGACGGGACTCATGCCGCGACAGGGCAACAACTTTCTCAGCGCCCATCCGGACCGCGGCCAGTACGCCGCACAGCCCGACCGCACCGTCGCCGACCACCACGACGGTGTCGCCGGCCTTCACCCGCGCCGACCGGGCCGCGTGCCAACCGGTGCCCATCACGTCGGACAGCGTCAGCAGCGACGGGATCAACGCGTTGTCCGGGACCTCGGGCGTCGCGACCAGCGTGCCGTCGGCGTACGGGACCTTGGCGTACTCGCCCTGGCCGCCGTCGGCGCGGTCGCTGCCGATCCCGACGATGTTCTGGCAGACCGACTGGTACCCGGCCAGGCAGTTCGGGCAGGTGCCGTCGCTGGCCACGAACGGCGTGACGACGAAGTCACCCGGCTTCACGGTCCGGACGTCGGCGCCGACCTCTTCGACGATGCCGACGTACTCGTGCCCGATCCGGCTGCCCGGCTTGATCTTGTTCTCACCCCGGTACGACCAGAGATCCGACCCGCAGATGCAGCCGGCGACGATCTTGATCACCGCGTCGGTCGGATCGACGATCACCGGGTCCGGCACCTCGCTGAGCCGAACGTCGAACGGGGCATGGATCGTGGTGGCTCGCATGCCCGCAGCATAAGCCTGGTGGTTGAAGATTCAGATGACGGTGTAGCGGCCTCGGCGGTGGACCAGCGGCGGTACGTCGTCGGCGAGCAGCTCGACGTGCTCGATCGCGAGCTGGACCTGCAACGACCAGCCGGCTTCGGGCGGGTTCTCGGTCACCAGGCGGCAGCCCGCCCAGGTGCTGACCCCGACCGGCGCCGGACCCCACGAGGTCTCGGTCCAGTCGAGCATGCGGAACGGGCCGCCCGGCGCGGGGGCGACGTACCCGAAGGCGTCGGCGAGTTGCTGGTGGGGGCCGCCGAGCAGACCGACCACAGCGGTCTTTGCCTGGAGCAACGTTTCCCACAGGTCGGAGTCGGGGTCGATCAGGCCGACCACGACGCCGGGGTCGCCGTCGCCGACAACCATCGAGGAGACCGTCAGGCCGGCCCGCTTCCCGGCGTACTCGCTGGTCCAGAGGCCGACCGGTGAGGCCAGTCGCCCGCGGAAGCGCCGGACCGGACTCCGGTCGCTCTCCGCGGGCAGGAACGGGTGGTCCCCGTGAATGGTCATGCGGTTACCGTACGGCGGTCACGCGATCAGGCAACGAGTACTGCTCGATCGGGCGGCTGACCAGACCGCTTCCGCCGCGCACCGACTCGACCTGGCCGTCGGCACCGAAGACGAACCGCAGGTGTTCGCCGTACGCGCCGTAGCCTGAACCACTGGTCACCCGGAGCGTGGTGTCATCGGTGAGTTCCAGCGTCGTCGGCTCGGCCGTCGGGTCCGCCGCGGTCGGGTCGATCTGGTAGAGCCGCCCACCGAGCAGCGCGATGTCCATCACGGCCCACAGGTTCGCGAAGCGCCCGGTGAAGCGGGCCAGGTCGCCCTCGCCGCGGTCCTTCGACTCGGCCAGGTCGATCAGCTTGTGCAGCCCCTCGGTCAGCTGCGCAGCCGGGCCGTCGATCGCGTTGGTCAGCACCGACACCGCGATCCGGCGCTCGGGGTCGACCATCGAGCGGGTGATGTGCCCGGGGTAGCCGCCGCCGTGCCCGAAGACGTCCCGCTTGGCGACCTGGTTGATCATCAGGCCGAGCCCGTACCGCGGCCCGTCCTCGTCGGTCGTCTTCCACAGCCCGTGCTGCATCTGCCGCTTCGACGCGTCGCTCAACAGCCGCGCGTCGCCCATCAGGTGGGCCGACCAGTACGTGACCAGGTCCCGCGCGCTGCCGTAGAAGCCGGTCGCGGACGCGAGCGCGCGGGTGTCGACGTGCTCGATCGGCACCCGCTGATCGGCGTACGCGTAGGCGCTGTAGCCGGCGGCGTACTGCGCGCTCCGGCTCGGGTCGAGCTCGGGACCGAGGTCGGCGAGGCCGAGCTTGGCCACGATCGCGGTCTGCACGTGCTCGTTGTACGACGTCCCGGTGACCGCCTCGATCACCAGGCCGAGCAGGCCGTAGCCGATGTTGGAGTACTTGAACCGGTCGTTGTCCTCGAGCACCGCCGACGTGTCCGTCGTCAGTACGCCGATCAGGTGCTCACGGTCCGGGAACGGCGTCGCGAGCTGCCAGTGGTCCGCCTCCAGACTGTCCCGCGTGATCCCGCCGGCGTGGCTGAGCAGGTCGCGCAGCGTGCGCTCCCCCAGCGTCGTGCCGACGATCTCGGTGACGTGCGCCGACGCCTTGTCGTCGAGCCGCAGCCGGCCCTGCTCGACCAGCTGCAGTACGGCGGTCGCGGTGAACGTCTTCGAGTGCGACGCGATCCGGAACAGGTGCTCCGGGGTCAGCGCGACGCCGCCCTCGACGTCGGCCTGCCCGTACGCCGTGGACAGCGCGACCCGGTCCCCGGCGTACACGGCGGCCTGGATCCCGGGGACCCGCTGGTAGCGCTGGTTGAAGGCCAGCCAGCTGTCGTAGTACGCGAGGACCTCGGTCAGATTCCGGTCATCCACAGGGTTAGGCATGACGCCTAGATTGGATGACGCGGAAGCGACTCGCAACGTAGGCACCGTCGGTGTACGTCGCGTTGGCGGCCGGGTTCGCACCGGTCCCGTGGAAGTCGCTGAACGCCGCCGACTGGTTCACGAACACCTGGCCGGTCAGGTTCTCCGACAGCGCGACGCCGACGTCCAGCGCGGTGTCGCGGGCCAGCTCCAGCACGCCCTCGTCGGTCGAGTAGATGCCGGCCGTCATCGCGCCACCCTCGGCGACCGTGCGACCGAACAGCTCGATCGACTCCTTGGTGTCCGCGGTCTTGACCAGGAACGAGACCGGACCGAAGCACTCGCGGCCGTAGACGCCCTCGTCCTTGGCGTCGATCGCGACCAGCAGCGGCGTCCGGACCACGGCGTCGTCGTACGCCGGGTGCTTGATCGCGCGCGACTGCAGCACGACGTCGCCGTACTCCACGGCCAGGTCGAGCCGGCTGACCACGGCCTGGTTCACGATGCCGCCGAGGATCTCGACCGCGCGGGCGTCGTCGCCGAGCAGCTTGCCGATCGAGGTGGCGATGCCCGCGCCAACCTCCTCGAAGGACTTGTGCCCCTCGTCGGTCTCGATGCCGCCGGCCGGGACGAACAGGTTCTGCGTGGTGGTGCACATCTGGCCGGAATACAGCGAGAGCGTGAAGGCCAGGTTGTTGCACAGCGCCTTGAACGAGTCGGTCGAGTCGATGATGACCGCGTTGACGCCGGCCTTCTCGGTGAACACGGTCGCCTGGGTCGCGTTCTGCTCGAGCCACTCGCCGAACTCGCTGCCGCCGGTGAAGTCGATCAGCTTGACCTCGGGGCGCTGCGCGAGCGGCTTGGCCAGGCCGTCGTCCGGACGCTCGGCGACCAGGGTGACCAGGTTCGGGTCGAGACCGGCCTCGGCGAGCACCTCGCGGCAGACGTCGACGGTGATCGCCAGCGGCAGGACGGCCAGCGGGTGCGGCTTGACGACGACGGCGTTGCCGGTGACGAGCGAGGCGAACAGGCCCGGCCAGGAGTTCCAGGTCGGGAACGTGTTGCAGCCGATCACCAGCGCGACGCCGCGGCCGGTGACGGTGAAGTTCTTGGTCATCCGGATCGGGTCGCCCTTGGCCGGCTTCTCCCAGAGCGCCTCGGCCGGGTAGCGGCTCATCTCCTCGTACGCGTAGGCGACCGCCTCGAGCGCCCGGTCCAGCGCGTGCGCGCCGCCGGCCTGGAACGCCATCACGAAGGCCTGACCGCTGGTGTGCTGTACGGCGTTCGCGAGCTCGAAGATGCGCTTGTGCAGCCGGTCGAGGATCTCCAGCGTGACGCCGGTCCGGCCGTCGATCCCGGCCTTGCGCCAGTCGGTCAGCCCCGCCTGGGCGGCGGCGAGCAGCTCGTCCAGGCCGCTCTCGGTGGTGCGCGGGTACTCGACGTTCAGCTCGATGCCGAACGGCGACTGCTCGGTGACGACCGTCCCGTTCGCGCCGGGGGTGGGCAGCGCGTACTCCTTGCCGAGATGCTGCTCGAAGGCGGCCTTGCCGTCCGCGGCCGCCGTCTCGCCGTACACCCGCGGGCTCGGCGACTCGGGGAAGGCGGAGAAGTAGCCACGGCTGCGGATCGCCGCCAGCGCCCCGTCGAGGCGGTCGCGGTGGGTGGCGAGCCAGTCGGTCGATGTCATGGGGTGCGCTCCAAGCTGAGATGGTCGACGAGGCTGATGTTACAGTCGGCAGACGAATCGGCGATAGGGTGTAACAGCATGGGCGAGAACCTGCCGTCCCGCGTGGCGGCCGCGATGTGGGCCGAGGACACCGCCAGTGCGATGCTCGGAATGCGCCTGATCGAGGTCGGAACCGGCACGGCGCGTCTGGAGATGACGGTGCGCGACGACATGGTGAACGGCCACGGTATCGCCCACGGTGGCTTCGTCTTCACGCTCGCCGACTCCGCGTTCGCGTTCGCCTGCAACTCGCGCAACCAGGTCACAGTCGCGCAGGCCTGCGACATCGTCTTCGTCACGGCCGCCCGGCGCGGCGACGTCCTGGTCGCCGAGGCGGTCGAGCGGACGTCGTACGGGCGCAACGGGATCTACGACGTCACCGTGCGCCGCGGCGACGAGGTCGTCGCCGAGTTCCGCGGCCGCAGCCGCCAGTTGTCCGGAACCGTCATCAAGGAGGACTCATGAGTCGCGTCGCCTACCTCGTCGACGGCGTACGGACCCCGATCGGCCGGTACGGCGGGGCGCTGGCCGCGGTGCGGCCCGACGATCTCGCGGCGGGGGTGATCCGGGCCCTCCTGGCAAAGCACCCGTCGCTCGACCCGGCGTCGATCGACGATGTCGTGCTCGGCTGCGCGAACCAGGCCGGCGAGGACAACCGGAACGTCGCCCGGATGGCCGTACTGCTGGCCGGGCTGCCGGAGAGCGTGCCCGGCTCGACGATCAACCGGCTCTGCGGCTCCGGCCTGGACGCGGTCGCCTCGGCCGCGCGCTCGATCGTTGCCGGTGACAACGACGTGGTGATCGCCGGCGGCGTCGAGTCGATGTCGCGGGCGCCGTTCGTGATGCCGAAGGCGACCTCGGCGTACTCGCGCTCGGCGGAGATCTTCGACACCACGATCGGCTGGCGCTTCGTGAACCCGGTGCTGAAGAAGCAGTACGGGATCGACTCGATGCCGGAGACCGCGGAGAACGTCGCGGCCGACTTCGGCATCGCCCGCGAGGACCAGGACCTGTTCGCGCTGCGCAGCCAGCAGCGCGCGGCCAAGGCGATCGCGAACGGGCGGCTGGCCGAGGAGATCGTCGCGGTCGAGGTGCCCGGCAAGCGCGGCGCGGTGACCGTGGTCGACACCGACGAGCACCCGCGCGAGACGTCGCTGGAAGCCCTTGCGGGGTTGAAGACTCCGTTCCGCGACCCGGGTACGGTGACCGCCGGCAACGCGTCCGGCGTGAACGACGGCGCGGCCGCGCTGCTGGTGATGAGCGGCGAGGCGGTCGAGCGGCTCGGCGTCACCCCGCTGGCCCGCATCGTCGGGACGGCGGCGGCCGGCGTACCGCCGCGGATCATGGGGATCGGGCCCGCGCCCGCGACCCGCAAGCTGCTCGACCGGACCGGCGTCCCGCTCGCCGACGTCGGCGTGATCGAGCTGAACGAGGCGTTCGCGTCGCAGTCGCTCGCCGTACTGCGGGAGCTCGGGCTGTCCGACGACGCCGAGCACGTCAACCCGAACGGCGGCGCCATCGCCCTGGGTCACCCCCTGGGGATGTCCGGCGCCCGCCTCGCTCTGACCGCCGCCCTGGAGCTTCGCCACCGCGACGCCGGGTACGCGCTGACCACCATGTGCATCGGCGTCGGGCAAGGGATCGCGACCTTGCTGGCGCGGCCCTGACGACATCCCAGAGAGGTCTCCCGCCAATGACCGAGCGCTTTCTCGGTGAAGCTTGCCCGCCTGAGCTGCAGGACGCGGGCGAGCGGATGTCCGTCGACGAGCTGCGGGCGCGGCAGCTCACCCAGCTGCAGACGACGGTGCGCGCGGCGTACGAGAATGTGCCGCACTACAAGGCGGCGCTGGACGGGGTCGGCTTCACGCCTGACGATCTGCGGGAGCTGTCGGACCTGAGCCGGCTGCCGTTCACGGCGAAGAAGGATCTGCGCGACAACTTCCCGTTCGGGATGTTCGCCGTACCGCGGTCCGAGGTCGTGCGGGTTCACGCTTCCTCCGGTACGACGGGCAGGCCGACCGTCGTCGGGTACACGCGCGGCGACATCGATCGGTGGGCGGACCTGATCGCGCGGTCGATCCGCGCTGCGGGTGGGCGCGCGGGCGATGTGTGCCATGTGGCTTACGGATATGGGCTTTTCACCGGTGGGCTCGGTGCGCACTACGGCGCCGAGCGGCTCGGGTGCACGGTGGTCCCGGTCTCGGGCGGGATGACCGAGCGGCAGGTCGACCTGATCCGCGACTTCGGCGCCGAGATCGTGATGGTCACGCCGTCGTACTTCCTGTCGATCCTGGACGAGATGGAGGCGCGCGGGCTCGACCCGCGCGACACCTCGCTGCGGATCGGGATCTTCGGCGCGGAACCGTGGACCGAGCAGATGCGCCTCGAGGTCGAGCAGCGGACCGGGATGCACGCGGTCGACATCTACGGGCTGTCGGAGGTGATGGGCCCGGGTGTCGCGCAGGAGTGCGTCGAGACCAAGGACGGGCTGCACATCTGGGAGGACCACTTCTACCCGGAGATCATCGACCCGGTCACCGGCGAGGTGCTGCCGGACGGGTCCGAGGGCGAGCTGGTGTTCACCACACTGACCAAGGAAGCCTTTCCGGTCCTGCGCTATCGGACGCGGGATCTCACCCGTCTGCTGCCCGGTACGGCGCGGCCCGGGATGCGGCGGATGGAGAAGATCACCGGACGCACCGACGACATGATGATCGTCCGAGGCGTGAATGTGTTCCCGACACAGATCGAGGAACAGCTCCTGCTGGTCGAGGGACTGACGCCGCACTACCTGTGTGTCCTCACCCGCCCGAACCGACTCGACGAGCTGACTGTTCAGGTCGAAGCTGCTCCTGGGTTGGTCGACCACACATCGGCCTCCCGCGAACTCGCCCACCGGATCAAGACACACATCGGAATCAGCGCGACCATCGAGGTGCTGGCGCCGCATGCTCTGGAACGCTCACTGGGCAAGGCGAAACGGATCAACGACCAGCGGAAGCTCTGAGGCCGGCACCCTGGCGGAGACGACAGGATGATCGGTGGTGCCGACTTGTAGGTCGGTGGGTCAGGGCTCCAAGAGTTTTGGCAGGGTTTGGTGAGCCGCTGCGGCCAGGTCTTCGGTGGCGGTGGGGACTCCGGCTAGATGGCGGAGCAGGGCCTGGGTGAAGAGGCCGTCGAGTAGGCCGTACGCCGTTGAGGGCGTGACGGCCAGTGGGCGGTCGGCGAGGTCGGCGTACGTGGTGACCACTCGCCAGATCATCAGCTCGAGGGTCTGGTCGATCTCCAGGACGTCCTTGCGGAAGGACTCCTCGAAGAGGGCCTGGTTGCGGAGGTCGTACCAGAGGCGGTGCATGGAGGCGTCTTCGCGGCAGGTGGTCGCGAGGGCCTCGGCGAAGTCCTTGCGCAGGCCTTCGGCGGTGGTGGCGGTGACGACGATCTCGTCGTACCGGGTCACGCACTCGGCCTTGTACTGGCGGACGCAGGCGGTGATCAGCTCGACCTTGTCGCGGAAGTAGTAGTGCAGCACTCCATGCGAGAACTCGGAGTTCTGGGCGATCTCGCGCAGGCTGGTCCGGGCGTACCCGAGCTCGGACAGCGTGCGGAGCGCCGAGGTGGCCAGTTGTGCGCGGCGTTCCGCGAACTTGTCCACCTGCCGGCGCGAGATCCGGTCCGTCACCTCGGTCATCGGCGAGCCTCCTGCCCACGATCCTACCCGGACCTCCGGGATTTCCTTGACAGGTGTCCAAGAAAGTCTTGACGACTGTCCAAACTTCGATGACGCTGAGTTCCATCGCCCGGTCACCGCCTCACCGGTGACCGTGGCGTCAAAGCATCCGCACCGTCTGAGGGGAGATGCCATGTACGACCTGACCGGACGCAAGGCTCTGGTGACTGGGGGCGCCCGCGGCCTCGGCGCCGGGATGGCCGCGGCACTCGCCGCCGCCGGAGCGTCGGTGGTGATCGCCGACATCCAGGAGGACCTGGGCAGCGCGACCGCCGACGAACTGAAGCAGACCGGCGCGAACGCGGTGTTCGTCAAGCTCGACGTGACCGACGACGCCAACTGGGAGACCGCGATCAGCGCCGCCGTCGGCGAGCTGGGCGGTCTGGACATCCTGGTGAACAACGCCGGCGTCGAGCTGTCCGGACTGGTCGTCGACCTCGAACCGGACGACGTACGGAAGATGTTGGAGATCAACGTGCTGGGCACCGCGCTCGGCATCAAGCACGCGTTCCGGGCGATGCGCCCGGGCGGACCGGCGGGGTCTGGTGGCTCGGTGGTCAACATCTCCAGCGTCGCGGCGACGATCCCGTTCCCGGGCATCGCGGGCTACTCCGCGACCAAGTCGGCGGTCGACCGGCTGACCCGTGTGGCGGCGATGGAGTCCGGCAAGCTCGGGTACGGCGTACGGGTGAACTGTGTCTACCCAGGGCTCGTCCCGACCGAGATGGGCATGAAGCTCGCGGCGGACATGGTGACCCTCGGACTCTGGCCGTCGGCCGAAGCGGCGGTCGGCGACGTGATCGGGCTGACGCCGCTGGGCCGGCTCGGCGAGGTCGGCGACATGGCCGACGCGGTCGTGTTCCTGGCCTCCGACGCGGCGAAGTTCATCACCGGCGCGGGCCTGCCGGTCGACGGCGGAATGGGGATGTGAGATGACCAAACCCGTCGTCGTGTACGGCGCCTCCGGCTACACCGGCCGGCTGGTGTGCGAGTACCTGCGGGAGTACCACGTCCCGTTCATCGCGGCCGGCCGTGACAAGGCCCGGATCCAGGCGGTGCTCGACAAGGTCCCCGGGATCGAGACCGTCGAGCACGAGGTGGTCGAGGTCGACCACGAGGTCGGCGCGCTGACCGAACTGTTCAGCGGCGCGCAGGTGGTCAGCAACATGGTCGGCCCGTTCGTGAAGTACGGGCCCGAGGTGGTCGAGGCGGCGCTCGCGGCCGGCTGCCATTACCTGGACACCACCGGCGAGCAGGACTGGATGCTGGCGGCGCAGGAGAACTGGGGCGACAAGTTCGCGTCCCAGGGGCTGCTGCTCGGCCCGGGCATCGCGCAGATGTACACCACCGGTGAGATCGCGGCGAACATCTGCCTGGAGACGCCCGGCCTGGACACGCTCGACATTCTCGTGCTGTGGAAGGGCTTCCCGACGTACGCGTCGACGCAGACGATCTTCACGATCCTGAAGGCGGACTGGCACTACTTGGAGCAGAACAAGCTGGTGAAGTGGGACCCGCTGACCACGTTCGAGGTGAACGTGCCGGGTCAGCACGAGTCCGCGCTCGCACTGCCCTGGGGCGGCACTAGCCACCCGGTCTGGTTCCGCAACGACCCGCGGGTGGCCAACGTCAAGGTCGCCGGTGGCGTCTTCGACCGGGCTGTCATGCAGGGCGTGGTCGAGGCCGTGAAGATGGTCGAGACGCAGATCAAGACGCTGCCGGCCGACCAGCAGGAGTCGGCGCTCGCGGATGTGGCCGCCTCGGTCCAGGCCAGCATGCCGCCGCGGGAGAACCCACGGGTCAACACCTCGCTCGACTCGGTCTATGCGACCGGGCCGCTCGGGCGCGCGCACTGCGTGATCTACGGCAACAGCAACTACAAGCAGACCGGCGCGCTGCAGGCGTACGCGGCGTACTCGCTGCTGCAGCAACCGCCGCATCGGGCCGGGCTCGCCTCGGCCTGTCAGGCCTTCGGGCACCGCGAACTGCTGGGGGTCCTGCGGAGCTTCGGGCTGGTGCTCGAACCCGTTGTGACCGTCCACCACTGAGACAAGGCGCGGGGGCGTCCCTCTCACCCCCCTCGGATCGCTCCCGCGCCTGCTCCACTCGCTGAGGAGTTCGCGTGCGGTTGTACGACTATCTGGACAAAGGGGCGTCGCTCGGTCCGGCGGCGCCCTGCCTGACCATGGACGGGACCAGCCTGAGCTACGGCGAGGTGCAGGAGCTCTCGTACCAGGTCGCGCGGGCGCTGGCGAAGTCCGGCATCGGGCCCGGTGACAAGGTCGCGATCCTGTCGGCGAACAATCCGATCGCGTTCGCCTGCGTCTTCGGGATCTCGCGGGCCGGCGCTGTCTGGTGCCCGGTCAACCCGCGCAACGAGGCGGCCGAGAACCGGGATCTGCTGGACGCGTTCGACTGTTCGGTCCTGGTGTTCCAGCGAGCGTTCCTGCCTTTGGTGCAACGGATCCTGCCGGAGCTGCCGAAACTTCGACTGGTCGTCTGCCTGGACGATTCATTGCCCGAGGCAAACAGTCTGGCGGAGTGGCTGGACGGCGTACCGGCGGAGCCGTGGCAGGCCGAGCCGGTCGACGACGTCGCACTGCTGGTCGGCACGGGCGGTACGACGGGGCGCCCGAAGGGCGTGATGCTGACCGGGCGCAACCTGGAGACGATGTCGGCGATCACGCTGATGGCCTACCCGTTCGAGGGCCGGCCGGTCTACCTCGCGCTCGCTCCGCTGACGCACGCGGCCGGCGTACTGTGCTTCCCGGTCCTGACGCTGGGCGGCGAGATCGTCGTGATGCCGAAGCCCGACCTTCCGCAGTTCCTGGGGTTGGTCGAGCGGCACCGGGTCACGCACACGTTCCTGCCGCCGACGCTGATCTACATGCTGCTGGCCGAGGATTCCTTGCCCAGCACGGATCTGAGCTCCCTGCAGTGCTTCTGGTACGGCGCGGCGCCGATGTCGGCGGCCCGCCTGGAGGAGGCGCTGGAGCGGATCGGGCCCGTGATGGCCCAGCTGTTCGGCCAGAGCGAGGCGCCGATGATGATCGCGACGATGGCGCCGGCCGACCACTTCCACCCCGACGGTTCGCCCGCGGTCGAGCGGTTCGCGTCCGCGGGGAGGCCGAGTCCGCTGACCCAGGTCGCGATCATGGCGGACGACGGGCGGCTCCTGGATCACGGTGGACGCGGGGAGATCGTGGTCCGGGGGTCGCTCGTGATGGCCGGGTACTACCAGGATCCCGAGGCGACCGCGGCGGCCTCGGCGTACGGCTGGCACCACACGGGGGACATCGGGTTCCTCGACGACGACAACTACCTCTACATCGTGGACAGGGCGAAAGACATGATCATCACCGGTGGGTTCAACGTGTACTCGGCCGAGGTCGAGCAGGCGCTGATGACGTACCCAGCGATCCAGGACTGCGCGGTCGTCGGGCTGCCCGACGAGAAGTGGGGCGAGCGGGTCACCGCCGTACTGCAGCTGCACCCGGGGCTGACCGTGTCGGAGTCGGAGGTGCGCAACTACGTGAAGAGCCGGCTGGGGAGCGTGAAGACGCCGAAGCAGGTCGTGGTGTGGACCGAACTGCCGCGCTCGAAGGTCGGCAAGGTGCTCAAGGCCGAGGTGAAGGCAATCCTGTTGGGCTCCGGACCCTCGACGCGCTAGGGTTCGGTTCAACGACGAGAGGAGGTGAGCGCGATGTCTGGTAAGACCTACGTGCCGCCGACTCGTCGTACCCGCGACTGAGCGGTGGCTCCAGTTCCACTCTTGGAGTCGTGAATGACCGAAGTAACCCGTCCGCCGCTCACCGCGGACGAGCGCACCCAACTGATCGGCTGGCTGGATCTTCAGCGGTCGTTCGTGCGGATGAAGTGCAAGGACCTCAAGCCCGCCGACGAGCACCGCAAGGTGCTGCCGACGTCGCCGCTGATGACGATGGCGGGCCTCGTCGCCCACCTGCGCTGGAACGAGTACTCCTGGTTCCAGCTGAACGTGGCCGGCGTGCCCGACACCGGGCAGACGCCGTGGACCGACGACGGGCACGTCGACGCCGAGATGTTCGTCGACGACGTCCCGCTGACCCAGCTTCTCGACGAGTACGACGAGGAGTGCGCCCGCTCGAACGCGGCCATCGCGAACCTCTCGCTCGACGCACTCGAGCAGGGCCCGTCCGTCCGCGAGGCCGGCGCGGCCTCGGTGCGCTACGTGCTCTGCCACCTGATTGAGGAAACGGCCCGGCACGTCGGGCACCTCGACATCATCCGGGAGATCCTGGACGGCAGTACGTCGTACGACAAGCTGTAGGACGTGGACAAGGGGGCGCCTCGGCGCCCCCTTGTTTCACAGGTGCTGGCCGAAAGCCAGCGGCTCGCGGGTGCACAGGTACGTTGCCCAGTTCAACTTCACCGGGGTGCCGTCGGCGTTGCGGGTGATGCGGAGGAGCTCGCCGGTCTCGCGGCCGGAGACCGTCCGGTAGACGTCCGGGGACATCTGCTCGAAGACGGCCGGGGCGACGTAGTCCGCGGCGACCGGGGACTTCGCCTCCAGGTGGCCTTCGCGGACCGAGAAGACGAAGGGCGAGCCCTCGGTGAACCAGGTGCCGAGGACGCCGGCGAGCTCGGTGGGGATCGTCGTGCCGGGGGTCCAGGGCTCAGGCAGGACCGGGTCCTCGTCGAGCACCTTGACGGCCAGCTCGGTGGCGATGGCGGCCGGGGACGGCGCGGCGGAGGTGTTCATCAGCGCGATGCCCGCCGTACCGGACGGACGGTGCAGGAAGGTGCCGGTGATGTGACCGGGCATGCCACCGGTGTGGCCGATGAAGACGCGCTCGCCGACGCGGAGCAGCATGAACCCGAGGCCGAAGCCGAGCTGCCAGCGGTCCAGGTCGGCCATGATCTGCGGCTGGCACATCTCGTCGAGGGTGTCCTTCGACAGCACCTCGTCGGTCGGGTCGGCCAGGAACGAGGTCCACCTGGCCAGGTCCTCCGCCGTACTGGCGAGGCCTCCGCAGGCGTCCATCGCGCCGAGGGAGAGCAGCGGCTCAGGCACCGGTACGTCGCTGAACGGGGGAACGTAGTACCCGGAGGCGGCCGGGCCGCCGTCCATGCCGACCGTGGTCCGGCGCATCTCCAGCGGCTGCAGGATGCGGGCCTGGATCGACTCGTACCAGGACCGGCCGTCGAGCCGCGCGATGATCTCGCCGAGCACCGAGTAGACCAGGTTGGAGTAGTGGAACCGGTGGTGCGGCTTGCCGATCCGCTCGGCCTCGTTCCAGCCGGCGATCAGCTCGGTGCGGTCCGGGAAGGCCATCACGTCCCAGACGTCGCCGATCGGTTCGCGCTGCATGCCGCTGACGTGGCTGAGCATCTGCCGGACGGTGACGCCGGCGTGCTTGCTCTCCGGGATGAACTTCTCGACGGTGTCGTCGAGGCTGAGCTTGCCCTCGTCGCGCAACGCCATGATCGCGACCGCGGTGAACGTCTTGCTGTGCGAGGCGATCAGGTACTGCGTGTCGGCGGTCGGCGCGACGCCGGGACTGTCCAGCGAGGCCGAGCCGACACCGCCCGACCAGGCGAGCTTCCCGCCGCGGGCGACGGCGCCGACCAGGCCCGGAACCCGGCCCTTGGTCTGACGCTCGGTGATGATCCGGGTGAGCGCGGTCTGCGTGTGCGCGGCGATATCGGTCACGAGAGCCGACCTTAGCCCGGGAGGTGTGACGAGCGGCAGTGGATTCGGCTGACGAGTGTGACAAACGGCAGGGGGTTTGAGCGGGTGCTGTGGGAGGCTGGTGGAGTGCGCATAGCGGTGCTCGGTCCACTCGCGATGTGGGCGGCCGACGGTTCACCGCTGGACGTCCGCGGCGTCCGGCTGCGCGGACTCCTGGCCAGGCTCGCTCTCGGCGCCGGCCGGCCGGTCGGTGTGGACACCCTGGTCGACGGGCTGTGGGGCAGTGAAGCGCCCAGTGCGAACGCGCTGCAGTCGCTGGTCTCCCGTCTGCGGGCCGGTCTGCCCGCTACCGAGTCGAGCATCTCGGTCCAGTCCGGCCCGGCCGGCTACACGCTGACCATCGGACCTGACTGCGTCGACGCGGTCCAGTTCGAGGAGCTGGCTCGACGTGGCCGGCAGCTGCTCGCCAGGGACCCGGCCCAAGCGCGTGAGCTGCTGTCCCAGGCCGACCGGCTCTGGCGCGGCGAGGCCCTGGCCGACCTGCGCGACTTGCCGTTCGCCCAGGTGGAGGCGGACCGGCTCACCGAACTGCGACTGGGCACTGCCGAGGACCTGGCCGAGGCCGGAATCGCCACTGGGCACGCCCGTGACGTCGTGGCCGACCTGGAACGGCTCACCCTCGCCCACCCGTTGCGGGAGCGCCCGCACGAGCTGCTGATCCGTGCGCTCGCCGCCGACGGCCGCCAGGCCGAGGCGCTTGCGGCGTACGAGCGAGTCCGTACGACGCTCGCCGAGGAGCTGGGTGCTGACCCGGGCTCGCGGCTGCGCGACGTCCACGTGGCAGTACTGCGGGGAGACGAGATCGATCCGCCGGCGACCTCGGCCGGCGTACAGGCAACTGATCCGGCGCCCAAGCCGAAGAGCAACCTGCGGACCCCGCTGACCAGCTTCGTCGGGCGGACCGAGGACGTGGCCGAGCTGTCGCGGCAGCTGAACGACGGGACCCGGCTGGTGACGATGGTCGGGCCAGGTGGCGCCGGCAAGACCCGGCTGGCGACCGAGACCGGCCGGACGCTGGTGACCCAGAGCGGTGACGGCATCTACTTCGTTGAGCTCGCGCCGCTGGCCGAAGAGGCCGACGTGGCTCCGACGCTGCTGTCAGCGCTGGGCGCGAGCGAGTACGTCGACAGCATGCAGACCACGCTGACGCCGAAGCGCTTCCCCACCAGCCGCTCGGCGACGGACCGGCTGGTCGAGGTGATCGCCGACCGCCGCATCCTGCTGGTGCTCGACAACTGCGAGCACCTGATCCAGGAGGTCGCCGGACTGGTCGACTCGCTGCTCGCGCAGTGCCCGCGGCTGCGGGTGCTGACCACCAGCCGCGAACCGCTCGGCATCTCCGGCGAACACCTGCACCAGGTCGGTCCGCTCGCGCTGCCACCGCTCGACGCGACCGACGATGACTACCCGGCGATCCGGCTGTTCGTCGACCGCGCTCGCGCTGTCCGGCCGGACTTCGCCATCACGGACGGGAACCGTCAGGCCATCGCGGAGATCTGCCGCCGGCTCGACGGGATGCCGCTGGCGATCGAGCTGGCCGCAGCGCGCTTGCGAGCCCTCACTCCCCTGCAGATCGTGGACCGGCTGAACGACCGGTTCCGCCTGCTGACCAGCGGCAGCCGTACGGCGTTGCCGCGGCATCAGACGCTCCGTGCGGTCGTGGAGTGGAGCTGGGAACTGTTGGAGCCGGACGAGCAGGCCGTCGCTCGCCGCCTGTCGCGCTTCTCCGGTGGCGCGACGCTGGAGGCCGCCGAGCAGGTCTGCAGCGGACCAGGTCTGCCACCGGAGGCCGTGCTCGACGTACTGGCTTCACTGGTCGACAAGTCGCTGGTCGAGGCCGGCGCCGAGGAGCGATCGGTCCGGTACCGCATGCTCGAGACCGTCAAGGCGTACGGCGCTGAGCAGCTCGCGGCCGCCGGTGAAGTCGACCAGGTCCGCGAGGCGCACGCGGCGTACTTCGGTGACCTGCTGCGCAAGGCGGAACCGAAGCTGCGCACCGGCGACCAGCTGCAGTGGATGTCCCGGATGGACGCCGACAACGAGAACCTGCTGGACGCGCTGCGGACGGCGATCGACGCCGGCCGGGCCAACGACTCGATCAAGCTGGTCGCGGTTCTCGGCCAGTACTGGAACATGCGCGGCCGCCCGTCCGAGGCGGTGGCCTGGTTCGAGGCGGCGCTCGCCGTACCGGGACCGACGAAGCCGCTGGCCCGGGCGCTGACCGTGATGCTCTACTCGCTCGGCACGCTGTCCAACGGCGCGGACCCCTCGGACTCGGTGGCCAAGGCGATCCGTGGACTGGCCGAGGTGCGGCTGCTCAGCCGGCGGCACGAGGAGGTCCGGCTGTCCGCGGTCGGCTGGTTCACCAACGCCGCGTGGGCCGCCTTCCGGCGGGACAAGGCGACCTCCTTCAAGCAGCTGGAGGAAGCACGGGAGAGCGTCGATCCCTGGACCCGGAACATGGCCGTGATGATGACGGCGATGTTCCGCGAGAACGAGGGCGACGTCGAGCAGATGGCCGCGGACCTGCAGCTCGCTCTCGACGGCTTCCGCGCACTCGGCGACCGATGGGGTACGTCGCTGGCGCTGCGCGGTCTGGCCGCTCATGCCGCGACCCACGGAAATCACCAGGCCGCGATCGACGCGCTGGCCGAGGCGATGCGGCTGACCCAGGAGCTGGGCACCAGCGAAGGGATGCCGCAACTGCTCGGGCAGGCGGCGACCAGCCGCGCGGAGCTGGGTGACCTCGACGGTGCCTGGGCCGACGTCCGCGAGGCGCAGCTGCTGGCCGAGGAGACCGGTGGTCGCGGCGGCCAGGGCATCTCGCTGATGGGCATGGCCGCGCTGAGCCGGATGTCCGGACGGCTGGACGAGGCGCTCGAGCTGGCCGAGCGGGCGCTCGCGACGCTCGACCCGCAGGCCGAGCGGATGGCACCGCACGGCGAGGCGATGGTGAGGACCGAGCTGGCCCGGGTAATGGTTGCCAAGGGCGACCTTTCCGGGGCCCGCGGCAACATCGAGCCGGCCGTCGCGCTGGGGCTGACCACCGAGGACATGCCGATCGCGTCGGCCGTGGTCGAGGTCGCGGCGTCGGTCGAACTGATGGCCGGCGACGCGGAGCTCGCCGCCCGCACCCTCGGCCTGGCGGCGGCGATCCGCGGCGCACGGACGATTCCTGATCAGTGGGTCCGCCGCACCGTCGAGGGTGCCACCGCAGCACTGGGCGAGGCGGCCTACGAGGTGGCATTCCGGTCCGCGGCGGGACTGGGTCACGACGACGCGATGGCCGAGCTGCGCAAGCGCTTCACCCTCCCGACGGGTCGCCGTCGCGGGGGTCTGCTGTCATCAGACTGACCGCGAGCTCGCGCAGGGCGACCTGGACCTGCGCCTCCGGTGGGCGCGGGTCGGCCAGCATCCAGTCGTAGACGACGGTGTTGACCGCGCCCATGAAGGACAGGCCGACGAACCGGAAGTCCCTGCGGGTGATCTCGCCGCGGGCCACGGCGGTCTCGCCGATCGAGTTCACGCTGGAGATCAGCAGTTCGCGGAACGCGATCCGCTGCTCCTCCACCGCCGGACTCGCCCCGACCACCTCGACGAACGAGATCCGGGCCCGGCGCAGGTCGGTCATGATGGTCCGCAGGTAGCCGTCGACGGCCGCGGTGATCCGCTCGCGGACCGGTGCGTCCGCCGTCGCGGCCAGCGCCTCCCCCGTACTGCGCACCCCCAGCTCGATCACCTGGGCGTGCACCGCGAGCAGCACGGCTTCCTTGTTCTGGAACTCGTGATAGAAGTGCCGGGTCGACACTTTCGCCTGTGCACACAGGCGTTCCACCGAGGTCGCGGGATACCCGTCGGTCCCGAACAGCTCCAGAGCGGCGTCCAGCAGGCGCTCCCGCCTGGCGGCCTTCCACTCGTCGACCGAGCGTCCGGAGTACCGGCGCACGGAGGGATCGCTCATAACACCTCTTGTCGCTACCCCGTGCGTGACCCGCTCATCTTAGTCACTCAGAGCAAGGTCTTGTCAGCTAGTTATCGAGTGTCTAAATTACTGGTGGGTTTAAGTGAAAACCAAGCTTTTCACTTGCCGTCGTGGAGGCGCTGATGCGGATCACGGAGAAGGTGCGCGCGGTCGGTGTGCTGCGCGGTGCCGGGATGGTCGAGCTGGGGCGTCCGGTGCTCGCGGCGCGGAAGGCGCGGGCGATCCGGCGGTTGGGGCCGATCGCCGGAGCGGCGCAGGCGGCGGCTTGGCGGGCGCCTGATGCGGTGGCTGTGATCGACGAGAGTGGGCGGCTGACGTACGGGGAGTTGGAACGGCGGGCTACGGCGCTGGCTCTCGAGTGGGTCGATGCCGGGTTGGCTGTTGGTGATGGGGTTGGAGTGTTGTGCCGGGGGCATCGTGGGGCGATCGAGGCGATGGTTGCCGCGGGCAAGCTTGGGGCTCGGTTGGTGTTGCTGAACACGGGATTCAGCGGGGTGCAGCTGGCGGACGTCGTACGGCGTGAGGGTGTGGGCGGGCTGGTGTACGACGACGAGTTCGACGAGTTGCTGGCTGGTACTTGGAGTGGGCTGAGGCTTCCGGTGGAGGGGACGCCGCCTCGGCGGCGGGGTGCAGAGGGGGCGGGCGCGAGTTCGTTGCCCTGGCCTCGGCGGCGGGGTGCGGAGGGGGCAGGCGCGAGTTCGTTGCCCTGGCCTCGGCGGCAGGGTGGGTTGGTGTTGCTGACGGGTGGGACCACCGGGACGCCTAAGGGGGCTCCGCGGGTGGTGCGGTCGCCGTTGGTGGCGGCGCAGTTCCTGGATCGGGTGCCGTTGCGGCGGGGGGACGTCGTGCAGCTGGCGGCGCCGCTGTTCCACGGGACCGCGCTGACGCAGTTCATCATGGCGTTCGCGCTCGGGGCGACCGTTGTGCTGCGGCGGCGGTTCGACCCGGTCGCGACGCTGCGGACCGTCGAGCGGGAGCGGTCGACGGCACTGATCGTCGTACCGACGATGCTGCAGCGGATGCTCGCGGTCGACCGATCCTTCGACACGTCGTCGCTGCGGATCATCATGAGCGCGGGCGCGTTGCTGCCGACCGACCTGGGCAACCGGGTGATCGACCGGTTCGGCCCGGTGCTGCACAACCTCTACGGCTCCACAGAATGCGCGGTCGCCACCGTCGCGACGCCGAGCGACTGGCTCGCGGCGCCCGGGACGACAGGACTGCCGCCCGTCGGTTGCCGCGTTCGCCTGTACGACGACGCCGACCGCCCGATCACCGCGCCCGGTACGACCGGCCGGATCTTCGCGGGCAACGGGCTCAGCTTCGGCGGGTACAGCGACGGCGGAAGCAAGGACGTCGTCGACGGGCTGCTCAGCACCGGCGACCTCGGGCACTTCGACGCGGCGGGACGGTTGTTCGTCGACGGGCGCAGCGACGACATGATCGTGTCCGGCGGCGAGAACGTGTTCCCCGGCGAGGTCGAGGACCTGGTCGAGGCGATGCCGGGGGTCGCCGAGGTCGCGTCGGTCGGCGTACCGGACGACGACTTCGGCCAGCGGCTGCGCCTGTACGTCGTACCGGCCGCGGGCGCCGAGCTCGACGCCGAAGAGATTCGCGCGCACGTGCGTAACCATCTGGCCCGTTTCAAGGTTCCTCGTGAGGTGCTCTTCCTCGACGAGCTGCCACGTACTGCCACCGGGAAAGTCGATCGCCGCGCTTTGAACGGAGCCGCCCCATGAAGAGAACCACGCTCGCCCTGCTCGCCGGATCACTGATCGCCGGCCTGCTGGTCAACGTCCCACAGGCCTCGGCCGCTCCGATCCCGGAGCCGGACCAGGACGCCTTCTACCAACCCGCCCCCGGCTACGAGTCGAAGGAGCCGGGAGCGGTCCTGAAGAAGCGACCGGTCACGGTGACCGGGCTCGGGATTCCCCTTCCGGTGAAGGCGTTCCAGGTGCAGTCGCGCAGCACCGACGCGAAGGACCGGCCGGTCACCGTGGTGTCGACGGTCATCGTCCCGCTCACCGCCTACCCGGGCGGCGCTCGGCCGCTGCTGTCGTACCAGCCGGCGACGGACTCGCTCGGCGACCAGTGCAACCCGTCGTACACGCTGCGGACCGGGCTGGAGAAGGAGATCCCGCTGCTCGCGCTCGGTCTGGCCAAGGGCTGGGCCGTCGTGGTCACCGACTACCAGGGACCGCGTGACGCGTACGGCGCCGGGCGGATGGAAGGGCACGCCGTGCTGGACGGCGTCCGCGCCACGCTCGCTTCGCCCGAGGCCGGGTTGACCGCGCAGACGAAGGTCGGGCTGTGGGGCTACTCCGGCGGCGGTCTGGCGACCGGTTGGGCGGCGGAGCTGCAGCCGTCGTACGCGCCGGAACTGAACGTCGCGGGCGTCACCTCCGGTGGCACTCCGGCCGACCTGGGGGCGGCCGGACGCCAGATGGACGGCGGGCCGTTCTCGGGGCTGTTCCTGGCGGCGGCGATCGGTGTCAGTCGCGAGTACCCGGAGCTGCTCGGGATTTTCAATGCCAAGGGCAACCAGTTGATCGCCGCGATGGACGACCTGTGCGTCACCGAGGAGGTGCTGTACGCGTTCAAGAGCGTCAAGCAGTACAGCGATGCGGCCGACCCGCTGAACGAGCCGGTCGCGCGCGAGGTGCTGGCGAAGAACAAGATGGGCACCAAGGCACCGAAGGCGCCGGTCTACCTGTACCACTCGAAGTTCGACGAGCTGATCCCGTGGGCGGTCGGCAAGGCGCTCAACGACGCCTGGTGCGCGAAGGGAACAAGGGTTGCCTTCTACACCGACTACCTCAGCGAGCACAACGTCCTCGCGGTGACCGGCGGCCCCGCCGCGGTCGCCTACCTGAGCGCCCGCTTCGCCGGGATCAAGGCGCCGTCCACCTGTTGACCTCAACTTCCCTTGAGGTACGACGCTGTCCGCATGACTCTCACAACTGAAACCGACGAGGCCCAGGTCCGGGCGCTGGTGCGGGCCGCTCACGAGGCCCAACTCTCGGCGGCCGACCTGGTCCCGCTGCACCACCAGCAGGCCGTGCTGGTGAACGTGGCGGGACGCCGGGTCCTCGGCCGGGAGGCGATCCAGGAGGCGATGGTCGCCGCACTGGCCTCGCCGCTGCAGGATGTGCTGACGACGACGGAGGTCGTCGATGTCCGCTTCCCGGTCCCGGACCTGGCTGTGGCCAGCTGCATCAAGACCATCGACGACCGGCGCCCGGGAGCTGAACCGGGCGCCCTGCCGCTGACCGGCGCGCTCACCTACGTGTGTGCGCGGGTCGACGGCGAGTGGTCGATCCTGCTCGCCCAGACGACACCGATCGCGAGCTGAACACGGCAGAAGGGCCGGAGCCCCTCGCTCCGGCCCTTCTGCGGTTCGGTGGGTCAGGTGCGCTTGCGGTAGGCGCGGATCGCCAGCGGGGCGAAGACCGCGACCAGGCCGACCATCCAGGCCAGCGTGATCAGCAGCGGCTTCTGCAGGTCGCCGCCGAGCATCAGGCCGCGCATCGAGTCGGCCAGGTAGGTGATCGGGTTGATCTTGGTCCACGACTGCAGGAAGCCCGGCAGCGTGCTGGTCTGGACGAAGATGTTGCTGCCGAAGGTCAGCGGGAACATCACCAGGAACGCGATGCCCTGGACGCCCTGCGCGGTCTTGAGCTTGAGCCCGAGCCAGACCCACACCCAGCACAGCGACAGCGCGAAGGCCAGCACCAGCAGGAGGGCGAGCAGACCGTTGCCGACGCCGTTCTCGAAGCGGAAGCCGAGCGCGAAGCCGGTGACCATCAGGATCACGATCGAGGTCAGGTAGCGGATCGCGTCGCCCAGCACCGCGCCGACCAGCGGCGCCACCCGGGCGATCGGCAGGCTGCGGAAGCGGTCGAAGACGCCCTTGGCGAAGTCGTCGTTCAGTCCGACGCCGGTGCCCAGCGTCGAGAACACCACCGACTGCACGAGCACGCCCGGCAGCAGGAACGGCAGGTAGTCGTGCCAGGTCCCGCCGGCCTGACCGCTGATCGCGCCGCCGAAGACGAACAGGAACAGCAGCAGGAAGATGATCGGCTGGAACGTGACGTCGGCCAGCGCCTCGGGGTTCTGCCGGATCCGGACGATGTTGCGCCAGGCCAGGGTCAGGCTCTGCGGGACCCAGGCGAACGGGCTGTTCCGCCGTACGGCGTGCTGCGGCTGCGACGAGCCGGTGGGTGTGAGGGTTGCGGTGCTCATCGGCCCGCTCCTTCCAGGACTGCGGTGGACTCTTCTTCGGCGGTGTGGCCGGTCAGGGCGAGGAAGACCTCGTCCAGGCTGGGCAGCCGCAGGGACAGCTCGGTGACGGCGATGCCGGCCTCGTCCAGCCGTCGTACGACGACCGGCATCGACGACCCGTCACTCACCGGCACGCTGACCCGGGCGTTGACGACGTCGACGGTGGGCCGGGTGCCGGTCGACTCCGCAACGATCGCGGCGACCCGCTCCAGGTGACCCGGCTCGGCCGGGCTGACGTCGAGCGACTGCTTGCCGGCCTGCGCCTTGAGCTCGGCCGGACGCCCGGCGGCGACGACCCGGCCCTTGTCGAAGACCATGATCGAGTCGGCCAGTGCGTCGGCCTCCTCCAGGTACTGCGTGGTCAGCAGCACCGTCGTACCGTCGAGGACCAGGTTGCGGATGGTGTCCCAGACACCGTTGCGGGCGTGCGGGTCGAGTCCGGTGGTCGGCTCGTCCAGGTAGAGGATGCTCGGGTTGCCGACCAGGCTCGCGGCCAGGTCCAGCCGGCGGCGCATACCGCCGGAGTAGGTCTTGGCGATCCGGTCGCCGGCGTCGGTCAGCTCGAAGCGCTCGAGCAGCTCGTCGGCGCGGCTCTTGGACTCCAGGCGGGACATCCCGATCAGCCGGCCGATCATGACCAGGTTGCGGCGGCCGGACATGTCCTCGTCGACCGAGGCGTACTGCCCGGTCAGGCCGATGATCTCGCGGACCCGGGCAGCCTCCTTGACCACGTCGAACCCGCCGACCGTCGCGTGCCCGGCGTCCGGCTGCAGCAGCGTGCCGAGGATCCGGACGGCGGTGGTCTTGCCCGCGCCGTTCGGTCCCAGGACGCCGAGCACGGTGCCGGTCGGCACGGTCAGGTCGACGCCGTCCAGCGCGATCGTGCTGCCATATTTCTTGACCAGGCCTTCCGCCAGGATGGCGGGCTGGTTCGATGTGGACATTCGGTTCCTCCAGATGACTTCGTGTCTCTGGGAACCACAGTCCACTCCCCCGCTGGCACCGCCCTGGCAGCGGGCTGAGAGCCCGTGTCAGCCCGCTGTCGCAGCCCTGGGATCAGCCCTTGAGCGGCATGATCCGGTTGGCGAGCAGTGCCTGGTACGCCTCCGGGTTGTACCGGGCCAGGTGGCCTCGCGCCTTGCGCCGGTACTTCAGGATCTGCCGCGTCCCGATCGCCCACAGCACGTACTGGAAGGCGAGCGCGAACTTGAAGTCGCCGATCTCCTGCGGAGCGCCACCAGACGACACGTCCAGCAGGATCCCGACCATGCCGATGCAGATCAGCGTCGCGATGAAGCCGCCGGTGTTGACCATCCCGTTCGCGGCGCCGAAGCGGGTCGACGGGTTGAACGTCCGGGCGTAGTCCAGCCCGAGCATCGACCCCGGACCACCAGCAGCCTGTACGACGATCAGCAGCAACAGCACCGGCATCGGCGCCTGCCCCGGCCAGACCAGCACGACGGTCCACATCAGCACCGACCCGGTGATCACGGCCAGCACGATCCAGGACCGGTAGAACGGGAAGCGCGCGGCGTACCGGCCGACCAGCGGGCCGTAGAACAGGCCGGCGAGGACCGGCAGGATCAGCAGCGACGCGGCCGTCGTCGGGGAGAGTCCCTGTCCGCGGACGAGGAACGGGTACCCCCAGAGCAGGCCGAAGGTGGAGCCGGAGAAGCTCGTGGTGAAGTGCGTCCACAGGCCGAGCCGCGTGCCCGGCTCGCGCCAGGCGCGGCGCAGGTTGTGGCGGACCTCGGTGAGCGACTGCTTCGCGCGGTGCAGCGGTTCGTCGTACGGGGTGTCCTTGATCAGGAACAGTACGGCGACGCCGGTGACCAGGCTGAGCACGCTGGCGCCGGCGAACGTGCCGGTCCAGCCGAAAGCGTGGAAGGCCGCGGCCATCGGGACCGTCGAGACGATCGCGCCGATGCCGCCGAGCATCCCGGTGGCCTGCGACATCACCGGCTGACGCAGCGCGGGGAACCAGGACATCACCACCCGGAGCACGCTGATGAAGACCAGCGCGTCGCCGACGCCGAGCACCGCCCGGGCCGCGAGGGCGGCCGGGTAGGAGTCGACGAGGCTGAACGCAGACTGGGCCAGGAAGAGCAGACCCGACGCGGTGATCAGCAGCCGCTTCGAGCCGTACCGGTCGAGCAGGATGCCGACCGGGACCTGCATCGCGGCGTACACAGTGAGCTGTACGACGGTGAAGCTGGCCAGCGCCGAGGCGGAGATGTGGAAGCGTTCGGCCGCCTGCAGGCCCGCGACGCTCATCGAGCCGCGGTGCAGCACGGTCACCAGGTAGGTGAAGACGGCAGCCGCCCACACCGCCCAGGCTCGCCGACCGCCCAGGGGGAAGAGGAGCTCGGTCACCGCACCCCTCGCAGATCCGCCGCGGCGACCTCGATGTGGGACACGACCAGCTCGCGGAACCGCTTCACGCTGTTGCCGCCGAGCGCCTCGATCATCTCGGTGTGCGCGACGATCGACTTGTCCATCCGGGCCGGCATGACCTCGATGCCCGGCACGCCCATCCGGACCTGACGGTCGCGCAGGCTGTTGTAGAGCTTGGCGAGGATCTCGTTCCCGGCGGCGCCGACGATCGCCTCGTGGAAGGCCCGGTCGGCCTCCAGGAAGCTCTTCGCGTCGCCCGCCTTGCGGTGCGCGCGCATCTCGTCGACCTTCGCGGTCAGCGCCTCGATCAGCTGCTTGCGCCGCGGCCAGACCTTCGAGGCCGCGTGGGTCTCGAGCAGCTCGCGGGCTTCCAGAACGTCGTTGATCTCCTGCGGCAGCACCGGCAGGACCAGCGCGCCCTTCTTCGGGTAGAGCTTGACCAGGCCGGACTCCTCCAGCCGCAGCAGCGCCTCGCGCACCGGCGTACGGGAAACTCCCACCGCCGTGGCCAGCTCACCCTCGGTGAGCAGCTCACCGCCCGGGTAGGCCCGGTCCAGGATCGCGGCCTTCACGTACGCGTACACGCGTTCCGCGGCCGGGATCTTCTCCACCCCCGGCCCGGCTTCGGCGACCACGCGCGCGATCTCTGCTGTCTCGTCCCCCAGCACCGGCTGCTCGCCGGGTACCCCGCTTGCCACGACTCTCCTCACATACGACTGGTATCTCTGTTGTATCTATCTTATCACTCGACTGTTTGATCCACATTCTGTGGATAAAGCTGTGGATAAGCGTGCGGGGTTTCCCCTGTCCTGGCCGGGGTGGTGGGCGCGGCGGGCAATCCGATCTAGGCTCACCGGAGCGTTGCCGTCCCGTTTCGCTCTGTGTCTTGAGGAGAGAGTGTGTCCCGAAGCTCACGTACCCGCCGGCTGAGCGCCGGTCTGGCGGTGGCCGCCCTGGCGTTCACCACCGCCGGTGCCGCGACCGCCGCCGAGGCGACCCCGTTCGCACCCTCGACCAGCACCGCCGCCGCGGCCGAGCCCGGCATCCTGATGAACTACGTGGTCAACACCAAGGCCACCAAGCTGCACGTCAAGAAGGTCGAGCAGGCCGTCAAGGCCGCCGGCGGCACCGTCGTCTCGTCGTACGACCAGCTCGGTGTCGTGATCGCGCAGTCGACCAACCCGGACTTCCGGACCGACGTCCGCCAGGGCCGCAACGGCCGTGAGGTGCAGTCGGTCGGCGCGACCCGGACCGCTGCCGTGTCCGAGGGCCCGGTCGGTACGGCGAAGAAGGCCGCGGCCAAGGGCCTGAACGCCGGCGAGGCCACCGTCGTACCGGATCCGGACGAGACCAAGCAGTGGGACATGGTCCAGATCAAGGCGGACCAGGCGCACAAGATCACCGACGGCTCCAAGCGCGTCCTGGTCGGCGTCACCGACAGCGGTGTCGACGACACCCACCCGGACCTCGCACCGAACTTCGACGCGAAGAACTCGGTCAACTGCACCGGCAACGGCGTCCCGGACCGGACGGCGGGCGCCTGGCGTCCGACCACCAGCGCGCACGGCACCCACGTGGCCGGCACGATCGCCGCCGCCCGCAACGGGATCGGCATCGTCGGCGTCGCGCCGGGCGTGAAGATCGCCTCGGTGAAGGTCGTGAACGACGACGGGTACATCTACCCGGAGTACGCGATCTGCGGCTTCGTCTGGGCCGCCGAGCACCACATGGACGTCACCAACCACAGCTACTTCATCGACCCGTGGCAGTTCTGGTGCGACGACGACGGTGACCAGGGCGCGGTCCAGGAAGCCGTCCGGCGGGCGATGAACTACCAGACCAAGAAGGGCGTCCTGTCGGTCGCCGCGGCGGGCAACTCGAACTACGACCTGTCGAACAAGACCACCGACACCTCGAGCCCGAACGACAGCTCGGCCGTGACCCGGGACATCAACAACGACTGCCTGGACATCCCGACCGAGCTGCCCGGCGTGATCACCGTCGCCAGCACCACGCAGGCGGGCGTCAAGAGCAGCTTCTCGAACTTCGGGCTGCGCTCGATCGACGTCGCGGCGCCTGGCAGCAGCATCCTGTCGACGCTGCCCGGTGGTGGCTACGGCACGATGAGCGGTACCTCGATGGCGTCCCCGCACGTCGCCGGCGTCGCCGCGCTGATGAAGTCGGCGCACCCGTGGTGGGGCCCGCGCGACCTGGAGAAGGCCCTGCAGCGCCAGGCCGACGACACCGCCTGCCCGACGACGCCGGACGCTCGCTGCACCGGTACGACGGCCAAGAACGCCTTCTACGGCGAGGGCATCGCGGACGCGCTGGACGCGGTCAAGCGCTTCTGGTGAACCACCTGAACTGAAAAGAGGGGGTCCCCCGCCCGGGACCCCCTCTTTTCCTTGTACGACGAACGGCCCGGACGCAGCGTCCGGGCCGTTCGTCGTACTGCGTTCTAGAACATCAGCGCGCGAGCCGGGTCCTCGAGGATGCTCGCGACGTCGGCGAGGAAGATCGAGCCCTTCTCGCCGTCGATCAGGCGGTGGTCGAACGACAGCGCCAGCGTGGTGATCCAGCGCGGGACGATCTCGTCGTCCACCACCCACGGCTGCTTGCGGACCGCGCCGAAGGCGAGGATCGCGGCCTCACCCGGGTTGATGATCGGCGTACCCGCGTCGACACCGAAGACGCCGACATTGGTGATCGTGAACGACCCGCCGGCCTGGTCGGCCGGGGAGGTCTTGCCGTCGCGGGCGGTGGCGACCAGGTCGTTCAGGGCGCCGCACAGCTCGGGCAGGGTGAGCGACTCGGCACCCTTGATGTTCGGCACGATCAGGCCGCGCGGAGTGGCCGCGGCGATGCCGAGGTTGACCGAGCCCTTGAGCACGATCTCCTGGTTCGGCTCGTCCCACGCCGCGTTGATGATCGGCGTCCGGCGGGCCGCCAGCGTGACCGCCTTCGCGACGATCAGCAACGGCGAGACCCGCAGGTCCTTGAACGCCTTGTCCTTCTTCAGCCGCTCGACCAGGTCCATGGTCGCGCTGACGTCGACGGTGATCCACTCGGTCACGTGCGGCGCGGTGAACGCACTGGCCACCATCGCCTGCGCCATCACCTTCTGCACCCCCTTCACGGGGATCCGCACGTCACCAGCACCAGGGCGTACGGCGAACTGCGCGCCACCGGCGTACGCCGCAGCCGGCGAGGCGGAGCCGTCGCCTCCGGGGACGCTCGCCTCCCCTACCCCAGCACCGGCCGGACCTGCCACGTGGTTCTCCACGTCGGCCCGGGTGATGATCCCGCCCACCCCGGTCGCGCTGACGGTGCCCAGGTCGATGCCCAGGTCCTTGGCCAGCTTGCGGACCGGGGGCTTGGCCAGTACATGAACGTTGCCTGCAGCAACCGCTGCGGCGGCCGGAGTCGGAGCGGGGGCCGGTACCGGAGCCGGAGCGGGGACGACCGGCGCCGGGGCGGGGACCGCCTGCGGCACGACCGCGGCGGGGGCTGCGGGCGCGGCCGGGGCTGCGGGCGCAGCGGCTGCGGGAGCCCCACCAGCCGGAGCTCCGCCCTTGCGGGGGCGGCGCTTGGCTTCCGTCGTACGCGGTCCGTAGCCGACGAGCACCGCCGTACGGCCGGTGCCACCGTTCTCGGTGTCCGGGACCAGGTCTTCCTTCGGCGTACCGGACGTCACCGGCGGCGTCAGATCACCAGGCGTCGCGTCGGCGGTCTCGACGGCGATGATCGGCGTACCGACCGGGACCGTCTCGCCTTCCGGCACCAGGAGCTCGGCGACCGTGCCGGCGAACGGCACCGGCAGCTCGACCAGCGACTTGGCGGTCTCGATCTCGACGACGGTGTCGTTGAGCTTGACCGTGTCGCCCGGCTTGACCTTCCAGCTGACGATCTCGGCCTCGACCAGACCCTCGCCGACGTCGGGGAGGCGGAACTGCTGGATGCCCATCAGTACCCCATCACCCGGTCGACACCGTCGAGCACCCGGTCCAGGTCGGGCAGGTACTCCTCTTCCATCCGCGACGGCGGGTAGGGAGTGTCGTACCCGGCGACCCGGAGCACCGGCGCCTCGAGGTGGTAGAAGCACTCCTCGGTGACCCGCGCCGCGACCTCCGCGCCAGGGCCGAGCGAGAACGGCGCCTCGTGCACGACGACCGCACGCCGGGTCTTCTTCACCGAGTCGAAGATCGTCCGCAGGTCCAGCGGCGAGATGGTCCGCAGGTCGACGACCTCCAGGTTGCGCCCGTCCTCGACGGCGGCCTCGGCCGCCTGCAGGCAGGTCTTCACCATCGGGCCGTAGCAGAACAGCGTCGCGTCGGTGCCCTCACGAACCACCTTCGCCTTGTGCAGCGGGTACGCCGGGGGCACGCTCTCGTCGAGCTCGGCCTTCTCGTGGTAGCGCCGCTTGGGCTCCAGGAAGACGACCGGGTCGTCGGAGGTGATCGCCTGCTGGATCATCCAGTACGCGTCGACCGGATCGCCGCACGCGACGACCTTGAGACCGGCGATGTGCGCGAACAGCGTCTCCGGCGACTCCGAGTGGTGCTCGACCGCGCCGATGCCGCCGCCGAACGGGATCCGGATCACGATCGGCATCCGCAGCTTGCCCATCGACCGGTAGTGCATCTTGGCGACCTGGTTGATGATCTGGTCGTACGCCGGGAAGACGAACCCGTCGAACTGGATCTCGCAGACCGGCCGGTAGCCGCGCAGCGCCAGGCCGACCGCGGTCCCGATGATGCCGGACTCGGCCAGCGGGGTGTCGATCACCCGGTCCTCGCCGAAGTCCTTCTGCAGACCTTCGGTGACCCGGAAGACGCCGCCGAGCTTGCCGATGTCCTCACCCAGGATGATCACCTTGGGGTCGTTCTCCATCGAGGCCCGCAGGCCCGCGTTGATGCCCTTGCCGAGACTGATCTTCGTCATCTGGCTCACTCGCCCTCTGCGTTGAAGGAAGCGGCGTACGCGGCGTACTGGTCGCGCTGCTCGGCGAGCTCGTCGGGCATGTCGACGTAGGCGTACTTGAAGAAGTCGGTCAGCTCCGGGTCCGGCATCGCCAGGCAGCCCTGGCGCAGCTCGGCGGCGACCTGGTCGGCCTCGGCCTCGACCTCGTCGAAGAACTCGTGCTCGACGCCGGCCTGGCGGGCCAGGTACGCCTTGACGCGCTCGATCGGGTCCTTGAGCTTCCAGTACTCCAGGTCCTCCGACAGGCGGTACTTCGTCGGGTCGTCGGACGTGGTGTGGGCGCCCATCCGGTACGTGTAGGCCTCGACCAGGGTCGGGCCGCTGCCCTCACGCGCCCGCTTCAGCGCCTGCTGCGTGACGGCGTACGTCGCGAGGACGTCGTTGCCGTCGACGCGGACGCCGGGGAAACCGAAGCCGGCCGCGCGCTGGTACAGCGGGATCCGGGTCTGCCGGTCGATCGGCTCGGAGATCGCCCACTGGTTGTTCTGGCAGAAGAAGACCACGGGGGCGTTGAACACCGAGGCGTAGATGAAGGCCTCGTTCACGTCGCCCTGGCTGCTGGCGCCGTCGCCGAAGTACGCGATCGTCGCCTCGCCGTTCTCCGGGTCGCCGACCGCGTGGTCGCGCTGCTGGCCCATCGCGTACCCGGTCGCGTGCAGCGTCTGGGCGCCGATCACGATCGTGTAGAGGTGGAAGTTGTTGTCCCGGGGGTCCCAGGCGCCTTGGTCGACCCCGCGGAACAGGCCGAGCAGGTTCAGCGGGTTGACGCCCTGGCAGAACGCGACGCCGTGCTCGCGGTAGGTCGGGAAGACCATGTCCTTCGAGTTCAGCGCGCGGCCGGAGCCGATCTGGGCCGCCTCCTGGCCGAGCAGCGAGGCCCACAGGCCCAGCTCGCCCTGGCGCTGCAGCGCGGTCGCCTCGGTGTCGATCCGGCGGACCAGGGTCATGTCCCGGTAGAAGCCCTTGATCGCCTCGTCGTCGAGGTCGAACGAGTAGTCCGGGTGCTCGACGCGCTCACCTTCGGGCGTCAGCAGCTGGACGAACTCGACCTCCTCGGAGGCCTGCGGGGGACTGACCGGCGCCTCGACGGGCGCGAACACTTCCGGGGCAAGGCCCGGCACCGACTCACTCACATGCACTCCTCGGGGGTTCGAGCGCGGGATCGCCGCGACCGCAACTTGCACGCTGCCGGCCTGACCAGCCGGGTGAGGCCTCTCAGACAGGACCGCGTGGGTCCAGGGTTGATGCACCGTCCGGCAGTGAACCTCCTCACTGGTACCACTGCCCATCTTGCCGGACACCGTACCCAGCCGGTGGTGGTTCCGCTAACTGTCTGGACGCCAACTCGTACGCCGGTACCGAAACGCGTGCCGCCCTGAGACACCAGTCCATCCAGTGGTCAGGTCCGGGGGCGTCGGCACGCTCGGAGCGGGCGTTGTGACGCCCGCTGCCCGCTCCGAGTGTTTTGTGTCACAGCTTCGTACCGATCAGGGCAACTGCTCGAGCCGGACCAGTTTGAAATTGGTCCCCTCCCGGTCACCGTCACCCGGGGTGTTCTCGCCGTCGTGCACAGCGAGCAGCCCGTACGGGAACCGCGCGCCCAGCGACTGGGTCGTGACGGCGGCGCCGTCGCTGTGCTGAACGCCGTCCGCCGCCTTGCCGTCGACGACCTCGAAGCCGGCCCGGTAGGTCAGGCCGCGGGCGTCGAGCCGGTAGGCCGCGAAGGTCGAGTCGCCCTGGCTCGAGGCGTAGAGGGTCTTCGTACCGTTCTTGTACGCGATGGTCAGGCCCTCGGCGTCCGCGCTGAGGTGCTTGCCGGCGTCCGGCTGGGCCGGCCCGGTCGGGGCGCACTCTTCGGTCTCTTCGTCGTACGCCGCAGGCTGGCCGAACTCGCGGACCTTCTCCAGCAGCTCAGGCTTGCCGTGCGGCGGGACGCGCCAGACGCCGACGTCCTCCTGAGCGGCGTACAGGGTGCGGGTGGTCCGGTCGAAGACCATGCCCTCGAACTGCGGGCGGTCGCCCGGGTCCTCGCAGGGCGACCAGGTGCTGCCGTTGCGGAGCTTGAAGCTGGTCGGGAAGTCCCACTGCGTCACCGGTTTGTAGGTGACCTTCGCGCCGTAGGCGACCAGGCGGAACAGGCCGATCCGGGCCTCGCTGCGCCGGGTGATGGCAACCAGTGGGCCGAGCGGGTCCGCGAGCACAGCGACGCCGTACGCCGTGCGCTGGTCCTGCACCTCGTCGGCGCCCTTGCTGAAGACGAGCGGAGCCTTGGCGCTGGTGACGTCGGTGAGCACCTTGCCCTTGGCGTCGGCGCCGCGACGGTCGACGGAGTAGATCCGCAGCTGGTCGCGGCCGCGGTCGGTGACGACGGCGAGGTCTCTGAGGCGGCCGCCGAGTACGGCGTTCTGCACCAGGTCGACGTTGTTGAACCGGCCCGGCTCCTGGCCTTCCTCAGGCGCCGGCGGGGTGGCGATGTGCTGGAGCTGCTTGCCGGTGAGATCGACCGCCGTCAGCCCGCCGTTCTTGAGCGTGCCCAGTACGACGGACCTGTCCGGCCGGGTCGGGTTGACCCAGATCGCCGGGTCGTCCGCGTTGGCGTCACCGCCTGCTTCGTCATCCCAGTTCGGCGCGGTCTCGGCAACGGCTCGGACCTGAGTCAGAGCTTGGGGGTGTGTGGCTGCCGCCGGTGCAGTGACCGCTGCTGCGACCACCACACCTGCCATCAGTACCCGGGTGTAGCGCATCTTCTGTCTCCTCACGTTGGCGGTCACGATCGCGGGGGCCGGTGACCGCCGGTTGTCCGGCGCGTGAACCCGGCAGGAAACCGTCGGCGGGTGGCAGGGAAACCACTTGCCGCCCGCCCGGCCGCGGACTAGCGTCAGGGTCGTCTTGCAGTTTTACTGGTTACAAGGAGATCCGATGGCCGCCTCCGCACCCGTCGTACCGGCGCTGCCCGGCGCCCGCACCGCGTCGCCCGCGATGATCTGGTCGGCGCTGGCGATCGTGTACGTCGTGTGGGGCTCGACGTACCTGGCGATCCGGATCGTGGTCGAGGCGAAGATCCCGCCGATGCTCGGGATGGCCTCCCGCTTCCTGGCCGCCGCGCTCCTCCTGGCGACGTTCCTGGCGATCCGCTCCGGCGGGCGCCGACTCAAGGTGACGCGACGCGAGCTGCTCGGCTCGGGTGTCGTGGGGCTGTTACTCCTGGCGTTCGGCAACGGCGCGGTGGCGATCGCCGAGCAGACCGTGCCGTCCGGCCTGGCCGCGCTCCTGGTGGCCGCCGTACCGCTGTGGCTGATGCTGCTCCGCGTCGGCGGTGGCGAACGCCCGCGCGTGCTGACCTGGATCGGTGTCCTGATCGGCTTCGGCGGCGCGGCCCTGCTGTCGATCTCCGGCGGCGACACCAGCGCGAAGCCGCTGTCGGTCGCGATCCTGGTGCTCGGCACGATCAGCTGGGCGGTCGGCTCCCGCTTCTCGCCGCGGCTCGGGCTGCCGAAGGACCCGCTGGTCGCCACGACGTACGAGATGGCGATCGGCGGTACGGCGATGGTCCTGATCGGCGTGCTCCGCGGCGAGCCCGCGCGGCTGCACCTCGGGGCGGTCGACACGAAGGGCTGGTTCGCGCTGGCCTACCTGGTCGTCTTCGGCTCGCTGCTCGCGTACACGGCGTACTCGTACCTGCTGGCGAACGCGCCGATCTCGCTGATCGGCACCTACGCGTACGTGAACCCGGCGGTCGCGGTGTTCCTCGGCTGGCTGATCCTGAGCGAGCACGTCACGACGACGATCCTGCTGGGCGGGGCGGTCGTCGTACTGGGTGTGGCTCTGGTGGTGACCGCCGAGCGGCGGCCGGCCGTCGCGACGACCACGTCGGGCGCCGGCGCACCGCCCGCGGAGTAGACCACTCGCGCGCGCGGGCGTCCGCGCGCGGAGGAAATAGGAAAGACCCGGGCTCCCATGGGGTGCCCGGGTCTCCCACCGCTGCCGATGCGCGCGGCAGCGGGTCCAAAGTTGCCGGTCGCGCGCTGTGCCCCGAAAAAACACGGCGCGAACTCCGGCAATAGTGCGACGACATACCGATTCATCATGGTATTGCCGATTCGACGGCCACCGAGCCCACCGAAAATCTCCATGAATCACCGGGCGATCCGTCTCCCGCGATGACACAACGAGGAAATCGGGGATCGGTTACGCGATCTCCCAGAACTCGCGGGAACGACTTTCCGCCTCCGGCAACCAAAGCTGCTGCGGCCTCAGTTACCGGCAAGTTGCCTGGTCAGAGGCCAGTCCCTGCGGCGTCAGGCATCTACTGGTCTGCCGCCTGAGAAGTTCCTGTCTTCATCCATCCGAAACAAAACTCGACGAAAAAGTTTGTAACCGGGGTGACCAGGCGTCGTTACCAACTAAGACGAATCCGTCAAACCCGAAAGGAAACCTCGCATAATGCAGGTAACACGCAAGATCGCCGCTGCTGCGGCCGTGGCGACCGTCGCCACGCTGGGCCTGGCCACCGTCGTCAGCGCGAACATGATCGACGACACCAAGGCCAACAGCGGCCTTGCTGACACCGTCTCCGCGGCCTCCAAGGGCTACGGCGCCAAGGGTGCCCACAAGTGGTACGGCGTCGACCGCGACGGCGGTCTGGTCGCGATCGACGACAACAACGTCGGCCCGTTCCAGGCGTGCGACAACTTCATCCCGGTCAACGCCGTTGGCGTCCAGGTTCCGGTCAAGGACATCGTCGGCATCGTCGGCCTGGCCAACGACGGCAACTCGGCCACCGCCGTGAAGACCTGTGAGCAGGAGGCCGGCCAGAACCACAAGGGCGGCAAGTGGTACCGCGCCGGTGACGACGGTCTGGTGTCGGTTTCCGACAACAACGTCGGCCCGTTCCAGGTCTGCCACAACGATGTTCCGGTCAACGCCGTTGGCGTTCAGGTTCCGGTTTCGGACCTGACCGGCCTGCTGGGTCTCGGCCAGGACGCGAACGCCGTCGAGTCGCTGAAGACCTGCGAGCAGGAGACCGGCCAGAACCACTGATCCTCCCTGGTCAGTGATGCAGGACCCGAAACTGTCGCCTCGGTGGGGCGACTGACTCGGTAGCACCATCAGAACGGCATCGGGAAGCAAGCCTCACTCCTTCCCGGTGCCGTTCTTCTGTTGTCCCCGGGGTCTTCTACAGATCGCGCAGGTCGACGACCGATCCGCTGGGCAGCTCCCGGTCGAACAGAGCCCAGATCCCCGCGGCCGCGTCCTCCGGCGTACTCAGCCCGCCAGTCCGGCTCAGCTCCCGGAACCGCTCCACCGACGGGAACGCCTGCTCGTCGACCTTCCGGATCTCCCCCTGCATCGCGGTGTCCACCACCCCCGGCGCGACGGCAACCACCCGGACCCCGTTCGGCTCCAGGCCCACGGTCCGCACCCAGTGGTCGACGGCCGCCTTCCCGGCGTTGTACGCCGACCACCCGGCGTACGCCTTCTTCGCGGCCCCCGAGGTGAGCATCACCAGATGCTTCTCACAGTCCAGCCCGGCCGTCGCGCGCAAGAACGCCCGCCCAAGCACCTGCGGCGCTGCGGAGTTCAACAGCACCGCCCGCGTGTACGCCGCCGCATCCACCTCCCCCGCGGACCCGATCGGCACAACAGTCCCCGCGTTGTGCACGAACACCACCCGCTCCCCGTCGAACCCCTCCAGCTCGTCCACAAAGTGCCGCTCAACGCGTCCCCACTCCGCAGGATCAGCCAAATCCACCGCAAAGTGCTCGGCAGCTCCCCCACCCCGACGAGACAGATCAACCACCCGACACCCCACCCACGGCAGGTTGGTGGCCAGCGCTTCACCAATCCCCGCCGAAGCTCCCGAGATCCACACCAGCGAACCCCCGCCGCCCTCGACCCCGTTCTCCGCCGACTCACCCGTCGCCATCTGGTCGCCACCTCAGCTCGTCACCCGCCGGCTCCACCGGCCAGCACCCGAGGCTATAGCGCACCCGCCACATGCTGCGGGGACCGTCGCTCCACGTCGTTCACCCTGCAAGGCGTCCACGGCGCCCGCTGAGGCCGCGGCCATGCGGCCGACCCGGTCAGCGTCGGCTGAGCCCGCGGCGGCCGGGAGTACGTAGTGTGCGCGCAGCGGCACGAGCTTGCGGTGGTGAGCGGTCAGCCCCGGGTGCTAGGCCGGTCGCCCCGGGCGATGGCGGCACGAGCCCCAGATCGAGCAGCTCCGACACCGGTCGGTGGAGTTGCTTCGTCGAGCGCACTAGACGCCGCAGGCCTCCCCTTCCCGCCGAGCAGGTTCCCGGTCTGGCAGGTAATGCTCACCTGGCGCCGACAGCCGGCGCCAGGTGCTCCGCGCGTCGTACGTCCATCGGCGGCGTGCAGGCTGAGGCCGCGACCATGCGGCCGACCCGGTCAGCGTCGGCTGAGCCCGCGGCGGCCGGGAGTGCGCAGTGTGCGCGCAGCGGCACGAGGTTGCGGTGTGAGCGGACAGCCCCGGGTTGCTAGGTCGGTCGCCCTGCTCGAGCTGCTGGAGCCCCGGATCACCGTTGGAGACCAGTGCGGCGATCGCCGGAGTACTGCGCGGGTTGCGGGAAGCCCGCGCTGGTGGATGCAGGTTCGCTCTGCGGCGGAGCCAGGTTGATGCCCTGACGCGATTCAGGGCATCGACTGGTGGGTTCGGCTGGGTTTACGGCTTTCGCCAGGTGCGGGCTACTTGGAGGAAGAGGTTGTTGGCTTCGGGTTCGCCGATGGTTACTCGGGCGCCTTCGCCGGGGAAGGGGCGGACGGAGACGCCTTCGGACTGGACGGCTTCGGCGAAGGGGACGGTGTCCTCGCCTAGCGGCATCCAGACGAAGTTTGCGTGGGTTTCGGGGACGTCCCAGCCGGCTGCCTGGAGCTCGCCGACTACGCGGCGGCGTTCGTGGCAGAGGGACTCGACGCGGTCGAGGAGTTCCTGCTCGGCGTGGATGGACGCGATCGCGGCGGCCTGGGCGACCTGGCTGACGCCGAAGGGGAGGGCGCACTTGCGGATCGCGGCGACCACCGGCGGGTGGCCGATCGCGTAGCCGACGCGGAAGCCGGCCAGGCCGTACGCCTTCGAGAACGTGCGCAGCACGACCACGTTCGGGCGGTCGCGGTAGATCTCGGCGCCGTCGACGGTGTCCGGCTCGCGGACGAACTCGCGGTACGCCTCGTCGAGCACCACCAGCACGTTCGCGGGGACGACGTCCAAGAACGCGAGCAGCTCGTCCCGGCGTACGACGGGACCGGTCGGGTTGTTCGGCGTGCAGACCAGCACGACCCGGGTTCGGTCGGTGATCGCGGCTTCCATCGCCTTGAAGTCGTGCCGCGCGTCCTCGGTCAGCGGCACCCGCACCGACGTCGCGCCGGTCAGCTGCACCGCGATCGGGTACGCCTCGAACGACCGCCACGCGTAGATCACCTCGTCGCCGGCGGAGCACGCCGCCTGCAGCAGGTGGTAGAGCACCGCGACCGAGCCGGTCCCGACCGCGAGATCACTGACCGGTACGCCGAACCGCTCCGACAGCGCCTCGAGCAGGTCGACCGCACCCATGTCCGGGTACCGGTTCATGTCCCCGGCAGCGGCCGTCGCCGCGGCCAGCACGCCCGGCAGCGGCGGGTACGGGTTCTCGTTGCTGGACAGCTTGTACGTCGGGCGGCCGTCGGTGCGCTCCGGCGGACGGCCCGGCTTGTAAGCCGCGACATCGTCCAGGCAGGGGCGGAAGCGGACCTCATCCTGTGCGGTCATGCCCGCAGGCTAAGGCTTCCGTCCCCGGCGTAGAAGAGCTTGTAGGCCGACTGTACAAACTGTCCAGCAGATCGCGCTCAGTCCGGCAGGATGACCTCTCCACCGGCCACGCCGATACCAGAAAGATCGAAATCGAGCGGGTTCGTCATGCAGCGCGCCGAGCCGCCGCCCTTGTGGAACTCGGACAGGTCGAGCACGACGACGCGCAGGCCCAGGCCGGTCAGGATCTCCCGCAGCCGCGGCGAGCAGTCCGGCATCAGGATCGTCTCGCCGACCACGACGGAGTTGCCGCTGAACGCGAACGCCTCCTCGTCGGTCAGCACGATCGGGTCCGGCACGATCTGCTCCAGCTGCACGCGGCTGGCCGCGTCGAAGGCCGGCGGGTAGACCATCGCGTGGGTGCTGTCGACCGGGCAGAACGGCAGGTCGAGGTGGTACATGCCCTCGTGCGCGATCCGCAGACCGCGGACCCGGATGTTCCACTCGGTCGCCAGGTGCTTGAGCGCGAGCGCCTCGGAGCGGTGGCCGTAGCCGACGACCAGGGCGTCGCCGAAGACGAAAGCGTCACCGGACTCGAAGTGCGGGCCTACGCCGTCTGTGCCCATGCGGTTGAGGGTGAAGCCGTTGGCGGTGAACCAGTCGGCCGCCGAGAGGGATTCCTTGCGGCGCGGTTCGAAGCGCATGTGCGACAGCATTGCGCGGCCGTCGGCGGTGGCTAGGCCGACGTTCATCGCGTAGACCATGTCGGGTGAGTCCGGACGCTGGTCGAGGACCTCGACTGTGCCGCCGGCGTCGAGGATTGCTTGGCGCAGGGACTCCCACTGCTTGGTCGCGAGCTTGGGGTCGGGTTGGTCCTGGGTCGACATGTACGGGTTGATCACGTAGTCGATCCGGTAGTGGTCCGGGCGGACCATCAGGTTTCGGAGACCCCACCCCAGCGGTTGACCCATGCTCGCACCTCTTCGCGCTTGATCCGATTGGCGGATCCTCTGATTGTCCGACAATCAGTCAGTGTGCAGAATGGCCCGCGTCGCGTCAACCCGCTCCCGGTTGGGGCTGGGGTTTGCTGGGTGATGTGGTGATGGGCGATGCATGGGGGGAGGTATGTGCGGGCGCCGCCGCGGGGGTTGGGGCGCGTTGCTAGGTGCGGTGGGCTTGGGGTTTTTGACTCGGCGCGGCGGAGTGCTTTGGGGCAGCGGGGTGGGGATTCGGCGACTATTTGTTGCCTTGGCGGTGGGGGCCGCGTTGTTCGGCGGTGGGGTCCGCGTTCGGCGGTGGGTCCGCGTTGTTCGGCGGTGGGGACCGCGTTGTTCGGCGGTGGGGGCCGCGTTCGGCGGTGGGCCCGCGGGTGTGGCTGTGTTGGTGCTTTGGGCTACGAGGTGGTCCAGATGATGTCTAGGGTGGCTGGGTCGTAGCCGTGGCCTTGTAGCCATTGGAGGGCCTTGGTGCGGCCGTCGGGGGTGTAGGTGCGGATCTTCAACGAGATTGCCTCGGGGTTGTCCGGGTCGGACTTGGAGGCTTCGTAGGTTGCCTTGAAGCCGGGGCCCAGGTACGGGAGTTCGCGCATGACCGGGTACTTCGCGGCCAGGCGGCGTTGGATCTCGTCGTACTTGCGGCCGGCTTCGGCCTCGGCTTCTAGGGCCTGCTCGGGGTTGTTCTGCGTCCAGGTGCGGCCGGCTGGGCCGTTGGCGTACAGGTACATCTTCACCGAGAGTGGGTCGCCGCCCTTGGCGGTCACCGTTTGGCTGTAGGGCTCGAAACCGTCCCGCTCGGCCTTCAGTTCGTGCTGGCCGGCCTTGATCTTGACCTCGCCGTTCGCCGTGATCGGCTGCCCGTCGAGGGTCAGGGTCAGGTCGTTCGGGATCGACCGCACGGTCAGCTTCGACTCCGCGCCGCCGCGGAAGACCAGGTAGCCGCCGACGAGCACCACCAGGATGACGACCACGACGCCGCTGAGCAGCCAGAGGCGCGGCCTCTCCTCCTCCATCTGTGTCTCCTCAGTCGTCTCGGTGGGGCCGTCAGGCCTTCGGGGTCGGCGGGTTCTTCAACCGGGCGGCGGCGAACTCGGTGCCGATGTTGTACGTGTTGCCGGCCTCCGGAACGTGCCCGTGCAGCGAGGCGGCGGCCGCGTTGTAGCCGTTGAACTCGCCGACGAACAGGTACGTGTGGCCGGGCCCGATCAGGATGTCACCTGGTTTCAGCTGATCGGTGGTGATGTCGTCGAACACGTCGTACTTGCCGGAGTTGCGCAGGTACGGTTCCTGGATGCCGGTGCCGCGGATCGGGTAGTCCGGGTCGGCGCCGCTCATCCGCATCACGGTCGCGACGAAGACACCGCAGTCGGAGTACTCGTCGGTGCCGGTCGAGCCGTTCCACTCCGGCATCGCGGCCTGGTACTCCGGTTTGGCGTCGCCCTGGTTCTTGCCGTGGCCGGGCGTGTCCCAGGCGAGGTTCTTCGCGGTCGCGACGATGTCCATGTTGCCCGCGCCGCAACCACCTCCGCCGGGGGCGGCACCGTCGCCGAAGGTCGAGAAGACCTCGCGGGCGGTCGCCTTCCGCTCGGTGTAGCGCGAGTTGCCCAGGTCGTCGGAACCGGCGAAGCGCTCGAAGTACCGGCCGAAGGCGACCGCGGCGTCCTCGACCCCGCTGGCCGCGTGCAACATGTCACCGGCGTTCCCCTCCGGCAGCGGGCCTTCGCCGTTCAGCTGCTTGAGCAGGAACTCCAGCTGCCACTCCAGCGACGCGACCTTGGCCTCGTCGTTGTTGGTGGCGTCCATCGACGGGTTGATCATCTTGCCCGCCGGCGTCCACTGCACGATGCCCCAGCCGAGCGAGCTGCCGCGGGCCGCGCTCGCGCTGGTCTCCACGCCGGGCGCCGTGTTCTGCAGGCGAGCCGGCTCGACGCTCGACTCGTGGATCATGTTGCCGACGATGCCGGCGGCCTGCTCCTTGCTGTACCCGTTCGACGCGAAGAAGTTGAAGGCCTTCTCCTGGTTGGTACCGCCCACCAGCGGGCCACCGCCGCAGCCGCAGCCGCCGGACGACTCGGAGGCGTCGTCACCGAGCTCGTCGGTCGGGTCCTGCGGCTGGAGGTCGCCGCCGCCGTTCTCGCCGCCGCGGATCCGCAGCTCGAAGTGCAGGTGCTCGCCGGACTCGCCCGGCTCGTCCTCGTCGCCCTCGCCGGACTTGCCGATCTCCTGGCCGCGGGTGACCTTGTCGCCGACCCGGACGCTCTTGGACTCGAAGAACTGGTACCAGGTCTGGACCGCGTCGTCCTGGTGCTTGATCTTGATCCAGTCGCCGCCGGTGTCGATCACCTCGCCGTCCTCGGCAGCCATCACCTTGCTGCCCTTGTCGACGTCGTAGTCGAGACCGGTGTGCTTCGGGTCGCCGTCGTCCCAGCCCTCGGACGGATCGTGCTCCTCGGTCGGCCAGCCGAACGCCTTGCCGCTGCTGGTCGACGAGCCGCAGGACGCGGCCTGCCCGATCGAGCCCATCGAGGTGAGCAGCATCGCCAGCACGATCAGCAGCGGGAGGACCAGTACGAGCCCGACAGCGCTCAGCGCGGGCAGCGCCTTACCCTCCATCGCGTCCTCCTGGTCGATCAGCGGCTCTCCGGGCGGAGAGTGGGCGGGCCGAAATCGCCTAGGGACAGACTGCCCGAAAAGTGGCTCATCATGTCGGGAGTTGTCCACAGGTCGGGGTCCGGACGGGTGCCGCGCGCGACAACGGCCCCTGACTGGACGAGAATCCTCCCATGTACGAACGGCTGCGAGTAGATCGCTCGACCACGGTGGACCGGGTCGTGGACGCGCTCCGGGCCGCTCTCTTCGCCGGCGACCTCGAACCCGGTACGCCGCTGCGCGAGCAGCCGCTGGCCGAGGCGCTCGGCGTCGCCCGCAGCACGGTCCGCGAGGCGATGACGATGCTGGTCACCGAGGGCCTGGCGGTCCGCGAGCCGAACAAGGGCGTCAGCGTCGCGATCCTGCACCCGGCCGCGGTCGCCGACATCTGCCGGGCGCGGTTCGTGCTCGAGTCGGCCGGGATCAAGGCCTGGTACGACGCTGAGGAGTCCGCCCGGGAGCAGGTGCGGGTGGCGATGCGCGAGTTCGCGGCGACCGCCAAGGACGGCGCGGACCCGGAGGCGATGACCGAGACGCACCTGGCGATCCACCGGAGCCTGGTCGCGCTGACCGGTAGCGAGCGGCTGATCGCCACGGCGGACTCGATCACGGGTGAGGCGCGGCTGGCGCTGGCTCGGGTGGACGCGCTGCGGCAGGACGCGAAGCAGCAGGTCGCCTCCCACCGGAAGCTGATCCGGCTGCTGGAGAAGGGCGAGCTCGACGAGTGCGTCGAGGAACTCCGTCGGCACCTGGCCGGAGCCGAGGAGTCCCTGCTGGAAGCCATCGCCAGTCCACACAGCTGATGCGGAGAGACCTCCGCGAGTCCGCGCAGGTCTTCGCCTTCCGCTGACTTGGAGTTACGACACCGCGGTCGCTCCCTCCGCGGTGATGTCGTAGGTGGTCGCGCCTACCTTCAGGCCCAGCAGGCGGGCGTCCGGGTCGAGCGTGCTCAGCTGCGGCGACGCGGCGACGGTGCCGTCGAGGCCGATCTGCAGGCCGAAGACACCTTCGAGGATCAGGCTCACCCACGAGCCGGACGACGAGCAGGACCAGTCGATCAGGTACGGGAACTGCGGCGGCGACTTCCGGGCCCCGCCGGCCATCGCGGGCACGGCCTCCTCGACGAAGTGCGCCTGACCGCACGGTCCCTGGTTCGCCGTCTTCGCCAGACCGGGCAGCCAGTCCAGTGCGACGTCACCTCGGCCCAGCGCGAACAGCGCCCGCCCGGCGTCCGCGGGCCATGCCGGGTACGCACCGTTCCACTGGTGGTCGGGCCGCAGGCTGAACGCGGCGTCCGCGTCGTACGGCGAGAGCGCCCGCATCCAGGTCGGCGTCTGCAGCTCCCGCTGGAAGAACTCGACCATCTCGGTGCGCTGCGACTCCGACAGGTCGTCGGCCATCGTCGTACCGACGATGTTGAAGTCGTAGCAGTGCCGTACGGGGAACAGCGTCCCGTCGGGCTGCCGGGCGTGCCAGAAGCCGGCGCCCTCGATGTACAGCTCGTTGACGTGCCCGGCCTGCTCCTCGGCCTCCTTGCGCAGCAGCTCGGCCCGGTCGACGTCACCGTCGCGCTCGGCGACCTCGGCGGCCACCCGCAGACACCAGACGTTCGCCGCGTTGAAGCTGGCCACCTCGTGGATGTAGCTGCTGACGCACTCCATCAGGTTGTCGATGCCGCCGTAGTCGGCGAGCGCGTGGTCCTTGCGCAGCCCGCGCCACGCCGTCGCCCAGTCGTGCAGGTGCTCCCCGACGGGCTTGCGGGCGGTCTCCCGGCCGACCGGCGTCGCCAGGAAGTCGCCGTCCCCGGTGAACCTGACGTAGTCCCGCACCAGGCGCGTCATCGCGAAGTCGTTGACCGAGTACCAGTAGCCGACCGGTCCGCCGGTGAGCCACTCGGTCCCGAAGTGCGCGTGGGTGTCGAGGTCGATCCAGTGCTCGATGTGCCGCCGCATCGGCGCGGGGTCGAGCAGCGCGTGGGTCAGCGAGGAGAGGCTGTAGTCCCAGATGAACGTCGTGGTCTGCCAGTACCGCGGCATCAACGTGTCGTACGTCCGGCCCAGCACGCTCGCCGGGTTGTCCCGGCGGAACCAGATCACCCCGAGCACACCCCACCAGTACAGCTTGCGCAGCGCCTCGTTGGACGTCTCCAGCACCGGCAGCGACCCGCTGAACCCGTCACTCGCGGGGTCGAACGCATCGGCCAACGCCTTGTCCCACAGCTGCTCAGCCGCAACCAGCACAGCCGGTACGTCGGCCACGCAGGCGTCGTAGTGCTCGCCGGCCTCCTCGAGAGTCCCAGCCAGGACATGGACGTACCCGAGCCGCGCGTGCCCCGAAGCGTCGAGCGTGAGCGTCGTCTCGACGAGAGCCTGCCCACGCACCTCCCCCGGGACGTCGAGCCCCTGCAGGCTCACCGCGGACGCCGACTCACCCGTGCCCACCAGGGCGAGGCGCCCGTCGGCAGCCGCGAGTGTGTTCGGCTCCGACGGCGGCTCCGGGCGCAGCCAGCCGCTGGGCGACCGCGTCGCCGTACTGGCCAGGGCCAGTCCGATCCGGACCTCCCGGCCAGGCGTTCCCTCGACCTCCAGCTGTACGACGACCGCCGGGCGCCCCGGCGCACAGGCCGTCGTCGAGCGCAGCGACAGCCCGTCGATCGTCGTCGTCCGGACCACGTGATCCGGACGCCAGACGACCTCGACCTCACCGCCGTACGAGCGGGCCAGCCGGCCGTCGACGTACAGCTGACCCGTGATGCAGTCTCCGTGCGAGTACGGCGGGAAGTTCACACTCCGCACGGCGAACACGTCCAGGTCGACCTGCGCGGTCCCGAGGAAGTTGGTCAGCCCGGGCGGGTTGAACATGTCGTCGTAGGTGTGGGTGAGGACGTCACTCGCGAGATCGGCGGAGCGCGGGATGGTCATGCGGAGGCCCAATCGGTGTTCGGGAGAAGGGGGTACCAGTCCGGCCGGGCCGGGTCGCGGTCGTACGGGTAGGGGCCGAGCTCGCGGAACAGTTCGGCGTACTCGGCGAGCTTGTCCCGGTCGAGCTCGACGCCCAGCCCAGGTCCTTCCGGTACGGCGATCGCGCCGTCGACGTACGGGAGCTTGCCGCCGACGATCACGTCGTCGCGCAGGTGGTGGTAGTGCGCGTCGGCGGAGAACGCGAGGTTCGGTACGACGGCGCCGAGGTGCAGCATCGTGGACAGCTGGATCCCCAGCTCGCCCGAGGAGTGCACGGCCACGCCGAGCTGGAAGGTCTCGCAGACCCCGGCGGCCTTCACACACGGACGGATGCCGCCCCAGAAGGTGGTGTCGAGCAGGATCACGTCCACCGCGGGGTCGCGAACGTTCGCGGCGAGCTGCTCGAAGTTCACCACCACGGTGTTGGTCGCCAGCGGGATCGGCGTCTTGTCGCGGACCCGGCGCATGCCGTTCATGCCCCAGGTCGGGTCCTCCAGGTAGTCGTTGTCGAGGTCCTCGATCCCGCGGGCGAAGCGGATCGCCTCCTCGACGCTGAAGGCGCCGTTCGGGTCGAACCGGACGCGGTGCCCGGGGAACGCCTCGGCCAGCGCCCGGAAGCAGTCGCGTTCGTAGTCCGGCGCGAAGACGCCGCCCTTCAGCTTGTGCACGCTGAACCCGTGCTCGTCGACCAGCGTCCGGGCGTGCTCGACCAGCTGCTCCGGCGTGCTGATCTCGCCGGTCCCGTCCTCGGCCGGGTGCCGGAAGAACAGGTAGCTGGCGAACGGCACGCGGTCCCGGACCTTGCCGCCGAGCAGTTCGTGCACCGGTACGCCGAGCTCGCGGCCCTGCAGGTCGAGGCAGGCGAACTCGATCGCGGCGAGCAACTGGGTGCGGTTGTTGTACAAGCTCGCGGTCGGGTTCGCCAGCATCCAGCGCAGCGCCTCGGTGCGCGCCGGGTCGTGCCCGACCAGGTACGGCTTCAGCCCCGCGATGGCGGCCTCGGCGCTCTGACCGCCGCCGCCCATCTCGCCGAGGCCGATCAGCCCGTTGTCGGCCTCGACCTCGACCACCGTCCGGACAAATCGTCCCCAGTGCGCGCCGTTGCTGTGCCGCAACGGCGCCTCCAGCGGCACCGTCACCGTGGTCGCCCGGACGTCGACGATCTTCAGCCCGCTCACTTGGCCTCCTCCGGCAGTACGACGGCCAGCCCGGCGGTCAGCCCGCCGTCGACCTTCACGTCGGCCCCGGTGACGAACGCCGCCGCCGGGGAGGTCAGGAAATGGATGACGTCGGCAACTTCCGCGGGCGTCGCCACCCGGCCGAGCGGGTGCGAACGGCCCCACTCGGCGACGACCTCGTCGGTCGACCGGCCGCCGCCGAACTCCGCCGCCGAGGTCCGCAGCATCGGGGTGTCCACCGAGCCCGGGCAGACCGCGTTGACCCGGATGCCGTCCGCCGCGTGATCCACAGCCATCGCCCGGACCAGCGAGAGCAGTGCCCCCTTGCCCATCGAGTACGCCGCGACGCCGTGCTGCGCGGCGTACGCCTGGACGGAGGAGACGACCACGACGCTGCCGCCGCGCGAGAGCAACGGGACGAACGACTGGCAGGCGAAGAAAACGCCGCCGACGTTGACCGCCATCACCTCGTCGTACACCTGGTACGTCGTGTCCACGACGGTGCCGTAGCGCTGTACGCCGGCCGCGCACACGAGCGCGGACAAGGGCTCGTCGCCCAGCGACGCCGCGACCTGCCGCGCGGCGTCCGCCAACGCGTCGCGATCGCCGACGTCGACGACCAGTGGGACGACCTGGCCACCGAGCTCGGTCGCCAGGGCCGCCAGGGCATCGGCGTCCCGGTCCAGGGCGAAGACCCGGGTCCCGGCCTGGACGAAGCGCTCGGCCGCGCCCCGGCCGATCCCGGCGGCGGCGCCGGTGACCACGGCGGTGGCGATCGCCCCGCCGGCCGGAGCGGTCTGCGGTTCGCGCGACGCCGCAGCGCTGTGCGGTTCCTGTGACATGGAGATCCTCCGAGAGATCAGAACTGCCCGAGGGCGAGGCCCCGGGAGAAGAAGCGTTGGGCGGCCAGGAAGAGCACGACCGTCGGCAGCGACACCAGCAGGCCGCCGGCCAGCACGGTGGGCAGCGCGGCACCGCCGTACGTGCTCTGCAAGCCGGTGAGCGCCGGCATGATCGGCCGGACCGAGTCGGACTGGCTCAGCGTCAGGCCGAGCAGCAGGTCGTTCCAGACGAACGTCGCCTGCAGGATGAAGATCGCGGCCAGCGCGCTGCCGGCCATCGGCAGGTAGATGCTGCGGAAGATCCGGAACAGACCGCCGCCGTCGACGATCGCGGCCTCGAACACGCTGCGGGCGATCCCGGTGAAGAAGTTGCGCATCACGAACGCCGAGAACGGCACGCTGATCGCGGTGTAGACCACGACCATGCCGAACCTCGTGTCGTACAGGCCGGAGCTCGCGTAGCCGGAGAACAGCGGCATCAGCACCATCTGCAGCGGGAAGATCGTGCCGCCGAAGATGAACACGAACCACAGGAATCCGCGCTTGAGCCGCAGGACCACGATCGCGTACCCGGCCGCCGCACCGATCAGCACGGCGAGCACGGGCGCCACGATGCTGTAGAGCGTCGTCGCCATCACCGTGCCACCGAGCGCGGCCTTGTCCCAGGCGTCGGCGAAGTTGGCGAACAGCGAGAACCCGTCCGGCTTCCAGACGGTGGCGGCGTTGAACCCGTCGACCGGTTTGGCCGCGTTCACGACCAGCAGGTACACCGGCAGCAGCCAGATCAGCCCGAGTACGGCGAGCAGCACCGTGCGGACCGGACCCGAAGAGGTGTTCTTCATCGTGAGTCCCCGTCCGCGAGCTGGTAGCGCAGGTAGAGCACCGACGCGGCGAAGGTGACCAGGCTGAGGAACAGCGCGATCGCCGCCCCCTGGCCGTAGTCGTTGAGCACGAAGGTCTCCTTGTACATCGAGAGCGCGAGCGTCTCCGACGACGTACCGGGACCGCCCTGCGTCATCACCCAGACCACGTCGAAGGTCTTCAGGCTGCCGACGATGGACAGCCCGATCACCACGGTCGTGATCGGCCGCAGCTGCGGCCAGAGGTGGTGCGCGAACAACCGGAACCCCTCGGCGCCGTCGAGGCGGGCGGCCTCCAGCGGCTCGGCCGGGATGGACTGCAGCCCGACCACGAACAGCAGCGCGTTCACACCGGCCGCCTGCCAGGTGACCGCCACGATCATCATCAGCGTGTTGCCCGGCCCGGCCTGCAACCAGCCGGTGTGCGCGCCCGGCAGTCCGAAGAAGCCGAGCGCCTGGCCGAGCGCGCCGTCCGGCTGGAGCACGAAGCCCCAGATGACACCGACCGCCACACCGGAGATCGCGTACGGCAGCAGGAACGGCAGCCGCAGCCACGTCCCCCACCGGTGCCCGTAGGTCAGTACGGCGATCACCAGGCCGAGCGCGACCGGCAGGGTGACCATCCCGACCACCCACAGCAGCGTGTTGGTCAGCGCCCCGATCAGGTCGGGGTCGCTGAACATCGCCTTGTAGTTGGTCAGTCCGGACCACACCGGCGAGTCGAGTCCGTCGTAGTCGGTGAAGCTGACGTACGTCGTCCACAGGAACGGCAGGTACAGCAGCAGCGCGACCACGCCGGCGGCAGGCAGGCCGAACAGCGGCGCCGCCCGGCCACCAGTGCGGGCGTCGCGGACGCTCGAGCTCACTTCTGCTTGGCCCAGTACTCGTCCGCCTCGGCCTGGATCTTCTGCAGTCCGGGCATCGGGTCACCCGGCTTGGTGACGAACGCGCCGAACACCTCCAGGGCCTTGGTCGCGACCGGGACCGGCGTAGCCTCGAACCAGCGGTTGATCAGCCGGTAGCCCTCACCGCCGACGTCCTTGTTCAAGGTGGCCAGGCCCGGGTCCTTGACCTCCGCCTTCGGGTTGAAGGACAGGTCGCCGCGGGCGTTCGCCCAGGCCGTCTGCGCCTGCGGGCTGACCCACCAGTCGTTCCACTTGGTCACCGTCGAGCTGTGCTCACTCTTGGCGGCCGAGCAGACCGGGCCGGTCTCGAAGATCATCGAGGTCTTCGGCAGCGCGGCGTTCACGTTCGGGATGACGAAGAAGTCGTAGTCGGTACCGGCCTTCATCTTCAGCGTGTTCAGCGAGCCGCTGAACCAGGTGCCGAAGTTGACCATGCCGACCTCGCCGTTCTTCAGCTGGCTCTGCGGCTCGGTCTTCGCACCCGGATCGCTGAAGTAGCCGGCCTCGATCATCTTCTTCCAGTCGTTCATCACCTCGACCACGCCCGGGTCGGTGTACTTGGCCTTACCGGTCGCGAGCGCGTCGTACAGGTCGGGGTCCTTGCCGGCCAGCAGCGTCTCGAACCAGACGAAGCTGAACAGGATGTTGGTCTGGTAGAACGGCTTCACCCCGGCGGCCTTGACCTTGTCGGCGACCGCGAGCAGCTCGGGCCAGGTCTTCGGGGTGGCGGTGATCCCAGCCTTCTTGAAGACGGCCTTGTTGTAGTACATCACCCAGTAGCCGGCGTTCAGCGGGATGCAGTACTGCTTGTCGTCGTAGGTGAAGTACGGCTTGAGCGCCGCCGGGATGTTGCCATCGGCAACCGCCTTGGTCCACTGGTCGGTGGTCTCGGCGACCAGCTTCTGGTCGACCAGGTCCTCCAGCTCCTTGCCGGTGTGCCAGGTGAACAGGTCCGCCTTCTCCTTGGTCCGGAACGACGAGCGGATGAACGCCGTGTAGGCGTTGGAGTCGGAGTAGCCGACCGGCTCGATGCCGACCCCGGCGTCCTTCTTGCTCGCGGCGCCGACCTGGACGAAGGCGTCCTTCCAGCCGCCCTTGTCGTTGTAGAACTTCAGGGAGTCGACGGGCTTGTCCTCGCCCTTCGCGGCCGGGGAACCACCACCGCCGCAGGCGGACAGGGCGAGCGCGCCGGCCACCGCGAGAGCGGTGAGCGCGGTGCTGCGATGGGCGAAGCGTGACATGGGTCGGCCTTTCGGATCAGGGGTGCTGGATGCGTTCGTTGATGACGGCGAGTACGCCGCCGAGGTGCTCGCGGGTGAGCCGCTCGGCGAGCTCGACCTCGCCGGCCCGGACGGCCGCGAGGATGGCCTGGTGCTCGACCAGGTCGGTCTGCCGGTCACCGTGGATGTGCAGGATCTCGAGCTGCTCACGGACGTTGACGACGGTGACGGACTCGACCACCTCGGCCAGCGTCGCGTTGCCCGACGCCTGCGCGAGGTTGCGGTGGAAGTCCATGTTCACCTCGGCCAGCCGGACGTGGTCCCCGACGGCGATCAGTTCCGCCGCGGCCGCCAGATCGGTCCCCATCCGGTCGAGCGCGGCGGCCGACCGGACCTGGGCCGCCAGCGCCGCCACCGGCGGCTCGATCAGGACCCTTGCCTGGAGCAACTCGACCAGGCGGTCCGCCGACGGGGTCGGGGCCAGCGGGTTGGCCAGCACGAGCCGGCCGATGTGCGGCCCGACGTACACACCGGAACCGTGCCGGAGCTCGACCGCGCCGGTCGCCTCGAGCCGTCGCAACGTCTCCCGGACGGTCGGTACGGCGACCTTGAACCGGTCGGCCAGGGACCTGACCGACTCGAACTGGTCACCGGCGGCCAGCTTGCGCTCGGCGATCAGCGACAGCATCGACGCGGCGAGATCGTCGAGGAGAGTACGGCGTACGACGCCTGGCGTGCTCATCGACCGCTCTCCCGGGTGAGCGTGACCCCGGTGAACCTGGGCCGGTAGATGCTCACGTCGGCGTACAGGTCGTTGTTCGCGTCGAGGCTGTTGACGTTGTAGCTGACCAGCAGCGTGTTGCCGCGGCGCAGGTCGGGGTGCTCGTGGGAGTTGTACGTGATGATGTCCGCGTCGCCGTAGCTGCCCGCCGCGCCGGTCTCGGGCGTCCGGTACAGCTCGACCTGGTTGACGAACGGCCCGGTCGGCGAGCAGGAGAAGTAGCCGACGACGCGATCGCTGAACAGCTCGGTGGTGTCGTGGGTGACCAGCAGGTACCCGTCGCCCCAGCGGGTGACGCTGTGCTCGTTGGCGACGCCTTCGAGTACGCGCGCCGACGCGGTCTCGTCCGCCGACCAGCCGGTGCCCGTCCAGTACTGCCAGGGCGCCGCGGTCAGGTCGTCACCTCGTACCCGGGCGACGTGCTCGTACTTCGAGGCGCCCAGGTCCTCCACGCCGTACACGTAGGTGTATCCGCCGTCGCGCAGCAGCCAGCCGGACCACTGGATGTTGGCGGCCGACGGCAGCGGGACGAGCTTCTGCAGCTTCAGCGTCTTGCTGTCGAACCGCGCGAGCGAGTTGCTCGCCCAGTGCCAGTCCCACTGGCCCGGCCCGGTCCTCTCGAACCGCAGCGCGACGACGTCGAGGTTCCGGCCGGCCTTGCTCGTCCCGGCGGCGCCGAACCAGTACCAGCCGTTCGTGGGCGGCGGCACGAGCGCCGTCGGGTCGGTCGCCGTACCGCCGGTGACGGTCTTCAGGGTCTTGCCGCGCTGGACCATGAAGGAGTTGTTGATGAACGGCGTCGTGGTGGGACGGCTGCCGTCCGGATTGACCGGGCCGAGGAAGGTGTCGGAGAAGATCCACGCCGTCCGGCCGCCGGGCAGGCGGACGGAGTACGTGCTGTCCGCGCCGGTCCAGCCCTTGCCGGTGTCGCTGTAGGCGTTGAACAGGGCCTCGGGAGCGGCGTGGGGTTGAGCGGTCGCCTTCCAGGTCGTCCGTACGGTGGCACAGCTGCGCGACCCGGTCTGGGCGGCGAACGCGTGGGGCGGTCCGGCGGTGGTCGCCGGGACGCGGAGGTTACCGACGACGGGCGACGGGGCGGTTTCGGCGGCGGCGGGCGACAGGCTTGTGGCGGCTGCCGCCGCGGTCAGGGCGGTGGCGGCAGCGATCCAGCGGCGTCGTGACTTGTTGTCCTTCACCATCATCCTCTTCGACAGAGATTAACCTGCGAGAAAATGATCTGATCACTTGGTCATTAGCCTGTCAAGACTCGGGACGGCTCAGGGTCCCGGCTGAGCGGTCGCGGCACCCGGGGATGGGAGGATCGGAGGTATGAAGAACCTGATCATCAAGTTGCTGGCGAACGCCGTGGCACTGGCGGTGGCGAGCTGGGTCGTCGGGGGGATCACGCTGGAGGGGGCGACCACCAGCAAGCGCGTGCTCACGCTGCTGATCGTCGCGGCCATCTTCGGCGTCGTGAACGCGGTCGTGAAGCCGATCGCCAAGCTGCTCTCGCTGCCGTTCATCATCCTGACGCTGGGCCTGCTGATCTTCGTGATCAACGCCCTGATGCTGCTGCTGACCTCCTGGATCACCGGCAAGCTCGACGTCCAGTTCCACGTCGACGGGTTCGTCGCGGCGCTGCTCGGCTCCCTGGTGATCACGCTGGTCGGCGTCCTGCTGAACGCCGTACTGCCGGACAAGGCCGAGATCCACTGACATGAGTCCCGCGGTGAGGCGCGTCGAGGTGGTCTGCACGGGCAACATCTGCCGCTCGCCGGTCGGCGAGATCGTCCTGCGCGCCAAGCTGGCCGAGGCGGGTCTGACCGATGTCGTGGTGACCAGTTCGGGGACGAGCGGCTGGCACATCGGCGACCCGATGGACTCGCGCGCCGCCGCCGCTCTGGCCAGACGCGGGTACGACGGGAGCGCGCACCGCGCGCAGGAGTTCCGCAGCTGCTGGTTCGCCGAGCGCGACCTCGTGCTCGCGATGGACTCGGGTCACCTGTCCGCGCTGAACCGCCGCCTCGGCACCGAGGCCGTGGCGGTCGAGCTGTTCGCGGACGTCGACGTACCGGACCCGTACTACGGCGAGGACGAAGGCTTCGACGACGTGCTCGACCAGATCGAGAAAGCCGCGGACACCTGGGTCGCGCGGCTTTCTCGCTGAGTCCTTACGGCTGGCCGATCTCCGCCTTCAGCGCGGTGAACCAGTCGGTCTCCGGGTCGAACTCCTTGCCGCCGGCGATCCGCGGGAACTCGATCGCGCGCAGCTCGTCGCCGCGCTCCTCGTCGTGGCCGACGACGCCGGACTCGCCGCGCAGCGCCGCGTCCACGGCGTAGTCGGTGCACTCCTTGATCAGCGCCAGGTCCTTGTCGTTGGCGGCGGCCGAGCGGCTGAAGTACCCGCTCTTCTGCACCATCGTCTTCTCGGCGCCGATCCGCTCCGCGAACTGCTTGGCGAACCAGGCGCCCGGGTTGATCGTGTCCAGCTTGACGTGACCGAACGGGTCCCGGCCGACCTCCTCGCCGCGGGCCTCGAGCTCGGCGACGATCGCCGGTACGCCGGCCCCCTCGGACAGGAAGATGTTGACGCAGTCGTTCTCGTCCATGACGGCCTTCAGGCGCTCGGCCTCGGCGTCCAGGTCGATCGTTGCCTCCGGCACGTACACCGCGTGCACGTCCCAGCCGCCGGAGGTCAGGCCGATGCCCGGGTTCCACTCCTGCGCCTTGATCCACTCGCGGTAGGCCAGCGCGGTGGCGGCGGTGAGCCAGCCACAGTTGCGGCCCATCACCTCGTGGACGACGAGCATCCGCGGGTTCGAGCTGTGCTCGGCGACCACGTTGCGGGCGAACAGCGCGCCCTGCTCCGCGGCGGTCCAGGCACCGAGGCTCTGCCGGATCGGCACCACGTCGTTGTCGATCGTCTTCGGCAGGCCGACCACGGTCAGGTCGTAGTCGTGCTCGTGCAGGTACGCCGCGAGGTCGGCGGCGGTCGTGTTGGTGTCGTCGCCGCCGATCGTGTGCAGCACGTCGACGCCGTCGGCGACCAGCCGCTCGGCCGCGACCTGCAGGGCGTTCTGCCCGTCGGCGATCAGGCCGCGCTTGACCAGGTCGGCGGTGTTGGTCAGCTTGACCCGGCTGTTGCCGATCGGGCTGCCGCCGAACTGGTGCAGCAGGCCGGCCTTGGCCCGCACCTCGGGCGTCACGTCGACGTACCGGCCGCTGAGCAGACCGTGGTAGCCGTTCAGGTATCCGATGATCTCCACGTCCGGCGCCACGGCGGTGTAGCGCTGGATCAGTCCGCCGACGGCGGACGACAGGCAGGGCGCGAGCCCACCCGCGGTGAGAAGGGCAACTCTGCGGACAGGCTTGTCGGCAGCCATGGGTCGGGTCCTTCCGAAGGTCGCTGAAGTCGCTCCCAGCGTAGTGAGGCAGACCACTTCCAGCGCTGGTCGGGGCCCATCAGGCGGACAGCACCGACCGAAGTACCCGGTCGGTCCGACTTAGGTCTTGTTCGCCGCCGCCGGTCTTTCGCCGGGTCCGGGCGGCGACAAGACTGCGGAGATGGGTCTGCAGCTGCACGGCATCTCGTACGTTCCCGCGCCCGATCCGGACGCCGTACGGCGGGATCTGCGCGCGATCGACGAGGACCTGCACTGCGACACGGTGATGCTGATCGAGTCCGATCCGGAGCGGCATCGGGCTGCCGCGTCGTACGCGCTGGAGCTCGGGCTCGACGTGTGGATCCGGCCGTACCTGGAGGACCGGCCGCACCACGAGATCCTGGCGCACCTGGCCCGGACGGCGGTGATGGCCGAGGAGCTGCGGGAGCGCTATCCGGGTCGCGTCACGCTGCTGGTCGGCAGTGAGTTCTCGCTGAGCGCGCCGGGGATGATCCCGGGACCGCGGATCTGGCTGCGGGTCCAGGTGCTCGTGCGCTGGCGGCGGTTCTTCGATCGCCGGATCACGCGCAAGCTCGGCGTACTGCTGAAGGCGGCGCTGGCGACCGCGCGGGAGTCGTTCCACGGGCCGGTCAGCTACGCGGCCGGCTACTGGGAGCAGGTCGACTGGTCGGGCTTCGATGTGGTCGGGGTGAACCTGTACCGCTTCGGCGACGACGCTTCGGCGTACGAGCGACAGCTGGACGCGTTGATCTCGGAGTCGAGCAAGCCGGTGGTGATCACGGAGTTCGGTTGCGGCTCGTTCGTCGGGGCCGACCGGCGTGGGCCCGGATCGTTCCTGATCGTGAACTGGTTCGCGTCGCCGCCGCGGGTCAAGGAGGGGTACCAGCGCGACGAGGCGACCCAGGCGGCGTACCTGGGCGAACTGATCGACCTGTACGACGGGCGCCGCGTGCACGGGTGTTTCGTCTTCACCTACGCGATGCAGGACTTCCCGCACTGGTCCGACCCGCTGTTCGACCTGGACATGGCCGGCTTCGGCGTCGTGAAGATCCCGGCGCACGACCTCGAGCGCCGCGAGCCGAAGGAGTCGTTCGCGACCGTGGCTCGTAAGTACGCCGGGTCAGCGCAGCGGGACCGCGCGGGGCGGGACGGGAGTTGAGACGACGAACGAGCTGTTCGTCGAGCCGTGCACGTTGAGCTTGTCCAGCAGCCCTTCCAGGGCGTCGATCGCGGGGACCTGCACCCGGATCAGGAAGCAGTCCTCGCCGGAGATCCGGTGGCACTCGACCACCTCGGGCGTCGCCTGGGCCAGCTCGACGATCCGCGGAATCTGCCCGGGGCCAGGCTTGAGCCGCACCCAGGCCGCGACCGGCAGACCGAGCGCGGCGGGATCCAGATCGAGCCGGTAGCCGCGAATCACCCCCGACTCCTCCAGCCGCGTGACCCGCTCGCGCACGGTCGGCGCCGAGACCCCGAGCCGGCGCGCGAGCTCGGTCGTCCGCAGCCGAGGATCGGCCGTCAATTCGGTCAGCAACCGCTCGTTGAGCTCATCCATCATCCCGAAAGTATATCTGCCCTCGTGCTTCTGTTCTCTCAAGTAGAAACCATCAATCACCTTCAAAACGCCATGTCGGTGCCCGCTAATACTTTCTAATGTTGACCCCGTGAAGAACCTGCTCGCCCCCACCGCCGCCGCGATCACCGTCGTGCTCTGGGCCTCCTCCTTCGTCGCCATCCGCCACGCCGGCACCGAGTTCTCCGCCGGCCCCCTCTCCCTAGCCCGCCTCCTGGTCGGCAGCATCCTGCTCGGCGCCTTCCTCTACCTCCAGCCGGCCGGCCGCCGCTGGCAACGCCCGGCACGACGCGACTGGCCGCTGCTACTGGCCTGCGGCCTGCTCTGGTTCGGCGTCTACAACCTCACGCTCAACGAGGCCGAACGCCGCCTCGACGCCGGCACCGCGGCGATGCTCGTCCACATCGCTCCCCTGCTGATCGCCCTGCTGGCCGGGCTCACGCTCGGCGAAGGCTTCCCGCGCCCGCTCGTGATCGGCAGCCTGGTCGCGTTCGCCGGCGTCGTGGTGATCGGTACGTCGACCTCCACCGGCCGCACGGAGACCTGGGGCGTCGTCCTCTGCGTCGCCGCCGCCATCTCGTACGCCGTGGGCGTGGTCACCCAGAAACCGTTGCTCGGCCGCCTTCCCGCCGCCCAGGTCACCTGGATCGCCTGCACGATCGGCGCGGTCGTCTGCCTGCCGTTCGCCCCGGGCCTGCTCGACGAGCTCCGGACCGCGAGCGCCGGGACGATCTGGTGGGTCGTCTACCTCGGCGCGTTCCCGACCGCGCTCGGCTTCACCACCTGGGCCTTCGCACTGCGCCGTTCCACCGCCGGCCGGATGGGCGTCACCGTGTACGCCGTACCGGTCGTTGCCATCGGCCTCGGTTGGCTCTTCCTCGCCGAAACCCCGGCCGGCCTGGCGATCGCGGGCGGCGCGCTCTGCCTCGTCGGCGTCGCGATCTCCCGACGTAAGGACACCGTTTCCCGAGTGAAGGAGCCGGCACGATGAAATTCGGACTCTTCGTCCCGCAGGGCTGGCGGATGGACCTCGTCGAGCTGAGCGACCCGATCGAGCAGTGGGAGGCTATGACCGCCGTCGCCCGCGCCGCCGACGCCGGGCCCTGGGACTCGATCTGGCTGTTCGACCACTTCCACACCGTGCCCGAACCTGTCCGCGAGACCGTCTTCGAAGCCTGGACAACCACCGCTGCCCTGGCGCGGGACACGCACCGGGTGAAGCTCGGCCAGATGGTCGGCTGCAACGGATATCGCAACCCCGCCCTCTACGCGAAGATGGCCGCGACCGTCGACGTCGCCAGCCACGGCCGCCTGTACGCCGGGATCGGGGCGGGCTGGTCGGAGCACGAGTGGACGGCATACGGGTATCCCTGGACCAGCCTCAAGGACCGGATGGGTTCGTTCACCGAGTCCGTCGAGCTGATCCACCGGCTGTGGACCGAGGACGACGTCGTCTTCCACGGCAAGTACCACTCGGTCGACAAGCCGTTCGTCGAGCCGCGGCGCAAGCCACCGCTGTGGATCGGCGGCGGCGGTGAGAAGGTCACGCTCAAGCTGGTCGCGCAGTACGCCGACGCCTGCAACTTCGGCACCGGCGTCGTCGACACGATCAAGCGCAAGCTCGCCGTACTGCGGAAGCACTGCGACGCGGTCGGTCGCGACTACGACGCGATCGTGAAGTCGACGAGCATCAACGTGTTCCCGGTCGAGGCCGGCGCCGACCCGGTCGCCGCGACGGCGAAGGCTCGGGGTCGCTACACGCTGGACGAGTTCCGCGAGATCGGCAACGGGGGTGGACTCGAAGGGCTGCGGGCCGAGCTCGTGACGGCCAAGGAGCTGCGGATCCAGCTGGAGCAGCTGGCGGAGATCGGGATCGAGTACGTGATCGCTTACATTCCGGGCATTGCCTACGACCACGAACCGCTGCAGCGGTTCGCGGAGGACGTCGTACCGGCGTTCAGCTCTTGATGCTGCGCAGCTGGGCGTGGACGCCGCCGTACGCCTCGGTCTTGGGCAGAAGGCGCTTCGGGACCTTGGTGACGACGCTGTAGTTGGCGTCGACCACGTTGGCCAGCGGGACCTCGCTGATCTGGCTCAGGAGTTGGTACGCGTCCAGCTTGTCGAGGCCGTACAGCTCACCGAGCCAGCCGACCATGTCGACCTGCCCGGCCCGCCAGGCGTCCTCCAGCGGGCGGGCGGACCCGACGACGGCCAGGTAGTCGTCGGTCTCCAGCCGCGGCCAGGCCGGGCCGGGCGTCTTGATCAGGTCGACCAGCATGACCACGTTCATCGCGCCTTCGACCGCCGTACCGCAGGACTCGCCTTCACCCTGGCGGTAGTGGCCGTCGCCGACCGAGAACAGGGCGCCTTCGACGTTGACGCGCAGGTAGCACGTCGTACCGGCCTTCATCTCGGGCGTGTCCATGTTGCCGCCGAAGTAGTCCGGGACGAGGGACGAGCGGACCTCGAAGGCCGCCGGGGCCACGCCGACCGTGCCGAGCATCGTGTTGATCGGCAGCGCGAGCTCGAAGTCGCTGCCCTGGGCCTGGAAGCCGACAGTCTGCTTGGCGGTGTCGATCTCGTAGATCCAGGTGCGCTCCGGCAGCGGGTCCTGCAGGGTGGCCGTCTTGTCGGTGCTGGTCAGGCCGCCGAAGAAGGGGATCGTCGCCGACGCGCCCCAGGTGCGGGCCGGGGTCAGCTCGACGAAGTGCAGCGCGAGCGTGTCGCCGGGCTCGGCGCCCTCGACGTAGAACGGACCGGTCTGCGGGTTCACGAACGGCATGTTCAGGCTGGCGCTGGCCAGGTCCTCGGTGCTGCGCAGGCGACCCGAGAACGCGTCCTCGGTCCAGAGCTTGAGGAGGCTGCCGGGGGTGACCCGGCGGACCGGGGCGGCACCGCCGAAGGTCCAGGTGAGCTGCTCGGCCTCAGGGGAGAACTCGACGATGTCCACGCGGAAAAGCTACGCCTGGTGATCGCTCTTCGCGACTGATCAGCGGGTTCTCAGCCGTTTCTCAAACTGACGGCCTAGGCTCGTGCGACGGAGCAGGTTCTGTGGATTCGAGCGGGGAGCTGGCGATGCGGGTACTGGTGGTGGACGACGACCGGGCGGTCCGGGACTCGCTGCGCCGTTCGCTGGAGTTCAACGACTTCGAGGTCGTGACGGCCTCCGACGGCGCCGAGGCGCTCGCCGTGATCGGCAACGTCGAGCCCGACGTGGTCGTGATGGACGTGATGATGCCGCGCCTCGACGGGCTGGAGACCACGAAGGCACTGCGGGCCGCAGGCAACAACGTGCCGATCCTGGTGCTGACCGCGCGCGACGCGGTCGCCGACCGGGTCGACGGCCTGGACGCCGGCGGCGACGACTACCTGACCAAGCCGTTCGCGCTGGAGGAGCTGCTCGCCCGCCTGCGCGCCCTGCTCCGCCGCAGCGCGACGCCTGGCGAGGGCGGGCCGCGCGGCGAGGTCTTGCAGTACGCCGACCTGGTGGTCGACGTGGACGCGCACGAGGTCCACCGCGGCGACGTCGCGATCCAGCTGACCCGCACCGAGTTCTCGCTGCTGGAGCTGCTGATCCGCAACCCGCGCCGGGTCCTCGAACGCGCCGTCATCCTGGACGCCGTCTGGGGCTACGACTTCCCGACCACCGCCAACTCCCTCGAGGTCTACGTCGGCTACCTCCGCCGCAAGACCGAGGTCAACGGCCTACCCCGCCTGATCCACACCGTCCGAGGCATCGGCTACGTCCTCAGGGACACCCCACCGTGAGCTCGGAACCCCCAGACCTTCCGTCGTACGCCGGCAGCGGCCGCATCCCGCCGACGCCGAGCCCCAGGCCTACGTCGCCGGGGTCGTCGACGCCTGGCGCCCCGGGGCCGGGAGGCCCCGTCGGGAACGCACCCGGCGGAGGCGGCCCGGGCGCGCCCGGCTCGGGCGCCGGAGCGCAGGGCCCGGCAGGTGCTGGCGGGAACGCAATCGGCGGCGGCTCGGGCGTGCCCGTGCCTCAGACGCAGGGGCCGGGGAACACCTCCGGCTCGGGCGGCCCAGATGATTCCGCCTCGAATACCCCGAAGGCTTGGCTCAACGGCAACGGGACCCGGATGGCTGCGACTGCTGCCCGGACGCAGAGCTGGTGGCAGGAGAAGCTGCACCGGCTGAGCCTGCACGCCCGCGTGACGCTGCTGGCTGCAGTGGCTGTGGGCTTCGCCGTCGCACTGGTGAGCGTCTCGGCGTACGTGACCGTCCGCCAGCAGATGTACCAAAACCTCGACAACAGCCTGACCGACCGCGCGGCGCAGGCGGCCAACCGCGGCATCCTGACCAGGCTGGACAACCTGCAGGGCGTCTCCCCCGACGCACTCGGCCTGAGCGACATCAAGCTCGGCCTGTACGCCGCGGACGGCCAGCAGTTCGGTGCCGACCCGCAGTACCTGCCTCCGATGGGCCCGGCCGAACTGCAGGTCGCGGTCGACCAGGGCGACGAAGCCAGCATCCGCACCGTGGGGGTCCGCAACGGCGGTCACTTCCGTGTTGTCGCCGTACCGGCGATGTTCTGCCCGCTCCTCAACACCACTTGCGCCAGGAGCCAGCTCGAGCCCGGCGCGCTCGTGGTCGCGCAGTCGCTCGACTCGATCGACCGGACCCTGCACAACCTCGGGATCGTGCTCTGGGCCTTCGGGCTCGTCGGTGTCATCGGCGCCGCCCTCGCCGGGAACGCGATCGCCCAATCGGGCCTCAGGCCGCTGACCCGCTTGACCGGCGCCGCCGAGCACGTCGCCCGCACGGAAGAGCTGCGCCCGATCCCAGTCACAGGCTCGGACGAGATCTCCCGCCTCGCCCAGGCGTTCAACGCGATGCTGCAAGCCCTGGCGCGCTCTCAGGATCGCCAGCGAAGACTCGTTGGCGACGCCGGCCACGAGCTACGCACCCCACTGACGAGCATCCGCACCAACCTCGACCTGTTGGCCCAAGCCGACAAGCGCGGCGGGCTGCGGCCGGACGACCGGCAGCAGCTGCTGGACGACGTACGAGCGCAGATGGACGAACTGACCACGCTCATCGGCGACCTGACCGAGCTCGCGCGCGACACCCCGCAGGTCCGCGACGCCGAACTGATCGAGCTGTCGAACGTGGTCGAGGACGCCGTACTGAAGGTACGCCGACGCGCTCCGGGCCTGGAGTGGGACGTCCAACTGGCGCCGTTCCCCGTCTGGGGCGACGAGCGGCTGCTCGGTCGCGCGGTGACGAACCTGCTCGACAACGCCGCGAAGTACAGCACCCCCGACACCCAGCCCGCCGCCGGCGAACCGCGCTCCCGGGTGATCGTCCGCCTGCGCGACGGCGTACTGACCGTCACCGACAGCGGCCCCGGCATCGCCGAAGCCGACCTGCCCCACGTGTTCGAGCGCTTCTACCGCTCCAGCGAAGCCCGCAGCCGCCCCGGCTCCGGCCTGGGCCTGGCGATCGTGAAGCACGCAGCCGAACAACACGGCGGCATGATCTACGCCCGCAACGCCCCCACCGGCGGAGCCCAGTTCACCCTCTGGCTCCCCCACGCCGCCACCCAGTCCCGCTGACTCTCTTCTTCTCTACCGATTGGAAGAGAAGAAGAGAATTGGTACTGCCGGCTGTTCCTCTTCACAGGTTCGTCACAGGATCCTCAGGGAAGGCTCACGGAGTTCTTTGGCTGCTCTGACGGGATCTTCAGGGCTCTCTCAGGTCCGGCGCTCATGGTTGACCCATGACCGAGAACCAGCCGCACCAGCCGCAGAACCAGCCCGGGAACGACACCCCGGCGCAGGGTTCGACGTACGGGAACCAGCCCCCGCAGGGGACGCCGTCGTACGGCTCGAGTCCGCAGGAGCGTACTCAGCAGCTGCCGACGACCGGCTACGGCCAGCACGCGCAGCAGCAGTACGCGCCGCAGGGCCAGGGGCGATACCAAGGCGGTCAGTTCGGTACGACCGGGACGCATCAGGGGGCGTCGCCGGGTACCAACTGGCCACCACCGTTCGGCCCGCAGCAGCCGGCTCAGCCGGAGTCTCCCAAGCCGAAGCGGCGCGGGCTGGCTCTGGTGGCACTGACCGCACTCCTGGTCGGGACCGCGGGCGGCGTGGGTGGTGCGGCTGTTTACTCGGCCACGAACGACAACAGCTCGACTCCGTCGGTGACCGCTCCGCTGAACGGCGGACAGGCGGCGCCTGCGTCCGCACCGAACGGCTCGGTGCAGCAGGCCGCGGCCAAGGTGCTGCCGAGCGTGGTGAAGATCGCCTTCACCACCTCGCAGGGCAGCGGCACCGGCTCGGGCATCGTGATCAGCAAGGACGGCCTGATCGTCACCAACAACCACGTGGTTGCCGGTGCCGGCCAGGGCGGCAAGCTGAGCGTGATCCTGAACGACGGCCGCACGGTCTCCGCGACCGTGGTCGGCACCGACCCGCTGACCGACCTCGCGGTGATCCGCGCCGACGCCAAGGACCTGACGCCTGCCGCTCTCGGCAGCAGCGGGAACCTGGCCGTCGGGCAGGGTGTGGTCGCGATCGGTTCGCCGTTCGGCCTCGACGCCACTGTGACGAGTGGGATCGTCTCGGCCCTGAACCGCCCGGTCACCTCGGGCGGCGAGGAGCAGGACAGTACGACGGTTTTCCCAGCCGTACAGACGGACGCCGCGATCAATCCGGGCAACTCCGGCGGCGCCCTCATCGACCTCGCCGGCCAGGTGGTCGGAATCAACAGCGCGATCAAAACCGCCGGAGGATCGGGACAATCCGAAGGCGGAAACATCGGCCTGGGCTTCGCAATCCCGATCGACCAGGCCAAGCCGATCATCGACGAGCTGGTGGCCAAGGGCAAGGCCACACATGCGCGGCTCGGAGTGCAGGTCGGCAACGCGCAGTCTTCCGACGGGCTCACACAAGGAGCAACCCTCGGCGAGGTGACGTCCGGCGGTGCGGCGGACAAGGCCGGCCTGAAGAGCGGTGACGTGGTCACCGCGGTAGACGGCAAGGCGATTGCGTCAGGGGACGCGTTGGTCGCCGCGGTCCGTTCGCACCGCCCGGACGATGAAGTCACGATCACCTACAACCGCTCCGGCCAGACCGGCCAGACGGCAAAGGCGAAGCTCGGCTCCGACAACGGCAACCCCACGGGGTAGGACGTCGGGTGCCGGGGGCCCCTCCTCCCCCAGCACCCGCACCACGAACCGGGACTCCGGCCGCCCACCGAGCGGCCGGAGTCCCGTTCTGCTGGTACCACCGGGTGGCATCACGCCCATCGGCCGCGCCTCACCCTCTCCATAGGCGTGCGCGGCGATCCCACGAGCCCACCAACCGGGGTCGGGCGCAGCCAATCGGCCGTGCACCCCACGTCCCCGCCAACGCGTCCGCCACCTGTCCACAGAGGTGGGCGGGTGGGCGAGCCCACGAGCACCACCAGCCGCAGTCGGGCGCAGCCAATCGGCCGTGCACCCCACACGCCCCCATCAACGCGTGCACCACCTCTCCACAGAGGTGGGCGGGTGGGCGAGCTCACGAGCACCACCGACTGGGTGGGGGCCAAACCGTCAGCCGTCGGCACCGACCGAGCCTGTCGGCTTTCCGACATGTCGTAGCCGCCTGCCTGTCCAACGCCTACCTTGAAGATACGAAAGGTCACTGCGTATTGGACTGAGGAGCGGCCATGAACCGTCGGATCGGGACCGTGTTCGCGAGTGCGATGGCAGCCGGGGTGCTGCTCGCGTCGGCCGGGCTGGTGGCTCAGGCCGGGCAGTCGTCCGTCCAAGCAGCCTGTACGGGGCCGGCCTGGACTGAAGGGGTCAGCTACTCCGTCGGCGCCAAGGTGACCTACCAGAACCGCTCGTACGCCGCGCGCTCCGCGCATACCGCTCATCCCGGCGCAGGCTGGAACCCGGTCGCGGCCCCCTCGCTCTGGCTCGACGAAGGCGCCTGCGACGGCACACCTCCGACAACCCCACCCACCACGCCCCCGACGACCCCACCCACAACCCCGCCGACCACGCCCCCGACCACCCCACCAGGCCAGGCCACCTGCGCGGTGAAGTCCCGCCCGGCCGGCAAAGTGCTGCACGGCTACTGGGAGAACTGGGACGGCGCCTCGAACGGCGTACACCCGCCCTTCGGCTGGACGCCGATCACCGACGCCCGGATCGGCCAGCACGGCTACAACGTGATCAACGCGGCGTTCCCGGTGATCCTGTCCGACGGCACGGTCAAGTGGGAGGACGGGATGGACGCGACCGTGAAGGTCGCGACCCCGGCCGAGATGTGCGCGGCGAAGGCGGCCGGCCAGACCATCCTGCTGTCGATCGGCGGCGCGACCGCGGGGATCGACCTCAGCTCGTCCACCGTCGCCGACCGGTTCGTGGCGACCGTCGTACCGATCCTGAAGGCGTACAACTTCGACGGGATCGACATCGACGTCGAGACCGGCCTGACCGGCAGCGGCAACATCAACCAGCTGTCCGCCTCGCAGGCCAACCTGATCCGCATCATCGACGGCGTGCTGGCCCAGATGCCGTCGAACTTCGGCCTGACGATGGCGCCCGAGACGGCGTACGTCACCGGCGGCAGCGTCACCTACGGCTCGATCTGGGGCTCGTACCTCCCGATCATCAAGAAGTACGCCGACAACGGCCGCCTGTGGTGGCTGAACATGCAGTACTACAACGGCAGCATGTACGGCTGCTCCGGCGACTCGTACTCCGCGGGCACCGTCCAGGGCTTCGTCGCCCAGACCACCTGCCTCAACAACGGCCTGGTCATCCAGGGCGTCACCATCCGCGTCCCGTACGACAAGCAGGTGCCCGGCCTGCCCGCCCAGAACGGCGCCGGCGGCGGGTACATGTCACCGTCGCTGGTCTCCCAGTCCTGGAACAGCTTCAACGGTCAGCTCAAGGGCCTGATGACCTGGTCGATCAACTGGGACGGCTCGAAGAACTGGACCTTCGGCGACAACGTCAAGTCGCTCCAGGGCCGCTGACGTCTAATTGTGTCGCGGGCGGACCGAGCGCCGAGTACGGTCCGCCCATGACGTTTTCTCGCGAGCGGCCGCCGTTTGTTGCTGATGAGCGGACCCAGTTGGTCGGGTGGCTGGATCAGCAGCGGGCGCTGGTGCGGTGGAAGTGCGAAGGGCTGGCCGAGGCCGACGAGAAGCGGGTGGTGCTGCCGACGTCGCCGATGATGACGGTGGCCGGGCTGGTCTCGCACATGCGCTGGACCGAGCACTGCTGGTTCGAGGTGCTGTTCCTGAACGCCTCGTCGGCGGAGAATCCGCAGTTCGACGAGTCGTTGCCCGAGGACGCCGACATGATGCCCGAGGCGCCGCTGAAGCAGTTGCTGGACGACTTCGAGGCGCAGTGCGAGCGGTCGAACGCAATCATCGCGGCGCACGCGCTGGACGAGACCGGGCAGCACCCCGAGTTCGGGTCGGCCAAGGCGACGCTGCGCTGGATGATCCTGCACATGATCGAGGAGACCGCGCGTCACGTCGGTCACCTCGACACGATCCGCGAGCTGCTCGACGGCGAGAAGGGGTATTACTAGTCGGTGTGAGCATCGACGTACGCCGTGCGGGTGACCGGTTCCTGACCGAGGAGGACTGGCTGCGGTCGCGGCACTCGTTCTCGTTCGGCCCGTACTACGACCCGGCGAACGTCGGGTTCGGCGCGCTGCTCGTGCACAACGACGAAGTGGTTGCCCCCGGCACCGGATTCGACCCGCACCCGCACCAGGACCTGGAGATCGTCACCTGGGTCCTGAGCGGTGCCCTCGTGCACCAGGACTCCGAGGGGCACAGCGGCATCGTCTACCCCGGCCTCGCGCAGCGGATGAGCGCGGGCAGCGGGATCCGGCACTCGGAGAAGAACGACGCGGGCGAGCCGGTCCGCTACATCCAGATGTGGGTCCGCCCCGACGAGCTCGACCTCGCGCCGTCGTACGAGCAGAAGGAAGCCGAGCTCGGCACCGGCGAACTGGTCCCGATCGCCTCCGGCCTCCCGAAGCACGCGAGCACGACGGCCATCCGCATCAACCAGAAGGCCGCCGGGATGTCGGTCGCAAGACTCAACCCGTACGACGCGGTGCAGCTGCCCGTCGCGCCGCACGTGCACGTCTTCGTTGCCCTCGGCTCCGTCACCCTCGAAGGCGCCGGCGAACTCCACGAGGCCGACGCCGCGCGCATCGTCGCCGCCGACGGCCAACGCGTCACCGCGGGCGCCGAACCGGCCGAGATCCTCGTCTGGGAGATGCGCTAGTCGGTCTGCAGCGACATGGTCCAGACATGCTGCAGCGGCGCGCCGTTCTCGGCGAACCCCTCGACGAACTGGCTCATGTGCTGCTGCCAGCGCTGGTCGACCGGGTCGTTCGCGAGCTGGGCCACGGCGGCCTCGAAGTCGTCGCACTCGACCAGGTGGAACAGGTCGCGGCCGCTGCGCCAGATGCTCCAGTCGGTGATTCCGGCGTCGTTCATGACAGCGATCAGCTCGGGCCAGACCCGGGCGTGCTCGATCGCGTAGGACTCTTCGGTGCCGGCGATGAGCCGGCTGTGCAGGGCGAGGCGGGTCACAACCGGGGAGAATACGCCCCGGAGTGATCGAACCGTTACCCGGTTCACCGGCGATCGCCTCGACGTGACCTGCCCGCCCTGGCAGGTTAAGGCCCTCCGGTAACCGATTCCCCGCAGGAGCGCGCATGGCCGATCGCACCGCCCCCTGGCCTGCCGGTACGCCGAACTGGGTGGATCTGGCCGCGACCGACGCCCGTGCGGCGACCCGGTTCTACGCCGGACTGTTCGGCTGGGACTGCGAGCACCAGGACAGTCGCGACTACTGGATCTGCCGCGTCGACGGCGAGGACGTCGGCGGCATCGGCAGCAAGCACCCGGGCACCGAGGCCCTGCCCAGCCGCTGGACGACGTACCTGGCGACCGACCACGTCGACCGGACCGCGGCCGCGATCACCGAGGCCGGCGGGCGGCTGCTGCTCGACCCGACCGACGTCTCCGTGCACGGCCGGATGGCGATCGCGACCGACCCGAACGAGGCGATCTTCGGCCTCTGGCAGGCCGCCGACCACATCGGCACCGGCCGCCGTTCGGAGCCGGGCATGCTGGTCTGGAGCGAGGCCCTCAGTCGCGGGTACGACGAAGCGAAGGCGTTCTACACCAAGGTCTTCGGCTACCGCCTGGAGGAGATCGGCACCACGTCGGACTTCGGTCCCGGGGAGCAGTACGCCGACGCCCGGTACGCCGCGCTCTACTCCGCCGGCCGCCCGGTCGCCGGGACCGGCGAGTTCCACCCGGACATGCCGGCCGAGACGCCCGCGCACTGGCTGCCGTACTTCGCGACGGCCGACCTCGACGACACCGTCACCAAGGCCGAACGCACCGGCGGCCGCCTCAGAGGCGACCCGCTCGACACCGACTTCGGCCGGATGGCCGTGCTGACCGACCCGGAGTCGGCGGTGTTCGCGGTGATCCAACTGGCGGTCTGAACCAACCTCCCGGCGTGCTCGCGCGTCGTACTACCGTGGCCCGCCTGAGTATTTTCCCCCTCGTGGCAGGCTGGGCACACGCCGAAGACTGTTCGGAGTGTCAAACCGTCGCCGTGCGAGAGTGGAGATCGTGAAGCGAACTGCTGCCATCGTTTGTCTGAGTGCCCTGATGGTCACCGCTGGTTGTTCCGACAGCAAGTCCGGCGACGGCGGGAAGGCCGACCCGAACGACGAGAAGCAGGCCTCCGCCGAGGTGGTCAAGGCTTTCGCGGCCGGCTGGGTGAAGGCCTGGGCTCCGGACGGCAAGCCCACCGAGGCCGCCGCGCTGACCGACAACCCCGCCACCTTCGGCCCCCGGCTGGACGACGTCGACACCGCGCTGGTCGCGCAGTCGGCCACCGTCACGCCGCAGGGTGACCCGAACTGCGCCGACGACAGCAACTGCACCCAGGACCTCGCCGTCGAGGCCGTACTGCGCGGCATCGGCACGATGAAGTGGACCAGTACGGCGACCGTCGTGAAGACCGGCGACGCCTGGAAGATCAAGGCCTCCGGCGACACCATCTACCCCGGACTCGGTGAGGCCAACTACCTCAAGCGGGTGCGGACCGTGCCGGCTCGGGCGTCGATCCTGGACCGGACCGGTAAGCCGCTGACCACCAACCGCCCGGTCGTCATCGTCGGCGTCGCGTCGGGCAACAAGGCGACCGCGGCGACCTACGCGGCGTTCACCAAGAACCTCGACGTCGACGGCACCAAGCTGTGGAACCGCGCGAAGGCGGCCCCGGCGGGCCAGTTCATCGACGCGATCACGATCCGCGCCGAGGAGTGGGACAAGCTCCGCCCGAAGATGGGCAACCTGCCCGGCGTCCTGACCATGGGCGGCACGCAGTCGCTGCCCGAGAGCTCGACGTTCGCGCGGTCGGTGATCGGCACGATGAAGACCGCGACGGCCGAGACCCTGAAGAACGCGGGCCCGACCGCCTCGAGCTCGGACCAGGTCGGCACCACCGGCCTGCAGTACTCGATGCAGCAGCAGCTGGCCGGCACGCCCGGCGGCCAGGTGAACCTGCGCGACGCCAAGACCAAGATGGTGATCAAGGAGGTGTTCAAGCAGGAGGGCAAGGCCGGTACGCCGGTCCGCACGACGCTGGACACCACCCTGCAGCGCGCCGCCGAGGCCGCGCTGGCCACGAGCAAGCTGCCCGCGTCGCTGGTCGCCGTACAGGCTTCGACCGGTCAGATCCTGGCCGCCGCGAACGGCCCGACCGCGACCAACTACAACCGCGCCTTCCAGGGCCACTACGCGCCGGGCTCGACGTTCAAGATCGTCACCTCGGCCGCGCTGATGGGCGCCGGGCTGACCCAGGCCTCCCCGCTGCCGTGCACCAACACGATCAACGTGTTCGGCAAGTCGTTCAAGAACTACGACGGCCTCGCGCCGTACGGCAACGGCACGATGGAGAAGGCGTTCAACCAGTCCTGCAACACCGCGTTCATCTCGCAGCACGGGCGGCTGGCCAAGGACGGGATGACCAAGGCCGCGGCGATGTTCGGCCTCGGTCAGGAGCTGAAGACCTCGATCCCGGCGTACGGCGGTGAGGTGCCGGCCCCGAAGGACGACGTCGCCGAGGCCGCGTCGATGATCGGCCAGGGCACCGTGACGGCGAGCCCGCTGGGCGTCGCGCTGATCGGCGCCACGGTCAAGCACGGCACCGCGATGAAGCCGGTGCTCGTGACGGGCAAGGACCCGGCCGGCCCGGCGGCGGCACCGTTGCCCCCGGCCACGGCCAACGCACTGCGCGCGATGATGCGGAGCACCGTCACCAACGGCACGGCGTCCGCGCTGGCCAGCACCGGCGTCGCGTCGGGCAAGACCGGTACCGCCGAGGTCGTTGCCAACGGCAAGGTCATCACGAACGGCTGGATGGTCGGCTTCCGCGGCGACGTGGCGTTCGCGGTGATCGTCGAGGGCGGCGTCTCCGGCGGCAAGGCAGCCGGCCCGATCCTGAAGAACTTCCTCACCCGGTTCAAGTAGACCCGGACTTCGTACGACGGCCGCCGGTGCACCCGGCGGCCGTTGTGCTTTTCAGAAGCTGAGGATCTCCTGGATCGCCGACTTCAGGTCCGAGCCGTCCAGCGTGACCAGCTCGAGGTCGGTCGGGAAGCCGGGTGAGTGGAACAGCCGCAGGTCGCGGTGCTTGCCCGCCGTCTCAAGCACGGTCCGGATGAACCGCGCGTTGCCGAGATCGTCGATCCGGCCGTTGGCGCAGACCTGGTCCAGCGCGGCGGTCAGGCTGGCCGCGGCGTCCGGCGTGATGTGGTCGCCCCGGCTGTCGACCAGCCGCAGCGCGATCTCGCGGAGCTGGTCGGCGGTGTAGCGCGGGAAGTCGATCCGGGTCGAGAAGCGGCTGCGCAGCCCCGGGTTCGCCTCGAGGAACTCGGCCATCGGCTCGGAGTACCCGGCGACGATCACCACCAGGCGGTCGCGGTCGTCCTCCATCCGCTTCAGCAGCGTGTCGATCGCCTCGGTGCCGAAGTCGTTGGTGCTCGTGCCCTTCTTCTTCAGCGCGTACGCCTCGTCGATGAACAGCACGCCGTCCAGCGCGTCGTCGACGACCGCGTTGGTCTTCGTGGCGGTCTGGCCGATGAAGTCCGCGACCAGGCCGGACCGGTCGGTCTCGATCACCGTATCCGCGGCGAGCAGCCCGAGCGCGCAGTACAGGCGGGCCACGACGCGAGCGACGGTGGTCTTACCGGTGCCGGGAGGTCCGGCGAAGATCAGGTGGCCGCCGAGCTTGGCGGTCGGCAGGCCGCGTTCGGCGCGCATCAGGCCGGCGCGGACCTGCGCGGCGACCGCGGAGACCTGCTGCTTGACGTCCTGCATGCCGACGTTGCGGTCGAGCTCGTTGAGGATGCCCTGGACCGCGCCCCAGTCCGGCTGACGGTGCAGCGCGGGCGCGGACGGCGAGCCGCGGCGGATGACTGGCGCGGCCGGCGCCGTCGTACCGCGAGATTCCGTACGGCGGGTGCTCAGCCGCACGTTGGAGTCGGCCAGTGCCTCGGAGACCTGGCGATGGGAGTTGTCGCGCTCGTAGACCCACTCGAACTGGCGGATCGCGTTCTGCTCGCGGTCGGTGCCGCGGTAGACGAAGCCGAGGTAGTACTCCGCGTCCACAGCCACGAACGAGTTGAGCTGCTGCCCGGCCGCCTGGCGCAGGATGGTTTCGGCCTCGCTCCACTGCTCGACGGTCGCCAGCAGCATGCCGAGCCGCAACTGTGCCTCGATGCCGAGGTGCCCGTCGGTGGGGATCCGGCGCAGGAGGCCGATCGCGGTCTCGAACTCCGACCGGTTCATCGCGACCGCGGCCTCGAGGAAGTTGCGGCGCAGGTCCTCGATCACCTGGCCGGTCGCCTCAGCCGCTCCCGCGGCGTTGCCCGCACCGAGTCGCCGGAGCGCCTCCGCGTGCCAGACGTGGTCGGTCGTCTCGAGCGAGTGGGTGAACCACCAGCCGGCCCGGAACGACGAACTGAGCCGCCGCTTGTCGGTGTCCCGCTCCTCGCCGAACCGCTTGACGCCCGCGACCATCTTGTCGAGCGCGGTGTCCGCGTCCCCGCCGGCCGCGTGGAACCCGAGCCAGGCATCGGTCATCCCCGGATCCAGCTCGACCGCCTTGGTGAAGTTCTCCAGCGCCGCCGGCTTGTCCACCGTCGCCGCCTTCTCGTCGGCCTTGGCGAACCCCAACTGCCGCGCCCCACGCACCCACAACCCGCGAGCACGACGCCGCCCCAGCAGCCCCGCGGCCTGCTCAGCCATTCCCACACTCCTCGTCGACCGGATCGGGTTGCATCCTCTCATCACAGAATGTCGGCCCCCGGGTCTACCGTCGCCGCCATGACCGCCACCGAACACACCCGCACCGTGGCCGAGCGCTACTTCAGCACCATGAACGCGCGCGCCTGGTCCGATTTCGGCGCCCTCCTCACCGACGACGTCCGCTACGAGCTCCCGCAGACCGGCGAGCAAATCACCGGCCGGGACACCTACCTGCGGTTCAACCAGGACTACCCGGGCGACTGGCAGTTCCGCGTGACCCGACTGATCGCCGATGGCGGTACGGCGTCGGCGACGCTGCTCTTCACGGTCGGTGAGCAGCAGCTGGTGGCGGTGGTCTTCCTCGAGCTGCGTGACGGGCTGGTCGCGCGCATCACCGACTTCTGGCCGGAGCCGTACGACGCTCCGCCGGGCCGCGATCACCTGACGGAGCAGGCGGTCTCCGACCAGGATCGGTTCGTTTCCTAAGAGTTTCCAGCCGTCACTGTGTGGGTTCCTGAGAGTTCGCTGAAACCGCGTCAGGGCGGGCTTTTCGTCACTTAGGGTGGTGCGATGGAGAGCCTGATCTGCCCCAAGTGCCGGGGCGCTATGCGGATGTACGAGCGCAGCAACGTCACCGTCGACCAGTGCACCGAGTGCCGCGGGATCTTCCTCGACCGGGGCGAGCTGGAGAAGCTGGTGGACGCCGAGGTGGCCTACAACGGGCCGCAGCAGCAGACCCGCGCGCCCGAGCCCCGCTACGAAGAGAAGCGGTACGAGGAGAAGCGGTACGACGACCGCCGCCACGACAGCGACCGCCGGTACGACGACCGCAACAAGTACGGCCAGCAGCAGTACCCGCAGCGCAAGAAGAAGAAGTCCTTCTTCGACGAGCTGTTCGACTGAGTTAGCGGTGCCGGCCGTGGAGCGCGGGTTCGCGCTCCTCCTCGGTCGTGCCGCCCCAGACGCCGTACATCTCGCCGACCATCAGCGCGTGTTCGCGACACTGCTGCCGGACCGGGCAGGTCCCGCAGAGGGACTTCGCGAGCAGTTCGCGGGCGTGCTTGCGCAGCCCGCGTTCGGACTCGGCGGAGAAGAACAACTCCGGATTCACGTCCCGGCACGCGGCGTGGTCGTGCCACGCCCAGTTCTCGATCATCGCCGACGGCAGGCCGTCGGGCGCCTTGGTGACCGCCCCCGCGGGCGGTTTACGCCTCATGAGGGTGTCCTCAGCAGCAGACGGTAGACACTCACCCCAAATCGGTACCCGCTGACAAACGCTCACCCAGCGTGGCTACCGCCCGACCACCACCCGCACGTTCGTGCCCCGCTGGCCGATCACCTTGATCTTCACCCCGACGTGCGGCACCTTCACGCCGTACGACGGCACCTTGTCCGACCAGAACTCGTTGCGGTCGTCGAACGTCGCGACGCCGTCCGGCCCGGCGAAGTGGTTCTTCTTGCCGTTCACGGTCAGGTCGAACGAGTCCGACTTCTGCAGCCCGAACGTCGAGTCGTAGCTCTGCAGCGTGCTCTTCCAGAACCCGCCGGCCGGGTTCGGCCGCAGCGTCGGGTTCGCGTCGATCGGCAGCCACTGACCCTGGCCCGGGTGCACCGCGGTCTCGTTGTCGGACTGCGAAGTGTCCCAGTACGAGACGAGCAGTCCGTCCTGGTACGGGTAGTGCTCGACCCAGTTCGGCCGCGGGTTGCCGACGAAGTTGTACGGGCCGGTCTGCAGGTAGCGGTTGAACGAGTTGTACGTGTAGTTCGACGCCAGGTAGTAGTGGTCGTACTCGGTGGTGACCGTCTGACCGGCCGCCTGGAAGCCCGCTGCTGTCCAGCCGCCCGTGCCGCTCTCGGCGCCGTCGGTGACCAGAGTTTGCCCGTTCGCGGTCAGCTTGATCTCGTCGGCGAAGAAGCCGAGCTCGTGCGTCGCCGAGTCCGTCGCGTACCGGAACCGCAGGTCGACCGTCTTCCCGGCGTACGCCGACAGGTCGAACGTCGCGGGCTTCCAGCCGCCGGAGTTGCCGTCGATGCCGTTCGCCTCGGCAGCGTGCGTGATGTTGCCGGCGATCGCCTTGAAGCCCGAGCCGTCGTTCACCTCGACGTACGCGTAGTCGCAGGCGTCGGCGCCGCAGTCCTCGATGCGCCAGTTCGCCTGGAACGCCAGCGAGGCCTTGCCGGCCGGCAGCGTGACCTTGCGGGTCAGCGTGTTGTCGAGCTTGTCACCGGTCCCGCTCCACCACGACTTCGCGCCGGCCGCCGGAGCGACCAGCTGCTTGGTCACCTTCTTCTTCGGCAGCGAGACGACGAGGCCCTGCGCTCGGGTCGAGTTGTATTCGTGCGGGCCGAGCTCCACCGTCTTGGTCTGACCGGCCTTGACCGTCACGTGGTCGAGCCAGCCGAGCTGCAGCTTGTCCCAGGTGCCGAGGTCCTGCGGCTTGAGGCCGATCCCGACGTCGCCCTTGGCACCCGACCGCGACTGCGACATCACGCTCCACCAGTTCACCGGGTTCTGGCTCGGCCGGCCGGACGTGTCGTAGTGGTCCGGCAGACCGAGGTCGTGGCCGTACTCGTGCGCGAAGACGCTCAGGCCGCCGTTCTCCGGCTGGATCGTGTAGTCGCCGACCCACAGACCGGTCGTGCCGACCTGGACGCCGCCGAGCTTGTTGGTGGCCGGGCCGGTCGAGTTGTTCTGGTCGGCGTACCAGCGGTGCGACCAGATCGCGTCCTCACCCTGGTGCGGATCGCCGTCGGCCTGATCGCCGCCGGCGTGCACGATCTGGAAGTGGTCCAGGTAGCCGTCCGGCTCGTTGAAGTTGCCGTCGGCATCGAAGTCGTAGCGGTCCCACTGGTCGTAGGACTGCAGCGTGCTGCGGATGTCCGCGGCGGACTTGCCGGCCTTCTGCTGCAGCGTCACCCACTGGCCGACCGCGTCGGTGATCAGCGCCCAGGTGTTGCTGCAGATCGTGTCGGCGCACGGCGTACCGTTCGACCGGCCGTACCGCGCCTCGTTGTAGGGCACCTTCACCCAGTCCGAGACCGTGCCCTCGACGCTGTACCGGCCGGACGACTGCTTCTCGTAGTACGTCTTGACCGACTCGCCCTTGCCGAAGTACAGGTCGCGGTAGTGCTGCGCGGAGTAGTCGGCCTGCCAGACCGTCGAGTTGTCGGTCTTGCGGTCGGGCGCCGGGATCGCGTTGTGCAGCGGTCCCTCGTACGTCGTCGGCCCGGCGGTGTCCGGGTCGGTGTCACGGTCGGGAAAGTCCGGGTGCCGCTTGGTGCCGAACTCGGCCAGGATGACGAAGATCTTGTCGGTCTTCTCGCGCGCCAGTTCGACGTACTGGGCCTTGCGCTGCTCGGCGAACTTGATCCTGCCGAGCCCGTCCCTGACCGCCGGTACGGCGACCTCCTGGCCGACCTTGACCACCTTGCTCGCGCCGCGCTGCTCGGCCTTGACCGAGCCGCTGAGCACGCCGTTCAGCGCGGCCTCGCGCAACTCGCGCCGCTTGTCTTCGAGCGGGTTCGCCAACTCGTCGGCGTGTGCTCCCGTGCTGCCCTGGGAGGCGGCCGGGCCGCCACCTGACGCCGTACCGGTCGTGTCGGCAGCGGCCGATCGCGACGGCAGTTGCCCGATTCCGATCGCGACCGCCGCGGCGAGGACTCCGACCGCCGTGGTGCGTACAGGTGACACGCGCACGTTTGTTCCTCCTGGTGGCCAAGGGCAACTACCTCGGCAGACACCCTATGAGCACTGTGCGTGACGGAGCGCTCTGTGAACCAACAGAGCGCCGACCGCAACACGATCGCCATCTGGCCGCCCGAGGACTATCGTCGGCGAAATGAGCACCCCGCCCCCGGTCACGCTGCGCACGATGACCGACGCCGAGTACGCCGGCTGGCAGGACCGCAACGCGCAGTCGTTCGCCGCGGGGATCGGCCCGCTGCGTGGCCTGGACGGCGACGCAGCGCTCGCGTTCGCGCGCGCCGAGGTCGACAAACTGCTCCCGGACGGCCTCGGGACCGACAAGCACCTGCTCTGGACGGCCTTCGCCGGCGACGGCACGCTGGTCGGCAGCCTGTGGATCAGTGTGCTGACGCCGGTCCCGTACATCTACGGCGTCGAGGTCGCCGAAGCCCAGCGCGGCAAGGGCTACGGCCGCTCGATCATGGTCGCCGCGGAAGAGGAGTGCCGGCTCCGGGGTTACGCCCAGTTGGACCTGAACGTCTTCGGCAACAACGCGACCGCGATCAACCTGTACGAGTCGCTGGGCTTCGAGACCGTCAGCCAGATGATGCGCAAGCAGCTGTAGCTCCCTTTCGTTGCGGCAGGGGGCTGAGGCCAAGGCGCCGGGGACTCGCGCTCACCGCCGGGGCTGCGCCTTCAAATCTTCCCCGGACCAAGGAGTCCGGTGCCCGACTCAGCGCCCCGCGCCGAGGTCCTTGACCGCATCCAGGTGCTGCGGAATCCACCCGAGCTCTTTCCGCGCCCGCTCGCCGGTCATCCGCTGATCCAACGCGAACGCCTCGGCGATCGGGCCCATCTGCTCAGCCGCGTCCTGCAAGTGCCGGACCTCTTCCTGCCCCGCCGCCTGCGCCAACGCCGGCCCGAGTTCCGCGAACGTCGCGTTCTCCGCCACCCCGACGTACACCGATCCCGCCGGTGCCTTCTCCAACGCCAGCACGTACAACTCCGCGACATCGTCCACATGCACCAACGTCGTGTAGTTGGACCCGTCGCCCACCAGCCCGACGGCCTTGTTCTCCCGCGCCGGCTCGACGAAGAACGTCTCGATCAACCCTTGGGACCGCCCGTAGACCAGCGCCGGCATCACCACCACCGGATGCCATCCACGCTCGACCGTCGCCAGCACCCGCGCCTCGTTCTCCAACCGCCACGCCGTGATCGCCGGCGGCTTCTTCACCGCATCCTCGTCCACGACACCGTCGGTATCGCCGTACACCCAGACCCCACCGGTGTGCACGTACGTCCCGCGCCCGTCGAGCCCTTCCAGCAACGCATCCGCCGCAGCCCGGTCCACTTCCGCACTCCGCTCGTACGACGCCCCCAGATGCAGTACGCCGTCCGCCGCGCCTGCTGCTTCCCGCAGTACGTCGACGTCGGTCAACTCGCCAACCACCGCCTTCGCGCCAAGCGCCGTCACCACCTCAACAGCCCGATCACTCCGCGCCAACGCGGTCACCTCATGCCCGTGCCGCAGCAGCGTCTCGATCACGACGCCGCCGATGTAGCCGGATCCACCGGTCAGGAACACCTTCATGCTTTCTCCTTTGTTCTCCTTCCACTCTGCTGTGGCTCGGCCCCGGATTTCCAAGACCTGTTCGGGGGCCTGTGATACCCCTGAGGTATCAACCTCGGAGGAGCCCCCGATGAGAGCCTCGGAAGCCGCCCCAGCCCCGGACCCCGCCGACGCGGGCGCCGGGCCGGTGGGTGCGGGCGCCGGACCGGAGGATGCGGGCGCCGAGCCGGAGGGCGCGAGTGCTGGGCCGGGGAGCGCTCCCATCGGCGGGGAGCCCGGTCCGGTCGGCGCGGACGCCGAGCCGGAGGGCGCGGACGCCGAGCCGGAGTGTGCGGGCGCCGGACCGGAGCGTGCGGGCGCCGGACCGGAGGGCGCGAGCGCCGAGCCGGAGGGCGCGGACGCCGGACCGGAGGGCGCGAGCGCCGAGCCGGAGCGTGCGGGCGCCGGACCGGAGGATGCGGGCGCCGGGCCGGCGGGTGCGGGCGCCGAGCCCGTCCGCGCGGCGCCCGGCCCGACCGGCACGGCATCGGCAACCGGGGGAGCTTCCGGTGCGGACTGGTGGTTGCTGCACGTCGACATGGACCAGTTCATCGCGGCAGTGGAGATTCGGCGGCGGCCCGAGCTGCGGGGATTGCCTGTGGTGGTGGGCGGGTCGGGCGATCCGCAGCAGGCGCGGCAGGTGGTGGCGACGGCGTCGTACGAGGCGCGTGTGTTCGGCGTCGGTTCGGGGATGCCGCTGAAGGCGGCGTACAAGAAGTGCCCGGACGCGGTGTTCCTCCCGTCGGACCCCGCGGCGTACGAGGCCGCGTCGACCGAGGTGATGGACGTGCTGCGGTCGTTCCCGGTGATCGTCGAGGTGTGGGGCTGGGACGAGTGCTTCGTCGGCGCGACAACGGATGATCCCGAGGCGCTGGCTGTCGAGATGCAGGCCGCCGTCCTGGCGCGGACCGGGCTGACCTGCTCGATCGGGATCGGTGACAACAAGGTGCGCGCCAAACTCGCGACCGGGTTCGCGAAGCCCGGGCCCGACCAGCGCGCCGGCGACGGCGGGACGTTCCGGCTCACGCAGGCGAACTGGGCCGAGGTGATGAACCACCGCCCGGTCCGCGACCTGTGGGGCATCGGCGCCCGCATGTCGCAGAACCTGAACGACCTCGGTCTGCAGACCGTCGCCGACCTGGCAGCCGCGGACCTCGACGCCCTCCGCGAACGCTTCGGCCCGAAGATGGGCACCTGGTACGGCGCCCTCGGCCGCGGCCTCGGCGACACCGAAGTCACCGACGTGCCGCGCGAACCCGTCTCCCGCAGCCACGAGGTCACCTACCCCGAGGACCTGTCCGACCCGGCCGAGATCCAGGACAAGGTCCGCGAACTCGCCGAGGAGCTCACCCGCTCGGTCGTCGCCGAAGGCCGCTGGATCCAGCGCGTGCACGTGAAGGTCCGCTTCATCACGTTCTTCACGCCGATCAAGTCCCGCAAACTCTCCGCGCCGACCCAGGACCCCACGGTCGTCGCCGACGCGGCATTGACCGTCCTGGCGAAGTTCGAGTTCCGCCGCCCGGTCCGGCTGCTCGGCGTACGAGCTGAATTCGCCCCACCGCCCGACTGACCGCCAACTTTTCCGAGGCTCACGGCATCCAACCCGCCGCCAGCTCCACCGGGAAAGGCGTTCCATGAGGCCTCGTACGCGCGTCATCACCATCGCCGCAGCTGCTCTGCTCGCGGCCGGCGCCACCACAGCGTTCCTGCTGGCCCGCCCAGCCAGCTCGGCTCCCGCGGCAAGCGCTCCCAGTACGCCGACCGCCAGGCCCCCGGCGATCACGCCGCCCGCTGGCCCGGCCAGCACGAAGCCCAGCAGCCCGGCGACCACGGCTCCCCTCACCACCCGGGGCCTCACCTACGTCAACCGAGTCTGGGGCGACCCGAAGACCGAGCTAGGCGTGATCGTCCCGATCCCGAACACCTGGTCGATGGCAAAGGTCTCCACCTTCGAGTCCCGCTTCACCAGCCCGAACAAGCTCTGGACGCTGCGCCTCAACGGCGTACTAGCCAAACCCCAGCCGCGAGCCACCTACGTCACCCAAAAGCTGGCCGCGCTGCAGTCCACCCCCGACTTCCGCCTGATCTCCCGAACAGACACCACAGGCAAGGCCACCAGCCCGGTCTTCGCCGGCCTCACCTTCCAGTACACGACGCTGACGTACACCTACACCGACCCAGCACGAGGCACCCGCCTGGTCCTCGAGCGCTACGTCACCATCGACAACGCCACCAACACCGGCTTCGAACTATCCGCCTCCGGCCGCCCCCAGGACCTCCCCGCCCTCCAGACGATCGCCACCAAGGCAACCCTCGGCTACGTCCGCCTCCCCTGAACCACCAACAGCAGACAGGGCACACCACCCGAGCGGCAGGCCACCATGCGTCCAGCACGCCAGCAACCAGGAGGGCTGACGCCGGCCGCCGGCCAACCGTGGCTGGCACGACCAGCAAGCCGCCGGCGCGGAGCGACTGCTGGCAGTGGGAGCGGTGGGGTGGCGGGGCTGGCGGGCTGGCGGGCTGGCGGAAATTCTCGGGCTGATCGGGAAGTAATCGGGTGGTGCGGTTGCTGTAGTTACTTGATCGTTCATCCATCACCGGGAGACACCTGATGACCAGCAAGGCCGAGCGCGCGATCAGCGCCCTTCGTACCGGTTACGACACCCTCGCCGAGCAGGTCGGTGGGCTGCAGCCGGACGACCTCGTCCGTCCTTCCGGCGCGAGCGAGTGGAAGGTCGCCGACGTGCTGAGTCACATCGGCAGCGGCGCGGAGATCAACCTCGCCATTCTCGAAGGCGCAATCGACGGCACCGGCGTCCCGGCGGCCGACTTCAACACGTCCACCTGGGACCGCTGGAACGCGATGAGCCCCGCCGACCAGGCGTCGAACTTCCTCACCGCCAACCAGAAGCTCATCCAGCGCTACGAAGGCCTGAGCGACGAGCAGCTCACCGACCTGCGCATCGACTTCGGCTTCCTGCCCGAGCCCGTCGACGTGGAGACCGCGGTGGGGATGCGACTGAGCGAACTCACCCTGCACAGCTGGGACGTCCGGGTCGGCTTCGACACCAACGCGGCGCTGGCTCCCGAGGCGACCGAGTTCCTGCTCGACGGCATCGCCCGACTGCTCGGCTGGGTCGGCAAGGCCGACCAGTACGACGGCACCGCGGCGCTGAGGGTCAACACCACCGCCCCCGACCGCACCTTCGGCCTCACCATCGCCGACACCGTAGAACTGACCGACGCCCCGGCCACCGCCGACGGCGAACTGACCGCCCCCGCCGAGTACATCGTCCGCCTGATCACCGGCCGCAACGCCCCGCAGTACACCCCGACCTCCGTCACCCTCACCAGCGAAAAGATCACCCTCGACCAACTCCGCAAAATCTTCCCCGGCTTCTGACCCCGTCGCGCGGACTGCCCACCGACCAGCCCGCGCGACAAAGTCAGCCGCCAACAGCTCACACGCACGCCAAGCCGCCCCCGAAGCTCCAACCGATTGCCCGACAGCCGGGTCGCCGAGGCCGAAAGGCGGGCGCGGCCGGTTGCCGGGCGCTGGGTGCCGACCAGCGGCTCGTGTGGGCTGCGTGTTGCCTTTGGCTGCGTCTACAAGTGGTACGTACGGCGGGCTGTTTCGGCGAAGATCTGGTTGCGTTCGGCGGTGGTCAGGCCGGCGGTGAGTTGCTCGGCTGCGTCGACTACCTGGCCGTACGTCGCGGCCAGCAGGCACACCGGCCAGTCGGAGCCGAACATCACTCGGTCTGGGCCGAATGCTTCCAGGACCACGTCGGCATACGGCTTCAGGTCGGCGACCTTCCAGTCCGCCCATGAGGCCTCGGTGACCATGCCGGAGAGTTTGCAGGTGACGTTGGGCTCGGCGGCGAGGTCTCGCAGGCCAGTGGCCCAGGGCTCGAGGTCTTCGCCGATGACCGGCTTGGAGATGTGGTCGACCACGAAGCTCAGCTCGGGCAGGGCCCGGACCGTCTCGACTGCAGCCGGTAGGTGCGGCGCTTTGGTGAGCAGGTCGTAGGCCAGCCCGGCCTCCGCGACTACCGCGAGACCGCGCCGTACGTCGGGGCGGTTGAGCCATTCGACGTCGGGCTCGTCGTGGACCTGGTGTCGGATTCCCTTCAGCCATTGACCGTCTGGACGCCCAAGCAGTCCAGCCAGAGCGTCCTCGACGTCGTCGGCGGTCAGGTCGACCCAGCCGACCACGCCCGCTACCAGGTCGTTGCTGGAAGCAACAGCAAGGAACTCCGGTGTCTCGGCGGCCAGGCCGACGGTCTGCACCAGGACGGTCTGCGTGACGTCGGCGGCCGCGGCGAGCGGCGCGAGGTCGTCCACGAGGAAGTCACGCCGGATCGGGTCCATCGCGGACCCGACCATCCAGCTCTGCTTGCGGACCCCCAGGTCCCAGACGTGATGATGGGCGTCGACCCTGCTCATGCGACTCTCACTCCTTCATTGCTCACTTGACCACGCGCGCGGCGGGCGAGGTGGCCGACCAATCACTTGACCACGCGCGACGGGCGAGTGATCGTCCAGCTGATCCGCGCCGACCACTGGCCGAGCTTCAGCGGCGGCTTCGAGTACAACCTGCGCACGCTGCTCGAGTTCCGCTAGCACCTCGGTCCACTCAGGCTCGGAACCGCTCATCCGGCCGTCACCTTCTCGGCGTGGATCAGCCGGATGACCTGCTGGCTGATCCGGTCGTAGTCGTGGTCGTTGTCGACCTCGCCCTGGACGCGGTGGTCGCGCATGACGACGACGCGGTCGGCGAGGGTGATCATCTCGGGCAGGTCGGAGGTGATCAGCAGGATCGCCAGGCCGTTCGCGGCGAGGTCCCAGATCAGGGTGTGGAAGGCGTCCTTGGTGCGGACGTCGATGCCGACCGTGGGTTCGTCGATGATCAGGATCTCGGTCTGCGCGGCCAGCCACTTCGCCAGGGAGACCTTCTGCTGGTTGCCGCCGGACAGCGTGCCGGCCATCTGCGCCGGCGAAGCGATCCGGATGCCGAGCTGTTCGACGTACTGCGCGACCAGGGCCGACTCGGCCTTGGCCGGAACGTAGCCGAACAGTTTGCGCAGCCGGTCCCAGATCGTGACAGCGATGTTGCGGCTGACGGACTGCTCGAGGAAGACGCCTTCCTCCTTGCGGTTCTCGGTGACGTACCCGATCTTGTGGTTCCGCAACGCATCCCGAACGTTCTTGATCCGAACCTCGCGCCCCCGCACCCGCACCGTGCCCGCGGTGATCCGATCCAAGCCCAGCAACGCCTTCGCCAGCTCGCTACGCCCAGCACCGACGAGCCCGTACAGCCCGACGATCTCCCCCGGCCGCACGGCCAGGTCGACATCGGCGTGACCGGTCGCCGTCGCCACACCGGACAGCTCCAGCAACGGATCCACCGAGCGATCCACGGTCCGCGGCGGAAGGCTCAACGCCTCGTGCACGCGCCCGACCATCAGGTCGACCACCTGATCACGCGTCAGATCACCAAGCGCACCCGACTCCAGCACCGAGGCCCCGTCCCGCAGAACGGTGACCGTGTCGCAGATCTGGAACACCTCTTCGAGCTTGTGGCTGACGAACAGCACCGCGCGCCCGTCGTTCTTCAGCTTGTCGACCACGCGGAACAACCGCTCGGCCTCGTTCGGCGTGATCGACGCGGTCGGCTCGTCGAGCAGCAGCACGCGGCTCTCCACCGACAGCGCCTTCGCGATCTCGACCAACTGCGCCTGCGCGACCGACAGTTCGGTCACCGGCTGATCCGGATCGATGTCCAGATCCAGCTCGGCCAGCCACCGCGAGGCCTCCGACCGGATCGCCGCACGATCCACCAGCCCGCGCGACGTCGGCAGCTTCTGGAGCAGGATGTTCTCCCCGACGGTGAAGCCCGGGATCAGGTTGCGCTCCTGGTGCACCACGCCGATGCCCGCCGACGCGGACTCGTGCGGCGACCCGAAGGTCACCTCCGACCCGTCCAGCAGCAGGCGCCCACCATCCGGCTTGTACAGCCCGGTGATCACCTTGATCAGCGTCGACTTACCCGCGCCGTTCTCCCCGAGCAGCGCGTGCACCGAGCCCGCTTCGAGCGACAGCGTCACCCCGTCAAGCGCCCGTACGCCGGGGAACAGCTTGTCCACCTTCTCCGCCACGAACAACGTCACGAGACACCTCCGGCCACGGCCGCGTCGGGCGCTTTCACGACCGTACGGCGAAGTTGCCGCCGGGTCCGGACCTGTCCGAGCACCACCGACCCGAGCACCACCGCGCCGACGACGAAGTTCACCCAGCTCGGCTCGAGCGAGAACTCGGCCCGCGCGGTGTCGACGAAGCGCACGATGAACGCGGCCAGCACCGTCCCGAGCACCACCGCGGAACCACCCGTGAGCAATGCACCGCCGATGATCGGCGCCGCGAACGACGGCAGCAGCCAGTCGCCGCCGATGCTCTTGTTCACCCCCGGCGAGGACGCGACGGTCAGGATCGCCGCGACGCCGAGGATCGCCCCGGACAACGTGTGCGCGAGGATCACGGACCGGTCGTTCGAGATCCCCGACAACCGCGCGGCGATCGGGTTCCCACCCGAGGCCAGCAACTGCCGCCCCGGCACGGTCCGACGCAGCATCAACGCCAAAAGACCCGCCACGGCCAATGCCACCAGGAAGATCAGCGGCAGCACCCCGAACAACGCGTGCGACCCGAAGCTCTTCAACCCCGCGGGATAGGCATCGACGGTCCGCGTGCCGACCAACCGGTACTGCACACCGAGCAGCACCGTCATCGTCGCCAGCGTGACGATGAACCCGTTGATCCGCGTCAGGACGACGAGCAGCCCGTTCGCCAGCCCCGCCGCGGTCGCGAGCAGGAAGCCGAACAGCAGTGCCAGCGGCACCGGAACTCCGTGGTCGGCCATCATCACCCCCATCGCGGCTGCTGCGAATCCCCCGACGGCGCCGACCGCCAGGTTCAGTTGGCCCACTGCGAGGACCACCATTTGAGCTAACCCGATCAGGACGGGCACCGCCAGGAACTGAAGGAGCACTCTTAGGGAATTCGCTGAGAGCAGGTCACCGTGCGAGGCGATCACCAGACCGACGAAAAACACCACACAGATGACCAGCAAGGTCATCTCGGTCGTCTTCACGAACCGCTTCATCGTTGTCGCACCTCCTGCCGCTCCGACAGCACGGTCCGGATCCGGTCGGTGCTCAGGGCAACCAACAGGATCAGGCCGAGGTAGATGTTCAGGCTCTCCAGCCCGACCCCGAGCAGGTCGAGCCCCTTGCGGATCACCGAGGTCAGCGCGGTCCCGAGCAGCGTGCCCCAGACCGAGATGAACCCACCGGCCAGCAACGTCCCACCGAGGATCGGCCCGAGGAACGACGGCAGCATGAACTCCTCGCCGATCGTCGCCTTGATCGACCCGGTGCTCACCGCGAGCATGAACCCGGCCAGCGCCGCCAGGCAGCCCGACATCGCGTGCGCGGTGATGACGCGCCGCGCGGTCGGGATCCCGGACAGCTCGGCCGCCTTCACCGACGTACCGGTCATCAGCAGCTCGCGACCGAGCTTGGTGCGGCTGTAGACCCAACCGACCACGCCCATCGCGATCACCGCGAACAGCGCCAGCTGCGGGACCGCCGGGGATCCACAGACGTTGCCGATGCAGATGTCGGCGAGCGAGTAGTTCCGCATCTCCCGCATGCCGTCCGGCTTGGTCACGAACGCCGCGTTGTCGGTCAGGGCCGTGTAGACGAGCGGAATCAGACCGAGCAGCAGGAAGTCCAGCGCCAGCGTCACGACGAACGAGTTGACGCCGGTCCGCGCGATCACCCAGCCGGCCAGCGCGCCGATGGCCGCGCCGGCGATCAGGCCGACCAGCAGCCCGGCGTACAGGCTGAAGTGCCACAGGTCGTAGGAGATGCCGGTGATCATCATCGAGAACGCGGCCATCCGGCCGACGGCCAGGTTCATGTGCCCGATCGACAGCACGCACAGCTGCGCCAGCCCGACCACGGTGAACATGGCGATGTCCCGCAGCAGCGGGAACACCACCAGTTGCTGATTGAAGAACGCAGGACGCAGTACGCCGAACAGCACCGCCAGCAGCACCACCAGGATCAGCAGACCGACCCGCTGGTTCGCCCACCAGGGAGTCCGACCACCCCTGGACGAAGGAGGCGGCTGGTCCGGCTCCTGGAGTGCCGCGGTGGCGGTCTCCGAGACCGGAGCGCTCACGACACCCGCCGGTCGTCGATGGCGTCCCGGTCCCAGTCGATGCCCAGGCCCGGCGAGTCCGGTGCGACCGCGTGCCCGTCGGAGATCTCCATCTCGGTCCGGGTGATCGCCCGCAGCTGCGGGATGTGCTCGACGTACCGGCCGTTGGGTACGGCGGCGGTCAGGCTGACGTGCAGCTCCATCAGGAAGTGCGGGCAGACCTCCAGGTTGAAGGTCTCGGCCAGGTGCGCCACCTTCAGCCACGGGGTGATGCCACCGACCCGCGCCACGTCGACCTGGACGATTCCGGCAGCACCGGCAGCGACGTACTCGCGGAACTGCGAGACCGAGTACATCGACTCGCCAACTGCCACGGGGATCGACGTGGACTCAGCAAGCCGGACGTGCCCGCTGAGGTCGTCAGCGGGCAGCGGCTCCTCGAACCAGCTCAGGTCCAGCGGCTCGAAAGCGGCAGCACGCCGCTTGGCCTCCGGGTACGTCATCGACTGGTTGGCGTCGACCATGATGTCCAGCGCAGGCCCCACAGCATCCCGTACGGCGTGCAGGCGCTCCACGTCCTCGTGCACCCGCGGCTTGCCCACCTTGAGCTTCACCCCTGGCCAGCCGGCCTTCTGGGAGGCCAACGCGCCAGCGACCAGCTCGTCTGTCGTCAGGTGCAGCCAGCCGCCCTCGGTGTCGTACAGCGGCACGTTGCGGCGGAACCCACCCGCCAGCCGCCAGAGCGGCTCACCGGCCCGGCGGCAGCGCAGGTCCCACAGGGCGGTGTCGACCGAGGCCAGTGCGAGCGACGTGATCGCACCGACCGTGGTGGCCCGGGTGGACGCGAACAGGTCGTACCAGAGCCCCTCGATGTTGCGGGCGTCCGCACCGAGCAGCCGCGGCAGCAGGTGGTCGCGCAGCATCGCCAGCACCGCCGTACCGCCGGTGCCGATGGTGTACGAGTAGCCGAGCCCGACAGCCCCGTCAGAGGTCTCCAGCTCGACGAAGATCGTCTCCTGCTTCAGGAACGACTGGACCGCGTCGGTCCGAACGGTCTCGACCTCAAGGTCGACCAGGAAGGCTTCAGCGCGTGTGATGGTCACTGGCAGCTCAACTGGCTCGCGAACTCGGTCTGGAGCTCCTTGGTCTTGGCCTTGCGCTCGTCGTCGTAGGTGTCCACGTTGTCCTTGGTCACCACGAACGAGCCCGAGTCTACGATCACGCCGGGCGTCTTCATCGTGCACTGCTTCGAGCCCAGCAGCGCGAGCAGCCAGCCACCGACGTACGCCTGGCCGACCGGGTTCTGCGCGACGGTCGCCGAGACGCCGCCGGACTTGATCCCGGACAGGATCTTGGCGTCGTCGTCGATCGCGACCACCTTGATCGGCAGCTTGCTGCTGGACACGCCGTCGGCCGCGGCCACGGCCGGGTTGTACGCCGTGGTGACGATCCCCTTGATGTCCTTGCCCTTGGCCGCCAGCAGGTCGGCGACCGAGCGCTGCGCGGTCTGCAGGTCCTTGTCGATGTCGGTGACCACCGGCAGCTCGGTCACCTTGCCCCCGGTCTCGCCGACCGCCTTCTTCACGCCGGCGATCCGGCGCTGGGTGTTGGAGTCGACGTTGTTGCCGGTCAGGTGCACGATCGTGCCCTCGCCGCCGATCGCCTCGATCGTCGCCTTGGCCGCCTTGTACGCCGCCGCCTCGACGTCGGTGGACAGGCAGAAGTCGGCGGAGTTCGTGTCGCCGGCCGGGCAGGAGGCCAGCGAGCCGACCGCGAAGCCCTTCGACTTCAGGTCCTCGAAGGTGGTGTTGATGTCGGTCGGCGAGACGCCGAAGATGCCGAAGGCGTTGAAGCCCCGCGCCGCCAGCGAGCTGACCACGTTGTTCTGCTTGCTCTGGTCCCACTCGCCGGTCTCGTCGAAGGTGACGTCGCCGAGCTTGAACTCGGTCTTGTCCAGCTCGGCGGTGGTCTTCCAGGGCTGGAAGTAGGGGTGCGCGCCGCCCGGGATGAGCGCCAGCTTCACGCTGGAGCCGTCCTTGAGGGTGACCGGTCCGCCGGTGGAGCCGGTCGACGCGTCGTCACCCGCCGTACCGCCCGAGCTGTCGTCGGAGCTCTTGGTGCTGCAACCGGTGGCGGCCAGGGCGACCACGGCCAGTCCGGCGACGGCTGTCCTTCGGTACCACAACGCGGGCTTGGGCATGGGGCGCTCCCTCAAAGATCCTATAGGATATTGCGAAGCTGATGCTGCCGCTTCACACTGGTGGCGTCAACCCTTGCCCGGGTAACGACTGAGCACGACCGCCGGGTCAGGCAGAATGGGATGCTTCGGGAGGAGCGACGGTGACGGATGCGCATGTGGGTCTGGCGGGGCAGCTCACGCGCCTGCCGCAGCGACAGGTACTGAGCGACGACGTCTACGAGACGGTCAAGGGCCTGATCATGGACAGCGTGGTCGCGCCGGGCACCCGGCTGAACATCGACGCGCTGACCCGGGAGCTGGGCATCTCCCAGACCCCGATCCGCGAGTCGCTGGCCCGGCTGGAGTCCGACGGGCTGGTGATCAAGGAACCGCTGCGCGGGTACCGGGTCTCCTCGACGCTGACCCGGGCCGAGTTCGAGGACCTCTTCGAGTACCGGCTGCACATCGAGCCGTGGGCCGCGGGCCGGGCGGCGGAGCGTACGTCGGCCGAGGACCTGGTCCGGCTCAAGGACGAGATGCTCAGCTACACCGAGGTCCCGGAGCGGCCGGACTACGACTCGTACAAGGCGATGGCCGGCCACGACCAGCGCTTCCACGACCTGGTGCTGGAGCTGTCCGGCAACGAGACGGCCCGGCAGTCCTTCGCCCGGACGCACTGCCACCTGCACCTGTTCCGCCTGTACTACGGCGGCGGCATCGCCACCCAGGCGCTGCGCGAGCACAAGGCGGTCGTCACCGCGGTCCGCAAGGGCGACCCCGAGCAGGCCGCCGCCGCGATGCGCTCGCACATCGAAGCCTCACGGGCCCGGCTGCGGCCCGTGTTCGACCAAGAATGAATCCGCTCTAAGGAGATTTCGTGGAACTGCTGCGCCTCGGCGCGGTCGGTGAGGAGCGCCCGTACGTGCGCGCCACCGACGGCACCACCTACGACCTGAGCTCCGTCACCGCCGACATCGACGGGACCTTCCTGGCCTCCGACGGCATCGCCCGGGCCCGCGCCGCGCTGGAGGCCGGTTCGCTGCCGGCCGCCGACGTCGACGGCCTGCGGATCGGCGCCCCGATCGCCAAGCCGGCCGCCGTGGTCTGCATCGGCCAGAACTACGCCGCCCACGCGGCCGAGTCCGGGGCCGAGCCGCCGAAGGAGCCGATCGTCTTCTTCAAGCACCCGAACACAGTCGTCGGCCCGTACGACGACGTGCTGGTCCCGCGGGACAGCCGCAAGACCGACTGGGAGGTCGAGCTCGCGGTCGTGATCGGCAAGACCGCCCGCTACCTGACCTCCGACGAGGAGGCGCTGGCCTGCATCGCCGGGTACACGGTCTCCAACGACGTCTCCGAGCGCGCCTTCCAGCTGGAGGTGTCCGGCGGCCAGTGGTCGAAGGGCAAGTGCTGCGAGACCTTCAACCCGCTCGGCCCGGTGCTGGTCCCGGCCGACGAGGTCGGCGACCCGCAGGCGCTGGACCTGAAGTCGTTCGTCAACGGCGAGCCGCGGCAGGCCTCCAACACCCGCGACATGATCTTCTCGGTCGCCGCGCTGGTCCGCGACCTGTCGCAGTACATGACGCTCGACCCGGGCGACATCGTCAACACCGGTACGCCGGAGGGCGTCGCGCTGTCCGGCCGCTTCCCGTACCTGGCGCCGGGCGACGTCGTCGAGTGCGAGATCCAGGGCCTCGGGCGGCAGCGCCAGGAGCTCCGGCAGGCCTGACCCGCCGATCACCCCGCCGCCGTATTCCGGTGGCGGGGTGAGCCGTCGGTGCGGCATCGTCTGCCGCATGACTTCGATCGTGCGCACGGTGACCTTCGACGCGGCCGACCCGTACGGGCTGGCCGGGTTCTGGCTGCAGGTGTTCGGCGTCGAGCGGCCGGACGACGACTTCCCCGACGACCCCTACGCCGCGGTGGACACCGGGCCGGTGAAGCTCCTGTTCGAGCGCAACAACGACCCCAAGCGCGCCAAGAACCGGGTGCACCTCGACCTCGAGCCGGACATCCCGCGCGACCAGGAGGTCGAGCGGCTGGTCGGCCTGGGCGCGACGATCGAGCACGACCACCGCGAAGCGAACGGCTTGGGCTTCGTGGTGATGCTCGACCCGGCCGGCAACGAGTTCTGCGTGCTCCGCTCGGCTGCCGAGCGTGCAGCGACCAGCTGACTAGACGATCTCCGGGGTCTGTCCCGAGAGCGTGAGCCGCCACTCGCCGTCCCAGCCGTGCACGACGATGCCGTAGCCGTCGCGGGTCGCCGAGGCCCGGTGGTGCCGGCCCTCGACCGGCTGGACCTCCGCCTGCCAGCCGCGACCGGTCAGCGCCGCCACAGCCGCCTTGACCTCGCCCTCCGGGTCGATCACCGTCGGGTCGCCGTTCTCCACGGTGATCAGGCAGACCGACTGCGGCCCGTCCCCGTCCTCCAGCACGTGCGGGTTCACCGGGCCCACGTCGTGCGTGACGACGCCCTGCTGGCCCGGTACGGCGGCCGCCGCCACTGCGAGCAGCTCCTCGCGAAGGAGGTCGCGGGCCTCGGTCAGCGTCATCGGGTAGGTCCTTCCGGTCGTCTGGTGACGCCCGGGCTCGGCGCACGCCGTACCCGGGCTCCGTCGTTCACAGGTTCTGGCCGCGCGGTGCTGAGCTTGCCGAGCGCCCGTACGCCGTCGAACACCTTCGCCAGCGGTACGGCGGCCGGACTGGCCGCCGCCTGACGCAGCGGCTCGGCCCAGGACACCCCTGGCAGCACCCGGCTCTCCTCCTCCGGCGTCGTGCTCGTCAGGGTCACCGCCCGCAGGTCGCGGCGGATGATCCGGCCGATGTTGCGCATCGACTCGCTGTCGTGGACGAAGTAGCTCACATGACCGCGGACGGGCACCTTGCCGTCGTTGGTCTCGAACCGGATCGCGTCGGGGAACGACGCCGGGTCCGGGCCGTGCGGTTCGGCGTACGAGATGAAGTCGCCGGGCGCCCGCGCGACGTACAGCGGCACCCCCTTCGGGACGAAGTCGGCCGCGCTGCGCACGCCCGGCTCGACGCCGGGGCAGCCGGTCAGGATCACCCGGTCGAAGCGCACTCCCTCACGCAGCATCGCCTGGCCGGCCACCTGGCCGCCGTAGCTGTTGCCGATCAGGATCCGGTCCGCGTCGGGCCTGACCTCGGTGCCGAGCCCGGCGGCGAACTTCGCCAGCGGGCGCGCCGCCGCGATCGAGCTCTCCTTCGACATCGCCCCTTCGAGGGTGAGTGGAGCGTCGTACCCGAGCCAGACCACCGTCGCCGATCCCGGCCCGGACTCCGTCTGCAGGTCCTGGGCGCGCGCCATCTGCGAGCGCACCTTGTCGAGGTTGTTGTTCATCCCGGGCACCAGGACGCTCACCCGGTCGGCCGCGGCCAGGTCGCCGAGCACCTCGGCCATCCGGCCCTGGCCCTCGGGCTCGACCAGCAGGAACTGCCGGTGCACCGGGACCTCGATCCTGTTGCCCTCGGCATCGACGTCCAGCCGCTTCCCGACCGGCTGCAGCATCTCGGAGAGCGTGTTGAACCGGATCACCTCGTCGGTGGAGGCGCTGTCGAGGTTCGCTCGAAGCCTCTCGTGCGCGTCGACCAGGCGGAGGTGGTTGGCGCGGTACCGCAGCTGGGCCGGTACGCCGTCGAGCCCACCGACCTCACGGATCCGGCTCTCCGCGAGCGCCCACGCGGCATCCGCCGGGAGCGCGTCGAAGTAGTCCCTGACCTCCCGCGCGGACTTCTCGGGCGGCAGATCGGTCACACGGTCCAGCAGTTCGTCGAAGCTCATCGTCATCCTCTGGGGCGTTGGGATGCTTTGGGCGAACGATAAACCGCGGTGAACCGGTTTGTCAGTGCAAGTTGAGTGACCAGGAGGTGGCGTGGGCGGAAAGGCCCACGGTCGCCAGCGGGCGGACGTCGACGTACCGGAGCGATTCGGCCGGGGCCTCCAGCGCGTAGAGCACCGCCGCACGCACCACGGCCGGGTGGACCACAGCAACGACCGTACGGCGCTCAGCGTGGCCCGGGTCCTCGGTCAGGTCGCCCAGCCAGTCGGCGACGCGAGCGATGAGGTCGTTGGCCGTCTCCCCGGCGGGCGGAGCCGTGTGGGGCCGCTCCAGCCACGCCGAGACCGCTGCCGTCTCCGTGACCAGCAGCTCCTCCAGGTCGCGGCCGGTCCAGTCGCCGTACTCGCGGTCGCGCAGTGCGCCGACCACGACCGGCTGCAGGCCGATCGCCTCGGCCGTCAGGATCGCGGCGGGCTCTGGCCCGCAGTACGTCGTACCGGCGTCGACCCGCAGGTCGCGGGCCGCCTCCAGGCTCGCCTGGTCCGGCGCGGGCTCTCCACCGAGGACGAGCCCGCGCAGACCAGGCGTCAGCGCATGCGCGACCAGGGTCAGCGTTGTCGTCACGCGGCGACGGTCTCCTTGGTCACCTTGGAGTTACGATCCACCAACGCAGCGTAACCGAATCCCAGCAAGGTCCACAGCACCGCCTGCGTGCCGAGCGAGGCGAACCGGAACTGCCACAGCAGCGTCGCCGGGAACGACCCGGGCACCTCGTTGATCGCCGGCAGGATCAGGTACGCCGCGACGATCGTCACCACGAAGGCGAGACCTCCGCCGGCCAGCCGGATCCAGGGCGCGTCGCCGAAGCGCTGCGCCCAGCGGGCCGCCGCGACGCCGGCCCAGACCGCGAGCAGGCCGATCACGAGCGTCAGCAGGTACGTGACCGTGCGCTTGGTGATCGTCTCCGGGTCGCCGACCGCGGGCGGGTTGGGCGGGTACTTGAGGAACGGCACGAGCACGATCCCGACGAAGCCCGCGGCAGCCAGCCCGAGGGCGGCGTACGAGTCGCTGGGGGTGCGCAGCCGGCGGCGGAGCAGCGCGAAACCGACGGCGAAGATGCCGCCGAGCGCCACGCCGTACAGGCTGGTGGCCAGGAAGAGGCCGAAGCGCTGGCCGTTGCGGCTGACGAGGGGTTCCTCTTCCTCGGCGGCCGGAGCTTGAGCGGCGGGTTCCTCGCCGTGGGTGTGCGCGGCGCCGCCGGCTTCCTCGATCGCGATCGCGGCGTCGATGTGCGGTTCGCCCATCACGTACGCGAAGGTTCCGGCCAGCAGGCCGGCGAAGAGGCCGACGATCAGTCCGCGCACCAGGAGATTTCCGAAGGTACGCATGACGGTCCTGTCAGATGTTCAGCCCGAGCGAGTCGGGAACGGGAGTACGGAGAACTGCAGGACGTCAGTGGCAGGGCACGCCGAGCAGGTGCCGGCCGTCGTGCATGAGTTCGTGCATGTACATCCCGGACTGGGAGATCGCGCCCTGGTCGAAGGCGACCAAGTAGGCCAGGACCAGCAGCAGGCCGACGGTGAGCAGGGCGACCGCGAGCAGGCGCGGCGAAACGGCCGGTACGGCGACCGAGCGAGCAGGAGCAGACATGTGAGGACCTCCTGGGGAAGTGCGCGTCCCCATCGAAAGGCTGCGAGTGCCCGAGCGTCCTGACTCACGAGCAGCTGCTCGCTCACAGTGGCGCGGCCGTACCGGTCTTTCACCGGTTTCCCTCATGGCACCGCAGGTTGACCTTTGAACGGTAGCGGCCGGGTTCGTGACAGGTCAACGGACACCGGCGCGGCGGTGATGTTCCCCACCTGGTGAGATCACCTCGTCCGCCGGGCCGTCTGCGCCTAGCCTGACGGGATGCCGTCCGCTCATCACTTGGTGGCCTTCGCCGTCACCGCACTGATCGTGATCGTCGTCCCGGGGCCGAGCGTCCTGTTCATCGTCGGGCGCGCCCTGGCCGTCGGTCGCCGGGAGGCGATGCTGACGATGGTCGGCAACACGGTCGGCGCCGCGTTCCTGCTGGTCGCCGTCGCCCTCGGGCTGGGAACGCTGATCGCGGCGAGCGCGATCGCGCTGACCGTCGTGAAGCTGGCCGGCGCGGCGTACCTGATCTACCTCGGCATCCACGCCTTCCGTACTCGCAAGTCCCTGGCTACGGCTCTGACCGGTGGAGTCCGGCCGGCGAACACTCGCCGAGTCCTGCGTCAGGGCTTCCTCGTCGGCGTGACCAACGCGAAGACCGCGGTCTTCTTCGCCGCCGTACTCCCCCAGTTCGTCGACCCGGCTGCCGGTGCGGCGACGCTGCAGATCCTGCTGCTCGGGCTGGTCTTCATCCTGATCGCCCTGATCTCGGACACCGTCTGGGCAGTGGCCGCGGGCTCGGCCCGGGACTGGTTCGCCCGGTCACCTCGCCGCCTCGAGCTGGTCGGCGGCACCGGAGGCCTGATGATCATCGGCCTCGGCGCCAGCATCGCCGTCAGCGGCTCGAAAGACTAGTCCGCCGAGCAGCGAAGACACCGACGACAGCCAGTACGGCGGGCAGGCCGAACGCGGTCAGGAACGCCGTCGTCGGCGAGTGCGGCTCGATCGCCGCGAAGAGCGAACCACCGATCGCCAGCACCGTTGCTGTGAGCAACGAGTCGCTGAGCTGCAGGGCCGAGCTGTTCGCACCTTGCTGCTCGAGGGTCGAGTACTCCAGGACGAGCACCGACACGGTCGGGAACACGGTCCCCAGTCCCAGCCCGGCCAGCGCCCAGCCGAGGACGCCGACCACGACCGGGACCCGGTCGTCCAGCGTGGCAGCCGCGACCCCGATCCCCAGCAGGACCGAAACCATGCCCGCCTGCAAGAACACCCGGTGCTCGAACGGCTGGTTCGGACGGCCCCGGTACCAGGACGCCGCAGACCAGCTCAGCGCGCTGACGGTCAAGGCCAGTCCCGCGAACGCCGGCGACAGCCCTCGCTCCCGGGTGAGCATCAGCGGCAGGAACACCTCGGCGCCGAAGCCGGCCGCCGCGACCAGGCCGCGCAGCGCGATCACTGCCGGAAGCCCGGCGCGGATCGTGAACGTCCCCTTCGGCAGCAGCTTCGGGGCGAACACCACCACCGCGGCCAAGCCGACCGCAAGCAGGATCAGCTGGACAGCGCCGTGCTGCTGGCCGCCGTAGTGCAGCAGCCCCACGCCGATCGCGGCGCCAACGGCGTACCAGGCCTGCCGGGTCCAGAGCCTGCCCGACCGCGTCACGCGCTCGCCCTTGGAGAGGCCGGGCCGCATGATCAGCGCCGCCGGAACCGCCAGGACCGGTACGGCCAGGAAGACGATCCGCCAGTTCGTGTGCTCGACGATCAGCCCGGCGATCGCCGGGCCGACCAAGGACGGGACGACCCAGCCGGTCGAGAAGGCGGCGAAGACCCGCGGCCGGAGCTCGGCCGGGTAGAGATGCCCGACGACGACGTACAGGGCGACGGTCAGCAGCCCACCACCGAATCCCTGGATCACCCGGCCGATGACCAGGACCTCCATGGTCGGCGCGAGTCCGGCGATCATCAGGCCCGCCAGGAACCAGCCGGTGCCGTGCCAGAGCGGGCGCGTCGGGCCCTTGAGGTCGGACCAGGTGCCGGAGACCACCATCGCGATGACGCCCGACGCGAGCGGGCCGCCGAACGCCAGCGCGTACAGCGAAAGCCCGTCGAGGGACTGCGCGACGGTCGGCATCGCGGTCGTCACAGCGAGGGCCTCGAACGCGACGAGCGTGATCAGCGCGACCATCCCGACGGTCAGCGCACGGTACTGCGGGGCGAGAACTCCGGGCGGGCGGGGCGCTGCGATCGTCGTGGTCATGCCGAGTACTCTCGGACTTCAAGCGCCCTTGAAGTCAACCGTTCGGCTACAGAACGGCGGCCAGCACCAGTGCGAGGATCGGCGGCACCGCCTGGATCGCGGCGGACTTGGCCATCCGGCGGTCCGAGCCGATCAGCACGAGCCCGGCGCCGAGCATGCACGCGCACGAGAACAGCGCGATCGCGTGGCCGCGGTCGCCGCCGGCGATCAGACCACCGATCGCACCGGCCGCCAGGAACAGGTTGTAGAACCCCTGGTTGAAGGCCCACGGCCGCGCTGCCTCGGCCTCTGCCTCGGTCTTGATCAGGAACCGCTTCTGGACGTTCGGATTGCGGAAGAGCACGCTCTCCAGTGCGAAGAAGACCAGGTGCAGGACCCCGGCCAGGGCAACGAAGATCTGCGCGACGGTGTTCACCTGCGAACCGTACCGCCCGGATGCCCCCGGCAACAGAACGTCACCGGTGACGAGTTCGTGCCGACTTGCCGTACGGCGCTACTTCCAGTCAGCAGCGAAGGCGCGCGCGGGGTTGGTGACGAAGATCTGCCCGATCGCGTCCTCGCTGATCCGGCGGGTGAGCCGCGGGCGCAGATTCGTCAACAGGTACGGCATTCCCGGGCCCTCACCGGTCGCCAGCCGAGCCCGCGCGGTCGTCGTGTCGCCGCCGAGCAGCAGCTGCTCGGCGTACCCGGCCTCGACGAGCGCCGCCAGGCAGTCGACCATCCGCCAGTCGGTGGCGTGATTGGCCCGCGACGGCCCGTCGAAGGCGAGGAACGCACCGCGCGCCGCCAGCTCCTGGTGGACCTGGTGGTCGGGGAAGCGGTTGAGGTGGCCGAGCACGATCCGGTCCGGAGCAACCCCGTGTCCTTCGAGGCGGTCCAGTACGGCGTCCGCTCCGGTGCCCAGCTCGTGGTGAATGCCGATCGGCGCGCCGGTCGCTCGCTGCGCCTCGGCGGCCGCGTCCAGAACCCGGGTGGTGTGCTGGTCGAGTCCGTGGAAGCCGCCGGCGATCTTGATCATTCCGGCGCGCACCTCGCTGTCGCCGATGCCCTCGGTGAGCTCGCGGACAAACAGCTCAGCCAGGTCGACGTCCGGCACCTCGGCGTAGTGCTCGGCCCGGTGCAATCCGGTCGCGGCGACCACCTTGACGCCTGTCTCCTGGGACAGCCGCGGCAGCAGGTCGGCTCGGCGGCCCAGCCCGTGCGGTGTCCACTGGACGATCGTCCGTCCACCGGCCTCGGCGTACAGCGTGGCCTCCTGTACGGCGGCGTCGTAGTCGTCGAGTTCATGGCCCGGCAGCATGACGCTGCGGAAGAACAGGTGGTCATGAGCGTTGCAGACGCCGAGCTCCTCGGGGGCAACGTCACCCAGCACGGTCCGTACGACGGCCATCGGTTCTCCCCTCAGAACAGGACAAGGCCCAGGTTGCCATGGGCATCCTGGGCCTTGTCCATCGGGTTTTGTCGAGGTCAGCGACCGCGACGACCGCTGCCCGCGCGGGTGCCGGCCGAGAAGGCCGCGGCTCCCGCCGGACGGGCGCTGGCGCCCGGAGTCGTGGTGCTGTAGCTCTTCGGTGCGCCGCCGGAACCGCTCCGGCCGGCTGCGCCGCCGCGTGCTCCACCAGTGGTGCGCTTTCCGCCGGAGGAGCCACCGCGGGCTCCACCGCCGGAGCCGCCACGGCCACCGCCGCTGGCTGCGCCACGGGCCGCCGGAGCGGACTGGCCCGGGCCGGAGGCCGAGCGCCGGCCACGGCCGCCGCCGCGTCCCCGCCCGGTCGACTCGCCACCGCTGCGGCGTACCTGGTCGCTCTCCGTCTTGACCGGAGGCTCGAAGTAGGTGCGCTCACCCGGGGCGAGCTCGGTCAGCAGCGGGTCGCCGACGCGCAGCTTGGTGACCTTCGGCGCGATCCCGGCCTTGCGGGTCAGGTCGCGGACGTCACTGACCTGGTCGTCGGTCATCAGCGTGACGACGGTGCCCTCGGCCCCGGCGCGCGCCGTCCGGCCGGAGCGGTGCAGGTACGCCTTGTGCTCGATCGGCGGGTCCGCGTGGATCACCAGCGACACGTCGTCGACGTGGATCCCGCGGGCCGCGATGTCGGTGGCGACCAGCGTCCGGGCGGAACCGTCGGAGAAGGCCTCCAGGTTCCGGGTGCGAGCACCCTGGGACAGGTTGCCGTGCAGCTCGACCGCGGGCACGCCCTGGGCGATCAGCTTCTTGGTGAGCGACTTGGCGCCGTACTTGGTGCGGGTGAAGACCAGCGTGCGACCAGGGGCCGCGGCCAGATCCACCAGCACCGGGAGCCGGCTGTCGGCCTGCAGGTGCAGGACGTGGTGGGTCATCTTCGACACCGGCGACTGCGCCGAGTCGACGCTGTGCGTGGTCGGGTTGCGCATGAACCGCTTGACCAGGACATCGACGCCGGCGTCCAGCGTGGCCGAGAACAGCAGCCGCTGGCTGTTGGCCGGAGTCGCCTCGAGCAGACGGCGTACGGCGGGCAGGAAGCCCAGGTCGGCCATGTGGTCGGCCTCGTCGAGCACGGTGATCTCCACCGCGTCGAGCTTCGCGTGCCCGGCCTTGACGTGGTCCTCGAGCCGGCCGGGGCAGGCGACGACGATGTCGACGCCCTTGCGCAGCGCGGTGATCTGCGGGCCGTGCCCGACGCCACCGAAGATGGTCATCGTGCGCAGACCGAACGCGTCGGTCAGCGGCGTGATCGAGGCCTGGATCTGGGTGGCCAGCTCACGGGTCGGCGCCAGAATCAGGGCGCGCGGCTGGTTCGGCCGGCGGCGGGTGCCGCTGGACGCGAGCCGCGCGATCAGCGGCAGCACGAACGCGTAGGTCTTGCCGGAACCGGTCCGGCCGCGACCGAGCACGTCCTTGCCGGCCAGCGAGTCCGGCAGCGTCGCGGCCTGGATCGGGAACGGCTTGGTGACACCGGTCTTGGCCAGCGCGGCGACCAGCTCGGTCGGCAGACCGAGGTCGGCGAAGGTCAGGTCGTCGGGGACCACGAGCGGCTCGATGTCGTCGTACTGCTCGTTGGCCTGCACGCTCGGCGTGGCCGGGGCCTTCTTGCCGCCGCGGCGACGCTCACCTTGCGTGCGGTTCTCGTTGCTCTGTGCGTTGTTCTGGCCGGTGACGGCCGGTGCGGATTGGTTGCCGCTGGCACCTGAACGGCGGCGGCGACGAGGGCGCGCCGGTCCGTCCGGGCGAGCGGAACGTGTTTCGGGCGTGGGCATGGGGCGGCTGACCGCCATCTGGTACTCCAAGAAAGTCGAAAAGGGTCGTCCTGCCCGGCGCGGCATCACAGGCCGCGGCGCGTGGGGGTCGACTGCCAAATGGTCCGAGGCAGAACTGGGCGGACCGTCAACAACCAGCATACGGCATCGTGGTTCGCCTCCCCAGGGACTTCGTGCGCGGTACGGTCTTGGCTGTGACGACCGACACCTCTTCGCAGTTCCGTGCGGACCCGCCGTCGACCGGTGACGAACGCGCCATGCTGCAAGGATTTCTCGACTTCCACCGGGGCACGCTGCTCTGGAAGGTGTCCGAACTGAGCGGCGAGGACTTGGTCCGGCCGACCGTCGATCCGTCGGGAATGACGCTGCTGGGACTGGTCCGCCACCTGACCGAGGTGGAGCGGTACTGGTTCCATCTGTCGCTCGACGGGCGCATGGATTCGTTGAAGTTGTGGACGGACGAGCATCCGGACGGCGACTTCGACCTGGTGTCGGCCGCCGAGGCCGAAGCGGATCTCGCGACGTTCCGCCAGGTGGTCGCGGAATCAGATGCGATTGCCCGCGGCTACGAGCTGGATCACGTGTTCACCCGGCCGCGCGGTGGGCCCGACCTGTCGGTGCGCTGGCTGTACATCCACATGGTCGAGGAGTACTCCCGACACAACGGGCACGCCGATCTGCTGCGTGAGCGGATCGACGGGCTCGTCGGGGAATAGTTCTTAGCGGATCCGGCGCCCGTGGAGGATCACGGCGGCTGGGGTCGCGAGGGTTTCGGGGTGTTCGCGCGGGTCTTCGTCGTACGTGACCAAGTTGCCGCCGTCGTCGAGCAGGCCGAGGTAGTCCCAGGCCCTTGTGGTGGCCGCGGCCATCGCCTGGGTGACGTCGAGGCCGTGCTGGGTGAGCAGTTCGATCTCACGCGCGACCGAGCCGACGACGTCTGATCCGGTCAGCACTGTGACGCCGTACTGGTCGGCGAGTTCGAGCATGCTGGTCAGGTACTTCGCCTTCGTTCGGCGCCTGTCGCGCTGTTCCGGGGTTTCGCTTCTGTGCGTATCGATCGAGGCCGACAGGGTCGGCGTCCAGGCGCCACCGCGGGCGCCGAGGATCTCGAGGTCCTGCTCGGTGATGCTGGTCCCGTGCTCGATCGAGTCCACGCCGACCCGGATCAAGTCGCTCACGACTTCACCGTTGGTGTGCGCCGCGACCCGCCCACCCTTGGCATGCGCCGCGGCGACCACCTGCTCGACCAGGCCGATCTCGTACGTCGGCTCGACGGCACTGCCGCGGATCGGGCCGTCCGGACCGACGGCGGGGAAGTCCGCGACCAGCTTGACCCAGGTCGCGCCGTCGTCCAGCTCGGCCTCGACGGCGGCGAGCAACTCGTCGGCCTCGACCGGGTCGTGCATGCGCGGGAAGTACCGGCCCTTCGGCGCAAGGAACCGGCCCGCCGCGAGCACGATCGGCCGGTCCTCCCGCGGTTCGCGCGCGAGCCGGAGCGTGACCTCGCGCCGGCCGCCGACGTCGCGGACCGCGCTCACACCGGCCTGAGCAAGCTGTTCCAGGCGGGCGACGGCCTCCTGCTCGCCGCCTGCGAGCAACGGTCCTTGCTCGTCGGCGTCGACGGTCAGGTGGCAGTGCGCGTCGACCAGCCCCGGGAGCGCGAACCGGCCGGGCAGCTTCTCCTCGTCCCCCGTGCCGAACCTGAGGCGGACCGACTTGTCCACAGGCAGCGAAAGTCCCTCGAAGGTCCAGGTCGTCATCTTCGTATCTTCTCTGGCAAGAGGGCCCGAACGGCCTTCGGAGCGGCTCTTCGAGGAGGCAGGATGCAGACATGCGGGAGAAGGACCTGGACAAGTGGGTCGGGCGGTACCGGCGGGCCTGGGAGTCGAACGACCCCAAGGACATCGGCGCGCTGTGGACCGAGGACGCCGTGTTCTTCCGGCGCCCCGACGAGGAGTCGGTGCAGGGCCGGGACGCGATCGTGCGCGCCTGGCTGGAGGTCGCCGACGCCGCGGGCGAGACCGCCTTCGAGTACGAGGTGCTCGGATTCGGTGACGGGGTCGGGTTCGTCCGCGGCTGGACGACGTACCTGACCAGCCCGCCGACGATGTTCAGCAACCTGTGGGTGATCCGCCTGGACCGGAGCGGACGCGCCCACGAGTTCACCAAGTGGTGGATGCAAGCGCCGTGATCGGCGTACTGTGGAAATCGGCACGCAGGGTGCCACCGGTCCGCGGGAAGGGCTCAGCCCACCTGAGCGGTTGAGGTTGTGCACCACCGGGGTGCCCGATCAGCTCTTGTGCGCTGACGGGTGATCCGAGCCCACCTCCTTTCTCGCCTGACGACGCGGACAGCAGGCACACAGAGAGGAGGTCGCTATGCCGACCCGCCGTCTTCCCGATGACCCGAACCTCGAGCACCTGCGCAACCAGGCCAAGACCCTGCTGAAACAGGTCCGCTCCGGTGACGCCGAGGCGCTAACGCTGGCCACCGAGTTCCATCCAGCAGCATCCGAGCGGCCCGCCGCCGAGCCGTTCCGTGGTCTTGCCGACGCGCAACTGGTGATCGCCCGCAGCTACGGCTTTCCCAGCTGGCCTCAGCTCGGCCGGCACCTGGGGATCGTCGAGCGGTACACGCGATCACCCCACCTGGAGCCCACCGGTGGTCCGATCGAGACGCCTGGTCAGCGAGCCGACGAGTTCCTCCGCCTCGCAACCCTGCACTACGGGCAGGACGACCCTCAACAGCCCGTTGCGGCCCGTGCCCTCCTGACCCGCTTCCCGGAAGTTGCCGTCAGCAACATCTTCACCATGGTCGTCGCGGGTGACGTCGGCGCCGTTCGCGCCGAGCTCGACCGTTCACCACGCCACGCCGTACTCCAAGGCGGCCCGTTCCGCTGGGAACCCCTGCTCTACCTCACCTATTCACGCCTGGAGGTGGCCCCCGAAGCCCCACTGGAGATCGCCCGTCTCCTCCTCCGGCACGGCGCCGATCCCAACACCGGCTTCCTCTGGGCAGGCCTGACGTCGCCTTTCACCGCACTGACCGGCGTCTTCGGCCGGGGCGAAGGCAATCAACCGCCGCACCAGAGCCGACTGGAGCTGGCGCGTCTGCTGCTGGAGGCCGGCGCCGATCCGAACGACACTCAGACGATCTACAACTGCGGCCTCGGCTGCCCACCGCCGTACGACGACGACCATCTGCGGATGCTGCTGGAGTTCGGACTGGGTCATGGCGACGGTGGGCCGTGGCACCAGCGCCTGACCGTGGCGCACCCGACGCCTCGGGAGCTGCTGGAGGACGAGCTGGTGTTCGCCTCGTCAGCGGGCCTGATGGATCGGGTGCGACTGGTGCTGGCGGCGGGTGCCGATCCGGAGGGGCGAGGGACGGAGCACCCGGTCTTCTGCGGGCACCGAGCCTTCGAGCTGGCCGCGGTGCATGGGCACACCGCGGTCGCCGAGCTACTCCGTGCGGCGGGAGCCGCGCCGCTGGACGACGTCCACGAGCTCTTTGCCGCCGTGATGAGTGGTTCGGTGGGCGAGGTGGATCGGTCGCTTGCGGCGCGAGCGGTGCAACGCAATCCGTTCCTGCCGATCCGCGCGGCCGAGCTGGGCCGGACGGAAGCCCTGCAGCCTTTGAAGGATCTCGGCTGGGACCTCAACCTGCTGGGCAGGGCGACCCCGTTGCACCAGGCGGCGTTCCACGGGCACTTGGCCACTGTGCGGAAGCTGATCGAGTTGGGCGCGGATCCGGCGGTCCGCGATCCCTTCCATCAGGGCACGCCGCTGGGCTGGGCCGAGTACAACCACCAGCAAGAGGTCGTCGACTACCTGACCGCTGTGGAGACTCCCGATCTAGGGGCTGACGGCAAGGAACAGGAAGGCGCTGAAGACCATTAGGTGAGTCGCTCCCTGCAGCAGGGTGGCCCGACCGGTCGCCAGGGTGAGCTGACTGATCACCACGGTCAAAGCGAACAACACCATCTCGGTGCCGCTGAGGCCGAGCACGAGCGGGCCGTCGAGCCAGATCGACGCGACCGCGATGGCCGGGATGGTCAGCCCGATGCTGGCCAGCGCGGACCCGAGCGCGAGGTTGAGGCTGGTCTGCAGCCGGTTCCGCAACGCGGCCCGGACGGCAGCGACCGTTTCCGGCAACAGGACAAGGAGAGCGATGATCACACCGACCACGGCGACCGGAGCCCCCGCCGACGCGACCGCGTCCTCCAGCTTCGGCGACACGGTCTTCGCCAGCCCGACGACGGCGATCAGACACAGAAAAAGCATTCCGAGGCTGACCAACGCCACCCGCCCGCTCGGCGCGGCAGCATGCGTCTCCTCGTCGTCTTCCTCGCCCTCGACGATCACAGCCACCGCGTCGGCGCCGACCTCCGCATCAGCCTCTGGTACCTCCGGGGCAGTGCGGGGCGGTGCCGCAACGGCTTCGTTCTCCACCGGAAGGAAGTAGTCGCGATGACGAATGGTCTGCACGAACACGAACACGCCGTACATCACCAGCGAGACGACCCCGGCGAACGCGAGCTGCGCGCTGCTGAAGGTCGCGCCGGGCGTGCTGGTGGTGAACGTCGGCAGCACCAGGCTGAGCGTGACCAGCGCGGTGATCACGGCGAGCGCGCTCCCCGAGGCACGCACGCGGAACTGCTGGGTCCGGTGCCGCAGCGAGCCGACGACGAGCGACAGGCCGAGGATTCCGTTGCAGGTGATCATCACCGCGGCGAACACGGTGTCCCGCGCCAGCGACGCGGCCTTGTCGCCGCCGGATGCCATCAGCGTGACGATCAGCGCGACCTCGATCACCGTGACCGCCAGCGCGAGGATCAGCGTGCCGAACGGTTCGCCCACCTTGTGCGCGACAACCTCGGCATGGTGCACGGCCGCGATCACGGCGGCTCCGAGCCCGGCGCACACCAGAACCAGGAGGATCGTCCCGAGATCCCGTCCCCAGGACAGCACCAGCACGACAAGCGCGAGTGGGGGCACGGCCAGACTCCAGCGCGGCAACCCATGGACCACGGAGTTCGTCATCCCCCGAGATTCTATTCGCTCGACGGCAAACCAGTTGGCATCCCGCCGCTCCCGCCGTGATCCTTTTCGCACCGATCCGATCACCACGACAACCCCGGAGGTGGAAGTGCGCTATTACCAGCAGGAGCACGAGTCCGCCTACCGAGAGATCGAGAAACACGGCCACACCCAGTGGAACGACCTCTTCGATCCCGTCGGCACCTGGACCTACGACCACTTCCAGAACCGGGCTTTCCTCGAGCGTGCCCTCCCCCAGCTCGACCTGCTCGGGGCGAACGATGCTGCCCGGCCGGGTGATGCTGGTGCGCAGCGTCGGGCTTCACGTTCTCCGCGAGCCTTCGAGTACGGCTGCGGCACAGGCCCGGCTGCGTGCTGGCTGGCCGCTCAGGGCTGGCAAGTGGATGCGATCGACCTCATCCCCGAGGCCATCGCGATCGCCCGCAAGCTGGCCGATGACCGCGGCGTCCAGGTCGCCTTCGAGGTCGCTGACATCTGCACCCTGCCCATAGGACCGAACGTCTCCGCGGGCGCCTACGACCTCGTTGTCGACAGCTACTGCCTGCAGTCCATCGTGATCGACGAGGACCGTCGCGCGGTGTTCTCGGCGGTGCGGGCACGTCTGAAGCCGAGCGGGTACTACGTCATCTCGACCGCCTTGCGTGGCGCAGGACGGCGGACCGAGCCCGGCTTCCACTACGACGATGCCACCGGGATCTACTACCGCCAGGTCCCAGCCGGCGCGGTCGGCGATCAGGTCGTCGAGCTCGGCGGCCGCTGGTACGTCCCTCATAGAAGACACCTCACCGCCGATGCCCTGCGCTACGAACTCGCCTCGGCAGGCTTCGAAGTACTCAGCCTCGAAGGTTCAGACCCAGTGGACGTCATCTGTCGCCCGGTCGGTATCGACAGCACCCCAAGGAAAGCAGGACCACTGTGACGGTGAAGATCAGAGACGCCCAGCCCGAGGACTGGCCGGCCATCCTGCCCTTCTTCCGCGAGATCGTCGACGCCGGCGAGACCTACGCCTACGACCCCGACCTGACCGACGACCAGGCGCGCACCCTCTGGATGTCTCCCTCCAGCGCCGCCAAGAGCCGGACCACGGTCGCGGTCGATGCCGACGGCACCGTTCTCGGCAGCGCCAACATGTACCCCAACCGCCCCGGCCGCGGCGCTCACGTCTCCAGTGCCAGCTTCATGGTCTCCTCCACCGCCCGAGGCAAAGGCGTAGGCCGAGCCCTCTGCGAAGACGTGATCACCTGGTCCACCACCGAAGGCTTCCGAGCCATCCAGTTCAACGCCGTAGTAGAAACCAACACCCCAGCAGTCCACCTCTGGCAGTCCCTGGGCTTCACCATCCTCGCCACAGTCCCCGACGCCTTCCACCACCCGCGACTCGGCTACGTAGGCCTCCACGTCATGCACCGCCCCCTCCCGTAACCACCGCCTCCGGCGCCAACCCCCAACCCCCCACTCCCACAACCACCACACGCGCCAACGCCAGCAAGCCACCGCCCCGCGCCAACCCCCCAAACCGCTCACTCCCGTAAGCCACCGCCCCGTGCCAAATCCCCAACCGCCCACTCCGACAACCACGCATGCGCCCAACGCCAGGGCTCGTGCCGGCCCGAAGCGCTCGGCCATCGCGCCAGCGCCCGATCGAAGCCCGCGACGTGCGTGCCACCCGTTGGCGAACTTGCGGCGCACCGGCAGCTCAGCTCACCAGGCGCGCCCGCGCCAGGTCCGATGCGACCCCGAAGGTTCTCGTCATCTACGCCCACGCCTCACGCATGTCGTCCTCGTCGTGGATGTGCCGCCAGATGTTCCTGCGCGGAACCGACGTTGCAACCGGTTCAGCGTCCCCGGGAGTAGTCAGTCGCTGGGGGTAGGCGACGGCCGCCGCGGTCCAGCCTTCGAGGGACTCGACGCCTGAAACCAGCAAGTCTCCGGGTGGACCGCGTCCGCCCGCAGTGGGGACCGCACGGCGGCCGCCGTACAGGTCGGTGAGCTAATCGCGAAGCGCGGCTGGAAGGTGGAGTCCGACGCCCCGCGCTCACCACGCAGCAACCTGCACGCCTGCCTGCTCGGCGGCGGGCTAGCTGACTTGCTCGGCGTTCAGCGCCAGCACCTGGCTCCGGCCGATCTCCGCACTCTCCGCCAGCGCTTTGCAATCGCCTGCGTCGTACGTTGGCCGGCGACGCGTGGGCGCATGGCGACGGCTGGACTCCCGCGACTCCGCAGGTGGTGGCCTCTGGTCGGGGCGGCCGGCTTGGTTGGTGGGTCTTCTGCTGGCTCAGCCTTGCCAGGGTGGTCGCCGACTTGGTTCGTGCCGGGGCACACCGACCCAACTGGGCCTGGGGCACCGACCCAGCTAGGGCTGGGGCACCGACCCAACTGGGCCTGGGGCACCGACCCAGCTGGGGCTGGGGCACCGACCCAACTGGGGCTGGGGCACCGACTCAGCTGGGGCTGATCGCCGCAGCGGCGTACAGACTGCTGTAGCTGGGGCACCGGTTCAGGTGGGGAAGGGGCACCGACTCACGTGGTGGGTGCTCCCGGAGGTGGTGGGGTGTCCCGGCTCTGGTTCGTCAGAACGACGCCAGCTCTTCTGGGGTGAAGGCTCGGAGGACGCAGAACTCGTTGCCTTCGGGGTCGGTCATGACTACCCAGGAGGCGGAGTCGTCCTGGCCGATGTCGATCTGCTTGCCGCCGAGGGACTCGATGCGGGCTACTTCGGTGGCCTGGTCTTCGGGGCGGAGGTCCATGTGGAGGCGGTTCTTGAGGGTCTTGGTCTCGTCGGCGGGGACCCGGAGGAACAGGATGTCGGGGACGATGCCGTCCTCGGGGCTGCCGGCCGGGGGCTCCAGGACGTACTCCTTCTCGTGCTCGAAGGTGATGCGCCAGCCCAGTACCTCGGCCCAGAAGCGAGCCTGCGCGGCGGGGTCGATCGCGTCGTAGTTCACACACTGCACCCGGATTCCCATGCAGGAACCCTCTCATTCAGGCAGTCCGCACTCCGCCGAGGGGAGGCCGCTGACCTGCACCGTCCGCCGGCCTCGGGGATGCGAGGGGCGGGTGCGGAGCGCGGGCAGCAGGTGACGGGCAACTGGAGGCCGCTGACCTGCACCGTCCGCCGGCCTCGGGGATGCGAGGGGCGGGTGCGGAGCGCGGGCAGCAGGTGATGGGCAACTGGTGGCAGGTGATGGGCAACTGGTGGCAGGTGATGGGCAACTAGGTGGCAGGCAGCGCGTGGCGGGGTGGCTGGTGGGTCACATGGGGGTGTGAGGAAGGTGTGGGCGTGTTTGGATCGGGGGATGACGGAGACTCGGGCGCGGCGGTTGTGGCGGGTGTTGGAGCCGGTTCATGCGGTGACCTACTTCGCGCCGGAGACTCGGCAGGCGACGGACGCGTTGGGGTTGCGGGGTGGGTGGATGAGTTACTTCGCCTGCCGGGCGGCTCCGTTGGGGGCGGTGGGGCCGGAGGTGGTGGCGGCCGTGTTCTACAACTTTCATCCGGGGATGGTGGCGCGGGCGATCCCGGACGCTTGGGGGTATGCCTCGCCGGAGCAGTTGCTCGGCGTACGGCTGGAGGCTGTGGACAAGGCCGTACGGCGGTTGCTGCCTGAGGTGGTGAGCAGCCCGACGGTGCGCCAGGCGGCCGAGATCGCGCGAGAGGCGGCTGAGGTGGCTCCGACGGCGGGGCGGCCGCTGGCGGCGGCGAACGCCGTACTGGAGTGGGCGGACGAACCGCATCTCGTGCTGTGGCAGGCGACGACGATCCTGCGGGAATCGCGGGGTGACGGGCATGTCGCGGCGTTGATCGCGGCCGGGATCAGCCCGTGTCAGGCGAATCTCACGCTGACGGCGTCGGGTGGGCCGTCGAAGGAGGTGTACCGGCAGAGTCGGCGGTGGAGTGACGACGAGTGGGCCGAGGCCGAGCGGGATCTCCGGGAGCGCGGGCTGCTCGACGATGACGGCGTACTGACCGAGCGCGGGCACGCCGTACGGCGGGAGGTCGAAGCCACGACCGATCGGCTGGCCGAGCAGGGGTGGCGGGCGCTCGGCGACGAGAAGGCTGATGAGCTCGAGCGGTTGGTGCGGCCGATGAGCACGCTGATGATGTCGTCGGGGTTGATCCCGCCGGACAACCCGATGGCGCTGCGCTGGCCGGAGTCCGAGCTCAGCTAGCTGTGCCTGGTCAGTACAGCTAGCCGTAGCGAGTCAGCGCTTCGGCTGGCCTCGGAAGGTGACCCACAGGAGTGAGACTCCGAGCGCGGCGACGACCGGGCCGACGACGGCCCAGAAGCTGCTGCCGGTCATCGAGCTGCCCTTGAGGTAGCCGAGACCCTGCAGGGTCCAGACCACGCCGGCGACGGTCAGCAGAACACCGAAGGCGCTCGCGACGATCTTCTTCACAGCAGGACGACCTTTCGACCAGAGGAACGCGGCCGGGGATGCGGAAACCCGCCGGGTGAGGCGAGCCTAGCGGGCGAGTTTCGCGGCCATCAGCTGGATCGACGCCGACAGGTCCTCGCCGCTCGGCGCTCGCTCGGGGTCGAACATCGTCAGCGCGACCACCCCGAGCAGCAGCGCCTGCAGGAACGAGCCGACCTGCTGCGCGGTCGCCTCGTCGGAGTCGGCGTCGGTCGCGCCGAACAGCGCGGCCAGCCCGTCGCGCGCCTCGACCTGCATCGCGGAGACCGCCTGCAACAGGTCGGGCAGCTGTGATCCCTGGCTGAGGATCTCGAACTGCGTTGTCCACAGGGCCCGGCTCGCCGGGTTGGACAACGTGTCGGCGACCAGCGCCCAGGTCGCGACGAAGCGGTCGTCCGGTACGGCGTCCGCGGTGGGACCGGCGCTCATCGTGCGGCCGAGCTCGTCACCCCACTCGCTCAGCGCCTGCCGCATCGCCTCGTTCAGCAGCGCGTCCTTCGACCCGAAGTGGTAACCGATCGCGGCCAGGCTCACCCCGGCCGCGGTCGCGATGTCCCGTGCGGTCGTCCGGGTGTAGCCCTTCTCCCGCAGGCAGGTCTTGGCGCCCTCGATCAAAGCCTCGCGATTGCCCATGCCGTCGATCGTAGCGAAAATCTTCACACGAACGTCTTGCACAACTGTCTAAGACTTACGTACAGTCGATGGCATGACAACAATCCTGATCTCCGGAGCCAGCGTTGCCGGCCCGGCCCTCGCGTACTGGCTGCAGCGGTTCGGCCACTGCGTGACCGTCATCGAAAAGGCGCCCGCACCCCGCCCCGGCGGCTACGCGGTGGACTTCCGCGGTGCGTCCCTCGACGTCCTCGACCGGATGGGCCTGCGGGCCGCGGTCGAGGCGCGCGCCACCCGGATGGGCGGCATGGACTACGTGAACGAGTCCGGCAAGACCGTCGCCCGGACCTCGCCGACCGCGTTCAGCGGTGAGCTCGAGGTACTCCGCGGCGATCTGGTCGAGGTCCTGTACGACGCTACGCGTGACCGCGTCGAGTACGTGTTCGGCGACTCGATCACCGGCCTGAGCGAGGATGCGGACGGCGTACTGGTCGAGTTCGAGCGCGGAGCGCCGCGTCGGTTCGACCTCGTCGTCGGGGCCGATGGACTGCACTCCAACGTGCGGCGGCTCGCGTTCGGGCCTGAGGAAACCTTCCGGCACGACCTCGGGTACGCCGTGTCGGTCGCGACCGTGCCGAACCATCTCGACCTCGACCACACCGGCCGTCTGCTCAGCGTGCCCGGCAAGACGGTCGGCGCGTACTCCGCCTGCGGCAACACCGAGGCAAAGGCGCTCTTCTACTTCGCCACCGAGGGCCTGAACGTCGATCGCCGGAACACCGCCGCCCAGCGCCAGCTCGTCGAGGACACCTTCGCGGGCATCGGCTGGGAGGTCCCGCGTCTGCTCAGCGAACTGCGGGTGGCCGACGACTTCTACTTCGACTCGATCAGCCAGATCAAGCTCGACAGCTACTCCCGCGGCCGGATCGCGCTCGTCGGCGACGCCGGCTACTGCGCCTCACCGCTGTCCGGGATGGGCACCAGCCTGGGCATCGTCGGAGCGTACGTGCTCGCCGGCGAACTGCAATCAGCCCTCGACAACGCCGACCCTACGACGGCTCACGCGCGGGCGTTCGCCGCGTACGACGAGGTGATGCGGCCGTTCGTCGCGGCCTGTCAGAAGCAGGCGGTCGACGGCGCTCGCTGGTTCATCCCCGGCAGTCGCGCGTTCCTTGCCCTGCGCAACCTCACGTTCCGGCTGATGCCGTACCTGCCGTGGCGCAAGCTGATCGACGAGCTGCCGTTGAAGGTCGGCAACGCGGTCGACCTCAAGCAGTACGGAGCCCGTCGGCCGCTGCCTGCCGAACAGCTTCGGTGAGCGCGTCCAGAACCGGCGAATCGAGCTTCCAGTACTGCCAGTACAGCGGCACGTCGACGTACTTGCCCTTAGCAACTTCCACCAGCTTGCCGGCGGCCAGGTCGTCCTCGACCACCTCCTCCTCGATCATCCCCCAGCCCAGCCCGAGCCGGATCGCGCGGACGAACGGCCCGGGCGCGGGGATCGAGTGCACCGGCGGATCGAGCCGTCGCCGGGTCACCTTGCGCATCAGCCGGTGCTGCAACATGTCCTTGGTGTTGAACACCAGCAGCGGCGCGTCCCCGAGCGCCTCCGCGAGCGGGCGGCCGGTGAGCCAGCGTTCGGCGTACGACGGTGTGGCGATCGACAGGTACCGCATCCGGCCGAGCGGCATCACTCGGCAGCCCTGCACCGGTCGCGGGTCGGCGGTGACGGCCGCGAGTACCGAGCCAGCGCGGAGCAGCTCGGCGGAGTGGTCCTGGTCCTCCTGGTGCAGGTCGAACGCCGTCACCAGATCCTGCGGTACGGCGAGCAGCGCGGGCAGGAACCAGCCGTTCAGCGAGTCCGCGTTGACCGCGATCGGCACGCGTAGCCCTTCGACCGTGCCCTTCACCGCGGCGATCGCCTCGACCTCGAGCAGCGAGACCTGCCGGGCCAGTCGCAGCAACGCGTCGCCGGCGGCCGTCGTACGGGCCGGTTTGCCGCGCTGGATCAGGACCTGACCGACTCGGCTCTCCAGCGCCTTGATCCGTTGGCTGACCGCCGACGGTGTGATCCGCAACCGCCGGGCCGCCAGGTCGAAGCTGCCTTCGTCGATCACCGCCGCGAAGGTGTCGAGCTGGGACGAGTCGATCTGCATGTGAAGTGATGCTAATGGTAGTGAAGAATCTTTAGCTGGTTTGTGGGCGCCGATCTTCCTACCGTCAGAGGGTGAACCTCCTGGCCGGCTTCGCCACGACCCTGTCCATGATCGTCGCCATCGGCGCGCAGAACGCCTTCGTCCTGCGCCAAGGGCTGCGGCGCGAGTTCGTTCTGCCGGTCGTCCTGATCTGCGCCCTGTCCGACGCGCTGCTGATCACCAGCGGCATCGCGGGCCTCGGCGCCCTGCTCACCGGCAACGCCACTGCCCTCGCGATCACCAAGTACGCCGGTGCGCTCTTCCTCTTCGGGTACGCCGTGGTCGCGGCCCGCCGCGCGTTCCGGCCGAGCGCGCTGACCGCCGCCGACCACGCCCCGGTCGCGCTGCGCAGCGTGCTGCTGACCTGCCTCGGGTTCACCTACCTCAACCCGCACGTCTACCTCGACACCGTCGTCCTGCTCGGCTCGCTCGCCAACCAGCGCGGCGCCGACGGCCGCTGGCTCTACGGCATCGGCGCCGTCATCGGCAGCTTCTTCTGGTTCTTCTCCCTCGGCTACTTCGCGCGCAAGCTCGGCCCGGTCTTCTCCCGCGCTCGCGCCTGGCAGTTCCTCGACGGCGCCATCGCCGTCGTGATGACGGCCCTCGGCACCTGGATGCTGCTCCCCTGAGTCCCAACAATGGGCGGGTGGACGTGACGGTGCTGTGTGACGCGGTGGCGGTGTTCCCTGAGCCTGTCGGCGACGCTCTGCCTGGCTGGTCTGCCGAGCAGCAGAGCTGGACCGAGTCGGCGGCGCCGGGAAACGTTGCGGCTGATGGGGGGTGGTTGCTGCACTTCCACTCGTACCTGGTGACTACCGACCAGCACGCTGTGCTGGTGGATACCGGGGTCGGGCCGGCTGGTGGGGAGGCGGCTGAGTGGTTGGGGACGGCGGGGCGACTGCCTCAACTGCTGGAGGCGGCTGGGGTTGGCGCTGATGAGATCGACACGGTGATCCTCACGCATGTGCATCTCGACCATGCGGGGTGGAACACCGATGGCGATCGGCCGCGGTTCGGCAATGCGCAATACGTCGTGCAGCAGGCTGAGCTGGATCATGCGCGGGGCAGTACGACGTACCGGAATCTCATCGAGCCGCTCGGGTCGCAGCTGCGGGCTGTGGACGGACGGGTGTCTGTTGCCGGCGTGACGCTGCTGCCTACGCCCGGGCATACCCCGGGGCACCAGTCGGTGCTGACCGATCGCGCACTGATTGCTGGGGACGTGCTGGTGCATCCAGCTCAGGCCAAGTGGCCTGAGCTGGTCTACGTCTACGAGCGGGAGCCTGCTGTGGCTACGACGTCCCGCCGGGAGGTACTGCGGCTTGCGGCCGAACTGGGCGTGCCCATCGCGGCCGCACACCTCAGCTGCGATCAGCGGTAGCCCGTGGTGTCGGCGGGCCTGCCGGCGTCCTGGACCTCGACGATGTACCGCCACGCGTCCGGCTGGCTGCCATCGGCGTCGGTGAAGCCGTAGACCTGGGCGAGCTGACCGCTCGACAGGGACTGCTGGTTCCATCGCGCGACCTCGGGGTCGGCCGCGAGCGCGGCGACCGCTCGGCCGACGTACAAGGGGCTCTCCGAGATGGCGAAGTGCGGGATCTTCTCGGTCGCGTCGCGCCAGTTCTCCTCGGTGACGCCGAAGCCTTCGAGCATCGCCTCGGACCGGAGCCAGCCCGGCGTGAGCGAGAGCGCGGTGCCGCCGTGCGACTTGAGCTCGTGGGCCAGCGAGAAGGCCATCCGGTTCACCGCCGCCTTGGCGAGGTCGTAGAAGAACGAGACGCGGTAGTTGGTCGCGTTGTACTCGTCGGTGCCGTCCGTCATCTCGATCACGAGACCGCCCGGCTGCTTGATCAGCAGCGGCAGCGCGAAGTGGCTGGTGATCGCGTGCGTCTCGACCGCGAGCCGGAAGGTCCGCAGCCCGACGTCGAGCGACGACTCCCAGACGGTCTTGTCCCACTCCATCGTGGTCAGGCCGAAGATGTCGTTGACCAGGATGTGCAGCGCGCCCTGCTCACGCTCGATCCGGGCGATCAGGTCGCGGACCTGGTCCTGCTCGAGGTGGTCGACCTGGACAGGGATCCCGTGGCCGCCGGCCCGCTCGACCTGCTCGGCGGTCTCCTCGATCGTCTCCGGCCGCTGCATCTCCGACTGCTGGGTGCGCGTGGTCCGGCCGGTCACGTACACCGTCGCACCGGCTTCCCCCAGGGCGATCGCCGTCCCACGTCCCGCCGCCCGGGTCCCACCCGCGACCAGCGCCACCTTGCCGTCCAGAGGCTTGCTCGACATCCCACCCACCGTCCTTATCCATACACTGTACGATTCCGCTACCATACGGCGTATGAATAGTGCTGGCAAGCCGGGTCGGCCGCGCGCCGGGGCGGAGCGGCTGAGCCGGGACGCGATCCTGACGGCGGCGCTGAAGATCGTCGACGACGAGGGCGTCGAGGCGATGACGATGCGCCGGCTGGCCGGGACGCTCGGGGTGAACCCGATGTCGATCTACCACCACCTGCCGAACAAGGCGGCCGTGTTCGCCGGGCTGGCGGAGGTGGTCTTCGCTGGGCTGGACGACGTACAGCCGCGGGCCGGGCTGTCGTGGCAGGAGGAGTTGAAGGACGCGGCGCGGGCCTATCGGGCCGCGTTGCAGGCGCACCCGAATCTGGCGCTGCAGGTGTTGTCGGATCCGTCAGCCGTGTCGGACGTCGTGGTGGTGACGGTCGAGCCGTTCTACCGCGCGCTCGACCGTGGCGGCCTGGCGCCGCGGGCGATCTTCGAGTCGGTGAACACGCTCGTCGACTTCGTGCACGGCTTCCTGCTCGGCGAGCTGTCGGTGCGGGCCGCGACCTTCGACCTCGCGCCGGATCTGGTCGACCGGGTGGAGAAACTGCCCGAGGGCAAGGCGCCGACGTTGAGCCGGGTGGTGCTCGCCCTCGGGCGGGACGGACTGCACTACGACTTCGACAGCGGATTCGAGTCGGCGTTGACGGTCTTGGTCAGCGGCATCGAGTCGACCTTGCGCTGACCGGCCTTCAGGCGGGAGATCGCGACCCCGAGCAGGCAGAGCGCGCCGCCGGCGTACGCGAGTGGCGCGGGTGACTCGTCGAGCAGGAGCCAGCCGAGGAAGATCGTGAGCGGCGGGACCAGATACGTCGTCGCGCCCATCCGGCCGGCGCTCGTCCGCGCGAGGGCGTAGGCCCAGGTGGTGAAGGCGAGCGCGGTCGGGAACGCGCCGAGGAACACGACCCACCAGATCGTCGACGGTCTCGCGTCGGCGGTCTCGCGGACGAGCGCGGGCGCGAACGGCAGGCAACTGATCGCGCCGATCGTGCACGCGATCCAGGTGACCTCGAGCGCGGGAAGCCTGGCCAGCAAGGGCTTCTGGGCTACGACGCCGATGGCGTAGGCGACGGCAGCTGCGACGCAGAGGATGACTCCCCAGGTTTCGGCTTGGCCGCTGGACGACGAGGTCCCGATCAGCAGTACGCCGGCGAACGCGACCGCGCTGCCGATGACCAGACGGCGCGGGAAGCCTTCGCTGAGGAGCAGACCTGCCAGTACGGCGATCAGAAGCGGGCCGATGTTGACGAGCATGGCCGCCGTACCGGCGTCGAGGCGTTGCTCGGCTTCGTTGAGCGCGACGTTGTAGACGCCGAACCAGAGCAGACCGCAGACCAGCAGGAGCTTCCAGTCGCGCTTGGCCGGCCAGCGGCGTGGGCGGGTGAAGACGAGGGCACCGAGGATGACGCTTCCGACGACGAGGCGGCCGAGGGAGAGCGCGCCGGCCGAGAACTCGTGGCCGACGTGCCGGATCGCGACGAAGGCCGAGGCCCAGAGCACGACGGTGATGGCCGCCGCACCTCCCGCGAGGACTGCTTGTCGCCGATCTGTCACTGCGTACTCCTCGGTGTTCTCATGAGTTGACCGTAGGTGCTGGACTGTTCGGCCGACACCGAATTCTGTTCATGGAACGGACGGCGGCGCGGTGGTGTGAGTGGGCTGGTTCTCCTCCTTCGGCGGTGGGGGTAGAGCCTTCGGGGTGATGAGTGCGGTGAGGAGCACGGGGACGGTCAGGCCGGCGACCAGGACCGGCAGGCTGACCCAGACGGCGCCGAGCGCGAACCCGGCGTACACCGAGACCGCGAACACCTCGGCGAAGAAGCCGGACACCGACGTCACGGTCGCTCGTGCCGGACCCTCGATGGCGTCCTGCAGGCGGGCGTCCGCGACGACGATGACCAGCTGCATCACGCCGTACCCGACCGCGATCGGAACGAACCCCGCGGCCGTCCCGCTCAACGATCCCCAGGAGATCAGTCCTGCCGTGGCTCCCAGCCCCACCGCGAACACCGAGGCAGGCAGCCGGTACGCCGGTCCCGCCAGCGCACCACCGATCGCCTGCGCAGCCACGGTCCCCGCGATCAGCAGCGGCACCAAGGTGGTGGTCGCCCCCACTCCCCTGGCCAGCAAGGGAAAGTACTCGTCGAACGCGAGGAAGCCACCCAGCAGAGCAACCAGTCCTACGGCCCGCCGAACCACGCGACTGGTCGAGGCTTCCTGGAGGCCGGCGCGCAGCATTCCGGCGTACCGGTCGAGAGCACCCCGCCAGCCACCGTCCTTTTCCTCAGGATCGGTTTCGTCGGCTGAAGCTACTCGGGTTGCCTCCGGAAGAGACGCTGCGACTAGTAGTTGCGCTAGGCAACTTAAAACGCTCAGCACACCGACCAGCAGGTAGCCACCCAAGGCGAACAAAGGGATTGCCAGCAGGGTAGCCGTCAGGTTCGCGATTAGGGCTGCTGATCTTGCCTTGCCCAGGAGGCTTGCGTACTTGCTGGTGGTGCCGCGGGCTGCCAGCTCGTCGTACACGAAGGCTTCGTACGTGCCGGAGATCAGGGCGGACCCTGCTCCCCACAGGATGAAGCCGAGAGCGAAGGCGGCGTACGACGGCACGGTGATCCACGCTGCGTAGCCCATGCCGGTCAGCGCAGGGCCCAGCATCAGGAGCTTGCGGCGGGAGAAAACGTCGGCCAACGCACCGGACGGAATCTCCAGCAGGAACGCTGTCGCCGACCAGATGATGAACAGGGTCGAGATCTCGGTGGGCGTCAGCCCGTGATCCTCGAACAGCAACTGGTACAGCGGATACAGCGGGATCAGGTCCTGCAACGCCTCGTAGGCGACGATGCGGACCGAGAGGCGGTCAGGACGTCAAAGGAACGGGCTCGGATATCTCATGCCTAGAAAATACCCGCGACCTCACCCGGCGAGAAGCTCTTTTGTCCCGGGTGTGGATAAGTGCAGCACCTGGTAGCGGGTCCCCGGCACGATCCCCGGCTCGCCGCTCCACAGCGTGAAGTGGACCAGCTCCCAGCGGGTCGGATCCACCGCGATCGCCGAGCTGTGCACCCCCGGCAGCTGAGCGACCGAGCGCAACGACTCGACAGCCTCCGCCACGGGACCGGTCGGATCCACGTCCGGCGGCAGCACGAGCGTGTTCCTCGTCGCCGCGACAGCCGGCTGGTCGACGTCCGGCCCGGGCAGCGAGTCCACGCCGGTCCAGTGCCGCACGCTCGGCCGACCGAACGACTGGCAGATCCCCGTGAAGAACCCGCCGCCCCACAGGAACCTCGCCATCCCGGCGGAGTCGTTCCACAGGTAGAACGGCGCGTACTGGTTCACCGCGGCCCCGTTCGCCTGGTCCTGGATCAGGTAGGCCTTCAGCCCCAACCCCTCGAAGTCGTCGGTCGCCGCGCCGCGCTCCACCACCCGGCGCCGGATGATCCCCATGTCGTAGTCCGCCGGCAAAGTCACCTCGTACTGCATCGCGTACACGGTCCGCTCCTTCTCGGTCGACGTCCTGAACATACTAGTAGGTACAGAGCTAATTAGCGCGCGCCCGTCCACACTTTCGGCCAGGCTTGGCCCATGACGAGCGATCGGATCTGGTCGAAGCTTCCCGCCGGGACCCGGGAGGCGCTGGTCGACGGGCTGAGTCCGTCCGACCTGCAGAGTGCGCTGCTGGACGTCAGCCGTGAGCGCGCGGGCAAGCTCGCGCCGGCCCGGGTGATGGACCGCTGGCGCAACGACCGCTTCGTCCAGCCGTCGCAGGCCGACCCGCGGGCGCTGGTCCGGACTCAGGCGCGCCTCTGGGACCTGCTGCCGGACCGGTTCGCCGGTGTCGAGCTGTCGCCGGTCACGCCGCTCGGCACGTGCTCGGCCGTGTCCACCATCCACCAGAACATGGTCCTGAGCACCATGCGGAACACCGAGGTCGCCAGCGATCCCACCAACGAGCTCGCGCTCGAGGCCGCCGTACGGCGACGTGCCGGTGCCGAGCGCGTCGACCTGGCGACCTGTCAGCGCGTGGTGCGCGCGCAGGTCAACGAGGCGCCGGGGATGTCCGCGCACTTCCAGCTGTTCGCGCTGGTGTCGTCGGCGCGGGACACCGGGTCGGGCCGCACGGAGGCGGAGCTGCTGCTGGATCACCTGCGCTACTGGTACGCCGTACTAGGTGAGCAGGCGGACTTCAGCTTCACCACGTTCGAGCCGAGTGCGGTCCGGGAGCGGATCGACGACACCGTACGGCCGGGGCTTCCGGTGAAGGTCGTGGAGGACACCGAGCGCACCAAGGGCGCCGGGTACTACTCCGGTACGGCGATCGGCGTCGGTGTCGCCGGCAACGAGCTGGGCGACGGTGGCTTCACCCGCTGGACCGCTGACCTGCTGGGCGACGCCAAGGAGCGCTGCCTGATCTCCTGCGTCTCCACCGAAGGCCTGACTGCGATCAGCGCAGCTTGAGCAGCCCGGCTTCGGTCGGTGTGAAGCCGCACGCGTCGAGGTAGAAGCTCTCGAGGTGCGGCTCGTAGTCGACGTGCAGCCACTCGCAGCCGGCCGCCCGCGACTCGTCGGCGGCCCGGGCCACCAGCTGTGAGCCGATCCCTTTGCGGCCGTGGTCCGGGTGGACGGCAGTGTCCAGGACGAACGCGTGGGCGCCGCCGTCCCAGCAGACCTGCACGAAGCCGACCAGCTCGTCGTTGTCGAAGGCACCGACCCAGGTGAGTGCGTGGCGCTCCAGGCGGGTAGCCCAGGGCTGGATCTCACCCGGTGCGCCAAAGGCCAACGAGTGAAGGGCCGAGAGCACCTGGTCGTCGACGGGGAATCGCACCCGCAGTTCCATCTAGCGGCCTTCCGTGCTGATCAGTACGACGGTGCTGTCGGCGGTCAGGTCGAGCTCGGCGCGTGCAGCGCGCAGTCCGGCCAGCGTGGCTGCTCCACTTGGACCGGACGAGATGCCCAACGCTGCAAGGTCTTCTGAGGCCTGCAGCGCTTCTGGGTCATCCACAGTGACCGACGCGTGGAGCCCGTCGCGCAGGACCGGCCAGGCGAGGCTGGACGGCGTACCGCAGTTCAGGCCGGCCATGACCGTGCTGCTGGTTTCCACAGTCACCAGGTGACCGGCCAACAGGCTGCTGGTGACGCAGGCGGCGCTGCTGGGCTCTACGCCGAGGACTGTGCTGCAGTGGGTGACTGCGGCTTGGGCGACTGAGCCGACGCCCATCGGTACGACGACCAGGTCGGCGTCGAGGTCGAGCTCGTGGAACAGGGTCGAGTAGCCGTCGACGATGAGCTGCGGGATCTCCTCGTAGCCGGGCCAGGCGGAGTCCTGGATCAGTAGGCGACCTGGGGTGATGGAGTCGGCAGCGGCGAGCACCGCGTCGTCGTACGAGGTGGGGAGGACGGTGACCTCGGCGCCCTCCGAGCGGATGGCGTCGATGGCTGCGGCGCTGACCACGTCGGGGATGAAGACGTGGGAGCGCAGGCCCAGCATGCGGGCTCGGCGGGCGACGGCGCGGCCGTGGTTGCCGTCGGTGGCGGTGACCAGGACCTCGGTGTCGGGCTGGAGGGCGCGGTGGATAGCCCACCAGGCGCCGAGCGCCTTGAAGGCGGGCAGGCCTAGGCGCTGGGACTCGTCCTTCACCAGCACCCGGCCTAGGCCGAGCTCATTTGCCAGGGTCGGTACGTCGTGGACCGGCGTGGGGGCGTAGTCGGCCAGGCTCTGGTGGAACGCCAGCACCTCGGCAGGCGCCGTACGCAGAGAGCCTGGCGAGGCAGGGACCGGCAGACCGGGAGCCGGGCCAGAGCCAGGAGCGTTCCCCCGGGCTGACCGGTACAGCACCGGCTACGCGACCAGGGCGAACGCCTGCGCGGTGGTCGAGTACGACTGCGGCGAGGAGGTCCCGATCCGGTGCGGAGCGGACTCCTGGACACGGATCGCCGCCGTCTGCAGGCGGACCGGCATCGTGGCCCGGACCGCGGTGGCAAGGTCGAACTGCACCTCGGCCAGCAGGTCGGACAGCTCCAGGTCGAGCGCCCGGCAGATCGCGGCCAGGATCTCCGACGAGGGCTCCTTGCGGCCGCGCTCGATCTCGGACAGGTACGGCACGGACACCTGGGCCACCTCGGCGAGCTCGCGCAGGGTGATCCCCCGCTCGCGCCGCAGCCGGCGGAAGACGTTCCCGATCACCTGGCGTAGCAGCACGTCTGGTCCTCCTCGGTTCAGTGGTTCCTGTACCGAGTGTGCCACCCCGGACGGGTCTGCGGTGGGCAGATCTGCCACGGGCAGATTCCCGGGACGCCCGGCCCCGCGGCGGTCACGCTGGGAGACATGAGCGAGAACCAGCGAACCACCGACCTCGACCAGCACATCTACCAGCGCCTGCTCTGGCAGCGCATCATCGTCCTGCGCGACGAGATCAAGGACGAGAACGCCAACGCGCTGTGCGCCCAGCTGGTGCTGCTGAACGCGGAGGACCCGAAGGCGGAGATCTCGCTCTACATCAACTCCCCCGGCGGCTCGGTGTCGGCCGGGCTGGCGATCCTCGACACGATGAACTTCATCAGCAACGAGGTCTCGACGTACGCGATGGGCCTGGTCGCGTCGATGGGACAGGTCCTGCTGGCCTGCGGTACGCCGGGCAAGCGGTTCAGCCTGCCGCACGCGCGGATCATGATGCACCAGCCGTCCGGCGGGATGGGCGGGACGGCCAGTGACATCAAGACCCAGGCGGAGCAGTCGCTGCTGGCCAAGAAGCAGCTGGCGCAGCTGCTGGCCGACCGGACCGGGCAGTCGGTGGAGCGGATCACCGAGGACTTCGACCGGGACAGGTGGTTCACGCCGGAGCAGGCGCTCGACTACGGCATCGTCGACCGGGTGCTGACCCAGCCGGTCAGCGTCTGAGCCAGGTGGACGTCGTACTGGCCGGAGCCCGCTCCCCTGAGTGCGGGCTCCGGGGCTGTGTCAGGCCAACGCCTGCGCGAGGTCGTTGACCAGATCCTCGGGGTCCTCCAGGCCGATGCTGAGGCGGAGCAGGTCCTGGTCGGGCTTGGCCTCGGCTGCGACCAGGCGGTGGGTCAGCGCGGCCGGGTGCTGGATCAACGTGTCCACACCGCCCAGTGAGACCGCGTGGGTGATCAGCTCGAGCCTGGCGAGCAGCTGGTCGGCCCGGCTCGTCCGGAACGCCAGTACGGCGCCCGGCCCCTTCTGCTGCCGTCCGACCAGTCCGCGCGGATCGCACTCGGGCAGGCCGGGGTAGTAGACCTTGTCCACAGCCGGGTGGGTGCTCAGCCAGTCAGCCACCTTCGCGGCGCCGGCCTGCTGAGCGCGGACGCGGACCGGCAGCGTCTGCAGTCCGCGGTGCAGCTCGTACGCCGCCAGCGGGTAGAGCAGCGCCCCGGTCACCGCACGCAGCTGCCGGATCCTGGCGACCCACTCCGCTGGGCCCGCGACCAGTCCGCCCATCAGGTCTCCGTGGCCACCCAGGTACTTGGTCGCCGAATGCAGCACGAGCGTGGCGCCGTGCTGCGCGGGCTGCTGGAGTACGGGTGTCGCGAACGTGTTGTCCACAGCCACCGGTACGCCGGACGCCTGGCGGACCACGTCGGCGATGTCGACGAGCTCGACCGTCGGGTTGGCCGGGGTCTCGATGAGCACGAGCCCGGTGTCGGGGCGGAGCGCATCGGCGACGGTGTCGGGGGTCGCCCAGCTGACCGTCGTACCGAGCAAGCCTGTGGACAACAGGTGGTCCGAGCCGCCGTACAGGGGTCGGACGGCGACGACGTGCGGCTTGCCGCCGGCGACTGTGGCGAGCAGGACCGCGGTGAGCGCGGCCATGCCGGTGCTGAAGGCAACTGCGCCGTCGCAGGCCTCCAGCTCGGCCAGAGCGGTCTCGAGGCGGGCGACGTTCGGGTTCCACAGCCGCTGGTAGACGAGGCTGCCGCCGGCCGGGTCGCTGCCGGTCGCCAGGCGGTCGTACGCCGCGCCGCCCGCCTGCAGGTCGGTCAGCGGGTACGTCGTACTGAGGTCGATCGGGGGGACGTGCACGCCGAGTGCGGTCAGGTCGTCGCGGCCGGCGTGCACTGCACGGGTGTCCATCGTGGCCTCCTTCGGTCCGTCTGCGGTGCGGCCACTGTGGAATCTTCTGCGAGTTTGGGGCAAGAGTTCCGAAGAAAATTCGTCCACAGGTCTATCCACACGCTGTGGATTCTGTGGATGGCCCTTACAGTGAGGTCATGCCGAAGGATCGCCGGAGCCCCGGACCGGCCCCCCGGCCGGTCCCCGCGGGACTCGACGAGGTCGACCTGGAGCTCGTCCGGCTGCTCACCGCGGACGGCCGGATGCCGAACACCGCGCTCGCCGAGGCGACCGGGATCGCCCCGTCGACCTGCCTGGCGCGCGTCCGCGCGCTGCGCGACCGCGGCGTGATCCGCGGATTCCACGCGGACGTCGACCTGGCCGCGCTCGGGCGCCCGCTGCAGGCGATGGTGGCGATCCGGATCGGAGCCCACTCCCGCGACGAGATCGACCGCTTCCGCGCGATGGTCCCGCGGCTACCCGGCGTCCTGTCGCTCTTCCACGTCAGCGGCGCCAACGACTACCTGCTGCACGTGGCAGCCGAATCTCCCGACGCGCTCCGCGACTTCGTGCTCGACCATCTGACGGCGGATCCCGCGGTGGTCCACGCCGAAACCAGCCTGATCTTCGAGCACGTCAGAACCTGACCTGTGGATAACTCTCCTCAGTCCGCATCCGCTTCACGCAGGTGCCCCTTCATTCGTCACTCGCCGTAGCCGGCCCTGTCATCCCTTCGGAGACTCGCCGGTCATCCGATCGAAGGCGGAACGGGGACCGATGGTGCTGTCGCCCGGGTACCGCCGCGCCGAAGACTGGCTGCATCGTGACCGTTTCGGCGCCGGCGAGCGCCTCTGTGGAGGAAAATCAGAATGCGAAGAACCCTGAAACCTGTTCTTGCCGCTGTCGCGGTGGCGGCGGTCGCCGTACCGGCCTTGGCGCAGGTAGCGACGCCCGAGGTCTCAGCGGCGAGCACGCCGACCGCGACCACCAAGGCCCCGGCGAGCACCCTGAAGTGGGCTCCGTGCCCGGCGGACCTCGACCAGTTCGTGCCGCTGGAGTGCTCGACGCTCGACGTACCACTGGACTACCAGAAGCCGAACGGCCGTCAGATCGAGATCTCGATCTCCCGGCTGGCGTCCAAGGACCCGTCGCAGCGCCGCGGCATCCTGCTGACCAATCCGGGCGGTCCCGCCTCGCCGGGGCTCAACTACCCGTCGTCCATGGTCCAGTACGGACTGTCGAAGGGGCTGCAGAACGCCTACGACATCATCGGCATGGACCCCCGCGGCGTCGGCCGCAGCACGCCGGTGACCTGTGACTCCACGCCGGCCCAGCAGGTCGCCGGCGCCTGGCCGAGTTACGCGACCAAACCGTCCGATGTCGTCCGGGAGGCCAAGTACGCGCAGACCGTGGCCAAGCAGTGCGCCACCTCGAAGACCGCGTCGCTGCTCCCGCACATCACGACCGCGAACACCGCGCGGGACATGGACCGGGTCCGGGTGGCCCTGGGTGAGAAGAAGGCTTCCTACCTCGGCGCCTCGTACGGCAGCTACCTGGGTGCGGTGTACACGACCCTGTTCAAGAAGACCACCGACCGGGTCGTGCTCGACAGCATCATGACCCCGCAGGGTTACACCGCCGAGCAGATGCGGCTGTTCGGCCGTGGGCTCGAGGACCGTTTCCCGGACTTCGCGAAGTGGGCCGCCAAACACCCTGAGTACAACCTGGGCAGCACGCCGCAGCAGGTTCGGGCGAAGTACTTCGAGCTCGCGAAGCAGCTGAAGGCAGAACCGGTCCCGGGCATGGACGAGCGGACCTTCCGCGCGACCACGTTCGGCTACCTGTACGCGGCCGACGACCTGGCGATGCCCGCGATCGCCAAGATCTGGCAGCTGGTCGACAACAACCAGCCAGTCCCGGTCCAGCCGGCTGAGGGCGCCGACAACGCACTGTCCGCGCGGCTGTACGTGGTCTGCGGCGACTCGCAGTGGCCGACCTCGATCCGGCACTACCAGCGTGCCGTCGTGATCGACCGGATCAAGTACCCGATGCTGGGTGGCTCGACGGCCAACATCAGCCCGTGTGCGTTCTGGCCCGGCAAGCACGCCGAGCCGCCGGTGAAGATCACCGACCGTGGACCGTCGAACATTCTCCTGGTCCAGAACGAGCGTGACCCGGGCACGCCGCTGGCCAGTGCCCAGCAGATGCGTAAGGCGCTCGGGCAGCGGGCCACGATGGTGACCGTCGACGGAGCGGGACACGGCATATACCCGAACAGTCCCAACACCTGCGGGAAGAACACGGTGGACGACTTCCTGATCCGCGGAGAGCGTCCGGCTCAGGATCTCGCCTGCGCGGCGGTTCCCAGCAAGTAGCCGACACACCGAGTACCGGCGCGGGCCGGCTCGACACCGTCTCGCGGTGGTCCACGCACCTGTGGACCACCGCGAGAGTCGTGTTCAGCGGGGTTTGAGGCCCCAGGCTTCCGCGAGGAGCGTGAAGGAGTGGCGGCGTTCCGCCGGGTCGTGGATGGCTGTGGTGATGATCAGCTCGTCGGCGCCGGACTGGTTGGCTCGGCGGCCTAGGTCGGCGGCTACCTGGTCGGGGGTGCCGACCGAGACGACGTTGGTCCACTCCTCGACGGCGGCCTTCTCGCCCTCGGACCACGGGTAGGCGGCGGCTTCCTCGGGGGACGGGAGGGGGCCGGGGCGGCCGGAGCGGAGGCGGAGCATGGAGAGGGCGTTGGCCTGGGCCAGCTGCTGGGCGCGTTCTTCGGTTTCGGCGACGATCGCGGCCAGGGCGAGGATCGCGTGGGGCTCGGATTGCTCGGGCGACGGCTGGAAGATTTCCTTGTACTTGCCGATCACGCCGGCGGGGTCGAGCGTGCCGAAGTGGCCGGCGTACGCGAAGCCGGTGCCGAGGATCGCGGCGGCCTGGCCGCCGTACGTGCTGGAGCCGAGGATCCAGACCGGGGGCAGCGGTACGTCGGACGGCTGCGCGGTGATCGGGGCGAAGGGGTGGTCCGCGGGGAAGCCCTCGGCGTACGCGCGCATCTCGGCGTACTGGTCGGGGAAGTCGTCGGCCGCGAGCGCCTCGCGGCTGCGGCGCAGCGCCAGCGCGGTGCGCTGATCGGTGCCGGGCGCGCGGCCGATGCCGAGGTCGATCCGGCCGGGGTGCAGGCCTGCCAGGACGCGGAAGGTCTCGGCGACCTTCAGCGGGGAGTGGTTCGGGAGCATGATGCCGCCGGAGCCGACGCGGATCGTCGAGGTGACGGCGGCGACGGCCGCGATCATCACCTCGGGCGTGGAGCTCGCGACGCTCGGGATGTTGTGGTGCTCGGCCAGCCAGAAGCGGCTGTAGCCGGCCGCCTCGGCGGTCTTCGCCAGTTCCAGCGTCTCGTGCAACGCCTCCGACGGCTTGGTCCCGGTCGGCACGGGAGACAGGTCGAGCACGGACAGCGGCATCACTTCACTCGTCACGTACAACCCCAACCGGCCGGTCCACCGAGCTATTCCACCGACACGTCGGTACACCCGGTGAAGGTGTACGACGGCTTGCCGCCAACCACCCGGTTGCCGGTGAAGACCAGCCCGCCGACGCTCTTCGCGCGCAGGACCTCACCGTCGCCGGTCAGCTGGAACTCGTTGTCCTCGATCCGTACGCCGCGGTGCACCGGCTCGCCCTCGACCTGGTTGGTCGGGTCGAACCAGATCACCGGCGTCGCCGGCCGCAGGAACTGGTTGCCCCGGACGACGAGATCGCGCACCGGCCCCGACTCGTACCACTGGTGCGCGTCGGCCGACACGTAGATGCTCGCCATGCTCATCCCGTCGAACACGTTGTCCTCGATCACGCTGCTCCCCCGCGTCGTGAGCAGGACGCCGCGGGTCGGGATGTTGCGGAAGGTGTTGCCGGCGATCCGCACGGACGGCGTGTAGGTGAGGTTCTCGACGACGTACCCACCAGGGACGACAACCTCCGGTACGGCGCGGTCGAGCGTGATCATCATCGTGGTCAGCGGTTTGCTGCTGTCGACACCCGTCGGGCCGTCGACCCTGGTGACCGTCGCCTGGCCGACGCCGACCATCGTCAGCTTGTCGACGAGCTCGACGACGTCGCCGGGGTGGAACTGTGGAAAACCCGCCGTCTCGTCGTGCATGTACCGCAGGTTCAGCTGGTCGCGCGAGCGGGCGACGACCTCGACGTACGTGCCGTGCACGTTGATCGGGTCGTCGTGCGCGCCGTCGAACAGGTTGCCCGTGATCGTCACCGTGCCGCGCACACCCGACATCTGCAGGATGTCCGCGAACGCCGCTGTACTGCGTCCGATCGAGCGGTTGGCGTGGAACTCGTTGTCCGTCACCGTGAGGTCCGTGCTGAGCTGTCCGACGATGCCGAAGCCGTGCAGGTAGCCGGCCTTCAGGTTCGTGACCGTGACCTGTGAGGACTCCCAGATGAAGCCGGCCGCGGTGTCGCGGGTGGGTTCGCGGAGCTGGTAGACGAGGCCCTCGTCCTCAGGATCCACGGCGTCGGAGTAGTCGACGCGCACGCGGTGATCGCCGAGATCGGTCAGCGCAGAGACGTCGGTGAAGAGCGGGTTCGGCCCGCGCCAGGTGCGCTGGGTCGCCGGGTCGTGCAGCTGGGAGTACCACATCTCGTCGGTGGTGTGGCTCCAGTACGGCGTACCGGTGGCTGGGCTGGTCTCGCCATGGAAAGCGAGCTGACCAGGTGAAACGACATAAGGATTACCCGGCGGAATGCTGAGGACCCGGTACGCCGGACCGGTCTCCGCGACGGTCACGTCGACGACCTTCGGCGCCGAGGTGTCGAAGGCGAAGTTGCTGATCGTCACACGCTCGGACCGGACGACGGCGAACAGGCCCATCAGGCCGTGCAGCTGGAACGTCGAACCGTCGCCGTCGATCGTCAGATCGGCTAAGTCCTCGATCAGGAACGCGAAGCGCTTGAGCCGGTGGGCCTGGTCGGCGCCGACCGTGTTGGAGATGTAGAACTCCCGCTCGACCGCGTGCTCGGGATAGAGCTGGTAGGTGCCGCGCGGGAAGAGGAGGCGGACCGGGCCGCTCAGCGTCTTCACGTGGGCCAGCGCGTCGACGACGGCCGGGGTGCTGTCCTGAAGGCCGCCAAGGTCCGCGCCGAACGCGGTGACGTCGACTACGTGGGTCACAAGGGTCTAGCTAATCAGGCGGGGTACGGCGTCGTGCTGCGGGCATCGCGGAGAGCTCGAGCCCACCAGGCGAGCTGGTCGAGCAGAGCCGTAGCGGCCGCGGCGGTGGCCAGGTCGTCGAGCTCCTCGGGGTCGTTGGAGCCCGGGTACTGCTGGAAGCTGAGCGTCTCGCGGACCGTGACGGCGTGCAGTTCGCCGAAGACAAGGCGCAGCTGCTCGGCGGCGCGCAGCCCGCGCGAGCGGCCGCCGTACACGACGAAGCCGATCGGTTTGCCGTACCAGGGCTCGCGGACGGAGTCGATCGCGGTCTTCAGGTCGCCGGGGTAGGCGTGGTTGTACTCCGGCGCGAGGATGACGACCGCGTCGGCGTCGGCGATGCGGGGCCGCAGGTCAGCCGTGGCGGACAGGTCGACGAGGTCGAGCTTGAAGTCGTCCCGGCTCTCCACCTGCCGGCTGAACCAGGTCATCAGCGCCCGGCAGAACGGACTGGCCTCCGCGCTGCGGACGAGGAGGGCGAGGCGGAGCGGATGAACGGTCACGTCTTCGGACGGTAATACCTCAACACGACTTGAGGTCAAGCCCGTCCACAGAGCGACCCCTGGCGGAAAGGGTGGAATGCGCTAAAATCGAGGATTTGTGGGATCAACCAGAATTGTTCTGGGAACCGACCTGCGGCATTTTATCACAAGGGGTTGGAATTGCAGAATCCGGTCCAGGCTGAACAGTTTCACCTGACGAAGTTCTACGCGGCGCTGGACCGCGAACGCGTCCAGGCCGAGGCCCGCCGCGAGGGCGAGCAGGTGGCCGGCACGCGGAACGCGCAGGCTCTGCACCAGCGCGATGGGCGGGTCCGCGATCTGAACGCGCGGCTGGCCCGGCTGAACGCTGCCGAGGAGGGCCTGTACTTCGGCCGCCTCGACGACAGCGACGGCGAGGTGCTGCACCTCGGCCGGATCGGGCTGCACGACGAGGACTACGAGCCGCTGCTCGTCGACTGGCGTGCGCCTGCGGCCCGCCCGTTCTACGTGGCAACGGCAGTGCACAACCAGGGCGTCGTGCGGCGTCGGCACATCCAGAGCCGGCTGCGCAAGGTCGTCGACGTGCAGGACGAGCAGCTCGATCTCGGCCGGACGGCGGAGGGCGAGTCGCGGCTCGGCACGGGCGTGATGGGCGAGGCCGTCCTGCTGAAGGCGCTCGAGGCCCGGCGTACCGGCACGATGGAGTCGATCGTCCAGACGATCCAGGCCGACCAGGACCGGATCATCCGCTCCGAGCTGCCCGGAGTCCTGGTCGTTCAAGGCGGTCCGGGAACGGGAAAGACCGCGATCGCATTGCACCGCGCGGCCTATCTTCTGTACACGCATCGTGACCAGCTGGAAAAGCGCGGAATTCTCGTCGTCGGGCCGAATCCGACGTTCTTGAAGTTCATCGGGCAGGTGCTTCCGTCGCTGGGTGAGGACGGTGTTCGTCTCGTCACACTGGCCGAGCTGTACCCCGGTCTGACCGCGACGCGGCCGGAGTCCGCGGAGGCGGGCGAGGTGAAGGGCCGCGCGGTGATGGCCGAGGTGATCGCCCAGGCGGTCGCGAACCGGCAGTGGGTTCCGTCGAAGCCGCTCGAGGTGACCGTCGACCGGACCGTCCTGAGACTCGACCCGGTGGTCGCCGAGGACGCCCGAGAGCGGGCGCGCGAACGGCGGCTGACGCACAACCAGGCTCGGCCGTTCTTCCTGACCGAGATCGTGGACGCGCTCACCGACCAGTACGCCGAGATCATCGGCGCCGACCCGCTCGGAGGGGAGAACCTGCTCGACGAGTACGACCTGGCCGAGCTCCGCAAAGAGGTGATCGCCGAGCCCGCCGTACAGGAGCTGCTGCATCGTCTCTGGCCGAATCTGAGTCCTCGCGAGCTGCTGGTCGATCTGTACGGCGACGAGCGGCGCCTGGCGGAGGCGGCTCCGCAGCTGAGCGAGCTGGATCGCGAGCACCTGCTCCGGTACGGCGACGACTGGAGCCCTGCCGACGTACCGCTGCTCGACGAAGCGGCGGAGTTGCTCGGCGACGACGGGCAGGAGGCGGCCCGGCTGAAGGCGGAGCGGGCTCGCGCGATTGCTTATGCGCAGGGGTCTCTCGACGTGCTGAGTGGATCGGGGTCGACGGACTTCGACGAGGACGACGAGTCGGAGGTGCTGACCGCGCGGGACATCCTGGACGCGGAGGCGCTGGCCGAGCGGTACGAGGCGGACGACGACCGGACGCTGGCCGAGCGGGCCGCGGTCGATCGGCGGTGGACGTACGGGCACGTGATCGTCGACGAGGCGCAGGAGCTGTCTCCGATGGCGTGGCGGGCGATCGCGCGGCGGTGCCCGTTGCGCTCGATGACGCTGGTCGGCGATGTCGCGCAGACGAGCGCGGCCGGCGGCGGGACGAGCTGGCGGCAGGCGCTGGCGTCGACCTTCGGCGACCGCTGGCGGCTGGCCGAGCTGACGATGAACTACCGGACGCCGGCCGAGGTGATGGAGCTCGCCGGGCACGTGCTCCAACTGGTGGATCCAACGGCGAAGGCGCCGGAGTCGGTGCGGTCGACCGGGGTGAAGCCGTGGCATGTGGACGTCGTACCGGCTGAGCAGGCGGCGTACGTGAGCAAGGTCGCCGGCGAAGAGGTCCAGCACGGGCAGGTCGGGGTGATCACCTCACGCCTGCGGCTGGAACTCGTGCAGGAGGCAGTCGGCGATCTGCCCGACGTGACGGTGCTGACGGTGGCCGGCGCGAAGGGCCTCGAGTTCGACTCGGTCCTGGTGGTCGATCCGGAGGGCATCATGCTCGAGTCGCCGCGAGGCCTGCGAGACCTGTACGTCGCACTGACGCGCTGCACGCAGCGCCTCGGAGTGATCGGCGAACTACCCGAGGTGCTCGCGGAGTCGGACGCCTGGGACGTCCGCCGCTGAGCTGTTTCCAAGCGGTACGCGGAGTGCCAGTGTCGAAAGATGAGGAAGCCACTCAGGTGTCTTCTCGGCTTACACACATGGAGAACCGAGCGCAACGAGGAAGGCCAGCGCTATCAGCTGTGTCTGAAGTGCGGCACCAGCCGCGACAAGCTCTCGCTGAACGACTTCGGCGGTGGGTTCTAGTGGTCGGCGCAGCACTTCTGCTGGTGCTCAGCCTCGAAGGGGATGAGGACTCCGCCGGCTGCGGGCTGGACCTGGAGGATGATTTGGCCTTCGCGGCGGAGGGGGCGGACGAAGTCGCGGGTGTCGATGACGGTGTCGTCGGTGATCGGCAGGCCGCCTACGGCCTCGACGTAGTCGATGCCGGCTTTGGTGCGGAGATCCGCGGCTGTCTGTACGCCGTACGCGTGCTCGCGGCCGGGCCAGCGGACGAGGCGGCCGGTGCCCAGGGCGGTCTCGACCGCGGCGACGTACGCGCCGCGGACGAGGTTGCTCGGGCCGGCCAGGTCGGGCGCGGTCGCGCCCGGGTGGGTGAAGGCCGAGCCCGCGCCGTGGTCGGTGCACCAGGCGCGGACGTGGTCCTCGAGCTCGTCCGTCGGCGCGGTGATGGAGACGGCGAGGTGCGGCGTCTCGCCCCCGGTGATCATGTGCGTGCACGCGATCACCGGGGTCGGCACCGGGCCGAGCAGTTCGTGCAGAACGTGCTCGGCCGCGGCGGTGTCGCGGCTGCCCGCGTCGACGGCGATGATCACTTCTTCGGAAGGATCCAGATCGGGTTCGTGTAGAACCACAGGTCCGCCCACGGGTCGGCGTCGCCGACCACGTCGAGCTGCGGGCCCGCGGGGTCGATCGCCGTACCGAGGTAGCCCGGCTGGCTGCGGTTGCCGTCGGTGCCGCGGACGCGGACGTAGAACGGCTCCTCGGCCTTGCCCAGCGGCAGGACCAGCTCGAACGTGCCGCGCTTGCCCGAGGTGTCCCACTGCCGGACGACCTTGGTGTCCGGAGCGGTGAACGTGTCGCGGTTGCTGACCGTGCCCTTGACCGCACCGCGGATCGCGTCGACCCGGTTCAGCTTCGGCACGAAGTTCGACCAGTTCGGCATCGTCTGGGTGGTGATCCGGACGACCAGCTCGACCGCGCGGCCCCGCCGTACGGTCAGGGCGCCGCCGAGCGGTTCGCCGTACCGCTGGCCGACCTCACGGACCTCGACCTCGACGCCCTTGGCGAGCATGCCGTGGTCGACCCACATCCGGCCGGCCCGCAGGCCTTCCATCACCGACAGGTAGTCGCGGCGGTCGGCGCCGACGTGGGTGCGGCTGTAGTAGCCGGGGAAGAAGTCGGCGGCGGTCCGGTTCACCGTGCCGCTGTAGACGGGGTCCATGTAGCGCCCGTCGCGGTCGAACTGCGCCTGGTCCGAACCGTCGGGACGGCGGGAGGTCTCGTTCCAGTTCACGTGGCTGTCGGAGTTCGCGCTGACCCACCACGGCTTGCCCTCGGCGAGCAGGCTGTCCCACAGACCACCGACGGTCGCGGTCATCCAGTCGAAGCCGCCCCAGGTCCGGTACGACTCGGCCGGGTAGCCGGGGAACGAGTTCGCGCTCGGGGCGTTGCCGTAGAGCCCGCGGGCCCCGCCGGCACCGATCGCGGCGGGCAGGCCACCGGCCTGGTGGCCCGGCGCGCCCTCGAAGCCGACGGCGATCCGCGGGTCGGCGTCGCGCCAGTTGCGGATCTCGTGCGGGCTGTCGATGCCGTTGCGCGCGGGGTGGTTGGCCAGGAACAGCGCGTCCTGGACCCGGCGGCGGTCGACCTGCTGGCCGAGCCACTGGATGCCGGCGACGGCGAGCTGCTCGTTGGCCGGGGTGTTGCCGCCGGCGTTCTTCACGCTGCCGTCGTAGCTGTTCTCGAACTGCTTGAGCACCTCGACCTCGCGGCTGCCCGGCGCGACGAAGACGGTGCCGTGCTCGGCGGCCGGGATGTTCCACTCCAGGCCCTGGAAGATCAGCGTGTTCTTCAGCTCGGTCCGGGCAGCCTTGATCTGCGGGTTCACCAGGTCGACGCCGATCCGGGCGTGGGTCGCGCCGCCGTGGTCGGTGATCACCAGCCAGTCCAGCCCGTACGCCGTGGCGTGGCGGGCCTGGTCGATCACCCGGTACATGCCGTCCGAGCTCAGCTGGGTGTGGATGTGGTGGTCACCGGCCAGCCAGACGTTCGGGCGCTTGTGCTGCTGGAAGATCCAGCCCGGGACGTTCTTCGGCGCCGCGGCGGCGGCCGCCTGCGCACCGGTGACGGCCAGCGCCGCCGTACCGCCGAGGATGCCGGCCGAGCGCAGCAGCGACCGGCGGCTCACCTCCGTCGGCGAGAGGTCGGTGTCCGGGATCGACTCGTCCAGCGCGGCCAGGGTCGCGGCGTCCAGCTCGGTGTTCGGGTGGTGGTGGTCATGGTCGTGCCCGTTTCCATGGCCGTGACCGTGCCCATGTCCGTGCCCGTGTCCATGGCCGTCGTGGTCGTGCGAGTGTCCCATCGTGCGTCCTCTCGGATGGCGGAATCCGCCGGGATCATCGCCTTTCTTCATGACGTGAAGGTGTTCTCCCGATGAACCGTCGGCACCACTGGTTGCCCTGTCTCCCTTGTTTTGCGACCATGTCGCGTTTGCCCAAACCCATGGACATCCCGGCGCCGGGTGGCTTCACTGGGAGCAGGGGGAAATCATGGGGAACTCGGGCACACGCTTCTCGGCCGGCAGCGCGTTCCTGGCCGCCGTCGCGGGGATCACCGCCGGGCTCGTCGCCGTACTGGTCACGGGCGTCGTCGTACTGGCGATGCACCGGCCCGAGCCCAGCGGCCCGCGGGTCCAGGCCGTCGCGCCCGCCCGGGTCGTCCAGCCGACGCCCGTCCCGACCGTGCCGCTGACGCCGCGGCCGACCTCGACCGAGGTGTCGGTCAAGGCGTTCGGGGACGTCCGGGAGCTGCCGGTGGGGCTGGTGTGCCGGGACCTGAAGCAGCGTGGGTACCCGTACGCCGCCGCCGTCGACTACTGGCGGATCCAGGGTCAGCCCCGGCGATTGGATGCCGACCGCAACGGAGTCCCCTGCGAGCCGGAGTACGCGCGCGCCGACGTCGGGAAGTACTGGCAGGGCCGCAAGGTGAGCACGCTGGACTCGGTCCCGGACGGCCTGCTGTGCCGCGATCTGGCCGAGCTCGGGTCGTCGTACGGGGAAGCCGTGACCTACTGGTGGTACTCGGGGATGCCCGACCGGCTGGACGCTGACGGCGACGGGGTGCCGTGCGAGCAGGTGTACCCCGCGGCGCAGGTCGAGGCGTTCTGGCGTCAGTGAGCGCGGAGCGGCCGGCAGAAGGTGCGGAGGTCCTCGACCAGGAGCGTCGGGACTTCGAGGGCGGCGAAGTGGCCGCCTCGGGGGTGCTCGGTCCAGTGGGTGAGGTGGTGGGTGCGCGTGAGGATGTGGCGCATCGCCGGGTCGGTGGGGAAGACGGCGACGCCGGTGGGGATTCCGGACTTGGTCAATGGACTGCTGGGTTCGCCGTAGAGGCTGGCCGACGTGGCGCTGGTGTTGGTGAACCAGTAGAGGCAGACGTCGGTGAGGACGTGGTCGAGGGCGAAGTCCGTCAACGGGTGCGCCGGGTCGGACCAGTCGTGGAACTTCTCCAGGATCCAGGCGAGCTGGCCGACCGGTGAGTCGCTCAGGGCGAAGGAGAGCGTCTGCGGCTTGGTCCCCTGGAGTTCCGCGTACGCCGTACCGGTCGCTCGGACGTGGTCGGCGAACGTGAGCTTGGCCTGGTCGGTCGGGCTGAGGCCGTCGAAGTCGCCCGGGCGATAGCCGGGGTCGGTGGACGGGTGAGCGAGGCCGCCGTTGAGGTGAACGCCGACGACGTGGTCGGGGGCGACCTGGCCGAGCAGTGGGGAGACGACCGAGCCGGTGTCGCCGCCTTGGGCGACGTACCAGTCGTAGCCGAGGCGGGCCATCAGGGTCGCCCAGGCGCGGGCGATGCGGAGGTGGTTCCAGCCGACGTCCTTGAGGGGGACGGAGAAGCCGTGGCCGGGGACCGAGGGAGCGACGACGTGGAAGGCATCGGCGGGGTCGCCGCCGTACGCCGTGGGATCGGTGAGCGGGCCGATGATGTCGAGGAACTCGGCGACCGAGCCGGGCCAGCCGTGGGTGAGGATCAGCGGGAGCGCGTCCGGCTCAGGTGAGCGGACGTGCAGGAAGTGGATCGGCTGGCCCTCGATCGTGGTGGTGAACTGCGGGAAGGCGTTGAGGCGGGCCTCCCACTCGCGCCAGTCGTAGTCATCGAGCCAGTGCTCGACGACCTGGCGGAGGTACCGGACCGGGACGCCACGGGACCAGTCGTCGGCAGCGGGGAGTCCGCGCGGCCAGCGGGTCTGCGCGAGGCGGGTGCGGAGGTCGTCGAGCTCGCTCTGCGGGACGGCGATCCGGAAGCTGTCGATCATCACCGGAGAGTGCCCACCGCGTCGGTGAGCAAATCGATGCCCTCGGCAACCGCCTGCTCGCTGAGGCTGCCGTAGCCGAAGACCAGGCCCGGTGGGCCGGGTGGGGTGAACCAGTACGGCGTGAGCGGGTAGACGCCGACGTCGCGGGCGCGAGCTGCCTCGGCGACCGCCTCGGCCGGGAGGTCGGGCGGGAGCCAGGTGAGCAGGTGGAGTCCGGCGGAGACGCCGACCGGTTTGAAGTCGGGGAGCCGGTCGGACAGCTGCGTGACCAGGAGATCGCGGAGGTTCCGGTAGCGCGGGCGCATCCGGCGCAGGTGCCGGTCGAACTCGCCGCGGGCGATGAAGTCGGCGAAGGTCAGCTGGTCCAGGACCGACGAGCCGCGGTCGTCCGTCAGCTTGGCGGCGGAGAGCGGCTCGACCACGGAGTCCGGGAGGATCAGCCAGCCGAGGCGGAGGCCGGGCGCGAGCGTTTTGCTCGCCGTACCGGCGTAGACGACGCGGTCGGGGGCCAGGCCCTGGATGGCGCCGATCGGTTCGCGGTCGTAGCGGTACTCGGCGTCGTAGTCGTCCTCGAGGATCAGCGCGTTCCGGCGTACGGCCCACTCGACCAGCGCGGCGCGGGTCTCGGGCGACGCGACCGCGCCGATCGGCATCTGGTGGGCGGCGGTGACCAGGACGAGGTCCGCGCCGGAGCGGTCGAGGGCTTCGACGTCCACGCCGGAGTCGAGAACCGGTACGCCGACGACCTCCAGGCCGGCCGTGACCGCGACGTCGCGCAGGTCGTAGTCGGACGGGTCCTCGAGCGCGATCCTCCGGTACCCGGCCGCGGCGAGAACCTGGAAGAGCAGCCGGGAGCCCTGAGCGAAACCGTGGCAGATCAGCATGTTCTCCGGGCGGGCCGACGTACCGCGGACGCGGTTGAGGTAGTCGGCGAGGGCCTCGCGGAGGTCGGGCGAGCCCTGGCCGCTCAAGTAGGAGAAGGTGCGGTGCGGCGTCTCGTTCAGAACCCGGCGGACGGATCGCAACCAGGCCGCGCGCGGGAACTGGGTGACGTCGGGGCGGCTGTACTTGAAGTCGATCCTCGGCGGACCGGCCGGCTTGTGGTTGGCGCGGGTCGCCGGTTGAGCGCGAGCCGTCTGGGCGACCTGGGTGTAGCCGCCGGTGCGACTGACCAGGTACCCCTCGGCGACGAGCTGTTGATAGGCCTCGACGACGACTCCGCGGGACAGGCCGAGGTCGTTGGCGAGCGCGCGGGAGGACGGCAGTACGGCGTCCGCGCGCAGCAGGCCTTCGCGGATCCGCTCGCGAATCCCGGTCTCCAACTGCTGGTGCAAGGGCACGGCGCTGCTGCGCTGGATCTCGACCAGCAGCTCACCGGTACCGGAACCGGTCCTCGAACGGCTCATGGAATTGGACCTTATCCGGGCGGTGGGGCGCTGTCAGGGTGAATGCATCAGCACTTGTGGACAAGGAGACCTGCGATGACGACGACTGAGATCCAGCGGCCGGTGATGTTGCAGGCCGGCGACCCGGGATACGACGAAGCGCGCACGGTGTGGAACTCGATGGTCGATCGGCGGCCGTCGTTCATTGCGCGGTGCGCTTCTACGATGGAAGTGGCTGCGGCAGTGCGGTTCGCGCGGAGCCGGTCGCTGGAGATCGGGGTGCGGTGCGGTGGGCACAACATCGCCGGGCTCGCGGTGCCGGACGGCGGGCTGATGATCGACCTGACGCCGATGGGCGGCGTACGGGTTGATCCTGAGCGGCGGCTGGCCTGGGTGCAGGGTGGCGCGTTGCTGGGTGAGCTGGACAAGGCGGCGCAGGAGTTCGGGCTGGCGACGACCGCCGGGAACGTCTCGCACACCGGGGTCGGTGGGCTGACGCTGGGTGGCGGGATGGGGTGGCTGGCTCGGCGGTTCGGGCTGGCCTGCGACAACGTCGTGTCGTACGAGGTCGTCACCGCTGACGGTGAGGTTGTGCGGGCTTCGGCGGAGGAGAACGCGGAGCTGTTCTGGGGCTTGCGGGGTGGGGGCGGGAACTTCGGGATCGTGACGTCGTTCGAGTTCCGGCTGCACGCGGTCGGGACTTCGGCGTTGGTCGCAGAGTTCTCGTACGCCGCGGACGAGGGCTTCGACGTGCTGGCGGGGTGGCGGGAGTTGAGTGCTTCCGCGCCGCGGGAGGCGACCTTCACGGCGCATGTGGTCGGGGACGTCGTACGGGTCGGGTTTGTGTGGGTCGGTGATCCGATCGTCGGTGCTTCGTTGTTGCCGGCGTTGCGGGGGTTGGGATCGGTGGTCGACGAGGTGGTGGAAGAGATGTCGTACCTGACCTTGCAGACGCGGGACGACAACGTGCAGGGGCATCGGTACCGGCGGTACTGGAAGGGCCACTACTTCAAGGCGTTGCCGGACGAGGCGCTGCTCGCGTTGCTGCGGAACCCGGGGATCGGGGCGAGCCTGCAGGCGTACGGCGGGGCGATCGCTGAGGTGCCGGATGCTGATGCGGCGTTCAGTCATCGGGACACGGCGTTCGAGTTCGTCACCGCTACTCGGTGGGAGGACCCGGCGGATGACGCGGCCCGGATCGCGATGGTGCGCGAGTACGCCGCCGGGCTCGAGCCGTACGCGTCCGGTGCGTACGTGAACACGTTGAACGGTGAGCCGGTACGCCGGGCGTTCCCGGCGGCGAAACTCGCGCGATTGCGGGCGCTGAAGACGGTCTGGGACCCGGCGAACGTGTTCCACCTGAACCAGAACATCCTGCCTGGGTGAGAGCTACTTGTTGGTGTAGTACTCGGGCTTCATCTGGATCAGCTGGACGTAGTTGCCGTCGGGGTCGGTGAGGGTGGCGAACTTGCCGATGCCGCGGTCCTCGGGCTCGACCAGCCAGTCGACGTCGAGCGTGCGCAGGTGGTCGGCGCTGGCCTCGATGTCGTCGACGGCGAAGTTCACGATGAACCGGCCGGGCTCGGGCGCGGTCGCGGCGACGTCGTCGCGGTGCTCGATCACCAGGCCGAAGCCGCCGAGATCGAGGTTGCCGTAGCCGTCGACGCCGGCGTGGAACGCGTCGCGGTACCAGGTCTTCAGCCGGTCGGGGTCGGAGCTGCCGAGCAGCATGCTGTTCAGAACGGGCCGGGCCATCGTGGTCTCCTCGGATTGTCGGTCAGTCACGCGGGAGACGTCGGAGACCTTCGCCGTACTTCGACACCGGGGGACGAAAAGAACCGCCCGCACCCGGCCTTGTGGGCCGTGGTGCGGGCGGTTCGACGTCGTACTCGTGGTTCGCACTGGGTCGATCGGTTCGTGCTGCGTCAACAGGGAGTGCGCAGTACGTACTCGGTTCAGCGCGGGGCTACGTCCCACATGCGCTCGCCGGGCAGGGGGTCGGGGAGCCGGTCCACGGCGGGCATGGGGTCGTTGGTGACCCGCAGTCCGGCGAAGCGACGGCTCATGGCGTGGGCGTACCGCTCGGCCAACGCCGGTTCGGCGTTGTAGTCGGCGATCACGTGCTCACCGAACCAGACTCGGACGCGTCGGCGCTCGGACGTCTGGGTGGCGGTGGCGGTTGTCACTGGTCCTCCTGGCAGATCTGAGGGGTTGTCGGCCAAGGACGCGGAGCGAGCGCGATGACGGATTAGCCGTGTGTTCACCGTCACGTCACTTGCAACGCACGACCAGGATCAGAGGTCACGCCCGGGTCCGGATTTCTCAGAAAGAAAAGTGGACTTTCTGATCAATTCGCTCGAACAAATGTTCCTTTGTCCGGCAAATGGATGAGCCGTAGGTGATCCGTACTTGTGGAGGTCGGCGAGCGGCCGGTGGATGCGGCGGGGCGGGAGGTTGGGGAGGAGTTGGGGATCGGGGCCGTGTTCAACGATCCGGAGCGGCGGCCTGCGTTTGTGACCGTTACGGAGACGGTGGGGGCCGGGCGGCACGTGGATGTGAGTTTGTGGTTCGTGCTGGAGGGGCGGCGAGGGATGCCGGTGGTTGACGGGTCGGGTGAATTCGCCTCGGTTCGGTGGTGGGCGGCGGCGGAGCTCGCGGGTGGGGAGGAGCGTTTCGATCCGGGGTTCGGGCGGTTCTGCCGGAAGGTTGGGGTGGGAACTGGTGTTCGGGTGTTGGGTGAGGGGGAATTCATAGGGATTCCTCAGGAACGACACGCCGAACTGTCAGCGGGGGTCCGTAGGCTGGAACGGTGACCATCGAAGAGACGGGGACCAGGGCGCTGGCCGTGCCCGAGCGGGATGTGCCGTTGAGCGGGATCGCGACGGTGCAGACCGAGCAGCTGATCGGTGACGTGGGGGACGCGCTGCGCTTGCTGGACGCGGTGGAGCGGGTCCGCGGGCACGCGCATCCTTTGATTCTCGGGCTGCAGGACGCGGTCGGGATGAAGATGCCGGCGGCGCTCGTGCTCAGTGCGATCTCCAACGGGCGGGACTCGGCGGCAGCCGTGGCCGAGCAGGTCGGGACGACGACCGGCGAGGCGGAGCTGGCGATTGCCGAGTTGGCTGGGCTCGGGTTGGTGAAGACCGAGCCGAGGCTCACGGTGACCGGGATGGGTCAGGCTCGATTGTCGCAGCTCGATGCACTGACGGTTCGGGTGCTGGATGTGATCACGGGGATTCTGGGGCCGGCGGATGCCGCGCAGTTGGTGCGGCTGCTGCACACGGTGGCCGACGGACTGGAGACGGCCACGGTGACTGCGGCGGTCGGACAGGTTGTTCCGCAGGCGCTCAACAACTGAGATGTCGAGAAGCTGAGCATGCTGCCGACGTACTGGGTGACAACGATCCAGTAGGAGGCAGTGATGTTTGGAAAGACTGAGGCGTACAGCGGGTTCTCGGTGGATGACGTTCCGGCGGCGAAGGCGTTCTACGCCGGGACGCTGGGGCTCGACGTCGGCGAGGAGCACGGGATGCTGCAGCTGCGGATCGCAGGTGGGCATCCGGTGCTCGTCTACCCCAAGGACGATCACGTGCCGGCGACGTACACGACGCTCAACTTCCCGGTCGCCGACATCGCCGCGACCGCTCGGGAGCTCACCTCACGGGGGGTGACGTTCGAGCGGTACGGCGACGGGCAGGACGAGCTCGGGGTGATGCGGACCGAAGGGCCGTTGATTGCCTGGTTCAAGGATCCGGCGGGCAACGTGCTCTCGATCATCGAGGAATGATCAGGTGCCCGGGATCGGGTCGTCGTACTTGCCGAGGTGGCCTTCGTAGCGGCGGCCGTCCTGGTACGGCCAGGCGTACGGGGTGCAGCCGTGCAGGCCCAGCGTCTGCTGCTGCATCACCGGCGCGGGCTGCCCGGGACCGGGGCAGAGCTCGTGGGCCTCGCCGAGGCGGTGGCCGGTCTCGTGATTCAGCATGTACTTGCGGTACTCGGTGAGCGAGGCGCCGTAGTTCGGGACGCCGTTCACCCAGCGCGCGATGTTCAGTACGACGCGCTGCCCGATCCGGCAGCTCGTGTAGTGGTCGTAGCCGCCGCCACACAGGATGTCCCTGGTCGCGGGCGTGACGAACATCAGCTTGAAGCCGGGATCCTGACCGGCACCGACCTGCCGGAAGCGCCACTTCCCGCCGGCCGTCCAGCCCTGCGGCGCGCCGTACGTCTCGCGGACGAAGCGGGCGAGCTCGGTCCGGTCGATGCCTTTGATGCCGTTCTCGAGGTCGATCTCGAAGGTGAGCAGGCGGCCCGCGGTACCGATCGTCTCCGGGGCGCCGGGCAGGACCGAGTACGAGACGCCACCCTGCTCCGGGTAGGTGATCGTCGGGTCGGGCGGATCGGCGGGCTTGGCCGGGGTCTGCGGGCTGCCCTTGCCGGGCTTACCATCCACAGGAGCACCAGTCGCGGGAGCGCCGCTCGCTGGGTCGTCGAGTGGTGCCGACACCGCGACGGGTGCGCGATCGCGCAGGTCGTGCCGCGCGAACGGGCTGGCCGGTAGCTCGAACAACCCGACCACCACGAGTGCCGCGACGACACCCAGACCGGCGATCCTCACCTTGCGCATCTGCTGGACTCCTCACCGCGCCCCAGGGGTGAGCGCGTCCTCACCTGTACTTGCCTGTTCGGGCGAAAACCCTTCTCCACCGCTGGGTGGACCGCGGAAATCCCCCTGCCGGATTTAGTACGGGCGTGTTAGTTTCGAGTGGAAATCACACGGGTGTGCCAAATACTTGGGGAGTCAGTGCGATGAAGCGTTGGGTGACAGGAGTGGTGGCGGCCGCGGTGGTGACCGCGTCCACGCCGGCGATGGTCGCGTGGGGTTCCGGTACGACGACCGGCGCCGGCGCCGAACTGCGGGCGGGTCAGCGACTCGGAGCCGACCTGCACGCGGGTCGCGGCGTCGAGGCTGACCGGCGAGGAGCCGACGGCTTCGCGGCCGATCTGCGGGCGGACGTGAACCGCGACGGGCTGGTGACGCGGGCGGACGAGCACGGTGAGGACACCTGGTCGGCCCAGCGCGGCGCCATCTTCCTCGCGAACGTGGACGACGACGAGCGGCGCTGCACCGTCGACCCTGCCGAGCTGGAGGACGCCGGCTCGACGGTCGACAAGAAGCTTGCCGCGTGCAACGACTCGGCGGACGAGCGGATCAACGGGCCGCAGGACCTCAAAGACCTGGCCCCACTCGACATCCCGGCCGCGCGTGGGATCAGCAGGACGGCGACGGGCCGGCTGGACGTCGTACCGGCGGACAAGGCGCGGATCTTCGCGAACGGCCAAGTAGCGAAGGAGTTGTCGGCCGACCAGCTGAAGCGTGGCGTGCGGCTCGGGCTGGAAGGACGTGACGTCCTGCGCGACCGGACGAAGTGGGACGGCACGATCACGGTCACGCTGACCGTCACCGACCACGGCCGGACCGCGACCGACGTCGTGAAGCTCCGCGTCGCGCCGCTGATGCTGCAGAACGATCTGCAACGCGCCGAGACCGTGCTCGCCGGCAAGCCCAACAAGGGCGCGGGCTGGCCGGGCGATGCGCCGTACCCGCCTGGCGTGCCGGGTGAGTTCGACGCGTTCGCGAAGACGCTTGGCAAGGCGACGCGAGCGAGCGGCGCGAAACTCCAGTACGTGCAGGGCACGCCCGGCGGCTGGAAGGACATGTGGTTGCAGGACACGTTCGAGCCGGCCACCGCGAGCATGCCGGCCGTCGGCGGTGCGCAGACGATCCGCGTGCTGATCCGATCGGGCAACGTGTGGGACTTCGGAACGCCCGAGGCGCCCCTGCCGACGCCGCGTCCGGCCGGACGGCTGTTGTTCCGCGACCTGCGCGGGCCGGACGTCGGCGTCGTGCAGGAGTTGAGCCTTACTGCTTCATCCGATGCCAACGATCTGCTCAACATGGGCGGCAACATCGAGGCCCTGCCGCCGTACGCCGGGTATCCCAACGGGCGGGTCCTGTACGGCGCTGGCGAGCGCAAGCCGGATCCCGGGTTCCTGGAACTCGTGACCGGGCAGGGATTCCAGGCTCCGCTGCGGATCGACACGTCATGGCTGGCGATCGGGCACGCGGACGAGACGACGCACGTCGTACGGGCAAACAACGCGCGGGGCTGGACGCTGGCTGTCGCGGATCCGCGACTGGCCGAGAAGTTGTTGCGGGATGCCCAGCGCGCGGGCGCCGGGAAGCAGCGGTTGTTCGCCGACACGAACTCACCGGGCAAGCCCAGCGTCGACGAGATCCTTGCTGAGGGCAAGCACCTCACGGACAACCGGCAGGCGGCCGAGCGGATCGACGAGCAGCTGGCGATCCTGCTGAAGGCGACGGGATTGCGGTCGGACGAGCTCGTGCGGCTGCCGGTTTTCTTCGAGGCGCACCCTGTACTGCCCGGGCTGCGGGCGATGACACCGGGCCTGGTCAACGGGCTGTCGCTGACCGATCGGCAGTTCGCGGCGCCGGATCCGCAGGGACCGAAGGTACGCGGGGTGGATGTGTTCAAGGCGACCGCCGAGAGCGCACTCAGGCGTACCGGCGTGCGCGTGCACTGGGTGGACAACTTCTTCTGGTCCCACCTCGGCGGCGGTGAGGTCCACTGCGCAACCAACGCGCTGCGCGACACCCGCGCGAGCGACCGGTGGTGGTTGGATCGGGTGTGACCTCAATCAGTACGCCGGACGGGCGCACCATCGGCTACAGCTTGTACGGCGATCCGGGCGGTGTGCCGGTGGTCTTCCACGTCGGCACACCGAGCACGCGGTGGCGGCGGCCGGACGTCGTACGGGCGACCGAGGAGAGCGGGATCCGGCTGCTGACGTTCGACCGGCCCGGGTACGCCGAGTCGACGCGGCTGGCCGGGCGAAGCATCGGCGATGTGGCCGCTGACGTGCGGCTGCTGGCGGACGCGCAGGGGTGGGAGCGGTTCGCGGTCGCGGGTGGATCGGGTGGAGGGCCGCACGCGTTGGCCTGTGCGGCGCTGCTGCCGGAGCGAGTGACTCGGTGTGCGGTGGTGGGTGGGAACGCTCCCCCACTGGTCGACGGGCCGGAGCCGGCCGAGGACGACGTGGAGGACCCACGCAGGGATCGCACGATGTGGTTGGCCGCGCACCGCGGCGAGGAGGCATTGCGGCCCGGGATGGAGGAGACGGCGCGACAGATCATGGCGCTGATCGAGGCCGGCGGGCCGGAGATCCCACCGGCTCCGAACGAGCCGGCCGGTCCTCCTGCTCTGGACGACCCGGAGGCGATGGCTCGGGTCCGGGCGACGTTCGTGCACAGTCATGACGGGTGGCTCGACGACAACCTGGCGTTCGCCCGGGACTGGGGATTTGAGCTCGGCGCGATCGAGGTGCCGGTGAGTCTGTGGTTCGGGTCGCTGAGCGAGCGGGACCGGCGCCAGGCTGCTCACCTGGCGGCGGCGATCCCGTCGGCGGAGAGTTTCGAGTACGCCGGTGGGCACGTCCAGAACGACGCGGAGTACCGGCGGATGCTGGCGTGGCTCAGCGCTTGATCAGCAGGCGCTGCGCCGGGTAGAAGCTGGCGACGAAGCCGAGCGAGCGGTAGAGCTCGTCGCCGTCCGGGGTGGCGTGGAGCTCGATCTGGCCGGCGGGAGTCTCGTCGCGGAACCAGTCGAGCAGGGCGATCACGCAGGCGCGGGCGAGACCACGGCGGCGGAAGTCGGGTTCGGTGCTGACGTTGTAGAGGGTGCCCCGGACGAGGGAGAAGTCGGTGGGGCTCGGCGCGTGGGAGTTGAGGTGCCCGACAGCACCGGCGACCACGCCAACCTCGGGGTCGTCGACGACGAACGCGGCGAAGGTCGACGGCGTCGCGAGTTGCTCGGCGAAGTAACGCAGCGCGACGGATCGCCATGGTGCGTTCTCGTCGCCGACGTCCATGCCCATCGCGTCGAGCATCAGTCCCCGTAGGCGGACGAGCGCCTCGGCGTCGTCCGGCTTGGCCCGGCGTACCTCGATTCCAGTCACCCGGACGATTCTGCCGAACTTTTGGGGCTCGGGCGGACTCACACCTGAGGGCGCTGATCAGGGGCGGCGCCCACCGCCCTGCCGCCGAGCACCGAGTGGAGCCATGTCCCCGAGCGCAGCGAGAGCCCGTCGAGCCAAACCCCGAACGAGTCGGTCGCACCGCCCTTCGGGCGCGCTGGCGATCGCGGTTCTCGGCGTACTGATCCCCGGTACGGCGTACCTGGCGGCCGGGCGCAAGCGCCTCGGCGCGGTGATCACCACGCTCAGCGTCCTGCTGTACGGCGCCGCGGCGTACGTCGTCCTGCTGCGCCGCGACGACGTGATCCAGTGGGCGCTCGACCCGAGCGTGCTGACCGGGATGATCGCCGGACTGGGCGTAGCCGGGCTGTTCCTGGTCGTCGTGCTCGTGACGTCGTACAAGATGCTGCGGCCGCTGCAGACCGGCGTACTGGCTCGGCTCGGCGGGGCGCTCGTGGTCGGGCTGGTCTGCTTCTCGATCGCGTCCGGCTCGGCGCTCGGCGCGCAGAACCTGGTCGCGCAGCGCAGCCTGGTGACCAAGGTGTTCGCGGGTGAGAAGTCGAAGAGCGCGACCGTGCCGAAGATCAACCAGAAGGACCCGTGGGCGACGCTGCCGCGGATCAACCTGCTGCTGCTCGGCGCGGACGACGGCGAGGGCCGCCGGGGCGCGCGGGCGGACACGGTGATGGTGGCCAGCATCGACACCCACACCGGCGAGACGTCGCTAATCTCGATGACCCGGAACTTCATGCGGATGCCGTTCCCGAAGGACCACCCGCTGCACAAGGTGTTCCCGACCGGCTACTGGGACCCGTCCGATCCGCATCCGGAGCAGCCGGAGTACTACCTGGACGCGATGTACCGCAACATCCCGCCGAAGTACAAGGACCTGCTCGGCGAGACCGACAACCCCGGCGCCGACGTGCTCAAGCTGTCGATCGGCGAGGCGCTCGGGCTGAAGCTGCACTACTACGCGCAGATCAACCTGGCCGGGTTCGAGCAGATGGTGACCGCGCTCGGCGGGATCACCGTGAACATCAACTACCCGGTCCCGGTCGGCGGCAACGACGACAAGCACATCCCGCCGGGCCGCTACCTCCAGCCCGGACCGGACCGGAAGCTGAGCGGGTTCGACGCGCTCTGGTTCGCCCGGGGCCGGTACAAGGTGCCCGGCGCGGACCTGGCCCGGCAGGCCCGGCAGCGCTGCACGATCAAGGCGATCGTCGAACGCGCGACGCCGCAGAACGTGCTGACCCACTACAAGGAGATCGCGGCGGCCGGCGAGCAGCTGATCCAGACCGACATCCCGCAGACCCTGCTCGGCGACCTCGCCGGGCTCGGCACGAAGGTGAAGTCGGCGAAGATCCGCAACATCGACCTGGACAAGAAGAAGAACTTCCCGACCGGCCAGAACCCGAACTACGCCGGGATGCGCGCGATCGTCCAGAAGGCCTTGTCCGGTACGCCGACGCCTGTAGGTCCCACCAGCAAGCCTCCGACCAAGCCGACCGGCAAGCCCACCACCAAGCCGTCCCCCTCCCCCGACGCCGGCGACCTGTCGGACTCCTGCGCGTACAACCCCACGAACTAGGGACGGGCAAGACTCTCCGGCGACAACGGCGGTAAGCCGAGTCACACGTGATGCTGCCTCGAAATCGCCGTTGCCGCCGCTGCTTGGTGAGGCATCAAAGACCCGAGCGAGGCGGTGGCGGGAACCTCGTTCAAGACGTCACCGGCCCTCGCCGCGGGATGGAACGTCAGGCGTAGTGGTTGGTGCACGGCTGGGAGCGGAAGCTCCTTGCTCTTCGGAGGCCCTCGGTCGGGGGGAGAATGGGTGGGTGGTGAAGATGGCGGACGTCGCGCGGCGGGCACAGGTGTCGGTGACGACGGTCTCGCACGTGCTGAACGACACCCGGTTCGTCGCGCCCGAGACGCGCGAGGCGGTGCTGACCGCGGTGCGGGAGACCGGCTACGTGCCGAACACGGTCGCGCGGTCGCTGGTGATGTCGAAGACCGACACGATCGGGCTCGCGCTGTCCTCGATCTCGAACCCGTACTTCGGCGAGCTTGCCCACCACCTGCAGGCCGAGGCGGAACGGCGCGGCTACTCGATCCTGATCGCGGACACCCACGACGATCCCGAGCGCGAGCTGCAGGTGGTCCGTGACCTGCACGAACGCCGGGCCGACGGGATCATCATCGCGGTCTCGGCGCGGCCTGACGCGACGCTCGACTACCTGCGGCAGCGCAACGTTCCCGTCGTACTGGTGGATCGGATGATCGGGTCCGGGCTGGACGAGGTCGGCACGGAGAACGTCGAGGCGACCGCCCAGCTGGTCGAGCACCTGACCGGGCTCGGGCACACGCGGATCGGCATCGTGGCCGGGCTTCCTGGCGTCGCGACGTCCGAGGAACGGATCGTCGGCTACCAGCTCGGGCTGGAGCGGGCGGGGCTCGCGTACGACGCGGAGCTGCGGACCGACGGCGCTTCTGACGCCGTACCGGCGCAAGGCGCGACCGCTCGGCTGCTCGCGCTGGCCGATCCGCCGACCGCGCTGATCGTCGCGAACAACCAGATGACGATCGGCGCGATGCGCGCGCTGCGTCAGGCGGGGGTGTCGGTGCCTGGCGACATGGCCCTGGTGGCCTTCGACGACTTCGAGTGGGCCGACCTGTTCGAGCCGCGGCTGACGACGATCGCGCAACCGCACGCCGAGCTCGCGACCCGCGCGCTGGAGCTGATCACGTCACGGATCGCCGAGCCGGAGCTGCCGCCCCGCGCGATCCGTGTCGAGCCGGCGCTCGTGCACCGCAACTCGTGCGGCTGTCAGACCAGCTGAACCTGGTACTCCAGCTCGGGCGCCATGAACCGCAGCAGTTCGAGTCCCTCGGCTTCGACGGCTGTGCGCTCGGCTGACGCCAGTACGACGTCGCTGCCGCCGTTGTCGTCGAGCAGTTCGATCGCCAGGGTCGCGGTGTCGTCGGTGAGTTCGACCTTCCACATCCCGCGGACGAAGCCGTCGACGAGCAGCGTGGCCGCGATGTACGCGCCGACGCAGACGCGAGCCTGCTGCTGCTTCGTCATCACCCGGGAGCGGTCGCGGAAGCCGACCATGAGGTTGTCGAACTCCGGCAGCAGCCGCACCGGGACCGGCGTTCGCGGAGCTGGGCGGGGAGCGTTGGGCAGGTCGAACAGTTCGGTACCGGCTTCGTCGGTGAAGGTGACGAGCTGTGGGCGGAGCTCGTCGACGACCTCACCCAGGCGGGCTAGGCCGGACCAGGCGTGGATGTCGCGGAGTGAAGCCGGGCCGAAGGCGGCGAGGTAGATGAGGATCAGCGCGGCCGGGTCGGGTTCGCCGAGCTTGATGCCGAGCCAGTCCTCAGCGAGGGCGAACGGAGTGGCGCCGCCCTTCCGGCCCCAGAGTCCGTCCGGTGGTGGGTGGACGACCGGCGCCAGGTACTGGAAGGTCCAGCCGAGGGCGGTGCCTTCGTGGTCGGGCCAGTGTTCCTGGAGCTTCTTGCCGAGTTGGGGGCGGGTGAGCGTGACGCCCTCGAGGGCTTCGGTGCCTCGGACGACGAGTTCGTCGAGGTCGACGCCTTCGGTGCGTTTGCGCCAGGCGCTGTGGTGGGCGCGGACCAGGACCGGAGCGATGACTGGGCGGAAGACTTGGTAGTCGTCGGCCGTGACCAGGTGCTGGGTGTAGCGCATCAGGCAGGCGCGGACGACCTGCTTGCTGTGGAGGAGATCGGCGAGGTCGTCGGGGGTGAAGTCGGCGAGGCGGGCCCAGAGGCCGACGTACGGGTCCTTGGAGCTTTGGGCGTTGAGGCCTGCCAGGGCGTGGACTGCGTCAAGGGCCGGGACTTGGTGGCGGGCGAGCAGGAGTTGGCGCGCGAGGGTGGCTCGGTTGAGTGCTCGCCGGGTCAGGACCTCGTCGCTCATGGGAACAGCATCGCCCGGGCGGTGGGTCAGATCCGAGCGGACGCCGAGGGTCGCCCGGGTGGGTCAGGCGTAGCGGACGCCCAGGCCGCCGTCGACGGTCCAGTTGGCGCCGGTGACGAAGGCGGCCGCGGTGGAGGCCAGGAAGCAGACGACCTCGGCGACGTTCTCGGGGGTGCCGATGCGGCCGAGGGGGTGGACCGACAGGGCCGTGTCGCGGGCGCCGGGGATGGTGTCGAAGAACTCCTCGAGCAGGTCGGTGGCGATGAAGCCGGGGCTCACCGCGTTCACCCGGACGTCGTGCGGGGCGACGTCGAGGGCGAGGCTGCGAGTCATCCCGACCAGGCCGGACTTAGCCGCGGCGTACGGGAACATGCCGGCGGTGGTCAGGTTCGAGTGGATCGAGGCGATGTTGACGATCGCGCCGTGCCGGTGGGCGATCATCGCCGGCAGCACCTGACGGGCCATCAACCAGGCGCCCTTCAGGTCGACGTCGAAGACGCTGTCCCACTCGTCGACGGTCATCGCGGTCGCGTCGGCGTACGCGTTCTTGCCCGCGTTGTTGACCAGGACGGTGGTGGCGCCGAGCTTGTCGGTCAGGTCGTCGACCGAGGTGCGGACGGAACTCTCGTTGGTGATGTCGCCGACGACCGCGGCAACCTTCGCGCCGGTGGCGGCGATCTCCTCGGCGGTCGCGGCCAGCTCGTCGGGGAGGATGTCGAGCAGTCCGACCGCGGCGTCCTCCTCGGCGGCCTTGAGGGCGATCGCCCGCCCGATTCCACGGGCAGCTCCGGTCACCAGTACGACCTCGCCGGTCAGACGTCCAGCCACTCCAGCCTCCTCCATCGGTGTAGAGGCAGCCTATGTGGAGTCGGTGATCGGTGGGAGATGAAGCCCGCGCCGGTGGACAAGGTCAGGCTCGGCCGGGAGATCGAGGCCGGGGCCGGTCACGCTCGGTAGATGCCGGCTCTGGCTGCTGCGGCGGCGTCGGTGGCCCAGCGGTCTGAGTCTTGCTGGGTCATCGGTTGTCTGCGGAGGACGAGTTGGTGGAAGAGGGGCGAGGTGGCGGCCATCAGGACTCGGTCTGGGTCGGTGTCTTTGGGGATCTCTTCGCGGGCGAGTGCGCGGGAGATGACGACGGCGCTGCGGTGGTAGCGGTCGTCCCAGAAGCGGGTGAGTGCGGCTGCGGCGGCTGGGGCGCGGAAGGCTGCGGCGATCACGGCGCTCGTGGGCGACGTACTGGCGAAAGATGTGTGGAGTTCTCGGTTGAGGGCGACCAGATCTGTCGTGAGAGATCCGGTGTCCGTGGGGGTCCAGGTGTCGTCTTGGCCGGCTTCGAGGAGGTCGACGAGGAGGGCGTCGACGGTTTTCCAGCGGCGGTAGATGGTGGTGCGGTGGACGCCTGACCGAGCGGCGACGCCGTCGACGGTGAGGCCGTCGTACCCGTGCTCGGCCAGCTCCTGCTCGACCGCGGTCAGGACCTCCGTGCGGACCCGGGCGCTCCGGCCGCCGGGGCGCCGCCGCTCGGGAAAGGGGGTTGCGTCGGGCACGGCACTCATGGTTTCATCTTAACGCAACATTCGTCGCCTTTAGGAGTAGCGCGTGAACCTCTGACCCGCCGATGTTCCGGTGGCCCGCACCCGGCCCACCGTCTGAACCCGCGCGTCAGGAGGACCCGTATGTCTACGCAGCTTTCCGTGCACCACCTCACCAAGTCCTACGATCACCGGCTCGTGCTCGACCAGCTCGACTGCGCGTTCCCGCCGGGACGGATCAGCGGGCTGATCGGTGAGAACGGCTCCGGCAAGTCCACGCTGCTCCGACTGCTCGCCGGCGTCGAACCGGCCGACGACGGCTCGGTCACGCTGGTCGCCGACGGCGGGTTCGGCTTCCTCGCACAGGAGAACCCGGTTCCCCTGCACCTCGATGTCGCCGCCGTCGCCGATCACGCGCTGGCCGATCTGCGGGCGCTCGAGGCCCGACTCCGTGAGCTCGAGGGATTGCTTGCTGAGGGCAACCTTGCGGCGATGACCGAGTACGGCGAGGTGCAGCAGGCCTTCGAGGCGCGTGAGGGGTACGACGCCGACGCGCGCCTGGCCAAGGCGATGCACGGCCTCGGGTTGTCCGACCTGCCGGGCGATCGTCGGCTGTCCGAGCTGTCCGGAGGCGAGCTCGCGCGGTTGCACTTGGCCGCCGTACTGGCTGCTTCGCCGGAGGTCCTGCTGCTGGACGAGCCGACGAACCATCTGGATCTGTCGGGGACCGTGTGGTTGGAGGAGCATCTGCGGGCGCGCGCCGGGACGACGGTGGTGGTGTCGCACGACCGGGCGTTCCTGGAGCGGGTCGCGTCGACGCTGTTCGAGGTGGACGGCGACACGCACCGGATCACGCGGTACGGGAACGGGTACGGCGGCTATCTCACCGAGAAGGCGGCTGAGCGGGCCCGGGCCGAGCAGACGCGACAGGTCTGGGAGGACGACGTCGCGGAGATGAAGGCGACGGTGCGGACGACCGCGGACCGGGTGGCGTACGGGCGACCGATGAAGGACAACAACAAGGTCGCGTACGACCGCGCGACCGGCCGGGTGAACGAGGCGGAGCGGAGCAGGATCCGCAACGCGAAGGAACGGCTGCGGCGGTTGGAGGCGGATCCGCCGCCGGTGCCGGCGAAGCCGTTACGGTTCGCGGCGTCGTTGCGGACGGCGGGTGCTGCGGACGGCGTACTGGTTGAGGCTGTTGACGTTGCTGTCGAAGGACGGCTGCGGCCTGTGTCCGTTGAGGTTCCGGCGGGTGGGCGGTTGCTGATCACCGGGGCGAACGGTGCGGGCAAGTCGACGTTGCTCGACGTACTGGCTGGGCAGTTGGCGCCGGATCGTGGCGTGGTCGAGCGGCGTGGGCGGCTTGGGTATCTCGCTCAGGAGGTCGTCGAGGCTCGGCCCGATGAGTCGCTGCGCAAGGCGCTCTCGCGGCATCGCGGCGCTGGCGGGTTGGGGTTGTTCCGGCACGATCAGTTGCAGACCAAGGTCGGAGCGTTGTCGACCGGCCAGCGACGGCGGCTCGCGCTCGCACGGCTCCTGACGTCGCAGTACGACGGGATGCTGCTCGACGAGCCGACCAACCACCTGTCGCTGGTGCTCGTGGAGGAGCTGGAGGCAGCGCTCGACAGCTATCCCGGCGCGCTCGTCGTCGTCACCCACGACCGCCGTTTCATCTCCCGGTGGCGCGGCGATATCCACACGATCGAGGAGGATTCCCTTGTCAGTCAGTGAATTCGCGGTAGGGCAGGGTGCGTACGGCGTGACGTTGCGCGGCGAGGAGGTGTGGACGACGCTGGTGCATTCGGGTGTGATCGTGCGGCTGGTCGGTGATCAGGTCGAGCGGGTGGAGCTCGGCGCGGCGGAGAGTCGGCCGAGTGTGATCACGACCGGGCCGGACGGGACGGTGTGGTTCACGCGGTCGGGTGACAACACGCTCGGGCGGATCAGTGATGGTGTCGCTTCGGTGGTGAAGGTTGGCGGTTCGCCGTACGGGGTTTGTGTTGGGCCGGATGGGGCCGTGTGGTTCACGGTGATGGATACGGACCAGATCGGGCGAGTGGGATCCGACGGCGTGGTGACCGAGTTCGCGATCGGTACGGCGGGCGCGTTTCCAGCGTTGATCACCAGTTGCGGTGGGGACTTGTGGTTCACGTTGAACGCGGCGAACGCGATCGGGCGGATGACGGTCGACGGGGTGGTGACGACCTATCCCCTGCCGACCGACGCGGCCGGGCCGGTCGGGATCAGTGGTGGGCCTGACGGCGTGTGGTTCGTGGAGATCCTGGCGGGGCAGGTCGGGCGGATCGATGCCGACGGGGTGATCACCGAGGTGCCGCTGCCGGATCGCGACGCCAAGCCGCACGCGGTAGTGGCGACCGCCGATGGTGGGTGCTGGGTCACGTTGTGGGGCTCGGGTTCCGTCGTACGGCTCGATGCGGACGGCGTCGTGCGGGAGAACGTTGCTCTGGGCGACGGTTCTGAGCCGCACGGGCTCGCGGTGGCGCCGGACGGGTCGGTGTGGGTGGCGCTGGAACGGGGTTCCGTTGCTCACATTCAGCCTCAGGAGTGAGGTGATTCACCCGTTGGAGGGAGGTGCTCCGCAGCGCTGAAGAGGAGTGTGGACATGTGACCACACTGGTGGCGGTGCGGACCCATCCCCGACTGCGGGATGTGCTCCTGGTCGGGCGGCCGGCGTTCTGGATCGTGTCGGTCGTGCCGTACTACGTGGGGATTCTGCTGGCCACGCACCGACTGGTTCCGCCGGTCGACGCCTGGCCGCGGCTCCTGCTCGGCGCGGTGGTGATGGGCCCGCTGCTCTGGCTGGCGGTGCTCGCGATCAATGACGCGTACGACCTGCCGGGCGATCTGCTCAACCCGCGCAAGTCCAAGTCGCCGCTGCTCGACGGGCGGGTGACGGTCGACGAGGCGAAGAAGCTCGCGTTGCTGGCAGGCGTTGTTTCGTTGGTGGTCGCGGCGTTCGTCGGGTGGGTTTTCACGGCCGGTGTGCTGTTCGCGCTGCTGCTCGGCTGGGCGTACAGCGCTCCCCCGCTGCGGCTGAAGACCCGCGCGGGCTTCGACGTCGGGTCGAACTCGCTGGCCCTGGGCGCCTTCGGCCCGCTGGCCGGGTGGGCTGCGGTGACACCGGACCTCGGCGACTTCCCCTGGGTGATGGCCTTGCAGGGCACGCTCGCGGCGATCGGGCTCTACCTTCCGACGACGCTCGCCGACCTGCCCGCCGATCGCGCCGCCGGGTACCAGACGATCGCGGTGCGGCTGGGTGCGCGTACGACGTACCGGATCGGTTACGCGGCCTGGATCGCGGCGGCGACGCTTTCCGTCGTACTGGCTGCGCTGGATCACGTGATCCCTCGCGGCATGCTGGCGCTGGAGGTCGTGATGGTCCCCGTCCTCGTCGTTGCCTACCGGCGGCTGATCGGGCCGGGGCAGACCTTCAAGCAGGTCGTCGTACTGGCCAGCCTGTTCCTGTTCCCCTGTGGGACGTTCGCGCTCACGTACACGGGCGTCCTCACATTCTGAGCTTGTAGGCCGTTCCATCTATATGGACTGGATCGAAGAGCTCAACGACGTCGGCTGCGCGCTGACCCCGCCGCTGCTCACGCCGACGCAGTGCGAGGAGATCAGCGGCTGGTACGCCGAGGGCGAGCGCTTCCGCGCGACGATCGACATGGCCCGCTACCGCTTCGGCTCGGGGCAGTACCGGTACTTCGCCTATCCCCTGCCCGAACCGCTGGCCGACCTGCGGGCGTCGTTCTACGCGCAACTGCTTCCCGTCGCCCGCGACTGGGCCGACAAGCTCGGCAAGCCGGCGCCGTGGCCCGACTCGTTCGACGAGTGGCTCGACGACTGCCACCGCGCCGGGCAGGAGCGGCCGACGCCGATCCTGCTCAAGTACCGGACCGGCGACTGGAACGCGCTGCATCGCGACCTGTACGGCGACCTGGTGTTCCCGCTGCAGGTGGTGATCGGGCTGGACCGGCCGGCTGTGGATTACGAGGGCGGCGAGTTCCTGCTGGTCGAACAGCGCCCGCGAGCGCAGTCCCGCGCCACGGTGACTTCGCTGCCGCAGGGTCAAGGTCTGATCTTCACCACCCGGGACCGCCCGGTCCGCTCCACCCGAGGTTGGTCAGCAGCGCCTGTCCGGCACGGCGTGAGCACTGTGCGGTCAGGCCTTCGACACACGCTGGGGTTGGTTTTGCACGACGCGACCTGAGGAGCCGGGCGTTGCTAGTCCAGCTGGCGCTTCTGGGGGTACGGGGTTTCGCCTCGGGTGAGTTCGTCGACGTAGCGGGTGATCCATTTGGTGCGGGTTTCCGGGCGCTTGGCTGTGTGGAGCCGGTACAGGATGGAGAACCTGTTCTGCTTGGTGAGGATCTCGAACATCGCCTCGGCTCGCGGTGTGGCGGCTAGCGCCTCCGCCAGGTCTGCCGGGACCTCGCGGGTGGTCGCTTCGCCGTACGCCGCGTTCCAGCGGCCGTCGGACTTGGCGCGGTCGACCTCGGCGACGCCGGCCGGGCGCATCCGGCCCTGCTCGTGCAGGCGCTGGATGATGCCGACGTTGCGCAGCGACCAGTTGCTGCGTGCGCGCCGTGGCGTGTAGCGCTGCTTGAAGGTGCGCTCGTCGCGCGTGACGCGCTGGCCGTCGATCCAGCCGTGGCACAGCGCCTCCTCCAGCGCTTCGTCGTACGTCAGGCTTGTCGGATCGGTCGTCCCCTTCTTTGCGAGGACGAGCCAGATGCCGTCCGAGTTCTCGTGCTCGGACGTGAGCCAGTCGTGCCAGGCGGCGGCGTCGGCGAACACGTGCTCTTCCATCGGCGTACTCCTCATGAGGCGGCAGCGGTGTAGCGGGCGGCGAGTGTGGCGGCAGCGGCCTTGAGCTCGGGCGGCCCGACGAATTCGAGATCGCACTCGAACATCCCGAAGTTGGCAGCCAGTCCGGTCCACGACCAGCCGGGCAGGATGAGTCGGCAGGAGGTCGGGGAGATCTCCTCGACCACGGAGTCGCGGCCGGACCAGCGGGCGATGTCGGAGGCCTTGGCCTGCAGGATCGCCTCGCCTCGGCACGGCCAATCACCGCGGCCGGCGAAGCGGGACGAGATGTACGTCGCGACGTCCGGCTCGGGCAGCTCACGCGGGGTGAAGCGCGGACCCGTCGGCGTCTTCGGCTGCATGCGGTCGACGCGGAACGTCCGCCAGTCCTTCCGGTCCAGGTCCCAGCCGACCAGGTACCAGCGGCCGCCCCACGTGACCAGGTGGTGCGGCTCGACCTTGCGCGGCGGCACCCACTCGTCCTCGGACGCGCCCGGCGACGCGTAGTCGAACCGCAGCACCTCGCGCGCGCGGACCGCCGTACCGATCGCGATCAAGTGTTCGGAGTCGACCTTGGTCCGCTTCGAGTCGGCCCAGCGGTCGACCGTCGTCACCTGCAGCGCGTCGACGCGCTGCCGCAGCCGGGCCGGCATCACCTGGCGGACCGTGGCCAGCGCACGCAACGCGCCCTCCTCGATCCCGGTGACCGTAGTCGTTGCCGTCTGCAGCGCGACCGCGACGGCGATCGCCTGGTCGTCGTCGAACAGCAGCGGCGGCAGCTCGGCCCCGGCGTCGAGCCGGTAACCGCCGTCCGGCCCCTTGCTCGCGCGGACCGGGTAGCCCAGGTCGCGCAACCGGTCGACGTCACGGCGGACCGTGCGCGGGCTCACCTCCAGCCGTTCGGCGAGCAGCGCACCCGGCCAGTCGCGGCGGGCCTGCAGGAGGGACAGCAGCGAGAGGAGTCGTGCGGAGGTCTCGGACATGACTTCAGATTGCCAGAAGTACCGGCCAGAACCTGTCCTCTTCTGCTGGAAATGTCGTCCTCGAGCCAGCCCCCGATGAAGGAGAACGATCGTGATCAGCACCCGAGAACTCACCAAGGACTTCGTGGTGAGCCGCACCGAGACCGTGCACGCGGTCCGCGGTATCAGCCTGGACGTCGAACCGGGCGAGCTCGTCGCGGTCCTCGGCCCGAACGGCGCCGGCAAGACCACCACGCTGCGGATGCTCACCACCCTGATCGGCCCGACCTCGGGCACCGCGACCGTCGCCGGGTACGACGTGACGACCCACCCGTCGCAGGTCCGCCGGCAGATCGGGTACGTCGGCCAGGGCAACGGCGCCGGCCACCAGCACCGCGTCGGCGACGAACTCCTCGGCCAGGGCGTCATCTACGGCCTCGACCGCCGGTCCGCGAAGCGCCGGGCCGACGAACTGCTCGACGGCTTGGAGCTGAAGGAACTCGCCCAGCGCAAGGTGTCCGAGTTGTCGGGTGGTCAGCGTCGCCGGCTCGACGTCGCGATGGGCCTGGTGCACGCGCCCGGACTGCTGTTCCTGGACGAGCCGTCGACCGGCCTCGACCCGCAGAACCGGGCGAACCTGTGGGACCACATCCTGCGGATGCGCGAGCAGTACGCGATGACGATCGTGCTGACGACGCACTACCTGGACGAGGCGGACTCGATGGCCGAGCGAGTGGTCGTGGTCGACCACGGCGAGGTGATCGCGGACGACACCGCCGACGCGCTGAAGACCCGGCTGGCGGGTGATCGGCTCGCACTGACCGTTGCCCCTAGCAACCAAGCGGAGCTGCGGCGGCTGGCCGACAAGCTGCCCGGCGCGCGCGAGTTCGAGGTGTCCGACGACCAGGTCAGCCTGCGGGTGACCGACGGTCCCGCTGCCCTGCCGATCCTGCTCGGCGCGGCTCAGCAGTACGGCGTACCGGTGGCTTCGGCTCAGGTGCACCGCCCGACGCTCGACGACGTGTTCCTCAATCTCACCGGTCGCAGCCTGCGCGACGCGAATGGAAAGGCCGCCGCATGACCACCCTGACTGTTTCCACCGTTGCCGCACCCGCTACCCGGCTGCAGGAGCGCAGCCTGTTCCGCGACATCCGGATCGTGATGGTGCGCGAGCTCAAGCCGGTACTGCGGGATCCGTTCTCGTTGCTGTTCGGGATGATCCAGCCGCTGATCTTCCTCGGCCTGTTCGGGCCGCTGCTCGCCGGTTCGATGGGCGGCACGCTGGACGGCGGCGTCTGGCAGTGGTTCGTGCCGGCGATCCTGGTGATGACCACGCTGTTCGGTACGTCGGCGACCGGGTCGAACCTGCTGTTCGAGTTCCAGACCGGCGCGCACGAACGGATGCTGGTCACGCCGCTGAGCCGGTCGTCGCTGCTGATCGGGCGAGCGCTGAAGGAGATGGTGCCGCTGTTCGGGCAGGCGGTGATCGTGATCGCGGTGATGATCCCGTTCGGCTTCGACCTGCACCTGGACGGCGCGATCGTCGGGCTGGTCCTGCTGGCCGCGTTCGGGATCGGGCTCGGCTCGTTCAGCTACGCGCTGGCGATCGCCGTACGCAAGCAGGACTGGATGTTCTGGGTGGTGCAGCAGACGTTCCTGTTCCCGCTGATGATCCTGTCCGGCATGCTGCTGCCGCTCGAGACCGGCCCGGAGTGGATGCGGGTCGCGTCGAAGTTCAACCCGCTGTCGTACTTGGTCGAGGCCGAGCGGACCTTGTTTGCTGGGGATGTGTGGTCCTCGGCGGTGCTGTGGGGGTTCGTCGCGGCGATCGTCACCGGGGCGCTGGGGTTGACGGTGGGCATCCGCACGATGCTTCGGTCTGCTGACTGACCCTCCGTCGACGGTCAGTGAAGCGCGGTCAGTTCGTCGAGGGCGCGATGGCCGCGCTGGACCACCCCTGGAACGACATCGTGGTGCCCGTGACGGATGGGCCATTCGAGCTGTACGAGGATCTGTGTCGCTGCGAGGACCACCGCCCCGTCCCGGCCGACCAGGTCGAGAATTCTCGTCCGCAGTCGCCTTCGGACACCGTCCAGCTGCGGATCCTCGAAGGTGTGCCACTGGAGGGTGTTGAGATCAGTCGCTCGCGTGCCGCTGCCGGCGTTCCCGATATCCACGACCGCCACCACCACCCCGTCGCGGACCAGGACGTTGTCGGGCTTGAAGTCGGCATGAACCATGTCGGGTGCCTCTCGTGGTGGTGGAACGTCACCACACAGACGCCGCACGCGCTCGACCAGGACCGACACCACGGGGGAGTAGTTCGAGAGTTCGGCGACAGCCCTCGACAGACTCGGAGCCAGATCTTGACCGAACTCCCGACCGGCAGCGAGCCGCCAGGCGTACGACCAGTGGTCGTAGGGCTCGGAGGCTTGGCCGGCCTGGAGTTCGTTGATCTCCATCAACTGCTCGATGACGGACGGGGTCAGCTCTGGCGCGGGCGCCGCGTCGACGAAGTCCATCAGATGCCAGACATGAGTGGCTGTGGCCCCCACCCCGAGGCAGGCCGGGGTGGGGTAGCCGCGGCTCCGCATGTGCTCGATGATTCTCTGGGCTCGTAACACCTCGTCCAACTGGTCGGGGTTGGCCCGGGGCCATGCTTTGAGCACCGCATCCGGCCTCCCGGCCAATTGGATGCGCAAGGCACCCACATCGAAGCCTCCGGGCAGGCGACTGAGAAGTGTGGCCTCTGTCCCGACCACCCTGGCGATGTCGTCCAGTACCTCAGCCGGCAGCTCCACGTTCGCCACCTAACCAGATCCTTCTGTTTTTCTCTGTTCTTTTCTTCAGCGCAGGTGGGCGGCCGTCACCTTGTTGAGGTGGATCAGTACGTCGTACGACGCTGCCAGCGCGACGGGCGAATCGGGCCAGGGGTAGGCCGTGCCGATGTCTCGGGTGGGGCGCTCCTGAGTCAGCCAAGTCTTGGTGCTGCGGGGCAAGGTCCGGAGATCGACGTAGTAGTCGCGGTAGGCGACCTTGTCGAGGGTGTGCTCGTTGTTGCCGGGTGCGGCGGGCTCGACCGTGAACTTGCGGATCGCGCCGTTGACGTCGTTGATGTCGCGGGCGTTGAAGGAGCCGTGGTCGAAGCTCAGGCCGATCGGCACGTAGCGCCGGCCGAGTTGCTCGCGGAGGAACTCGCCCTGGATCTTCGGGTACTCGGCCGGCATCGACGAGGTCAGCGCGATGTGCCCGTTGTGCGCGCCGAGCACGACCTTGGCGCCGGTGTGCTTGGTCCACCAGACCGTGTTCGCGGCCATCACCTCGTCGCGGAACAGCATCGCCGACGGCAGCACCTTCGGGTCCACGATGTCGTACGAGACGAACTTCGCGACCTGCCAGGCGGCGCGGGCGTGCTGCGCGGCCCAGGTCTGCGCCTCGCTCTTCGGCAGGGACTCGACCGCGGCCAGCGCCTGGCGGGTCGCCACCTCGGTCTTCTGGCGCTCGGCGAGCGGCTTGGCGACCAGTTCGGTGAGGAAGTCGGCCGCGTTCGCGTCCGACCGGATTCCGGCGTACGCGCTGGTGATCTTGGGGACCAGCGCCGGCCGGACCTTGCCGACGTACGACGTGACGAGGTCGAGCGTCGCGGGCGAGATGTAGCCGAGGTCGTCGCCGACGAAGTGGAGCTTGCGGGCGTGGGCCTGGTTGTAGGACCGCATCCACTCGATCAGGTCGAGGTACTCCTCGGCGTTCCAGAACTCGTACGAGCCCTGGAACTCGTGCTGCATGATCGCGCGCGGGTCGCCGACGCCGTGCACGACGTACTGGTCGAGCGCGACGCCGGTGCTCCAGCTCGCCTCGAGTGCGAAGGTGGTGAACCCGCGCTGCTCGACGAGCGCCCGGAAAACGCGGTGCTTGAGCGTGAAGAACTCGCTGGAGTTGTGCGTCGCCTCACCGATGCCGACGACCTGCGCGTCGCCGACCATGCGGACGAGCGGCTTCAGGTCGTACAACTGGCCGGTGGCCTTGGTGGAGAGCAACGGGTACGCCGCGCGGTTGAGCGCCGGCATGGGGTTCTGAGTGACTGCGTTGACCGCGCTGTGCGGCGGCGCAACCACTGCGGTTGCCGCGGGCAACGCGGCGGCGCTGAGCAGGGCGGCAGCCGTCAGGGCGGCGGCGACACGGCTGTTTCGCTTCATCGGAGGTCCTCCGGGAGAGTCGGAATCTGGTGGTTCCAACCCTTCCGTCTCCGGCCCCGCGCCCCCATCCCGTCCACGCCCGGATCGAGGGTGGTGCAGGCTCTACCCCTGATCGGCATGTCTTCCGCGCGTAGCTTCTGCTCAAGCGAGGTTGTCCTTACTTGAGTGCTGGGCCTGCCTGCGGAGTAGCCCCTACCACCGCGTCCAGCCGCCCGCAGATCCCTACCAACGAATTCTTCGACTCTCAAGAGGTCCGTTGTGCAGTCACCGACGCCATCGAGGAGGCCGATTCCGACGCCTCGTCCCAGATACGGCGGCGGACTCGTCCCGCAGACGTCACCCGACCGGCCTCGGGTCACCCATGGCATGCACCAGCTCACAGCAAGTGGTCCTGTCTCCACTCGGTCAGCGCGAGACGAGACGACACCGTGAGTCGTGGTCATCACCACAAGAACGCTCGAGTAGCATTTGACGATGGCCTCGGATCGCATGCGTTACAGGACTCTGGCAACGCGCGACCGTCCCGAATTCGAATCGGGATCCGAGGCATTCCGGCTGGTGGATCTCTTCGCCGGTTGTGGTGGGCTGACTCTCGGCGTGGCCCAGGCCGTGGCCGCGGCCGGCGCCGCACTCGAGATCCCGCTGGCGGTGGATTTCAACGCTTCGGCCACCGCGGTGTACGAAGCGAACTTCCCGAAGGCCGTCATCGAGAACGCCTCCGTCGAGGCGTTCTTCGGTGACACCGTCGGACGGGCAATCACCGACGGCGAGCGGGACTTGGCCCAGAAGATCGGCTCGATCAATGCACTCGTAGGCGGGCCGCCATGTCAGGGCCACAGCAACCTCAACAACCACACGCGCCGGAACGACCCGAAGAACATGCTCTACGGCTACATGGCCCGTGCCGCAGAAGTCCTCCGCCCTCAGGTCGTACTGATTGAGAACGTGCCGGCCGTCCAGCATGACAAGTATCAGGGACGCAACGTCGTCTCCACCGTCCGCCAGGCTCTGAGCCAGCTCGGCTATCAAGTGGAGGATCGAGTTATCGCCCTCGATCGGCTCGGCGTCGCACAGAGGCGGAAGCGCCATTTGCTCTTAGCGACAGCGGCGACGCTTCCCACGCCGATGGAGATCTTCGACTCGCTGGACAAGATCGACGATCCTCATGATCTCCGATGGGCGATCGGTGACCTTGAGGATCAGGACGGCCCCAGCTTCGACCAGGCACCACGATCCAGTCCGGAGAACCAGTCCCGGATGCGTTACCTGCTCGACAACGACCTCTTCGACCTACCGAACAACTTGCGCCCTGTTTGCCATCAGAATGACGACCATTCCTACAAGTCGATGTACGGGCGACTGAACTGGGACAAGCCAGCGCAGACGTTGACCAGTGGGTACGGGTCGATAGGGCAGGGCCGGTATATGCACCCGGCGAAGGCTCGCGCGCTCACACCGCACGAAGCAGCGAGGATTCAGGGGTTTCCGGACTATTTCGATTTCTCCACGGTCACCCAACGCACTGACCTCGCGACGATGATCGGCAACGCCGTACCTCCCCCGCTCGGCAGCACTGTTTTCGGGCTCCTGCTACCTCATCTGGGCTTTGTCCAGCCAACCGGAGCGGTGGCCTAGGACCGGGACCCGACTCTCTACCCCTGGAGCTTGTTCAGGGTGTCGCGGAGGCCGGTTTCGGCCTCGTCGCCGAGCTTCTTGAACGGGGCTTTGAGGAACGGCTCGGCCAGGCGGGCGAGGCCTTTGAGGGTGAAGTCGGCGCGGTACGTGACCGTGGTGCGGTCGCCGTCGGCGTGGAAGGTCATCGTGTCCAGTGCGGCGATGGTCTTGTTCTGGCCGCGGACCTGGAACAGGCGGTTCGGGTCGACCTGCTGGACGACGTACTCGAGCTCGGTCTGCTTGCCGTTGAAGCTCGAGACGTTCTGGTACGTCGTACCAGGGCCGCCGTCGCCGGAGATCCGGGTGGTGCGGACCGTGCCGGGGTCCCACTCGGTGGTGGTCTCGAAGTCGGACAGGTAGCCGAAGACGACCTCGACCGGCCGGTCCACGGTGACGGAACGCTCGACGGTGATCACCTCACCCACGCTAGCGGGCGCACAAGTTTCGCAGAAGTTAGCACGCCGGCACCTACCAAGTGCCGACCACCGCTCAAGGGTCGGTACTTGGTAGATGGTCCCGCCGACGAGTCTTTCAGCCCGCCAAGTTCGCGCGCCGGCACCTACCAAGTGCCGGGCACCGCTCGAGGGCCGGTACTCGAGAGATGGTCCCGCCGACGAGTCTTTCAGCCCGCCAAGTTCGCGCGCCGGCACCTACCAAGTGCCGGGCACCGCTCGAGGGTCGGTACTCGAGAGATGGTCCCGCCGACGAGTCTTCTTCAGCCGGTTGTGTTCGCGAGGATGGCGGGGACGGCGATGTCCCAGCTCGGGGCGGGGAGCTCGTGGCCGGCGCCGGGGAGGAGGACGAGGTGGGCGCCGGGGATCTCGCGGGCCATCGCCTCGCCGTGGGCGGGTGGGAAGAGCGGGTCCTCGGTGCCGTGGAGGACGAGGACCGGGACCTTGACCTCGCCGAGGCGGGGCCGGGTCGGCGGGGTGTCGTCGTCGGGGAGGACCCAGTGGTTGGTGACGGCCGACGCGAGGTTGGTGGTGCGGGCGATCATCGCGCGGAGCAGCTCGCGGCGGGCGGGTTCGTCGTACGGGAGCGTTCCGGCGTACAGCTTCTCGTCGGTGACCAGCTGGTCGAGCGCGGCCTCGGTGTCGGACCAGTCGGTCGGCGGGGCCTCGCTGCTGAAGCTCTCGCGGATCCGGTCGGCCGGCGGAGGCAGGTCGTCGCCGAGCGGGCTGGTCGAGGCGAGCGTCAGACTGCGGACCCGGTCGGGGAAGTCGAGGCCGATCTGCAGGGCGATCGCGCCGCCCATCGACAGGCCGACCAGGTGCGCCCGGTCGATGCCGAGCGTGTCCAGGATGCCGACCGGGTCCTTGAACAGATCAGGACCCTCGTACGCCGGCTCGCCCGGCGGGTAGCTGACCGAGCGGCCGGTGTCGCGGTGGTCGTAACGGATCACGTACCGCGGCCCGGCCGCCAGCAACTCGCAGAACGGGGTCTCCCAGTAGTCCATCGAGGCGGCTGCGCCGTGGATAAGCAGCACCGGCGGATCGGCCGGATCGCCGAAGGTCTCGACGCAGAGCTCGACACCGTTCACGGGCAACAGCTGCTCGGTCATCCGGACTCCCCTACTCGGCCCTGATCAGCGCGAGACCGAAGGCGATGACGCTGAGCGCCCCGGCGACGGCCCGCAGGTTGTTCGCAGGGTTCCACTTCGCCAGGTACGACGTCCAGTCGGTCGTTCCGGCGGCGAGTCCGTCGTTCAGCGGGATGTTGACCGCGAAACTGATCACGATGATGCCGACCAGGTAGAGCGCCGAGCCGGCCACGATCCAGCCCTTGCCCGGGGTGTCCCGGACCAGGGCCAGGACCGGAAGCGCCAGGCAGATCAGCGCCGTACCGCAGAAGACCAGCAGGAACAGCGGGTTCTGGATCCGGACGTTGATCAGGTTCATCGCGACCGCGCCCTGGCCGGCCGGCATCCGTTGCAGGGAGCTCATCACCGCGGTCCCGAAGGCGAAGAACAGCCCGCCCATCAGGGCACTGCCGACCAGGCCGGCGAGGGTCAGGATCTTGGTCATGCGGACCACACGCCCGTCGCCGCGGTCTCGCGGGCCCAGTCGGAGAAGTCGCGCGGTGCCCGGCCGAGGAGCTCCCGGACGCTGTCGTCGGAGACGTACTCCGACCGGTGGTGCCGGATCACCGCGAACAGGTCGCGGACCGACTCGGCGTCCTCGCGGTCCAGGCCGATCCCGACCAGTTCCTCGACGTGCTGCTCCGGCTCGAGGTCGACGTACCGGATGTCCCGGCCGGTCGCGGCGGACAGCTCGGCCGTGACCTCGGCCATCGTCAGCGTGCGCGGGCCGGACAGGGTGTAGTGCTGACCATTGTGCGAGTCGTCCAGGATCACGGTCGCCATCACGTCGCCGACGTCGTTGGTGTCGATCCACGCCTCGCCGCCGGTGCCGGCCGAGACCCGCACCTCGCCTGCCTGCACGTAGTCGAGCAGGAAGTCCTCGCTGAAGCCCTGCATGAACCACGCGGGCCGGACGATCGTCCACTCGGCGCCGCTCTCCTTGACCGCGTTCTCCAGTTCGACGCTGCTCTCGTAGACGGCGAACTCACGCTCCGCGCTGCCGACGCCGCGGCCGGACAGCAGGACCACCCGGCGAAGGCCTTCGGCCGCCGCCTGCTTGACGAAGCGGCCGGCCTGGGCGAGCCCGGTCGGCCCGACCGGAGGTGCCAGGTACGCCGTGTCGATGCCGGCGGCGGCGCCGGACCACGTGCCTTCGTCGTACCAGTCGAAGCGCTGCTCGCTGGACCGTGAGGCCAGCCGGACCGGGACGTCGCGCTGCTCGAGCCGCTCCACCACGCGTCGGCCGGTCTTGCCCTTACCACTCAGGATCAGAATCGGTGTCGTTGTCATGGGTTCATTTCAGCGGTTGCGAGTGAGACAAACCATGGTTGTCTGGCGCATTTCGATGTCTGAGAGTCTCAGCTATGGTTGGCGGCATGGACGTTCTCGACGATCTGCTGGCCGGCACCCGGGCGCGTGGCGGGGTCTTCAACCTGACCGTGCTCGACCCACCGTGGGGGCTGCACATCGTCGACGAGGCGCCGCTCGCGCTCGCGACGTTGGTTCGCGGGTCGGCCTGGATCATGCGCAACGGGATGGATCCGGTGCGGATGAACGAGGGCGACGTCGCAGTGCTGTGCGGACCTGAGCCGTACGTCGTGGCGGACACGCCGCAGACCGAGGCGCAGCTGCGGATCCACCCCGGCGGGATCTGCGAGCCGTTGCCTGGGGCACCTATTGACTACAGTGCGCGGCTCGGCGTCCGGACGTACGGCGGGCGGCCCGAGGGTGAGGCGATGGTTGTCAGCGGCACCTATCAGCTGGAGGGTGACGTCAGCCGGCGACTGCTGACCGCGTTGCCGCCGGTGCTCGTCGTACCGGCTGGGGATGTCACCGGGCCGGTGATGGAGATGGTGCTCGGGGAGATCCAGCGGGATGAGCCCGGCCAGCAGAGTGTGCTGGATCGGTGGCTTGATCTGGCGTTGATCACGACGTTGCGGGCCTGGTTTGCGCGGCCTGAGTCGCATGCGCCGGGGTGGTACCAGGCGCAGGCGGATCCTGTTGTGGGGTTGGCGTTGCGGTTGCTGCACGAGGATCCGGCGCATCCGTGGTCCGTAGTCGAGCTGGCCGATCGGACGGGGGTTTCGCGGGCGAGTCTCGCGCGGCGCTTCACCGCGCTGGTGGGGGAAGCGCCGATGGCTTATCTGACCGGGTGGCGGATCACGCTCGCCGCTGATCTGTTGCGGGAGACGAACCAGACCGTCGAGTCGATCGCCCGCCGGGTGGGCTACGCGAACGCGTTCGCGTTGTCGGTCGCGTTCAAGCGGCTGCGCGGAACGAACCCGACAGCCCACCGGCGGGCTTCGACTGCTGCCTAGGCGGTGGTGGTGTCGATGAAGGTGAGGGCCTGGGGCCAGGCGAGCTGGTAGGCGTCGGCGTTGACCGGCTTGTCGTGGCGGTCGCGGTTGGTGAAGCCGTGGTCGGCACCGGGGTGGAAGAGGGCGATGGTGGCGCCGGTCTGGCGGGACTGGAGCGAGGTCTGCAGGGCTTCGAAGTCGGCGACCGGTACGGCGGCGTCGGCGCCGGGGTAGCTGACCAGGACCGGAGCGGTGATCGCGGCGGCGTCGGCGATCGCGTCGTACGTCTGGTTCGGGCGGAGCTCGGACGGGACGGTGGGGTGGAACGCGGTGACGTTGGCCAGGCGGTGGTCGCGGGCGCCGAGCAGGATCGCGAAGCGGCCGCCGAGGCACCAACCTGCGACGCCGGCCTTGGCTGCGCCGAGTTCGCCGAGCAGGTGGTCCAGGAGCTGGGTCTGCTCGGCGAGGGCGGCGTCGTCGTCCATCTGCAGGAGGATCTCGTGGAGCTCGTCGACGGTCGAGTTGTCGGTACTGCGGCCGTGGAACGGGTCCCAGGTCAGCGCGGTGATCCCGCGGGCGGCGAACTCGTCGGCCCAGTCGCGGAGCTGCTCGCCGATCCCGGTGATCATCGGGAGCAGCAGCATCCCGGGACCGTTGGCGCGGCCGGTGGAGAGGTAGGCGGTCAGACTTCCGACGGAAACGTAGTCACCCATGCGCGCAAACTATCGCGCCCGCCCGCGCTTCTGGTTGGCGCGGGCGGGCGGAGAAGACGGAGGGGTGGGCGCGGGGGACTTGATCGGCTGGGCGACCTGATTTCGCGTGCCGACTTGGTGCAGCTGCTGCGGGTGCGGCTGCCGCGGGGTGCGGGTGCGGGTGCCGCCGGCGCGGGTGCCGCGGGGTGCGGGTGCGACCGGCGCGGGTGCCGCGGGGTGCGGGTGCGACCGGCGCGGGTGCCGCGGGGTGCGGGTGCCGCCGGTGCGGGTGCGGGTGGTGCGGGTGGGTGCGGCCGCGGGGGTGGAGGGCGCCGGTTGTCAGCCGCGGTGGGCGGCCAGCATGCGGAGGCCTGCTGCGTTGACCATGACGAGGATGATCGCTGCGAAGACGACGAGGGCTACCTCGGCGGGGAGTAGGGCGATGCCTAGGCCGATGGCGAGGACGGGGAGTGCTAGGCCGGCGTACGCGATGAGGAAGAGGGCGGCGAGGACCTCGCCTCGGGAGCTGGCGTCGGCCAGGCCTGCTGCGGTGGCGACGGCGGCTCGGAAGACCAGGCCTACGCCGGCGCCGGCGATGATGCCGCCGATGACGAACAGGGCGAGGCTCGGGATCAGGCCGCCGGCGGCGATTCCGACCAGACCGGCTGACATGAAGGCCAGGCCCAGCTGCAGCTGACGGGTGCGGGTGAGCCGGACGAAGACGACCTGGCTGGCGGCGCCGGCGATGAAGACCGCGAAGGTGACGACTCCGGCGAGCAGGCGTGACGTGTGGTGCAGCGTCCCCGCGAGGAACGTCGGCGCGAGCGACGTGAACAGCCCGAAGATCGCGAAGGCCGCGAAGGCTCCGGCCGCAGTCGCGAAGAACAACGGCCTTGCAGCAGCAGGCAGTGCGACCCGCTGCGGCCGGTACGCCGGACGCGTCTCGCGCCGTTCGACCGTCTCGGGCACCAGCGCGATACCGACGGCGCTGATCACGAGCAGCACCAGGAACACCTCGTACGGGCGCTCGATCGGGCGCCCGACGTACTCGGCCAGCAGGCCGCCGATCAGCGGGCCGAAGGCGAGACCGCCCAGGTTCACCATGCTGGAGATCAGCGCGGACCGGCTCGGGTCCTCCTCCGGCCGGGCGATCTTGCGCAGCTCGGACAGATGCGCCGTCGCCGTCGCGGTCAGGATGCCGACGCCCACGCCGGACACGAACCGCGCGATCAGCAGGCCGGGGACCTCCGGCCAGAACAGGAAGATCAGCGCGGCAACGACCTCGGCCAGTACGGCGATCAGCGCGACCCGGCGCCGGCCGAGCCAGTCGCTGACGTGGCCCGCCAGGTACAGGCTGGCCATCACGCCGACGGCGTACGCGGCGAAGATCACCGTGATCAGGGACGTCGGGAAGCCGTCGCGCTGCTGGTAGATCGCGTAGAGCGGCGTCGGCACGGTGGAGAACGCCATCGTGGTGAGGAAGGCGGCGGCGATCGTCCAGAACCCCGGACCGTGGGAGAAACGGACCTTCGTGCCGACGGCGTCGACCGCCCGCGGTCCGGTGATTGTTGTCATGACTTCAGAGTGCGCTCGCTGATCTATCGAATCAAACGAAGATTCTTGCACTCTCTCATCGCTCGCACCGATAATTGCCACGTGGACTCACGCCAACTGGAGTATTTCGTCGCGGTCGCCGAGGAGCTGAGCTTCACCCGCGCGGCCCAGCGGCTGTTCACTGTCCAGTCCACGGTGTCCGCCGCGATCCGCGGCCTGGAGAGCGATCTGAAGACGACGCTCTTCGACCGCTCGACCCGACGAGTGAGCCTGTCCCCCGCCGGACAGGCCCTGCTGCCGGAGGCGAAGGCCGCATTGGAGGCGCTCGACCGGGCGCGAGCCGTCGTCGAGGAGGCGTCGACCGGACTGCGCGGCAGCGTGCGGATCGGCACGATGACCCGGCTCGGGCTGATCGACCTCGCCGACCTGCTCGGCGCGTTCTACCAGCGCTATCCCCTGGTCGACGTCCAGGTGACGACCTCCCCGACCGGTTCGACGGGCTTGGCGGACGACGTACGGCGAGGGCGGCTCGACGTCGCGCTGGTCGGGGCGAACCGGTCCGACCTGGTCGGGCTGGAGCCGCGGGAACTGGCGACCGTCGGGTTCGTCGTGATGGTGCCGACGACGCACCGGCTGGCGGAGCGCACCGACGTACGGCTGGAGGATCTGAACGGCGAGCGGTTCGTCGACCTGCTGCCCGGATTCGGGAACCGGACCAACGTCGACCGGGCCTTCGACGCGGCCGGGATGCCTCGGCGGGTGCAGGTCGAGGTACCCGATCTGACCACCGTGCCGGAGTACGTACGGGCGGGGCTCGGCGTTGCCGTCGTACCGGATCTGGGGCCGGAGCACCCCGGGATCACCCGGCTGCGACTGACCGGGATCGAACTGACCTGGACCCTGTCGGCGATCACGTTGAGTGGTCGACCGCCGAGTCGCGCGGTGGCCGCGCTGCTCGATCTGATGGCGGACGGTGTTCGGCCCGGCGGGACGCACTACTAGCGGAATGCCGGCAGACCTGTGGGTGTTGTGGTCTACAGATTTTGGTGATGTATCACCGACAAGACACCCAATCCCTGGGGGCCTTTGCAAAGGATCGTCCGGCACGTTCCGCCGGCGAAGGAAGGAAGTGCGTGATGGCAACCGTCTCGTTCAAGGGCGCGACCCGGGTCTACCCCGGGAACGACACCCCGTCGGTGAACCAGCTCGACCTCGACATCGAGGACGGCGAGTTCATGGTGCTGGTCGGGCCGTCCGGCTCCGGCAAGTCGACCGCGCTGCGGATGCTGGCCGGGCTGGAAGAGGTGAACGAGGGCGCGATCTACATCGGCGACCGCGACGTCACCAACAGCCCGCCGAAGGAACGCGACATCGCGATGGTGTTCCAGAACTACGCGCTCTACCCGCACATGTCGGTCGCCGACAACATGGGCTTCGCGCTGAAGATGCAGGGCATCCACAAGGACGACCGGGCCAAGCGCGTCCAGGAAGCCGCCAAGCTGCTGGGCCTCGAGGAGTACCTCGAGCGCAAGCCGAAGGCGCTCTCGGGTGGTCAGCGTCAGCGCGTCGCGATGGGTCGCGCGATCGTCCGGAACCCGCAGGTCTTCCTGATGGACGAGCCGCTGTCGAACCTCGACGCGAAGCTGCGGGTGCAGACCCGCACGCAGATCGCCGAGCTGCAGCACCGGCTGGGCGTCACCACGGTGTACGTCACGCACGACCAGATCGAGGCCATGACGATGGGCGACCGCGTCGCCGTACTCAAGGACGGGCTCCTGCAGCAGGTCGACACTCCGCTGAACCTGTACGACGCCCCGAAGAACCTCTTCGTCGCGGGCTTCATGGGCTCCCCGGCGATGAACCTGATCGAGGCCGAGATCGTCGACGGCGGCGCGAAGATCGGCGACTTCGTCGTACCGATCGAGCGTGCGCTGCTGGCCAAGGCCGGTGACGACAAGACGCTGACGCTCGGCATCCGGCCGGAGTCGTTCCACATCGCCGACGAGGGCCTGCCGGTCCGCGTCTCGGTGATCGAGGAGCTCGGCTCGGACGCGTACATGTACGGCAACGCGGAGCACACGACGACCCAGCAGCACATCATCGCGCGGGTCGGCACGCGGACGCGGGCCGAGACGGGGTCGCTGGTGCACCTCGCACCGGAGCCCGGCAAACTTCACCTGTTCTCCAACACCACCGAGGAACGGCTCAGCGCCTGATTCCTCCACCAGCCCGTAGTACGGCCTAACGGCTCGACACGTACTACGCCACTCGACCCCGGAGCGGTTCGCCGCCCGGGGTCGTGGTGGTTCTGGCTAGGGTTTGTGGATGACGTGGAGTGGCGAAGACAGCGGCGTGCTGCGGCTGCCGTCCGGGCAGTTGGTGCGGGGACGTGGGCTGCGGAATCCGATGCCTGCGGGGTCGTTGCCGTCGTACGGCGTGTATCTGTTGGGCAAGGAGCCGCCGGAGGTCGAGTGGGAGAGCCGGTGGTTGCGCTGGCCGGACTTCCGGTTGCCGGCTGACGCTGTCGAGGCTCGTGAGGTCTTCGTGGACGCGCTGGCGCGGGTGCATCGGGGTGAGCGGGTCGAGTTCGCGTGTGGTGGTGGGCGCGGACGGACCGGTACGGCGCTGGCTTGCCTGGCCGTGCTGGACGGGGTGCCGGCTGATGAGGCTGTTGCCTACGTGCGGGCGAACTACAGCTCGCACGCGGTGGAGACGCCCTGGCAGAAGCGTTACGTACGGCGCTTCTCGGCGTGAAGCGAGCTAATTCTGTTGACCGGCCCTCAGGACTCACCTTGGCTGGGCCCGTGACGATCGAGCGCAGCAATCCCCCGGCCCTGCATCCGACCCCCGGCTACCACCACGTGACGACCGTCGAAGCGTCCCGCCTGGTCTTCCTCGCCGGCCAATGCCCTCTCGACCCCGCCGGCGACCTCGCCGCCGAGGACCTGGAAGGCCAGACCGCCCAGGTCATCACCAACATCCTCACCGCCCTGGAGTCCGCAGGCGCGACCCCCGAGGACGTCGTTCGCACGGTCATCTACGTCGCCAGCCAGGACCGCGACGACCTCGGCGCCGTCTGGACCTGGCTCAACGACTCCCCCTTGGCACCCGCCTTCACCACCGCCAGCACCCTGCTCGGCGTAGCCCAACTCGGCTTCACGGGACAACTCGTCGAGATCGACGTGACCGCGGCGCTCTAGTCCGGGACCTGTGGCGGAAGTCGTCGCTGATGTACCTTGCTCCGGCAGGGCGGACCCGACCGGCGGGAGAGCCTCAGATCACATGGTTCGGCTGGAGCAGGCCGGTCGGGTCGAGCTGCTGCCTGAGCGTCTTGAGGCGGTCGAGGTCGGCGGGCTCGTAGGCCTCGGCGATCTGTTCGGGAGTGAGCGGGCCGAAGCTGAAGTTGAGCTGCCGGCCGATCGACGTCCACGGCTCCAGGATGCTGCGGTGCAGGCGGGTGAAGTCCTGCTCGCCGGGTGACAGCACGGTCAGCGCGTACTGCGCCTCGCGGCGGCCGACCGCGTTCGGGATCGCGGGCGGACGGGACAGCGCGCCGCCGAGGTGCCGGATGCCGACGACGCACATCGCGCCCGCGTCCGGGCCGGCCAGCTTGGGGATCGTCGAGAGCGCGACCGGGTCGAGGTCGGCGAGCAGGACGTTCTGAGCGCGGTAGGCGCCCGGCTGCTCGGGCTCGGCGAAGATGCGGCCGGACTCGGCGTACGGGATCTCGCCGAAGGTGTCCATCACCGGCTCCCCCAGCGCGCGCAGCGGCGCGATCAGCTGCTCGGCTGTCGCGAGGTCGCCGAGGATGCAGAGCTGGAGCTGCGCGATGTGCTTGCCGCGCAGCGGCGCCGGCACCATCGGGATGTTGGGCAGCACCAGTACACCGACGGCCGACGTGACCTCCTCGGGAGAGGTCGCAGTCCACTCGCGCCAGGTCTGCAGTACGTCGGGCGTCGCCGCGAGGTCGTAGTACAGGCTCCCGCCGGCGACCGTCGCGACCTCGAACAGGTCGATCTCCAGCTCGGCGACGACGCCGAAGTTGCCGCCGCCACCGCGCAGCGCCCAGAACAGCTCGGCGTCGTCGGGAGTCACCGAACGCAGCTCGCCGTCGGGCGTGACCAGGTCGATCCGTCGCACGTGGTCGGCTGCGAAGCCGTGCTTGCGCGCCATCAGGCCGAGCCCACCGCCGAGCGTGTACGAGATCGCGCCGACGCCCGGGAAGCTGCCCGACAGCGGAGCCAGCCCGTACGGCGTGGTCGCGGCGGTCACCTGCTGCCAGGTCGCGCCCGCCTGGATCGTCGCGGTCTTCTGCTCCGGGTCGACCGTCACACCGGCGAAGCCGCTGGTGGTGACGAGCACGCCTTTGGTCGGCGTCGTGTGGCCGTGGCCGCTGGCCCGGACCGCGAGCCGCAGCTCGTGATCGCGGGCGTACCGCACCGCCTCCTGGAGGTCGGCCGCGCTGGTCGCGGCGAAGATCCGCGCCGGCCGGTGCGGATCGCGGCGCTGAAAGCCGGTGCGCTGGTCGTCGTAACCGTCGGTTTCGGGGGTCCAAGTCTTCATGCTGCCGACCGTAGACGGCGTTCCGGACAGAAGTTGTCCTCAAGCTGTGGATATCTTTGTGGATATGAACGACCTGCCGGGACGACTGCTGCGGCTGCTGTCGCTGCTGCAGTCGCGGCGGGAGTGGTCGGGCGCCGAGCTCGCCGAGCGGCTGGGCGTGACCGACCGGACGATCCGCCGCGACGTCGACCGGCTGCGCTCGCTCGACTACCCGGTCGTCGGGACGACGGGGACGGCCGGTGGATATCGCCTGGTGTCGGGGCGCGCGATGCCGCCGCTGGTGCTGTCGGACGACGAGGCGGTGGCGGTCGCGGTCGGTCTGGCCGGCGCGGGCAGCGGCGGAGTGACGGGCATGTACGACAGCTCGATGAGCGCACTGGCGAAGCTGTCGCAGGTGCTGCCGCCGCGGCTTCGTCCACAGGTCGCGGCGGTCGGGGCGTCGTCGGTGGTCGCGCGGGCGGATCTGCCCCAGGTCGATCCGGGGCGGCTGGCGGTCCTCGCCGCCTGCTGCCGCGATCTGGAGATCGTTGCCTTCAGCTACGAATCCCGACATGGTGCGAAGACCGATCGGCGGGTCGAGCCGCATCACCTGGTCGCGCTGGTGGGGACCTGGTACCTGCTCGCGTTCGACCCGGACCGCGACGACTGGCGCAGCTTCCGGGTCGACCGGATCAGCGACGTCCGGCCGAGCCGGCACCGGTTCGTCCGACGGGAGATTCCCGCCGCTGACGCCGCGACGTACCTGGCCGAGTCGTTCGCGGCGGCGACGTACAAGCACTCGGCCGTGCTGCGCGTCGAGTTGTCGGAGGAGGCGGTCCGGGAAGGCTTCTACGGGTGGTGGCTGCCGGGCACCGTCGTACCGACCGGGCCGGAGTCGTGCGTGCTGACGCTGAGCGCCGACTCGGCCCAGCTGCTGATCCAGTACGTCGCCGGAGTGGTTGCCCTAGGCGCCGACTTCACGCTGGAGGCGCCGCCGGAGACGGCCGCTCTCATCCGCTCGGTCGGCGCCCGCCTCGCGCCTTAGGCGGTGATCAGGCCGATGCCGAGCGTCAGTGCACCGACGGCGAGCGCGGCCGCGCCGACCCAGAGGATGGCGATGAACTTGTTCGGCTGCGTGACGTTCTTGCCGGCGGACGAGGCGAAGAAGCCTCCGGACATCAGGATCGCCGCGACCGGCAGTGCGAGCCGGCCTCCCCACAGCCAGAAACCGGTGAGGCCGGTCAGGTCGACGTACAGCAGGCCGACCAGGCTGAGGATCACCAGGACGCCGGCGTGCGCGTGGCCGGCCCGGGCGAACGCCTTCTGGAGGTCGGTCATCGGCACCTGGCCGCGGGCGATCTTGGTCAGGAACCAGCCACCGAACTCGATCGTGACGATCGTCAGCAGGATGACGCCGGCCAGGGTGCGGGTCGGGTCGGACATGGTGTCGGCTCCTTCAGTGGGTCTCGACGAGCTCGCGCTGCGGCTCGGCGGACGGCGTACGGGATGAGCGGGCCGCCCAGACGGCGACCGCGATGTAGAGGACCTGCTCGGGGATGCGCTGCCACAGCGGCGTCGCGGTCTCCCCGTTGGTGAACGAGACCTGCTCGACGGCCTCGTAGATGTTGGCCGGGAGCAACGCCACGAACAGCGCGGCGAGCGACCAGCCGGCCGCCCAGCGGGTGGCGGTCAGGACCAGCCCGAGCGCACCGAGCAGTTCCAGTACGCCGGTCAGGTAGACCATCGCGTCGGCGTACGGGACGAAGGGCGGGACGATCCGGACCATGTCCGCGTGGTTCGGCATCACGGTGACGCCGGCCGGGACGAAGTGGGCGCTCGCGGTCAGCACCAGCATCACGGCCAGTCCGTGCGCGGCGGCGACCGGCCAGCGGGCGAACCGGCGGACGCCGAGCGCTCCGAGCCCGCGGAAGGCCAGCGTCGCGAGGACGAGCACGGCATCGATGAGCATCTTTTCGGTCTCCCCTCAGATGGATAGTCGGACTATCCGTTAATGGATACTGCTACTATCCATCACAGGTCAAGGGAAGGCAAGGCTGTTTATGCGCATCGCTGAACTGAGCCGGCAGTCCGGGGTCCCGGTGCCGACGATCAAGTACTACCTGCGTGAGGCGCTGCTGCCGCCGGGCGAGCTGACCAGCCCGAACCAGGCGTCGTACGGCGAAGCCCACCTGCGCCGCCTGCGACTGATCCGGGCGCTGATCGACCTCGGCCAGGTGCCGGTCGCCCGGGTGAAGGAGATTCTCGAAGGACTGGACTCCGACTCGATGTCGCTGCACGACCAGATCGGCCGCGCGCATCGCGCGATCACGCCGACCCGTACGCCGTCCGCCGGCAGCGAGGACCGCACGGCGGCCGCCGTACAGGTCGGTGAGCTGATCGCTAAGCGCGGCTGGAAGGTCGAGTCCGACGCCCCCGCCCTCACCACGCTGATCGAGACGGTCGCCGCCCTGCGCTCACTCGACCAGGACCACCTGGTCGACTTCCTCGACTCCTACGCCGACGCGGTCGAGAAGTTCACCGCACTCGAGGTCGCCTCGGTCACCGCCCGCACCGACCGCGACCAGATCGCCGAGAGCGTCGTCATCGGCACCATCCTCGGCGAAACCCTGATCGCGTCGCTCCGCCTACTGGCCCAGGAATCCATCTCCGCCGACCGCTGGCAGAAGCCCTAGCCCGACTCAGCCGTCGTGGGCCATGTCTACGAAGCGGGAGTAGTGGCCCTGGAAGGCTACGACGACCTCGGCGGTGGGGCCGTTGCGGTGTTTGGCGACGATGAAGTCGGCTTCGCCGGGGCGGGTGGACTCGCGCTCGTAGGCGTCCTCGCGGTGCAGCAGGATGACCATGTCGGCGTCCTGCTCCAGCGAGCCGGACTCGCGGAGGTCCGAGGTCATCGGGCGCTTGTCGGATCGTTGCTCGGAGCCACGGTTCAGCTGGCAGATCGCGACGACGGGGAGCTCGAGCTCCTTGGCGAGCAGCTTGATCGAGCGGGAGAACTCCGAGACCTCGAGCTGGCGCGACTCGACCTTCTTGCCCGACGACATCAGCTGGAGGTAGTCGATCACGATCAGGCGCAGGTCGTGGCGCTGCTTGAGGCGGCGGGCCTTCGCGCGGATCTCCATCATGGTGAGGTTCGGCGAGTCGTCGATGAACAGCGGGGCCTCGGAGACCTCGCCCATCTTGCGGGCGAGGCGGGCCCAGTCCTCGTCGGTCATCTTGCCGTTGCGCATGTGGTGCAGCGGGACCTTCGCCTCGGCCGAGAGCAGCCGCATGGTGATCTCGTTGCGGCTCATCTCCAGCGAGAAGATGCACGAGGTCAGGCCGTGCTTGATCGAGGCGGAGCGAGCGAAGTCCAGGCCCAGCGTGGAGTTGTGGGTCGGCAGCATCGTCTTGCCGGCCAGGTACAGGTGGTCGGCGTTGTCGACCTCGACGCAGCGGACCGGCACCGAAGCCACCGGCTCGACCCGCTCGACGCGGCGGTCGGGCTCACCCAGCACGCCGGTGGTGACGCCGTGCCCGGCGATCTCGCGCGGCGCCGACTTCGGCACCGCCGGGGTCAGACCCGGGTACGCCGACATGGCGCTGTGCAGGTCGAGCGTCGTACAGACGACCGACTGGCCGCCGTCCTCGACGACCCACTGGTGCTCGGCGTCGGCGACGATCGTCGTGCCGTCGGAGAAGGTCAGCTGGTAGCAGGGCCGGTCGTCCATGACGTCGGTCGCGGCGACCACGCGAGTCGGGAGGCCGTCGGCGTCGAGCAGCACGTCGCCGGTGGCGACCTCGCCCATCGTCGTCCAGCCGGACGGCGTCGGCAACGGGGTGTCGAGCGCGAGCGCCTTGCCCATCGCGGGACGCGCGGCGACGATGATCATCTGGCCCGGGTGCAGCCCGTTGGTCAGCTCGTCGAGATCGGTGAAGCCGGTCGGGACACCGATCATCGCGTCACCACGGGAGTCGATCGCCTCGATCTCGTCGAGGGCGCCCTCCATGATGTCCTTCAGCGGCGCGTAGTCCTCGGTGGTCCGCTTCTCGGTGACCTGGTAGATCTCGGCCTGGGCCTCGTCGACGACGTCGTCGACCTCGCCCTCACCGGCGTACGCGAGCTGGACGATCTTGGTGCCGGCCTCGACGAGGCGGCGCAGGATCGCCTTCTCCCGGACGATGTGCGCGTAGTAGCTGGCGTTGGCGGCCAGCGGCACCGAGGCGACCAGGGTGTGCACGTACGGCGCACCGCCGATCCGGGCGATGTCGCCGCGCTTGGCCAGCTCGGCCGCGACGGTGATCGCGTCGGCCGGCTCGCCCCGGGCGTACAGGTCGGTGATCGCGTCGTAGACCGACTCGTGCGCCGGCCGGTAGAAGTCCGTGCCGCGGACGGTCTCGATGCTGTCGGCGATCGCGTCCTTGCTCAGCATCATCGCGCCGAGCACGCACTGCTCGGCGGCCAGGTCCTGTGGCGGGGTGCGGTCGAAGCCCATCGCCGGGTTGCGTTCCTCGTTCCCGCTGTCCGGCCCCCCGCGGAACTCCGCAACGCTCACTGCCCCGACCTCCTCGTCCGCCCACCGACCCGCCCAACGGGTCGAACACGTGATCGAACCGTATCCGGCGTCGCCGACAGTTTTTCCCGACCCACCCAAGCCCCCGAGTCGGGCGGACGGCGTCGGTCACGCGACGGTACGCCCCAACAGCCGCGCGCCGGTAGCCGAGTGTCCACAGGGGGTGTGGATCACCTGTGGGAAACCCCGGGAACTCCTGTGCACAGGTTGGGAACAACCCTGTGGATATCTGTGGGGAAAGCTCCCCGACATCCCCCTGACCTGCGGCTTTGCGAACTCACAGGTGTGGAGAAGAAAAAGATTCGAGACAGTTCGGTCCGGTGCGTTGTGCACAGCCTCCGCCAGGCACAATGAGGCCTATGCGCCTTACCAGCAGCCAGGACCGGGAGATTCTCCGGCTGGCGGTGCCGGCCTTCTTCGCCCTCGTCTCGGAGCCGTTGATGCTGCTGGCCGACTCGGCCATCGTCGGTCACCTCGGGACCCCGCAGCTCGCCGCCCTGGGGATCGCGGGCACGATCCTCCAGACCCTGGTCGGCGTCTGCGTGTTCCTCGCGTACGGCACGACGTCGGCGGTCGCGCGGCGGATCGGCGCCGGCGACCACAAGGGCGCACTGGCCCAGGGCATCGACGGCCTCTGGCTGGCGCTGCTGCTGGGCGTCGTACTGGCTGTGGTCGGGGTCCTGCTCGCTCCGGCCGCGATCGGCGCGTTCAACCCGTCGCCGGACGTCGCCGACCACGCGGTCGTCTACCTGCGGATCAGCTGCCTCGGCATCCCGTCGATGCTCCTGCTGCTCGCGGCGACCGGCGTACTGCGCGGTCTGCAGGACACCAAGACGCCGATGATCGTCGCGATCACGGCCAACCTGCTGAACATCGTGCTCAACCTGTTCCTGGTCTACGGCCTCGACCTGGACATCGCGGGATCGGCCCTCGGTACGGCGCTCGCCCAGACGGCCGCCGGCGTCGCGCTGGTCGTGGTCGTCGTCCGCGGCGCCCGGCGCGACGGCGCCAAGCTGCGCCCGGACTTCCCCGGCATCCGCGCCTCGGCCCACTCCGGCGTACCGCTGGTGGTCCGCACGCTCACGCTGCGCGTCGCGATCATCCTGGCGACCTTCGTCGCCACCTCACTCGGTACGACGTCCGTCGCGGCGCACCAGGTCGCGTTCACGCTCTGGTCGTTCCTGGCCCTCGCGCTCGACGCGATCGCGATCGCCGCGCAGGCGCTGACCGGGCGATCGTTGGGCGCGGGCGACGTCGAGGGGACGCGCGCGATCACCCGGCGAATGATGTGGTGGGGACTCTGGTCGGGCGTGGTCGGCGGCCTCGCACTGTGGGGGCTGCACACGATCTACGTGCCCTGGTTCACCGAGGACCCGGCCGTGCGGCACTCGCTCTCGGCGGTGCTGCTGGTCGCGGCGCTCTGGCAGCCGCTGAACGGCGTCGTCTTCGTGCTGGACGGCGTACTGATCGGTGCCGGCGACGGCCCGTACCTGGCGATCGCCGGCGTGATCGCGCTCGTGCTCTACGTCCCGCTGGCGCTGAGCGTCATCTGGTTCGACGGCGGCGTCGTGGCGCTGTGGTGGGCCTTCGGCGGGTTCATGCTGCTCCGCCTGCTGACCCTGCTCACCCGGGAGCGCCGGGACGCGTGGCTGGTCACCGGCGCGGTCCGCTGACCGCGCCGGCGGCCGCGGCTACTGGGAGATGCCGACCGCGTCACGGACGCGGTCCAGCACGACCTTGGCGCGTGCGCGGGCCCGGACGGCGCCGGCCTCGAGCAGGTCGTCCAGGTCGCTGCCCGGCGCCATCAGTTCGTCGTACCGGGCACGCAGCGGGCCGATCTGGGTGTTGATCACCTCGAACAGCTCGTTCTTCAGGTCGCCCCAGCCCATCCCGCCGGCCTCGAGCCGCTTGCGGGTGTCGGTCAGCTGCTCCGGCGACGCGAACTGCTCGTAGATCAGGAACGCCGACGAGCTGTCCGGGTCCTTCGGCTCCTCGACCGGCGTGCTGTCGGTGGCGATCTTGCGGACCAGCTTCTTCAGCTGGTTCTCCGGCGCGAACAGCGGGAGCGTGTTGCCGTAGCTCTTGCTCATCTTGCGGCCGTCGATGCCCGGCAGCGTCTTGGCGGCGTCGTCCTCGGGCAGCACCAGGCGCGGCACCTTGAGGTTGTTCTCGCCGAACAGGTGGTTGAAGGTGCCGGCGATGTCCGCGGCGTACTCGACGTGCTGCGACTGGTCCTTGCCGACCGGTACGACGTCGGAGTCCATCAGCAGGATGTCGGCCGCCATCAGCACCGGGTAGTTGTAGAGACCCATGTTGACGCCCGCGTCGAGGTCGGGCTTGCCGGCCTCCGCGTTCTTGTCCCGGGCCGCCTTGTACGCGTGCGCCCGGTTCATCAGGCCCTTCGCGGCCACCGTCGACAGCACCCAGTGCAGCTCGAACGTCTCCGGTACGTCGGACTGCCGGTACATCGTGATCCGGTCGGTGTCGAGCCCCGCCGCGATCCACGTCGCCGCCACCGAACGCGTGTAGTGCCGCAACTGCTCGGCGTCCCGCAGCACGGTCAGCGCGTGGTAGTCGGCGATGAAGTACATCGCGTCGTAGGAGTCGGCCAGCTGCAGCGCCGGCCGGATCGCGCCGATCAGGTTGCCGAGATGCGGGTCGCCGGTCGGCTTGATCCCGGTCAGCGACACCGGACGTGCGGATTCCATAGCCATGTCTCTATTCTCCCAGAGCCTCTCGGCGGCTGGATCAGATGCTGCGCAGGTGGGGCTCGCGCTGGTCGTAGAAGAGGCCTTCCGGCGGCGGCACCGTCGCGAGCGGGCGGGCGGTGTACTCGCTGTGCGCGCCGCGGCAGCCGGCGAACGGGCCGTCCGGGTTGAGCAGCACGTGCATGTGCGGATCGGCGTGGTCGCGCCACCAGACCGACATCCCCGTCGCCGGGTCCAGCCGCAGGTGCTCCCAGGCGCGCCAGATCGAGTCCAGCCGGCTCAGCGCCTCCGCGTGCCGGAACCACTCGGGGCACCAGACGAAGGTCTGTCCGAGCCGGCGCGCGTACAGGTAGACCAGCCGGTCCTCCACGAAGGCCGCGACGTGCGGGTAGTACAGCTCCATCACGTCGTCGTCCATGGCTCCACTCCTTGCCCAGTGCTACCGATCGGCCGGACGGCGCGACCACCGCGGTCGCACCGCCTTGGTGCAAACCTCATTGTCACCCGCGACGGTCGTTCGGGTTCGGCGGGCTCCACTGCGCCTGACCCCACTGCTGCTGCCCGGGCTGCTGCACCGGCTGCTGGGACTGCGGCTGGTTGTCGGGCGCCGCAGGCCAGGTCGCCTGCGCCGGACCGAGCGGGTTGTGCTTGGCCTTCTGACCGGCCGCGATCCACGGGTTCGACGCGCCGCCGGCCGGGCCCGCGGTCGACGCCGCGCCCGGGTCGAACTGCGCCAAGGACGCGCGGACCGAGGCAGCGTCCGGGCGGGCCATCCACGGGACCGTCTTGATCATCGTGGCCGGCGTACCGGAGGCGAAGACGACCGCGCGACCGGGCGGCATCGAGGTCAGGTCGGAGACCTCCATGATCGCGTGCCGCTGCACCTGGCTGCTGTGCGAGCGCTTGCCGCCCTCGTACGAGACCGTGTTCGAGTTGATGTCGTACTCGCCGATCAGCTTGCTCAGCCGCTCCAGGAAGGTCGAGTCGGAGACACCGCCGCCGTACACGCGGATGTTCGCCGAGGACCACAGCTTCTCGATGCCGTGCTCGCCCCAGCACTCCACGCCCTGCGCCCAGGACTGCAGGATCGTCATCAGCACGATGCCGCGGGAGCCGAAGTGGCTGTAGAGGTCGGGCAGGTCCTTCCAGCGGCAGACGTTCGCCGCCTCGTCGAGTACGCCGACCAGCGGGGTGGGCAGGCGGCCCATCGGGCAGGTCTTGGCGTACTCCTCGGCCGCCTCGACGATCGCGACGGTCAGGCCGGCGACCAGCGGGCCCGCCGTACCGGTGCCTTCCTTGGACAGGCTGTAGAGCGTGCCGGCGCTGCGGACGAAGTCGTGCGGGCTGAACTGCGGCCGGTTGTCGGCCGGGCCGTTCGGGTTGACCCACTTGGCGACCTGGCGGTTCAGCAGGAACTGCACGTTCGGCTGGGCCGTGCCGAAGACACCGGCCCGCTGCTTGTCCGGCAGGCTGTAGAGGCTGGCCATCTGCTGCGCGGGCAGCTCGTAGCCCGGGGTGTTGTCGAGGATCCGGGCGGGCTCGTCGTTCAGCTGATCGCTGAGCCACAGGTAGACCTGGTTGATCGGCCGCTTGGCCAGCGCGGCCGCGAGCAGCAGGCCCGCCAGCAGGTCGGCGGCGACGGTGTCGAAGTAGGCGTCGGAGCGGGCGCCCTCCTGGCGCTGGCTGTTGACGATGTGGTCGGCGAACTGCCGGGCCTTCACCTCGTCGGTGACGTAGCTCAGCGGGTTCCACCACCAGGTCGGCTCCTCGTCGGCGACGCCCTGCGGGTCGAACACCCACACCTGACCCTTGGCGCTGCGCGGGCCACGGCTGGCGTCGACGATGTCGCGCTTGTTCGAGGTCGCGATCACCGCGCCCGGCGCGTCCAGGATGGCCGGTACGGCGCGGGTCGTGGTCTTACCGGTCCGGGGTCCCCAGATGTCGATGTGCATGTCCTCCCACGAGCCGAACAGCTCGAGGTCGTCCCGCACGGTCCGGCCGATGAAGACCCCCGGGCCGGCGTGCCCGGCGCCGAGCCGGTTCGCGGTCTCCTGGGCGCCTTCGCGGAGGATCTTGCGCAGGTCCTTGCGGTTCGACATCAGGAACGCGTGCCGGTCGACCCGGGACTTGGTGCCGGTCCGCCGGCGCAGCAGCATGAACACGCCGACGATCAGCGCGGCCACCACCACGATCTCGACGATCAGTACGCCGGTGGCCGCGCCGGGCCACTCGTAGTCCCCGGAGATCAGGTCGATCGGGACCGACAGCGGGTTGCCGCCCGGCTTCTTGTCACCGCTGATCGCGGCGCCGAGCGAGGCCGCGACCCAGGTCCCGACCGAGACCAGCGCGATGATGCCGATCAGCGCGAACAGCGCGATCGCCTCGGGCGAGATCGCGGCCCCGCCGGTGCTCTTGCGTCCCTGTGCCATCAGTCGTCAACTCCGCTTCGGGCGACCACTCGGGTGGTGGGGTCGGGCGGAGGCAGCTGGGCCGGGTCGTCGAAGGTGTACTCGGCCACCACCTCCTCGGTCCCGTCGTCGGCGATCTCCACCTTGAGCGGGCGGCCGTCGGCGCCGGTCTTCCAGAGCTTGTTGGTGTCGTTGATCTCGCGCTCGACCGAGGTCAGCCCGACGTGCACCGGGATGCCCGGCCGGCCGCCGACCTTGACCAGGAAGTTGCCTCGCCCGGGCGGTGCGGCCTCCTCGCCGGTGGCCGGGTCCCACGCGGGCGGGTCCTGCCAGCCGATGAGCATGTTCTGCTCCTCCTCGGACATCGGCACGACCTCGGTGAGGTTCTCCATCTCGGCCCGCGGCAGACCGCCGCAGATCACCATGCCGGACCGCTCGACGAAGCCCTTGGCCTTCATCCGGTCCTCGGGGTGCTCCAGCGCCAGCAGGTCGGACATGGTGTGCGAGATCATCGCCATCCCGACACCGCGCTGCCGGTTCAGCCGGGTCAGCGCGTCGACGCGGTCGACCAGGCCACGCCCGGCCCGCAGTACGCGCCAGAGCTCGTCGAGGATGACGAAGTAGTGCCGCCGCGGCTCGAGGCCGGCGTCGGCCAGGGCCTGCGAGACCGCGACCGCGCCGAACCCGTACGACCAGCAGGCCAGCAGTACGGCGGCCTGCAGGTTGGTCTCGGAGTCGTCGATGTTGGACACGTCGAAGACGACCGGGCGGTCGAGCTTCATCGGGTTGTCGGTCTGCTCGGAGAAGATCTCGCCGAGCCGGCCGCCGCCGACCAGACCGATCAGCGAGGCCTCCAGGCCTTCGGTGATCTGCCGGTACCGGTCGAGGCTGCCGCGGTCGAGGGTGACGTTGCGGACCCGGTCCGGTGCGTCCTGGACGACCTTCAGCAGGTCGCGCAGCACCGGCGTGCCCTCGTGGCGCTCGTCGAGCACCTTGAGGGCCTCGTCGATGATCGTTTCCTCGCGGTCCGTCGGCGGGGCCGAGCGCATGATCGAGATCAGCGCCGAGACCATCGTCTGCCGGCGGCCGTGCGCGTCGGCCTCGATCGCCTGCCGGGCCGAGCCGGTCAGCCGCAGCGCGGCCTGCCGGGACTCGCCGGGGTCGAGCACGTTGAGGTGGCCGCGGCCACGGCCGAGCTGGATCACCTGGCCGCCGAGCGCCTCGATCAGGTCCTTGTAGTCCGGCTTCAGGTCACCGAGCACCAGCGGCATCACGCCGTACCCGGCCAGGCCGAGCGCCATCCGCCGCGTGATCGTCGACTTGCCCAGACCGGGCTTGCCGAGCACGAACATCGACGGGTTCGAGATCAGCTTGGCCCGCATGAACCAGCTGATCGGGTCGCAGCACATGGTCGCGCCGGACAGGATGTTGCGGCCGATCGGCACCCCCACCATCGGGCTGCCGGTGCCGGACGCGAACGGCCACATGCCGCACACCTGCACCGTCGTACCGCGCCACTCGGCGGGGGCCTGCAGGTACGTCGAGTAGCCGCCGCCCATGCCCGGCCAGCCGCGCGGCATCGGGCGACGCCCGCCGCGGCTCGGGTCGACCGGCTTCTTCTGCTTGCTCACAAGCTCTCCTGTCGACTCACAGCGCTTCCCGGAGGCCGGCCGGAACCGACAGGTGACTCTGCATCACGACACCGAGCGGCAGCCCGGCGACGAAGGCCGAGTCCTGCGACCCGTACGCCGGGCGCAGCAGCACGCGTGCGGTGGCGCCGAGGTTGTCGATCGCCGCGATCATGTCCGGCAGCTGCTCGGCGGTCATCACCGTGCCGGTCACGACCATGCCGAAGTTGACCAGGCCGGCTCCGCGCGCCTCTTCCTGCGCGGTCCGGTCGGCGGCCCGGGCCTCGGCCATCGAACGCGCCGACGGACGAGCGGACGCGGTCGCGCGGAACGACGCGTTGCGCTTGTCGGCCTCGACCATCCGGGCCGCGGTCGCGGCGTCGAGCGGCCGGTACAGCAGGGTGACCCGCTTGCGGTCGATGTCCGGGTGCGCCCCGACGAGCTGGGCCAGCACCGAGGAGAACACCTCGCCGCGCGGGGCCTGCGTCATCTGCCACGTCATCGACCAGGCGCTGTCGTGCCGGTACTTGTCCCAGAACGCCTGCGCGCCGGCCGGGCCGACGTCGGTCCACTGCAGCTCCGGCGCGATGCCCTGGCCGCGGGCCTCGTCGATCAGCACCGCGGCGGCCGGGTCGTACGCGATCCGGATCGTCTCGCACAGCTCCTGGGCGTTGACCGGACGGGCAGCACCCGCGCCGGTCGAGTTCAGGCTCTGGGTCAGCGCCGGCAACCGGGACGCCAGCTCGCGACCCATGTCGTCCTCCTTGCGGCGCTTGCCGTTGCGGTCGGTGCCCTTGAAGGTCAGCGCGACCCGCGCCGACACCAGCGCCGAGCCCTCCGGGTAGGTCTGGATCACCTCGGCGAGCATCGCGCGGGCGATCGCCGGCGTACCGTCCTGCATGTTCTGGGAGACCTCACGGCGCAACCGGATCCCGGTGTCCGGGGCGGTCTCGACGGTGACCGAGGCGGCGACGATGCCCGGCTCGTGGCCCAGCGACGCCAGCCACTGGCCCCAGTGCGCCACCCAGACGTCGATCTGGTCCTCGTCGACCAGGGAGGCGCCGTCGGGTTCGGCGTTGATCACCACGGTGAAGTGCCGGGTGCTCGGGTAGAACAGCAGCGCGAACGGACGTCCGTAGGAGTCCTGGTACTCGCTGAGCTGGGAGGCCGCGGCGAGACCGGGGAGCTGGAACTTGCCCCACGCCGTACGGCCGAGAGGTCCGGATCGGTAGACGTTGTGCCTGGCCATCTTCGCTCGCTGCCATCCAATTCGGGTCGAGAGCCTCTGCAGGGCGGAGTGCCCGTGCTTGTCCTTGGTCATCAGCAGCAGCAACGCCGTACCGACGATCATCAGCGACACCAGCGCACCGGCCACGCCGCTCACCAGCGTGGCGATCATCGTGACCACCAGGCCGAACATCATGATGGCGGTGCCGAGCGTGCCCATCCCGGCGATGCCCGCCGAGGCGGGCGCCCGCCAGTTGCCGTAGGTCCTCGGCGCCGTTCGTACGCTGTCAGCCGCTGCCACTTGGTCCCTCATCCATCGCGCTGTCGTCGCCGATTGCCTCGCTGCCCACGTCCTTGGCGGTGTCGATGCCCTTCTTGACCGCCGCCGCCGTGGCTACCACCGCGATGCCGACCGGGCCCGCTGCCGCACCCGCACCGGCCGCAGCACCTCCCGCCGCCGCGCCACCACCGGCTGCGGCACCGCCCGCTGCTGCGCCACCGCCTGCGGCCGCGCTACCACCGGCTGCACCACCTGCCGCGCCACCAGCGCCTCCGCCGGCTCCAGCTCCGGCACCAGCGCCACCTCCGGCACCGCCGCCCGCACCACCACCTCCGCCGCCACCTCCGCCGCCACCTCCGCCACCACCACCACCGCTACCGCTCGCCTGCCCGGAGCTCTGGGATCCGCGCGGGCCGGAGCTCGGCGGGGACGAGTTGCTGCTGCTGGGGCGGCCGACGTTGCGGGAGCCGGACGGGCCGTCGCTCTCGCTCGACGCGCTCTTGGTGGCGCCGTCCGCGAGCTTGTCCGCGCCGACCATCTTGGCCGCCAGCCCACCGGCCCCGGCCGCACCCGCGGTCGCGGCCACCATCGGCGCGACGAACCGCATCAGGGCCGGCATCGCGAACAGCGCGAGCACCAGCATGGTGACGCCGGTGACCATGTTCATGATCGCCGTCCCGGGGTCCTGCTGGACGAAGGCCAGCGGACCGTTCCGCTCGCCCTCCTCGAAGGCCGCGCCGGTCAGCTTGATCGCGGTGGCGTAGATCAGCGCCGACACCGGTTTGTAGAGGATGAAGGCGGTCAGCCAGCCGAGGATCCGCTTGAACCAGCCGCGGCCCATCTCGGTATTGGTGGCGGCCGCCGCGATCGGCAGCACCCCCAGCAGCAGGATCAGCATCGCGTACCGGACCACCATCAGCACGACCTGGATCACCGACGCGAGCAGCGTCAGGATCGCGATCGCGATCATCAGCCCGATCCCGAGCGTGCCGCCCTGGGCGACCGACAGCCCGAACAGCACGATCATCGCGTCACCGAACGCCTGCGGGTTCGCGTCGCTGATCGAACAGGTCCAGCCCGTGGTCTGGCTGGTGTCCAGCGAGGTCGCGACGATGCACTTGGAGAAGGTGTCGCCGATGCTGATCAGCAGCTGGGCGATCCCGATCGCCAGCGTGGACGCGACCGCCAGCGTAAACAGGGACTTGAGGATCTCGCGGGCCGAGTCGCCGCGGCTCGACCAGGCCATCTGGGCGCCGCCGACGATGACGCCGATGATCGCCGCGAAGATCGCGAGCCAGGCGGTGTGCTCCCACAGCCACCCGACGGTCGAGCTGTCCGGCCGGCCCTGGGTGTCGCCCACGGACGGGGTGTCGATGAAGACCCAGAAGGTGCCGATGGTCCCCATCACGCTGCCGACGGCCTTGGCCAGCTCGCTGAGAATCGGATCGAAGATCAACGCTATCAACGCCTCGACTGCGGGGGTGAGGGCATCCAGCAGGAAGTCCCGGATGCAGGCGTCCCAACCGTCGTCGCACAGGAGTGCCAACATGTCAGCTCCCGGTCTTCGGTGAGACGAAACGCAGGATGGCCGGCAGGGCGACGACGGCGAGCATCATCATGGCGACGCCGGTGATCACGGCCAGCGTCTCGTCCGTCGCGCCTTCCGGCGTACCGATCAGCGTGATCGCGGCCGCGTAGATGATCGCCGCTATCGGTTTGTAGAGGATGAACCCGGCCAGCCAGGCGATCGCCCGCTTGAACCACATCATCCCGGCCTCGGTGTTGGTGGCGGCCGCGGTCAGCGGCAGGATGCCGACGAGCAGGATCAGCATCCCGTACCGGACCACCATCAGCGCCAGCTGGATCAGCGAGGTGATGATCATCAGGATGCCCATCACGATCACCAGCATCAGCCCGACGCCCTCGGTCTTCAGCGGGTTCACCAGGATCTCGCCGATCCGGGTGGCGAACGTCGACTGCGCCGGCGTCGGCTGACCGGGGATCGCCTCCGGCGGTGGTCCGCCCCGGATCGCCGCGTCGACGATCCACTCGGAGAAGCTGTCCGCGATCTGGATCAGCGCGCCGGCGAACGCGACCGCGCCGGCCGACACCACGACCATCGTGATCAGGCTCTTGATGATGTCGCGGACCGCCTCGCCACGCTGCGCGAGCGCCATCCGGACACCGCCGACGATCATCGCGATGGTGGCGGCGAAGATCAGGATCCACAGCGTGCGCTCCTGCACGAAGGCGATCGCGCTGTTGTTGCCGAGCGCCGGGGTGTCGATGTCGATCCAGAGCGTGCCGACCGCCTTCATCACGAACTCGACGGCCTCGATCACGACGAACTTGATCGCGTCGAAGATCAGCTTGAACAGGCTGCCGATCGCCCACTCGAGTGCGTCACCGAGGTACTGCGAGATGCAGTCGCCCCAGTCCCACGGCGCCCAGGAACAGCCCAGCGAGATCATCAGGCGCCCCCGAACCGGACGTAGCCCTCGAGCGACTGCAGCACGTCCGGCGCGACCTCGCCGTTGAAGCTGCCGTCGGGCTGCAGGACCAGCTTCCAGTCGTTGCCGATCCACAGCAGCGTGATCGGCAGGCCGGCCACCTTCTGGCTGTCCAGGCGGACCGCGATCGAGACGATCGCCCGGTTCGGCAGGTAGTCGACCACCTTGAAGCCGGTGAACTGCGATGTCTGGCCGGTGTTGCGCGGCGTCGGTGAGGTCCGGACCGCCTTCAGGGCCAGGGTGCGCCCGTCGCCCGGAGCGATCCGGTTCCGCAGTACGGCCTCGGTGAGCTGCGGGTTGCGGATCTGGCCCAGCGTCACCATCGCGGCCAGTACGGCGCCGGTCGGCGAGTGGGCGAAGCAGGACCGCAGCCCCTTGGCGTCCTCGACCGCCGGTCCGCCCTGCGCCTGCAGGGGGATCAGCATGTTCGTCTCGAACTGCCAACTGACCGCGCCCGGGGCCTCCCGGGGAATGCGCTGCGGCGGGTTCTTGGCCCGGCACCCGCCGGTGCCGTCGGGGTTCACCGGTGCGGACGGGGTCCGCGTCGGCGTCGTCGGGTCAGGGGTCGCCGGCGGTTCGGTGGGCTGGTCCGTCGGACCGTCGGTGGTCCCGCCCAGCGTGGGCGTGACCGACGGACTCTGCTGGCTGGACGGCGCGCCGGAACCGCGACCCGCCACCAGCCAGACCACGAGACACACGACGACCGCCCCGATGACGATCCCCGAGGCGACGAAGCCGCGGCTCTCCCAGAACGGGGCGTCGGTGCCCTCGTCCCCAGATCCGGAAGAGTCGCGTCCACTGAACCAGGCCATGGTGAATCAGCCCCTGGACGTACCGTGCAGGGCGGTGCGCGGTGCGGTCGTCATCCGACGATGGTGTTGACCAGCGCCGAGGCCGTACCGATCACGATGCAGCCCGCGAGGACCCAGCCGAGCCGGGCCGCGTGCTCGCCGCCCTCACCGCGGCGCTGACCGATCGCCATCATGGCGCCGGCGACGATGACACCGAGGACGCAGACCGCGATGGCGATCGTCGTGACCCAGCTGACCACCGTCTCGACCTTGCCGGTGACCTCGTCCGGCAGGTCCTCGACGAGTGGGACGAGCAGGTGGATTGTCTTAGCCAACATGAACAAAACCTCTCAGTACGGGGCGGGGTAGTCCGCTGGATTTGACGCGCGAAGAGCGTAAATGGATTCGAGAACTTCGAAAACCTCGTCGGGGGTGTTGTCAGGCGTGGGATCTTCCCCCCTTCGCCACTCCTCGATCCAGGGGATGTCCCACACTCTGGGAACACCGCCGCCGACGATGTCGGCGAAGTCGTCCAGCACCCGCGGCAGCCGGCCGGGGGCGTCCGCGATCAGCACCAGCCCCAGGACGGCGACGCCCTGGACCACGCCGGAGGCCCACTCGATCGCCGCGCGCTGCGCCGCGCGCAGGCCCGATCCGTTCGTCCGCGCGACCAGCACGACCGGGGTCGGCACGGGCGGCGGCGGGATCGGCCAGCGGTGAGCGGCCGCACGCGTCCCGGGCAGCAACTGGGCCATCGTCGACTCGCCCGCGCCACCGTGCACGCCGACCCACCACAAGGTGTCGGCGGCGGGGATGGCGAACTTGGGCAGCCTCTGGTCCTCGGCCGGCGCCGGCACACCGTGCTGCGGGGCCGACGGTCCGCGCGGGCCCGTCTCCGCTACGGGGCCAGGCACAGGCTGCTGCGGTCCGGGTGGCAGCGGCTGCTGCGTGGTCCACGGGTTCTGCTGCGGTTGCGTCATGGCCCCTCCTCTCGCGGCGTGTCACGGGCTGTCGCCCACAGTATTGTCTCGCTAACGGGGTACACGGGCGTGACCCATCCACAGGCGAGGATGTTTCTACCCCCTTGTCGGGGTCAGTCGAGCCTGACCGGCTCGGGGCTTGGCATGCCTGGGCGGCTGCATGTGTTACGGGCGCCCGCCATGCTAGAACGAGACCCCGTGAAGCCGACGATCGAGGGAGTTCAGTGGCCTGGATGAGTGGTGACCGTGGCTGACAAGGGCATCCCGTCCTGGCCGAAGGTCACGATTCGGCTGTACGACGACCACAACGCCGAGGTGAAGATCGCCGGGCGCAGCCACCCGGTGAACCATCACGACCCGCGGCAGGCCGCGATCGCGCTGATCGCCGAGCGGGCCGGTCAGCTGGGGCGGCCGGTGAAGGCCACCGCGGTCGACTCCGACGGCTCGTCGTGGCCGTTGGTGATCCATCCCGACGGCACGGTCGACGCGATCGAGGTGGCGCCGAAGCGCAAGCCGATCTGGCCGATCATCGCCGCCGCGGGGCTGGCCGTCGTACTGGTCGGCGGTACGACGACGTACCTGCTGGTCGGGCGTGAACCGGCCAAGCCGAAGCCCCCGCCGGCGAACAAGTTGCCGGAACTGCCGGCGCCGAAGATCGTGCCCGACCAGTTCATCGGCCGGCCGGCCCCGCCCGGCTGGACCACCAACGCCAGCTGGACGATCGACATCGCCGACGGCTCCGCGCCGGTGGTGTCGCCGGACGGCAGCGAGGTCGCCGTCCTGACCGAGGACCAGAAGCTGGTCGTCCTGGACAGCAACGGCAAGGTGCTCTGGCAGGACGAGCTGCCGAAGAACGCGAGCGATCCGGTCTACACCACCATCGACTCCAAGCCGGTGCTGGCGATCGCGACGCCGAAGGTGCTGCGCTACTACCCCGGTGACGGGGTCGAGCCGACCGAGATCGAGTTGCCGAACGGCGCCGACGTGCAGTTCTTCGGGAGCTCGCCGCTGGTCACCTTCGGCGACGAGGGCGCGAGCGTGATCGGCAACGGCGACCTGCACACGGTGGAGAACCAGCCGCGCTTCTCGACCGTGCTGCTGGCCGAGGGCGACAAGGCACTGATCGCCCGGTACGCCGGGCCGCTGTACTGGAGCCAGACCGGCAAGGATTTGCAGCAACTGACATTGAAGCCGCCGCCCGGCGGGACCGCGATCAACCACATCGCGATGGCCAGCGCCGGGCGCGCGCTGGTCGTGTGGAACACCAAGAAGGCCGACGAGGTGATCCCGACAGTCAGCTCCACGGCCGACGGTTCGGTCGCCGCGGCCTGCCCGGCGGTGAACCCGCGCCGCGTGCAGAGCTGGAAGTGGGTGCCGGACCAGACCGGCAAGGTCGCGGCGTACGGCGAGTGCGTGATCGACTTCATCGGCCGGAAGACCAGTCTTCTCGAAGATTTCGACCCGCTGTCGATCACCGGTACGACGATCTACGCGAACTACAGCGGCAACCTGTCGTCGATCGTCCCCGGCGGCGGCAAGCTGACCCCGCTGCCGAAGAACTCGGCCCGCCCGTGGGGCATCGCCGGCAACCGCGCGATCGTTGTCCACGGCACCGTCCTGTACGCCCTGGAGAAGAAGTGACCGCCTCGGCCCGAGCCGGCGGAGCGGTTCGGCGCGCCGGCGCAGCGGCGCGGGCTGGGCGGTGGGGGCTTGCTGCTGTGGTGGCGCTGGCGGTGTGCGTCGCGCCGGTGTCCGCGGGAGCGGCGGGGCTGGACGACGAGCCGAGCCCGACCAGCTGGCCCACGGTCGACAAGCCGTCGGGCTCCGTGAACCAGTCGGACCCCAGACCGGTCACTCGTCCCACGGTCTCCCAGCCGGTCACCGCGCAGGGCAACGACCCTCGCCCGACCACCTGGCCGGGACCGGACCAGCAGTAAAACAACAACGGCCCGGACTCCGTGGAGTCCGGGCCGTGCTGGTGTTTCTGGTGCGTCAGACCGCGACGACGTCGAGGCGGACCGTGGCGGCCACCTCGGGGTGCAGCTGGATCGAGACCTGGTGCTTGCCCGTGGTCTTGATCGGCGAACCGATCGTGATCGCGCGCTTCTCGACCAGCGGACCGCCGGCGGACTTGATCGCGCCGGCGACGTCCGCCGGGGTGACCGAGCCGAACAGGCGGCCGGTGTCGCCGGCCTTGACGTCGAGCTTCACGCCGAGCTGCTCGAGCTGGTTCTTGACCTCGCTCGCGTGCTCCTTGCCCTGGATCGCCCGGGCGTCACGCGCCCGCTTGATCGACGTGATCTGCTTCTCGGCCCCACGGGTCCAGCCAATGGCCAGTCCGCGCGGAACCAGGTAGTTGCGGCCGTAGCCGTCCTTCACCTCGACGATGTCGCCGGGGTTACCGAGGCCTTCGACCTCCTGCGCAAGGATGAGCTTCATGTCTCAGACCTCCCTCAGCGAGCCGTGCTCGTGTACGGCAGCAGGGCCACCTCACGAGCGTTCTTGATAGCGATGGCCACGTCGCGCTGGTGCTGCACGCAGTTCCCGGTCACCCGGCGGGCGCGGATCTTGCCGCGGTCCGAGATGAACTTGCGCAGCAGCGCGGTGTCCTTGTAGTCGACGTACGTCGTCTTGTCCTTGCAGAAGCCGCAAACCTTCTTCTTGGGCTTCCGAATAATTTTGGCCATTGTGGTGCTCTCCTCCTAGCAGAGCCCGGCACGGATGCCGGAATGGTCGCAGTGTCAGTGTGATCCTGTGACGGATCAGAACGGAGGCTCCTCCATGGAACCGCCGCCCTGGCTCGCCCAGGGGTCGTTCTGCGGAGCGGCGGCCTGCTGCTGTCCGCCGCCACCGCCTCCACCCTGCGGGGACGCCCAGGGGTCGTTCTGCGGGGCCTGGTTGCCGCCACCGCCGAACCCACCACCGGAGTTACCGCCACCGCCACCGCCGAAGTTGCCGCCGCCACCTTCGCCGCCACCCGAGCGCGAGGCCCGGGTCACCTTGGCGGTGGCGCTGCGCAGACTCGGGCCGACCTCGTCGACGTCGATCTCGAAGACCGTGCGCTTCTGGCCCTCACGGTCGTCGTACGAGCGCGACTTGAGCCGGCCCTGGATGATGACGCGCATCCCCTTCTGGAGCGACTCGGCCACGTTCTCCGCGGCCTGCCGCCAGACGGAGCAGCTCAGGAACAGCGACTCGCCGTCCTTCCACTCACCGGACTGCCGGTCGTACGTCCGCGGTGTCGACGCGACGCGAAAGTTCGCGACGGCGGCACCGGACGGGGTGAACCGCAGTTCAGGGTCGTCGACAAGATTGCCGACCAGTGTGACGACGGTTTCGCCTGCCATTACCGTTCCTCCTGCATTCGGGTGTGACTGTGTCTACAGCTATCAATAGCGGCCGAGGCCGACAGTACCGATGCTGCTGACGACCCCAGGGGTCAGCGCTGGTCCGGCCGGAGGACCTTGGTGCGCAGGATCGACTCGTTCAGCGTGAGCTGACGGTCGAGCTCCTTCACCACAGCCGGCTCGGCGGTCAGGTCGATGATGGCGTAGATGCCTTCGGCCTTCTTCTTGACGTCGTAAGCAAGCTTGCGACGGCCCCAGATGTCGACCTTCTCGACCGTTCCACCTTCCTTGCGGACGATGTTCAGGTACGTGTCGAGCGAGGGCTCAACGGTGCGCTCTTCGAGCTCAGGGTCGAGAATCACCAAAACTTCGTAACGACGCATGCGCGAACTCCACCTCCTTCGGACTTGGCGGCCACGGTCTCTCCGTGGCAGGAGGGCGATGCGAACAACCTGGGCCCGGCAATTGCCGCCGAACCCAAGCAAGCAGCCCGGTCGATGGACCGGGCCACACCAGAAGAATACCAGCGCGTGGACCGCTCCCCGACCATATCCACAGGCCTCAGCCGTGGACGCACTCCGGAGCCCGGGCCGCGGATGTCACCGTACGTCGCCGCGCGACCACGACGAGCAGAGGTAGCGCGATCAGGACCGAGGCTGTGGACAACAGGCGGAAGCCGCCCTCGGCGAAGAGGCCGGTGGACGCGGCCGTGGCGAGCGCGGCGACCGTCCAGACCCAGGCCTCGGCCCGGCTCTCCAGTCTCGTCGCGACGGCCGGCGAAGCGGCGGACCGGCGGAGCGCGGCACTGCCGCCCAGGTAGCAGAGGTTCCAGCCGTAGCCGAGCAGGAACAGCACGACGGTGAACGTCGGACCGTGCAGCGTCATGGCCGTCGCCGACACCGTCACGGTCGCCAGTCCGGCCAGCATCACCGGCCGCGGACCGGCCCGGTCGATCCACCAGCCGGTGACCGGCGACAACGCGAACATGCCGAGCGTGTGGAACGACAGCATCAAGCCGAGTGCGCCGAGGCTCTGTCCCTGGTGATGGGCATGGACCGGTACGGACGTCGTCATCGCCACCATGACCAGGTGGCCGACGAGCATCACGCCGACCGCGACCACCGGCGTACGAGGGACCGGTACGTCGGAAGCATCGTCGACCACCACGACCTGCTGCGGCCGGATCCGGCTGGCGGCCAGCAGAGCCGAGAACGCTGCGACCACGGCCAGCAGGAACGGACCGGACAACGCCGGGAGACCTGCTGAGGTCGCGACAGTCTGAGCTGGCTCGAGCAGGAAGGGCCCGCCGACTGCGCCCGCCGTACTGGCCCAGACGACCGTGCCCATGGCGGCTGCACGTCGTGCTGGTGCGGCGGCGTCGGCTGCGGCGTACCGGGACAGCAGGCTGGCCGCGTTCCCGGCGCCGAGCAGGAACATGCCGGCGAAGAGCAGGACCACCGGCGCTCCGACAGCAGCCAGCACGGTGAGGGCGGCGCCCGCGACAGCGATGCCGTAGCCGGTCCGCAGGGCCTGTGCTCGCCCGTACCGGGCACTCCATCGTCCGACTGCCACCGCGCCGGCAGCCGTACCGAGAACTCCCGCGGTGTTCGGGAGACCGGCCAGTCCGGCCGACAGGTCGTCGGCGATCAGGATCGTGCTCACCGCACTCGCGGCGACCATGGCAGCGTTCATCAGGGCAGCGGCGACAACGACGGGAATCAGCATGCCGTCAACGCTAGAAAGGCCGGCAGCCCCGAAGAATGGCCGAAACAAGGCGTTCGGGCTTGTCCACAGGCGATGTCGAAGGTGTTCTGGACGAATGACCTTTCAGGAGCGGGACCTGGACCCGACCGACTGGCAGATCCTGGCCGCGCTGCAGGCCGACGGCCGGTTGTCGTACAACCAGCTCGGCAAGCGGGTGAACCTGTCGCCTCCTGCCGTGGCAGACCGCGTACGACGGCTGGAGGAGTCCGGTGTGATCGCCGGCTACCGCGCCGAGGTGGATCCGGCGCGGGCCGGGCAGCCGTTGTCGGCGTTCGTCCAGATGCGGTGCACGACCGGGCGCTGCCTGCTGAAGACGACCCGCTCGGAGGACTTCCCCGAGGTGCTCGAGATCCACAAGCTGAGCGGCAACTCCTGCACGATGCTGCGGGTCCGGGTCGCGTCGATGCTGCACCTGGAAGGCCTGTTCGAGCGGCTCGGGGAGCACGGCGAGCTCAACACGCACGTGGTGCTGTCGACCGAGTTCGAGGGGCGCCCGGTCCAGCCGCCGGCCACCGACGCGCGGCCGGTGACACGGTCGGCGGGCTGGTCGTGACGGAGTTGTCGGTGGGCGGTTCTAGGGTGGGTGCCATGAATTTTCAGCTTGGGGCGCACGTCGATCAGGAAGACCCGCTGGCCGAGGCGGCTGACCGGGGAGCCGACCTGGTGCAGTTCTTCCTGGGCAACCCGCAGGACTACAAGGCGCCGAAGCTGGCGTACGCCGACGGCGAGGAGGCGCTGCGCGAGCGGGCCGAGGCCGCCGGCGTCGCGCTGTACGTGCACGCGCCGTACCGGCTGAACGTGGCGAACACGAACAACCGGATCCGGATCCCGAGCCGCAAGCTGCTGCAGCAGACGCTGGACAAGTCCGCCGAGATCGGCGTCAAGGGCGTCATCGTGCACGGCGGGCACGTCGGCGACGAGGACGACCCCGAGGCCGGCTTCGACAACTGGCGCAAGTGCATCGAGCGCGCCGAGCTGCCGGTCCCGCTGCTGATCGAGAACACCGCCGGCGGCGAGAACGCGATGGCCCGGCAGCTGGAGCGGATCGAGCGGCTGTGGGAGGCGGTGCAGGCCTCGGGCAACGACCGGCTCGAGAACGTCGGCTTCTGCCTCGACACCTGCCACTTCCACGCGGCCGGCGAGGAGCTGCCGACGATCGTCGAGAAGGTGCTCGCGATCACCGGCCGGATCGACCTGGTGCACGCCAACGGCTCGCGGGACGAGTTCGGGTCCGGCGCCGACCGGCACAGCAACTTCGAGCAGGGGCACATCGACCCGGCCGACATCGTCGCGGTGGTGAAGGCCGCCGGTGCGCCGGTGGTCGTCGAGACGCCGAACACCGACAACGGTCAGAAGGCGGACATGGACTACCTGCGGGCCCACCTCAACTGACCCGCGAGAGCCTCGCCGCGACTACAGCTTCGGCGAGGCCGCAGAGCTTCGGCGCTAGGACTTGGCCTCGGGCTCGGCGGGCTTCATGTTGTAGAGCCAGTACGTGATGCCGAACGGCAGCAGCAGGGCGAGCGCGCCGGTGTCACGGTCGGGGATCAGGATGTCGGCCCCGACCGCGGCGACCACGGCGAGGGTCGAGGCGTGGAAGAGCGTGAAGTTGCCGACCAGGACCTGACGCAGCTCGAGCAGCCCGCGCGCGCAACCGGCGTACAGGGCGGTCAGGCCCAGGATCAGCACGGCGGACAGAACGACGCCGGTCCAGGCGGTCGCGCCGTACCGGCTGCTCGACTGGACGACGTCGGCGACCAGGAAGAGCCCGATCAGCAGGCATGCGATCGCGCACACCCAGTAGAACGTGCTGGTGCGGTCGGTCGTCGCTTCGGCATCCGCCATGCGCCGGACCGTACCGCAACGCTCAGGCCGTCTCCGGCACTGGCTCGGCACGGGCCGCACTCCGCCACGGCAGTACGACGGCGCTGGCCAGGCAGCAGATCCCCGCGACCAGCAGCGTCGGCCGCAGCCCGATCACCCCGGCCAGCACCCCACCGATCGCCATGAACGCAGGCTGCACCGCCCGCGAGGTGATCGACCACGAGGTGAAGACCCGCGCCATGTGGCTGTCCTCGGTCACCTCCATCCGGTACGTCGCGAACGACGGGTTGAACGCGCCGGCCGCGACGAGCAGACCGGTCTCCGCCACGATCAGCAGGACCAGCCCGTCGGTCCCAGGCGTCGCCAGCGGGAACAGCAACAGCCAGGGCGCCCGCAGTACGCCGAACACCAGCAGCATCCGATGCAGCCCGTGCCGCCGGGTCAACCGCGGCGCCAGCCAGGCGCCGAGCACGCCGCCGGCACAGGGCAGGCCGAGCACCAGCCCGTACTGCCAGGCCGGCATCCCGAGGTCGCGCAGCATGAACACGGCGAGCAGCGGGGACGTCATCATCACCGGACCACCGAAGAACTGCGAGTTGAGGAACAGCACCCGCAGACCGCGCTGCCGCCAGATGTAGCGCCAACCCGCGGTGAGGTCGCGCCTGTCGGACCGCTTCGCCGGGACCGGCTCCGGGTGGCGGATCCGGCTGATGCCGAACGCCGACAGCAGGAACGAGAGCGCGTCGATCGCGAGGGTGAACGTCGCGCCGATGAGCCCGATCAGCGCACCGCCGATCGGCGGGCCGATGCTGAGGGTGATCCAGGTCGACTGCTCGAACCGGCCGTTCGCCTCGGTCCGCTGGTCAGGCGGAACGAGCGCCTTCAGGTGCGCGCCGCTGGCCGCGGTGAACGCGATCAGCGCGGCGGCGTGCAGGATGCCGACGACGCAGAGTTGCGCGTACGTCATCACGTCGAGCGCGGCGGCGATCGGGATGCTGATCAGTACGGCGAACCGCACGAGGTCCGCGGCAATCATCACCGGCCGCTTGTGCCGCTGCTCGATGAAGTCGCCCATCGGCAGCGCGAGCGCCGCACCGGCGATCGCCGACAGCGCGGCCAGCAACGCGACCTGGAAGGTGCTGACGTCGAGCACGAGCACCGCGATCAGCGGGAGCGCTCCGAAACCGACCGCGCTGCCCGCGGCGCTGACCGTGTAGGCGATCCAGAGACGACGGAAGTCCACACCCAGCGACGGCATCCGGCGATCGTAGAAGCCGCCGCCGACAGAACGTCAGCGGAGGTTGAGGCCGCCGTCGAGCAGGATGACTTCGCCGGTCAGGTACTTGTTCGCGACGACGGCCGCGATCAGGTCGGCGACGTCCTCGGGCTGCGCGGCGCGACCCATCGGGCTCCGGGTTTTCCACAGCTCCTGCGCCTCGGTCCACGTCGCCGTCAGCGGAGTGTCGACCAACCCGGGCGCGACGGCGTTCACCCGAACGTCCGGCCCGAGCGCGGCCGCGAGCAGCTTGGTCACGTGGTTGAGCGCGGCCTTGCTCGCGGCGTACGCGATCGAACTGCCCTTCGGCCGTACGCCTGCATGGCTGGTCACGTTGACCACGCAGCCCCCGGCCGCCCGCAACGCCGGCAGTGCCGCCGTACAGAGCAACCACGGCGCGATCAGGTTCACGTCGAGCACCCGGCGCCAGTCCGCCGCGCTCAACCCGTCGAGCTCGGCGTGCGGCACCGGCCAACTGATCCCGGCGTTGTTCACCAGTACGTCGAGCCGCCCGTACGCCGCCAGGACCGCGGGCACCAGCCCCGCGGCCTGCTCGTCGTCCGCCAGATCGGCCTGCAGGTAGCTCCCGCCGAGCTCCCCCGCCAACGCCTCCCCCGCGTCCCGACTGGTCCGCGAGTGCACGACCACGGTCGTCCCGTCCGCCGCCAACCGCCGCGCGACCGCGGCCCCGATCCCCGACGCCGACCCCGTCACCAAAGCCACACCCATGGCGCTCAGCCTAGGGAAACCGACTGGCGGGTATTTGTTGCCACGGTTAAGTAATGACAATAGGTTCGCTGTATGACCCTCCGAAAAGTAGTCAGTTTCGCAGCAATCGCCCCGCTGCTGGCCTTCGCCGTCGCGGCGCCGGCTGAGGCGAAGGCACCGCATCCGCAACCGTTCATGGGCTGGAGCAGCTGGAGCATCGGTTCGACCAAGGCGGCCGGGTACGGCGGCGACTGGATGGACGAGGCGCGGATCAGGAAGACCGCGGACACGATGGCGGCCAAGCTCAAGCCGGCCGGTTACCGCTACATCAACCTGGACGCCGAGTGGAGCAAGACCCGCGGCGACTGGCAGGCCAACAGCGACGCGAACGGCATCCCGAGCGCCGACCCGGTCCGCTTCCCGAACGGCATCAAGCCGGTCGCCGACTACGTGCACAGCAAGGGCCTGAAGCTCGGCGTCTACGGCGCGATCGGCCTGGAGAAGAAGATCTACGACAACAACGTGCCGATCGCGGGCACGAACTGCACGGTCCAGCAGATCACCGTCCTGCCGCTGACCACGGCGAACAAGTGGGACGACAACTGGATGATCGACTACACCAAGCCGTGCGCGCAGGCGTACATCGACTCGGTGATCCGTAAGTTCGCCTCCTGGGGCATCGACTTCCTCAAGATCGACGGGATCCTGCCGTCCAGCGTGGCCGAGATGGCGGCGTACTCGAAGGCGATCGACAAGGTCGGCCGGAAGATCTGGCTGAGCGGCAGCGCCTGGCCGGTCGACATCGCGGCGGCCGACGGACTGCGGCCGTCGGTGAACGGCGTCCGGATCGACACCGACGTCGAGTGCTACTGCGACACCACGGCGACCTGGGAGAGCTCGGTCGACAACCGCTGGGAGGACCTGCCGAACTGGCTGCCGCACCTGCGGTCGAACTACCTCGGTGACCTCGACTCGATGCCGATCGTCAACAACACCGGCACCGGGCTGCAGGACGGCATCAGCGACACCGAGCGGCGGTCCGTCATGACCTTCTGGTCGATGGCCTCGTCTCCCCTGTACGTCGGCGGCGACCTGCAGAACATCGACGACCAGGCCGTGAGCATCCTCACCAACCCCGAGGTGATCGCGCTCGACCAGTCCGCCGTACTGCCGACCCGCGTCACCGCCGGCGAACTGCAGGTCTGGAAGAAGGTCGTGCACGGCAGGACGTACGCCGCGGTCTACAACCTGGGGTCCACGCCGGCCGACATCAAGGTCGACTTCAAGGCCCTCGGCGCCGGTCACCTGCGCAGCGTCCGTGACCTGGTGGCGCGGAAGAACCTGGGCTGGTCCTGGGGCAGCTGGACCGCTCAGGACGTGCCCGCGCACGGCTCCCGGCTGATCCGGATCGGCTGAGACACCCCGGGTGGGAGCGCGATCAGTGAGTGGATCTGTCCGCTCGGCTACGGTCTTGCGCTCCCGCCCGGTAACCTGACCGACCGTGAGTGACTTGAGCATCCGGACCATCTCGGCCGACGAGCACGCCGCTTATCTGGCGGCCCAGCCGTCGGCGAGCTTCCTGCAGACCCCGGGCTGGGCGGCGGTGAAGAGCGAGTGGAAGGCCGAGTCGCTCGGCTGGTACGACCCGGCGAACCCGGGCGAGCTGGTCGGCGTCGCGCTGGTGCTCTACCGGCAGATGCCGAAGGTGAAGCGCTACCTGGCCTACCTGCCCGAGGGCCCGGTGATCGACTGGGACGCGATCGACCTCGGCCGCTTCCTGCGCCCGCTCGCGGCGCACACGGCCGAGCAGGGCGCGTTCGGTCTGCGGATGGGTCCGCCGGTCGCGACCCGGCGCTGGACCGCGAAGACGATCAAGGACGCGATCGCCGGCGGTCAGCAGCCGAAGCTGGGTGACGTCCGCGCGGACGTGATCGAGCCGTCCGGCGCGACCGTTGCGGCACAGCTGCGCGCGCTCGGGTGGAAGGCGCCGAAGGTCGGCGAGGGCTTCGCCGCCGGTCAGCCGCAGTACGTGTTCCAGGTCCCGCTGGCCGGCCGTAGCCAGGACGACCTGCTCAAGGGCATGAACCAGCTCTGGCGCCGCAACATCAAGAAGGCCGACAAGCTCGGCGTCGAGGTCACCCTCGGGACGGCCGAGGACCTGAAGGCCTTCCACCAGCTGTACGTCGAGACGGCCGAGCGGGACCATTTCACGCCGCGGCCGCTGCCGTACTTCGTCAAGATGCAGGCGGCGATGGCCAACCAGCCGTCCGACGTCTGCGACTTCCGGCTCTACAACGCCTACCACGAGGGGGACCTGGTCGCCTCGACGATCTGGGTCCGGGTCGGCGGTCATTCCTGGTACTCCTACGGAGCCAGCTCGACCGCCAAGCGGGACGTCCGTGGATCGAACGCGATCCAGTGGCGGATGATGTCGGACGCGCTCTCCGCGGGCGCGACCTTGTACGACCTACGGGGCATCACCGACACCTTGGACCCGAACGACTCGCACGTCGGGTTGATCCAGTTCAAGGTCGGCACCGGCGGCGAGGCCGTCGAGTACGTCGGTGAGTGGGATCTGCCGTTGAACAAGGCGCTCTACACCGCATTCGACCTCTACATGAGACGGCGTTGACACCATGCCCCTGACCCTGCACATCGACTCCGATCGATGGCGCGACCATCTCCGTTCCACGTGGAACGGAGACATCATCCCGGTGGCCAAGGGCAACGGGTACGGCGTGGGGAACCCGCGGCTGCTGGCCGAGGCGCGTGCGCTCGGCGCGAAGACGGTCGCGGTCGGCACGTACAACGAGGTCCCGCCGGACTACAAGGACGACGTCGTGGTGCTCTCGCCGTGGCGCTCGTTCCTGGAGGTCCCGCAGGGCAAGAACGTGATCCACACGGTCAGCCGGCTGGCCGATCTGGTCTCGATCCCGGCCGGTAGCCGGGTCCTGATCGAGGTGCAGACGTCGATGCGCCGGCACGGCATCGGCGCCCGCGAGCTGCGCCACACAATGCTGCTGAACGCGCTCGACCGGATCAAGTTCGAGGGCTGGTCGCTGCACTTCCCGATGGGCGCCGGCGGGACGTCGGCCAACATCCGTGAGGCCGCCGAGCTGGGCAAGCAGGCGCGCGCCGTACGGCAGGGTCCGCTGTGGGTGTCGCACGTGCCGGCGCAGAAGCTGGCCGACATCGGCGAGAACGTGAAGCTCCGGATGGGCACCGGCCTGTGGCTGGGCGACCGTGGCGCGTTCACGGTCCGCGCGACCGTGCTCGACGTGCACTCGGTACGACGCGGCGAACGCGTCGGCTACCGCCAGCGCCGGGTGACCGGCGACGGCCACATCCTGGTCGTGTCCGGCGGTACGGCGCACGGCGTCGGCCTGGAGGCCCCGACCGCGGCCGCCAGCGTCCGGCAGCGCGCGATCGCGGTGGCCAAGGGCAGCCTGGACGCGGCCGGGATGGCGCTGTCGCCGTTCACGATCGAGGGCAAGCAGCGCTGGTTCGCCGAGCCGCCGCACATGCAGGCGAGCATGCTGTTCCTGCCGTCCTCGGTGGCCCCGCCGGCCGTCGGCGACGAGGTCGGCGTCGACGTCCGCTACACCACCACGATCTTCGACAAGGTCTCGATGGACTGATCCGGTCACCACGGGTGTTGACTTCAGGTGCACCTGAAGTTGCACCGTGGTCGTATGGCTGAACTGACCTTCCTGGACCGGATCGAGCAGACGCCCGGTGCGGCCGAACTACGTGCCGAGTCCTACCGCTTGCTGGACCTCGCCCCGGGCCAGACGCTGGTCGACGTCGCCAGCGGCTGCGGCCATGCGGCGGCCGAACTGGTCGACGCCGGTGTCAAGGTGATCGGGGTCGACAGCGACCCCGCCGCGATCGCGGTCGCCGCGACCCGGATCCCGAGCGCGATGTTTCACGTGGCACGGTCCGACGAGCTGCCGCTGGCCGACGGATCCGTCGACGGCTACCGCGCGGCCCGGCTGTTCCACCTGCTCGACGACCCGCAGCCAACACTGGCCGAGGCGTACCGAGTACTGCGGCCCGGCGGCCGCGCCGTGCTCGCCGGCCAGGACTACGGCTTCCTGCTGGTCGACAGCAGCGACCAGGACCTGACCGACGTGATCCTGCTCGGGCTCGAGTCCCGCTCGGTCGCGCCACGGGCCGCCCGGAGTTTCCGCGATTGGCTGCTCGACACCGGGTTCCACGACCCGGAGGTGGTGGTCCACAACCAGGTCGTGACCGGCCACGACGTGATGGTCAAGCAACTGGAGATGGCCGCCGACGCGGCGGTCGACCGGGCACTGATCACCCGCGACGACGCCGACGGTTGGCTGGCCGAGCAGAACGACCGCGCCCGCCGCGACCGCTTCCTCGCCGTACTCCCAACACTCCTGGTGGTCGCTACCCGCTGACCGAACGCCGGGAGACGGCGACCGGGATCAGCGCGCCGAGCGAGAGCAGGACCGCGAAGACGATCATCGTCGGCCGCAGCGCGAGGTGCTGGATGACCAGGCTGAACGCGATCGACGGGATACCCATGCCGAAGTAGGCGATCACGAAGAACGCCGCCAGGACACCTGCGCGCGAGGCCGGTTCGGCGGCGATCGCTGTCTGGGTCACCGCGCTCTTGAAGAGCAGACCGGCGCCGGCTCCGGCCAGCGCGGCCGCGACCAGGATCAGCCAGAGCGCCGGGTGGTAGAGCGCGACGGCGGTCAGCGCCAGCCCGAGCGGGAACAGCAGCGTGCCGGTGGTGAGGATCGTCCGGTGCTGCAGCTTTCGGAGCGCCAGCTGAGCCACCGCCGACGCTGCCATCGCGGTGAACGGCGCCAGACCGGCCACGAAGTACGACGTGATGCCGAGCTGCCCGCGCACGATGATCGCGCCGAGCGAGGAGAACAGGCCGATCACCGCGAACGCGAAGAATCCGACCGCGCCGGCCGCGACGAAGTCGGTCCGCCGCCCCGGCCGGACCGCGAACCGCACCGGCCGGTCCTGCTCGGCGAGTTCGGTGTCGACGGTCTCCGGGCTGGTCAGCACCAGGCCGAGCAGCACGATCATCAGGACCCCGAACACGACGTACGCCGTGTGGACAGGCGCTGGCGCCCACTGCGCCAGCGCGCCCGCGACGATCGGGCCGAGTGACAGCCCGCCGAGGTTCGCCACCGCGGCGACCAGACCGGGAGTCGACGAGGTCGCATCGTCGGGCCGCGCCTCGCGGTAGAGGTCGGTCAGGTAGGCGGTCGCGGTGGACGCCATCAGCCCGACGGCGACGCCGGTCAGGATCCGGCCGATGATCAGGCCCGGCAGATCCGGCCAAGCAGCCAGTACGACGGCCGAGAGGATCCCGACGAGCAGCGCGGGCACGATGATCCGGCGGCGGCCCAGCCGGTCGGACAGGTGGCCGAGCAGGCGGAAGCTGCTCGCGGCGCCGATCACCATCGCGGCGAACGCGATCGTCACGGTGGTCGGGCCGAAGTGGTCGCGGACCTGGTAGATCGGCCAGAGCGGGGTGGGCGCCGTACCGAACGCCATCAGCGTCAGGAAGGCGAGGGCGACGAACCAGAAGCCGGTCGTGTGCCGGGACCTGGTGGCCACTGCGGTGGTGCTCATCAGCGGGACCTCTCGGTGGAAGTGGTTGTCCACAGAGGTGCAACGGACCGGCTGTGCTTGGCGATCTCAGCTTTACTGGGCCTGGAACAGATCAATTCCATCTCCCGGAGAGATACATGGAGCTTCGCCACCTGCGGCACTTCGTCGCGCTCGCCGAGGAGCGCGGCTTCACGCGCGCCGCGTCACGGGAGCACATCGTCCAGTCCGGGCTGTCCACCTCGATCCGGGCGCTGGAGAAGGAGGTCGGCGCGCTGCTCTTCGTCCGCGGTACTCGGCCGGTCCGGTTGACCGCCGAGGGTACGGCGCTGCTGCCGGCCGCCCGGCACACGCTGGACGCCGCGGCGGCCGCGCAGCAGGCGGTGCAGGATGCGCACGGCGTACTGGCTGGGCAGCTGAAGATCGGGGCTCTCCAGACGAGCGGTCACAGACTGCCGTTCTCGTCCTGGCTGGCGACGTTCGCGCTGGCGCATCCCGGCGTCGACATCTCCGTGCAGCAACTCCCGGCGATGCAGATGCTCGACCTGGTCGCGGACGGCCGCCTCGACTGCGCACTGGTCTCCCCGACCACCGACCGCATCCCCGGTCTCGACGTGACCCCGCTGGACTCCGAGCCGATCGTTCTGACCGTGCCGTTGACCCACCCGCTGGCCAAGCGCGATTCCGTCGTACTGGCCGACCTCGACGGCGAACGGTTCGTCGAACCGCCGGCGCAATGGGCCATCCGCGCGACGGTCGACCAGGCCTTCCGCGAAGCCGGCGTCACTCGCCGCGTCGCCTGCGAGGTGAACGAGTGGACGATGGTCCTCGACCTGGTCGCCGCCGGCGTCGGCCTCACCCTCACCCCGACCGGCTTCGACCTCCCACCCCACGTCGCCTCCGCCACCCGCCAGCTCCCGGTCACCGACCTGACCGTCCACCGCCGCCTCGACCTCGTCCTCCCCCAGGGCCACGCCGCCACCCCCGCCGCCCGCCGCTTCCGCGAGGTCGTCCTCGCGGACCGCTGATGAATGGATGGGACAGAGCAGCACGCCCCAGAGGCGTGCGCTCCGCGCCGCCGAGCCCGGACGAGCCCTCGGCTCCCGCCCCGCCGGCCCCGGAAGTGCGCGCCGCGCCACCTCCTCTCTTCCGGGCGGGGAAACGCCGAGTTCGTCGTACGGCGAAATGTCGCCGGTGGGGAGTAACTTCGGGACAGAGTGCGACGAAGTCTTGACCCGGGGTGATGCCGGTAGGGAGGATCACTGCGGACGCGGGCTGACAACCTTGTCATCGGGGCCGCGTGACCATCAGGGTGCCCGCGTTCGGCGGGCACTTTCTGCCTGCTAGGAGCGAGATGAAACTCCGCCGCCCACTGGGGCTCGTCACGTCTCTGGGGCTTGTTGTGACAATGTCTGCCATGACGTCAGCGAGCGCCTCCGTCCCCACCGCCTCCCAGGCGCAGCAGCAGCCTGTGGTGAGTGGGGCTTCCTACTTCACTTCCTTCGAGCCGGGGCAGCCGCAGCCCGGCTACACCGACGCGGTCGAGACCGGACCGGACGGGAAGCCCCGCACCGGTGGGGTCGAAGGCCCGACGCCGACCGGTATCGGCGGCAGCGAGATGGACAAGGTCACCCAGGTCGCGGCCAGCGGCGAGAACACCGGGGGCGGTGAGATCGCGAGCAACGTCGCCGACGGGGACAAGTTCACCAAGTGGCTGGTCTTCGAGCCGACCGGCTGGCTGACCTACCAGACCTCCGCCCCGGTCACCTTGCGCAAGTACGCGCTGACCTCGGCCAACGACGCCGACGGTCGCGACCCGCAGAACTGGACCGTGTCCGGCTCGAACGACGGCACCACCTGGACCGTGCTCGACACCCGCACCGGCGAGTCGTTCGAGAACCGCTTCCAGACCAAGGAGTACACCGTCGCGAACGAGACGGCGTACACGCACTTCAAGCTCGACGTCACGCTCAACCACGGCGAGGACATCGTCCAGCTCGCCGACTGGTACCTGTCGAACGGCGCCCCGCTGCCGCCTCCTGGTGAGGTGGCCGAGTCGCGGCTCGACTCCGGCCCGACCAGCGCGTACAACGCTCGCGCCCGGACCGGCTTCACCGGCGTCAAGTCCTTCCGGTACGCCGGCCACCAGACCTCCGAGGGTCGCGGCTACACCTGGAACAAGGTCGCCGACGTGGACCTCAAGGTCGGCAAGGACACCCGGCTGTCGTACAAGATCTTCCCCGAGCACGTCGAGGGCGATCTCAGCTACCCGAGCACGTACGCCGCGGTCGACCTGGCCTTCGCGGACGGGACCTACCTGAGCGACCTGAAGGCCAAGGACCACCACGGCTTCGGCCTCAGCCCGCGCGGCCAGGGCGAGGACAAGGGCCTGTCCACCAACCAGTGGAACAACATCGAGGCCGACCTCGGCAAGTACGCCGCCGGCAAGACCGTGAAGCGGATCCTCGTCGGCTACGACAAGCCCGAAGGCCCGGCCGACTTCCGCGGCTGGATCGACGACGTGCGGATCGCCAAGGCGGAGAACCCGGACGACGCGGCGCGCAGGACGGCCGCGAAGCACCCGTCGGAGCTGGCGCTCACGACCCGCGGAACGAACGCGACCGGCGGATTCTCCCGGGGCAACAACATCCCGGCGACCGCCGTACCGCACGGCTTCAACTTCTGGACGCCGGTGACGAACGCCGGCTCGACGTCCTGGCTGTACGACTACGCCAAGGGCAACAACGAGGAGAACAAGCCGGAGCTCCAGGCGCTGTCGATCAGCCACGAGCCGAGCCCGTGGATGGGTGACCGGCAGACCTTCCAGGTGATGCCGACGACGGCGGCGACGCCGACCGCGGACCGCGAGGCCCGCGCGTGGGCGTTCAGCCACGACAACGAGGTGGCCCGGCCGTACTACTACGGCGTCACCTTCGACAACGGCAACGCGCTCGAGGTCGCTCCCACCGATCACGCGGCGATGCTGCGGTTCAGCTTCCCGAAGGGCCAGGCGTCGCTGGTCTTCGACAACGCCAACAACAACGGCGGTCTGACGCTCGACCCGGAGACCGGCGTCGTGACCGGCTTCAGCGACGTGAAGAGCGGGCTGTCGACCGGCGCCGGCCGGCTGTTCGTGTACGGCGTGGTCGACCAGAAGGTCGTTGCCTCCGGCAAGCTTGCGGACGGTGGCGGCGCGAACGTCGGCGGCTACTTCAGCTTCGACAAGAAGGTCCAGCAGGTCCAGCTCCGCATCGCCACGTCGCTGATCGGTACGGCGCAGGCGAAGAAGAACCTGGAGCTCGAGCTCGGCGCCGAGAGCAAGTTCGACAAGGTCAAGTCGGCGGCGCAGAAGCTCTGGGACGCCAAGCTGCACACGATCGAGGTCGAGGGTGCCACCGCGGACCAGCTGCACTCGCTCTACTCCAACCTGTACCGGCTGTTCCTCTACCCGAACAACGGCTCGGAGAACACCGGTACGGCGCGCAAGCCGGTGATCACCTACGCGTCGCCGGTCTCGCCGAAGGTCGGCGCGGACACCCCGACCGCGACCGGCTCGAAGCTGGTGGCCGGGCAGACCTACGTGAACAACGGGTTCTGGGACACCTACCGGACCGTCTGGCCGGCCTACAGCCTGTTCGCGCAGGACACCGCCGACGACCTGGTGAACGGGTTCGTCCAGCAGTACAAGGACGGCGGCTGGATCTCGCGCTGGTCCTCGCCGGGCTACGCGAACCTGATGGTCGGCACCAGCTCGGACGTCGCGTTCGCCGACGCCTACCTCAAGGGCATCAAGGGCCTCGACGTCCAGGCGGCGTACGACGCGGCGCTGAAGAACGCGGCCGTCCGCCCGCCGACGGAGAACGTCGGCCGCAAGGGCCTGGACCTCTCGGCCTTCAACGGCTACACGGCCAACACCACGGCCGAAGGCTTCAGCTGGTCGATGGACGGCTACATCAACGACTACGGCATCGCCAACATGTCCAAGGCCCTGTACGACGCGGCGAAGAAGAGCGACCCGCGCAAGCAGGAGTACCTCGACAACTACGACTACTACCTGAACCGGGCGCGCAACTACGTGACCCTGTTCGACCCGGCGCTGGGCTTCTTCCAGGGCAAGGACGCCGTCGGCGTCTGGGGCAACTCGCCGACCACCTTCGACCCGCGCGACTGGGGTCACGACTACACCGAGACCAACGCCTGGAACATGGCCTTCTCGACCCCGCAGGACGGTGCCGGCCTGGCTGCCCTGTACGGCGGCCGCGACGGGCTGGCGAAGAAGCTCGACGAGTTCTTCGCCACGCCGGAGGACGCCACGCACGTCGGCGGGTACGGCGGCACGATCCACGAGATGCTCGAGGCGCGCGACGTCCGGATGGGCCAGTACGGCCACAGCAACCAGCCGTCGCACCACATCGCGTACATGTACGACTTCGCCGGGCAGCCGTCGAAGACGCAGGAGAAGGTGCGTGAGGTGCTGAGCCGGCTGTACCTGGGCTCGGAGATCGGCCAGGGCTACCCGGGCGACGAGGACAACGGCGAGATGTCGGCCTGGTACCTGTTCAGCATGCTCGGGTTCTACCCGCTGCAGGTCGGCTCCCCGTCGTACGCGATCGGTTCGCCGTTGTTCACCAAGGCGACGGTGAACCTGCCGGGCGGCAAGAAGCTGGTGGTCAGCGCGCCGAAGAACAGCGCGAAGAACATCTACGTCAAGGGCGTGAAGGTGAACGGCAAGAAGTGGTCCTCGACCGCGCTGCCGCACGACCTGATCGCGCACGGCGGCAAGATCGAGTTCGAGATGACCGACAAGCCGTCGAGCTGGGGCACCGGCCGCAACGACGCGCCGCCGTCGATCACCAAGCCCGGTGAGGACCCGAAGACCTGGCGCGACTCGACCGAGGACGAGGGTGCGGTCACCGCGGCCGGCGGCGTGGACGTGTCCGCGCTGACCGACAACGACTCCAAGCAGCAGGTCACGTTGACCGGGGCCACGCCGACGGTGACGGTCACGCTGCAGCAGGGCCGTCCGGTGACGATGTACACGCTGACCAGCGGGACCACCGGCGCCGCGCCTGCGGGCTGGACGCTAGAGGGCTCGAACGACGGGACCAAGTGGACGACCGTGGACAAGCGGTCGGGCCAGACCTGGGCCTTCCCGTCGTACACGCGGTCGTTCAGCGTGGCCCAGCCGAAGACGTACACGCAGTACCGGTTGGTGCTGACGCCTGCGGCCGGGGCTACTGGAGTCACGCTGTCCGAGCTGGAGCTGCTCGGCACGCTGAAGGGCATCGAGGCCGGCACGCACCCGAGCGACAAGCGGGTGGCGGAGTCCAAGCCGACCCCGACGCCGAGCGCCTCGATCGAGCGCAACTTCGGCTGATCCGACGGAAGGGCGGCCACCGTGTGGTGGCCGCCCTCTCCGGTACGGATTCTCCGGCGGAACCTGCCCCTGAGAGGTTCCGCCGGACGTGTTGTGAGTCGAAGGAAGGGGTGGCGACCCCGCCCGGCCTGCCACCCCTTCCACTCGTACTGACGAACGGGCTGCCGGATAGGTTGCCCGTGACTTCAAGAGTCCATATCGCGAGATGGAGGCGGAATGGGTGAGCCCGACGACGCCCCGGGGACCGCGGTCGGGCGGTCGCCTCGGGAGCTCGCCCGGCTGCGGCTCCGGGCCGAGGAGCGCCTGCGGTCCGGTCGCCACCAGGAGTTGCTGGGGCTGGTGCCCGAGCTGCGCGAGGACTCGGAGTGGTGGGCTCATCTGTGGGCTCCTGGTGCGGCGCTGGCTGCTGCTCGGCTGGGCTCGCCTGATGCCTTGGCGCTGCTCGAGGAGGCGGTTGCCGGTGGGTTCAGCCAGCCCGAGCTGTTCGACGGAGAGCTGGAGAAGGTGTTCGGGGATGAGTGGCCATCATTGCGGCGCCGGATGCTTGTGCCGCTGCCTTCGCTGGAGCTGACTGACTGGCCCGACGCGGCCCCGATGCTGCCGCTGGAGCTCTACGCGATCGCACCGGACCGGCTGAGCGGACTGCTGGAGCGCCTGCCCTCGCCTGGGGAGTCGGCCTGGGCCACCGCGCTCGGCCTGCTCGAGTGGGTGCACAAGAGCTGGCAGCACGCGAACGACCACGTGAACGACCCGGATGCGCTGACCGTGCTGGAGCGGGTGGACGCCGGCGAACGGTTCGCCTGCGTCGAGTACTCGATCGTGCTGAGCCAGGCGCTGAACGCCGTACAGATCCCCTCGCGCCGCGTCGACCTACGTCAGCCCGCGCACCACACCGGAGTCGGGCGCGGCCACGTCGTCAGCGAGGCCTGGATCGACGAGCTGGACCGCTGGGTCGTGCTGGACGGCCAGAACGGCTCGTACTGGGCCGACGACGCCGGTACGCCGCTGGGCGTGCGGGAGCTGCTGGCACTGGACGCAGCACCCCGTTTCGTGGGTGCGGGGCCGGTCGAGCCGCCCAGCACCGGACAGGCCGCCGACTGGTTCACCTACTTCGCGTCGGCGACCACGACCGGCGTGACCTGGTCCGCTGGGCCGCTCGCGCCGCTCTTCCAGGGCTCCCGCGTGATCGAGACGCCACGCCTCGTCCGCGACGGCGGCCCGGCGTACCCGCAACTGTCCGCGCTCGCGACGGGGCTCGGCGGGACGGTGGAACGCCCGGTGGTCCGGTTCGAGCACTTCCACCCGTACGGCGTGGGCATCCGGCTGCACCTGCCCAGTGGACCGGTCGACGCAGCCGAGTGGGCGTTGGACCTGACGCTGGGAGAGCACGAGCTCGCGGTAGCCGTCGTCACGCCGTACGGGGAGACGGCCGCGCAGCGGTTCGCCTACTTGGTGAGGTAGTCCCAGGCCTGGGCACTCCACTGGTCAGCCAGACAGGTGTCGGAGTTGGGCGGGCACAGCGGGGCCTGCAGCGCGACCAGGGCCGCCAGCGAGGCACCCGCCGCGATCCCTACTGCCAAGGCTTTGCGAACCATGGAGTCACGCTAGATCGGCACTACGCAGCCGTCTTGAGCAGAACTACTCAGCCGGCCCAGCGGCCGGTGAAGAAGGCCGCGGCCCAGATCGCGGCCAGTGGTATCGCCAGCCCGAGGTAGAACCTGCCCAGCCAGGGTCTCCGGTGCAGCAGCACTGCCAGCCCGATCCACAACGGCCACCAGAGCAGCGTCGCCCTGGTCAGCGAGTAGACCCAGTACGACGTGACGAACGCCGCCACCGTCGCGCCGACCCAGGCAGCCTCGCCCCACGAGCGGCGCCAGAGCAGCCAGGCGACCAGGATCAGTCCGACCAGCAGCGCGACCAGCTCGGCCCGGAACATCCAGGTCCAGTCGGTCCGGTCCGCCGGGAAGTGGCCCTTGGTGGCGGCCTCGAAGGTGTGGATGATCGAGGTCCACGGCCAGGTGAACTCGCGGGCCCAGCCCTTCTCCTGCGCGTCCTGCCAGGCGAACCAGGAGCCGTGGATCTGCTTCAGGTACGCCATGAAGCCGAGCACCGGTACGGCCGGCAGCGCCAGCCAGGGCAACGCCCGCCAGTCCCGCTTCTTCGAGGTGACGAACTCGACGCACAGCGCGAAGATCAGGAACAGGCCGGACACCCGGACCGTCGAGGCCAGCGCGACCAGGATCGCCGCCCGGGCCCAACGTCCCTGCCGCGCCGCCAGCCAGGCCGGGAACGCGAACGCGCAGAACAGGGCTTCGGTGTACGGCGCGGCGAGGAAGACGCCGACCGGCGCGGTGAACCAGACCAGCGCCGCGGTCGGCCCGAAGTCGCGCAGCTCGGGGAACTCGTACCGGGCGAGCTTGGCCAGCCAGACCCCGGCGACGGCACTCGCGATGGCCGAGACGAGCACACCTCCCCCGACGTACCCGATGCCGAGCCAGCTGGCCGCCCGCATCAGGACGGGCAGGCCCGGGAAGAACGCCGCCAGCGGCGCACCGGACGGCTCGCCGTTCGCGTAGCCGAACTCCGCGATCGCCTTGAAGTGCCAGACGTCCCACTGCCACCAGGCGTGCCAGACGTTCGGGTAGGTGTCGCCGCGGTTGAACAGCAACGGCGCGGACAGCGCGAGCAGGAAGATCCCCGCCCGGGTGATCAGCCACCAGCCGAGCGCTTCCCGGCTCAGCCGCTCAGGCAACCACTGCCGGATCCCGGCGGCCCCCGTCTCTCGGGCCCGCCGAGCCCGCTTGGGCTGCTCCCCAGCTGTTCGCTCGAACACACCCCCATCGTGCCCCATCACTACTGAACCGGCTCAGCTCCGTCCACAGGTACGGCCGGAAACGCAGCTGGACCGCACCCTGACGGGTGCGGTCCAGCTGGGTTCGCGCGAGCTACTGGTTGTTGCCGTTGCCGGGGTTCTCGCCGCCGCCTTCTTCGCCGCCCGGTGGATCGTTCGGGCCGGTGGGGAAGGTGATCGGTGGCCGGGTGGGCCGGGTCGGTTTGCCCGTCGGGGGGTCGTCCGGCGTGCTCGGCGGCGGGCTGTTGGGCGTGCTCGGCGGCGTGGTCGGCGGGCCCGACGGCGTCGTCGGCGGCGTGGTGGGCGGCGTGGTCGGCGGCGTCGTCGGCGGCGTTGTCGGCGTGAAGGTCGGCGTCGGGCTGTCCATCGACTCCGGGTCCGGCTCGTCGAACTTCACCTCATCGGAGCTGCCCAGCGCCGGCTCCATGTAGGCCAGCCAGGTCTTCAGCGGCCAGTTGCCACCGAAGAACGCCTTGTCGTCGCTGAACGGGTCGAGGTCGCCTTCACCGGTCTTGCCGGCGCGGTAGAGCACCGACGTCGACAGGTTCGGCGTGTAGCCCGTCCACCAGGAGGTCAGCGTGTCGTCGCCGTCCTTGCACCCGTCGCACTTCGCGTTCGCGGCCCGGTGCTCGACGGCCACACCACCCGCCGTACCGGTCTTGCCGGCCACCTCACGGTCGAGCTTCTGCGCCCGCTCGCCGCTGCCGCCGTCCTCGGTCACGCTCCTGAGCGCGAAGTTGACCTGGTCGGCGATCGGCTTCTCGAACTGCCGGACCGACTTGTACTTGTTCTTCTGGTCGAAGTTCTTCGCGTTGCCCGGCGACGTGACCGTCTTGATCGTGTGCACCGGCGTGTACATCCCGCCGGCCGCGAACGTCGCGTACGCGTTGGCCATCTCGACCGGCGAGGCGTACGGGTCCGGGCCGAGCACGGTCGACGGGTTGTTCCGGCCGCGCTCGAGGGCGGCGGTCTTCGGGATGCCGGCCTTCTCGGCAGCGTCGACGACCTTGTTCGGGCCGTCCTCCATCTGCTTGTCGACCAGGTCGTAGAAGGCGGTGTTGATCGACAGCTTGGTGGCCTTCAGCAGGTCCACCTCGCCGTAGTCCCGGTCGAACTCGTTGTTGAGCTCCTTGCCCTGGATCTCGATCGGGCTGTCGCCCTGGTACCGCTCGTACAGGCCGCGGTCGTCCTCCAGCGCGGCTGCCACGGCGAACGGCTTGAACGACGATCCGGGGCGGGCACGCAGCCGGGCCCAGTTCAGCTCGCTCTTCAGGAAGTCGACTCCGCCGTACATGGCCACCAGCTCGCCGGTGCCGGGCCGCACCGACGCGATGCCGACGTGCAGGTTCGCCCGGTTCTTTTCCGGGATCTCGTTGATGCCGGCCCGGACCGCCTCGGTCTGCTTGCCGACGTCGAAGGTCGTCACCACCCGAAGGCCGCCACCGCTGATCTCCTCAGGCGAGTAGCCGAGGGTGTCCAGCTCTTCCTTGGCCATCGCCAGCAGGTAGCCCTTGGTCCCCTTGAACCGGGGGCTCTTCGCCTTCTTGTTGAGCGGCGGCACCTTCTTGCTCATGGTGTCGTACTGCGCCTGCGTGATCGTGCCGCCGATCCGCATTCCGTCCAGCACGTACCGGTACCGCTCGAGGATCCGCTGCCGCGCCGCCGGCTTGTCCGGGTCGAAGTAGCTCGGGTTGTTCAGTACGGTGGCCAGGAAGGCGGCCCGCTCGGGACCCAGCTTCTTCGGATCCGGAATGCTGAAGTACGCATCGCCGGCGGCACTGATGCCGTAGGCACCTTCACCGAAGTAGATGGTGTTCAGGTACCCCTCGAGGATCTCCTTCTTGTCCGTCTGGCGGCTCAGCTTGGTCGCGATGAACAGCTCGGAGAACTTCCGCGAGAAGGTTCGCTCCTGCGTGAGGTACATGATCTTCACGTACTGCTGGGTGATCGTCGAACCACCCTGAAGCTGCTTGCCGCGGGCGATGTTGAACGCCGCGCGCGCCATGCCGGACGGCGAGACGCCCGGGTTGGTCCAGAAGGTCCGGTCCTCGGCCGCGATCACGGCGTCCTGAACCGTCTTCGGGATCTGAGCCAGCGGCACCGACTGGCGGTTCTGGTCGTAGAAGCTGCCGAGCACCGTCTTGTTGTCCGAGTAGTACACCGTCGAGGTGTTCATCTGGAACGCCTTGTTCGGGTCCGGGATGTCCGTGGTCTGGTACCCGATGAAGAAAGTGGCCGCGGCCCCGATCACACCGAGGAAGAACAGAGCCAGCAACCACCCGACGATCCGGAGCGCCCAGTGTTTCTTGCGGCGCGCACGAGACGGGGCGGCCTTGCGACGAGCTTCACTCACTGTCCAGTCCTCGACGATCTCGCTGAAGTCATTGCCCCCCAGACTAAGGGGGATGTGGTAACGCTCCCTAAATGAGCACAGAGCGTACCTATCCCGTGACGTGCGGCGCCAGTAGCGTGACTGCGAGCAACGCCGCGGGGAAGCAGGCGAGGAACAGGGTGAAGGTGTAGCCCATGATGTCGCGGGCCTTGAGGCCGAGGATCGCGAGCGTGGGGAGCATCCAGAACGGCTGCAGCAGGTTGGCGCTGGCCTCGCCGAGGTCGTACACGACGACCATCCACCCGGCGTCCACCTTCAACTGATTCGCGGCCTCGAGCACGTACGGCGCCTCGATCACCCACTTGCTGCCGCCGCTGGGGACGAAGACGCCGAGGATGCAGGAGTAGATCGCGACTAGCGGCGGGAAGGAGAACTGCGTGCTCGCCTGCACCAGCCAGCCGGCGAGCCGGGCCGAGATGCCCGTGTAGGCGATCATGCCGAAGATGCCGCCGTACAAGGGGAACTGCAGCAGTACGCCGGCCGCCGCCGGTGCGCCGTCGCGGACCGCGCGGGCCATCCGCCACGGCCGCCAGTGCAGCAGCATCGCGAGCAGGAAGAGGATCAGGTTGACCGTGTTCAGGTCGAGCGCGCTGAAGAAGTTCTTCCCGTCGAAGTACCGGACGAGATAGACCGCGCCGAGCAGCACCACCAGCAGGCTGAACAACGGCGAGTGCTCCAGCCAGTCCCCCGGCCTCCGCGTCTCGCCGTCGTTGCGCTGTCCGTTGTACGCGGATCCGCGCCCGATCAGCGGCTTGAGCTCGATCCCGAGGTGCTCGGCGGTCTTGGAGTTGTCCGCGCCGGGCGCGACGAACCAGGCCATCGTCACGCCCACGGCGTACACGAAGATCGTCGCCACGATCGCCTGCCAGGTGAAGATCGTGTCGCTGAGCGGGATCACCCCGCTGGCGTGGCCGGCGGCCTTGATCACCTCCTGGACCGGCGCCGGGCTGCTGCTCGGGCTGGCGACCTGCAGCGCGGCCGAGCCGGACAGGCCCTGCGCCCAGACCGTCCCGAGTCCGAGGAACGCCATCGCGCCGAGCGCGCGGTAGTCCGCCTTCGGCACGTTGCGCGCCACCTCGCGGGCCAGGATCGCCGCGAAGATCAGGCTGAACGCCCAGTTCAGGTACGACGCGAGCATGGCGACCGCCGCGACGAAGGCGACGGCGCCGCGCGGTGACTTCGGGATCCGGGCCAGCCGGGTGATCAGTCGCGCGACCGGACCGCTGGTCGCCACGGCGTACCCGCCGATGATGATCATCGCCATCTGCAGCGTGAAGGTGATCAGGCTCCAGAAGCCCAGCCCCCACGCGTCGACCAGGCCGAACCCGTGCGTCGCGGCCGGGTCGTCGGGGCGTTTCAGCAGCGGCTCCCCGGTGACCAGCCCGAACAGCAGCACCACAAAGGTGCCGACCAGGACGAACCCGAACGCGTCCGGCAGCCATTTCTCGGTGAACGCGGTGAACCGCAGCGCGATCCGCGCCAGCGGGCCTTCGCCCTCCACCTCGTGCTTGGCGTGCTTGCCGTGACTCTCGGTCATGACTCTCCGCTCCTGACTCACGACGCTGTGTGTCAAGTGATTAACGCAGATCGCAGCCTGACGTGACAGGTTTCCGGGGGCGCGTCGTACGGCGAGGTGACAAAGGTGGACTTTGTCATGAGTTGTCGTCCTGTCAATCAACTGCTTACAGTGGCGAGGCGATGTATCGAACCGATACATCAGGTCATGACAAACTGGACCGAGGGAGGTGGGGTCATGGGAAACCGCAGTGGGGTCCTGGAACTCGCCGTACTCGGTCTGCTGCACGAAGCGCCGATGCACGGCTACGAGCTCCGCAAGCGCGTCAACGCCCAGTTCGGGTGGGGACGGGTGCTGTCGTTCGGGTCGCTCTACCCGTGCCTGAAGGCGATGCTCCGGACCGGCCTGATCGCGACCGAGGCCGGTACGCCGGACGGCCGCCGGCCCAAGATCGTCTACTCGATCACCGCCGACGGGAAGGACCACTTCGCGCACGCCATGCACGACGCGGGTCCGTCGGCCTGGGACGACGACACGTTCGGGGTCCGGTTCTCGTTCTTCGGCCGGACCGACCCGGCCACCCGGTTGCGCATCCTCGAGGGCCGCAGGGCCCGGATGGAGGAGCGGCTGGCCAACTTCCGGGCGGCGATGAGCCGCACGGCGGAGCGGGTCGACGCGTACACCCTCGAGCTGCAACGGCACGGCCTGGAGTCGGCCGAGCGCGAGGTCCGCTGGCTGAACGAGCTGATCGACGGCGAACGGCGCCAGCAGCAGCCCCCAGACCAGAAACCGCCTGCAACACCCCCCAATTGAAGGAGTTCCAGATGACTTCGATCCGCGTAGCGATCGTCGGTGTCGGCAACTGCGCCAGCTCGCTCGTCCAGGGCGTGCACTACTACCGTGACGCCAAGCCCGACGAGCGCGTCCCCGGTCTGATGCACGTCCAGTTCGGCGACTACCACGTCCGCGACGTCGAGTTCGTCGCCGCGTTCGACGTGGACGGCAAGAAGGTCGGCCTCGACCTCGCCGACGCGATCGGCGCCAGTGAGAACAACACGATCAAGATCTGCGACGTGCCGCCGAGCGGCGTCACCGTGCAGCGCGGTCACACCCTGGACGGTCTCGGCAAGTACTACCGCGAGACGATCACCGAGTCCGACGCGTCGCCGGTCGACGTCGTCGCCGCCCTGCGTGAGGCGCAGGTCGACGTACTGGTCTGCTACCTGCCGGTCGGTTCGGAGCAGGCGGCGAAGTTCTACGCGCAGTGCGCGATCGACGCGAACGTCGCGTTCGTGAACGCGCTGCCGGTGTTCATCGCCGGGACGAAGGAGTGGGCGGACAAGTTCACCGCGGCCGGTGTCCCGATCGTCGGCGACGACATCAAGTCGCAGATCGGCGCCACCATCACCCACCGCGTGCTGGCCAAGCTGTTCGAGGACCGCGGCGTCACCGTCGACCGGACCTACCAGCTGAACGTCGGCGGCAACATGGACTTCAAGAACATGCTGGAGCGCGACCGGCTGGAGTCCAAGAAGATCAGCAAGACCCAGTCCGTCACCTCGCAGCTGGTCGACGACATCGACCCGCGCAACGTGCACATCGGCCCGTCCGACTACGTGGCCTGGCTCGACGACCGCAAGTGGGCCTTCATCCGGCTCGAGGGCCGCAACTTCGGCGACGTCCCGCTGTCGCTGGAGTACAAGCTCGAGGTCTGGGACTCGCCGAACTCGGCCGGCATCATCATCGACGCGATCCGCGCGGTGAAGATCGCCAAGGACCGCGGCATCGGCGGCCCGATCCTGTCCGCGTCGTCGTACTTCATGAAGTCGCCGCCGGAGCAGTACGCCGACGACGTCTGCCGCGACCTGGTGGAGAAGTTCATCAAGGGCGAGGTCGAGCGCTGACCTGATCCGCTCGTTCCGGGCTGATCGCGGGCCCCGCAACCGATCACCGGCTGCGGGGCCTCGGCTTTCCGCCGGAGTCGCTCTGACACCTGCTGGCTCGGCCCTCTACTTCCTCTCTTCCGGCCGCAGCGGCCTCGCCCCGGACAACCTTCCCGGCCGCATGGCCACCGGCCCCAGCCGTCGGACGACTATGTTTTCCCCGTGCGACTTCATGTCGGCTGCGCGCAGTGGACCCACGCGGCCTGGGACCTCAGCTCCAAGGACCGCCTGCGCTCGTACGCTTCCTGGTGCACCGCGGTCGAGGGCAACACGACCTTCTACGCGACACCGTCCCGCAGCTCGGTCGAGAACTGGGCAGCGCAGACCTCGCCCAACTTCCGCTTCGTGGTGAAGCTCCCGAAGACGATCACCCACGAACGCCGCCTCCGCAGCGCCGACGCCGAACTGGCGGCCTTCCTGTCGGCCCTCGAACCACTAGGCCCTCGCGCCCACGCCTTCTGGATCCAGCTCCCGGCGTCCTTCGGCCCGGGCGATCTCGGCGCGCTGGCGACGTTCATGCACAAGCTCCCGCGCACACATCGGTACGCCGTGGAGGTGCGGCACCGCGACTTCTTCACCGACGACCGCGCGACGGCTTCACTGGAGCAGGTCCTCGACCGGACCGGCGCCGAGTGGGTCCCGTTCGACACGATGACGCTGTTCGGCAAGCCGGCGACCAGCCTGGTCGAGCGGGAGGCCTGGATGAACAAGCCGCGCGTCCCCCGGCGTACGCGAGCTCTGACCGACCAGCCGATCGTGCGCTACATCGGGCGGGACTCGGCCGAGGAGACCGCCGTCGGCTGGCAGGGCTGGGCTTCGTTGTGCGCCGAGTGGTTACGGGAGGGACGATCGCCGACCGTCTTCATCCACACCCCCGACAACGCGCTCGCGCTCGGCCTGGCGCGGCGGTTCCACGATGACGTACGGGCCCTCGTACCGGAGCTCGAACCGCTGCCTGAACCTGCGCAATCCGCGCCGCCGACGCTGTTCTGATCCGCTTTCTTCGCCAGAGGTTCAACCAGTGCGACATTCGTGTCTCGCCGCGGGGGCCCGTTGTGCCCTAGGTTTGTTCACTGTGAGGTACGACGAGTTCCGCTCTGCGTATGACGCCATCCAGCAGGCGTGCCTCGACGCACGGCTGGACGTGGATGGCCTGGCCGCCGAAGTAGGCCGTCTGGCGGTGCTGGCCGACCAGGTGGAGCTGCGCTCCGAGCGGGAGGAGGCGGCGTCCGACCTGGCGTCGCTGACCGACCTGCTGGAGATGGTCCGGCGCAACACGCCGCCGCCGGCCTCACCGGCGTACGAGAAGGCCTTCCAGGAGGCGTTCGCGCTGACCGCCGAGGCGAACGCCGCGGACGGTCCGGTCACCGAGCGGATCAAACTGGCCCAGCGGGCGATCAAGAAGATCCGCACGCTGGCGGACCGGGTCGAGGATCCGGGCGAACGGTTCACGCTGCTGAAGATGACCGAGCCGCTGGCGATGCTCGCCGACGGGCTCGAGCACTCGCGCTGACGTTCCGGGGCTTATCCACAGCCTGGTAACTCGCCGCTGAGTCGCGGCGCTTTCTCCATACCTTCCCTGGCGAGACCACACCTCGCCCGGAAGGACCCCCATGGAGACCAACGAGCCGTACGGCGACCGCCTGGCCCGCACCGAGTGGCTGATCGCCGAACTCCGCCGCCGCGCCGACACCTGCGTGGACCCGAACGAAAGCACCAACCTGCGCCGCTCGGCCGACGCCCTGGTCCGCCTCGCCACGTCGATCCGCCCATGACCGCGGCACCGCTCGGCAACGGCCAGCGCGGAGCCGACCCGATCCAGTCGGCCCTGCGGCAGCACAACTCAGGCCGCATCGTCCCCTTCGCAGCTCCGCACACCCTCGCGGAGCTGCTCACCCAGCACGCCCAAGCCGCCCTGTCCCTGTCCGGCGCCGACCGCTCCGCCTGGAACGGCCAGATCGTCGAAGCCGGCGACGGCATCCTCGGCCTGGCCCACTGGGACGGCACGCTCCACCTCGACCGCGAGTTCGTCCTCGCACCACTGCACGACCTGTACGCCCGAGCCGGCGAGTCCCGGCCCACGATCACCTTGGCCCGGTATCGCGATGCCTTGCTGACGCTCCTCCATGAGCAGTCCCACTTCCTAGGCCCCCACGGCTCCACCCAAGAGGCAGCCCGAGCCGCCTTCCGCACCCCTGGCGCCCAGGCCCTCGAGGAAGGCGTCGCCGAAGCCTGGTCCCACACCCACCTGGACGCCTACCTGCGCCTCCTGTCCATCCCCCACCACGCTCCCGGCATCGACAGCGTCTCCACGCGCCCGTCGTACCAGGCCTACGTCCCCGCAACCCTCGCCCTGACGAACTACCTGGACGAACGCCGCCACCATGCACCCGGCTCCACCCTCACCGAGCTAAACCGCCAAACCACCGAAGGCCAGTGGCCGCTGGTCACCGACATCCTCTACCGCGCCACCACCCTCCCCCGCCTGATCCCGTACACCGAGGAGCCCGAGATCCGCCACTACCTGGAAGCCCACCTCCGCAGTGCCTTCCAGTCCCTGGAAATCCTCCAACTCCATCCCCAGGACCTGGCCGCCCACCGCTCCCATGCCGCCCTCCGAACCGCCCTAACCACCCTCGACCAACGCCTGGAACACCTGGCCAAGCTCTTCGCCCGGCCCCGAACTCCCCAAACCGCAGCCCAGGCCCTCGCGCCCATCAGCCCGGGAACTCCCGATCACTCAGCAGAAGACGTCGCTTCCATCCCTCCCGGAACTGCCGACTCCCCCGCCCAAGCCCTCGAGCCCACCCACCCCAGAACCGCCGATTCCCGAGCCCGGGACCACAAACCCACCCGTTCCAGAACTCCCAGTCCCCCAGCCCAAGACCTCGAACTCACCCGCTAACCCAGCCACCACCCATCTCCCACACCCGTCCCACACACCGGGTGGGATACGCGCGGGTTGTAGACGCCGACCACACCGCGGGCCGATCCGAGTCCCTTCCTCCGCTGACCCGTTCGCCCGCCCGACGGCGTCGCTGGTGTTCTGCCCGGCCGGCGCGCGCTGGGCCTGATCAGTCCGACTTCTGCTCCGAGCCCGACCCTCTCAGCAGGTCGTTGCCGCTCCCCTGTCCGCCCATCGCCAGCAGGGTGAGGTCGAGCTGGCGGTGCCAGTCCTCGGCCAGCCCGTCAAAACCCCGTCCCCCGAGCGCGTGCTCGGGGTGACGAGGCGGCCTGCGAGTGGTCGGCTCGCGCTCGGTGTGCCCCGATGCCGACGACTATCGGCAGGCGGTCCGCGGCTGGGTCGACGCGCTGTGGAACGGCTTCCAGCAACCGCTTGGATGCTTCGGGTCGCGGTGGTCGGCGTCGTGGTGGCGCTCGCCGAGGTACGCCGCTCGGGGACGACCGCGAGGCCTGTGCGCGTTGCTGCCCGTGGTGTTGGCGCCAGCGCCGGAACCAGCGCCCAACCCGGGTGGCGGGTGCGATCTGTAGAGCCTCGTCCCCCGAGCACGGGCTCGGGGGACGAGGCGGCCTGCGGGTGGTCGGCCCCGCCAGAGAAGGCCAGCCGCAGGGGTTCAGGGGGTGTGCCGCCCGGCCCGCTGGGCGGGCGGCACATAGTTAGGCGTGGGGCGCGCGGTGGGTGCGAAGGCAGTCAGCTTGGTGCGGCGGCGTGGGACAGGTCGTGCGCCGCGTGCGGTGGTGCGCGGGCTGGGGTGGGGTGCTGTGCTCAGGGCTGTCGGGCGGGGTGGTGGTGCAGCGGCGGGACGGTGGTGGCGTCGGGTGCGGCTGGCGTACAGGTGGTGTGGAGCGAGGGGACGTGTCGGGCGGCGGCCAGGGTTGGTGCGGCGGGCGGCAACCCGCTGGATGGGGTCAGGTGGCTGGGCTTGGGGCAGGCGGCGGGCAGGCGATTGGGGGTAGCAGGGTGGTGCTGGCGTGCCTGGTGTGGAGCTGCCGCAGTCGGGGTGTTCTGACGGTGGGTGCTGTGCTCGGGCTGTCGGGTGGCGTGGTGCTACGGGGAGTGGGCAGGCCGGTGGTGTTTGGGGGGAACGGCGAGGTGGAGGCGGGTGGGTCTTGGGCGTGCGACGAGTGCAGGTGGTGGGTGCTGTGGTCGGCTGTCTGGTGGGGCTGGTCGAGCCGGGTGAGAAGAGGGGTGGGTCTGGTGGAGTGCCGGACCAGCGGAGTCGGCAGAGGTGTGGATCTGGTGGGTGCCGGACCAGCGGAGTCGGCAGAGGTGTGGATCTGGTGGGTGCCGGACCAGCGGAGTCGGGCGGGGTGTGGGGCTGCTGGAGTGCTGGAGCAGCGGGGTCGGGCGGGTGTGGGTCTGGTGGGGTGCGGGTCAGGCGGAGCCGCAGGTCTGGGTCAGGTGGGGTTGATGGTGAGGGTGTAGGCGCCTCGGCTGCCGTAGGGGGAATAGCCGGTGGATGTTGGGTCGGCGTTGCCTACGTTGTCTAGGCGGAGGTAGTAGGTGCCGGGTTGGAGCTGGGTGGTGAGGGTGGCGTCCAGGCCGGTGGGGGTGCCGGGGTTGGATTGGCCGGAGGCGGGGTTGGCGGAGGTTAGCTGGGTGCCGCTCGCGTTGAGGAGGTCCAGCTGGAGGTCCAGGTTGGCGCCGGTGGGGGCTGGGGTGGCTGTGGCGGTGTAGGTGCCTGCCGTGGTGACGTCTACGCGGAAGAGGTCGGTGTCGGTTTCGGTGGTGATGACGCCGGGGGCTGGGGTGCCTGCGGTCAGGGGTGAGGCGTTCTCGAGGGTGTCGGCGTGGTCGTCGGCGCGGAGGGGGAGGCCGTGGGAGGAGATGACGGTGTAGTCGTCCTCGGTGTTGTTGGCGCCGGCGTACTCGCCCTTGCTCCACTGGCTGATGGCTCGGTAGTAGCCGACGCCCATGATCGGGGCCCAGGCGCCGTGGCCTTCGTAGTAGCCGACTGTGGCGGTGCCGTCGTGGCCCAGGCCTACGTTGTGGCCGGCTTCGTGGGAGGCGGCTTCGGCGAGGTTCTTCGCCCCGGTGCCGACGCCCTTGGTGAAGACCAGCGCGGGTTGGTAGTAGTCGTGCTGGCTCGCCGCGTCGTACACGCCGATGTAGGCGACGCCGCCACAGCCGCAGCCCGACTGGTACCAGGTGTCGGGATCGATCAGCACCCGCGTGCCGTACTGCTCGTCGGCCGAGTCCGAGCGGGTGATCGCGTCCTGCGGCGGTTCCTGCGTGGTGACGTCGACGTCGAACGGCGCGTAGTCCTCGGCGACGCGGGCCCAGACCTCGTGGACGACGTCCTGCTCCGCCGTACTGAAGACCGCCGGATTGCCGTCGGTGTCGTACGGCGAAACGTTGACCGGGTCGATGCCCTTGTCGGCGTTCCACGCGGTGCCGGTGATGCTGTGGCCGTCGAAGTCGAGGTAGATCACGCGATTCGCGCCGGCCTTGCTGTGCAGCTCGAACGCCGGGCCCTCCGCGGCGGCGACCGCCGCCGAAGCCCAGCGCGGTGACGCGGCCTCGGCCTTCTGCGCAGGCGTCAGACTCGGTTCACGAAAGAACAAACGGCCGGTCTCGTCCAGCCGGCTGGTGGTGTCGGCCAGCGTCTCGTGCAGCTTCTCCACGCTCAAACCGTTGCTCTGAGCAACAACTGTCCAGTCGGGCCCGGGCTGCGCCGAGGCCTGGTTCCCGGCGGCGACCGCCAACCCTCCGAAAACAACGACTCCTGCAACGACCAACGCTCCAGTACGACGAAACATCCGGAATCCTCCTCAAGGATTCCCCCCAGTGCCCCCGTGGCCCGGGGCGCCCCTTCACCAGAAGAAGGGCGCCCCGGGAGTCGAACGAATCAGCCGGCGGTGACGCGCACCGAGTACGCGCCGCGGCTGCCGTACGTCGAGTAGCCGGTGTTCAGCGGGCTGGCGTAGCCGACGTTGTCGACCCGCAGGTAGTACGTGCCGGCCGCGACCTGCTGAGTGAGCGAAGCGCTCAGCCCGGTCGGCGTTCCCGAGTTGGTCTGGCCCGAGGCCGGGTCGGCGGTGGCGACGACCGTGCCCGCCGAGTTCAGCAGCTGGAGCTTGATGTCCAGGTCAGCGCCCTTGGCGGCCGAGTTCGCGGCGAACGTGTAGCGCCCGGCGGCGAGGTTGGCGACCCGGAAGACGTCGACGTCGCTGTCGTTTGCGTAGACACCGGAGACCGTGGCGCCGACGGCGAGCGTGGTCGCGTTCGCGGTGTCGTTGCCGTGGTCGTCGGCGCGCAGCGCGAGACCGTTCTGGCCGGCGACGGCGAAGTCGTCTTCCTTGTTGTTCGCGCCGGTGTACTCGCCCTTGCTCCACTGGCTGATCGCCTTGGAGTAGCCGACGCCCATGATCGGTGCCCAGGCCCCGTGGCCCTGGTAGTACCCGACCGACGCGGTGCCATCGTGGCTCAGCCCGATGTTGTGGCCGGCCTCGTGCGACGCCGCCTCGGCGATGTTCTTCGCGCCGGTGCCGACACCCTTGGTGAAGACCAGGGCCGGCTGGTAGTACGCGTGCCGGCTCGCTTCGTCGTACACGCCGACGTACGCGACACCGCCGCAACCGCAGCCGGACTGGTACCAGGTGCCCGGGTCGATCAGCACGCGCGTGCCGTACTGCTGGTCGGACGATCCGGAGCGCGTGATCGCGGACTCGGCCGGCGCCTGCGTGGTGACGTCGACGTCGAACGGTGCGTAGTCCTCGGCGATCCGGGCCCACACATCCCGTACGACGTCCTGCTCGGCGGTGCTCCAGTTGCTCGTGTTGCCGTCGGTGTCGTACGCGCCGACGTTGACCGTGGTCGGCTTGCCGCCGGTGTTCCAGGCGGTGCCGGTGATCGTGTGGCCGTCGAAGTCCAGGTAGAGCACACGGTTCGAGCCGGCCTTGCTGTGCAGCTCGAACGCCGGGCCGGCGGCAGCGGCGGAACGCACCGGCGCCTTGGCCCAGCGCGGCGACGCGGTCGACTTGGCCAGCTCGGCCTTGGTCGCCGCGGGCTCGCGGTAGAAGAGCTTGCCGGTCTTGTCGAGCCAGCTGGTCTTGTCGGTGGCCAGGATCTGCTCGAGCTTCTGCTCGGCGATCCCGTTGCGCTCGGCCAGCTCGGCCAGGCGCGGCTGGAGCTTGCCCAGCGCGGCCTTGCCCTGCAGCTGCTCACCGATCACCTGGTCCAGGGGCACCACTGGGACCTTCTGCTGCGCGTCGGCCTGGTTGCCGGCCACGATGGCCAGTGCTCCGAAGACGACGGCTCCGGCTCCGACGAGAGCGCCGGTACGGCGGATCCTGCTCTGCATTGGGGGTCCTCCTCAGGGACTCCTCGGGCGCCGTTCGTGTCGCGGGCGGCGCAACGAACGGGTCCCTGCTTCACGTGCGGTGGGCGTGTCCGCACGGTGCGTAAGACTGCCGCACCGGTTGCCGCGCTGTATACAGCTTTGGCGCGAAATTAACCTTTCTCGGCGCCACCCCATTGGCCGCCGATGGAAGTTCCGGAACCGGCAGCCTCTTGACGTCGCACGACCCCGCTTCGATGGTTAGGAAAGTTTCCTAACTAACTGAAGAGGTGAATGATGCGTAGATTCCGCCCCCTCGCGCTCGCCCTCGCACTGCTGGCCACCGGACTCGGACTCCCGGCCGCCACCACGTCGCCGGCCGCGGCCGCCACCACGACGTACCAGGCCGAGAGCGGCACCCGCAGTCAAGGTGTCGTCGAGTCCAACCACGCCGGGTTCACCGGCTCCGGCTTCGTCAACTACGACAACGTCACGGGCTCGTCGGTCACCCTCACGGTGAACGTCGGCGCGGCCGGCAACGCCACGCTGGCGTTCCGTTCCGCCAACGGCACCGCGGTGAACCGGCCGATGACGATCGCCGTCGACGGCCGGACCGTCGCCACTCCGCAGTTCCCCGGCACCGGCGCCTGGACGAACTGGACCACCACGAACGTCAACACGACGCTCACCGCCGGCACCCACACGATCAAGACCACCGCCACCACCGCGAACGGCGGCCCGAACCTCGACTCCCTGACCGTCACCGACGCCGGTGGCGGCACCGGCGGCGCACCGACCGCCGCGGAGCTGCTGGCCAAGGTGACCAGCTGCAGCCAGATCTCCAACGGCACCTACAAGACCGACGAGGAGCTCGGCCGGACCATCCCGGTCTGCGGAAAGAACGGCGCCGTGTTCTGGAAGGCCGACATGGACATCGACTGCGACGGCGTCCGGACCGACCAGTGCAACGAGAACACCGACTGCTGCTTCCTGCCCGACACCGCGTTCCACACCTCGACCGACCAGCCGCTCAACGCCGCGCAACTGCCGTACGTCGTCGTACCGAGCCCGAGCAGCACCTGGGACTACCGCAACTTCGGCATCGACGGTGGTGGCGTGGTCGCGGTGATCTACAACAACCAGGTCACCTACGCCGTCGTCGGTGACACCGGCCCGACCGAGATCATCGGCGAGGCCTCGTACGCCGCGGCACAGCAGCTCGGCATCAACCCGGACCCGAGCAACGGCGGCACCGACTCCGGCGTCACGTACATCGTGTTCAAGAACTCGACCATCAACCCGATCGAGAACCACACCCTGGCCGTCACCCGCGGCGAGGAGCTCGCGCGGACGTTCGTGAACAACAACTAGAGCACGAGAACCTGGCGGATCGTCGTACCGACCGCGAGCTGGTCGAACGCCTCGTTCAGGTCGCCCAGTGCGACTGTCGAGGTGAGCAGCTTGTCGACCGGGAGGCGACCCGCCAGGTACAGCGCGATGTAGCGCGGAATGTCTCGGCTGGGCACGGCCGAGCCGAGGTACGAGCCCTTGAGCGTGCGTTCCTCCGCGACCAGCGACACCGCCGGGATGCTCAGCAACTGGGACGGATGCGGGAGACCGACGGTCACCGTGGTGCCGCCGCGACGGGTTGCTTCATAGGCCTGGGTCAGGACGGCTGCACTGCCGACGGTCTCGAACGCGTAGTGCGCGCCGCCGGACGTCGCCTCCTTCACCTGCTCCACCACATCGTTGCCTCGGGCATCGATTGCGGCGGTGGCGCCGAGTTCCAGCGCGAGCGCCAGCTTCGCCGGTACGACGTCAACCGCGACGATCGGATGCGCACCGGCCAGTACGGCGCCCAGCAACGCCGACAGCCCGACGCCACCGAGCCCGAAGACGACCGCGCTCTGACCCGGCTGCACCCGCGCGGTGTTCACGACGGCACCGACCCCGGTCATCACCGCGCAGCCGAACAGCGCCGCGATCTCCGGCGGCAGCGACGGATCGATCTTCACCGCCGAGCGCGCCGACACCACCGCGTGGTCGGCGAACCCGGACACACCCAGATGATGATGTACGCCGTCCAACCGCTGCGGCCCGCCGAGCAACGTGCCGGCCGTGTTCGCCGCCGCGCCTGGCTCGCACAGCGCCGCGCGGCCCTCCGCGCACGGCCCGCAGATCCCGCAGGCCGGCACGAACGCGAACCCGACGGTGTCCCCCGGCGCGAACTCAGCAGACTCCGACCGGACCACCTCACCGGTCGCCTCGTGCCCGAGCAGCATCGGCATCACCCGCGGTCGCGAGCCGTCGATCACGGACAGGTCGGAGTGGCACAGCCCGGCCGCACGCACCCGGACGAGCAACTCGCCGGGACCGGGATCGGCCAGCGAGACCTCCTCGATCCGCAGCGGCCGCGACTCGGCGTACGGCCCGGGCAGACCCATCTCCCGCAGTACGGCGCCCTGCACGATCATCAAACGATTCCCTCCAGCGCGGTGCGCAGCTCGTCGGGCAACGGGACCGGGCGACGGTTGTCGCGGTCCACGAACACGTGCACGAAGCGACCGACCGCGGCGGCACCGGAGTCCCCGGAGCGGAACAGCCCGATCTCGTAGGTCACGCTCGAGTTCCCCAGCTTGGCGACCCGCAACCCGGCGTCGACGGTGTCCGGGAAGGCCAGCGACGCCTTGAACGTGCACTGCGACTCCACGCACAACCCGATCACCGGGCCGCCGTGGATGTCCAGCCCGCCGGCCCGGATCAGGAACGCGTTGATCACGGTGTCGAAGAAGCTGTAGTACTCGACGTTGTTGACGTGCCCGTACACGTCGTTGTCCTTCCAGCGCGTGGTGATCGCGTGGAAGTGCGGGAAGGCGCTGCGGTCCACCGGGCCCAGCCTAAGCCGCGACGTACCTACGGTTGCGTAACTTACGGTGCCGTAAGGTAGGGGGATCCGCCGACGAAGGGAACCCTCGGTGTCCGACAAGCTGGTGACCAACCTGCTGCACGAGCTGGAGCCTGTCGTCGAGGAGAACCTCGAGCGGCACCTGGCGATCACCAAGAACTGGAACCCGCACGACTACGTGCCGTGGAGCGAGGGCCGCGACTTCGCGTTCCTCGGCGGCGAGGACTGGGATCCCGAGCAGTCCCGGCTCGACCCGGTGGCCAAGGTCGCGATGATCACCAACCTGCTGACCGAGGACAACCTCCCGTCGTACCACCGCGAGATCGCCACCCAGTTCGGGCTGGACGGCGCCTGGGGGACGTGGGTCGGGCGCTGGACCGCCGAGGAGGGCCGGCACGGGATCGCGCTGCGTGACTACCTGGTGGTCACCCGCGGGGTCGACCCGGTCGAGCTCGAGGTGGCCCGGATGGCGCACATGACCGTCGGTCACGAGGTCGACAAGAACATGCTGGAGGCGATCGCGTACGTCAGCTTCCAGGAGCTCGCCACCCGCGTGTCGCACCGCAACACGGGCAAGGCGACCGGCGACCCGATCGCGGACCAACTGCTGGCGCGGATCGCGACCGACGAGAACCTGCACATGATCTTCTACCGCAACCTGGTCGCCGCCGCGTTCGAGCTGGCGCCGAACGAGACGATGCGGGCCGTCACCAACGAGGTCACCGACTTCTCGATGCCGGGGGCGACGATGGAGGGCTTCGCGCGCAACTCGGTGACGATCGCGAAGGCCGGCATCTACGACCTGCGGCTGCACCACGACGAGGTCGTCGCGCCGATCCTGCGCAACTGGAAGGTCTTCGACCGCGACGACCTGAGCGGCGACGGCGCCAAGGCGCGCGACGAGCTGGCCGAGTTCATGGCCGGGCTGGACGCGCAGGCGACCAAGTTCGTCGAGCAGCGGGACCGGCTGCGTGAGCGGCTGGCCGCTCGCGCGGAGGCCTGAGTACGGCGTACCGCGGTGTCCCGCGTACGACGTACTAGGGTCGCCGCATGACTGATCGGCTGCCGGACGCGGTGATCCTCGACAAGCTCGCCGCGCGGCTGGCGGCGGCGTCGCAGCGTGAGTGGCACGTCGACGGCGACGTCGTCCGCGGCCCGGGCACGGTCGGGGTCACGCTCGGCGAGGACCACACCGGCGAGCCCGGGCATCTGGACCTGAACTTCGTCCTCAACCTGGACCGGCCGGACACCACCACGCTGACCGACTGCGTAATGGGGTACGGCGGCACGGTCGAGGAGTCCGTCGATCGCGCGATCGGCACCTGGCTCGACACGACGGGCAGCGCGGTCTTCGAGCTGCTCGTCCAGGACGGCTCGTTCGCCGGGCACTTCGGCGCCGACGACCCGCGCGGCTTCCCGGGCTGGCACCTGATCCACGGCGGCATCGTCGGGTGGGGCAGCGGTCCCGAACGCGAGGCCGTGCAGCTCTGGGCGCAGGATCACCCGCTCGCTCCGGCGCTCGTGCCGGTGCTGAGCAAGGATCTCGAGCTCACCGGCGGACAACTGGTCGGCATCAAGGTCTTCTTCGGCGGCCGCGAAGGCTCCGAGACGGCCGAGGTCACGGTGAACGGCGAGGTCCACGAGACGGCCGGCGCCGCGCTCGCCGAGCTGGACTGGCCGCGGCCGGTCGACGACCTGAGCTACGCCCGCACGTTCCTCCTCCTGGTGCAGACCTCAACCGGGTAGGTGCGAGCTGCCGTACCGGCGGGCCGACGCGCTCTGCTGAGCCAGTCGCCGGAGCGCTAGCAGCACCGGACCGCCCAGCGCGGTGAGTAGGACGGTCGCTTCGACCGTCTCCTGCCGGTCCCCCGACGATGGGAGATGCCCGACCTCGGCGTCGGCGATCTCGGTCGCGGCCTGCGCGTAGGTCTCCAGCAGGTCGTCGTCCAGGTGATAGCCGACCTTCTCCAGCGCATCGAGCGCGCCGGCGAGCAGCAGGCGGTCCGGGGACTCCGAGAAGACCTGCCACTCGTTCGTAGCGATGAGGTCGTCGACCCGGAGCCGTGACTCGACGGTCGCCGTCAGGTCGTCCGGGATCAGCGCGCCGTGCGCGGCACCGAGCACCTCGTGCAGCTCGCGCGACTCCTCGTCCACCTCGGCGAGCACGCCCCGGACGCGAGCCAGCGACAGGCCGCCCGACTCGACCAGCGCGCGGATCAGCCGCAGGCGTCGTACGTGCGCCTCGTCGTACCGGCTCCTGGTCGCGCCGACCGCTTCACCCGGCGGGAGCAGCCCCTCGCGCAGGTAGTACTTGATCGTCGCCACCGGGACGTCGGTCTGCCGGGACAGCTCCGCGATCCACATCTCGCCTCCTCTTGACTTTTGGAGAGTATCACTCTCCAATATTAGGGAGTAGCACTATCCAATAGAGGAGATCGCCATGATCGAGGGACGACAGACCGCGGCGTACGACGGGGACCTGGTGGTGTTCCTGATCGGGATGCGGGTGAACAAGCTGCGCGCCTGGCGGCAGTGGCTGCCGGTGGCCAAGGCGATGGGCCCGATGCTGCGGGAGCTGACGACGGACCCGGACAGCGGCCTGCTCGGCTTCCGCACGTTCCCCGGGCTGCGCAGCGTCACGATGATCCAGTACTGGGAGTCGACCGAGAAGCTGCAGGCGTTCGCGAACGACGCGCAGCGCACGCACCGGCCGGCCTGGACCGAGTTCTTCAAGCACGCGTACAAGGGCACCAGCGCGGGCATCTGGCACGAGACGTACGTGGTACCGGCCGGGCGGTTCGAGACGATCTACGGCAACATGCCGCTGCTGGGGCTCGGCAAGGTGTCCGGCGTCGTCCCGGTCGGCAGGCGCGGAGCGACCGCAGCGGAGAGGCTCGCGCACCGGTAGAACTACAGTGCAGGCGTGCAGTTCATCCGGGATCTGGGCAGGCTGCTGCGGCGGGGTGACTTCCGGCGACTGTTCGCCGTCCGGCTCAGCTCGCAGTTCGGCGACGGCGTGTTCCAGGTCGCGCTCGCGTCGTACGTGCTGTTCTCGCCCGAACGGGCGCCGGACGCGGCGGCGATCGCGGGACTGTTCGCGGTGGCACTGCTGCCGTACTCCGTGCTCGGACCGTTCACCGGCGTGCTGCTGGACCGCTGGTCGCGGCGGCAGATCCTCTTCGGGGCGAACGTCACCCGCGCGGCTCTGGTCCTGGTCGTCGGCGCGATCGTTGCGGTCGGCAACGCGGGCGCGCCCTTCTACCTGGCCGTACTGCTGACGCTGGGGGTCAACCGGTTCCTGCTGTCCGGGCTTTCGGCCGGGCTGCCGCACGTGGTCGACTCCGACGAACTGGTGATGGCGAACGCGGTCACTCCGACGTCGGGCACGGCCTCCTTCCTGATCGGCGGTGGCGCCGGCGCGGGAGTGAAGCTGCTCCTCGACTCCGACCTCGCAGTGCTCGGTACGACGTCCGCCGTCTATCTCGTCGCGGCGCTGCTCGCGTTGCGGCTCGGCCGCAACCAGCTCGGCCCGGAGCTCAGCGGCGACGAGCCCGGGCTGGTCGAGGCCGTCCGCAGCATCGCCAAGGGACTCGTCGACGGCGGCCGGCACCTGCGCGAACGACGGCAGGCGGCGCTCGGCCTGGCGGCGATCGGGTCGCTGCGGTTCTTCTTCGGGCTCGTCACGGTCGCGATGATCCTGCTGTACCGCAACGAGTTCTACGGTCCCGACCAGCTCGACCAGGCGTTCGGCGCGCTCGCGCTGGCGACCGGATCGGTGGGTGCCGGGCTGTTCCTGGCCGCACTGGTCACGCCGTGGGCGACCCGGGTGATGACGTTGCGGCGGTGGATCACGGTGCTGTTCGTCGCGGCCGCGGTCGTCACGGCGTTCCCCGGCGGGCTCTACACGCAGCCCGCGATCGTGGTCGCCGGGTTCCTCACCGGGTTCTGCGCGCAGGGCGTGAAGATCAGCGTCGACACGCTCGTGCAGACGCAGGTCGACGACGTGTACCGAGGTCGGGTGTTCTCGCTGTACGACATGATCTTCAACGTCGGGCAGGTGTCAGCGGCCGCGCTCGGCGCGCTGATCCTGCCCGACGACGGGAAGTCGTACCCGGTGCTCGCGTTCATCGTGCTCGGGTTCCTGCTGAGCGCTTTCGGCTACGCCCGGCTAAGCGCCCCGGAGCGCGGTGATCGGCTCGATGGCGGAGGCCTTCCAGGCCGGGTAGGTGCCGGCGAGCAGCCCGATCAGGGCGCCCAGTAGCGGCGAGCCGAGCGCGAGCGACGTACTGAGGATCGGCGTCCAGTCGCGTCCCCACGAGACGCCGATCGTGAGCAGCACGCCGACCGCCGTACCGAGCAGGCCGCCGAGGAAGCCGACGATCACGCTCTCGACCAGGAACTGCCCGGCCACGTGTCTTCGTGCGGCGCCGAGGGCTCGGCGTAGACCGATCTCGGAGACGCGTTCGAGCACCGAGAGCAGCGTGACGTTCGCGATGCCGAGACCGCCGACGAGCAGGGCGACCGCGCCGAGCAGCAGGAACAGGGCGTTCAGGTCGGACTCGACGCCCTTCCGGACGCCGCCCTGGACCGGCGGGGCGTCGACCTTGAGCGAGCTCGGGTTGTTCGGGTCGATCGCCACCGGCGACTGACCGGCGATCAGCTGGGCGGCGCCGACCTGGGTCTTGATCTCCAGCGCGTCCGGAGATTCGAGGTCGTACGCCGTCTTCGCGGTGCCGTTGGGCATGATCACGCCGTCGAGCAGTTCGGCCCGGCCAGAGACGCCGTCCAGGATGCCGATCACGGTGTACGCCTGGTCGCCGATGAACACGGCCGGCTGGGAGTCGACCCGGTTGATCCCCAGTTTCTCCGCGGCATGCTTGCCGAGGACAACGACCTTGTCGGCGCGGTTGTCGTGGCCTACGTCGAAGAAGCGTCCGGTGCGGAGCTGAGCCCGTACGGCGTCGAAGAGGCCTGCGGATCCGGCCATCACCTGGAGGGCGTACCCGTCCTTGCCGATCCCCGCGACACTGCGGACCAGGTCGTCGCCGACCTCGAGCATGCTGAACAGACCTGCTGCCTCGACACCGTTCAGGCGCTTGATCCGCTCGGGTGCATCCCACGGCAGCTGGGTGGCCGCCTCACCTTCGGCCTTGTCGTCAGGCTGTACGACGACTCGCGTGGCCGCGGCGAGATCGAAGCGTTGAGTGATCTGGCCGGCTGCTGTCTGTCCGAGGCCTACAGTCCCCACCAGGGCAGCAATTCCGAGCACAGTGCCGAGAGTGGTGAGGACCAACCGAGTCGGACGAGCGGACACTCCCGCGAGAGCCTCGTCGAGAAGGTCTCGCAGAGCCGGGCCGTGCGAGAGTCGCCTCCGCCGACTTGGAGGAGATGCCCTGCCGCCGAGACGGAAGAGCGAGCGCCGGGCGGGCGCGGGGCCGGAGGCCGGGCGCCGCGCGAGACGGGCGCGGAGGCGGGACAGCCGGGAAGTGGACGGCCCGCCGGCGGGATCCGGGGGGCCGGTTCTGGGGGTTACCACTGGAGGGTCCCGTCGACGATGCGGACCTGGCGCTGGGCGCGTTGGCTGACGTGGTCGTCGTGGGTGATGACGGCCAGCGTCATGCCCTCGGCGTGCAGTTCGTCGAAGACCTCGAGGATCGCTTCCGCGTTGGCGGTGTCGAGGTTTCCGGTCGGTTCGTCGGCGAGCAGCAGACTCGGTTCGGCGACCAGTGCGCGGGCGATCGCGACGCGTTGGCGTTCACCACCCGACAGCGTGCGCGGGCCGAACTCCATCCGGTGCGCGAGGCCGACCCGTTCGAGGGCGACGCGGGCGCGGGCCATTCGTTCGCGGCGCGGCACCCCGACGTACACCATCGAGAGCGCGACGTTCTCCAGCACGGTCCGGTGGTCGAGCAGATGGAACGACTGGAAGACGAAGCCGATCCGTTCGCCCCGCAGTACGGCGCGACGCCGCTCGCGCAGGCTCGACGTGTCCACCCCGTCGAGCCGGTAGACGCCGTCGCTCGGATTGTCGAGCAAGCCCAGCAGATGAAGGAGCGTCGACTTGCCGGAGCCGGAGGGCCCGACGATCGACAGGTACTCCCCCTCGCGAATCGTCAGGTCGATGCCCTTGATCGCGCGCACCTCCGGCGGCCCGGGGAAGAATCGCCGTACGCCGATCATCTCCACCACAGGAGCAGGCAGTGCCACCGCGGTGGCCGTCATTTGCCGACCACCACTTGGTCGCCCTCGGTCAGCTTGGCGTCCCCGGTCGCGGTGACCTCGGCGAACCCGTCCGCGGACAACCCGACCTTGACCGGGATCAGCTCGATCTTCCCGTCGCGCAGCACCTCGACCCGCGACGAGCCGTCCGACCCCGCCGACAGCGCGGCCACCGGTACGGCGAGCACCTTGCCGTTCGTGCTCTTCACCGGGATCGTGACCCGCACGTTCGCCTCCCGCAGCCGTTCCAGCTGCGCCGCGGTCAGCGTCTTCGGCGCCACCACCACGTCGAACTGGTCGGCGTTGCGACTGATCCGCCGGACGGTCGCCGCGATGATCGTGCCGTCGCCGAGGTCGAAGCTCGCGGCCATCCCGGTCTTCAGCTGCTCCTTGGTCTGCGCGTCCACCTTGACCGTGACCACAAGCGAGGCACCGCTGACCGACATCACCACGCCGTTGACCACGCCGCCGCGCTCGACCTTCACGTCGTCGACCCGGCGCGGCAGCGACTTCACGAACACCACCTCGGAGACCGGCAGCGGCGTACCAGCCTTGAACTCCGCGTCCTCGAGCTCGTCCTGCGCGTCGTCGAGGTTCTCCGCCGCGTCGTTGACCTGTCCCTGCTCGACCGTGAAGTCCTTCTTTCCCGGTGTCGCCTTGGCTTGTTTCAACGCGGCCTGAGCCTGCCGGAGCGCGTTCTTCGCCTGGTCGACGGCCTTGTCGGCACCGTCGACGGCCTGGGTCAGCTGCTCCTCGGCCTCCGGCGCCTCGTACCCGGCCGCCTCATAGAGCTGCTCGACCGCGTTCGCCGTACCACTGTCGTACTTCGAGTCGACCGTGCCCGGGTCGAACCCGAGCCGATCGAGCGTCTCCTCCAGCTGCAGCACGTCCGGGCCGCGACTCCCCGGACTGAGCGTCCGGTACATCGGCAGTACGCCGGCCAGCCCGATCACCGGTCGCCCGGCGATCTCCAGCAGCACCTTGCCCTCCTTGATCGTCGAGCCGACCGCCGGCACCTTGCCGGTCACCACCGCGGGCGTCTTCAGCCCGCTGGTCTCGACCCGCACGTTCACCGCGCCGTCGAACGACGTGTCGCCGCGCCCGACCACCTTGCTCGCCAGCGCCTTCTTCTCCACCGGCACCGTGATCTGGGACGCCTTCGGCGGCGCGGTCTTCGCGGCCGCGTCCTCCGGCGACTGGATCCGGCTCCCGGCGGCGACGCCGACCCCGAGCGACATCGCCGCCACCGTGGACACCCCGACCAGGACCCGCCGTCGCGACTTGGGTGACGTGCTCACCGCTCGGCCATCGTGTCGCGGTACTGCTCGAGCTCGGTCTTGTGCTGCGCGACGAACTCCTTCTCGTGCTCGTTGCTCGCTTGCTTGTACGACGCGTCGTACGTCTTGGCCTTGCAGCCCTGGTCGGCCTTGGCCAGCTCGATCTCGAACTTGCGCAGGTCGGCCAGCTTGGCGGCGTCGACCTTGTCCAGGGACGGAATGCCGATCGCGACCGACGGCCCGTCGCCCTTGGTCGGCTGGTCCTTCGTCCCGGTCAACTCGTTCAGCTTGGTCGAGACCTGGTTGCGGGCGTCCTCGATCTTCTTGAGCCCGGCGTGCCCGGCGTCGGCCATGCAGTCGGTCCAGGCGCTGGTCGCGTCGACCACACGCTGGTCGCTGTCGACCCGCTTGCGCAGCGCCTCCAGGTCCTTGAACAGCGAGTCGAACTTGCTGAAGTCGGCCATCTTGTCGTCGCTGCCGAAGACCTCCTCGCCGGCCTTGCCGCGGCAGCCCATGTCCTGGGCGGAGGGACGCTCACCGGGCTTGACGCCCTTGACCATGCCGCCGGACGTCGCCATCTCGCCGTTCAGCGCCTTGTCGTAGGCCTTCTGCGCGTTCGGCGACAGCGCCTTGCGGATCTTGGCGTTCGGGTCGGTCTCCTCGTCGTCGCCGGCCGGCTTGCCCCAGTCGATCGTGCTGATCCCGTAGCCGTACTGCTCGGCGAACTTGTCCGGCGGCAGGTTGAAGGCGTCGTTGAACTTGGACTTCTCGTTCGACTCCGGCGGCACCGCGACGTACTGGAAACCGGCGGTCTTCATGCAGGCCGCGATGGAGTCCTCCATCTTGCGCTGCTTGGCCAGCTGCTCCTCGTCGGACCCGCCCCCGCCGGCCCGGGTGACCCGCATCATCCCGCCGCCGTTGCTGAAGCCTTCGCCCATGTACTCCGCGAGCGGGCTCTTGTCGTCGCTCTCCACCGGGTTCTTGTCCGCTCCGGGACTGGTCGCCCCGCAGCCGGCCAGCGCCAGGACCGCGACCAGCGAGAGTGCTTTGCGTGAGTTCTTCATGGCAGCGACTGTGGCCGTGGAGCGATGAAGAACCTGTGAAGGACCGATCAGCACCCGATGCTCTCAGCCGATCTTCATCGGATTCTCATGATGATCAGTCATCGTCGGGACATGCCAGCCCGGATTCTTGTCGCCGAGGACGACCGGAAGCAGGCGGAACTGATCCGGCGCTACCTCGAGCGCGAGGGTCACCTGACGGTCGTGGTGCACGACGGGCGGGCGGCCATCGACGAGGCGCGCCGGCGCAGCCCCGACCTGCTCGTGCTCGACGTGATGATGCCGAAGGTCGACGGCCTCGACGTCTGCCGCGTCCTCCGGGCCGACACCGGCGACGGCGCCGACGTTCCGATCATCATGCTCACCGCGCGCTCGACCGAGGACGACCTGCTGCTCGGCCTCGACCTCGGTGCCGACGACTACCTGACCAAGCCGTACAACCCGCGCGAGCTGGTCGCCCGCGTGCGGACCGTACTGCGGCGCACGCGGATCCGCTCCGAGGGCGAGGTCTACCGGGTCGGCGACCTCGAGATCGACCCGGTGCGGCACGAGATCCGCCTGGCCGGCGAGCTGGTCGAGGCGACCCCGGCGGAGTTCAAGATCCTGGCCTGCCTGGCGGCGTCGCCGGGGCGGGCGTTCTCCCGGCAGCAGCTGCTGGAGCACGCGTTCGGCTTCGACCACTACGTGTTCGACCGGACCATCGACGTGCACGTGATGAACTTGCGCAAGAAGATCGAGGCCGCACCGGGCAACCCGAAGTACCTGCGCACGGTGTACGGCGTGGGCTACAAGCTGGCCGACAAGGTGGTGACCTCCGATGCGTCGTAGCGTCCTGGTCCGGTTCCTCGGACTGTCACTTGTGGTCGCGCTCGGGGCAGTGATCGCAACGGCCCTGATCGCCACCTACAGCACGTCCGAGCAGCTGCAGGGCGAGATCGACACGAACATCTCCCAGCTGGAGGTGGACACCCGGATCTACGCCGACCTCAGCGACTACGCCTCCGACCACGCGTCCTGGGACGGCGTGGACAAGCTGGTCCACCAGCTTGCTGAGGAGACCGGGCGCCGGGTCGCGCTGACCGACGTGGACGGCTCGGCGATCGCCGACTCGGCCAAGATGCTCGGCGCCTCACCGGACCTCCCGTCGGTGCCGGCGGCAACGATCGACGCCCGCAACCAGGGCGGCGGCGCGCTGCTCCGGGCCCAGGCGGTGGCAGGAGTCTCGATCGGGTCGATGGCACCGGTCTCGAAGCCGGCGATGACGGCGGCGTTCCCGGCGGGCTTCGGCCCGTACAAGTCCTGGGGCCTGACCGACCAGGAGCTTCGCGACCGCGAGCAGCTCGCCCAGCAGGCGGCCGAGTGCTACCGCGACCGGGGCATCACCGCGACCGTGTCCAGCGGTGGTGGCGACCTGGCTCCGCAGCTGATGATCGAGAACGGCAAGACGCCCGACGGCGTCGCCGTGATGTCGTTCACCGCGGCGGACTCCGTCCGGCCCGACGCGTGCATCCCGCCTGGCCTGTACGCACCGAGCGCGAAGGCGATCCAGGTCAACGCCGATCAGGTCCAGCGGACCGAGAGCTGTCTCAAGGCGGCCGGCGAGCCGTACCAGCTGACCAAGCAGGACGGGCTCGCCGCGGTGATGCCGCCCGACCGCGAGAGCGGGGTGTCGACGCAGTTCGTCGCCTGTACGACGACCGCGCGGTCCGAGGCGTTGGCGCCGTACGTCGCTCCGACGGCCAAGCTGTACCTCGGGTCGAAGAGCGCGTTCAACGTGTTCTCCACCGAGGGACTGCTGCGGACGGCGGCGACCGCGCTCGGCGTCCTGCTGATCGCGGCCGTCGTGATGATCTTCACCGGCCGGCGGCTGGTCCGCCCGATCCTCGCGCTGACCGGTGCCGCGCAGCGGATGACGAACGGCGACCACGCGGCCCGCGTCCCGGTCTCGGGCAAGGACGAGGTGGCCCGGCTCGGGCACGCGTTCAACGCGATGGCCGCGTCGATCCAGCAGCACGACCACCAGCGCAAGGCGATGGTCAGCGACGTCGCCCACGAGCTGCGCACCCCGCTGGCCAACATCAAGGGCTACCTGGTCGCTTCGGAGGACGGCGTCGTACCGCTCGATCGCGAGCTGGTCACCTCGCTGCTGGAAGAGACCGGCCTGCTCGAGCACCTGGTGGCCGACCTGCAGGACCTCGCTCTGGCCGACGCCGGCATGCTCCGGATCCACCCGGCGACGCGTGACCTGGCCGAGGTGGCCGATCAGGTCGTCGCCGCCCACCGCCCGGCCGCCGAGGCCGCGGGCATCACGTTGACCGCGGCAACCACCGGCGTGGCTCCGGCGGTCGTCGACAGCGCCCGCATCCGGCAGGCCCTCGGCAACCTGGTCTCCAACGCGATCCGCTACTCGCCTGACGGCGGCACCGTCGTTGTCGGCGTACGGCGTTCAGGCGACGACTACCTGCTCACCGTCACCGACAACGGCACGGGCATCGCGCCCGAGCACCTCCCCCACCTGTTCGACCGGTTCTACCGCGTCGAGCACTCCCGCTCCCGCGCCACCGGGGGCAGCGGCCTCGGCCTGGCCATCACCAAGCACCTGGTCGAAGCCCACCAGGGCACGATCACCGCGACCAGCCAACCCGACCACGGCTCCACCTTCACGATTCATCTCCCGGCCCGCCAAGGATCTTCCGCTGGCGGTGACGCGCTGCGACACTGAGCCGTGAGTTATCCGCCGCCACCGCCGCCGCTGAACTACGCGCCGTACGGCGGGCCGCCGAAGAAGAACCGGGCCGGGTTGGTCATCGTCCTGCTGATCGGTGTGGTCGTGGCGTGCGTGGGCGCGGCCGGGTACATCGCGTACGACCTCGCGAGCAGTCGCGACAAGGAGCCGAAGGCAACCGAACAGGCGGACGGCACGCCCGTCGCACCGCCGTCGACGAAGCCGACGCCGGTCAAGCCCTCGGCGACCAAGCCGGTGGTGAAGCCCACCGCCAAGCCGACGGTGAGGCCGACAGCGCCCAGGCCGACGACGACGGTCGCCAAGCCGGTGCAGGCGCAGGCGGTGGTCCTCACGTTCGTCGCGAACCTGAACGCCGGCCGACCCGCTGTGGCCATCGGGCTGGCCTGCGTCGACACCAGGGACTTCGTGCAGACCCTGGTCGGCCAGATGATCGGGTCGCCGACGAATCTGGTGATCGGCGCGCAGAGCGGGTCCGAGCCGACGCTGGTGTTTCAGCTCAGCGGCACGACCAAAGGCAAGCAGGCCGCCGGCGTCGTGCTCGTCGACACCAGCGCGGCCCCCTGCATCAAGGTGATCAACGTGGCGACGTTCTAGCCAGTGCTCGGGCGGTGTCCAGCAGGTTGTCGCCGGTGGGCAGGGTGGCGATGATCGGGGTGTCGAGTCCGTTGTCGACGTACGCCTGGATCTTGGCCTTGCAGTCCGCGGCCGAGCCGTGCACGACCAGGTCGTCGATCACCTCGACCGGTACTGCGGCCATCGCCGCGTTCCGGTCGCCCGCGGCAAAGGCCGCGCGCATCGGACCGAGCGCCTCACCGCGACCGAGCCAGTCGTGGAAGGCCGAGTAGCCGGGCACGGTCAGGTACGTCGCGATCAGGTAGCGCCCGATGTTGCGCGCCATCTCGGCGTCCTCGGTGACGCAGACGAAGATCCTTGCCGCCAGCTCCTTGTCGTCCCCGAGCTCGGCGCGAACCTGCTTCACGTCACCGGCCGACAGCCAGTTGGTGATCGCGCCGTCGGCCTCCCGCTTGGCCAGCTTCAGCATCTGCGGCCGCAGCGCCGCCAGCATGATCGCGGGCGGTACGTCGGGCGCCTTCTCCAGCCGGAACCGCTGGATGGTGAAGCTCTCGAACTCGCCGTCCACCTTCTCCCCCGCGAACGCCTGCCGCAGGAACCGCAGCACGTCCCGGGTCCGCGCGAGCGGCGGGTCGTACGCGATCCCGTTCCACCCGGTCACGATGGTCTCCGACGACGCCCCGATCCCGAGCACGAACCGCCCAGGCGCGAGATCGGCCAGCGCGGCGGCGCTCATCGCCAGCGCGGCGGGCCCACGCGTGTGCACCGGTACGACGGCCGTCCCGAGCCGCAGCTGGTCGTCCCACTCCGAGGCCAGCACCAACGGCGTGAACGCATCAGCGCCCGCGACCTCCGCGGACCACAGGTCGGTGTACCCCAGCGAGGCAAGTTCGCCGATCAGCGCCTTGTGGTCGCGCAACGGCACCCCGGTCAGCGGAACAGTCAGTCCCCAACGCATCAGATCAGTCTCCTCAGCACCGGCAGCGGTGCGACCTTCATGAACCTCGCCAACGGCTCCCACGGCCAGGCCGGCACGTAGGCGCGTCCCTTCTCCGCCTCGATCGCGGCCACCATCGCCCGGACCCCGACCTCGGTCTCGACGATGAACGGCGTCTGCTTCACATGATCGTTCAGCTCGGACTTCACGTAGCCCGGACAGATCGCGCTGACCTTGATCGGCTTGCCGAGCAGTTCCATCCGCAGTCCCTCGGCGAGCGAGCTGACCGCCGCCTTGCTCGCGCCGTACGCCGTCAGCGAGCGCGGCAGCCCGCGCACTCCGGCGACCGAGGTGATGAAGACCAGGTGCCCGGCGTTCCGCTCCCGGAAGAGCTCCATCGCGGCCTCGGCCTGAGCCAGCGCGGCGACGTAGTTGGTCATCGTGGTCTCGAGGTTCGCGTCGAACCGGCCGGTGCCGACCGGCGTGCCCTTGCCGATCCCGGCGTTCACGATGATCCGGTCGAGGCCGCCCAGTTCGGTATCGAGCGCACGGAACACCTCGAACACCTGCGCGTGGTCGGTGACGTCGAGCCGGCGGACGACGACCGTCCGGTCCGGATGCGCCTTCGCCAGCTCGTCCCGCAGGTCGGTCAGCCGATCCTCGCGGCGGGCGGTCAGCGCGAGGTCGTGGCCCTTGGCAGCGAACTGCCGGGCCATCTCGGCGCCGAGCCCGGAGCTCGCCCCGGTGATCAGGATCGTGCGTCGTCGCATCGCTGCCCTATCTGTAGGTCAGTTCGTCGGTGCCGTCGAGATGCCCGTGCTCGTTGTAGCTGACCACGGTCAGCCCGCTGCGCCCGGACACCACCTTGGTGATCGCGGTGTTGATCGTCACCGGGTTCAGCCGCAGCCAGAGGTCGTCGCCGCCGGACCACAACCGGCTGACCACGGCCGCGATCGGCCCGCCGGAGGTGAACACCAGCACGGTCTCACCCTTGCCGGCCCGCGCGGCAACCCGCCGTACGGCCGCCTCGGATCGGTCGCAGAAGTCGGTGAAGCTCTCGGTGTACCCGTCGCCGCCCCGCGTCCAGCGCTCGGTCGCGGCGGTGAACATCTCCTGGAACGCCCGCGTCGGATGTCCGGTCCGCGCCAGGTCCGCGAGCAGCACAGCCCGACGCTTGTACGCCGGTTTGTGCGCGACGATCACCTGGTCGTGGTCGAACTCGTTGAACCCGGCGTCCACCTCGACGTCAGTCGGCAGCCCCGCGGCGGTCAGCGCGAGCGACGCCGTCCGGGCGTGCCGCTGCATCGCACCGGTGACCACGAGATCAGGCTTCACCCCGCGCGCGGCCAGGGTCTCGCCGAGCCGAACGGCCTGCCGGTCGCCGAGCGGCGAGAGCCGGTCGTAGTCGCTCTTGCCGAACGACGCCTGCGCGTGCCGGATCAGGTAGACGGTCCCCATTCAGGCCTTCCGGATGATCTGGCGGCAACGGCGTTCGAGCAGGTTGACCGGGAGCCAGAGGTTCTTGAACCGCGGGTTCCGGGTCTGCTTGTGGTGGTAGCGGTAGTAGATCTGCTGCGCGATCACGGCCAGACGGAACAGGCCGAACACCTCGTAGAAGGCCCAGTTCCCGCGATCCAGCCCGGTCTGCGCGCAGTAGTAGTCGACGATCTCGTCCCGGCTGATCATGCCCGGCGCGTCCGACGGCTGCAGGCGGAACCGCCGAAAGGCCCAGTCGTCGTCGGCCTGCACCCAGTACGCCAGGCCGCTGCCGAGATCCATCAGCGGATCGCCGATCGTCGCCAGCTCCCAGTCCAGTACGCCGATCACCTTCAGCGGATCGTCAGGATCGAGTACGACGTTGTCGAGCCGGAAGTCGTTGTGGATCACGCGGGACCCGACGTCGGCCGGGCGGTTCGCCTCGAGCCACGTCATCACCTTCTCGGCGCCGCCCACGTTCCAGGTCTTCGCCTTGCGGTAGCGCTCGGACCAGCCGTGCACCTGCCGCTCGACGTACCCGTCGCCGCGGCTGAGATCGGCCAGGCCGGCGTCGACCGGATCGACCTGGTGCAGCGCGACGAGCGTGTCGATCAGCGTGAAGCCGAGCTGCCGGGTCTGCTCCGGGGTCAGGTCGACACCGAGCGACGACCGGCGCGGGATCGTGCCGGCGACTCGCTCCATCACGTAGAACTCGGAGCCGAGCACGTCCGCATCGGTGCAGTGGGCAACCATCTTCGGGACGTACGGGAAGACCGGCGCGAGCGCGGCCTGGATCCGGTACTCGCGGCCCATGTCGTGCGCGCTCTTCGCCTTGGTCCCGGCCGGCGGGCGGCGCAGGATCAGGTCGCGGCCGTCGTACCGGAGCAGGTAGGTCAGGTTCGACGCGCCACCGGAGAACTGCCGTACGTCGGGAAGCCCGTCCGGCAGGTCGGTGTGCGTGCGCAGCCAGCCGTCGACGACCGGCACGTCGAAGGAGTCCTCGTCACGGACAGGGCGAGCTCCCTCGACGACGTCCGCCGCCACTACCGCTCTCCGCCCGACGGCACCTGGTCTCCGCTCGTCGCCTCCGCACGCTGCCGGGCGCGGGCGGCCATCTTGCGCATCTGCCGGTCGTACAGCGGCCGGGCGAACCGCTTCATCCGCCAGGCCAGCAGGGCCGGCCGGTCCGGGATGATCAGGAACTGCTTCTTCTTCACCCCGGCGACCACCACCGCCGCGATGTCGTCCGCGCTCCGCGGCGACTTCTCGATCAGCCGGCGCGCGGAGTCGCTCATCGCGGTGTCCGCACCCTGGATCGAGTCGCCCAGGTTGGTCTTGAAGAACGACGGGCAGACCACCGACACGCTCACGTCGTACGGGTGCAGCTCGTGCGAGAGCGTCTCGGACAGCGCGACCACGCCGGCCTTGACGGTGTTGTACGAGCTCATCATCGGCGGGTGCACGAGGCCGGCCGCGGACGCGGTGTTCACGATCTGGCCGGAGCGCTGCCGCTTGAACATCGGCGTGAACGCGCGGCAGCCGCGGACCACACCCATCAGGTTGATGTCGACGACCCGGTCCCACTCGGCCAGCGTCTCGATGTCGATCCGGCCGCCGGTCGCGACCCCGGCGTTGTTCACCAGGATGTCCAGCCCGCCCCAGGTCTGCTCGACCCACTCGACCGCGGCGTCCCAGTCCTCCGGGCTGCGGACGTTCAGCTGCCGGTACGTCGCACCTGCCGGCGGCGTCGACGTGGCCGCGACGTCCGTGCTCAGGACCTGGTGGCCCTCAGCAACGAAACGTTCGACCAGGGCGAGCCCGAGCCCGCTCGCTCCACCAGTGACCAGCACCCTGCTCATTCGGACTCCTTGTACTTCGCCAGCTCGATCCGTGCGACCACTCCACGGTGCACCTCGTCGGGCCCGTCCGCCAGTCGCAGCGCCCGGGCACCCGTCCAGGCCGCGGCCAGCGGGAAGTCGTCGGACAGTCCCCCACCGCCGTGCAGCTGGATCGCCATGTCGATCACGTCCTGCGCCATCCGCGGTACGGCGACCTTGATCTGGCTGACCTCGCTGAGCGCGCCGGCCAGGCCTTCGGTGTCGAGCAGGTGGGCAGTCTGAAGAACCAGGAGCCGGGCCTGGTTGATCGCGATCCGCGCGTCGGCGATCCGCTCGCGGTTGCCGCCGAGGTTGACCAGCGGCTTGCCGAACGCCGTCCGGCTGAGCCCACGCCGTACGGCGAGCTCGAGCGAGTGCTCGGCCAGGCCGATCAGGCGCATGCAGTGGTGCACGCGGCCCGGACCGAGCCGGCCCTGGGCGATCTCGAAGGCGCGGCCGGTGCCGACGAGGATGTTCTCGGCCGGGACGCGGACGTCGGTGAACGAGACCTCGCCGTGGCCGTGCGGTTCGTCGTACCGGTGCATGGCGGGGAGCAGGCGCTCGACCTTCACGCCGGGGGTGTCGCGCGGGACCAGGACCATCGTGTGCCGCGCGTAGCGGTGCGCGTCGGGGTCGGTCAGGCCCATGAAGATGAGCAGCTCGCAGTCCGGGTGACCGACGCCGGTGCTCCACCACTTGCGGCCGTTGATCACGACCTCGTCGCCGTCCAGGACCGCGGTCGCCGCCATGTTGGTCGCGTCGGACGACGCGACGTCGGGCTCGGTCATGCAGAACGCGGACCGGATCGCGCCGTCGAGCAGCGGTTCCAGCCAGCGCTTCTTCTGCTCCTCGGTGCCGTAGCGGAGCAGGACCTCCATGTTGCCGGTGTCCGGGGCGTTGCAGTTGAACACGTACGGCGCGAGGAACGAGCGACCGGTCAGCTCGGCGATCGGGGCGTAGTCGAGGTTGTTCAGGCCCACGCCGTACTGCTCGTTGCCGGGCTCGGCGGGCGGGAGGAAGAGGTTCCACAGACCCTGCTCGCGGGCCTTGGCCTGAAGGTTCTTGAACGCCGGCTGCGGCTGCCACGGATCGGCGGCATTCCTGGTCGCGGCGTGCAGCTCGGCCTCGACCGGCTCGATCTCGGTCCGCAGGAAGCGGTCGACCTGCTGGATCAGCTCTTGCGCCCGTGCGGACGGCTCGAACCCCATCACCACTCCTCGCGCTTGGACTGCCCGACGTTCTTGACCGTAGCGCACGTTCTAAGCAATGCTCAATAGCGTGAGCGTGGACCGGGGAAGCGAATCAGCGGCGCCTGCGCGACGGCGGCTGAGCGCGGACGACCGGCGCAAGCAGCTGGTCGGCATCGGGCTGATGATGCTGCGTACCCAGCCGATCCACGAGCTGTCGATCGACGCCGTGGCCGCCGAGGCGGGGATCTCGCGCGGACTGCTGTTCCACTACTTCCCGACCAAGCGGGACTTCTACATCGCGGTGATGCGCGCGGCGGGCCGTCGCCTGCTGCGGGTCACCAAGCCCGACGCGACCCTGCCGCCGGCCGATCAGCTGCGGCAGATGCTGCTCGCCTTCGTCGCGTTCGTGGGCCGCCGGCGCGACTCGTACATCTCCTTCGTCCGTGGCGCGGCCGGCGGGGACGTCTTCGTCGTCGAGGTGTACGCCGAGACGCGCGCGGCGCTGACCGCTCGCGTCCTGCTCCTGCTCGACCAAGCCGCCGAGGACCAGCCGTCGTCGCCGGTCAGACTGACGGTTCACGCCTGGCTGGCGTACGTCGAAGATCTGGCCATCGAGTGGTCGGGCCTGCCGGAGGCGGAGCGCCCGTACTCGGCCGAGCAGCTCGTCGATCGCGCACTCGGTGCACTGAAAGCCCTCAGCTAGCCGGCTCGGGGGGCGGGGGCACTGCGGCTGGTGGGACTGGGCGCGGGCCAGTCGAGTCCCGGACGACCAGTTCCGTGGCCAGCTCCACGTGCAGGGCCTCGACCTCGTGGCGGTCGAGCAGGCGGATCAGGAGGCTGACTGCCATCCGGCCCATCTCCTGAAGGGGCTGGCGAACCGTGGTGAGCAAGGGTGAGGTCGCCCGGCTGACGTCGATGTCGTCGAAGCCTGCGATCGAGAGGTCGTGCGGGACGCGCAGGCCACGCTGCGCGGCGGCTCGGAGGGCGCCGACGGCGGCCTTGTCGTTGAAGGCGACCAGGGCTGTCGGGCGGTTGGGGAGGTCGAGGAGTTCGCCTGCTGCGCGGTAGCCCTCTTCGGTGGTCGGTTCGACGTACCGGACGAGGGACGGGTCGGGGAGGGAGCCGGCGTCGGCAAGCGCTGCGGCGTGACCGCTCAGGCGGGCGTCGCTGGCGAGCCACTCGCGCGGGCCGGCGATGACGCCGATCCGGCGGTGGCCCAGGCCGGTGAGATGGGCGCTGACCTGGCGGGCGCCGGAGAAGTGGGCGGCGGAGACGGACGCGATGTCCCGCGGGAGCGGAGTCCTCGGATCGACGACGACGAAGGGCAGGCGCCGGTTCTGGAGCTGGACGAGGTCTTCGGGAGGTTCGGGCGGGAGGATGAGGATTGCTCCGGCGACTCCTGACTGCTCCCGCAGACTTGAAGGGACGTTGTCGCCCGCGTTCAGGATCAGTTGCCGGCCGTGGCGGTCGAGGGACTCGGCGATGGAGCTGACGATCAGGCCGAAGTAGTCGGTCAGCAGGTACGGGCAGCGCACGTAGACCGCGCCTGCGGCCGGCTTCGGCGTACCGCCACGCGGGCTGGGCGCACGCAGGCCGAGCTCCTCGACCGCGCGCTCGACCAGGGACCGGGTCTCGGGCGCGACGCTGCCCTGCTGGTTGAGCACCCGGGAGACGGTCGCGATCGACACTCCCGTCGCCGCCGCGACCTCGCGCACCGTCGCGCGTCCGCTAGGCATTTGTTACATCGCTTTGTTTCACGCTCGGCACCCTAGCCTGCCGCCTCAGGATCTTGACAGGGGTCAACCCGGCGGAGTTTCCTGAGGCAGTTTGTTGCAGCCGTGTTTCATCGGGGGAAGACCTTTGAGGAGTGCGATGAGAACACCGGCAATCGCCGCCGCCTTGGCGCTCGCCACCGCTTCACTGACCGGTCCCGCCGCCGCCCAGGCGCACCGGCCTCCGACCGAGCAGGCCCGGGTCTGGGTCACCACGCCCGACCGCGCCGAGCTGCTGCACGAGCGGGCCCCGGTCGCGTTCGGCCAGGGCTCGAGCAAGCAGACGACGATCACGGTCGACCCCCGTACGACGTACCAGACCGTCGACGGCTTCGGCGCCTCGATCACCGACTCCTCGGCCGCCGTGCTGTACCAACTGTCGGCCGCGGACCGCGAGAAGACGATGCGCTCGCTGTTCGACCCGAAGCAGGGCATCGGCGTCAGCTTCCTGCGCCAGGTGGTCGGCTCGTCCGACTTCACCGCGCAGCCCGAGCACTACACGTACGACGACATGCCCGCCGGCCAGACCGACTTCGGCCTGCGGCATTTCAGCATCGCCCACGAGCAGCAGCAGATCCTCCCACTGCTCCGCCGGGCCAAGCAGCTGAACCCGGCGTTGAAGGTGATGGCCACCCCGTGGAGCCCGCCGGCCTGGATGAAGACCGGCGACTCGCTGGTCGGCGGCCGCCTGAAGGACGACCCGGCCGTCTACAACGCCTACGCGCGCTACCTGGTGAAGTTCGTCAAGGCGTACGCCGCGGCCGGCGTACCGGTCGACTTCCTGTCGATCCAGAACGAGCCGCAGAACCGCACGCCCACGGCGTACCCCGGCACGGACATGCCGGTCCGGCAGGCGGCCGCCGTGATCGAGCAGCTCGGCCCGATGCTGCGCGCGGCCAGCCCGCGAACCAAGATCCTCGGCTACGACCACAACTGGACCACCCACCCGGGCGACGTCGCCAACACGCCGCCCGGCGAGGACCCGGAGACCGACTACCCGTACCAGCTGCTCAGCTCGCCGGCCGCGCGCTGGATCGCCGGTACGGCGTACCACTGCTACTCCGGCAGCCCGGCGGCGCAGACCGCGCTGCAGCAGGCCTTCCCCGAGAAGGGGATCTGGTTCACCGAGTGCTCCGGCTCGCACGGGCCGAACGACACCCCGCCGCAGATCTTCCGCGGCACGCTCACCTGGCACGCCCGCACGCTGATGCTCGGCACCACGCGGAACTGGGCGCGCTCGGTCGTGAACTGGAACATCGCGCTGAACGCCGACGGCGGTCCGCACAACGGCGGCTGCGACACCTGCACCGGCCTGGTCACACGGCAGGCCGACGGCACGGTGACGACCGACGCGGAGTACTACACGATCGGCCACCTGTCGAAGTTCGTGAAGCCCGGCGCGCAGCGGATCGGCTCCACGTCGTACGGCACGACCGGGTGGAACGGGCAGCTGATGTCGGCCGCCTTCCGCAACCCTGACGGGTCGACGGCGCTGGTCGTGCACAACGAGAACGACGAGCCGCGGACCTTCGCGGTCGCGGTCGGCGACAAGTCCTTCGAGTACACGCTGCCGGGCGGCTCGATCGGGACCTTCGTCTGGGCGCGCGAGCTGCGCTCGGAGTACAAGACTGTGCCGCTCGTGGCTGCGACGGCTTCGGTCGGCGCGGACCTCGCTCCGCTTGCCATCGACTCCGACGGGTCGACGCTGTGGCAGAGCAAGGAAGCGATCGCGTCGGGTCAGTACGTGCAGGTCGACCTCGGCACTGCGCGGACAGTACGACGGGTCGCGCTCGACAGCGGCGGGAACATCGGCGACTACCCGGGCACGTGGCAACTGTCGTACAGCAACGACGGTACGACGTGGCGCCCGCTGAAGACCGGCACGTCCGACGGCCAACTCACGAACGTGGACGTCTCGCCGACCCGGGCCCGCTACCTGCGGATCACGTCGACCGGCGCGAGCGACCACTGGTGGACACTGGCCGACGTCCGCGTCTACAGCTGAACGGGCCCGGCCCTTCTGCCCCCGAGGGCCGGTCTCACACCTCCGCGGCCGCCAGCCGTCCGGCGATCCAGCCGGCCGTGGCGGCCGCGGTTTCGTTGTCTCGGGCAACTACCTGGAGCCCGACCGGCAGACCGCGGACCGGCAGCGGCACGCTGATCGCGGGGAAGCCGGTGAGGTTGCCCAAGCGGGTGTTGCGCATCAGTTGGGCGCGGACGGCGGTCGACCGCTCGAGGTCGGCGACCTCCGCGATCAGTGGCGCGACGAGCGGGACTGTCGGCAGCACGACGGCGTCGTACTGGTTGAGCAGGGTCTTCACCTGCGCGCGGATCGTCTCGGCGTCACGGCGGGCCTGGACGTAGCGCCAGGCGGGCACCTCGGCGGCTTCCTGGAGCCGGAGCTGCACGTCGGGCTGGTACGCGCTGGTGTCGCGACCCGCGTGGTTGGCGACGGCTTCCGGGCCTTGCAGGTCGAACGCCGTCTTGAGGTGGTGCTCCGGGAGATCGACCGGCTCGGTCGTCGCTCCGGCGGTCTGCAAGCGCGCGAGTCCGGCGGCCCAGGCCTCGGCGACGTCGTTGTCGTACTCGCGGTTGGTGACCACGCCAAGGCGGGGCGGGGTCGCCATAGGTGCCGTAGGCAACGAACCTGTCAGCGCGGCCAGCGCGTAGGCCGCATCGGCGACGGTCGCCGTGAGCACGCCGACGTGGTCCAGACTCTGCGCGAGCGGGAAGACTCCGTCCACAGGCAAGGTCCCGTACGCCGGCTTGAAGCCGACCACACCGCACAGCGCGGCCGGGATCCGTACCGACCCGGCCGTGTCGGTCCCGATCGCCAGCGGCACGATGCCCGCGGCCACCGCGGCGCCGGCGCCCGAACTCGACCCGCCGGTCAGCCGCTCCGGGTCGTGCGGGTTGCGGCACGGGCCCACGCGGTTCGACGTACCGGTGCAGCCGTAGGCGAACTCGTGCGAGTGGCTGAGCCCGATCACGATCGCCCCGGCGGCGCGCAACCGTCGTACGACGTCCGCATCGCTCGTCCCGACCTCGTCCATCGCCACCGACCCGCAGCGGTAGGGCAGGCCTTCGACCTCGATGATCTCCTTCACCAGCACCGGCACACCGGCCAACGGCCCCTGCCGGTCGTGCCAGCCCGCGGCCGCACGAGCCCCGTCCTCGTCCAGATGGACGACGGCGTTCAGCCCGACGTTCTCGCGGGCCTTGGTCAACGCCTCCTCGACCAGGTCAGCAGGATCCAGCTCCCCGGAGCGGACTTGGGCGGCGATCTCCTCGAGCACGCGGACTACTAGAGCACGTCGATCGTCGAGCTGCCTCTGCTCGTTCGAACCTGATAGCTGGTTGTTACCCCGGCATCGGCGTGGAGTTTGTCGACGGCGCGGTAGGCGAGAGTGGCGGCGTCCTGGGTGACCTCCAGTACGCCGTACCCGTGCTGCCGCATATCGATCTGCTTCAGGTGCGGGTTGTACTGCAGACGCTTCTGCTCCTCGGCCTTCGCCGCGGCGGCGCTCTTGGTGTCGCCGGTGTTGGTCGACGTCACCGACGGGACGATGAACTCGACGCCGGCCCGGCGGGTGCCGCCGGGGTTGCCCGGGCTGCCGGGTGCGAAGCCGGTGTCCCAGAGCTCGCCGGAGAAGGTGTCGTGGTCGTCGCCGGTGACGACCACCAGGTCGGACACGCGCTCGGCGGCGAGCGAGAGCAGCTCCGTGCGCTCCGCGCCGTACCCGTCCCAGGTGTCCATGAACGCCCGCTCGCCGTTGGCGCCGGTGATCATGCCCATCATCATGTTCGGGTTCGCGAGCACCTTCCAGCGGGCGCCGGACGAGCGCAGCCCGTTCTCCAGCCAGGCCTTCTGCGGTGCGCCGAGCATCGATCGGCCGGGCGCGTCCGCGGCCGCGCAGACGATGCTGCCGCCGTCGTCGCAGGGCTGGTCGTCCTTGTACTGCCGGTTGTCGATCGCGAACAGCTCGACGGTCCGGCCGAGCTTGAGCGACCGGTAGGTGCGCGTCATGTCGTTCGCGGAGCGCGGGACCGGCATCCGCTCGAACCAGGTGTGCCAGGCCGCGGACTTCTTCTCCTGGAAGAAGAGCTCGGGCAGCGTCCAGTTGTCCTTGCTGTAGTTGTTGCGGAACTCGTGGTCGTCCCACAACGGCAGGAACGCGTGCTGCTGGTGCATCGCGCGCAGGTCGGGGTCACTGCGGTAGAGCGTGTACTTGGCCCGCATCGTCGGCAGGATCTGGGGATAGAGGTTGAGATCGATCCCCCGTACGCCGGGCAGCGTCGCCTCGTACACGTAGTCGCCCAGGCAGACGACCAGGTCGAGATCCTCCTGCGCGAGGTGCCGGTGCGTCGCGTAGTACCCCTCGGTGAAGCCCTGGCAGGTGAAGAACCCGATCCGCACCGGCTGGTTGGAGTCGGCCGGCCTGAGGGTCTGGAACCGGCCGACCGGGGAGACCGTGTCCTTGCCGCGGAACTGGTAGAAGTACTCCTCGCCCGCGGTCAGCCCGCCGGCCTCGAAGTGCACGCACCCGTCCCACTGCTTCTCCGCGACCACCGTCTGGACGATCACCGGCCTGGTCAGGTCACGCTGCTTCGACACCACGACGGCCAATTCGGCGTCGCTCTCGAACACCCCGCGCGGCACCCGTGTCCACAGCGTCGCCCCGTCGGTCCGCGGCACTCCCGCCATCACGCCTTCGGGGAACGTCGCTCCCCGCACGAGCGTCGACGACGCGTCCGCCGCCGTCCTGAGGGTTGGCGCTCCCCACGCCTGCCCCGAGCTCACGCCTGCCGCCACGATCCCGCCGATTACCACTCTGCGCGTCACCATGCGGAAAATACTGAAGGGTAATGATGAATTGGGAAAGACCTCACAGCGACCGGGCCATGACCGAGAGTTTCCGGAAACAACCGCGTCACGCCTGCTTGCTAGCGTCCGCCGCATGATCGACGGCGCAGTTCTCCGCCCAGTCACCTCCACGGACACTGCCCTGGTCGCCCTCACCACAGCCCAGCAGTCGGAGCTCGCCGCCCTCTACGGCGAGGACCAGCCCCTCGTCACCCCACACCCCGACACCGCCTTCACCCTGCTCCTCGTCGACAACACCCCGGTGGGCTGCATCGGCCTGCAGCCCGTCACCTCAACGGTCGGCGAGATCAAACGCCTGTACGTCGAACCGCCCTCCCGAGGCTGGGGCCTGTCCCGCCTGCTCCTCACCGCTGTGGAAAACCAGGCCGTCGATCAAGGCCTGACCACCCTCCGCCTCGAAACCGGCACCGAGCAGCACGCCGCCATCGCCCTCTACACCGGCCACGGCTACCACCCGATCCCCGCCTACCCACCCTTCGAGCACGAACCGGCGTCCCTCTGCTTCGCCAAGCAGCTCAGCTGAGGTTGAGGACCAGGTCCGCGCCTTCGCGGCGGAAGCCGAGCTTGTCGAGGTAGGAGGCGGACTCACGCATGCGGCGGGGGGCGACGACCTGGCGGAAGCCGTGGTCGGTGAAGACGTCGCTGCGGCGGTAGACGAACTCGCCGGGGGTGAAGTCGCGGTACTCGGGCAGAACGTAGTCCAGGTCGATCTGGGCGCGGCCTTCGCCGGCGTCGTGGGCCAGGACGACACCGACGGTGCGTTCGCCGCGCTGGACCAGAAAGGCGTACGGCGCTGTGGGGACGGAGAAGTCCGGGTTGAAGCGGCTGATGTCCTTGGCGTGCGCGTCGAGCACGTGCTTCAGGTAGGCGTCACCGGCGCCGACCTGCAGGACGGCGTACTCGGAGGTGTCGTGGCGGTGCCGGAGCAGGCGGTAGAGCTGGACGACGTTGATCACCGCGAGCACGGCGTTCATCCCGACCATCGGCCAGACGCCGATCACCAGGTTGAAGGCGACCAGGACGATGCAGCCGACGAAGTTCAGCAGGCGTAGCCGCAGGATCCGGGTCTGCAGCAACGACACGACCACCAGGGCCGAGCCGCCCCACCCGATGATGCTCCAGAAGTCCATGGCCGGAGAGTAGACCAGCTGCTCGCCTGGACTGGCTTTTGTTCCACGTGGAACGGTCGATCAGGAGTCGGGTCCCGTCTCGCCGTTCTTCTCGAAGCCGGTCAGCGGGACGTAGCTCGTCCACGGACCGAGCGCGAAGTACCCACGCCCGTACGGCGTGACCGCCGCGCCGGCCTGCCAGTACGGCACCCGCCGGAGGCCGTACCGGACGTACCGCACCTCCGGATCCTCGCCGGCGCGCACTCGCGCCGCGTCCTGCGCGCAGGCCGGGACGGTGCGCGTCCCGTACTTCGGCTGCGTCCACACGATGTCGGTCGTCGACGGACCGTGCTGGGGATTGAAGAAGCACGGCACCCGTCGTACCGGCACGGGCTCGCCCGCGACCCGCGCCTGGACGCAGACGATCGCGTACCGCCCGGTCGCCAGCGCGTCGGTCACCGCACTGATCCCCTCGGCGGACCGGATCCCCTTGACCGCGCGCTGCGCCGCCTCGTACGAGTCGAGCGCCACCTGGAAGTCCACCCGAGCGTCGACGTCCAGCTCGCGGCCGGTCACCCGCGCATCGAGCCGCGCGAGCTCCTCGCCGAGCAGAGTGATGTCCTCGTCGGCCAGCCGCCGGATCTCCGCCAGCTCCTCGGCGTCACCGCGACGAGCGCTGCGCCGGTCCCACACGTACCGGCCCAGCAGCACCACCCCACCGCCTCCCAGGGCGGCCCACAACCACTCCATCCACAGAAGTTACCGCCCTGTGGACAGAGCTGTGTACAACTCACAGGCCACGATCAGGTCACCCTGATCAGGTCAGCCGCGCTCGCCCCACCAGGCCAGCAAGGCCTCGCGCGCCGCGTCGACGCCGATCTCGCCCTGGTCCATCCGCAGCTCCATCAGGAACTTGTACGCCTCGCCGACCTCGCGACCAGGCCCGATCCCGAGGATCTCCATGATCTGGTTGCCGTCCAGGTCGGGCCGGATCGAGTCCAGCTCCTCCTGCTCGCGCAGCCGGTCGATCCGCACTTCCAGGTCGTCGTACGCCGAGCGCAGCGCGTCCGCCTTGCGCTTGTTCCGAGTCGTCGAGTCGGCTCGGGTCAGCACGTGCAGGCGACTCAGCAGCTTGCCCGCGTCGCGGACGTACCGGCGGACGGCGGAATCGGTCCACTCGCCGGTGCCGTACCCGTGGAAGCGCAGGTGCAGCTCGACCAGCTTGCCGACCTCGTCGATCTGCTCGTTGCTGAACCGCAGCGCGCGCATCCGCTTCTTGGCCAGCTTCGCGCCCACCACGTCGTGGTGGTGGAAGGTGACCTTGCCGTCGCCCTCGAACTTGCGCGTCTTCGGCTTGCCGATGTCGTGGATCAGCGCGGCGAACCGCACGATGAAGTCCGGCGCCTCGATCCCGTCCTTGGCCAGCCGTGGCTCCAGGTCGATCGCCTGGTCGAGCACGGTCAGCGAGTGCTGGTAGACGTCCTTGTGCCGGTGGTGCTCGTCCAGCTCGAGCCGCAGCGCCGGCAGCTCGGGCAGCACGTGGTCGGCCAGCCCGGTCGACACCAGCAGGTCCAGACCGACCCGCGGGTACGGCGCGCAGACCAGCTTCTCCAGCTCGTCGCGGACGCGCTCGGCCGACACGATCGCGATCCGGTCGGCCATCGCGGTCATCGCCTCGACCACCGCCGGGTCGGGCGTGAACGCCAATTGCGCCGCGAACCGGGCCGCCCGCATCATCCGCAGCGGGTCGTCCGAGAACGAGTCCTCCGGGGAGCCCGGCGTCCGGATCACCTTGTTCGCGACGTCCTCGAGCCCGCCGTACGGGTCGACGAAGCGGTGCGACGGGAGCAGCACCGCCATCGCGTTCATGGCGAAGTCTCGCCGCGCCAGATCGTCCTCGAGCGTCTCGCCGTAGGCCACCTCCGGTTTGCGCGAGGTGGGATCGTAGGACTCCGAGCGATAGGTGGTGATCTCCAGGACCCAGTCGTCCTTGCGGCAGCCGATGGTGCCGAAGGCCTTGCCGATGTCCCAGACGTGGTCGGCCCAGCCGGCCAGCAGCCGCTGGACGACGTCGGGCCGGGCCGAGGTGGCGAAGTCGAGATCCTTGCTCCCACGATCGAGGAGAATGTCGCGTACAGGACCTCCGACCAGCGCGATCTCGTGGCCGGCCGCGTCGAAGCGGGCACCCAGCTCGTCGACCACCGGGGCGATCTTCAGCAGCGCCTGGACGCCTTGCCGCTGGATGGCGGACAGCGATCCGGAGGAGCGCGACTGGTCGGGAGTAGGAGACACGGGGAACTAGGTTACGGTGACGGCGTGTTCAGACGGCGACTGAGGCTCTGCGCGAGCGTGGGCGCGAGCCTGGTGATCGCTGCGTCGGTGGCGGCCCAGCCGGCCCCGGACGCGGTCGCGAGCCCCTCGGCCGAGGACCCGGTGGTCGACGTGACCATCGACTCCTTCGCCCCGACCGCACCGAAGGTCGGCGACCAGGTGGTGATCACCGGCCGGGTCACGAACACCAGCTCGGCCACCCTGGGCAACCCGCAGGCCGCGGTCTGCATCGTCGACAAGCGGCTGAGCACGCGCGCGCAGCTGGCCGCGGTCCCGACCGAGGCCGATCAGCCGCTCAACGAGCGCAACGACTGCGTCGGTCTCAACAACTCCGACTCCACCACCTTCCAGGAGTACGACGCACCGCTCGCCCCGAAGGCGACGGTCCCGTTCAAGCTCGTGGTGCGCTGGTCGGACTGGGGGCTGAACTCCAAGCTGCCCGGTGCCTACACGGTCGGCGTCCGCTTCCGCGGCGACTACACCAACGAGGACGGTGACACCGGCCGGATCTCGGTCGGTCTGGCCCGGACCCTGATGCCGGTGATCCCCGCGACGCCGCTGCCGCGCAAGGTGAACACCGCCCTGGTGATCCCGCTGCGGCACCGCCCGACGCTGCTGACCGGCGACCGGTTTGTGAACGAGTCGCTGGCAGACGCCTTGGCGCCGACCGGTGAGCTCGGCCGGCTGCTCGCGATCGGCAAGACCCAGAAGGTCACCTGGCTGGTCGACCCGGCGATGCTCGACGAGGTCAAGCGGATGGCCGCCGGTTACCGCGTCACCGACAACGGCCAGACCCGGGCCGGCAAGGGCCAGAAGGTCGCCGCCGCCTGGTACAGCGCGTTCAACGCCAGCCGTGCCCGCAACCCCGTCGTACTGCTCCCGTACGGCGACCCGGACGTCGGCAGCCTGATCGACGGCGGCGCCCCGCTGCGCGACCTGGTCGGCCAGACCCGGACCGCGACCGAGCAGTTCAACCTCGGCGGCCCGCAGTACTTCCAGTCCGGCCTCTGGCTGGAGAACGGCTCGGCCAGCAGCCGCAACCTGGCCGCCGCCTCGACCGGGTACGCCGGGACGAAGCCCGACGACGTCAACCTGGTCCCCAGCTCCTCCTGGACCGCTGACGCCCGCCCGTCGCTGGCACCGACGCCGATGTACGACGTCACGACGCCCGAGGGCCCGGTGAAGAGCGTCCGCACGGTGATCGCCGACTCGGCGCTGACCGCCGGCGGCCCGGACCCGACGACCGCGAACGACCCGATCCAGGTCCGCCAGCGGTTCGCCGCCGAGACCGCTCTGCTCGCCTCGACAGGCAAGGGCCAGCTCACCGTCGTCGCGCTGCCGCCGCGAGGCTGGGACGAGACCGGTCAGAGCACGGCGGCGCTGGCCAGTGGTCTGGCGCTGCCGTGGACCACTCCGGTCGGGCTGGACGTCTTCTACCGCGCCGACCCGGCCCACCCGCAGGCGAAGCTGGTGCTGACCAGGGGCCCGAACGTGCCGCGCTCCACGCCCGGCCTGACCTCGAACCAGCTGCAGCAGGTCAAGTCGCTGGCGAACGCGACCACGACGTACCTCTCGCTGCTGACCGACCGCTCGCGCGCCGACGAGAACCTGCGCCGTGCCCTGCTGCGCAGTACGTCGACCAGCTGGCGCGGCTTCCCCGACGAGTCGCAGCGGTTCGCGACCTCGGAGCTGAGCTCGGTGAACTACCTGCTCGGCAAGGTCCACCTGGTCACCAACGCCGGCGCCAACGGCCGTGAGCTCAAGGTGAACCTGTCCGGCAGCAAGGGCACGTTCCCGCTGACGATCGCCAACGAACTACCGCTCTCGGTCCGCGTCCGGGTCGTCGTCCGCTCGGTCAACCGGTCCGACCTGCGGATCGACCCGGTGCAGATCAGGACCATCCCGCCGGGCCAGAAGGCGACCTACCAGATCGACGCGAGCGCCGAGCAGAACGGCCTGATCCGGGCCGAGGCCCAGATCGTGACGGTCGACGAGCTGCCGGTCGGCAGTTCCCGCGAGCTGGTGATCCAGGCGGCGCAGTACGGCAGCGTCGGCTGGATCCTGGTCGGCTCCGCGGTCGCCCTGCTGTTCGGTACGTCGGCGGTCCGGATCTACCGCCGGGTGCGCTCCGAGCGACGCAACCCGACGCCCGAGCCCGGCGACGACCCGTTGCACCCGGCCCCGATCGACCCGGCGGCGCTGGCCTTGGACGAGCCGTCCAACGGCATCGACCCCCACCCGGACGAGCCGAACCCACTGGCCCCGGTCGAACCACTGCGGATCACCCCCGAGAGTCTGAAAGAAGGAGTCGGGTCGAAGGATGGCTGACCGCACCCTGCGTTCCGCGGCGGTGATGGCAGCCGGGACGGTGCTGTCCCGCCTGCTCGGATTCGTCCGGATCGCCCTGCTCGCGGCCGCGATCGGCACCGCGCTGCGCGGCGACATCTTCACCGCCGCGAACACGATCCCGAACAGCCTCTACATCCTGCTGGCCGGCGGGGTGTTCAACACCGTGCTGGTGCCGCAGCTGGTCCGCGCGATCAAGAACCACGACGACGGCGGCCAGGACTTCACCAACCGGCTGCTGACCTTCGGCTTCGTCGTACTGGCGATCGTCACCGTCGGCTGCGTGCTGCTGGCGCCGGCGATCGCCGAGCTGTACCTGCCCAAGGAGCTGCACGACCCGTCCCGGGCGGCCGAGAAGGCGAACATGATCATGTTCGTCCGGCTCTGCCTGCCGCAGATCTTCTTCTACGGCGCGTTCGTGCTGGTCGGCCAGGTGCTGAACGCGCGGCGCCGGTTCGGCCCGATGATGTGGGCGCCGATCGCGAACAACATCGTCGCCTGCGGCTCGATCGTCGCGTTCCTGCTGCTCTACCGCACCGGCGACAACCCGGCGACGTACAGCACGAACGAGGAGCTGCTGCTGGGTCTGGGCCACACGGTCGGGATCGCGGTGCAGCTGCTCGTCCTGCTGCCGTACCTGCGGGCCAGCGGTCACCACTACCGGCCGAAGTTCGGCCTGCGCGGCACCGGGCTCGGCCACACAGCGAAGCTCGGCCTGTGGACAGTCATGTTCGTCGCGGTGAACCAGGTGACCCTCGTCGTCGTCACCCAGCTCGCGATCGCGGGTAGCGCGACCGACGACCCCGGCGCGAAGGCGGGTCTGTTCGCGTACAGCACGGCGATGCTGATCATCCTGGTGCCGCACGGCATCGTGACGGTGTCGCTGGCCACGGCCGCGATGCCGCAGATGTCCTCGCTCGCCGCCGACGGCGACGTCACCGAGGTGGCCCGGCTGTCGGCGCGATCGATCCGGCAGACGCTGGCGATCGTCGTACCGGCCGCGGCCGCGATGGTCGCGTTCGCGCACCCGATCGTGTCGGTGATCGCCGGCTACGGCTCCGGCAAGAACAACCTGACGCTGATGGCGTACACGCTGATGACGCTGGCACTCGGCCTGGTGCCGTACACGGTGCAGTACTTCCAGCTGCGTACGTTCTACGCGTTCGAGGACACCCGTACGCCGTTCTTCCTGCAGGTCGCGATCGCGGCCACCAACATCACCGCCGCGCTGGTCGGCGTCCGCGTGGTGCTGGACCAGGAGCACCTGCGCTACAGCGGTGTGATGCTCGGCGCGGCGTACGCGCTGTCGTACCTGGTCGCGGTGGTGATCTCGCGGCGCGTGCTGTCCCGCAAGGTGCCGCGCGTGCACGGCGCCGGGATCGGCCTGCCGATGCTCGCGATGGTGATCGCCGCGGTGGTCGGCGCCGGGATCGGCCGGGCGGTGCTGTCGCTCGTGAACGCGCAGGTCGAGTGGAGCGGCCCGGTCGCCTCGATCCTGCAGCTGGGCATCGGCGCCGTGGTGATGCTGCCCGTGTACGTCGGGATGGCCCGGGTACTACGGATCCACGAGGTCACCGACGTGGTGTCCATGGTCACATCGAAGCTGCCCGGAAGGGCCCGCCGGTCCTGATCCGGGCTGCTTGTGCGCTCGTGCCCGCCAGTTGGGTGGGCCAGGGCACTAGCATGGGGCTGCGATCGGACCGCCATCCGCTCGCAACCGGGTCCTCGCGACCGGATCCGGAGCGGAGACGCAGGCCGACCAGTGCATCGAGGAGGGCGAGAGACACCGTGTCGAACCAGACCGTCAGTCCTGGTGCCCTGCTCGCCGGCCGCTACCGGATCGCCGAGCTGCTCGCGGAGATCGACGGTGCGCGGGTGTGGCGGGCAGTGGACGAGGTGCTCAGCCGAGCGGTCGTCGTGGACGTCCTCCCGGTGGGAGACCCCCGGACCAACGTCCTCTTCGACGCGGCCCGGCGGGCCGCGGCCGCGAACGACCCGCGCTTCCTGCGCGTGCTCGACTGCGACGTGTTCGAAGGCGTCACCTACTGCGTGCGCGAGTGGGCCGGCGGACGCCCGCTCGAGCGCATGCTCGGCGCCGGACCGCTGACCGGCCAGCAGGCCGGTTGGCTGGCCCGCGAGGTCTCCGAAGCGCTGGAGAACCTGCACCGCACCGGCCACTCGCACGGCTCGATCAGCCCGGCCACGGTCGTGGTCACCGACGCCGGTGCCATCAAGGTCGTCGGACTGGCCACCGAAGCCGCCCTGCGCTCCACCGGCCCCGGTACGCCGGAGCAGGACGTCCGCGCGCTCGGCGAGCTCCTCTACTCATCGCTGACCGGCCGCTGGCCCGGTCCGGCCCCGGCCTGGGGGCTGCAGCCCGCTCCGGTCGAGCACGGCCGGCTGCTCAGTCCGCGTCAGGTTCGCGCCGGCGTACCGCGTTCCCTCGACGACATCGCCGACCGGCTGCTCGGTGACCCGCCCCGGCACCACGCCGCGGTGATCACCAGCGCGGCCGGACTGTCCGCCGCCCTGTCCGGTGTCGTCGGCAGCTCGCACGAGCCGCCGAGCCAGATGGACGAGACCGTCGCGGTCGCCCGCCAGAACGGCAGCATCGACGACGCGACCCAGGTCGTCCCGGCCTCACCGCCGCCCGCGCTCGACCCGACGCCGCCGCGCGCCCACAGCAACGGCCAGGCCCAGCCGGCGTACGCGTCGACCCAGGAGACCCGGCCGGTACGGCGCCAGCAGCCCGCGCAGAACGGTGGCGGCCGACGACGGCCCCCGGCCGACGAGCCGCGGCGCCGGGGCAGCTGGGGTGGGCGGATCCTGATCCTGCTCGCGGTGCTGGCGCTGCTGTCCGTCGTACTGATGGCGCAGTTCCTGGTGAAGGGCGCGATCAACAAGGAGCAGAGCGGCAGCGAGACGACGCCGGACGCGCCGCAGAGCTCGGGCCCGCCGCCGGTCACCAACGAGGCCGCGGCGATCACGGCCGCCAAGGACTTCGACCCGCCGCCGGACGGCAACGGCGAGGAGCACCCCGAGGACGTCAAGAACACCTACGACGGCAAGCCCAGTACGACGTGGACCACGATGTCGTACAAGAAGCGTGCCGACCTCGGCGGCCAGAAGGACGGCGTCGGGATCGTCTACGACCTCGGCGAGCTCACCAACGTGTCGCAGGTGACGGTCGGCCTGGTCGGTCAGGACACCGACCTCGACCTGATGGTGCCCAAGGACGACCCGAACGTCTCGCCGACCGCCGCGAGCGGCTGGAAGTCGGTGGCTTCGGCCAAGGACGCGAACGACTCGGCCGAGCTGAAGCCGGCCGCGCCGGTCCAGTCGCGGTACGTTCTGATCTGGCTGACGAAACTGCCCAAGGAGGGCGGCGGGTACCGCGGCGAGATCTCGGAGGTCAAGATCCAGAAATGACCTCCGACATCACCCGGATCGGACCGCCCCCCAGCCCGGGCGCGGGGCCTGTGCCGCCGCAGGGCTACGAGGCGATGGACGACCACGAGCTGCTCCGGCTGCACGTGGCCGGCAACCCCGACACGTTCGGCTACCTGGTCAAGCGGCACCGGGACCGGATGTGGGCGGTCGCGATCCGGACGCTGGGCGAGCCCGAGGAGGCCGCCGACGCGCTGCAGGAGGCGTTCATCTCGGCGTTCCGCCGGGCCGACTCGTTCCGCGGCGACGCCAAGGTGACCACCTGGCTGCACCGGATCGTCGTGAACGCCTGCCTGGACCGGATCCGCCGCCGGCAGGTGCGGGCCGCCGACCCGCTGCCGGAGGACGAGGACCGCGCCGCCGAGCTGGCCGGCCCGGCCGAGGACGACCCGGCCGAGGTTCGCGAGCGCCGGCTCGACGTGCTGAACGCACTGAAGCAGATCAACGTGGACCAGCGCAGCGCGCTGGTCCTGGTCGACATGGAGGGGTACTCGATCGAGGAGGCGGCCGCCATCCTCGGTTGCGCGCCGGGCACGGTGAAGAGCCGCTGCGCGCGCGGACGGGCCAAGCTGCTGCCGCTGCTGCGGCACTGGCAGACCACCCGCGGCGGCAGCGGCGAGGACGACGGACCAGCCCCTCGGAAGGCCGCGACAACCAGTTCCGGAACGGTGGGAACCGAATGACCGGGTCACCCGTCGAAGCAGAGTCGCTCACCCGCGACCTGTCCGCGCATCCCGACCGGAGCACTCCACCGATGACCACACTGCGCACGTCCCGCGAGGGGGCAGATCTCACATGACCGACGCCGGTCTGCCGACCAGTGAGCACCTCGAGCACCTCGACACCGACACCATCGCCGACCTGATCGAGAACCTGCTGCCCGCCCCCGAGGCGCACAGCGCCCGGGAGCACGTGAAGGCCTGCCCGGACTGTCAGCAGACGTACGACGCACTGCTGCAGCTGACCGAGGACCTGGCCGACGAGGGCCGGATGGACATCCCGATGCCGGCCGACGTGGCCGAGCACCTGAACGCCGTGATCGCGTCGGAGTCCGTGCTGCGCGCCTCGACGGTCGGTGTGCACTCGCTGGTGCAGCTCCGTGAGGAGCCGCGTCGGCACCTGCCGAAGCTGCTGCTCGCGGCGGCTGCCGTGGTCGTCATCGCCGGCGCCGGTGTGGTCGGCGTCGTACTGGCCACTGCGGACCACAGCCAGGAAGGCGCCGCCGGGATCGGCAGTCCGACCTCGGTGCCGAGCATCCCCACCGACCAGGTCGGTCCGGACGCCCAGCGCTGGCTGGACGGGTCCAACGGCCCGGTCCTGCACGGTGAGGCGGACGAGCTGGCCTGCGCCAAGCAGTTCGCCTCCACCCAGCCGGACTCCGAGCTCCGGCTGGTGCAGCCCGCGACGGTCGACGGCAAGCGGTCGACGGTGATCGGGCTGCCGGGCGGATCAGCCCGGGAGGTCAAGATCTTCGTGGTGACCGGATGTAGCGGTTCCGGCGGGATCGCGACGCCGTTCTACGAGACCACTGTCACGCTGCGCAACCGCTGATTCCGTTCGGTGAGCCCCTGGCTTGCCGAGCGGCCGCGGTGGGTACCGTGGGAATGGTCGGCCTCTAGGATCCGTTGAGTACGACGTCCAGTCTTTACGGAAGCTAGGAAGGCCATTCGTGAGCGACACAGCCGTTCGCAACGTGATCATCATCGGCTCGGGCCCCGCGGGTTACACCGCTGCGGTGTACGCCGCGCGGGCGCAGCTGGAGCCGCTGGTCTTCGAGGGCTCGGTGACCGCCGGCGGCGCGTTGATGACGACGACCGAGGTGGAGAACTACCCGGGCTTCGCGCAGGGCATCATGGGCCCGAACCTGATGTCGGAGATGCGTGACCAGGCCGAGCGCTTCGGCGCTGAGCTGGTCCCCGACGACATCGTCAGCGTGGACCTGACCGGTGACCTCAAGTCCGTCACCGACTCGGCCGGCACCGTGCACCAGGCCAAGACCGTGATCCTGGCGATGGGCTCGGGGTACCGCAAGCTGGGCCTGCCGAACGAGGAGGCCCTGTCCGGACGCGGTGTGTCCTGGTGTGCGACCTGTGACGGCTTCTTCTTCAAGCAGCACGAGATCGCCGTCGTCGGTGGTGGTGACACCGCCATCGAGGAGGCCACCTTCCTGACCCGGTTCGCCGACAAGGTGACGATCGTGCACCGTCGCGACGAGCTGCGCGCGTCCAAGATCATGGCCGAGCGCGCCTTCGCGAACGAGAAGATCGAGTTCGCGTGGAACTCCGCGGTGTCGGAGGTCCAGGGCGACGGCAAGCTGACCGGCGTACAGCTGACGGACACCGTCACCGGTGAGAAGCGCGACCTGTCGGTGACCGGTCTGTTCATCGCGATCGGTCACGACCCGCGCTCGGAGCTGGTCAAGGGCCAGGTGCACCTGGACGAGGACGGCTACGTGCTGGTCCAGCCGGGCACCACCGAGACCAACCTGCCGGGCGTCTTCGCGGCCGGCGACCTGGTCGACCACACCTACCGCCAGGCCATCACCGCGGCCGGCACCGGCTGTTCCGCGGCCCTGGACGCCGAGCGCTTCCTGGCCACGCTGGAGTTCGCCGAGAGCCACAGCGACTCCGCGTCGGCGGCCGCGGCCACCGAGCCTGTCTCCGTCTGACCTACACCACCTCGAGTACCAAACCCTTAAGGAGTTCGCCGTGGGCGAGAAGATGAATGCCGTCACCGATGCCGAGTTCGACCAGACCGTGCTGAAGAGCGACAAGCCGGTGCTGGTGGACTTCTGGGCCGAGTGGTGCGGCCCGTGCCGCCAGGTCTCCCCGATCCTGGAGGAGCTGGCGCAGGACCACAGCGACAAGCTGACCTTCCTGAAGATGAACGTGGACGAGAACCCGGTCACCCCGAGCAACTACCGTGTCACCGGTATCCCTACCATCAACGTCTACGTGAACGGTGAACTGGCCAAGTCCATCGTCGGTGCGAAGCCGAAGGCCGCGCTGCTGAAGGAACTGGCCGACTTCACGAGCTGATCTGCCTGAGTTGCCCTTTCCGGAGGGCACGATTCCGCCGCACGGCAAGGAGCATTGATGGAAGCCAGCAACGGCGCCCGGATCTACCGGATCGGTGACAGCGGCGAGGCGGTGGCCGAGATCATCGGCAAGCTGCAGCGTCTGGGCCTGCTGGCACCGGGCGACCACTTCGTCTACGACGAGGCGACCGCTCGCGCCGTACGGGGCTTCCAGCAGCAACGCGGGCTGATGATCGACGGCATCGTCGGCCCGCAGACCTACCGGGCGATCGACGACGCGCGCTGGCGGCTGGGCGACCGGCTGCTGACGTACGTCGTCTCCCACCCGCTGACCGGCGACGACGTGCTGGCGCTGCAGGCCAAGCTGCAGGAGCTCGGGTTCGCCGTGGCGCGGGTGGACGGCATCTTCGGTGCCGACACCCAGCGCGCGGTGACCGAGTTCCAGCGCAACATGGGCCTGCCGGGCGACGGCACGTGCGGCCCGTCGACCTTCAAGGCGCTGCAGCGGATCCGCCCGATGGCGACCGGCGGCCGTCCGGACGCGCTGCGTTCGGCGGAGGCCGTTCGTGCCGCGGGGCCGCGGCTGTCCGGCAAGACCGTGGTGATCGACCCGGGCCACGGCGGCTTCGACTACGGCTGGGAAGGCTTCGGGCTGCGGGAGTCCGACGTGGCCTACGACCTGGCCGCTCGCATCGAGGGCCGGCTGGGCGCTACCGGCGTACGGGCTTATCTGTCGCGTGGTCGCGACCAGGGCCCGGACGAGCTGGCCCGGGCCGCCTTCGCGAACGAGACCGACGCGAACCTCTGCGTCTCCCTGCACACCGACGGTTCGATGAACCCCGAGGCCCAGGGCGTCGCGACGTACTACTACGGCGCCGACCTGCACGGGACGTCGTCGAGCATCGGTGAGCAGTTCGCCGGGCTGGTCCAGCGCGAGATCGTCGCCCGGACCGACCTGCTGAACTGCCGCACCCACCAGAAGACCTGGGACCTGCTGCGCCGGACCCGGATGCCCGCCGTACGGCTCGAGATCGGGTACGTGACCAACCCGCACGACGCGTCCCGGCTGGCCGACCCGGAGTTCCGTGACGTGGTCGCCGAGGCGATCGTGGTCGCGATCCAGCGCGTCTACCTCCCGCCGGAGCAGGACGCCGCGACCGGCATGCTGCGTTTCGGTCAGTTGACTGTCTGAGCTGTTGTGAGAGCCGCCCACCTGCTGGTGGGCGGCTCTTTTTCTGCCCGGACGATCAGTTTTCTGATCGTTCCAGGGCGATCGTCGGGAGGATCCGGTCGAGCCGCCGGGGCAGCCACCACGCGTGCCGCCCGAACAGCCGCAGCACCGACGGTACGACGACGCAGCGGATCAGCAGCGCGTCAACCAGTACGGCGGTCGCCAGACCGAGCCCGAACTGCTGCAGCATCCGGTCCGGACTCAGCAGGAACGCCCCGAAGACGACGATCATGATCGCGGCCGCCGCGGTGATCACGCTGCCGGTGTTGGCCAGCCCTTCGCGGACCGCCTGGACCGGATCGCCCGTGCGCCGCCACTCCTCGTGGATCCGGGAGATCAGGAAGACCTCGTAGTCCATCGAGAGCCCGAACACGATCGCGAAGATCATCACCGGCACGAACGCCTCGATCGGCCCGGGCTGCGCGCCGAACCAACCCTCCTGGAAGACCAGCGTGATGACGCCGAGCGCGGCGCCGATGCTGAGCAGGTTGAGCACGGCCGCCTTGAGCGGGATCAGCACCGAGCGGAAGACCGCCAGCAGGAGCAGTGCGGACAATCCGACCACGACCAGGACGAAGATCGGCAGCCGGCTGCTGACCGCGTCGGCGAAGTCGACCGCGGCCGCCGTCGAACCGCCGACCAGGTACGTCGCCTTCGTCTCCGCGGCGACCGCCGGCAGGGTGCTCTCGCGCAGCGTTCCGACCAACCTGTTGGTTGCTTCGTCCTGCGGAGCCGAGGTCGGGAAGACGAGCATGGTGGAGATCGCACCGTCGGAGCTCGGCTGCGGCGGCGTCACCGCCGCGATCCCGGGCTCCGTGGCCAGGCGGCGGTTCAGCGTCTCGGCGGCGGCGCGGTCGCCTTCGGTGACGATGATCAGCGGACCGTTGGAGCCGGGCCCGAATCCTTGCGCCAGCAGGTCGTACGCCTTCCGGCTGGTCTTCGCCGGATCGTCGGTCCCGGCGTCCGCGAAGCCGAGCCGCAGGTCGAGCGCGGGCAGGCAGAGGACGACGAGCGCGGTGACACCGAGCAGCAGCGGCGTCCACGGGCGGCGCTGCACGAGCCCGGCGAGCTTGCGCCAGCCGTCGCCCGGCGTACGGCGTGCTTTGGCTGCGTGCTTGAGGACGCTGCGCTCGATCCGCTTGCCGAACAGGGTGAGAAGGGCGGGCAGGAGGGTGATCGCGGCGAGCATCGTCATCAGGACGGTCAGCGTGACGCCGAGCGCCATGCCCTGCAGGGCTCCGAGCCCCAGCGCCAGTAGGCCGAGCAGGGCGATGACGACCGTGCAGCCGGCGAAGAGAACGGATCGACCCGCAGTGTCGAGGGCGATCTCCACGGCGCGCTGGCGTTCGACGCCGTGCCTGAGCTCGCTGCGGTAGCGGGAGAAGATCAGGAGCGCGTAGTCGATACCGACGCCGAGACCGACCAGCATCATCACCGGCGCGGTGTAGTCGGGCACGGTGAACAGGTGCGACGCGAGCACCAGCAGGCCGAGCGTGCTGCCGACGGCGAAGACCGCGGTCAGCAGCGGAAGTGTTGCCGCTAGCAACGATCCGAAGAGGAACACGAGGATCACCAGCGCGGCGAGGATGCCCGCGCCCTCGGCTGCTCCCCCGGCGCTCTCGGCCGCTTCCCGGACGACGTCGCCGCCGAGCTCGACCTGAAGCCCTTGCTGTGCAGCGGTTTGCGCCTCGGTGATGATCGCGCGAACGGCCGCCGGGTCGACCCCGGTCCCGTCGAGCGTCACCGTCGAGTACGCCGTACGGCCGTCCTCCGCGAGCGTGCCTTGACCGGCGTACGGATCGGCGACGTCGGCGACGTGCGGCAGGCCGCGGACCTTGCCGAGCATCGCGTCGACGCGGGCCTTGGTGGCCGGCGCTTTCAGGTCTCCGGCCAGGACGATCTGGAGTTCGTCGGCGGTGCCGCGCGGCTGGTGCTGATCGAGCACCTCCATCACGCGCTGGGAGTCGGTCCCGGGCAGCGAGTTGTCGTTCTCGTACGCGTTGCCGACCAGCATCGACGCGGCGGTGACCGCGACCAGGGCGAGCACCCACAGGGCGACGGCTGGTCCTGCGTGCCGTTGCGCCCAGCCTGCGATGCGGTGGAGCAGTCCTGGACTGGTCGGTGGCCGGACGGGGGTCTGGACGGTCATCGTGTCTGCCTCGCTTTGCTACATGTAGCCGTTCTATCTATTTGCTGACGACGGTAGCAGCCGTATGGGTAGACTGGCTACATGAAGGCGGATGCGCTGCGTGGACACCTCGACCCGATGATCCTCGCGGTCGTCGAGCACGAGCCCCTGCACGGCTACGCGATCATGGAGGCGCTGCAGGAACGCAGCGGCGGCGCGGTGGACCTGCCGACCGGCACGCTCTACCCCGCGCTGCGCCGGCTCGAACGCGCGGGCTACCTGGCCAGCGAGTGGAGCACGGTGAGCGGGCGGAAGCGCCGTACGTACCAGCTGACGTCAGCCGGGCAGAAGATGCTCGTGGACGGGCGCGGTGAGTGGGAGACGTTCCGTACGGTCATCGAGGGCGTGCTGAAGCCCCGGACCACCTAGGCCAGTCGCAGGCAGCGCTGGGCGTTGTAGGAGACCAGCAGGAGCGGCAGCAGGACGAACCCGCCGACGATGCCGAGCCCCGCCAAGTTGGAGCCGTCCAGCTCCGTGCTGAACAACCCCATCAGAAAGGCGATCGCGCCGACCGCTCCCGCGCTGACCAGGGCGAACACCGCGGTCGCCCGCGCCACCCGGCCACGCAACCACGGGTAGCGCAGGCCGAGTCCTGTGCCGACGACGGCCAGGACGGCTCCGACGATCGACAGTGAACCGGTCACCTTCACCGACTGGTTGAGCAGGTCGAGGAACGGCGTCGTCCCCTCCGGCTGCTGCGTCCAGGCCCAGGCGCCCTCCTGCCACACGATCGGCTGGACGATCATCACCAGGAACAGCATCAACGCCGTACGACGGCTCTGCGCGATCCCGAGCTCTGCCCGGTAACCCGGCACCACCTCGGACAGGTCGCCGAAATCGTCGACCGCGCTCCGCTCGGCCTCGAGGCGCTGGAGCCCGCCGGCCTCGTACGCCTCGGTGGCGTCCTCCAGGCTGTCGCGGGCCTCGGCCATCAGGTCGGCGCGGCACCGGCGGGGACCGCTGAGCGCGCTGCTGAGGTCGGCCATGTAGACGTCGACTGGACTGGACACGGTTACCAGTATGGGGACCCTGCGCCCGGATCACGTCCGGGTGACCACTGATCCTTCCCTGGTTGCCCGGCGCTTGCGGCGGCTGCGGAGCACGAAGAATCCGACGTACGAGATGATCAGCAGTGCGAACCCGACCTTCTCCGCGATCGGTGTGGCGCCCTCCGGCCAGATCCGGCCGTCGAGGTAGTGCGCGATGTAGCCGCCGTCGTACGGCACCTCGCCGCCCTCACGGCGGAAGTGCTTCTCGACGCCGGTCAGCGGGCAGGCGAAGTCGAGCGTGACGTTGACGATGTTGTAGACGCCGACCGCCAGATGCGCCCAGATCACCTTGGGCCAGCGCCAGGCCAGGAAGCCGCCGATCGCGAAGAACAGCAGGAAGGCGCCGTGCAGCACCATCATCAGGTCGGCGAGCAGGCGGTAGATCATGGCCGGGACCCTTCTGTGCTGGCGGGCGGGTGTCTCAGCTGGGCGCGTGCTTGAGCCGCTGGGGCTCCTTGACCTCGCGCACCGTGACCGGCCGCGGCGGCGGCGCCTCCGGCCTGATCACACCCCAGACCCGCTCGACGGCCGCCTCCATCTCGCTGCGCCACGTCACCGTCGACCGCAGATCCATCCGCAGCCGCGGATTGCGCGGGTGCTCCCGTACGACGCCGAAGCCGACCGCCTGCAGGAAGTCCGTCGGCCAGACACAGCCCGGCCCGTCCCAGCGCGTGTCCCCGAACGCCTCGACAGCGCGGAAACCACGCTTGAGCACGTCCTTCGCCACCGCCTGGACGAGCAGCTTGCCGAGCCCCATCCCGAGGTAGCGCGGCAGGATCCGCCCGGTCGCCAGTACGACGGCGTCCGGGCTGACCGGCGCCGTCGGGAACGCCTGGATCCGCGGCAGGTTGGCCGCCGGGCCGTAGATCACGTACCCGGCCGGCTGCTCGTCGACGTACAGGAGGAAACCCGCCGATCCCCAGTCGAGCAGCAACTGGGACAGCCAGGCTTCCTTCTCCAGCTCGGTGTCACCGGTGCGGCCCGCCGTCCGGGCGGCCACCGGATCGAGCTCCCAGAACACGCAGGCCCGGCACGGCGCCGGGAGCTCGCCGAGGTTGGCGAGCGTCAACGGTTCCAGCCGGCGGGCCATCAGCAGGCCCTGGGACTCATCGGAGTGCTGGTCATCGGGCCGCCGGTGCCGGCGTCCGTGCGTCGGGAGTCTCCGCCGCCTCCGGTGCGACGTACCGCTGCTGCACCTTGGCGGCGGGCTGCCGTCTGAACAGCTCGCCCGCGAACCCGGCGAGCAGGCCGAGAACCAGCCCTCCGAGTGCCAAACCGAACGCCTTGCCCACGCTCATTCCGATCCTGCCTTCCGCGGTGCTGCCAGGTCGCGCCACGTGAGGTGTGACCGGCCGCCGTCTCAGCTGCCAGTCCGCGGCATGGTCGAACCTGCCCCTATAAGGCATGGTAGTGAGAGGAAGCGCCGATCGGTATCCACGCGCCCGGATACCACGGCGTAGCCTTGAGACTTCCCCCTCGAGTCCCTGGAGCCGCTCCGTGAGTGCAGACCTGCCCGACGTCCGGCAGACCCGTCTCGACAACTACGTCGACCGGTACGCAGCACGGACCAAGGGCATGACCGCATCGGAGATCCGGGCTCTGTTCTCGGTTGCCAGCCGGCCCGAGGTGGTCTCGCTGGCCGGCGGAATGCCGAACATCGGCGGTCTCCCGCTCGACGTGGTGGGCTCCGCGGTGCGTGATCTGGTCGTCGACCACGGCGCCACCGCGATGCAGTACGGCTCCGGCCAGGGCGATCCGACCCTGCGCGACCAGATCTGCGACGTGATGCGGCTCGAAGGCATCGACGCGCATCCGGACGACGTGGTGGTCACCGTCGGCAGCCAGCAGGCGGTCGACCTGGTGACGCGGGTGTTCTGCGACCCGGGCGACGTGGTGATCTGCGAAGCGCCGTCGTACGTCGGCGCGCTGGGGGTTTTCCGCGCGTACCAGTGTGAGGTCGTTCACGTCGCGATGGACGACGACGGCGTCGTACCGGAGGCGCTGGAGCAGGCGATCGCCGCCGTGCGCGCGGCCGGCAAGCGGATCAAGTTCTTCTACACGATCCCGAATTTCCACAACCCCGCCGGGGTTTCGCTGTCGTCGGAGCGGCGCGGGCGGGTGCTGGAGATCTGCCAGCGGTACGACCTGCTGGTGCTGGAGGACAACCCGTACGGTCTGCTCGGCTTCGACGGTGAGCCGCGGCGGGCGCTGCGCGCCGACGACCGCGAGGGCGTGATCTACCTCGGATCGTTCTCGAAGACGTTCGCCCCGGGCTTCCGGGTGGGCTGGGCGGTCGCGCCGCACGCCGTACGAGAGAAACTCGTGCTGGCGCAGGAGTCGGCGACCCTGTGTCCACCGGTGTTCAGCCAGTTGGCGATCTCGTCGTACCTGACCCGGCACGACTGGATGGGGCAGGTGAAGCAGTTCCGCGAGATGTACCGCGAACGGCGCGACGCGATGCTCGCGGCACTGACCGAGAAGATGCCCGCGGCAACGACCTGGACGAAGCCGGACGGTGGGTTCTACGTCTGGCTGACGCTGCCGGAAGGCCTGGACGCGAAGGCGATGCTGCCGCGCGCGGTCACGGCGCGCGTGGCCTACGTGCCCGGAACGGCCTTCTTCTCCGACGGTTTCGGCTCGCAGTGCATGCGCCTGTCGTACTGTCACCCGACGCCCGAGCGGATCACCGAAGGTGTCGCGCGCCTGGCCGCGGTGATCAACGAGGAGCTCGAGCTGCGGCAGACCTTCGGGCCGCTGACGCCGGGCGCGGGCCACGACTACGACGCTCCGGGTCCGGAGCTGAGCTGATGCGGGGCTGGGGTCTCGCGCTAAATCCGTGCAGGGATCTTCGGGCGGCCCGTGGGTCCGCCGGCGGGTAGCGGTACCGTTCCCATGGGCCTCGGGACCGGCGCCGAGCCGGAATCGCCCACGAGTGATCGGGAAAGTTCTATGAGTGATCTGGGTCGAGTGCTGGTACTGGCCGGCGGTCTGTCGCACGAGCGGGACGTGTCGCTCCGTTCCGGGCGACGCGTCGCCGACGCCCTGCGCAGCGTGGGTGTCGAGGTCGAGCAACGCGACGTCGACGCGAGCCTGGTCGAGCGCCTCCGCAACGACGCGCCCGACGCGGTCTTCCCGGTCCTGCACGGCGTCACCGGCGAGGACGGCGCACTGCGCCAGGTGCTCGACCTGTACGGCGTCCCGTACGTCGGCGCTGACGCGGCTGCTTGCCGTACGGCGTTCGACAAGCCGGTCGCGAGCACGATGGTTCGCTCGGCCGGACTGCAGTCGCCGGAGTCGGTGGTACTCGGCCACGACACGTTCCGCGAGCTCGGCGCCGCGGCGTTGATGGAAGCTGTCGTCGGCCAGATCGGGCTGCCGCTCGTCGTGAAGCCGGCGCGGGGTGGTTCGGCGCTGGGCGCTTCGATCGTGCGGACGCTGGATGAGCTGCCGTCCGCGATGGTGAACTGCTACGCGTACGGGCCGGTCGCGCTGATCGAGCGGTACGTCGACGGGACCGAGGTCGCTGTCACCGTGGTCGACACGGGCGACGGGCCGCGGGCGCTGCCGGCTGTGGAGATCCGGCCGGACTCGGGGTTCTACGACTACGAGGCGCGGTACACGGCTGGGGCAACGCAGTTCGTCGTACCGGCTCGGTTGGATGCTGCTGTCGCAGAGGCTTGCGCTGACGCGGCGGTGACGGCGCACAAGGCGCTCGGGCTGCGGGACCTGTCGCGGTCGGACCTGGTCGTCGACGCTGACGGTGTGCCGTGGTTCCTCGAGGTGAACGTGGCGCCGGGGATGACGGAGACGTCGCTGGTCCCGCTCGCCGCCGAGGCTGCTGGGATCGAGCTGGGTGTGCTGTGCCGCGATCTGCTGGCCGCGGCCGCTGCTCGTTGAGTCCGAGATGACCGTTGCGCCGCCGACTGATCCCGTGCCTGCTGCTCCTGATCGCCCTGTGTGGCGGACTGCACTGACCCCTCACTGGTCGGCGCTTCTCCTGCTGGCGCTGGCGATCGCTGCTGTCATGTCGGTCCTGGGGGTTTGGCAGCTCGACGTCTACCGCTCGAAGACCGCGGCGGCTACCGCCGGTCGCGCGGCGATCCCCGCGGTGCCACTGCAGTCGCTGTTCCCGATCGACTCCGGCCTGCCGGCTTCCGCGGTCGCGCGACGCGTCACGGTCACCGGCACCTGGGCGTCGCCCGCCGATCAGATCTACGTGTCCGACCGTGCCCATGAAGGCCGCGACGGTTTTTGGGTCGTCACTCCCCTGCTGCTGAACGACACCGGCTCATCTGGCGCGGGCGCCGTCATGGTGGTCCGCGGTTGGGTCGCTTCGGTCGACGACCCGGCGGCGAAGGCTCCCACTGGTCCCGCCACTCTCACCGGCGGCATCGCTTCCTCCGAAGCCCAGGACTCCTCGGGCGACGTCAACCAGACCCGCGTCCTGCAGTCGCTGCGGATCCCGACGATCGTCCACATGGTCGACTACCGCGTGTACGACGCCTTCGTCGTACAGACTGCAGGTGACCCCAGCACCCCGGCGGCCGGCACCTCCGCCTCCGGCCTTGCCCTGGTCGAGCCCCCGTCGCCGCCCACGGATCACGCCGGTCTCCGCAACGTCGCGTACGCCTTTCAGTGGTGGATTTTCGCGGCCTTCACCCTGTGGATGTGGGGCCGGATGGTCCTCGATACCCACCGCTCAGGTGATCCCGACCACCAGCCCCCGAACCCTGAGGATGCAAGCGGTACCGTTTCTGCGTGACCTCCCCCGCAGATCCCGCCACGCCGTCCGCCACCCAGCCGCAACTGTCCGCGGCCACCCGAGGCGCCCTGACGCGCTACCGGGCCATCGCCTATGTCGTAGGCGTCATGCTCCTCGTCCTGGTCTTCGTCGCCATGCCCTTCAAGTACTTCGGCGACAACCCGGCGATCATGAACGTGGTAGGCCCGTTGCACGGTTTCCTCTACGTCGTCTACCTACTCTTCTCCTTCGACCTGGCGCGCCGGGTCCGCTGGCCCCTTGGTCGCCTGATCCTGGTCGCCCTCGCCGGCACCATCCCGTTCCTCAGCTTCTACGCCGAGCGCAAGGTCCACCACGACCTCGCCCGCTAACCCCGTTTCACGTGAAACGAGTCGCACCGCAAACCGCTTTATGAATTTGTCGACATATCTCGCCAGGCTTGCTGGCCTGGCGAAGCGGTCTCCAGAGGCCGAAAAAGTTCTGTGAGCGGCATCCTAAGCCGCCTCGCCGTCATGGGTCGCCGACCTCGATCGGCCGAAATCGCTCTCACAGCGACCTTCAGAACCGGTTTTGGGGCCGTCGGCCCCTATAAAGAGCGAGCCGCCAACCGGTACAACCGGATGGCGGCTCCAGGCCGGGGCGAACTGTGGTGCGGCTACTCGGCCTGCTTGTTGGGATCCATCAGCGTGACGATCCGCTCGAGGTCGTCGATCGACGCGAACTCGACGGTGATCTTCCCCTTGGTCTTTCCGAGGTCGACCTTCACCCGAGTCTCGAACCGGTCGGACAGTCGATCCGCCAGATCCACCAACCGCGGAGCCACCGGCTTGTTCCGCCGACGGGCCGGCGTCGGATCGTCGGCCGACATGTCGCCCATCGCAACGATCTCCTCGACCGTGCGAACCGACATCCCCTCGGCAACGATCCGCTGAGCCAGCCGCTCAATAGCGTCACCACTCGGCAAGCCGAGAAGCGCGCGAGCATGGCCAGCCGACAGAACCCCGGCGGCCACCCGCCGCTGCACCGAAGCCGGCAACTTCAACAGCCGAAGCGTGTTGGAGATCTGCGGCCGGGACCGCCCGATCCGGGTGGCCAGCACTTCCTGCGTACAACCAAAATCATCGAGCATCTGCTGATAAGCAGCAGCCTCTTCCAACGGATTCAGCTGACTCCGATGAAGGTTCTCCAGCAACGCATCACGCAGCATCACGTCATCAGACGTGTCCCGCACAATCGCCGGAATCGTCTCCAGGCCGGCTTCCTGAGTAGCCCGCCACCGCCGCTCACCCATCACCAGCTCGTACTTGTCGTCCTCGAGACGCCGTACGACGATCGGCTGCAGCAGCCCAATCTCCTTCACCGAGTGCACGAGCTCCGCCATCGCGTCCTCGTCGAACACACTCCGCGGCTGCTTCGGGTTGGGCGTGATCTTCCCAACCTCGATCTCCGCGAACTCAGCCCCCGGCACAGCCGCCAGCTCAGCCCCCGCAGAAATCTCCGGCTTGATCGGCGGCGCCCCCGGAATCGAGTTCGACTTGCTACCGAGAGTCGCGCTACCGGGACCCGGGTTGCTAGGAATCAAAGCACCCAGTCCACGTCCAAGCCTGGTATTCATACCGCTCCTCGCGTCAGCTACCACCGGATCCACCACCACTGCAGGAGAAGCTACCCACCCTCCCCCACCACCAGCCACCGCAACGGTAACCGGTGACACCGCAGCCACCACCCCCGCCCCACCATGTCGCACCAAAGCCTCCCCCAAACCCCGTTCCACGTGAAACCCCCACAACACCCAGCGCCAACCCCCAACAAGACCAACCCTCCAGCCCCGCCGCCACCCCTGTCGCCGGCAGCAACTCCCACCCCGCCCCCACTACACTCCCGGCGGCCAACAACCACCCGTTTCACGTGGAACACCCACCACCCAAAACGGCATCGCCAACTCAGTCTCAACAACAGCGCCTCGCCTATCCCAGCAAACCGCACACGCCCGCGACAGATACACCCAAGTCCACCCACCAAACAGCCGCCGCAGTTTCACGTGAAACGCACCCTCCACACGAACTCACCAACACAGAGAGCCCCCGGCAGGCAGCCCGTCAAGCCTGAGTCCCTACCGAACCGACGGTGTGCCCTCCTGAGAACAAGGCCCGCGAGGCCACGAGCCGGTGAAGCGCCACCGCCTCCTCCGCACACGGCGCCGCGCGAACCCCCATCGAGCTCCATCGGTCCCCTGGGTTCCATCGACCTCATCAGCCCGTTTCACGTGAAACACACGCCGAACCCACGCCGCCCCCACGGCCCCGACATACGCCGATCATCGAGTCCGCGCCCTAGGTGAGGCCAGAACGCCGGTCGGCTGGCCCGAACTAGACAGTGCCGGCCTCGCGACCGCGACCACCGAAGAGCAGCCTCTCGGCGTCGATGGTCCACCGAGAGCAAACCTCGTGTCGCCCCGACCAGCCGACCACAGCTCGCCCTCACACGCTGCCCCAGAGCCCAACCACCTCCACCCTGCAGCTATCAAGCATGGCACCGACTGGCCCGTGGTCCGCAGCACCCGGACGTCCCCGGTAGCGAACGCAGCCAAGTCGCCCCGGTAGTCCGCTGCACCTGGGTCGAACTGCGCCAGACCCTGTGCCGCGGGATCCCAGCCCCGCAAGCTGCGGACCGTAGCGCGGCAGGCCGCAGTCCACGACGCGGCAGGTGCGACGCACGACGTGGCATGTGGCGGCGCCGGCAGGAGCGAACGTCCCGGGACATTAGACATCCGAGTTCCTCCACCCATCACCGCCAGTGCCCCGCGCCCGGGCTCGTGCGAGGGCGCCCTCGACAGACCCACACAGCGACTGCCGGCCCGGCCACTCGCCCCGCCAAGCCAACGTGCAGCCCCATGCCCCGCCATCAGCGGTATGCGAGAAGGCGTCCGTAGACAACCGAACCTGTGGAGAGAGGGTCGTCCCAAACAGCAACGGGCAACGGGCGACGGGCAACGGGCAACGGGCAACGGGCAACGGGCAACGGGCAACGGGCAACGGGCCATATCTCGCCCAGTCCTACGGGATCGGAGTCTCCCCCGGCGTCGTCATCGTCGCTCAGATCGGTCTTCTTCGCCGTACGCCGTCTGGCTCTGTCGACGATCATGCCAACCCGGCAGGCGTTAGATCTGGATGCTCACGGACCCCCCAGGCGCGGGCGTCCCCCATGCCCTCCACCAGGCTGGGTCGGGCGCCGTGAGCCGCGTTGATGATTGAACCTCGGCGGGTCCGGCGGCGCGGCCGCTCGTGGTGCCAAGCCGGAGGTGCCTTCAGCCGTCGCCGGGATGGAGCTGCTCGACGGCATAGTGACGTCGGTCCGTCGTTCGAGATGACGCTCTGGAACGCCACACGGGAAGGGGAGACCGCGGCTGGCGCGCCGGTCGACGATCGCGTCGCGGGTATATCCACGGTGGACGCGGTCTTCTGCAAGTGGGTCGCGATCACCGCTCAGACGTTCACTCCACAGGGCCCGTTGAGGGCCTGGCCGAACCTCTGTCGAATACCGGTCGGTTCGTCGGTGCGTGTTGCGCATCGTCTTCGGTCGGGCTGGGCTTCCAGATCGCGGTGACCGAGATGTGTGGCGCACACCGAGGCCAGCTCGGTGAGCACTCCGGAGCGGCTAGGCCGAGCTCGGTCCAGTCGTGCAGTCGGAGGCGAGGGGCGAAGGCGAGGTCTCGTGTCGGGACGCCGTACGCCCTGGTCGAACGGGGCGCGTTCTGCGCGCGAGTCCAACGGCACCGGTGGGACTGCCGGCATCAGACCCGCGTGTGCACGGGTGTCGGCAACAGACGACGTGGGCCGCGCCTCTCGCAACGTGTACTGAACCGACGGCCGGCTTGTCGCCGTCCCGACCAACTCGCAAAGCATCGCCACCCGTGTCGCCACCCCCGTCGGCCGTGGCCGCGTCGGGGCGTGGGGGCATGGGGCTCTGGCGGCCGGACCGTAGTTGGGAGCCGGCCGCGAGCTCGCTCAGCACCCCGCCGACCTCGCCCGTTCCTCGGTGCTCGCATTGATGCCGCGGTCCCACTTCACTGGGCGCCAGATCTGCAAGTCGGCGCGCTCGTCTCGTCGCCTCGTGCAGACGCCGGGCTCGTGCAGAGGCCGGGCTCGAGCAGAGGCCGGGGTGCTGACGCAAGGGTGTGCGCTGACGCTGGGCGTGCGCTGATGCGGGCTCGCGGGATGCCGGGCTCGCAATAGCTCCAACCCAGGGCTGCTCCCCCGCTGGCCTCGAGGTTGGGATTGGAGAGGGCCTGATGGAGTCGAAGATCGCCGCGCAGGTGAACAGCCGGAACATGCTGAGCGGGCGGCGCTCTCGTGTGCGTTTCGCTCTGCCCATCCTGCTCGTCACATTGCCTGTTGGAGTAGCCCACCTACTGCCCTGGGCCTTCAGCAGGTGTCTCGGCCAGACCGTCTGGTAGTGGGAGTTCGGTTGTGCGGGTTCCCGTCCGCCGGGTTGGAGTGGGTGGGTTCGTGTGCGTCTCGCGCTGACCGCCCTCCCTGACACGCCGCCTGCTGGAGTAGCGCTCCTGCTGCCCCGTGCCTTCCGCGGGGGTCTCGGCTGATCCATCTGGCAGCTGGGCCGTGGAGGCCGGCTCCCCATCCGTCGATTGCGTGCATCGTTGCCGGGGCGACCAGGTACTCGGGCCGAGGTTCGCGTACCTCAGGCACGAGGTTGGTGCGGCCCCGCCATCCGACTCGCAGGACTTCGTGCTTCGGCGTCATGGCACTCGGGGTCCACCCCTCGAGGTCGGATCTGGGCGGGGCGTGGGGCTTCACGTGGAACGTGGATGACGGCCAGGTGGGCGAGGTCGGTGGTCTCGGCGCGGGTGGTAGCAAAGGCGGCGCGCCTGACAGCGCAGGGCGGCGCTGGTGAGCGCGGGTGACGGCGCGGTTCGGCGAGGGTGGCGGCGCGGTCGGCGCAGGTGGCGGCGGTCGGCGTGGGGGGTGGGGCCTGGGGCGGCGGCGCAATCGACGTCGGTTAGGAGCCGAACCGTGGCGAGGTCTGCGGATCCCCGGAGCGGTGGTTTCACGTGGAACGGTGGCCGGGATAGATCAGTGGCTTTGTGTGGCTTGGGTTTCACGTGGAACGGGAGTTGGGGCGTGGTGCAGCGCGGGGCTGGTGTGGGTGTTTCACGTGGAACGGGAGAAGGCCCGGACCTTGGGGGTCCGGGCCTTCTGGGGAGTGGGGGTCAGGCGTTGTTTCGCATGGCGATTTCTCGGGAGGCTTCTAGGTAGGAGAGGGCTCCTGCGGAGGCCGGGTCGTAGGCCAGGACTGTTTGGCCGTGGCTGGGGGCTTCGGAGATTCGGACGGAGCGGGGGACGGCGGTGCGGAGGACGGCGTCCTGGAAGTGGCCTCGGACTTCGGCTGCTACCTCGCCGGCGAGTTTGGTGCGGGCGTCGTACATGGTGAGCAGGATCGTCGACACGTCGAGGGTCGGGTTCAGGTGGGACTTGACCATCTCGATGTGGCGGAGGAGCTGGGAGAGGCCTTCCAGGGCGTAGTACTCGCTCTGGATGGGGACGAGGACCTCGCGGGCCGCGGTCAGGGCGTTGACTGTGAGGAGGCCCAGGGACGGCGGGCAGTCGATGAAGACGTAGTCGTACTTCTCGCCGGCGGCCTCGGTCTCCGCCAGGTGGGCGTCGAGGGCCTTCTTCAGGCGGCTCTCGCGGGCGACGATGCTGACCAGTTCGATCTCCGCGCCGGCCAGGTCGATGGTCGCCGGGATGACGACGATGCCGGGGTGCTCCTCGCAGGGCTGGAGGAGTTTGCTCAGCGGCTCGTTCTCGATGATCGCCTCGTAGACACCGGGGGTGCCCTCCGAGTGCTCGATGCCCAGGGCGGTCGACGCGTTGCCCTGCGGGTCGAGGTCGATCACCAGGATGCGCGCGCCGTACAGGGCCAGACCGGCCGCGACGTTGACCGTGGTGGTGGTCTTGCCGACGCCGCCCTTCTGGTTGGCGACGACGAATACCCGGGTCTCGGCGGGCAGCGGGAACTCGCGGCCCATCGTGCGTCCTTCGTTCACGAGCAGGGTCCGTTCGGTGGCGGCGGCGATCGGAGTTTCGAGGAGTCGTCGCTGAAGCTCGTCCGAGGTGGCCCGCGCGGCGATCTGTGCGGCAGTCATGGCGCCCATTCCAAGAGGTACGGGACGTGGCCCGAAGAGGATGTCGGTCGGGGTCGGAGCCGGTCGCTCCCCAGCTTTGTCCACAGGGGCCTGTGGATGAATCTGAGCGTGGGAGGCGGGTTCCAGGGGGTAGTCATCCACAGGTGGTGGGGACTCGGGGAACTCTTCGTCAGAGGTCGGCGCCGGCGCTGTTTCACGTGAAACAGGCTCGGTCACCGAGGTCGCGCGGGCTGCTCCGAGGCCGAGCGAAGAAGCAGCTGCTTGCAGCATCGAGGGCCGCTCGTCCGCGTCGACGGCCGGAGCCGGAGCGGGATCGATCGGAGCGGAAGTGGAAGCGGCCGGAGTAGGAGCGGGCGCCGCCGGAGCAGGGGCAGCGTCGGCCGGAGAGTGAGCGGGTGCAGCCACTGTGGGAGCAGGCGTGGGAACAGACGGCGCCACGGCAGCGGCGACAGCGGCGGGTGCTGTGGAAGCGGCTGTGGACAACTCCGGCGTGGGCGGCTGCGGAGTTGACGGCGTCGGAGCGGCGGCGGCCGGTTCAGGCGCTGCCGGGGTCGAGGGCTGGGTGGTGATGCGAACGACGGGCGTGCCGGGGTCTGTCGGCCAGCCGATCCCCTCGGTCGTACGGGATTCCCCCGTGCTCCTGTCCGGCCATCCGACGGCGCGACTCACCAACCCGTTCACCTCCCGCGTCTTTTGTGCTGGGATCCCCGCACAGCACGTCCGGCCACAATACTCACGACAGTCGTCGGCTGGGCCAGTTCCTCGACGCCGAGTTGATGAACGTGCCAAACTTCCGCGCCCAGGGCCTCCAACTCCCCCTCGGCGCCGGCCAGTTCGTCCTCTGCGGACTCGCCCTTCATGGCCAGCATCAGGCCACCTTCGTCGAGCAGCGGCAGGCACCAGCCGGCCAGCTTCCCCAGCGGCGCGACCGCGCGCGAGGCGACCACGTCGTACGTCGTACCGCGCAGGTCCTCAGCGCGGGCACGGACAACGGAGGCGTTCTCGAGGCCGAGCTGCTCCACTGCCTCCTCCAGGAACGTGGTGCGCCGGAGCAGCGGCTCGACGAGCGCGACCTGGAGGTCGGGGCGCACCAGCGCGAGCACGATCCCGGGCAGGCCGGCCCCGGTGCCGATGTCGGCGACCGTGGACTCCTCCGGGATCAGCCGCTCGAGGACGGCGCAGTTGAGGAGGTGCCGGTCCCACAGACGCGGCACCTCCCGCGGGCCGATCAGGCCACGCAGGGTTCCTTCGGTCGCCAGCAGTTCGGCGTACTCCGACAACCGGCCCGCCGCCCGGGGGAAGAGCTCCTCCACGAGCGGCGGGGTTTCACGTGAAACGTCACCAGTCACGAGCAGTACACGACATCAGGCCGGCTGGACGACGACCCGACGACGCGGCTCCTCGCCCTCGGACTCGCTGGTCAGGCCCGCCGCTGCGACGACGTCGTGCACGACCTTGCGCTCGAACGGCGTCATCGGGTCGAGCCGCACCGGCTTGCCGGACGCCTGGACGTCGTCGACGGCCTTCTTGCCGACCTTCTCCAGCTCGGCCTTGCGGTTCGCGCGGTAGTTCGACACGTCGAGCATCAGCCGGGACCGCTCACCGGTCTCCCGGTAAACCGCCAGCCGGGTGAGCTCCTGCAGCGCCTCGAGCACCTTCCCGTTCTCACCGACCAGGTTGCTCAGGTCGGCACCGACGATCGACACCGCGGCGCGGTCGCCGTCGATGTCCATGTCGATGTCGCCGTCCAGGTCGGCGATGTCGAGCAGTTCCTCCAGGTAGTCGGCCGCGATGTCGCTCTCGGCCTCCAACGCCTTCAGACGCTCGTCCGCACCACTCGCGGTGGACTTCTCCGCCGACTCGTTCTGCATGCCGTCGCTCACGGCCACTCCTTCACGGTTCGAGATCCGCCCCACGGGGACCCGGTTCGTACAAAAGCAGGGATGTACAGCGGCCGGTGGCTCAGCTGTCGGTCTTGCGGGGCGTACCGCCGCCGGACTTCTTCTGCCCGGCCTTCTGCTGGGCGGTCCGCTGCGCACGGGACTTGGCGGCCGGCTGGCGCTTACCGCCGGCCGGGGCCTTCTTCGCGGCCGGCGCCTTCTTGGCCGGAGCCGGAGTCGAGGAAGAGGAGGAGGACGAGGCCTGCTGGCCGTTGCTCGACGCCTTCGGCTCGTCCTGTACGCCGCCCGGACCGGCCACCGGGCCGGTCTTGCGGTCGCTGCGGGACTGCCGCTTCGGCTGCTGCCGCTGGGCCGGACGACGGTCCGAACCGCTCTCGCCGTCGGCCTCCGCCGTGGCCAGGCCGGTGTCCTCCGGCTTGCCCGCGCGCCGGTTGTGCTCGCGCTTGCGGGCTTCCATCGCGTCGAAGGCCGGGGTGCCCGGGGCCGGGTTGCGGCGGATCACGTAGAACTGCTGGCCCATCGTCCACACGTTCGAGACGAACCAGTAGATGAGCACACCGATCGGGAAGTTGAAGCCACCGATCAGGAAGAAGATCGGGAAGACGTACAGCATGATCTTCTGCATCTGCGCCGCCTGGCCCTCGAGGGCCTCCTTCGGCATGTTCTTGCGCATCAGCTGCAGCTGAGTGATGAACATCGTGCTGGTCATCAGGATGATCAGCACGATCGCGACGGCCTTGACGTTGGTCGCGCCGTCGCCGTTGGCCTTCAGGAAGGTCTGGGAGATCTCGGCGCCGAAGATCTTCGCGTGCTGCAGGGACGCAACGTACGGGTCCATGATGCTGGCGTGCGTCCGGCCCTTCGACGCGTAGTCGAGGACCCGGAACAGCGCCAGGAAGATCGGCGACTGGAGCAGCAGGGGAAGGCACGAGGAGAACGGGTTGGTGCCCGTGTCCTTGTACAGCTTCATCATTTCCTGACCGAGCTTCTCCCGGTCGTGGCCGTACTTCTTCTGCAGCTCCTTCATCTTCGGCTGCAGGAGCTGCATGTTCCGGCTCGAGCGGATCTGCCGCACGAACAGCGGGATCAGCAGGGTCCGGATGACGATCGTCAGGCCGGCGATCGACAGCGCCCAGGCCCAGCCGCCGTTCGGGTCCAGCACCTGCGAGAGCAGCCAGTGCCACCCCACCAGCAGTGCCGAGACAGCCCAGTAGAGCGGAGTCATGACCGTGTTGAACAGATCGACGATCCCGTCCCACAAGGCGAGCTCGGGGATGGCCAGGGGAATGATCACTCAGGCACCTCGCTGCACAGGCCCGGCGTCGGTCGACGATCCGGGCTGGTTGGCGGAGAGGGACTCTCCGCGCTGGTCGACATCTGTGGGTGGAACGGGGTCGTAGCCGCCGGGGTTCCACGGGTGGCAGCGGGCGAGTCTCCTCGCCGCCAGCCAGCTACCGCGCACCGCGCCGTGCCGCTCGACCGCTTCCAGGGCGTACGCCGAACAACTGGGGTAGAACCGGCAGACCTGCCCGTACATCGGGCTGACGACCTTCCGGTAGAGCTTGAGGAACCCGATCAGCCCGTACTTCACGGGCGAGAACGTCATCGAGAGTCCACCAGGATGCGCCGCAGGGCGCCGTCCACGTCCGCGACCAGCTCGTCGTACGACGCAGTGGCCGACGCGGGCAGGGCCCGTACGACGGTCAGGCTGCCGGCCGGCAGATCAGGGAGCCGCGATGCCAGGACAGCACGCAGCCGGCGGTGGACACGGTTACGTACAACCGCGTTGCCCACCGCCTTGCTCACCACGAATCCGACACGAGCAGCGTCGTCCGCGGTCCCGGCGACCACGCCGGATCCGCGCAACAGGTGCACCACCACCGCACGCCGACCAGCCCGCCGTCCCGATCGGACGGCGCGGCGGAAGTCGTCGGACCGGCGGAGCCGGTGCGACGGGGGCAGCACGAGGTGGTCACCGCGTCGGCCGGCGGACCTCAGGCCGCGAGGCGCTGACGGCCCTTGCCACGACGGGAGGCGAGGATCGCGCGGCCCGCGCGGGTGCGCATCCGAAGACGGAAGCCGTGCTTCTTGTGCCGACGACGGTTGTTCGGCTGGAAGGTCCGCTTGCTCACTGGAATGACTCCGGTTACTCGATCACGATTGTCGACAAATCCACTGGTAGATCTGCCCCATGGTGCAGGTCCTGCACACCGACCCAGAACCCAGTCAACATGACGCCGACAAACAGACGGTCCTTCTGGAGCGCAGCACGAAACGGCCGGCTTTGTGCCGACCGATCCACGGTACGTGGCGGCCTGTGGACAGGTCAAACCAGCCGTCCCCATAGTTTTCCACAGGCTTGTGGACGAAACCCACCGTCAGGGACCCGTGACTGCCTGATCGGGTCGACTACCGACCGCGACAGGACAACCACGACTACGCCTCGGCGTCCACTCGACACGCCGTAGGTTGCCCCCAATTTGCCGTGCATAGCCTGTGGATGACGGCTTGAAGCAGCGGGACGGGACTTGTTAGCGTCAGCCCTTCACACCAGAGGTCCCACTTTCCCCAACCGGTAACCAACCTGGTCCGCGCTTCGTTCACAACTGTGGACAACCGTGTGGACAATGAGGAAAACCCGGTTGAGGAGACCAGCGATTGCGAAGTGCGGCCACCGGGCGCACCAGCAGTTGCCGGTGATCGGGACGAGGTCGCACCGGCCCGGGCAGCAGCACAGCCCGGACGGGCCGGCCACCGCAGCGATGGATTCGGGGAGCAACGCGTGGTCGAGGACCAGTCCGCCAGTGCGGACGGCAGGGCAGAGGTCAAGGATCTGGACGAGGCCTGGACACGGGTACTCGCCGGACTGCCCCCGAACCAACGGGCCTGGCTGACCAACAGCCGCCCGGTCACCCTGCACGAGAGCACCGCGATCGTCGCCGTACCGGACGACTTCACCCGCGGCCAGCTCGAGACCCGGCTGCGTCCGGACCTGGAGCGGATCCTCAGCGAGAGCTTCGGCCGGGATATCCGGATCGCGGTGACCGTCGACCCGTCGCTGGACCCGGAGCTCCGCGAGCCCGCGCCCCAGCCGGAGCCGGTCCGCCAGCAGAACCCGTTCCAGCAGCCGGCACCGCAGTACCAGCCGCCGAACCACCAGCAGCCCACTCACCAGCAGCCCGTTCAGCAGCAGCCCAGCCACCTGCAGCCGAACCAGCAGCAGGGTCAGCAGCTCGGCCAGCACCAGCAGCAGCCACCGGTGCACTTCCAGCCGAGCCCGCTCGGGCAGAACCGGTACGAGCAGAGCCAGCTCCAGCAGAACGAGTCGTACTCGCAGCAGCAGAGTCAGCAGAACCAGCAGCAGTCACAGCCTCAGCACGACCAGTCCCAGCAGGCCCACTCGCAGCAGCCGCCGCAGCAGAGCCAGCCGGTACAGAACGACGGCTCCTACCAGCCGACGATCCAGTCCGAGCTGACCGCCCCGGACCAGATCAACCAGCAGCACCCCCAGACCCAGCAGCACCAGACCCAGCAGCCGCAGAACCACCAGGCCCCCGAGCAGCAGCACCAGCAGCAGCCGGCTCACCAGCAGCAACAGCCTCAGCAGCACGACCAGCAGCAGTACGCCCAGGGCAACGGCTACGGCATCGGTCACCAGCAGCCGCCCAGGTCGGTCGCCCCGCCGCCGAACGGGTCCGCACTCATCGGCACGCCGACCAACGACGCCCAGGGCGAGGCGCGGCTGAACCCGAAGTACACCTTCGAGACCTTCGTCATCGGCAGCTCGAACCGCTTCGCCCACGCCGCGGCCGTCGCGGTCGCCGAAGCACCGGGCAAGGCGTACAACCCGCAGCTGATCTACGGCGACTCCGGACTGGGCAAGACCCACCTGCTGCACGCGATCGGCCACTACGTACGCAGCCTCTACACCGGCGCCCGCGTCCGGTACGTGTCGAGCGAAGAGTTCACCAACGACTTCATCAACGCGATCCGCGACGACAAGGCGTCCCAGTTCCAGCGCCGGTACCGCGACGTCGACGTACTGCTGATCGACGACATCCAGTTCCTGGAAGGCAAGATCCAGACCCAGGAGGAGTTCTTCCACACCTTCAACACCCTGCACAACGCGAACAAGCAGATCGTGATCAGCTCCGACCGGGCGCCGAAGCGCCTGGAGGCGCTGGAGGACCGGCTGCGCAACCGGTTCGAGTGGGGCCTGATCACCGACATCCAGCCGCCAGACCTCGAGACCCGGATCGCGATCCTGCGGAAGAAGGCGGCCACCGAGCGGCTGACCGCGCCGCCGGAGGTGCTGGAGTTCATCGCCTCGAAGGTGCAGACCAACATCCGTGAGCTCGAGGGCGCGCTGATCCGGGTGACGGCCTTCGCCAGCCTGAACCGCCAGCCGGTCGACCTGAGCCTGGCCGAGATCGTGCTGAAGGACCTGATCCCCGAGGGCAGCAAGCCCGAGGTGACGGCCAGCATGATCATGGGCCAGACCGCGTCGTACTTCGGGTTGTCGATCGACGACCTGTGCGGTTCGAGCCGCAGCCGGGTGCTGGTGACGGCCCGCCAGATCGCGATGTACCTGTGCCGCGAGCTGACCGACCTGTCGCTGCCCAAGATCGGCCAGCAGTTCGGCGGCCGCGACCACACCACCGTGATGCACGCCGAGCGGAAGATCCGCCAGCTGATGTCGGAGCGGCGCAGCGTCTTCAACCAGGTCACCGAGCTGACCAACCGGATCAAGCACCAGGCCAAGCAGCAATGACCCCGCCGGCCGGGTCGATCGGTACGGCGAACAGCAGGTCCGCCGAGCGTTTCGACCCGGTCCGGACAACCACACAGCCTGGGGACACAGCTGTGGATAAGTGTGGGTATCCCGGTGGACGAAGGGCACTTCGCTGTGGATTCGCTGTGGGGACAGATCTCGTCGTACCCAGGCGTCCCCAGGCAAGCCCGATTTCGTCCACACCTCACGCACAGGGTCATTTGCACTCTGACCTGCGGTTTCGCGGCTTTTCCACACTATCCACCGGTGCGAAGAACCTTATGGAATCTATAGAGGTTCCAAAGTCCACAAATGGTTCGAGCGGCCCAACCTGGGGAAAACTCCGTTTTTCGGCCCTTCACCGACCCCTCGCCTCCCGGTGCTGGGCAGTGTCGGTGGAACCTGTCAGGCTGTCGGTGCGAGATGTGGCGAACCGCCGCGTCAAGCCCGGTGGACACACATCACATCCGTCCGTGGCAGGATCTGCCTGGCACACAGCCGAATCAGGAGGCACCCAGCGGTGAAGTTTCGCGTCGAGCGCGACGTACTGGCCGAATCGGTGGCCTGGGCCGCGCGCAGCTTGCCCAGCCGTCCCAGCGTCCCGATCCTCGCCGGACTTCTCGTCGAAGCCGAGGAAGGGCAGATCACCCTGTCCGGCTTCGACTACGAGACCTCCGTGCGCGTCACGGTGCCGGCCCAGGTGGCCGACACCGGCAAGTGCCTGATCTCCGGCCGGCTGGTCGCGGACATCTCCAAGAGCTTGCCGAACCAGCCCGTGGACATCGCCGTGGACGGCGCGAAGGCCCAGGTCACCTGTGGCAGCTCGCGCTTCACGCTCCAGACGCTTCCCACAGAGGAATATCCGGCTCTGCCCGACCTGCCGGCCGCCAGCGGCACCGTCCGGAGCGACGTGTTCGCCCAGGCGGTCGCCCAGGTGGTCACCGCGGCCGGGCGTGAGGACACACTTCCGGTGCTGACCGGTGTCCGGGTCGAGATCGAGGGATCCACGATCTCCCTGCTGGCCACCGACCGCTACCGGCTGGCGATCCGCGAGCTCGAGTGGAACCCGCACTCCCCCGACGCCTCGGCCGCCGCGCTGATCCCGGCCCGGGTGCTGTCGGAGACCGCCAAGGCGATGACCGGCACCGACATCATCGTGTCGCTGGCCGCGCCCGGCAGTGGCGACGGCATCGTCGGCTTCGAGGGCGAGGTCTCCGGTGGCAACCGGCGGGCCACCACCCGGCTGCTCGACGGCGAGTTCCCGAAGGTCCGCGGCATCATCCCGACCGACTCCGCGATCGCCACCCGGGTCCGGCTCGACACCGCGACCCTGGTCGAGGCGGTCAAGCGCGTCGCCCTGGTCGCGGAGCGCAACGCGCCGGTCCGGCTGACGTTCTCCGAGGACTCGGTCACGCTCGACGCCGGCAGCGGTGACGAGGCGCAGGCGTCGGAGTCGATCGAGGCGCGCGTGGTCGGCGAACCCGTCACCGTGGGCTTCAACCCGACGTACCTGCTCGACGGTCTGAACGCGATCGGAACACCGGTGGCGCATCTGGCGTTTACCCAAGCGACGAAGCCGGCCGAGCTGACCGGGGTCAGGGACTTCGACGGTGACCCGATCAGCGAGTTCCGGTACGTGCTGATGCCGGTCCGCCTGAACAGCTGACCAGCAACAGTCAGGCGGGAAAAGCCAACAGAACAAGGGGATTTCACGATGGAGCTCGGGCTTGTCGGTCTCGGCAAGATGGGCGGCAACATGCGCCAGCGGATCCGCAACGCGGGACACACGGTGATCGGCCTGGATCACAACCAGGAGATCTCCGACGCCAAGGACACCGCGGACCTGATCGGCAAGCTGACCGCCGACGGTCAGCCGAAGGTCGTCTGGGTGATGGTGCCGGTCCAGGCCATCGACCCGGTGATCACCGAGCTCGCCGACCTGCTCTCCCCGGGTGACATCGTCATCGACGGTGGCAACAGCCGCTGGACCGACGACACCCGCCGGGCCGAGCAGCTGGCCGAGAAGGGCATCAAGTTCGTCGACGTCGGGGTCTCCGGTGGTGTTTGGGGCCTGGAGAACGGCTACGCCCTGATGGTCGGCGGAGACTCCGAGACGATCGCCACGCTGATGCCGATCTTCGAGGCGCTCAAGCCCGAGGGTGAGTTCGGCTTCGTGCACGCCGGCAAGGTCGGCGCCGGGCACTTCACCAAGATGGTCCACAACGGCATCGAGTACGCGATCATGCAGGCGTACGCCGAGGGCTTCGAGCTGCTCGAGGCCGCGGACATCGTGGAGAGTGTGCCGGAAGCGTTCGACTCCTGGCGCGAGGGCACGGTGATCCGGTCCTGGCTGCTCGACCTGATGGTCAACGCGCTCAAGGAAGACACCCACCTGGACAAGATCCGCGGGTACGCCGACGACTCCGGCGAGGGCCGGTGGACCGTCGAGGCCGCGATCGACCACGCCGTCCCGGTGCCGGCGATCGCCGCGTCGCTGTTCGCGCGGTTCGCGTCCCGGCAGGACGACTCCCCGGCGATGAAGGCGATCGCCGCGATGCGCAACCAGTTCGGCGGGCACGCGGTGAAGGGCGCCGAGGACCCGTCGTACGCCACGCCTCCGATCAAGCACTGAGGTGTACGTCACCGCCCTGGGACTCGTCGACTTCCGGTCGTACCAGCAGGCGGAGGTCGAGCTCTCCCCGGGCGTGACGGCCTTCGTCGGTCCGAACGGACACGGCAAGACCAACCTGGTCGAGGCGATCCACTACACCGCGACGCTCGGTTCGCACCGGGTCGCGACCGACGCGCCGCTCGTGCGCGCCGGTGCGTCCCGCGCGATCGTGCGGACCGAGGTCACCGGTGACTACGACCGGGACGTCGTGGTCGAGCTGGAAATCAATCCTGGGAAGGCAAACCGGGCCCGGATCAACCGATCGCCGGTCCCCCGGCCCCGGGAAGTGCTCGGTCTGCTCCGGACGGTGCTGTTCGCGCCGGAGGATCTCGCGCTGGTGAAGGGCGACCCGGGCGAGCGGCGCCGGTTCCTGGACGAGCTGCTCACCCTGCGGACACCGCGGATGGCCGGCGTCCGGCAGGACTACGACCGGGTGCTCAAGCAACGGAACTCGTTGCTGCGCAGCGCCCAGATGGCCCGCCGGCAGAACCGTTCGTCCGCGGCCGAAGGCCAGCTGCGCACGCTCGAGGTGTGGGACGCCAACCTCGCGCGGACCGGTTCGGAGCTGCTCGCCACTCGTCTGGAGTTGCTGGAATCCCTGCGTCCGTTGGTCTCCAGCGGGTACGACGCTGTTGCCCGCGGCAAGGGTGATGCGCGGCTGGAGTACAAGTCGTCGGTCCCGCTCGAGCCCGGGATGCGGTCGCGCGAGCAGCTGTCCGAGGCGCTGCTGGCCGCCGTACAGGAGAAGCGGCAGGACGAGCTCGACCGCGGGGTTTCCCTGGTCGGCCCGCACCGCGACGACGTGCTGCTCGGGCTCGGGGACTTGCCTGCGAAGGGGTACGCGAGTCACGGTGAGTCCTGGTCGTTCGCGCTCGCGCTGCGGCTGGCGTCGTACGAGCTGCTGCGGGCGGACGGAGGTGAGCCGGTGCTGATCCTGGACGACGTGTTCGCCGAGCTCGACTCCCAGCGCCGCGACCGGCTGGCCGAGCTGGTGGCGCCGGCTCGGCAGGTCCTGGTGACGGCGGCGGTCGGCGCCGACGTACCGGGTGAGCTGTCCGGCGTACGGTTCGCGGTCGGGGACGGGTCGGTCACCCGTGCCTGAACCCCGGAATTCCTCTGACAGCGGCAACGAGAGCGACGACGCCCCCACGCTGCCGGCGGAGGAACCGGAGCACGACAAGCACGGCCTCGACCTGGCCAAGTCCCTGGCGGGTCGGCTCAAGAACGCGGCGGCCGCGAACGGCCCGCTCAGGCCGGTACGACGCAAGCGCCGCCGTACCGGCGACGGCTTCCAGGTCAGCGGCGCGCGGCCGGACGACCGCGACCCGCAGAAACTCACCTCGACGCTCGGCCGCCTGATGCGCGACCAGGGCTGGGAGGTCGACGTCGCCGTCCACGGCGTGATGGCCCGCTGGCCGTCGATCGTCGGCCCGGAGATGGCCGAGCACTGCAAACCCGAGAGCTACGAGGACACCCAGCTCACCATCCGCACGAGCTCGACCGCTTGGGCGACCCAGCTGAAGATGCTCGCCCCCGACCTGATCCGCCGCCTCAACGCCGAGCTCGGCGACGGCACCGTCACCCATGTCAACGTCCAGGGCCCGCACCAGCCCAGCTGGCGCAAGGGCCCCCGCACGGTCCGCGGCGGCCGAGGCCCCCGCGACACGTACGGCTGAGCCGCCCGGAGCACGATCGCGGCTGCCGACGGTGACGACCAGGTCGCTCAGAATGCCGCTCTCAGAGGAATATCGGGGTTTGCCGTCTCCCAGGCCGGGATGGGTTTGCGAGACCGACCCGGCCCTCCCCTAGGATCGGCGCGATGCGCACGATCGTCGACGGTTTCCGCGAGATGGTCCACCTGATCGGAGACACCTTCCGGTTGTGGTGGCGCAACCTGCTGCCGCTGGTCACCTGGTTCCTGGCCGGGTACGTCGGCTTCCGGGCCTCGATCAACGGGGCGATCTGGCTGGGCCAGCACCAGCACAAGAGTCTCGGGGTCGGACTCTTCTCGTTCGGCGTACTGATCCAGATCGCCGCTTCGGTCGGCATGATCCGTACCTGCGCGACCTCGCTCTACCGCTGGCGCGACGCGGCGGCGAACAAGTCCGAGGAGACCTCGGACCCCACGCAGCAGGGCCTGATGGAGCTGCTGTCGGTCACCCTGTTGCCGCTGGTCGCGGTCTGGTCGGCCTGGGGATTCCTCGACGAACAGCTCGCCGAGCTGTCGGTCAGCAACACCGTCGAGCTGGGCCTCGGCCCTGGCGCCGCGTTCTTCGTGCTGAACAACGGCGGCTGGAAGGACTACCTGCCGGCCGTCGTGGTCCTGCTGGTGATCCGCCGCGTGGTGGAGGCGATCGACGACCGCTGGCCGAGCCGGCCGGCCAAGTTCCTGCAGGTCTGGGCCGAGGCCTTCTTCGTGCTGCTCACCGTTCTGGTCACCCCGCACGCGATCGGTGACCTCAAGGACTGGCTGTCGACCCGCAGCTTCTGGTACTTCACGGTCGACTGGTGGGACGGCGTCAAGGAGTTCTTCGACAAGATCAACATCCCGCTGCCCGGTGGTCTGGAGTGGCTCTGGGGCTTTGTCTGGGACACCCTCTGGCCGCTGTTCAAGGACGGTGTCGGTGAGCCGCTGACCTGGCTGGCGATCACCACGGTCGTCTTCGGCCACCGGGTGCTGTCCGGCGGTGGTGTGTTCCGCGGGACCCGCCTGGAACGCCGGTTTGGTGGCGCGACGATCGACGCTCCGGAGCCGAGCCGTCTGGTCAAGCTCACCAACCAGGCGCCCAACCTGTTCCTCGGCGGCCTCCGCGAGAAGTTCTACCCGACGCTCAACGCGTTCCGCCTGCTGGTCCGTGTCGGTCCGGTCTTCCTCGGCGTCGTCTGCACGGTCTACACGTTCTGGCTGCTGGGCTCCGACTGGACCTTCATCGGGATCCAGCGGTTGATCGGCATCCACGGCGACCAGTGGGACCTGATGAACCACGAGATCGCCAGCGGTCTGCGCAGCGTGGTCTTCGAGACGCTGCGGATCGCCCTGCTGGCGGCGGCTTTCGACCTGTGCATCTCGGTCAGCGCCGAGCGGCGTGCCGAGGCCGCCGAGGTCGAGGCGCAGAAGCAGACCAGCGAGGCCTGAACCTCAGAAGGTGATCAGGACCCGGCGGTACTCGTCCAGCGATCCCACCTGGATCCCGACCAGGTGCGGTACGGCGGAGGCCGGTACGACGTACAGCTTGACCAGCTTGTTCGGCTGGTTCTGCTTCATCGGGTGGTCGTCGTCGGAGCAGGAGGCCGGCCCGAGCTCGGTGGCGACGTCCTGGTTCTTCCAGGTGTTGCCCTGGTCGTCGCGCAGCTGGGTCTCGCAGACGAAACCGCCGCCGCTCATCCGGTCGATCCCGTCCAGCGGCGTGACCGCCAGGTGGACCGCGACGACGACGGAGCCCGGCACGTTGTTCTCCAGCGTGACCTTCTCCTGGTCCTCGTCGACCAGTTGCGTGTAGACCTGCATCGAGCCGAGCTGCCAGCGGGCGTTCTCGATCTCCACGGGACCCTTGGCGACGGTGTCGGTGACCGTGCCGAGCTTGTAGATGGTCTCCGGGTTGCCCAGGTAGGTCCGGACCAGCATGAACGCGCTCAGCGAGGCCAGCGCGATCAGCAGGGAGATCTTCGCCGCCAACTGGGGCAGGCGATCAGGGACGCGCATCAGGCCACCCGGATGACGGAGTCGGGAATCACGTACTGGTCCTGCGCCTGCTCGACGGACCGCTTGGCGACTTCCTCGTCCGGTACGCCGAGGTCGATCGCCAGGTCCTGGTTGAGCACGTTGAAGAAGGACGTCGGGTGGACGTTGAAGGTCAGGCCGACCACGTCGCTCGGGTTGACCTCGAACACCAGGGTGTCGGCGCGTGCGAAGCCGGGTTCGGTGAAGTTGATCCCGGACGCGATCACCTCGGTCACCGGCTCGTAGACCGACCCGTCGTCGGCGGTCAGCGTCACGCTGTTGTTGCCCGGGTCCTTGGTGCCGCGGACCGCGTCGTACTCGATCGCGACGAAGGTCCCCTCGGTGTCGACCTGGGGGCTGTCGTCCTCCTCCTCGGCGAACGACTTGGCGAACTGCATCCGGGTCACCGTCACGGTCGAGTCGAAGAACTTCACGTCCTCCCCGATCGCACCCTTGGTGATCACCCGGGTCCGGTCCTCGTAGAGCGAGTCCGGTTCCAGCAGGCGGGTCAGGCCACCGAGCAGTACGAACAGCACGCCGACGGCGACGGTCGCGGGGCGGTACAGCTTCATTCGTCCTTCTCCGTCTCGATGGTCGTGTTGATCCGGACCACGCTGTGCGCGACGCCGGGCGAGTGCCAGTACGGCGTGTCGTCCGCACCGGTGACCGCGTCGTCGGCGGTGAACTCCTCGGCCATCACGCCGATCTCGACCACGTCCTCGGCGAAGTCGGCCGGGATGTCGAACTTCGCGAAGCACGGCTGCGAGGGCAGGCCGTAGACCTGCACCACGTTCAGCTCGTCGTGGCAGGTGGCGCCGTTGGACTCGATCAGGTCCGCGCCACCGCCGGGCACCAGGCTGAGCAGCCGGCCGGACATCGACAGACTCGTCTTGGTCTCGCCGTCGATGTTCTTCAGGTCGAAGTAGACCTGCAGCCGGGCCTTGGCCTCGCTGTAGTCGGTCTTCGGCGTACGGATGATCTTGGCCTCGGTGAAGCCGTACTCGAACCGGCCGGCCTGGAGCGTGGTCGGCGCCTCCACGGTGGGGATCGACCGGCCCTTGTGCTCTTTGAAGCCGCCGGTGAGGAAGACGACGACGACCAGGACGACGACGAGCGCGAGGGCGATCAGCCACTTGCGCCGGTGCCGGTGGATCACCCGGTCGGCGATCATGGCGTCGATGACGTCGTCGAGACTTTCCACGGCAGCGATCTTAGGGGGCCGTGGGTGCGCGGTGTCCGGGCGTTGTCCGTCTCGGAAACCAGACGGTCAGTGGTGACCTGGCCGAAAGGCACTGAGTGGCCGTGAGCGCTTTCCGGGCCCCCACCCGCGAGAGGGGACATGGTGACGAGGGAGAAAAGACGCCCTGACCCGAGTTTCGGCCGCCGCATGGCAGGTTCTGCTTCGCTCGACGGGTAGACTGGGAGGGTTGAGAGCGCCGCACCTGCTGGATCGGCTCCGGAGCGTACTGAGGTCCCCTCAGTATCCCCCGCAGCGGGACCGTCAGGGGCGGCGTCCACTGTGCATCGATGCCCCGTTGACGCGGGGTCCGAGGAGGACAACAGCCGGTGACCGACGAGCCGACCGAGACCGACGCCATCCCGTCCGCCGACAGCACCGGCACCGAAGAGGCACCGCTGACCGACATCGTGTCCAGCGTCGTGGAGCGGGAGTACGACGCCAGCGCGATCCAGGTCCTCGAGGGCCTCGACGCCGTCCGGAAACGGCCGGGCATGTACATCGGGTCGACCGGTGAACGCGGTCTGCACCACCTGGTCTACGAGGTCGTCGACAACGCCGTGGACGAGGCCCTGGCCGGGTACTGCGACAAGATCATCATCACCCTGCTGGCCGACGGCGGTGTTCGCGTCGTCGACAACGGCCGTGGCATCCCGGTCGGCATCGTCGAGTCCGAGGGCAAGCCGGCCGTCACCGTCGTACTGACCGTCCTGCACGCCGGCGGCAAGTTCGGCGGCGGTGGGTACAAGGTGTCCGGCGGTCTGCACGGCGTGGGTGTCTCCGTCGTGAACGCGCTGTCCAGCCGGCTGCAGGTCGACGTCAACACCGGCGGCAAGGCCTACACCCAGTCCTTCAGCATCGGTGTCCCGGACGAGGACCTGGCCGAGGTCGGTCCGGCGGACTCCACCGGCACCACGATCACCTTCTGGCCCAGCCCGGACGTGTTCGAGACGACGGTCTACTCGTACGAGACGCTGTCCACCCGCTTCCGCGAGTACGCCTTCCTGAACAAGGGCCTCGAGCTGGTCATCCGCGACGAGCGTCCGGACCACACCGAGGACGGCAAGCCGGCCGAGATGTCGTTCAAGTACGACGACGGCCTGGTCGACTACGTGAAGTACCTGACCGGCATCCGCGAGACCGTGCACAACAACGTGATCGCGTTCGAGGCCGCGCAGGGCGACGACAGCCTGAGCCTCGAGGTCGCGATGCAGTGGAGCGGCTCGTTCCAGGAGTCGGTGCACACCTTCGCGAACGCGATCAACACCCACGAGGGCGGCACGCACGAAGAGGGCTTCCGGGCCGCGCTCACCTCGCTGGTCAACTCCTTCGGCGAGGACCAGGGGATGATCAAGAAGAAGGAGGACAGGCTCACCGGTGACGACATCCGCGAGGGCCTGACCGCGATCATCTCGGTCAAGCTGGGCAACCCGCAGTTCGAGGGCCAGACCAAGACCAAGCTCGGCAACACCGAGGTCAAGGGCTTCGTCCAGCGGGTGGTGAACGACCGCCTCGGCGCGTGGTTCGAGCAGAACCCGCAGGAGGGTCGCGAGATCATCCGCAAGGCGACCGCGGCCGCGAGTGCTCGCCTGGCCGCCCGCAAGGCGCGCGACCTGGCCCGCAACCGCAAGGGCCTGCTGGGTGGTGGCGGCCTGCCGGGCAAGCTGTCCGACTGCCAGTCGACCAACCCGGAGGAGTGCGAGGTCTACATCGTCGAGGGTGACTCGGCCGGTGGCTCCGCGAAGGGTGGGCGGGATCCGAAGTTCCAGGCCATCCTGCCGATCCGCGGCAAGATCCTGAACGTCGAGAAGGCCCGGATCGACAAGGTCCTGCAGAACAACGAGGTCCAGGCGATCATCTCCGCGCTCGGGACCGGCATCCACGAGGACTTCGACGAGGAGAAGCTGCGGTACCACAAGATCGTGATCATGGCCGACGCCGACGTCGACGGCCAGCACATCCGGACCCTGCTGCTGACCCTGCTGTTCCGCTTCATGCGGCCGCTGATCGAGCGCGGTCACGTGTACGCCGCCCAGCCGCCGCTGTACAAGCTGCGCTGGAGCAACGCCCCGCACGAGCTGGCCTACACCGAGCGCGAGAAGGACGGTCTGCTGGCCGCCGGCGCCGAGGCCGGTAAGAGGTTCCCCAAGGAGAACGCGACCCAGCGGTACAAGGGTCTGGGCGAGATGAACCCGCAGGAGCTGTGGGAGACCACGATGGACCCCGCCAACCGGGTGTTGCTGCAGATCACCCTGGACGACGCGGCCCGCGCGGACGAGACGTTCGCGACGCTGATGGGCGACGACATCGAGGCGCGCCGGAACTTCATCCAGCGCAACGCCAAGGACGTCCGCTTCCTCGACATCTGAGCGCCCGGCCGGCTTCGGTACGACGTACCGGAGCCGGTTCCCAGCGCCGAACTCACCGACGTACGACGTCTGAACCGAACGGGACGAGCTTCACATGACCGAGACCCCCATTTCCCCGGGACACGACCGGATCGAGCCCCTCGATCTGCAGACGGAGATGCAGCAGTCGTACCTCGACTACGCGATGGCCGTGATCGTCGGCCGCGCGCTGCCCGAGGTGCGCGACGGACTGAAGCCGGTGCACCGGCGGATCCTCTACGCGATGTACGACGGCGGCTACCGCCCGGACCGTGGTTTCTCCAAGTGCTCCCGCATCGTCGGTGACGTGATGGGTCAGTACCACCCGCACGGCGACTCGGCGATCTACGACACCCTGGTCCGGCTCGCGCAGCCGTGGGTGATGCGCGCGCCGATGATCCAGAGCCAGGGCAACTTCGGTTCCCCGGGCAACGACCCGGCCGCCGCCATGCGGTACACGGAGTGCCGGCTCGCCCCGCTGGCGATGGAGATGGTGCGCGACATCGACCAGGAGACGGTCGACTTCCGCCCCAACTACGACGGCCGCTCGCAGGAGCCGGTGATCCTGCCGGCCCGCTTCCCGAACCTGCTGGTCAACGGCTCGGCCGGTATCGCGGTCGGCATGGCGACCCAGATCCCGCCGCACAACCTGCGCGAGGTCGCCGCGGCCGCGAACTGGTGCCTCGAGAACCCGGACGCGACCCAGGAAGAGGTCCTGGCCGCGTGCATGGAGAACATCAAGGGCCCGGACTTCCCGAACGGCGCCCTGATCGTCGGCTACAAGGGCATCGACGACGCCTACCGCACCGGTCGTGGCTCGGTCACGATGCGCGCGGTGGTCGACATCGAGGAGGACGCCAAGGGTCGGACCAGCCTGGTCGTCAGCCAACTGCCGTACATGGTCAACCCGGACAACCTGGCGCAGAAGATCGCCGAACTGGTGAACACCGGCAAGATGACCGGGATCGCCGACATCCGTGACGACACCTCGTCGCGGACCGGCCAGCGCCTGGTGATCGTGCTGAAGCGTGACGCGCAGCCGCGCGTCGTACTGAACAACCTCTACAAGCACACCCAGCTGCAGGACACCTTCGGCTGCAACATGCTCGCGCTGGTCGACGGCGTCCCGCGCACGCTCAGCGTCGACCTGTTCATCACGCACTGGATCGACCACCAGATCGAGGTCATCCAGCGGCGCACCCGGTACCGCCTGCGTGAGGCCGAGAAGAACGCGCACATCTTCCGCGGGTACGTGAAGGCACTGGACGCCCTCGACGAGGTGATCGCGCTGATCCGGCGCAGCCCCGACGTCGAAGAGGCACGCCAGGGCCTGATCAGCCTGCTGGACATCGACGAGACGCAGGCCCAGGCGATCCTGGACATGCAGCTGCGCCGGCTGGCCGCCCTGGAGCGGCAGAAGATCATCGACCGGCTGAACGAGCTGGAAGCGATCATCGCCGACCTCGAGGACATCCTGGCCGACCCGGTCCGGCAGCGGCACATCGTCCGCGACGAGCTGGCCGAGATCGTCGAGAAGTTCGGCGACGAGCGGCGCACGCAGATCATCGCGGCCGACGGCGACCTGTCCGTGCAGGACCTGGTGCCGGACGAGGACGTCGTGGTGACGATCACCCGCGGCGGCTACGCCAAGCGCACCAAGACCGACCTGTACCGGACGCAGAACCGCGGCGGCAAGGGGGTTCGCGGCGCGACGATGCGGGCCGAGGACGAGATCGGGCACTTCTTCGCCACCACGAACCACCACTGGATGCTGTTCTTCACCACCAAGGGCCGCGTCTACCGGGCCAAGGTGTGGCAGCTGCCCGAGTCCGCACGTGACGCGAAGGGCTCGCACGTCGCCGGCCTGCTCTCGTTCCAGCCGGACGAAGAGATCGCCCAGGTCCTCACGCTGCGCGACTACGAGCAGAGCGACTACCTGGTGCTGGCGACCCGGCGCGGCCTGGTCAAGAAGACGGCGCTGACCGACTACGACTCGGCCCGGCAGAGCGGCATCATCGCGGTGAATTTCCGCGAGGACGACGACGAGCTGATCGGCGCCGACCTGGCCACCGCCGAGGACGACCTGCTGCTGGTCTCCCGCAAGGGTCAGTCGATCCGCTTCACCGCGAACGACGAGCAGCTGCGGCCGATGGGCCGGGCCACCTCCGGTGTCACCGGGATGAAGTTCCGCGACGGCGACGAACTGCTCTCGATGTCGGTGATCCGGGCCGGTTCGGAGGAGGACGCGCAGTACGTCTTCACCGTGACCGGAGCCGGGTACGCCAAGCGCAGCCGCGTCTCGGAGTACCGGCAGCAGGGTCGTGGCGGTCTGGGCATCAAGGCGGTCAAGCTGAACGACGAGCGCGGTTCGCTGGTCGGTGCGCTGATCGTGGTCGACGCCGACCAGGTGCTCGCCATCAAGGGCAGCGGTCAGGTCGTCCGCAGCCGGGTGGACAGCGTGCCGGTCAAGGGCCGCGACACGATGGGTGTCCGGTTCGCCGGTGTCGGCGAGTCCGACGCCGTGGTCGCGATCGCGCGCAACACCGACCTCACCATCAGTGACGAGGAGCTCGACGAAGAGGGCGAGCCTGTCACCGAAGGTGCCCAGGATGTGGACGCACCGACAACCGAAACCGCCCCTGAGAGCGTCAAGAATGATGACCAGCATTCGACTGACGTCGAGGGCACGGCTACCGTCGAAGACGACGACGCCGGCCAGGAGGGCATCTGATGACCAACCGCTCGAGGCCGAACTGGCCTGATGGGGCGGACAGCGCCAAGTCCCGACCGCCGCAAGGTGGCAACGGGAAGGCCGCGTCCACCCCACCGGCCACACCGGCCTCCAACGGTCGTACCAACGGCTCCCAGCCGCGACCGGCGACCCCGAACGGCCCTTCCGCTGATCCTCGGGCGGCGGGCCGCCCGGCGGCACAGCCCGGTACGCCGTCCCGGCCGCCGCAGCAGCCGCCGGTGCGTCCGGTGAGCAAGCAGGCTCCTTCGCCGACTTCCGCCCCGGCTCAGGCCGGGCGGCCGGCTCCTGCGCCGAGTACGCCTGGGCGTCCGGAGCAGCGGCTGCCGCAGGGCGGCTCGGCTGGCTCGGCGCCTGGTGTGACCCCGGCTCGGGCAACCGGTACGCCGGCCGCCGGCGTTGGTGCTGCGGCGAAGGTGGGCACGACTCCCGCCACCCCGTCGTACGGGCAGACCGGCAAGGTGAGCACGCCGGGCAAGGGCGACAGCTTCGGTGACCGTGTCAACGCGGCGAAGGCTGCCGTGCTGGAGAAGGCTGCCGCGGTCAAGGACGCGGCAGCCGACAAGACCCGGCCCGTCGACGACGCCGAGCCGACCGGCCGGTCGCGCGGTCAGGTCCGCAAGGCCCGGCTGCGGCTGTCCCGGGTCGATCCCTGGTCGGTGATGAAGACGGCGTTCCTGCTGTCGATCGCGTTCGGCATCGTGACCTGGGTCGCGGTGTTCATCGTCTGGTCGGCGATCGGCGCGGCCGGCGTGTTCGACAACATCAACAACACCGTCACCGAGGTGCTCGGCACCCCGGCGGCCGAGCCGTTCGACATCGAGAACTACGTCAACACAGGCAAGGTGATGGGCTTCACCACCCTGCTGGCCTGCGCCGATGTGCTGATCATCACGGCACTGGCGACGCTCGGATCGTTCCTCTACAACATCGCCGCCACGCTGCTCGGCGGCCTCGAAGTCACGCTCGCTTCCGAGGACTGAGCCGCTCCCTTCGTGACCTCCGATCGGGCCTCCTGCAGGCCCGATCGGATTTGGGAGTCGGGGCCTCGGTGCGGTAATCTCTCTCCGGTTCGACCCCGCAAGTGCGGGCCTATAGCTCAGTTGGTTAGAGCGCTGCCCTGATAAGGCAGAGGTCACTGGTTCAAATCCAGTTAGGCCCACAAAACCCTGATCGACGCCGATCCAAGGAGTCCCGGTGCTGAAGAAGATTCTGCTGGTACTGCTGGCGAGTGTCGGTGGATACTTCGTCTACAAGAAGACCCAGCAGGCCCGCGCCGAGCAGGACCTCTGGGCCGAGGCCGTCGACCCGGTCACCCCGGGCCGCTGATCACCCCCACGGGGGCGTAGCTCAACTGGCAGAGCACTGCCTTTGCAAGGCAGGGGTTAGGGGTTCGAGTCCCCTCGTCTCCACCGAGTAGTACTGCTTCCCACGCGCGGGCGTCTTCTCCCCACGCGCGCTCCGCAGCCGCCTTCCGTCGCTCCGCTCCTCCAGCCGGCAGCTACGCCCGCTCCCGCCCACCCTTGGGGTTGCGCGCTGGCGCGCGCAGTGGCGGGCTGGCGCCCGCGGCGACCACTTGCGCGCTCCGGCGGATTGGCCAGTCTTCCCTAGCCACCGATAGCCCCGCCAACCCCAGCGGCCGGAGTCTTGTTGCCACGGCTGCCGCGTGGGTCAGATGGTCAGTTCGGGTGGGAAGCCGGTCCAGTGGAGGTTGGTGGGTAGGTGCGACATGTCGTTATAGGTGAGGACTGTGGAGGGCCTGCCGGGTGTGTAGCGGAGGACTGTGAGGGCGGCGTTGCAGTGGTTGAGGGTTAGCCAGCGCCAGGCCGGGGCGTCCATGGCTTGGGTGACGAGCCAGCTGATCAGGAAGTTGTGGGTGACGACTAGTTCGTGCTGAGCCTCGTTGCCATCCACCGGGCCGGTGAACAGGTTCAGTGCTTGGCGGGCCAGGGGCGGGCCGTACTCCGCTTCCTCGTCGGTGATCTGGTCGAGGAAGCGGAGCAGGAAATCGGCGGAGTCCGCTGGTAGGTCGTCTCGTTCCGGCACCTGGGGGATGTAGTCTCCGGCGGCTTCCGAGATGTGCAGAGGGACGTTCTGCAGCAGGTCGCCGAGCAGGTGTGCGGTCTCGGTTGCCCGGGGCAGGGGGCCGTGATGGACAGCGGAGAAGGGCACGTCGCGGAGACGTTGGCCGAGGAGGAGCGCTTGGTGGCGGCCGTTCTTTGTCAGCCCGCTCTCGTCGGGCGTCGCTTCGGCGTGCCGGACTAGGTAGAGGTAGCGGGTGGCTGTTCCGGTCATTCCGAACTCCTTCGCCCACCGGCTGTGGGGCTACTCGGGCAGAGACCCGAAGCGGCGGATCTCGTGGGGCCAGCCGCAGGCCTCGGCGATCTTGCCTGCCCACAGCTTGGCGGTCTCGTCGTCGGGCACGCGTACGACGCAGAAGCCCCCCAGGAACTCCTTGGACTCGACGTACGGGCCGTCGGTGATCAGCACGTCGCCGCTGGTGGCGTCCACGCTGTAGACCGGGCCGTCCACCTCCAGTCCCCCGGCGAAGACGTAGACGCCGGCCGCCTTCATTTCGTTCACGGCGGCTTCGGCGAGCGGCCCGCGCTCGGCGATCCATTCGTCGCTGTGGTCGCCCACCCACTGCTGGTTGAAGTAGAGGAGGTACTCGGGCATGGCTGCTCCTTCGGCTCGAGCGGACCCGTTGTCCGCCGTCACCCACGCAACGAACGGCGTCCGGTGGATTCGACAGGCTAGTGAAAGAAAAGTTCTCATGGCCGTATGGACATGCGGGCGACGCGGCTTGACCTCGGGCGGATTCGGGCTGGGCGGACGGTGATCGATCCGGTGTTTCTCGGGTCGCCGTTGTTCGGGTGTGGGGCTTTGGGGGCCCGGCTGGGGTGTTCGGTGAGCGTGAAGCTGGAGACGGCCAACCCGGTACGGAGTTTCAAGGGGCGCGGGACCGAACTGGTTGCCGATGGCCTCGTTCGGAGTGGGCAGCGGCGAGTGGTCTGTGCGAGTGCGGGGAACCTGGGGCAGGCGCTGGCCTGGTCGGCTCGGAAGCGTGGGATCGAGGTCACGGTCGTGGCTTCCCGGTTTGCGCCAGAGGTGAAGCTCGACGGGATTCGAGCGTTGGGGGCTCGGTTGGAGCTCGTGGACGGGGATCACGAGCTGGCTCGGGAGCGGGCTGTCGCCATTGCGGCCGATGAGGGGATTCGGTTGCTCGAGGACAGTTTGGATCTTGAGACCTGTGAGGGTGCGGCGACCATCGGGCTCGAACTGGTGGAGAGTGCGGTGGCGTTCGACGTCGTACTGATTGCTTTGGGTGGTGGCGCGATGGCGACCGGGATCGGGCAGGTGCTGAAGGAGTTGGCGCCTGGGGTCGAGGTGATTTGTGTGCAGCCGGAGGGGGCGCCGGCGATGACTCGGTCCTGGCGGGAGCGGCGGGTTGTCACTACCGAATCGGCGGTCACCATTGCCGATGGGGTTGCCGGGCGGTTTCCGATCGCGGAGGTGCTGGACGACCTGCTCGTCGTTGCCGACGACGCGGTGCTGGTACGGGAAGAGTCGATCGTCGCGGGGGTGCGGATGATGCTGCGAGACGCGGGGCTGGTGGTCGAACCGTCCGCCGCGTTGGGGATCGCGGCGATCCTCGAGGACCGCGAGCGATTCGCCGGCCGGCACGTGGTGACCGTCGCGTGCGGCGGCAACGTCGACATGGACTCGTACTACCGGTGGATCGCCTGAGGGACCAGCAATGACCGAGCCCCGCACACCGGGGAGGTGTGCGGGGCTCGGGGTGGGTCAGGCGCCGACGTAGTCGGCCAGGTGCTTGGCGGTGAGAGTTTTGCGGGCCTTGACCAGCGCCTCGGGGGTGCCTTCGAAGACGATGTGGCCGCCGTCGTGGCCGGGGCCAGGACCCAGGTCGATGATCCAGTCGGCGTGGGCCATCACGGCCTGGTGGTGCTCGATGACGATGACGGACTTGCCGGAGTCGACCAGCTTGTCGAGCAGGGCCAGGAGTTGTTCTACGTCGGCCAGGTGCAGGCCCGTGGTGGGCTCGTCGAGGACGTAGATGCCGCCCTTCTCGGACATGTGGGTGGCGAGCTTCAGGCGCTGGCGTTCGCCGCCGGACAGCGTGGTGAGCGGCTGGCCGAGGCTGATGTAGCCGAGGCCGACGTCGGCGAGGTTCTGGAGGATCTTGTGTGCGGCCGGCGTCTTCGCGTCGCCGTCGGCGAAGAAGTCGAGGGCCTCGGAGACCGGCAGGGCGAGGACCTCGCTGATGTCCTTGCCGCCGAAGGTGTACTCCAGGACGTCGGCCGAGAAGCGCTTGCCCTCGCAGACCTCGCAGGTGGTGGTGATGCTGGCCATGATGCCGAGGTCGGTGTAGATGACGCCGGCGCCGTTGCAGTTCGGGCAGGCGCCCTCGGAGTTCGCGCTGAACAGCGCCGGCTTCACGCCGTTCTCCTTCGCGAACGCCTTGCGGATCGGCTCCAGCAGACCCGTGTACGTCGCTGGGTTGCTGCGCCGCGAACCCTTGATCGCGCCCTGGTCGACCGAGATGACTCCGTCCCGTTTCGCGACCGAGCCGTGGATCAGCGAGCTCTTGCCCGAGCCGGCCACCCCGGTGATGACGACGAGCGCGCCGAGCGGGATGTCGACGTCGACGTCCTGCAGGTTGTTCGTGCTCGCGCCACGGATCTCGAGCTTGTCGGTCGGCGTACGGACCTCCGCTTTCAGTTCGGCGCGGTCGTCCAGGTGCCGCCCGGTCAACGTGTCGGCGGAACGCAGTCCCTCGACCGTGCCCTCGAAGACGACCTGGCCGCCCGCCGTACCGGCGCCGGGCCCGAGGTCGACGACGTGGTCGCCGATCGCGATCGTCTCGGGCTTGTGCTCGACGACGAGGACCGTGTTGCCCTTGTCGCGCAGCTGCAGCAGGAGCTCGTTCATCCGCTGGATGTCGTGCGGGTGCAGCCCGATCGTCGGCTCGTCGAAGACGTACGTGACGTCGGTCAGCGGCGAGCCGAGGTGCCGGATCATCTTCGTGCGTTGGGCTTCACCGCCGGACAGCGTGCCGGCCGGGCGCTCGAGGCTCAGGTACCCGAGGCCGATGTCGACGAACGAGTCGAGCGTCTCGCCGAGCGCCGACAGCAGCGGCGCGACCGACGGCTCGTCGAGCTTGCGGACCCACTCGGCCAGATCGCTGATCTGCATCGCGCACGCGTCGGCGATGCTGATCCCCTTGATCTTCGAGGCGCGCGCCTCCGGCGTGAGCCGGGTGCCCTCGCACTCCGGGCAGGTCGTGAAGGTGACCGCCCGCTCGACGAACGCGCGGATGTGCGGCTGCATGGACTCGACGTCCTTGGACAGGAAGGACTTCTGGATCTTCGGGATCAGGCCTTCGTAGGTGAGGTTGACGCCGTCGACCTTGACCTTCACCGGGTCCTTGTAGAGGAAGTCCTGCAGCTCTTTCTTGGTGAACTTCTTGATCGGCTTGTCCGGGTCGACGAAGCCGGACTCGGCGTACACCCGGACGGTCCAGAAGCTGTCCGACTTCCAGCCGGGGATCGTGAACGCGCCCTCGGACAGCGACTTGTTCTCGTCGTACAGCTGGGTCAGGTCGATGTCGGACACCGAGCCACGGCCCTCGCAGCGCGGGCACATGCCGCCGGTGATGGAGAAGCTGCGCCGCTCCTTCACGGTCTGCCCGTGCTTCTCGATCTTGACCGCGCCGGCGCCGCTGATCGAGGCGACGTTGAACGAGAACGCCTGCGGCGACCCGACGTACGGCGTGCCGAGACGGCTGTACAGGATCCGGAGCATCGCGTTGGCGTCGGTCGCGGTGCCGACGGTGGACCGCGGGTTCGATCCCATCCGCTCCTGACCGACGATGATCGCCGTCGTCAGGCCTTCCAGTACGTCGACCTCGGGGCGCGCCTGCGACGGCATGAAGCCCTGGACGAAGGTGCTGTAGGTCTCGTTGATCAGCCGCTGCGACTCCGCGGCGATCGTGCCGAACACGAGCGAGCTCTTGCCCGAGCCGGAGACACCGGTGAAGACCGTCAGTCGGCGCTTCGGCAGCTCGATGCTGACGTCCTTGAGGTTGTTCTCGCGGGCGCCGTGCACGCGGATCAGGTCGTGGCTGTCGGCGTCGTACGCCGGGCGGCCAGGGGCCTTCTTCGCGGCTGCCTTGGTGGCTCTGGGGGGCATCGGTGCTCCGTCGGTCAGGTGGTCGGCGGGTGAGGTCGGAACCGGGTCAGGCCTGCTGGTTGATGCGGACGTGGTTGCCGGCCGGGTCGCGGAAGGCGCAGTCGCGGATGCCGTACGGCTGGTCGGTCGGCTCCTGGATCACCTCGGCGCCGGTGGCCTGGACCTTGTCGAACAGGCCGTCCAGGTCCTTGGTGGACAGGACGATCGTGGCGTAGGTGCCCTTGGCCATCATCTCGGTGATGGTGCGGCGCTCGTCGTCGGTCAGGCCGGGGTCGACGAGCGGCGGGGAGAGCACGATCTGGGTGTCCGGCTGACCTTCCGGGCCGACCGTGATCCAGCGCATCGTGCCCTGGCCGACGTCGTTGCGGACCTCGAAGCCGAGCGTGTCGCGGTAGAAGGCGATCGCGGCGTCGGGGTCGTCCTGCGGCAGGAAGCTGGCGTGAATTTTGATGTCCATGACGGTCACGCTACTGGCGGCCAGGCCTGCGGTGCTTCTTGATTCCTGATCGGTCTGGAGACCTTCTTGGTGATGCAGGACGGCGGCTCGACCGGCGGGCGGACCTGCTGGCGGTAGGCGCTCGGCGGCATCCCGACCAGCTCGGTGAACCGGGTGCTGAAGGTCCCGAGCGAGGAGAACCCGACCTGGAAGCAGACGTCGGTCACGCTCACGTCGCCGCGCCGCAGCAGGGCCATCGCGCGCTCGATCCGGCGCGTCATCAGGTACCCGTACGGCGCCTCGCCGTACGCGAGCTTGAACTGCCGGCTCAGGTGCCCGGCCGACATGTTCACCCCGCGGGCCAGTGCCTCGACGTCGAGCGGCTGCGCGTACTCCCGGTCGATCCGGTCCCGGACCCGGCGCAGCAGCTTGAGGTCGCGCAGCCGCTGCGTCTCGTCCGAGGTGCTCACTCTCGGAATGGTGCCATCGCCGGGGCGCACGGTCGAGCGCCGAGCCCGCGGCCACTGTCGGCACTGCCGATTGATGTTGCCTTGGGCACCGATAGGGCGTGTCAGTTCGACTACGGATTGTCACGGGGTGACCACCGTTTGCTTGCGGGTGCGTGCAGATGTCCGGAAGGGGCTGGCGAGCGGGTGCCGCCTCGATGGAACGTCTGATCTGGAAGCGAACGAGGGCGAAGAACCACTGACGTTGTGTTTCGCGCGGGGTCCGGACGGGCGCGCGTGGGCCGGTTGACGACGGAGGATCCGGATACGTGCTCGAGACCTATCGCGGCATCCCGCACCTGCTGGACACGTGGCTCGTTCTCACCGGGATGGCGATCCCGATCGCCCTCTCGGCGGTACGGCGGCGTGGTGACCGGCTCGTCCCCCGGCTGGCGTCGTTGTTCCTGCCGGCCTCGTTCGCGCTCGTGCTGGCGGCGACGCTCAGCCCGACGGCGAACCACGGCGGGCTCGGGGTCTGCGGCACGCACCTGACCACGACCGGCGGGCTCACCTCGCTCCAGGGGCTGCTCAACGTGGTGCTCTTCGTCCCGGCCGCGGGCATGCTCACGCTGGCCAGTGGGCGTCCGGCCGACGGGATCGCGGCGGGCATCGGCCTGTCCGCCTCCGTCGAGGCCGTCCAGGCGCTGGTCCCCCAGCTCGGGCGTTCGTGCCAGGTGCACGACCTGATCGCGAACACGCTCGGCGCCTTCGCCGGGGTCGGGCTCGCGGCCGGCGTACAGGCGTTGAACCGGACGCGGCCGCTGACCAGTCCCGAGTACGTCGTGGAGCACGCCGCGCTGCTGACGATGCGCGGGCGGCCGCCGGCGCGGCATCGGCGGACCGATCTCCCGGCCCGGCCTGCGATGATTCAGCGGACGAGTCGGCTCCGGCCGGTCGCTCGGCTGCGCTGAGTCACCGATTCCGTCGTACGACGGGCTGGAAGACACGGAGAGTAGGAAGTTATCCACAGGTTGTGGACGAACCGGGGGATAACTTTCCAGCTGTCCACAACTTCACCCACAGCTACGGCCGAACGTCGAGCCCGAGGGACTGCGCGATCGCCATCGCCTGCGGCAGGTCGATGATCGCATCCCGCAGCTGGACGGTCAGCGGGTCGAGCGACGTGAGGTCCGATCCGCGCAGGTCGGCGCCGGTGAAGTCGGCCCGTTGGAGCATCGCTCCGGACAGGTCGATGTTGCTCAGCGTCGCCTTCGCCGCCCGTACGCCGGTCAGGTCCGCCTCCCGCAGCTTCAGGCCGTTCAGCTCGGCGCCGCGCAGGTCCTCGCCCGGCAGGCTGGTGAACGACCAGTCGCCGCCGTCGGCCTTGAGCAGGTTGTACGAGCAGTCGTCGAAGGTGCTGCCCATCAGCTTGCAGCGGGTGAACGTGGTGTCGAAGAACGAGCAGCGCACGAACGCGCAGTTCACGAACGCGGCGTCGGTGTGCGTCGAGGCGTTGAACCGGACGCCCCGGAAGACGCACTCCTCGAACACTCCTCCGGTGTTGGCCATCTCGGTCATGTCCGAGTCCAGGAACAGCACCCGGGTGTAGGTCTGGCCGGACGGATCCGCGTCGTCCCAGTCGCGGACGGTGGACTCGGTCGTGGGCAGACGGCGGTTGGCCACAAGGTCTCCTCTCGGTCCTGCGGCGCAGGGCCTGTGATCAGCATTGTGACGACCTCGACGGACAAAGTTTCTCCGATCGACAACCCGGGCGGGCAAGATGGGCCGGGTGACCGGATCGGAGCGGGTGATGGTGTTCGGCGCCGGCGGCTTCCTCGGAGCCCGGATCTGCGCGCTGCTGACCGAGCGTGGGATCGAGCACCGCGGGATGACCCGGAGCACGGGTGATCCACACCGGCGGTTCGACCTGGCCACCGGGCACTGCTACGCCCTCGACGCGCTGGTGGCGATGTACAAGCCGACGGTGATCGTGAACGCGGCGGCCGCGACGCACGGCGACACGGTCGCGCTGACCCGCGGGAACGTGGTCGCGGTCGAGGCACTGCTGTCGGCGATGCAGCGGACGGCGAACAACGCGAGGCTCGTGCAGTTGGGCTCTTCCGCCGAGTACGGCGGTGCGCCGCACGGGACGAGCCAGGACGAAGAGGCGGAGCTGCGGCCGGAGGCGGCGTACGGGTTCACCAAGCTGGCCGGGTCGGAGCTGGTCCTGCGGGCTCGGCGGAACGGCGCGGATGCGGTGGTCGTTCGGTCGTTCAACCTCAGCGGTCCGGGGTCGCCGGCGAGCACGTTGCTCGGGCGGGTGGTGCGGCAGGTGCAGGAGACGGACACGCTGGAGCTGGGCTCGTTGGAGGCGTGGCGGGACCACGTCGACGTTCGCGACGTGGCCGAGGCGGTGCTGGCGGTCGCGCTGACCGACGAGAAGCCACCGCCGGTGCTGAACGTCGGGTCCGGCCAGGCGGCGCTGGCGCGGGATGTCGTCCAGCGGTTGGTCGAGCTGAGTGGGACGGGGGCCAAGGTGGTCGAGGGGACGGTGCACGCGGGGCATGCGGGGTCGTCTGCTGACTCGGTGCCTTGGCAGCAGGCCGATACGAGACTGATCGAGAAGACGGTGGGGTGGACGCCGACGCTGTCGCTTGACGAGTCGCTGGCCGACACCTGGGAAGCGCGTGAGGTGGCAGTGCCGCAGGAGGCCAACGCTTAGCAACCGGGTTGAATGGGGGCCGTGGAGATCTGGTCGGTGTGTGAGGGGGCTCCTGATCGGCTCGTGGGAGTGAACGAGGACCTGGTCGTGAGCGGGCCGGACTTCGTGGTGGTGCTGGACGGGGCGACCGCGCCGCCGCCGAGTGCTGGGGTGGAGTCGGGGTGCCGGCACGACGTGACGTGGCTGGTTCGGCAGTTGGGAACGCAGTTGGCTGCGCCGCTGATCGGGCGGTCGACGGCGTCGTTGGTCGACCTGCTGGCGGAAGCGATTGCCGGGGTCGGTGCTCTGCATGCGGGGACGTGCGATCTGGGCAATCCGGACAGCCCCTCGTCGACGGTGGCGATGGTGCGGGTCGGGGCGGAGAGTGTCGAGCATCTGGTGCTCGCGGATTCGCCGGTGGTGCTGCGGGCTCCGGACGGGCGGGTGACGACGGTCGCGGACGACCGGGTCGACTACCTGCCGGAGTACACGTTCGAGGCGGTGCGGAAGGCGCGGAACCAGCCGGGCGGGTTCTGGGTGGCGAGCACGTTGCCGGCGGCCGCGTACGAGGCGTTGTCCGGTACGACGCCGCGCGAGCAGGTGGCGTCGGTGGCGGTGATGACCGACGGGGCGTCGCGGTACGCCGAGCGGTACGGGCACTCGTGGGCCGAGTTGGTCGCGGTGCTGGAGTCCGGCGGGCCGCGGGAGTTGATCGATCGCGTGCGGGCGTACGACGTCGCTGCGGCCAAGGGCAGCTTCAGGGGGAAGCGGCACGACGACGCGACTGCCGTGCTCTGCCGACTGAGCTGAACCCGCGCTGATCACCCGGCCGGGCGCCCGGCAAACTCAGCGCGAGCCGGACGGGTACTCCGGGGGGCCACCCTCACGGGTTGGCCAAGGAGACCTCGGCGGGTCCGCTCGCGGCGTGGGCGGGCTCGTGTCCTGCGGGTGCGTCGGGCCGGGGCCGTTCGGGCTCGAGCCCGTCGTACCGCCGTATCCGCCGGGGCCGTACGGACCGCCGGGGCGAGGCTGCTGAGCGGGCGGAGCCTGGTAGGGGCCCTGGTGGTACGGGTTGGTCTGCGGCGGGCGAGGCGCGTACTGCGGCGTCCGGTCGACCGGCGGCAGGTACGACGGCGAGTTGTACGGCAGCGTCGGCCCGAGCGGTACGCCGGACTGCGGCGCGCGCTCGTCGTGCCAGGTGCTGACCTGGAGCAGCAGCAGCGAGAACGTCGCCCCCGCGATGATCAGCAGCACGGTGCCGACGGTGAAGGCGATGTTGATCCCGAGCGCGAGGCGGACCAGGTAGTCCTGGAGGTCGTAGATGTCGACGTAGTCGCCGGTCAGGTTCGCCTCGTCGGCGCGGTTGACCAGGCGGATGAACCAGGTGATGAAGCTGATCCCCGCGAACAACCCGCTGCCGACCGCCACGACGCAGAAGGCGACCCACGCCGCCCACCAGCCGAACAGCAGAGAGCGGATCCGGCCCGAGCGCGCGATGCCCGGCTGGTTCGGCGGTTCGCTGGCGCGGATCACGTCGCCGACGACCTGCAACGGGTACCAGAACTGGACCACCGGGCAGAGCCAGCCGCCGACCGTCCAGCCGGTCGAGTGCCGGTGCGCACTGCTGCCCGCGTCATAGCCCTGATAGGTCGTCGCGAACGGCGGCTTGAGGATCTCCGAGTTCTCCCGGGCCTGCCAGAGCCAGATCACCACGACGATCCCGGCCGCGGCGAACAGGTACCCGAGCCCGTCGAGCAACGGCCCCGCCCCCACGACCGCTTCGGCGCCGGTGTCGATCTCGTCCTCGGACAGCAAGCCGTAGACCAGGCGCTTCACGTCGTCGTACGACAACCACATCAGGATCGTCTGGATGATGCTGACCAGCACGGTCCCGGCCATCAGCGCGACGGCGACCCGCGCGAGGCGGCCCAGCGTGCGGTACTTCGGCGGCGCGGCCGGCGGCGGGCCGCCGTGGAACTGGCCCACGTTCTGCGGATGACTGCCGGGGTACGGACCCTGGCCTGGATACTGCTGACTCACGATCCCCACCTCCCCAGGTCGCGGCTACCCATAAGTTATCTCAGGCGGGGGTACCGCTCGGCGGTATGCACAGGGCAATCGGGCGGAAGGTGGGGAAAGCGGCGGGTGCTGCTCGGCGGTATGCACAGGGCGATCGGGCGGAGGGTGGGGAAAGCAAAGGAAGGAAAGGGGCGGCTGGGGTGGGGCTGGGTGAGAGGTGGTGTGCGCCTGGCGGGGGGACTACTTGTTGGGTTTCGGGTCAGACTGCGGCGACTTGTTGGGTGTCGGGTCAGACTGCGGCGAAGGCTGCTTGGACTGCGGGGCGGGCTAGTTCTCGGTCGGTGGCTGAGAGGCCTAGGCGGGTGCGTCTGTCGAGGACGTCGTCTTCGTCGAGGGCGCCTTCGTGGCGTACGGCGAAGCGCAGTTCGGCGTGTGTGGTGGCCAGGCCTGGTGCCACCGGTTCGAGCAGGGCTGGGTCGCCGGCGATCACGTCGGGCGCCTCTACGCCATAGCGCTGGACGAAGCGTGACGGTGCACGGACCGTCGCGAGGCGGGACCGGTCGGCCGCGCCGACCAGCGGGATCCGGTGCGTCAGGCACGGCCGACGGACCTCCAGCGTTGACTGCTTGAGCGCGGCGTCGAGCGCGTCCTGCGCCATCCGGCGGTACGTCGTCAGCTTGCCGCCGACGATCGTCACCAGGCCGTCCGGGCTGGTGATCACCGCGTGCCGCCGGGAGATGTCGGCGGTCTTGTCCTCGCCCCGGTGGTGGCCGGTGTCGAGCAGCGGCCGCAGCCCGGCGTACGTGCCGAGCAGGTCGGAGCGGGTGATCGGCTCGCGCACCGCCGCGCTGATCGTGCCGAGCAGGAAGTCGATCTCCGCGTCGCTGGCCTGCGGTACGTCGCTGACCGGCCCGGGCGCGTCCTCGTCGGTCAGCCCGACGTACACCCGGCCGTCGGGCGCCGGGATCGCCATCACCACGCGCCGCGGCTCCCCCGGCACCGGCACGGTCAGTACGGCGGACAGCTCGCCGAACACCGACTGCGGCAGCACCAGATGCGTCCCGCGGCTCGGGCGCAGCTTGATCCCGGTGGCGACCTGGTCGGCCCAGATGCCGCCGGCGTTGATCACCATCCGCGCGGACACGTCGATGCGACGGCCGCTCAACTGGTCCACGACGACAGCGCCCCGGCCGGTGACCTGCTCGGCCGAGCACCGGGTCAGCACGCGGGCGCCGTACAGGGCCGCGGTCCGGGCGATCGCGACGACGAGCCGGGCGTCGTCGTACAGCTGGCCGTCCCAGGTCAGGAAGCCGCCGCGCAGACCGTGCGGGCGGACGGTGGGTGCGTAGCGCAGGACCTCGGCCGAGCTGACCCGGCGGGAGTGCGGCAGGTAGTCGTCGCTGGTGTGCGCGAAGGTGCGCAGGACGTCGCCGCCGAGAAAGGCCGAGCGGATCAGCGCGGCCTGCATGAACCTTGCCTCAGGCAACCAAGGCGCGACCTGCGGGACCGGGTGCACCAGGTGCGGTGCTGTGGTCTTCATCAGGATGCCGCGTTCGACGGCGCTCTCGTAGGCGATCCCGACGTGCCCGGACGCCAGGTAGCGCAGGCCGCCGTGCACGAGCTTCGAGCTCCAGCGGCTGGTACCGAACGCGAGGTCGTGCTTCTCCACCAGAGCGACGGTCAGGCCGCGGGCGGCCGCGTCGAGCGCGACGCCGGCACCGGTCACTCCGCCGCCGACCACCAGGACGTCGACCTGCCGGCGGGTGTCCAGCCAGTCGAGCTCCTTGGTCCGCCGGGCGGCGTTCAGGCTGGAGTTGCCGACCGAGATCATCTAGGGCACCAGGTAGCGGTTCAGCATCGCGCGGAGCTCCTCGTCGAGCAGCGGGTACTCGTCGTGGGAGGCGAGGACCGGGCCGGAGACCGCGGACGCGAGCGAGACCAGGATGATCTGGCGCGACAGCCAGTCGGGGTCGCCGGCGCGGATCGAGCCGTCGGCCTGACCGGCTTTGATGCCCTCGGCAACCAATGCGAGGTGCGCGACCGTGCTGCTGCCGCGACGCTCGAGCAGGTACGGCGTGAGGAACTCGGGGTCGAGCTCGATGATCTTGCGCATCAGCGGGTGCGTGCGGGTCTTGCCGACCACCTCGACGACGCCCTCGACCAGGCGCGCGCGACCGTCGACGGCCTCGGGCTGGAAGGCCGACATCAGCGCCGTCGTCCACTCGCGCGTCATCAGCGCGGCGACGACGGCCTGGACGTTCGGCCAGCGGCGGTAGAGCGTCGCGCGGGAGACCTCGGCGTGCCGGGCGATGTCGGCCATCGTCATCCGGCGCATGCCGATCGCCAGCAGCAGCTCGTACGCCGCGTCGAGGATCCGCTCCTCGCCGATCGCGTTCGCCGGGGCCGGACGGGCGGACGGAGTGGCTTCGAGGTCGCTGCTACGCTGAGACATCACGCGTCAGAGTGTATCAGCGAGTCCATGGTGCCGGAACAGTCGGACGGTACCTCCCGAACCCACCGATGGGGAGTGCAGCATGACCGAGTCCGACCTACCGGTGGTGCAACTCACGCCCGGCCGCTGGGGCGACCCCGCTCAGACGGTCGAGGTCCCGGAGGCGGCACTCGCGGCGCTGAAGCATTTGGGCGTACGCCGCCGCGAGGTGATGGAGGGGGAAGGTGAGCCTGGCGCCCCCGACGCCAGCGCCGGCTTCGCGGGCGCGGCGGAGCGCGGGGCGGGCGCGGACGCTGCCGGCGCGGCGGGCCCGAGCCGGGCCGTGGAGCGGCTGGCGGGGCTGCTGGGCGACGAGTGGGTGTCGGTCGACGGCGACGTCCGGTGGGCGCACACCCGCGGCTACTCGACTCCTGACCTCTTGCGGTTCCGGGCCGGGGATCAGGCCGGGATGCCGGAGGCGGTGGTGTTTCCGGGCTCGCACGAGGAGGTGCTGGGGATTCTCCAAGCGTGCTCCGAGCTGGGAGTCGCGGTGGTGCCGTACGCGGGTGGGACTTCGGTGGTGGGCGGGTTGGCGCCGGCGACAGCCTTCATCGCGGTGGATCTTCGGCGGCTCGATCAGGTCGATGAGCTCGACGAGATCTCCCGGACCGTGCGACTGGGGGCCGGACTCAGGGGGACGGCGGCCGAGGCCGCACTGGCCGAGCAGGGCTGCACGCTCGGGCATTTCCCGCAGTCGTACGAGGGCGCCTCGATCGGCGGCTACGCGGCGACGCGGTCGAGCGGGCAGTCGTCCGCGGGCTACGGGCGGTTCGACCAGATGGTGGTCGGGATGACGGTGGCGACGCCGCGCGGGACGGTCGAGCTCGGCCGGGCGCCGATGTCCGCGGCCGGCCCGGATCTGCGGCAGCTGTGGCTCGGATCGGAGGGTGCGCTCGGGATCATCACGTCGGTGGTGGTGCGGATCCGGCCGCGGCCGGTCGAGCGGTTCTTCGAGGGCTGGCGGTTCGGCGACTTCCAGCAGGGACTCGACGCGATTCGGCGGCTCGCGCAGGACGGGCCGTTGCCGACCGTGCTGCGGCTGTCCGACGAGGCCGAGACCGCGGTGAACCTGGCCGATCCCGAGGTGCTCGGTGGCGCGAGCGGCGTCCAGGCGATCGTCGGGTTCGAGGGCACGGCGACCGCCGTACGGCGTGCTGCTGTGGCCGAGGTGCTCGCGGACGCGGGCGGCGAGCCGCTGGGCGAGGAAGCGGGCGAGACCTGGCGCAAGGGCCGCTACCGCGCGCCGTACCTCCGTGATCCGCTGCTCGACGAAGGCGCGTTGGTGGAGACCTTGGAGACGGCCGGGTTCTGGTCGAAGCTGCCCGACCTCAAGGCGGCGGTGACGGACGCGTTGGTGAAGTCGCTGGGCGATCAAGGGACGCCGCCATTGGTGCTCTGCCACGTGTCGCACGTGTACGAGACGGGCGCGTCGCTCTACTTCACCGTCGTCTGCGCGCAGGCCGAGGACCCGGTCGCGCAGTGGCGGCAGGCGAAGACGGCAGCCAGTACGGCGATCGGCGCGGCCGGTGGGACGATCACGCACCACCACGGCGTCGGCACCGACCATCGCGACGCGTACGCCGATGAGATCGGCCCGCTCGCGATCGAGAGCCTGCAGGCGGTCAAGCGTGTGGTCGATCCGGCGAACATCCTCAGCCCCGGGATCCTCCTGCCGGAAGCCTGATCAGCGGAGCGCGATCACGGTGTCCCGGCCCGAGACCAGGACCTGGTTGCCGACCGTCTGGAGACCGCGGCCACAGACCACCTCCTCCGGGAGCGTCACCTGCCGCTGCCCGGACTCGCTGAGCACGGTCAGCACGCAGTTGCTCCTGGCCGTGTCGAGCGACACCACTCGGCCGTCGGTGGTGATCTTCGCGTGGATGCCGAGCTGGTCCGGCACCGTGCGCTGCCATGCCATCCGGCCGGTCTCCCCGTCGAGCACCGTCGCCACGACCGCGGTCCGCTGGGCCGCCTTGGAAGGGCAGTTCAGCAGCATTACCTGCCGGCCGGCCTTCTCGAGCCGGGTGCCGCAGGCCCACGCCTCGGGCAGGTCCCAGCGCCACTTGACCTCACCGGTCCGCGCCTCGACGCCGATCACCGTGGACCGCGCCTTGGACTCCGACTCCACCACGACCAGCAGACCGTCGATCGTCAGCTGGTCGTCGCTGGACCAGTGGTTCGAACGCCTCCACAGCTCCTTGCCGGTCTTCAGGTCCAGCCCGACGCTCTCGTCGGGCGCCTTCCCGCAGCTGCGGTTGAGGAACGCCACCGCGGTGTCCTTCGTTGCCGTGGCGCTGATGCTGGTGCACCGACCCGGCTCGAAGGTCCAGCTCGTCCTGCCCTTCTCGTTCACGCCGCGCAGCTTGTCCGAGCCCTTGGAGACCTGCTCTCCGGTCAGCAGCGGGTCGGCGTTCTCGAGGGTGTTGTCCTCGTCGCGCGGCCACTGCCCAGGAGCGCGACGGCCCGTCGAAGCGTCGAGCAGCAGGTAGCCGAGTCTGTCGAAGTTCACGAGCAGCAGCCGGCCGTCCCCGGTGGCGGCCAGCTTGGGACGCGCGTCCACGTCCGACCGGGTGTGCTTCCAGCGCACCTCGCCGGTCGCCGGGTCGAGCATCTCGACCGTGCCGGTCTGCCGTGAGATCGCGATGCCGTACCGGGTCGTCACGGCCGCGCCGACCGCCTCCGCCCGCAGCGAGGTGCTCGGGCTGACCCACGCGATCCGGCCGTCCAGCTCGGACCGCGGTGCCGCGGCGTCAGTGGCGGCCGAGCCGGTGATGCGTTCGTTCGCCCGCAGCAGGTAGCTCTGCCCGACCGGCGCGGCAACGAAGACCGTGAGGACGACGATCACCACCACCGCGGCGACACCGGCGAGCACCTGACCTCGGCCGGCGACCGGGGCCGGGCCGCCCAGCGACGCCGACACGAACGCGGCGATCCCGCTCAGCAGGAGCAGGGTCAGCGCGACGAGCACCAGCGGCACTCGGCCACCAGGTCCGTTGGACGACGTCGTGGCCGGGATGCGCAGCACCGCGATCACCAAGGCCACCACCGCGACCGCGATCACCGCGCCGGTGACCACCTTCGCCCGGCGGCCGTTCCTCCGGGCGTAGCGGTAGAGCAGCGGGATGGTGCCGAGCGCGACCACGCAGAGCACCACGGACAGCCAGGGGGAACCGGAGTTCGAGCGCGCGGACGCCTCCCACGGAATGTCGGTGGCCCCGAAGCTCGCCAGGGCGGCAAGCAACGGACCGACCAGGACGACGCCGATCAGCGCCGCCCGCTGCCAGCCCCGCCAAGGCGCCGGGATCTCGCCGTCGAGGACTTCCAGCTCCGCCTTGAGGTTCGTGCGCGCGGCCGCGGCGTACCGGTCGCGGCCAAGCTGTGTCCGGAAGATCGGCCCCTCGAGCAGCCCCTGTACGACGGTGTGCCGCTCCCGGATCGCCGCAAGACGATCGGTGGCGTCGCGCCGGACCTCGGCGGCGTGCGTCGCGTAGTTGGGACCGGCCAGGGTCGCGTTGATCGCGTCGAGCAGGACATCGGCGTTCGGGTCCGCCAGCGCGTCGGCCCACGGAGCCGGCGTACCGGTCAGGCGGACCAGGCGAGCGACCTCGGCGGTCCGCGCCGCGGTCACGTGGTACGACGGCAGCTCCTGCTCGGCCAGCGCGGCCGAGGCCTCGGCGTCCGACTCACCGCCGCGCTCGTGGACCGCCCGATGGAACCACGCGGCGAGATAGACCGCCGTCGGGTCGGTGCTGAGCTGGTCCAGCGTGCCGAGCGCGTCGAGGACCCGCTGCAGGTACTGGTCGCGGTACGCCCGTCGCTCGTCCGCGCGGTAGCGCGCGGCCAGGTCGTCGGCCAGTTCGGCCGCGCCTGGAATCAGGTCGTTCCACCGCTCGCGTAGCCCCGTCACCCGCGACATAGTGACAGCTGGCGGTGTCTGTAGGTATTTTGCGTAAAAGCGTCAAGATATTTGAATAAAAATCCTTCTCCTTACCGCCCCCAAGGAAGGTGCTCTATGTCCGCCCCCAGACATATCGCTGCGCTGGCAGTCGCTGCAACCGCTCTAGCCGGTGTCAGCCTGTCCCCCGCGGCAGCCGCCCCGACCGCCGTCCAGGCCGTCGGCGCGACACTCCCCTTCACCATCGTCGAGGCCGAGAGCTCGGCCACGAACGGCAGCAAGATCGGCCCGAGCTACGCCCAGGGCACGCTCGCCGCCGAGGCGTCGAACCGGCAGGCCGTCACGCTCAACGGCGGCCAGTACGTCGAGTTCACGGCGCCGGCCACCACCAACGCGATCACCGTCGCGTACGCCGTTCCGGATGGCCGGTCCGGCACCCTGTCGGTCTACGTGGACGGCCAGAAGCTGTCCCAGCAGCTCGCGGTGACCTCGAAGTACAGCTACGTCGACACCAGCTGGATCGCCGGTTCACGGACCCACAAGCTCTACGACCACGCCCGGCTCCAGCTCGGCCGGACCGTGAACGCCGGCGCGAAGATCAAGCTGCAGGTCGACGGCGAGAACACCGCCGGCCCGTACACGATCGACGACGTCGAGTTCGAGAACGTGGCCGGCCCGGCCGGTCAGCCCGGTGGCTCGATCTCGATCACCGACCGCGGCGCCGACCCGAACGGCAACAACGACTCGACCGGCGCGATCCAGAGCGCCATCGACTCCGCCCGCGGTTCTGGTGGAACCGTGTGGATTCCCGCGGGCCGGTTCAAGGTCGGCGGCACGATCAACCCCGACGGTGTGACGATCCGCGGCGCCGGCCGCTGGCACTCGGTGCTGCTCAGCCACCACCTGATCGACCGCCCGAACGGCGGCGGCAACGTGAAACTGCACGACTTCGCGGTGATCGGCGAGGTGACCGAACGCAACGACTACTCGCCGGACAACTTCGTCAACGGGAGCCTCGGCCCGAACTCGGTGGTCTCCGGGCTCTGGCTGCAGCACCTCAAGGTCGGGCTCTGGCTGACCGGCAACAACGACAATCTGGTGGTCGAGAACAACCGGTTCTACGACATGACCGCTGACGGCCTGAACCTGAACGGCACCGCGAACAACGCGCAGATCCGGAACAACTACCTGCGCAACCAGGGCGACGACGCGCTCGCGGCCTGGTCGCTGAACGCGGCCAACCGCAACTCCACCTTCGCCAACAACACGATCGTGCAGCCGAACCTGGCGAACGGCATCGCGATCTACGGCGGCACCGACATGACGGTCCGGGACAACCTGATCGCCGACACCAACGCGCTCGGCGGCGGGATCGCGATCTCGAACCAGTCGTTCGGCTCGCCGTTCTTCCCGCTCGCGGGCACGATCAACGTCTCCGGCAACACGCTGATCCGGACCGGCGCGATGAACCCGAACTGGGGTCAGAACCACCCGCACGGCGCGATCCGGATCGACGCGTACGACAGTCAGATCAACGCGCAGGTCCGGCTGACGAACAACCGGTTGGTGGCCAGCCCGTGGTCGGCGTACCAGTTCGTCGACGGCGGTGGCGCCGGTCGCCCGGTGCAGAACGTGACCGTGGACGGCGGTTCGATCGAGGGCGCCGGGACGTTCGCGTTCCAGGCCGAGACGACCGGGTCGGCGTCGATCAGCAACGTCCGGGCCAGTGGAGTCGGCCGGGCCGGCGTCTACAACTGCGCGTACCCCGGGGGGACGTTCGCGCTGAACCGCGGTTCCGGCAACAGTGGTTGGGACTCGACGTGGAGCGGTTGCAACTGGGTCGAGCCCGGCACGGGTGGCGGAACCGACCCCGGTACGCCGACCGGAAACCTTGCCGCAGGCAAGCAGGTGACGGCGACCAGCCAGGTGCAGAACTACTCGCCGACCAACACGGTCGACGGAAACGCCAACAGCTACTGGGAAAGCGCGAACAACGCGTGGCCGCAGTCGATCACGGTCGACCTCGGCAGCAACCAGACCGTCAAGCGGTTGGTGCTGAAGCTCCCGCCGAGCTCGGCCTGGGGCACCCGCACCCAGACCATCGCGGTGCTCGGCAGCACCAACAACTCGTCGTACACGCAGCTGGCCGGTGCGGCCGGTCGGACCTTCGACCCGGGCTCCGGCAACACCGCGACGATCACGCTGCCGAGTGCCGTCAGCACCCGCTACGTCCGGCTCACCGTTACGGGCAACACCGGCTGGCCTGCGGGGCAGCTGTCGGAGTACGAGGTGTACAGCTCTTGACCTCAAGTTGACTTGAGGTAACACAGTAATCGGCATGACTCCTTCGCAGAATCGTCCTGTTGCTGTTGTCACCGGAGCGTCGGCCGGCCTCGGGCTGGCGCTCGCGCAGGGGCTCGCCGAGCGTGGATGGTCGCTGATCATCGACGCTCGGGGAGCCGGCGCGCTGAAGGACGCGGCCGACGAACTGGCCGCCACGACCGACGTCGTGCCGCTGGCCGGCGACGTCACCGACGCCGAGCACCGCGCCGATCTCCTGGACGCGGTCGGCGAGCTCGGCCGGCTCGACCTCCTGGTCAACAACGCGAGTTACCTCGGCCCGAGCCCGTTGCAGAGGTTGGCCGGCGCCGATCTCGACGAGCTCCGCCGGGTGTACGAGGTCGACGTGATCGCGCCGATCGCGCTGGCTCAGGCGCTGATTCCTGAACTGAGCAAGGCGAACGGGATCGTGCTCAACGTCAGTTCCGACGCGGCCGTCGAAGCCTACGAGGGCTGGGGCGGCTACGGATCGGCGAAGGCCGCGCTCGATCACGCCAGCGCCGTACTGGCGGCGGAGCATCCCGAGCTCGCCGTGTACGCCGTGGATCCAGGTGACCTGCGGACCGCGATGCACCAGGCGGCCTTCCCGGGTGAGGACATCTCGGACCGGCCGGAGCCGGCGGCCGTCGTACCGGCTCTGCTCGCTCTGCTGGACAGCCGGCCGGCGAGCGGTCGCTACCGGGCGTCCGAGTTCGCACCGGCGGTGGCCTCGTGAAGGTCCATCCACAGACGCGATTCACGCTGCCCGATGAGCTGAACGCGGTCGAGCCGCCGGAGGCTCGCGGACTGGCGCGGGATCAGGTGAAGCTGCTGGTCGCGGAGGGGTCGACCGTGCGGCACACGCGGTTCGACCGGATCGGCGAGCATCTGCGGCCGGGCGATCTCCTGCTGGTGAACACCTCCGGCACGCTGGCCGCCGCTGTTGACGGCTCTTGGATCACCGGCGCTGGCGTGGCGCCCGTGGTGGTGCACTTCTCGACCGCCCTCGACGACGGCACCTGGGTGGTCGAGCTGCGCAACGGCGGCTCGCCGATGCTCGGTGGTGCGATCGGTGACCAGGTGGAGCTGCCGGACGGCGTACTGACGCTGCTGGCGCCGTACCAGGAAGGCTCGACGCGGCTGTGGCGAGCGGAGCCGCCGGCGGCTGACGTGGTCGGGTACCTGCGCAAGTACGGGCGGCCGATCACCTACAAGTACGTCGACCGGCCGTGGCCGCTCGCGCTCTACCAGACCGTGTTCGCCAACCAGCCGGGCTCGGCGGAGATGCCCAGTGCGGGCAGGCCGTTCAGCTTCGAGCTGGTCAGTCAGCTGGCAGCGGCCGGCGTACTGATCGCGCCGGTCCTGTTGCACTGTGGGGTTTCGTCGCTGGAGAGCCACGAGCCGCCACTGCCCGAGCGGTACGCCGTACCGGAGCACACCGCTCGGCTCGTCAACTGGGTCAAGGCAAACGGCGGCCGCGTGATCGCCGTCGGCACCACGGCAGTCCGCGCGATCGAGTCGAGCGCACTGCCGAGCGGAGCCGTGCTGGCATCGAGCGGCTGGACCGATCTGGTCCTCGGACCTGACCGGCCCGCGTCGGTCGTCGACGGACTGATCACCGGCATGCACGCGCCGGAGGCGTCCCACCTGCTCCTGCTGGAGTCGGTCGTCGGCGGTGCTGTCGTGCAGCAGGCGTACGACGCGGCGCTGCAGCAGCACTACCTGTGGCACGAGTTCGGTGACGTGTGCCTGATGCTGCGCTGACCGAGCGGGCCCGGCGCTCAGCCCTTGTCCGCGTCGACCGGCTCCTCGGTCTCCGCCGGCTGCCCGACCTCGGTCAGGTCGGCAGGGGGTTCCGTGGCCGGCGATCCACCTTCGTTGCCCGGCCGGGCCCGCTTGTCCACAGCTCTCGGACTCATCCGACCCACCACCGCACGCTGGTAGCACTCATCGCGAATGTCCTTACCTGCAAGGTCCCCCGTCGGGACTTCACTCGTTTGACGAGTGAGTAGTGCCCATCGTCATGCACGCGACGGAACCGAATCCCAATTGTGGCCTAGGCCGTTTGGTTCGATCTTGAACTGCCGTAGCCGTGGAGGAAGGCGTGCACCCCAGCCCGAACGGTTTCGGCGAGCTCCTGCTCTGCCGTGCGGGATCGGTATGCCGGGTCGGTGCCGCTGATCAGGACCGAGAAATGCAGTGCGGCGCGGACCGGATCGTTGACGGCGAGCAGTCCGTCGGCGGCGAGCTCGGCGAAGCGGCCGGCGAGCGCACGGCGTACGGAGAGTGGGCCGGTCTGCTGCCAGGTCTCGATCACCTCGTCCGGGATGTGGCCGGCCTCCGCGTTGATCTGGCGGACCAGGGCCGAGTGCTCGACGTGGTCCGGGACCGGCGTACGCCACGCGATCCCGAAGGCGACCAGATCCTTCTCCAGGTCATCGATCGTGCCCAGGTATCGGTCGATCAGCGCCAGCTGCGCGGCGGCGACGCCGGCCGCGCTGGTCTCGATCACGGCCGCGAAGAGTCCGGCCTTGTCCCGGAAGTGGTTGTAGATCGTCCGGGTGGAGACCTGCGCCTCGGCGGCGATCACGTCGATGCTCGCCCGGGTGTAGCCGTCGCGGGCGAAGACCGTCCGCGCTCCGGTCAGTACGGCGGTGCGCTTGTCCACAGTCCCCTCCAGCGGGTTCCGGCGTCAGGAATACAACGCCCGTTGTACTAGTCACAACGATCGTTGTACCTTATCGCCACACCACCTCTGAGGAGAACCCCGATGTCCTTCACCGCGGAAGAGCTCGCCTACCTGAAGTCCCAGCCGCTGGCCCGGCTCGCCACCGTCGACGGCGACGGCCAGCCCGACGTCGTCCCGGTCGGTCTGGAGTACGACGGCACGTACTTCTACATCGGCGGCCACGACCCCGCCCGCACCCGGAAGGTGCTGAACGTGCGGAACGGCTACGACCGGATCGCCTTCGTCGTCGACGACCTCGTGTCGCGCGACCCCTGGTCGCCGCGCTTCGTCCGGGTCTACGGCACCGCCGAGGTGATCGAGCGTGAAGGGCAGTTCGGCGCCGGCACCTACCTCCGGATCACGCCGACGGTCAGCTGGAGCTGGCACCTCGACGGCCGCGCGGTCGAAGCTGCGCCGTACGCTCCGCTCCGCACCGACCACCGCAAGGACGCCTGAGATGACCCGGATCGCGATCGTCGTCGGGAGTACCCGGCCGAGTCGCCGCGGTGCCGCCGTCGCGCGGTGGGTGCTGGAGAACGCGCGGCACGCCGGCGTCGCCTTCGAGCTGGTGGACCTCGCCGAGCTCGCGCTGCCGCTGCTCGACGAAGCCGTGCCGGCGAAGTTCGGCGAGTACCGGAACGCGCACACCAAGGAGTGGGCCGGGACCGTCGCGGCGTACGACGGGTTCGTGTTCGTCACCCCGGAGTACAACCACTCCGCGCCGGCGGCGCTGAAGAACGCCATCGACTACCTGTACGCCGAGTGGGTGGACAAGGCGGCCGGCTTCGTCGGCTACGGGACGCACGGCGCGCAACGAGCGGTCGAGCACCTCCGGCTCACGCTCGGCGAGGTCAACGTCGCGGTGGTCGCGAGCCAGGTCGCGCTGTCGGTCTACACCGACTGGCAGATCGAGGACCCACGCGAGCCGGGTGAGTTCGTCCCGGCGGCGCACCACCTGGAGCAGTTGCACGAGACGGTCGGGGAGGTCGTCCGATGGGCCCGTGCCTTGCAACCGCTCCGGTTGGTCGCCTAGCTCAGGAGGAGATCCAGGCCAGCGTGGCGGGCAGCGCCTCGGACAGCGGGGGCAGGTCGGGGTGCCACTTGAGCTCCCACTCCAGCGAGAGCGGGTAGTCGGTGCCGTCGAGAGCGGCCAGCAGGTCAGCGATCGGGTAGTCGCCGGCGCCCATCGCGACCGGCTTGTACTCCCGCTGCGAGTCGTGGTCCTTGATCTGGACGAACTCGAGCCACGGCCGCAGCAGCTCGAGCGACTCGGCCGGCGTCTCACCGGTCCGGCGGGTGTGCGCCGCGTCCCAGATCACCTTCGCGTTGTGGCTGGGGACCTCGCGGTCGAGCAGCTCGCAGAACGCGGCGATGCTCCGGCCGGACGAGTGGGTGTCGTGGGTCTCGAGCAGGACGCTGACCTCGGTCGACGACTGCGCGACGCGATCCATCGCGCGCAGCTCGCCGGGGGTCGGCTCGCCGGTCGCGTCCGGGTCGTCGCGCATGAAGACGCGGACGCCGCGGGCGCCGAGGTCGTGCGCGAGCTCGAGGTGCTCGGCGAGCGGCTGCTCCTCGACACCGCACAGGTGCACGTAGCTGTCGACGGCGAGGATCTCCAGTCCGGCGTCCTCGATCCGGCCGCGCAGCGTACGGCGTTCGGCCGGGGTCAGTCCGACGTGGGTGAACTCTTCGTCGGCGGCCCGCAGCTCCAGGCCGGAGATCTTGTTCGCGTGGGCGAGGTCCAGGACGGTGTCGAGTGGTGCGCCGGCGCAGCCGAGCGTCGAAAAGGCCAGGGTCATGTCACCCGAGCTTACCCGTGCAAACGCTTTCCACACAGGACGAAGAAGAGGCCTGATCCCGGGGGGAGGGATCAGGCCTCTTCGGGAGGGCCGGGGCCGGATCAGGTCCAGCGGCGGCGGGGGTGGGTCCGCGGAGCGGTGTGCTCGCCGGTGTCCTCTTCGGCCGGGGCCGGGGGCGGAGTGGCTGCCGGCGGCTCGGCGGGCTCGTACGAGTACGGCGCCTGCTGGTACTGCGGCTCGGCCGGCTGGGAGTACTCGGTCGCGCTGTAGTCCGTCGACGAGTAGTTCCCGTTGTCGTACGACTCGGGCGCGTAGTTCGGGCTGTAGTCGTAGCTGGTGTCGGAGTAGTTGCTCTGCGGCGCGCTCGGCGCGCTGTACGAGTCGTAGGTCGAGCTGTACGACTCGTACGACGGCTCGGCCGGCTGCTGCGGCGCGTAGGACGAGCTGTAGTCCGAGTAGGTCGACTCGGTGTACGACGAGCTGTAGTCCGGGGTGTACGCCGTCTCGTAGTTCGTCGGGACCGCCGGGGCGTCGTACGCCGCGTAGGTCGGCTCCGGCGCGTAGGTCGGCTCGGGCGTGTAGGGCGCGGGCTCCGGCGTGTACGTCGGCTCCGGCCCGTACGACGGCACCGAGGGCAGCGGCTTCGACGGCGTGAGGTAGTCGTCGTCGGTCGCCGGGTAGCTCGGCTCCTCGTAGGTCGGTGCGGCCGGCTGGACCGTCGACGGGCTGTCCACCGCGACCCGAGCGGCCCGGCGGCCTGCGCGCGCAACAGGAGCAGGCTCGGGCTCCGGCTCGGGTGCGGGGATCGGTGCCGACGAGGTCAGGTAGTCGGACGAGGTCTCGTAGGCGTAGCCCTGCGCGTACGTCGACGACCAGGACGGCTCCGTCTCGGCGACCGGGGTCGGCTGCTCGGGCTGGTACGAGTACGGGTCGGGCTGCGCGGCGTTCAGCGACGGCGGGGCGACTGTCTCGGCCTGCCAGCTCGGCAGCGGGGCCGACAGCAGGTCGTCCTCGGTCGAGGTGGAGCCGTAGCTGCCGGTGTTGGCCCAGCTCGGCGACTCCAGACCCGAAGCGGTCTGCTGGTACGACGGGGTGGCCTCCGCGACCGGACCCGGCGCGTCGCGCCAGGTCTCGACCGGGCTGAACTGCTCGGTGGCCGGGCCGGCTTCCTGCCAGGTCTCCGCCACCGGTGCGAACGGGCTCCAGGCCGGAGCCTCTTCCTCGGTGGGTGCGCCGGCAGGTGCGAACGGCGAGCCGGTGGCTCCACCGCTGACCGCCTCGGCGGCCAATCCACCGGCCGCGGGCGCGCCGAACGGGCTCGCGCCGGATCCACCACCGAAGGTGGTCTCGTTCGCCGCCGGGGCGCTGAACGGGTTGGCACCCGCGGGGCCGCCGCCGAAGGTCGTCTCGTTGGCGTACTGGTTCGGGGGCTGCTGGTTGTAGCCGGTCCGGCGTTCCGGGGAGCGCTCGAGGCGCAGCGCCGGGGCGGTCGCGATCGGCTCGGCGATCGGCTGCTGCTCGGAGGTGTCGTCGTCGGCGTACGTCGGGACCGCGGTCAGCTTCGGCTCGCGCTGGTCCCACCACGGGACCCACTCGCGGCCGGCCTGCATCGCGTTGATCTTGCGGATCACCATCATGCCGCCGACCGCGGCGGCCGCGGTCAGCAGCAACGACGCCGTACCGGCCAGCGCGATCCCGCGCAGCGTGCCGACGCTCGGGGCCATCCACATCAGGAACCGGCGCACCACGATGTCGAACGCGAGCGCGCCGACCCAGGTGATCCACCACACCTGGGTCAGGAGCGGCGGCCTGAATCGGCGCAGGTCGTCGGCGTACACGGGAGTCTTCGGATCGCTGGCCAGCCAGACGTCGTCGACGATCTGCTTGGGGTACCAGAGGTTGGGGCCGGGGCAGAACCAGCTCGCCAGCACCCAGCCGTGGCTGCGGCGGTGGTCGGCCTGGCAGAAGACCTCGGAGTTGACCCGCGCGCGCCACAGCCAGATCACGAAGACCACGGCGGCCGCGACCGAGACGATCACGTTCGGGATCGAGGTGAGCCGGGCGATCGTGTCGGCCCGGTTCAGGATCGCCATGTCGACGTCGGCGCCGTCGCCGAGGAACTGGCTGACCGCGTTGTAGGTGTTCCAGTCCGACCACGTGACCACCAGATGGGTCAGCGTGGAGGCGAACAGCAGCCCGGTCGCGATCTTGCCGACGGTGCCGACCTGCTGGAACTCCTCAGCAGCATGTGGCTGCCACTCGTCGTGGTTTTCGACAGCGGAAAAGACCGCCGTTTGCGGGTGGCTCACGTCGTGCGTCCCTCGCGTTGCTGGAACTCCGTCTGTTCGGCGTCTCGGTCGAATCCTGCCCCCGCGTGACCGAGCCCCATTGATACCACGAAGTAAGTACCCGTGTGGAGTCGAGCCCAGCACGGAGGGTATCGACTTAACGAGTTCTTTTCCTACGCCCATCACCACTTGTAACGACGCAGTGGACGGTCCGTGACGGGTTGCTTTACGGCGCAGGAGTCCCGTGCGCCCACCACGGCGTCCACGGCCGCTGGGTCTGCAGGTCGTTGATCCGCCGGACCAGGATCATCGCCAGCACCGCCGCGGCCGTCGTACTGACCGCGGAGACGGTCGACAACCAGGCGTTCTCGCGGAGCTCGCCGAGCTGCGGTGCGCCGTCGAGGACGCTGCGCTGACCGATGTTGTCGAGCACCAGGCCGACGACCCAGGTCAGCCACCAGGCCCAGACCAGCCGGGTGCCGGGGATGCCGCGCAGGGTCGGCAGGTGCGGCGGGGTGCGGGGGTCGCTGGCGGCGACGATGTCGTCGACGACCTGCTTGGGGTACCAGAGGTTGACCACCGGGACGATCCAGCCGCCGAGCACCCAGCCGCGGGTGTAGCGGTGCTCGCCGCGGCAGAACATCTCCGCGTTCCAGCGGACCCGCCACAGCCAGACGATGAACACCGCGGCCGCGGTGAACAGTGCGAGCGCGGCGATGATGCCGAACAGCCCGGAGATCAGGTCGGCGTCGTCCATCCGGTCCGGGTCGCCGGCGTACAGGCGGAGAGTGCGGTACGAGTTCCAGTCCGACCAGGCGGTGGCCCAGCTCATCACCGTGACGGCGCCGATCAGGACCGAGGCGGCCAGGCCCATCGCGTGCTCGGAGGTGAACCACCGGTCGAGCGGCGGCGACGGTGGCCGCTTCGGCAGCAGGTGCGCGCCGCCGGCCACCGGTACGCCGTACTGCGGGTACGTCGGCGGGGTGCTCGAGCGGTACGTGCCCGGCAGGTACCTCGGGAGGTCGGAGCCAGGGGTCTGGTCGGTCACGGACAACCCCTCGCTGCCGGTCGGGAAGAGGGCGACTCAGAGATAGCACACACAGTGTGACGAAGCCAGAACCTTAGGTGTCGGCCGTCACCCGCCGCATCCATTGTGCCGCCCGAGGTGCCTGACGGGGGCGGTGCCTGACAAAGACGGTGCTTGACAAAAAAGTGTCGGTGCCGGGAGGGAGGATGAGTCCATGCGCTGGTCCGTGATCGATTCGCCCATCGGTGACCTGTCCCTGGCCGTCGACGACACCGGGTTGTGCCGGGTCTCGTTCGGCGTCGTGGACGGGATCGAGCCGGCCACCGTGTCTGATCCGCTGCTGGTCGAGACCCAGGAACAGGTGAAGGCGTACTTCGCCGGCGAGCGGACCGACTTCGACCTGCCGCTCTCGGTGCGCAGCGGCTCGACGTTCGAACGCGCGGTCTGGCAGCAGCTGACCCGCATCCCGTACGGCGAGATGCAGACGTACGGCGACGTCGCCAAGATCGTCGGCGACGCGGGGGCCGCGCGGGCGGTCGGCGTGGCCTGCAACCGCAACCCGTTGCCGCTCGTCGTGCCCTGCCACCGGGTGGTCGGCGCGGGCGGCAAGATGGTCGGTTTCGGCGGTGGGATCCCACGCAAACGGCACCTGCTGGAGCTCGAGGCCCGGGTCGCGTTCGAGAACCTCTGGAGCTGACCGGCCGCCCTGGCGAGAACCTGACCAAACCCTTACTCGGGAGTACTGCCGGGCAGTGGCAGGAGTAGGCCTCGCAGCGGCTAGTGTCGCTGCGAGCGATCAGACTGACACGCTTCAGACAACCGTTCCAGCCTGGTCCGGTCGTGCCCCGCCCCGACCTTCAGCCCGGAGACGAAAGATGACCCAGTCCCCTGCCGATCCGCCGGTCACCGCCGGCGACCCACTCCACCCGGACCTCCACGCGTTGATGGACAAGAGTGCCGAGGAGTGGTCGGCGCCGGAGATCCAGAACGCGGCGCGTGAGGCGCTCCAGCTGCACGCCCCGGACCGCGAGCCGTTGACCAAGACGAAACGGTTCGGCGTCCTGCCGTGGATGCACCGCAACGACGCCGTCTGCGTGCACTGCGGCGCCACCTACCCCTGCATCACCCACCGGTACGCGACGCAACTGCTGTCGGCCGGCCGGATCTCCACCACCTCGGGGCGCGACGAGCACGAGGACGAAGACGACTGAACGCAGTGAAACCACAAGGGCCACGGACTCCGAGAGTCTGTGGCCCTTGTGCTTGCTGCGGTGGTGTCAGGAGTCGGACGGCTTGGGGCTGTCCGGCTTCCGCGCCGACGTGGTGGTCTTCTTCGCGGTCCCGTTCGACGACGCCTTCGGAGCCTCGTCCGCCTTCGCGTCCTCGGTCTTGCCGTTCGAGGTCGCGGTCTCCGGCTTCGCGGCGGCCGGCTTGTCGGCGGCCGGGGTCGGACGCGACGTCGTCCCGGCCGGGGCCGAGCTGTAGTCGCGGCCGCTGGTCGGGGTCGACTGCCAGGCCGGCTCCGGCGGGGTCAGCAGCTTGCGTACGGCGGCGGCCGCGAGAGCACCGAAGCCCAGCAGCAGCGCGAAGTTGCGCAGCTTGTGGCTCTTCTTCGGGGCCTCGATCTCACCGCGCAGCGCGGCCTTGGTGGCCTTGCCCCGGCGCGACGTCTCCTCGACCACCGGCTCGGCGGCCGCGGCCAGGGCCGCCAGCGCCGCGGTCACCTTCGGCATCAGGTCGTCGTTGAACCGCTCCCGCGCCTTCTCGGCAGCGTGCTCGGTGGCCGGTCCGACCTTGCTCAGCGCGTCGTCGATCACCGGCTGGGCCTTGCCCACCGCGGTGTGCGCGATCGAGGCGCCACGCTCGACGGCCTTCTCGGCGTACGGCGACACCTTCTCCCGTGCGGTGCCCACGGCCGGTCCGAGGTGGTCGCGGACCTGGCCCGCGACCGGACCGACCTTCTGCGATGCCGTCTCGGCGAGCGGCCGGACGCGGTCCTTCGCGGTCTCGACCCGGCCCTTGGACTTCAACAAACCCACGGTTCCTCCTCGGTGGTCGCCCGTGTCACGGGCTCGGTCCGGCCCAGCGACGGAGTGGGACGACCTGTACGGCTTCTGGACAAATCCGGCTGCATCTGCATCGTACGACGTACCCAGCCGATAAACCGGTCGCCCCGGCCACCCGGTGGAAGCCGATCGGGCAGCGGCCGATCGGCAAGCGTTGTCCACAGCCTGTGGACGGATCCTGGGCCGGCTTCCCGGCCGGTCGGTGGCCGCCGACTTGAACCTCCGTGACAGGATCGAGGGCGTCAGTTGTTATTCGATGAGGAGTAGTCCTGTGGCCGAAGAACTGTTCGCGACCCTGCAGACGTCGAAGGGCGACGTCGTCATCAGGCTGTTCCCCAACGAGGCGCCGAAGACCGTGAAGAACTTCGTCGGCCTCGCGGACGGTACCCAGGAGTGGACCGACCCGCAGACCGGTGAGAAGAAGAACGACCGCTTCTACGACGGTCTGGGCTTCCACCGGGTGATCTCCGGCTTCATGATCCAGGGCGGCTGCCCGCTCGGCACCGGCACCGGTTCGCCGGGCTACGCCTTCGACGACGAGATCCACCCGGACCTGCAGTTCGACCGCCCGTACTTGCTGGCGATGGCGAACGCGGGCATCCAGTTCGGCCGCGGCACCAACGGCTCGCAGTTCTTCGTCACCGTCGTGCCGACGCCGCACCTGAACCGCAAGCACACGATCTTCGGCGAGGTCGCCGACGACGCGTCGCGCAAGGTCGTCGACGAGATCGCGGCCGTGAAGACCAAGGGCGCCGACCAGCCGGTCGAGCCGGTCGTCATCAACAGCGTGAAGGTCGAGACCCGCACCAGCTGAACCACCGCTGCACCCGCAGGACTTTCACCGAACGGCCGATCTCACCGGATCGGCCGTTCGTGACTCCAGCGACCTCCGAGTGACGCTCCACAGATCCGCCGAGAGGACCAGCCCGTGACCGAGACCGTCTGCTACCGGCACCCGGATCGGCCCACCGGGGTGCGCTGCCAGCGCTGCGAGAAGCCGATCTGCCCGTCCTGCATGAACACGGCGTCGGTCGGGTTCCAGTGCCCTTCCTGCTTCAACGAAGGCGTCAAGTCGGTTCCCCGGACCCGGACGTCGCTCGGCGGGGTCGCCCGCGGCAACACCCAGGTCGTCACGCTGACGCTGCTGGCGATCAACGTGCTGGTCTTCATCGCGATCCGGACCAGCAGCAGCCGGCTGGTGAACGACCTGGTCCTGGTCCCGGCGCTGGTCGACACCGAGCCGTGGCGCCTGCTCACGTCGGCGTTCGCGCACGTGCAGATCTTCCACATCTTCTCGAACCTGTTCATGCTCTACCAGGTCGGTCCGCCGCTGGAGCAGATGCTCGGCCGGGTGCGGTTCACGCTGCTGTACTTCCTGTCCGCGCTCGGCGGCGGGGTCGCGGTCTGGATCCTCGGCAACCCGCTCGGCGCCACCCTCGGCGCGTCCGGCGCCGTCCTCGGCCTGGTCGGCGCCCTCCTGGTGATCAGCAGGGCCCGCGGCATGGACGTCACCTGGATCCTCGCGTACGTCGCGATCACCGCGGTGATCTCCTTCACCTTCCCCAACATCAGCTGGGAAGGCCACCTCGGCGGCTTCGTCGTAGGCGCCGCCCTCGCCTGGCTCTTCCTCCAGGAAACCAAGCAACGCCGCAACAAAACGAGAACCTAACCTTCCAAAGGGTTGGGTGCGGTCAGGTAGCGCTCGACGGTCGGGGCGAGCCAGGCGATCACTGTTGCCCTGGGCATCTCGGCGACCGGGCCGAGTTTGAGGACGTAGCGGCACAGGCCGAGGCCCAGCGTCTGTGAGGCGACCAGCCCGGCGCGGAGTTCCGGATTGTCGGACAGGCCTGCTGCTGCGATGGCCAGCTGGCTGGTGAAGATCTCGCGCATGCGGTCGGCGGCGGCCTCGTTCGTCACTCCTGCTCGGAGTAGGGCTTGCAGGGTGTCGTCTTCTTCCCAGCGGCGGAGGAAGTGGTCGACCAGGGCTGACCCCAGGGACTCCCGAGGGAGGGTGGAGAGGTCCGGGAGGCGTAGGTCGAAGTCGGCGGCTGCGGCGAAGAGCTTCTCCTTGTTGCCGAAGTGGCGCATGACGAGCGCGGGGTCGGTCGACGCGTCGGCGGCGATGGAGCGGATCGTGGCGCGCTCGTAGCCGTCGGCGGCGAAGCGTTCGCGGGCGGCGGTGAGGATCGCGGCCTTGGTCTGGTCGCCGGAACGTCGCATACCGGCAGCCTAGGTCAACACCTGTTGACTTGACTAGCGGAGCGTCGTACCGTCTAAGTCAACAAGCGTTGACCAGGAGGCGGAGATGACGGATGTCGTAGTGGTCGGAGCCGGGCCGGTAGGACTGGCGGTCGGCGTCGTGCTCGCTGAGGCGGGGCGCGAGGTCGTGGTGATCGACAAGCTCGCCGAGGGTGCCAACACCTCGCGGGCAGCGGTGGTTCACGCGAGGACGCTGGAGATGCTGGAGCGGATCGGCGTCAGCGATCGCCTGGTCGAGCTCGGCGTACCGGCGTCCCGGTTCAGCATCCGCGACCGCGGCCACGAGCTGATCGGCGTACCGTTCGGCGGCCTGCCGACCAAGTACCCGTACACCCTGATGATCCCGCAGGACCTCACCGAGCAGGTGCTGGTCGAGCGGTTCGAGGAGCTCGGCGGCAAGGTCCGCCGCCCGTGCGAGGCGACCGGGATCACCCAGTACGACGACCACGCGGTCGTCTCCCTCGACACCGGGGAGACCATCACCGCCCGGTACGTCGTCGCGGCCGACGGCATGCACAGCCGGATCCGCGACCTCGCCGGCCTCGGCGACGACACCGGCGACACGCTGGCCCTGAACTTCAGCCTCGCCGACGTCTGGGTGGACGGCGGCCTCGAGTCCGACCAGGTCCAGCTCTACCTCGCGACCCAGGGCGTCCTGGTCGTCGCTCCCCTGCCGAACGGCTCGTTCCGCCTGGTCGCCGAGGTCGAGAGCGCGCCCGAGCAGGTCGACGTCGCCTACGCCCAGCAACTCCTCGACACCCGGGGTGGAACTGCAGGCGGCTCCGTCGCGCGGGTGACCGAGGTGATCTGGGGTTCCCGCTTCCGGATCCACGAGCGCGTCGCCGCGTCGTACCTGAACGGGCGCGTGGTCCTGGCCGGCGACTCCGCCCACACCCACAGTCCGGCCGGCGGCCAAGGCATGAACCTCGGACTCCGCGACGCCATCACCCTCGGTGAGGCATTGTCCACAGCCCTCGACACCGGCGACGAGACGGCCCTCACCCAGTACGCCGTACAAGCCCGAGCCGAAGCCCTCGAAGTCGTCTCCCTCGCCCACCGCCTCACCCGCATCGCCACCGCCCCGACCGCGCTCCGTCCAGCCCGCAACCTCGTCCTCCGCCTGCTGGGCCAACTCCCGGCCGTCCGGCGAGGGTTGGCCGTGCGCTTGTCGGCCGTCCGGGCCGACTGACCGAGGGTTTTCCCGTCCGCCCACCGAAATGCCTTCCGCGACCACCCGCCGACCTCTACCCTCCAGTTACCCAACGTCGTGAACTCACTACTGGAGGTCACCGTGTCCCATCCCGCCCGATGGAAACGACTGGTCCCCCTGGCACTCGCGGCCGCGCTCGCGGTCGGTGCCGGTGGGCAGGTGCAGGCGGCAACTCCGCCTGACCCGAAGGCCCAGGCCTACGCGCAGGACGAGCTGGTCCAGCTGCTCCGGGTCAACACCCCGACGGCCGCCGACAAGCAGCGGCTGAGCACGCTCGATCTGGACCTGGCCGAGTCGGCCGGAAAGAGCTTTGTCGACGTAGTTGCTTACGGCAACCACGATCGCCGGCTGCTCGAGCTGGCCGGCCTCACCTGGTCGACGCTCGAGGACGACCTCCAAGGCGCCGACCGCGAACGGGAAGCAGCAGACGCGGCGTACGCGAAAGCCGTGAAGAACAAGGCGGTCGCGGCCACGCTGCCGAGTGGCCGTACGGCGTACCGGCAGCTCGCCGACTACACCAACGAGATGGCCGCGCTCGCCACCCAGTACCCGACCAAGGTCAAGCAGTTCACGCTGAAGAACAACTCCCTGGAGAACCGCGCGATCCGCGGCATCGAGGTCACCCGGGACGTCAGCACCAGCAACGGCAAGCCGGTCTTCCTGATGCTCGGCCTGCACCACGCGCGCGAGTGGCCGTCGGGCGAGCTGACGATGGAGTTCGCGTACGACCTGCTGAAGAACGACGGCGTCGACCCGCGGATCACCAACATCCTCGACAAGGCCCGCGTCATCTTCGTGCCCGTCGTGAACCCCGACGGCTTCAATCTCAGCCGGACTCTCGGCTACGAGCTGAAGCGGAAGAACTGCCGGATCACCAACGGCCAGATCCCGACCACCGGCCAGTGCGCGCAGTCGGCCAACCGCTCCCGCGGCACCGACCTCAACCGCAACTACTCCGGCTTCTGGGGCGGTCCGGGCGCGTCCACCAGCCTGACCTCCGAGACCTACCGCGGCGCGAGCGCGTTCAGCGAGCCCGAGTCGCGCAACGTCCAGGCGCTGGTGTCCGCGCACCAGGTGACCACGCTGATCACCAACCACACCTACTCGAACCTGGTCCTCCGCGAGCCCGGGTACGCCGGCGCCGGACCCACGCCGGACGAGAGCATCTACAAGGCGCTCGGTGACCAGATGGCCGCGCAGAACGGGTACGACAGCCAGTTCAGCTACGAGCTGTACGACACCACCGGCACCACCGAGGACTGGTCGTACTACGCGACCGGCGGCCTCGGCTTCACCTTCGAGCACGGCACGAGCAGCTTCCACCCGGCGTTCTCGAACGTCGTGAACTACTACTTCGGCACCGGCAGTACGGCGGGCAAGGGCAACCGCTCGGCGTTCCTGCTCGCGGCCGAGTCCACCATCAACCCGGCCCGGCACTCGATCGTCACCGGCTCGGGCCCGGCCGGCGCGGTGCTCCGGCTGAAGAAGTCGTTCACCACCAAGACGTGGAACGGCACGCAGCTCCCCGACGTACTGGAGTCCACGATGGTGGTCCCGGCCGGCGGCAGCTACACCTGGCACACCAACCCGTCGACCCGGCCGACCGTCGTCCAACAGGGCGGCACCGAGTCGTGGACGCTGACCTGTGAACGCCCGACCGGTCAGGTCCTGGAGACCCGGCAGGTCACGGTCGCTCGCGGCGCCAGCGTGACCGCCAACCTCACCACGTGCGCGGCCAGCTTCTAGCCGGTCGACTCACGGATCTTCAACGTGTGCGGCACGGTGAGGTCGCGACGCGCGGCCTCACCGTTGCCGGCGATCCGGTCGAGCAGGAGCGCGACGGCGTGGTCGGCCAGCCACTCCATGTCCGGCGCGATCGTGGTCAGCGACGGTGAGTGGTACCGGCCGTCCTCGATGTCGTCGAAGCCGATCACGGCGACATCGCCCGGCACCGACAGTCCGGCCTCGGCCAGCGTCCGCAACGCACCCAACGCCAGCAGGTCGTTGAAGCAGAACACCGCGTCCGGCCGCTCCGGCAGGGCGAGCAGCTCGCGCATCGAGGCGGCGCCGTCCTCGCGGTGGTACCCCGTACCGGCCAGCTCGAGCGCCGGGTCGTGCGCGATCCCAGCCGCCTTCAGTGCCTTGCGATAACCCTTCCGGCGAACCGATCCAGTGCCGGCGCCACCGCCGACCCCGATCGCCGCGATCCGCCGCCGGCCGAGCGAGATCAGGTGCGTGGTCGCGTCGTACGACGCCTGGACCGAGTCGACCGCGACCCGGTCGAGCCGGCCGCCGGCGTCGCGCTCGCCGAGCAGCACGATCGGCTTGGCCGTCTCGGTCTCGCCGATCCGGGCCGGTGAGGTGGTGATCGGCGAGAAGATGATGCCGTCGATCAGCTGGCCGCGCATGCCGTCCAGGACCAGCTTCTCGGCCGCGGCCTCGCCCTCGGTCTGGTCGATCAGCACCGTGATCCCGCGCTTCTTGGCCGCCCGGGAGATCGCCGCGCCGAGCTCGGCGAAGTACGGCGACGCCATCTCGGGGATCGCCAGCGCGATGAAGTCCGAGCGGCCCTTGCGCAGCGAGCGGGCGCTGACGTTCGGCCGGTAGTCGAGCTCCTCGATCGCCGCCTGGACCTTGGCCCGGGTCTGGGAGGTGATGTGCGGGTAGTCGTTGATGACGTTCGACACCGTCTTCACCGAGACGCCGGCCCGTGCCGCCACGTCGCTCAGCCTCGTCACCATCGTGGTCCCTTCCCCTGCTCGCTCGGCCAGAGTCTGTCACGGCCGTTCCGCAGACCGGACCAGCCCGTGAGGGGCCAGCTCTTGCCAGCGGATGTCAATCGTTGTAAAAATCCCCCAACACCAAACTCGGTAAACGTTGTAAAGATCGCAAGGGGGAAGGCCAGTGGCACGTCTCGCCGTCGATCCAGCGTTCGTGGTCGGGAGCCTGGACCGCCGCCTGTTCGGCTCGTTCGTCGAGCACATGGGCCGCTGCGTCTACACCGGGATCTACGAACCGGACCACCCGGACGCCGATGCGGACGGGTTCCGGACCGACGTCCTGGCGTTGGTCCGTGAGCTCGGCGTCACCGCGATCCGCTACCCGGGCGGCAACTTCGTCTCCAACTACGACTGGGAGGACGGCGTCGGCCCGAAGCAGGACCGGCCGCGCAAGCTGGACCTGGCCTGGCGCGCGATCGAGCCGAACCAGTTCGGCACCGACGAGTTCGTCGCCTGGTCGCGCAAGGCCGGGGTCGACCCGATCTGGGCGGTCAACCTGGGCACCCGGGGGATTCAGGCGGCCGTCGAGCTCCTGTCGTACTGCAACCTGCCGGCCGGCACCGAGCTGCCCGACCGGCGGGTCGCGAACGGCACCAAGGAGCCGCACGACATCCGGGTCTGGTGCCTGGGCAACGAGATGGACGGTCCCTGGCAGATCGGCCACAAGACCGCCGACGAGTACGCCCGGCTGGCCGAGGAGACCGCGAACGCGATGCGCAGGGTCGATCCGGACCTCGAGTTCGTCGCCTGCGGGTCGAGCAACGCGCAGATGGAGACCTTCGGCGACTGGGAGCGCACGGTGCTCGAGCGCACCTACGACCTGGTCGACCACATCAGCCTGCACGCGTACTACGAACCGAAGGACGGCGACCAGGCCAGCTTCCTCGCCTCGGCGCAGGAGATGGACGCGATGATCACCTCGATCGTCGCCACCGCCGACCACGTCAAGGCGCTCAAGCGCAGTCCGAAGGAGATCACGCTCTCCTTCGACGAGTGGAACGTCTGGTACCAGCAGCGGTTCCCCGGCGAGCTCGGTCTCGACGTCCGGGAAGTCAGCCCGCTGATCGAGGACACCTACAGCGTCGACGACGCGGTCGTGGTCGGCAGTCTGCTGATCACGCTGCTGCGGCACGCCGACCGGGTGAAGATCGCTTGCCTCGCGCAACTGGTCAACGTGATCGGCCCGATCCGGACCGAGCCCGGCGGCAGCGCGTGGCGGCAGACGATCTTCCACCCGTTCGCGCTCACGGCCCAGTACGCCGGTTCGACCGTCCTGCGGACCGAGATCGCCGGGCCGACCGTCCACACCGACCGGTACGGCGACGTACCGGCCCTGTGGAGCACCGCGACGTACGAGGAGAGCACCGGCGAGGTGGCGCTCTTCGTGGTGAACCGCAGCGAGACCGACGAGGTCGCGCTGGAGGTCCCGCTGCATGCGCTGGGGAACCTCGAAGTCACGCAACACCTGGGTTTGTACGACGACGACCGGGCCGCGGTGAACACAGCCGCCGAGCCGGACCGGGTCGTCCCCCGACCGGTCGACGGGACCGGCATCGACAACGGCATCTGCCGCGCCACGCTGCCTCCGGCCTCGTGGCACATGATCAGGCTCTCCCCTGGAGGTACACGGTGAACACCATCAACCGGCGACTCGTGCTGGGCGGTATCGGCGCACTCGGTGCGGCAGGCATCCTGGCCGGCTGCGGGGAAGGCTCGGCGGGCAAGCCCGGCGCGGCGCCCGCGAACGGCGACGGCGGCGCGAAGGGCTACGAGGGCCCGAACGTAGAGCTCGACTTCTGGAACGGCTTCACCGGTGGCGACGGCCCGTTCATGCGCAAGCTGGTCGACCAGTTCAACGCCGAGCACCCGAACGTCAAGGTCAAGATGACCGTGATGCAGTGGTCCGACTACTACACCAAGCTGCCGACCGCGGTGAGCAGCGGCCGCGGTCCGGCCGTCGCGATCATGCACGTGGACTCGCTGGCCACCAACGCGGCCCGGAACGTGATCGAGCCGCTCGACGACGTGGCCAAGGCGCTGGAGCTGAAGCAGGAGGACTTCGCCGACGTCGTCTGGAAGGCCGGCGAGTACAACGGCAAGCGGTACGGCATCCCGCTCGACGTGCACCCGCTCGGGTTCTTCTACAACAAGACGCTGATGACCCAGGCCGGTCTCGACCCGGCCAAGCCTCCGGCCACCGCCGACGAGTACGCCGCCGCGCTGGACGCCCTGAAGGGCAAGGGGATCCAGGGCCACTGGGCCACGCCGTTCCCGTTCACCGGCGTACTGAGCGTGCAGGCCCTGCTCTGGCAGTACGGCGGGCAGCTGTTCAACGAGGACTCCTCGAAGACGGTCTGGCACGAGGAGCCCGGCGTGAAGGCGCTGACCTGGTTCAGTGACCTGGTGAAGAACGGGCACAGCCCGAAGAACGTCGCCCAGGACGCCGACAACATCGCGGTGATGAACGGCAAGAACGCCTTCGTCTGGAACGGCATCTGGAACATCAACACGTTCAAGGAGAAGAAGGGCCTGGAGTGGGGCGTCGCTCCGCTGCCGAACATCGGTGGGACCAAGGCCGCCTGGGCCGGCTCGCACCAGTTCTGCCTGCCGAAGCTGAAGACGCCGGACCAGAACAAGTCCACCGCGGCCCGGGTGTTCGTGAACTACGTCAGCCAGAAGTCGCTGGAGTGGGCCAAGGGCGGCCAGGTGCCGGCCCGCAAGCAGGTCCGTGAGTCGGCCGAGTTCCAGGCGCTGCCCGAGCAGGCCGCGCTGGCGACGCAGATCGACGACCTGCACTTCCCGCCGTCGGTGCCGGGCATCGGTGACGCGCTGGCCGAGCTGAACAAGGCGGTCAACGAGGCGGTCCTGCAGAAGACCGAGCCTGCCAAGGCACTGGCCGACGCGGCGGCCCGGGCGGACAAGATCCTGGAGGCCAACCGCAAGAAGTACGGGGCATGAGAGGGCACGGGCGAGCCACGCCGTACCTGTTCCTCGCGCCGTACCTCGTCCTGTTCACGGTGTTCGTCCTCGGGCCGGCTGTCTTCGGCCTGTGGATGAGCCTGCACGACTGGGACTTCCAGCTGCCCGGCAAACCTTTCGTTGGGCTGCAGAACTACAAGGACCTGTTCGATCCGCTGTCGGCCACGGCCGAACCGTTCTGGCACGGCATGCGGGCGACCGGGATCTTCACGATCGCGTCGGTGCCGTTCCTGGTGGCGGTACCGCTCGGTCTGGCCGTGCTGCTGAACCGTCACTTCCCGGGCCGGACGTTCTTCCGGGCGGTGTACTTCGCGCCGTACGTGCTGGGCGTGGCGGTGATCGGGCTGATGTTCCGCTACATCCTGGACACCACGTTCGGCATCCTGAACGCGTTCCTCGGGATCTTCGGCGTACCGGAGATCGGGTGGACGACCGAGCAGCCGTACGCGTTCGTCGCGCTGGTCGCGGTGACGGTGTGGTGGACGACGGGGTTCAACGCGATCATCTACCTGGCCGGGCTGCAGGACATCCCGGCCGAGCAGTACGAGGCGGCCGAGCTCGACGGCGCGAACGCGTGGCAGAAGTTCCGCAACGTCACGCTGCCCGGTCTGCGTCCGGTCACGGTGTTCATCGTGACCATCACGCTGCTGGCCAGCGCCAACATGTTCGGCCAGGCGTTGCTGATCACGCAGGGCGGACCCGGTGACACGACGACCACCGCGCTGATGGTGATCACCGACATCGGGTTCAGCCAGTTCCGGATGGGCCAGGCCTCGGCGATGAGCTACCTGCTGGCGCTGTGCCTCGCGGTCGTCGCGCTGATCACGTTCGGACTGATGAGGGAGCGGAAGTCATGAGGCGCCGACCGTCCGCTGCCTTCTGGGTCATGGTGGTGCTGCTGACCTTGCTGGTCGTCGTCCCGCTGCTGTGGATGGTGATCACCTCGTTCAAGTCCGTCGGGGAGGCGCAGGCCGACCCGCCCACGCTGATCCCGCAGGAGCCAAGCGGTCGTGCCTTCGGGGAGGTGCTCACCACCGGTGGGCAGAACCCGGTACTGCGCTGGGCGCTCAACAGCTTCGCGGCCGCGAGCCTGCACGCGGTGCTGGTCGTCGCGGTCGCGTCGATGGCGGGCTACGCCCTGGCCCGGATGGAGTTCCGGTTCAAGAAGTTCATCTTCAGCTTCATCCTGCTGACGCTGTTCGTGCCGGGCTTCGTCTTCCTGATGCCGAACTACCTGCTGATGGACAAGCTGGGCTGGCTGGACACGTTCTGGGCACTCGTCGTTCCCGGTGCGGCCGGTGCCTTCGGCGTGTTCTTCATGCGGCAGTTCTTCCTGGCCATCCCGAAGGAGCTCGAGGAGGTCGCGCTGATCGACGGCGCGAACGCCTGGACGATCTTCACCCGGATCATCCTGCCGAACGCGAAACCGGCGCTGGCGACCCTGACGGTGCTGTCGTTCCTGGCGAACTGGAACGACTTCGTCTGGCCGCTCTTCGTGCTCTTCAGTCCCGAACGCCTCACCCTGCCGGCCGGTCTGAGCCTGCTGCAGGGCGCCTACACGACCGACTACCCGGTGATCATGGCCGGCGCGACCGTCGCCGCCGTACCGGTCCTGATCCTGTACGTGTTCGTCCAGCGGTACGTGATCGAAGGTGTCGCGCGCAGCGGCATCAAAGGCTGAAACACTCCCCGAGAGGAACCCGCCAGTGCCTCCCAGACGTCTCCTCGCCGCGGCCCTAGCCGTGGCCGCGGTAGCGACCGGTACGACGGCCGCCGTCGCGGCGCCGCCGCCACCGGTGACCACCACCAACGACATCTCCAAGCCCTTCGCCGACACCTTCGCCGACCCGTCGATCATCCAAGGCCGCGACGGCTACTGGTACGCCTACGCAACCTCAGACCCACTCGTTGCCAACGGCCCCTTCGGCCTGATGCACATGGCCAGGACCAAGGACTTCGGCTCCTGGGAGTACCTCGGCACGGTCTTCAACGACGCGACCAAGCCGTCGTGGGCCGCACCCGGTTCGTTCTTCTGGGCGCCGGACATCCGCTACTTCGGCGGCCGGTACGTCATGTACTTCACCGTCACCGACACCGCGGCCAACCCCGGCGGTGACTACTCGATCGGCGTCGCGACCGCGCCGACACCGGCCGGTCCGTGGACCGCGACCGGCGGGCCCGTCGTCACGCCGAAGTCCGATGGCAACGGCGGCTGGTTCAACACGATCGACCCGGCGCTGCTGACCGCGGCCGACGGCAAGCGGTACCTCTACTACGGCGGCTTCTACGGCGGCATCTCGGTCACCGAGGTCACCGCGGACGGCCTGCAAGCGGTCGGCGAGCCGACCCAGGTCACTATCGGCGACCGGTACGAGGGCTCGTACGTCGTCTATCGCGACGGCTGGTACTACCTGATGGCCTCCTCGATGAACTGCTGCGCGGGCCCGACCACCGGGTACTCCGTCTTCGCCGGCCGGTCCAAGTCGCCCAAGGGCCCGTTCCTCGACGCCGACGGCGCGAGCATGAACGAGTCCCGCGTCGGCGGGACGACGGTCGTCACCCAGAACGGCAACAAGTGGATCGGCCCCGGCCACCACGCGTTCTTCACCGACGCCGCCGGGCAGGACCACATCCTGTACCACGCGATTGACCGCGGAACGCCGTGGCTGACGGACCCGTTCGGCATCAACCGGCGGCCGATGCTGGTCGACCGGATCGACTGGATCGACGGCTGGCCGCGGACCCGCGCGGGCGCCGGACCGTCCGACACTCCGCAGCCCGCGCCGGCGACGGGTTCGTCCGCCGGGATCACCGCGGCCGATCCCGCCTCGGGACTGTGGCTGGCGACCCGGCGTACTGGTGACGCGCTGGGTGGGCCTTTCGCGCAGCTCAAGGGCGCGGCGACGACCAAGCAGTCCGCTCCGGGTGGATCGCTGAGGGTCGACGCCGATGTCCGGCTGGGCAGCAGCTTCACGACCGTGGTCGGCGGCTCGGTCGTCGCCTCGGTCTCGGCGAACAAGATCACGGTCGTCGCGGGGGGCAAGACCGCCAGTGCGGCGATCCCGGCCGACTTCGACCGGACGCAGTGGAACAAGCTGAGCGTCCAGGTCGTCGACGGTGTCGTCACCGCACGGCTCAGCGACTCCGGGCTCGGTGATCTGTACGCCGAGGCGCGGCTCGCCGTACCGAAGCTGCAGGTGAAGGCGGCGCCGGTCAGCTGGCTCGGCTCGGCGGAGGTCGACAACCTGACCGTCCGCGCGGTCGCCAAGCCGGTGAAGGCGTTGGCGCCGCAGCCGAAGCCGGGCAAGCTCCTGGCCGGTGACGAGTTCACCGGCGCTCTCGGTGCCGGCTGGTCGTGGGTCCGGCCGGACGCCAACGCAGTCGTTGCTGACGGCAAGCTTTCGTGGCCGCTGCAGAACGCCGACCTGGTCGGATCCGGCAACAATGCGGGACTGCTGTTCCACCAGACGCCGGCCACCGACCGCTGGATCGCCGAGACCAAGCTGAACCTCGATCTCGGCGAGGGCGACATCCGCAACTACCAGCAGGCCGGGATGGTCGCGTACCGCAACGACGACGACTTCGCCCGGCTCGGCGACGTCTCGATCTGGCGGACGCGACAGACGGAGTACGGGCGTGAGCTCGTCGCCCGCGAGTCCGACGGTGCGACCAGCTACGGCGGCGCGGCGATCGGCCGGTCCGCGAAGGACCTGTGGATGCGGCTCGCGTTCCACAAGAACGCCGCGGGCGAGCACGTCTACCAGGCGGGGACGAGCGTCGACGGCAAGAAGTGGGTCTGGGGAGCATCGTGGGTGCTCCCGGCCGGTGAGACGCCGAGGCTCGGACTGTTCGCGCACGGCGAGTTCACCGGCGCGAACCCGGCGCCGGTGGCAACGTTCGACTACCTGCGGTTCTACGAGAGCAAGTGATGCTGCGCGGGCTGGGGTTGTCGCTGCTGCTGGTCGTCTTGACAGCGGCCTGCGGCGGCTCCGGCCCGCCGTCCGAAGGAGCGAGTGTGGGATTCACCAACCCCGTCTACGACAACAACTTCGCCGACCCGCAGGTGATCGCGGCCGGCGACACGTTCTACGCGTTCGCGACCAACGGGCCGCTCGGCAACATCCAGACGCTGAAGTCCGCCGACCTGGTCGCGTGGGAACAGGTCGGGGACGCGCTGCCGGAGCTGCCCGCGTGGACGTCGGCCGGCAAGGTCTGGGCGCCGGAGGTCGCCGTGCACGGTCCCGACCGGTACGTCATGTACTACACCAGCTCGAACGACGCCTCCGGCCGCCAGTGCCTCGGTGTCGCGGTCGCCTCCCAGCCCGAAGGTCCATATATCGACAAATCGAGTAATCCCTTGGTTTGTCAGGCAGCTGAGGGTGGGTCGATCGACGCGAGTCCGTTCCAGGACGCGAGCGGCCAACGCTGGCTGTACTGGAAGAACGACGGCAACGCGGTCGGCATGGACACCTGGATCTACGTCTCCAAGCTGTCGGCCGACGGACTCCAGTTGGTCGGCGAGACCACCAAGCTGATCAAGCAGGACCTCCCCTGGGAGGGGAACCTGGTCGAGGCGCCGTACATGGTCGAGCGGAACGGCAAGTTCCACCTCTTCTACTCCGCCAACGCCTACGACAAGGCCGAGTACGCCGTCGGCCACGCCCTCTGCACGACGCCCGCCGGACCGTGCACCAAGTCCGGCGACCCGATCCTCACCACATCAGCCGACGCCGCCGGACCAGGCCACAACATGGTGCTGGAGAAGGACGGCAAGTACTGGTTCATCTACCACGCCTGGGACCCTGCCCTGGTCGGCGTAGACCCACCCGGCCGCACGATGTGGCTGTCCGAACTGACCTGGGACGGCGACAAGCCGGTCGTCCAGCCGCCGCTGAAGGACAACCCCTCCAAGCCCTGACTCAGCTGAGCAAGTCGACCAGGATCTTCAGGGCTGTCACCAGGTCCTCGTCGGACGGGGTTGCGTAGCCGATCACGAGGCCGGGTGGGCCTTGGATGGTGCGGCGGTAGTCGGCGAGGGGTGCGACGGCGACGCCGGCGGCTCGGGCTTTTGCGGCGAGGACCTGGTCGTCGACGTGGTCGGGCAGCAGCAGCGTGATGTGCAGGCCGGCGTCCTGGCCGACCACTCGCCCGTACGGCGCGAGCATGCGGCAGGTGAGGTTGCGTCGGTCGGCGTACAGGCGGCTGGAGCGGCGGACGAGGTGGTCGAGGTAGCCGTCGCGCAGCATCGCGAGCAGGGCGGCCTGCATCGGCCAGGCCGGCCAGTCGCTCGCGTCCTCGCGGAAGGCGGCGATCCGGTCGACCACGGTCGTGGACGCGACCAGCCAGCCGAGGCGGAGCGACGGGCTGAGCATCTTGGAGAGCGTGCCGAGGTGGACGACCCGGTCGAGGTCGAGCTGGGCGAGCGCGGGCAGCGGCGCCACGTCGTACCGGAACTCGCTGTCGTAGTCGTCCTCGATCAGCGTCGCGCCGGTCCGCCGCGCCCAGCGGATCAGTTCGTTGCGCCGGGCAACAGGCAGGCGGCCGCCGAGCGGGTACTGGTGGGAGGGCGTCACATAGACCGCGGCGACGTTGTCGACCAGCGCGTCGACCCGCATCCCGTCCGCGTCGACCGGTACGTCGACGATGTCGAGCCCGTGCGACCGGGCGGCGTTCGCCGCGTTGACGTAGCCGGGGTCCTCCATCGCGATCCGGTCTCCCGGCGCGAGGGTAGTTGAGAGCTGCAGGCGCAGACCGTGCACGGTGCCGTTGGTGATCACCAGGTTCTCCGGCCCACAAGCGATCCCGCGCACCCGGCCGACGTGCTCGGCGAGAGCGGCCCGGAGCTCGGGCAGGCCGGCGGGATTGTCGTACCCCCGCGGCGGGGTCTGCGCCGAGACCTCACGCCAGGCGCGCCGCCACCCGGGATCCGGTGCGCTGGCGATGAACGGAATGCCGGGACGGAGGGTGAGGAGATCTGGTTCCGGTGGTTGATGGGGTCGCGCCCGTTCGGCCGTTGCCGGAGGTAGCGGCACCACGTCGGCGACGTAGGTCCCGGACCCCGTGCGCCCTTCGATCCAGCCCTCGGCGTGCAGTTGGTCGTACGCCGCTTGCGCGACCGCCCTTGATACCTCGACCTCGCGGGACAGATCGCGCGTCGACGGCAGCCGGTGCCCCGCCTGGATCCGGCCGTCGCGGATCGCGGCCCGGACCTGCTCGGCCAGCTGCAGGTGCAGCGCGAGCCCAGCGGCACGATCCACGGTGAACGGCAGCGAGGTACGCAAAATGGACTACTCGAATCGTCGCGAATTGGACCGGGCAGGCATGCCACTACTCTGCCACGCTCAGATCATGACCACGATTCCTTTGTCCCCGACCGCGCGAACCCGGCTGCGTCGCTCGAAGGAACGCGCCGCCACCGACCGCCAGGCCCTGTACGACGTCCTCACCGCCGGCATGTTCTGCCACCTCGGCGTCGTGCTCGACGGCGACCCGCTGGTGCTGCCCACGGCGTACGGCGTGGACTTCGACCGCGGGCAGGACGGCACGCTCTACCTGCACGGGTCGGTCGCCGCGCGCAGCGTGGTCGCGGCGCCGGAGCAGACGATCTGCGTGACGGTGACGCACGTGGACGGGCTCGTGCTGGCCCGGTCGGCGTTCCACCACTCGGTGAACTACCGGTCGGCCGTCGTACTGGGAATTCCGCAGCTGGTCACGGATCCGGACGAGAAGCTGCACGGGCTGACGGTGATCGTCGACCACCTGGTGCCGGGGCGGTCGCGCGGGTCGCGGGTCCCGAACAAGAAGGAACTGGCGAAGACCTCGGTCCTCGCACTCGACCTGACGGAGGCCTCGGTGAAGACCAGAGCCGGCGGAGCGAACGACGACCCCGAGGACCTCGACCTGCCGTACTGGACCGGTGTCGTCCCGCTGCGCGTGGTCGCCGACGAGCCGATCACCAACGACGACTGCGACCTACTCGTGCCCGCGCATGTGCGGACCCGCGCCAACCAGCTCGGAGCGCCCGCGGCTACGGGTTGGTGAGTGCGTTCAGCCTGCGCTTCACCAGGCGGCTGGTGACCGGGCCGAGGTTGTCCAGCTCGGACAGCAAGGTCTCGGTGAGAACGGCCAGCTGCTCGAGCGAGGCGAGCGCGCGGGTGGCGCCTTCGGGATCGACGCCGTCGAGCAGCTCGATCCCGATGAAGCCGGCCGAGATCGAGCGAGCCAGTCCGCCGAGATCGACGAGCGGGAGCAACGGGCTGTCGGCAAGCACGCGGGCCAGCGTCTTCTCGACCTCGACCACCCAGAGGTTGAGCGCGTCCGCGACCGCAGTACCGACCACCTCGTTGCCGCGCGCGCCGGCGAGCAGTTGAGCCAGTACGGCGACGTTGCCCTCGGCGTGCTCGGTCACGTGCACCTCACGGCCGACCGCGAGCAGCTCGGCGAAGGTCGTGGCCTGGTCGAACCGGTCGCGGTACACCGCGACGCGCTGCTCGGTGCTCTCCCGGCAGGCCGCCGCGATCAGGTCGTTGACGGTGCCGAAGTGGTAGAAGACCAGCGCCTGGTTCTGCCCGGCCTCGGTCGCGATCGTGCGTGCCGACGCCCCGGCGAAGCCGCGCTCACCGATCGTCCGCAGCGCGGCGTCGAGCAGGTCGGCGCGGGTGGTCTTCGCCATCGTCAGGGCTCCTCTCACAGGCCGGGTCGCCCTTCAGGGGCTGAGTTTTCCAGGTCGGCGGGCCGGCAGTTCGCGTTCACCACCGCCCATGCCGTCGAGCAGCAGCTGCAGCAGCGGTCGTACGACGGGCAGCCCGATCAGCCAGCCGACGTACGCCCAGCCCGGACCGCTGTGCTGGAAGGCCTGGGCGAGCGCGCCGAGCCCGCTCGCGCGTTGGCCGTCCGGTCCGACGTACAAGGCCCGCCGCAGCCCAGCCACCGTATACGTCTCGGCCGCGGTGATGGTGAGGCCGTCCGGCTTGGTCGACTCGATCAGGGTTCTGGTCTGCGAGCAGATCGTGCAGCTCTCGGCGAGGTAGAGCTCGGCCTGCGGTCGGTACGGGCGGCGCCTCGGGATCCACGCCCTGACCTCGCGGTCGTACGCGCGCCACTCGGGCTCGCGGGCGGCGAGCTGCTCGCGTTCGTGCGGATCGGCGACGAAGTGCGAGAACGAGACCGCACCGACCGTCGCCAGCGCGAGCGACCAGCTCTGCGTGCCGATCGCGAGCAGGGCGAGCATGACGACGACCGAAGCCTGCATCGGGTTGGCGAGATAGGCGTAAGGGCCAGTGGTGACGAGTCGCCGCGGCGGGTCCCACGGGTACGGCGTACCGCCGCCCTTGACGAACTCGGTCACGGCGGCCAGCGCCGGGACCGCCGCGAGAGCCATCAGCTGGAGGATCAGCGACGTCCGCCAGACCGGCCCGCCGATCAGGTGATCCCACGAGCCGTCGCCCTCACTCATCACCGCCGACGGCAGCAACCAAAGCACTAGTCCCGTGAAGGTGATCAGCTGGATAAGCAACCGACCGGTCAGTTGGTTGCGGTCGACGGTCCAGCGGGTGAGCAGGACGGCGGGGACGAGAACGAGGCCGAGCGCGACTGCCTCGCCGAACAGCCAGTGCGGGCCGAGCTCGACCAGACCGTCGAGGCGAGGCATCAGCAGGAGATCGATCCATCCACAGGTCAGCACCCAGATCACCAGGCGACCGGGCACCAGTGCAGGAAGCGCGCCCCAGCACAGCGCCCACCCGATCCACAGATCCAGCGGCATCCCCAGAAAGCTCCCCGGCACCTCCTCGAAGGACCACCAGCCGAGCCAAACAGCCAACCGGTTGGTTGCTCCAAGCGCGACGAAGGCGAACAGAAAGCCGAGTAGGGCAGCACCGGCCCGTTGGCGAGAAGGTCTGCGCCACAGCACCCGAGTCAGCACCACAGGTACGAGCAGACAGAGCCAGCGCAGAACCACCAGCTCAGTCATCGCCCGTCGCCTCGTCCTCGAGGCCGAGGCTGTCGGCGAAGTGGGTGAGGCCGGCGCTGACCATCGCGGACTCGATCGGGCCGAAGTACCAGCTCGGATCCAGGCGGCGGGTGAACTCGACGCTCAGCTTGACCGCCGTCGTACCGTCCGGCCGCGGGGTGAGCCGGATCGTGGCGCCCTGCCAGTGCAACCAGCGCTGGGTCTTCGACTGGTCGGAGACGACGGTGAACGCGATCCGCCGCCGGTCGTGCGCGACCACCTCGGTGACGATCGGGTCCCCTGCCAGCGTGAACGTCCAGCGCGTCCCGACCGCGAGCCCCCCGCCGGTCGCCGCGGTCGGCGTCGGGTACCCGGTGAACCGCAGCAGGAACGGCCGCTCGGCCGAGAAGTCCGGACCCTGCGCGAGCCGGGTCTCCACCTCGGCGGTCGACAGCGCGACCACGCGCTTGGTGCTGACCTGCTGGACCGGATCCACCCGGTACGCCGTTCCCTCGAGTCCGGCGATCAGCAGCGGGAAGATCGCGAGTGCGGCCTGGTACCGCTGGCCGGCCTGGCGGTTGCGGGACTGCCGGAGGATCTCGGCGACGAAGTGCGCCACGCCGTACACGAGCGGCGACGCCATCAGCACGCAGGCGGCGCCCTCGTGCAGGAACGCCGACGTGATCATCAGCGCGAACGTGACGACCCGGAAGGTCAGCCCGTGCAGGCTCTTCGCGGGCGGCAGGAGGGCGATCACCACGGCGATCGCGAGCGGTGCGCCGACGAACAGCGCGGCGGTGTCGAGCCGGCCGGCCTTGGCCAGCAGCAGCGGGGCGAGAACGGCGGTCGCCCCCACGATCAGCAACGCGGGTAGCCGCTTGGTCCAGGCGACCGGAGCCGGCGGTTCCTCAGGAGTGGTCATGAACGCAGCATAGACCAGGTTTTGAGCACTCGCTCAAAACCTGGTCTTTCTGCAGGTCAGGCTGCTGTTCCCCGGTTGTACGAGCGCCGGGACCAGAGGTAGCCGCCGACCGCGACCACCAGGCACCAGCTCGCGGCGAGCCAGGCGTCACCGGCGCTGTAGGGCGTACCGATCAGCAGGCCGCGCAGAGTTTCGATGATCGGCGTGTAGGGCTGGTACTCGGCGAACCAGCGGATGCCGGACGGCATCGACTCGATCGGGACGAAGGTGCTGCTGAGGAACGGCAGGATCAGGCTGAACGGCAGGACCACGTTGCTCGCGGCCTCCGGCGTCTTGGAGGTCAGCCCCAGGGCGACGGCGAGCCAGGTCAGCGCCACCGCCGTACCGACGATCAGTGCGGCCGCGAGCAGCCACTCACCGAACGACGCCGTCGGACGGAAGCCCATCAGCAGGCCGACGCCGATCAGCAGCGCGACGCTGACCAGCGTCTGCAGGAGGCTGCCGATCACGTGCCCGGCCAGCACCGACGGCCGGAAGATCGCCATCGTGCGGAACCGGGCCACGATGCCCTCGGTCATGTCGGTGCAGACGGCGACGGCGGTCGGGACGGTGCCCGAGCCCAGCGTGACCAGCAGCAGGCCGGGCACCAGGAAGTCGAGGTAGTCGAAGCCGGCGCCGCCGATGCCGGCCTGGAACGTCTTGCCGAAGACGAGCCCGAACAGCAGCAGCATGATCACCGGGCTGATCAGCGTGCTCAGCGTCATCCCCGGGTAGCGCTGCTGGTGCCGCAGGTTCCGGCGGAGCATGGTCGCGGTGTCGGCCAGCGGGTGTGCGGTCGTCGTACTCATCGGGTCGTCACTTTCTCGTCGGTGGGGTGACCGGTGACGGCGAAGAAGACGTCGTCCAGGTCGGGGGTGTGCACGGTCAGCTCGTCGACCTCCAGCGAGGCGTCGTTGATCCGGTCGAGCAGTTCACGCAGCGACTGCACGCGGCCGTCGTTCGGGACCTGCAGGACCAACGCGCTGTGATCCGGTACGCCGGCCGGCAGCACGCGAGCGGCCAGCTCGAGCTCGTCGGGTGCGGTGAAGCGGAGCCGGACGTGGCCGCCGGGGACGAGCCGCTTCAGCTCCTCCGGGGTGCCCTGGGCAACCAGTCGGCCGTGGTCGAGTACGGCGATCCGGTCGGCCAACTGGTCGGCCTCTTCCAGGTACTGCGTGGTGAGGAAGACCGTCACGCCACCGGCGACCAGCTGCCGGATGATCTGCCACATGCTGTGCCGGCTACGCGGGTCGAGCCCGGTGGTCGGCTCGTCCAGGAAGATGATCCGCGGGTCGCCGACCAGCGTCATCGCCAGGTCGAGGCGGCGCTTCATGCCGCCGGAGTACGACATCGCCGTCTTCTTGCCGGCGTCGACCAGGTCGAACTGCTCCAGCAGCTCAGCGGCGCGACGACGGCCGGCCGCCTTGCCCAGGTGGTGCAGGTCGGCCATCAGCCACAGGTTCTCCTCGCCGGTGAGCAGGCCGTCGACCGCGGAGAACTGGCCGGTGACACCGATCGCGGCGCGGACCGTGTCCGGTGCGGCGCTCAGGTCGGTGCCGTCGATCCGGACCTCGCCGGCGTCGGCGGTGACCAACGTGGACAGGATGTTCACCACGGTGGTCTTGCCGGCGCCGTTCGGGCCGAGCAGAGAGAAAATGGTGCCTTGGGCAACGGTCAGGTCGATGCCGTCGAGCACCCGCTGGTCGCCGTAGGACTTGTGCAGTCCACGGACCTCGATCGCTGGGGTCATGGTTCCTCGCCTTGTTTCGGGCAGGCTCGCGCCGCCTGGGGATCTGGGGTGGTGTTTTCGAGCAGGCTCGCGCCGGGACAGGGCGCGGGCCCGAAGGGATCAGAAGGAGGGTGTGCGGATCCGGCCGGACGACCTGGGGTCGCCGGAGAAGGTGGTGCGGTGGTTCAGTCGGCTAGATGTCGAGGTCCTCGACGGCGGGCTGGTTCGCCGCCTCCTCGACCAGGACGTAGAGGTCCTCGGGGATCAGTTCGCGCAGTTCGGCGACGGTCTCGACGACGTACAGCGTCGCCTCGCCCTGCGCCATGCTCCACGTGGAGTCGAGCAGGCCCAGGCTCCCGATCCAGCTCCGCCAGCCACCGTCCTCGGTGGGGGCGGGTTTGGTCGAGCCCTGCTTGTACTGATCGCGGCGGTCGGCGTGCAGGACGAACTTGCCGGTCCGGCTGCGGTAGACCTTGAAGGCCTCGTAACCGTCCTTGCTCGAGCGTCCTCCCTCGGCCAGCAGTACGCCGGAGAACCGCTGCTTGCGGCCGGCGCCCCGGCCGACCCGCACGGTGATCTCGTCGTACCCCTCGAGCCGGCCCTCCTCCATCTCGACGTACCGCCGGAGAGCGGTCGAGATCGCGGAGGACAGGTTCCCGGCGATCTCCTGCGCGCGCTTGTAGAGCGCCAGGTCGTCGTCGGACACGTAGATCGTCTTGTTCGGCATGTGGTGTCTCCTTCTACGTAGAACTATACATATGCCCTACGTAGGTGTCTACGTATATGTCTGCGTAGATCTGCCGACGTCCTGCGAGGATCCGTTCATGGACTCCGCCGAAGCCCGTTACGACGCCCTGGTCGACGAGATCGACGCCCTGTACGAAGCCGGCCGCCCGGCGGACGCGCTCGCCCGGATGGACGTCGCGGACGACCTGACGCCGTGGGCCGCCGAGCTCGCTCACCTCCGCGCCTGCCTGCTCGGCGCGCTTGACCGCCCCGGCGAGGGTCTCGCCGTTCTCGAGCAGGCGACCGACGCCGGCGCGTGGTGGGCCGAGTCGATCCTCACCGAGGACGACGACCTGGCCGGTCTCCAGCAGCTTCCGGGCTTCGAGCAGGTTCTCGCTCGGAGTCGCGACCGCCGGACCACGGATCCGACCCCGCCCCTCATCCACCTCCCGGCCCCCGGCCGCGCCCGCGAGACGGACGGCGATCGGGTGTCCGCCACCAGGGTCGTCGTCGCGCTCCACGGCGCCGGCCAGCGCGCCACCCACGCCGCGCGCGACTGGTCGCCGGTGCTCGACCTCGGCTGCGCCGTGGTCTGCGTCGAGTCGTCCGAGCTGATGTCGCCGATGTACCGGACTTGGCCCGACCCCGAAGCCGCACGCGAGGACATCGCCCGCGCCCTCACCCACCTGCCCGACGAGCTCAAAGGCCTGCCGCTGATCGCCGCGGGCTTCTCCGCCGGCGGCCGCGCCGCGCTCGACTGGGCGCTCACCGGACTGCCGCAGCCTGCGGACGGCGTACTGCTCCTCGCCCCGGCGATCCGGACCCTTCCGTCGACCGCCGCAAATTCGTTGTCCCCGGCCACCATTTTGATCGGCTCCGAGGACGACCTGCTCGAGACCGTCGCCGGAGCGCCCCTTGAAGCGCTCGGCGTGGAGACCAGAATCCTCCCCACCGAAGGCCACCAAGTCCCCGCCGGGTTCAAGGAGCTCCTGACCGAACTCCTCGGCACCTGATCAGTGGCCCTTCGCCCGCCCGACCACCTGCTCGAACGTGATGAAGCCGTACTGCCGGGAATCAACACTGGCCACCGAGTTGTCCCCGGCAACCGCCAGGCGACCAGCCGGAACGATCGAGCCGGCCGGATGACCGGGTACGTCGAACGGCAGCCGATCGCCCGGCACCGCGGCCACCCGCTTGATCATCCGCCGCCGCACGCGCTCCGGCGGCGCGGTCACGAGTGGCCGCCGCTCGACCACGGCGTAGTCGCGGACGAACTGGTCGAGCAGCGTCGCCGCATGCTCCTCATCAGCGGCCGGCCCTTCGAACACCACGACATCCCCGACCCGGACCCGGCCCGCCCCAACCCGACGCGTCAGCACCTGATCGTCAGGCCGGTACGTCGGGAGCATGCTCGGCCCGACCACGGTCACCCGCAGCCAGGTCCGACGTACCCACACCAACGTGGCGCCCAGCAGCACCAGCCCGACAGCCGCCACGATCACGACGCCTCCTTCACGAGGTCCTGGTAACCCTCCGCCTGCAACGCGAACAAGTGGGCGTACAGCCCCTGCCGGCGGATCAACGTGGCGTGATCCCCCTGCTCGACCACTCGACCGTCGTCCAGGACGACCAGGCGATCCGCCGTACGCAACGAACCGAGCCGGTGCGAGATCAGCAGGCTCGTCCGGTCAGCCCGGTGCTCGGCCAGTCCCTGGTGCACCGCCGCCTCGGCCTCGGCGTCGAGACCCGAGCTCGGCTCGTCGAGGATCACCAGGTCGTGGTCGTCCCGGGCGTACGCGCGAGCGATGGCCAGCCGCTGCCACTGGCCGCCGGACAGAGTCACTCCGGCGACCGGGTTGTCCGGATCGTCGCCCTGGAAGAAGACCCGGCTGAGCAACGTGCCGTACCCGTCGGGCAGCGCGGCGACGAAGTCGTGCGCCCCGGCCCGCCGGCCTGCTGCCTCGACAGCTGCCGGGTCGGTGATGCGGTCCAGGTCGCCGATCCCGATGTTCTCGGCCGCCGTCAGGTCGTACGTCATGTAGTCCTGGAACACCGCGCCGATCCGGCGCCGCAGCTCGACCGGGTCCAGTTGACGCAGGTCGACGCCGTCCCACCGGACCGCGCCGCGGACCGGGTCGTACATCCGGCAGAGCAGCTTGATCAGCGTGCTCTTGCCGGCTCCGTTCCGACCGACCAGACCGACGGTCTCGCCGACGGCGATCCGCAGATCCACCCCGCTCAGCACCCACGGCTGGTCCGGGCCGTAGCGGAACCAGACGTCGTCGAACTCGATCGTGCCGCTCAGCGCGGGGACCGGCAGTGGGTTCGCCGGGACGGGCAAGTCCGGCTCGCTGTCGACGACGTCGAGGTAGTTGCGGAACAGCAGCAGTTGCCGATGCGCGTTGCCGACGTCGCGAAGCAGACCGACAACAGCAGTCTGTACGCCGGCGATCGCGGCGATCAGCAGCGAGATGTCGCCGATCGAGATCCGCCCTGCGAGCACGGCCGACAGGGACCAGAGCAGCGCGGCACCGGTGAAGAGCGTGGTCAGCAGGCCGGTAGCGGTCTGGATCGCGGTGTCCCGCAGATCCATCCGGGTCAGTCGCCGGTTCGCGTGGCGGCGCTCGGCCGACATCCGGTCGCGCAGGAACGCGCCGATTCCGAACAGCCGGATCTCCTTCGCGGCCTGCACGTTGGTGAGCAGTTCGCGGTAGAAGAACTCGCGACGCTCGACTGGTCCGAGCCTCCCCTGCAACGCCGCCCGTCGGCGAGCGACCGACAGTTCGGCCAGCAGCACCGGTACGGCGGACGCCAGGACGAGGACCGGCAACCAGGGCGACAGGATCAGCAGCGAGCCGAGGAAACCGACGGCGGTCAGACCGGTCCGGGCCGTCGACAAGGTGGTGCCGACGACGACGCCGGGCGTCGCACCGCCGTACTGCTGAGCGAGCCGGAGCTTGTCCAGGAAGGCCGGGTCCTCGAAGCGGACCATGCCGGTGAACCGCTCGGTGGCGCGGAAGAGCCGATCCTGCGCGGCCAGGCCGACCCGTCGTTCGGTCTCCTTCTGGACGAACATCGTCAGCACCGGCAGCAGCGCGACCAGCAGCCCTGCCCCTGCGAGAGCGAGACCGATCCGGACCACCTCGCCGGTCTGCGCGCCACCGGCGGTCAGGGTGTCGATCAGACCCTTGGTCAGCCAGGCGGTGACGAGTGCGGGCAGTGCCCCGAGCAGCGCGACCACGACGTACCCGCAGGTCAGCAGGCGGCTGGTCTGCCAGGTCAGCCGCAGAGCCTGGCCGATCCCGCGCATCACAGCCCCACGAGGGCCGGTGCGAGGTCGAGGTCCTGGACCGAGGTGCCCGAGGTGATCACCGTGCCGTCGGCGTCGAGGACCGCGAACGCCGGGTAGCCGGTGACGCCGAACGCCGCAGCCACCTCGGTGCCGGGGCGGTCCTGCAGGACGACGCGGGCGACCGGCGCGAGCATCGCGACCTCGGCGGACACGTCCTCGGTGTTGGTGACCACGGTGACCAGGACGCGGTCGCGGCCGCCCGCGAATCGCCGGGCGAACTGGATGAACTCCGGCCGCCGCTCCTCGCAGGACGAGCAGCCGTTGGCCATGAACCCGACCAGCGTCCGGCCCTCCGTGAGCAGCGACTGATCGATGCTCTCCCCGTCGGTGGTGACCGCGGTGAAGGGCTGCGGGCGATCACCGGGCTGGGCCATCACCTTCACGGTGATCGGCTTCGGCGGGGAAGCCGGCTGGGCAGCCTGCTCGCGGAGGCGCCGGACGACGCCGACGGTCAGGGCGAGGTTCAGCGTGCTGAGCAGTCCGGCCAGAACTGCGACGGCGAGTGCGACGGACATCTGGGATACCTCCTGCGAGCTAGACGGTCGAGCGGAAGAGTTCTGCGATCTGGTCGGTCAGCACCACCACGGCGGCGGCGACCAGACCGGTCAGGGCGGCGGCCGCGAGGATTCCCGGCACGATCGGTCCCGGGTCCGCGGCCAGACCGGTGAGCAGGCCGGCGATCGCGCAGACCAGCAGGACGCCGTTGCGGATCAGGTGGGCAGGCCCGACCGGAGTCGTTGACGTGCCGAAGCACTGGCAGGTCACCGCTCGCTGGCGGCGGACCGTACCGGCGATCGCCACGGTGAAGGCGGCCAGCAGTACGACGGCCAGCGCGAAGCCGGCCGGCGCTGTGGCGGGTACGGCGACGAGGAGCACGACGGCCGCCTCGGCGGCCACGACTGCCGGCCCGGCCAAGCGGGCCGGAGCCCATGGCGCGAGCTGCGGCACGGCCGCGGCGAAGTCGGCGTACGCGCGTCGGTTGTGGACCTTGGACCAGAGCGAGACCGCGAACGCGGCACCGAACAGGAACTGGCAGCAGAGCAGGACGTAGCGGGACAAGGCAGCACCTTCCGGCTGGCTACGATGCGGGCACCGGGTGCCGCGCCCTGTTCCGTAGGGCGCGGCACCCGGCCTCACCGTGCGGTGGTCAGCAGCCGCAGCCGCAGCACTCGAACTCGATGTGCTGGACGCCGTTGCACGAGACGATGTGCGCCCGGCGCCACCACCAGAACGAGCAGTCCGGGTCGCAGTAGCTGCGGACCTCGTAACAGGCCTGGGCCTGCGCCTCGGCGGTCACCTTCGGCACCACCAGTCCGACCAGCTTGTCGGTCAGCACAGTCAGGTTTCGCATCTGCCGTCTCCTTCGGTTCAGCGGATCGTGGCGATCGCCACGGCGCCGAACCTAGGAGGCGGCGGCATCGGGCCGGCATACCTTCCGCATGGGGACCGACGGAGGGTCACCGGACCATCGTTGTCACCAGAGAGAAAAGGGTGGCGGCCGTCACCCTGCGTCGCGCAGAGTGGACACGTTGAGATCACCGGCGTCGGGGGACGTCTGCAACCGGTCGGATCCAAGGGGGAACCTGGTGCGTTTCCGCATGCTCGGGCGCGTGGAAGTCGAGACGGGAGGCGGCGTCGCGGAGATCTCCTCGGCGCCCGTGCGCGGCGTACTGGCCGCGCTGATGCTGGCCGAAGGACGGGTCGTTCCGGTCCCGCAACTGCTGGAAGCCCTGTGGGACCGGCCACCGCGGTCGGCGCAGAACAACCTCAGGCTGCACGTGACCCGCCTGCGCCGGCAGCTCGACGCGATCTCGCCGAGCCTCCAGGACCGGCTCGTCACCGTGCGGACCGACGGCGGCGCGGGGTACTGCTTGCGGGCCGAGCCGGAGGAGCTGGACCTGGCGGTGTTCCGTGAGCTCGCCGTACGAGGGGACGCGGAGCGGTCGAGCGGCCGGTACGCCGTGGCGGAGCAGACGTTGTCCACAGCGCTCGAGCTCTGGCGTGGGCCGGTCGGCCAGGACTGCACGGCCTCGGACCGGTTCCGGCGACGAGTGGCTCCGCTGGACGAGCTGCGGCTCACGGTCTGCGAGCGGCGGGCCGAGGTCGGGCTGATGCTCGGCCGGACCACCGAGGTGGTCCCGGATCTCAACGACGTACTGCGGGTCGCGCCGTTCCGGGAGCGCGCGCACGCGAACCTGGTCCGGGCCCGCTACCTGGCCGGCGACGTCGCCGGCGCGCTGCGGACGTGGGCCAGGGCAGCCCGGGTGCTGCGCGAGGAACTAGGCCTCGAACCGTCCGACGAGCTCTTTGACCTGCAGCGCGCGATGCTCCGCCGGGATCGGGAAGCCGTCTTCCCCAGTTGTGGACAACATGGTGATCAAACCTCAACAATCCACAGATTCGGCTCTTTTTCGACCTGAAACGGTGCACAACCCGGGGAAAACCTGGGGAAAAACCACCGGGAAGCTGTGCACAGCTGGGGATACCGTTGTGGATAACTTGATCGCGGACCTGAGCCGGTTGCGCCCGTTCGCCGGCTGAGGTCCGCGCCGCGGATCAGTGCGGAACGGTCAGATCCACTGGGTGGAGACGACGAATCCGACCGCGATCAGGCCCATGCCGATCAGCAGGTTCCAGTTGCCCAGGTCGTTCATGAACGGGATGTCCTGGCCCGCCACGTAGAAGACCACCAGCCAGATCAGCCCGAGCAGCCAGCAGCCGAGCATCAGCGGCGCGACCCACGGGCGGCTGGAGGTGCGGGGCTTCTTCGGAGTCTTCTGCGGCTTCTCCGCGGCCGACTTCTTCTTCTTTTCGCGACTGCTCGACTCGGGCACGACTTGGGCTCCTTGTAGCGGACACTAAGGTGAGTGGTGGTCCCTCGGTTCGCGAGGCTGCCACCAGCCACACCGACGGGTCTGGCCTCGGTTAGCGTAGTGCAGACGGGAGCATGGGGGTCACGAGTGAGTAGGCTGCGGCGTTTTTCGCTCTGGCGCGCGGGTGCGCCGCTGGCCCTGCTGTGCGCCGGCCTGCTGTTCGCGACCAGCGCCACCAACGCCCGTGGCACCGACCTCCGTCCCAGTCGCAACACTACGCTCGCGGGCCTCGTCGAGGAACAGAGCCGCCGCAGCGCGAGCCTGACCCGGCAGCACGCCGCGCTGAGCGGTGACATCGACAAGCTGCGCGCCCAGCAGGGCTCGTTCCCCCCGAAGCTGACCAAGCAGCTCGAGGAGCTGTCGGTCGCGGTCGGGACGACGCCGGTGACCGGGCCCGGGCTGACCGTCACGCTGAAGGACGCGCCGCCCGAGGTGGTCAAGGACAACCCGGACGTCGACGCGGACTGGCTGGTGATCCACCAGCAGGACATCCAGGCGGTGGTGAACGCGCTGTGGGCCGGGGGCGCGGACGCGATCTCGATCCAGGACCACCGGGTGATCTCCACGACCGGGATCAAGTGCGTCGGGAACTCGGTCGTCCTGCACGGCGTGCCGTACCTGCCGCCGTACCGGATCACCGCGATCGGTGACCGGCGCAAGCTGCAGCAGTCGCTGGACGACTCGAAGTACATCGAGAACCTGCAGGACTACGTGGTGAAGTTCCAGCTCGGGTACGAGGTGAAGAACCAGTCGAACATCGCGATGCCGGCCTACGAGGGCACGCTGGACCTGCAGAGCGCGACCGTGCCGGGCTTCGCCAAGACGCCCACCGTGAGCCCGTCCAGCACCGGCCGCTGACTCCGGCCGCGGCGATCTCCCCAGTAAGCTCTGGTCATGCCGCGCATCCTCGTCGTCGACAACTACGACTCCTTCGTCTACAACCTGGTGCAGTACCTGCAGCAGCTGCAGGCCGACACCACGGTCCTGCGCAACGACGAGGTGACGCCCGAGCAGGCCACGGCGTACGACGGCGTGCTGCTGTCGCCCGGGCCGGGGACGCCTGAAGAAGCCGGTGCCTGCGTCGAGATCGTCAAGCAGGCGGGTGGTCAGGTCCCGATCTTCGGGGTCTGCCTCGGGCTGCAGGCGATCGGTGTCGCGTACGGCGGAGTGGTGGGCCGCGCGGACGAGCTGCTGCACGGCAAGACCAGCCAGGTGTTCCACGAGGACGCCGGCGTGCTGGCCGGGCTGCCGTCGCCGTTCACCGCGACCAGGTACCACTCGCTCGCGATCGCCCAGGACAGCGTCCCCGACGTGCTCCAGGTGACCGCCCGCACCGAGGCCGGCGTGATCATGGCCGCCCGCCACAAGGACCTCCCGGTCGAGGGCGTCCAGTTCCACCCCGAGTCCGTCCTCACCGAAGGCGGCCACCGCATGCTCGCCAACTGGCTCTCCATCTGCGGCGACCCCGAAGCAGTAGCCCGCTCCGCCGGCATGGCCCCCGTCGTCAGCTGAAAACTCAGTAAAACAAAAAAGACCGCGGCACCCCTGTGGGGTACCGCGGTCTTTCTGTCGTCCAGTACTACGGCAGACGGCCCGCGGGCGCGCCTCCACCGCCCGGGAGGCCGATGGTCGGCGAGGTCGGGTCGCCGGTCGGGTCTCCTGTCGGGTCGCCGGTGGGGTCACCGGTCGGATCGCCCGTCGGGTCACCGGTCGGCTGGGGCGGTCCGGCGATCCGGATGATCACCTTGGTGCCCTTGTTGACCTTCGTGCCCGGCGCGACGCTCTGCGAGACGACCGTGCCCTCGGGCTGGTTCGAGCCGGGCGGCGCGTTCTCGTAGCCGACCGTCAGACCGGCTTCCTTCAGCGCGTTCGCCGCGTCGTCCTGGTTCTGCTTCGAGACGTCCGGGACGGTGACCTTGACCGACCCGCTGGACACCGTCAGCGTGAACTCCTGGCCGCTCGGGTACTTGCCGCTCGGGTCCGGGGTCAGGCCCAGCACGGTGCCCTTCGCCGACTCGTCGTCGATCGTGTTCACCTTGTCCGCGACCGTGAAGTTCGCCGGTGGCGCCTCGAGCAGCTTGCGGGCCTGACTCTCGGTCTTGCCCTTGACGTCCGGCACCGAGAACGAGGTCGGTCCGCTGGACACCACCACCGACACGACCGAGCCCTTGTCCGCCATCGCGGCGGCGGCCGGGGTCTGGCTGACGATCTGGCCCCGCGGCACGGTCGGGTTGGCCGCGCCGGTCGACGTGACCTTCAGTTCCTGCGCCGTGAGCAGCGCGGTCGCCTCCGGCAGTGACTTGCCCTTCACGTCCGGCACCGAGACCTGGGTGACGTCCGGCGTACCGCCGCCCTTGTCGTCCTTGTTCCCGTTGTTGATCAGTACGTAGGCGAGCACCGCCACGGCCACGATCGCCAGGCCGAGCAGGAAGTACGCGAGCCCACGGTTACGCCGGGCGCGAGCCGCCTCCGCCTCGTCCATGCCGTCGTCCGGCGGGAGCAGGTCGTCGGACGGAGCCTGCCGGTACGCCTGAGTCGCTGCCTGCGGCGCAACAGCCGTCGCGGCCATCGCACGGGTCTCCCCGACGGCGGCCATCGGAGCGGTCACCTGCTGGCCGGCGAGCACCCGGTGGATGTCCTGGCGCATCTCCGACGCGCTCTGGTAGCGCTCCTCGCGGCTCTTGGCCAGCGCCTTCAGCACGACCGCGTCGACCTCCGGCGGGATGTCGGGGTCGAACGACGACGGCGGGACCGGCTGTTCGCGGACGTGCTGGTAGGCCACCGAGACCGGGGACTCGCCGACGAACGGCGGCCGGCCGGTGAGCAGTTCGTACAGCAGGCAGCCGGTGGAGTACAGGTCGGAGCGGGCGTCCACGGTCTCGCCGCGGGCCTGCTCGGGCGACAGGTACTGCGCGGTGCCGATCACGGCCGCGGTCTGGGTCATGTCCGAGGTGGTGTCGGCGACCGCGCGGGCGATACCGAAGTCCATCACCTTGACCTGGCCCTGCGGGGTCAGCATCACGTTGCCGGGCTTGATGTCGCGGTGGACGATGCCGGCCCGGTGGCTGTAGTCGAGCGCCTCGAGCACGCCGGAGGTGATCTCCAGGGCGCGCTCCGGCATGATCTTGCGGCCTTCGCGGATCAGGTCCCGCAGCGTCTTGCCGGTGACCAGCTCCATCACGATGTACGGGATGGTGATGCCGGAGCCGTTCGGGTCCGGCTCCTCGCCGGTGTCGTAGACCGACACGATGGTCGGGTGGTTCAGCGAGGCCGCGGACTGCGCCTCACGCCGGAATCTGGCCTGGAAGGTGGAGTCACTGGCCAGGTCCACCCGGAGCCGCTTGATCGCGACGGACCGGCCGAGCCGGTTGTCGACGCCCCTGCGGACGTCGGCCATGCCTCCCCGTCCCAGCGGTTCGCCTTCCTCGTAGCGCCCGCCGACGAGACGTGCCTGCGATGTCATTGCTCTGCCTTCCAACCTGCGCGGATCGTTCCTGGCCACAACACGTTCTTCTCGCCCACCGTAGCCAAAGCCACTGATGAACCCCCGCTGGTTCGACACTCCGTGACGGCATCATTTCGCATCGTCGTCACCGGTCCAACACCGCCTCCATGACGCTCTTCGCGATCGGGGCGGCGAGTTTGCCGCCGGCGATGTCGTCGCGCGGGACGTTCGCGTCCTCGATCATCACGGCGACCGCGACCTGCGGGTCGTCGGCCGGCGCGAACGCGGTGAACCAGGCGAACGGCGGCCGGTCCTTGGCCGTCTGCGCCGTACCGGTCTTGCCGGCCACCTGGACGCCGCTGATCTGGCCCGGCTTGCCGGTGCCGTTCTGGACCACGTCGACCATCATCTGGGTCAGCTGGCTCGCGACGTCCGGCGTGATCGCCTGGTGCAGCGACTCCGGCTTGGTCTCCGAGACCGTCTTCAGGTCCGCGGTCCGGACGTTCTGCACCAGGTACGGCTTCATCACGTCGCCCTGGTTGGCGATCCCGGCCGCCACCATCGCCATCTGCAGCGGGGTGGCCTGGACGTCGAACTGGCCGATCGCGGACTGCGCGGTCTGCGGCGGGTTCGGGTCGGCCGGGAACTTGCTGGCGACCGCGCCCAGCTCGGGCAGCTGCCGCTCGCCGAAGCCGAACTTCTCGGCCTGCTCGCGCAGCGCGTCGGCGCCGAGATCCAGGCCGACCGAGCCGAAGGCGGTGTTGCAGGAGTTCCGCAGCGCGACCGTCAGCGTGGCGTTGTCGCTGCCGCCGCAGTTGAGCTTGTTCTCGTTCATCAGCGGGGTCGTGGTCTGCGGCAGCGGGAGCTGGGCAGGCGACCGGACCTTGGTGTCCGGGTTGTAGCGGCCGCTGGACAGCGCCGCCGCGGTGGTCACCAGCTTGAACGTCGACCCCGGCGGGTAGAGCTCGCGGGCGGCCCGGTTCGACATCGGCTTGTTCGGGTCCTCGGTGAACTTCTTCCAGGACGCGCCGACCTTGTCCAGGTCGTGCCCGGCCAGCTCGTTCGGGTCGTACGACGGCCGCGAGACCAGCGCCAGGATCTTGCCGGTCTTCGGCTCGATCGCGACCGCGGCACCCTTCTTGCCGGCCAGTCCCTTGTACGCCGCGAGCTGGGCCTTCGCGTTCAGCGTGAGCGAGACGCTCGCCCCCTGCTGCTTGCGGTTGGTGATCACGTCGACCACCCGGCGGAAGGCCAGCGACGGGTCGGAGCCGTTCAGCTGGGAGTTCTGGTTCAGCTCGATGCCGAGCCGGCCGTACAGGAACGAGTAGTAGCCGGTCACCGGCGCGTACTCCGGGCCGGCGGTGTACTGGCGCTGGAAGTCGAACCGGTCGTTGGACGGCTTCGACTCCGCGATCGGGGTGTTGCCGATCAGGATCGGGCCGCGGTCGATCGAGAACTGCGCGTCGCGGACCCGCCGGTTGTCGTTGCGGCCGTTGATCTCGTTCGCCTTGAACGCCTGCAGGTACGTGGAGTTCGCCATCAGCGCGAGCATCATGACGATCGCGGCCACGGCGAGCCGCCGGATTGCTGAGTTCACTGCTTCTGCACCGCCATCGCGATCGTCTCGTCGGACACCGGTGCCGCAGGGGTCTGCGGCCGGCGGGCCTGGTCACTGATCCGCAGCAGCAGCGCGATGATCGCCCAGTTGGCCACCAGCGAGGTCCCGCCGAGCGCCATGAACGGCGTGGCCAGACCGGTCAGCGGGATCAGTCCGGTGACGCCGCCGACGATCACGAACACCTGCAACGCGAACGACATCGCCAGACCGGTCGCGAGCAGCTTGCCGAAGATGTCCCGGCAGCCGAGCGCGGTGCGCAGACCGCGCTCGATGATCAGCGTGTAGACCAGGATGATCGCGATCAGCCCGGTCAGGCCGAGCTCCTCGCCGAACGAGGAGATGATGAAGTCGCTCTGGCCGTAGAAGCTGAGGATCTCCGGTCGGCCCTGGCCCAGGCCGCGGCCGAGGATGCCGCCCCAGGCCTGGCCGAAGATGCCGTTGGCGACCTGGCCGCCGACCTCGGCGAACGGGTCCTGCCAGTCGGTGACCCGCTTCTTCACGTGGCCGAAGGTCGAGTAGGCGAACAGGGCGCCGGCGGCGAACAGCAGGCCACCGATCAGCAGCCAGCCGGCGCGCTCGGTCGCGACGTACAGCAGGAACAGGAACAGGCCGAAGAACAGCAGCGAGGAGCCGAGGTCCTTCTCGAAGATCAGCACCCCGAGGCTGACGCCCCAGGCGATCAGGATCGGGCCGAGGTCCCGGGCCCGGGGCAGGTCCAGCCCGAGGAACCGGTGCCCGGCCAGGGTCAGCACGTCGCGCTTGACGACCAGGTAGCCGGCGAAGAAGACCACCAGCGCGAGCTTGGCGAACTCACCCGGCTGGAACGACATCCCGACGAACCGGATCCAGATCTTGGCGCCGTTGATGTCGACGCCCAGGCCGGGGACCAGCGGCAGGACCAGCAGCACCAGACCGACCAGGCCGGCGGTGTAGGTGAGCGCCTGCAGGCGGCGGTGGTCGCGGACGAGCAGGATCACCAACAGGAACAGGATGACGCCGACCGCGGTCCAGGTGATCTGCTGCGGCGCAGCCGGGCCCCGCGGAGTCCGGCCGGCCGCCTCGGCGGCCGCTTTCAGGCCGAGGTCGACACGGTGGATCATCGCCACGCCGAGCCCGTTCAGCAGGACGGCGCAGGGAAGGATCACCGGATCGGCGTACGGCGCCCGGTACCGCAGGGCCATGTGCGCGATCAGCGCGAGCAGCCCGATCCCGGCGGCGTAGTACCCGGTGCTGGCCGGGATCTTGTTCTGCACGGTCAGGCCGATGTTGACGTACGCCGCGACCGACACCGCGATCGCGATGATCAGCAGCATCAGCTCCACCCCGCGGCGGGTCCGCGGGATGATCTGGATGACCGAGGTGGACGCGATGCTCATCGGACGCCGTCACAGTCGTCGGGGTCGGCCGTGCCGTTGCCGGGCGTCGTCGGGGTCGAGGCGGGCGTGCTGGCCGGGGGCTTGGTCGGCGTGCTCGCCGGCGGCTTGCCACTGGCCGGCGGCGTGCTCGGCCGCGGCGTCGGGGTCGGCGGCTTCTGCTGCGCGGCGCACTCGTCGGCGGCGCGCTGCAGCTCGGCGACGATCTCCTGCGCCGCGGCGAGGTCGTCGGCCTGGATGTTGCCCTCGACCTGCTCGCGGTTGTACGTCGGCAGCTTGTCGACCTGCAGCGTCTTCTGCTCGTACACCCTGGTCAGCGTGAGACCCGGGATCTGCTCGTCGACGCCCTTGAAGATCGCCACGTAGTCGCCGTCGGTGCCGACGTAGTACTGCTTCTGGGTCCAGCTGTAGGCGAACCAGCCGCCGCCGACGATGATCGCCAGGACGACGACCAGGACGCCGAGCCGGCGCAGCCAGAGGAACCGCTTCGGCGGGCGCGGTGCGTACCGCAGCTCTTCGGGGTCGACGTGGCCACCGGCCCCGCCTCCTCCGCTGCCGTCGCCGGTGCCCGTGCCGGTGCGGACGACCATGGTGTGCTCGCCGCCGGTCCCGCCCTGGGCGAGCTCGGCCGCGGCGCCGACCAGCTGCGCGTTGGGGCCGCTGGCCGGGTCGGTCTCGACCACGTCGGCGACGACGCAGGTGACGTTGTCGTTCGAGCCGGCCTCGAGCGCGTGGGTGATCAGGTCGACGACGACGGAGTCCGGCGTACCGTCGGCCATCGCGGCCGAGATGACGTCGTCGCTGACGTAGTCCGGCAGGCCGTCGCTGCACAGCAGCAGCCGGTCACCGGCCTGGACGTCGAGGATCTGCAGGTCCGGGTCGGAGTCGGGACGGCCGTCCAGCACCCGGAGGATCAGGTTCCGGTGCGGGTGGGTGAAGGCCTCCTCCTGGGAGATCCGGCCCTCGTCGACCAGCGACTGGACGAACGTGTGGTCGTGGCTGAGCTGCTGCAGGCGGCCGTCGCGCATCCGGTAGGCGCGCGAGTCGCCGAGGTGGGCCAGGCCGAGCTGCTGCCCGTCGAACATCAGCGCGGTCACGGTGGAACCCATGCCCTCGCGCTCGGGGTCCTCCTCGACCAGCTCCGAGAGCCGCTCGTTGGCACGGTGCACGGCGCCGGCCAGCGCCTCGATCATGTCCTCGCCGGTGATCGTCGCCGTGTCCAGCCGGCGGATCACCTGGACGGCGGCCGCGCTGGCCACCTCACCGGCGGCCGCACCGCCCATCCCGTCGGCGAGCAGCAGCAGGTGCGGACCGGCGTACGCGGAGTCCTCGTTGTTGCGGCGGACCCGTCCGACGTCGGACAGTGCGGCGTAGTCGAGCGACAAGGTCATGGACTCAGGCCTACTTCGCGATGTTCAACGTCGTCCGGCCGATCCGGATCGAACCGCCGATCTCGGCGGGGACCGGGCGGGTGACCCGCTGGCCGTCCAGGTAGGTGCCGTTGGTGGACCCGAGGTCCTCGACCCACCACTGACCCTCGGACAGGAACAGCCGGGAGTGCCGGGTGGAGGAGTAGTCGTCGTCGAGGCGGATCTGGCAGTCCGAGCCGCGGCCGATCACCACCGGCTCCTCGTGCAGGGTCGCTCCGACCCCGGCCTGCGGGCCGTCGGCGATGGTCACCGAGCCGGGCAGGCCCTTCTTCTTCTTGTTCGGTTTGACCGGTTTCGGGGTCCGGCCGGGCGCCGGCGCGGCCGGGGCCAGCGCACGGCTGTCGACCTTCGCACCGAACAGGTCCGAGCGGATCACGGACAGCACCGCGAGGACGAACATCCACAGCAGGGCCAGGAACCCCAGTTTGATCAGGGTCAGCGTCAGTTCCGACATGGAAGTCCGGTCACCACCCGCTGCTCGGCGGCTGGGCGATCGGCTCGTCTGCCAGGCGCAGCGTCATCGTCGTGTTCCCGATCCTCACCGTCGATCCGTCGACCAGGTCGGCCTCGGCCGCGCGGCGGCCGTTCACCAGGGTGCCGTTGGTGGAACCCAGGTCGACCAGCACCACGCGGACGCCGCCGGGGCCTTCCGGCATCAGCCGGATCTCGGCGTGCCGGCGCGAGACGCCCGGGTCGTTGATCTGGATGTCCGCGTCGGTGCCGCGGCCGAGCACGACGCCGGGCGGGTTCACCGGGCGCCGGCGGCCGTTCACCTCGAGCATCACCTGCGGGTGACCGCGACGGATCGGCGCCGGCGCCGGCGGCGGCGGAGGCGCGCTCTGCATCACGGTCTCGCCGCCGTAGGGATCGGCGTACGGGTCCGGGGGTGGGGGCGGCGCGGGGCGGGAGCGCTGCTGCGTCCCGACCGTCTGGCTGACGACGCGGAACTTGCCGGTCGGCAGGTCGTCCTGCTGGGTCAACTCGATCTCGATCGGTCCGGAGAAGGTGTAGCGCTGGATGTCCGCGTGGTCGCGGAGTTCGTTCGCGAGCTCGTGGTTCAGGGTGCGGCCGTAGGCGTTCAGCCGCTCGAAGTCCTCCGGGCCGAGCTCGACGGTGAAGTGGTTCGGCACCAGCCGGCGGTCCCTGGACAGGATCCGGGCGGTGTTGTCGATCTCGCGCTTGAGTGCGGCGGCGAGCTCGATCGGCTCCACGTCGCCCTTGAACGCGCGCGCGAAGACCCCGCTCACGATGCCCTCAAGGCGCCGTTCGAAGCGCTGCAGCGGTCGCACGCGTCCTCCTCCACGTCGGTCGTCGGCTGGCGCCAGGTCAGCACCAACGATCGTGCTTGCCGTCCGGCGCCGATGGCAGGCACGCCGTACGTCGTGGCCTCCGAGCTGGCGGTGGCCACACCCGGTACGACGATCGATCGTATCGGGAGGTTCGACCCAACCCGCAATGCATGAGTCGGTCAGAAGGCATGCTAGTGTTTTCTCTCGGTTGGGAATGGCGCTTCGACAGGCCGGAAACAGCCAACGCGCGAGTGGCGGAATAGGCAGACGCGCACGGTTCAGGTCCGTGTGCCCGAAAGGGTGTGGGGGTTCAACTCCCCCCTCGCGCACAGCAGTACGAAGTCCCGGTCTCACTCGACCGGGACTTTTTCGTTGCCCCAGCATGTCGTCCCGGAAGTTGGCCCGGATTCGGTCTCCGGTCGCGCGAGAGCTGTGTCACAGCGGCCCTGTGGCCGGGTTAACTTCTGCCATGGACGCACTCGAGCTGGCCGGGCTCACCAAGACGTTCGGGACCCAGCGGGCGGTCGACGAGCTGGCGCTGACGGTGCCGAGCGGGTCGTTCTTCGGGATGCTCGGGCCGAACGGCGCCGGCAAGACCACCTCGCTGTCGATGGCGGTCGGGCTGCTCCGGCCGGACAGCGGGACGGCGAAAATTTTCGGGGTCGACGTCTGGGCCGAGCCGGTCGAGGCGAAGGCGCTGGTCGGCGTACTGCCTGACGGGCTGGGGATGCCGGAGCGGCTGACCGGGCGGGAGGTCCTGACCTACCTCGGGCTGCTGCGCGGGCTCGATCGCGCCGACGTGGAGGCTCGGACCCAGGAGTTGCTGGAGGTCCTCGAGCTCGACCACGAGGACGACAAGCAGGTGATCGGCTACTCCACAGGCATGCGGAAGAAGCTCGGCCTCGCGGTCGCGCTGCTGCACGCGCCGCGGCTGCTGGTGCTCGACGAGCCGTTCGAGGCGGTCGACCCGGTGTCGGCCGCAACCATCCGGACGATCCTGAACAGGTTCATCGCCGGCGGTGGGTCGGTGGTGATGTCGAGCCACGTGATGGCGCTGGTCGAGCAGCTCTGCGACCGGGTGGCGGTCGTCGCCGACGGCAAGGTCGTTGCCTCGGGCACCGTTTCGGAGGTGCAGGCGGGCGGTTCCCTGGAGGACGCGTTCGTCGCGCTGGTTGGTGCGTCCACCCGTGGCGCGGAGGGGTTGTCGTGGCTCTCGGCCTGACCGTCGCGACCGGCGACACCCTGGTCAGGATGCGGCTGGCCGCGTTGCGGCACTCGCTGCGCGACGCGAACAAGGTGAGCTGGATCGCCAGCGGCGGCTTTGTCGGCCTGGTGCTCGCCGGTGGGACGGTCTGGCTCGCGGCCCGTGGCGACAACGACGTGGTCGCCGTGGCGATCGCCGTGTGGATGCTGGGCTGGGTGGTCGGTCCGCTGTTCGCGGGCGGTGGCGACGAGACGCTCAAGCCGGAGTACTTCACCATGCTGCCGCTGCCGCCGCGTGCGCTGTCCGGCGGCCTCCTGGCGGCTGCGATGGCCGGAGTGGCGCCCGTCGTGAGCCTGCTGGCGCTGCTCAGCCTGACTGTCGTCGGTGCACAACTTTCGGTAGTCGCCGTACTGGTGTCGGTGCCTGCACTGCTGCTGCAGTTGCTCTGCTTCGTACTGGCGTCCCGGCTGGCTGTGGCGATCTACGGCGTGCTCCTGCAGGTCCGGTCGGGTGCCGTACTGGCTGCCCTGGTGAACGCGTTCATCCTCGCCTTCACCGCGCAGGGCTGGGCGCTGATCGCGGCGTACATCACCACCGACGTCCAGGGCGCGATGGCGCAGGCAGCCCGGATCTCCCCCTCTGGTTGGGGGCTGGTCGCTGTCGAGGCCGCGGGTCGAGGCGACTGGCTGCGGGTGCTGCTCGCCCTGGCCGGCCTGCTGCTCCTGGCCGCCGTGATGTTCGTCGCCTGGTCCGCACTGCTCGTACGACGGACGACAGCGACCCGCTCCGGCGTACAGCCGCGCCGCCCGCTGACCGCGTCCGACGCCCGCGGCGCAGCCGCCGGGAAGGAGCTCCGGTCCTGGACCAGGGACCTGCTCTACGGCCACCGCGCCGTCTTCGCGATCGCGTACGGGGTGTTCTTCTGCCTGATGCCGATCGCCGTCGGCTGGAAGGGCATGCTCCCCTGGGCCGGCGCCGCGGCCGTCGTGATGGGCGGCGCGATGTTCTCCAACCTGTACGGCGCGGACGGTACGGCGTACTGGTCGACGCTGATGGTCCCCGGCTCGTCGCGCCTCGACATCCGCGCCCGCCAGCGCGCCTTCCTGCTGGTCTTCGGCCCGCCGGCGCTGCTGATCACCGTGCTCTTCACCTGGTGGTCCGGCACCGGCACCTGGCCGGTCGTGCTCAGCGTGGTGCTGGCGCTGCTCGGTGGAGCGGCCGGGCTGGTCGTGCTCGCCTCGGTCTACGCCGCGGTGCCGACCACCGACGCGCACAAGCGCTCCGGCAACCCGCTGAACTCAGGCGAGAACGAGGGCGAGGCCATGGGGCTCGTCTACGTGATGCTGGTGCTCATCTCGCTCACCGCCGCGCCCGCCCTGCTCGTCGCCCTGCCCGCCGGCTGGTGGGGCGTGCCGGTCGGGCTCGCGACCGGCGTACTGGCGTGGTGGGGGTTCGGTCTGCTCGCGGCAGCGCGACTGGACGCCCGCGGTCCCGAGCTGCTCACCCTCCTCCGCCACGGCCGCACCACCGGCGACCAGGCGAGCGTCACGTCCCTGTCCGCCAAAATGCAGCTGCTGCCGAAATGGCAGCGCCACCTGGCCGGCGTCTGCCTCGGCTTCGGCGCGATCCCGCTCTTCCCGCAGGCGGTCGTCCCCGCGATCTTCAAGCTCAACGACAACCCCGCCAAGGTGTGGTTCCTCGCCCTGTACGCACCAGGACCCTGGCAGTGGCCGATCATCGCCGCGATGGCATGCCTCGGCCTCGGCATGTACGCCTACGGCGCCGGCATCTACTACCGCGCCAGCAAGCTCAAACTGCCCGCGACGGCATCACCGGAGGAAGAGGCGGTGCAGCCGGCCTCCTGAGGTCGAGCGGTGGCGGGCCGGTCTGGCGTCGACGCCCGGCGCCGAGTGCCTGGGATCACCTCGGTGGGGCGTCGTGTTGGCGCCCAGGAGCATCCAGGCGGCGAGTGCGGTGGCGGCAACCAGGCCGAGGATTCCGGCGAAGTCGGTGACAGTCATGGGGATCTCTCTTCACGGGCTCGGGCGGGGAGCAACTGGCGGTACACCGGTAGTGACGGCGTCCTGACCGAAACGTGATGGCACTCTGGTGCCAGGAGTGCCAGCGGCCCGGAATGGCCCAGCAGTGCCGGATACCGGGCGACCTGCTCGCCACTGCGCCGTACGGCCTGCTTAGGTGGTGCTCCGAGCACGGGAGGTGGGGCGGATGCAGGACAACGCGTTGCTGGACGCCCGAGAGGAACAGGCGTACCGGTTGCTGGTCGGTCTGTCGGTCGCGCGGGCCGCTGAGCTCGCCGAAGTGGCGGAGCTGCCGCAGCAGGAGGTCGACGAGCTGCTGCAGCGGCTGCAGGCGAAGGGGCTGGTCGCCGTACTGCCGGGCGACGACCCGGTGTTCCGGCCGCTGCCGCCCGACGTAGCCCTCGGTACGACGCTGCTACGCCGCCAGGAGTCGCTGGAGTCGGCCCGGAAGACCGTGGCGTCGCTGAGCGAGGAGTTCCGGGCCAGCGCGAGCCGACGGGACGCCCACCACCTGGTCGAGGTGATCGTCGGTGCGGACGCGCTGCGGGACCGCCTGCGCGACCTGCAGGAGTCGGCGCGGGAGGAGATCCTCTGGTTCTGCCGGGCCAACCCGCTGGCCATGCAGGGCGCCGAGAACACCGAGGAGTACGGCGCACTGAGCAGAGGCGTCCGCTACCGAGCCATCTACGAGCGGGCCCTGCTGGAGACCCCCGGCGAGCTGGACACCATCGCCGAGGGCATCGGCTGGGGTGAAGAGGCCCGGACCCTGCCGACCCTCCCGGTCCGGCTGGCCATCGTGGACCGGGCGACGGCGATCTGCCCGCTGGTCCGCGACGACGAGGCGGCGATCGGTGAGCCGACTGCGGCGATCATCGGCCGGGGCCAGCTCCTGGACGCGCTGCTGGCGCTGTTCGAGAGCCACTGGGAGGCGGCGACGCCGGTGAAGCTCCAGCCGGACGAGGCGGAGGAGGGCGAAGGGCTGGACGGCTCCGAGCGGTTCCTGCTGTCGCTGATGGTGGCCGGCGTACCGGACAAGTCGATCGCGTCGCAGCTCGGCATCAGCCGTCGTACGGTCCAGCGCCGGCTCGACCGGATGATGGCGCTGGCCGGTGTGGACACCCGCACCGGGCTCGCCTACCAGGCGGCCAAGCGCAAGTGGTTGTAGCAGTACGGCCCGGACAGCTGAGCTCCCCGGGCCGTACCGAGTGCTACTTCAGCCCGTAGGCCCGGATCACCGTCTGGGTGACCTTGTTGCCGGCGTTGTCCGCCGCGGAGACCCGCAGCGAGACCGTGCCCTTGCCGGCCGGTACGACGGCGACGTAGTGGCCGAAGGCACCGACGGCGATGATCCGCCGCCAGCTCTTGCCCTCGTCGAACGACACCTCAGCTTGCAGCGACGTCGAACGCGCTGCCGGAGCTCCGGCCTGCTGCTGCACGGTGAAGCCCACGACGTGGGTCCGAGCAGGTACCCGCCCGGTCAGGTCTGTCGGTACGTCGTACCCGACCTGCAGCAGCGGCAGTGCGGTCGCCTTGTCCTCAGCGGCCTTCTTGGACCGGAAGTCCCACGCGGTCTGGGTCTTGGTCGCCCAGTTCCACTCACCTTCGGTGTCCTGCCGCTCGGTCGCCAGCTCCAGCCGGTACGACGCGTCGCCGCTGGTGGTGATGACGTCCTGCCAGGCATCCGGCAGTTCGGCGACCGTCGAGCCGTTGCGCTTGAGCACCGCCGACGACGAGGTGGTCTCGCCGAGCGTGTAGTGCCCGGCCGCGTCGACGAACGACGGCACCCGCAGCGAGAACCGGTCACCGGTCCTCGTCGACACCACACCCGGCGCTGCCGCCGGACGGACCACCGGCTCGAACCAGGACTCGCTCGACGATCCGGTCTTGTAGCTGCGCGGCTCCGAGGTCATGCCACCGCGCAGCGGGTTCATCGTGTCCCACGTGTAGAGGTGGTGCACCCGGTGCTGCCAGAGCGTGTCGCCCGAGCTGACCCACTCCTCGCGGACCTTCGGCGTCTCGACGAAGCGCTGCGAGTCGTTCCACGCGTAGTCCTGCCAGGGGCGCCAGCCGAACCGCTGCTCCTTGGCCCAGTTGAAGCCGCCGTTGTCGGCGTACGACGTGTTGATCCGGGCGCTGTTCGCAGCGGTCACGGTGTAGTCGATCTTGGCCGGGATCTGCTGCTTCGACGTCTGGAACACGTCGTACAGGTACGGGCTCGAGGTGGTCAGGGTCAGGTCGATCGTCGCGCGACCGGCCTTGGCCCGGGCGACCAGCTTGGCACCGTCGCGCGCGGTGGTGACCATCGCCGGGATCGGCTCACGGTCGCCGACCGGACGCCAGACCGTCCACGCCGACCAGTCCGCCGGCCGGTACAGGATGACGCCGGCCGCACCGGCCTTCGCCGCCGCCGCGATCTGGTCCTGCTCACTGCCGTTGCCCCAGCCGTCCTCGCTGGACGGGATCACGGCGACCGCTCCCTTGACCCCCTTGAAGTCGGGGCCGGGGGCAACGAGACTGAACCGCTTCTTCCCCTCGTACGACGGCGACTGGTGCAGCAGGTTGATGTCCATCGGACCGGAGACACCCGGCACCGACGCCTGGACCAGCGGAGCGACCAGCTGCCACCGGGAGGCGAACTCGAAGCTGCCGCCCTGGACCGGCTTGGTCGGCGTGACCAGGACCTGGCTGACCGTGCTGAAGTGCATCACGCCGTGGGTGATCTTGCGGCCGTTCGGGTACTCGCGGTGCACGTAGTAGCTGAGCACCGCCTGTTGCTCGGACGGCTTCGGCGTGTGGATCGTGATCGGCTGCGCCTTGCGCGCGTCGACGACGATCTCGCGATCCTTGTCCACCACGATGTTCGGATCCGTGAACAGGGAGGCCTTCTCGGTCTGCGCCTCGCGGGACTCCACCAACCCGTGCATCAGGTAGGTGCCCTCTTCGACCTCGGCCGTGAAGGTCCCGCCCTCGTCGAACCAGCCCAGCGTGTCCGAGCGCGAGTTGTCGCCGTACAGGGAGACCACCGGGACGGCGGTCGGCTGACCGTTCAGGTCGATGCCGCGGAAGGTGACCTTGTGCTTCGGGCCCGACTTGAGGGTCCCGACCGCGGTCCGGACGCTGACGTTGTTGGGGCCAGAGGCAACGATCCAGCCGCTGAACAGACCGCGGTCCAGCTTGGCCGGGTCGAGCGCCAGCGGTACGTCGGCCGAGCCGCCGGCCGGGACCGTCACGGTCGCCGGGACGCCGAACGCGTCGGTCTCCGGCTGGTGGGAGTCCAGGTTGTCCACGTCGACGGCCAGGCTCAGCGTGATCGGCGCGGCGGTGTCGTTGCGGTAGGTGATGGTCCGCGTGGTCGCGCTGCTGCCGGTCACGGTCAGGCCGAAGTCGGCGACCCCGGTCGCGTCGACCTTCTGCGCGACCGCCCGGGCGACGTCGACCCGGCCGGTGCCTTGGGCGTAGACGCTCAGGTCGGGCGTGGTCTTCGCCGTACTGGTGAGCGCGTCCTTGAGGCGGCCGGCCTTCCAGTCCGGGTGCTGCTGCGCGAGCAGCGCCGCGGCACCGGCGACGTGCGGCGTCGCCATCGACGTACCGGAGGCGGCGGTGTAGAGGTTGTCGAGCGGCTGGCCCATCGCCGTACCGGCCGCGCGGGCCGCGACGATGTCCACGCCCGGCGCGGTGATCTCGGGCTTGAGGCCGGAGTCGCCGACCCGCGGGCCGCGGCTGGAGAAGTCCGCCAGCGCGTCGTTGCGGTCGACCGCGCCGACGGTGAGCGCGGCCGCTGCCGCACCCGGCGAACCGACCGACTCGTCCGCGCCGTCGTTGCCGGCGGCGACGACGAACAGGGTGCCGGACGCCGCGGTGATGTCGTTGACGGCCTGGCTGAGCGGGTCGGTGCCGTCGGTCGGGCCACCACCCAGGCTCATGTTGACCACCTTGGCGCCCTCGGCGGCCGCCCACTCCATCCCGGCGATGATCCAGGACTCGTAGCCGGAACCGTCGTCGCCGAGCACCTTGCCGACCAGCAGGTCGGCCTTCGGTGCGACACCCTTCCGGGTCCCGCCGGCGCCCGCGCCGGTCCCGGCGATCGTCGCCGCGACGTGCGTGCCGTGACCGAAGTGGTCCTCGGTGCCGGTCGGGCTGGTCGAGAAGTCCTCGGCCTTCTGCACCTTGCCGACCAGGTCCGGGTGATTGGCGTCGACCCCGGTGTCGAGGACTGCGACCTCGACGCCGGTGCCCTCGTACCCGGCCTGCCAGGCGGCCGGCGCACCGATCTGCGGCACGCTCTTGTCCAGCACCGGCTTGACCTTGCCGTCGAGCCAGATCTTGGCGACGCCCTGGTCGAGGGTGCGGGCGGTGTGCGAGGCGGGCTTCAGGGAGTTCCACAGGGCGGGCAGCTCCGCCTTGCTGGCGGTGACGGCCGCGCCGCCGATGGAGGCGAGCGGGCGGCTGTTCGTCGTACCGGTCAGGGACTGGACGCGGGCGGCGCCGTCGTACCGGACGATCAGGGGGAGGCTCGGCGTGCTCGCGTCGCCGAAGCCGTCGGCGAGCAGCTCGTCGACGTCGAACAGGTCGGCGTCGACCATGCCGGAGGCGACGTACGGGACGACGTCGCTCGGCAGGACGCGCAGTCCGCCGTCGACCTCGACGGTGTGGAACGCGATCTGCTCGCGGCCCGGGGCGGGCTGTACGACGGCCGCCTTCTTGCCGCCGCCGGCGTCGGTCACGTCGACGACGTCACCGGTGATCAGCGTGATCTTCTGCGACTTGCCCGCTGGGGCAGCGGCTGAGGGTGCGGCCGACGGGCCTGGTGGTGCCGCGGTAGCGGTCAGGCTCGACGTGGTGGCCAGCGCGAGTGCGGCCGCGAGGATGGCGGCGCGACGCTTGCTTGAGGACATGAGCGGACTCCTTCGAGAGGCTAGGGGCAGGCACCTCGTGCTCAGGAGTCTGCGGTGCGGACCTGCGTTTGCGCCCTGTCCATCTCTGCCCTTCCTGTGACATGGCGCATGCGCGCCACCAACGGTGTAACGGAGCGTTCACACGACATGTCGGCCTGATGTGCTGTGCGCGACGACGCCCCGGGTGCAGGATCAGCGCATGGCACAGACGGCTGTCCGCAGGTGGGCGTGGATCGGGACCTTCGTGGTGGGGGCGGGGCTGTACCTGCTGGTGCTCGCCGTACTGACCGACACCAACAACCCCAACCTCTTCCCGACGATGATCCTGCTGGGCGCCTTGGTCGTCCCGCTGACCTTCGTCACGTTCGCCGCCGGCCGGTCCGGGCGCTGGCTGATCGACGGGCCGACGCTCGGCGGCTCGCTGCTCTTCGGTGGAGTCGTCGGCGTGGTCGTCGCCGGCTTGCTCGAGTACGACGCGATGCGGCGGCTCGGCACGCTCCCGATGGTCGGCGTCGGCCTGATCGAGGAGTCCGCCAAGCTGGTCGTCCCCTTGATCCTGGTCCTCTTCTTCGGCACCCGCTACCGGCACTCCATCGGCGGCGGCATCGTCATCGGCGTCGCGGTCGGCACCGGCTTCGCCGTCCTGGAGACGATGGGCTACGCCTTCGTCGCACTCCTCCAGTCCGGCGGCAACGTCGGCGCCGCCGAGCAGACCCTGTTCATCCGAGGCCTGCTCTCCCCCGCCGGCCACGCCGCCTGGACCGGCCTCACCTGCTGGGGCCTCTGGCGCTTCGTCGTGAACCCCACCGGCAGACACCTCGCCGGCTTCCTCGGCATGTACGCCCTCGCCGTAGCCCTCCACACCACCTGGGACGGCCTCGGCGGCCGCCTCACGTACGCCGTAGTCGGCGCCATCTCCATCGGCCTGCTCCTCCTCGGCCTCCGCCACGCAAGGAAGCAGGACGATCGGCTACCGGCGACCCCATTCCGGGACGAAGTCGAACAGGGGTGAGGTGACGACGGGCCGCTTGTCCGTGCCGTTCCAGTTCATCGTCCAGATGTCCCCGAGCGGTGGCCGGGTCTCCGTGCCGCTGATGAACCGGGTGTAGGCGATCTGGCGGCCCGTGGGCGACCACGCCGGGTTGAAGTGCTGATCGGGCTTGGACGTCGGCGAGGTCAGGTAGCGGATGTGCCGGGCGCAGTCGGACTGATCGCGGCAGGTCGCCGGGACGGTGGCGACCGCTGCGGACGGCTCCCCCGGTTCGCCGCTGCCCGCGGTCTCGACCACGACGAGATCCTTGGTGGGCCCTTCGGTGGCTGGCGAGATGTCGGGCAGGTCCGCGCCGAGTGACCAAGGAGTGAGCAGGCGCTCGCGCCCGTTGGTGTCGCGGCGTACGACGGTGATGCCCAGACCCGAGCACAGCCGGCTCCAGACGAGATAGCCGGCGGGGGCGTACTGCGCGCCGTACTCCTCGCATCGCTGCAGTTCGAGTCCGGGGCGCGACAGCTGCCGCCGGTGGCTGCCGTCGAGCTCGGCGGTCCACAGCAAGGCCGAGTGGGCGTCCCCGGTCTCGGGGTCGAAGGGCCCGACGACCGCGGTCCAGGTCAGGCCCCGCCCGTTCGGTGTCCAGTTCGGCATCAGGTCGGCCGCGCACGGCGCGGTGCAGCCGAGGTTCAGCAGGCGCTCGCCGGTTCCGTCGGTCCGCACGACTCTGATGTCAGCGCTGCCCTCTGCGGGCAGGTCGCGCTCGAACAGCACCCGCGTTCCGTCCGGAGACACCTGGGGATCGATGTCCTCTCCGCCGACGGGCGGATGGCTGATCGCCCGCGCGTTGCGCCCGGTCGAGTCCGCCAGCATGATGCGCCCGGTCCCGACGGCGTCGTACTGGGTCCAGACGAGAAACGTCCCGTGGTGCCCGGTGGATCTGTGATCCGCGGCCGCAGTGGCCGCCGCCGGCTGGCCGACCCCTGAAACCGCGACCACCGCGAGGACGGCGATCCAGGTCCCTCGGACCGCCGGCCGGCGAAAGAACGTTCTCGGTGTCATCTTCGAGCCCCCCTGGCCCCGGGCGCGGCCCAGCCCGAGTGAGCAAGGCTCCGGCCCCAGTGGCTGCGACGCTACGCCGGACCTGTGGGCCGCAATAGATCTCGCACTCGGTGTGGACAGTCTGTCTGCTGTGGACGTATCGTCCACAGCATGTCCAGTCCTGAGCTCAAGGCCGAGGTCGATCGGCTGGCGCCGGTGGGTGACGCGATCGCTCGGTTGTTGTCGCCGCATGCCGAGGTGGTGTTGCACGATCCGGCGACCGATCAGGTGGTGGCGATCTGGAACCCGTTGTCGGAGCGGAAGGTCGGGGCGCCGTCGCTGCTCGGCGAGCTGGACGAGTTGGCGGAGACCGGGCGCGACGTCTACGGGCCCTACCCGAAGTCGCTGGCCGACGGGCGGCGGCTGTCGAGCGTGAGCGCCGTACTGCGGGACGCGGACGGCAAGGCCGGGTTGGTGCTGTGCATCAACGTCGATCGGACTGCGTTCGAGGAGGCTGGCCGGATCCTCGCGGCGTTCGCGGCGCCGGTGACCGGGCAGCCGCGGGTGCTGTTCGAGCACGACTGGACCGAGACGCTGAACGACGTGGTCGGCGAGTTCGTCCGCGAGCGTGGCGCGACGGTCGACCGGCTGTCCCGGGACGACCGGCTGGAGCTGGTCGGGCGGTTGGAGTCGGCCGGCGTACTGAGTCAACGGCGGTCGGTACCGGCGGTCGCGCGGGCGCTGAAGATCTCCCGGTCCGCGCTCTACCAGCTGCTCGGCGAGGCCCGGAAGGAATCCGATGGCGACCCTGCCTGATTTCCGGCTGGAGACGTACTTCTCGCGCTGGGAGTTCAGCGCGCGGTTCCACCTGACCGCCTCGGACGCGCAGTCGCTGCCGATGTCCGAGCTGCTCGCGATGGCGGACGACGACGGCCGCGAGCGGTGGGAGTCGCTCGCGCTCGGCTATACCGAGACGCGCGGCCTGCCCGCGTTGCGCGAAGAGATCGCCAGTACGTACGACGGCCTCGAGCCGGACGACGTGATGTGCTTCGCCGGCGCCGAGGAAGGCATCTACCTCGCGATGCGCGTCCTACTCGAGCCGGGCGACCACGTCGTCGTACTGACGCCGAACTACCAGGCGGCCGAGACGATCCCGCTCGACATCGGCACCGTGACAGGCGTTGCGCTGCGGCCCGAAGACGGGTGGGCGCTGGACGTCGACGCGATCGAGCGCGCGCTGCGACCCGAGACCCGGCTCGTGTCGGTGAACTTCCCGAACAACCCGACCGGCGCCGTACCGGACCCGGCGGCGTGGGAGCGGCTCGTGCGTTTGTGCGAAGAGCGCGGGATCCGGCTGTTCAGCGACGAGGTCTACCGCGGACTCGAGCTGGACCGACCATCGTTGCCTCAGGCAACCGACCTGTCGCCGTCGGCGCTGTCGCTGAACGTGATGTCGAAGGCGTACGGCCTGCCCGGGCTGCGGATCGGCTGGATCGCCTGCCGCGACCGCGCCGTTCTCGACAAGCTCGAGCGTGCCAAGCACTACACGTCGATCTGCAACTCAGCGCCGAGCGAGATCCTCGCGTTGATCGGCCTGCGCGCCCGCGATCGCTTGCTGGAACGCAATCGCGGAATTGTCGCGCGGAACGTCCCGCTCTTCGCGGACTTCTTCGCCCGGCGACCGGACCTCTTCGATTTCGAGGCACCGCAAGGCGGCTGCGTCTGCTTTCCCCGGTACGCCGGTCCGGATGGCGTCGAAGCCATGTGCGCCGAGCTGGTGGAGCAGGCCGGAGTCCTTCTGCTGCCGTCGAGCATCTACTCCTCGGCGCTCACCGAAACCCCGACCGACCGCTTCCGCGTCGGTCTCGGCCGCCTCGATCCCGAACCGGCACTCGATGCCTGGAGCAACTGGTTGGAGAAGCAAGGATGACGCTGCGCGTGATCGGTCTCGACGAGATCCGCTCGGTGGTGAAGCCGGAACTCGTCTTCGACGCGGTCCGCTCCGCCCTGATCGCCCACACCGAGGGACAGACGCAGGTCCCGCTCCCGATGGTGCTGGACTTCCCGGCGGCGTCCGGCGACTGTCATGTGAAGGCCGGGTACGTCGAGGGCTCGCCGCACTTCACGGTCAAGATCGCCAGCACGTTCGCCTCGGTGAACAACGGCCTGATGCTCGTCGTCGACGCGACCACCGGCGAGCCCGCCGCCGTCCTGGCCGACGAGGGCCGCCTCACCGCTTGGCGCACCGCGGCCGCCGGTGCGCTGATCACCGACGCGATGGCGCCGGCCGACGTGGAAGAGGTCCTGATCCTCGGCACCGGAGACCAGGCCCGCCTGCAGGCGATCTGGCTGACCCACCTCCGCCCTCACGTCACCTTTCAAGTCTGGGGTCGCCGCCCCGACGCTGTCGCAAAGCTGGTCGAAACCCTGCAATCAACAGGTCTTCAGGCCCGACCGGTCACCGAAAGCGCAGCAACTTGCGTGATCGCCACAACGCCTGCGACATCCCCACTGCCTTCGGGGCTCTTCAGCGGCGCCCTCCACATCACCGGCGTCGGCACCGACATGCCCGGTAAAGGCGAGTTGCCGCCCGAGCTCTTCGCCGGCGCGACCGTTGCTACCGACGACCACGAGCAGTGCCTCGACCACGGCGACTACGGCAACGCCGTACGGGCCGGAGTGATCAGCAACGCCGTCGACCTGTCCGTCGGCGCGATCCTGCGCGACGGCTTCACCCGGCGTACCCAGAGGTCGATCGCGGACCTGACGGGCCTCGGCGTACAGGACGCGGCGACCGCGTCAGCGGTGATCGCAGCCCTCGGCAGATAACAGCAAGCGGTTGCCGGAAAAAACAACTGGTCCGGTAAATCAATGACCAGCCGCCCAACTGGTCTGTTGCGCAATTTGCAACACAGGCTGCAGATAACGCTGTCAATCGATCACTTCGCGCGGAATTCATGGCTGCGCACGCTCTCACGACTTAGTAACGGAACCTACTGAACTATTGACTGGCCGACCCGTCGTCCGCAATTCTCGCTGCCACTGAACGACAGGTTCATACCAGTCAGCCGGGCGCCGGTCCGGCTACTCCGCCAGAGGTGATCCGATGAAGTTCCGTTCCCTTGCCGTCGCCGCGGTCGCGGCTCTCTCCCTCACGACGGTGGCCGCCTGCGGTGGCTCCGATGGTGACAACGCCGCCGCCGACGGCCCGACCACGATCGACGTCTGGCTGATGAAGGGCAGCGTCTCCGACGACTTCCTCAAGCGCTTCACCGACGACTTCGCCGCCAAGCACCCGGACGTGAAGGCGAACGTCCAGATCCAGGAGTGGAACGGGATCGGCCCGAAGATCATCGGTGCGCTGGCCAGCAAGGATGCGCCGGACGTGATCGAGGTCGGCAACACCCAGGTCGCGCAGTACTCGGCCTCGGGCGGCGTCAAGGACCTGACCGACAAGAAGTCCGACCTCAAGGGCGACGACTGGATCGAGGGCCTGGCCGGTCCGGGGCTGTACGAGGGCAAGCAGTACGGCATCCCGTACTACGCCGCGAACCGCGTGGTCGTCTACCGCAAGGACCTGTTCCAGGCGGCCGGCGTGACCCCGCCGAAGACCCGCGACGAGTGGATCACCGCGACCACCAAGCTGAACGCGAACGGCAACCAGGGCATCTACCTGCCCGGCCAGAACTTCTACGTGCTGTCCGGCTTCATCTGGGACGAGGGCGGCGACCTCGCGGTCAAGGACGGCGACGCCTGGAAGGGCGCGCTGTCCACCCCCGAGGCCCAGAAGGGGATGGAGTTCTACAAGCAGATCCAGGCGCTCGGCAAGGGCCCCAAGGACTCCGACGAGGCCAAGCCGACCCAGACCGACGTCTTCGCGCAGGGCAAGATCGCGCAGATGATCGCGGTCCCGGGCGCGGCCGAGCTGATCGCCCAGGCGAACCCGGCGCTGAAGGACAAGCTGGGCTTCTTCCCGATCCCGGGCAAGGCCGCCGACAAGCCGGGCGCGGTCTTCACCGGTGGCTCGGACCTGATCATCCCGGAGGCCTCCGACGGGCAGGACGCGGCGTACACGTTCATCAAGGAGCTGGCCGGTGAGCAGTGGCAGACCGACCTGGCCAAGTCGATGAAGTACGTGCCGAACCGGACCAGCCTGGCCGCGTCGGTCGGTGCCGACGAGGGGGTCGCGGCGATGGCCGCCGGCGCCGCCAACGGCAAGGCGACCCCGAACTCGCCGAACTGGGCCGCGGTCGAGGCGAAGAACCCGATCAAGGAGTACCAGACCAAGGTCCTGACCGGTGGTGACCCGGCGGCTGCCGCGAAGGCGGCCGACGAGATCATCACCCAGGCGCTGAACACCAAGTAGCCGTGGCTGTCACCCACGTCGAGACCACGGCGGAACACGCCCCCGCCGCCCGGACCGGTTCGCCGGTCTCCGGGCGGCGGGGGCGTTCCCTGCCGGTGCGTCTGCTGCCGTACCTGCTGGTCGCGCCGACGGTGCTCGGTACGGCGTACCTGCTGGTCTACCCGCTGATCCGGAACCTGATCATCTCGTTCCAGAAGTTCGGCATCGCCCAGCTGATCCGCGGCGGTGCCGACTTCGTCGGCTTCGACAACTACCGGCAGATCCTGTCGGACGACATGTTCTGGGGCGTCGTCCTGCGGACGTTCGTCTTCACGGCGATCAATGTCTCGCTGATCATGGTGCTCGCCACGCTGATCGCTCTGCTGATCGGTGCCTTGGGCAAGAAAATGCGACTGGCCGTGATGGGTGGGCTGGTGGTCGCCTGGGCGATCCCGGTGATCGCCGCGACCACGGTCTTCCAGTGGCTGTTCCAGTCCCAGCTCGGTGTCGTGAACTGGGTCCTGGTCGCGCTCGGCTTCGAGCAGTTCGACGGCTACGCGTGGTTCGCCAACGGGACGTCGACGTTCGCGATCATCGTCGTACTGATCGTCTGGCAGTCGGTGCCGTTCGCCGCACTCACCTTGTACGCCGCGATGACGACCGTGCCGAAGGAGCTGCACGAGTCGGCGCAGATCGACGGCGCCGGCGGGGTGAAGACGTTCTGGCTGATCACGTTCCCGATCCTGCGGCCGATGTTCGGGCTGATCCTCTGCCTGGAGATCATCTGGGTCTTCAAGTGCTTCGTCCAGATCTGGGCGATCAGCCAGGGCGGCCCGGGCAACGCGACGCTGACGCTGCCGGTCTACGCCTACCAGGTGGCGCAGTCGCTGAACCGCTACGACCTCGGTGCCGCGATCTCGATGGTGACCGTCGTGATCCTGGGCGTCGCGCTGCTGGCCTACTTCCGGCAGATGTTCAAGGAAGAGGGTGAACTGTGAGGACGCGGATCGGGCGGAAGATCTCGCTCAACACGCTGGCCCTGATCGTGTTCGCCTTCTCGGTGTTCCCGGTCTACTGGATGGTGCTGACGGCGTTCAAGCCGACCAAGGACATCCAGGCCGAGACGCCGTCGTTCTTCCCGACCAACATCACCTTCAGCCACTTCGGTACGGCGGTGAACGCCGACGGGTTCTGGCTGTTCTGGCGCAACAGTGCGCTGGTCGCGGTGTCGGCGGTGCTGATGGCGCTGATCATCGCGTGCCTGGCGGCGTACGCCGTGGCGCGGATGAAGTGGCGCGGCCGGCAGGCGTTCATCCTGATGGTGTTCATCGCGCAGATGACGCCGTGGGAGGCGCTGCTGATCCCGATGTACGTGATCGCCCGCGACACCGACATGCTCGACAAGCTGACCATGCTGACCCTGATCTACTTCATGGTCACACTGCCGTTCACGATCGTGACGCTGCGCGGGTTCCTGAACGCGATCCCGGTCGAGCTCGAGGAGGCCGCGCAGGTCGACGGCTGCAACCAGTTCCAGGCGTTCCGGCGGGTCGTCTTCCCGCTGCTCGCGCCCGGGCTGCTGTCCACGTCGCTGTTCGGTTTCATCACCGCCTGGAACGAGTTCGCCTTCGCGAACCTGCTGATCATCAAGAACCAGGACCAGCGCACCCTGCCGGTCTGGCTCTCGTCCTTCAGCAACACCTTCGGCACCGACTGGGGCGCCACCATGGCGGCGGCCACGCTGTTCATGCTCCCCGTCCTGCTGATCTTCCTGGTCCTCCAGGGCCGAGTCACCGCAGGAGTAGCGGCGGGAGCCGTCAAGGGCTAGTCAGGTGGATGGCCGGTACGACGACGTACCGGCCATCCAACTGCTACGGCTTCTCGCTGACCGTCAGCTTGACGTCCTTCGCGCCGACCTGGACGCCGTCGCGGACGTACCAGGTGTCAGGGACGGACTCGCGAACCTCGCTGTAGTTGCGCTCGTCGAACTCTGCCGAGTACTCGCTGACGTGCAGGCCGCGCTTACCCAGCATCTCCTTCGCCTCGCCGACCCGGAGGACGCCCCACTTGGCGCCCGCGAGCGGCTCGCCGACGGCGTTCAGTGACGCGGCGGCGAGGGGAGCCTCGTCCGGCCGCAATGGACGGCCGATCTCGAGGACTCCCTCACCGCGGAAGTCCTTGGCGACGGAGATCTCGATGTGGCACGACGTGTCGACGCCGAGCATGCAGCCGGCCGGCGTCTCGCCGACCGTCACGTGCCGCGCGTTGGACCCGTCACTGAAGCCTGCCGCGGTCTCCTGGCCGACGAGCGACGGCGTCGCGGGAACGAGGACCAGCTTGAACTTCAGCCCCTGCTGCTCGAGTTCCCGGTTGAAGCGCTTGGTGTCGGCCTGCAGATCGACGACCGTGATCTTCAGATCGTCGCCCTGGTAGGCGAACGCCAGTGCTTCCGGTTGGGAGTTGCCGGACCGCTCGACCATGGTGAGGGCGATCCCACCGACCAGGCTCGCCGCGACCAGGACCGGCACCCAGCGGCGGCTCCGGTTCCACCCCTGCCGCACGGACGACGGTCCCCCAGCGCTCGGCCTGCCCGCTTCCGTCGCCTCTGCTCGAGACAGCACGGAGCTCCGGACCTCGTCGCGGTTGCGGGTGGCCGCCTGAAGGTCTTCGTCGGTGACCGGGTCGAGCGCCCGGATCTTGTCCAGAGTGTTCATGCCGGTCCTCCTTCGTGAGCTGTGCTGAGGGTTTTCGCCACCGGTGTCTCGTCGGTCGACCGCAGCAACTTCTCGAAGCGGCGTCTCGCTCGGTGGAGGCGGATCCGTACGGCGTTCCGCGAGCAGTCGAGGGCCACGGCGACCTGATCGACCTCCAAGCCCTCCCACGCGATCAGCGACAGCAGTTCGCGATCGCGTTCCGGCAGCTCGTTCCAGGCCGCCGCGGTGAGTGCGGCTGCCTCAGGGCCGGACGAGGTCTGGGCGACCGGCGCCGCCCGGAGTTGCTCGGTGAGCGCCGAGCGCCGGTCTTCGCGGCGGCGGTAGTTGGCGAGCGTGCGGCGCGCGACGGCGTACAGCCAAGGCAGTGCATCGGCCGGTACGGCGTCGAGCTTGCGCCAGGCGACCAGGAACGTCTCGGCGACCAGGTCGTCGACGTCGCCGTGGTTGGTCACCCGCCTGAGGTAGTACGCGACCAGGCGGTCGTAGCAAGCCGAGAAGACGGCCTCGAACCGCGCGAGCCGCTCGTCGTCCGGGGGACCGTGTCTGTTCTCCGTCATGCCCCTCTTATGTCGGCGAAGGGCCCATGATTTCAGTCCGGGAAGGTCAGTTTCGTGGTGATCCGGTAGCGGTCGCCGCGGTAGATCGACCGCGTGTACTCGACCACGGCACGGTCTGCTGTTCGTGTCGTGCGCTCGATCAGCAGGGCCGGGGAGTGCAGCGGTACGTCGAGTTGGGCGGACTCCTGATGATCGGTGACGGTCGGCTCGGTGACCTGTACGGCGTCGCGCGGCGCCACGTCGTACCGGGTGCGGAGGAGCGCGTAGAACGAGCCGGTCTCGAAGTCGCGGCCGGAGATCCCGGGGACGAGGCCGGCCGGGAGGTGGATGCGCTCGATGCACATCGGGAGGCCGTCGACGAGGCGGAGGCGGACGACGGAGATCAGGTCGGCACCGGGTGAGACCTCGAGGCGGCGGCCCATTCGCGCGCCGGCCGGTTCGACCGCGAAGCTGATCAGCCGGCTCTGCCACGGGCTGCCCTCGGCGGGCGGCAGGGCGAAGTCGCCGGCCTCGGTCGGCTCGAGCTCCTGGTGGATCCTCCGCGCGCTGACGAACGTGCCGCGCCCGTGCTCGCGGACCACCACGCCCTCCCGGGCCAGGTCGTCCAGGGCCGCTCGCAGCGTCGGCCGGGAGACGCCCAGCGACTCGCTCAGGCTGCGCTCGGACGGCAGCACCTGACCCGGCCCGCTGGTCTCGATCAGGGCCAGCAGTTGGTCGCGCGCTTGGGTCCTTCGCATGGGCAAAGATTACCAGTGGTCTGACCAGTGAGAGCGATCCCACGGTTAAGACAACCTCTTGACTTAACCACTCGAACGCGTCAGATTGCCAGGAGTGACCCAGTGGTCACACCCTCTCCGCCCCGAGAAAGGTGTTCACCATGGCTCGATCCCGCGCTCTCCGGACCACCGCGGCCGTCGCCGTCCTGGCTGCCGTCGCGGCAGCGATGGGCGTACCGGCCTCTGCTCGCCCGGCTCTGGAACAGACTCCCGACAAGGCCGCCGCGTGCGGAGCCTTCTTCGACGACTTCAGCTACAGCTCCCGGACCGACCCGGCCTTCACTGCCCACGACTGGAGCATCCGAACGAACGCCGGCGGCCCCGGCGTCGGCGGCGCGACCTGGGCGGCGAGCAACATCAGCTTCCCGGTCGTCGACGGCCAGCAGTCGCTGCAGCTCCGCGCGAGCACCAACGGCACAGCCGGCGGTACGACGCACGCCCAGGTGCAGCAGAACCAGCAGCGCTTCTTCGAAGGCACCTACGCGACCCGGTTCAAGTTCAGCGACGCACCGGCCAGCGGCAACGACGGCGACACGATCAACCAGACCTTCTACACGATCTCGCCGCTGCGCTACGACTGGGACCCGATCTACAGCGAGCTCGACATCTCGGAGTACCTGCCGAACGGCGGCTGGGGTGAGACCAGCGCGACGAACTTCTTCACCAGCTGGAACACCTACCAGGTCGACCCGTTCGACGGCTGGCGCGCCAGCACCGCCCGCCGGCAGAGCCACGCCGGCTGGCGCACGCTGGTCGCGACGGTCGCCAACGGGCACGTGAAGTACTACGTCGACGGCGCGCTGGTCGCCGACCACACCGACGACGGCCAGGGCCACACGGTCTACCCGCGGCAGGGCATGACGCTGAACTACAACCAGTGGTTCATCGACCTGAACGGCCACTCCGGCGGCACCAGCGTCTGGGCGCAGTCGGCGGACTGGGTGTACTACGCGAAGAACGAGGTCCTGAGCCCGTCGGCCGCGGCCGACCGGGTGGCGTCGTACCGGTCCTCCGGCACCGCGCACGCGGACACGATCAGCTGCTGAAACAGTTAATGGTCAGTACGGTGAGACGCCCCCTGGCAACCCATGGACTTTCCGTCCCCGACTGAGTACGGTCCGTTACGGCGTCCGCACCACGCCGCTCACCGGGGAAGGGCTCTGAGCCCTTCCTCTCACCGATCGGTGAGGTGCTGCCCGCCAGTAGCGCCTCACTGGTGGCTGGGCGAGCAGACCGCGGCCGACGCCGAGGTCTGATGGGGGCCCGGACACCTAGGTGGGGCGGAGCAGCGCGGTCGTCCGACCATCGCGCTTCCCCGCCCCACCGACTCAAACATCGTCAGTCGACGCTCGAGTCGACTGACTGCTCTCTGTGGTGCTGACGTGAAAGAGATCCAAGTCTGCACCACCGTCGCGGGCTCCGGAGAAACTCCTGATCCCGCCCCCAACGCTCCGCACCCGTCCGTCGTCTAGCTTGGCGACAGGGAAACCGAAGGACGGTGCCGGTGGCTGACTGGAAGAGCGCGTTCGACGAGCTGGTCGCGGTCCGCGGCCCGGCACTGCGCGGCTACGCCTACCTGCTGACCGGAGAAGCGGCGAGCGCCGCCGATCTGGTCCAGGAAGCGCTGCTGCGGGTGTTCGGCCGGCTTCGCGTCGGCAACGACATCGAGCAGCTCGAGGGTTACGTGCGCCGCGTGATCCTGAACCTGTACGTCGACGACCGGCGGCGGGCGAAGAAGTGGCGCGAGACCAGGCACCTGCTGGTCGAGCCCGACGACCAGCACGGCGAGGACCTCGCGACAACGCACACGGTCCGCCACGCACTGTCCGACCTGTCACCCAAGCAGCGCGCCTGTGTGGTGCTGCGGTACTACGAGGACCTCACGGTCCCGGAGATCGCGGACCAGCTCGGATGCGCCGAGGGCACGGTGAAACGCCATCTAGCCGATGCGAGATCGAGGTTGGCCGCGCAGCTCGGCGTGACAGAGGAGAGTGTGCAATGACGTCGAAGGACCTGAAGGACCTTCTCGGCGCGGTGGCGGACGAGGGCCGGGACACCGTGGACCTGGACGAGCAGGCGCTGGCCGGCCGGATCAAGGGCCGCCGCCGGCGCAACACGCTGGTCGCGGGAGCGGCGAGCCTGGGCACGGCCGCGGTGATCGCGATCGCGGCGGTGGCCGTCGTACCGAATCTCGGGGGGAGTGGGGACTCGTCAGTCGCGGGCGCTCGCCAGGAGGCGAGCGGGCTGGCGATCGCTGCGTGCGGTGGTGCGGCCAGTGGTGAACCGCGAGCCGGGCAGCCGTTGGAACTGAGTGCCGCGACGGTGATCAAGCCGATCAGCGGGACGACGGACCTCGGTGCCGTCGACGTCGTGGTCGTCAACAAGACCGACAAGGTCCTGGAGCTGACCACCGCGCGGAGTGCCGCGCTCACGGTGGCCCAGCAGGGCAAGGTGGTGGCGACTCCGGCGCCGATCCGCGACGTCGCGGACAGGCTGACGCTGCTGCCGGGTGACCGGCACGTCATCACCTCGACGATCAGCCTGCGCCGTTGCGGTGAGGCAACGACGCAGGCCGGGGAGAAACTCGCGCCGGGCAGCTACCAGTTCTACGCGACGCAGGTCTTCAGCCCGACCGACGGAGGCCAGGAGATCGAGGCCCAGGGCGGACCCTGGACGGTCGAGCTGAAGTGATCACTTGATCGCGATGTTCGCCTTGAAGACGGACCGGATGGTGGTCCACCGCTCGGCGTACTGGTCGTCACCCGCGTGCGCGATGTGCATGCCGCGGATCTGGACGGTGCCGTTCACGTACTGGAACAGCGGGGCGCCCGAGTCACCGCCCATGCCGTCCGGACCGCGGTAGGCGATCAGTTCGACCGTGCAGCCGGCGTCGTCGCAGAACTGCGCGTGCAGGCTGGTGACCACCTGCGAGCAGAGCTCGTACGTCGTCTGCCCGCTGCGGCAGTAGGCGGCTCCGACCGCGGGGTCGGAGGCGCCGCTGACCAGGATGGTCGTCCCGGCCGCGCCGCCGCGGTAGATGACCGAGCCGTACGTCCCGCCGCCGACCGCCTCGAAGTCGTAGTACGGGAAGCTCGGCCGGCTCCGGACGGTGCCCCACAGTTGCTGGCCACCGCTGGAGAAGACGCGCTGACCGAGCGAGAAGCAGTGCCCGGCGGTGACCATGTAGCGGGCCGTCGAGGTGATGGTGAAGCCACTGGTGCAGACCGACGAGCCGTTCGTGATCGAGGCACCACCGCGGTGCGGAGCCGGGTCACTCTGCCGGGAGTCCCGGCTGACGTCGCCGTACTTCGCCTCGAGCACCGGCCCGTACTTGGCCAGCAGCGGCTGCATCGTCGCCGCGGGCGCGTCCGTCGTCACCGACATGGCGTCCCGCTGCGCGTCGTAGTGGAAGGCGTAGCTGTACTTGCTCGCGCCGTCCTTCCACTGCCGGTTCTCCAGCACCGTCCGGATCGAGGTCAGCTCCGCCTTGGTGGTGCGGCTCGGCAGGACCCCGGTGTCGGCACCGGCGACCTTCACGGACCGGGCCGCCTGGGCCTTCGCCGTCTTCGGCATCCGGACGACGTACTTGCCCGTCGCCTGGTCGTAGTAGACACCCAGGCCGCCGGACTTCGTGGCGTAGTCGTCGACCTGGCTGAACTGTTTCTCCTGAGCCGTCTGCGGCCCGTCGGGCGTCGTGGCGGCTGCTGCTTCCTTCTGTGCTCGGGCGGCCGCCAGCGCGGCCCCCTCCGCCGAAGGTGCCGCGACGTCGGACACGCCGAGTGGCTGGGCCACCGACGGCGTACCGACGAGCGCGAGCCCACCGGCACCGACCGACACCGCGGCGATCGCCATCGACAGCGATCTCCTCTTCACACGCATTCGTTACTCCCCAGACTTGGGTGCTGAACCCCTGCAGTCTGCCGAACTCGGGGGCCGCTCGCCGCTCGAAGGCAACATCCTGCAATGTCGCGGTCACCCTACGGCCGGAAAGTCTTCGCCCGCTGGGACGTTCACCAGCCGGTACGACGGGGCAGACTGACTCCCGACGCCGTTCCACACCGCCCCGTGGGAGACCCGCCGTGACAACTCTTCGCTCGCTCCGTCCCGTGCTGCTGATCGGCGTACTGCTCGCCCTGCTCGGTTTCGGCATGACGCCGGCGCCGGCCGCGACCAGTGCGCCCCTGACCGTTGCCGCCGCCATCCAGCAGCAGAACGGTGCCACCGGCACCGTCTCGGGCTACGTGGTCGGCCAGCCGACCGCCACGAACACGGTGGTCCGCAGCAACTTCCCGAACGACTACGCCCTGGCGCTGGCCGACTCGGCCGGACAGACCAGTACGGCGAGCATGCTGTACGTCCAGATCCCGAGCGGCTTCCGTTCGGCGTACGGGCTGCAGTCGAACCCGTCGCTGGTCGGGCAGCAGATCACGGTGACCGGCAAGCTGGCGGCGTACTTCTCGCACCCGGGACTGACCGGGGCGACGGCGTTCAGCGGTGGCGGCGGATCCGATCCGGGCGACCCGGGTGATCCTTCGGACTACTACGCAGGAGCCGAGGGCAAGACCGGCGCGGCGCTCAAGTCGGCGCTGCACACGATCATCTCGAACCAGACCAAGCTCAGCTACGACCAGGTCTGGAACGCGCTGAAGGACACCGACCAGGACCCGAACAACACCAACAACGTGATCCTGCTGTACTCCGGGCGCTCACAGGCGAAGACGACCAACGGCGGCAACCCGAACGACTGGAACCGCGAGCACGTCTGGGCCAAGTCGCACGGCGACTTCGGGACGGCGACCGGGCCGGGCACCGACGTGCACCACCTGCGGCCCGAGGACGTGTCGGTGAACGGCGTCCGCGGCAACCTGGACTTCGACAACGGCGGCGGCACGGTCGCGGAGTGCTCGGGCTGCGCTGTCGACGGCGACTCGTTCTCGCCGCGGGCGGCGGTCCGCGGCGACGTCGCGCGGATGATCTTCTACATGGCCGTCCGGTACGAGGGCGGCGACGGGTTCGCGAACCTGGAGCCGAACAACTCGGTGAACAACGGCTCCGCGCCGTACATCGGCAAGCTGTCGGTGCTGAAGGCCTGGAGCCAGGCCGACCCGCCGGACGCCTTCGAGAAGCGCCGCAACCAGGTGATCTTCGACAACTGGCAGCACAACCGCAACCCGTTCATCGACCACCCCGAGTGGGTCGCGTCGATCTGGCCGTAGGTTGACGGTATGACTTCTGTACCGCGCTTCCATCTGGCCATGCCGGTCGACGACCTCGCTGCCGCCGCGGAGTTCTACGGCTCCGTCATCGGCTGCGAGCGCGGCCGCTCGTCCGACACCTGGATCGACTGGAACCTGCACGGCCACCAGTTCGTGACCCACCTCGCGCCGGGCCGTTCGCAGGGTATCCACAACCCTGTGGACGGCCACGACGTCCCGGTCCCGCACTTCGGCCTGATCCTGTCCATCCCCGACTTCCACACCCTGGCCGACCGCTTCAAGGCGGCCGGCAAGACGTTCGTGATCGACCCGTACCTGCGCTTCGAGGGCTTGCCTGGCGAGCAGTGGACGATGTTCCTGCTCGACCCGGCGGGCAACGCCCTGGAGTTCAAGGCGTTCGCGGACGAGGCGCAGATCTTCGCCACCTGAGCCAACGTTTGCAGGGAGTTCGAAAGCCTGGGGTTCCGGCCTGAGCCGGAACTACGCTGCCGCGCATGGCGAACGCCGGCTATCGGGAAGTGCTGGGAATCCGTGAGTTCCGGGCGATGTGGCTGGCGGAGCTGCAGTCGGTCTGCGGGGACCAGTTGGCCCGCGTCGCGTTGTCGGTGCTGGTGTTCGCCGACACCGGCTCGGCGGCGCTGACCGGGCTGACGTACGCGCTGACCTTCGTCCCGTCGCTGCTCGGCGGGATCTTCCTGACCGGGCTCGCCGATCGGTTCCCGCGCCGCGAGGTGATCGCGGTGGTCGACGCGTTGCGCGGCTGCCTGATCCTGCTGGTGGCGATCCCGGGCATGCCGTTCGCGGTGATGTGCGTGTTGGTCGGGATCGTGTCGCTGCTGCAGCCGGTGTTCAAGTCGGCCCAGTTGGCGTTGCTCCCCGCCGTACTGGGTGAAGAGCGGTACCTGACCGGCATGGCGATCCGCAGCATCACCATCCAGTCGGCGCAGATGGCCGGGTTCGCCGGTGGTGGACTGCTGATCGCGGTCTTCAACCCGTACGTCGTACTGCTGGTCGACGCGGTCACGTTCTTCGGTTCCGCGCTGCTGATCCGGACCAAGCTGCAGCACCGGCCCGCTGCCGACCGTCAGCGAGAGGACGGCGTACGGCGGTCGTGGCGATCGTCTGCCGGTGAGACCTGGGGACTGCTGTTCGCGGATCGCGGGATGCGCGCGCTGGTGCTGATGCTGTGGCTGATGGCGATCGTCGCGGTGTACGAGGGAATGGCGGCGCCGTACGCGGCGGTGTTCGGTGGGGGCTCGGTGACGGTCGGGCTGATCCTCGCCGCGGATCCGCTCGGGTCGGTGATCGGCGCCTTCGTCTTCAGCAAGTGGGTGCCCGAGGCCTGGCGCACCAAGCTCCTCGGTCCGTTCGCCGTCCTGGCCGCTTTGCCCGTAGCCCTTTGTTTGTTGCGTCCTGGGCTGGTCGCGTCGATCGTGCTGTTCGTGATCGCCGGCGGCTTCGGCACGATCGTCGTCATGCAGTCCACGACGACGATGACGTTCCTGCTGCCGGATGCTCGCCGGGGCCAAGCGATCGGCATGTCCAACTCGGGCCTCACCACGGCAACCGGCGTCAGCCCTCTGTTCGCAGGACTCCTTGCAGACAAGACCGATGCGGTGAACGCCGTCGGCTGGTTCGGTCTCGCCGGCCTACTCGTCGCGATCCCGCTGGCGCTGAGTTGGCAGCGGGCCTCTCGACAAGTCGCTGCTAGCGGTTGACGGTGAAGGTGCTCTGCCCGACCTGGCGGGTGTAGGTGCTGGCGCCTTCCGCGTGCCGACCAGAGCTCTCCGCCGTGATCGCCGGAGCCGCCGAGCCCGGCAGTGCAACACCCGCGGTGGCGGCTGATTGACCGAGGCGGACCTCCACCCAGTCGCGCATCCCCGGATCCGCCACAGTGATCCGGTCGCTCGCCTCCCGGATCAGCCCCCGCGCGACCAGCATCTGCCGCGCGCTGTCGACCGCCGGCCAGTTCCCCGGACCGGCGGCCTGAGTCTCGGCAGGCATCGACAACCCGCGCGCACCCCGGGCCGCGGTCTTCGCCAGCAACTCCTTCTCCGCAGCCGAGCACGAGTTCCACTCGGCCTGGTAGACGATCCGCGAATCCGCGTTGACCTGCGCGACCGCCGCCTTCGCGACGTCCGGGGTCAGCCCGTCCGGCTGGTTCCCGATCAGGTCGACCGCCTTCTCCGACAGATCGCGCAACCGCCCAGGATGACCACCCGACGCCTGCAGCAACCGGTCGACCGCCTCAGGGGTGTGCGCGATGCCCGCCTGCCGCAGCGGCTCGGTCAGCGTCGGCCGCAGCTCGTCGCCCGACAGCGGACCACACTCGCGTACGTCGTACCGGCTGGTGACCGCGGTCGCGACCCCGGAGTGCCCGCCGGACGCCGCCATCAGCCGCGTCATCGCCAGCTCGCTGCCCGCGGCGACCAGGTACACCGGCCGTCCGCCGCGCTCGAGATGCGTCGACAGCTCGGTCAGCGCGGCCAGGTCCCGCTCGGAGGCGACGTCGAGGTTGTCGACCATCAGCACGACCGGCTCGCCCTTCTTCGCGGCCAGGTCGCCGAGCTCGGTCGCCAGTTCGTCGAGCGTCGAGCCGAGCCCGTTGCCGCCCGGCGCGTCCCACTGCCGCTTCGCGACCAGCTGCACCGGCGCGACCCCGACCCGTACCTCCGCGCCGTTCTGCTGGTTGCGCGTTCGCTGGGTCAGGTTCTTGATCGTCTTCTTCAGCTTCCGCAGCGCGAGGAACCCGTACTGCTTGCGCAGCCCACCGAGCTTGCGGGTTGCCTCCCGCACGAACCGGCTCTCCAGCGGCTCCCGCGGCGACGCCTCGACCCTCAGGCACGGCCAGCCGCGCGCCCGCGCGAGGTCCTGGACCTTCTCCAGCTCGAAGGTCTTGCCCATCCCGGGCCCGCCGGTGAACAGCACGGTGTTCCGCTCCGGCGCTCGCAGATCGAGCGAGATCGGCCGCCCGGCCGCGTCGATCCGGGTGACCGGCGAGGCGGGCCGCTGCGGCGTACCGAAGATCGGGTCCATCCCACCAGGCTGATCCCCACAAGCGTGCCCCCGGCAACCATCAGGTGAACAGCGGGCCGCTCGCCGGTGGATCCGTGGGTGATTGCCCCGGTCGGCTAGGGTGAGTTAGGTCTACCTAACTTTGTCGAACCAGGATCCCCTGATCCGCCCGAGAGGAACCGTGGTCGCGTGCCCACCCCCGCACCCCGTAGTCGCCGTGCCAAGCGCGGTGTCGTCCGCCGGACCGAGCGGATCACGCCGCACATGATCCGGGTCGTGCTGAGCTGTGACGAGTTCACCGGCAACGGCATGACCGACATGTACGTGAAGCTGCTCTTCCTGCAGCCCGGCGTCGAGTACCCGTTGCCGCTCGACATGGGTCAGGTGCGCGAGCAGCTCCCGTCCGAGCAGTGGCCGACGATGCGGACCTACACCGTGCGGTCGTGGGACGAGGCCGCGCAGGAGCTGACGATCGACTTCGTCCACCACGGTGACGAGGGGATCGCCGGCCCGTGGGCCGCGAACGCGAAGCCGGGCGACCAGCTGTGGTTCAACGGTCCGGGCGGTGCGTACACGCCGGACGAGGCCGCTGGTTGGCACCTGCTCGTCGGTGACGAGAGCGCGCTGCCGGCGATCGGTTCCGCGATCGAGGCGCTGCCGGCCGGTACGACGGCCAAGGTGTTCCTCGAGGTCGAGGACGAGACCGAGGAGCAGAAGTTCGGCGGCTCGGGCGACGCGGACGTGGTCTGGTTCCACCGCGCCGGCGCGGCTGAGGGCCGTGGTGAGCGGCTGGTCGCGGCGGTGGCGGGGCTCGAGTTCCCGTCGGACGACGTGCACGTGTTCGTCCACGGCGAGGCCGGGTTCGTGTTCGGGATCCGGAAGAACCTGTTCGGCGAGCGCGGCCTGCCGCGCGACCGGGTGTCGCTGTCCGGGTACTGGCGGATCGGCAAGAACGAGGACGGCTGGCAGGCCGAGAAGGCCGAGACCGCCCGCAAAGAGCGCGAAGCCGCAGGCAACTGACACTCCGCCGGCGCCGACCCCCTCCCTCCGGGGGGTGGTGTCGGGCGGGCACGCTCCGTGGTCGTTGCTACTCGATGCAACCGCCGAGGCGTGCGGGCCGTCTGAGCCGGTGAGAACGTCGCCGAGCTGATCAGGAGGATCCGATGCGTACCGAGAACCCGCTCGACCTCAACCAGACCGCCTACCTGTGCGGCGGCCGGCGCCGGGCGGCACTGGTCGCGGTCCTCGCGCTGCACGACGAGCGCGTGATCGGCTTCGCCGGCCGTGAGGTGCACGCCCTCGGCCCCGACGGCAGCAACCAGCTCGAACGCGCGGTGCTCGCCGCACTTCCCGCCGGTGGCATCCCGCTTGCGACTCTTCTGAACACCGTCGCCGGGCTCCCCGCGATGACCGAGCTGAGGACCTCGCTCGTCGAGCGCGGTCTGCTGAGCCGGTGGTTCCCGGGCCTGCTGACCCAGTACGGCCGCCAGGTGCGGCGGTCGCTGCGGGAGCACGCGATCGGGACCTACCGCGTCGCCGCGATCGGGCCGCGCGCGATCGTCGGACCGGAGCTGCGACGGCTGTTCAACGGCCGGGAGCAGCTGGCCGGCGTACGGCGTACAGCGGTCAGCCCGCCGCTCTGATTCGAACAAATCCGCGGGCGGCGGACGTCGTACTGGCATGAGCATCGTGGTGGATCCCGCATCGTTCGACCGGTTCGCGACCGACTACGACCGGTTCGTCACGCTGCAGCCGCAGCAGGGAATCGGGTGGTTGAGCGGCCTCGGCGTCCACGGCGAGCGGGCGATCGACGTCGGCTGCGGATCCGGGCACGCGGCCGAACGGCTCGCGGACGACTTCCAGCACGTGCTCGCCGTCGACCTGAGCGCGCCGATGATCGCCATCGCCCGCGCCCGCAGGTCCCGGCCGAACGTCGAGTACCGGGTCGCCGACGCGTTCGAGATCGGCGACGACGGGTTCGACCTGGTCTACAGCCACACGATGATGCACCACCTGCCCGACTACCGCGCCGGCCTCGAACAGCTCAAGTCGCTCGTCCGCCCCGGCGGCACCGTCGCGCTCCTCGACAACGTCTCCGACCTCTACCCGACGCCACCCCGCTGGGTCTACACAGCCGGCGCCAAGCGCGGCTTCCTCCCGTCCGTACGCCGGGTAGGCGTCCGCGACGCCTGGTTCGAACTCCGCTTCTGGCACAGCAAGCCCTGGCTCGACCACCTGCTCAGCGACGTCTACCTGAGCCGCGTCGCGTTCCGCGAGCTGTACGACGAGGTCTTCCCCGGCGCCCGGTACGACGACCTGGGCTTTGCGCTGGCGATGAGCTGGACCGACCAACGCACCGGATGATCCCGGGCCGTTCCGTTGTTGTGCCGGTCGAGAGGAGCAACTACCTATGAAGATCGGCATCATCGGAAGCGGCAACATCGGCGGCACCCTGACCCGGCGCCTGACCGCACTCGGCCACGAGGTCCGGGTCGCGAACTCACGAGGCCCCGAGTCCCTGCGCGACCTGGAGAAGGAAACCGGCGCCACCGCCGTACAGGTCACCGAGGCAGCCCAGGACGCGGACCTCGTCGTCGTCACCATCCCGCAGGGCAAGGTCCTCGACCTGCCCGCCAACCTCTTCGCCGACGCGGCCCCCGGCTACGTCGTCGTCGACACCGGCAACTACTACCCGCAACGCGACGGCCGCATCGCGGGCATCGAGGACGAGGGCAAGACCGAGAGCGCCTGGGTCTCCGAGCACCTCGGACAGCCGGTCGTGAAGGCGTTCAACAACATCTACGCCCAGCACCTGCTCGAGAACGGCGTCCCCGCCGGAACCGCCGGCCGAATCGCTCTCCCGGTCGCGGGCGACGACGCGGACGCGAAGGCCAAGGTCTTCGCTCTCGTCGATGCTCTCGGCTTCGACCCGGTAGACGCCGGCCCGATCGCCGAGTCCTGGCGTCAGCAACCAGCCAGCCCGGTCTACACCGCGGACCTCGACAGCGACGGAGTCCGCGAGGCGCTCGCCAAGGCAAGCCCCGACCGCCAGCCCCAGTTCAAGGGCTGATCGTCAGCCCAGGCCCTCGCCCTGCTTCGCGCCATCCACGCGGTGGTGGAGGAGTTGGGTGAGGGTGGGGGCGAGGTTGGTGGGGAGGACCCAGTCGTCGCCGGCGGCCTGGAGGATGACGGCCGGGCCGGGAGTGCGGACGGCCGCGACGGGGATGGGGAAGCGGAGGCGTTCGGAGCCGGAGAGGTCGACTTCGTGGACGCCCGTGACCTTGGTGAAGGGGTAGGTCCGGCGAAGGTCCTCAGGGTTCGCGCCGCGGAGTTTGCGGGGGATGGTGTGGATGGAGACCGTCTCCGTGCCGAGGACGAGGGTCGTGCCCCACAGGCCGCGCAGGCGGAAGGCGAGCTCGTACGGCGTACCGGCGAGCTCCGGGTCGACCGGGACGAGCAGCGTGCGTTCGGCGTACGCCGCGAGCGCGACGCCGACGCCCGCGCCGAGCCACCAGATCACCAGCACGGCCAGCAGGATGAACACCAGCCCGAAGTTGTCCGGGACGAGCGTCAGGTAGACCGCGGCGAGCGCGCCGAAGATCGCGCCGGTCATCCGCCAGCGCTGCGGACGGAACCGCTGCCGCGTGAAGAGCAACGCGCCGAGCGCCAGCAGCACGGCCGGTGCAACAGCGCCCACCAACCCGGCGGTCGCCAGACTGACCGCCAGCGTCAGGACCGGAAGACCGAGGTAGATCAGTCCCACGACCAGTTGGACCTTGCGATGCCGTCGTGCCAGTTCGCCGCTCACGGGAAAACCCAAGCACAGAAACTCCGGACGACCTACTGTGCTGATCGATGGCCGACTTCACGATCCCGCAAACCCTCCACGACGCCCACACCGACGAGGCAGCTCGACGTTGGGTGAAGGCGCTCCCCGAGACCGCGGCCGGCTACCTCGACCGCTGGCAGCTCACCGTCGACGGCAGCCCGATGCACGGCGCCGCCTCCCTCGTCCTCCCCGTACGGCGAACAACCGGCGAGCCCGCGATCCTCAAGCTCCAGCCGCGCAACGACGAGAACGAAGGCGAAGCCCTCGCCCTGCGGACCTGGAACGCCGACGACGTGGTCCGCGTTCTCGAGTACGACGACGAGACCGCCACGCTCCTGCTCGAACGGCTGAACCCGCGGACACTCAACGACGTGCCCGACGACGTCGAGGCGACCCGAATCCTGACCGAGCTCCTCGCCCGCCTCAGCATCACCGAAGCGCCCAAGGATCTGCGCACCCTCGAAGCCGTCGCCACCGAAATGGTCGAGGACGCTCCGGCGCTGATCCCGAAGCTCGTCAGCCCTCAGGAGCAGCAACTCGCCACGACCTGCGCGGCCCGGGTCACCGAGCTGCTCGCAGAACCCGGCGACCGCCTGCTCCACTGGGACCTGCACTACGACAACGTGATGGCCGCCGACCGCGCGCCGTGGCTCGTGATCGACCCGAAGCCACTCGCCGGCGATCCCTGCTTCGAGCTCTTCCCGGCCCTCAACAATCGCTGGGACGACCTGCTCGCGACCGGCGACCTCGACCGCGCGATCCAGTACCGCTTCGATCTGATGGTCGACCGCCTCGCGCTCGACCGCGACCGAGCCGTCGGCTGGACGCTCGGGCGGATCCTCCAGAACGTGCTCTGGGACCTCGAGGACGACGAGCACGCGATCAATCCGGTCCAGGTCGCGATCGCTTCGGCGCTGACCGACCCTCGGAGATGATTACATGATTACGAAAGGGAGGGGATCCAGATGACCACACCGACCGTGTACGAGTGGGCCGGCGGCGCGAAGGCGCTGCGCAGGCTGACCGAGGTGTTCTACGACCGAGTCCTCGAGGACGAGCTGCTGGCGCCCGTCTTCGCGAACATGAGCCCGAAGCACCGCGAGCACGTCGCGCTCTGGCTGGGTGAGGTCTTCGGCGGCCCGAAGACCTACACCGACGAGCTCGGCGGCTACCCCGCGATGCTCGGCCACCACATCGGCCTCGGCCTCACCGAGCAGCAGCGCGCCCGCTGGGCCGCACTGATCGCCGCCAGCGCCGACCCCGCCGGGCTGCCCGCCGATCCCGAGTTCCGCTCGGCCTTCGTCGCGTACGTCGAGTGGGGCACCCGCATCGCGCTCGCCAACTCCCAGCCCGGCGCGACCCCACCGCCACAGGCCCCCGTCCCCCGCTGGGGCTGGGGCGAAGCCCCGCCGTACCAGCCAAGCTGAGCCAGGCGGACGAACCTTGCCTCCCGCCTCACCCCACCCCTGCTGCTCCTTCCGCACCCCACCTCGCCGCCTCCCCACTCCCGCGGGCTCCATGCCCACCCCACCCCATCCCGCTCCGAGCACTCCCGCCCGCGCTCGACGCCCACCCCGGCCCACGCACCCTCACCCGCTCTCCTGTTCCAACCTCCCCGTCTCTCCGCAGGTCGGACGTATGTTTGATTTTGCTGTGTGGACAGCAAAATCCGTGATGAAGTGACTTGTGCCGGTCACCCGCCGGACGGCGGTCATTGACCGCTCAGACACCCGGACCGGCACTGCCGGACCGGGCATTCGATAAAGTCGCCGTTCACGACGAACCCGGCCGCCGGGGATGCGAGGGTGAATCACTGTGACCGCTCAGCTCGAGTACCCCGACCCGCAGGAGTCCGAGGCTCTGCTGTCGGTCCAGGGCCTGTGGAAAGTGTTCGGCCCCAAAGCGGCCCGCGTTCCACGCCGTCCGGAGCTGGCCGAGCTCAACCGGGCCACCCTCTACGACCGCACCGGCTGTACGGCGGCCGTCCGCGACCTGAGCTTCGACGTCGCGCCGGGCGAGGTGTTCGTGGTGATGGGCCTGTCCGGCTCCGGGAAGTCGACGCTGGTCCGCTGCCTGACCCGCCTGGTCGAGCCGACCGCGGGCCGGCTGATCTTCGAGGGTGAGGACCTGCGCGCCGCCGACGAGAAGCGGCTGCGCACGCTGCGGCGGAGCAAGTTCTCGATGGTGTTCCAGCACTTCGGTCTGCTCCCGCACCGCAAGGTGATCGACAACGTCTCGTACGGGCTGGAGGTGCGCGGCGAGAGCAAGCCCGACCGCAAGCGCCGGGCCCAGGAAGTCATCGACCTGGTCGGCCTGTCCGGGAACGAGAACATGTACCCCGAGCAGCTGTCCGGCGGCATGCAGCAGCGGGTCGGCCTGGCCCGCGCGCTGGCCAACGACCCCGACGTACTGCTGTTCGACGAACCGTTCTCCGCGCTCGACCCGCTGATCCGTCGCGAGATGCAGACCGAGGTCGTCCGGCTGCACCGTGAGGTCGGCAAGACGATGGTGTTCGTCACCCACGACCTGTCCGAGGCGCTCAAGCTCGGCGACCGGATCCTGCTGATGCGCGACGGCGCCGCCGTCCAGCTCGGCACCGGCGACGAGCTGGTCGGAGCGCCGGCCGACGACTACGTGCGCGAGTTCGTCCGCGACATCCCGCGGGCCGACGTACTGACTCTGCGCTGGATCGTCCGGCCTCCGCGGGACGGCGAGCAGCTCGACGGGCCGGAGCTCGGCCCCGACGTCCTGGTCCGTGAGGCGACCCGGCTCGTGCTCGAGTCGGACCGCCCGGTGAAGGTCGTCGCCGAGGGGCAGCTGCTCGGCGTGATCGGCGACGAGGAGATCCTCGCCGTCGTCGCGGACGCGGCTCCCGCTGCTTCGTCCTCGCGATTCTGATGGCGTCCATCACCGGCTCGATCGAGCTGATCGTGCGCAAACCCCGCAAGGTCGTGCTCGTCGGCGGCCTGCTCGTCGTCTGGCTCGCGCTCTGGTTCGTACTGCGGGGCGTCCACACGCTGGCCCTCGGCGGGCAGGACACGACGCCGTTCCACCGCTGGCTGACCGAGCAGGCCGGCGTCGTCGGCAGCGGGAACGCGATCTCGGACGGGATCCGCGTCGTCGTCGACCAGCTCGTCGTCCTGCTCCAGAGCCTGATCGCCCAGCCGTCGTACGGGCGCCCGGTGCCGGTCGTCGGCTGGCTCGGTGTCGTCGCGGTGTCGGCGTTCCTGGCCTGGGCCTTCGGCAACTGGAAGGTCGCGCTGCTGACCGCGGCCGGGCTCACGTTCATCGGGCTGCAGGGGTTGTGGCAGGAGAGCATGGACACGCTCTCGCTGACGATCGCGGCCGTCGTACTGGCGCTGCTGGCCGGGATCCCGCTGGGGATCTGGGCCGGGCTGTCGGACCGGTTCTTCAAGGTCGCGACGCTGGTGCTCGACCTGATGCAGACGCTGCCGACGTTCGTGTACCTCGCGCCGCTGACGCTGTTCTTCGCGATCGGCCCGGCCGCCGCGACCATCGCGACGCTGATCTACGCCGCGCCGCCCGTCGTACGGCTGACCGCGCACGCGATCCGCTCGGTCCCGGCCGAGAGCGTCGAGGCGGCCCGGTCGCTCGGCTCGACCCGCGGGCAGACGCTGGCGAAGGTGTTGCTGCCGATGTCGCGCAGCACGGTCGTCGTCGGGATCAACCAGACGATCATGGCCGCGCTCTCGATGGTCACCGTCGCCGCGCTGATCGACGCGCCTGGCCTGGGCCAGACCGTGCTGAAGGCGCTGCAGACGCTCGACGTCGGGGTCGCGTTCAACGCCGGCCTCGCGATCGTCGTGCTCGCGATCGTGCTCGACCGCGTGACCACCGCCGCGGGCGACCGGCCGTGGCGGATCGCGAGCCTGCGCCGCAAGATTCTGCTCGGCGCGGGCGCGCTCGGCGTACTGGTCGCGATCTGGTTCTCCCGGACCTACCTGTGGGCCGCCGAGTTCCCGACCGACGTGAACCTCGGCTCCCGGATCGCCGTCGCGGCGGCCGACGTGACGGCCTGGGTGCAGGACGTCTTCGGCGGTTTCACGTACGGCGTACGCGACGCGGTGACGTTCGGCGTACTGAACCCGCTGGAAGCGCTGCTCACCGAGTCGCCCTGGTGGCTGGTGACCGCGGCCGTCGTGACGCTCGCGCTGGTGCTCGGCGGATGGCGCGCCGCGCTGCCGGCGACGGTCTGCCTGCTGCTCCTGGTCGGGACCGGCGTCTGGCACGACGCGATGGTCACGCTCGCGTCGACGCTGCTGGCCACCGTCGTGGTGGTTGCCGTTGGCATCGTTCTCGGCGTGTGGACCGGGCGGAACCAACGGGTCGACAGCTGGGTCCGGCCGATCCTCGACGCGGGGCAGACGATGCCGCCGTTCGTGTACCTGGTGCCGTTCCTGGCGCTGTTCGGGACCAGCCGGTTCACTGCGATCGCGGCGGCCGTGGTGTTCGCCGTACCGGTGACGACCAAAATCGTTGCCGACGGCATCCGAGCGGTGCCGGTGGCGACAGTCGAGGCGGCGAACTCGGTCGGCTCCAGCACCTGGCAGGTGATCAGCAAGGTCCAGCTGCCGGTCGCGCGACGGGCGATCACGCTGGCGGTGAACCAGGGCCTGATCTACGTGCTCTCGATGGTCGTCGTCGGCGGCCTGGTCGGTGCCGGCGCGCTCGGGTACGACGTGGCCGCGGGCTTCGCGCAGAGCGAGCTGTACGGCAAGGGCCTCGCGGCCGGGCTGGCGATCGTGCTGCTGGGCGTGATGCTCGACCGGATCACGCAGGCGGCCGCCCAGCGGATGACTCGGCGTACGAGGAAGTTCAGAGGAACAGTCAGAGGAGACAACCTGTGGTGACGAACAAGCTCCGCTCCGTCGGAGTGCTGAGCGCGCTGGCCCTGGCCCTGACCGCCTGTGGCGGCGCGAAGGTCGGCGAGGCCGAGAAGCCGGCCGACGGCGGCAAGGAGTGCGGCACGGTCAACCTGACCGTCAGCCCGTGGGTCGGGTACGAGGCGAACGCCGCGGTGGTGGCCTACGTCGCGACCAAGGACCTCGGCTGCAAGGTGGTGAAGAAGAACCTCAAGGAAGAGATCGCCTGGCAGGGCTTCGCGACCGGCGAGATCGACGTGAACCTGGAGAACTGGGGCCACGAGGATCTGAAGAAGAAGTACATCACCGAGCAGAAGGTCGCCGTCGAGGCCGGCCCGACCGGGAACAAGGGCCTGATCGGCTGGTACCTGCCGCCGTGGCTCGCGGCCGAGAAGCCCGAGCTCAAGGACTGGAACAACCTGAACAAGCTCGCGTCGCTGTTCAAGACGTCGGAGTCCGGCGGCAAGGGCCAGCTGCTCGACGGCGACCCGTCGTTCGTCACCAACGACGAGGCGCTGGTGAAGAACCTGAAACTCGACTACAAGGTCGTGTACGCCGGCAGCGAGACCGCGCTGATCCAGGCGTTCCGCGACGCGGAGAAGAACAAGAAGCCGGTGATCGGCTACTTCTACGAGCCACAGTGGTTCTTCAACGAGCTGAAGCTGGTCAAGGTCGACCTCCCGGCGTACAAGGCCGGCTGCGACGCCGACCCGGCCAAGATCGCCTGCGACTACCCGGCGTACGACCTGGACAAGATCGTGTCGAAGAAGTTCGCCGACTCCGGCAGCCCGGCGTACGACCTGGTGAAGAACTTCACCTGGACCAACGACGACCAGAACGTCGTCGCCAAGTACATCGCCGAGGACAAGATGACCCCCGACGCGGCCGCCGAGAAGTGGGTCAACGAGAACCGCTCGAAGGTCGACGCCTGGCTCGGCAAGTAGGTCCTACTCCTGAACGCCCTCCGGGAGCAGTTGCCGGAGGGCGTACTCGGTGAAGCGGGCGGCGAGGTCGTCGGGCACCGGTAAGTACGTGGTGGAGCTGATGACGGGAATCCCCGTCGAGTCCTCGCGGAAGACCACCATCGCGGTCCCCCGGCCGGGCGCGGGCGCGACGTCCTCCAGCTCCATCCCGAGCCCGTCGCGGCCCGCCGACACGTCGCTGAAGACGGTGATCAGGTAGTACCGGCCGTCCGAGTGCCACGGATCCTCTGTTTCCACCGCAGCATCTTCCCGCCTGCGGACGTGGGCGGCGAGAGGATTTCGGCGATGCTGGGCTCGGATCAGTGGGGGCGTGCGGCGGTCAGCATGCACCGGCCGTCGCCGCCTCCGCGTCCTCTCCTGCGTAGTACGACGAAGCTGCAGGTTGCCAGCAGTACGACGGCCACGGCGGCGGCAACGGTGAGGGCAACGGTCATGACGATCCTCCAGGTCGGGCCCGGCGGAGTGCCGGGACACAGGTAAGAGGCGCGCACCGGGCCGAAGGATTCAGGTCCCCGAAAGTACAGCGAAACCCGGTCGAGGCCGTTGGCAACTATCACGACGCGTTTCGGCAACGCCGACGACACGCCGGAAATCGGACAAAACCGGGTAAGTTCGGATTCATGATCATCGTGACAGCTGCACTGAAGGGCGGGGTCGGCAAGACAACCACGTCGGTGTACCTCGCCGCGCTGGCATCGTCGAACCGCCGGACCGCCACCCTCGTCGACGCCGATCCGCAAGGCTCCGCCGCGGACTGGATCGAGACGTCGGACGACGAACACCTGGCCCGGATCGAGATCGCCGAGGCGCCGACGGAGCGGTTGCTGACCAAGGCGCTGGACAAGGTGCCACCGGAGGGCATCGGCGTGGTCGACATGCCACCGTCGCACGAACGCCTGCTCAACAAGGCGCTCGAACGGGCCCGGATCGTGGTCATCCCGACCCGCGTCGGCGGCGTCGAGACGCCCCGCGTGAAGGCCGTGCTCGAGCTGGTCCCCGAAGGCACGCCGGCCGGCCTGGTGATCTGCTCGGCCCGCACCTACACGCGCGCCTACCAGGAGACCATGCAGCAGTACGCCGACGAGAACATCCCGGTCTGGGGCTCCATCCCCGAACGCGTCTCCATCACCGCCGGCCCCACGGGTCCCCTAGCCGAGGACGGCCTGGAGTCCTACAAGAAGGTCTGGCGCAAAATCCTCGCCGCAGCCCGCAGCTAGCAGCCGTGGTGAACCGCCTCAGCGCTGCAGGGGCGGTTCACCACGTACATAAGAACGAATGACTGTCGCCGCGGCACCGCGGGCCCAGTCGTCGAAGGTGTGGGATCTCAGCATCAGGCGGCAGTCGCCTGCTGCGCCGAAGGCGTGCGCGGCGAAGGCCTCGCGCATGCGCTGTTCGTACAGGTCGTAGTCCGCGACGCCCTCGCCCGCGATCACCACCAGCTCCGGACCGACCAGGTTCACCATCGCGGCCAGCGCCGAGCCGATCACCTCGCCGGCGCGGTCGAACGCCTCGCGCGCGTTCTCGTTCCCCGCGTGCGCCAGCTCGATCGCCCCGGACAGGTCCAGCTTCGGCTTGCCGGTCGTCTCCCGCGCCCGCGCCAGGATCGCGTCCGACGAGGCAACGGTCTCGACGCACCCGCGTCGCCCACACGTGCAGACCAGTTCACCAGGTGCCAACGGCAAATGCCCGAGCTCACCGGAAACCCCGTGCGCCCCCGACACCACCTCGCCGTTGATGTAGAGCCCGCACCCGACGCCCGACCCGATCGTCACCACCGCGAACGAGTCGGCGTTCACGCCGACCCCGAACCAGTGCTCCGCCACGGTCAGCGCCCGTACGTCGTTCGTCACCACCACCGGCATGTCGAGCGAGGCAGTCAGCGAAGCCGCCAGCGGCACGTCCCGCCATCCCATGAACGGCGAGTCCCGCACCACCCCGTGCACCGCGTCCACGTCCCCGGACACCGCCACGCCGATCCCGACCAGCGGCCCGGCGAGACTCGCCGGGTCCTCGATCACCTCGATCAGCTCCCGCGCCAGCTCGACCAGCTTCGCGGTGACCGTCTCGGCCGACGTATCAGGCAGCCGACAATGCCGTACGGCGCGAATCCCCGCCGTGAGGTCCGTGGTCACGCCGATCAGGTCCGTCGGCGTCACCTTCAGCCCGATCACCGAGACGCTGTCCGCGATGACCGTCAGCGGGCTGACCGGCCGCCCGATCCCGAGCTGGCTCTCGACGTGCGCGTCCGGATCGGCCACGACCGGCTGGTCCGTGACGAACCCGGCCTCGATCAGTGGCGCGACCGCCTTCGTGACCGCCGCCTGGGACAACCCGGTCCGGCGGGCGATCTCCACGCGCGGGATCGGTCCCTGGGTGAGGATCTTGGTGAGCACCTCGATCCCGGCCGGCGTCGCCAGCGGCAGCGGTCGGTTCGGGCGTGGGGGCATGAGAGCAAACTACCGGCGAGTGGGCCGTTTCAGCGCGCTGGCAGCGTGCGGCCGCGCAAAAAAGCACACTCAGGCGGTAGATATGTCGACATTCCCCAGGATCGGCGACGTCAGTGCCCACCGGATCGTCCGCGTGAGCCCATCTCCGGCGGCCCTCACGACAGTCCCCTCCGCCAGCGGCAGGTACGGCAGGCGCAGCGGCCAGCGCGACCACCACGGCAGCAGCCCGACCGCAGCAGCAGTCAGTACGCCGTACGCCGGACGCGCCGCCAACGGCACCGGCGGATGGATCAGGATGAACCGCGCCGCCTGCCGCGCCTCGGTCGTGCCGCGCAGCTCGGGCCGGTAGGCGTCCAGCATCTGCCGCAGCTCCAGCAGCGTCGTCGGCGGGTCCACCACGCCCAGCGCCCGAGCAACCCGAGCGGTGTCCTCCACATAGCCGTCCTGCTCGGCCGAGTCGAGCGGCGCCGCGCCGTACCGCTGGTGCGCCGTCAGGAAGCTGTCGATCTCCGCCAGGTGCACCCACTTGAGCAGGTGCGGATCGCCGGCCCGGTACGGCGTACCGTCCGGGCTCGTCCCGCGGACGCGCTCGTGCACCGACTTCACCTTGGCAATTGCAGCCTCGGCATCAGCCTCAGCGCCGTACGTGGTGATCGCCAGGAAGTAGCTGGTCCGCTGCAGCCGCCCCCACGGGTCGCCGCGATACCCGGAGTGCGCCGACACAGCAGCCATCGCCGAGGGGTGCAGCGATTGCAGCAGCAGCGCCCGCAGCCCGCCGGCGAACATCGACGCGTCGCCGTGCACCCGCCGGATCGGCCGGTCCGGCGCGAACCACCTAGGCCCAGGGGTGTTGTGGACCCGGTTCCGCTCGGCGCGCGGATCCGGGCCGGCCACCTTCGTCATGATCATCCGGGCCAGGCCGTCCCTCACCGGATCGAGCAGGGCGGTCGGCAGCGTGGCGGTCATACCCCCAGTCTCCCCACCACTCCAAGCCCTCGACCATCGTCATCGGCCGACGTCCACGAAGATCGGGTTGGTGTAGAGCCAGGTGTCCAGCCACGGGTCGCCGTCGTTGACCGGGTGCTGGATCGGCCCGGCCGGGTCGATCGCGCGGCCCAGGTAGCCCGGCCCGTTGCGACGGCCGTCGCTGCCGCGCAGCCGGAGGTAGTGGCTGCGCTCGGCCCGGCCCAGCGGGATGCGCAGCGTGTACGTGCCCGACTTCCGCCGTACGTCGAGCTGCTCGACCACTCTGGTGTCAGGAGCTTTCCAGCTGTCCCGGTTGCTCGCCGGGCCGGTCACCACGCCGCGGATGACGTCCAGGTGGGCCAGGCGTGGCAGGAGCTCGTGGAAGTTCGGCCTGGTCGCGCTGGTGACGGTGACGCGCAGCTCCAGCCGCTCGCCGCGGCCTACCTTCAGCCGCCCGCCCAGCGTGACGCCGCGCTGCTTGGAACCCGCAGGCGCGAGCCGGACGTCCAGGCCGTCAACCAGCTGACCGTGGTCGACCCAGACCCGCCCGGCGCGCAGTCCGGCCATCACGTCGAGGTAGGAGTAGCGGGTCACGCCCACGTGGGTCCGGCTGAACTGGCCGGGCCAGAAGTCGCTGCCGGCCTGCGGCGTCCCGGCGTCGGTCGGCGCGGGCTTCCAGCCGAGCGAGTCGAAGGTCTCGCCGGGCGGGAACTCCCCGTCCTTCCAGGTGTCCCAGATGGTCCGGTGGTTGTCGCTGTTCGAGGTGATCGAGAACAGCCGGCCCTCGGCGAGCAGCGAGTCCCAGAGGCCGCCGACGGTCGCGGTCGCCCAGTCGAAGCCGCCGTACGTGCGGTACGCGTCGGCCGGGTAGCCGGCGTAGCTGCCGGTGCCGGGCGCGTTCACGTACTCGCCGCGCTGGGCGTTGGTGACACCGCGGTAGGCGACCCAGGCCGGGTCGGCGTCGCCCTGCGATCCGGGCGCGCCCTCCATGCCGATGAGGACGCCGGTGTCGCGCCAGGCGCGCAGCTCGTGCGGTGCGTCGATGCCGAGCCGCAGCGGGTGGTTGGCGAGCACCAGTACGTCGTCGACGTACCCGCTCTGCTTCTGCGCGGCCAGCCACTGCAGTCCCTTCACCGCGTGGGCCTCGTTCTCCGCGGTGTCGGTCGAACGGTTCGTGAGCTTCCCGTCGTACTCGCGCTCGAAGGCCTGCAGCAGCGGTACGACGTTCGCGCCCGGCGCGACCAGCACCGTCCCGTGCTCCGCGGCCGGGATGTACCACTCGAGGCCCTGGAAGATCAGCATCCGCGGGTTCTCGGCACGAGCCTTCCGCACCTCGGTCTGCTCGGCCGCAGCGCCTTTGTCCGCGTGGCCGAAGTTGCTGTGCTCGGTGAACGCCATCCAGTCGAGCCCGAACTGTGCCCCGCGCTGGGCCAGCTGCCCGAACCCGTACTTCGCGTCATGGCTGTACCGGCTGTGCACGTGGTGATCGCCCACCAGCCACACCAGTTCCGGGTCGCCACCAGACGTCGCCGCAGCCTCGGTCACCCCGGCCGCACCCAGCAGCCCGGCGCCACCGAGCATCCCGGCGCCCCGCAGCAGTCCCCGCCGGGACACCCCCTGCGGATCCAGCTGCTCCTCCGGCACCGCCGGATCGGCCCACTCCGGCAATTGCTGCGCATCCGTCATCCCGCGAACCCTCCTTGTGCAGACAAGCCACTGTCAAGGGTCGCGATGACGCGCACGTGTGCACCAGATGAACGGTGCCGGAGCCGGAGCTCAGCGGGGCTGCTGCGCCGCCCACTCGTCGGCGAGCAGGGAGTAGAGCAGGGAGTCGCGCCAGGCGTTGTTGGTGAACACGTGGTCGCGGAGGTGGCCTTCGTAGCTGAAGGCGAGCCGGTCGACGACGGCGATCGAGGCGGCGTTCTCGGGGCCGATCGCGGCGGTGACCCGGTGCAGGGCGAGCGGGCCGAAGGCGAAGTCGAGGATCAGCCGGCACGCGGTGGTGGCGTAGCCGTGACCCCAGTGGTCGGCGCCGATCGCGTAGCCGAGCTTGGCGCCCTTGTGGACACCGGGGGCGAGCCGGACGAACCCGAGCACACGGTCGTCGTCAAGGCGGGTGACGGCGAGCATGTAGTCGGGCCGGTTCTCCTGGGCGGAGCGTTCGATCACGCCGTCCAGCATCTTGCGCCCGGATTCGGGCGTGTGGGTGGCGAACGCCATCCAGTCGGTCACCCGATCATCACCGACGACGGCGAACCAGTCGTCGAAGTCCTCCGATCGGAAGTCCCGCAGGCTGACGCCGTCGCCGGTGAGCGGATCCATCCCGCCTGCTACCGCGGGAAGCTCTGGATCGGCGTCCGGGTGAACATCTCGATCTCCTCCTGCAGCTCCCGGGCGTCGTCGGCGCGACCGGACTGCCGCAGCGCCTGGTGGACCCGGCGGGCCGAGTGCACCACGCCGTTGATCCGGCGCTCGGCCGGCAGGCCCAGGACCGGGGCGATCGCGTCGGCGGCGCCGTCCAGCTCACCGCTCGCGATCCGGGTGATCGCCATCGCGGCGTGGCTGCCGGCCGCGTCGCCGAAGGCCCACTCGGGGTGCGACTGGTCGGTGTAGGCGTCGACGGCCTGGTTGGAGTACCGCTCGGCGGTCTCCATCTCACCCGGCAGCCAGGCCAGCGCGTCGGCGGCGTAGTAGAGCTGCCGGTTGCGCCCGAAGGTGCACAGGCCGCCCATGTCGTCGAGCTCGTCGTTGCGGACCGAGGTCCACGCGTTCTCCGCCCGCTCCAGGGCGGCGCGGGTGGCGTCCGGGTTGCCGAGCGCGGCCCAGGCGCGGGCCTCGCTGACCGGGAGCCAGACGCTGGTGGTGCTGTTGGCCTGCTCCGCGTACCCGGCGCCGAGCTGGGCGTACCGGACCGAGTCGTGCGGGTTGCCGGCCCAGTAGGAGACCAGCGACTGCAGACCGCGCACCCAGGCGCGCAGGCCGTGGTGGTCGGCGTTGTCGGCGCAGAGGAACGCGGTGCGGGCCTGGGTCAGGGCGGCGTGCGGGTTGCCCAGGTCGTGGGACGCCTTGGCCAGCAGACCGCCGGTGACGCCACCGAGGAAGTACAGCTGCCGCAGGTGTTCCGGACGCTGCCGGCTCTCCAGCAACGCGAAGACCAGGTCCTGGGTCTCGACCAGCTGGCCGAGGATCTCCGGCAGCGGACGCTGCGGGTAGGCCTTCGCGACGTGTCTCACGTCGTCGTACACCTGTTCCATGGCCTCGCTCCCGAGACCGGTCTGGGCCGCGAGGGCAAAAGCCCGCGCACGGCTGGCAGCCATGTCGAGTACCTCCATCTCATTCCCTGTCGTGATCCGCCCACTCGCGGCAGGTGCCGGCACCACCTGGGCTGCCTGCTCGGGGACGTACGGGGCGAGGAGCTCCTCGACCGGCTTGCCGAACATGCGTTGCAGGGTGCGCCGGGTCTGTGGAGTGGTCCCTGCACGCTCGCCCGATGCGAGGCGCCGCAGGTGCCGCTCGGTGATGGTTCCACCCAGCTCGACGAACTCGGCGACGATCTCGGAGTAGGTCTGGTTCCGGCGCTGGATCAGGTGCGCCAGCACCGTTCTTGGCGCATACCTACCCGCCATCGTTCCTCCCGTTCACGTCAGTTCAGACGTTGTCTCGACTGATGCCCCACGACAAGGTGCAGTCACCCAGATGTCCGCGAGAGGTCCTGAAGAGGTCCGGCAAAGGTCCGCCTCAGGTCCTAGAGCGGTCACGCTCGGGTTGTGCACCATTACTGCCATGACAACCAGTAAGTCCAACTGGTTGCAAGGCCTGAGAGTTACGGGGTGAGCGAGTAGTGACAGTCGCGGAGATGACGTCGAGGCAGCACCGCCGCCGGGTGCGGGTCTGGTTCGGCGAGCACGTGATCGCGCAGTACGTCGCCGAAGCACCGCTGGCAGCGCGCTACGAGCAGGCGATGCGGAGGCGTTTTGCCGGCCTCCGGGTCACCAACGACCTCCTCGGGCCCCAGGACGGTACGGACATCTGAACCTGCTCAGGTCCTCCTCAGACCTGAGCGGCTGCGCCCTGGAGTCTCCTCACGTCCAGGTAGCAGTGCACGGAAAGGTCCGGGACACTCCTCAGTCCCCGGACAACAACCCAGGTGCGGTCCGGAGCACTCCTCAGCTCCGGACCGCGCCGCCCACCAGCCCGGCTGGGCAGGCGGTTGAGTTCCCTGTGTCGCCGCCGCCCAGCCGTTCCAACCACTCCTGACCGACACCTCGGGTCAGGAGCTGGGGTCAGTGTTCCCCGCCGGAGATCGGGCGGATTTGTCAGAGATGACCTCCGGCGCGGGACACAGACGGCTCGCGAACCTCACCGCGAGCCGTCCCCCAGAGGGCCCGCTCCGCTGTGTGACCACCGCGCCTGGGTGGTCACACAGCGGAGCTGTTTTGCGTGTTGGCGGCCTCTGACCCGGTAAACCCGCAGGTCAGAGCGATTCAGGTCCGCTTCTGGTCCGCCCGGGTCGTCACGTGGACCGCGAAGGGCGCCTCCGGCTGGACACCTTCCAACCCCTCGACCAGGCCCTCCGCGGTGATCTCGCCCGCGTACTCCATCCCCAGCCGGTCCATCACCGCCCGCGACGCCCGGTTGTGCCGCTCGGTGAACGCGATCACCGCCTGAGCGCCCAACGCGCCGAACGCAAACTCGAGCCCGGCCGCCCCGATCTCCGTCGCGTACCCGCGCCCGCGCGCCGACTCCACCAGCGCCCATCCCAGTTCGAGCCGATCAGCAGCCCACTCCGGACCGACCAGCGCGGCGATCTGATCGGTGACAGCGCCGGCGCCCATCCGCGACAACCCGCCGCGCCCAACCAGGGCCCCGGCCGCAGCCGGCTCACCGCTCCCGGCCGACTCCCCGCCGGCTCGCTCGTACGCCATCCACTTGTTCACCCCGTCGCGCTCCCACGCGGCGTGCACCTTCGCAGCCCGCTCGATCGCCGCCTCGGCCGACAGCGTCTCGGCGTACCACTCGGCAACCCACGGGTCCGCGTGCAACCGCTCCAGGTCCGGCCCATGTCCGCCCAGGACCTCCGCCGGCCCACCGATCGGTACGAGCCGCAGCCGCTCGGTCATCCGCATCCGTACGGCGTGCGCCACGATCTCCAGCAGCCGCCGATCCCCGTCGGTCCGCCCGACCATCAGCAGCTCGACGTCGTCGGCCCCGACCCAAGCGCCCGCGTCGTGCTTCCCCTCCTCCAACCGCGGCGACGACAGATCCCCGTCGACGGTCACGAGGTAGTCCAGCTCCCGCCGTACGCGCCCCTCGTACGTCCACTCCCAGTCGGCCACCACCGCGAGCACGTCGCGCACGGTCCACCCGGTCTCCTCGAAGACCTCCCGCGCGAGCGCCTCCTCCGGCATCTCCCCGGCCTCGAGGTGCCCGCCGACGACGTCCCAGATCCCCGGGAACAACCGCCGCGACGCCGTCCGCCGATGCACGTAGACCCGCTGCGACGCATCCCGGATCAAAGCCCCCACACAGTCCACCTCGCGCATGCCCCCAACCTAAAGGTGACCTGGTCCGCCCGGCAGACTCAGCGGATGCGTGCGGACCGGGCGATCCTCTTCAAGCTGGCGACCAGCGAGCGACTCGAGCAACTGGTGAAGTCCTTCCCCGGCGGCGACGAGGCCGCGTACCGAGCGGCCTCCCGGTACGTCGCCGGCCGCACCCGCGCCGAGGCCCTCGACCGAACAGCCCTCCTCCTCGCCCAGGGACACGGCGTCAGCGTCGACCTCTTCGGCGAGCTGTCCACCAGTACGACGGACGCCCGCCGCGTCGCCGACGACTACCTCGAACTCGCCAAGCTCCTCCCCGAACCGCCCGCCGACGTCTGGCTGTCCGTAGACCTCTCCCACTTCGCCCTCGACATCGACCCCGCCGGCGCGGCCGACCTGCTCGCCGAGATCGCCGCGGCCCTCCCGCCCGGCCGCCGGATCCAGGTCGGCGCGGAGGACCTCGCCCGGACCGACCGCGTCCTCGCCTGCGTCCAGGACGTCGCCGCCCGCGGCCTCGCCGACCGCCTCGGCGCGACCGTGCAGGCCAACCTCGTCAGGTCCCCGGCCGACGCGGACACCCTCATCGCAGCCGGCGTCCACATCCGCCTGGTCAAGGGCGCGTACGTCGAACCGCACGACGCCCACCCGTACGGCGAACCCACAGACATCGCCTACCTGCGCCTGGCCCACCAACTGGCCGGCTCCGACGCCCCCTGGTCCCTCGCCACGCACGACGCCCGCCTCCGCGAGGCCGTCCTGCTCGCCGCCGAGCCCACTGGCCCGGGCCTCCGCGGCAGCTCTAACCGGCCCGCCGCCGACCCCACTGGCCCGAGCCTCCGCGGCAACCGGCCCACCGTCGAGCACCTCCTCGGCGTACGCCCCGAGTCCCTCGACGACCTGCGAACCCGTTCCGTCCCCACCCGCGTCTACGTCCCGTACGGCCCCGACTGGTTCCGCTACTGGCTCCGCCGCGTCGCCGAGTCCAGGGGAGCCTGACCGATGACCGTCCCGAACGAAACCACCCGGCGACCCACCGCGCCGCCGTACCTCACACGGGCGCTGATCGCGGGTGCCGTCAGCGCGGTCGCCTGCGGAATCGGCGGCGCGTCAGTCGGTGAAGACCTCGTCAACGCCATCGGCCGATCGGTCGCGCACCACGAGCACGCTCTCCGCCTGATCGGCTGGTGCTGGAGCGGCCTCCCGTTCACCCTCGGGATCGCCGCGATCGCGTTCCACGCCCGGATCGCCCGCCGTACCAAGCCGTACGTCGCCACGATCCTCACCGTCTGGGCCGGCAGCGGCGCCCTGTTCATCCCCGGCCGCAACAGCACGGCGGAAGACCGCTTCGGCACCGCCTACCCCGACGCGAGATTCCTCAGCTACGCCTGGGCCGCCGGATTCCTCGCATTCGTCGCCCTGGTGGCCGTGGCCGCCGCAGCCGTCCTGATCGCCGCCAGGTTCTCCAAAGCCGGCAGCAAGCCGTTCAGCCGCGCCCTCGGAGTCCTCGCGGTCCTGCTCCTCGCCGCCGGTCTGGTCGTCGCCCTCGTCGGCCCACTGCCCTAGCCGCGGGGCTGTTCCTCGACGCGGTTCGGCATGAAGACCACCGCGACGACCAGCAGCACCGCCGCAATCGCAGCGCCGTAGTACACGTCATGGATCGCCGGAGCCAGTACGTCGCCCGACAGGTGCTCGAGATTCTCGTGCGCAGCCCCGACCTTCGACGCGACGACCCCGTTCGCGACCGCGCCGAACACCGCGACCCCGACCGCGCTCCCCACCGACCGAGCGAACATGTTGGCCCCGGTCACCACACCACGGCTCCGCCAGTCCACCGACGACTGCGCGGCCACGACGCCGGGCGACGCCGAGAACCCGAGCCCGAGCCCGATCACGAAGCAGGCCAGCGCGAGGTACAGCACCGAGCTGTCAGAGGACACCGTGAGCAGCAAGCCGGACCCGATCACCACGATCACCGACCCGAGTAGCATCGTCGTCCGGAAGCCGACCCGCAGATAGATCCGCCCGGCCAGCGACGCCGCGATCGGCCAGCCGAGCGTCATCGCCGCCAGCGCGAACCCGGCGACCAGTGCACTGGTCCCCAGCACGCCCTGCGCGTACAGCGGCACGTACGTCGACAGCCCGACCATCAGGACGCCGATCAGCAGCGCCGACGAGTTCGCCGAGTTCAGCACGCGATGCCCGAGCACCCACAGCGGCAGCACCGGCTCGGGCGCCCTCCGCTCGACCAGCACGAACGCGGTCAGCAGCACCACCGACACCACCAGGATCGCGATGCTCGCGACCGAGTCCCACGACCACATCACGCCGCCCTCGAGCAGCCCGAGCAGCAGCAGCGACCCACCGACCGCGAGCAGGATCGTCCCCCAGTAGTCGATCTGCGGCTTGCTCGTACCCCGTACGACGTTCTCCTGGAAGCGCCGCACCAGGACCCAGGCCGCCGCCAGGCCGAGCGGGATGTTCACGAAGAAGATCCAGCGCCAGGAGATGTAGTCCGCGAACACGCCACCGAGCGCCGGCCCGACGAACGACGCGATACCCCAGACGCTCGCGATGTAGCCCTGCACGCGGGCCCGCTCGGCGACCGAGTAGATGTCGCCGATGATCGTCATCCCGATCGGCTGGATCGCCCCGGCGCCGAGGCCCTGGATCAGCCGGAACGCGATCAGCGCGGGCATGCTCCAGGCGACCCCGCACAGGATCGAGCCGAGCACGAACAGCCCGACGCCGAGCAGCATGATCGGCTTGCGCCCGCGCAGGTCGGCGAGCTTGCCGTAGATCGGCACCGAGATCGCCTGGGCCAGCAGGTAGATGGAGAAGAGCCAGGGGACTGGGTGAAGCCGCCGAGGTCGTCCACGACAGCCGGTACGGCGGTCGCGAGGATCGTCGCGTCGATGGCGACCAGGCCGACGCTGAGCATCACCGACAGCAGAATGGGACCGCGTTCGGACCGTAGTCCGACGGCCGCCCGGTCGGTCTGCTCAGTAGTCATGACAAACCGCAACCTAGCTGAATGCACAACCATTCCACGATCCGGGAACCATCCCGTGGAACGCACCGCTGGGCCGCGCACGGGGAACCAACCTGTGGATACTCTCCGTGGGTGAGGATGCGCGGCGTGCTGAGGGTTGTCCTCGTCGTGCTCACCCTCTCCCTCACGCTGGTCCTGCTGCCGATCGCCATCAACGTCGGCACCGGCGGTACCGCGCCCGCTTTCCTCGCGCCGTACGTCGGCTGGACGTGGCCCGTGATCGGCGTGCTCTGGCTGATCGCGATCGTCACCGGCGTCTGGGAACTCCGCAGCCGCCGTACCGGCATGATCTCGATCCGCTCCGCGGACCAACCCCGCAACCGGCCGAACGCCTTGGCCCGCGTCGACCGCTACCTCTCCGAGCGCGTCGCGGGCTCGCTCGCGCAGTACACGAGACTCGCGCTCGACCTCGACGAGAGCCCGGAAGCCGTCGTCCGCCCGTACGACCTGCTGGTCCAGCCGCTGCACGGCACCGAACCGGAGATCCGCGAGAACGCCGACATCGCGAAGGCGTTCGACGACCTGCAGGACTCGATCCTCATCCTCGGCGCTCCCGGCGCCGGCAAGACCACCCTCCTGCTCGACCTGGCCCGCACTCTGGCCGCCAAGGCCCACCAAGACCCTGACCAGCCGATCCCGGTCCTGGTCGACCTCTCCGGCTGGACCGGCCCGATCACGACCAGACGCGAGGACGACGACCCCGGTGACAGCCCGCTGCTGGCCGGCTTCGTCCGCTGGCTGCTCCGCGACCTCAACAGCCGCTACCAGATCCCCGCCGCCGTCGGCCGGGTCTGGCTCCGCAGGGGCCGGCTCGCTCTTCTGCTGGATGGTGTGGACGAGATCGCCCTCCAGCACCGAGTCAAACTCGCCCCTGCCCTCGAGGAACTCCAGCAGCGCTACCTGGTCGGCCAGCTCGCCGTCACCTGCCGCATCGCGGACTACGCCCGCCTCCCGCAGCCCCTCAAGCTGTACGGCGCAGTGCGCATCCGCCCGCTGACCCGCCGCCAGGTGCTCGACTACTTCACCTCCGTCGGCGCCGAGTTGGCCGGCGCCCGGGCAGCGATGGAGCAGGACGACGACCTCTGGGACCTGATCACCTCACCGCTGATGCTGAACGTGATGGCCCTCGCCTACCAGGGCCGCGACGCGGAGGAGGTCGCCGCAGGTGCAGTAGCCGACCACCGCCGCGCCCTGTTCGACACCTTCATCTCCGAGGTGCTGTCCCGCCACCGACCGGCCAGCCGCCAGTACGACTCGCGCACAGCCCTCCGCTCCCTGTGGTGCCTGGCCTGGTGGACCCGCACCCGAGCCGGCGACCGCACCGCCGTCCCACGCTGGCTCACCCCCAACGGCTGGTACGGCCTGTCGCTCCCCTCCATCGGCTACCTGGTCCACCGCGTCTGCCTGCCCGCCCTCTTCGCCGGCCTGGTCGGCGGAGCAGCACTCGCCATCACCGCCCTGTACGGCGTACTGGCGGGCGTAGCCGTCGGAGCAACCAGCCTGCTGCTCGTCCACATCCGCCCCCGCCCGTGGCAGCCGCTCCGCAAGAGCCCAGGCCAGCCCAGCGCGCTGGTCGCCGCAGCCATGACAGCCATCGGCGCGGTGGCCGGCTTCGGCTCAGCCCTGATCGGCGCCGCAGTCTTCGCCGCACTCCCCAGATGGCTGGCCCTGCTCCTGCTCGCCGCAGCCGTAGTCGCGTCGTACGGCTTCGAGCTCATCGTCTCCGACGGCCCTCGCCGCCGCGCCCTCCTCCTCGCCAGGCTCGCCATCGTCTCCACCGGCACCACCCTGGTCCTCACCCAACTCGACCACCCCGACGCCTTCCTCGCCTCAGTCGCGGTCGGCCTGATCGTTGCCCAAGGCATCCGTGTGATCAAGGCGCTCCCCATGGACCACCTGGTCCGCCAGTACGACGATGCCCGCGACCTCATGGACCTCTGGGTCGTAGCCGGCCTGGCCGGAGCAGTCGCCGTCGCGCTCGCCCTCGGCGCCGCTCCAGGCTGGACCCACCTGGAAACGATCCTGGGAATCGTCACCGGCGTAGTAGCCGCCAAAGCCTGGCGCCGCCGACCCGCCCTCTTCGCCGGCCCGATGTCCCGCCTGATGCACGGCCTGCTCCTCCGCTGGACCGGCTACCTCCCCTGGCGCCGCCGAGCCTTCCTCCAGTACGCCGCCGACCGCTACGTCCTGACCAGAACGGGTCGAGGCGAGTACGCCTTCATCCACCTACTGGTTCGAGACCACCTGGCCGAATGCCAACCCGACCTGCTCGCCGCCAAGGTCGACCAACGCATCGCCGGCCGCAAACGTCGCTGAGAAGAGAAGAGAAGCCCGCCGGCCGCTAGTCTGCTGGCTCGATACCAGGACCTGGGGGGAACAGCTTGAGCACCGTGGATCCGATCGCGGCTCGTCGTACGAAGCGGCTCAGCCGGCAAGGACAGCCGAAGTTTCTCGCCTGGGCGATCGTCGCCGGAGTCGCCCAGCTGGGCGCCGCGTTCTGTTGTGGCCTGGCGATCGGCGCCATCGTCGACCTGCTTCGCAGCGGGGTGATCGACAGCAGCTTCGCCGACAACGATCCGGGAGTCGACAGCGGCTTCCTCGGGATGGCCACCCTCCCGGTGCTGCTGATCGTAGGCACCTTCGGGCTGATGCTGACCGGCGGTGTGACCAGGTACCTGATCGTTGCCTACAGCGGTGGCGAGAAGCAGCCGATCCGGCAGACGCCGGTGGTGGTGCTGGCTGTCGCAGCGGGCCTCGTCGTCGACACCACGACCTGGACCACCCCGCTCAGCGTCGGCACGAAGGTCGATCCGGTGTTCGGCGAGGACGAGAGTTGGAGCGCCTTCGGCTGGGTCATGTACCGCGCGGACCTTTGGCTCCCGGCGCTCCTGGTCGTGATCGCTGCCCTCGTCACCGGCTACGCGATCAAGTACAACCGGCGCCTGCGCCGGCAGCTCGCGGACCGGAACCGCCTCCTGACCGAAGGCCGCAAGGTCGCCGGCGCCGTCACCGACGTCTCCATCCGTACTTCGCAGAACGACCAGGGCCAGCGATCCGTCGTGGGTGCCGACGTCGTCGTGAAGTTCACCGACCTGCAAGGCACGGACCGCTGGGTCACCCGCCGCGCCGAGAACCGATCCGCCATCCCGACCGCCGACACGGCCCTCGTCCTGTTCGACCCGCTGCGCCCCGAAGCAGACGACCTCATCTTCGTGGCGTTCGAGCCCGACCCGCTGCCCAGCGACTGGATCGGCACCATCGCTTAGAAGCCGACCGACGCATCGCGGGCCGCAAACACCGCTCGACCGTCATCGGGGCGGCCGGAGGACCGCGAACGGGTCGGTGACGGTGAGCTCGCGGGTCACGAACTTGTAGACGGTGGCCGGGCGTCCACCGGACTGGCCGGAGCTGGCGCGCCGATCGGTCGGGTCGATCACGTGCCGGCGCGTGAGGACGCGGGTGAGGTTGGTGGCGCCGAGCTGGTAGCCCAGGGCGGCACCGAAGAGGTCCCGCAGCTCCGCGATGGTGAACTCGAGCGGAGCCAGCGCGAAGCCGATGTTCGTGTACGAGAGCTTCGCGCGCAGCCGCCCGGTCGCGGCGTCGATGAAGTGGTGATGGTCGAACGCGGTCCGCGGCAGATCCTCGACCGGGTGCCAGGCGGTGTCGGACGGAAGGTCCGGCTGGACGTCGGACGGAACGAGGCCGAGATAGCCCGTGGCCACCACCCGGGCCCGAGGGTCACGGTCGACCCGGCTGTGGGTGGCCAGCTGCTCCAGATGCGCGACGTCGCGGACGTCGACCTTCGCGGCGAGATGCCCGGTGATGGCCTCCCGGAACCTCTCGGTGGACTCGACACCGCCGCCGGGAAGGGCCCAGCGGTCCCGGTGCGGACTCCGGGCGCGCTTCCAGAGCAGGACGCACAGCGTGCCGTCGCGGACGGAGAGAACCACCGCGAGTACTTCGTGGGGATAACTCGGGAAGTTAACCCGATCACCTTCCTTGGCTGCCGGCACGACGACGATGCTAACGTGAGCCTAGTTATCGCCTCAGAAGCGAAAACCTTCCGAAGGACACTGCCGTGACTGTTACCGAGACCCGTTCGACCCAGTGGCAGGACGAGGTACGCCGCCTCGCCCGGGAGCGAGACGCTGTGATCCTCGCCCACAACTACCAGGAACCGGCGATCCAGGACGTCGCCGACCACGTCGGCGACTCGCTCGCGCTGTCCCGGATCGCGGCCGAGACCGACGCCGGCACGATCGTCTTCTGCGGCGTGCACTTCATGGCCGAGACCGCCAAGCTGCTCAGCCCCGACAAGACCGTGCTGATCCCCACCGCCCAGGCCGGCTGTTCCCTGGCGGACACCATCGACGCGGATCAGTTGCGGGCCTGGAAGGCCCAGCACCCGGGGGCCGCGGTCGTTGCCTACGTCAACACCAGCGCGGCGGTGAAGGCGGAGGCCGACGTCTGCTGCACCTCGTCCAACGCCGTGGAGGTCGTCAACTCGATCCCCCGCGACCAGAAGGTGCTGTTCCTGCCCGACCAGTTCCTCGGGGAGCACGTACGGCGGCAGACGGGCCGGGACAACATCGAGGTGTGGATGGGTGAGTGCCATGTGCACGCAGGCATCAGCCCGGTCGACCTCCGCGCCCAGGTCGCGGCGAATCCAGAGGCCGAGGTCCTCGTTCACCCCGAGTGCGGCTGCGCGTCGTCGACGATCTGGCTGGCCGGGCGGGGCGACCTGCCGGCCGAGCGGACCCACATCCTCTCCACGGCCGGGATGCTGGAGACCGCCCGCGGCATGAAGGCCGAGACCGCCCTCGTCGCCACGGAGATCGGCATGCTGCACCAGCTGCGCAAGGTGAACCAGCACACGAACTTCCTCCCGGTGAACCCGAAGGCGTCGTGCCGGTTCATGAAGATGATCACCCCGGAACTGCTGCTCCGCTGCCTGCGCGAGGGCCGCGACGAGATCCAGCTGCCGGCCGAGATCGCCGAGCGGGCCAGGCGTTCGGTGCAGCGGATGGTTGCCATCGGCAAGCCGGCGACCGCGTGACGACCCCCGGACCCACCACCGACGAGGGGACGCTCCTCATGCAACCAGTGACAGCAACGATCCTGGCCGCGGTCCGGGCCGCACTGGCCGAGGATCACGCGGCGGACGACGTGACCACGCGGTGGAGCGTCCCGGCGGCGCTGCACGTCGAGGCGACGATGATCGCCAAACAGCCGGGACGGGTCGCCGGGCTGTCCGTCGTACAGAGTGTGTACGCCGAGGTCGACAGCACCGTCGTTGTCCGGCCGGCCCTTGCCGACGGCGACGCGGTCGTTCCCGGACAGCCGCTGGCGTCGATCAGCGGCCCGGCACGCTCGATCATCACCGGCGAGCGGGTCGCCCTGAACTTCGCCCAGCGGATGTCGGGGATCGCCACCCTCACGTCGGCCTTCGTGGCCGCGATCGGTGGCCGCGACGTGCGGCTCCTCGACACCCGGAAGACCGCACCCGGCCTCCGGGCGCTGGACAAGTACGCCGTGACCTGCGGCGGCGGGACCAACCACCGACTCGACCTCGCCGCCATGGTGCTCCTCAAGGAGAACCATCTCGCCGCGGCCGGCGGAGTCCGGTCGGCCGTTCGACGAGTCCGCGACGGCATGGCGACGGAAGGCCAGGAGCTCGCCATCGAGGTCGAGGTCACCACCCTGGCCGAAGCCCGCGACGCGCTCGACTGCGAGGTCGAGTGGATCATGCTGGACAACATGTCCACCGAAGACGTCGCCCTGGTCGTGAAGGAACGCGACGCCTCGGGATCCACCTGCCGGCTCGAAGCCTCCGGCACCATCAGCCTGACCACTGTCGCCGACATCGCTGCCACCGGCATCGACGCTCTCTCGGTCGGCGCGATCACCCACTCACCCACCGCACTCGACATCAGCCTGCTGGTCACCCCAGCTCACTAGATCTCATCCCACCACTGGAGGTTCCATGCCCAAGGGCTACTGGGTCAGCGCCTACCGCACCATTTCGGACCCCGAGAAACTGGCTGCGTACGGCGAGTTGGCCGCGCCGGCCGTGCAGGCCTTCGGCGGGCGGACCATCGTTCGTGGCGGTCGGGTCGTCGCGCACGACGCCGGCATCGCCGAACGCACCGTACTGGTCGAGTTCGACAGCTTCGAGCAGGCCGTCGCGGCGCACGACAGCGCGGCGTACCAGGAGGCGCTGGCCGCCCTGTCCGACGGCGTCGAGCGCGACTTCCGCATCGTCGAAGGCCTCGACTGACCGAGCTCTCGTCGGACCTTCACCGAAGGACTCGGCGCACATCGCCGAGGTCGACCACGGTGAAGGTCCGAGGCCGTCAGGGCTCAGCTCGCCAGTGCCTGGTCCAGGATCTTCGACCACTGGCGGACGATCCCGCGGCGCCGTTTGCCGTCGTCGGTGAGCAGATCGGCCAATCCCAGCCCCCGCGCCATGTCGAGAACACCCTGGACCGTCTCCCGGACGCCCGGGGTCTTCTCGCTGACTTCGAGGACCTCCAGCAAGGCACGGTGGGCCTGCCGGCCGACGTGCGCCTCCAGACGAACGATCTGCCGACGTAGCGGCTCCTCCGTCGAGGCCGCGACCCACAGGTGCAGGGCCGCGCGGAACAGCGGGCCGGTATAGACGTCCGCGAGCATCGACACGATCGCCTCGGTGCGCCCGGCTCCGACGGGCAGGGCGGCGGCCTGGGAGCGGATTTCGGCGAGCCGGACCTCGGTCATGTACTCCACAGCGGCTTCGAAAAGATCAGCCCGCGTCGGGAAGTGATGCTGGGCCGCACCGCGGGACACCCCAGCCCGCGCCGCGACGACGGCCACCGTCGTCGCGGCGTAGCCGACCTGGGCCAGCGACTCCACCGAAGCCTCCAGCAGCTTCTGCCGAGTCGCTCGGCTGCGGTCCTGCTGCGGAGCCCGCAGCGGATCAGCCACCCGTGGCCTCCCGTGCCCTCAGCTCGCGCCGCAGGATCTTGCCCGAGGCCGCCTTCGGCACCGCCTCGATGAACTCCACCTGCCGCACCTTCTTGTACGGCGCGACGCGCTCGGCGACGTAGTCCATCACGTCCTGCTCGGTCAGCCCGCTGCCCGGCATCGGGACGACGAACGCCTTCGGCACCTCGTTGCCGTCAGCCTGGACGCCGATCACCGCCGCGTCCGCGATCCGGTCGTCGGTCAGCAGGATCGCCTCCAGCTCGGCCGGCGGCACCTGGTACCCGTGGTACTTGATCAGCTCCTTGACCCGGTCGACGACGTACAGGTAACCGCGCTCGTCAACCCGCCCGATGTCGCCGGTGTGCAGCCAGCCGTCCGGGTCGATCGTCGCGTCGGTCTCGGCCTGGCGCCCGAGGTACCCCTTCATCACCTGCGGCCCACGGATCCAGATCTCGCCGGTCTCCTCGTCGCCCACATCGTTGCCATCGGCACCGACCAGTCGCATCTCGGTGGACGGGAACAGTTTGCCCACGGCACCAGCCGGCGGATCGACGGCGTCCTGCGGTACGGCGTGCGTCCCGGGCGACAACTCGGTCATCCCGTACGCCTGCAGTACGGCGTGCAGCCCGAGCCGCTTCGCGCACGCCTCGGCCAGTTCACTGTCGAGCGGCGCCGCGGCGGACGTCACGTACCTCAGCGCGGACAGGTCGACCCCGTCCACGGCCGGGTGCTTGGCCAGCGCGAGCACGATCGGCGGCGCGACGAACGCCCGCGTGATCTTCTGCTTGTCCAGCGTGGTGAGGAACTGGTCCAGGTCGAACTTCGGCAGCACCACCACGGTCGCGCCGGCCCGCAGCGGCAGGTTCATCAGCACGCTCAGCCCGTAGATGTGGAAGAACGGGAGGATCGCGATGATCCGCTCGTCCTCGCCCATCGTGAAGGTCGCCTGCGCCTGGGCGATGTTGGTCGCGATGTTGCGGTGGGTCAGCATCACGCCCTTGGCGGCGCCCGTCGTACCGCTGGAGTACGGCAGGACGGCGACATCCTCGGCGGGGTCGAAGGAGATCACCGGCTCCGGTCCCGTCGAGTCGATCAGCTCCATCACCGACCGGTACCCCTCGGCTTGGTCGCAGACGAGGATCTCCCGGACGTCGGTGCCCTCGACGGCGGCCGTCGCGATCGGCAGGAACAGCGAGATCGTCACCAGCAGCTTGGCCTTCGAGTCGACCAGCTGCTTGTGCAGCTCGTCGGCGGTGTAGAGCGCGTTGACCGTGGTCACGGTCGCACCGGCGCGGGTGGCGCCGTAGAAGGCGACCGGGTAGATGATCGTGTTCGGGCTGTGCAGGGCGATCACGTCACCCTTGACGATGCCCAGCTCGGCGAACCCGGCCGCGACGCGGCTGCTCATCGCGTCGAGCTGCGCGTAGCTGATCTCCTTGCCGGTGACACCGTCCACCAGGGCCGGCCGGGCGCCGTACTCCTGCGCGCGACCGAGCACCGCGTCGTGGATCGGGACGTCGAGCACGTCCACCGGCGGGAACTCGCTGTTGATGATCACTGTGGCGGTCCTTTCCGAAGCTGAGTGGCACGACTGTGGCCGAATCAGTACGACTTGGGTAGACCCAGGCTGTGCTGCGCGACGAAGTTCAGGATCATCTCCCGGCTGACCGGCGCGATCCTGGTCGCGCGAGCCGCGGCGACCAGTGACGCGACGCCGTACTCGACCGTCATGCCGTTGCCGCCGAGTGACTGGACGGCCTGGTCGGTGGAGCGGACGCAGGCTTCACCGGCGGCGTACTTGGCCATGTTCGCGGCCTCGCCGGCGGCCAGGTCCTCGCCCGCGTCGTAGAGGGCAGCCGCCTTCTGCATCATCAGGCGGGCGAGCTCCAGCTCGATCTTGATCTGGGCCAACGGGTGCGAGATCCCTTGGTGGGCACCGATCGGGGTCTTCCAGACCTGCCGGTCCTTGACGTAGGCAACGGCCTTGCCGAGCGCGTGCCGGCCGATGCCGATCGCGAACGCCGAGGCCATGATCCGCTCGGGGTTGAGTCCCGCGAACAGCTGCAGCAGCGCCGCGTCCTCGGAACCGACCAGCGCTTCGGCAGGCAGCGTCACATCGTCCAAGAACAAGGAGAACTGCTTGTCCGGGCTGATCAGATCCATCTCGATCTGCCGGAACTCGACGCCCGGTGCGTCGACGGGGACGATGAACAGCGCGGGCTTGAGCCGGCCGGTCTTCGCGTCCTCGGTGCGCCCGACGACCAGCACGGCCTGCGCGACGTCGAGGCCGGAGATGTAGACCTTGCGGCCCGACAGGGACCAGCCGTCGCCCGTACGCCGGGCGGTGGTCGTGATGTTGTGCGAGTTCGACCCGGCGTCCGGCTCGGTGATCGCGAACGCCATCGTGACCGAGCCGTCCGCGAGCCCCGGCAGCCAACGCTGCTTCTGCCCGTCGGTGCCGAACCGGCTGATCACCGTGCCGCAGATCGCGGGGGAGACGACCATCATCAGCAGCGGGCACCCGGCCGCGCCGAGCTCCTCGAGCACGATCGACAGGTCGGCCATCCCGCCGCCGCCTCCGCCGTACTCCTCGGGCAGGTTCACGCCGAGATAACCGAGCTTGCCCGCCTCCTGCCACAGCTCGGTGGCCTGCCCGCCGGTGCGCGCCTTCTCGGTGAACCACGCGTAGCCGTACTTGTGCCCGAGCTCGCTCACCGCCGCCCGCAACGCCCGGCGCTCCTCGGTCTCGACGAAGCTCATCGACGTCCTCGCTTCGCTCCGGGCGCCGATGAGGCACGTATCACGCTGTACTTTCTGATGAACTCGCTGCGCTCGTTCATGCGTCCTCCCCACCTCGTACGACGGCCAGAACGGCCCCGACCTCGACCTGCTCACCCTTCGCGACGTTCAGCTCGACCACGACGCCGTCAGCCGGCGCGGAGATGGTGTGCTCCATCTTCATCGCCTCCAGCCAGAGCAGCGCCTGCCCTTGCTTCACCTCGTCGCCCACTTCCACCGCGACCCGAATCACGGACCCCGGCATCGGCGCCACCAGCGACCCCGCCGCCAGCTGATCCGCCGGATCCGCGAACCGCTCGACCGGCACCAACTGCACCGATCCGACACACACCAGCCCGGGGTAAGCCGCCACAGGGAAGCGACGCCGGACGCCGCCCACCTCCAGCACCACCAGGTCCGCCGAAGCCTCGATCAGCGTCACGTCCCCGTCGGTCACGAGCCCGTCCCGAGTGAGCCGGTACGACACCTCGTACGTCGAGTCGCCCACCGCGTACGACTTCCGCTGGGCCTGCGACGCCAGGTTCCGCCACCCACTCGGCAGCCGCCCCTGCACCTTCGCGCCCTCACGATTGCGAGCGGCATCAGCCAAAGCAGCGGCCAACGCCGACAGCTCCACTTCCTGCTTCTCCGCACCCACGCCGTACTTGTCGAAGAACCCGGTATCGGTGTCCCCGGCAACAAACGCGGGATGCCGCAGCACCCACACCAGCAGCTCCCGGTTGGTCACCACCCCATGGATCTCCGCCCGCTCCAACGCCCCGGCCAACCGCCGAGCCGCCACCTCCCGAGTAGGCGCCCAAACAATCACCTTGGCCAACATCGAGTCGTAGTACGGCGAAACCTCCGACCCGTCCTCGACCCCGGAGTCGACCCGCACCCAGGGAGCCTCACTCCGCGACCCACCAGCGGTGAACTCACTCCCAGCAACTGCAAACCTATGAAGTGTTCCTGTCTGTGGCTGCCAGTCCTGGACCGGATCCTCGGCGTACAACCGCACCTCGATCGCATGCCCCACCGGCTCCGGCGGCTCAGTCGGCAACGCCTCACCATCAGCGATCGACAACTGCAAGGCCACCAAGTCCAACCCAGTTACAGACTCCGTGACCGGGTGCTCGACCTGCAGCCGCGTGTTCATCTCCAGGAAGTAGAACTTCCCGCTCTCGTCCGCCAGGAACTCCACCGTCCCCGCCCCGACGTACCCGATCGCCTCCGCAGCCTTCCGCGCCGCCTCGAACAGCAAGGCGCGCATCCCAGGAACCCGTTCCACCAAAGGCGAAGGCGACTCCTCGACCACCTTCTGATGCCGCCGCTGGATCGAGCACTCCCGCTCCCCAACAGCCCAAACGGTCCCAAAAGAATCCGCGAGCACCTGTACTTCGATATGCCGCCCAGATGCCAGATACGGCTCGCAGAACACCGTCCCGTCCCCGAAGGCCGACAACGCCTCAGCCTCCGCGGACGCGATCTCCGAGCGCAGCTCCGCCAGGGACTCGACTACCCGCATACCCCGCCCGCCGCCACCTGCCGAGGCTTTCACCAGAACGGGCAGCTCCGCATCGGTGACATCACCAGCCGCGAGCTGCCGCAGGACCGGCACCCCCGCCGCGTCCATCAGCTTCTTCGCCTCGATCTTCGACCCCATCGCCGCGATCGCCGCGACCGGTGGCCCGATCCACGTCAGCCCCGCCTCGAGAACAGCCGCAGCAAACGCAGCGTTCTCCGACAGGAACCCGTACCCCGGATGCACCGCGTCAGCCCCCGCCGCCCGCGCGGCCGCGATCACCAACTCCGCCCGCAGATACGTGTCCGAGGCCGCATGACCCGGCAAATGAACCGCCGCATCCGCCTCCCCCACGTACGGCGCCGAAGCATCAGCGGTCGAGTGCACCGCCACAGTCCCCAACCCCAGCGAACGAGCGGTCCGAAAAACCCGCCGGGCGATCTCCCCACGATTCGCCACCAGTACCGAGCTGATCATCGTCATCACATCCTGAACACACCGAAGGAGGACGTGCCCTCCACCGGCGCCGAGTGGATCGCGGACAGGCACAGCCCGAGCACCGTCCGCGTGTCCCGCGGATCGATCACCCCGTCGTCGTACAGCCGCCCGGACAGGAACATCGGCAGCGACTCCGCCTCGATCTGCCCCTCGACGTACGCGCGCATCGCGGCGTCCCCGTCCTCGTCGTACGGCTGGCCCTTCGCTGCTGAAGCGGCGCGCGCGACGATCGACAGGACACCGGCGAGCTGCTGCGGTCCCATCACCGCCGACTTCGCCGACGGCCAGGCGAACAGGAATCGTGGATCGAAAGCCCGTCCACACATCCCGTAGTGCCCGGCGCCGTACGACGCCCCCATCAGCACCGAGATGTGCGGCACCGAAGAGTTGGAGACCGCGTTGATCATCTGCGCGCCGTGCTTGATGATCCCGCCCTGCTCGTACTCCTGCCCGACCATGTACCCGGTCGTGTTGTGCAGGAAGATCAGCGGCGTGGACGATCTGTTGGCGAGTTGGATGAACTGCGCCGCCTTCTGCGACTCCTCCGAGAACAGCACGCCGCGCGCGTTCGCCAGGATGCCCACCGGATATCCGTGCACCGACGCCCACCCGGTCGCGAGCGACGACCCGTACAGCGGCTTGAACTCGTCGAACACCGACCCGTCCACCACCCGCGCGATCACCTCCCGCGGATCGAACGGGATCTTCAGGTCGCCCGGCACGATCCCGAGGAGCTCGTCCGCGTCGTACAAGGGCTCCTCGTACGACGGCGCCGGCGCGGGGCCGAGCTTCTTCCAGTTCAGCCGCGACACGATCTGCCGTCCGAGCCGGATCGCGTCGGGCTCGTCCACCGCGAAGTAGTCCGCCAGCCCGGAGACCCGCGCGTGCATCGCCGCGCCGCCGAGCGACTCGTCGTCGGCGTCCTCACCGGTCGCCATCTTCACCAGCGGCGGCCCGGCCAGGAACACCTTGGCGCCGCCGTCGACCATCACCACGTAGTCGCTCATCCCCGGGATGTACGCGCCGCCCGCGGTCGAGTTGCCGAAGACCAGCGCGACCGTCGGGATCCCCTCGGCCGACAGCCGGGTCAGGTTGCGGAACATCGCGCCGCCCGGGATGAAGATCTCCTTCTGCGTCGGCAGGTCCGCGCCGCCGGACTCGACCAGACTGATCACCGGCAGCCGGTTCGCCCGCGCGATCTCGTCCGCCCGCAAAGCCTTACGCAGCGTCCACGGGTTGCTCGCGCCGCCCTTGACCGTCGGGTCGTTGGCGGTGATCAGGCACTCGACGCCTTCGACCACGCCGATCCCGGTCACCAGGCTCGCGCCGACCGTGAAGTCGGATCCCCAGCCGGCCAGCGGCGACAGCTCGAGGAACGCGGAGTCGGGATCGATCAGCAGCTCGATCCGTTCGCGCGCGAGCAGCTTGCCGCGCTTGTGGTGGCGCGCGACGTACTTCTCGCCACCGCCGGCCAACGCCTTGGCGTGCTCGACGTCGAGAGCGGCGAGCTTCTCCAGCATCGCCTCGCGGTTGCTCATGCGGTGAACCCCAGTCTCTTGGCGGCCAGGCCGGTCATGATCTCGGTGCTGCCCCCGCCGATGGCGAGGATCCGCTGGTCGCGGTACTGCCGCTCGACCTCGGACTCGCGCATGTAGCCGAGTCCGCCGTGCAGCTGGACGGCCTGGTCGCAGACCCATTGCCCGGCCTCGACGGCCGTGTTCTTGGCGAAGCAGACCTCGGCGATCACGTCCTCGCCTTCAGAAGCCCGTCGTACGACGTCATGCACGTAGACCCGCGCGACGTCGATCCGCCGGGCCATCTCGGTCAGCGTGAACTGCACCGTCTGCCGTGAGATCAGCGGCCGGTCGAACGTCTTCCGCGCCCGGCACCACTCGACGGTCAGGTCGAGCGCGCGCTGCGCTCCGGCGTACGCCTGGACGGCGAGCGTCAGCCGCTCGGCCACGAAGTTCTGCGCCAGCTGAACGAACCCGCTGCCCTCAAGACCCACCAGGTTCTCGACCGGAACCCGTACGTCGATGAACGACAGTTCCGCCGTGTCCGAGCACAGCCAGCCCATCTTCTCCAGCTTGCGCGACACCTCGAAGCTCCCGCGCTCGATCACCAGCAACGAGATCCCGTGCGCCCCCGGCCCGCCGGTCCGCACGGCCGTCGTGACGAAATCGGCCCGGGCTCCGCTGGTGATGTAGGTCTTCGCGCCGTTCACGACGTAGTGATCGCCGTCGCGCCGAGCCGTCGTCCGCAGCGACGCGACGTCGGACCCGCCGTCGGGCTCGGTGATCGCCAGCGACCCGATCAGCTCGCCCGCCAGCGCCGGCCGCACCCACCGATCGATCTGCTTCTGGTTGCCTGCAGCAACAATGTGCGGTACGGCGATCCCGCAGGTCAGCAGCGAAGCGACCAGCCCGCCGGACCCACCGCTGTAGTGCATCTCCTCCACCACGGCGATCGCGTCGCTCAGCGATCCGCCACCGCCACCGACCGCCTCCGGAAACGCGACGCCGAGCAGTCCGAGCTCCCCGGCCTTCTTGTGCAGCTCCCGCGGCAACTCGCCCGCGCGCTCCCAGGAATCCAGGTCAGGCAGCACTTCCGTCGCCATGAACCGTCGTACGGACTCCCGGAAGTCGTTCACAGCAAGACCTCCGGTACGTCGACGTACCGCGATCGCAGCCACTCGCCGACCGCCTTCGCCTGCGGATCGAACCGCGCCTGCGACGCCACACCCTCACCGAGCAGCCCTTCGACCACGAAGTTCAGCGCCCACAGGTTCGGCAGCACGTACCGAGTCACCTTCAGGTCCTCGGTCTCCGGCAGCAGCTCCTTGAACAGCCCGATCGTCAGCGTGTGCGCGAGCCAGCGCCAGGCCGTCTCGTTGCGCACCCAGACCCCGACGTTCGCGTCGCCGCCCTTGTCGCCGCTCCGCGCGCCGACCACCCGGCCGAGCGGCACCTCCCGCGTCAGCTGCCGCGCCGGCCTCCCGGCCGCAACGAGCTGCGGCAAAGGCATCGGCAGCCCAGCATCCTCCGCGGGCTCCAGCACCTGCGTCTCAACAGCCGGTGCGATCGTCCGCCGCGATCCGTCCGGCAGGACGACCACGTGCTCGACCTCACCGACGTCGACGAACCCCGCCGTGAACACGCCGTACGGCGAACCGTCCTCCGGCGGCCGTGTCACGTGGAAGCCCGGGTAGCTCGCCAGCGCCAGCTCGACCGCCGCACTGGAGAACGCGCGCCCGACCACCTTCGGATCCGGGTCCTTCACGACGCACTTGAGCAGCACACTCGCCAGCTCTTCGGTTCCGGCGTTCGGCTGCTCGGTCCACGTCAACGACCACTTCAACTCGGCCGGTTTGCGGGTCAGACCGCGCTCGAGCTGCCGCTGCACCAGCTCGGACTTCGCGTCCAGCTCCAGCCCGGTCAGGACGAAGTCGACCTCGTTCCTGAACCCGCCGAGGCTGTTCAGCGACACCTTGTACGTCGGGGGCGGCGGCTCGCCCTGAACACCGCTGATCCGGATCCGGTCGATGCCGTCGTCGCTCAGCTCGATCGTGTCGAGCCGCGTCGTCACGTCCGGCCCGGCGTACCGGGCACCGGTGATCTCGTAGAGCAGTTGGGCCTTGACCGTGTCGATCGTGACCGCGCCGCCGGTGCCGTCGTGCTTGGTGATCACGCTCGACCCGTCCGCGTGGATCTCCGCGATCGGGAACCCGGGCCGGTCGAGGTTGCGCAGCTCGTGGAAGAACGCGTAGTTCCCGCCGGTCGCCTGGCAGCCGCACTCGATCACGTGCCCGGCGACGACGGCGCCCGCGAGTTCGTCGTACTGGTCGGGCCGCCAGCCGTGGTGCGCGGCGGCGGGTCCGACGATCACCGAGGCGTCGGTGACCCGCCCGGTCACGACGACATCGGCGCCTTCACGCAGCGCCTCGGCAATCCCCCAGGCGCCCAGGTAGGCATTCGCCGTCAGAGTCGATCCCAGCCCCAACTCACCAGCCCGTGCCAGCAAGTCGTCCCCCTCGACGAACGCCACCCTGGCCTGGAGCCCCAGCTTGTCGACAAGTCCTTCGATCGCCTCGGCCAGCCCCGCGGGATTCAGGCCGCCCGCGTTGCTGACCACCTTCACGCCACGATCGAGCGCCTCGCCGAGCCCGGTCTCCAGCTGCTTGAGGAACGTCCGTGCGTAGCCGAGCGACGGATCCTTCAGCCGGTCCCGCCCGAGGATCAGCATCGTCAGCTCGGCCAGGTAGTCACCGGTCACGTAGTCGAGCGGCCCACCCGTCACCATCTCGTGGAACGCGCTGAACCGGTCGCCGTAGAACCCCGACGCGTTGCCGATCCGGACCGGTTCCGTCATCGCCACCCCTTCAGCCGAACTGTCCCGCGACGCGGCCCTTGCCGGGCAACCCGGCGAAGGCCTGGATGATCCCGAGCCACTCCTCGGCGTCATCGCCGACCGCCTCGACCGCGAGGTCGTCGCGGTGCCGGCGCTGGGTCGCGAGCAGGCAGAAATCGAGCGCCGGACCGGTCACCCGCTGGTCCGCGTTCGCGTCGCCGTACGTCCAGGTCGTGCCGTCGGGCGCGGTCAGTTCCACGTGGAACGGCTGAGCCGGCGGCTTCCGGTCGTGCAGCAGGTAGGAGAAGTCCCGAGTCCGTACGGCGAGGTGTGCGACGTGCCGCAACCGGCTCGACGGCTGCCGGCTCACGCCGAGCCCGTCGTGGATGTCCTGCCCGTGCGCCCAGGTCTCCATCAGTCGCGCGGTCGCCATCGAGGTCGCACTCATCGGCGGCCCGAACCAGGCGATCTTCTCGCCCGCCGGCACCTGCTTCAGCGCCTCGGCCAGCTCGGCCCGGGTCTCCCGCCAGTACGGCAGCAGCTGATCCGTCGGCAACGCGGCGCCCTCGGCCGCGCCTTTGTCCACATACCCCGCCGGATCCGAAGCAGCCCGCTGCAACGTCGCCTGGAACTCGTCCTGATCGGTCATCGCACTCAACGCGGCCTCGTCGGTCCAGGCCAGGTGCGCGATCTGATGCGCAACCGACCACCCCTCCGCCGGTGTCGGAGTCGTCCACGTGTCAGCGGCCAGCCCGGCCACCAACATGTCCAACTCGGCGTTCTCCGCCCAGAGATCAGCCAGTACCTCGTCCAGGTCCATGCGGCCGAGCGTCCCACCCCGGCCAAAAAGAATCAAGGGTGCTTGTTTTCTTCCCCGGCCTGTCCCTGCCGACGGTTAGGCTCGCCGGGCCGGACGACGACCGACCTGGAACGGGCTGCCATGAAACTTCTGCTCACGGACTCGGGCATCATCAACCAGAGCATCACCGACGCCCTGGTGGACCTGCTGGGCAAGCCGATCGCCGAGGCCAGTGCCCTCTACGTTCCGACCGCGATCTACGCCAAGCCCATCGGTACGGAGATGGCCTACCGGACGATCAGCGGGCAGGAGCCCAGGTCGCCGATGACCGAGCTGGGCTGGAAGTCCGTCGGCGTGCTGGAGCTCACCGCGCTGCCCAGCCTCGACCGGGAGCTGTGGGTCCCCAAGGTTCAGGAGGCCGACGTCCTGCTCGTCGGCGGCGGCGACCCTCTCTACCTCCACTACTGGATGCAGCAGTCCGGACTGGCCGACCTGCTCCCGTCGCTGAAGGCGGTCTACGTCGGGCTCAGCGCAGGCAGCATGGTGATGGCACCTCGCATCGGCGAGAGCTTCGTCGGCTGGACGCCGCCCGAGGGCGGCGACGACAGCACCCTCGGCCTCGTCGATTTCGCGATCTTCCCGCACCTGGACTACCCGGGCATGGACAACACGATGGCCGAAGCTGAGATCTGGGCCGCGGAGATGCCGATCCGGGCCTACGCGATCGACAACCAGACCGCGCTCAAGGTCGTCGACGGGACTGTGGAGGTCGTCTCCGAGGGGACCTGGCGGCTGTTCGAGGCCTAGGGGAGTTTCGGGGCCTGCCAGTCGGACCAGCGGGCGGTGAGCTCGCGCCACTTGGCGGGCGGTACGACGCGGGCTGCCAGGGCCATGCCGGCGTGGGCGAGGCGGCTGGTGCTGGAGCTACGGCGTACGGACGCACGGGCGGCCGCGGTCATCGGCTGGACTCGGGCTCGGCGTACGCGGTCGTACTCCGCCAGGCCGGCCTCGAGATCGTTGTCGGCCAGCGAAGCCGCGAGTACGACGGCGTCCTCGATCGCCTGGCAGGCGCCCTGGCCGAGATCCGGCGTCATCGCATGCGCGGCGTCGCCCAGCAGGACGACGCGGTCCTTCACGAACGAACCCAGCGGGTCGATGTCGACGAGGTCGTTGTGCAGCACCTGGTCCGGCGGGGTCGCGCGGATCAGCGTCGGGATCGGATCGTGCCAGCCCTGGACGCGCCGGAGCGCCTCGGCCTGCTCGTCGGCGTACTCGCGGTTCGCCTCGGGCGCGTTGGCGGTGATGAACCAGTAGACCCGCTCGTCCGGCAACGGCAGTACACCGGCCTGGATGCCGCGGCCGAGCGTGAGCGACTCCTCGACCGGCCAGACCGAGCCGCTCGGAGTCACGCCCCGCCAGGCGGTCCGGCCCTGGAAGACCGCGGAGCCTGACCAGAGCGTTCGCCGTACGACGCTGTTGACGCCGTCGGCCGCGACAACAAGGTCAGCCGTCAGTTCGTGCTCCTCGCCCGCGCACCGGCAGAGCACCTTCTCGCCGTCCACAGCGAGCACTTCGGCATCGGTGTGCAGGGCCGACTCGGGCAGCATGCTCCGCAGTACGGCGTGCAGCTCGGCCCGGTGGACCGCGAGCACGCCGACGTCCGCGGGATGGTTGCGCCGGATCCAGCGACCCCGTGGGGTCCGGAGGTTCCCGCGTGAGATCGTCCGTACGGCGCGCGCCTCGACCTTGCCGTCCAGCTCCAGCGCCGCCAGAGCGCTCATCGCGTTCGGCCAGAGCGTCAGCCCGGCACCGACCTCGGCGATGATCGGCGCGCGCTCGAGCACCGTCACCGACCACCCGATCCGCCGCAGGGCGACCGCGGCAGTCAGCCCGCCGATCCCCGCTCCGACAATGATTGCCGAGGAAGACTTCTGCCCGCTGTTCACGCGCGTCAGGCTACTTCTCCACAGGTCCCTCCTCCTTTGCAACCTGATGGAATTGCTACCGATTGATCCCCCCGGCTGATAGCCAGGACCAATGCCTAGTTCGCTGCCCGGGAAGGCCGCCGAGATCCGGGCGCTGCTGCTCACGCTGATCGACACGCTGCCGCAGGGTGCGGCGCTGCCGGCCGAGCGCGAACTGGCCGTGCGCTGGAACGTCGCCCGGATGACGCTGCGGCGCGCGGTCGACGAACTGGTGATCGAGGAACTGCTCGTCCGCCGCCACGGCAGCGGCACCTACACGACCCGCCCGAAGGTCGCGAAGTGGCTCGGCATGATCGGGTTCTCCGAGGACATTCGCCGCCGCGGGATGACACCGGGCAGCCGGACGCTGGAGTTCCGCCGCGAGAAGGCTTCGCGGACCGCCGCTCGCCGCCTGCGCATCCCGGTCGGCGATCCGGTGCTGACCTTCACCCGCCTCCGGCTCGCCGACGACCAGCCGATGGTGGTCGAGCACACCACGGTCCCCGGCAGCTACGTGCCCGGTCTGGAGGCCGAGGACCTGGACGGCTCCCTGTACGAGTTGCTCACTTCGCGGTACGGGATCGAACTGGTCAGCGGTACGTCGAAGCTCGAGCCGGTGCTGCCCGACCCGAAGACCGCCGGCTGGCTCGACATCCCGGCGACCCAGCCGTGCCTGGCGTCGTACGGGATCAGCTTCGACCGCCGCGAGCGCGTCTTCGAGTACACCTCGGCGGTGTACCGCGGCGACCGCTACGCCTTCACCGCCGAGCTCAGGATGACGCCGACCGTGCGCGCGACCGCGAAGGGTCTTTGAGTCGTCACGGAAAGTAGGCGATTGATCACAATAGTCACTACAGTCACAGAACTATGGACTTCGGCAGGCCGATCGGAACCGTCGTACCGTCGCTGGACGGCGCTGTGCTGCAGGTGCTCGCGGGAGCCGATCGAGGTCTGTCCGGGCGACAGGTGCACGGGCTCGCCGGGGTCGGCAGCGTCGCCGGCGTACGGCTGGTGCTGCAGCGGCTGACCTCGACCGGGCTGGTCCACGTCGCCGAGGCGGGCAACTCGCTGCTCTACACCCTCAACCGCAAGCACCTCGCCGCTCAGGCGGTCGAACTGCTCTCCGGCCTGCGCACGACGTTCGTCACCAGCCTGCGCGCCGAACTGGCCACGTGGACCCTGCCCCCGGTCCACGCGAGCCTGTACGGCGCGGCCGCGCGCGGCGACGGCGACCTGGACAGCGACGTCGACGTGCTGCTGATCCGGCCCGATGAAGTTGCCGCCGACAACGATCGGTGGGAGCAGCAGGCCGCCGACCTGCTCCGGACCGTCGTCGACATGACCGGCAACGCGGCCCAGTTCTACGAGCTCGACCTGACCGAGCTCACCGTCCACGTGACCGGCAACGAGCCCATCGTCGACCAGTGGTGCGACGAGTCCGTGACGGTCTACGGCGCCGACCTCACCACGGTCCTGAGCCGCCTGCACACGACCCGCGAACTGCTCTACACGACGTCCCGCTAGGACTGGTCCACCCGGACTCCTTTACCTGCGGCGGCCGAACGGCCAGAGTGGTCCCGCAATGATCAACCTCGCAATCGACGGCGGCCAGTCCGCCCTCCGCCTCCGTGTCCTTCCCGACGGCAGAACCGGCCACGGCCCCGGCTACCAACACGGCCCCAACAGCTTCGCCGCCACCGTCGAAGCTATCCGCATCGCCGCCCGCGACGCCGGCGTCGCCGAACGCGTCGGCACGATCCGCCCCGCTCCCGGCGGTCGTCTCGCCGAGCCCGTCGACCCGAGCCACCCCGCTCTGAGTGGGCGTCACGCCGAGCCGGGCGACTCGGGCCTCGCCGATCTCACCTTGCCCATCGACACACTCGGCGGCGCTCCTTTCGGCGCACGCCTGTCCGAGCCGGTCGACACGGTCTGCCTCGGACTCACCGGCTACCCGCAGAACCCGGCTGCTGCCGCGCAGCTCGCCGGGCACATCGCCCGCTCGCTGCCCGCCCGCGAGGTGCGTCTCACCCAGGACATGGTCACCGCCCACGCCGGTGCCCTGCCCGACGGGTACGGCGTAGTAGTTGCCGCAGGCACCGGTTTGGTCTGTCTCGGCGTCGACCGCGACGGCACCTGGCGCAAGGTCGACGGCCACGGCTACCTCTTCGGCGACGCCGGGAGCGCCTTCGCCATCGGCCGCGCCGGCCTGGCCGCCGTCCAGCGAGCCCGCGACGGCCGCGGCCCCGCGACCACCCTCGCCGGCACCGCGCTCGACCCGATCAGCCTCTACCCCTCGCCAACGCTCGTCGCCGACGTCGCCGCGTTCGCCCCCGACGTCTTCCGCCACGCCCCGACCGACGAGGTCGCGCAGGCGATCGTCGACCAGGCCGCCCGCGACATCGCCGACACCATCCACGCCGCGTTGCCCGGCGCGGACGACGTACCGGTCGCCCTCGTCGGAGGCCTCTTCGAAGGAGCCGGCGACCAACTCATCGCCCCCCTCCGCGCAGTGCTCTCGCCCCGAGCCCAACTCACCCGACCCGCAGGCACGTCCCTGGACGGCGCCGAACGCCTGGCCACAGGCGACCTCACGCCGTACGCAGACCTGGTAATCATCCACCGATGACCGACCACTCGCGCCCGACGCCCGCCCCCGGGCAATCCCCACTGCCTACTCAAGTACCAGCCGGGTCTTTGGTGGTCTCCTGCCAAGCAGCCCCCGGCAACCCCTTCTTCTCCCCACAATCCATGGCCCTCATGGCCCAAGCCGCCGAAGCAGGCGGCGCCGCCGCGATCCGCGCCAACAGCCCCGCCGACATCGGCGCCATCCGCGCCGTCACCGACCTCCCGATCATCGGTCTCCACAAACTCGGCGACCCCTCAGGCGTCTTCATCACCCCCACCTTCGAAGCGGCCGCCGCAGTCGCCGAGGCGGGCGCCGACCTCATCGCCCTCGACGCCACCCAACGCCCCCGTCCCGATGGCACCACCCTCGCCGACCAGATCGCCCGCATCCACACCGACCTGAACCTCCCGGTACTAGCCGACGTAGACACCCACGAAGCCGGCCTGGCCGCCCGAGCAGCCGGCGCCGACCTCGTCGCGACCACCCTCTCCGGCTATACCAATTCCACCCCCACCACCGCCCCCGACATCGCCCTGATCCGCTCCCTCGCAGCCGCCCTCGACTGCCCGGTGATCGCCGAAGGCCGCTTCCGCACAGCCGACGACGTCCGCGCCGCCCGCGAGGCCGGCGCCCACGCCGTCGTGATCGGCACCGCGATCACCAACCCGATGCTGACCACCGCCTGGTTCGCCGCCGCGATCGAAGTGGTCTAAACAAACTTCCCCCACACCTCTTCCACTGCGGCCAGGTACCGGCGTATGTATGTCCCACACCGGAGAGGGAGCACACGATGTCGGACTTGCTGTTGGCCGCCACCTCGCTCGACGTCACCCCACCACCCGGTCACCGCCTGGACGGCTACGCCGCCCGCTCGGCCCTGGCCACCGGTACGGCGGATCCGCTGCAAGCGACCATCATCTGGCTCTCCACCGAGACCTCGCCCGGCGTCCTCTGGCTCAGCCTCGACGCCATCGCCGCCGGTACGGAACTGACCGCCGAGCTCTCGGCAGCCGCTGCCTCAGCCGCCGGCATCCCCGCCGAGAAGGTCCTGGTCTGCGCCTCCCACACCCACTCCGGCCCCTCCGGCTGGACCGGCGAGATCCACCCGGTCATCCCCGCCGACCGCGAACCCGCCCTGGTCGACCAGCTCATCACCGCCGTAGCGAACGCGACCCTCGTACGCCGTCCAGTCCGCGCCTCCTGGCGCTCGACCGAGGTCATCGGCGTCGGCACCAACCGCCACCGCCGCAACGGCCCGCACGACAACACGGCCGGCATCCTCGCCCTGCACGACCTCGACGGCACTCTCGCCGCGATCCTGCTCGACTTCGCCTGCCACCCGACCGCCCACGGCCCCGAGAACCTCCAGTGGTCCGCCGACTGGCCGGGCGCCACCCGAGCGGCGCTGGCGCCGGCGGTCGTCGGCTACCTCCAAGGCGCCGCCGGCGACGTCAGTCCGCGCTTCACCCGCCAGTCCCGAGGCGCGGAGGAAGTCACCCGCCTCGGCAAGATCCTGGCCGAGGAAGTCACCGAGTCCCTCAAGACCCCAGGCCTCGACCTCCCGTCGACAGCCCCCACGATCCGCCGTACGACAGCCCGCCTCCGCGTCCGCGACCTCCCGACCGAGGCTCCCACCCTCGAGCCGGCGGTCTCCGGCGACTCCCCGACCCAACGCATCGCCCAGACCCGCCAGGACGGTGTCCGCGGTCAGTCTCTGATGTCCACGACGACACTGCCCGCCACCTACGACCTCCCGCTGAGCCACGTCACCCTCGGCCCGGTCGCCTGGCTCCACCTGCCGGTCGAGCTCTTCGCCCTCCACGGCATCTACCTGCAGGCCACCAGCCCACACCCGATCACCCGGGTCATCGGCTACACCGACGGCTACTTCGGGTACGTCGTCGACCCCGACGCCGCCCACCAGCAGACCTACGAGGCCCTCATCACCTTCTTCGACCAGCGAGCCACCACCGACCTGCTCACCGCAGCCACCGACCTCCTCGCAGGCTGGCGGAACTAGGAGCGAGGAGAAACGGCCGGCAAGTCGCCGCTGCGGCCGCCGACCTCCTGGCGGAGCTAGGAGCTCTTGCGGGCCCGGTACGCGGCGACCGTCGTGCGGCTCGCGCACGCGTTGGAGCAGAAGCGGCGGGTGCGGTTGCGGGACTGGTCGACGAAGTAGTTGTCGCACCCGGCCGCGGCGCACCGGCCCAGCGTCACCGCCGGATCGCCGGCCGCGACCAGCGCGAGCTTGGCGGCGATCAGCTGGCCGACCCAGCGCTTGGCCGGGGTGCCGTTGCGGCTGAAGTGGACGTGCCAGGCGCCGTCGTGGTCGGACAGGTGCATGTCCGGCGGGTAGTCGCGCAGCAGACGGTGTACGGCGTCGGGTGCGTCGCCGTCGACCGTCTGCGCGAGGGCTGTGCGGACGAGATCGGGCAGCTCGCCGTACCGGCCGTCGGTCGGTGGAGTGATCTCGTGCTCGGCGAAGAAGGCGGCCACCAGTTCGCCGTACGGGTCGAGCGTGCCGGTGTTGGCCAGCTCGACGGCCAGCCGGGTCACGTTCCCAATGTAGTCACCGTATTGCACTTGACCCCCTACATCGACGCTCTCTACGGTAGGCGCCATGCTAACTGACGACACCTACGTGGCCCGACGACTGTTCCTGCTCGGGGAATGGGACGCCGCGCTCGACGTGCTTGGCCTGGACGGCGATCCCGAGCTGCGCGCGGAGATCGCGGTCGACCGCTGGTTCTTCCGGATCGAGAGGCACGACGAGGCCGAGAAGGCAGTCGCCGCGCTCGATCCCACGTCGTCGACCGCCCACCTGCTGACCGCGCGCCTGGCGTACAGCCGCCTGCTGTTCCAGCGCGACCCCCGCCCCGACGACCGCGCCGTGGCCGAGGCCAACTACCGCGCGGCCGCCGAGACCGGCGACGAGCTGCAGCGCGGCTGGGCCGAGTACCACTGGGCCGTCCTGCTGGACAACATCGACGACGACGCAGCCGGCGCGATCCCGCGCTACGAAACCGCCCTCGAGATCGCGACGAGGAAGGGTGACGGCCTGTTCGAGTCGTACATCATCCGGCACCTCGCCCACCTCCAGGAGCCCGCCGAGCGCCTCGCCATGCTGCGCCGCTCCCTCCACCTCCGCGCCGCCCTCGGCGCCCGCCCCCAGACCATCGCCGCCCAGGCCACCCTCGCCAACGACCTCCCCGAAAACGACCCCGAACGCGCCGAACTCGAACGAACCTTCCGCCCAGGCGCAGAAGAACTGCGCATCGGCTGGCTGGTGTCCCAGGACTGAACCAGCAGGCTTCGGCCTGTTGACAGATATCAGATATCTGACTAATTTCGCCTGCATTCCCCTGTGAGGAGGCGCGCGATGAGTGTTCGTAGGCGGCTGGTGGCCGTGGTGAGTGGGCTCGGTCTGCTGGCAGGCGCGGTCGCCTGCGGTGGGAGCGACAGTGGCGGTGGCAGCGAGGCGAGCGGGACGATCACGCTCTGGCAGTACTACGGCGATCCGAACAGCCCGACCGGCAAGCCGCTCTACGACCTGGTCAAGAAGTACGACGACGCGCACGCCGACGTCACCGTCGACATCCGCTTCATCCCGTACGACGACTTCAACCGCACGCTCCTGCAGTCGGCCGCGGCCAAGGAACTGCCCGACGTCGCCCTGATCGGCGCCTTCGACACCGCCACGATGGCCTCGGCCGGGATCATCACCGATCTCGGCGACCGGACCAAGGACTGGAACCAGCAGGACAAGTACTTCAAGACCAGCTGGGCCACCACGCAGGTCGACGGCAAGACGTACGGCATCCCGCATGTCGCCGACGCGTACGCCGTCTACTACAACAAGCAGCTCCTCCAGCAGGCCGGCGTGAAGCCGCCGACGACCTGGGCCGAGATGGAGACCGCGGCCAAAACGCTGACCACGCAAGGCCGGACCGGCCTCGCGATCAGCGGCATCGAAGGCCCGGAAGGCGCGACCGTCCCGATCATCCGGATGCTCGCCGCCGGTGCCGCGATCGACAAGGTCGACTCCCCGGAGGCGAAGGCCGGGCTCGACCAGCTGACCCGGATGATCAAGGCCGGCTCGATCTCGCAGGGCGCGCTGACCTGGAACGAGGAGGACGCGAAGAACCAGTTCGCGAACGGCAAGGCCGCGATGATGATCAACTCCGCGACCTACGTGAACATCCTCCGCAAGGAGAACCCGAAGCTCCAGTGGGACGTCGCCCTGCTGCCGAAGGACAAGACCGGGCAGACCTTCCTGTCCGCCGAGAACCTGGCGATCGGTGCCACCAGCAAGAATCCGGACGGCGCCTGGGACCTGATCACCTGGCTGCAGCAGCCGGCCGAGCTGGCGACCTACCTCCCGATCCGCAACAAGCTTGCCGCGCGCAACGACGTACCGGACGGCTCGAACGATGCCGTGCGCAAGGTGTTCGCGCAGCAGCTCGAGGAGGCGTGGGCGCCGGACGAGAAGCTCGCGCCGAAGTCGTCCGAGGTGATGACGCACATCCAGGCGGCGCTGCAGGCGTCGGCGAGCGGATCGTCCAGCACCGAGGACGCCTTGAAGACCGCGCAGAAGGCGATCGACGAGTCGTTGGCCAAGTAATGGCGATCACCGTGCCGCAGCAGCGGGTGGCGACCGGCAGGACGACAGCCCGGCGTACGACGACGGCGGAGTACCTGTTCGTCGTACCGGCTGTGCTGTTCGTCGGCTTCACCGTGCTCTACCCGCTCGGCTACAACGTCGTGCAGAGCTTCCAGGACGTCGGCATCGCGCAGATCGTCAACGGCAACGCGAAGTTCGTCGGCCTGGCCAACTACGCCGACCAGTTCGGCCGGACCGAGTTCTGGAAGTCGTTCGGGATCTCACTGATCTACACGGGCGGCACTGTGCTCGCGACCTTCGTCGCCGGACTCGCGCTCGCGCTGTTCTTCCACCGCGACTTCCCCGGCCGGAACGTACTGCGCGCGTTGCTCCTGCTGGCCTGGGTGCTGCCGACCGTGGTCAGCGCGAACGTCTGGCGCTGGCTGCTCGACGGCACGTACGGACTGCTCAACACCGTGCTCGGCACGGAGATCTTCTGGCTCGGCAAACCCGGTACGGCGATGGTCGCGGTCATGCTCGCCTCGGCGTGGAGCTTCGCGCCGTTCGCGATGGTACTGCTGCTCGCCGGGCTGCAAGGGATCTCGGGCACGCTCTACGAAGCGGCCCGGATCGACGGCGCCGGCGCGTGGGCGCAGTTCCGCCGGATCACGCTGCCGCTGCTGAAGCCGGTCAGTCTGACGACCGTGCTGCTCTGCTTCATCTCCACGTTCAAGACCTTCGACACGGTCTTCCTGATGACGCAGGGCGGGCCGGGGGGCGCGACCGAGGTGCTGCCCGTCTACGCGTACAAGCTGGCGTTCAGCTTCTACAAGTTCGACGTCGCCGCGGTGGCGACGACGATGCTGCTTGTCGTACCGGTCGTGCTCTCGGTGTTCTACTTCCGCTCGCTGCGCAAGGAGGAGACCGCATGAGGCGCCGCTGGCCGATGACGGTCGCGGGGGTGCTGATCACCTTCGTCTACCTGCTGCCGGTCTACTGGATGCTCAACACGTCGTTCAAGAAGCCGGCCGACATCTTCGCGACCCCGCCGCAGTTGGTGCCGCTGTCACCGACGCTGCGCTCGTACGCCGACGCCGCCTTCGGCAATCCCGCGATCGCCAAGGGTCTCGCGAACTCGGCCGTGATCGCGATCGGTACGACGCTGCTCACGATCGCGATCGCCGTCCCGGCGGCGTACGGACTGGCCCGGCTGCGCCTGCGGTTCGTGTCGGTGTTCCTGATGCTGTTCCTGGTGGTCCAGATGGTGCCGGCGGTGAACCTCGCGCTGCCGATGTTCGCGATCTTCAGCGACCTCGGACTGGTGAACAGCTACGCGGGCCTGATCCTCGCGAACGCGTCGCTCGCGATCCCGCTCGGCATCGTGCTCCTGCGCCCGTACTTCCTGTCCGTCCCCGGCGAGATCCTCGAAGCGGCGAAGGTCGACGGCTGTACGACGTTCGGCGCGTTCGTCCGGATCGCGCTGCCGATCAGCCGGCCCGGACTGATCACGCTCGCGGTGATCAGCTTCCTCGGCGCCTGGGGCGAGTTCGTGTTCGGGCTCGCGCTGGCCGCGGACGAGGACCTGCAGCCGATCACCGTCGTCCTGGCGGGCCTCACCAATGCTTTCGGCACCCGGTGGAACGACCTGATGGCGGTCTCCGCCGTGGTCGCGCTGCCGGTGATCGCCGCGTTCGTCTTCCTGCAGCGTTACATCGTGGCCGGACTCACCGAAGGAGCGACCAAGAGTTGACCAGCACATTGGAGATCTGGGCGGCAACGCCGACCCCGTTCGGCGCGGACGGCGAGCTGAACCTGCCGGTCGTCGCCGATCAGGGCAAACACCTGCTCGCGCACGGCGTCCACGGAGCTTTTGTCGGCGGTACGTCGGGGGAGTTCCCCTCGATGACAGTGGCCGAGCGGAAGGCGCTCGTCGACGAGTGGGCCTCGGTGCGGCCGAACGGGCTCGCGCTCGGGACGCATGTCGGGCACAGCGTGCTCGCCGAGGCGCGGGAGTTGGCGGCGCACGCGGAGGCCGCCGGCGTCGACCTGATCGCTTCGGTCACGCCGTACTTCGGGGTGGCGAACACGTTGGAGACGGCGGTGGACTTCCTCGCGGCGGTTGCCGCCGAGGCTCCGTCGACGCCCTTCCTGTACTACCACTTCCCGGGGATGACCGGTTCGCCGTACCAGCCGAGTGACCTGGTCACGCTGGTCGTCGAGCGGATCCCGAACTTCGCGGGAGTGAAGTTCACCCACGAGGATCTGCTCGAGTTCGACCGAACGCGGGCGGTGTCGTCGCAGGTCCGGGTGTACTTCGGACGCGACGAGCTGCTGCCGGCGGCGCTGGCCTTCGGTGCGGATGCCGTGATCGGGAGCCTCTACAACGCACTCGCGCCGCAGGCCCATCAGGTCGCGGCGGCGATGGCGTCCGGACGGGTCGCCGACGCGCTGATGCTGCACGAGCCGTTCCGGCAGGTCGCTCTGGAGGCGGGCCGGTACGGCGGGGTCGGCTTCGTCAAGGAGTGGCTGAATGCGTGCGGCCCGGACACCGGGGTGGCCCGTACGCCGTGGGGGCCGCTGCCGGTTGCCGCGCATGACACGATTGAGCGGCTCGCCGCCTCCTGGCGAGCTGTCACCCCGGAGGGATGAATCGTGAGCAGGAGCCCGATCTACCGCGAGGCCCAGGTCAAGCTGCGCGACTTCATCAAGTCCCGCGACCTCGGCCCCGGCGACCGGCTTCCTGCCGAGGCCGTCCTGGCCGCCGAGCTGGGCGTCAGCCGTCTTTCGTTGCGCGAGGCAACAAGAAGCCTGCAGACCCTGGGCGTGATCGAGGCCCAGCACGGCAACGGCCTGTTCGTGTCGTCGTTCTCCTTCCGCCCGTTGATCGAGCAACTGCCGTACGGCCTGGCCACGACCGGCATGGCGCTGGAGGAGATCCTCACCGCCCGCGAGGCGATGGAGGTCGGCCTGATGCCGGCGGTCGCCCGCAACCCCGACGCCGACGTCCTCGCCGAGTGCACCCGCCTGGCCGGGAAGATGGCCGAGCTCGAAGCCGCCGGCAAGGAGATCGCCGAGGTCGACCGGGCCTTCCACCTCCTGCTCTACAAGGGCCTGCAGAACCCCCTCGTCGACAACCTCATCGAACTCTTCTGGGAAATCTTCGTCCGCCTCGGCGACGCCATTCCCGCTCCGAAAGAGGCGGGCCGAGCAGCAGTCCACCTCCGTATCGTCGAGGCCCTGCAATCCGGCGAACCCCTGGAAGCAGTCCAACGCATGCAAGACCACTTCAACGACGTACGAGTCAGAGCAGCCATGCTCCGCGACGCCTCCGAATAGCTCCCGCCCCGCTGTTCCAGCCGATCGGGCTTGACTACTAACTGTTTTCCGGCCGCCGCGGCCTCAGCCCCCGCGACCTTCCCGGCCGCATCACCACGTACCTCAACCAAGAGATCAGATATCAGACCTACGCCGTGAGGACACGCCCATGCACCTCTCCCGTACCGTCCTGCCCCTCGCACTCGCGCTCACCCTGGCGACCACGTTGACCGCCGGCGCCTCACCCTCGGACCAAGGCAAGTGCCAAGTGTCCATCCCCTTCAAGTCCGGCGTCGGCGGCTACGCGTCGTACCGGATCCCCGCCGTCATCAAGGCAAGCAACGGCAACCTCCTAGCCTTCGCCGAGGGCCGTCGCGGCGGCTCGAGCGACACCGGCGACATCGACATCGTCCTGCGCCACTCCACCGACGGCGGCTGCACCTGGGGACCGCAACAGGTCGTCACCGACCAAGGCCCCAACACCATCGGCAACCCAGCCCCCGTCGTCGACCCGAAGACCGGCGACGTCGTACTGCTCAGCGTCCGCAACGGCCCCGTCAGCGAAGCCCAGATCCTCCGCGGCGAAGCCAGTCCCGAGGACAGCCGACGAGTCTTCCTCCAACGCAGCACCGACAACGGCCGCACCTTCTCCACCCCGGCAGAAATCACCGCAACCACCAAACGAGAGAACTGGCGCTGGTACGCCACCACCCCCGGCCACGCCATCGCCCTCAAATCAGGCCGACTCCTCGTCCCCGCCAACCACTCCATCGCCCCGCCGGCCGGCTCGACCGACACCGGCGCCGAGGCCAAGTACTACGGCGGCCACAGCCTGTACTCCGACGACGGCGGCCGTACCTGGCAGATCGGGTACGTCGACGACAACCCCGACGGCTACATCAACGTCAACGAGTCGACAGCAGCCCAGCTCCCCGACGGCCGCGTCTACTTCAACACCCGCGAGCACAACGGCACCGCGCCCGGCACCCGCGCCGACGCCTACTCCTCCGACGGCGGCAAGACCCTCGACAAGCCGTTCCGCCCCCAGGCCACGATCATCGGCCCGGTCGTCCAGGCCAGCGTCCTCTCGGTCGGCAACACCCTCCTGTACTCCGGCCCCGCCGACCCCGCGGCCCGCGCCGCGATGACCATCCGCACCAGCCGAGACCAGGGCGCCACCTGGCAACCGTCCCTCGCGATCTCCGGCCTCCCCGCGGCGTACTCCGACCTCGTCTCGGTCGACCGCACCACGATCGGCCTGCTCTACGAAACTGGCGACTTCAGCGCCAACGAAACCATCACCTTCCGCCGCCTCTCCCTGAAGGACCTGGCCCGATGAGCGCCTCGACGAACCTCCGGCGCCCTGCCCGCCGCAGCCTGCTCGCAGCCGGCCTCGCCACCGCGTCGGCTCCGCTCCTCGCGCCCTCCACCGCACAAGCGGTCTCTCCGGCTCCCGGCACCTGGATCCGCCTCCCCGACCTCCCACCGAATCGCGTCGACTGGCACCCAGCCATCCCCGTCGCCAAGCCCTACTGGACCCAACTAGGCCTCGCCGGCCCCATCGCCGGCTCCCACCGCGGCCACCTGATCGTCGGCGGCGGCGCGAACTTCCCCGAACCGGCGCTCACCTCCAACCGCCCCACCACCCTCGGCAAGGTCTACTGGAACGAGCTCTTCACCCTGAGCCCCGACGCCACCAGCTGGTCCGACCCGATCCAGCTCCAGGACGCGATCGCCTACTCCGCCTGCCTGAGCACCCCGTACGGCGTACTGGTGATCGGCGGCGAAGGCTATCGAGGCGGCCCCAGTGCGACAGCCCTCAAGCCCGCCGAGAAGTTCCCCGACGTCTTCCTCCTCCACGCCGACGGCACCCGCCGAGACCTCCCGCCTCTTCCCCGCCCCATGTCGTACGCCGTAGCGGGCCTGATCGGCACCACCGTCTATGTTGCCGAAGGCCCCGATTTCTTCACTCTCGACCTTTCCAACCTCTCCCGAGGCTGGAAAGCCTTACCCCCATGGCCCGGCCCACCCCGCACCGTCGCCGTAGGCACCGCGGCCCAAGGCAACTTCTACCTCCTCAGCGGCCGCTCCCAAGCAGCCGACAAGTCCTGGACCTTCCACCAGGACGCCTACGCTTTCAACCCTACAAAATCCCGCTGGACCCGCCTCCCCGACCTCCCCTTCTGCGTCACCGCCGGCCAGGCCCACCCCACCCGCAAAGGCCTGATGGTCCTGGGCGGCGACAAGGACCTGAACCGCTGGAACAAGATCCAGCACCACACCGCCCTCCGCGACGCCGCCCCACCCAACTCCCCGACCTGGACCGAGCACCAGAACGTCATCACCTGGATCTACGACCACCACACCGGCTTCAACACCGAGCTCCTCCAGTACGCCGCCAACCGCTGGACCACCACGGGCCACTTCCCCGGCCCGTCCCAAGTCACCACACCCGCCGTCCCCCACGCCAACGGCCTCACCCTCCCCACCGGCGAGATCCGCCCCGGCATCCGCACCCCCACCACCTGGCACCTCCAGCTGTAGGGAGCCGGAGGGCGCAGCGGACCTACAGTGCGATCTCCTACAGGGCGATCTCCGGCTGCAGCTTCTTCGCGACCCACACCCGCTGCTTGCGGGCAGCGAGGCTGGAGGCGAACAACCCGGCGGCCAGCCACGCGGCCAGGACGAGCAGGTCCTTGCCGAGCGAGACCCCCGGGCCGCCGTACATCAGATGCCGTACGCCGTCGATGGCGTAGCTCATCGGCAGCACGTGGTGGAAGAAGTACAGCGGTGCCGGGATGGTCTGCCACGGGAACGTGCCGCCGGCGCTGACCAGCTGGATGACCATCAGGACCAGGCCGAGGAACTTGCCGATGGCACCGAACCAGGCCGACAGCGCGTGCAGGATCGCGACGAACGTGATCGACGTCAGCATCAGGAAACCGACAGTCAGCCAGGGGTGCGTGGCGTCGATGCCCAGCCCGATGATCACGATGGTGAAGACCAGCGCCGCCTGGATCGCGCCGAAGATCGCGGGCGGGAGCCAGCCGCCGAGGGCGACTCGGAACGGCGACTGCAGCGCGGCCAGGCCGCGCGGCGACAGCGGCCGGACCAGCAGGAACAGCACGTACGCGCCGATCCAGCAGGACAGGCTGAGGAAGAACGGCGCGAGTCCGGCGCCGTAACTGTCGGCGGTCGCCTGCGAGGTGTTCTTCAGGCCGACGGGAGCGCCGAGCGTTTCCGCGACGGCCTTGCGGGCCTCGGGCGACGGGTCCGGGATCTGCTTCGCGCCGTTGGTGAGGGCGGTGTTGAGCTGGGTCGCGCCGGTCTTCAGCTTGCTGACGCCGGTCGCCAGGCTGTTCACACCGGTCAGCAGTTGACCCTGCCCGGTGACGGCCTGCTGCTCGCCGGTCGCGAGCTGGGAAGCGCCGGTCTGCAGTTGGCCGACGCCTGTCTTCAGCGAGGTCGCGCCGGTCTTGAGCTTGGTCGCGCCCGAGGCCGCGCTACTGATGCCTGATGTCAGGGCCGGCGTCGCCGAGGACAGCGCCGCGGCGCCGTTCGAGACCTGCCGAGCGCCTGTGGCCAGCTGGTTGAGCTGCTTCGAGGTCGACTGGATCTTGGTATTCGCGGTAACGACCGGCGTCCGCAGCTTGGCGGTCTCGGCCAGGACCTGGTTGATCTGCGCCTGGGTGAATCCCTGCTGCTTCAGCCGCTGCGCCAGTCCGGCGTCGACCGTGGTCAGGTCCTTCAGCAGCGTGCTCGACGCGGTCGCCACCTGCCGGCCGACGTCCGCGATCTTCTCGTTGCCATCGGCAACTTGATCCGCGCCGGTCGCCAGCTGCTTGGTCTGCGCCGGCAGGCTTGCCGTCTTCGTCTTCAGGGTGCCGAGTCCGGTGCTCAACTGCCCGGCCCCGGTCGCCAGCTCACCGGCGCCCTTACCCGCGGAGGCCAAGCCGGTCGACAGCTTGGTCGCTCCGGCCGAGAGCTGCTTCTGCGCGTTGTTGAGCTGCGTCGCACCGGTCTGCAGCTTGACCACACCGGTGTTCGCCGAGGTCAGACCGCTCTGCAGCTGCCCGGCGCCGGTCGCCGCCTGGCTGATCTGCCCGTGGATCGTGCTGAACCCGGCCAGCAGCTTGCTCGCCGCGGTCTCGCTCACCTGCGCCGCGACGGTCTTGGTCACCTGGGCGACGACCTGGTTCGCGATCGTGTGCGCGAGGTAGTTGTTCGCGTCGTTCGTGGTCAGCTCGAGCATCGCCTGCCGTGGCGTGAACTCCGCGCTCGACGCGAGATCCGCCGAGAACGTCTTCGGCAGCACCAGCGCGAACTCGTACCGGCCGTCCGACACCCCCGCAGTCGCCTCGGCCCGGTCGACGCGGTGCCAGTCGAAGCTCTTCGAGTTCACCAGTTCGTCGGCGACCTGCGGCCCGACGGCGAGCTTCTCGCCGGTGGACAGCGTGGTGCCCGTGTCCTCGACGACGACGGCGGTCGGGACCTTGTCGAGCCGGCCGTACGGGTCGTGGTTCGCGTAGAGGTACAACCCGCCGTACAGCATCGGGACGCACAGCAGCGCGATCACCGCGAGCTTCGGCAGGCGCCCCGCGGTCAGTCGCCGCAGTTCGCTCAGAGCCATCCGGACGGCGGTCATACCAGGTCCTCGTCTTCCTCGATCTTCACGTCTTCGTCGGGTGCGACCTTGAGCGGCTCGACCTTCACCGGGTCGGGCTGGTTGACCGCGCCCATCTGCGCCGCCGGTACGCCGAGCAGCCGCGCCGAAGCGTCCGCACACGTCACCAGCACCGCGTAGCCGCGCGACGCCAGGTCCTTGCCCACGCCGTACCAGCTGTGCGGATCCCCGCCGAACCGGTCCGGCATCGTCAGGATCACCACGTTGACGTCGGGCCGCGCGACCGTCAGCTCCGCCAGCAGTCGAGTCCGTACGTCGACCGGCAGGTGCTCGAACCGCTTGTCCGCATGCTCAGCCGCTTCGTGCGACTCCAGCCAGGCCTGCACGGCCTTGCCGCCGGCCTTCCGCCCCGCGATCGCCAGCTCCTCGCCGACCACGGATTTCACCGGCAGCGCGTCGTCCGGCTCGGTGATCCCCGGTGCGTCGACCACGGCCACGCGCCGCCGCAGTACGGCGAGATCGCCCTTGCCGTCGAGCTTCACCTCGCCGCCGTCGGGCACGAGCCGCCCGGACAGGGCGAGGGACGCCGCGACGTGGCCGGGACCTGGGTAGCCGGTCAGCAGCACCAGCTCGTGGTCGCTGACGTCGACCGACGTCGCGTCCAGCAGTGGCGCGTGCGGACCGCGCACGCTGATCGCGTAGGCCCTGAGCTGCATCCGTCCAACCCCGTTTCAATACGGTTGTGTATCCAATACAGAACTGTATCCTATGACCTATGGAAACCCCGAAGCGCCGCCGCTCCGCCACCCGGGCCCGCCTGCTCGAAGGCGCGCTGGAGGTGTTCGCCGAGCGCGGGTTCCACGGCGCCTCGGTGGAGGACATCTGCGACCGGGCGGGCTTCACCCGCGGCGCCTTCTACTCCAACTTCGGCTCCAAGGACGAGCTGGTCCTGGCGCTGTTCGAGGCGACGACGGATCGGCTGCTGGAGCAGATCACCGCGCTGCTCCCGGAGTTGGCGAACCAGCCCGGCACCCTGCTGGACGCCGTACTCGGTCTGCTGGACGACGCCGCGCCCGATCAGCGGCAGTGGCACCTGATCTCCACGGAGTTCACTCTGCACGCGCTGCGCAGTCCCGAGGCGGCCGACGCGCTGATCCGGCAGCGCACGGTCTTCCGTCAACGTCTGACCGAGCTCGTCGAGGAGATCACCCGGACCAGCGAGCTACGCCTGAGCGTGCCCGCCGATCAGTTCGTCCGCCTGGTGATCGCGGTGCACGAAGGGGCTCGCGCCCAGAGCCTGCTCGAACCGGACGTCGTACCGGCCGGCTCGCTCGAGCACACCTTCCTGCCGATGGTGCTGGACGCGGTCAGCCGACCTTGATGTCCACGCTGTGCAGGCCGGTCGAGCCGTTCGGCGCGGGCGGCGCCTGGCTCTCGACCTGAGGGTTGCCCTTGGCATCGAATGCGCGGACCTGCAGGACGTGGTTGCCACGCGGCGCGTCCCAGCTCCAGTGCCACTGCCGCCAGGTGTCGGTCGACGGATCGGCGGCTAGCGTCGCCTCCTGCCACGCGCCGCCGTCCACGCGGACCTCGACCTTCGAGACGCCGACGTGCTGGTCCCACGCGACTCCGGCGACGGTGACCTGACCGGTCGAGGCCTTCGAGCGCGGTACGTCGATGCGCGACGACAGCTTGATCGGGCCGAGCTCGTCCCAGCCGCGTGGCGTCCAGTACGCCTCGAACTGGTCGAACCGGCTGACCTCGATGTCGGTCAGCCACTTGGTCGCGGACACGTACCCGTACAGGCCCGGTACGACGATCCGCACCGGGAACCCGTGCTCCAGCGGCAGCGGCTGGCCGTTCATCGCGAACGCGAGCATCGACTCCCGGTCGTCGGTCAGCGTGCTGATCGGCGTACCGGCGGTGAATCCGTCCTTCGACGTCGACAGGATCGCGTCGGCGTCCTTGGACGGGCCCGCCTCGGCGAGCAGGTCCTTCAGCAGGACGCCGGACCAGAGCGCGTTGCCGATCAGGTCGCCGCCGACCTCGTTGCTCACGCAGGTCAGCGTCACCCACTTGTGCACGACCTGGCGCTTCAGCAGGTCGGCGAAGCTGAACTCGAGCTCGCGGTCGACCATGCCGTGGATCTTGAGCCGCCAGTCGGCGGGCATGATCAGCGGGACGGACAGCGCGGTGTCGATCCGGTAGAACTCGTCGTTCGGCGTCGCCCACGCGACAGCCCCAGGAGCCTGTACGCCGGCCGGCGGGTCGAGGCTCGGCGGCGTCGGGATGCCCAGTCCCTCGCGGGCTTCGGCGACCGCGGCGCGGTGGCCGCCCGCAACCTTGCCCAGGGCACCGATCGCGACGGTGCCGATGGCGACGCCTCCGGCCAGCTGAAGGAATCCGCGGCGACTCACGCCGTCGTCCTCGTGGAGTTCGGTCAGGCGGTTCGAGAAGAGTCTCAGCAGCAGGAGCGCGACGATCCCGGCGACCATCGACGGGACGAACCCGGTCTGGCCGGAGTCGGGCCGGGTCGCGGCGGCGATGACGGCGACGCCGGCCAGGACGATGACGACGGCCGCGCCCGCGGCGTACCGGCGTACGGCGAGAATGCCGCCGAGGGCGGCCAGCGCGAGCAGCACGACCAGGATGCCGGCCCGGAGCGCGGTCTTGTCGTGCGTGCCGAAGAGGTTGATCGCCAGGTCCTTGAGCCACGGCGGCACGCGATCGATGAAGGCGGAGCCGATCGCGACCACGGGAGTCTGGCGGGTGCCGAGCAGAGCAGCGGCGACGCTGCCGGCGGCGAGGCCTGCGAGAGCGGCGAGTACGCCGCCGAGCGCGGCGCGGACGAAGAGACCGCGGCGGCCGCGGGGTTCGAGCTCGCGTGAACCGCGATCACCCGGATGCGGACCACCAGGACGGTCGGACATCGCGAGTGGTGCACCGGTCGGGACCTGAGGATGGTTCACAGCTCAACTGTCCCGCTCGGTGGCGCCCGGCACCAGCCGGGCGCCACATCCGTTAGGAGCGGGTAATGCGGGTCAGATGCGGTTGGGGCTGACCGGCGGGAGGCCGGGTCGGCCGTTGGGCCAGCGACGAGCGTTGTCCCGCACCCGCCGGAGCCGGCCGAGCACGAGATCGCGCTCGTCGGCCAGTTGGGACATCCACAGGCTGTCGATCTCCAGGAGGTGGTCGGGCAGCGCTTCGCGCAGCCGTCGCTTTCCTTCCTCCGTGAGAACCGCGAACGAACCGCGGGCATCGTCGGGACAGGGCTCCCGACGTACCAGACCGAGGTTCTCGGCGCGGTCGACCAGCCGGGTGATGCCGCCGGTGGTGACGGTCAACTCCCGGGCGAGTGAGGTAAGACGCTGCTTCTCCCCGTGGCTACGGGCAAGCCGCAGCAACAGTTCGAACATTGCCATTTGCAGACCACTGCGCTTCAGGGAATGGCGCATCAGATGATCGAGTTCGGCTGCTGCTTCACGCAGCAGGCCGTACGCGGTGATCACGTCGCTTTCCCAGGGTTCGGCGACGGGAGTGGGGTCTGCATCGGCGAGCGCTAGGGGCGAGCTAAGCGTAGGCGCGATGGTCATGCGCGGACTCTATTAGCTGACTAGGTCACTTCGCTACACGGGGTGACCTTTCGGCTACAGGTCGAGACACGATCGAAGGATTTCCGAGCGTGACCCAGACCACTCCACGCCGTAACTTGCCCCGCCCTGTGGATAACTTCCGCGGCGGTTCCCCGATCTTTGCCAGCCTAGAACCACCAGCACCACCACACCGACCGGGGGCCCCAGATGACCGACCAGGAAGCCACATCGCCCTACACCCGAGGCTTCGTAGCCGCCGCCATAGTCCTAGGCGCAGTCCTCATCTGCGGCACCCTCATCCTCTTCACGGGCCCCGATGGCAAGAACTCGCCACCCGTCGCCACCACCTCTGGCACCACCTCTCCAGGCAACTCGTCTTCAACTGTTTTCCCTCCGGCCGCAGCGACCCCAACCCCCGCGACCTCCCCGGCCGCATCCCCACAAACCTCAACCACAGCGAACACCTGCAACCTCCCGGACACCGACCAAACCATCCCAACAAAAGCCCCACCAACAGACGGCTGGGAAGTCAGCCGCCGAGTAGTAGTCCCCCGCTCAACCACCTACGGCCCAGGAACAACAGACGACGACGGCTTCAGAAGATGCTTCGCCCACTCACCCACGGGCGCCGTCTACGCCGCCTACAACGCCATCGCAGCCCTCGGCGACCAGCACCAAGCCATCCAAACCACCAAGAAACTCATGCTCCCCAGCCAAGACACCACCACCCTCCTCACCAAACTCAAATCCGAAAAGCCAACAGACGGACCAGCAGCCCAACTAGCCGGCTATCGAATCCTCGACGCCACAGAAGACCGAGTGACCGTCGTACTGGCCCTCCCCGTGGAGGAGGAGTACATGAGCGCCAACCTCACCCTCGTCTGGCACGACGACGACTGGCGCGTCGTCCCACCCAAACCAGGCGACACGTTCGGCGCCCCGTTCTCCCAGCACCGCGACCTCGACGACTTCGTCACCTGGAAGGGACTCTGATGTGCAGCCCAGTGGACGTGCCCTGCGGTATCAAAGAGGGCTTCGCCTCGATGGTCACCAACCAGTTCGACCTCCTCGCCACCAAGCTCGGTGACCTCGCAACCTCAGGCCTGCAAGCGGTCTCGACGTTCTGGATCACGAACGACGACGTCCAGCCCGCCGCGATCGCCACCCAGCACGGCAACACCTGGACGCCCAGCGAGCCGGTCGCCCTCCTGCACGGCCACACGATGACTCTCTCGATCACCGTCTTCGTGATCGCGGTCATCATCGCGGGCATGCGTACGGCGTGGGAGCAGCGAGCCGAACCGCTCCGCGACCTGCTCAAGTCGACCTTGACCCTCGTCGTGGTCGCCGGCGCCGGTACGGCGGTCATCCAACTCCTGGTGGAGATCTCGGACGGCATCTCGCTGGCCATCATCAAGGACGCGCGATTCGACACGGCCTCGGACCAGGCGGTCGGCGAGGCGCTGTTCCAAGGCATCAGCCTCTCCAAAGCCACCGCGGACTTCCCATTGGTCGCCGCGATGTTCTTCGCCGTCGCGGTCTTCATGGCGTCCGTCGTCCAGGTGATCCTCCTGCTGATCCGTTCGGCGATGCTCGTCCTCCTCGCCGGTACGTTCCCGCTGGCAGCAGCCGCGACGAACACGGAGGTCGGCAAGGCCTGGTTCCGCAAGTACTGCGGCTGGGTCCTCGCCTTCGTCGCCTACAAACCCGCCGCGGCGCTGGTCTATGCAGCGGCGATCAAGATGACCGACGCGGGCCTCCGGCAGCAGACCGGCAACACCCTCGTCAACGCGATGGGCGGCCTGATGATGATGCTCCTCGCCGTCTTCGCCCTCCCCGCGCTGCTCCGCCTCGTCGTACCAGTCACCGCAGCCGTAGCCGGCGGTGCCGCAGGCAGCGGCTCGACCCTCGCCGATCCAGGCGGCCTGGCCACCGGCGCCATCAACGCCGGCCGAGGCGCCCTGGGCGCCGGCTCCGGCGGAGGAGGCCGCAGCGGCGGCGGAGGTGGAGGCGGCGGAGGTGGCGGCGGTGCTCTGAAGGGCGCGGCCTCCGGCGCCATCGGCGTAGGCCTGGCAGCAGGCGGCGCCGCGATGACCGGCACCAAGAAGGCAGGCGGTGCCCTGGCCGGCGCAGCTGCCCACTCGGCCGGCGAATCAGGCGGCGGTACCCCCACCTCCGGCACGGGCGGCGGGGGCCGAGGCTGGAGCACCTCCCGCCGCCCGAAGCCCAGCAAGTCCTCCAGCACAGAGTCCGCCCCCGTCCCCGCAGGCCCCAGTGGCAGCAACCGCTGACCCCGCCGTACGAAGACCCTGTGAACCACGGAGGATGGCCGCATGCCCTTGGAACGTATCGCCCTGATCTCCGACGTCCACGGCAACCTCACCGCACTGGAGGCAGTGCTCGCCGACATCAGGTCACGCGGTATCCAGCGGATCTTCAACCTCGGCGACTACGTCGGCAAAGGACCCCGCGGCCAAGCGGTGGTCGATCTGTGCCAAGAGGCCTGCGAGGTCAACATCCTCGGCAACTGGGACGACTTCCTCCCCGACCCCGACCGCACGGACGACAACGAATCCATGCGCTGGTGGAAGAACGAGCTCCGCGAAGACCAGTGGAAGTGGCTGCGCGAACTCCCGTTCAGCCACGACTTCCTCCTCAGCGGCCGCCAGATCCGCCTCTTCCACGCCTCCGCCGGCACCGTCCACCACCGGGTCAGGTTCGACCACGACGAGCAGGAGTTCCTCGGCATGTTCGAGAACACTCCCGCGACCGGTGACGGCCCACTGCCCACCGTCGTCGGGTACGGCGACACGCATGACGCCTTCTACGAGGTCGACCTCGACCGCACCCTCTTCAACACCGGCAGCGTCGGCAACAGCCTCGGCGACATCACGCCTGTCTACGTCATCCTCGAAGGCGTTCCCGACTCACCGGACCCGGCGCCCTTCTCCATCCAGTTCGTCCGGGTCCCGTACGACGCCGCGGCCGAGCTCGAGATCGCCCGCAGCCTCGGCATGCCCGAGCTGGCCGGCTACGAGTCCGAGATCATCCACGGCGTCTACCGCGGCGATCTCTACAGCAACACGACCCCGACGTACCACCGCCCGCCGCACCCGGCCTGACTGCGACCTAGTCGGCCAGCTCGCGTCGTACCGGTGTTGCCGTCCGAGGTACCGGCCCACTCGGTCAGCGGACGAGCAAGGCCTCCGAGCCGACCGGCACGTATCCGGCGGCCAGGAACATGCGGAGCGACGCGGCATTGCCCGGCGTCACCTGAGCCCAGATGTGGGTATCCACCGGGACGAGAGCCCGAGCTGCCCGTGCCAGGTGTCGCCCGATGCCTCGCCCGCGCGAGCCCTCGGTGACCTCCAGCGCGACCTCCTGCCGCCCGGCGAGCCCGAGGCCGGTGAGCACTAGACCGCCGTCGGACGTCGTGTACGCCCGCACCTCGTCGCGATACCGCCGAGCTCGCCGGATCCTCGGGTGCGACTCGTCCGTGAACGGCGTCAGCCCCGCGACCAGCTCGGCGCGCTCGGCCTCATCAGCGATCGCCGGCGCGAGCAGCATCGCGTCGATGCCGTTGACCTCGCGCCCGGTGAACTGTTCGAGCGCGTGCAGGAACGGCGGGTTGAGCGGAGCGGCCAGGTCGGTCAGGTCGAGGTGTTCGGCGATCCACTCCGGCGTGACGTCCGCGGCGACGACGAGATGCCCGGTCAGCCCGATCACGCAGGTCTCCCGCGCCGACGGCGCCGGTACGACGGACGTCGCCAGATCGGGGTCAGGGAACACCCCGTCCTCGATCCCGCGCAGAATGTCAGCCAGAGTTGTCATCACGAGCCATTCTGGAACAGAGCCCGCCCCGAACCGGAGGACACCCCTCCACCTTCGAGGCGAGCCGCACCACCGAGGCCCGGCCCACCCGCCGAGCCTCACGAGCGAGGATCGAGGACCGGCCCACCGGCTGGTCGAGACCAGAGGCATGATCGGGCGGACGACGAGTCCGGGGATCTGCCGAGCGGGTTCGCCGTACGGCGAACCGGGATGGAGGCAAGGGTGCGGAAGCCGCAGCGGGCGACGGTCGACGGGCTGCCGGAGCGGGTGACGATCTACGAGGTCGGGCCGCGGGACGGGCTGCAGAACGAGGACGCGATCGTCGACGTCGCCGTGAAGGCCGAGTTCGTACGGCGGCTCGCCGACGCGGGCCTGACCACGATCGAGACGACCAGCTTCGTGCATCCCAAGTGGGTTCCCCAGCTCGCCGACGCGGCCGAGCTGCTGAAGCTGATCGAGTTGCCGGACGCCGTACGGGCACCTGTTCTGGTCCCGAACGAACGCGGCCTCGACCGCGCGCTCGAAGCCGGCGTCCGGGAGATCGCGATCTTCGCCAGCGCCACCGAGACGTTCGCGCAGAAGAACCTGAACTCGACCCTCGACGACCAGTTCGCGATGTTCACCCCGACGGTCGAGCGCGCGCTCGCGGCCGGTCTGGCGGTCCGCGGCTACGTCTCGATGTGTTACGGCGACCCGTGGGAGGGCGACGTACCGGTCGAGCAGGTCGTCGCCGTCACCAAGCGCCTCGCCGACCTCGGCTGCCACGAACTCTCCCTCGGCGACACCATCGGCGTCGCCACGCCCGGTCAGGTTGTCGACCTCATCACCGGCCTGCAGCAGGCAGGCGTCGGCGTGGACCAACTGGCCGTCCACTTCCACGACACGTACGGGCAGGCACTCGCCAACACCCTCACGGCACTCCGCGAAGGCGTCACCGTCGTCGACAGCTCAGCAGGCGGCCTCGGCGGCTGCCCGTACGCCGAGTCCGCCACCGGCAACCTCGCCACCGAAGACCTCGTCTGGCAACTCGACGGCCTGGGCATCCAAACCGGCGTAGACCTCGAGAAGCTGGTCGCCACCAGCGTCTGGATGTCGAAGCAACTAGGCAAACCCACCGCCAGCCGAGTAGTCCAAGCCCTCGCCGGCTAGCCCGGAAGCCACCCGCTCAAGCCCACCCGACGACGCCAAGCACTCCGGCCTCCTCCCTCGCTGAAACCACACAAGTACCGGCCATCGAGTCGCTGGCCGGTACTTGATAGACATCGGCGGGTCGAGGCCGACACCACAAGTACGCCACCGATTCGCTGGCCGGTACTTGAAAGACGTCGCCGGGTCGAGGCCGACACCTCACAAGTACCGGCCATCGAGTCGCTGGCGGGTGCTTGAAAGACGTCGCCGGGTCGAGGCCGACACCAACAAGTACCGGCCACTGAGTCGCTGGTCGGTACTTGAAAGACGTCGGCGGGTCGAGGCCGATACCTCACAAGTACCGGCCACCGAATCGCTGGTCGGTACTTGATAGGCCTCGGCGGGTTGAGGCCCTCGCGGGCTGCACGGACTTCGCGCGATCTGGTCGACCCCGCGCCCTGCCTCGCCGCTCACCGGGCCGCCGGCTCCAGGCGGGTTAGAGGCAAGCGCTCGCGGGTGAGCTCGTCAGACGGCGTCTCCACGAACATCACCAGGTCGGGATGCGCAGGCACAGCCAGCTCCGTCACCGTGAAGTGGAGCTCGCCGGCGGCCGGGTGGACGACATGGCGCGGCCGCGGCGCGCACTCGGCGACCTCGTGGCGGGACCACAGGGTGTCGAATTCCGGGCTGACCGCACGCAATCGGTCGATGTCGGTTTCCCACGCGGGGTCGCCGATGTGTTCGCCGTACGCCGAGCGCAGGCGGCCCACCAGGTATGGCACCTCGGTGTCGTAGTTCAGCAGCTGTTGCCGGGCGAGCGGTTCGGTGACGATGCACCACAGCAGGTTCTTGTGGACGCACGGCAGCGTGTGCCAGTCGTGGAACAGGTCGGCGAACGCGTCGTTCGTCTGCAGGATGTCGAACCGCCGGTTGGTGATCACCGTTGGCAGCGGATCGAGTGCCGTGACGATCTCGGCCATCACCAGCTCGTTCGCGCAGACGCCGGCGCGCGGCGGCCGTGCGGGCGTCGCCTCGGCCAGCCGATACAGGTGTTCGCGCTCGACATCGCTCAGCCCGAGCGTCGTCGCGACCGCGTCGAGGACCTGGCCGCTCACGTTGATCGGCCGGCCCTGCTCGAGCCACGTGTACCAAGTGACGCCGACGCCGGCCAGCTGGGCGAGCTCCTCGCGGCGCAGTCCCGGCGTACGACGACGCCCGCCCGCGGGCAGGCCGACGGCACCGGGGGCGACCTGGGCGCGCCGCGCCTTCAGGAACTCCCCGAGCTCAGCCCGGCGATTGCTCACCAGAAGATCGTCGCACCGCCCGCCGACACTTTCACCGGGGTTTCGCAGACGACCACGATCCGGTCAGCCCAGCCGGCACCTACGTCTCGCTGGGCCCCGACCTGACGGAGGACGTGCTGATCACCGGCGCCGGGCTGATCGGGATCATGGCCGCGTCGGCTCCCCCGACGTATTCAAGCCAAGGCGGCCCGGCGCCGGCTCGGTCGGATCCGAACAACGCCTGTACGGCCAGGGCAACATGGTCGCGGTCGAGCCGACCGGCCGGGCGATGGCCGGCGCGACTACGGCTCGATCGGGCGGCGGATGCGGCGGACCAGGCTCTTGTCGGCGTACTGGCCGATCCGGTACGTCGACCAGCCGTCGACCCCACCACCGACAACCCCGCCGAGCAGCGGAACCCGTCGCGTCACCGTGATCGCCATCCGCTTGCCGCTGACGCGCGCGATCAGCTCGGCGACCACTTCACCGGCGACCAGGCGGTCGAGCTCCGGATCGAAGACCGGCGCCGTCGCGATCCCGAGCGGGGACGTCGGCAGGCTCGCCTTCTTCAGCCGGTCGGTCACCCCGTCCTCACCGAGCAGGCAGGTGATCACCGCGGTCCGCACTCGCGGATCGCCGAGGTCGTACCCGCGCAGGTGCGCGATCGACGCGACCATCCGCGCCTGCACTATCGCCAGGCCGGTCAGGTTCGCGGGCAGAGCGACCGGGAGCGTCACCAGTCCGCCGATGCTCGTGACGAACCCCTGCACCCCGGCGAGCCGGATGTGCTGGTCGATCACGGCCTCGATCGCGACCGCGACGTCGTCGCCGGACTTGGCCAGCTTGGTCTCGGCGATCTTCTCCGCGCCGGGGAACCGCTGGTACCCGTCGATCGCGATCTCCAGGACCTGGCGGAGGATCCCGGCCGCGGCCTGCGGCGCGAACCGCTGGGCAGCGGGCGCGAGACTGCTGGCGACGAACCTTGCTACTCCGGCCACGGTTCTCCTCGAGGCTTGGGTACCACGCACCCACCCGGCCTCCGCGGGCGGCGCACTTTCAAGACTACGTGCCCATCCACCACACGCCACTCCGGAACAACCCGGGCCACGCCCTGGACCTCCAGCCGCCGGCAGATCCGGTACGACGCTCGCCCGTGACCAGCGCCTGGTCGGTCAGCTGGCCGGCGAGAGATTCCAGTACGACGCTCGCCCGCGACCAGCGCCTGGTCGGTCAGCCGAGCGGCGAGAGATTCCAGTACGACGCTCGCCCGCGACCAGCGCCCGGCCGGTCAGCCGACCGGCGAGACCGATCCGTCCGCCGCCCGCCGTCCGCACCGCCCCCCGTCCGCCGCCCCCCGGCGTCCGCCGCCCGCCGCGCGACCCGCTCGGCGGGTTGGATACCGGCATGAGGCTGACAGTCGTGGGTTGCTCGGGCTCCGCCCCCGGACCGGACTCGGCCGCGTCGAGCTACCTGGTCGAGAAGGACGGCTACCGCCTGCTCCTCGACCTCGGTGCCGGCGCCGCCGGCCCCCTGCAGCGGTACGCCGCTGCCGAGGACATCGGTGCCGTGATCCTCTCCCACGCGCACTCCGACCACTGGTCGGACGTCACGCAACTCTCGTACTACCGCTCCAAGGCGATCCGCGAAGGCTCCGACTGCGGACCACTTCGGATCTACGGGCCGTCGGACATGAACGACGTATTGACCAGCAATCCCGACGAGTTCACCACCACGTACGCCGCGCAAGGCGAGCTCGAGCTCGGCCCGATCCGAGTCCGGCTCGCCCGGGTCGAGCACGGCGAGTGCTGGGCCAGCCGCATCGACGACGTGCTCTGCTACACCGCCGACACCGAGCCCTGCGCCGCGATCGAGGAACTGGCGGAGGGCTGCGGCGTGCTGCTCGCCGAGGCATCGGGCTTCGACGCGGACGGCCCGATGCGCGGGCACCTGACCGCCGGCGACGCCGGCCGCTTGGCGGCGAAGGCCGGCGCGAAGTTGCTGATCCTGACCCACCTCCGCTCCTGGCAGGACCACCTCCGCCTGCTCGAAGAGGCCTCCCAACTCGCAGGCTGCCCGGTCGTCCTGGCAACCCCAGGCCTCCGCGTCGCGCTGACCACCTGCGCGGCGCCGACCGGAGGAGCGTCTGCGTCCAGCGGGCCGCGTCGCACCTGACCACCTGCCCGGCGTACGGGCTCAGGAGCAGTGCGCGAGGATGGTGGGGTGCCTGTTGAACCGCCTGCCTCCGTCTGGGAGTTTCCGCCGGTTGCGGTGGCCGGGAGTGGGGACGTGGTCGCGGCGGGAGCGGATCTCGAGCCGGGGACCGTGCTCGCGGCGTACCGGCGTGGGCTGTTCCCGATGCCGGACAGCCACGGCCCGCTGCTGTGGTGGTCGCCGCTGGAGCGTGGCGTGATCGACGTCGCCGGGTTCAGCCCGTCGCGGTCGCTGCGCAGAGCCCGGCAGCGGTTCGAGATCCGGGTCAACACCGCCTTCGACCAGGTGATCCGCGCCTGCGCCGACCCGCGGCGCCCGGGCTCGTGGATCGACGCCGACATCATCGCGTCGTACACACGGCTGCACGAGATGGGCTGGGTGCACTCGGTCGAGGCCTGGGACGGCGACGAGCTGGCCGGCGGCCTGTACGGCGTGGCGATCGGCGGGCTGTTCGCCGGGGAGTCGATGTTCCACCACAAGACCGACGGCTCGAAGGCCGCGGTCGCGGGGCTCGTCGAACTGCTCGACGACAAGTACGCCGCCGAACGCGTCCTCGACATCCAGTGGGTCACCGACCACCTGGCGACGCTCGGCGCGGCCGAGATGCCGCGCGAGCAGTACGTCCGCCGCGTCCAGCGCGCCCTCGAACTACCCCTGCCTGACGCGTTCGCCTAGGCCGAGAAACTCGGCGTGCGCTGCGATCGCCGCCTCGAACAACTCGTCCGCGGGATCGAAGGTCCCGACGAACTGCCCGAACAGCTCGAAGCTCACCAGCCCGAACAGCTGCGCCCAGATCATCCCTGTCCGCAGCAGAACAGCCCTCGGTACGCCGGGCGCGATCTCCTCGAGCGGCTGCAGCTGATCCACCAACGCATCTGAGGGCTCGGCGGCATCGTCAGGCACCACCAGTACGCCGGCCTCCTGCGCGCGCTGCAGCACCCCGAGCAGACAGACCGCCACCCGTGAAGCAGGCTGCACCGTCGACTGCGGCGCGCTGTACCCCGGCACCGGTGACCCGTAGATCAACGCGTACTCGTGCGGATGCTTCCGAGCCCACACGCGCACCGCCCGACAGGCCGCGAGCCACGCCTCCCGCGTCGCGCCCGCCGCAGCCTCCGCCGCAGCGGCCGGCGCAGCCTCCTCCGACGCAGCGGCCGGCGCCGCCTGCTCCCCCGCAGCGGCCCCTGCGGCCTTCTCCGCAGCACCCAGCGCACCTGCCGCCGCCTTCTCCACCGCAGCCCCCAGCGCGTCGTACGCTTCGATGATCAGCGCCGTCAGCAGATCGTCGCGACTCGGGAAGTACCGGTACAGCGCCGACGACACCATCCCCAGCTCGCGCGAGACCGCGCGCAGCGAGAGCCGCTCGGCGCCGTCGGTGGCGAGCTGACGGCGTGCGGTGTCCTTGATCTCCTGGGTCAGCTCGGCCCGGGCTCGGTCACGTGCGGTACGTCCGGCGTTCATGAACGGCAGTCTGCCACGATCACTGCACTAAAGCGAGAGCAGTGCTCTTGACAAGGATCACCCGGAAGTGTTCACTGGTCACAACAGAGAGCACCGCTCTCGCTTTCCCGCCGAAGCAGCTGAAGCAGCCGAAGGAACCCACCATGAAGCAGACGTACGACAAGAACCGCGTGATCACCAACGGCCACAGCAGCATGCTGGTCTTCAACAAGATCGTCGCCGCCATGACCAAGACCGGCATCAGCCTGATGGGCAGCCGGGTGCTCTCGGTGAAGGGCCGCAAGTCCGGCGAGTGGCGCAGTACGCCGGTCAACCTGATGACGCTCGACGGCCAGCCGTACCTGGTCGCCCCGCGCGGTCACGTCCAGTGGGTCAAGAACCTGCGTGCCTCCGGGGAGGCTCACCTGCGGCTCGGCCGCAAGACCGAGGTGTTCCAGGCTGTCGAGCTGGCGGACGCCGACAAGCCCGAGGTGCTCCGGCTCTACCTGAAGAAGTGGGCCTGGGAGGTCGGCGCGTTCTTCGAGGGCGATGTGGACAAGAAGTCCTCGCTGGAGACCCTGCTGCAGGTCGCGCCCGGCGTACCGGTCTTCAAGATCACGAGGGATGCCAAGATGGGCCGATGATCACTCCCGAGCAGTTGACCGCGGCGCCGAAGGTGCTGCTGCACGATCACCTGGACGGCGGCTTGCGGCCCGCGACGATCGTCGAGCTGGCCCAGGAGATCGGGCACCGGCTGCCGCGGACCGATCCCGTCGAGCTCGGCGAGTGGTTCGTCGAGTCGGCCGACTCCGGGTCGCTCGAGCGGTACCTGGAGACCTTCGACCACACCGTCGCGGTGATGCAGAACGCCGCCGCGATCACCCGGGTCGCGAGCGAGTGCGTGCAGGACCTCGCCGCGGACGGCGTCGTGTACGCCGAGATCCGGTACGCGCCCGAGCAGCACCTGACCGCCGGGCTCAGCCTGGAGCAGGTCCTCGACGCGGTCCGCGAAGGCTTCGAGCACGGCATGGCGAACGCCGAGCGCCCGATCGTCGCCCGCCAGCTGCTGACCGCGATGCGGCACCAGGCCCGCTCGATGGAGATCGCCGAGCTGTCCGTCGCCTACCGCGACGCCGGCGTCGTCGGCTTCGACATCGCCGGCGCGGAGGCGGGCTACCCGCCCACCCGGCACCTGGACGCGTTCGAGTACCTGCAGCGCGAGAACGCGCACTTCACCATCCACGCCGGTGAGGCCTTCGGTCTGCCGTCGATCTGGCAGGCGATCCAGTGGTGCGGCGCCGACCGGCTCGGCCACGGCGTGCGGATCATCGACGACATCACCGAGAACGCGGACGGCAGCGTCGAGCTCGGCCGGCTGGCGGCGTACGTGCGTGACGGCCGGATCCCGCTCGAGATGTGCCCGAGCAGCAACCTGCAGACCGGCGCGGCCACGTCCATCGCCGACCACCCGATCGGCCTGCTCACCAAGCTTCGCTTCCGGGTCACGGTCAACACCGACAACCGCCTGATGAGCGGTACGTCGATGAGCCGCGAGCTCGCCCTGCTCGCCGAGGCCTTCGACTACGGCCTGGCCGACTTCCGCTGGTTCGCGATCAACGCGATGAAGTCCGCGTTCATCCCGTTCGACGAACGCCTCGCGATCATCGACGAGGTCATCAAGCCCTGGTACGCCACCGAACTGAAGGCCTGAGCCTCAGCTCCGGCCTTCGAGCCGCTCCTTCAGTCGCGCCAGGTTGGCCGGCATCTCCTTGCGGGCTTGGGGTTTGACGACCAGCGGTACCAGCAGCTTGCCGATCCCGTGGCCGGTGAAGTCCACCGCGATCGTGACCCGGCTCCGGCTGGTACCGGCGACAGGCTCGACCGCGACGTCGATCAGGCCCCGGATCGGCCCATCGTCGCCGCGCACGGCCCACGCGTTCGGCGGCGCGTACTTGACGATCGTCGACGTCACCGCCCGCTCGCGGCCGCCGATCTGCCGCGTGGTCCGGCAGACCGAACCGACCGTCGGAGGCCCGTCGTGGTCCAGTCCGCCGCCGGTCACGCCGGCCTGCCACTGCGGGAAGTGGGTCGGATCGATCACGTACTCGAAGACGTCGGCCTGCGGGGCGTCGACCTCGATCTCGGTGACGATGGCACTCATCAGCGAACTCTCCTTGTCGTCGTTACCCGGTCTGACGAACGGCTGATCGCGAATTCGACACCAAGCTAATGCAACCTCTCGGCCGTTGGCGGACTCTTTGCAGGCATGCAGGGGGAGACGTTCTCTGAGCCGGGGGTGTGGATCGGTGCGCCCGCGTGCCGGGTGGACGACTCTGCCGCCGAGTTCAGCGCGTACGTCGCCGAGCGGTACGACGGACTGCTGCGGATGTCGTACCTGCTGACCCAGGACCGTGGGCTGGCCGAGGATCTGCTGCAGACCACGCTGGCCCGCTGCTGGCTGTCCTGGTCGAAGATCAAGGCCGAGAACCCGCACTACTACGTGCGCCGATCGTTGGTGAACACCCACCGTGCCTGGTGGCGGGTGAAACGCAGTCGGTGGGAGATCCCCACCGATTCCGTCCCGTACGACGTCGCCGACGGCGGGTACGACGTGCTGCACGAGAACGCCGTACTGCTCGAGGCACTCGGCCGATTGCCGCGCCGGATGTGCGCCGTGATCGTGCTGCGTTACCTCGAGGACCTGTCCGAGCTCGACACCGCGCGCATCCTCGGCTGCAGCACCGGCACGGTGAAGAGCCAGTCGAGCCGCGCGCTGGCCAAGCTGCGCAACGATCCCGCCCTGAGCAAGGAGGACTGGCGATGAACCCCGAGGACCTGCGCCGGCGCCTGCACCAGGCCGTCGTACCGGTAACTGGGCAAGGAGATCCAGGCCCGGCCATCCAGCAGCGCGCGAACAGCATCGCCCGCCGCCGGGCCACCGCGACCACCTGCGCACTCGTCCTCACTGTCGCGTCGGCGGCCCTGATCACCACCCACCGCTCCGGCAGCGAGCCAACCCCGGGCAAGCCGGTGGCCACCAGCCTCACGGGCATCGGTGGCGGAGTCCAAGCAGGACTGCTGCCGAAGACCGGCGGCAAGTACCTGATCGAGCAGACCAGCCTGACGATCGACCTGGCCACGACACCCGTCCTGACCCAGTGGAGGCAGCAGGCGATCGGCCAGGCCCAGCCCAGGGACGCCATCTGGCTGCTGGCCAGCTGCGCGGAGTCCTCGGCCCAGGTGGTCGTGGCGCTGCGCAGCAAGGCGAACTCGTCGCTCACGCAGTACCCGGTGCCGTGCTCGACCAAGACCCAGGTCCCCGTGCCGTCCAGCTGGGCAGCCGGAGCGCAGGCCGAGCTGTCGGTCGGCGTCGGCAGCGCCGGCGAGGTCGTCGTCGAGGCCGGCCTCTACCGCGCCGACCACTGCCGAGCGGGCGAGTGCTTCATTACTTGACATCGGGTACCCGGCAGCGAATACTCGATCTCAAGTAATCGAGATCGAGGAGGGGTGATGGTCCGGCGCAAGGTAGGCAACCCGCTGGCGTTCGCCGTGCTCGGCAGTCTCGGCGAGCGGCCGATGCACCCGTACGAGATCTCGACGATGCTCAAGGCCCGCGGCAAGGACGGGAGCATCAAGCTCAACTACGGCTCGCTGTACTCCGTCGTCACCGCGCTGGAGAAGGCCGGTTTCGTCGAGGCCGTCGAGACCGTTCGGGAGGGCAACCGCCCGGAGCGGACGATCTACGCGATCACCGCCGCCGGGCGGGAGGAGTTCGACGGCTGGCTGGCCGAGTTGCTCGGTACGCCGGAGAAGGACTTCAGCCAGCTCGAGGCCGGACTCGCCTACCTGCCGGCGTTCGCGCCGGACCGGGTCGCGGACCTGCTCGAGCAGCGGGCCGGCGTACTGGAGCAAGAGGCGGCGAGTCTCGAGAGCATGCACGACATGATGCGCTCGAAGCAGTTCCCGGAGATCTTCTGGATCGAGTCGGAGTTCCGGGTCGAGCTGCTGCGGACCGAGATCGCGTTCGCGCGCCGGCTCGCCGAGCGGATCCGGACCGACGACCTGGAGGGCACCGAGTTCTGGCGCCGTACCCACGAGTTGGTCGCCGAGCTCGGCGTCCACCCGGCCGACCTGCTGAAGGACCCGGTCAAGTACTTCGGTGTCGACTTCCCCTGGATGCGGGAGGTCCCTCCGGAAGCACAGTGAGAAACGGCCCCCGGCCCGAGGTGCGGCAACACCTGGGTCGAGGGCCGTCAGTTCCTCGAGCCGGTCCCGAAGGACCTGATGACCCAAGGTGCATCATCAGGATAGACGGCCCGGCTCTTTCATCCCACGAAGGAGTCATCACCATGGCTAGTCATGCCCTGACGGCCGTCGACCTGGTCAAGACCTATCCCGGAGCCCGTCGCGGCCCGGGGGTCCGGGCCCTCGACGGTCTCACGTTCTCGGTGCCGGAAGGTGTCGTGCTCGGTCTGCTCGGACCGAACGGCGCCGGCAAGTCCACCACCGTCAAGATCCTCACCACGTTGTCCCGGGCAGACTCCGGTACGGCGCTGGTTGCCGGGTACGACGTCAACCGCGAGCAGGACGAGGTCCGGCACGTGATCGGGTACGTGCCGCAGAAGGCGAGCTCGGACCCGATGGCCACCGGCCTGGAGAACCTGGTGCTCAGCGGCCGCATCCACGGCTTGTCGCGATCCACCGCGACGTCCCGGGCCCGGGATCTGCTGGAGCGTTTCAGCCTGACCGAGCAGGCGTCCAGGCAGGTGAAGACGTACTCGGGAGGTCAGCAGCGGCGGCTCGACGTCGCGCTCGGGCTGGTGCACCGGCCCAAGGTGCTGTTCCTCGACGAGCCGACCACCGGGCTGGATCCGGAGGCGCGGGCCGACCTGTGGGCCGAGGTCCGGCTGCTCGCCGGCGACGAAGGGCTCACCGTGCTGCTCACGACGCACTACCTGGAAGAGGCTGATCGGCTCGCCGACCAGTTGGCGATCGTCGACCACGGCAAGATCGTTGCCGAGGGCACCCCTGAAGGGCTGAAGGCGGAGCTACGCGGTGACACCGTGCAGGTCGAGCTGGTCGAGGCCGATGTCGACGGCTCGGTCAGAGCCCTGCTGGCCAACCTGCCGGGGATCGGGGAAATCGTTGTCGAGGGCAACGTCCTGAGAGCTCGGGTCGATCGCGGCGCGACCGCCGTACCGGCGGTGCTGGGAGCCCTTGAGGAGAAGGCGATTCCAGTCGGTGCGGTGACGGTCTCGCGGCCGTCGCTGGACGACGTGTACTTGAGCTACACCGGTCGTTCGTTCCAGGCCGCGGAAGCGAAGGTGGCGTGATGAGCACCCCAGTTCTGGCGCACACCGGGTTGATCACGTCGCGGTGGCTGCGGGCGCAGTTCCGTTCGCCGGCGCTGATCGCCTTCACGCTGGTTCAGCCGGCGATCTGGCTGCTGCTGTTCGGGCAGCTGTTCAAGGGGATCGTCGACCTGCCGGGCTTCGGCAACACGTCGTACATCGCGTTCCTCACGCCGGGCATCGTGATGATGACCGCGCTGATGTCGAGCGGCTGGAACGGCACCACGTTCATCACCGACATGGAGCGCGGCGTGATGGACCGGATGCTCGCGTCGCCCGTCCGCCGCGGCGCGCTGATGGCCGGGCAACTGGTCAGCAACGCCACCAGTACGGCGATCCAGGCCCTGCTCGTCTTCGGCATCGGCCTCGCGGCCGGCGCCCGGTACGACGGCGGCGTGATCGGCTTCCTCGTCACGGTCGCGGCGTCGGTGCTGATCGGGACGGCGTTCGGCTCGCTGTCGAACGCGGTCGCCCTGCTCACCCGTCAGCAGGAGGCACTGATCGGCATCTCGCAGTTCGTCTCGCTGCCGCTGACGTTCATGTCGTCGATCATGATCGACCCGAAACTCGCCCCGCACTGGGTCGAGGTCGCCGCCCGCTACAACCCGGTCGACTGGGCCACCATCGCCGCCCGCGAGTCCCTCTCCGCCAACCCCGACTGGGGATCCGCGGGTCGGCACGGCCTCTACCTGCTGGCCTTCACCCTGGTCGTCGCCTACCTGTCCACCCGGGCGTTCCGCACGTATCAGCGCTCGGTCTGACCTGCAGGGGGCGCGCGTCCATCGCGCGCCCCCTCACGGGTGAAGCCGGCCGACCGCTCGGAAACCGAGGCGTTGGAGGGGGACTGCTAGTTGGGTCAGCACCCGGTACGCCGGTTGTTCGACGTACCGGGTGAGGAGCCAGGCCAGTACGACGATGCAAGCGACGGCTCCGACGACCTGCTCGAAGCGGCCGAGGCCGAGGCGCATCAGGTGGTAGGCGATCAGGTAGCCGAGCTCCTGGTTGAGGAGGTAGATGCCGAACGAGATCTTGGCCAGGAACTGGATCGGCCTTGCGACGGGGGTGAAGACCAGCCAGTCCGGACCACGCGCGGCGAATGCGACGAGGACCAGCAGGGCGCCGATGCCGAGCGCCGACGGCAGGTCCGAGGTGTGCGCGTACTGCGCGTAGACCGTCGCGACGAGCAGTGCGCCGAGGTGCACCGCGCTGATCCGGCGTTGCGACCAGAGCCAGAGCGCGATCCCGATCGCGAACAGCTGCAGCCGGTGGAAGCCGAAGCCGTTCCAGATCTGCTGCACCACCAGGGGACTGCGCAGGATCCGGTCGTTCCACTGCAGGATCACCGGCGCGACCGTCATCACCCACAGCAGCACGGTGATCCGCGACGGCGAACCCATCCCGCGCGGCCACAACAGAGCGGCTGCGACGAACGCCATCAGCTGTAGCGGCAACGTCCAGTACGAGCCGTCGATCAGTCGCACGGTCGGGTCCAGCGACGCGATCAGCGTCAGGTTGCCCCAAAGGTCCCGTGGGGTCGGCAGGATCCAGTTGTCCGGGCCGAACAGCACCAGCAGGCTGTACGTCGCCAACACGGCCGCCAGGTACGGCGGCAGGATGCGGCAGATCCGCTTCCACAACCATGGCAGCGTCGGGCCTTTGCGGACCGTCACGCAGACGAAGTACGCGCTGATCACCAGCAGCACACTCGCGCCGACCTGGAACTGGTGCCGGCCCAGCGGCTCACCCAGCTCGGGGTGCAGCACCGGCCCTTCGAAGGCGGCGTGGCTGAAGACCACGGCGAACACGGCGACTACGCGGACAACGTCCCAGCTCAGGCGGCGTGACGAGCCCACCTGGGGAGAGGGCGGAACCAATTTCGACAACTCGCAGACATCTCGACCGACTCCCCCTGTGACACGTCTGTGATCCTAGGCAGACCGCGTCGGCCGATCGCAAATTGTGTGCGCCTTGTCACGCTCGGCGTTTCGTCAGGCGGTCTGGAAGGTCCGGCGGTAGTTCTGCGGCGGTACGCCGACGACGCGACGGAAGTGGTGACGCAGCAGCGCCGCGGTGCCGAAGCCGGCCTCCGCCGCGATCTGCTCGATGCCCAGCGCGGTCTGCTCCAGCAGCGTCCGGGCGTGCAGGACGCGCTGCGTGGTGACCCACTTGAGCGGCGTCGTCCCGGTCTCGGCGACGAAGCGGCGGGCGAACGTGCGCTCCGACATCTGCGCGCGACGGGCCAGGTCGGGCACGGTGTGCTCGACGGTCAGGTTGGCGACCATCCAGTCCAGGACCGGCTGCAGGCTCTCGCTCGACGACTCCGGCACGGGCACCTCGACGTACTGGCGCTGGCCGCCGTCGCGCTGCGGCGGGACGACCATCCGGCGGGCGATCCGGGTCGCGACGGCGCTGCCGAGCTCGCGGCGGACCAGGTGCAGGCAGGCGTCGATGCCGGCCGCCGTACCGGCGCTGGTGATGATGTTGCCGTCGTCGACGAACAGGACGTCCGGGTCGAGCTCGGCCCGCGGGTGGCGCTGGCGGAAGAGGTCGGCGTACCGCCAGTGGGTCGCGCACTTGCGCCCGTCGAGCAGCCCGGCCGCGCCGAGCACGAACGCGCCCGAGCAGACGGTCAGCAGGATCGCGCCGCGGGCCTCGGCCTTGCGCAGGGCGCTCAGGATGCGTTCGTCGTACGCCTCGCGCCAGGTGGTAGCGGGCAGCGCGACCAGGTCGGCGTCCTCCAGTTCGTCCAGCCCGTACGGCGCGATGACGGCCGAGTGGCTGCTGGTCCGCAGCGGCTCGCCCGGGCGGGTCGAGCAGACCTTGAAGTCGAACGCGGGGACGCCGTCGTCGGTCCGGTCGATCCCGAAGACCTCCGAGAGCACCCCGAACTCGAAGACCGCGACATCCTCCATCAGCACCACGGCGATCTTGCGCAACATACGAGCCAGTATGGCAGAAATTAGTCGAAGGTGGTCAGTAGTGCCAATTGTGGCTGGATCTCAACGATAGGATGATTACTGCCATGACCGGAATCGTAGTTCTCGCAGTCCTCGCACTGGCCATCGTCGCCGCCCTCGAACTCAGCAACCGCCGCCACTCCACCGGCCTTCCCGCCGGCTCGAGCGGCGACCGCGACATCGCCAGGACCAAGCTCGACCTGCTCGCCCTCGGCGGCAGCGCCAAGCCCTTCACCCACAAGCCCGCCACCACGCCGAGCGCGGTCGTCCACCTCCGTCGCGCCCGCCTCCACACCCCGCACGGCCGCCACGCAGCCTGACGACGACCGTCCGGTCCAACCTCCGCCCGATCCAGCCTGCTGGGTCGGGCGGTTCCTTGTGGAAAACCCGGAGCGGCTTCGGTAGTTGGTGTGTCACCCTCACTCGCATGGACGACTACCGGGTGGTCAATCGCGAGAGCTGGGACGAGCGGGTCGCAGCGCATGCGGCGTCGCCGGACTACAAGTTGGCGGAGTTCGAGAGCGATCCGTCGTTCATCTCGGACGTGGTGCGGTTCGATCTGCCGCGGCTGGGTGACGTCAGCGGTCTGCGCGGGGTGCACCTGCAGTGCCACATCGGGACGGACACGGTCTCGCTGGCGAGGCTCGGCGCGCGGATGAGCGGGCTGGACTTCTCCGGGCCGGCCGTCGAGCAGGCGCAGTCGTTCGCGGACAAGCTCGGGCTGGAGGTCGACTTCCACCAGGCCGATGTGTACGACGCGGTCGAGGTGCTCGGCGCTGCGTCGTACGACCTGGTCTTCACCGGGATCGGCGCGATCGGCTGGCTGCCGAGCATCGATCGCTGGGCGGCGACGGTGAGCGGGCTGCTGAAGCCGGGTGGGCGTCTGTTCATCCGCGAGGGGCACCCGATGCTCTGGGCGCTCGACGACGCGACCGAGAAGCTCGAGGTCAGCTTCCCGTACTTCGAGACCCAGGAGCCGCAGGTCTGGGACGAGGGCGGGACGTACGTCGAGACCGACGTGCAGTTCCAGCACAACGTGACCCACGAGTGGAACCACGGGCTGGGCGAGATCATCACCGCGCTCATCAAGCACGGTCTGCAGCTGACGGCCTTCGAGGAGCACGACAGCGCTCCCTGGGTCCCGCTGCCCGGCAAGATGACCAAGGACCCGGACCTCGCCGAGTGGCGTCTGACCGATCGCCCCGAGCGGCTGCCCTGCACCTACACCCTGCAGGCCGTCAAACTCTGACTCCACCACGGCGCACGGCGTACTGGCGCACGCCTCGGACCCGGCGAGGGTCGTCCCTGCTCGCCGGGTCGGGCGGAGTCGGTAGGGCTCAGTGCGCGTTACGCCGCTGCTGGACCTTCTGGAACATCTCCTTGGCCTTGCGCTGGTTCTCCGGCTTGCTCAGCTCGCGCTGCGCGACCTGGGCCAGCTTGGCGACCACAGCGCCCTTGAGCAGTGTCTTCACGAAACCCATCGGGGGCCTCCTTCTCGTCTTGTCTCGAAGGTAGCGGTTCACCCCAAGAAACCGGCTAGGGAATCCGCCTGAGCGACCCCCGGGTTTCCGCGCACCCACCCCCTGAAACCCCTACCGACGAGTCTGGGATCTGTCGGTGGTGTACGGCACACTGTTGGGGTGCCCGAGTTGCCGGAAGTCGAGTCGTTGGCGGGGTTCCTGCGGGAGCGAGCCGTCGGACGGGCGATCGTGCGTGCCGACATCACCGCAATCAGCGCGCTGAAGACCTACGACCCGCCGATCTCGGCCCTGACCGGGCTGCTGATCGACGACGTCAGCCGGCACGGCAAGTTCCTCGACCTCGAGGCCTCCGGCGTGCACCTGGTGATCCACCTCGCCCGCGCCGGCTGGCTGCGCTGGCGTGAGCAGCAGTCGACCGGTCTGGTGCGTCCGGGCAAGGGCCCGATCGCGCTGCGGCTGATCCTCGACGACGAGTCCGGCTTCGACCTGACCGAGGCCGGAACGCAGAAGAAGCTCGCCGTGTACGTCGTACGCAACATCAACGAGGTTCCCGGCATCGCCAAGCTCGGCCCCGACCCGTTCCTGCTCTCGCCCGAAGGCTTCGCCGAGATCATGCACGAGGCCGGCCGCGTCCAGCTCAAGGGCGTGCTGCGCAACCAGTCGGTGATCGCCGGGATCGGCAACGCCTACTCCGACGAGATCCTGCACGTGGCGAAGATGAGCCCGTTCAAACCGGCGTCCAACCTGAGCGACGACGAGATGCAGGAGCTCTACACCGCGATGCAGGAGACGCTGCGCGACGCGGTCGAGCGCTCGAAGGGCCTGGCTGCGCAGGACCTGAAGTCGGAGAAGCGCAGCGGCATGCGCGTGCACGGCCGCAAGGGCGAGAAGTGCCCGGTCTGCGGCGACATCGTCCGCGAGGTCAGCTTCGCCGACTCCTCCCTGCAGTACTGCGCGACCTGTCAGACAGGCGGCAAGCCGTTGGCCGACCGCCGCCTGTCCAAGCTGCTCAAGTAGCCAGGCTCACGTCGTCATCTGGTCGAACATGGTCTTCACGCCGGCCGAGTTCGGCGTCGCCAGCAGGTACGGCGTACCGCTCGTCGTTCGCCGTGACGTCACCGCGAACACGTAGCCGAGGTTCGCGTCGATCCGGTCCTTCATCCACGGACCGCCGCGGTGATGATCAGGTCTTGTAGCTGTTGTTGATCGTCGACGCGGAGCAGACGTAGTTCAGGCCGTTGTAGCTGAAGAACACCTTGCCCGCCGAGCTCGGCATCAGAGTTTCCCTGGCTCAACGCTTTGACCGGTTTTGACCGGAAGGGTTCACCAAGGCAACGAAGCGGAGCGACGCCCGGCGTCCAGCTGAACGACCAGTGGCGCGGCACCTTCTTCGCGCTGTAGCCGGAGCTTTCGGCCGATGGTCGCGCCGGGAGCGAGGCCTTCGAAGTCCCACTCGTCCTCGTCGCCGTGCCATCCCGCGGGCGTCGGCACGCGGACCGAGCCGCGCGCCGCCGTACGGCCGAAGTTCGTCACCTGTACCTCGAGGTCGCCGTGCTTGGAGTGCACCGAGGCGAGCACGGTCCCGACCGGCGCGACCAGCGCGCGCGTCACCACCAGCCCCGCCACGGACAGCCGCACGACCTGGCCGGCCCGGACCGGGAACGGCCCGATGACCTGACCGACCACCTCGGCCACCGGTACGCCGTACGCGCGTCCTCCGACCTGCACCTGGAACTCGCTGCCCGGCGCGAGTCCCTCGATCAGCCGCATCCCGGCCTCGGCCGGCCCGATCAGACGGACGCCGACATCCGCCGTACGGCGGGCGACCAGGTGGAAGGTCGCTCGCGACAGAGCCTCCGGAGTGAGGTCCCAGACGCCGTCGGCGTTGGCGGTCGTTGTGCCCGGCGGGACGATTCGGAGCTTGCCCTGCAGTGCGACCTTGATGACGGTCAGCGCCGACAGTTGATCGCTTGGCAGCCGAACGACGAGGTCGTCGCCGTCGCGACGCCAGGTGAGGGCCTTGCCGGTCTGCTCCTCGACGACGTGCCGCGGGGTGGTCGCCAGGCCTGGCAGTCTGATCTCGTGGTCGGCGGGGCGGCGGGTGATCTTGAGCAGCAGGACGCCGCAGTTCCGCAGGATCGCCTCACCCCACGGCTGCGGGCCGAACTCGCCGGGGATCCCCTCGACCAACGCCAAGCCGTGCCTCCCGTTGTCGTCGCCCGTGGTCGACTTTCCGCCGCCGGACCGGCGGTGTCAACGCGCGATCCACCGGCTGAGCATCCGCATTCCCCTCCTCCGGGTGTGATGGTTCACCTCCGGGCTGCAATGATCGGGGTATGACGCAGAACCCGATGATTCCCGCCGTCGTCGTCGCCGACGTGGACGACGCTTTGCTGGCCGAGGCCTTCGTGCTCGACGTGCGGGAGCCGGACGAGTGGAACAGCGGTCACATCGACGGCGCGACCCACATCCCGCTCGGCCAGCTGCAGCAGCGCGTCGGCGAGGTGCCGCTCGGCCAGAAGGTGATCTGCGTGTGCGCGGTCGGCGGCCGTTCGAGTGTCGCCACCCAGTACCTGATGTCCGAGGGCCGCGAGGCGATCAACCTCGACGGCGGTATGCACGCCTGGCAGTCCTTCGGCCGCCCGGTCGCCACGGACTGATCGAGTAGAAAATCTTCCGATCGACCGACGGAGACGTTAGTTTGTCACCGTTCGGTCGATCGGCGTACACCCGCGCCTCACACGGCAGCAGGACACGCCTCGTCGGATGGCCACGCCCGTCCACCGCCAGGAGGCTCCGTGTCCACGCCCGCTCTCTCCAGACCAGTACGACGTACGCTGACCGCCGGCCTTGTCGCCGGCGGTCTGTTCCTCACCACCGTCCAGCCCGCAGCAGCTGACCCCATCCAACCGGTCGAGGCTCACCGGGGCTCCTCCGCGGCCTCCGACATCCCCGACGTCGCGATCGCACCACCCGGGGAAGGCATCGTCACCCGCCGTACCGACAGCCCGGTCGCACCCGGCGTCAACTACACCAGCTTCGACCGCCTAGACGCGCGCGGCTGGTTGCGCGGGGACATCCTCGTCGCCGACCTCGACCGCCAAGGCATCACCGTCGACTACCTCAACCCCGGCACCGTCTCCGGCCGTGAGGTACTGAGCCAGCAGGTGCAGCGCAAGCAGGCGATCGCCGGCGTCAACGGCGACTTCTTCGACATCAACGACACCGGCGCACCCCTCGGCGTGGGCATCGAACGCGACGCCGACGGCGGCGCCGGCCGCTTCGTCAACGGACCAGCGGCAGGCCACAACGAGACCGCCGTGATCGGCAGTGACGGCCTAGGCCGCATCGCCCAGGTCTTCCTCGAAGGTTCGGCAACGGACGACGACGCGAGCAAGGTCGACCTGACCAACCTCAACTCCCCGACCGTCAACGCGAACGGCATCGGCCTCTACACCCCGCAGTGGGGCGAGGCCGCCCGCACCCGCACCGTCGACGGCCTCCCGACCGTCCGCGAGGTCATCCTCCGCGACGGCGTCGTCGTCTCGTCAAACACCACCCCCGCCACCACTCCGCTCGCGGCGAACGAGCAGGCCCTCATCGGCCGCGAGACCGGCGCGACCGCCCTCGAATCGTTCGAGCCAGGCGACAAGGTCGAGGTGAAGTACGGCCCCCGCGCCGACGCAGCCGACGCAGCGGTCGCCCTCAGTGGCAACCTCCAACTAGCCCGCGACGGCCAGATCCTGAACGTCGACGACACCGCGCTCCACCCCCGTACGGCGATCGGCTTCTCCGCCGACGGCCGCCGGATGATCCTGCTCACCGTCGACGGCCGGATGGTCGACTCCCGCGGCCTGACCGAGAAGGAACTGGCCCGGCTGATGCTGGACCTCGGTGCCGACGACGTGCTCAACCTCGACGGCGGCGGTTCGTCGACGATGCTGAAGCGCTCGCCCGGCGAGGCCGCGCCCGAGGTCGTCAACAAACCCTCCGACGGCTCCGAGCGCCTGACCCCGAACGGCCTCGGCCTCCTCCCGGTCAAGGGTTCCGGCCAACTCAAGGGCTTCCGCATCGAGGCAGCCGGTACGACGGAAGAACCGGCCGACGCCGACCTCACCCGCAGCGCCAAGGTCCTGACCGGCCTGAGCCGAGTCCTCACCGCCCGCGGCCACGACGAGACCTACGCACCCGCAGCCGGCACGCCGTACTGGTCGGCCGGAAGCAACGCCCGCGTCACCAACCAGGGCGTTGTCACCGGCCGTCGCGCCGGCGATGTCGTGATCACCGCCGCCAAGGGCCACGCGAACGGCCGCTTCCCGATGACGGTCCTCGGTGAGCCCACCCGGCTCGCGCCGTCGAGCAAGCAGGTGTCGTTGCCGAACGCCACCACCAAGGGCTTCTTCAGCGTCACCGGGTACGACGCCGACGGCTTCTCCACCTGGGTCGAGCCGCGCGACGTCACGCTCACCTACGACAAGACGCTCGTCAATGTGGTTGCCAAGGGCAATGGTTTCGAGGTGAACGCACTCGGCACCGACGCGGTCTCGACCGTGATCACCGCGAAGGTCGGCGCCCTGTCGACGCAGCTAAGCGTCACCGCCGGGCTCAGCAGCGAGGTGGTCGACGAGGTCGACGACCTGTCCCGCTGGCAGGCGAACGCCGTACCGGCCGGTGCGGCCACGGCGACTCGATCGACGGCCGAGGGCCACGACGGCGGTCAGGCGATCGCGCTCGACTACTCGCTGACCGGCAGCACCGCCACGCGCGCGGCGTACCTGTCGATGACGCCGCAGCAGACGTTGCCCGGGCAGCCGCAGAAGCTCGGCGCGTGGGTGTACGGCGACGGCAAGGGCGCCTGGCTGCGTGCCAACGCGTACGACGGCGCCGGCGGTTCGGCGCAGACGCTCAACCTCGCGGCCGCGGTCGACTGGACCGGCTGGAAGTACGTCGAGGCCGACATCCCGCCGGGGCTGACGATGCCGCTGAAGTTCTGGCGGATCTACGTCGTCGAGACCGTGCCCACCCGCCAGTACGCCGGCCGGATCGTCGTTGACGACCTGACCGTCCGTGGCGCTCCGCCGGTCACCGTCCAGCCGCCGGCCAAGGTCGTCGACCCGATGGTGGTTGCCGATGGCAAGCTCGACGGGAAGCGCTGGAAGTTCGCCGTACTGTCGGACGCGCAGTTCACCGCGGACGACCCGGAGTCGGACTTCGTCAAGCAGGCCCGGCGGACGATCCGCGAGGCGCTCGCGCAGAACCCCGAGTTCCTGGTGATCAACGGTGACTTCGTCGACCGTGGCTTCGCGAACGACATCGCGCTGGCGAAGCGGATCATCGACGAGGAGGTCGCCGGGAAGGTGCCGGTGCACTACGTGCCGGGCAACCACGAGAGCTACGGCCCGGGTGACCTGTCGGAGTGGACCAAGGTGTTCGGCGCACCGACCAGCACGTTCGACCACAAGGGCACGCGGTTCGTCCTGCGCGACTCGTCGCTCGGGTCGCTGCGGGCCGGTGGGTTCGCGCAGATCCTGGACCTGCGCCGGCAGCTCGACGACGCCGCCAAGAACAAGGCGATCCGGAACGTCGTGGTGATGGCCCACCATCCGATCGACGACCCGTCGCCCACCGCGAACTCGCAGCTCGGCGACCGCAAGGAGGCCGAACTGCTGGTCCGCTGGCTGGCCGACTTCCGCGCGTCGACAGGCAAGGGCGCCGCGTACATGGCGGCCCACGCGGGCACGTTCGCGGCGACGCGTACGGACGGCGTACTGCTCCCGCTGACCGGCAACTCCGGCAAGAGCCCGGCCGCCGCGCCTGACGCCGGTGGCTTCACCGGCTGGGCGCTGGTCGGCATCGACCCCAACGCCCCCGCCGCCGACGCCGGCGTACGCCACTGGTCAGCTCCTGAGCGCTCGTGGTTCCAGGTCGAGCTCCGCCCCCACGTGGACGCCCTGGAGCTGGCAGCCCCGGCAACCCTCCGCCGAGGCCAGACCACCACCGCCACCGCGACGGTCGTCCAAGAAACCCGCCGAGTCCCGGTCAGCTTCCCGGTCTCAGCCGACTGGACGGGCTCGACCTTCCTCCACCTGGGCCCCGCAAGTACAGCCCCCTTCTGGGCCGCAGCCGCCTACGACCCCACCACCGGCAAACTCACAGGCCTCCGCCCAGGCACCGTCGACCTGGCCGTCACCGTCAACGGCACCACGAAGTCGCAGCGCATCCGCGTCGACTGGTAAATCTGGTGGGATGCGCTTCGATCGCATCACCATCACCGAGTACGACGCCCGCTGGCCGGCCCTGTTCGAAGAGCAGCGCCGGCCAGTCCAGGCGGCCCTGTCGCCGTACCTGACCCGCCCCATCGAACACATGGGCAGCACCGCCGTCCCCGGCCTCCCCGCCAAGCCAATCATCGACATGCTCGCGGTAGTCACCGACCAGACCGCCCTAAACTTCGACGCCCTCACAGCCACCGGTTGGCTCCCCGCCCCCGAACCAGGCGACGCCCACTCCCGCAAACACTCCTGGTGCTACCCAACCATCGAGCACCGCACCCACCACCTACACATCGTCGAGCAGTCCTCAAAAGCCTGGCCCACCTGGCTAGCCTTCCGAGACCACCTGAGAACCACCCCAGCAGCCCGCGCCGACTACGCCCACCTCAAACAACAACTAGCCACCGCCAACGACCAGAACCGCCCCGCCTACCGAGCAGGCAAAGCCCCTTTCATCACCGCCGTACTCAAGCACCTGGCGGACTGACGACGCAGTAGCCTCCAAGGTCCACGCCGGCACCCCGAGGCCGCACCCGGATCACCGAGCCGCGGCCATGCACCACCCGCAGCTCCCGGCCGAGACGCCCCGCCAGCACCATCGCGGCAGACCCACACGCCTCGTCCTCAGGCTTCCCCTCGCTAGGCGCGAACATCCGCGCCCGCACGACCCCAGCGCCTTCGTCCATCCAGGCCCACACCTGCACCGGCTCATCCGCAGGTGCGCCCGTCATGCCTTCGACCTCATCCGGCGACGCGACCTGCCGATGCCGAGCTTTCGGCGACCACTCCGCAGGAGCGAACAGCCACTCGACGCCGTCCGCCGCCCACACGTCGACCTCGCCAGCCGCGGTGGTGAACACCGACGGCGCGTGTCCGAGCGACCGCAGTACGGCGGCGGTGCCCAGCAGGGGATGCCCGGCGAACCGCCGCTCCAGCAACCGGTTGTGAATCCGCACTGTCCGCAGATCCTCCGCCACGAACACCGTCGCCGGCTCGGCGGCGGCGGTCGCCAGGCGTTGCCGCTCGTCCGCCGAGGGCATCCCGTCCACCAGAACGACGGCGACCTCGTTGCCGTAGGCCCCGTCGTCGGCGGTGAACACCCGAGCGGTCCGCCGAATCACCCCTCGACGTCGTTGAAGTGCTCCACGTGGGGCGGGTTCGCGAAGTACGGGCCGATCAGGCCTCGCCAGATCCCGAAGCCTTCGCCGGCTCGGAAGGCCTCGTGGGCCTCGACCGACTCCCACTCGACCAGCAGGACGAAGCGGGTGGGGGTTTCGATGCCTCGGGTCATGCGGATGCTCAGCGCACCGGCGCCCTGCAGCTGCTGGCGGGCCTCCCGGTACGCCGCCTCGAACGCCTCTTCCTGTCCCGCCACCACATCGATCAACGCAATCTCGAGAGCCATGTCCTCACCTTTTCACGGGGGCATCAAGGCGGCGGGGTGTGGTCGGAGGGTGGACAGCGGATAGCGTTCGGGGGTGATGGATGTGCGGAAGGCTCGGCGGTTGACGGTTGGGGATCGGGTGGCTGTGGTGGCGCCGGCTGGGCCCTTGAAGGCGGAGCGGCTGGAGGTCGGCAGTGCGCGGCTGCGGGAGTGGGGGCTGGAGGTTGAGGTGATGCCGTCGGCGCTGGCGCGTGACGAGCGGCTGCCTTATCTGGCGGGGAGTGACAGAGCGCGGGCTGAGGACTTCACCAAGGCCTGGATGGACGACGGCTTCGCGGCCGTGTTCTGTGGGCGGGGTGGGTACGGCGTGCAGCGGATGTTGCCGTTGCTGGATCTCGACGCGTTGGCTGCGGTGGAGAAGGTGTTTGTCGGGTTCAGCGACATCACCGCGTTGCACGAGGCGCTGAATGCGCGGGGGCTGGTGACTGTGCACGGGCCGATGGCTGCGGGAGTTGAGCAGTTGGCCGCGGGAGGCGACAGGCTGAAGGACCTGCTGTTCGAGCCGGAGAAGGTTGTTGATCTGCTGGCTCCGCGCGGTGCCGAGACAGTAGTGGCCGGTACGGCGGAAGGTCGGCTGCTCGGCGGCAACCTCGCGTTGCTGGCGGCGAGTCTTGGGTCGCCGACGGCGGTGAAGCCGGCGGGGATCGTCGTGCTGGAGGACGTCAGCGAGGACGGGTACCGCGTCGACCGGCTGCTCACGCAGCTGCTGCGTGCGGGTTGGTTCGAGCAGGTGACCGGACTGGTGATCGGGGATTTCAGCGAGGCCGACGACGGCGGGCTCGTCGCGGACGTCGTACGCGAACGCCTAGAGCCGCTGCAGGTCCCGATGGTCATCGGAGCCGCGATCGGGCACGAGGACCTCAACCTCGCCGTACCGCTCGGTCTTCCGGTAAGGCTCGACGCGACCAACGCCGTCCTGCAGCCGCTGGAGCCTGCGTTTCAGTAGCGCTCGGCCAGCCACTGGCCAAAGACCCGAAGACGTGAGGCCAACGACGCGGGCTCGATGACGTCCAGGTCGAGGTTCAGGTACGCCAGCCACCGCGCGGCCCAGTCCAGATCGTCCGTCCCGAACTGCAGCTCGCACTCGTCACCGGTGTCCACCACAGCCGCCACACTCGGGTCGACCAGCTCACGGACCAGGTCGCCCGACGTGTGCACAGCCACCCGCACCTGATGCCGCCACCGCCCGTGCGCCAGCGACTGCGCGACCAGCTGCGCGGCGTCATCAGGCGGAGGAGGCGCGGGCAGGTGAATCCCCAACGGCTGCGCGGACGAGATCCGGTCGACGGCGTACACCCTCCACTCGTCCGCACCCCGCACACAGGCGACCAAGTACCAAAGCCGCCGCAACGCCACCAGCCGGTACGGCTGCACCTCGACCGCGTGGTCCTCCGCAGCCCCCAGCCGCCGGTGCCGGAACCGCACAGCCTCACCAGCCCGACAGGCCAGCGCCAACTGAACCAGTACGTCGCCAGAAGCGCGCCGCGGCGAACGCCCCGGATAAGCCTGTACGTCGGTGAGCGCCGTCAACCGCGTCTGCCACTGTGACGGCACCACCTGCGTCAGCTTGGCCAGCGCCGTGACCGCCGCCGTCTCCAGCCCCTCCACACCCACCGCCGTCCGCAGACTGAGCGCCACAGCGGCCACCTCGTCCGCATCCAGCAGCAGCGGTGGCATGGCCCGCCCCTGCGCCAGCCGGTAGCCCCCGTCGCGCCCGGCCGAGCCGTCGATCCGGTAGCCGAGCTCGCGCAGCTGGGCGATGTCGCGCCGGGCAGTCCGCTCGGTCACCCCGAGCCGGGCGGCCAGCGTGGGCGCGGAGATCCCCGGGTGCGTCTGCAGCAGCGCGAGCGTCTCGAGCCGGCGGCTGGTGGTGCTCATAGCCAAAACTAACCTGGAAACCCGGACAGTATCTGACCGGGTAGTGCGTGATCCTGGATCCATGACCGAGAAAACGCTGCTTCGCCCCGCTGGACTCGTGAACTCCCCGGCGTTCACCCACGTCGCCGTCGTCCCGCCCGGCATGACCACGCTGTACGTCGGCGGCCAGAACGCCGTCGACGGCGAGGGCAAGTTGATCGGCGGTGACGACGCCGCGGCGCAGACCGAGCAGGTGATGAAGAACCTGAAGACCGCCCTGGCCGCCGCCGGCGCCACCGTGCACGACCTGGTGTCGATGACGATCTACCTGGCCGAGGAGGTCGACCTGGCCAAGGCCTACCCGGTCGCCGCCGCCGGACTCGAAGGTGCCGCACCGACCGTGCAGGGCATCCGCGTCACCAGCCTGACCGTTCCCGGCGCCCTCCTGGAGGTCAGCGCGATCGCGGCGGTCGCCCCGTGAGCGACGGGCCGAGCAGACCGCAGGTTGGGCAGGTTGGCCGGACCAAGGACGCCGGCTGGCAGATCGGCGTCTCGAAGACGATCGACCGCCCGATCGACGAGGTGTGGGACTTCGTCACCTCGCCGGCCGGCGTCGCGATCTGGCTCGGCGAAGGCGTCACCCTGCTCAACGAGAAGGGCACGGCGTACGAGACCAAGGACGGGACCCGCGGCGAGCTCCGCAGCTTCCGCGATCTCACCCGCGTCCGCCTGACCTGGCAGCCCGCCGACTGGCCGCACGAGACGACCATCCAGCTGGCCGTCACCGCGACGGGCAAGAGCAAAGCCCGCCTGGTCGTTCACCAGGAGCGGTTGGCCAACGCCGACGAGCGCGAGCACCAGCGCAAACACTGGCAGGGCGTCATCACCGAGCTGGCCGCGAAGATCACCGCGGACTGAGCAGCCGCGGCCGGATCAGGCGTGCCCGAGGTGCTCCCGCAGGAACGCGAACGCCTTCGGATACGCGTCGAGCTTGTTCGCGCGCTTCGACAGCCCATGCCCTTCGTCGCCGTACACGAGCAGCTCGCACGGCACCTTCCGCTTCTCCAGCGCCGCCACGATCTGCTCCGCCTCCGACAGCGGGACCCGCGGATCGTTCGCGCCGTGGATCACGAACAGCGGCGCCTCGATCGCGTCCACCCGGCTCAGCGGGCTCGCGGACTCGAGGAACGCACGGTCGGTCTCCAGATAGCCGTACTCCCGCTCCCGCGCCCGACGCCGGTACGACGACGTGTTCTCCAGGAAGGTCACCAGCGAGGCGATCCCCACGATGTCCACCCCGGCAGCCCACAGCTCCGGCTGGAAGGCCAGCCCGGCCAGCACCATGTACCCGCCGTACGACCCGCCATACAGTGCGACGCGCGACTGGTCGACCCCAATGGTCGGCAGCCAGGCGTGCAGCGCGGCCAGGTCGCGCACCGAGTCCAGCCGCAGCTCCCGGTCGTCCAGCGAGTACCAACGCTTGCCGTAGCCCGCTGAACCGCGCACGTTCGGCACCAGCACGGTGTGGCCGTCAGCAACGAGTCCGGCGACCAGCGGGTGCCAGATCTTGCCGTGCTGCCACTCCGGACCACCGTGGATGAACAGGACCGCCGAGCCGTCCCCACCGCCGTCCGGCTGGTACACGTACACCGGCACCTGCTCACCGTCGAACGACTCCACTCGGTACGACGTCGGGTGCTGTAAGGCCGGCAGCTCCAGCGACTCAGGCGCCCGCACGGCGTCCAACGCACCAGACGAGACTGAGTAGCGGAACACGTACGGCGGCTCGACCGGGCTGCTGTACGTGAGCACCAAGTGGCTGCCGTCCGAAGACCAGTGTGGCGCCGAGTCGACCAGCACCGCGCCACACCCACCCGGCGGCAAAGTGATCGGCGCGATCAGACCGCCGTCGGTCCCGTGCAGCGCGAGCGTCACCTCACCATCGTTGCTGGAAGCAACCAACACGTGCTGCCCGTCCGGACTCGCCGAACCGACCACGTCCTGCGTATCGTCCACCACCAAGGGGCTCAGCGAACGCGTGGCCAGGTCGTACCGGAAGATCGCGATCCGGTCCCGGTCGACGTCGGCGGAGAGCAGGAACCCGCTCGAGTCCGGCAGCCAGGAGACCGCGTAGACCGAGGTCTCGTCGTCGTACGCCGTGACGTCGCTGACCTCGCCGGTCGCGGTCTCGACCAGCAGCACCTGGACGGTGTTGGCCGGCCCGCCCGCACGGCTCACCGCGACCCACCGGTCGTCGGGCGACGAGTCCACCGCGTAGACGAACCCGCCCGCGTCGTACAGCGTGCTCTCGTCGCCGGTCGCGAGGTCCCGCGCGACCAGGTCGAAGTCGACCTCGTTGCGGCGGTTGGTGGTGAACAGCACCCGCCCGGCGCGCGCGGTGATCAGGTGGTGGAAGTGCTCGGTGTCGTGAACCAGCGGCTCCTGCACCGGAGTGTCCGACGACAGGTCGAGCAGGTACAGCTGGCCCCGCTCGTCACCGCCGGTGTCCTGCTCGATGACCACCTGCCGGCTGTCCGGGACGTAGTGGGCCGAGACGACCCGCTCGCCCGAGGAGGTCAGCGTGCGCCAACTGCCGTCCGGTCCGACCTCGTGCAACTGGCGGACGCCGCTGCCGTCGTACCCGATCAGCAGCCGTCCCTCCTGGTCGATGTCGAAGGCAACCAGGTACGGGAGGGAGAGCAGAGCGGGCAGCATGCTCCCGACCCTACCCACCCTCCCGTGTCGTTAGACGGGCTCAGCGATCTCCGTGCCAGGAGTGCCAGAGCGCCGCGTACGGACCACCCGCGTCGACGAGGTCGTCGTGCCCGCCGAGCTCGACGATCCGGCCGTCCTCGACCACCGCGATCACGTCCGCGTCGTGCGCGGTGTGCAGGCGGTGCGCGATCGCTACTACGGTCCGGCCTTCCAGTACGCCGGCCAGCGATCGCTCCAGGTGCCGGGCCGCTCGCGGGTCCATCAGCGACGTCGCCTCGTCCAGCACCAGCGTGTGCGGGTCAGCCAGCACCAGGCGGGCCAGGGCGACCTGCTGAGCCTGCGCGGGCGTCAGCGTCGTACCGCCCGAGCCCACCTCGGTGTCGAGGCCGTGCTCGAACCCGGCGACCCAGGCGTGCGCGTCGACCGAGCGCAGCGCGTCCCAGAGCTCCGCGTCGCTCGCCCCGGTCCGGGCCAGCAGCAGGTTGTCCCGCATGGTGCCTACGAAGACGTGGTGCTCCTGGTTGACCAGTGCGACGTGGCTGCGCACCTGCTCGGCCGACATCTCGCCGAGCGCCGCACCGCCCAGGGTGATGTCTCCCAAGCGTGGCGAATAGATGCCGGCCAGCAGACGGCCCAGCGTCGACTTGCCGGCACCGGACGGCCCGACCAGCGCGACCCGGGCGCCCGGCTCGACGGTGAGCGTGACGCCGTGCAGCACGTCGCGGCCCTCCAGGTACCCGAAGCGGACCTCGTCGGCCAGCACGGTCCGCCCGTCGGGCTCGTCCTGCTCGCTGTTCGCGGCCTCCTCGATCTCCCGTACGCCGACCAGCCGCGCCAGCGAGACCTGGGCGACCTGCAGTTCGTCGTACCAGCGGATCATCATGTTGACCGGCTCGACGAGCATCTGGATGTAGAGCGCACCCGTGGTCAGCGCACCGACCGTGATCCAGCCTTCGATCGACAGCGCGCCGCCGATCATCAGCACCGCGGCCAGCGCGATCGCGTGGGTCATGTTGATCACCGGGAACAGGATCATCCGCAGGTACAGCGTGTACCGCTCCCAGGCGACCCACTGCCCGATCCGGGTGTCACCGAGCTGGATCCGGCGGCGGCCGAGCCGGTGCGACTCGACCGTGCGGCCGGCGTCCACGGTCTCGGCCAGGGCCGACGCGACCGCGGCGTACCCGGCGGCCTCCGACCGGTACGCCGAAGGCGCGCGGCGGAAGTACCAGCGACCGCCGATGATCAGCACCGGCGCCGCGATCACCAAGGCGACCGCCAGCTCCGGCGCGGTCACCACGAGCGCACCGATCAGCAGCCCGGCCCAGACCACGGCGATCGTCAGCTGCGGTACGGCGTCGCGCATGGCGTGCGACAGCCGGTCGACGTCCGTGGTGATCCGGGACAGCAGGTCACCGGTCCCGGCGCGCTCCAGCACGCCCGGCGGCAGCGCCACCGAGCGGACCAGGAAGTCCTCGCGCAGGTCGGCGAGCATCTCCTCGCCCAGCACGGCGCCGCGCAGCCGGGTGATCCGGACGAACACGGTCTGCACCAGCAGCGCGACCACGAAGCCCAGCACGACGTACGGAAGGTCGACGTCGTGGTCGCCGACGGACAGCTTCTCCACCACGTTGCCGAGCAGCCAGGGCCCGACCATGCCACTCAGCGCCGCGATCGCGTTGACCGCGGTCAACCAGCCGAACGCCCTGCGGTGCCGGCGGAACAGGATCTTCAGGTAGGCCTTGACCGTCGCCGGACCGGCCACCGGGAGGCGGGCCGCCTCCTGCGGGGCCGCCGGGTCGTACTCGGGGCGCTTCACGCCATCTCCTCGAGAGGCTCGTCTTCACGGGTCACGACTGCGCGGTAGCGACGGTCGGTGTGCACCAGCTCGTGGTGGGCGCCGACGGCGGCGACTCGGCCGTCCGGCACGAACACCACCCGGTCGGCGCGGTCCAGCATCAGCGGGCTCGACGTGAACACCACGGTCGTCCGGCCGGAGCGCAGCGCCCGCAGGCCGTCCGCGATCCGGGCCTCGGTGTGCGCGTCGACCGCGCTGGTCGGCTCGTCCAGCACGAGCACGGCGGGATCGACGTACAGCGAACGGGCCAGTGCGACCCGCTGGCGCTGACCGCCGGACAGCGACCGGCCGCGCTCGGTCAGGATCGCCTGCATCGGGTCGGTCGGACCGCCTGCCGGCAGCGACTGCCGCAGTACGTCCAGGATGTCGGCACACTGCGCCGCCTCCAGCGCCTGCTCGGCCGTGACGGCTCCGCTCGACGGTACGTCGAACAGGTCGCGCACGGTCCCGGACAGCAGCACCGGGTCCTTGTCCTGCACCAGCACCGCCGTACGGGCGGACTCCAGCGGCAGGTCGTCGAGCGCGACGCCGTCCAGCAGCACCGAGAGGTCGTCCGGCTCGGCCTCCGGGCTGTGACCACCCAGGTGGTCGGCCAGCCGGCCACCTGCGTCCGGGTTGCCGCAGACGACCGCGGTGAAGCTGCCGGCCGGCACCTCCAGCCCGGAGACCGGGTCGAACAGGTCGCCCTCAGGCACCTGGGCCTCGCCGGTCCCACGGGTGTCGTCCATCCGCTGCAGTGAGAGCACGCGGGCCGCGCGGCGCGCGGAGACCTTGGAGAAGATGAACGCGCTGGCCGTCTCCTCGAAGGTGTGCAGCGGCACCAGCATGAACGTGATGAACCCGTACGTCGTGACCAGCTCACCGACCGAGATCCGGCCGGCCACCACCAGGCGGATGCCGAACCACACGATGACGACCAGGAACACCCCGAACAGCAGCACCTGCAGGGCCGCGATCAGCGACCACATCCGGGCGCTGTGCACCGCGCTCTGCCGGTACTCCTGCGAGGCCGAGCGGTACCGGTCCAGGAACAGCTGCTCGCCACCGATGCCACGCAGCACGCGCAGCCCGGCGACGGTGTCGGCGGCCAGCTCTGTCGCCCGGCCGCCCTTGGCCCGCTGCGCGTCGGCGCGACGCTCGGCCGGACCCATCAGCGGCACGATCGAGAAGGCCAGGATCGGTACGGCGATCAGGACCACCAGGCCGAGCTGCGGCTCGTAGAAGAGCAGCCCGACGACGACCGCGAAGCAGGTCAGCAGCGCGGCGGCGAACCGGCCGAGGATCTCGACGAACCAGCCGATCTTCTCGACGTCGCCGCTGCTCACCGCGACCACCTCACCGGCGGCGATCCGGCGGGTCAGCAGCGACCCGAGCTCCGCGGCCTTGCGCATCAGCAGCTGCTGCAGGCGGGACGCCGTACTGATCCAGTTCGTCACCACCGCCCGGTGGAAGAAGGAGTCGGCCGCGGCCTTGGCCGCGCTGAAGGCGAGCAGCAGGAGCACGGCCAGGACCAGCTTCGACCAGGACTTGTCGATCACGGCCTGGACGGCCAGACCGACCGCGACCGGCGACGCGGCGATGCCGCCGAAGAAGAGCATTCCCCAGCCGAGCGCGGCGAGCTGCCCGCGGAGCTGCTGGTGCTCGAGCCAGAGGATGAGTCGGAGACCGGACCGGGTGTCGGGCACACCCGGATCGGCGAACGGAACAAGGCGCAACGACATGACGTCTCACAAGAGGCGTAGGAGGGGGTTTTGGGGACACCAGACCGGCGAACAGACCAAGCCTAGGCGCCCTCTCGACCCACCCTCAAACCCTTTTCGCCAGGTGGTCTGTAGGCTTCCCGAGGGGCTGTGGACGGGAGGCTGGAACGGGTGCGTGAGCTGACGCGGCGGCAGCGTCTGCTGGTGCTGGGCATCTGTTGCCTGAGCCTGTTCATCGTCGGTCTGGACTCCACGATCGTGAATCTGGCGCTGCCGGCCATCCGGTCCGACCTGGATGCCTCGGTGTCGAAGCTGCAGTGGACGATCGACGCCTACACGCTGGTGCTGGCGAGCCTGCTGATGATCTCGGGCTCGACCGCGGACCGGGTCGGACGGCGGCGGACGTTCCAGGTCGGGCTGGTGCTGTTCGGGGTCGGCTCGCTGCTGTGTGGCCTGGCGCCGACGGTCGACCTGCTGATCGTGTTCCGGATGCTGCAGGCGATCGGCGGCTCGATGCTGAACCCGGTCGCGATGTCGATCATCACCAACACGTTCACCGACCCGCGCGAGCGCGCCCAGGCGATCGGGGTCTGGGGCGGTGTCGTCGGGCTGAGCATGTCGGTCGGCCCGCTGGTCGGCGGCGCCCTGGTCGACTCGGCCGGCTGGCGGTACATCTTCTGGATCAACGTTCCCGTCGTACTGATCGCCCTGCTGCTGACCATGCGGTTCGTGCCCGAGTCGCGGGCGATGGTCGCGCGCCGGATCGACCCGGTAGGGCAGGTGCTCGTCGTCCTGCTGCTGGCCGGGATGACGTACGGGATCATCGAGGGCCGCGAGGCCGGCTGGACGTCGCCGCTGATCGTCTCCTGCTTCGTGATCGCCGTCGGCGCGCTGATCGGCTTGGTGCTGTACGAACGGCGCCGGGACCAGCCGCTGCTCGAACCCAGGTTCTTCCGCAGCGCGCCGTTCTCCGGCGCGACCCTGATCGCGGTCGCCGGCTTCGCCGCTCTGTCCGGGTTCCTGTTCCTCAACTCCCTGTACCTGCAGGAAGTTCGCGGCTTCACCGCGCTGCACGCCGGGCTGCTGACGTTGCCGATGGCCGCGATGACCGTGGTGTTCGCGCCGATCTCGGGCTGGCTCGTCGGCAACCGCGGACCACGCCTGCCGCTGATCGTTGCCGGAAGCATGCTCGGGGTGAGCGGACTGATCCTGGCCCAGCTCACCACCCGTACGCCGACCCTGCAGCTGCTCGGCGGCTACCTGATCTTCGGGCTCGGCTTCGGCATGCTCAACGCACCGATCACCAACGCGGCCGTCTCCGGCATGCCCCGCGCCCAGGCCGGAGTCGCGGCGGCGATCGCGTCGACCAGCCGCCAGGTCGGTGCGTCCCTCGGCGTCGCGATCGTCGGCACCGTGCTCACCGCCCAACTGGTCGGCCCGCTGGAGACCGGCTTCGTCTCCGCGGCTCAGCTCTGCTGGTACATCATCGCGGGCTGCGGCGCGCTCGTCCTGGTCCTCGGCCTGATCACGACCGGCCGCTGGGCTCGCCGTACGGCGGAAGCCGTGGCGCAGGACCTCAGCTGATCCCTGCGCGGGCCAGCGCCTTGAGCCGGCCGCGGAGGATCTTCTGCCGGCGTTCCTCCTCCGGGAACAGCTCGACGTACGCCGAACCCTTCGCCGCGAGCAGGTCGTCGTCGAGCCGCCGGACCGTACCTGCCGGGAAGCGGTGCGTCATCGCCGCCTGCACCGCCGCGCTGTCGATCCCCTGCAGCAGCTCGGTCAGCTGCTCCTCCGTCGTCACGCCGAGATCGGCCAGGATGCCGAGGATCCACGCGTAGTGGTTGGTCTTGGCGTGCGGCGCGTCCGGGTACCGCCGGGTCAGGTACGTCGTCAGCGTCGCCGCGGTCAGGTCACGCGGTGTCTCGTCGTCGCCGGCCGCGGCCAGCTCGCGGTAGAGCCGGTCGATCTCGGTGAACTCGTTGTCGGCCAGCTCCATCAGCGCCGCCGCGAGCAGGAACCGCCGGTCGAACTCCGGCTTGCGGTCCGGCGGGATGTCGAGCTTGTACCGGATGTCGTGCTCGAACTCGGCCCACGCGTGCTGGACCGCGGTCCGGACCTGGATCTCCATCACGAGGTTGCGCAGTACGGCGTACTCGGGAAGCTCGCGGCGGGTCGCGTTCAGGCGGACCAAGTAGTGCTTGCTCGCGTAGCCGAAGACGCCCTGCGCGCGGGTGTGCGCGCCCATGTCGGTGTGCTCGACGATCTCGAACTCGGCCTCGATCACCTCGCAGACCCGGTCGACGGCCTCGACCAGGAAGGTGATGATCCGGGCCGCGACCAGGTCGGTGATCTGGTTCAGCGGGTCGTCGTACTTCGGCCGGTCGGGATCGTCGGCCCGCGGTTTGGACGCCTTCGCCAGGAACGACTCCGGGTCCTTGGCCCGGGCGGTCGCGCTGAGGTAGTTGATGCCTTCCTCGTCACCGATCAGTTCGTCGATCAGCGACTCCAGCTTGCGGGCGCCGCCGACGTACTGCTGGTGCATGCGTTCGTACTGCACTGCCGCCTGAACGGCCCAGTCCCTGGCCTCGACCCCACCCATGCGCCGACCTTAGTGCGCCCCGGGCCACCAAGTAGTCGCCCCGCCAGTCGACAGTCGCAGCTACGGATCGATGTGGACGTCTAGTGAAATCTAGTGATTTCGCTAGACACGGCAAGTCTTTGACAGAGCAGCGACACGCGCTCGGGTTCGCTAGCGAAATCTAAGGAAAACCCTAGACACGCTCATACAGTGAAATGCATGGATCCGATCCGGAATCCCTATGCGCCCGGCGCCGGCCAGCGCCCGCCCGAGCTGGCCGGACGCGACACCGAGGTACGGCAGTTCGAAGTGGTGCTCGAACGTGTCGCGGCGGGCAGGCCGGAACGAAGCCTCGTGCTCAGCGGACTTCGCGGGGTCGGCAAGACCGTTCTGCTGAACACCCTGCGCAGCCAGGCGATCAAACGCGCCTGGGGCACCGGCAAGATCGAGGCTCGGCCGGACCAGAGCATTCGGCTGCCGATCGCGCAGGCGATGCACACCGCGATGCGCGAGCTGGGCCACCGGCACCGCGACGACGAGCGGGTCGACCAGTTCAGCGCCGTACTGAAGGCCTTCGCGCTGCGGACCGCGCAGAACGATCGCAAGGGCATCAAGTGGCACCCGCCGGTCGACGTGGCCGCCGCGAAGGGCCGGGCCGACTCGGGTGACCTCGAGATGGACCTGATCGAGCTGTTCGCCGACGCGGCCGACCTGGCCGGGGACCTGTCGGTCGGGGTCGGGCTGTTCATCGACGAGATGCAGGACATCTCCGACGACGACCTGTCCGCGCTGTGCGCCGCCTGCCACGAGATCTCCCAGCAGAGCGCGCCGCTGGTCGTGGTCGGCGCCGGGCTGCCGCATTTGCCCGCCGTACTGTCGGCGAGCAAGTCGTACTCGGAGCGACTGTTCCGCTACGTCCGGGTCGACCGGCTGGCCCGCGAGGCCTGCGACCGGGCGCTGATGATCCCGGCCGAGACCGAGGACGTGTACTTCGAGGAGGAGGCCCTCGACGAGCTGTACGCGCAGACCGACGGCTACCCGTACTTCGTCCAGGCCTTCGCGCACGCCACGTGGGACCACGCCCCCGCCAGCCCGATCACCGTCAAGGACGTCGCCGTCGCCGGCCCCGAGGCCTCGGCCGAACTGACCGTCGGCTTCTTCGGCTCCCGCTACGAGCGCGCCACCCCCGCCGAGCGCGAGTACATGCGCGCGATGGCCGAGCTCGGCGTCGGCGTCGCCGACGGCTCGGTCCCCACCTCCGAGGTGGCCGGCACCCTCAAACGCAAGCCCCAGTCGTTGTCCCCGGCCCGTGACGGCCTGATCAAGAAGGGCCTGGTCTTCTCCGCCGAACGCGGCACCGTCGCCTTCACCGTCCCCCACTTCGGCAAGTTCCTGAGGACCCGCACGGCCTAGGGCAAGAGTCTTGACCTGAAGCTGACATGAAGTGGCCTTTCGGGAATTACCGGGGAGTCGCTAGGGTGAATCGACATGACCACCCGGCGGACTGGCCAGCGCGAGGGCACGCGTGCGTCCAGATCCGCGCGGCGCCGCAAGAGCAGCGGGCGGCACAGCCGGAAGAAGTCGTACAAGGCGCAGTGGTTCTCGGTGACCGCGCTGGCGGTGCTCGGGACCGTGATGGTCGTGCACCCGGACGCCGGGCGGCAGAGCCTCGCGGCGTCGTTCGCCGACCAGCAGGACGCGGTCGCGCAGCCGCCGGTGCAGCCGGTCGTCGTACCGACGCACCTGCCGTCCGCGGTGCCGACGCTGACCATGCCGCAGCGCCCGGCGCCGACGTTGACCCGGCCGCCGAAGGGCTCCAAGCCGAACGTGACGATCTCGAGCGGCAAGCTCAGCGTCGTCCCGGGCTCGGCCAAGGCGACCCGGAACATCGGCAAGATCACCTACCGGATCGAGATCGAGCAGGGGCTGTCGCTGAACGCGGCCGCGGTCGCGACGGCGGTGCACAAGACGCTGACCGACCCGCGCGGCTGGCAGGCGCTGCAGCCGGTCAGCTTCGAGCGGACCGACAGCTTGGACTCCGACCTGCGGATCATCCTGGCCACACCGACGCTGACCGACAAGCTCTGTCTCCCGCTGGAGACCGGTGGTGAGGTCTCCTGCCGGGTCGAGGACCGGGTCGTGCTGAACGCCAAGCGCTGGGTGTACGCCGTGCCCGCCTACAACGGCGACGTCGATCTCTACCGCAACTACCTGGTCAACCACGAGGTCGGCCACGCGCTCGGTCACGGTCACTCCGACTGCGACAAGCCGAACACGCCGGCCCCGGTGATGATGCAGCAGACCAAGGGCCTCGGCGGCTGCCTCCCGAACGCCTGGCCGACGACCAAAGCAACCTAGCTAGGTGCCCCTCCGCGTGAGAGTCTGACGAGAAGACCGAGCCGAGGGAGCCCTGATGTCGTCACCCCAGTTCCCCACCTACGGGCGCGGCGACGACCCGGACGAGCCGGACCGCAGCCAGTACTACGCCAAGCCGGTCCCGTACGGGCACGACGCCTACCCGCAGCCACCCGAGCAGCAGCAGGGCTACCCGCCCGAGACCGAGCAGCAGCAGGGCTACGGCTACCCGACCGAGGTCGAGCACGGCTACACCCAGCCGCCGGCCTACCGGCCCGGCCACCCGTACGGCGCTCCCTCCGCGCCGCAGTCCCACCAGCTCCCGTCGTACGGGCCTGAGCCTCGCCGCGATCCCAGAGCCGCCCGCGTGGTCCTGCTGGCCGCGGTGATCGCCGCCGTCTACGGCCTGCTCGTCGTGTCGGTCCAGCGGGTCTCTCTGCGCGAGATCTCCCAGGCCCCCGGCTCCCCGCTCAACCACCCGCTGCGCACCGACGTCCTGGACACCATCGGCCAGCTGCTCGTCCTCATCGTCGGCGTCGCCGCCCTGGTGATGTGGCTGCGCGATCTCCAGGTACGCCGGAAGGCCCGCCGCGAGCTGGACCCGTTCGAGCTCGGCGGACTCGGCCTGGTGGCGCTGTCGCTGATCCCGATCCTCATCTGGCTCGGCATGGTGCTCAGCACCGGCCTGGGCGCGGTCGACGACTCGCTGCACCGCCTCCCGACGGCGTACGGCTGGGGTGGTTTCGGCCTGCTCCTGCTCGCTCTGGGCTTGGCGCTCGGCTACCGCGAGCTGAAGCCGGACGTGTCCAACCCGGTCGTCCAGGCGGCTCCCGACCGGCCGCCGTGGGAATGACCGCGCCGGTCGTCCTCGTGCCAGGGCTGGGTCTCGGGCCGGAGTCCTACGCCCCGACGCAGCGGCACCTGGAGATCCCGTCCACGATCGTCACCCTCCCCGGGTACGGCGAACGCACCGCCAAGGACGACGACCTGCACGTCGAGGCCCTCGCCGATCGCCTGGCAGGGCACCTGAAACCCGGGACTGTTGTCGTCGGCCACTCGGCAAGCTGTCACGTCGTCGTCGCCACCGCACTGTCGCGCCCCGACCTGGTGTCCGCCCTGATCCTGCTCGGCCCGACCGGCGACGTCGGCGCCTCCGGCTGGCCCACACTGGCCGGCCGCTGGGCCCGCTCCGCTCTGTGGGAGCGCCCGTACCTCGTACCGACCCTGGCCAAGCAGTACTTCCGGACCAGCTTCCCGGCGATGGCCCGGGCCGAGCAGGTGGCCCGCCACTACGACCTGGCCGCCGCGCTGCCGCAGGTCGCCGTACCGACTGTGATCCTCCGGTGCTCGCACGACCACCTGTGCCCGGCGCCCTGGGCCCAGCGGCTCGCCGACCTGGCCGGTGGCGAGGCCTGGACGCTGCCGACCGGCTCGCACATGCCGGTCCTGACCAACGGGCGGGAGCTGGCCGCGTTCATCCACCGGGCGGCCGGTGTATACAAAGCTGGATGACGCGTTATCGTTGACGCGATAACGACATACCTCCGCGGGAGCTCGCACCGAATTGCGGGCTGAGAGGGCGACAAGCAGCAGCCGGGTCGCCGACCGCCTGAACCTGACCGGGTAATGCCGGCGTAGGGAGCAGGTCAGATGACCACGACTGCTGTCCGCAAACCCAGTACGACGACCGAAGCGCCGCTCGTACTGACCACTGATGCACCGAGGACTCTGGGCTTCTTCGACCAGTTCACCCTCTGGGGAAATCTCGGCATCTCGTTGTTCGGCCCGGTCACCGGCGCGCTCGTCGCGGCGTACACCGGCTCGCTCTGGCAGGGGCTGCTCGCCGTCGTCATCGGCTGCGGAATCGGCGCGCTCGTGCTCGGTGGCGCCGCCGTCTTCGGCTCGCACACCGGCGCGCCTGCGATGGCCAGCCTGCGCGGACTGTTCGGGCGCCGTGGATCGATGGCGCCGACCGTGCTGAACATCGCCCAGAACATCGGCTGGGCCACGATGGAGATCATCGTGATCTCGCAGGCCGCGGTCGCGGTGACGGGCGAGCGCTGGCGCTGGCTGTTCGTGATCCTGGCCGGCGTGATCGCGACCGCGATGGCGGTCCGGCCGCTGGGCAGCGTGAAGCTGCTGCGCAAGTTCATGGTCTGGTTGGTGCTGCTGGCATCGATCTATCTCTTCGTCCAGGTGCTCAGCAAGCCGGCCCACGATCTCCCGCAGGACAGCGTTTTCGGCTTCTGGCCGGGCGTCGACCTCGCTGCGGCGGGTGTCGTTTCCTTTGCGCCGCTGGCCGCGGACTACACCCGGCACTCGCGCACGAACAAGGCCGCGTTCGCCGGATCGTCGCTCGGCTACGGCCTCGCGGCGATCCTGTACTACGCGCTCGGCGTCCTGGCTGTCGCGACCCTGCAGACCAACAGCACCGACGTGATCACCGCGCTGGTCACCCTGCCGGCCGGTGCGATCGCGCTGTTCGTGCTGCTGGTCGACGAGGTGGACGAGGCCTACGCGAACGTCTACTCGACCACGATGGCCGCGCACAACCTGGTCGGCCACCTGGACCGGCGCTGGTTGTCGGTCGGCATCGGCGTCCTCGCGACCGGTCTCGCGCTGTTCGTTGATCTCGGCAACTACACGCAGTTCCTGTACCTGATCGGTTCGGTGTTCATCCCGCTGTTCGCGGTGGCGATCGCGGACTTCTTCGTGGTCAGCCGGATGAACTGGAACGTCAGCGACACCGCGCCGTTCCGCTGGCAGCCCGCGGTCGCGTGGGTCTTCGGCTTCGTCGCGTACCAGCTGGTGAACCCCGGCACGGTCAGCGGCTGGTCGCCGTTCTGGCTGGACGTGCAGGCCAAGGTGTTCGGCGGCGCTCCGGTGCCGGGATGGCTCGGTGCGACGTACACGTCGATCATTGTCTCGATGGTCGCCGCGATCGCTTTCGGTGCGATCGGGCGCAAAAGGAGACAGTGACACAAGTCTTCGGGATACTTGCGCAATGCTGAACTCCGCACTGCGCAGCCGGGCCGAGTACGCCGAAATCGGCGCCGAGGGTCTGGCCGCGCGTACTACGCCCGAGCGGGACGCAGCCGTCGTGAAGGCCGTCGAGGAACTGCTCGACGGCCGCGAGTCGGTGCTCGATCTGTGCTGCGGCTACGGCCGGATCGCGCTGCCGCTGAGCAAGGCCGGCAAGGTCGTCCGCGCCCTCGACATCTCGCCGAACCTGCTCGAAGCCGGTCAGGCCCAGGCCGCCGAGCAGGAGCTGAAGGTCGACTGGGCGATCGGCTCGATGACCGACCTGCCGTACAAGTCGGACTCGTTCGACGCGGTGATCTGCCTGTGGACGGCGTTCCACGAGCTGTTCGCCGAGGACGAGCAGCTGTCGACGATCTGGGAGATCTCCCGGGTGCTCAAGCCCGGCGGCCTGGCCGTGATCGAGGGCCCGGTGTGGGGACCGGCGACCGCGTCGGAGATCGCGAACGGGCTGCGCCAGGGACCCGAGCACCGGATCGTCACCACCGAGCACTACGGCACCAGCAGCATCCACTTCATCCACGACGAGGCCAGCTACGGCCGGCTCTGCGCGGCGGCGGGGATCAAGGACTACAAGGTCTACAAGCGCGAGTGGGGCGGCCGGCGCCGGCTGATCCTCGAGATCCACCAGCCGGACAATCACCCGACCGACTGATTGACTGACGCGTCAGGAAAAGAAAGAAGCAGATCCCCACTCCACAATGGGGACCTGCTTCTTTACTGCATCGAGTGTAAATGTTTTGGGTCTTTGGATGGAAAACTTAACTTTTCGATTCAAGATTCAAAAGAAAACGCTTTGCGTCCAATCCGCCGGCGTACCCGGTCAGTGCGCCGCTCGCGCCGATCACCCGGTGGCAGGGAAGCACCACGCACAAGGGGTTCGCGCCGAGCGCGGTGCCGACAGCCCTCGCGGCCTTGGGGCGCTCGATCTCGCCCGCCAGCTCGCCGTACGTCGTGGTGCTGCCGTACGCCGTGAAGCGTGGCAGGTCGGTCAGCACGAGCCGCTGGAAATCCGTCGCCAGCGTCAGGTCGACCTCGAGGTCGAAAGTCCGCCGACGCCCGGCGAGGAATTCGTCCAGCTGCCGGCGTACGTCGTCCAGCGGCGCGGGCAGCCGCAGGACCCGCGGCGAGATCGCGGTCGCCAGCCGCCGCGTCATCGTCTCCTCGTCGCCGAACGAACTGGCGACGACCTTGCCCGCGGCGGTGGCGAGCAGCAGCGTGCCGATCGGGGTGTCGTGCAGGGTGTAGGAGACGTCCGCGGTCGGGAAGGCCGGCGGGCGGGCCGGCGGTCCGTCGAGCCGGCTCAGGCGTCGTTCGAGGTCAGTCATCATCAACTCCGAGGGTGGTGCGCAAGGTGGCCAGTGCGTCGCTGACCAGGCGACGCGACGCGGCCGGGGTGGTGTCGAGCGCGGCGGCCACACCGTGGTGGTCGAGGTCGCCGACGTACTTCAACGTGACGGCGTACCGCTGCCGCTCGGGCAACGCACTCACCGCCTTCCAGAGCTCAGGATCAGGCCAGTCCGCCGCGTCGGGGCCGTCCACCACAATCGGCGGCGCCTCGTCGAGCGGCCGCTGCGGCTTGCGTGCCCGGTGCACATCGGTCGCACACCGAGCCGTGATCGTCAGCAACCAGCTCCGCAGGTTCCGCGCCGAAGTGAGCTTCGGGTACGCCGCGAACGCCTTCTCCCAGGCCCGCTGCGCCACGTCGTCCCCGTCCACCGGCCCGGCCAACGCCCGAGCCAGCCGAATCACGTCCCGCCAGTGCTCGTCCACGAGCACCTGGAACGGCGGCAACCCGGTCTTAGTCAAAGCCATCACGCCAGTAGAACGCACCACCCGCCAGACGTGTGAGCCCGACCCGCCCCTCACTCTCGGCCCCTCCTCTCCTTCCTCTTTTCCGGCCGCTGCGACCTCAGCCCCCACGACCTTCTCGGCCGCATCGCCGCCGACCCCGACCACAACCTCCTTCTCCGCTCTTTCTGGACAGCTGTCCCGGATGGCGAGATTGTCTAGTTTTCCAGTCGACTTTGATGAGACAGTAATTGACATGACGACGACCGGACAGCACCAGACGAGCAGCCGCGGGGACGATGTCCTCTTCGCGCTGCCGGTGCTGACCACCCGTCTGCTGACCCGCCGCCGCGTCATCGACCAGATGCGCACGGCCAGCGCGACCTGTCGCTGACAGCCGCCCCACCGGCCCAGTAGGGCCGCCGCCGAAGAGGCCCGTCGAGCCCCGTCGCAACACCACCCACACCGGTCGCGGTAAGACGCAAGAGGTCCGCCGCCGGGTTCACCCCTGCCCAGAGGGAGTGTCATGTCCGTCCACGCGATCAACCCTGCCCAGAACCACCGCCCCGGGCTCACCGTCGTGCCCGACCACCTGGACGAGCGAACCGTCGACGCCGACCTGTTCCGCTCCGTCTTCCGCCGCCACGCAGCGGGCGTCGTCGTGATCACCGCGGACGCGGGCCACGGCCCGGCCGGCTTCACCGCCACCTCACTGGTCTCGGTCAGCTCGCTCCCGCCGCTGGTCTCGTTCTCGATCGCCACCACGGCGTCCAGCTGGCCGACGATCCAGTCGACCCAGAGCCTGGTGATCAACTTCCTGGACGCCGGCCAGCACGACCTCGCCGGCCGGTTCGCGACCAGCGGCATCGACCGCTTCGCCGACCCGACCCGCTGGTCGCGGCTGCGGACCGGCGAGCCGGTCCTGGACGAGGCCCCGAGCTACCTGCGCGCGCTCGTCGAGCACCGCTTCGCCGTCGGCAGCAACCACATCGTCGTGGCCCGCCTGGCCGTGCACGCCGAACGGCGCGAGCACGACCCGCTGCTGTACCACGACGGCCAGTACGTCACCACCGCCTGAAACCCCTGCCCCTGAAGAGGAAACCCACATGTTGAAGAACAAACTCGCCGTACTGGCCGGAGCCGCCGCCGCGATCACGCTGCTGGCCGGCTGCGGTGGTGCCGCCGAGGCCGGGGGCGGCCCGAAGCTCGCGCTCGATGCGGCGCTGCCGACGTCCGTGCCCGACGGCGCCAAGATCGTCGTCGGTGACCCGACCACCCAGAAGGCGCTCGAGCTGTCGGGACAGCTCGACAAGGTCTCGAAGTTCGTCCAGTTCGCCAACCTGAGCGGCGGTCCGCAGACCACCGAGGCGTTCCGGGCCAAGGCGCTCGACCTCGGTTCGGTCGCGGAGATCCCGCCGATCCACGCGACCTGGACCGGGCTGCCGGTGAAGATCGTCGCCTCGAAGTTCCGCCAGGACGCGCTGAACCACCCGATCTACCAGCTCGGCGTCGCTCCCGGCGTACAGGTGAAGACGCTGGAAGAGCTGCGGGGCAAGAAGATCGCGTACAGCCCGGGTCAGGCGCAGGGCGCCCTCGTGCTCAAGGTGCTGAAGAAGGCCGGGCTGACCAAGGAAGACGTCAAGCTGATCGAGCTGCCGAGCACGGGCGACATCTACCCGAACGCCCTGGCCGCCAAGCAGGTCGAGGTCGCGCCGATCGGCGGTGTCTCGATCAAGCGCTACCTGACCAAGTACGGCAAGGACGGCGCGACCACGATCCAGCACGGAATCCGGGACGACGCCGGCCACCTCTACACGCTCACCTCGTCGCTCGAGGACAGCAGCAAGGCCGCCGCGATCCGTGCGTACGTCGCCGCGTGGGGTGTCGCGCAGGAGTGGATCGACAAGCACCCGAAGGAATGGATCGAGGGCTACTACGTGAAGGACCAGGGCCTGACCACCGCCGACGGGCAGTGGCTGGTCGACAACGCCGGGCACCCGGAGATCACCAACGACTGGAGCGCGGCGATCACCCGGCAGCAGGAGACCATCGACCTGCTGTCCAAGGAGACCGGCAACAAGGACATCAAGGCCGGTGACCTGTACGACCTGCGCTTCCAGCCGGTCGCGGCCGACGCGATCAAGGCGGCGGCCAAGTGAGCGGCTCAGCCGCGACACTGAGCGGTGTACGGGCTTCCAAAGCTGTCACCACGCAGCCGGTACGACGGCGCCGCCGGCTCGGCCCGGGCAAGCCGATCCGCTTCGGCGCGCTGATCGGACCCGTGCTGCTGCTCGCGATCTGGAGCATCGGCTCGGCCGCCGGCTGGCTCGATCCGCGGATCCTCTCCGCTCCGTGGACCGTCGTCACCACGACCGGCGACCTGATCGCGGACGGACGGCTGCAGTCCAACCTGCTCACGTCGACGCAGCGGGCGTTCCTCGGTCTCGGCCTGGGCATCGTCCTCGGTACGGTCCTCGCGCTGCTGTCCGGTCTGAGCCGGATCGGCGAGGCCGTGCTCGACGGCCCGATCCAGATCAAGCGCGCGATCCCGTCGCTGGCCCTGCTGCCGCTGCTGATCCTCTGGCTCGGCATCGGCGAGACGATGAAGGTCACCACGATCACGCTCGGCGTCTTCGTCCCGATCTACATCCACACCCACAACGGCCTGCGCACGATCGACAGCCGGTACGTCGAACTGGCGCAGACGGTCGGCCTGTCCCGCTGGAGCTTCATCCGCAAGGTGGTCCTGCCGGGCGCGCTGCCGGGCTTCCTGCTCGGCCTGCGGTTCGCGGTCACCGGCGCCTGGCTGTCGCTCGTCGTGGTCGAGCAGATCAACTCCACCAGCGGGATCGGCTACATGATGGAGCTGGCCCGCACCTACGGGCAGACCGACATCATCATCGTCGGCCTGGTCCTGTACGGCGTACTCGGGTTGCTCTCCGACGGAGCCGTCCGCCTGATCCAGAGGAGGGCCCTGTCATGGCGACGCACACTGGCGGACTGACACTCAGCAAGGCCGTCGAGGTCCGCGGACTGATCCGCTCGTACGGCGACCGCGCGGTTCTGTCCGATCTCGACCTGAGCATCGCCCCCGGCGAATTCGTTGCCCTGCTGGGGAAATCCGGATCGGGCAAGAGCACGCTGCTGCGGGCGCTGGCCGGATTGGACCACGACGTCACCGGGACCGGCGAGCTGGTCGTCCCGGAGAACGTGTCGGTGGTCTTCCAGGACTCGCGGTTGTTGCCGTGGGCCCGTGTTCTCGACAACGTCGTACTGGGACTGCGTTCCGACGGCGCTGGTGATCGAGGCCGCAAGAGTCTGGAAGAGGTCGGCCTCGCCGGGCGTGAGGATGCCTGGCCGAACGAGCTGTCCGGCGGCGAGCAACAGCGGGTCGCGCTGGCTCGCTCGCTGGTCCGGGAGCCCGCGCTGCTGCTTGCGGACGAACCGTTCGGCGCGCTCGACGCGCTGACCCGGATCAAGATGCATGTGCTGCTGCGCAAGCTCTGCGCCGCGCACCAACCCGCCGTACTGCTGGTCACGCACGACGTCGACGAGGCGATCGTGCTCGCCGACCGCGTGATCGTGCTTGACGAGGGCCGGCTGGTCGCCGAGGAACGGATCGACCTGGATCCGCCGCGCAGCTCCGCCGACCCGTCCTTCGCCGCTGTCCGTACCCGACTTCTCGATGCCCTGGGGGTTTCGCTGTGAGCAGGCAGTTGCACCTGAACGCGTTCTTGATGAGCACCGGGCACCACGAGGCGTCGTGGCGGCTGCCGGAGAGCAACCCGGTCGCGAACACTGACATCGAGCACTACCGGGAACTCGCCCGGACCGCCGAGCGCGGCAAGTTCGACTCGATCTTCTTCGCCGACTCGCCGGTCCTGTTCAGCGATGTCGGCCGGCGCCCGGCGGGATCGTTGGAGCCGACCGTGCTGCTCACCGCGATCGCCGCCGCGACGTCGCGCATCGGGTTGATCGCGACCGCCAGTACGACGTACAACGATCCCTACAACCTGGCCCGTCGCTTCGCGAGCGTCGACCACGTCAGCGCGGGCCGCGCGGGCTGGAACGTCGTCACCACGGCGGGTCCGGACGCGGCGAAGAACTTCAACCTGGCCGACCAGCCGGCGCACGCGGAACGCTACGACCGCGCCGCGGAGTTCCTGGAGGTCGCCTTCAAGCTCTGGGACTCGTGGCAGGACGACGCGACGCTGGCCGACAAGGAGTCCGGCGTCTGGGGCGACAACGACAAGGTGCACCCGATCGAGCACGTTGGCCGGCACTTCCAGGTCCGCGGCCCGCTCAACCTGCCGCGCTCCCCGCAGGGCTACCCGCTGATCGTCCAGGCGGGCTCGTCGGAGGACGGCAAGGGCCTGGCGGCCCGGTACGCCGAAGCTGTCTTCACCGCGCAGCAGACGCTAGAAGACGCCCAGGACTTCTACGCCGACCTCAAGTCGCGCACCGCCGCCCTGGGCCGCGACCCCGACACGATCAAGATCCTCCCCGGCATCGTCCCGGTCATCGGCTCCACCGAGGCCGAGGCCGCTGCTCTGGAACGCGAGCTCGACGAGCTGATCAAGCCGGAGTACGCCCGCCAGCAACTCGCTCGCACCCTCCGAGTCCAGCCCGAGGACCTCCCCTTCGACCAGCCCCTCCCCGCCGACCTCCCCGACGAGGACGAGATCCAAGGCGCCAAGTCCCGCTACACCCTCATCGTCACCTTGGCGCGCCGCGAGAACCTGACCGTCCGCCAGCTCATCGGTCGCCTGGGCGGAGGCCGAGGCCACCGAACCTTCACGGGCACTCCCGACCAGGTCGCCGACGCCATCCAGTCCTGGTTCGAAGCCGGCGCCGCCGACGGCTTCAACATCATGCCCCCGGTCCTTCCGTCGGGCCTGGTCACCTTCACCGACCAGGTCGTCCCGATCCTCCAGGCCCGAGGCCTCTTCCGCACGGAGTACACCGGCACCACGTTGCGCGACCACTACGGCCTCTCACGACCTGCCGGCCGTACGACGTCGTTGCAGGAGGCTACGGCCTGACCTGCCAGGGGCCGGGCGGCGTTCAACCGCGCCGTCCGGCGCCAGGTCAGAATCCGGTGTCGAGCCAGGGGAGGCGGTCTCCCAGGAAGGCCCGTGACGTGGCGCCGAGAGCTCCTGGGGTCTGTTCCGCGACCAGGCCGGACGCTCCGAGCACGGCGAGGGACGGGCGGCCGAGGTAGATCGATCCCAGGTCCCGGACATCGAGCAGGAGGTCCGGGGTGGCACCTGTCTTCTCGCAGGTCGCCCCCTCGGGCCCGCCCGCAAGGTGCCAGGAGCCGGCGTTCCACGGCAGGAGGTCGTCCGCGATCCCCAGAACGACGTCGACCTCGGTCGCATAGGTCCGCCCGGCCAGCGCGCGGCCGACGTCGGCCAACCGCACCCAGAGTCCGTCCTGGGTCTTCGCGTCGGCTGCCCGTACGTCGAGCAACAGCGACAGCAGCGGGTCGTCCGAGGGCAGTCGATCGAAGCGCGTCTCGCTGAGGAGATCCTGGTCGAGCAGGAACTGCCACAGGGCGACGTGGCCGGCAAGCTCCCGGGCGTGCACGCGGGTCACTTCGACGTACCCGCTGTCCGCCCGCTGGGCCCGGTAGTAGGCGTAGCCGACGATCTCGCCGTCTCGCTCGGCGAGCACGCATCGCAGCGGTGACGCCTGGTGGGCATCGACGACCAGGACCTGCTGCCAGCGCTCGTCCAGGTGGAACATGCCCGGCCTGATCGGAACCTCGGCATTGTGGAGGTTGGTGCACACCGCGAGCGACTCGACAGGATCGGCGAACCGGACCTGCACGTCCTCGACCCCCGCGATCCGGCGGAGCTCGCGGGAAGCCCTCGGCACAGTGACGTGCTGATGGTCCGAAGCCAGGCCGTACCCGAAGCGCCCGTAGATCGCCGGCTCACTCGCCGTCAACGCGGCGACTGCCTCGCCCCCGCCTTCGACCAGCTCGGTCAACTGCCGGCCCATCAGCTGACGGACCAGGCCGCGCCGCCGATGAGTCGGACTGGCGGCAACCATGCTGACACCGGCCACCGGCACGCGTGCCCCTGGTGCGGTCAGCTCAAGGGAGAAGGCGGACGTATGCGCGACGACCTCATGGCCGTCCGTCACGACGATGCTGCGATCCGGCTCCCAGAGCGGCCGAACGCTCTCCACCTGCGCCTCGGTCCACGGCGACGAGAACGCCTTCTCCAACAGCCGAACGATCTCGCCCCACTCACCCTCGAACCGCCCAACCCCAAATGTCATCCCGCCTGACTATCAACCAGCCCACCCAAGGTCCAGGCCTTGCGTGCGGCAAATGCCGCGGCTTGGCGGGGCTGCTTCCTCCTGCAGGCTCTTGGTGCGGAAATGCGTACTGATCGACAACGGCGGTCGGCTTGCTGCTGGGTGGTCGATCCAGCGCTCTAGCAGGAAGCGCTCTGCTTCCGCTCGTACGTCAGTCGCATGTTGCCAAGAGCAACTACTAGTTGGCCGCTGCCCAACGGGGCTGCTAGGAACTGTTCCTCGGCCAGGTCGTCGGGATCGTTCACGGGTCAGTTGATCCGGACGACCAGTTTGCCGACGGCTCCGCCGGTCTCCATCAACTGGTGGGCCTCGGCGATTTCGTTGAGGGCGAAGACTCGGTCGATGCGGATCGGGAGGCGCCCGGCGGCGACCAGGTCGACGTAGTGCTGGAAGGCCTCGGGTGGGAGGTCGGAGCTTTCGCCGCCGTACGCGGTGAGACGAACGCCGTTGGGGAGATAGCCGATCGGGTAGAAGTCCGGGATCGTCCAGGTGTCGCTGAGCATGCCGGTGAAGCAGACGGTGCCGTGGACGCGGGTGGACTGCAAAGTGTCGGGGAGGGTGTTGGTGCCGACGAGTTCGAGGGCCGCATCGACGCCGGCGGGGAGGACGGCGCGGACCTGCGTGGAGATGTTGCCGTCATCAACCAACGGATGGGCGACGCCCAACGCACGCAGGGTTTCCAGCCGTGCAGGGTTGCGCGTGGTGGAGAAGACGGTGAGCCCGTGTTCCTTCGCCAGTACGGCGGCAGCGGCGCCGACGGACGACGTGCCGCCGCGGATCAGAATCGACTGACCGGGCTGGATGTCCAAACCGGTGTGCAGGGATCCATGAGCGGTCTGGAGCATCTCGGGGAGCGCCCCGAGCGTGGCCCAGTCCAGCGTCGTCTCGACCGGGAGGACCGACGAAGCCGGGACCACCGTGTACTCCGCGTAGCCGCCGTCGAACGCCCGGCCCATGCCGCCCATCATCGCGACCACCTGCTGCCCGACAGTGAACTCACCGCCCGGCGCGAGGTCGACGGTGCCGGTCGCCTCGATGCCGGGGACGATCGGGAAGACCGCGCCGGTCGCCAGGCCCGCGCGCAGGTGGTACTCCGAGCGGTTCAGCCCGAACGCCTCGACCTTGATCCGGATCCACCCGGCCGGCGGCTCCGGGACCGGGATCAGCGAGACCCGAAGGTCCTCGGCCGCGACCGGCCCGGGCAGTACGACGGCCCGCATCAGCTCGTTCATCGAGCCAGTCTCCGGCATCACGCAATTGGGTAACCGATTTCCGGACGGCGGCGTGGCTGACTAACACCCGTCGGAAGACGCGTGCCAGAGTTGTCCCATGGCGAAACGCCCGAGCGTTGTTGCTCATCGCGGCGCGAGTGAAGTCAGTCCCGAACACACGCTGGAGGCGTACCAGCGTGCGGTCACGGCGGGAGCGGACGGGCTCGAGTGCGATATCCGGCTCACCTCCGACGGTCACCTGGTCTGTGTGCACGACCGGCGGATCGACCGCACCTCGAACGGCCGTGGCGTGCTGTCCACGATGAGCCTCGAGGAGCTGGACGGGTTCGACTGGGGGTCGTGGAAGAATCCGTGGGCCGACCTCGACGACGAGGCCGAGCTGCCGAGTCCGGACCTCACCAAGGTGCTCACCCTCGACACCCTGCTGGCGACCGTCCGCGACGCGGGCCGGCCGATCGAGCTCGCGATCGAGACCAAGCACCCGACCCGGTACGCCGGGCTGGTGGAGCGACGGCTGATCGAGGCGCTCGACCGCTTCGGCTGGGCGCACCCCAAGATCGGAACGGAGTCGCCGGTCCGGGTGATGTCGTTCTCCTGGCTGTCGCTGCGGCGGATGCGGACGATGGCGCCCGGCGTACGGACCGTTCTGCTGATGGACCGGATCCCGCTGCGCTTCCGCGACGGCTCCTTGCCGACCGGTGTCTCGTACGCCGGACCGAGCCTCGAGCTGGTCACGGCACATCCTGAGTACGTCGACCGCGCGCACAAGCACGGCCACCAGGTGCACGTCTGGACGGTGAACAACCCCGAGGACGTCCGGCACTGCCACGCGCTCGGCGTCGACGCGATCATCAGCGACCGGCCGGAGCTCGCGATCGCCACCCTCGCCGAGCATCCGGACCAGCCGCCGGCACCGCCGTCGCGGACCCGTCGCCGGCTGGTTCGCCGACGCTGACCTGGTCGGTCGACCAGGTCGGTCCGGACGCTCATTCGAGCGTTGTGAGTTACTTCTCAGTTCTTCTCCGGCTGGGTAATCACGTGAATGCGTTGAGTGATTTGCACGTTCAATTCTGTCGCTTTTGTCACGATTTCTTCGCAAACGCTGTGATCTTCGCCGTCGCTGTGTAACGGAACTCCTTCAGGTGTTTTCAAGCCCTTGTTCGTGGGCAGATGTGGAAGTGCTGTGCCGACACCGAGGAGACCCTGCTTGTCCTCTGCGACTTTGCCCGCCGACGTAAGCGTCGTGGACGTCGTCCTTCCGCACGAAGTCTCTGCGGTGGCGGCTGCCCGCCGGCGCCTTCACGACTACCTGACGCGGGCCCGGGTCGCCGAAACCACCTGTGACGACGCCCAGCTCGTCTTGTCGGAACTGCTCTCCAACGCCATCCGGTACGCGCCCGCGCTGCCGACCGGCGACGTCCGCGCGGCCTGGTGGCTCGACAAGGCCGGCGTGCACATCGAGGTCACCGACGGTCGCGGCGACACCGAGCCGCTCCGCATCGTCGAGGCCCACCCCGAGTCGATCGGCGGGCGCGGGCTGGCGATCGTCGACATGCTCAGCTCGGACTGGGGTGTCCGCTCCGGCGACAAGTACCGCACGGTGCATGCCGTCGTACCGCTCTGAACCTCGCGGACTAACTCTCTCCCGCCGGATCCTGCAAGACTGCGCTCATGGGAAAGAAGTCGCGCAACCGCGCCAAGAACACGACGCTCGTCGAGCTCGACCCCGCCGACCTGGCTGACGTCGGCCCGCGGGAACCCTGCCCGTGCGGTTCGGGCAAGCGGTTCAAGCAGTGCCACGGCAAGGAGCGGGCGCAGGCCGCCGACTCGTTCGTGGTCCGGCCGTTCGAGGGCCTGTCGGCCGAGTGCGACCTGATCGCCTTCCGCGAGATCGTCCCGGCCGGGGTCGCGGAGGTGACGCTGACCGGAGAGCACCAGGGCAAGAAGGTCAACCTGGTCACCCTGCTGCCGATGGCGATGCCGGGTCTGGTCCGCGACGACGAGACGATCTGGATCGGTCTGCAGACGCACGCGTCGACCGGTGACCCGAGCCGTGACGTCGCGCACGCGATCACCGCGGCGCTGGCGACCGAGCCGGGGAACCCGATCCAGCTCGGCGACCTGCTCAAGGACGGCCCGCGGCTGCAGGACCTGATCGACGCCAAGGAGCCGATCGTCGCCAAGGTGCACGAGGGCTTCGACTTCTGGGTCGGCGAGAACGTCGAGGACCCGACCGGCGAGGTCGCCGCGGGGCTGGAGCGGGCCAACGCGGCCGCGGCTCCGACGGTCCGGCTGGAGTCGGTCGAGGCGGCGTACTGGACGCAGATCGGCGACCGCCGGTACCTGCGCTGGGTGATGCCGCACAGCGAGGACGACCTGCTGGACGCGCTGGCCCGGCTGCACGCGGCCGGTTCGTCGGCGCTGATCGACGGAAGCCGTCTGATCGGGTCCTTCCGGGCGCTGGGCGTGCTCGCCCCGGTCTGGGAGCTGCCGGCCGACACCGAGGCCGCCGACCTGGAGAAGCCGACCGCGGACTTCCAGACCGCGCTGGACAAGGCCCTGAAGGCCAGTACGCCGCTCAGCACCGAGGAGCGCGCGGCGAAGGCCGGCCTGGCCAGCCGTCAGCTCACCATCCGCTGACGCCGTACGACAAGCGAAGGGCCCCGCACCTGAGGTGCGGGGCCCTTCGTCGTACAACCTCGTGAGGGCTGATTCGCCTCACGAACGTGGACGGCCCAAGTCCTGCTGACGGGGGAGCAACAGGGCCTGGGCCTAGGCATGAAGAGTACTCACAAGTTGCCTGCTCGACAACCCCCGATTTCACTCCGCGTGTCGTCAGGCTTACTTGCGCTCTCAACCAGCAATAGGGGCCCTCAGCACCGGACATGACATGCAGCGCGGCCCGCCGCGACCGGACCCGAGCTCCGAGCCGGAGATCCGGATCACCTCGATGCCGGACTCCTCCAGCCGCGCGTTGGTCTCGACGGTTCGCTCGTACGCGATGCAGACCCGCGGTGCGAGCGCGAGGGTGTTGTTGCCGTCGTCCCACTGTTCGCGCTCGGCGGTGACCGGGTCGAGACCGGTGTCGATCCGCCGCAGGGTGTCGATCCCGAGCGCCTTGGCCGCGGCGACCAGGAACGGCTCGGGCTCGGCGACGTGCAGCTGGTCGCCGTCCGCGGTGACCGCGAGCGCCCGCATCTCCTCGGCCATGTTCGGGTACATCAGTACGGCGTCGACGTCGACCATCGTGCAGACCGTGTCCAGGTGCATCGTCGCGCGCTGCTGCGCGATCGGTACGGCGAGGACGGTGTGCGCGAGGTCCTTGGCGAACACCCGCTGCGCGAGCCGCTCGACACCGGCGGGCGTCGTACGCTCTCCGACACCAACAGCCAGTACGCCGGGCCCGAGGGCCAGGACGTCGCCGCCCTCGACGTGCTCGAGCTGGTGGTCGTACACCTTGTCGGCGCCGGCGAACCGGGGGTGGAACCGGTAGATCAGCTCGGTCAGCTGGCTCTCGCGGACCCGCGCGGGCATCGCGAGTGACGTGACCGCGACCGAGTCCCGGATCCACACGCTGGAGTCGCGGGTGAAGAGCAGGTTCGGCAGCGGGTCGATCAGGAAGTCCTCGTGCGCCAGCAGCGACGTGACCAGCCCACCGGCCCGGACCTCGTCGTTGCGTACGCCGGCCATCAGCGCCTCGGCGAGCTCGGCGGGGTCGAGCGCGGTCAGCGCGGTCCGCAGGTAGTCGCGCAGGGTGTCGCCCAGCCGGAGGTCCTCGATCGCGCCCGCGACCGCGGTCGCCTGGGCCTCGGGATCGGCGAGCGCCTCGATCAGCAGCTGCCCGAGGTACAGCACCTCGACGTCGCGGTCGCGCAGGACCTGGGCGAACGCGTCGTGCTCGTCCTGCGCCCGGCCGACCCAGGGAAGGCCGTCGAAGAGCAGCTTGTCGTTGTTGCGCGGGGTCAGCCGGCGCAGCTCGTTGCCCGGCCGGTGCAGCATCACCGTCCGGAGCGGGCCGACCTCGCTGTCGACGCCGTACGCCTCAGTCATGCCTGTCCCTCTCGTCGGAGTTCCCCGGGTGTTCTGGAGGTGCTGTCCACGCTACGGCAGGCGGGCGCCCGCCGTACGGACTGATGAATCTGTCTGATTGTCCGACAATCTGTGCGGGAAAGCCAACCGGAGCCGATCCTTCGAAAGAACGAGATGTCCACAGGCGGCGGGTGCGGAGGCTGGTGATCGGCTCGGGAGCAATTAGGCTGCGGTGCTGTGTCCGGGAATGATCAGCCGTCCGTCGAGCCGCAGCGTGGTGTTGCCTGCGTGATTCCGGCGAAGGACGAGTCCGCGCGGATCGCGGCCACCGTGGACGCCGTCCGCAAGCTCGTCGGCGTCGACCTGGTCGTCGTGGTCGACGACGGGTCCACCGACGCGACCGCGGAGGCGGCCGAGCAGGCCGGCGCGGTCGTCGTCCGGCACGAGCGGAACCAGGGCAAGGCCGCGGCGATGGAGACCGGCGCCGCGGAGGTCGCGCGGCGGGACGGGGCTCGTGCGCGGCATCTGTTGTTCCTCGACGCTGACCTGACCGACACGGCGACCGGCGCCGAGCCGCTGATCGCGCCGGTGCAGGACGGGCGGGCCGACATGACGATCGGGACGCTGCCAGCGCAGATCCGTGCTGACGGGAGCAAGGCCGGCGGGCGCGGGTTCGTCGTACGGCTGGCGCGTGACGGGATCCAGCAGGCGACCGGCTGGGCGCCGGAGCAGCCGCTGTCCGGTCAGCGCTGTCTGACGCGCGCGGCCTTCGACGCGGCGCTGCCGCTGGCCAGCGGGTTCGGGGTCGAGGCCGCGCTGAGCATCGACCTGGGGCGCAAGGGATTCCGCATCATCGAGGTGCCGATCGACGTCCGCCACCGGGCGACCGGGACGGACCTGCGCGGCCAGCTGCACCGCGGCCGCCAGTTCCTCCACGTGCGCCGGGCGCTCGCCGCCCGCAGCGCCCTCCCCTCGCGGAAGACGTCCTGATGAGCACCGACCGCCCCACCCCGAGCACCGACGACCCCGCCACCAGCACCGACGATCCCACCACCAGCACCGACGACCCCACCACCAGCGCCGACGAGTCCGCCACGAGCACCGACGAGCCGACTCAGGGCGCCGCCACGAGCTCCGGCGAAGCTGCGTCAAGTACCGGCCAGCAAACCGCCCGCGCGAACCGCGACGGCCGCCGCGCCGTAAGCCTGTACCTGATCTCCACGGCATTGATCGTCGCCGCCGGCCTGCTCGGCCCCTCGGTCGTCGTCCTCACACTGACCAATCGCCACGCCTGGCTCCCGTCGTACTGGTTCGACACCAAGCCGAACGACTGGCTCGTCACGGTGATGATCTACGTCGCCATCCTGCTCGGCGGCTTCGGCGTCTACCTGGCAACGCGCGCCCTCAAGCACGGCTGGGCCCCGCGCGTCCAGCGATTGGTTGCCCTAGGCATCGGTACGACGGCCGCCATCACGCTGGTCCCGCCGATGGCCTCCGGTGACGTCCTCATCTACGCGGCGTACGGCCGGATCATGTCGCTCGGCGGCAACCCGTACACGACCGCACCCGCCGACACGATCCGGCTCGGCTACGACCCGGTGATCGCCGCGACCGAGCGGCCGTGGCAGGGCGCCCGCAGCGTGTACGGCCCGATCGCGACCTGGATCCAGTGGTTCTCGTCCTGGGTCGGCGGCGACTCGATGCAGCTGACGGTCTGGATGCTGCAGCTGACCGTCGCGGTCAGCCTGGTGGTCTCCGGCCTGCTCCTGCTCAAGCTGGTCGGCCCCGACCTGGTGAAGCGCCGCCGGGTCGCGATGCTCGCGCTGGCCAACCCGCTGCTGCTGTTCACCGTGCTGGCCGGAGCGCACAACGATGCGATCGCGGTGATGTTCGCGGTGATCGCGCTGGTGCTGTTCCGACGGCACGTCTTCGCGGCAGGCATTATGCTCGGCGTCGCCGGCTGCACCAAGCTGTCGATCGGGCTGGTCGGCATCGCCATGCTCTGGGCGCTCCGGGCGGACCGCCGTCGCGCGCTGATGTTCTGCCTCGGCGGCGGTGTCTCGATGGCAGGCCTGTACGCCGTGGTCGGCCTGCAGGCGTTCCAGCAGGCGCGCTCGCAGACGTCGTTCATCTCGACCGGTACGCCGCACAAGGTGATCTTCAGCCTGTTCGACCTGTTCCTGCCCGGTGCTCTCGTGCGGACGATCATCGGGATCGTCGCCTGGGTCGGCCTGATCTTCGTCGCGATCCTGCTGTCGCAGGTGTTCCCGAAGTCGCTGGTCCCGCAGACGCACCCGGACGACCCGACCCCGGCCGCCATCCGGTACACCGCGATCTACGCGGTCGCCTGGCTGCTGACGGCGATGTACACGCTGCCCTGGTACGACCTGATCGCCTGGACCGCGCTGGCCGCGGTCGCGGCGTCGAAGATCGACAAGCTGATGGTGATCCGGACGACGATGCTCGCGATCGCGTACGTCCCCGGGCGGGATCCGAACGCGCGGCAGGTCGCGGCGTCGCTGTCGGACTCGCTGGAGTGGTTCAGCGCGCGGCTGCGCGACACCGTCACGCCGGCGGTCGAGCTCGCCGTACTGGTGATGCTGATCCTGTGGGCCCGGCGTGGCGGGGCGCAGTGGTGGCCGTACGACTGGCCGAAGCGCAAGGCGAAGAACGCACCCGAAAAGGCTGTCTCGCAGTAGCCCTGGCCAGTACTGTCTGCCGGATGCAGAAGCTTGTGGGGGCGGGGCAGTACCAGACCGCGGAGCCGAACCATTTCGCCGAACACCTGCGGACCGAGTCGCTCTCGGTCGGCACGTACTCGATCCCGGCCGGCGGCGTCGACGACCAGGCGCCGCACCACGAGGACGAGATCTACGTGGTGACGGCCGGCCGGGCGTCCATCGTGACGCCCGACGGGAAGGAGCCGGTCGGCCCCGGTGACGTGCTGTTCGTGGCGGCCGAGGAGCCCCACCACTTCGCCGACGTCACCGAGGACCTGGCCCTGCTCGTCTTCTTCGCCCCGCCGTACTCGGGGCGCTAGCGCTCTAGGGGTCAGCCCCAGAGGTCGTGGCCGGCGGCGATCGCCCGGGCCAGGACCGACTTGACCGGCTTGTCGAGTGCCGCGGCCGCGGTGACCACGTCCTCGTACTCCGGCTGCACGTTGACCACCTGGCCGCCGTACCGGGCGATCTTGACGTGGATCCGCTGGCCGCTCACCTCGACGCTGGCGAACTCACGGTCCGCCGCGTGCTTGCGGATCGGGAACTCACGCAGCCCGATCGCGGACGTCTCGGTCAGGATCACCGAGCGGACCACTTCGGCGTTCGCGCTGCTGGTGAGCACCGAGAGCGTGTGCGCCGGCCGGCCCTTCTTCATCAGGATCGGGGTCAGCCAGGCGTCGGCCGCACCGGCCTGCAGCAGGCGCGCGAGCACCTGCGGCCAGATCCGCGGGTCGAGGTCGTCGACGTTCGTCTCGTAGACGAGCTCGGTCGACGGCTGCACGGTCGCCTCGCCGATCACCACGCGGACGATGTTCGGCACCTCGACCGGGTCCCGCCCGCCGGCACCGACGCCGGTCTGCAGGATCCGGATCGGCGGCATCAGCCCGAACTCGTCAGCCAGCGTCGCGAGCAGCGCGGCGCCGGTCGGCGTCGTCATCTCGTACGGCGCGGTGCCGCCGACCACGGGCGCCTCGGCCTCGCGCAGGAGATGCAGCACCGCCGGCCCCGGAATCGGAATCCCACCGTGCTGGCCGCGCACCTGGCGCCCACCGCCCAGCGCGATCGTCGACACCACGATCCGATCCAGCTCCAAGGAGATCGAAGCCGCCGCAACCCCCACGATGTCGGCAATCGCATCCAGCGCGCCCACCTCGTGGAAGTGCACCTCGTCCAGCTCAACCCCATGAGCCGCCCCCTCAGCCCGAGCAAGCCGAGCAAAGGTGTCCAACGCCCGATCCCGAACGGCGGAGTCGAGCCCGGCCCCCTCGATAACCTGCCGAACCTCAGCCCAAGACCGAGTAGCACCACCTTCGTGCGCGTGACCATGCCCATGCCCGGCGTCGTCGTGCCCGTGCCCATGTCCGTGCCCCGTATCGGTGGGGAGGGAGGAGGGAGCCGCCGCCCCGAGCCCTACGGCTTCGCCGTGGGCAACCCCGGGCTCGCCGGCTCCGCCAGGCGTCGCGCCGCCTTCGGCCCCGGCCCCGGAGCGCTCTGCCGCGCCGTCAACTCCGGCCCCTGCCGAGCTGGGCTCGGCCGCATCTGCGGCCGGCGCGATCTCGGCGTACGCCGCGTTCGGGTCGTTCTCCGGGTGCGGTTCCTCGTTCACGAACACCGACGCCTTGGTGGCGGCGATCTGGTGTCTGAGTGTCTTCTCCACGCGGACCGACAGGGAGCGGTCGACCGCCGCGACGGCGGCGTTCACCAGGCCGATGTCGGCGCCGGCGTCCAGGAAGGCGCCGAGGAGCATGTCGCCGGAGGCGCCGGCGGAGCAGTCGATCCAGGCGACTCTCACTGCTCCTTCACCTCCGCCGGTGCCGCGCGCCGGGCGACGCGCGCCGCGAACACCCCGGCTCCGAAGCCGTTGTCGATGTTCACCACGGTCACTCCCGGCGCACACGAGTTCAGCATCCCGAGCAGCGCGGCAACCCCGCCGAACGAAGCGCCGTACCCAACAGAAGTCGGTACGGCGACCAGCGGCACCCCCGTCAGCCCGCCGACCACACTCGGCAGCGCGCCCTCCATCCCCGCGACCACGATCAAGCAGTCCGCCGCGGCCAACCGCTCGCGCACCCCAAGCACCCGATGCAGCCCAGCCACACCAACATCCGTGATCAGCTCAACCCCAGCCCCGAACACCCGAGCCGTAGTCGCAGCCTCAGCAGCGACCGGCGCGTCCGACGTACCAGCCGACACGACAGCCACAGTCCCGCTAGGCGCAGGCACAGTCCCGAGCACCGCCGTACGCCCTACCGGGTCGACGACAGCCTCCGGCAGCTCGACCGCGACCAGCTCCTGCGCCTCCGGCGACAGCCGGGTCGCGAGGGCGGCACGGCCGCCGTGGGTCGAGTGCAGCGTGCGCAGCAGTTCCACGATCTGAACGGGCGTCTTGCCGGCGCCGTAGACCACCTCAGGGTCGCCGGTGCGCTCCAGGCGGTCGGTGTCGAGGCGGGCGTACCCGAGGTCGTGCACGCCGGGCAAAGGTCCAGGGTCAGGCAGATGGGTCACCCCGCGAATCTACGTCGCCCCCGCCTGATCCGCCGATTCGAGTCTCAGTCGGACACGCAGAGCGCCTGACAAACCACACAACCGTTAGGCTGCGGACCGTGTCTTCGACGTTAGCCGGTGGTTTCGGGATCGCCGCACTCTTCGTGGCGGTGCTCGCCCTCGTGTTCGCCGTGCAGGCGTTGCGGGGTCAGACCGCGGCCAAGGACGTGCCGCCGCCGGCTCCGCCGAAGACCGAGCTGCCCCCGCGTCCCGAGCCCAAGCCCGGCACGGTCGGCGCCCAGCTCCACACGCTCGGCCAGCAGCTCGACCAGACCCAGGCCAGCCTGAAGCTCTCGCTGCAGCACCTGGCGATCGTCCGGTACGACGCGTTCGGCGACATGGGCGGCCGGATGTCCTGGTCGGTGGCCCTGCTCGACGACAACGGCGACGGCGTCGTCCTGACCTCGATCAACAGCCGCAACGACGCCCGCTCGTACGCCAAGGAGATCAAGGCGTTCGAGAGCGAGGCCAAGCTGTCCCCGGAGGAAGAGGAAGCCCTCGAGACCCTCCGCAAGCAGGCCGCCGCCCCCGTCACACCCGAGCAGGCCTAGCGCCGTACCGGCTCTCAGCGCCGCTTGGGCACCCGTACGACGAGGGCCCCTGGCTCCACCTCGGCGCACAGGAACTTCCCCGCGCCGATCCCGTCCCCGTCGAGCTGCCGCTGGACGTCGACCGCGGCAGTGATCTCGACCTTCCGCGCCGTGAACCGCTCGAGGTACATCTCGGTCCGCTTGGTCCGGGTCATCACCCGCCAGAACACCAGCGGCCACTGCGTCACCCGCCGCGGCGCGATCACCACGACGTCGATCAGCCCGTCGTCGGGCCGTGCGTCCGGCAGCAGCGGGATGTTCGCCTGCAGCATCCCGACGTTGCCGATCACCACGGTCCGGACCCGGCGCTCGATCGGCTCGTCGTCGTCGATCGCGATCCGGACCTTCACCGACGGGTGGTTGATGTTCTTGGCCGCCGAGACCAGGTACGCCGTCCAGCCGATCTGCGCCTTCAGGATCGGCGGCGCCCCGGTGATGATCGCGGCGTCCAGGCCGAGCCCGGCCATCACCGCGAAGTGGTCGGTGTCCAACCCGTCGCCGTGCACCTTGACCAGGTCGATCCGCCGCTCCCGGCCGTCCAGGATCCGCTCCAGCGCGTCGTCCAGGTCGAGCGGGATGTGCAGGTTGCGGGCGAGCAGGTTCCCCGTACCGGCCGGAATGACGCCGACCGGGATCGCGGTGTTGGCGAGCGCGGCGGTGACCACGCGGACCGTACCGTCGCCGCCGGCGACCAGGACCAGGTCGGACTCGTTCTCGATCGCGCGCTTGGCCATCGCGTTGCCGGCGTCGTCCTCGCGGGTCTCCAGCCACAGCGGGTCGTCGAACCCGCGGACGGCGAGCGCCCGGGACACCTTCCGGCGGAACGCGACGCCGTCCCCGACCTTGATCGGGTTCACGATCACCGCCGCGCGCGGCGGCGTCGTACGGGTTTCGTCCGACGGAGTGCGACGCCGCCGCCGGCGCAGACCCGGCCGCAGCCCGAAGCCGATCGACGTCGCGGTCAGGATGGCCAGACCGAGCGCCCAGCCACCGAGCACGTCGGACACGTAGTGCACGTTCAGGAAGATCCGGTCCGCCGACGTGAGCAGGACGACGGCGATCGTCGGCAGCAGCACGAGAGTCCGGAACCGGCGCCGCCAGCCGCGGACCGACGGCAGGACGACGCCGAGCGCGCCGGCCATCACGAAGGCGGCCGTCGCGTGCGAGGAGACGTACGACCAGCCGTCGCTCTCGACCAGCATCGCGACCGGACGCTCCCGGTCGAAGATGTGCTTCACGGCCTGGACCAGGCCCAGCTCGGCACCGGCCGAGACGACCAGCCAGACCGTCAGTAGGCGGGCCCGGCGGTGCCACAGGTAGATCGCGACCCCGAGGAGGATGCCGCGCATCGTCCACGGCAGGACCACGGCGCCCATGACCTGCCACAGGTCCACCCAGCTCGGCCGGGAGCCGCCGTACGACGCGACGCGCGCGGCGACGGACTCGTCCCAGCGGCGCAGGGGCGGCCAGTCGCCGAAGACCAGCAGCGTGACCACGGTGAACGGCAACGCACCCAGCACGACCGTGACCGCACGACCGAGATGACTGGGTGGATGGTGGTTCATCGCCGCCCTGAGACCCCCTCGAAGAAACCTGACCGTCCGGCTGGTGCAAGCTCATCATCCCGAATAAAATTCCGTGTTCATGACACGCCCCGATAGCCTGAGCGTGTGATCGATGCCAAAGTGCTCCGTGAGAACCCCGATGTCGTCCGTGACGCGCTGACCAAGCGCGGTGAGAGTCCGGCCAAGGTCGACGAGATCCTGGTGGCCGACTCCGAGCGCCGATCGTCGATCGCGGCCTTCGAGTCGCTGCGGGCGGAGCAGAAGGGCCTGGGCAAGCAGGTCGCGCAGGCCAAGGGCGACGAGCGGACCGCGCTGCTGGAGCGCACCAAGGCGCTGTCCGCCGAGGTGAAGGCCCACGAGGCGACCGCGAACGAGGCCGAGAAGCGCTTCGACCTGCTGTCCCGCGCCCTGCCGAACCTGGTCTCCGACCAGGCCCCGGTCGGTGGCGAGAACGACTTCGTGGTGATCGAGGAGATCGGCAAGCCGCGCGACTTCGCCGCCGAGGGCTTCGAGCCGCGCGACCACCTGGAGCTCGGCGAGCTGCTCGGCGCGATCGACATGGAGCGCGGCGCGAAGGTGTCCGGCGCCCGGTTCTACTTCCTGAAGGGCGTCGCCGCGCAGCTCCAGCTCGGCATGCTCCAGCTCGCGATCAACCAGGCGGTGGAGTACGGCTTCACCCCGATGATCACCCCGACGCTGGTCAAGCCCGAGGTGATGGACGGCACCGGGTACCTGAACGCCCACGACGACGTCTACCGCCTGGACGAGCCCGAGCTGTACCTGGTCGGGACGTCGGAGGTGGCGCTGGCCGGGTACCACATGGACGAGATCGTGGACCTGTCCGCCGGCCCGATGCGGTACGCCGGGTGGTCGTCCTGCTACCGCCGCGAAGCCGGCTCGTACGGCAAGGACACCCGCGGGATCATCCGCGTCCACCAGTTCGACAAGGTCGAGATGTTCTCCTACTGCAGCCTCGAGGACGCCGAGGCGGAGCACCAGCGGCTGCTGGGCTGGGAGAAGGAGATGCTCGACAAGATGGAACTGGCCTACCGGGTGATCGACACCGCGACCGGCGACCTGGGCGCTTCGGCGTACCGGAAGTTCGACTGCGAGGCGTGGGTGCCGACCCAGGGTGCCTACCGCGAGCTCACCTCCACGTCGAACACGACCGACTACCAGGCCCGCCGGCTGAACATCCGGCACCGGGACGCGGACGGCAAGACCCGTCACGTCGCGACGCTGAACGGCACGCTGGCCACCACCCGGTGGATCGTCGCGATCCTGGAGACGCACCAGCTGCCCGACGGCTCGGTCCGGGTCCCGGCGGCGCTGCGCCCGTACGTCGGTGGCCGCGAGGTCCTCGAACCGGTCCGCGGATGACGACGACCGACGGCTGGCGGCCGCAGGCCGTCGCCCTCGACATCGACGGCACCCTGGTCGACCACGACGAGCGGATCTCCGCCGCCGTGGTCGACGCGGTCCGCCGGGCCGCCGCGCAGGTGCCGATCATCCTGGCCACCGGCCGGTCCTGGCAGTCGACCGTGCCGGTCGCGGAGCTGCTCGGCCTGCAGCGCGGATTCGTTGTCGTGAGCAACGGTGCGCGCACGCTCAGCTACCCGGCCGGCGAGATCGTCGACGAGCGCACCTTCGACCCGGCGACTGTGATCACCTCGGTCCGCGAGCACGCGCCGAACGCGCGGATGGCGGTCGAGGAGCACGACGGCGGGTACCGGGTGACCGCGCCGTTCCCGGACGGCGACCTGGGCGGCGACGCGATCCGCGTGGTCTCCGACGCCGAGCTGGCGCCGGAGCCGGTGACCCGGTTGATCATCCGCGACCCGGACGCCTCGGAGGCGGATTTCGTCGAGCTGGCCGAACGGCTCGGCCTGCACGGGGTCAGCTACTTCGTCGGCTGGACCGCGTGGCTGGACATCGCGCCCGAGGGCGTCGACAAGAGCACCGGCCTGAAGGTCGCGCTGGCGCAGCTGGGTCTCGACGCGTCGGGGCTGGTCGCGATCGGTGACGGACGCAACGACATCGAGATGCTGACGTACGCCGGGATCGGGGTCGCGATGGGTGCGGCGCCGGACGAGGTGAAGGCCGCGGCCGACGAGGTGACCAAGTCGGTGCAGGACGACGGCGTGGCCGCCGTACTCAACCGCTGGTTCTGAAGCAAGCCTTTGCGCCTGAGGTCGAATAGTTCACCAGGGCAACAAAAAGGCCCGGAAGCCCTGCTGGTGCAGGGTTCCGGGCCTTTGCTGTGACCGATAGACCGCTGGCGGGCCGAGTATCGGATCAGGCGACGCGGGTGCTACCGGTGCGCGGTGCGGGGCAGGGCTGGTCCACCACGGCGTCGAACGCGTCCAGGACGGCGCTGACCTCCGGACGGGCCCGCGGTGCCTTGGCGGCAGGGCTCTGACCGCGGCGGGCCCTGCGCAGGTGGCGTTTCACGGTCGACAGCGAGCATCCGAGCCGCATCGCGAGCGACTCGAGGCTGTCGTTGGGGTACTGGGTGCGCAGCCGGAGGACCTCTTCGTGGCTGACCGGCCGGCGGGTCCCGCGGGCCCCGGCGAGCTGGTCGAAGTCGTCGGCCTGGACCTCGACGTCCAACAGGTTGCGCATTGAACGACGTTGTACTGCAGTGGTTCCGGCGACGAAGCCGCTGACGTCGTGCTCGGCCACCGCGCTGAACAGGCAGTCGGTGAACAGCGGGCAGGAAGCGCAGACCTTCTTGGCTTCCCGGACCAGCTGGTCGTACCGCTCCCTGGTCCGACGGGTCGCCGACGCGGGCGGCGGCTCCTCCATCAGGCGGTGCTGGAAAATGTCAGATCGTGCGATACAGCCGGTCATGGCCCCTTCCATGATGGAAGATGTGTCGACAGCCGCACGGGCGGACCTGGCCCCGGGTGGGTTGGCGGTGTTGACAGTCATCGTGGCTCCCCAAGTTCCAGGACCCCGGTGAACGAACGATGAAGGCTGTTCGAACACCCGAGCCCACTAGCTGATGGACCGACGCTCGTTGCCGACCCACCCCGTTTTGTCCGGCGCTAGGCGCACCGATCCATAACTGTTGACGCCACCGATCCGGATTTGGTTGCACCCAATTCCGCACCAGTTCTTCGACGTTCTTCCCGGCGTGGGTCGGACCGGATGTTGATGATCCGGAACAAGGCGTACGACGCGTGCGAACCGCCCCTGGTTCCCCGCCAGCCACCGCATGAAATCATGCGCAAACCGTGCAGCGCAGGGGAACTTGCTGCCTTTGCAGCATCCTGCCGTAACGGTCTGGTGACGTTGTTCAATGGTCAATCAGATTGCATGGAAAACGATCTCCAGATGGTTGCGCGATGACTGTTCGAGGGAGTAAAGGGGGTCTTCCCGAACGGGTCAAAAGGTCTGCCCGAAGACCGTTACGGTAGGTAGGTGTCGATGCGCAGAACACCCCGCCTGGTGGCCACCGATCTGGACGGCACGCTGGTCCACAGTGACTCAGGCGTCTCCCCGTTCACCCGAGCGACCGTGCTCGCGATCCAGGAGGCCGGCGCCGTCTTCGTGATGGTCACCGCCCGGCCGCCGCGCTGGCTGCACGACCTGTCCGACCTGGTCGGCGCGCACGGGGTCGCGATTGTTGCCAACGGCGCCATTCTGTACGACGTCGCGCGGCGGCAGGCGATCCGGACCAGGCTGATCGATCCGGCCGTCGCGCTGGAGGTCGCGCTGGCCATTCGGGCCGCCGTACCGGAGGTGGAGTTCGCGATCGAGCGACCGGACCGCTACGGACAGGAACCGCACTACCTGAACCGCTGGCCGAAGCCGGACGACACGTTGATCGCCGCCCTCGACGAACTGCTCGCCGAACCGGCGGCGAAGTTGCTGGTCCGGCACCAGAGCCTGCATTCCGACGAACTGCTGGCCCGCGTCGCGCCGATCGTCGGCGAGCGGGTGGCGGCCAGCCACAGCGGCGGGACCGGGTTGGTGGAGATCGCCGCGAGTGGCGTCTCGAAGGCCGCGATGCTGGCCGATTTCGCCGCGGAGCAAGGGATTTCGGCGTCCGAGACGATCGCCTTCGGTGACTCGCTGAACGATCTGCCGATGCTCACGTGGGCCGGTACGTCGTACGGCGTGGGCAACGCGCACCCTGAGGTGCTCGCCGTCGTCGACCACATCTGCCCGACAAACGACGAGGACGGTGTCGCCACCGTCCTCGCCGAGTTGTTCGATCTCTAAGTACTACAGGTACATCCCGCCGCTGCCCGGGCCGTCGGTGTTGCCGTTGGCCTGAGGACCGCCCGGGAACGGGCTGCCCTCGGGGAGCTGCTGGCCGCCCGGGAGGGCGCGGCGCATCTGCTCGAGCTGCTGGCGGGCCGCCATCTGCTGGGCGAACAGCGCCGTCTGGATGCCGTGGAACAGACCCTCCAGCCAGCCGACCAGCTGGGCCTGCGCGATCCGCAGCTCGGCCTCGGTCGGCGTGCTGTCGTCGGTGAAGTCGAGGCTCAGCCGCTCGAGCTCCTCGACCAGCTCCGGCGCCAGGCCGCTCTCCAGCTCCTTGATCGAGGCCTCGTGGATCGCCTTCAACCGCTGCCGCGACGCCTCGTCGAGCGGAGCCGCCTTCACCTCGTCGAGCAGCTGGCGGATCATGTTCCCGACCCGCATCACCTTGGCCGGCTGCTCGACCAGCTCGGTCACCGAGCGTGGTCCGTCGGTCGCGTCGTCGTCCTCGTCGCGCGGCGGCCCCTCGACGGCCATCCCGTCCGGCCCGACGATCAGGATCTTGCCGTCCTCGGTCCGAGCCCCCGCCATCGGGACTTCCTGGCCCTCGTTGCTCTCCTCGCTCATCTCCCCATCCTAGAAGCACCCTGCCCAGCGGTCTGTGGGTGAGCGCCTCCGGATGCTCGTGGCGCCTCGCTTCGTGTGGCCTCCTCCTCAGGCAGTGCGCGCGCGGTGCCGGCGTACGGCGTCGCGGTTGGAGCAGGCCGGACTGCAGTACCGCTGCTTCCCGCCCCGCGACAGATCGGCGTACACGTTCTCGCACCCGTCCATCGCGCACCGCCCCAGCCGGGAGATCCCACGGCCGGCCAGGTGCAACGCCGTACCGGTGCTGATCAACGTCGCGACCAGTCGCCAGACCGGCACGCGGAACGGCCGGTAGTGCATGTGCCAGCCGTCGCCCGCGTGGTTGGTCAGCCGTGGGTGCTCGGTGTACTTGGCGAGCATCTCGTTCACCAGATCGACGCGCTGCTGCTCCTCGGACGCGTCGACGACCGCGAGCCACTCGTCCATCACGATCCGGACGGTGGCGACGTCGTCCTCGGTGACCTGTCCGTCCCGCACATGACTCTCGTCGATGCCGCTCTCCACGCAGCGCGCGGCCAGTTCGTCGGGCGTGGAGGCCGGGTGTGTGACCAGGTTCACCGCCAGCAGGACGGCGTCGGCGCCGTAAGGGTTGAGATGCATAATGCCATTACAGCACGATGGATCCATGACCACCAGACAAGTAGTTCACCAGCATCGCTGGCAAGTGCAGTCGTCCCATCGTGTCAGCGAAGGATTCGTCGTCTACCGCCGCTGCCTGTGCGGCCGGTGGGACGTCAAGACAATCGATGTCCAGAGCAACTAATTAGCCGAAAAGCCTGCCCAGGTGAGCATTCAGCGACTGCGTCAGGAAGGTGTTGCGTTGCTCGGCCGGCAGCGTGAGCCCCTGAAGCACCAACCCGTCCAGTACGGCGAGCAGCAGACCTGCCTCGGTCTCCGTGTCGGTGACCTCGGCCAGATCGCCGTCCGCGATCGCGGCGTCGAGCAGGCGCGCGAACGCGACCCGCAGCTCGGAATCGGTCGTCGCGGCGATCCCCGCGAGCATCGGTGAAGTCACCGACGCCGCGCTGAAGGCCAGCCAGACGCGTGCGTCACGAGCGCGCTCCTCGTCCAGTGGCAGCCAGAGCTCGAGCGCCTGGCGCAGCACCTTGCGTGGCGGGCCGGCCAGGTCGACCGTCGCGAGCTTCTCGTCGAACCGCTCGGTGACGTGCCGGAACGCCGACGCGACCAGCTCGTCCTTGCTGCGGAAGTAGTACTGCACCTGTGCGAGCGAGATCCCGGCCGCTGCCGCGACGGTCCGCATCGTCGCGGCCTCGAGGCCACGCTCCGCGATCACGTCGAGCACCGCGTCCAGCACGTGCGCTCCGCGCCGCTGTTCCCCAGTCACATCCCTGACGGTAGCCCTTGGCAACGACAATGAGGGCGAATCCAGACAACGAACCTGTCTCGGCGTGGACTCAGTCCGCGCTGCGTACGAGGTGCGTGATGCCGACCGGGTTGGTGATCCAGTGCCCGTCGCTCCCGTCGGGCAAGGGCTCCAACTCGTCCTGAGCCTCGATCCCGTGGCTCTTCAGGTGCTCCATCGCCGCCGCGACGTCGGGCGTGAAGAGCTCCAGCCACAGATCGGCCCGCGGGTAATTGTCCACCTGATCGAGCCAGAGCGTCACCGGCCCGAACTTCAGTGACGCACACCGCGGTACGGCGTCCACCACGTGGGGCCCGCTCTCGTCGGTGACCTCGAACCCGAGCGCGTCGCGGTAGAACGCGACCGTCCGCTCGAAGTCCGCCTTGGGCACCTTCATCGCAACATTCAGTCCGCCGTGGAAGTCCATGCGGTTGAGTCTATATAAGTCACGGCTAATAGTCACGGGTCAATCGGCGGACCAACTGCTCGACGGTCGCGTCGGCGTCGTACGGATGCCCGATCCCCGGTGTCAGCTGGTCGAGGACCAGTCCGTCGACCGCGAAGTGCAGCAGCCGGACCTCCTCCGCGCCGCCCGGCAGTCCCGCGTTCACGTGGAACGAGACGTCGCCGTCGAACCCCTGGCGCAGCGTCCGCGTCAGGATCTCGTGCAGCTCCGGCCGCCGTGCCGCTTCGAGTCGGAGCTCGAACAGCGCGAGCGGCAACTCCGGTCGGTCGAGCAGCCGCTCGACGATGTACCGCACGTAGTCGACGACCAGCTCGACGGACGGCTCGCGCGCGGCCAGCGGCTCGAGGCGATCCTCGGTGGGCGCGAGGCGCTCGAAGATCCGCTCGCCGAGCGCCCCGAGCAGGGCGTCCCGCGTACGGAAGTAGTTGGACGCCGTACCGGCCGGCAGGCCCGCGGCGGCGTCGACCGCGCGGTGGGTGAGGCCGCGGGCGCCGGCTTCGGCCAGGACGGCGAGGCCGGCGTCGGCGAGCTGGGCGCGGCGTTCCGGATTGCGGGGCATGTTGACAAGGCTAGCAGCTGTCCACTACAACTGTCGTACTCAACCACAACAGCTGTAGTACTAGGAGCGCGTATGCAACCCGCTGTTTTCGCCACCACCGTCGTCACCGCCGAGCCCGCCAAGGTCGCCGCGTTCTACGCGGACTACTTCGACCTGGAGATCACCGTCGATCTCGGCTGGTTCATCTGCCTGCGCCGCGGCGACGCGTCGTGGGAGCTCGCCATCTGCGAGCGCGGTCACGCGACGGTCCCGGCCGCCGTCTCGGCGACCACTGAGAGTTCTAACGTCTTCGGCTTCGTCGTCGACGACGTCGACAAGTTCGCCGCCCGCCTGGTCGAGGGCGGCGTCGAGCTGGCCACCGAGCTCGTCACCGAGCCGTGGGGCCAGCGGCATTTCTTCGTCCGCGACCCCGAGGGCACCTGGCTCGACGTCATCCAGTTCGTCGCCCCCGACCCGGAGTGGCTGGCGGCCAACACTCCGACGTGAGCGGCGCAACGATGGTCAGAGGGTGAGGAGGATCTTGCCGCTCTGCGTCGACTGCTCGAGCTCCTCGTGCGCCTTGACGACCTGCTCCAGCGGGTACGTCGCGTGCACGATCGGCCGGACCTTCTTCGCCTCGACCAGCGGCCAGACGTGCCCGACGACCTCGGCCAGGATCCGGCCCTTGTCCTCGACCGAACGGCTGCGCAGCCCGGCCGCGGTGATCGAGCCGCGCTTGGCCAGCAGGCGGCCCAGATCGATTTCGCCGTTCGCGCCGCCCTGCATGCCGATCACGACGATCCGGCCGTCGTAGGCGAGCGACTTCACGTTGTCGGTCAGGTACTTCGCGCCGATGATGTCGAGGATCACGTCCGCGCCGGCCTTGCCGGTTGCCTCGCGAACGACCGACGCCCACTCGGCTTCCTTGTAGTTGATCGCGACGTCCGCGCCGAGCCGGGTGCAGAACTCCATCTTGTCCGCGCTGCCGACCGTGCACAGCACCCGCGCGCCGTGCGCGACGCCGAGCTGGATTGCCATCGTGCCGATCCCGGACGCGCCGCCGTGCACGAGCAGCGTCTCGCCGTCCTTGAGGTGAGCCTTCATGAAGACGTTGGACCAAACGGTGGCAACGACTTCGGGCAAGGCCGCGGCGCTGACCAAGTCGATGCCCTCAGGCACCGGCATCACCTGCGGCGCCGGTACGACGACCTTCTCGGCGTACCCGCCACCGGCCAGCAGCGCGCAGCACTCGTCGCCGACCGACCAGCCCTCGACCTGCTCGCCGACCGCGCTGATCCGGCCGGACACCTCGAGCCCGATCGTCCCGGGCGCACCGGGCGGCGGGGGATAGTGGCCCTGCCGCTGCAGCAGATCGGCCCGGTTCACCCCGGCCGCGACGACATCGATCACGACCTCGTCGACGTTCGGCGTTGGGTCCTCGATCTGGCCGATCGTCAGGACCTCGACACCACCGGCTCCTTCACACACGACAGCTCGCATAGTCGCCACGGTACTGCGTCGACTCAGCCCGCGACGGTCCGTGTGCCGAGGATCTCGGCGATGTCGCGCGCAATCGAGTCCAGCGGATCGGTGACGCCTATCAACTTGAACCAGTCCCATAGCTCGAGCGCGTGATAGAGCCGGTACGTCGTCGTCCGCTCCTCCCAGTCGGCCGGCAGTTCGCCGTACCCCGCGAGCAGCCCGTCGAGCTTCGCCCGGTCGTCCTTGATCGAGTAGTACTGCGCCTTCGCCAGATCGAGCAGCGGGTCCGCGGCGATCGCGTTCTCCACGTCGATGATCCCGTTCAACTCTGACGTCTCGGGATCGACGAGCAGGTTGCCTTCGTGAAAGTCGTTGTGACACAACACGGGTGAGACGTCGGCCACCACCGGATGCTCCGCGACGTACTCGGTGATCCGCGCGTGCAGCCCCGCATCACCCCCGAGCTCCTCGAACTCCCTCAACTTCTTCGCAAACTGCCGAGCCATGTACTGCTCGTTGTCCGGCAACGGTTCGAGCACCTGGTCCGTCAAGTACCCGTACGCCGGCTGCCGGATCCGATGAATCCGTCCGAGCAACGCACCGGCCTGCTCGTAGATCGTCCTGTAGTCGGCGCCGGTCACCTCCGACAACGGCACCCCGTCCACCTTCGACAACACCGTGAACGCAGACCGCTCACCCGCCGGCTCCACATGAACCACCGAAGGCACCAGCTCCCCAACCACAGGCGCCAGCACCCCGTAGACGTAGACCTCTTTAGCCTGCTTCCAAGCCCACTGAGGCTCGTAAACCTTGACGATCACGGCCTTGCCATCGACCCCCCGAACCTCGAAAACCGCCGACAACCCTCCACCCGACCGAGGCAAGATCTCCGCAATGCCCCACCCCGGCAGGGCAGTCCCGACCATCCCGGCAACGTCATGATCCATCCGGTCACCGTAGGGCGGGCACAGCTGGCAAGCGACTGGTTATTCCGTCGGAGCGGCCGTCGCGGGATCGTCCAAGTCGGCCCACGTGTCAACATCCCGACCGGCCAAGCTCGGTTCGCTCCAGAGCATCCTCAACGGAGCGAACGTCCTCCGCACCGACTGATCCCGCGGATCCCCGACAGCCTCCACCGCCGCCATCAACGCGTCCCGCCGGTACGCCGCCGCAAGTGGTTGCTCTCGGCCCCCAATATCCCGCAACCCGTGCCCGTCGTACTCGCCGAGCCCACCAACCAGCCCCGCAACATCACCCGCCGTCAACCACGGCAGATCACACGAAACCAGCAGCACCACCGGCGCTACGCCAAACCCCAATCCCGCCGCAACCCCCGCCACAGGCCCACCCGCCGGCGGATCCTCCTGCGTCCAACCAACCACCCGGTACGTCGCCCGCTCCGGCCCGACCACCACCGTCGACACCGCCGATTCAGTTGCCCTCAGCACCCGATCGAGCAGCGAAATCCCTTCCAGCACAAGCGTCGCCTTGTCCACCCCACCAAAGCGCCGAGAAGCCCCGCCCGCCAGCACCACCACGTCGTACGCCGTACCAACCACCCCCGCAGCACCCATCAGCGCGGCGTCACCGTGAACCGCCGGTTCGCCAGCGAAGGATTCCGCTTCCGCACCTCCGCCAACCGCTCACCCGAGATCTCCGCGACAGCAAACCCATCCGCCTCACCCACCGCCGCCACCGCGACGCCTTGCGGATCGATCACCTGGCTCAACCCCGAGTACTTCCGCCCGTTCTGCGCCGCCGACGCCACGTACACCGTGTTCTCGATCGCCCGCGCCGTCAGCAGCGTCGACCAGTGGTGCTCCTTCAACGGCCCCCGCACCCACGCGGCCGGTACGACGAGCACGTCCGCCCCCGCATCCACCAACGCCCGCGACAACTCAGGGAACCGCAGGTCGTAGCACGTCATCAACCCGAACTTCCGGTCCCCGATCTTCACCACCACCGGCGCCACATCACCCGGCGTCAACTGGTCCGACTCCTTGTACCCAAAGGCGTCGTACAGGTGGATCTTCCGATAAGCCCCCAGCAGCTCACCGTCCGCACCGACCGCGAGCAACGTGTTGTACGGCCGCCGCTCGTCACAACTCCGCTCGAACATCCCGGCAACGATCGCCGTCCCGTGCTCGATCGCGCACTTGCGCAACGTACTGACGAACTCCCCGTCCAACGCCTCCGCCAACGGCCCCACCGACCCGCCCTCGACCGCGAAGTCGGCCATCATCGCCTCAGGCAGCACCACCACCTCAGGCCCCGCCGCGGCAGCCTCCGCCACCCACCGAACCACAGCCTCCCGATTGGCAGCCTTGTCATCGGAACTAGCGCCCTGCACCACGGCGATCTTCATACCTCCATGGTGCCGCATCCACCACTACCGCGCGGGGCCCTGCCGCTCGCCGCCCCGCCTCCCCGGACCTACAGCGCCCGCACCGTGGGCAGGCACCAAGGCAAAGAAGCCAGCCGGGTTAGCCTCCTCACGTGGCTGTGGACGGATTCGACCTGGACCATCACGGAGACCTCGAAGTCGGCGACGGGCTGGTGGATCTCGCCGTCAACGTGCGCACCGGCACGCCACCCCCGTGGCTCCTCGAGGAGATCACCGCCAGCCTCACCGACCTCGCCGCCTATCCGCGCGCCGACGCCGCGACCGCCGCCGTTGCCGCGCGCCATCACTGCGACCCCGACCAGATCCTCCTCACCGCCGGCGCCGCCGAGGCCTTCGTACTGATAGCCCGAGCCTTCCGCCCCCGCCACCCGGTCGTCGTACACCCCCAGTTCACCGAGCCCGAATCAGCCCTCCGCTCCGCAGGCCACCTCGTCGACCGCGTCATCCTCAAACCAGAAGACGGCTTCACCCTCGACCCGCAAGCCATCCCCGCCGACGCCGACCTGGTCGTCATCGGCAACCCAACAAACCCCACGTCGGTCCTCCACCCCGCCGACACCCTCCGCGAACTGGCCCGCCCCGAACGCATCCTCGTCATCGACGAAGCCTTCATGGACGCCGTCCCCGGCGAACCAGACTCCCTAGCCGGCGCCCAAATCCCAGGCCTGGTCGTCATCCGCAGCCTCACCAAAACCTGGGGCCTGGCGGGCCTACGCGTCGGGTACGTCGTAGCAGCCCCACCCCTCATCGAGCAGCTAGCCGCAGTCCAGCCGCACTGGCCCCTCTCCACCCCCGCCCTGGCCGCCGCCATCGCCTGCAGCACCCCTCAAGCCACAGCCGAGGCCCTCCAAGCAGCCCAAGCCTTCGACACCCAACGCACCCACCTCCTCACCGGCCTAACCACCCCGCCGTACGCCGCCACCCCTATCTCGCCGTACGACGGCCGCCCGGCCCAAGCCCCCAGCCCGGCCCCGACCTCGCCGTACGACGACAGCGGGGCCCCCGCCTCGCCCGACGCTGCCAGCCCCGCCCCGGTCTCGCCGTACGCCGCCAGCCCGGCCCCGACCTCCACCCACCGCCCGGTCCGCGCCTACGGCATCCCCCGCGCCCCCTTCGTCCTCGTCCACGTCGACGGCGCCGACCAGCTCCGCGAGCAGCTCCGCCAGCGCGGCTTCGCCGTCCGCCGAGGCGACACCTTCCCCGGACTCGGCCCCGACTGGCTCCGCATCGCCGTACGCCCGGAGCCCGTCACCGACGCGTTCCTCAAGGTCTGGTGGGACCTGCTCGGCTGAGCCCTTCCGCCGCTCCGGCAGATCGCCGTAGAACTGACGGGAGCTTGTGATCCGCCCAGGGGTTTAGCCCCGATCTACTTTGCGCACAGGGTGGGCACCGCAAGTCCCCCTCGAAAGGAGCAGCATCATGGGTCTGAACGATGACGACATGACCACCTCGTCCGGCGACGGTGAAGGTCTGGCTGACGGGGGCGCGACCCCTGGTGCGCACGACGGCGGCGCGGACGGTGGTGCCGACAGCGGCGCCGGTACGGAAGGCAACGACACCACTGCCGGTGGCGGCGGCTACGGCGAGGCCGAAGGCCCCGCTGACGGCGGCGCGACCCCCGGTGCGACCGACGGTGGCGCAGGCGGCGGCGGTGGCTACGGCGACGCCGAGGGACCGGCTGACGGCGGGGCAACGCCCGGTGCGACCGATGGTGGTGCCGACGGCGGCGCGGAGGGCCCCGCGGACGGCGGCGCGTCACCGGGTACGAGTGACGGCGGTGCCGATGGTGGCGCCGGTTCGGAAGGGCCCGCGGACGGTGGTGCCTCGCCTGGTGTCAGCGACGGCGGCGCCGACGGAGGAGCTGACAGCGGCGCCGGCGGCGGCGAAGGTCCGGCAGACGGCGGAGCCGATGCCAACGCGACCGACGGCGGCGCGGACGGCGGTGCCGGCGGTAACTCCGGAAGTTGGTGAGCGCCGTGCCGGAGACCGGGCCGCTGCCGGACGGCCGCCCGGCTCTCCGGCGCTGCGTCGCCGGAGATCCAGAGGAGTTCGCCACCAACTACTGGGGCCGCCGAGCCCTGCTCTCCCCAGCAGCCGACCTGGCCCCGAGTGCCCGGCCGTCTGACGCCGCTCTCGCCCCTGGCGAGCTATCCGGCGCGGGCCTCGGCCCAAGCGAGCGGTCTGGCGCGGGCCGCGGCGCGGGCGAACGGCCGTCCGACGACGACCAATCAGGCGCATGGCGTGACGCAGGCCAGTCAGCCGACCAGCAGGCCCCGGCCGGCTTCGCCGACCTGTTCAGCCTCGCAGCCGTCGACGAACTGCTCTCCCGTCGAGGACTCCGTACGCCGTTCCTCCGCGTCGCCAAGAACGGCTCGGTGGTCGGCGACAGCCAGTTCACCGGCCCCGGCGGGGTCGGCGCCGAGATCGGCGACCAGATCCGCGACGACAAGGTCGCCGCGCTCTTCGCCGGCGGCCACACCGTCGTACTGCAAGCCCTGCACCGCACGTGGCCCGCACTGGTCGACTTCTCCACGCAGCTGGCATCCGAAGCCGGCCACCCGGTCCAGATCAACGCGTACATCACTCCAGCCGAGTCCCAAGGCTTCTCGGCCCACTACGACGTCCACGACGTGTTCGTCCTGCAGGTAGCCGGCGAGAAGCACTGGACCGTCCACGAGCCAGTACACCTCGACCCGCTCCGCAACCAGCCCTGGACCGACCACTCCAAGGCCGTAGCCGAAGCAGCCCGAGACCAGCAGCCGGTAGTAGACGCCGTACTGCACCCAGGCGACGCCCTCTACGTCCCCCGAGGCTTCCTCCACTCAGCCAAGGCACTGGGCGGCGTCAGCGCCCACCTCACCATCGGCCTCCACACCATGACCCGCTACCTCCTCATCCAGGAGCTAGCCGCCCTGGCCGCCAACGAGGTGGACCTCCGCACAGCCCTCCCCCTCGGCTTCAACCCAGGGGACCCAGCCCAGCTAGCCCCCGAACTGGAGAAGGTCGTAGCCCTCTTCGCCGACCACCTCCACACCGCCAGCGCCGACGACCTAGCCGCCCGCCTGCGCCGCCGCACCTGGTCCGGCAACCGCCCAGCCCCACTAGCCCCGCTGGCCCACGCCCAAGCCACAGCCGACCTGAAACTAGGTACGACCCTCCGCCTACGCCAAGGCCTAAACCACCACCTGGTCCCCGGCGCCATCCCCGCCCAGCCCGATGCGGCCGCCGGCAGTCAGCCAGTCCGCCTGCACCTCCCCGACCGCACCATCACCTTCCCCGCCGAGACAGCCACAGCCCTGGCAGCAGCCCTCACCGGTACGCCGTTCGCGGTCGGCGACCTCCCCGACCTTCCCCCCGAGGACCAGTTGGTCCTCGCCCGCCGCCTCATGACAGAAGCCGTGCTCGTCGCGAGCCCTACATGACCCAACCCCCGGGCGACCCCATCGCCCCCGCCCCACCTCCGAGTCCGACCGCCCCTCCGCGGTCGGACTCGAACTTCGTCCCCCCACCCCGCTACCGCCCCGAAACCGGCTGCGCCGCCTCAGCCGACCACCGCGGCGACCCCCTCTTCGCCACAGCCCCACCCGCCGAACGCTGGCTCCTCATAGAACTCAACGCCCCCTGGCCCCGCAACGCCCTAACCGCCTTACGCCGCTCACCCTCCAACACCCGTACGCCGCAAGCCAACCTTCCCCGCACCGCACCCGACGCCAGCCCTCTGCAAGCTGACCTCGGCAGTTCCACCACCGACCTCCGTACGCCGGAAGCCGACCCCCGCCGTACCGCGCCCGACGCCGGACCGCCGCAAGCCGACCTCGGCATTCCCACCGCAGACGGCCGCACGCCGCAACACGAGCTCCGCCGTACTGACCCCGCCTCTCGCACCACCCCGCAAGCCGCACCCACCAACTCGCCAGACACTCTCCCCACCGAGATCGCCCAACTCTGCGCCCAACTCCGCTGCCGTCCAGTCCTCATCCGCCGCCACGGCCGCTCACCCGCCGGCACTCCCCGCCGCTGGTTCCTCGTCGACTCGCGTCCCGGCCACGAGTCCATCCGTACCGGCGAACTCCCCACCGACGAACACCTCCTAGCCGTCCTCTCCGGCGCAGACCCCGGCACGCTGACGACCGACCCGATCTACCTCGTCTGCACCCACGGCCGCCACGACGCCTGCTGCGCAGTCCGCGGACGCCCAGCCGCCGCAGCCCTCACCGCCGCCTACCCCGACCGAACCTGGGAATGCAGCCACATCGGCGGCGACCGCTTCGCCGCCAACCTGGTCTTCCTCCCGCACAGCCTCTTCTACGGCCACGTCCCCGCCGACCAAGCCGTCGCTATCGCCCAGTCCTACAACGAGGGAACCATCACCCCCACCTACTACCGAGGCTCCGGCGCCCACCCACCCCCAGTCCAAGCCGCCCAACACTTCGCCCGAACAACCGGCCAATCCCTAGCCGTCAACGCCCTCCACCCCACATCCATCACCCAACCAGCCCCAAACCACTGGTCCGTAACCCTCTCCACCTCAGACAACGACGGCCCGACGCCGGACCCCACTCCGGCGCACCGACCTGCAGACCCTGAATCAGGCACCGCAGCGGGCTCCCCTGCGGGTAACTCCGCTCGGGCGGGCCCTACCGCGGGCGAGTCCGCGTCACCTGATGTCCCAAGCCCCAGCCCAAGCATCACCGTCGAGGTCCGGGCCGACCTGATCACCGTGGACGGTCAGATGACCTGTGCCGCCCAACCTCCAGGCCAGGTCCGCCAGTTCACCTTGACCGCGCCCATCAGCACCCCACCGGACGGCCCGTAAACCACCTCACCTTCGGCGCCGCACCCTGACATCATCAGCCCGTGCCATTGCCCTACGTGTACAAGGTGACGAAGTACGACCCGACCCACTGGAACGACCAAGGCCGGTACGTCGGTCCCGAGGACGAGATGAGCGACCACGGACCGAAGGAGGCCGCGTACCTCGCGGCAGTACTCGCCTTCGCGGAGGACAGCGGTGTCACCGAGCTCAGCATCCGCGAGCCCGGAGTCACCGGGCCTGTGAACTTCGGTCTCGAGGCACCGATCGACGGGCACGGGCTGGCCGGCCTGTTCGCGTCGGATCTGAGCGACTACTACGACGGCGCAGTCGTGCCGGTCGACATCGCCGTCGAGCTCGTTCGCGTGATGCTGCGAGAAAATGGCGCTTGGTGTCAGCTCGAGGTCGAAGGGCGGTTTGCGGTCGACATCGGGTACGACCAGTACCTGTACGTCGGCAGCAACCTCCCGTGCGAACGGGCGGTCGCTACGGCGAGCAGTCTCGGCCTGTTCCCGGTCCGGCTGGAACGTTCGCCGTACGACGACGAAGGCGACGAGGAACCAGGACCTCCAGCCGACACAGCGTTCTGGGCGACGGTCGCCGACCTCGCCACCGGCCACGGCACGATCCTGCTCGAAGAGACCCCGGTTCGGAACCTGTCGCGCTGGCATCGGCTCACCCGAGCGCAGTGCCGCGGCTCGGCAGGACCGTTCGAAGGCCTTCAGGTCAGACCACGCGCAATGCTCAGCGTCTGGCCCGAGCTCTCACCCGATGTCGACGCCGTCCGAGCAAGCATCGAAGACCACTGCCAAATCGTCTGGGAGAACCGAACCGGCGAGATCCAGAGCGCGATGTTCTACGACCCGGGGGATTTTCCCCACGACGTAGTCGCCGCAGCCGTCATCCCTATCACCCTCGACGAGTACAACCCGCTGCTCGAAGGAGTCCTCCCCGACCCCGACGGCGTCCTCCGCGCCCGGTGGTCCCTCAAAGGCTGACCAACACCTGCCGCCTCGCTGCGGCGCAACGTTCCAGCCTCTGCCGCTCGATGAGCGGGGGAGGGAAGAGCAATCCGCCAGCCGTCTGCCGTGCGCCGAGTAGCCCATACGCCGCTCGCCGTGCGCCGAATGGCGAGCAACGCCTGCTCGTCCGCCAGCTGAGGCACGACACCGACACCGACTGAAGCGCCTGCCTCGTCGGCCGAATACAACAGTTCGCCCTGCAAACCTCGACCTCACAGGCCGCAGGACCGTGCTCCTAGGCAGGTCGTCGGGTGGCGATGATGGTTGAGAGGTCTGGGGCCAGGCGTACCTCCGTGGCGAGGAGGGCTGGGTGGTTGAGCCAGCTGAGTCGGGCGTGGTCGGGCTCGCCCTCGTGCATCGGTGGCCACTCGTGCAGCGGGGTGAAGTCGTCGATGACGACCGAGCCGCCGGGGCGCAACAGTTCTTCGGGGTCGGCGGCTGGGCCCTTCTTGCCGTTGCCGCCGCCGTCGACCACCAGCAGGTCGAACGGACCTTGCTCGCCGATCAGCGTCCAGTCTCCATGGACGACCTCGACGTCAGGTACTCCCGCGAACAGGCGAGCCACTCGCTCGGCTCGAACGGCATCCTGCTCGACGCTCACTACCCGTACGCCGGGCTGACGCCCGCTGACGAGCCAAGCAAGACCAACGCCGCAGCCCGTTCCGGTCTCGCCGATGCTGTTCACCGCTCCCGAAGCCAGGGCCGTCAGCAGGCGGCCCTGTTCGACTCGGCAGGACGAGGGGAAGTCCAACTCCTCGGCCAGCTCGACTGCTGCGGTGACAAGAGCAGGCAGCGGTCCGGCATCGCGGTAGCTGCTGGTTCCAGAGACAGACACCCCGCAAACCTAGTCCCGACGCGAAGCGCAGCAGACCAAGGCAGACAGCGTCAGCTCGGCAACGCAGCAATCATTGGCCAGACAGGCAACCACCAGGCAGGCAATCACCAGCCGTGCAGCAATCCACCGCACGTATAGCTAGGTGCTTGGTGAGTCCTCGATCAATCGATCCTCCTGGTGGGAGCCGTAGTACTCGGACTGGCGCGCCATGATGTCGCGCATCGGCGTCCCCCGCGGTACGCCGTACACCGTCCCGGGGAAGTCCAGCGGTTCCTGGACAGCCCACAGTTCCTCGTGGCGGTCGGGGGAGAAGAGCTCGGCGGGGTCTCCAGCCGCGATCCAGCCGATCGGCAGGACCGTGCCGGGCTCGAGGCGGGAGTTGACGTGGAGCACGCTGTTGATCCGGAGCTCGGAGCCGGCGCCTGCTACCGAACCGGGGAACAGCGCGGCGCCCGTGGCGAGGAAGACCTCGTCCTCGATCGTGGCGCCGTTCACGTGGCTGTGCGGTCCGATCAGTACCGCGTCGCCGATCAGCGCGGGATGGTCGGCCCGGCCGCGGACCAGGGCGTTCTCCATCACCACACAGTTCGTCCCGAGCCGGACCTCGCCGTTCTCCGCGGTCAGGACCGCGCCGTGCAGCACCCGGCAGCCTTCTCCGAGCACGACCGCACCGCACAGGACCGCCGACGGCGCGACGTACGCCGACTCCGGCACGACCGGTCTCCGGCCGCGATGTTCGAGCAGCATGAACTGTCCCCTCTCGTCGTCCACCACCTTCCCGCGTCAGCCTGCACTGTCGAAAGCTCTCCAACGCCCGGGGTCCTCACATCCCCGGGCGGCCATCGCCGTACCGGCCGTCCACGTCGATGGTGGGAGGTTCGGCCGCTCGGACGAAGGTCTGGGTTGGAAAGAGGTACCGCGCGCTGTACGGAAAACATTAGAACACCTGTTCGAAGCAGCGCAAGAAAACCTGACGCCTCAATCGGATGCGATCAGGTACGCCGTACGGACAACTGCGGGTACGTGCGATCGAGCACGAACAGCACACCCGCCACGCCCAGCGCGAGCCCGGCGATCGCCAGCCAGGGCACCGCATGACCGCGGACGAAGAGTTGAGCGAAGAAGACCGGGACCAGCACGCTGGCGAAGGTGAAGGAGTACTGCCAGTACGACAGGTACTTGCCCCGGCCGCGCTCGGGAGACACGGCCGCAGCCAGTGCGTTCCCCGTCGCCGCATGCAGCACGTCCCCGGCAGCGAAGAACACCGTCGCCAGGATCAGCCCGGGCACCACCAGACCGGTCGGGATGTGGAGCAGCGCAGCCATCAGCAGTCCCCAGACCGCCCAGAGCAGCCCGGCCAGGATCATCACCCGCATCTTCCGGTGCTTCTCCGTGTGCCGCACCACCAGCGTCTGGCCGGTGGCCAGCACCACCGAGATCGCCGCCAGCAGTACGCCGACCAGCCACCCCGGAGCGGGCAGCGCTTCGGTGACGTAGACCGGCAGCCCGACGCCGATCATCATCGTGCAGAGCGCGAGCACCGTGTTCGCTCCGATGAGCATCAGGAACACCTTGTCCTTGCGCAGCTGCGGTGCCGGACCGGTGTCCTCCACCGCGCGAGCGGCGTGGTCCGGGTGGATCCACAGCATCAGTACGCCGGCCGTGAAGAAGCTCACCGCGTTGAACGCGATCGCGAACAGGAACGGCGCGTCCCCGTCGAAGGTCAGCAGCGCGCCCGCGACCAGTGCGCCCAGCCCGAAGCCGGCGGACTGCATCATCCCGCCCAAGCCGAACCAGCGGTCGCGCTCGCCAGCGTCGGCGACGTCCGACAGCAGGCTGAAGATGGACGACCAGAACATCCGCTGGCCGGTTGTGCTCACCAGCGCGCAGACGAACAGCAGCCAGGTCGAGCGGCCGAAGAAGAAGCCGACGAAGGCCAGCCCCTGCGCGACCTGCGCGGCGATCACGAGGTTGCGCGGTCCGATCCGGTCGATCACCAGCCCGACCGCGGCAGGCGCAGCGACCGAGAACAGCGTCGCCACGGTGAGCAGCACCCCCGCCGTACCGAGTGGAATGTCGGCAACCCGGACGAAGAACAGCAACATCAACGGCCCGGCACAACCTCCGCCGAACGAGTCGATGGCCAGTCCAGCTAGGAGGGGGACGCGGCCGCGCACGTTGGGCAGGCCGAGGGACGTGGCTGTAGGCATGAGGAAGCACTCCGATCTCGGCCGCCGAGCCTAACAACCCGCGCCGCGCCCCTCCACGGCTTTAATCCGGGCGCACCGAGACGTGCCGCAGCGGCCGCCAGACGGCGGCAGTCGTCACGACCATGCCGGCGAACGCCACGACGAACGGCGTCACCAGACCGAACTGCTGTGCCACCACGCCGCCCAGCAGCGACCCGAGTGCGGCGCCGCCCACCGACGCCAGCAGGTAGACACTGTTCACCCGCCCGAGCAGAGCGTCCGGAGTGGCCAGCTGCCGTGCCGTGGTCGACACGATGCCCCACACCACTGCGTGGACGCCGAAGACAGCCAACGTCGTACCGGCTACCCAGGGGTTGTGAGTCAGTGCCAGCGCCAGGTGGACCGCTGTCTCGATCAGCAGGCCGGCCCGGAGCAGCGTCAGGCTGCCGAACCGCGGCTCCAGCCAGTGGTACACCGGCATGCCCGCCAGCCCGCCGACTGCTCCAGCGGTGACCAGTAGCCCGAACTGCGCGTCACTGAGCCCGAGTTGCTCCCTGGCGTACAGGACCCAGGTCGCGAACGCCGCGCAGAAGGTGATGTTCATGACCAGGATGGCCAACGCCAGCGTGCGGACGCCGGAGTGGTTCCAGAGCCAGTGCACGCCCTCACGGACGTCAGTCCACAGCGGCGTACGAGGTGAGCCGCCGCCTGCGTCTCGCCGTACGGAGACCCGTGAGATCAGCACCGCAGCCACGCAGTACGCCGCTGCGTCGACTGCCAGCGGTAGCCCAGCGCCGGCGGCGAACAGGAGCGCACCGATCGGAGGCCCGCCCAGCTGGTTCAGCGCGATGCTTGAAGCGAACAGTCGGGCGTTCGCCTTACCCAGCTGGGCTTTGGGCACAGCAGACACCAGCAGCGCGCTGCTGGCGTTGTCAGCCAGCGTCTCCGCCGTACCGAGCAGGAAGAGCGTCACGTACACGGCCCACAGCGGTGAAGTCCCCAGGAGCACGGCAGCGGCCAGTGCCCCGAGCACTACAGCCCGTACGACGTCAGCAACGACCACCATCACCCGCCGGTCGAGCCGGTCGGCCAGTGCCCCGCTGAACAGCGCAAACAGCAGCCAGGGTGCCTGCTGCACGAACGCCGCGGCCCCTACCGCAAACGGCTCACCCGAGATGGACGCCACCAGCAGCGGCCCAGCCGCCAGCAGCACCCCGTCCCCAAGGTTGGAGACCGCTGCCGCCGGCCAGATCCGCCCGAAGTCCCGGCCCAGCTCCGCCGGCAACACCACGGCCCGCACTGAACGCACCTGACACCTCCCCACCGTCCACCCGCTATCCTCGACCCTCGGCGGGTCCGTACTGCGCACCTGCCTGGAGGGTTCGCATAGTGGCCGAGTGCGCTGGTCTTGAAAACCGGTATGGCGGGTGACCGTCATCGTGGGTTCGAATCCCACACCCTCCGCAAAATGCTGAGCGGTCTCCGGTGGACTGCGGCAAGCTGAGGGTATGGAGATCCGGACGGCGGTCAGTGACGCCGACTACGAGGACTGGCGTGCGGTGCGGATCGCGATCATGCCGTACGAGCGGTGTCCTACTGTCGCCGAGTTGCGGGATCTCGATCGGCCGGGGCGGCTGTTGCTGTTGGCGGAGATCGACGGTGAGGTGGTCGGCAGTGGGCTGGGGGATCGGACGGGTGATGGTGAGCGGGCGGGGCTGACCGCGCGGGTTCGGCGGGAGTTTCGTCGGCGTGGTGTGGGGACTGAGTTGCTGCGGGTGCTTGCTGAGCATGCTGTTGCCCAGGGCTACGACAGTGCGCGGGGCAGTGTCGACGACGAGGAGTCGCGGCTGTTCGCGGAGCGGTTCGGGTTTGTGGAGACGGATCGGCAGGTCGAGCAGTTGCGGCCGATCGGGGATGAGCCGCGACCGGCGCAGCCGGCGTCGTACGAGATCGTCTCGGTGGCCGAGCGCCCGGAGCTCTGGACGGCGGCGTACGAGCAGGTCGCGCTGCCGACGTTCCCGGACATGGACCTGCCGGTCCCGCTGAAGGTTTCGGCGTCCGACTGGGCGACGGAGTGGATCAACGACCCGGCCGCGATGTTCATGGCGGTCGCTGGTGGCGAGGTGATCGGCGTGGCGGGGCTGATGCTCGACTCCGATCGGCCGGAGCGGGCCGAGGTCGCCTACACCGCCGTACGCCGGGAGTGGCGCGGCCAGTCGGTCGCAGCGACGCTCAAGCGCACCAGCATGGCCTGGGCCGCCGAGCACGGGATCACGGAGATCTACACCTGGACCCAGCGCGGCAACGATGCGATGCGCCGCCTCAACGAACACCTCGGCTTCACGTACGGGATCACCAGCATCACCATGCGCGCCCCACTGCCGCTGACCGAAGGGCTTCAGCCGAGCCCGGAGTAGGCGATGACGTTGGTGATGCCGATGCGCACGGCCGTGAAGCCTTCCTGGACGAAGGATTCGGCGATCGCCTCCGCGGGCTGCGACGGGTAGTAGCGGGCGGCGATGCCCTCGGCGACGTGGCTGATCTGGTCCGGGTCGGCCGAGACGAGGGCCTGTCCTTCGAGGGTCACGAAGCCGTACGGCTGCTGCTCGTCGCTGATGCAGACGGCAATGCGTTGGTCGCGAGCCAGGCTCTTGCCTTTGACGCTTCCCGGCGACAGAGCGAAGGCGAGTTCGTCGCCGTCGAGCACGAAGCAGACCGGCGTGACATGGGGGCGGCCGTCGGCCCGGGTGAGGGCCACGTGGGCGAGCCTGGTCCCCGCTGCGACGAAGGATCGCCACTCGGTGTCGGTCATGGTTGCCATCGGCAGGTTCCTCTCGTACGGGCTGTTGTCACCGACGCTAGGCGCCTCGGCGTATCGAGAAAAGCGATGGTTTGCGATCGATTCGATCGCCATAAGCGATACCGTGAACCATGGTCGAACTGCGGCACCTGAGGGCGATGGCAGCGGTCGCCGAAGAAGGGACGTTCGGACGGGCGGCCGCCCGCCTCGGCTACACGCAGTCCTCGGTGAGCCAGCAGATCGCCGCGCTGGAGCGGGCTCTCGGCGGCGCCGTCTTCGAGCGCCCAGGCGGCCCCAGGGCCGTGCGGCTCACGCCGCTCGGCGAGGTGGTCCTCGCCCACGGCCGCGAACTGCTGGCGAAGTCGGACGCGCTGACCGACGCCGTCGACCGCTTCCGGGCGGGCAGCGGCCGGATCGACATCGGCACCTTCCAGAGCGTGTCCAACCTGATCCTGCCGGCCGTCGTACGGCAACTGCTCGACGAGCATCCCGGCTGCGACATCAGGCTGTCCGAGGTGGAACCGGAGGACCCGAAGATCGGCGATCTCGACCTCCTGTTCCACGACGGCCGGGTCGACGGCGAGGTCGAGCACGTCAAGCTGCTCGACGAGCCGTACCTCCTCGTGGCCGCCGCCGGCACCTTCCCCACCGGCCCCGTCCGCGTGAAGCAGCTCGACGACGCCCCGATGGTCGCCTGGCCTCCGACGTACCACCAACTCTGGCTGGAGCGAACGCTCGCCGAGTACGGCGCCCAGCCCCGCATCGTCTTCCGAACCGCCGGCCACGAAACCATCCTGTCGATGGTCCGCGCCGGCATCGGCTCGGCCGTCCTCCCCTGGCTGGCCCTCCACGGAACCGACGCCGCGTCCGACGACCGGCTCACCCTCCACCCGCTCCAGCCGTCCCCCACCCGCGAAATGCGCCTCCACTGGCCGGCCCGCACCCAGTCACCCCTGGCAACCCGAGCCATCGCGATCGCCGTCGCGGCCGCCAACGACCTGGCCCAGCAGATGCCTCAGTAGGTCACTGGGGGAACGACAGGTGCTGGTGGATCAGTTGCCAGCCGTCCGAAGCGTGCCGGAAGACTCGGGTGGCGCGAGACTTGATCTCGCGGCCGTCCGCAGTAACGTGATCGATGCCCCAGGCAACGGCTAAGTTGTCGCGGGCAACGATTGTGTGGTCGGGGGTCGTGAAGGCCGCGGGAGTCTCGAGGCCTGCGGCACAAACCTCGCGGACGGCCTCGCGGCCGACGTACTCCAAAGGGCCTGCGTGCTCGTAGGAAACGACGTCGGGAGCGATGTCGGCCATCAAACCGTCCAGATCGCGGGCGGTGGTTTTGGCGGTCCAGCTGTCGAGGATCGAGCGGACGGCGGACTCGCCGACGGGGGACGGGATCTCGTCGTGGGGGAACGAGTGGTGCTCGTGCGTCACGGTCCAGCGGCCGTCGAGCTTGCGCAGACCGAGGGTGAGGCGGAGGCGCCGCCCGGCGGCCTCGTCGGGCATCCCGCATTTCAGCAGCGCGACGGCGAAGGCGACGTCGGTGCCCTCGGTGATGTCCAGCGACGTGAGCTCGAAGGACGCGCCGGAGGCCTGCCACTTGAAGAAGTCGGGCCACGTTTCCTCGTACGCCGTCAGCCCACGCACACCCTCGTACGGCGGGGGCACGTCGAACATCACGATGTCGTCGGCATGGTCGGCCAGCACGGTCGCCAGGTCGCCGGTGTGCACCGCGGCGACCCAGCGCTCGATCAGTTCACGGATCTCGTCCATCTCGGGTCCTCTCGCAAAGGGTTGTCACCACTACAACCCCACGCGGCCCCGAAACTCATCGCTCGAGCTCACCCGGCAGCCCGTACGCCGGGAAGTCGGCCTCCAGGAACGACACCACCGACGCGATCTCCGCGCCGCGCAGCGTGACCACGTCCAGCCCGCTCGGCACGAACCGCCCGTCGACCAGCCGGTACGTCGCGAACGCCAGCTGCCCGTTCGCCCGCGCCGGCAGGAACCGCCACTCCTCGGCGAGCGGCCCGTCCACCAGGAACCCGCGGATCCCGGCGCGCCCCGTGAAGAACTCCGGCAGCGGCGGCATCGAGTACTTCGCGTCCTCCGTCAGCATCACCACGATCGCGTCGACGTCCCGCGCCTCCCAGGCCGCCATGTACCGCCGTACTACGTCGCGCTGGCCGTCCTCGCCGAGCGCCGCCAGCACCTCCTGCTGCGTCGACTCGGTGCCGACGACCAGCCGCGCCCGCTGCAGCGCACTGTTGACCGCGGCGACCGTGGTGTCGAGCAGCTCGGCCACCTCCCGAGCTGCAAAGGCCAGTACGTCGCGCAGCAGCAGCACTGCTCGCTGCAGCGGAGACAACTGCTGCAGCGACGCGACGAACGCCAGCTCCACGCGCTCCAGGGCCACAACACGCTCCGACGGGTCCAGCGCCGCAGTCCACGCCAGCCGATGCTCCGGCAGGGCCTCCAGGACTGCATCGCCCGCTGGCAGGTCTCTGCTGCTTCGCCGCGAGATCAGCGTCAGGCACCGGTTGGTAGCGATCTTGTAGAGCCACGGCCGCAGCCCACCGCGGTCCTCGAACCGGTCCATCGCGTTCCACGCGCGCAGCAGCGTCTCCTGGACCGCGTCCTCGGCGTCGTGGTCCGAGCCGAGCATGCGGTAGCAGTGCGCGTGCAGCTCGCCGCGCAGTGGGCCGACGAGCTGACCGAACGCTTCCTCATCCACCAGGTCAGGCTAAGCCGACCCAGCGGTCCAGCGTCGCCGCAGCCGCTCCGGAGTCGAGCGCTGCAGCGCACTGCTCCAGACAGCCCTCCAGCGAGGGCCGGTCAGGCAGAGTGCTGAGTGCAGCCGCCGCATTGAGCAGAACGACGTCCCGCACGGCGCCACGCTCGCCGGCCAGCACCCGCCGTACGACGGCCACTGGGTCCGGTGATTGCAGGTCCGCAGGCAAGGCCAGCGGCAGGCCAAGGGACCTCGGATCGAAGACGTCAGACCGCACCGCACCGTGCCGGACGGTCAGCACCCGCGACGGCCCGGTAGTGGTCAGCTTGTCGAGCCCGTCCGAGCCCCGCACCACCAGCACCGAGCAGTCCCGCTCCGCCAGGACCGACGCGACCACCGGAAGCATCCGCTCGTCGGAGACGCCCACTAGCCCGTACGCAGGGGCGGCTGGGTTGATCAGCGGCCCGAGCACGTTGAACGCCGTCGGCACGGCCAGCTCACGGCGTACGGCCCCCACGCGCTGCAGCGCCGGGTTGTAGAGCGGCGCGTGCAGGAAGGCGATCCCAGCTCGGCGAACCGACTCAACGGCGGACAGGTCGAGCGGGACACCCAGCGCCTCCACCAGGTCCGCGGAGCCGCCAGTAGTCGACGAGGCGGCCCGACCGCCGTGCTTGACCACGGTTGCTCCGGTAGCGGCGACCACGAGCGAGGCCATCGTGGAGATGTTCACGGCGCCGGACCGGTCGCCACCAGTGCCGACGATGTCGATCAGCGGGCCTTCAACCAGCACGGGCCTAGCGGACGAGCGCAGCACCGAGGCCAGCCCGGCGATCTCCGCCGGCGTCTCGCCCTTGGCCCGCAGCGCGACCAGGAAGCCCGCGACCTGGGCGGAGGTCGCCGTACCGGCCACCACACCGTCCATGGCCCAGGCAGCGTCGTCCGGCGTCAGGTCGTGGCCGGTGAGCAGGTCCGTGATCAGACCGGACCAGGTACGTCGGGCAGTGAGTGCCATGAGCTTCCTCGGTGGGTGCGGGGTCGTCCCGACGAGGAGAAACACGAACGGCCGCCTCGATCGAGACGGCCGGTGAGCGCGCAGCAGAAGGGGCCGTCTAGGAGACGGGCCACCAGCTGCTCAGGCGCGCGGACATGCTCAGACTGTAGCAACCAGGCGCTCGCCCAGCTCTCACAGGCGGCTCGCGTTGCCCGGGTCCAGGGCGCTACACCGCCGCCAAAGAGCGGCGGGCGCTCAGCAGCTACGGCCGCCTCGCCGCAGTCCTCGAAGTACCGCCCGCCGACTTCGGCCACAGCAGCGAACACAGACGTCGCCGCACCCTGCTGCACCGTCTTGCGGCGTTCCACTGGTGTCTGCAGCCCACCGGTGTGCTGCTGCAGGTTGGTGGCGATCGCACCGGGGTGCACGGCGTTCGCCCGGATCCCGGTCGCGCTGCCCGGCACAGAAGGCCAGGTGCTGATCACCTACCACGCTGTCCCCGGAACGCCGTCCCACGAGAAGCTGGAGCTCCTGGCCCACCTCAGCGAACGTAGTCCACGGTGAAGCTGGGTACGTGCTGGTCGTCCGACCACTCCGGGAAGTCGAACACCGCCAGCATCAGCTGCATCGGGTAGGCCGGAGGCCCGGCGCACCGTCGTACGGACTGGCCGTCGACGAAGAACTCGGCCTGCTCGGCGGTCCACTCGACGGCGTACGTGTGGAACTCGGCCACGTCGATCGGTAGCCGGACAGTCGTGAAGTCCTCGGGCACCGACGGGTCCCGGAAGCTGTGCAGGCCACAGCCGACCGCGGCGGAGCCTGGTTCGAGTGCGTTGCCGAAGACCTCCATCACGCAGATCTCCGCGCAGCGCTCCGGCTGGTCCTCCAGCCCGACCATCCACAACGACACCATCGACCGCGGTGACAGCTCTGCCCGAGCGCGCAGCTCGATACGGGCAGGAGCCGCAGGAGTCCAACCCCAGAAGGGCTCCTGCTCCTCCCGGACCAGCTGGCCGTCCCGGAACGGTTGCTGGCCGACCGTACTGCCGACTGGCCCCGAGTAGTTGCCGGACTGGATGCCGGACACCCGCAGCGGCGGCTGGTGGTCGTCGGCGCACCAGAGGCCCTGCTCCGGTGGGATGAACAGCCGCAAGCAGGAGCCGTCCTGCTCGTAGGTGGCTGCTGAGGCTTCGCGAGAGCTCCAGTGCGGCAGGTAGTACGGCGACCACACGCTGGTGTCGAGCTCCATCGACCCATTGTCACGCAGGTCACGGACCGCTGGCCAGGCCGGTGAGACGGTACGGCGGGAGAATGGGACGGTGGATCACCAGGACGACCTAGCCCACCAGTTCGAGCAGAACCGCGGCCATCTGCGCGCCGTGGCCTACCGGATGCTCGGCTCGGTCAGTGAGGCCGAGGACGCGGTCCAAGAGGCCTGGCTGCGGCTGAGCCGGTCGGACGTGAGTGAGGTGGCCAACCTGACCGGCTGGCTCACCACGGTGGTCTCCCGGGTCTGCCTGGACCTGCTGCGGTCGCGCAAGTCGCGGCGGGAGGACCCGATCGACACCTGGGTCCCGGACCCGGTCGTGAGCCGGCTGGACCCGGAGGAGGAGGTCCTGCAGGCCGACGCGGTCGGACTGGCCATGCTCGTCGTACTGGAGGCCCTGTCGCCGGCCGAGCGCATCGCCTTCGTGCTGCACGACCTGTTCGCGGTGAGCTTCGACGAGATCGGGCTGATCCTGGACAAGAGCTCGGCAGCGACCCGGCAGCTCGCCAGCCGGGCGCGTCGGCGGGTCCAGGGGGCGCCGACCGGTGACGGTGACGTCGGTCGGCAGCGCGCGGCGATCGACGCGTTCCTCGTCGCGTCGCGGACCGGCGACTTCGAGGCGCTGCTCGCCGTACTGGATCCGAACGTCGTACTGCGGGCCGACGCCGGCCGGGTCCCTGCGGACGCCCTCGCATCGTCCCGCTTCGTCCAAGGTGCGAAGGCCGTCGTCGAGCAGGCGCTGCTGTTCGCGCGGATGGCGCCGTACACGCAGGTCGCGACGGTCAACGGCGTGCCCGGCGTGATCACGGTGATGAACGGCGAGCTGTTCGGCGTGATGGCCGTCGAGGTCCGCGACGGCCGCATCGTCGAGATCAACATCCTCGCCGACGCCGAGCGGTTGCAGACCCTGCCGAAATAGTTCTCCCGAGCATGTCGATTTCGCGCGCTCTCGCTCGACTTACCTGTGAGACCAGGGAGAACGGAGCGCGGGATGAGCGTGCAGGTGATTCAGGCAGTCGGCGCCGACGTGGTGGCGGGACTGCTCGGGAACGGGTTCAACGGCGCGATCCACCAGCCGGGCGACGCGCAGTACGACGAGCAGCGGCGCGCGCTGGTGCCGACCTTCGACTCGCGCCCGCTGGTGGTTGCCGAGGCGTACGCCCGCAGCGACGTCCAGGCGGCAGTGCGGACGGCGCGTGAGTACGGCGTACCGATCGCGGTCCAGGCGACCGGACACGGCACGCGAGTGCCGGCCGACGGCGGGATCCTGCTCAAGACGTCCGCGATGACCTCGCTCCTGATCGATCCCGAGCGCCGGATCGCCAAGGTCGGACCGGGTGTGCGCTGGGGCGCCGTCCTCGACGCGGCCAAGGATTTCGGACTCGTCGCGCTCGCCGGCTCGTCACGCGACGTCGGCGTGACCGGCTACACGCTCGGCGGCGGTGTCGGCTGGCTGGCCCGCAAGTTCGGGTACGCCGCCGACAGCGTGATCCGCGCCGAGGTGGTCACGGCCGACGGCCGCGTCGTGACGGCGACCGCGGACGAGCACCCGGACCTGTTCTGGGCGATCCGCGGCGGCACCGGCAACTTCGGCATCGTCACGTCGCTCGAGTTCCGCCTCTACCCGGTCAGCGAGGTCTACGCCGGCATCCTCTACTTCGCCGCCGACGCCGCGACCCTGAAGGCGTACCGCGACTGGACCACGACGATCCCCAACGACCTGAGCACCGCGATCACCCTGTCGACCCGGAACGGCCGTCGCGTGATCGGCCTCAAGGTCCTGTACGCCGGGGACGCGGCGCTCGCCGAGCACCTGCTCAAGCCCCTGTACGCCGCGGCCGGCCCGATTCTCGACGGCGAGCTGCGCACGACCCCCTTCGCCGAGACCGCGATGGGCGGTACGCCGGCCCGCTACCTCGACCTGGTCGACGAGCTTCCCGACGACCTGCTCGACGAGCTCGCGGCACTCGACGGTCCGACTGTCGAGATCCGCCACTGGGCCGGCGCGATGGCCAACCCCGGCCCCGGTGCGGGACCGGTCGCGCACCGCGAGGCGCCGTACTCGCTGATCATCGACCAGGAGGTCCCCGAGCTCGCCGAGGTGCTGCGCTCGAGCGGTCGCACGTTCGTCAACTTCCTCGCCGACCCGGCCCGCGCCTCCTCGGCGTACGCGAAGAACGACCACACCCGGCTGCGCGCGATCAAGCGGCGCTACGACCCGGAGAACTTGTTCCGGCTGAACCACAACATCAAGCCCTGAACGCCCTGGGACGTCGAAAGGGCCCGGACGTGGTGTCCGGGCCCTTTCGGCAGGGCGGTGGTGCCCCGAGCTGCTTAGACCGTGCCCTCGCTGCCGTAGACGGTGACGTGGACGTGGTCGAAGTGGTTGGCGGTCGTCCCGCCGCGGTCCTCCATGCCACGCCAGCCTTCGCTGCTGCGCTGCACGGTCCAGATCCGCTGCTCCCAGATGACCTCGCTGACGCCGAGCTCCTTGGAGTGCGAGCGCACGTACGCCGCGATCTCGTCGCCGGCCGAGCCGGACACCATGATGTCGAGCGCACGACCTGAGCCGTGCTCGCCGCCGTCGCCGGAGCGCACACCGCCGTACGACGAGACCGACGGGAACAGCGCGCAGACCGCACGGTGCACCCGGATCGCGTCGGCGGACAGGCCGTCCTCGACACCGGAGCCGGACGAGCAGGCCTTGGACGAGACGCCTCCGGCGACCTCTTCGACCGGCTTGGTCGCGGCCAGGTACTCGGCCTTGACCCAGCGGGCGACGTCGTCGCGGACGATCTGGGCCCAGATGCCCTGGACCTCGCCGGTGACCGAGACCTTGCTGCCCTTGGACAGGACGGTCAGCAGGGTGCCCTTCTGCTCGGGCGCGGTCCAGACGTTCAGGTCCGTGGTGGTGAACTTGCTGCCCGTGATCTTCAGAGCCTTGACGGTCTCCGCGGCGCGGGTCTTCGCCGACTTCGTCGGGATCGGCGCCTGCTTCTTCAGGTGCTTGGCGGCCGGCGGGGTCTTCGCCTTCGCCGTCGGCGGCGTGCTCGGCTTCAGGTTGAGCGAGGGGCGGTACGCGTCCCGGCTGGTCTGGACGTCACGCGCAAGCTGCAGGGGAGAGCTTGCGAGCGGAGTGTCGACCTGCGGGGCCTGGTCGGGAAAAGCAACTGCCGACCCGGTGGCCAACAGCGCCACCGCCGCGCCGGGGACCGCGACCTTCACGATTCCGGTGCGGATCACCTTCGGGCGCGGTTGACGGTGCCGCGCCTGTCTATGCCGTCCTTCAGTCACTGGATTCCCATTCTGCCGAGACCAAAACGTTATCGACCGGAGGAGTCAAGCACAGAAACCACTCGGTCTCCCAACTCCGCGCGAGTTTTAACGCATTGCGAACGTGTCGCCGTCGAACAAACCGCTGACCGGAGTGTGATCTTGCAGGCGGCGGCACTCCGTACGGTCTGTTTCACTGCGTGTCATGGATCAGGGCTTCAGGATCGTGACCGGTGAGGTGTCCCGGCTGGTGATCGACCGGGTCGACAAGCGCAACGCCCTGACCCGGGAGATGTGGGAGGCGCTGCCCGGACTGCTCGAGCCGCTCGCGGTGGACCCGGCCGTCAAGGTGCTGGTGGTCTCCGGCGCGGGCCCGACGTTCTCCGCCGGGGCGGACATCTCCGAGCTGGTCGCCGGCGCTGATCCGAACGATCCGATGGCCGAGATCCGGGCCGCGAACCTGCGCGCCCAGGCGGCGCTGCGGGAGTTCCCGAAGCCGACGCTCGCGGTGATCCGCGGGCACTGCATCGGCGGTGGGCTGGAGATCGCGGTCAACTGCGACTTCCGGTTCGCCGCCCACGGCAGCACGTTCGGCGTCACGCCGGCCCGGATCGGCGTGGTCTACCCGCCGGCCGCGATCAAGGTGCTGCTCGACCTGGTCGGACCGGCGACGACGAAGTACCTGCTGTTCAGCGGCGAACTGCTGTCCGCGGGTCAGGCCGAGCTGAAGGGCCTGGTCGATCGCGTCGTCGCGGCCGACGACCTGGACGTGGACGTCGACGCGTTCGCCGCGAAACTGGTCGCCCGGTCGCAGCTGACGATCCGCTCGGCCAAGGAGACGGTCAACTCGCTGCTGGCCGACGACGCCACCGGCGCCGACGCCGCGGCGTACAAGCGCTACCAGGAGACGATCTCGAGCGGTGAACTGACCGAGGGTGTGCGCGCGTTCACCGAGAAGCGCACGCCGCACTTCGGCTGGAACTGATCAAACGATCGTTGGACGTTTGGCCCGGTGGTCCGTTGGGGCACCTGTGTCGGGCCGCCACCCCCGCCTGGGCGGCGTCACGACTAAGGAGAAGAAATGCTCATCCTCGGACTGATCCTGCTTCTGCTGGGATTTTTGCTGAAGATCTCGATCCTGTGGACCATCGGCATCATCCTGCTCGTGGTCGGAGCGGTGCTGTTCATCCTCGGCTCGACCGGTCGCGCTGTCGGGGGACGACGCCACTGGTTCTGAGTTGCGCAGCTGAGCGACCGGACCCCGCAGGCCTTCGGGCTTGCGGGGTCCCGTCTTTTCGTTAGCATCCCGAGGATGAAGTACCTCGTGCTCATCTTCGGCAACACCGACAACACGTGGACCGGTTCGGCCGAGGACGTCGCGGCGATCAGGTCCCTGACCGAGCTGAAGCACGCGCTGGCCGCGTCCGGCGAGCTGGTCAGCTCCGAAGGGCTGAACTTCCCCAGCTCCGGCAAGGTCGTGCAGCTCCGCGACGGCGTCCGGGTGATCACCGACGGCCCGTTCGGCGAGGCGAAGGAGCAGATCGCCGGCTTCTTCATGATCGACACCGGCGACGAGCGGGCTCAGGAGATCGCTGCGCAGGTCGCTGCGATCATCGGTGACCGGGTTGAGCTACGGGGGACTCTGCTCTCGGCTCCGTAGACGGCTTGCGGGTCATCAGCAGCGCTGCGCCGACCAGTCCGACTGCTACGAAGGCCCAGCACGCTGCGAAGGCGACGCGGTAGCCAGCGGTCAGTCCAGCTGGGCTGGAGCCGCTGCTGTGCGCCGTAGCGACAGCAGACAGTACGGCGATGCCGACTGCTCCGCCGATCTGGAAGCTGGCGTTCTGCAGGCCTGATGCGACTCCGGCGTCGTCTCCGGCCACTTCAGCCAGGGCAGAGATGGAGCCGGCGACCGTACCGGCGCCCAGGCCTGCTCCGAAGATGGTCAGCCCCCAGAAGGCCAGCTCGAAGTAGCCGGAGTCCACCGTCAGCCTGCTCATCGCAGTAGCGCCTACGCCTGTCAGCAGCAGGGACACAGCGGCGACCGGGCGGGCGCCGATCCGAGTGACCAGGTTCTGCCCGACCATCGAGCCGCAGACCGCAGCGGCTGCCAGTACCGAGGACATCAGCCCGTACTGGATGGCCGAGATGCCTAGCGCGAGCTGGGCGTACTGGGTGTAGACGTAGTTCAGGCCGAACGCTCCGAGCCCGAAGGCGATCGTGATCAGGTTCCCACCGACCAGTGCGCGCGAGCGGAACAGTCGCAGCGGCACGAGGGGAGCTGCCGATCTCTTCTCCACCAGGACGAACAGGGCGAACAGGCCGGCGGAGACCAGCGCCAGCAGCGTGGAGCGACCAGCTGACGAGTCCGGCGCCTCGATCACGGCGTACACGAGCACGATGAGTGCTGCGGTCACGGTGACCGCTCCGGTGAAGTCGAAGCCTCGCTTGCCGGGGCCACGGCTGTCCTGCAGCAGAACTGGCGCCAGTGCGATCACCAGCAGGCAGACCGGCACGTTGATGAAGAAGATCCACTGCCAACCGAGTCCGTCCGTCACCGGACCGCCGATCAGCGACCCCGCCGTACCGCCGACGCCGCTGGTCGCTCCCCAGATACCCAGCGCCTTGTTGCGCTCCGGACCGTCCGGGAACGTGGTCATCACGATGGAGAGCGCACTGGGAGCCAGTACGGCGGCAGCGATGCCCTGCAGTCCGCGGGCCAGGACCAGCGCGTCACCTGACCAGGCGAAGCCGCAGAGCAGGGAGGGGCCGGCGAAGACGGCCAGACCGATGATCAGCACCCGCCGTCGGCCCAGCAGGTCGGACACCCGCCCGCCCAGCAGGAGCAGGCCGCCGAACATCAGCGCGTAGCCGCTGGGGACCCACTGGACGCCACCGGACGAGAAGGTCAGCTCCCGCTCGATCGACGGGACGGCGACCAGCACGATCGACGCGTCCAGGATGATCATGAAGCCGGTCAGGCAGAGCAGGGCCAGCGCGAGCCAGCGTTTCGCCATGAGGTCCTCCGTACGGCGGAGCGCCCGGGATGGGCGCTGTCACGGGAGTACGTCGGTACTGCCGGGCGTCGGCTCGACATTTGCGCGGTGTCGATTCCGGGGAGCTTGTTACGACGTACCGGGCGAGAGGGGTTACAGGGACCTCGTCGACCGTCAGGATGGTGACCGTGAAGTACATGCTGCTGATCTACTCCAACCCGGAGAGCTGGGCGGGACTGTCCGCCGAGCAGCGGGAGGACCTGTCGCGGTCACACCAGGACCTGACCCGGGAGCTGACCGAGCAGGGCCTGCTGGTCAGCGCGGCCGGGCTGGCCGACCCCATCACCACCCGGACGGTCTCGGTGGACGCCGACAACACCCGCAACACCACCGACGGCCCGTACGCCGAGGCCAAGGAGCACCTGGCGGGCTTCTATCTGGTGGAGTGCGAGGACATCGACCAGGCGATCGACTACGCCGCGCGGATGCCGGACGCGAAGTATGTGGCGGTGGAGGTCCGGCCGGTGATGGACGCGTCCGGGCTGGAGATGTGAGCGCCGCGTGGCTGAGCGCTGCGAGGTGGGGTCGTGAGTGACTTCGAGCTCCTGCTGCGGGAGCAGACGCCGCAGGTGCTGAGTGCGCTGGTGCGGCACTACGGGCACTTCGACCTGGCCGAGGAAGCTGTCCAGGAGGCACTGCTCGCGGCATCCCAGCAGTGGCCGAGCGAGGGCGTGCCGGACAACCCGCGCGGCTGGCTGATCCGCGTCGGCTCGCGCCGGCTGACCGACCTGCTGCGCAGTGAGTCGGCTCGGCGGCGGCGCGAGGAGAACGCCGCCACGATGGCTGCGCCGGAGGAGTTCGTTGCCCCGAGCCCCGAGATTGACGACCCAGGCGGTCGCGACGACACGCTGACGTTGCTCTTCCTGTGCTGCCACCCGTCGCTGTCGCCGGCTTCGCAGATCGCGCTGACGCTGCGCGCAGTCGGCGGTCTCACCACCGCACAGATCGCCGCCGGGTTTTTGGTGCCTGAGGCAACGATGGCGCAGCGGATCAGCCGAGCCAAGCGGAGCATCAAGCAGGCCGGCTCGTCGTTCGAGATGCCGCCGGAGGCCGAGCGGGACGCGCGGATGGGCGCGGTGCTGCACGTGCTGTACCTGATCTTCAACGAGGGCTACACCGCGTCGTCCGGTGACGACCTGCACAGCGCGGAGCTGACCACCGAGGCGATTCGGCTGGTCCGCGGCGTACGGCGGTTGCTGCCGGACGACGGAGAGGTGGCAGGGCTGCTGGCGCTCATGCTGCTCACCGACGCGCGCCGACCGGCCCGGACCGCAGCGGACGGCTCACTGATCCCGCTGGAGGACCAGGACCGGACGAAGTGGAACAGCCCGGCCATCGTCGAGGGCGAGCATCTGGTCTCGGACGCGCTGGCCCGGACCCAGCTGGGCCCGTACCAGGTGCAGGCGGCGATTGCCGCCGTACACGGAACTGCCGAGCGGGCTGAAGACACCGACTGGCGGCAGATCGTCGCGCTGTACCAGGTGCTCGAGCAGATCTCGGACAACCCGATGGTCCGGCTCAACCACGCGGTCGCGGTGGCCATGGCCACCGGGCCGAAGGAGGGCCTCGCGTTGCTCGAACCGCTGGAGTCCGACGGTCGGATGAAGGACCACCACCGGCTGGAGGCCGTCAAGGCCCACCTGCTGGAGATGTCCGGCGACCTGGACGGCGCCCGGGCGAGCTACCTGCTGGCAGCTCGCCGGACAACGTCGGTGCCGGAGCGCGACTACTTGCAGTCCCGCGCCGAGCGCATCACTTCTTGAAGGCGTCCTTGACCTTCTCGCCGGCCTGCTTGAGGTCGCTGACGCTCTGATCAGCCTGGCCTTCGGTCTTCAGGTCGTCGTCGCCGGTCACCTTGCCGACGGCCTCCTTGGCCTTGCCTGCCAGGTCCTCCGCGGCGTTCTTCGCCTTGTCCGCCAAGCTCATCGTGCTTGTCCTCTCGTCGGGTGACGGTCCGCCGGCGCCCCCTGCGGCCACCGGCGAACCGTCGGCGGCACCCCCCGTCCGAAGTGCCGCTTACTGAGTTGGTCGGCCCGGCCCGTGGATGTGTCACGCCGGGGTGACCCACCTCACGCCGTACGGCGGGGTCGCGGTGGTCGGTGTCATGTGTCAGGTTGGGCTTGTGGACCTCACCAAGGCGTCGCTGCTGCGCGAGATGCTGACCGGCACCGAGCTGGGCACCCGGACCACGTCGTTCGCCCACTCGCTGCGGCGCTACACGACGCGCAGAGGCGGGCTGATGCTGTTCGGCCCGCCCGAGGACGAGCCGTGGCACCTGACCGCGCACCTGGACGACGAGCTGCACCGGGCCGGGGTGGAGGACGTCAGGCCGTCGCTGGTCCGCTGGGCTCCGCCGCCGGACGCCCCGCCGCACCTGGCGATCGGACTGGACCGCCTCCGCGACTCCGGCAAGGGCGAGTCGCTGCTGATCGTCTCCGAGGCCAACCCGGCGGACACCCTGCTGGAACGCATCGACGACGTACGGCGCCGCGGTACGACGATCTTCAGCATCGACAACGGGAACCGCGACCTGGCGTCGCTGTCCCACGAGTCTCTGGTCCCCGAGTTGCTCGTCCCCGCTGGGCTCGGCAGCTGGACGACTCATCCGGTGGTGGGCGACCGCGGTGACGAGGTCCTGGCGGACCGGGAGCCTCTGTCGGAGGAAACCCTGACCGCTCTGCAGGAGGCGGTCGCAGGCTTCGAAATGACCCAGCACCTGGTCAGCCTCGCCGCCGCCGACCCGGACGCAGGCCAAGCCGGCTGGCGCCGCTCGCTGCGCAACTTCATCGAACGCATCGGCGGCGAACCGGCCTAGGCCTCCATGTAGAGCGCGGCCAGCCGCGGGAAGCGCGACTGCAGCTCCCCCTTGTCGTCGAAGTCGAACTCCTTACCCGCCGGCACGTCCGGCGAGTCCGGCGTACCCGCATCGACCGCGGCCCAGAACGCCTTCTCCGACCCGGCGACCGCGCTGTAGGCCTCCGCCCCGACCGCGAGCACCACCTCCCCGTCGAACAGCTCGGTGGTGTCCTCCAGGTCCTCGTCGACCACATCGGCCAACGAGTCCGGATCAGCCAGCGCGGCCTCCCAGACCTCACGCCCCTGCACCACCAGCCACCCGCGGAAGTGGTCGAAGGAGTCGTCCCCCATCCCGCCGTTCAGCAGGTACGACGCACCCCACAGATCCCACCGGTAGGCCTGGCTCAGAAGCAGCTCGAACTGCACCCCGAACCCCACGATCTCCTCGGCGGCCAACCCACCGAGCTCCTTGATCAGCGCATCCGCGACCCCGTCCGGATCCACGACCGTGTCGTCAACCTGCTCCCGGGCCGCATCCACCAGCCCCCAGAATCCATCCCTGTCCACCCCCAAAGCGTGGCACGAAACCCGCTCTCGGGAGGAGGCCCTGAGACCAACCTTCTGCTCACCAAGCTTCGTCCAAGCGAGCGCGTACGTCGGTGGGCAGCTCCAGGCGGACACCCGAGAGGGCCTGGGTGAGCTGGGCCGGGGTGCTAACGCCGACGACTGGGGTGACGGCGGGGGAGCCGCCGGTGAGCCAGGCGAGGACCACCTCGCTGCGGGTGACGCCGAGGTCGGTGGCTGCTTGGGTGAGGGCTTCCAGGCGGCGGGTGGTGCCGGGGTGGTCGAAGGCCTCCTGGAACGGGCGGTCGGCGCGCTCGTAGCTGCCGGACATCAGGGGGCTGTACGCGAACAGCTCCTGCTCCGGGTTCTGCTCGGCGTAGTCGAGGAACTCGTCGGTGATCCAGCCGAAGCGGTGGTCGTGGGCCTGGTTGCGGACGAAGGGGCGGGGCTGCAGGTACGAGTAGCGCAGCTGCAGCGCGGTCGGTCCGGTGACGCCGAGGCGCTCAGCGATGCCCCGGGCGCGCTCGACTCGCCAGAGCGCGTAGTTGGACAGTCCGACCCGGCCGATCGTGCCGGCGGCCGCGTGCTTGCCGAAGGCGGCGACGGTCTCCTCCAGCGGGGTCTGCAGGTCGTCGCGGTGCGCCAGGTACAGGTCGACGTGGTCGATGCCCATTCGCCGCAGCGACGTCTCCACTGCGTCGTCGATCGCCTTCGTGGACAGCCCCTCCGTGTGCTCCGGGAAGCTGCCCGGCCACAGCGGCTCACAGCCGACCTTGGTGGCCACCTTCACTCTCTCCCGTACGCCGGGCCGCTGCGCGAACCACCGCCCGAGCAGCTCCTCGCTCTTCCCGCCACGCCCGCTCGGGTCCACCCAGAACGCGTAGCAGTCGGCCGTGTCGATCCACTGCCCACCTGCGTCGACGTACTGGTCCAGCAGAGCGAACGACGTCCGCTCGTCGATCGTCGTACCGAACACCATCGCCCCGAGCGCCATCTTCAGATCAGTCATGCCCGCAACGATCTGATCTGGAGTCCACTCCAGGTCAAGCTCGACGCTCGCTGGTCGAGACAAAGAGTTTCACATCATGGATGCTGAGTGTCAGACTCCAAGCTGTGAACGATTTCCTGGCGGTTGACGAAGTGATCGACGCGACCCACCCCGCCATCACCGAGACCGCGGCCCGGCTGCGCCGTGACCATCCCGGTACGACGGACTTCGCGCGCGCCGCCTTCGAGTTCACCCGCGACGAGGTGAAGCACTCGATGGACATCGGCGACCGCCGTCCGACCGTTGCCGCGTCGGAGGTGCTAGGCCACGGCGCCGGGCTCTGCCACGGCAAGGCGCACCTCCTGACCGCACTGCTCCGCGCGGAGGGCGTCCCGGCCGGCATCTGCTACCAGCGCCTGGCCGACGGCAAGGGCGGCTTCTTCCTGCACGGCATGACCGCCGTACAGCTCGACGGCACCTGGTACCGGCAGGACCCGCGCGGCGACAAGCCCGGCGTCACGACCGAGTTCTCGCTGACCGACGAGCGCCTCGCCTACGAGCCGGACCCGTCCCAGGGAGAAGCCGACCTGCCGGGCGTCTTCGCCACACCCGACCCCGGCGTGGTGGCAGCCCTCCGTTCGACCGACGACGTCATCGCCCTCGTCGCGAACGGCGGCCTGCCCGGCGATCTCAGCTGAGACCCTGCCCAGCGGTCTTCCCGCGCGTAGACGTCCGTACGACGAGCTCCGGTGTGAAGGTGACCCGCTGGTGCTCGTGGTCCGGGTTGGAAGACTCGTCGAGCAGCAGTTCGGCGGCCGTCTTGCCGAGCAGGTGACGCGGCTGCCGCACGGAAGTCAGCGGTACGGCGGCAGCCGCGGCGAACTCGATGTCGTCGTACCCGACGATCGCCAGGTCCTCCGGCACGCGCAGCCCAAGGCTGACGCACTGCTGCAGCAGCCCCAGCGCGAGCAGGTCGTTCGCGCAGAACGCCGCCGTCGGCCGGCGGTCCGCCGGAAGCCCAGCTAGCCGCTGGCCGGCGCCGCGACCCTCCGCGACGGTCAGCGCGGCGGTAGTGAGCTCGACCAGGTTCTCCGCGGGCAATCCCGCGTCCTGCAAGGCGTTCCGGGCACCTTCGAGCCGGTCGGTGACTTGGCCGATCGTGTTCGGCCCACCGACAAAGGCGATCCGCTCGTGACCGAGCTCGATCAGATGCCCCAGCGCGACCTCGCCGCCGAGCACGTCGTCCACCGCGACCGAGCAGTGCATGCCCTCGTCGAGCGAACGGTCGACCACCACAACCGGCGTACCGCGCATCGGCAGCGTGGTGATCCGCGGCGTGTGCGGGTCGATCGGCGTGATCAGCACGCCCTGGACGCGTTGCTGCTCGAGCAGATCGAGGTAGTCGGCCTCGCGCGCCGCGTCCTCGTTGCTGTTGCAGAGGAAGACCGACAGGCCGGCCTCGCGCGCCGCTTCCTCCACGCCCTTGGCGACGTCGGTGAAGAACGGGTTGCCGGCGTCGAGCATGAGATACGCCAGGATCCGGCTGCTCCCCGCGCGCAACTGCCGGGCCGACTCGTTGCGGACGAAGCCGAGCGACTCCATCGCCGCCTCGACCTTGGCCCGGGTGGCGGGGCTGACCATTTCCGGCCGATTCAGCACATTGGACACGGTCCCGAGCGACACTCCCGCGGCCGCGGCGACGTCCTTGACCCCAGCCGCTCCGCGTCCACGACCGCGCCCAGCAACCCGAGCTGCAGGCGTCGCGGTCTCACCCGGTACGGCGGCAGCCGGGATCCGCTTGACCGGGACGCGCGGCGTTCTCCCTGTCCGCGGGGCAGGCGTTCCGCCTCGCGAAGGGGACGCTCCGGTCCTCGGGGCCGCTGCTCCGCCACGCGGCGTTCCGGCTCGTGGCGTGGCGGAACCTGTCCGCGGTGCGCCCGTTCGGGGAGCGCTGGAACGTGGCGCAGGCGTGCCGCTTCTCGGCGTACCGGCGGCTCGCTGCGAGGCGCCGCCGCGCGAGGACCCGTTGCCTCCGCGGTCGGAGGCAGGATCCGGCGCTCCGGCGCGTCCTGGTGCGCTGGGTGGAGCCACGTGACCTCCCCGCTTGAAACGTGATAGCCCACGAAGCGTACCTGGCCGGACTGTGGATGTCCGCAGGGTCCACCTGTGGTTCTCCACAGACTTCCCTCTGGCTCTTGACGCTCGCCCTCGCCGTCAGGCAATCTTCTTGAAACCTTTCAGCAACGAACAGATCGAGACCTACGGAGGTGGCGATGGCGACGGACGCTCCGGTGCTACGGGTGCGTGAAGTTTCCAAGTCGTTCGGCGCGGTCGCCGCCGTCCAGAACGTGTCCTTCGATCTGTACGGCGGGGAGGCGCACGCCCTGGTCGGGGAGAACGGCGCGGGCAAGTCCACGCTGGTCAAGATGCTGGCCGGCGTGCACCGGCCGGACTCCGGCACCCTCGAGCTGGACGGTGCCCCGATCGAGCTGTCCACCCCTGCCGACGCCAAGGCGGCCGGCATCGCGGTGATCTACCAGGAGCCGACGCTGTTCCCGGATCTGTCCGTCGCGGAGAACATCGCGATGGGCCGGCAACCGCTGGGTCGTTTCAAAACCATCGACCGGGCCGCGATGCAGCGGCAGGCCGAGCAGCTGTTCGCCCGGCTCGGCGTCTCTATCGCGCCGAACCGGCCGGCCCGCGGGCTGTCGATCGCCGACCAGCAACTGGTGGAGATCGCCAAGGCGCTGTCGGCCGATGCGCGGGTGGTGGTGATGGACGAGCCGACCGCGGCGCTGACCGGCGTCGAGGTCGAGCGCTTGTTCGCGGTGGCCCGGTCCCTGCGGGACGACGGCGCGGCACTGGTCTTCATCTCGCACCGGTTCGAGGAGATCACCGCGCTCTGCGAGAAGGTGACGATCCTGCGGGACGGCAAACACGTCTCCACCGATCCACTGGCGGGGCTCAGCGTCGACGAGATGGTCCGCCGGATGGTCGGCCGCGACCTCGACGCGCTGTTCCCCAAGCAGGACGTGACACCGGGGGCGGTCGTGCTGTCGGTGCGCGGTCTCCGCCGCGATCCGGTGTTCGTCGACATCGACTTCGAGGTCCGGGCCGGCGAGATCGTCGCGCTGGCGGGCTTGGTCGGCTCCGGCCGGTCCGAAGTGGTGCAGTCGATCTTCGGCGTAGATCCCCGCGACGGCGGCACGGTCGAGGTCGGCGGGCGCAAGCTCAAGCCCGGCTCGCCCCGCGCCGCGATGGCTGCCGGGGTCGCGCTGGTCCCGGAGGACCGTCGTCAGCAGGGGCTGCTGATGGAGTTGTCGATCGAGCGCAACGTCACGCTGCCGCGGTCGAGAGCCCTGTCCCAGTGGGGCTTCCTGACCGGCAGCAGTGAGCGCCGGTCGGCGAAGGAGTGGACCACGCGGCTGAAGACCAAGTACGGACGGCTCAGCGACGAGGTCGGCACGCTGTCGGGCGGCAACCAGCAGAAGGTCGTGCTGGCGAAATGGTTGTCGATGGCACCGAAACTGCTGATCGTCGACGAGCCGACCCGGGGCATCGACGTCGGTACCAAGGCCGAGGTGCACCGGTTGATGTCCAGCCTGGCCGCTGAAGGCGTGGCGGTACTGATGGTCTCGTCGGAGCTGCCGGAGGTGCTCGGCATGGCCGATCGCGTGCTGGTGATGCGCGAGGGCCGGCTGGTCGCCGCGCTCGACCGGGCCGACGCCACCGAGGAGTCCGTGATGTTCGCCGCCACCGGTCAGGAAGTGACCGTATGACGGCCGTCGGGCTGCCCGGTGTCACCGCGCGCAGATCCTCGCTCGACCTGGTGCTGCGGGCCCGTGAGCTGGGCATCGTGCTCGCACTGGTCCTGCTCGTTGCGGTGACCGCGATCTCGAACCCCCGGTTCCTGTCCGGCCAGAGCATCCGCGACATCCTGCTCGGCACCGCGATCCTGGCCGTTCTGGCGGTCGGCCAGGCCGTGGTGGTGATCACCCGCAACATCGACCTCTCGGTCGGCTCGGTCCTCGGCCTGAGCGCGTTCACGGTCGGCACGCTGCTCCGGGACAACCCGGGCCTCCCGGTCGTGGTCGCCCTGCTGGTCGGCGCCGCGGTCGGAGGGATCTGCGGCGCCGCCAACGGCGTCCTGGTCCGGTACGGCAACGTCCCGGCCCTCGTTGTCACCCTCGGCACGCTGTACGTCGTCCGCGGCATCACCTACTTCTGGGCCGGTGGCCAGCAGATCAACGCCGACGAGCTGTCCGCCGGGTTCCTGGACTTCGGCAACGCCACGCTGCTCTCGGTGCCGTACCTGGTGCTGATCGCCCTGCTGGTCCTGGTCGTCACCGGCCTGATCCTGCGGAACTACCGGGCCGGCCGCGAGCTCTACGCGATGGGTTCGAGCCCGCAGGCGGCCAAGCTGGCCGGCATCGCGGTCGGACGCCGTACGGTCGGGGCCTTTCTGGTCAGCGGAGCGCTGGCGGGGTTGGCGGGCGTGCTGTTCGCGGCCCGCTTCGGCACGATCGACGCCGCCGCGGGGACGGGCTACGAGCTGAACGTGGTCGCCGCGGTAGTCGTCGGAGGCGTCGCCGTCTTCGGTGGCAGCGGGTCGGTCTGGGGTGCGGCGCTCGGCGCGTTGCTGCTCACCACGATCGGCAGTGCGCTGGCCGTTCTCGAGATCAACCAGTTCTGGCAGCAGGCGATCGTCGGCGCTCTGATCCTGCTCGCGATCGGTGCCGACCGGCTCGTCGCGGCGCGGGTCGCCGCGTCGTTGAAGAAGCGAGGCTCCCATGTCAGCTGAGACCGCGGCGATCACCGACCGCCCTGGCGCTCTGGTCGGCCGGTTCGCGAACTGGAACGTGGCGATCATCGCCCTGACCGTGCTGGTGCTGATCGTGGCGTCGGCGAGCGTCGACAACTTCGGCACCTCGCAGAACTTCGGGTTCCTGGTCCTCGACCTGCTGCCGATCGCCCTGGTCGCGCTGCCGATGACGCTGGTGATCGTGACCGGCGAGATCGACCTCTCGGTGGCCAGCACGCTCGGCCTGTCCAGCGCCCTGATGGGCTACCTGTGGAACGCGAACCAGCCGATCGAGACGATCATCCCGGTCTGCCTGCTGCTGGGCGCGGTGCTCGGCGCGGTCAACGGCTTCTTCGTCACCGTGCTCGGCCTGCCTTCGCTGGCGGTCACGATCGGCACTCTGGCGCTCTACCGCGGCCTGGCCTTCGTCGTGCTCGGTGACAGCGCGGTCGCGGACTTCCCGGCGCTCTACACCGACTGGGTGACCGGGACGATCGGTGGCACCTCGATCCCGAACGTGCTGATCATCGTGGTCGTGCTGGCGATCGTGTTCGGTGTGGTCCTGCACGCGACGCCGGTCGGCCGCGCGGTCTTCGCGGTCGGCGCGAGCGAGCAAGCCGCCCGGTTCGCCGGCGTCCGCCCCGGCCGACTCAAGTTCTGGCTGTACGTCGTGAGCGGTCTGGTCGCGGGCCTGGCCGGAGTGCTCTGGACCCTGCGGTACTCCAGCGCCCGCGCCGACAACGGTGCCGGCCTCGAGCTCGCTGTGGTCGCCGCCGTGCTGCTCGGTGGGGTGTCGATCTTCGGCGGCAAGGGCGCCTTGCCCGGGGTCATCGCCGGCGTGGTCCTGCTCGCCTCCCTGCAGAACGCGCTCCGCCTGTCCGACGTCTCCAACGAGGCGCTCAACGTCGTGACGGGTGTCCTCCTGATCGCCTCGGTTCTCGCTCCGAACCTCGCCAACGCCGTCCGTACCGCGGTGCAACGCCGCCGGCACCGCACCGAACCAACTCCTGGGTCACCGTCCAGAAAGGACCTCTCATGACCTTTCGCCTGTCCCGCCGTACGGCGGTCCCGCTCTCGACGGTGGCCGTCCTGTCCCTCGCGCTGACCGCCTGCGGCGGTGGCACGACCAAGGAGAGCAGCGCGGGCGATGCCACCGCGGCGCCGTCCTCCTCGACCTCGGCCGCGGCCGACCCGAACGCGCCGCTGAAGGAAGGCCTGAAGATCGCCTACCTGCCCAAGCAGCTGAACAACCCCTACACCGACGTCGAGGTCGGCGGCGGCAAGGTGGCGGTCGGCGAGATCAAGGGTGAGTACAAGCTGGTCGGCCCGAACGACGCGAGCGCGTCGTCGCAGGTCAGCTACATCAACACGCTGATCCAGCAGCAGCAGGACGTGATCGTGGTCGCCGCCAACGACCCGAACGCGGTCTGTCCCTCGCTGAACCAGGCCCGCAAGGCCGGCATCAAGGTGGTCACCTTCGACTCCGACGCGGCCAAGACCTGCCGCGACGCGTTCATCAACCAGGCGACCACGCAGGGCATCGGCGAGAGCCTGGTGAAGATGGCCAGCGAGCTGGCCGGCGGTTCCGGTGAGATCGCCGTCCTGTCCGCGACGCCGAACGCGACCAACCAGAACTCCTGGATCGAGGTGATGAAGACCGAGCTGGCCAAGCCCGCCAACCAGAAGCTCAAGCTGGTCAAGATCGCCTACGGCAACGACGACGACCAGAAGTCGTTCACCGAGGCCCAGGGCCTGCTGCAGACCTACCCGAACCTCAAGGTGATCGTGTCACCGACCACGGTCGGCATCGCCGCCGCCTCGCGGTACGTCAGCTCGTCCAACTACAAGGGCAAGGTCGCGATCACCGGCCTCGGCCTGCCGAACCAGATGCGCAAGTTCGTCAAGGACGGCACGGTGAAGAAGTTCGCCCTCTGGAACCCGGCCGACATCGGCTACCTGGCCGCGTACGCCGGCGCCGCGCTGAAGTCCGGCCAGATCACCGGCGCCGAGGGCGAGAAGTTCAAGGCCGGCAAGCTCGGCGACTACACCGTCGGCGCGTCCGGCGAGATCGTGCTCGGCCCCCCGACCGAGTTCACCGCGGCCAACATCGACCAGTTCGACTTCTGACCTCGGAGCACTCGTGAACCGCTACTGCTTCTGCCTCCAGGTCAAGCCGGACCGGCTGGACGAGTACGTCGAACGGCACCGCGACGTGTGGCCCGACATGCAGGCCGCACTGCGCGACTCCGGCTGGCACAACTACTCGCTCTTCCTCCGCGACGACGGCCTGCTGATCGGGTACGTCGAGGCCGACGACCTGGAGGCGGCCCAGCAGGCGATGGCGGCGACCGAGGTGAACGAGCGCTGGCAGGCCCAGATGACCGACTACTTCACCGGAATCGACGGCCGCCCGCCGGACGAGTCGTTCCTGCTGCTCCGCGAGATCTTCCACCTCACACCTGCGAAGGACTGACCTATGACGACCGAAGCCGTGAAATCCGCCCTGCGCCGGCAGGAGATCGAGCTGCCCTCCTGGGCGTTCGGCAACTCGGGCACCCGGTTCAAGGTGTTCAGCCAGCCGGGCGTCCCGCGGTCGCCGGAGGAGAAGATCGCCGACGCCGCGGTCGTGCACAAGTACACCGGCGTCGCGCCGAGCGTCGCGCTGCACATCCCCTGGGACAAGGTCGACGACTACGCGGCGCTGACGGCGTACGCGAAGGGCCAGGGCGTGCGGCTGGGCGCGATCAACAGCAACGTGTTCCAGGACGACGACTACAAGCTCGGCAGCGTGACCAACCCGGACCCGAGCATCCGGCGCAAGGCCACCGACCACCTGCTGGAGTGCGTCGACATCATGGACGCGACCGGCTCCCGGGACCTGAAGCTGTGGTTCTCCGACGGGACGAACTACCCCGGCCAGGACGACATCCAGGACCGGCAGACCCGGTTGGCGACCGCGCTGAAGGAGGTCTACGACCGGCTCGGGGCCGACCAGCGGATGCTGCTGGAGTACAAGCTGTTCGAGCCGGCCTTCTACACCACCGACGTGCCGGACTGGGGTACGTCGTACGCGCACTGCCTGGAGCTCGGGCCGAAGGCCACGGTCTGCATCGACACCGGGCACCACGCGCCGGGGACCAACATCGAGTTCATCGTCGCGTTCCTGCTGCGGGTGGACAAGCTCGGCGCGTTCGACTTCAACAGCCGCTTCTACGCCGACGACGACCTGATGGTGGGCGCGGCCGACCCGTTCCAGCTGTTCCGGATCATGAACGAGATCGTTCGTGGCAACGCGCTCGACCCCGACCGGGGGATCGCGTTCATGCTCGACCAGTGCCACAACATCGAGGCGAAGATCCCGGCCATCATCCGGTCGGTGATGAACGTCCAGGAGGCCACCGCGAAGGCGCTGCTGGTCGACCGGGACGCGCTGCGCAAGGCCCAGCAGGACGGTGACGTGCTGGGTGCGAACGCGGCGCTGATGGATGCGTACAACACCGACGTCCGGCCGCTGCTCGCCGAGCTGCGGACCGAGCAGGGGCTCGACCCCGACCCGATCGCGGCGTACCAGCGCAGCGGCTACTTCGAGCAGATCACCAAGGACCGAGCCGACGGCCAGCAGGCCGGATGGGGAGCATGACAGTGAGCGAGACCGCAACCGAGCTTGTTGCCCGAAGCAACAGACTGGGTGCCGATCCGCGCAACACCAACTACGCGGGCGGCAACACGTCCGCGAAGGGCACGGCGACCGACCCGGTCACCCAGCAGCCGGTGGACCTGGTCTGGGTGAAGGGCTCCGGCGGCGACCTCGGCACGCTGACCGCGGCCGGCTTGGCCGTGCTGCGGATCGACCGGCTGAACGCGTTGGTCGACGTCTACCCCGGCGTCGACCGCGAAGACGAGATGGTCGCCGCCTTCGACTACTGCCTGCACGGCAAGGGCGGAGCAGCGCCGTCGATCGACACCGCGATGCACGGACTCGTCGACGCTCCCCACGTCGACCACCTGCACCCGGACTCGGGGATCGCGCTGGCGACCGCGGCGGACGGCGAGAAGCTGACGGCCGAGTGCTTCGGTGAGCGGGTGGTCTGGGTGCCGTGGCGGCGGCCCGGGTTCCAGCTCGGCCTGGACATCGCGCAGACCAAGCGGGAGAACCCGCAGGCCATCGGCGTGATCCTCGGCGGACACGGCATCACGGCGTGGGGCGACACCTCGGCCGAGTGCGAGGCGAACTCGATCGAGATCATCCGCACCGCCGAGCAGTTCCTGGCCGAGCGCGGCAAGCCGGAGCCGTTCGGCGCCGTCGTACCGGGGTTCGAGGCGTTGCCGGACGAGGAGCGGCGGCAGCGGGCCGCGGCGCTCGCGCCGGTGATCCGTGGGCTCGCGTCGACGGACAACCCGCAGGTCGGGCACTTCAACGACGCGGACGTCGTGCTGGAGTTCACGGCCCGCGAGAAGCTCGGGGAGCTGGCCGCGCTCGGGACCTCCTGTCCGGACCACTTCCTCCGCACGAAGGTGCGACCGCTCGTGCTCGATCTGCCGCCGAGCGCTCCGCTGGAGGAGGCAGTGACGCGCCTCAAGGAGCTGCACTTGCAGTACCGCGAGGACTACGCGGCTTACTACGACCGGCACAAGGAGCCGGACAGCCCGCCGATGCGCGGTGCCGATCCGGCAATCGTGCTGGTGCCCGGCGTCGGCATGTTCAGCTTCGGCAAGGACAAGCAGACCTCCCGGGTCGCCGGTGAGTTCTACGTCAACGCGATCAACGTGATGCGCGGCGCGGAGGCGGTCTCGACGTACGCGCCGATCGACGAGCGGGAGAAGTTCCGGATCGAGTACTGGGCGCTCGAGGAGGCGAAGCTGCAGCGGATGCCGAAGCCGAAGCCGCTCGCCACCCGGGTCGCGTTCGTCACCGGCGGTGGATCGGGCATCGGCAAGGCAATCGCGCAGCGGCTCGCGGCCGAGGGCGCGTGCGTGGTGGTCGCCGACCTGGATGCGGCCTCGGCGGAGGCCGTCGCCAAGGAGATCGGTACGACGGACAAGGCTGTCGCGGTCGGCGCCGACGTGTCGGACGAGGCCGCGGTGGCGGCGGCGTTCGAGCAGGCGGTGCTGGCCTTCGGCGGTGTCGACCTGATCGTCAACAACGCGGGGTTGTCGATCTCGAAGCCGCTGCTGGAGACCACCGAGCACGACTGGGACCTGCAGCACGACGTGATGGCGAAGGGCTCGTTCCTGGTCTCCAAGGTCGCGGCGAAGGTGCTGATCGACCAGGGCATCGGCGGCGACATCGTCTACATCTCCAGCAAGAACGCGGTCTTCGCCGGCCCGAACAACGTGGCGTACGGCGCGGCCAAGGCCGACCAGGCCCACCAGGTCCGGCTGCTCGCGGCTGAGCTCGGCGAGTACGGGATCCGCGTCAACGGCATCAACCCCGACGGAGTCGTTCGCGGTTCCGGGATCTTCGCCAAGGGTTGGGGTGCGAAGCGCGCCGCGGTGTACGGGGTACCGGAATCGGAGTTGGGTGCGTACTACGCGCAGCGGACACTGCTCAAGCGCGAGGTACTGCCGGAGCACGTCGCGGCCGGCGTGTTCGCGCTGACGGCTGGGGACCTGTCACACACGACCGGTCTGCATGTACCGGTGGACGCCGGCGTCGCAGCGGCGTTCCTGCGCTGACCAACCATCACCACTGCTGAGGAGAGCGACCATGTGGAGTACTGATCCCGAGCGATCGGTGGACGGCGGCGGCGTGCTGCCGTGGGTCGAGCCGCGGAAGACGCGGATCGGACTGGTCGCGGGTGGGCTCGGTGCGTACTGGCCGCAGTTCCCGGAGCTGCTGCCGCAGTTGCAGGCATCGGCACGACGCGTGGCCGAACGGTTCGGGGAGTTCGACTGCGAGGTCGTCGACGTCGGGTTCATCTCCGACGCGCAGGAAGGCGCCGCGGCGGCCGAGAAGCTGCGGCTGGCCGACTGCGACCTGATCGTCGGGTTCCTGACGACGTACATGACCGCGTCGATGCTGGTGCCGGTCGCGCAGCGGTCCGGTGCGCCGGTGCTGCTGCTCAACCTGCAGCCCACCGAGGCGATGGACCACGCGACGTTCGACACCGGGGCCTGGCTCGCGTACTGCGGCGCCTGCCCGCTGCCGGAGATGGCGAACGCGTTCGAGCGGTGCGGCATCGACTTCCGGTCGGTCTCCGGGTACCTGGAGGACGAGCGGGCGTGGGCCAGGATCCACCGGTGGCTGAAGGCGGCCGGCGTACGGGCCGCGTTCCGGCACGGGCGGCACGGTCTGCTCGGGCATCTGTACCCCGGGATGATGGACGTGATCACCGACCCGACCCTGGTCTCCGCGCAGCTCGGCGGGCACGTCGAGATCCTGGAGATCGACGACCTCCGGGTCCGGGTGGAGAAGGTGACCGCGGCCGAGACCGAGGCGCGGATGAAGGTCGCCCAGGATGTGTTCACCCTCGACGACTCGGTGGTCGAGGACGACTTCCGCTGGGGCGCGACGGTGTCGGTCGCTCTGGACCGGTTGGTCGAGGACTTCCAGCTCGACACCCTGGCGTACTACCACCGAGGCCTCGACGGCGAGACCCACGAACGGGTCGCGGCCGGCATGATCCTCGGCGCATCGTTGCTCACGGCAAGGGGTGTGCCGGCGGCGGGGGAGTACGAGCTGCGCACGTCGCTGGCGATGCTGATGATGGACAAGCTCGGCGCGGGCGGCTCCTTCACCGAGCTGCAGGCGCTGAACTTCCACGACAACGTGGTCGAGATGGGTCACGACGGTCCGGCCCACCTCGCGATCAGCTCGGCCAAGCCGCTGCTGCGGGGGCTCGGTGTCTACCACGGCAAGCGTGGATGGGGTGTGTCGGTCGAGTTCGACGTGGCGCATGGTCCCGTGACCGCGCTCGGCTTCGGTCAGCTCCGCGACGGCACGTTCAAGCTGATCGCCTCGGAAGGTGAGGTCGTCCCCGGCCCGCTTCTCCAGATCGGCAACACCACCAGCCGCGTCGACTTCGGCTGCGACCCCGGCGAGTGGACCGACGCCTGGTCGGCCTCCGGCGTAGCCCACCACTGGGCTCTCGGCACCGGCCACCAGGTAGCAGACCTCAATGCAGTCTCTAGCCTGCTCCACCTCCCCTTGGAGGTCATCAACCCAGCCTGACCACGGATCTCCCCCCAGCGCCGGACGCCGGCTACCCGCCGGGAGCCGATCGGCTCGCCGACCACCTCGTGCCCCTCGTCTTTCGCCTTTTCTGACCTGAACGCGGATCGCTCGCCTGCACTTCTTGCCCCAGAAGGAGCCTCGCCCATGACTCTTCGGTTGGCCGCGGTGGATCTTGGCGCGTCCAGTGGACGCGTCATGGTCGGCGACGTCGCGCCGGGAAAGCTGGAGCTCACCGAGGTCCACCGCTTCTGGAACGGCCCGGTCCAGATTCACGGCACCTTGCACTGGGACATCCTGCATCTGTACCGCGAGACCCTCGTCGGCCTCACCAAAGCCGCCGCCGGCGGACCGATCGACGGCATCGGCATCGACTCCTGGGCCGTCGACTACGGCCTGCTGGATGCTGACGGCCGCCTGCTCGGCAACCCGATCCACTACCGAGACTCCAGGACCGACGGCGTGATGGACGAGGTCCTACGCACCGTCCCCGCCGAAGACCTGTACGCCGTCACGGGCCTCCAGCAACTCCCCTTCAACACCATCTACCAACTGGTCGCCGAGAAGTCCCTGGACAGAGCCCACCAGCTCCTCCTAATCCCCGACCTCCTCGCCTACTGGCTCACCGGCGTGGCGGGCGCCGAAGCCACCAACGCCTCCACCACCCAGCTCTACGACGTCCGCACCAGAACCTGGAGCGAGGCCCTAGCCCACCGAGTAGGCATCCCCACCCCCCTCCTCCCCACCCTCCGAGAACCCGGCCACCTAATAGGCCCCCTACTCCCCGAACTAGCCGAACAAACCGGCCTAAAGCCCCGCCCCACCACACCGCAGCCCACGCCCACCACATCGGCCCCCAATGCGGACACTGGCATCGCGCCCACCACAGCCACGACCGTGGCGCACACCGGCACCCCGGCCCCCACCACCGCTGCAACCACGACCGCTGCGGCCACCGGTAACCCGGCCCTCACCACCCCCGCTACGGGAGCCCCGGCCTCCACGCCCCCTGCCACCGTCGCCTCGGCCGCCGCCACCCCGGCTATGGGCGCCTCGGCCTCCGCGCTCTCGCCCGCCGGCACGCCGGCCCCCACCGACCCGACGCCCATCACCCCCGCTCCGGACGCCCCGGCCTCCACCACCCCGACCGCTGGCGCTCTCGGCGCAAGTGGTGCGAGCGCTGAGGTTGGCGGAGGTCTGCGGGTTCCGGTGATTGCTGTTGGGTCGCATGACACGGCATCTTCTGTGGTTGCGGTGCCGGCTGCTGAGGGGGAGAACTTCGCCTACATCTCCTCCGGGACCTGGTCGTTGGCCGGGCTGGAGCTGCCAGAGCCGGTGCTGACCGAGGAAGCGCGCCGGGCGAACTTCACCAACGAAGGCGGAGTCGACGGGCGCACCCGGTTCCTGAAGAACGTCATGGGCTTGTGGATCCTGCAGGAGTGCCTGCGGGTATGGGGAACAGACGACCTCGTCGAGCTGCTCGGCGAGGCCGCCGAGGTGCCGGCGTTCGGCGTACTGATCGATCCGGACGATCCGGCATTCCTCGCCCCAGGCAACATGCCGGCGCGGATCGACGAGTACTGCGCGCGGACCGGCCAGGACAAGCCGGCAACCCGCGAAGCGACCGTGCGCTGCATTCTGGAGAGTCTCGCGCTGGCCTACCGGCGGACCCTGCGCAGCGCGCGGGAGATCGCCGATCGCGAGATCGACGTCGTACACGTGATCGGCGGAGGCTCGCAGAACGAGTTGCTCTGCCAGTTGACCGCGGACGCCTGCGGAGTGCCGGTGCTCGCCGGCCCCGTCGAAGCGTCGGCGCTGGGCAACGTGCTGGTCCAGGCACGCGCCCTGGGGGAACCGTTGCCGGACCTGGGCGCGATGCGCGCGCTGGTCCGTGCGACCCATCGTCTGCGGCGGTACGCGCCGCAGGGTAGACCGGCCGACTGGGACGCCGCCGAGTCCCGGGTGTTCGGAACCAGGTGATCCGATGACCGCCCTGCACAACGAGACCCTCACCCATCCGGATCTGAGGGACCACAACCTGTTGCCCCCCAACGACCTCAACCAACTCCTACCGCGCGGCCTGAGCTACGAGGACCTGCGGCTGTTCCGACTGATCGCGACCGGCCTGCCGATCGAAGCGGTTGCTCGCCGCCTCGACCTGTCCGAACGCACCGTCCGCCGCCGCACCCGCGCCGCCTGCGACCGACTCGGCTTCGGCACCGCCATCGAAGCCATCGTCTGGGCCGCACACCGCGGCCTCCTCTGACCAAACCGCCCACTCCGCCGCAGCACCAACAGCAAGGAGACCCAGCCAGCAGCAAGAGTCGTCGGCTCCGCAAGCGCTAGGTCCGTGCCCTCCCCAACCCGCCGCGACCTGCTCAGACGTCACGCCCGGCCCACCCGCAACCTGCACTGACGCCAGCGCCTGAACCGCCCATGACCTGCTGACGCCAACGCCTGACCCATCCGCGACCTGCTCTGACGCCAACGCCCGACCCGCCCACGACCTGCTCTGACGAACCATCAACCCGCCGCAGCGCCTGGCCGTCCACGGTGCCGCAACGTCGGGCGGGCGGTCATCAGACCGGGCCGACCGACCACGACCACGACCACGCACGACAGGCACCACGTACGACGCGCTTCATCTCCCCTGTAGATCGCCCCGTCTCTGTGAGGAGTTCGCCCATGTCGTTCCGCTCTCGGCTCGGCCCGCTGGTGGCTGCCGTGCTCTTGCTGACTCCGCTGGTTCCCGCGACCGGCTCCCCGCCCGACCCGAAAGGTGTCGCCATCCAGGTCCTGAACCTGAAGACCAACAACCTCACCAACCCGCTCGGCGTCCCCGGCACACCACCCCGCCTCAGCTGGCAGCTCGACGGCCAACGCCGCGGCATCACCCAGAGCCGCTACGAGATCCACGTGTCGAAGGAGTCAGCCACCAAGGCGGACACCACGGCCGACGAGGCCGCTATCCTCGATCGGGCCGAACGCGCCGATCAGGCCGACCTGCCCGTCGGAGTCGGCACCGCATCGGAGCAGGGTGGACGGCCGACCACCGTCTGGGACAGCGGCGTCGTCCGGTCCGGGCAGTCCGTCGAGGTCCCGTACGGCGGCCCGGCGCTGACCGCCTACACGGCGTACCGCTGGACTGTCCGAGTCTGGGACGAGCAGGGGCGCGCATCTGCCTGGTCTCCGGCTGCGACCTTCGAGACCGGGCCGCTGCAAGCGGCGGACTGGCAGGGTGACTGGATCGGCGCTGACAACCAGCCGGCGGACGAGTGGACCGATACGACGATCGACGCGGACGTGACCCTGGTGAAGGACGCACTCGGCGTCTTCTTCCGCGGCCGCGGCGGTCTTGGCTACATGTGGCAGCTCAACCAGCTCACTCCCGACAAGCCCCTGCTCCGCCCGCACGTCCGGCAACCCGGCGGCGGGTACGTTCTGCTCGGCGAGATCCCGCTCCCAGCGGGCACCGACCTCAGGCAGCAGCACCACCTGCGCATCACCACCGCCGGCCAAACGATCACGACCTGGCTCGACGACGTACAGATCGACACTCGTGAGCGCTCCGATCACAACGCACCTGGCGTCGTCGGCTTCCGCACGAACGGTGAGGAAGACGGCATCGTCCACAGCCTCAAGGTGACCGGCGCCGGCGGTGAGGTGCTCGTCGACACCAAGTTCCCCACCGGCGACCAGACCTTCCCGGACGGAACCGTCCGCCCGCAAGGCGGTCTGCAGGTCAAGGGCAACACCGACCTCTGGCTGCCCGGCAAACCGATTCCGGTGTTCCAGAAACAAATCTCCTTGCCCAAGGCAAAGAAAATCCAGAGTGCGCGGATCCACGCGGCAGCGCAGGGCATCTACGAGCTCAACCTCAACGGCCGCAAGGTCGGCGACCAGGAGCTGGCCCCGGGCTGGACCGACTACGCCCGCCGGATCCAGTCCCAGAGCTACGACGTCACCAAACTGCTGAAGTCCGGCGCGAACACCTTCGGCGCGGAGCTCGCCCCAGGCTGGTACGCGGGCAACCTGGCGATGTTCGGTGCGAACAAGTACGGCAGCGACACCGCGTTCATCGCCCAGCTCCGGATCACCTACACCGACGGTTCGAGCGACGTCTTTGCGACCGACTCCAGCTGGCAGACCGCGCCCGGCGCCGTACGGGTTGCCGATCTGCTCAACGGCGAGAGTCGCGATGCGCGGCGTACGACGTACGAGTGGACGCCGGTGCAGGTCCGGCCGAGTGCGACGAGCAAGCTGGTCCCGCAGACGGATCAACCGGTGCGAGTCACGCAACTCCTGAAGGCGAAGGCGATCCCGTCGCCCACGACCGGCGTGTACTTGTACGACCTCGGCCAGAACATGGTCGGCGTCTCCCGGCTGACGCTGCGGGGATCGCCGGGACAGACGGCCAAGATCCGGTACGGCGAGGTGCTCAACCCCGACGGCACGGTCTACACCGACAACCTGCGGTCGGCGAAGGCGACGGACCACTACACGTTCGCGACCAACCGGTTGGAGACGTACCAGCCGCGCTTCACCTTCCACGGCTTCCGCTACATCGAAGTCAGCGGTCTCGCGACGGCACCGCCGGCCAGCGCGATCGTCGGGGTCGTTCTCGGGACGGACGGCGAGCAGACCAACGAGTTCCGGACCAACTCGGCACTGGTGAACCAACTGCACAGCAACATCGTCTGGGGCCAGCGCGGCAACTTCCTGTCGATCCCGACGGACACTCCCGCGCGCGACGAGCGGATGGGGTGGACCGGCGACATCAACGTGTTCGCGCGGACCGCTGTCTACAACCTCGACTCACAGGCGTTCCTGACGAAGTGGCTGCAGGATCTGCGGGACACCCAGCGTGCCGACGGCGCGTACGCAAGTGTCGCGCCGACCGTGCCGAACGCGTTCGACGGCGGCATGGGCAACGCGGGCTGGGCAGACGCCGGGGTCAGCGTGCCGTGGACGCTGTGGCAGGCGTACGGCGACACGTCGGTGATCCGGCAGCACTACGACTCGATGGCGCGGTACGTCGACTACCTGGTCGCGAGTTCGAACGGGCTGATCCGGGGCGGCGGGGACTACGGCGACTGGCTGAACCTCGACGACCCGACTCCGGGCGAGCTGATCGGGACGTCGTTCGTCGCGAAGGGGGCTCGGCAGTTGAGCCAGATGGCGGCGGCGATCGGGAAGACGGCCGACGCGGCGAAGTACGAGCAGGTGTACGAGGACGTGCGGGCGGCGTTCGCCGGCCGGTTCGTCGCGGCGGACGGGAAGGTCGGGTCGGACAGTCAGACCGGGTACATCCTGGCGTTCACGAGCGATCTAGTACCGGACGATCGGATGACGGCGGCGGGCGAGCACTTCGCTGCGGCGATCCAGCGGCGGGACACGCATCTGTCGACCGGGTTCCTCGGGGTCGACGGGCTGCTGCCGGTGCTGACGAAGATCGGGCGCTCGGACCTGGCGTACAAGCTGCTGCAGAACACGTCGTACCCGTCGTGGGGCTACGAGATCGGCAAGGGCGCGACGACGATCTGGGAGCGGTGGAACTCGATCAACCCCGACGGGACGTTCAACGACGTGGGGATGAACTCGTTCAACCACTACGCGTACGGCGCTGTTGGCGAGTGGATGTATCGCACGCTGGCCGGCGTCTCGGCGGCGGAGCCCGGCTACCGCAAGGTGCTGATAGCGCCGACGCCAGGTGACGGGATCACGTCGGCGGAGCTCGAGCACCAGACGCCGTACGGGGTGGTCGGGAGTCGATGGAAGCAGGAGTCGGACGGGCGGTTCACGCTCGACGTACAGATTCCGGCTAACACGACGGCGACGGTGAAGCTGCCTGGGTCGGCGGATCGGGTGACCGAAGGTGGTCGCAGCCTGCGGCAGGCGTCGGGCGTCAGCGAGGTCGTTGACGGTGCCAGTACGACGGTGACTGTCGCCTCGGGCAACTACCGGTTCAGCGTCCGTCCCTGAGGGCTGCGGGCCGTGTCCAGGACGGTGGGTTAGTCCTGGGCACGGCCCGGGTACTAGTCACGGCGAATATCGAGCCGAGGAGGACAGATGGACGGAATGACCGTCCTGTGGATCGTCGTGGGCGTGGTCGTGGTGCTGATCCTGCTCGCGGTGTTCACTGGCGCCGCCAAGAAGTCGAACCAACGCAGTACCGAACAGGTCGCCAAGGAACACGAACTACAAACCCGAGCCACCACAGCCCAGCCACCCGAGCCCCACCCCGGGACGGCCCCCACGGACGAGCAGCAGGCCCAGCCTGGAACGGCCGCCACGGACGAGCAGCCGGCCCAAGCCGGAGTGCTCCCCGCGGACGAGCGGCCGGTCCCTGCGGACGAGCAGCCAGTCCAAGCCGGAGTGGTCCCCACGGACGAGTTGTCGGTCCCTGCGGTCGAGCAGCAGGGCCAGCCTGTGAAGCCGGATGCTGTACCGAGCGCTGAGCCGGGCCCTGCGACGACTCCTCACACGGCGACCTGGGGTGCCGACACGTCCGGCGGTCCAGGTCCGTCGGGTACGCCGAGTACGCCGAGTGCGCCGGTTGCGCCGGGTACGCCGGATACGCCGGGTGCTCAGACTCCGGCGCCGTCCGGCGATGTCGCGGCGGTTGTTGTCGACGAGGAAGGCGACGGTTGTCCTTCCGACATGGACTCCGAGCACTTCGGCGGCGTGCTGGACGGCCAGCGACCGCAATGAGCCAGGCGGAGCTATGGCGGATGAGAGTCCGAGGCCACCAGCTCCGCAGCGTTGAACTGCCTTCTGGCGGCAACTGACCAGAAGCGTGCCAGACATCGGTCCCGCCGGAGCAGGTCCACACGGGGTATCGACCGGAAGCGAACCCCACCTCCCGCGGGACCGATGCACGCCCGCCACAGCAACCCCGACGGCTGGGTCGACCCGGCCAAGGTCACTAGCGGCAGCAACCCTGACGGCTGGGTCGCCCCGGCCAAGGTCACCAGCCGGAGCTCGGTCCCAGCGGCTCCCACCGCCTGCCCCGCCCCGCCCACCTTCACCTGCTGCTCCAGGTTCCCCGCGCTTGTTCGGTCCCAGCCGTTCCCACCGCGCTGGCCCGTCCCCGGCCCACCTTCACCCGCTTGCTCTGGGTTCTCCGCGCTAGCTCGGTTCCAGGGCTCCCACCGCGCTGGCCCGTCCCCGTCCCACGTTCGCCCGCTGCTCTGGGTTCTCCGCGCTAGCTCGGTCCCAGCGGTTCCCACCGCCCTGCCCCGTCCCCGTCCCACGTTCGCCCGCTGCTCTGGGTTCTCCGCGCTAGCTCGGTCGCAGCGGTTCCCGCCGTCCTGCCCCGCTCCGCCCACCTTCACACCGGCTCACCTCATCCGTCCGCCGCTTGCTCGGCCGCTGCTCCCGGCTCCCCACGTTCGCCCGTTGCTCCAGGCTCCCCCACGCTTGCTTGGTCCCGGCGGCTCCACCGCCCTGGCCCGACCCCGCCCACCCTCGCCCGCTGCTCCAGGCTCCCCACGTTTATCGCCGCCGGCAGCGGCGGGAAGTTTCGGCAACGTCACCCGGCGGGACCGCGGCGACCAGCCATAAGCCGTGTGAGCAGGAGCGCGTGGGTGCAAGGTCTGCAGCGGCGCGGGGCGTGCGGAGGGGGTGGACGGTCGGCTGGGGTGCTGGGGTGCTGGGGTGCTGGGGTGCTGGGGTGCTGGGGTGCTGCGGGCGGCGGGACGCCGTCGGGCGGCTCGGGGATTTTTGGCAGATGGCTCAGTTGGTGCGGAGGCGGTAGCCCATGCCTCGGATGGTTTGGATTCGGTCTGGGCCTAGCTTTTTGCGGAGGTAGCGGATGTAGACGTCGACGACGTTGGAGCCTGGGTCGAAGTCGAAGCCCCAGACCTGCGACAGGAGCTGTTCGCGGGAGAGGACCTGGTCGGGGTGGCGGCAGAAGACCTCGGCGAGGAGGAACTCTCGGGCGGTGAGGTCGACGGTGGTTCCCTCGATGGAGGCTCGGCGGGTGCGGAGGTCGAGGCTGAGGTCGCCGACCTGGAGGATGGTCGCGTCCGCCGTACCGGAGCCGTCGCTGCGGAGGCGCAGGCGTACGCGGGCCAGGAGTTCCTCGAAGGCGAACGGTTTGGCGATGTAGTCGTCGGCGCCGCTCTCCAATCCGGCGACGGTGTCGCGGACGCTGTCGCGGGCGGTGAGGATGACGACCGGCATGCTCACCCGCGCCTCGCGGAGCCGGCGGAGGACGGTGAAACCGTCGACCTTCGGCAGGCCGATGTCGAGCAGGAGCAGGTCGTACGCGCCACTGACGGCTTCCTGGTACGCCGATTCGCCGTCGGCGACGACGGTGGTGATGAACCCGTTGCTGCGCAGCCCGCGTTCGACGAAGGAGGCGATCCGGTCCTCGTCCTCGGCGATCAGGATCCGGTTCATCGTGAACTCCCTTCAGTCGGTGTCAACGGCAGCACCAGCTCGAACCGCGCACCCCGGCGTACGGAGCCGTCGGTGCCGGATGCGCGGGACGGGACGTCGTCGGTCGTGGGTGCCGCACGATTGTCTTTGTCAGCAAGAAGGACGTCGCCGCCGTGGGCCTGGGCTATTGATCGGACGATGGCCAGGCCTAGCCCGGCACCGTCGGTGCGGACCTGGTCGTTGCCTCGGGCAAATCTTTCGAAGATCCGCTCGCGGTCCCCAGGCGCCACGCCCTCGCCGGAGTCGGCGACCCACAGGTGAACGTGAGTACCCGCAGGGCAGTCGCTGCGGGAGGAGTCGTCCGGGGCGTGCCCCGAGCGGGATGCCGAGACGGGCCTAGAGCGGGAGGTGGGCCCGGGCTCCGAGCGGGAAGCGGAGCCGGGCTCCGAGCGGGAGGCCGAGCCGGACCCGGAGCGGGAGGTCGAGCCCGCCCCGGAGCGCGAGCTGGACCCAGGGTCAGACATGTGGGGGCGCGCCGGCTCATGCACCCGGGAGCCCAGCGCGATGCGGTCGTCGGTTGTCGTGTGGCGGACGGCGTTGGAGACCAGTTGCATCAGGGCCTGGGTCAGGCGTTGGGGGTCGGCGATGATGGTGGTGTCGGTGGTTTCGTCGACGCGCCAGGTGCGGTCGGCCAGGGGGCGGGCCTTGGCGACGACCTCGATGACGAGTTCGGTGAGGTTGACCTCCTCCAGCTTGAGGAAGTCGGGGCGGTCGCTCTTGGCGAGGACCAGGAGGTCGTCGACCATGCGGTTCATGCGGGCCAGTTCGTCGAGGACCAGGGCGCGGGTCTCCTCGCGGTCGACGGGGTCGTCGCTCATCAGTTCGAGGTGTCCGCGAATGACCGTGATGGGGGTGCGCAGTTCGTGGCCGGCGTTGTCGACGAACTCGCGTTGGGCGACGAACGCGACCTCGAGGCGGTCGAGCATCGTGTTGAACGTGCGGGCCAGGTGCGAGACGTCATCGTTGCCTACGACATCGATTCTGCGGCGGAGGTCGGACTCGCCGATCTGCTCGGCGGTTGTCCGTACGGCGCGGATGGGCGCGAGGACGCGGCCGGTGACGATCCAGCACGCGCCGGCCGCCATCGCGAGCGTGACGAGGCCGATCAGGGCGAGCGCCTTCGTCGCGTCCTCGAGGGGTTGGGCGATCAGGTCGCGGAACTCGAGCATCACCAGCTGGCCACGCACCGGCTGCGAGCCGAACTGGACCGGGATGACGCCGTACCGGACTTTGCCGGCGGTGCTGTCCACCCACCCGTACTGCGGGGTGGTGCTGGACGCGATCCGTTGGACGAACGCGAGGTCGGTGTCGAGCCGCGCGGGTGGGGTGCCGAGGCTGCGGCGGGACGCGCGGCCGTCGATGATCGTGAAGAAGGCTTCGGAGGTGTCGGGGAGGTTGGTCTGCAGCCAGTGGTTGAGCAGCTTCTCCGGGGTGTTGAACGGAGCGGCGGTCGGCGAGCCGGCGTACGCGTGGAACTTGGCCGACTCGTGGGTCAGCTCGGCGTCGGCGGACGCGTCGGAGCGCGCCGACAGCAGCTGCCAGGTCAGAAAGACCACCGCGGCGACGGCGAGTGCGAGCACCGCCAGCATCCACCCGATGATCCGCACCCGAGCACTGACCCCACCCCGCCGCTGACGACGCCCGCGAGCTCCACCGGTCACATCACCCTCGCGCCGCCTCAGGAAGACCACCAGAGCTCAGTCATCGCCGTCCACGTCGTCGTCCAGATCGTCGTCGATGCCGTCGTCGTCCTGGTCGTCGTCATCGCCGGCGGTGCGCGGACTGCCCGGCGTCACCGGATCCGCACCGGGCTTCGACGGCGCGACAGTAGGCGTCCCAGACGGCGGCACGGACGAACCCGCAGGAACGACCACCGTGTCCCCGAGCCCAGGCGACGAACGCCCGCCCAGGTACTGGGTCAGCGCGAACCCGGCCACTGCCAGCACCACGGCAACAGCCAGGTAGATCAGGCGTGGAGATCGCATGTTCACAGCCTGCGATCCCTCCCGAAGAACCGCATGAGCCGAACATTACAGAACTCTCATCCAGCAGAGCCTCAGATCAGGAACCGGAACTCCGGCGATCCCGGATCGATCCGCTCGATCGTCAGCGGCGCCGCCTCCATCCGCTCCAGCAGCCCGGCCAGATCACCCGGCCGCCCGATCTCGATCCCGACCAGCGCGACCCCGGTTTCCCGGTTGTTCCGCTTCACGTACTCGAACAGCGTGATGTCGTCGTCCACCCCGAGCACCTGGTCGAGGAACTGCCGCAGCGCACCAGGCTCCTGCGGGAACGTCACGAGGAAGTAGTGCTTGAGCCCCTCGTGCACCAGCGACCGCTCGAGGATCTCGCCGTACCGGCTGACGTCGTTGTTCCCACCCGACAGCAGGCAAACAACCGTCTCGCCAGGCTGCACGACCACACCACCACGGCCCAGAGCAGCGGCCGACAAAGCCCCAGCAGGCTCGGCAATCAGGCCATCGGTCTGATACAGCTCGAGCATCTCCGAGCAGACCAGCCCCTCCGGCACCGACGTCATCTCAACCTGGGCAGCAGCCACCAGCGGCAGAGTGACAGCACCAACCCGCCGTACGGCGGCGCCGTCGACGAAGCTGTCCAGCTGCGCCAACGTCACCGGCTCACCCGCCGCCAACGCAGCAGCCATGCTCGCCGCACCCGCCGGCTCGACACCAACAATCCGTACGCCGGGATGCCGCTCGGCCAGGTACGTCGCAACACCCGCGATCAAACCGCCGCCACCAACAGGAACCACCAGTACGTCGGGCGCCTGACCGAGCTGCTCGACCAACTCAACAGCCACAGTCCCTTGCCCAGCAACGGTTCGCGGGTCGTCGAACGCCGGCACCAAGGTCGCTCCCGTGTCCGACGCCGACGCCAGCGCCGCGGCGGCCGCGTCGTCGTACGAGTCGCCGGTGATGATCACCTCGATCTGCGACCCACCGAGCGCGGCGATGCGATCGCGCTTCTGGCGCGGCGTCGTCCGCGGCACGTAGACGCGGCCGTGGACGCCGAGCGTGTGGCACGAGTACGCGAGCCCCTGGCCGTGGTTTCCCGCGGAGGCGCAGACGACGCCGGCCTTCTTCTCCGCGTCGGACAACTGGGCGATCAGGTTGTAGGCACCGCGCAGCTTGTACGACCGGCCGATCTGCAGGTCCTCGCGCTTCAGCCAGACGTCGGCGCCGGTGCGTGCGGAGAGTCGCGGGTTGCGTTGCAGGGGAGTGCGAATCGCGACGCCGTCGAGCCGGCCGACGGCCTGCTCCACAGTGGTTGCGTCGACGATCGATCGAGCGACTGTTTCACTGCCCTGCATGACGTTCCTTCCCGTGCATCTGCACGTGATTCTCCATTTTTCCCGCAGCACAAGACGGCCTGAGTCCACACTACGGACGAGCGGACACCGTTGAGTTTCAGGTCCGTTTTTCATGCGTGAAAAGGGGTTCGGCTGGGCAGTCTAGTTCTCATACGCTCACTCGGTGTAACGGCCAGGGGTCTGGACGGGATGAGCCGAGTAAACCGGTCAACGGGGACTGGAGGGCAACGCATGGAACTGAATCCGTTCAGTCTGTGGGGAGACGCCCTGTGGTGTGGTCAGGAAGTCGTGCGGGAAGCCCCGCACGAGCAGGCGATTCGTGGCCTGTTTCCCGATCCCATCCCAGCGCGAGGAGCAGACCTGGACACCGCCGCGGATCTCGTCCCGGAACCGCACAACCGCTTCGACCCGCGCTCGATCGCTGTTCGGGTGCAGGGCAAGGTGGTCGGCTACCTGCCGAGGGACGATGCGCACCGGTACCACCCGGTGCTGTCAGAACTGGTGGCGCAGGGCCTGCAACCGCAGGTCCCTTGCCACCTGTGGGTCAGTGAGTGGGAACCGGCGGACTGGGAAGGCAAGGGCGACCAGGGCACCGAGTTCCACGCCAGTGTGGCGGTCGCACTGGGCCAGCCGCACATGCTGGTCCCGGTCAACCTGCCACCGCCCGGGAGCTACCACGTGCTGCCGCCCGGCAGCGGGATCGTGGTCCCGGGCAGCGAGGTGCATCCGGACGTGCTGGCACCGTTCTTCCGGCCGGAAGGCGAGTGCTGGGCGTACGGCACGATGCATGCCGTCGAGGAGGACGACGGCATCAACGACCGGCACCGGATGGTGGTCGAGGTCCGGCTGGACGACGAAGCGGTGGGCCGGCTCAGTCCGCGGCTCAGTGCGGAGTACCTGCCGGCCATCCACTACCTCGCCGACATGCGGGCGGAGACGGCCGCCCGGGTCGCCGTACGCGGCGACCGATTCGCCTCGGAGGTGATCCTCTACGCGGCCCGGAGTCACGACCTGCCGGCCACCTGGCCGGACGGTCTGACCCGATCCCCAGTCGCTTCCCCTACCTGGCACTACTGGGCCGGCAAGGAGGCGAACTGACCGACGACCAACGGCGGACGCGCAGTACTCACCAATCAGTCAGGTGGTGGCGGGTGCTGCGGGTCTACCAGGGGTCCAAGGTCTGACCGACCTCCGCACACACTGTGGGGCCGCCGAAAACCTCGGCGGCCCTCGCAGTGGCGTCTGCTGGGCGCAGCGACGGACCGACGTGCGTCACGACCAGCCGCCGTACGCCGGTACGCCGGGCAAGCGCTCCGGCCTGCTCGGGTGTGTGGTGCACAACGGTCTCCTCGCCGGAGTCCGCCTCACACAGCAGCAGGTCCACACCGGTGGCCAAATCGTCCAGAGCTGGGCAGGGCGCGCAGTCCCCGGAGTACGCCAACGACCTGCCCTCAGCAGAGGCCCGCAGCCCGTAGGCGTCGCAGCCGTGCTCCACTGCCCGGCTCAAGAGATCCAACGAGCCCAGCTCCACAGAGAGCCCGTCGCTGAGCTCCCGCAGCTCCAGTACGTCGCTGACGAACCCGGCGTCCTCCTGCTCGAAGAACCCGGCCAGCCGCTTCCCCAACGCAGCAGGCGCGTAGACCGGCAACGGCCGAGCCAGCGGCGGCAACAGTCCGTACGCCAAGGCGTAGTAGGCGTTCAGCAGGTCGCCCACGTGATCCAGGTGCAGGTGCGAGATCCACACCGCGTCCAGCTGGTCCAGCGTGGTGTGCCGGAGCAGCTCGGCCAACGAGCCTGGGCCTGCGTCGACCCACACCTGGGCACCGCCGCCCGCCAGCAGGTAGCCCGAGCAGGGCCGGTCCGGCAGGGGATAAGGCGCAGCGGTGCCGAGAACGGTCAGGGCGGTCATCGTCGGCCGGCCGCGTTGGCGGCGGCCGAGGGGATGGCGGCCCGTCGCCAGGCCTTGGTGCTCAGAGCTTGGCGCCGATCAGCTGGTAGATGTCGTCGTGCGCACCCGGCAGGTCGTCGTGGCCGAGGTCCGGATAGGTCCGGATCTCCTTCGCGCCGGCCAGCTTGTTGTAGATCGCGTACTGCGTGGAGGGCGGGCAGACCTGGTCCTCGAGGCCGGTGAACAGCGTGACCTCGGCCTGGATCCGCGGCGCCAGGTTCTGGACGTCGATGTAGCCGAGGGTCGTGAAGACCTCCTGCTCGCGCAGGTGCCGCGGGTCGCGCTTCTTGAACCAGGTGGTGATCTCGTCGTACGGGCCGCGCTCCAGGTTGAGCTCCCAGGCGCGCTGGTAGTCGGTGAGGAACGGGTACACGCTGGCGGCGTACTTGATCTCCGGGGTGAGCGCGGCGCAGACGAGCGTCAGGCCGCCGCCCTGGCTCCAGCCCGTGGCCGCGACGCGTGAGGCGTCGACGTCGGGCAGCGCGCGGATGAGGTCGGCCAGCCGGCGGGTGTCGAGGAACACGTGCTTGTAGAGCAGGCTGTCCGGCCCGCCGTCGAGCCCGTGGACCAGGTGGTTCTGCAGGCTGAAGCTGTTCGGCTCCTGGGACTGGGTGCGGAAGCCGACCTGCTCACGCACGTCCAGCGCCGCGACGGTGAACCCACGCGCGGCGTACGGCAGCAGGTCGACCCAGCGCGGCTGCTCGCCGCCGTACCCGTGGAACATCAGTACGGCGGGTCCGGTCGGCTGCTGCGGCCGGATCACCTTGGCGTGCACGCGGTACCCGCCGGTGCCGTTGAAGTACAGGTGCTGGGCGGTCGCGGTGGTCAGCGGGAAGTCGGTCGCGTCGACGAACGACTCCTCGGCGTCGATCCCGGCCAGCTCGGCCAGGGACTTCTCCCAGAACTGGTCGAAGTCGTCCGGGCGCGGATTGGTGCCCTGGTAGACGCTCAGTTCCTCCGCAGACAGCTCGAACGACAGCACGGGCGACTCCTTCGCTCAGATCCGGACAAAATCCACCACGGATCATTCTGCGCGATCGGCGTCCTCACCGGCAGTGCCGTCCCAGATGGTGTAGCCGTGCGCCGCGTTCAGCCGCTCCCGGAGGTCGGTCGCCAGCTGCTCGTCGCTGCCCGGCGGCAGCCAGCGCACCGGGATCAGGATCGAGCTGTCCTTGTGCTTCGTCCGCAGTACGACGGCCTCGCCGTGCGTCGTCTCGACCCGGCCGACCTCGGTGACGTCGGTCCAGTCGGTCTTCACGCCACGCACCTGGATCTGGTCCTTGCCGAGCTTCAGCAGCACCGGCGGCCGGAGCAGGATCCAGAGCCCGGCCAGCGCGACCAGCCCACCGAGGACGAGGAACACGCCCACCACCGCGCCCGGCAGACCGACGGCCCACACGATCGCGGCCAGGCCGAGCAGGATCAAGCCGGCGGCCAGGACTCCGAGGAACCGTCCTGCCCGCATCCGGTACGTCGTACGCATCGAGCCAGGATCTCACCCGGTACGGCGCGGTCGGCGAAGCGGGTCGGTCAGGGGTTGGCCGGGTGGTACGCGCAGGCGTCGCTGAGGTCCTCGGTGCCACCGGCCGGCGGCTTGACCGGGGTGTTCGACTTGCCGCCCGACGGCTTCCGGGTCGGCGTACCGGTGGTGGAGGCGACCGGCGTCTTGCCCGCGATCGCGTTCTGGACGATCTGCGCCATCGCCTCGTAGTCCGGGTTCTGGCCGCTGGGGAAGTTCTTCTTCTTGTCCAGGTCGACGTTGGTGACCTTGGCGCCCTTGACCTTGAGGCCGAGCTCGATGAAGGCCGGCAGGATCTCCTGCGGGATGTCGGTCTGCAGCAGCTTCTTGCTGGCCGACGCGATCTGCTGGTACTTCGTGACCAGGGTCTTCGGGTTGGCGCTGCTGACGATCGCGTGGATCGTGCAGCGCTGCCGCTCCTGCCGCGACGCGTCGTCCAGGCCGTACCGGCCGCGGGCGAACCAGAGCGCGTCGTGGCCGTTCAGCTTCTGGTTGGCGCCGGGCTGCAGGTAGTCCTTCGGCAGGATGTCGTCGTTCGGGCTCGGGCCCTTGTAGTCGCCGCCGATCGGGACCTTGTAGTTGATGTTGACCGAGATCCCGCCGAGCGCGTCGACGATCGACTCGAAGCCCTTGAGGTTGACCTGCATGTAGTAGTCGATGTCCAGGCCGAGCGCCGCGCCGGCCGAGACCTTCAGCACGTCGGCGCCCTCGTTGTCGGACGGGCCGAGCGCCTGCTTGTGCGCGAGCGGGAGGTTCCGGTACATCGCGTCGAGGTAGAACTCGGGCTGCTCGGCCGGGCCGTCCGGGTCGTAGAAGCCGTCCGGGTAGAACTTGTGGAGCGGCGAGTCCTCCGGGAACGGCATGCGCATCCAGTTCCGGCTGAGCGAGATCAGCTTGGTGTCGCCGGTCTTGGTGTCGATGCTGGCGACCATCACGGTGTCGGTGCGGGTGCCCTCGCGGCCGGCGCCGTCGTCCGCGCCGAGCAGCAGCAGGTTCAGCCGGGGGGTGTCCGCCCAGGGGTCCTTCTTGTCCTCGACCTTCGGCCGGGTCGCGCTCTTGGAATTGCCCTCGGAGGCGAACACGCTGCCGACCAGGTCGCGCTGGGCCATCACCGACTGCGCGGCGACGGTGGTCGGCACGGCGATGCCGAAGCAGAGCAGACCGACGAACGCCGAACCGGCCAGCCGGCCGACCGCGGTCAGGCTGACCGGGCGGAGCAGCTTGTGGGACGCGACCACGATCCAGATCCAGAGCAGGCCGAGCACGACCAGCGCGGCGGTCGCGATCAGCAGCTGGCTCGGGTCGACGGCCAGCGTGAGGACGGCGTCACGCTTGGTCAGGCCGATGAACGCCGCCAGGCCGAGCAGGCCGACGCTGAGCGTCATCACGAAGGCGCCGAGCTTGGTCCGGCCGCCCATCAGGAAGCCGGAACCGGGGACCAGGGCGCTGACCAGCGTGAGGCCGATCGCCTTCGACACGGTCCGGGCCCGGTGCGCCTTGTGGCGCGACCGGTTGGCCTTGGGTGCAGACCTCCGACCGGCTGCGCGAGTGCTCCGCGACATGGCTCCGTTCCCTGGATCGACGACGGGTGGCGGCGATGCGAACCCGCGCCTGGCGGGCCCTGAGGGCAGGCTGATGACCTGGTGGGATCAGCTCCCCGGTAGTACAGACGCCGTCACGGCCTCCTCGGTTGACTTCAACGCTCGACCCCCGTCGATTCGGCCAGATTACAGGGGGCCTGGTCGACACTCCCAAGGCGTCCGGTCCCTGCCGTCCGGGGCCACTTTGCTCCGACGGCATCCGGCCGGATAGTCTTGGTCGTCGTCGTGTCCCGTACGGGGCCGTCGGAGGAGGCGTCGCCTAGTCCGGTCGATGGCGCCCGCCTGCTAAGCGGGTTGAGGGTAATCCCCTCTCGCGAGTTCAAATCTCGCCGCCTCCGCAGTACGCGAGAGCCGCCAGCACAAGCTGGCGGCTCTTGTCGTTCCCGGCTAGTTGCCGGCCAGTTCCTGCCGCTCAGCCGAAGGCCAGCGCCTTCGCCTCCGCCAGCCGCTCCACCGAGCGCGGCGTCATCGGCTCGAGCCCGACGATCAGGTGCTCGACGCCCAGTTCGGCGTACGCCGTGAAGACCGCGGCCAGCTCCTCGACGCTGCCGGTGAAACCACCCGGGTCGTCGGACGGCTTCTGCTCGAGGTCCCGGACGGTCAGGCCGACCGTCTTGCTCACCTCGCCGGCCGGCCGGTTGTTCCTGGTCAGGGCCTCGTCGAAGTCCGCCAGCCGCCCGCGGACCTTGTCGTCGACCGCACCGAACCAGGCCGTGTTCCACTGGTCGGCCCACTGCGCGGTCAGGTCGAGCATCCGCGGTTGCCGGGACGCGATCAGGATCGGGATCCGCCGGTCCGGCTGCGGGACGAGGGTGGCCTCGTTGACCTCGTAGTACGTGCCCTTCCGCGTGACCGTCTCGCCCCGGATCAGCCGCGCGACGATCTCGACCCACTCCGCGAACCGCGAGGCCCGGTGGTCGGTCGGCAGCCCGAACGCCTCGTACTCCGGGTCGTGCCAGCCCGCGCCGACGCCGAGGATCACTCGTCCGCCGGAGACCTCGTCGAGCGTCGTCGCCATCTGCGCGACCAGCCCCGGGTCGCGGAACGACGAGCACAGCACCATCGTCCCGAGCTCGACCCGCTCGGTCACCGCCGCCACCGCGCTCAGCAGCGTCCACGCCTCGTGGATCCCGTACGTCGTACCGCTCGGGTCGCGGTAGAAGAAGTGGTCCGCCAGCCAGACCGAGTCCAGCCCGGCCTCCTCGGTCGCGAGCGCCATCCGGCGCGTGTCGGCCCACCGCGGCATCTGTCCGTCCGGCCCGTCGTCCCCGCCCACGGGCAACATCACACCAAGTTTCATCTGGCCAACATATGTGCGGCGACCGCGTGCCCGCAGGTGTGATCGGGTTTCGGGGTGGGTAACTGGGGAGGTGCCCGGCGGGTGAGGCCGCGGTGAGGAGCGGGCGTTCGGCGAAGCCTTTTGACCTCACGAAAGGGTGTGGTGGCGGTGACGGATTCAGCCGTCAGACCGCAGGTGTACGACCTCCGTTTGTTCCTCCAGCTGTCCCTCCCGGCGCACGTCGCCTGCTGGGTGGACAGAGCCTGGCGGCCGGCCTGGCTGATCAGCCGGCTGCACTGCGGAGACGGCTGGGTCGGCCTGGTCCAGTACGACGGCCCGAACGGGCAGGAGCTCACCGCACGGGTTCCGCTCGACCGCATCGCTCCACCACCCCGCGTCTGACCCCCGGGCTGCGTGGCCGGCGATGCACCCGCCGGCCGAACAGCTCCGGGTACGGCGAAGCGCCTCGCCCCTGGTGAGGGACGAGGCGCTTCGCTCGTTCCGGCGTACTGGCTTCCGGTCAGCCGCCGGCGTACTGGTGGATCAGGCGCCCAGGCGGGTGCGCAGCGTGTCCAGCTCGAGCCGCAGCTCGGCCGGGACGGTGTCACCGAGCTTGGCGAACCACTCCTCGATCAGCGGCAGCTCGGCCTTCCACTCGTCGGCGTCGACGTTCAGCGCGACCTGCAGCGCCTCCGGGGTCAGCTCCAGCCCGCTCACGTCGAGCGCGTCGGCCGCCGGCACCGCACCGATCGGGGTCTCGACCGCGGCGGCCTGGCCCTCGATCCGGTCGATCATCCACTTGAGCACCCGGCTGTTCTCCGAGAAGCCCGGCCAGACGAACTTGCCCGCCTCGTCCTTGCGGAACCAGTTCACGTAGAAGACCTTCGGCAGCTTCTCGGCGTCGTGCTCCTTGCCGACGGTCAGCCAGTGGTTCAGGTAGTCGCCCGCGTTGTAGCCGAGGAACGGCAGCATCGCCATCGGGTCGCGCCGGACCACGCCGACCTCACCGACCGCGGCCGCGGTGGTCTCCGACGACAGCGTCGCGCCCATGAACACGCCGTGCTGCCAGTTCCGCGCCTCGGTCACCAGCGGGACCGTGGTCGCGCGGCGGCCGCCGAAGATGATCGCCGAGATCGGGACGCCGTTCGGGTCGTCGTACTCGTCGGCGATGATCGGGCACTGCAGGATCGGCGTGCAGAAGCGGCTGTTCGGGTGGCTCGACAGTTCGCCGTTGCCCGGCGTCCAGTCGCGGCCCTTCCAGTCGGTCAGGTGGTTCGGCGGGGTCTCGGAGTAGCCCTCCCACCAGACGTCGCCGTCGTCGGTCAGCGCGACGTTGGTGAAGACCGAGTTGCCCTTCTCGATCGTGCGCATCGCGTTCGGGTTGGTCTTCCAGCCGGTGCCCGGCGCGACGCCGAACAGGCCGAACTCCGGGTTCACCGCGTACAGGCGACCGTCCTCGCCGAACCGCATCCAGGCGATGTCGTCGCCGAGCGTCTCGACCTCCCAGCCGTCCAGCGTCGGGTCGAGCATCGCCAGGTTGGTCTTGCCGCAGGCGCTCGGGAACGCGGCCGCGACGTAGTGCACCTTCTTCTCCGGCGAGATCAGCTTCAGGATCAGCATGTGCTCGGCCAGCCAGCCCTCGTCGCGGGCCATCGCGCTCGCGATCCGCAGCGAGTAGCACTTCTTGCCGAGCAGCGAGTTGCCGCCGTACCCGGAGCCGTAGGACCAGATCGTCCGCTCCTCGGGGAACTGGACGATGTACTTCTCGTCGTTGCACGGCCAGGTGACGTCCTTCTGACCCGGCGCGAGCGGCGCACCGACCGAGTGCAGGCAGGGGACGTACGGCGCGTCCGTACCCATCTTCGCGAGCACCTCGGCGCCGGTGCGGGCCATGATCCGCATCGAGGCGACGACGTACGCCGAGTCGGTGATCTCGACGCCGAACATCGGCTTCTCGGCGCTCAGCGGACCCATGCAGAACGGGACGACGTACATCGTCCGGCCCTTCATGCTGCCGCGGTACAGGCCCGTCATCAGGGCCTTCATCTCGGCCGGGTCCATCCAGTTGTTGGTCGGACCGGCGTCGGCCTCGTCGACCGAGCAGATGAACGTGCGCTGCTCGACGCGGGCGACGTCCGACGGGTCGGTGCGGGCCCAGAAGGAGTTCGGCTTCTTCTCGTCGTTCAGGCGGACCAGCGTGCCGGCCGCGATCAGCTCGTCGGTGAGCTGGTTGTACTCCGCGTCGCTGCCGTCGACCCAGTGGATCCGGTCCGGCTGGGTGAGTGCGGCGACCTCGGCGACCCAGGCCCGCAAGCCCTCGTGCGCAGTCGGGGCGTCGGTCAGGTCGATGGTGTGCGGTGCAACGGAGCTCTCGACACTGAGCGCTTCCTCGGTCTGGGCAGGGCTGGCGGTGGTCGTCATCGGCGGCTCATTCCCCTGTTCGGCGGTGTGATCTGTCGCATACCAGTCAACGCAGTGGGCGTATACCAGTGTGCAAGTGGTACTAACGGTACGCGACCGGGTGGGGTGTTGAGAACCGCCAGTACGTGAGCCCGATCACAAACTTTTGCCGACAACCGCTTTCCGCCGGACGTTTCGTGGGACGGACCGGTCCGGAACGTGCTGAAGCCCCGCGCCGGGTGGTTTTGGCGCGGGGCTTCGGGGGTCGAGTGGTCTTATCTGCGCGGGGTCTGAGGTTCGGCGGGCTGGTCCTCGGTGGGCCGGCCGCCGAAGCGCCAGACGTGCACGGCGGCTCCGGGTCGGAGCTCGGCCGCTGCTTCCGGGGTCGGGGCTTCGACCAACGCGGCCTGGCCGACGAGGGTCGGGCCGTCGAGCAGGTCGCCGTACAGGATCACGTGCGGCGAGTCCGGCGGATCGTGGTCGACGCCGTCCGTGGCGAGTAGCAGGTAGCGGCCGTAGCCGGGGACGGCGTTGGCGAAGTCCCACATCGTCGTGCCAACGCGTTTGCGGAAGCCGCGGACCAGGACGTCGGCGAAGACACCGGCGAGGAAGTACGGCTCGTCGTACGCGAACCTCTCGGCGGCTTCGTCATCCGGTACGTCGAGGATGTGCAGGCTGCCGGTGGTCTCGGCGTCCTCGTCGTCATGGGTCAGCGTCGGCCCGCGCGCGATCAGCTCCTCGGCGTACCGGTCCATGAAGGACCAGTGCTGCTCGCTGAGCTCGACCTTCAGCGGGAAGGCGCCTGCGCGATCGCGCCCGTACACGAAGTACTCCATCTCACCCTCTCGTCGCGATCAGTTGCCGCAGGCCCACGACGAACCGATCGTCCGGGAACGACAAAGCCCCAAGTCGTCCACCTGATGACTTGGGGCTTTGCTGGCGCGCTCGGAGGGATTCGAACCCCCAACCTTCTGATCCGTAGTCAGATGCTCTATCCGTTGAGCTACGAGCGCAGGCAACGACGAAAACGATACAACGAGACCGGCTCTGGGTGGTAATCGGGGGTGAGCGGGCGCGGGACGGGGGCGCGGCGGGCGCGCGGGGGCTACATTCCGGGCATGGACATCGGTGATCTGCTCGGTGGGCGGGATCTCAACGACGTGAAGAAAGCCGTCGGGTTCGTGCTCGAGAACTCCGACGACTTCGAGAAGGTCCTCAAGCTGGTCAAGGACCTGCCGGACGGCGCGCTCGGGTTCATCGGCAAGCTGCCGGAGCTGCTGAAGACGATCGGCGGCGGGTTGGCCGAGGCCGGCGAGCAGGCGGCGAAGGCGGCCGGTGCGCTGGTCGGGGACGACGGTGAGGGCGGCGCGCGGAAGGCGCTCAGCGGCAGCGCGACCACGATGAACGCGGCCCGCGACCGGCTGAAGGACGCCGCCGGGATGCTGGCCGGGCTGGCCGGCGAGCTGGACAAGATTCCCGGCATCGGCGACGCGGCGGCCGAGCGGCTGAACGACGGCAGCGGGCAGGTCAGCGGCGTCGCGACCGAGATCGAGACCCTGGCCGGCAACCTGCAGGACCTGTCCGGCATCCTCGCGTCGGTCGGCGAGGCGCTGTCCGGGCTGGGCAGCAAGCTGAGTGAGTCCGGCGGACAGGTCAAGACCCTGCTGGGGTGAGCCTTTCAGTACGTCGTACAGGCTTCTGAAACTCGGCGGAACCGGATCGTCACGCTTGTCGTCTAAGACGCGTTGTCGGGCGACGGGAAACGTGATCGGTAAGGGAGAACTTCCGCGTGGCTAGGGTCTGGGGCATGGCTGGTGGAGTGGTGCGGGGCACGCTGGTCGCCTCCGGGGTCGCGCTGATCGCGGGGCTGGGGATCGGGTTCGCGGCCGGTGAGCCGGTGCGCGAGGACGACGTGGCCGCCGCGCGCAAGCTGCCGGCCGACCTGTGCGAGCGGCTCGGTGACATCTCCGGATTGTTGCCCAAGGCATCTTCTCCGGTGTTCGCGCAGACCGGCACCGGTGAGGTGCGCTGCCGCGCGGTCGCCGAGGAGTCGAGCCAGCAGAGCTTCACCGCCGCGACGGTCAACGTCCGGATCACGCCGTACGCCGGAAAGCTCGGCGGCGAGGGCGAGCCGCCGTTCCGGCCGGACCAGATCGCGCGCAAGGCGTTCGACCGCGAGAAGGGCGTGCTCACGCCCGGACGGGCTTACCCGACGAGGATCGACCGGTCCGGGCGGACCGGTGGTGAGGACTGGAAGGTGTCGGTGGTCGTGCTGCGCGACGACCTGGTCGTCCAGGTGGACTACGAGGCGCACCCGGTCGCGCCCGACAAGGCCGAGCAGGCCGCGCTCGTCCTGGCCGACCGGGCGATCTGGGAGGCGAAGTGAACAGCGCACCGGAGATCTCCGGGTACGAGCTCGACCAGCGGCTGCTGGACCACCCGCTCGCCGAGATCTGGCGCGGGCGGTCGTTCACCGGGATGGAGGTCGTCGTCCTGGTCCTGAGCCAGGCCGGCGCCGACGACCCCACAGTCCGCGACCGCCTCAGCCAGGCGAGCCGCAGTGCCGCGCTCGACCCGCAGCGCGAGGAACTGCCGCTGTGGGCAGCCAACCTGACAGCCACCAGGCCGTACGCCGTCACGCAGCTCGTCCCCGGCCAGTCCGGCGCCGAGCGCCTGCTCGACCCGCTCGACGGCCTGCTCGGCAACGACGAGGAATCCCTGGCTGCAGTCCGCCAGCAACTCGCGCCGTACGGCGCTGCGCCGATCCCCGGTGGTGCTGGCCGAGCTGGTGCTGTCGCACCCGCCTCGCCTGCCGGGACGACCGGCGCCGGCGAGCCCGCGGACGCGGCCCCCAAGAAGAAGTGGCCGTACGTCGTGGCAGTGGTCGCCGTACTCGCCGTCTTCAGCGTCACCTACTCCGTCGGCGCTGCGATCAGGAGTGCGACCTCCGACGTCGACCCGGTCGTCCCGCCGCCGGCCGCGGTCAGTCCTGCGGCGATGCCGACCGGCGTGCTCAGCCCGGGAATCGACAAGGTGACCTCCGTGCCGTGGTCCCGGTCCGGGCCGTTCGCGCCGGTGGTCGGCGCGATCTACCCGCTGGGCGCGGACCTCCAGGTCGCGCGGGAGCTCGGCCTGCCGTTCGAGTTCGGCTTCCCGGAGCCGCCCGCGCTCGACGAGAAGCTCGCCGCGGAGTCGTCGACGATGATCTACCGCCGGGTGCTCACCGGGACGAACCCGGCGAAGAGCGGCCTCGACGTACGGATCGCACTGCGGCCGTGCGCCAGTCAGGCGGCGTGCCTGGCCGGTCGCGCGGCCTTCGACAAGGAGTGGAGCACGACGTACAAGACCTCCGCGCCGACCACTCCGCGGGACAGCACCACCTGGTACGCGGTCAGCAGCAAGCCGTACACGCTGGTGATGAGCCACGCCTTCAGCTCCCAGGGCCGCTGGTGGCTGGTCGGTGTGGCCGCCGTCGCCGCACCGGGCGAGGAGCCGGCCGCCCAGAAGGTCGTCAACGACATCTGGCGCCAGACCAGCTGACCGCAGTCCCTCCGCCTCGCGGACGCTCGGCGCAGTACGGTGGCACCGGCGGCGGCATAGATCGCGCGGTGCGCGGGTTGTCACCCGGTGGACGGACTACGACGGAGGAGCGAGACGGTGGGCATTCGGATCGGTTACAAGGCGTCGGCGGAGCAGTTCGGACCGCGGGACCTGGTCGAGTACGCGGTACGCGCGGAGGAGCTCGGGCTGGACAGCGTCACGGTCTCCGACCACTTCCTGCCCTGGCGGCACGAGGGTGGGCACGCGCCGTTCGCGCTGGCCTGGATGGCCGCCGTCGGCGAGCGGACGAACCGGGTGCTGATCGGTACGTCGGTGCTCACCCCGACGTTCCGCTACAACCCGGCCGTGATCGCGCAGGCGTTCGCGACGCTCGGCGTGCTGTACCCGGGCCGCATCATGCTCGGCGTCGGCAGCGGCGAGGCGCTGAACGAGATCGCCGTGTCGGGGCGCGAGTGGCCCGAGTTCAAGGAGCGGTTCGCGCGGCTGCGTGAGTCGGTCGACCTGATCCGCGCGCTGTGGACGCAGGAGACGGTCAGCTCCGACGGGCCGTTCTACAAGACCGTCGAGGCGTCGATCTACGACCGCCCGGAGACGCCGCTGAAGATCTACGTGGCCGCGGGCGGACCGCTGGTCGCGAAGTACGCCGGCCGCGCGGGGGACGGGTTCATCGCGACCAGCGGCAAGGGCATGGAGCTGTACAACGACAAGCTGATGCCCGCCGTTCGTGAGGGCGCCGAGAAGGCCGGCAAGAAGTTCGAGGACGTCGACCGGATGCTCGAGGTCAAGCTGTCCTACGACCGCGACCCGGAGCACGCGCTGGAGAACACCCGCTTCTGGGCACCGCTGTCGCTGACGCCTGAGCAGAAACACAGCGTCGACAGCGCGACCGAGATGGAGCGGCTGGCCGACGAACTGCCGATCGAGCAGGTCGCCAAGCGCTGGATCGTTGCCTCCGACCCCGAAGAGGCCGTCAAGCAGTTCCAGCCCTACTTGGATGCCGGGTTCAACCACTTCGTTGTCCACGGCCCCGGTCACGACCAGGAACGCTTCCTGACCCAGTTCACCGAGGACGTCGTACCGCTGCTGCGCAAGCTCGGCTGATCCACTCGCGGAGATGGAACGCTGGGAGGACAGTCCCTATCGGGTAGGCATCTCGGGGTGGCGGTACGCGCCCTGGCGGAAGGTGTTCTACCCGGACGGGCTGCCGCAGCGGGCGGAGCTGGAGTACGCGTCGCGGCGGCTGAACTCGATCGAGCTGAACGGGTCGTTCTACTCGCTGCAGCAGGTCTCGTCGTACCGGCGCTGGTACGACGAGACGCCGCCGGGGTTCGTGTTCTCGGTCAAGGGGCCGCGGTTCATCACGCAGATGAAGAAGCTCGAGGACGTCGAGACGCCGCTGGCGAACTTCTTCGCCTCCGGGGTGCTCGCGCTCGGGGAGAAGTTCGGCCCGGTGCTGTGGCAGTTGCCGGGGACTCTGGGGTACGACGAGGAGCGGCTGGCGCGGTTCTTCGAGTTGTTGCCTCGGACAACTGCTGAGGCGGCGGTGCTGGCGCGCAAGCATGACGAGCGGATGAAGGACCGGTCGTTGCTGGAGGCATCGGTTGATCAGCCGGTGCGGCATGCGCTGGAGGTGCGGCATCCGTCGTACGAGCACGGTCGGTTCGTCGAGTTGCTCCGGGAGCACGACATCGGGCTGGTGTGTGCGGACACGGCGGGGAAGTGGCCGATGCTCGACGACGTGACGGCGTCGGACTTCGTTTATGTGCGGTTGCACGGGGCTGACGAGTTGTACGTGAGCGGGTACGACGACGCGGCGCTGGATCGGTGGGCCGGGCGGATCAAGACCTGGCACGGCGGGCGGACGCCGACCAACGGGCAGCGGGTCGGAACGCCCGCGCCGCGACGGCAGCGCGAGGTGTTCGTGTACTTCGACAACGACGTGAAGGTCCGCGCGCCGTACGACGCGCAAGCGCTGGCAGCGCGGCTGGGAATCTCGGGTTGAGTCGACGGCGGTTGCGCGTCCGGGGATATCCGGTTGAGACGCCGAGCCCACTGCGCGGACAATCACCGGGATGACATTCGAGGTGGTCCGCGCTGACGACCCGCGCTGCGCCGTACTGGAGGCCGCCGGGTACACCGTCGTCGGCGAGTCCTGGGGCGCGCGGCTGCGCGTCCCGGATCCGGCGAAGCTGGAGCAGGCCGTACGCCGGGCGGCCGCGGTCGTCGTACGGGAGTTGGATGCGTCGTACGCGACGGCTCTGCACGAACTGGAAACGGCGAACCAGGCCGACTACCCGTACACCCCGGCGACGGAGCGAGTGGTCGGCACGCTGGACGACGTCCGCGAACTGTGGACGAAGGGCCGGGTCTTCGGCGCCCTAGACGGCGACCGGCTGGTCGCGGCGACCACCATCAGCCTGACCGGCGCGGGAGAGCAGCAGCTCGCGGAGACCGGCTTCACCTCGGTGCTCGCCGGCTACCGCGGCCGTGGCCTGGGGCAAGCAGTCAAGGCAGCCTCGATCCTCGCACTGCTCGCCGAAGGCATCACCGCCTTCGGCACCGGCGGCGCCGCACTCAACGACGCCAGCCTGGGCGCCAACCTCGCCCTGGGATACGTCGTCACCGAACGCTGGCGCTCCTACGCCCCACCCAAGCCCTGACTCAGGTCGGAATCCACTCCGGCCACCAGGTCGGGGCGTTGGAGGGGCAGTCCGGGATGGAGGGGCCCGTCGATACGCCCATCCAGGCGTAGAGGATCGCGGCGAGGAGGATCGCGGTGAGCAGACCGGCCAGGCCCGCTCCGACGATGCGGAACGTCGAGCGGCTGCTTCCCGCGAGGAGCGTGAAGACGGTCGCGAAGACCGCCGTGTGGATGAGGAACAACGGCCAGCTGACGACGACCAGGCTGAAGCGGGCCGCGGGATCGCCGCCGATGTCGCACTCGTTCCAGGCCACCGACAGCAGCATCAGCAGCGCGAACGTGACCGGCAGGCAGAGCACGCCACCGACCACGCACGTGATGACGATCCGTTTTGTCCCCAGCGCAGCGATCCGCTGCTTCAACCCCACGCGCTCAAGGTAAGCCCAGCCGGTGTCAGGTCGGAATCCACTCCGGCCACCAGGCGGGGACGTTGCCGGGGCAGATGGGGGCGGCCATGCCGGCCGGTGTGCCGGCCCAGGAGAAGAGGGCCAGGTCGGCGATGGCGATCGCGACGAGGGCGCCGATCAGTGGCATCAGGAACTTGCCGCCGCCGCCCTTCTTCATCACCCGCCAGACCACGCTGAACAGCACGATGTTGACGACCATCGCCACCGGCAGCCCGACGAACAGCAGGGTCGGCCCGTTGCCGACGCCGTTGACCTTCACGCCGCAGTCGTCCCAGGCGCGGCGCGTGATCCACAGCAACCCGAACCCCGCCGCCCCACCGATCACCAACGAGAAGAACGACAACCGGTTGCCTTTACCCATACCCCCAACCGTATGGGCTCCCGCCCCACGCCGCCTCTCGCAACGCCTGTCACTACCCGCTAGCCCCTCGAGGACCTAGCATCCGGGGATGACGCCCAAGGTGTACTTCTTCGGAGTGCTCGGTCTGCTCGGGCTGGCTCCGATGGTGGCGGCGGTGGTCGAGCGGGAGTGGACCTCGGTGGCCGTCCGGGCGTTGCTGCCGGCGATGGTTGTCGTGCTGGTGGTCAAGCAGCTGCGGTCGCCGCAGCCGCCGAAGGCGATGACGAAGCGGCAGCTCGTGATGACGCTGGCGATCCTCGTGCCGGGGATGCTGCTGATCTTCGGGATGTTCGGGTGGCTGGCGGTGGTCACCGACGACACCGCGATCCGGATCGCCTGTGCCGGCGGGATCCTGCTGTTCGTGGGGCTGGTGGCCGCGGGGAGCTGGATCCTCTACAAGGACCACCTGCAGGCGCTCGCGGCAGCCGAGGCCTAGCTCGTACGGCGTACCCGGCCGCTGTCAGGTGCTGATGGTGACCGGGCGTTCCGGTGTCGTCAGTGGGTCCGAGACCAGGCGGGCGTGGCGCTCGACGTCGTACCGGGCGCCGTCGTAGGCGAGGCGTTCGCGTTCCAGGCCCTCGTACAGGAACCCGGCACCGGCGGCGACTCCGCAGGACGCCGGGTTGTTGGTGCGGTGGCCGAGCTCGAGCCGGTAGAGACCGGCGTCGTGGTGGGCCCAGTCGGCGAGTGCGCGCAGGGCGTCGCGCGCGATGCCCTGGCCGCGGACCTCGGCGATGGTCCAGTACCAGGTCCAGCCGACCTGGTGGCGGTCGATGTTGGTGACCGCGACGCAGCCGACCGGGTGGTCCTCACCGTCCGCGACGGCGTACACGTGCCCGTTGTCGAGGTCGGCGACCCGGCCGATCCAGTCGACCGCACTCGCGGTGTCGCGGATACCGCCCTGGTTGGCCATGTCCGGGTCCGCGTGCGCGGCCGTCAGGCGCAACGCGTCAGCCACTCGCCACCGCCGGAGCTCGAGCGTCGCCAGGTCGTAACCCATTCGTTGAGGCTACCTCCGGCGTCGTCACCTCAACCGCGTCATCGGCCTGTCACTGTGCTTTTGGCGTCGACTTCGTCGCCGCGGGTTTTGGGGCTGGGTCTCCCGCTCTTCCCTCGTCGGTCGGTCGCTGCGCTCCCTCCCTCCTCAGTCCAGAGCGGGAGGCCCCAAAACCTTCGGGGGCCCCTCGACCGACAGGCGGTCGGGCGGCAGCGGGCCGGGGAGCCGTGCAGGATAGGCACCATGCGATTTCTCGACTTCTCGGATCAGGTTGTGCTTGTCACCGGCGCCAGCAGTGGGATTGGGGCGGCTGCGGCCGTCGGGTTCGCGGAGGCCGGCGCGACGGTCGCGCTGCACTTCCACGCCAACGAGTCCGGCGCGCAGCACACGCTGAACGCCGTGAACACCGCCGGCGGCAGCGGATCGATCCACCAGGCCGACCTCGCCGACTCGGCCCAGGCCGCCGCCCTGATCGACGCCGTACTGGCCAAGCACGGCCGCATCGACGTCCTGGTGAACAACGCCGGCGACCTGGTGAAGCGCTCGCCGGTCACCGACGTACCGGACGAGGAGTTCCACCGGATCCTCGACGTCAACCTGACCTCGGTGTTCGCGATGAGCCGCCAGATCGTCCCGGTGTTCCGCGGCCAGGGCGGCGGCGCGATCGTCAACGTCACGTCGATCGCCGGCCGGCACGGCGGTGGCGGCGGCTCGGTCGTCTACGCGACCAGCAAGGGCGCGGTCAGCACGTTCACCCGCGGGCTGGCCAAGGAGCTCGCCCCCGACGGCATCCGCGTCAACGCGATCTCGCCCGGCGTCATCAGCACCCCGTTCCACGACCGGCACACCGGCGAGGAGCAGATGAAGGCCATGCTCACCACGATCCCGATGGGCCGCACCGGCACCCCGCACGAGTGCGTCGGCACGATCCTGTACCTCGCCTCCGACCCGATGGCCTCCTACGTCACCGGCCAGATCGTCGAGGTCAACGGCGGCCAACTGATGCCGTAGTCAGCGCGAGGCCAGTACGGCGTCCGCAATCGGCAACGGAGCTCGGACTACTCGAGCTTCTCGGTGAGCAGCCGGAACTGCTGACGCGGTCGCCCGCCACCGCTCGACCGGGCGGGCGGCAGCGGCCAGGCGAGCCCGGCGTCGACCAGTTCCTTGAGCATCCGGCGCCCGGTCCGCTGGGTGACGCGCATGACCTCGGCGACGGTTTCCACGTCGGCGATCACCTGGGGACCGGTGCCGGTCGCGGCGGCGATCGAGGTGACGATCTCGATCGCCCGCGGGTCGATCGGCGGGGCACCGTCCTGCGGCGCGGACTCGGTGATCGCGCGGCCGGTGCCGGGCGGGAGGTCGGTCCGCGCGTTCGCGTCGTCGAGGTAGACCGCGACCCGGCCCGCGCGGCCGACCGAGTCCTCGACCGCGATCAGCGCGTTGGCCTCGGCCGCCCGTGCGGTCTGGCCGGTGCCGGCTCCGACAGCCACCGGTACGCCGAGCTGGGCCGTCAGCACGCCCAGGAAGGGTGCGGTCGTGAACTGTTCGGTCAGCTGGACCAGGGCGCCGTGGGTGGTGGTGACCAGGAAGAGCGTGTCCGAACGCCGCGTCACGGTGGCCCCGACCTGACGCGCCTCCGACAGCAGCCGCTGGTGGGTCGACAGGGCGAGCTCCTGCTGCCAGTAGTCCCCGGACTCGGTGCGGGAGGTACCGGTCGGGATCAGCTGTACGGCGATCATCGCGATCTGGTGCGCGCCCATCCGGGTGCCCTGGCCGAGCAGCACCGCCGTCTCCAGGGCGTCGCGCACGCTCGACCGGGTCGGGGCGATCCGGAGCACCGGTACGCCGTGGGACCGCAGTTCGCGCTCGACCGCGAGGATCGTGGTCAGGGCGAGGGTCGCGCCCTGCTCCCGCTTGGCCCGGTGGAAGGCCGCGAAGCCCGCCACGGACTCCGGGCCGTCGTACGGGATGTCGTGCACGTTCGTGGTGGCGAGCCCGATCTCGGCGTACGCCTCCTCGACGTCGGCCGCGGCCAGGGAGTCGATGCTCACCCGGCTCAGGTCGACGTCGTCGATGGTCAGCGAGGCGCGCAGCAGCGCGGCGTACAGGGCCGCGCCGGTCAGCGGGAGGTGTGTGGACGGGACCGACAGCCAGTGCCCGTCCGCGGCCAGGTCGAACTGCCAGGGGCCGGGGAACACGGCGGAGTCGATGCGGTCGCGCAGCCGCCGGTACCGGTCCTCGGCCTCGGCCTGGTCGTCGTACCCGCCGGTGACGAACTTGACGCGGTTCGGGGCGTGCCGCTCGGCGATCTGCTGGCCGGCCTCGGCCATCGTCTTGACCAGCCGGCGCGGGCCGAACAGCCCGACCACCACCGGCGGCAGGCGTTCGCCGGCCGAGGAACTGTCGGTGTCGTCGTTCATCGAGGCTCCCCCGGATCACCCGGCAGCGGGCGCCACCGGAACAGACGGCGGGCGTTCCCACCGAGGACATCTTCGCGCTCGTCCTCGGTCATCGATGCGTAGACCACGCGACCGAGCGACATCCGCTGGTCGATGAAGGGGAAATCGGAGCCGAACAGCACGCGCCGGCTCCCGACCTGCTCGACCATGCCCGTGATCAGTTGGCCGGTCATCTGCGATCCGCACACCTCAAGCCAAAGCGAGGGATGGTGGGTGGCGGCGGCGACTGCCTCGTCGACGCCGGCCGGACTGATGCCCGCGTGGCCGAGGATCACCGGAGCGTCGGGGTACTTGGTGGCGACCGTCTCGAACAGCGCCGGCGCGTCGTAGGCGGAGCCGTGCTGGGAGTGGCTGAGCACCGGGCAGCCGGTCTCCGCGGCGAACGCCCACACGGCGGCGTACCGCGCGCCGGTCACGGGGTACTGGTGCAGCGTCGGATGCACCTTGATCCCGACGAAGCGGTCGTCGGCCGCGAGCCGTTCGAGCTCGCGCTCCGGGTCCTGCCACGGATTGATCACCGCGTACGCCGCGATCCGGCCCGGGTGGGCGTCCACCGCGGCCAGTGTCTCCGAGTTGCCGAGGTGGGCGTCCTGCTGGATGGCGCGGTTCGCCGCGACCACGGCGACCTGGGTCCCGGTCCGGTCCATCACGTCGACCATCTGCTGGGCGCCGGGTTCCGGAATGTGGAACAGCGAGTACGGGCCGAGGTGCGCGTGTACGTCGATCACCAGCCGCTCGGCCGGCGGTCGGCGGCCGATCATGCGAGCCCCCCGACAGGCAGCGCGAACAGTCTGCCCGCGTTGCCGGAGCCGATCTGGCGGACCGTGGCGTCGTCCACGCCCGACCAGGCGAGCCGGACGACGCTCTCGGCAGGATCGCGCAGGCCGAGCCCGGTGGCGAACAGCAACCGGTCGGCCAGGCCGTTGGCGGCCAGCCACTCCACGGCCTGGTGGGCCGCGAAGTTGACCAGGTCGACGGACAGGTTGTCGTGGTCGCGCAGCGCCGCCGAGAGGTTGCGCAGCTCCCGGTACCCGACCTGGGAGACGACGATCCGCAGGGTGGGGAAGCGGGCGGCGATCACCGCGAGCTGGGACCAGTCGAGCTCAGCGGCGTCCGCGCAAAGCGGCAGCCCGACGGCCGCGAGGGCGGAGTAGAACTCGTCCATCGCGGCGGACACCGGCGCGTACCCGTGCGATCGGGGATAGAGGCGGAACGCTCCGACGCCCTCGTCCGCGGCCCGGCTGACCAACCCGCCGAGGGTGTGCGACTCGCCGTGGACCGGTGGCACCGCTGTCCAGCAGGCCAGGACGCCCTGGTCGGCCAGGTCGGTCGCGACGGCGCTCGCCTCGGCGTTGCCGGTCAGGGGATCGTGCAGCCACGAGGCCATCGCGCCGACCAGAGCTCCGGACAGCGCGTACGTGTCGAGGTGGGCCGCGATCGCGTCCCGGTCGGTCGGCTGCAGCAGCGCCGCCGGGTGCGCGCCGGTCACGATGTGCGCGTCGAACCAGCCGCTGGTGACGTCGTCAGGCATGAGTCGCTCCCTCGATGGTCCAGCGCCCGGCGTACGGAAGAGTGAGATCCGCCCAGCCCGCCTCGTCGCTGACGGTCGTGACCGGTACGGCGTTCAGCCGGACCTCGCCGTCCTGGCCCACGCGGATCCAGATCCGGCAACGGCCGGACGCGGTCACCGCCAGGTGCAGCCGGCCGTCCCGCAGCGTCGCCTCGACATCGACGGGCGCGGCGCTCCGGAACAGCGGCCGGCCGCGGTCGGACAGCTCGCACACCTGCCAACCCGTTGCCCAGGACAACTGTTCGCCCGCGTCCCGCCGGGTGCGCACCCAGTGGTTGGCGCCGACCCGATCGACCGTGTGGCCGTGGTCGACGGTCAGCTTCGCCCAACTCCGTACGACGGTCACGCTGGGCGGCTCGGCTCCCGCGTGCGGGACGAGCACCGTGGTGAAGGCGCCGTGAGCGCGGTCGAGCGCCAACGTGTGCAGCGGCCCGTACGGCGCCTCAGGGCGGACCGGATCCGGCCGACGAGCCGTCCCTTCGAGCGTTTCGACCGCTGTGGTCTCCGGCTCGCCGGCCTCGAGCAAGAGGAGCCCCGAACCGTCGGAAGCCGTTGTGTCGAAGGCGAGCGGGCCGACTTGGCGCCAGGGGTCGAGCGCCTGCCAGCACGCGCGGAAGGCGTGCTGTTCGGCAAGTCCTGGTGTGCTGTCGGTGACGACCACGAATGCGGGCTCTTCCCGGACCATCGCGATCGTGCGGGCCTGCGGTACGCCGTTGCCCTGGTGGCGTCCGGTGAAGACGGCCAGGAGGTCGGTGTCGACCAGCGGATCGGTGCTCACCGCGCGATCGGTGCTCAGCTCCTGTCCGTCCACCAGCACAGTGTTGTGCCCCTGGCCGGAGCGGTACCAGGACAGGTACTCCGGGTCGTCGTAGCTGGGCGGACCACCGGCCTCCCAGAGCAGCGGCCGGCCCCACCCCTCGAGCACGAAGTCGAGGACGGCGCGGTGCGAGTGCGACTCCAGCTCGTGCTCGATGTGCGGCCCGCAGTTGATCACGGCGCGGAGGGCGTCCGCGCGCAGTACGACGTACCCGGAATCAGCCAGTACGCCGGTGCGCTGCTGCGCAGGAGCCGGGTCGCCAAGGGCCGAACCGAGCGTGTTCATCCACCGAGCCTGCCTGGCGGAGTCCGTCCAGGCCGGAAGCATGGCGGCCTCTTCGGCGAACTCCTCCGGCGTCAGCCACTGCGCGGCGACGCTCGCCAGCACCGGATTGTCGAGGACATAGCTTCCGCGCAGCAGGCTCCGAGCCGGCCACACGACGTGGCTGTCCTGCAGGTGGGGGATCCAGCCGCCGGGCGAGACGAGCTCGCACAGCCAGTCGTACATCGCGGTCAGCTTCGGGTGCCGGGCCAGTTGACCGGACCCGTACCGGGAGTCGACGACAGCGGCCAGCTGGAGCGAGGTCAGGCACATCGTGTGATAGCCCGGAGAGCGCTCGTAGTGTCCGCCGTCGGGATAGACGTCCAGCAGCAGGTGCTCGTCGATCCGCAGGCGCGCACGTTCGGCCCAGCTCGCGGACTCGACCAGATCGGGCAGTACGGCGCTGAGGTGCAGGAGCTCCGTGGCGGAGACGAGTTGCCAGTTGCCGTGCCGGAAGACGTCGTGCTCGTCGTACGCCCAGCGCGCCCCGCCGACGAGAGTGCTGACCAGTCCGCCCCAGGCCCGGTCGGACAACGGCGAAGTGGTGAGAACCTCGAGCGTGGGCAGGAGGCCGCGGCACCGGGCCCAGGTGCCGAGGGAGTACCAGATCACGTCGAGCCCCGGCCACTCGCCGACGGCGGAATCGCGCTGCTCGACCCAGTCCTCCAGGTGCCGCTCGAAGGCTTCGAGGTAGCGGTCCTCACCGGTCAGCAGCCAGGCGTGCACCCCCGGCACCAGCCAGTCCAGGTAGTGGAAGCCGTAGCGCCGGGAGCGGCCGTGCCCGCCGCCGGTCACGTCGACCTCACCGAGCAGCGCGGTCGCCTGGATCAGCACCGCGTCGGCCGTAGGACCGGAACGAATCGCTTCGGTCCACTCGCGCAACGGCCATGCGGGTCTGCGCATCCGGCCTGCCACGAAGGCGCGCAAGGTGGCGAGGTCGTCGACTCCGGACGGGGAGCCGAAGGCCTTGATCAGGTCGTCGGTGGCGATCCGGTTGATCCGGCCGTCGATGTGCCGCGCCTTCTCGGGACCGGCGGACAGGGTGGCGATCTCCGTCACCGCGCCCCGGGATCGGCGAGCATCGAGACGTCGACGGGCTGCCGAGTCGCGATCGAGGTGTGCGCGGCTTCCAGTACGGCGGTGACGTTGCGGCTGCTCTCGATCGTGATCAGCGGCTGCCTGCCCGTACGGCAGCAGGTGATCCAGTGCGCGATCGCGTCGGCGTACGCGCCGGCCGGGACGCCGTGCATCACCCGCTGCAGCATGTTCCGCGGGTAGCTGTAGCCGTCCTTGCGGGCGACCACGACGCTCTCCTTCTGCCGGTCCAGTTGGACCACGCCGTCCTCGGCGACGACCGAGACGTAGGAGTCGACCATGGTCGGGAAGGTGTTCGGGTAGATCCAGGCCGACTCGAACGTCGCCACGGCGCCGCGCGAGTACTCCGCCTGGATCTGGATCGCGTCGGGGGTGTCGATCCCGAGCGAGCGCAGCTTGCCCCAGCGCGCGGTGGCGTAGACGCGGGTGACCTGGTCGCGCAGCAGCCAGGAGACCAGGTCGATGTCGTGGCTGGACAGGAACCAGGCACAGGTCGTGCGGTCGGCCCACGACAGCATCTCGGTCGGCACGAAGATCGTGTCGTCCTTGCGGGCGTACGCGACCGCGGGCTCCCCGAGATCGGCGAGCAGGTCGTACGCCTGCGCGTACGCGGGAACCCAGCGATGGTTGAACAAACACATCGCCACCACGTTGTTGCGCCGTACGGCGGCCACTGCCGCGTCCGCCTCCGCGACGGAGGTGGTGAGCGGCTTCTCGACGAGGATGTGCTTGCCGGCGTCGGCCGCTCGCACCATCATCTCGCCGTGCAGGTGGTCCGGCGTGGTGAGGACCACGGCGTCGACCTCGTCGTCGCGCAGCAGCGCGTCCAGGTCCGGGTGGATCGCCGGCCTCGGGGCGCCCCGCTCCTGGACCTCGTCGGCGAGCCGGCCGGCGGCTTCGGTCGACCGGCTGGTGCACGCCGTGACCTCGACCTCGGCGACGGCCGACAGGGACAGCGCGTTGGCCCGGCCCATGATCCCGGCGCCGACGATGCCGATCCGGAGGTGGTCCCTGTTGCTGATGACGTCCTCCCGGAGGAATGAATGTCCTAAACGCTACTTCTAGACATCATAGTGTTCGGGGCTGGTCGATCGTTCGTCAACCATGTGGGTGGGATCTTCTCAGAAAAGATTGGGGTAGTTCACGCTGGTGAGTCCTGCCGTTGTGGGCTACGGTCGTCAAAATTTGGAATCCAGAAGCCGGGTTTCAGACACGAAGGGACGCACTTGAGATGACCCCACCGATCAGCAGGCGCAACCTCCTTCTCGGCTCCACCGCCGCCGGCGTCGTCGCTTGGACCGGCGTACCCGGCGTGGCCTCGGCGGCCGGCCCGGCCTCCGCGGCCGGGCAGCCCTTCACGGCCGCGCTCGACTACGAGTCGCCCGCGGCGTTCGCCGCGGCGCAGTCGGCGTACCTGGCCGCCAACCCGATGAGCAACGAGGCCGGCATGTACGCGTGGGGTGAGTCCTACTTCATGCTCGGACTGCTCCGGATGTACGAGGCCTACCAGGACGAGCAGTACCTGCGCACCTTCGAGGAGCGCGCGGCCCACGTCCTCGGCACGACGGACCAGGCCCGCGGCGTCAAGGACTACCGCGGCCGCTCGGGCAAGGTCTGGCGGACCGCCTTCAACTACACCGCCGGCCACGCCGTTCTCCCGGACGGCGCCGGGAAGCCCGCCGTGCAGCTGCGCTGGGCCGGGACGCGGAGCGCGGAGTCGACCGCCGAGGTGCTCAACGTCTCCGGCGACACCTTCGACCTGGTCCTGCGCAACCCCGCGACGACCACCGTCGTCACGCTGCGCGGCGTCTCGCTGGACCCCGGCGCGGCCACGTACGTCGTCCCCGCGGTGAACGCGGCGTACGGACCGGCGTTCCGCTGGACGGCCGTCGACCTCAGGACGTCAGCCCGCCGCCGAAGCGCTCCGCGCGCGGCCACCATCGCCTTCACCCCGCAGTACTACGTGTTCGCGGTGCACACCGGCATGGTGGCCTACCCGCTCGCCCGGTACGCACGGATGGTGCTGAAGACGCCGGGCCTGAACCGCGGGCCTCGTCGTCGTACGGCGCTCGACCTGCTCGGTGCGGCCAAGGACGCGGTCGCCTTCCACGACTGCGAGTACGCGACGCGCCCGGGCGGAGCGGGCGACTACGTGTGGCCGAAGGGGGCGCCGATTCCCTTCGACGGCCTGATCCAGCCGTACAACCAGAGCCAGGGGCTGGGGCTGGTCATGGTCGAGCTGTACCGGGCGACCGGCGAGCAGCGCTACCGCACGCGGGTGAACGAGCTGCTCACGTCGTACCGCGCCGGGCTCACCCTCGAGGCCGACGGAGCCTACGTCTGGCCTTACTGGCCGGTGTACGGCGAGCTGTACTCCGGCTACACGCGCGAGCAGGGCCTCTCGGAGTACACGCCGTTCTACTCGGCGAACCGGCAGGTCGAGGACATCAGCCACGCGGCGATCAGCACGGAGTTCGTGCACGCCGCGTTCGAGGCCGGCATCGACGACACCCTGGGCCAGGACATCGAGCGGTTCGCCGCGACCTTCCGGCAGAACGTGGTCCGGTCCGCCACCGAGGTCTGGTACCGCGTGAACGGCACCGCCGACGCCGTCCCGGGCAACGCGGTGCAGTGCGCCCGCTGGATGCCGTACGCCGAGCAGGACTCGATCGTCCACGAACAGACCCTGCGGGTGTACGACGCCGTGCAACTCGTCCCCGTCCAGGGCTCGCACGCGCTGGGGATCGCCTACCTCAACTGGGCGAAGCAGCAAGGCTGGCTGAACCAGTGAGACAGCCGGGCCGGTACGACGTACCGGCCCGGAGCTGTCAGAACACGTGCAGCGGCCGCAGCTCGATCGTCTCGCCCGGGCCGGCGAAGACCTGGGCGATCTCGTCGGCGCGTTCGGGGGTGTCGACGTCGATCAGGAAGAACCCGGCCAGGTGTTCCTTCGACTCGGAGTACGGGCCGTCGGTGACGACCGGGCGGCCGGTGTAGCGGTAGAGGCGGGACGTGGCCGGGTCGCCGAGGGCCTCGCCGCCGAGGAGCTCGCCGTTGGCCTGCAGCTCGGTCAGCAGCTTCTCGAAGTTCGAGTTCAGGCGCTCCCGCTCGGCCTTCGGGAGCGCCTGGTGCTCGGGCACCGTGTCGCCGGTCGGGTGGCCCCACGGCTGCGGGCTGGAGTGGATCAGGAGCACGTACTTCATCAGAGATCCCTAACGTCTGAGCGCCGCCGTTCGGCCCTCCTGACGCTACATCGAGGCCGACCGACGGCCCTCGACATTTCAGCTGTTCAGCAGATCCTCGAACGGTGTCGGGCTCTCGAAGGGGTCGACGGCCCGCCGCGCGGGCTGGTTGGTGAGCAGGTCGACCAGCTCGGTCGCCGCGCGCTCGACGCGGGCGCGCAGCGCCACCGCGTGCGGACCCCAGTCCGACGACGCCGCGTACACGCCAGTCGGTACGACGACCGCCTGCAGGTACGCGAACAGCGGCCGCAGCGCGAACTCCAGCACGAGCGAGTGCCGCTCGGTCCCACCGGTCGCGCCGATCAGCACCGGCTTGCCGACCAGCGCCTTGTCGTCGAGCACGTCGAAGAACAACTTGAACAGCCCGCTGTACGACGCACTGAAGGTCGGCGTCACCGCGATCAACGCGTCGGCGTTCACCACCGTCTCCAGCACCTCCCGCAACGACGCGGACGGGAAGCCGGTCAGCAGGTTGTTGGTCAGGTCGTGCGCGAGGTCGCGCAGCTCGAAGACCACCACGCGCCGTGGCACCCCGCGGCCGTCGAGGGTGTCCCCGACGGCGGCGGCGAGCTGGTCGGCGAGCAGCCGGGTCGACGAGGGGCTCGTCAGTCCGGCCGTCACCACGGCGATCGTGCGTTCGCCCTCGGGGCGAGGCAGTTCCTTCATCGCTCGGCTCCCTCGGTCACGGACTCCGGCGCCGACAGCGACTCCAGCGAGTGCGCCCGCTCGGCCGCGGTCTTCAGCGACGCGTGCGTCGGCGCGTCCGGCACGTGCGCCGGCTTCAGGGCCGCGAACTCCTTGCGCAGTACCGGCACGACCTCCTCGCCGAGGATGTCGAGCTGCTCGAGCACGGTCTTCAGCGGCAGCCCGGCGTGGTCCATCAGGAACAGCTGGCGCTGGTAGTCGCCGAACTGCTCGCGGAAGCCGAGCGTCCGCTCGATCACTTCCTGCGGGCTGCCGACGGTCAGCGGCGTCTCGCGGGTGAAGTCCTCCAGCGACGGCCCGTGCCCGTAGACCGGGGCGTTGTCGAAGTACGGACGGAACTCCCGGACGGCGTCCTGCGAGTTCTTCCGCATGAAGACCTGGCCGCCGAGCCCGACGATCGCCTGGTCTGCGGCGCCGTGCCCGTAGTGCTCGAAGCGGCGGCGGTACAGGTCGATCATCTGCGCGGTGTGCGAGGCCGGCCAGAAGATGTTGTTGTGGAAGAAGCCGTCGCCGTAGTACGCCGCCTGCTCCGCGATCTCCGGCGAACGGATCGAGCCGTGCCAGACGAACGGCGGTACGCCGTCGAGCGGCCGCGGCGTCGCGGTGAAGCCCTGCAGCGGGGTCCGGAAGTTGCCCTCCCAGTCGACCACGTCCTCGCGCCACAAGCGGCGCAGCAGGGCGTAGTTCTCGACGGCGAGCTGGATGCCGTTGCGGATGTCCTGCCCGAACCACGGGTAGACCGGGCCGGTGTTGCCACGGCCCATCATCAGGTCGACCCGGCCGTCGGCCAGGTGCTGCAGCATCGCGTAGTCCTCGGCGATCTTCACCGGGTCGTTGGTGGTGATCAACGTCGTCGAGGTGGACAGGATCAGCTTCGAGGTCTGCGCCGCGATGTACCCGAGCATGGTCGTCGGCGACGACGCCACGAACGGCGGGTTGTGGTGCTCGCCGGTGGCGAACACGTCCAGGCCGACCTCCTCGGCCTTCAGCGCGATCGCGACCATCGCCTTGATCCGCTCGGCCTCCGAGACGGTCGTGCCGGTGGTCGGATCCTGCGTCACGTCACTGACGCTGAAGACGCCGAACTGCATGAGCCCTCCTCGATTAGGTAGTTAATTATTGAACTATTTCTGGCTCTTGTCTATTCCGGTCCGCCCAGTGAAACTTGGTCCCACCCTGCGAAACCCTTCCGCCCCGAGGAGTTCGTCCATGATGCTCTCCCGCCGCCTGCTCCTGGGCAGCGCCGCAGCCATCCCCGCTGCAGGTCTCCTATCCACTGGTCCGGCCCAAGCCAGTTCGCGTGACACGTCGACCGAGCTGCTCGCCGAATGGTCCGAAGCGCCCGGCACGCACCCGCTGATCCCCGACATCTCGCACGCCGGCTACCGCGGCGGCGAGCGCCCTCGGGCTCCACGCACGATCGCCCGCGTCACCGACTTCGGCGCGCGTCCCGGCAGCACGGCCGATGCAGCACCCGCCTTCAACGCCGCCGTCCAGTACGCCGGTACGCACGGCGGCGGCACTGTCGTCGTACCGCCGGGCGTCTACCGCCTCGACTCGCCCATCTGGATCCACTGGTCGAACGTCGTCCTCAAAGGCTCCGGCCGGGACCGCACGATCCTGCACTTCACTCGCCCGCTCGAGGAGAGCTATCGGCCCAACCTCCAGCCGAGTCTGCAGAGCCGCTGGTCGTGGACCGGCGGGCAGATCTGGGTGATCGCGCCTGAGCGCAAGGCGAAGTCGGAGGCCGAGGACTTCGCCGCCTCCGAGGGCTGGCTGCTCGGCGACACCCTCGCCGAGGTCGGGTCCGCGTCCCGCGGCCAGCGCACGCTGCTGGTCTCGAGTACTGCGAACCTCAAGGCTGGCGACCTCGTCGTACTGGAGACCGACAATCCCGCCGACGCCGGCGTACTCAAGCATCTGGCCGGCGACATCCCCGGTACGACGGACTACGACTGGCCGGTCAAGGCTCCACAGCTCACCACGGGCTCCGCGGGGCAGTACATCCAGTACGCGACCCTCCAGTGGCCCGTCCGGATCGAGGCGATCCTCGGCGAGCGCTTGGTCCGGCTGGCGCAACCGCTCAGGTACGACCTCAGGCCGAGCTGGCCGTCACGCCTACGCGAGCTCGGCCCGACCGTGCACGACGTCGGCGTCCAGTCGCTGACGATCCGCAACGAGCTGAAGCCGATGACCATCCACAACCGGCACCCCGGCGCGAACGGCCTGTGTTTCCAGGCGGTTCACGACTGCTGGGCCGACGACGTCCGGGTCGAGAACTGCGACCTGGGCTTCGGGTTCACCACCACGAAGGCGGTCACGCTGACCGATGTCGTGGTCGGCGGCCGGTCCGCGCACCACAGCTTCGCGTGCCGGATGCAGGCGCACGACAACCTGGTCGACGGGTTCGAGATCGAGGCGTTCACCGTGCCGCTGCCGACGGGCGCGCTGCACCACGGGCTCAACCTCGAAGGGCTGTCGGCGGGCAACGTCTGGCGGCGTGGCCGGATGGCCGAGGGCACGTTCGACACGCACCGGGCGATGCCGTTCGAGAACGCGCGGACCGACATCACGCTGGTGAACAACGGCCGCGTCGGCGGATCGGCGGCGTCGGGCCCGCTGTTCGGGGCGCGGATCGCGCACTGGAACGTGCGGATCACCAGCGGTTCGCCGTACGCGATCCAGTTAGCCGACGTGGCACCCCGCAGCCTCACGGTCGGGCTGCAGGGGCTCACGTCGGATCCGAGCGGGTTGCCGCGCGACTTCCAGGGCGACCTGGAGAACGGCACGTTCCTGCTGGGCGCGCGGCCCGCCGTACGGGATCTGTACGACGCTCAGCGATCCCTTACATAGTGTGGTTCGCGAGATGACTGTCGTCGCCGGTCAGCGCCGCCACGATCCGGCGGTGCTTGACCGCTTCGTCCGCCCGCGACTGCCGCTCGAGCGTGCGCGCCATCATCAGGTGCGCGTAGTACTCGGTCGGCTCGCGGGTGATCACCTCGTGCAGGTGCTGCTCGGCCGGCTTGAGCAGCGCCGAGTGGTAGTAGGCCCGCGCCAGCAGCAGCCGCGTGCCCACGTCGTCCGGCGTCTCCTCGACGACCGGCTTCAGTGCCTTGATCGCCCCGCGGTAGTCCTTCTCCTCGAAGTACTGCCGGCCGAGGCCGTAGCTCAACGCACGCAGGTCTTCCATGGGACCTCCCATCGGGGCTGAATGATTCGACAGCCCTAACGTCAGGCCCGTACGGCGCTATTCCGCGTCGAGCGCGGCCACCTGCTCGGCCGTCAGCTCCAGGTCGACCGCGGCGTAGGAGTCACGGATCGTCTCCGGCCGGCTCGACCCCGGGATCGGGATCACGTGCGGCGACTTGGCCAGCATCCAGGCCAGCGTCAGCTGCTGCGGGCTGACCCCGAGCTCACCGGCGATCCGGTGGAACGCCGGGTGCTTCTCGCCCAGGTCCGACGCCTTCGAGATGCCGCCGAGCGGCGACCACGGCAGGAACGCGATGCCGAGCTCGTCGCACAGCTCCAGCTCCGGCTCGCTCGACCGGTACGCCGGGGAGAACTGGTTCTGCACCGAGACGAGACGGCCGCCAAGGATCTCGTTCGCCTGCTTGATCTGCTCGGGGTTCGCGTTGGAGATGCCGGCCTGGCGGATCTTGCCGGCGTCCAGCAGGTCGCGGATCGCGCCGACCGAGTCGGCGTACGGCGTCTTCGGGTCCGGCCGGTGGAACTGGTACAGCCCGATCGCCTCAACCCCGAGCCGCTTCAGCGACGCCTCGGCCGCCTGCTTCAGGTACTCCGGGGAGCCGTTCAGCGTCCAGGACCCGTCGCCCGGCCGCAGGTGCCCGCCCTTGGTCGCGACCACGACGTCCGACGTGTCACCGCCGTACGACGACAGCGCCTTCGCGATCAGCGACTCATTGTGCCCGACGTCGGTCGCGGTCAGGTGGTACGCGTCGGCGGTGTCGATCAGCGTGATCCCGGCGTCGAGCGCGGCGTGGATCGTCGCGATCGACCGGCTCTCGTCGTCCGGGCGTCCCTCGATCGACATCGGCATGCCGCCGAGCCCGATCGCACTGACCTCGACGTCCCCGATCCGGCGTTTCGTGTTGGTAGCCATGGGTCCCAAGTTCCCTCACCGGCGGATCGAAATCCAACAGGAGATTCCGCTCGCACTGATGACCAGCGGTACTGAATCCATGTCAAGGGGTTACATTCCGAACGGTTTTTACGTAAGAATGTGGCGAAATCGAGATCGGAGCCTCCGCCCATGGACTCACCTGATCCCGCCGGTCTGCGCCGGCGTTCCTTCCTCCAGCTCAGCGGCCTGAGCGCCGCCGCGGTCGCGCTCGGCGTCGCGGCGCCGGCCAGCGCCGACACGACACCCCGTCGAGCCGTCCCGTCCGGAGCGTTCGCGCTCGGGGTCGCGTCCGGCGATCCGACCGCCGAGGGGTTCGTCCTGTGGACCAAGCTCGCGCCGGAGCCGCTGGCCGTCGACGGGCACGGCGGGATGCCGCCGGACGACGTACCGGTCCAGTACGAGGTCGCCGAGGACCGGCAGTTCACCAAGGTCGTGCGCACCGGTACGGCGATCGCGTCGGCCGCGCTCGCGCACGCGGTCCATCCCGAGGTGCGCGGGCTGCAGCCGGGGCGCGAGTACTTCTACCGGTTCCGCGCCGGCCAGGAGATCAGCCCGGTCGGCCGGAGCAAGACGCTGCCGGTCGGCGCGGCCGCGCAGTTCTCCTTCGCGCTGGCGTCTTGTCAGGCCTGGTACCACGGGTACTTCTCGGCGTACAAGGATCTCGCGCGGCGCGAGGTGGACGCCGTGTTCTTCCTGGGCGACTACATCTACGAGTACGGAATCGTTGCCGGTGGCAACCTCTGGCGGAAGAACGTGACCGTCGCGCCGGAGCACACGGTCGAGATCGAGACCCTGGAGCAGTACCGGCTGCGCTACGCGCTGTTCAAGACCGATCCCGATCTCCAGGCCGCGCACGCCTCGGCGCCGTGGCTGCACACCTGGGACGACCATGAGGTGCAGAACAACTACGGCGCCGACACGTCGTACTACGGCATCCCGCCCGAGCTGTTCGTGTATCGCCGCGCGGTTGCCTACCGGGCCTTCTACGAGAACCTCCCGCTCTCGCTCGGCAGCCTGCCGCAGGGACCGGACAGTCAGGTCTACCGCCGCTTCGACGTCGGCACGCTGGCCCGGCTGAACCTGCTCGACACCCGCCAGTACCGCGATCCGATCCCGGTCAGCGAGGCGGACCGGCTGTCCGAGGCCCGCACGATCATGGGCCCGGCCCAGGAGCAGTGGCTGTACGACGGCCTGACGAACTCCCGGGCGACCTGGAACCTGGTCGCCAACGGCGTCGTCGTCACCGCCGTCACCAACGACCGGGTCGAGCAGTGGGACGGCTACCCGGCCAACCGTCGCAGGCTGATCTCCGCGTTCGGGCAGACCAGCAACCCCGTCGTACTGACCGGCGACATCCACCGCGCGGTCGCGTCGGAGCTCAAGGCCGACTTCGCCAACCCGTCGTCGCGCACGGTCGGCGTCGAACTGGTCTGCTCGTCGATCGGCTCGGACGGCGACGGCGCGGAGACCGACGACTACGCGCAGGACTGGCTCGGGCATCCGTACGTGAAGCTCTACAACGCGCGTCGCGGCTACGTGCACGCGACGCTGACGCCGACCGAGATGACGTCGGAGTTCGTCTCGGTGCCGTACGTCGAGGCCGACGCGAACGCCACGGCGCGCACGGTCGCGCGGTTCCGCACGCCCGCCGGCAGTCCCCGACTGGAGGCCCTGTGATGGCAGTTCCCGCACCGACCGGGCTGCGTGGCGCCGGTCAGATCAGCACGGTCACGCTCGACTGGACGGCGGTGCCGTGGTCCACGGTCGTCGACCACTACGCCGTGTACGCCGCCGTACCGGGTGGTGCTTGGGCCTTGGCGGGGAAGACCGTCTACCCGCGGTTCGTTCATCGAGGCCTCGGATTCAGCGGCGTCACCCGGAACTACCGCGTCGTCACCGTCGACGCGGCCGGAGCCTCCTCGGTGCCCTCGGCAACTGTTGCGGTCGCCAACAAGACCTCCGTGACGGTCTCCGGCCGCCCGATCGCCCGAGTCGGCCAGTACGACGGCAAGGGCTCCGAGCTCGCCCTGTCACCGAACCGCAGCGCCGACTACCCGGCGACCTTCCCGAACGACGTCGACTACACCTACGGCACGTCGCTCCCCAGCAAGCACTGGTGCTACCTGCTGCCCGGCCCGTCGGACAAGTGGGCCGGTTCGAAGAACCACCGGGTCCGCTTCCGCTTCAACCTGACCGCCTTGCCCACCAAGGATCTCGACCTCGCCCTCTGGCTGATCGACAGCCACGCCAGCCTGGCCGGCTCCGCCGTACTCCGGGTCAACGGCACCCAGGTCGAGCGGATCACCTTCGCCAACGGCGCCACCAAGGGTTCGACGATCGCGGACTCGACGTACCCCGGCTCACCGCTCAAGCCGTCGTACGTCGAGCGCCCGCTACCGCGATCCCTCTTCAAAACCGGTCAGAACATCGTCGAGGTCTCCAAGGACACCGGCTCCTGGGTCGCCTTCGACGCGTTCGGCGTCTACAGCAGACCCTGAGCCCGATCAGGCGAGGTGGACGTTCGCGCGCTTGTCCTCGACGACGTACGTCGCGCGGGTGGTGACGGGGGCGTCCGGCTTGCTGACGAACGGGACGACGCGGAAGTCGGAGCGCCACTGGCGCTCGTCGACGGTGACCCGGACGTACCCGCGCTGGGAGTTGAAGAACTTCAGGTGCGGGTTCGCCGCCAGGAACTGCTGACCCTGGTCGGTGGTGTCCGCGCCGTCGCCGCCGCTGGTGATCGACGTACCGACGAACTCCGTGCCGACCGTGCGTGAGTTCGGGTCGGCGAAGTCGCGCTTCAGCTCCAGGGCGTAGTTCTGGTGCCGGTCACCGGTGATGACGACCAGGTTGCGGACGCCGCTGTCCTGCGCCGCCGCCAGCACCTTGTTGCGCTCGGCAACGTAACCGTCCCACGGGTCGAGCCAGACGTGCGTCTCCGGACCGGGCGTCCAGTCGGTCTGGCCCATCGGGGTCTGGTTGCCCAGCACCTGCCAGCGGGCGCGCGACTGGCGGAAGCCGTCCAGCAGCCACTTGCGCTGCTTGCCGCCGAGCATCGTGTTGTCCGGGTCGAACCGGTCGTCGCAGGTCGACGAGTCGCCGTCGCCGCACGGCTGGTCCGAGCGGTACTGCCGGGTGTCCAGGATGGTGAAGTCCGCCAGCCGGCCGTACGGCAGCCGCCGGTGGTAGCGGATGTCCGGGCCGGACGGCATCTGCTCGTGCCGCAGCGGCAGGTTCTCGTACATCGCCTGGAAGGCCTGCGCGCGACGCTGCTTGAAGATCACCGGGTCCTGATCAGGCTCGGTGTCGGCCTGGGAGAGGTCGCCGGCCCAGTTGTTCTCCACCTCGTGGTCGTCGAACGTGTGGATCCACGGGTGCGCCGCGTGCGCGGCCTGCAGCGGCGCCTCGGACTTGTAGAGCGAGTACTGCAGCCGGTACCGGGCCAGGTCGAACGTCTCGGTGTGGAACCGCGGGTCGGTCTCGACGCCGCGCTTGTTGGTCTTCACGCCGGACTCGTACAGGTAGTCGCCGAGGTGCACGACCAGGTCGAGGTCCTCGTTCGCCATGTGCTCGTACGCCGTGAAGTACCCGTCCTGCCAGGCGTTGCACGAGGCGAAGGCGAACCGCAGGTTGCGCGGCGTCGTCAGCGGGTGCGGCGTCGTCCGGGTCCGGCCGGTCGCCGAGACCTCGTGGCCGGTGCGGAAGCGGTAGTAGTACTCGCGGTCCGGCAGCAGCCCGTGGATCTCGGGGTGCACCGAGTGGCCGAGCTCCGGCGTGGCGAGCACGCTCGACCGCCGTACGACGAACCGGAAGCGCTCGTCCAGGGCGACCTCGTACTCGACGCGCACCGGGCGGTTCGGCATCCCGCCCTTGCCGTCGACGGCGAAGGGATCGGTGGCCAGCCGGGTCCAGAGCACGACGCTGTCGTACTTCGGGTCGCCCGAGGCGACGCCGAGCGTGAACGGGTTGCCGGCCTTGGTCGGAACGGCGTACGTGGTCGAGGCGTCCCAGGCACCGGTGCCGAGCAGCACCGCGGCGGTGCCGGCACCGCCGTACCCGAGAAATCGACGACGGGAGACAGACATGCGGATCCTCCTGAGCGGGGAGTGGGGGTCCGGAACAGCCTTCAGTTGTCAGATGACTGTCCGCGAACCTCGATGCGACGCTGAAGTGAACGGAACTGCTCGATACGCTGGGATCCGCCCACCGACCACGCAGGAGTGCTGAGATGACGTACGAGCCGTGCCGCTACGCCCGTCAATGGCCGGAGCTGTTCGAGCCGCTGGACGACGCGCAGAAGCAGCGCGTCAGCGACGTCCTGGCCAGCGGGCGGCTGGACGGCTGGGAGCCCGACCGCGAGGACGTCTCCGACCTGGTCGACCGCGAGCTCGGCCGGATCGACGCCGCCGAGTACATCCGGCGCACGATCGCCAAGGTCACCGGCCGGAGCGGGGCGACCGAGGGCAGGGCGTGACCGAGCCCGGCTCCGAACAGCCCGCTGCCGAAGCTCCCGTCTCGGAGACCGAGCGCTGGAACCGGCTGTTCTGGGAGCCGGACGGCAAGGTCCTGCGCAACAAGCTCGGCTTGACCGACTACTTCCAGCTGCGCGACGCCGAGTACCGGATCCGCGCGATGCGGCAGGGCGAGATCGACCGGGGTGAGGTCGACATCCCGCGCACCTTCGACGCGGCCCACCTGCAGGCGATCCACCAGCACCTGTTCCAGGACGTGTACGACTGGGCAGGACAGCCGCGGGACGTGGGCATGCAGAAGGGCGGTCAGCCGTTCGTCGAGCCCGAGGCGACGGCCATGTGGGTCGAGCGCACCGGCACGGGGATCCGCGCCATCGACTGGCCGAACCTGCCCCGCGAGGAGTTCGTGTCCAAGCTGGCCACGGCGTACGCCGAACTGAACCTGGCGCACCCGTTCCGCGAGGGCAACGGCGCCAGCACGAAACTGTTCCTGCAGCACGTGACCGAGGCGACGCCGTACCGGCTCGACTACGACCGGGCCGACAAGTTCGCGTGGGACCTGGCGTCGATGAAATCGCGGACGGACTCGATCGAGACGCAAGTGGTGCAGTTCGACTCTCTGGTCCCGGTCTTCGACCAGCTCGTCGTCGATCGTGAGCCGGCGGCCACGCCGGAGCTCGACCCCGAGCTGGCCAAGTCGATCGCGCTGCAGAACTCGACGTACCCGGAGCTCCGGACCGACCAGCGCGCGCAGGACGTCGTACCGTCGCAGCAGGCCGCCGTCACCAAGGCGCCGCCCGAGCGCGAGGTCTGACGCGCCAGGCACACTGTGCCCATGCAGATCGATGAGCGGATCCGCCGGGCGCGACCGGACGACGTACCGGCGATCGTGGAGCTGGTCTACGCCCTGGCCGAGTACGAGCGCGAGCCCACGGCCTGCCGGCTGACCGCGACCCAGCTCGAGACCGCTCTGTTCGGACCGACTCCCGCGGTCTTCTGCCACGTGGCCGAGGCCGGCGACGAGATCGTCGGCTGCGCGCTGTGGTTCCTCAACTTCTCCACCTGGCGTGGGGTCCACGGCATCTACCTGGAAGACCTCTTCGTCCGCCCCGAGCAGCGCGGCTCCGGCCTCGGCAAGGCCCTGCTCACCGCCCTGGCCCAGGAATCCGTGGAGCACGGTTACGAGCGGCTCGAATGGTCCGTCCTGGACTGGAACACTCCGGCGATCGACTTCTACGTCGCACTGGGCGCCAGGCCGCAGACCGAGTGGACGACCTTCCGCCTCACCGACCAGGCACTCACGGCTCTGGGGTCCTAGGTCCATCAGGGAAGATGCAGTAGTGGACCTGAAACCGCTGTTGATCACCCGGATCGCGCAGACCGTGCTCTGGCTCGCGTTGGCCGGAATCCTGGTGGGATCTCTGATCAGCGCCCAGGGGGCCGGGCCGCTGACGCTGGGGATCTCCCTCGTGATCGTCGCCGTGGCACTGTTCCTGATCGTCCGAACGCACCGGATGGGTGTCCGGTACGGCCCGGAGGGGCTCGAGGTCCGAGGGATCCTGCGGAGCCGGTGGATCCCGGCGGAGCAGGTCGTCCGGGTGACCGGATTTCCGGCGGTGCGCTGGGCGACGGCCGCGGGGAGCAGCAGGTGGACGCCGATCTCCGCGTTCTACGGCATCGGCCAGCTGGGCTCGGTCGAGCGGTACAACCAGTTCTGCATCCTGCAGTTGCGGACCTGGGACGAAGAGCGCCACCCGAAGCCACCCCCGGCCACTGGCAACCCGCGCCGCCCGCGTCGGGGGAAGTGACCTCGGGCGCCCACCGATCCGTCAGGTCGGGCGGGAGCGGTACTTGCGCTTGGCGTGGTACATGGCCTGGTCGGCCGTTCGGAGCAGTTCGTCGAGGTCGGCGGTGTAGGGGCTGACGACCGCCGTACCGATGCTGGTCGTGACGGGGACGTCGATGCCCGCCAGCGGGCGGTTGATGGAGTCCTCGATGCGGCGCATCAGCGTGACCAGGTCGGCGCCGTCGATGTCCTCGGCCAGGACGGCGAACTCGTCGCCGCCGAGCCGCGCGACCGTGTCTCCGTGCCGTACGGCGGACAGCAGCCGCCCGGCGATCTCGCGCAGCGCCTGGTCGCCGGCCTCGTGGCCGTACTTGTCGTTGACCTGCTTGAAGTGGTTCAGGTCGCAGAACAGCAGCACCCCGCGCCGCCCGCTCTGCCGTGAACGCTGCAGCGCCGTCGTGAATCGGTGCTGCAGGAGCCGCCGGTTCGGCAGGCCGGTCAGCGCGTCGTGGGCTGCGTGGTGCTGCAGCTCGCGCTCGCTCTCCTTGCGGGCCGTCACGTCGTCGATCTGGATCAGTACGATCCGCGGCTGCTCTTTGTTGCCCTGGTCAACGATCGCTGCCGTCCCGCCGAGCCAGATGTCGTTCCCGTCGGCCCGCCGGAAGGTCCGCTCGAACCGGTACGGACCGCCGCCGGACACCAGCGCCGCGACCTCGCGATCGGTCTGCCCGGCGTTCTCGTCCTGCAGGTAGTCCATCAGCGGCGACCCGACCAGCTGGGCCGGCGTGTAGCCGGTGATCCGGCAGAACGCGTCGTTGACCCGCGCCACCCGGCCGCGGTCCGGCCCGTCGAGCGCGATCGTGGCCATCCCGTTCCCGGCGCCCTCGAACACCAGCCGGAACGTCGTCTCGCTCGCCTCCAGCCGGGCCTTCTCGGCCAGCAACTGGTCGGTCAGCCTGGCCTTGTCGATCGCCAGCCCGGCCTGGGTCGCGAAGATCTCCAGCAGCTCGCGGTGCACCGGACCCGGCCGCCGCTGGTCCTCCGGCAGGTCGACCGACAGCATCCCGACCAGCTCGCCGTCCGACGAGTGCAGCGGCGCGAACAACGCGTCCAGCGGGTGCCACGCGTCCGGCTCGCTGGAGATCGGTACGTCGGGCACCCAGCCGACGACCTCACCCTCGGGTAGCCGCTCGTGCGGCACGAACCGCAGCCCGCCCCAGACGTCCGCGATCTCGAACTCGGCGTCGAAGATGTCCGCCGCGCTGATCGTGCCGAGCAGCGCCTCGCGGGCCTCCGGCGAGCCCGACACCGCGATCACCTCGAACTTGCCGTCCGGCTGCCGCAGGTTGAGCACGGCGATGCCGAACCCGAGGCCGTCGACGACTCCCTCGACGACGGCCTGCAGGGTTTCGGCCAGGCTCCGCCCGGCGCCCATCCGGGCGCTCACCTCGTACAGACGGCGGACTGCCGTCAGCCGTACGGTCGGCTCGTTCTGCACTGCGCTGCTCCGGCGTCACGGCGTCGGCGGCCTCACGGGAACCCCGCCGTGGTGAGGGCCCCCTCACAGAGTGACAGATCGCGCCCGGAGAGCAACCGCTCCGGCCCGGCGGTACCCGATCGTGCTGACTCCGGACGGTGATCGATCAGGTGCTGCCAGTGACGACTGTACGCCGTACTCGCGCTCAGTACCGCATTTGCGCCAGGGTCGCGTAGCTCGTCCGCGCCGAGACCCACGGATCGGTCGGGGCGTCGTGCTCGACCAGCCACTGCTCGACACCGCCGCTCTCGGCGTGCGCGAACATCGCCGGGAAGTCCAGCGTGCCGGCGCCGACGTCCTCCCACGCACCGTCCGCGGCCATGTCCTTGACGTGCAGCGCGGGGAACCGGCCGGGGTGCTGCTGGAAGTAGGCCGCCGGGTCCTGGCCGCCGTTGACCACCCAGTACAGGTCCAGCTCGAAGCCGAGCAGGTCCGGCTCGACCTCGTTCAGCAGGATGTCGAACTTCACCTGCCCGTCGACGACCTCGAAGTCGTGGCCGTGGTTGTGGAACAGCAGCTTCAGCCCGGCCTGCTTGGCGGTCTCACCGGCCTTGCTGAACGCGGCGGCCGCCTCGCGGAACCCGTCCAGCGTCCGCAGGTTGTCGGGCAGCGACGGTACGACGACCCACTCGCCACCCAGCGTCCGGACGTCGTCCAGCGCGCCTTCCCAGTCCTCGGTCAGCCGCGGGTAGCCGACGTGCTCGAGCACGATCTTCAGCCCGGCGTCGTCGGCGAAGCGCCGGATGTCCGCGGCCGAGTGGCCGAACCGGCCGCTGACTCCGACGGTCTTGTAGCCGATCTCCGCGAGCTTCTGCAGGGTGCCGGGGTAGTCCTCCTTGAGGACGTCGCGCATCGTGTAGAGGTGCATGCCGATACCGTCGGCGGGAATGGTCCGGTCGGTCACGAGACAGTGCTCCTTGTATCGGGGGCTTCAGGCAACGTGTTCCTCGTAGCGAGACAGTGCCAGGTCGAACACTTCCTGACCTGGCGCGTCCCACAGCTCTTGGTTGAAGATCTCCACCTCGACCGGCCCGGTGTACCCGGCCGCGTCGCAGGCCTCGCGCAGGCGGCGCAGCTCGATCGCGCCGTCGCCCATCATGCCGCGCCCGAGCAGGGTGTCGGCCGGGAGCGGTACGGTCCAGTCGCTCACCTGGTACGAGCAGATCCGGGCGCCGGCCCGCTCGATCTGGCGGTACACGTCGGCGTCCCACCACAGGTGGTACGCGTCGACGATCACGCCGACCTGCTCAACCGGGAACTGCTCGGCCAGGTCGAGCGCGCCGCCGAGCGAAGAGACCACGCAGCGGTCGGAGCAGAACATCGGGTGCAACGGCTCGATCGCGAGCCGGACCCCACGCTCTTCGGCGTACGGCGCGAGCTCGGCCAGGCCGTCGACGATCATCTGCCGGGCGCCGTCGAGGTCCCGTGAGCCTTGGGGGAGTCCGCCGCTGACGAGCACGAGCGTGTCGGTGCCGATCGTCGCGGCTTCGTCGATCGCGCGGCGGTTGTCCTCGACCTTCGCCTTGCGCTCGGCGGGCTCGGTCGCGGTGAAGAAGCCGCCGCGGCACAGCGACGACACCTTCAGGCCGGCGTCCTTGACCAGCCGCGCGGCCTTGTCGACGCCGTACTCCTGAATCGGCTCGCGCCACAGGCCGATCCAGCTCAGCTCGGCCTTGGCGCTGGCCGCGACGACGTCCTCGAGCGGCCAGTACTTCGTGGTCGCCTGGTTGAGGCTGTAGCGGCTCATGCGTCGATCCCGTGAGTCGCGAGCAACTGCCGGAACCGCTGCGTCGCGAGATCAGGGTCGGTCAGTACGCCGGCTTGGTCCGCTAGCCGGAAGGTCTCGGCCAGGTGCGGGACCGAGCGGCCGGTCTGCAGTCCGCCGACCATGCCGAAGCCGGGCTGGTAGCCGTTCAGCCAGGCCAGGAAGGCGATTCCGGTCTTGTAGTACGGCGTCGGCGCGGAGAAGATGTGCCGCGCGAGCGGGACGGTCGGCGCGAAGACCTCGTCGTACCGGGTGAGGTCGCCGTCGTCGAGCGCCTTCAGCGCGGCCGCGGCGGCCGGGGCGATGGCCGCGAAGATGCCGAGCAGGGCGTCGCTGTGGTGCTGGTCGTCGCCGCGGATCAGCTCGGGGTAGTTGAAGTCGTCGCCGGTGTAGAGACGGACGCCCTCGGGCAGGCGGTTGCGCAGGGCAACTTCCTTGGCGGCGTCGAGCAGGGAGACCTTGATGCCGTCGACCTTGGCGGTGTGGTCGGCGATCAGGTCGACCACGACGTCGGCCGCGGCGTCGAGGTCGTCGGTGCCCCAGTAGCCGTCGAGAGCGGGGTCGAACATGCTGCCGAGCCAGTGCAGGACGACGGGCCTGGTCGACTGGGTGAGGAGGTGGTCGTAGACCTTGCGGTAGTCGTCGGGGTTCTGCGCGGCGGCGCAGAGGGCCCGGCTGGCCATCAGGATCGGCTGGGCGCCGACGTCCTCGGCGACCGCCAGTTGCTCCTCGTACGCTGCCGTTACTGCCTCGAGCGAGTGCTCGCCTGCTGCCAGTTGATCGGTGCCGACGCCGACCGCGATCCGCCCGTCCGGCGCCTCTGCTGCTGAGCGCCGGATCAGCTCCTGCGTGGCGGGCCAGTCCAGGCCCATCCCGCGTTGCGCTGTGTCCATCGCCTCGGCGACAGACAGTCCGAGTGACCACAGGTGCCGGCGGAAGCCGAGGGTGTGCTCCCAGTCGATTGCCGCCGGTGCTCCGGGCGCGTTGTCGCCCAGCGGATCGGCCACCACATGAGCGGCCGCGAACGCCAACCGGCTGGTCGACGGTGCATAGTTGCCGTGAGCAACCGGCGTACCGACTACTTGGTAGTCGACCAACTGGCCATTCAGTGGCAGCCTCATGACTCGATCGCCAGTGCCGGGACCTCCAGCTTGCGGCCTTCCTTCCAGGACTGCAGGCCGAGCTCCGCCAGCTGCACGCCCTTGGCGCCCTCGACGAAGTCCCAGGTGAACGGCGCGTCGTCGACGATGTGCCGCAGGAACATCTCCCACTGCACCTTGAACCCGTTGTCGAACACCTCGTTGTCCGGCACCTCGGACCACTGGTCGCGGAACGAGTACTCGGCCGGGAGGTCCGGGTTCCAGACCGGCTTCGGCGTCGCCGACCGGTGCTGGGCGTGGCAGTTCCGCAGCCCGGCGACCGCCGAGCCCTCGGTCCCGTCGACGTGGAACTCGACCAGCTCGTCGCGGAACACCCGGGTCGCCCAGGACGAGTTGAGCTGCGCGACGATCCCGCCCTCGAGCTCGAACACGCCGTACGCCGCGTCCTCTGCGGTGGCGACGTACTCGTTGCCCTGCTCGTCCCAGCGCTGCGGGATGTGCACCGCGCCCTGGCAGTAGACCGTCTTGACCGGCGCGAAGATCTGGTCGAGCACGTACCGCCAGTGGCAGAACATGTCGACGACGATGCCGCCGCCCTCTTCCGACTTGTAGTTCCAGGCCGGGCGCTGCGCCTCCTGCCAGTCGCCCTCGAACACCCAGTACCCGAACTCGCCGCGGACCGACAGGATCTTGCCGAAGAACCCGCCGTCGACCAGACGCTTCAGCTTGCGCAGACCCGGCAGCGACAGCTTGTCCTGGACGACGCCGTTCTTCAGTCCGGAGTCGCGGACCAGCTTGGCCAGGTCGACCGCCGCCTCGAGGCCCTCGGCGATCGGCTTCTCGCAGTAGATCGCCTTGCCGGCCTCGACCGCGGCCCGGACGCCCTTCTCGCGCAGCTGGGTGAGCTGGGAGTCGAAGTAGATCTCGACGTCCGGCTCGGCCAGCGCCTCGGACAGGTCGGTGGTCCAGCGGCTCAGCCCGTACTGCTCGGCGATCCGGCGCAGCTTGAGCTCGTTGCGGCCGACCAGGATCGGGTCGGGAATGATCATCGACCCGTCGGCGGCGGGGATCCCGCCCTGCTCACGGATCGCCACGATGGAACGCTCCAGGTGCTGGCGCAGGCCCATCCGGCCGGTGACGCCGTTCATCACGATGCCGACGCGTCGTTCGCTCACTGTTGCTGCCTTTCCTCGGCGCGCTGGTTCTTGCTGCGCTTGGTTCGGTGCGGGGCGGGTGGTCGCCGGGAGGTTCAACCGCGCAGCACCTCCCGACTCACGCCTTGGAAAGCCCTTTCCAAGGCGTGTGATCGCAACCTTAGGTCGACCATCACACCGAGTCAACCGCTTGCCGATTCCGGCCGGAAAGCGATTGCTGTTCTCTCGGGTTCGCTCACCAGCTACCCCGTGACTCACCCCACACCCGCCCCGCCCGCTCCCAGCACACCCGACCCCCCGCTCCCAGCCCGCACGCCCGCCCCCTCGCACTCAAGTACCGACCACCGACACCGAACCGCCTCCGACTACTTGCCCCACCCCACGCGCCCCACCCGCTCCCGACCCCGCACGGACACCCCTCGCCCCCACGCGCCGACCCGCTCCCGCCCTGGCACCGGCCCCCTCGCCTTCAAGTACCGACCCCCGACACCGGACCGCCTCCGATCACCCGCCCCACCCATACCTCGGCCCCCGGATGCGCCGGACCCGGTCGATCCGGCTGGGTGGAGCCCGTCCGGTTGGGTACGGCACCCAAATGGGCGTTAGCGTCACAGCAGACGAGAGGAGTGCGGTGTCCAAGGGTGAGCGGACCGGCAGTACCGGCCCGGAGGTCGGCCAGACCCACGAGGTCGGGCAGGACATCCACGACGTACCGCTGCCCACACCGGACGGGAGCGGCCCGACTGGCGCCGGCGGCCGGTCCGGCGTACAGGATCGCGTCGGAGCCCAGACCGACTCCGTACCGAACGCAGAGCCGGCCGAGCGGCGAGTAGGTGGCCGACGAGCCGAGGACCGCCGAGCCGTGGAGGAGCAGCAAGCGCGCGACGAGCAGCGTGAGCTCTACAGCACCCTCGACCTGGCCCTGCGGATCGGCGAGGTCCTGCTCTCGAGTGGCGCCGGTACGGCGGACGCGACCGCGACCATCCTCGGCGTGACCGCAGCCGGCGGGCTGCGCGGCTGCGAGGTGGACATCACGTTCACCTCGATCGCCATCTCGTACCAGGCCGCGCCCGACGTCGCACCCGAGACGCACATGCGCGTCGTCCGGTACCGCAGCCAGGACTTCTCCCGCCTGACCGACGTCGACCGCCTCGTCCGCCACTTCGCGCGCGGCGAACTGAGCCGCGAGGAGACCAGCCGCGAACTCGCCCGCCTCGTCTCCGCGGGCCCGCCGTTCCCGCGCTGGAGCTCGGTGCTCGCATGGGGCGTGATGGCCGGCGGCGCGACGCTGCTGCTCGGTGGTGGCTGGCTGATCACCGCGATCGCCGTCGTCACCGCGGTCGTGATCGAGATGAGCAACCGGTGGTTCAACCGCCAGCGGCTGCCCGCGTTCTACCAGCAGGTCGCCGGGGCGTTCGTCGCGACGGCCGTCGCGCTGATCCTGTACGCCGTACACGCGCCGGTCAAACCGTCGCTGGTCGTTGCCGCCGGCATCATCATGCTGCTGGCCGGGATCGCACTCACCGGTGCCGTCCAGGACGCGATCACCGGGTACTACGTGACCGCCGCGGCCCGCCTCCTGGAAGCGATGTTGCTCACCGGCGGCATCATCGCCGGCGTCAGCCTGGGCCTCACCCTCGGCATCAAGCTCGGCCTGCCGGTCGCCATCGAGGCCCAGACGATCCAACTGGCCAACCTCCCGGTCATGGTCACCTCCGGCGCCCTCATGGCCGTCGCGTTCTGCTACGCGTCGTACGCGCCTCTTCGTTCTCTCCTCCCCGTAGCCATCGTCGGTGCCCTCGGCTCGCTCGCGTACACGCTGATGGCAAGAGCGGACTTCGGCCCCGCCTGGTCCACCGCCGCAGCCGCCTTCGTCGTGGGCCTGGCCGGCTACTCCCTAGGCCGCCGCACCGGCGTACCCCCACTCGTAGTCGTAGTCTCCGGCACCATCCCGCTACTCCCAGGCCTGACCATCTACAAAGGCCTCCTAGAACTAATGGCCCAAGGCAACCTGATCGGCATAGTCAGCCTCGCCACAGCAGTAGCCATCGGAGTAGCGCTGGCCTCCGGCATCATCCTCGGCGAGTACGTGGCCCAACCCATCCGCCGAGAGGCCCGCCGCCTGGAGGACCGCCTAGCCGGCCCCCGCCTGGTAGGCCCCCGCCGCCCCATCCGCCCCCGCACCCCCCGCCCCCGCCGAACCACCAGCCGCCGCTCCCGCCGCCACAAGTAGTAGTTGCCCGCCCTCCCTCCCCCAATGTGGTGGGGGAGGGGACCGGGACAGGTGGAAGGAGAGGGGAGGGGAGCGCTGCCGCCCCGGGGCCCTTCGCTGCGCTCGGCTACACGCCCGTCGTGCACCCGCACTGCTCACCCCTGCGTTCGCGCCCCGCGCACACGCGCCCGCACCCCCGCCCTACCAGCGCCGGTCCCCCCTCACCTCAGCGCTGTTCCAGGCGCCAAGTCTGCGGTTGGAGGTTGTTGCAGGTCCAGGTGGCTACGTTGGCTCCTGGGGCGCCTGAGCCGCCAGCCACGTCCAGGCAGAGGTTGCTGTTTTGGCCGATCAGCTTGTAGTACGAGCGGCCTACGTTGACCAACCGCCAGCGTTGCCAGCCGCCGTCTTGGCAGGTCCATTGCTGGACGTTGGCTCCGGGGGTGGAGGAGTTGCTGGCGACTTCCACGCAGAGCTGGGAGTTCTGGCCTCGGAGGCGGAAGAGCCCGTTGCCCTCTGAGGTGAACTGGAAGTTCTGCGGGCCCAGGTTGTTGCACGTCCATTGCTGGATGTTCCCGCCGGGGACACGTGAGTCAGCGGCGACGTCCAGGCAGTGTCCCGATTGAGCGCTCACCAGGCGGTACGTCGCGTTGCCCACACCAGCGGCATCCTGCGTGCCGATCGCCGAGCCTGAGGCGTAGTACGTCTTGCACACCGAGCCATCCCAGTCGCTGGCCAGCTGGAGGACCCGCGACCCATCGGCGGACGGCACCAGAGGCGAGCTGTAGTTGGGGCAGAAGTTGTTCACCGGGTTGTTCACCGCGACCGGCGCCGGGATCTCGTACCAGAGCCCGTTCGACCCCTCGGAGTTGACGAAGACCGTCCGGCCGTTGTCAGCGGCAACCGAACCGTTGGCGTTCTGCAGGATCTGCCCGACCAGCAACAACTTCCCGTTCGGCGCCCCGGCCGAAGCAGACCACGCGATCGTCGGCGCGTGCGTGAAGTACTTCCCGTCCGGCGTCTGTGCCCGTACGCCGAGCGCCGACGGCGAACCCCAGTTCCACCCGTCACCAGACGTCCGCGTGTGCACCACACAGTCGTACTGCCCACCCAGCCCACAGATCTCGTAGACCATCACGTAGGAACCACTCGGCTGCTTCCGTACGACGGGCATCCCCGGCCGATGCCCGAACGTCGGCGACGACACCGTCGGACTCCGATCCGTCCACGTGATCCCGTCGGAGCTCCGCGTCTCCATCAGCTTCTGGCTGTGCGCCGCGTCGGTCTCGTCCGCGTAGTGGCAGACCAGCCGCCCGTCCGCCGCGACCGAGAACTCGGGCTCCCACAGCCCCTTGGTGTTCGGCGCCGTAGCGCAGTTCGACAGGTACGACCACGTCCGTCCGAGGTCGTTGCTCTTCCAGATCTTCAGCGCCATCGGCCGCGCGTCGGCGCCGACCGACGCGGCCCACAGCATCGTCCCGGCCGGCATCGCACCGACCTGCTGCGGCAGCTCGTACAAGGTCGCGCAGCACAGACCCTTCCCGCCGGCGGACCCCGGATCAGCAACCGCCCCGACCTGCGCGAAGGCCCCGCCGCCGTCGGTGCTCTCGTAGATCGCCCCGAGACCGTTGTTCCCGGCAAAGGTCACCACGCTCGCGAGGATCCGCCCGTTCGCGGCGCCGTTGTGCTCGAGCCGTACGGCGCGCGGGTACAGCCCGGTGTCGTTCCGCAGCACCTGCCCGGTCGCGGCCGGTTCATTGCCAGAAGCCGCGGCGACGGCGTTCGGCGTACCGACCACAACACTCGCCAGCAGCGCAACAACCACACCCACTCGGCGCATCATCGGACCTCCTCCAGCACCACGTCGTCGACCTGGAACCAAACGTCCTGCCCATGCCCGGTAAACCCGGCATACACCTGCACCAACGACTCCCGCCCGGAGTCGAACTCCACACTCACCTGCGAGTACGCCGAATGCGCACCACCAGGCTTCGACTTCAAAGCCTTACCCGCGAGAGTCCGTACGCCGACCACCGTGTCCCGGTTGTTCTCCGCCGTCCGCACCCACGCCGACAATCGGTACCGATGCCCCGGCCGCACAGCCACGTTCTGCTGCACCGAGTGCGCCCCGATCGAGTCGCGCAGATAGGCGTTCCGAGCCCCGCTGTGCCCAAGGTCGGCCGAGTCGATCCCACCCCGCCCGTTCAACTGCCACGGCGCCGACGGCGTCGTACCAGCCTGCTCCTCGAACCCCGGATCCGTCACCAGGTTCGTCGCCAACCCGTCATCGGTGAGCTTGGTGTGCATCAGGAACACGTTGTACGGATCCCACTGGGACATCGTGAAGTACATATCCGAACCCGACGACCAAGGATGCATGAACGTCCCGTACAGCCCCGGGAAGTCGGTGCCCTTGACAACGACTTTCTCACCGCTCCACGGCCCGGTCAGCGAGGCCGACGACCGCAGTACGACGGACGCCCGCTGCTCGTCGAGGTACATCATCAGCCACTTGCCGAGATGCGCGTTCCACTGCACGGACACCTCGCTGACCGGCCCGATCGCGATCGGTACGGCGGCGCTCTCCCGCCCCGACCAGCCCGAACCGTCCCAGTACCGCCACGCGTTCTTCGCCAGCACCTGCTTCTCCGGAACACGTGCCAGGTAAGCGTTCCCGAACCTGCCGTTCGGCGTACCGATCATGTAGACGTACCCGTGGTCGCGCACGAGCGCGGTCATCTGGAAGTTGTTGTCCCAGGTCTTCGTGTTCTGCCAGCGCGCCTTCGGATCCTTGGTCCAGGTCTCACCGTTGTCGTCGGAGTACGCGAAGCCGGAGTAGTTGGTGAACCAACTCCCGGCCGGACCCCAGTAGTTGACCGACATGTACTGCACGTACTGGCGTTTCCCGACCGCGATCCCGGCCGTCGGGATCACCGTGTGCTCGTCGCGGTCGATCTTCTTGCAGCCCAGGAACTCCTTGGCGTGCCCGGGCCGGTCCTCGGCCGCGCTGTCGAGCGTCATCCCGTCGGCCAGGTTGCGGTCCTTGCTGCGGAACAGCAGGTTGCACCGCCAGTCGATGGTCGCCGGATCGCCGGCGCCACCTCCCGGACCGGTCCAGCCGCTGCCGTAGCTGTCGCCGAAAGCGGTCAGGATCTCGCCGGAACCGTTGTCCCAGAGGATCCCGAGGTCGGTCGCCTTCAGCGCGAACCGGGCCTCGGTGTCGTTGATCGAGCCCGGCCCGGTGAGCTTGGCGACCTGCTCGGCAGGACTCGGTACGGCGGTCGCGCGGGCCGGTGGAGGGGAGGTGCCGGGCAGCAGGGCGGCACCGAGCACGAGCGGCAGGAGGAGGGCGAAACGCTTCTGCATGCGTGTCTCCTAGCGGGGGCGGAACGGAGGCATACGGTCCCGATCTCGAAGGATGGGGAAATCGATTTCTGAGCCAACGTAACCGCGGATCCGCAGGAGGTCAACGCCTGAACTGCTGGTGGAAATGCTTCGGTAGAAGCGCCGAGTGAAGGGTCAGCTGGTCGCTCGCTCGATGGCAACCGCCGCTTGCTCGGCGCTCGACTCCGACAGCAGTTGCTCGGCGAGTTCGCGGGCGCGCCGGCGATAGTCCTCGGTGAGCACCGGCTCGAGCGCATCGAGCAGCGTGAGCTCGGTCAGGTCGGTGAACTTCAGCGTCGTCCCCACTCCCAATCGCCCCAACTGCGCACCCCAGAACGGCTGGTCGGCAAAGATCGAGCACACCACCGTCGGCAAGCCGGCCCGCAACGAGCTGGCCGTCGTACCGGCTCCGCCGTGATGAACAGCCGCCCGGCACAACGGCAGCACTGCCTCGTGATCGAGCTCGGCGACCACCCGGACCTGACCGTCCTCCGACGCACCGGCCCCGACCTCGCTCCATCCGGCGCCAACCAGCGCACGCACACCGAGCGAGTTGCTCACCTTGCTGATCAGCGTCAACGCAGCCTGCGCGTCCAGCACCGGCATGCTCCCGAACCCGAAGTACACCGGCGCTTCCCCCGCCGCGATCCACTCCAGCAGCCCGTCGTGCGACGACTGATGCAGAGCGGCCCGCTGCTCCGGATTCGGCGTCAGGAAGCCGGTCAGCGGCCGCCGTACGTCCCAATCCGCCAGCTCCGGTACGACGTACCGGCTGAACGCCTGCAACTCCAGCGATCCCTCTCGCGCCAACCGTTGCGACGACGTCTCCGTCGTACTCGCAAGCCCGAGCTTCTCCCGCAGATCGTTCACGAACGGCGCGAACAGCGGCCAGCTGTTCTTCTCGACCTTGTCGTACGTCGCCAGGTTCTCCGCCGGCGAGAACACGTCGGTCGACACCAACAGGTGCGGGAACGCCTCGTTCCGCCGCATCGGCGCATGATGCACCGCGACGTACTGCAGCCCCCGGCTCTCCGCGATCACCACACCCTCGAGCTCGGTCGCGGTCCCCGACACCAGCACGTCCACATCAGCCACGAGCTCGAGCAACGCCGCGTGCAGCTGATCGGCGATCTGGTGCTTGTGGTCGATCAGCCAACGCACGTACGACGCAACGTCGCCCGCTGCCAGCCAACGCCGCCCCTGCTCCGACTCGAGGAACTCCCGCGCACTCATCTGCATGTCCACAGTCGGTACACCGAACGCCGGCCCCATCCACGCCAGATCCGACGAGGTCGCCAGTACGACGTCGTGCCCGCGCGCCATCAACTCGGCCGCCAGCACGGCCATCGGCTGGGCGTCACCGCGACTCCCCATCCCCACCAGAGCCATCCGCATGAGCCCACCCCTGAGCCAGGTGCGCCGCACGCCCGGCCCACGAACCCCAGATGCTAGCCGTCTAGACCGGTTCAGCTCAGCCCGTTGTCCACAGCCCAAGGCGTACGGCGACGTACTGGATGGTGGGCGGCGGTGACCTCAGGGCAGTTCAAGCGTTAGAGTTACCGACGGGAAACATCGACTGTGGCGCCGGGCGCTGGTCCGGCGGGCTCGGAGGATCGACGTGGCGTTTGGTAAGACGTCCCCCAGGGACCTGCCGTTGTTCGCGGACCTGTCCGGCCGCGAGATCAAGGACATCTTCCGGGCCGGCGAAGAGGTTTCGGTGCCGGCCGGGTGGTCGCTGATCTTGGAACAGACACCGCCGGACGCGGCGTACCTGATCCTCGCCGGTACGGCCTCGGTCCGCGTCAAGGGCGAGGAGATCGCCGAGCTCGGCCCGGGCGACATCGCCGGCGAGGTCGCGGTCCGGCAGAACCGGTTGCGCACGGCAACTGTCACCGCGAAGTCGCGGCTGCAGCTGCTGCACTTCACGCGCGAGAAGTTCGACGACCTCACCACCCGCCTCCCCAACTTCCGCGACGCCATCGACGCCACCATCGCCGAACGCCGTGGCCCGCAACCCAACGCCTGACCCCACAGCAGATCCAGTGGAGCAAGACAGACAATCCGCCGAGGACTCGGTGGACGGGGACGGGCTAGCCGATTCCGGCACCGGCGCGGTCGACGAGGGCGTGCGACGCACACCTCGCACCCCGGACCCGGCGGAAGAGCGCCGCCGTGCCGCCGCCGCCACCCCGGATCTCGGCGCCCCGCCGGATGAGGGCGGGGCAGGTGCTCTCTCCGCTCCCACCGCTGATGCCGGGACGGCTTCTCCTGATCTAGGGGCGTTGGCGAAGGAGTTCGAGACGACGCTGCTGGGTGGGGAGCGGACGTTCACCCGGTTGCAGGTGTCCGAGCGGGCCGGCATTTCGTACGAGCGGGCCGAGCGGATGTGGCGGGCGCTCGGGTTCGCGACGGTGCCGGACGACGAGGTCGCGTTCACCGCGGACGACGTGGAGGCGCTCCGCCTGGTCGCGGCGCTGGAGGACGACGGGTTCATCGACCCGTCGGTCGAGTCGTCGCTGGCGCGCAAGCTCGGGCAGACGCAGTCGCGGCTGGCGTCGTGGCAGTCGGCGATGTTCCTCGACTTCCTCGCGCACGCGAAGCTGCCGGCCGACGAGGCGATCGAGGTCGCCGGGATGCTGCTGCCCGCGATGGAGAAACTGCAGACGTACGTCTGGCGCCGGCACCTCGCGGCCGCCGCCGGGCGCTCGGTCGCCGCCTCGGACGAACTGGCGCGCGGCATCCGCGCGGTCGGGTTCGCCGACATCGTCAGCTACACCCGCCTGACCCGCCGCCTGACCGAGGCCGAGCTCGGCGAACTCATCGAGCGCTTCGAGGGCATGGCCGCCGACGTCGTCGCCCAGAACGGCGGCCGCGTCATCAAGTCCATCGGCGACGAGGTCCTGTTCGTGACCGACACCGCCGCGCAGGGCGCTGCAGTCGCGCTCGCCCTCCAGGACCACGTCGCAGCCACCGACGACCTCCCCGAACTGCGCATCGGACTCGCGTACGGCGGCATCCTGATCCGCCTCGGCGACGTGTACGGCGAAACCGTCAACCTCGCCGCCCGCCTCACCTCGGAGTGCAAACCCGGCCGAGTCCTCACCGACCGAGAACTGGCCGCGGCCCTGGACGGCCACCCGTCGTACCACCTCCGCCGCCTCCGCCGAGTCTCCGTCCGCGGCTACCACCACCTCACCCCGTACGCACTACAACGCAACACGAACAGCTGACGGCCTTCGCCGCCGAGTCCGTCTGCAGCTAGCACCACCGCTCCCCGTTCCCGCACTCGGCACCCGGCACCCCGCACCCCCCGGCGCCCGGCACCCCGCGCCTGGCACCCCGCGCCTGGCACCCCGCGCCTGGCACCCCCCCGCGCCTGGCACCCCCCCGCGCCCGGCACCCCCGCGCCCGGCACCCCCGCGCCCGGCCCCCGCCCGTTGCCGCCGCCCGCGCCGGAGGCGAGCACAGCGTCGCCGACATCGTGCGGCAAAACCGTCGTGCACCACTGACTAACCCGGCGCGGGTCGACCTTGAGCCTGCTTGTTGAGCGTGGGTGGCGTCGGCGGTCGGTGGTTGATCAGTGGTGGGTGTCGGCCAACGCGGCGCCGACGGCTCCGGGGCTGCTGGTTGGCGGAGCGCCGACCACCCCGCTCGGGGTGAACTGGCTGCGGGGACAATGGTTGAGTGCGTGAGATCTTGAGCCCGGCGGAGCTGGTGGCGGCGGCTGACGGGGATGCGAAGGTGTTGTGGGCGGGGCAAGGGCTCGAGGGCGGTAACCGGGCGTGGTACTCCGGGGATGCGGTGGCCGTGCTCGCGCCGGCGCTGTCTCGGCATGACCGGATCGTGGTGAGTGGGCCGATTGACGACGTCGCGCCGCTCGTGCGGGAGGTGCTGGAGGTCGTCGGGCCGGCGTACAGGCCGTTCGGGGACGAGGCCCTGATCCGCGGGCTGGTCGAGCGGATCCCGGAGTTGAACCTGCGGGCGACGTTCGGCTGGATGGAGATCGGCGAGGCGCCGGTAGAGACCGTGACGGCGCGTTGGTTCGCCGACGACACGGGCGTCGCCGAGTTGCTCGAAGAGGCCTCGCCGACGTCGTACGCCTGGCCGGGCGCCACCGGCGTCACACGCTGGGCCGGCATCGAGGACGCCGGCCCGGAGCTGAGCGCAGGGCCGGCTGCCGGTCTGGATCGTGCTCAGCCCGGGCCCGCCCGGCTGGACCGGGGCAAGTCGCAGTACGCCGAGCCTCAGCGGGCGCGGCTGTTGAGTGTTGCGGCTGATGCTTGGAGCTCGCCTGAGGTTGGGTTCGTTGCCGGGGTAGCGACGCTGCCGGAGGCGCGGGGCCGTGGGTTGTCGCGGCAGGTGTGTGCGTTCGTGACGGCTGAGCTGGTCAAGCGGCACGGACGAGTCGGGCTGATGGTTGATGGCCGCAACGAAACCGCGATCGGGTTGTACCGGAAGCTGGGCTACAGCTACCACCCGGTCGAGGCGGCGCAGCTGTAGCCCAGCGGGAACTCAGCGGGTCGGCGGGGGAACAGTCAGCGTGACGCCCGTCGAGGGCTTGCCCGACGGCGTCACCGAAGGCTTCGCGGTCGGCCCACCAGTCGGGCCAGGCGTCGTACCGGCGGAAGGCATCGGCGTCGGCCCACCAGTCGGACCGGGCGTAGGCGTAGTCCCAGCAGTCGGCGTCGCCGGCGCGGGCGGCGGCACGAACGGTGCCTTCATGCTCTCGCGGCACCCCACCGGCTCACCCGTCTCCGGGTCGTACGTCCCCATCGAGTCCGGATCGACCATCGTCAGCGGGAACTGGTTGGTGACCCGCTGGTCGGTGCCGTAGTTCGCCGAGCAGTCCCGGACGGGCAGGTTCACCGCCTCACCGGTCTCCGTGTAGAGCCGGACGCTGACCTGCTGGCCCTTCTCGTCGAACGGGTACAGGTTCTCGACCGGCGAACCGTCCAGCACCAGCCCGTTCTGGTACGACGGGCTGCTGCTGCCGTTGTCGTAGTTCCGCATCGAGAACGCCCCGGACCCACCGAGGAAGCCCACCACGAGCACGGCGGGCAGCGCCAGGATCGCGATCACGTTCAGCGGTACGACGTACCAGAGCCAGCGGCGGTCCTGCTGGCTGCGGCGGCCGATCCAGATCGACACCGCGGCGCCCGCGATCGCGCCGACGACGGCGACCGCGCCGGCCCCGAACAGCGCGAAGAACCCGCCGCCGCCGAGCGCCCCGCGGGCGACCCACCAGACCGGCTGGCCGATGCTGACCAGCTCGGCCCGGACGTTCGGCGGGATCTGCGCGATCAGGCCGCGGACGAACTCGCTGCCCTGCACTCCGCGTGGGGTGTCCAGCACGGCCCGCGGACTGTTGTTGCCGAGGGCCCGCACTCCCAGGTACGCCGCGGCGAACAGCACCGCCAGGCCGATCAACCCGAGGAACCCGATCGGCGCGGGGGACCCGGTGAGCAGCCCGATCAGCACGAAGAACGGCCCGACCACAGCAGCGATGATTGCCCAGCGCAACGCCTTCTCGGCGGCGCTCTCGTTCTGCTCCGGCGGCCGCGTCGACGCCGGGTACCCGGCCGCGGTGCGCAGCTCGTCGGCGTACTGGCGCGGAGTGCCCAGCCGCTCCCACAGTTGGCCCTCGGTCGGTTCCTGCTCGAACTCGCCCGCGACCTCGGTGAGGTGGCTCGCGACGTCGTCGAGCACGTCCTCCAGCTCGCCGGGCGGCAGGTCGGCCAGCTCCGCCTTGACCTGCGCCAGATAGGTCGCGATCGTTCCGGTCAGGGTGCTGTTCACGCCGCCTCCTCCTTGGTGGTCAGCAGGCCCGCCATGGTGCCGGCGAAGTGGTTCCAGGTCTTGGTGGACTCGGTCAGCAGGTCGAGGCCGATCTGGTTGAGCCCGTAGTACTTGCGGTGCGGCCCTTCCTCGCTGGGCTGCACGTACGACGTCAGTGCGCCGGCCGCGAACAGCCGCCGCAGCGTCCCGTACACCGAGGCGTCGGCGACCTCCTCGAGCCCGGCGGCGCGCAGCCGGCGCAGCACGTCGTACCCGTACCCGTCGGCGTCGCGCAGCACGGCGAGCACGGCCAGGTCCAGCACGCCCTTGAGCAACTGGCTCGGATCCATCGACAACTCCTCGGCAAGTCGACGCACCGCCGCCCCGGACCCCTCAGACCGGGATCGGCGGTGCTCTGCCGTTCACACTACTACACATCCCGCAGTAGTCCGCATCATCAACACCGCCGAGCCCCGCAAGATCGATCAAGTCGCGCCGGCCGCTCAGGCGTCACAGTGGACGCATGACAGACGTGTACGCCGAGTTCGTGGCGGCTGTGGCGGAGAGCCTGGACGGACCTGGAGAGGTCGCGACCGGCGACGCTCTCGCGCGCCGGGCCTACCTGTCCCGGTTCCACTTCGACCGTGTGATCAGCGCGGCGGCCGGCGAGCCGCCCGGTGCGTTCCGGCGCCGGCTCCTGCTGGAGCGGGCGGCGTACCGGCTGCTCGCCGAGGACGTCGGCGTACTCGAGATCGCGGTCGACGCCGGGTACGGCTCGCACGAGGCGTTCACTCGCGCCTTCGCGCGGGCGTACGGGATGGCGCCGCGCGACTGGCGGGGCGAGTCGTCCCGCGTGTTCTTCCTGGCCGCTCCGAGCGGCGTGCACTTCCAGCCACCGGCAGGCCTGCGCCTGCCCGCGAGGAAAAAGGTGAGAGGGATGGATGTACTGGTCCGGATGGTCGAGCACCACGTGTGGCTCACCAGCGAACTGATCGAACGCGGCGCCCGGCTCGACGCCGAGGCGCTGGACCGGCCGATCGTGTCGTCGGTCGAGGGGATCGACGACGACACGTCGATCCGGTACCTGCTGGACCGGCTGGTCTGGCAGGAGGAGATGTGGCTGGCGTCGGTCGAGGACCGGCCGTTCCAGGTGCCGGAGTGCGGGCGTGACGTGACCACGCCGATCCCGGACCTGCGGTCCCGGCACGCCGACGCGGGCTCGCGGTTCGTTGCCCTGGTCAACCGGTTGAACGACGAGGGCCGGTTCGACGAGAGCTTTGTCGACACGACCTGCGAACCACCACGGGTCTTCACGTACGGCGGGATGGTCGCGCACGTGCTCACGTTCGCGGCGCATCGGCGATGCGTGCTGGTCGGCGCGTTCCACAGCGCCGGGGTCACCGACCTCGGCTTCGGCGACCCGATGGAGTTCGTCGCCGGCTAGTCGCAGCTGGGCGGAGAGAACTCGTCGAGCGGCGCGACGTGGTACTCGTCCTTGTAGACCCCGGACGCGGTCTTCACCTGCACGCCGTACCGGACTTCCCCCGGCTCGAGCGTCTTCAGGTCGTTCGGCGAAAAGATCGTTTGCCCGCCGAACGACTTGTGTCCCTCGCCCCAGCTGCGCACCTTGTACGCCGTACTGGGTCGCAGCTCCGGGACGACGGTCACCGGCTCCCAGTCCCCACCACCGGTGGCCACCGGGATCTGCTGCACCGTCTTCGAACCCTCCGAGATCGTGTAGACGGCGATCGGCAGAGTGGTGGTGCCGCCCGTGGAGTTCGGCTGGGTGAGCGACTCGTCGATGAGCTGCAGCTCGACCATGTCGCCTTCCTTGCAGTCCTCCAGCACGATCACCGGGTTGCCGGCACCGTCGACGGTCATGCCGACCTTGGCCGCGGCCGGGCTCGGCCCACAGCCGGTCAGGACCGCAGTCGCGCAAAGCACGACTGCGGCCAGACCGGTCGAAGCTAGGCGCATTCGTTCAGGGTAAAGGCCTAGGAGGTCGTGATCCGGGCCGTCTCGCCGGGCTTCAGGTCGAGCTCGATCAGCTCGTCGCCGAGCCGGATCTGTTGCGGCGTCGACCTCTCCGCAGCGGTGATCTGGGCGGCGGCGAGCTTGCCTTCGGCCCATTCGAGATCGACCGTGTAACCGCCGCGAGCCCGCAGGCCCGTGATGGATCCGGTCGGCCAAGCGGACGGCAGCGCGGGCAGCAGCTCGATCTCGGTGCCGGTGGACTGCACGAACAGCTCGGCCATCGCGCCGGTCCCACCGGAGTTCCCGTCGAAGGCGTAGATGTTCTCGTCCACGCCCGCGATGCCGGCGACGGAGTACGACAGCAGGTTGTCCTCGCTCGCGTCCGCGATCAGCGATCGCAGGTGCTTCAGAGCGAGGTCTCCCTTCTGCAGCCGCGCGTAGAACGCGGTGAGGTTGGCCTCGACCCACTCGGTCTGCTCCCAGCCGTCCGCGGTCTGCCGCCGATCGATGACGACCTCGGCCGCCCGCGCCAGCTCCGGCGTCTCGCGGGGCGTGATCTGCCGTTCCGGGTAGACCGAGATCAGGTGCGAGGTGTGCCGGTGGTTCGGCTCAGCCTCGTCGAAGTCGTGCAGCCATTCCTGCAGCTGGCCGTGCTTGCCGACCTGGAACGGCGGGAGCTTCTCCCTCGCCTTGGTGATCTCGGCGCGGAGGTCGTCGTCGATGCCGAGCAGCTCCGACGCCTCGCCGCAGATCCGGAACAGCGCCTCGATCAGCACCCGGTCCGTCGTGTTGCCCAGCGAGATCGAGCACTTCTCGCCGTCCGGCGTCAGGTACCAGTTCTCCGGCGAGTCCGACGGACCGCTGAGCAGGTAGCCGGTGTCGGGGTCCTCGGTCATGTACGCCAGGAAGAACTGCGCCGCATCCTTCAGCACCGGATAGGCCCTGCCGGCCAGGAACTCCAGGTCCCGGTGGTACTCGAAGTGCTCCCACAGCTGCAGCGAGATCCAGATCCCGCTCGTCACGTGCAGTCCCCACCCGAGGCCCCAGCCGGGCGCGGTGTAGCTCCAGGTGTTCGACACGGTGTGCGAAACCCAGCCCGGCGCGCCGTACATCTCCGCCGCCGTCACGCTCCCGCTCGCCCGCAGCCCGTCGATCAGCCCGAACAGCGGCCGGTGACACTCGCCGAGGTTGGTGATCTCGACGGCCCAGTAGTTCTGCTGGGTGTTGATGTCGAGATGGAAGTCGTTGGTCCAGGGCCCGCCCGACGCACGCCCGTCGTTCCACAATCCCTGCAGTGCAAGGGGAAGCGGCGAGTCGGCTCGCGATCCGGCGATCGTCAGGTACCGGCCGTACTGGAAGTACAAAGCAACCAGTTCGGGATCTTCGGCGCCCTCGGCAAACAACCGCCGCCGCTCGTCGGTCGGCAAGTTGATGCTGCTCCCGAGATCCAGCCCCACCCGGCCCATCAACGCCGCGTGATCCTCGACATGCGCCTGCCGCAGTACGTCGTACGCCGGTACGTCGCTCAACCGCTCGCTCGCCTGATGTGCCGGATCGGCGCCGAGCCAATCGGTGCCAACAGCAACAATCACCGTGACGCTCGTCGCGTCGCTTACCGTCAGCGCGTCCTCGGCCTCGCTCGACTCGACCGTCCCGTCGGTCAGCACCTGCGCCTGGATCTCGACGGTAGCGCCCACCTTGCCGTTGCTGTGCAGGTTCTCGTACGCCTGCCCGCGCAGGATCAGCGTCTCGCCGTCCGCTGTGACCTCCGCCGGAATCCCGTCCCCGCTGAAGCTCACTCTGTGTTGGATCGGCGCAGTGCTGGTCGCCCGCAGTACGAGCACTCCGGCGACGTTGCTCGCGAACACCTCGCGCTCAACGGTCACGCCTTGTTTGGTGAACCGCGACCGGACGATCGCATCGCCCAGCTCCAGCGACCGTTCGTACCCGCTGACCTCGCCGTCCACGCCGTGCTCGACGAGGAGCTCCGGCAACGACACGTTGGTCCCGAACGACGACGGCGTCCCCGGCAGGTGCTGGTCCGCCAGCGCCTGCGCTTCGGCGTACTCGCCCGCCAGCAGCAGCCGCCGGATCTGCGGCAGGTACTTCAACGCGGTCGAGCTGACGTCGCTGCTCCCCGGAGCGCCGGACCAGGCCGTGGAAGCCGACAGGCGGATCCGCTCGGCGTCCGTGCCGGAGTAGACCATCCCCCCGACGAACCCGTTGCCCACGGGCAACGCCTCGAACCACCGCTCGGCGGGCCCGGCGTACCAGAGCCGCCCTGCCGGTACGCCGTTGACGGCCCGCTCAACCACCTCACGCTTAAGCACCGGATCACCCTAATTCCCGCCTCCGGCCCGCACCCTCACCGGACCTCCCGCTGAGACGAGCCCACGGGCCTCAGCCGTGCAGCGTCGGCCGGTAGGTCAGCTCCTGCGTGTTGCCGTCGAGCGTGCGGGCCTCGATCAGCTCGAGATCGAAGTCGGCGCCGCCCGCGAAGATCGGGGCCTCCCCGGTCTGCCCGGTGATCACCGGAAAGATCGTCAGCTGGACCCGGTCGACGAGTCCCGCGGCCATCAGCGAACGGTTCAGCGACAGACTCCCGTGCGACCGCAGCGGCACGTCGGACTCCTCCTTCAGCCGCCTCACGACCTCGACGGCGTCCTCGCTCTCCAGCGTCGCGTCGGGCCAATCGAGCGGTCCCTGAAGCGTGCTCGACACGACCGTCGCCGGCAGGTCCCGCATCCGGGTGATCCACCCGTCCATCCCCTCGGCCGAGCCCAGGATCGCCACGTTGGTCCGGTACGTTCCCGCGCCGAACACCATCCGCTGCTCCTCGCCGTACTGCGCGAACCGCCGCGCGAGGAACTCTGGGCCCTGCTTGCCCCAGTAGCCACCCCAGTCCCCGCTGTGCGACCCGAACCCGTCGAGCCCGGAAAAGACGTCGAAGGTGTAGCTGACACTCATGATGTTCTCCTCGGTTCTGGATGTCCGTTCACCCCTTCGACGAACACCGCACGCCCGATCCGACACCCGATATTCGTTTGCCTGGTCGTCGGCCCTTCTCCACACTTCGATCCAATGGATGATGCCGAGCTCGCCCAGTTGCTGAAGAACGACCGGTACCCGCGCTCCGCCGGGTACTCGGCCCGCTGGATGGTCGACGCCTCGATGGGCCCGAACCCGCTCTGGCAGGCCGAGGCCCTGATCGAGCGGATGCCGCTCCAGCCCGGTCTGCGCGTCCTCGACCTGGGCTGCGGTACGGCGCTGAGCTCGATCTTCCTGGCCAAGGAGTACGGCGTGGAGGTGTGGGCGACGGACCTGTGGATCCAGCCCGACGAGAACCTGCGCCGCATCACCGAAGCTGGGGTGGATGACCAGGTGCACCCGATCCACGCCGAGGCCCACGCCCTGCCGTACGCCGAGAACTTCTTCGACGCCGTCATCAGCATCGGCGCCTACCACTACTTCGGCACCGACGACCTCTACCTCGGCTACCTCACCCGTTTCCTGAAGCCCGGCGCCCACTTGGGCATCGGGCTCCCCGGCTCGATCGACGAACCCGAGACGCTGCCGCCGCCGCACCTCACGCCGTACTGGAAATGGGACTTCTGCGCCTGGCACAGCCCCGCCTGGTGGCGCCGCCACTGGGAGAAGACCGGCCTGGTCACCGTCGAGGTCGCCGACCGCCTCCCCAACGGCTGGAGCGACTGGCTCCAGTGGAACGACGCCTGCGACCTCGCCGCCGGCACGCCGAACCGTGAGGAGGCCCAAATGCTCCGCGCCGACAACGGCCGAACGCTGGGCCTCACGCAAGTCATCGCGCGAAACCTAGCCTGACGCCGTGAAGTTGGTACTGGTCCCCGACCGCAGGCAAAGCGGCTGGCTCTTCGACCATCGAGTGCGAGCCAGCAAGAGGCCCGCGAGCACACACGCTCCAGCGACGGCGAGGATGAGCGGGCGATAGCCCGTCGTCGCGGCGAGGAGGGCGCCACCCAGTGGGGCCGAGGCTCTGGCGACGAGGACCGGCGTCGCGAGCGTCCCCGCGATGGTGGCGTACCCGCTCGCGCCGTACCGGTCGAGCAGGATCGCGGGAGTAGCGATCGAGGCGACGCCGAAGCCGAGGCCGAACAGGACCAGGCACACCACCGCACCGATGACGTGGCGGCCGACGACGGGCAGCAGCGAGATCGCGAAGCCCTGCAGGACGAAGACCCCGGCGCAGATCGTCGCCATGGGCAACCATCGGAGGGACAGCGTGGCGACGATGCGTCCGGTGACGGACAGCAGGCCGAGCAGGCCTGCGAGAGTTGCGGCGAGGGCGGGCGAGTGGCCGAGGGTGGTCAGGTAGAGCACGAGGTGGATCGCGATCACCGCGAGTGCGGCGCTGTGCAGGACGAAGGCGGCGGCCAGCAGCCAGAAGCCGCCGTCGCGGAGCGTCCGGTGTGGTGTCTGCGCGCGCTTGTGTGGCAGGTGAGTGCGCGGTGCAGAACGGCGCAAGGCGATCGCATGGAGGGGAACAGTGATCGCCGCCAGAGCGGCGGCGAGGATCAGTAGCGTCCGGCGCCAGTCCAGAGCGTCCACCAGCTGCCCGGTGAGCGGGATGAAGATCGAACTGGCGAAGCCGGCGACGAGGGTGATGCCCAGCAGCGCTCGGGTACGGCCGGCCGGTTCGGTGACTGCGACGACCACCGCGAACGCCGGTTCGTAGAGGACCATCGCCGAGGCGACGCCGATCACCACGAACACGCCGTACAGCTGGACGACCGTCTGGACCTGCGACCAGCCGACGACTGCCAAGGCGCCGATGAGCGAGCCGGTGGTCATGAGTGCGTGGCCGCCGCGAGCGTCGAGCCAGCGACCCACCGGAATCGACATCAGGCCGGTCGCCAGTACGGCGGTGGTGAGCGCGCCTGCCGCCGTCGCGGTCGAGATGCCGAGGTCCTGGCTCATCGGTCCGAGCAGGGCGCTGAAGGCGTAGTAGAGGACGCCGTACCCGACTGTCTGGGTGACGGCCAGTGCCGCGACCAGGCGGCGCGGGACGCCGCTCCCGCTGGTGTCGGGAGCGGCGACCGTCGCGTAGCCGAGGTTGCCGTCCAATGGAGTGCTCAGCCGCAGCAACCCGACTGGGTGGAGGTCGGATTGTCGTCGATGACCGTCAGCAGGCCGCCGCTGATTCCGGTGGCGAGGCCTCGGTTCGTCGGTGCGGAGGTGGTGTCGGCCGCTGGCGCCGAGTGATTCGGCTGGGAGATCTCGACAGCCTGCGGGGCGGGGCCGCAGCAGCCGCCGGCGGCTTCACCGCTCGAGTCGCCGTACGCAAGGTTCGACGAGCAGACACCGGTCTCGGGAAGATCGAGCTGTACGTCGCGAGCCGCCTCCCAATCACCCGCGAGCGCAGCGACAACCGAGCGCGCCTGCTCGTATCCCGTCGCCAGCAGGAACGTCGGCGCACGGCCGTAGGACTTCGCGCCGATCGCGTAGTAGCCCGGCTCGGGGTGGGCGAGCTCGTCGACACCGTGCGGCGGGACCGTGCCGCAGGAGTGCTGGTTCGGGTCGATCAGCGGCGCGAGGGCGCGGGTCGACCCCATGATCGAATCCAGGTCGAGGCGCAGTTCCCCGACCATGTCGTGATCCGGCCGGAAGCCGGTGGAGTTGACCACGGTGTCGGCCACGACGCGCTGCTCACCGGCCGCCAGTTCGATCCGTCCGTCCGGCGTGCGGGCGGCGGCGTCGGTGCGGAAGCTGCTGACGAGTTCGACCTGGCCGGACTGGACGAGCTTCTTCAACCGACTCCCGAGGGCGCCACGGGCGGGGAGCTCGTCGGCGTCACCACCGCCGTACGTGCGCGCTTGATCGGTTCCGCGGACGACCCAGACGATCTCGGTGCCAGGGACCTCGTTGGCCAGCGTGCCCAGATCCAGCAGCGTCGTGGCGGCGGAGTGTCCGGCGCCGACTACCGCCGTACGACGTCCGGCGTACCGGTCGCGATCACGTCCGAGTACGTCGGGCAGTGCGTGCGCGATGCCGTCGGCAACCTCCGCCTCGCCGCGCGCCGGGATGCCGGAGCCGCCGAGCACGTTCGGTCGGCGCCACGTCCCGGCCGCGTCGACCACGGCAGAAGCCAGGATCTCGGCGCCGTCAGCCAGGCGGATCAGGAACGGCGCTGTCTCCCGACCTTGGGTGCGAACGCGGTCGAAGCCGACCCTGGTGACGGCGACAACCTGCGCGTCGTACCGGATCCGGTCGTTCAGCTCAGGAGTCTTGGCCAGCGGTTCGAGGTAGGAGTCGATCAGGTCGCCGCCGGTCGGCAGCTTGCCCAGATCGGGCTCTACCCAGTCGGCCTGTTCCAGCAGTCGGCGGGCCGCGCTGTCGATGTCGTACCGCCACGGGCTGAACAGCTTCACGTGCCGCCATTCCTCGATCGCGGCCGCCACACCCGGCCCGGATTCCAGGACCAGGAACTCCACGCCACGTTCGGCCAGGTGGGCTGCTGCCGCCAGTCCGGCTGGCCCCGCCCCGACAACGACAACCGGCTCAGCACCGCTCTGCTCGCTCACGATCGGTCTCCCTGTATCGACGTTCATCTAATCAGTGACCGCCACCTTGCCTCTTGATTAGACAAGAGTCAAGATAGATCCATGTCGAAACAAGGGCTCACCCTGCTGACGGCCGGTACGTGCTGTACGCCGATCTCCGAGGCGGCTCTGGATGCGGCGCAGGCGGTCGAGGGTGCAGCGCTCTTCAAGGCCCTCTCCGACCCGATCCGCCTCCGCCTGATGTCGCTCATCGCGTCGAACGCCGGCGAAACCTGCGTCTGCGACCTCACCGACAAGTTCGACGTGAGCGGCCCGACCATCTCCCACCACCTGAAGGTCCTCCGCGAGGCCAACCTCGTCGACTGCGAACGCCGCGGCACCTGGGTCTACTACTGGCCCCTCCCCGAAACCCTGCAGCGAATCTCCTCCCTGCTAGCGGTCCCGGCCGCCGCCGGAGCCCCGAAGTGAGCAAGCCCGTCGTCCTCTTCGTCTGCGTTCACAACGCCGGCCGCTCCCAAATGGCCGCCGGCTGGCTCCGCCACCTGGCCGGCAACACCATCGAAGTCCGCTCCGCCGGCTCCGAGCCCCGCGACCAGCTCAACCCCGTCGCCGTCGAAGCCATGCGCGAAGTAGGCATCGACATCACCGACGCCGTCCCGCAACTCCTGGAAACCGAGACAGTCCGCGGAAGCGACGTCGTCATCACCATGGGCTGCGGCGACGCCTGCCCCATCTACCCCGGCAAACGCTACGAGGACTGGTCCCTCACCGACCCGGCCGGTCAGCCCCTCGAGGTCGTCCGCCAGGTCCGCGACGAAATCCGCACCCACATCGAGAAGCTGATCGGCGACCTGCACACCGCCTGACCTCAACTACTCCGCGGCGCGTACATGATCACCGCAACCCCCACCAGACAAACCACCGCGCCGATCACGTCCCACCGATCCGGCCGGAACCCGTCGACGATCATCCCCCAGGCCAGCGACCCAGCCACAAAGATCCCGCCGTACGCCGCCAGAATCCGCCCGAAGTTCGGATCCGGCTGGAACGTGGCCACAAACCCATAGGCGCCCAAGGCAACAATCCCGCCGGCGATCCACAACACCCCGCGATGCTCCCGCCACCCCTGCCAGATCAACCAAGCCCCACCGATCTCAGCAACAGCAGCCAGCACGAACAGCCCGATGGACTTCGCGAACGTCATGAGTGCGAAGGTACCGAACGCTGGGTGGACAGTCCCGTCACCCGTCCTGCTCGGGCCCGCGCACCGGCAACCCAAGATCAACAGTCTGCGCCGGCACAGCGCAGGATGCCCGCCGGCGACGGCGCAGTACGACGACGATCACTCCACCAGCGACGACCGCGACAACAGCAAGCGCGGGAACCCACACAGAGGCGGCCAGTGACGCGATCGACAGCCCGCCGAGCACCGCCAGCAAAGGCCCGGCGCAACACACCGCACACGCACCCAGTGCGGCAGCAACCGCGCCGACAAGTCCCCAGCCACGCCGTGTGCGTACGGCGTCCTCAGCAGCAGCCACGATCAGCCCCCGACCCATCGACCAGCGTCAAGACCCCTGACCCGGCCAGATCCGCGAACGGCAGCGGGCAGGACGGGTTGTGCGCGCAGTCGATCAGGTCGTCACACCCCGCGTCGAGCGCGGTCCGCAGGCTGGCCGCGATGACCGTGAGGTCAGCGATCTTCGCCTCGACATCCACGAGCTTCTCCCGAGCCCGCGTCTGCAGGCCGGCATCGGGCCTCCGGCCATGGTGATGCCGGCCGGCTTCCAGCAGTTCGGAGATTTCCTCCAGAGTGAACCCAAGCCGCTGCGCCGCCTTGATCACCCGCAACACAGTCACGGTCTCCGGCGAGTACAGCCGATGCCCACCAGGACTACGATCCGGCTCACTCAACAGCCCCCGCCGCTCGTAGTACCGCAAAGTCTGCTGATGAACCCCCGCAGCCTCAGCAACCTGCCCAGTACGCAACCAACCCCCAGTCACGCCGACAACCCCGCAGCCGCCGCAGCCCGCGCCGCCAGACCGTCCAGTACGCCGACCTGCGCGGCCGGCACGCTCACCTGCAGCAGCAGTACGCCGTCACCCGCAGGGCCGAACATGAATCCAAAGAACGAACAACAACCGCTCTCCCGAGCCACCAACTCCCGAGCAACCGCCTCACTAGAAGCATCCAGCACCAGCCGTAACTCCGTCGGCCCCTGCCGCGCCAGCCCCCGCAACCCGTCGGCAAACAACGCATCAAACTCCGCAACCCGAAGCGGCCGCTCAACTGTCGGCAACGTACAAGCCCGCGGAACCCAGTCCTCGCCCAGAGCCTCACTCGTCATACCTCGACGATAAACCTGTACCTAAGTACCAAGTGCAAGCCGCGGCTCCGATCAGCCGACCATCACGCAGTCACCAAATCCCGCGCAGGCACAAAGATGTTGACCCGCGCCAAGTACTCCGGAGTCTCCGCGATGATCTCGTCCCGCTCCAGAAACGGATGCTCAGGAATCCAAGGCTCCGAGAGCCCCTCGACCCCGCTCCACCCGGGCGGCTCCAGACCCGCAGCCACAAACTCGTACGCCGTCAGAACGGCAAGCAACACATCAAACTCCGCCCGCCCAGTCGACCCCGGCACCGCCACCCAAGCAGCCTCGGACCCATCACGACGCCCCAGCAACAACCGCAGATGATCCCGCCCCTGAATCAACATCCGCCAAGCCCAGTCCTCATCACCCGCCTCACGAACGGCCGCCGCGGTATCCGGAGCACTCATAATCCGAAACTCCCGCACCGCCCGAAGAGCACGATCGATCGCCTCGCCTGTCTGACTGTCCTTGTCCACCTCGGCACTCCTCGATCCGTGGTCACGACAGACCTGGGTCGCCTGCACAGGTCGCCCCTGAGCTAGCTCTGGTCGAGCATCCGCGTCAGTAGGGCCCTGGCATCCGCGCCGTAGACGGCAGCTTCGGCCATATGGCCGAAGACTCGCTCGTACGCCCCGATCTCGTCTGCTTGGCTGATGTTGAGAACCGCTGTGAAGAGCTCCACCAGTACGAGCGTGTTGTCGTACAGGTAGAACCCATGAATCGGGCCCACAGACAGCGGGGAATCGAACGGAATGATGCCGACCCGGATAGTCGGCAGCGTGGTCATCGAGATGAGATGGCCGAGTTGGCCGGCCATCACGTCGGCCGGGCAGACCTGATAGTTGAGGACAGCCTCGGTCATCACGAAGTGGAACTTCTTGTCACCACGGTGCAGGGCCTGCTGACGTTCCATCCGGGCAGCGATCGCCTCGTCCACCTCGGTGTCGCTCTTGGGTACTCCTCGCTCGGTGTCACCGGGATCGCCCTCGGTGAACCGATATCGCGCGTACTGCGCGGTCTGCAGGAGGCCCGGGACGAAGCAGGGTTCGAAGTTGCGGGTGAGCTTCGTCTTGGTCTCGATGTCGCCGATCGAACGTTGGCGGGACGGCAGCCCCGCACGGAACATCCGGCGGAACTCGACGTATTGCTGTTCGAGCGAACGCAGCGAGGCGACGAGTTCGTCGAGGAGATCCTCGCGATCGCAGATCCGCGTCCAGCCCTGCAGATCGGCATCGGACGGTGTCTGGCGTCCGGCTTCGATCTTGGACACCTTCGAGGGCGCCCAGCCCACCGACTCCGCCAGGCCACGCCCGGTGAGATGGGCGTCCAGCCTCATCTCCCGAAGGCGGTTGCCGAGCGCCTCACGCGCTCGCTGGAAACTGGACACCCACACTCGCTTACTTGTTGATGTTCTGCTTGCTCAGGAACTCCCGATCGTAATTGCCGAGGTACTCGGCCCGCGGGAGGGCGTAGTGCCAGGCGACGTCGCGGTAGTGCGCGTGCTCGACCACGACCGCCGGATCCTGGATCACGTCGGCACCGAGCAGGACATCACGATCGTCGTGGCGAAGGATGCACATCTTGTGCGAGTCGAGCAGCCAGTAGTCGTACTCCGGCAACCCCAGATCCCGCGCTCGGTCCCGAGTCAGGTACCGGATGTCTTCACCTGCTGCGACGTTGAGGCGAGAAAGGTTCAGGCCGAATCGCGTGTAGTCCAACCATGGTTCGGACACGACCCGTACACGCTCGATGTGCTGTCCCTCCAGCGTGCGCCGGAGGATGAGCCCCATCCAGTCCTCCATCCACGAGTCGTCAGCCGGCTCACCTGCGAGGAACCCGCGGACGTGCTCGGCCTCGCCCGGGTCGGCGTAGTTGTCCCGCACCTCGAGCCGGTACGCCGTGTGCTGGTAGCTGCGAGCGAACTGAACGAACTCGGGGCCTGCCTCGACGAAGGTCGCCGCGGTCACGCCGTCGTACCGTTGTGGTGAGCAACGATCAGGTCAGCGAGGCCCTTGGTGATGATCACCGCGTCCTCACCGTCCGGAAAGTTGACGAGCTGCGCCCGGGCGTCGTCACTCGTCAGCTTGTAGCCCTGGACGATGTAGCGGCCGTCGTCGGTCGCGTAGAACGACGGGCAACCGTCCTTGCCGGTGTTGGGATCGGTAGCGAGGTGCTGAAGCTGCTTCGGCTGGTCCATGCGAATCTCCCCGGTGACGACTGAGCTGGAGGCATTGCTCACTCAGGGTCATAGTTCCCTGCGCAAGAGTCAATGGTTCCGGAGAAACTTCGAGAAATTTTCTTCCACGCTGCGTCACGGACTTCTAGCGTTCTGCTCATCTCGGCAGATGTCCCGGCGTACGCCGGCACACGGCCGCTTCACCCACCAACGGGGAGACGATGAGCGACACAGAGGTGTTGGCACGAGTCCAGTGCATCCTCGACGAGCGCCGCCCGGCCGAGGAAATGATCAGAGCCATCCGCCGCCTACTGGAACCAGCACCCGAGCCACAACCCATCGAACGAAACCACCGCGGCTGGCCGGTCCTACGCGCAAGCAGCATGCCCGCCGCACCGTGGAGCCGCTATGACGATCCCGAGATGCCATGAGCACCACGCACCTTTCAGCCAACAACGCCCAGGAGCCAGCCGCCCTGTTGTGTTGGACCGACCTCTCAAAGGGCGACCGAATCCACCACTTCGACTACGGCAACGGCACCATCGACGCTGCAGGTCCGCTGTACCTCTTCATCACCTGGGACGACCCAAACATAGCTTTCAACCACCACGCTGCCGCCATAGTCTCCTACCTGACCAAGCTTGAGGGTTGATCTAGCAGTGAGGATCGATCGCCGTTACGGTCAATTTGATTGTTGAGATTGCCGTCAGAGCATCTACATCCGTCAATGGAGTGATCGCACCTGGAGTCAGCGGGTCTGCGTCGCATTGATGCACGATCTGGTTGCGGCGACGTACTACTACGCCAAGTGCTGTTCGAGCAGCGCCTGCATCGCTAAGGAATGCTTTGCTCCAGACCTTTGGGACCCCGACCATGGACAGTGCCGTTCCGATGTCATCCGGCTGTTGGAAGGTCTCTTTCGCTAACCGCTGAGCGATGTGAGTTCGAGCTGCGATCTCCATGTCGACAGGGGACGCGGCCAGAAGAATTTGCTGGACTGCATTGAAATGCAGGCCAACTTTTAAGTTGGCTGCACCTTGAGGTAGCTGACCTAAGAGGATGCCAACGGCGCGATCTAGAACGATGCCATGCATGTAAGAGTCAAGTGCGGCCACTCCTTGAACAAGTGCGGCGCGATACATGTCCGAGCTGTCAACGTGGCCATTCGTCATCGATCCTATGCTCTGCCCTAGGCCTACAAGATCATTAGCGCGAGAGATATTGTTTGAGAATTGACTGAATCGACGAGTTGCCATGACTATAGGCCTGAGAGCCTCTCCACGCTTGCTGCCAGTTGACCGAAGATGGCGTGGTAGCTATCGATGTTGGCCTTCTGTGTATCCCAGACGAAGCCGCGACGTTTAACGTCTGCCTGCGTTAGTGCAAAAACGGGTTTCCGGGCCAGTTGCGAGCTAGCGATGAGAGTGTTGAAGTCTGGAACGCTCGCAAGCCTCAGCACGCTCTCTAACCCTGCATCGTCATACTCTTCTGTGGAGAGCAGGAGGCCAGCCTTGTCGAGAGCGGGTACCAAGATATCTTCGATCGCGCTATCTAGTTCATCAAAATAGGTGCGGAATCCTTCTGTTGGTACACCACCCTTGAGTCTGTAGCGCTGGACGATCATTCCGAGGAACTTCAGATCAGGAGTGGGGAATGGGTAGTCCGCCTCCGCTAGAGCTTCCAATTGCGCAGCGTTGCGCGCCCACGAGATCCATCTTGGCAGGACTCGCGCGAGTGATTCGATGGCCATAACGGAAAAAACATCCGGACTCGCGGGCATCGCGAAGAAATCGGCAGTCGTAACAAGGTTCTGATTAATAGATCCGAGCCCTGGACTGAGGTCAAGAAGCACGAAGTCGGCGTCGTATTTCTGCGCCGTGAGATCGAAGAGATACCTGAAGCTGCCGGGCAGGTTTCGAAGAGTCTGGACGGACTCCGAAAGCTGCTGAGCGATGCCTAGGGAGACCTCATCCTCCGCCAAGCCCACATGCCCGGGAATGAGGTAGAGGCCTTCTCTTCCCTCGACCTCGACGCAGTCTACCGCTACTAGTGGCTTGGGGCGGGAGGCAAAGGCTGGCTCTAGTGCTTCCTTGAGGTTCCGTTTTGGATTATCGCGATAGAATTGACCTAAGGCATCGTTTTCGCTCAGGTCTAAAACCATTCCGGTCAAATTGCACTGTGGGTCGGCGTCAACCATTACGACTGAATGCCCACGTTCCGCGAGCATCCATCCCAAATTGAAACAAGTGGTTGTCTTGCTTACTCCGCCTTTGTTATTAAACAATGCGATGGTTTTTGTCATAGTCGATCGTCCTCTCGCAGTGCGTTATCGGTTCAACCTATACGGCTACATGCGTGCTGCATACCCGAACCGGTCTGACGAGGCGGACCGGTGTCCGGCGGGATCTGCTCTCTCGTGCCTGTGCGGTCAGCGAAGTCGTCGACCATCAGCAGGATCCCGGACGTATACCCGGTTGACAGCAACCACAGCACTGCCCGAGTCGGGCCGGCAGGCAGACTCTTGATCCACGGCGACCGGCCTTGGGCAGGCAGGTACCTGCGGGACAGGTACGGATGTGGCAGCTTTCAGACTTCGCTCAGAAGGGGTTCCAGTTCTGCCACTCGCCGACGCCAGCGACAGCTCCGATGATGGCTACCGCCCCCGCGCCGACCTTGCGCCATTTTGTCCAGAACCCGCTGCGCTCCTCAGTGGAAGGGGTTGGTGGAGTGGCGGATGCCTCGCCTCCCGAGCTGCCCTGCGCGGTGTGCACATTAACGACGCTTCGCTTGTTGCCGCGGACCACCACATTGACTGCCTGGTCGGCGGTCTTCGCACTGGGGAGATCTTCGTCAGGACCGGTCATTGCTCGCATCTCTGCCACTAAGGAGGTCAGTATGGTTCGGATCTTGTCGAGGACACCCACTATCGGCGATGCAGATAGGTGCCAGTAGAGATGTGTGATCTGTTGGAAGGGTTGGTCGTTCTCCTGGTTCATCAGGTTCACAACATCCATGCCTTGGGCTGGAGTTAGCTTGAGGCCACGTTCCTTGGCCTGCTGAGCCATGGCCTCCAGTTCTCCAACTCCTCCGGACAAGTGGACCAATTCATCGATCTGGCCTACGACCACCTCTGGTAGGTCGTTCGGACTGATGGGCTGGCCTTTGATCTGGTTGGTGCCTACGATCGCGTCGAGTTGAAGTGGTGCCCGTACGATTCTGTATCCCGGCACCTCGTCGCCGGGTCCGACGTACCCTTCCAACTCCTGCCTTGCCCAGTCGCGCAATTCCGTGGAGCCAGTTTCGCCACCGAGTGCTATGCACTTTCGTAGAGTGTCGGCGAGTGACTTGGCGCTATCAAGCGCGTCGGCCTGGATCTGAGCCAGCAAGCTCGGATTGTTAGTCATAGTTCCCCCCGTACGTGTCGTCTCTGGGGCGATGATCGCCCGATGCGATGACACAAGCAACTGCTCACGGTAGGTGTCGCCGACGTGTTTTGGCTGATGGGCGGTCGCGAGCTTATAGCTAGCGAGCTAGCGCGCCGCTAGGGATGGCCGGGGACGGTCGGCCAGGGCGAAATCAGTCGAATGGAGTGGGGTGGAATGAGCGAGGGCGGAGAAGCTCAGCACGGTTCCCGACGTCATGTTCTGTGTACTTCGAGCGGTGCCTGAAAGCGGCGCTTGCACCCGGCGCTGCTACGGATTCGGCGACGCAGGCGTTAAGCAAGTTCTAGGGATGCTAGGGACTTGGCGGTGCAGGCTCCTAGGGACTATGAGTCGGGACTGCTAAACCGCGTACCTCCGTCGCGCGTGAACGCCACGCGGCAGCGGGGAGCTGGCGGCGTCAGACCGCAAGTGCGCATTGGATTCGCGCTGGGCACGCGGCCACCTTTAGTCGCTTGAGGGCGCAAGCCCGCACTTCAGGGCGCAAGCCCGCACCCAGGGTGGGTGGGAGCGGACTGCGTAGGTCGCGACGAAGGAGCGACCGGAGCCGGCCGCGTGGGAGAGGCGGTGCTAGCCGAGGGGATCGTGGAGGTTGGGGCGTTGGGTGGGGGTGGTGATGTCCACGTCCAGGGGCTCGACCTTGACAGGGGCCACGACCTTGCCGGCGGTGACAGGCAGGTTGAGTTTGCTGTGGGCGAGGTCGATGTCGACCGTGGCGCCGGTGTCGTTGGGGGTGGTCCACTCGGTGTCCGACAAGGTGACGGCCAAGCCCAACGTGCGGCCCTTGGGGATGACCTCGTCCTGGGCTCGGAGCGGCACGGTGACCGTCGTCCACTTGCCGGGGATCAACGGTTTGGGGTGGGCGAGCGACGAGCTGTGGGCGGCGTCGATCCAGCCTCGGCTGACGATGCCGTGGTCGCTCGCCGTGGTGAGCTTTTCGACGGTGTAGTAGCAGCTGTCGTCGTAGTCGGTGCTGGCGCCTTCGCAGGTCGAGGTGTTCGTACGACGGACGCCGGCGTAGCGCGAAGCCTCGCCGTACTCGATCAGGCGGGCGGTGACCGGTGTGGTGACCGAGTCCGACTTGATCCGGAGCGTGACGGTGGGCGTGCCGCTGAGGCGGATGGTCGCGGGCAGCGGTGCGGACAGGAACATCTGGCGGCCGGCGATCACCTCCGACGGCGTGGCGACGATGGTGTCCTCGGTCAGTGACGGGTCGTCGGTGACGGTGACCGTTCCCTTGCCGTAGGCACCTAGTTTGCCGGCGGCCAGAGGAACGGGGACGGTGTGGGAGACAGCAGGCCAGGTGGAGTAGTCGCGCCAGACGTCCGGAGCGACCTCGACGGACGCCTGCGCCGAACGCATCACGCCGTTCTGCAATCCCTGCAGCCAGTAGTCGAACCACGAGTGCAGCTCGTCCACCCAAGCATCACGCCGGAACTCGAACGGATCGACGTGGTCCTCGAGGCCGAGCCAGATCTTGCGGGGCACGCGGTTCTTGGCCAGGGCGTCCCACCACTGCGCGAAGTGGTTGGTCTGGACGTTGTAGTCGCTGAGCCCGTGCGTCACGAAGACCGATGCCTTGATGTTGCGGGCGTCCTTCACGTAGTCGCGCTCGGCCCAGAAGCGGGTGTAGTCGCCGGTCTCGTCGTCGTCGGACTCGCCGAGGTCGGCCCGTACGGCGTCGCACGCGGGCGTGTCGTGGCCGACGTACGCACCGAGCCAGGGCATGTAGTCGATCGAGTACGGCACGCCGCCGGAGCGCGAGTAGTCGTACCAGGACGAGATGGCCGAGATCGGCACGATCGTCTTCAGACCCCGTACGCCGGTGGCGGCGACCGCGTTGGCCAGCGTGCCGTCGTACGACTTGCCGATCATCCCGACCGCCCCGGTCGTCCACGACGCACGCACCGGCGTGCCGTCGGCGGAAGAAGCGGTGTTGCGCCCGTTCAGCCAGTCGATCACCGCGACGACCGAGTCGACCTCGTCCTCGCCGCCGACGTCGCCGCAGCCGGTGGAGCGGTTGGTGCCGACGATGTCGACGCCGACCACCGCGTACCCGCGCGGGACGAAGTAGTTGTCGTAGTACAGCGGCATCTTCTGGATGACGCCGTCCGCGTCGTAGGTCTTCTTCTCGCTCTCGTTGCCGCGCCCGCAGCAGGAGTAGTACGGCGAGGCGTCCATGATTACCGGGATCCGTACGCCGTTGGCGTCGGTCTCGCGGGGCCGGACGATGTCGACCGCGATCTTGTCGTCGACGCCGTCGTCGTCGGTGTCCATCCGGGTGTCGACGTAGACCGACTCGCGGATCGCGCCGGCGTAGTCGTAGACCGGCTTCGTGCTCTTCGTCCGCGCGTCCACGTGCGCGGGAACACCGCCGGCCAGGCTCGCCTCGAGCGCAGGCGCGGCCGCCGGGGAGCCCGGGGAAGGCGCTCCGTCGGGGGTTGGAGCAGCCGTGGCGGTGCCGACGAGGGTGGTCAGGCAGAGCACGGTGGACGAGGCCAGGACGGTCACCCTGGCGCGGACGGTCGTCATGGCTCGGAAGGCTAGTCATTCCCACGCTCAGAAGCCAGGCTCTGACGACTTTCCCGGGTACTTCCCGGCCACGCAGGGTGATCGACACCACTGGTCCGATAGGGTGACCGCCACCCGGGGGGAGCCAAAGGAAGGTGGGTGGCCAGTGAATCTGCGAGCACCGGTGACATTGCTGGACGTCGCGCAGCGGGCAGGTGTGTCGGTTGCGACCGCATCTCGCGTGCTGAACGGCGGCGACCGGGTGCCACGCCCGGAGCTGCAGGAACGGGTCCGGGAGGCGGCCGCGGAGCTCGGCTACACGCCGAACGCGCAGGCCCAGGCGCTGGCCAAGTCGTCGACGAACGTGGTCGGCATCCTGGTCCACGACATCGAGGACCCGTACTTCGCGGCGATCGCGAACGGCGTGATGCGCGCCGCGGACGAGCGCAACCTGCTGGTGATGATGGCCAGCACGTTCCGCGACGCCGAGCGCGAGATTGCTTACTTGTCGTCGCTGCGTGCTCAGCGCGCCCGGGCCGCCGTGATGATCGGCTCCCGCCGTACGGACGCTGACCAACTGGCGCGTACGGCGAACGAGATCGACGCGTTCCTCGGATCGGGGGCCGGGCTCGCGCTCGTCAGCCAGTCCGGGATGCCGGCGCACACGATCGAGCCGGACAATCGCGCGGGCGCGGCGCAGCTGGCGCGTGAGCTGGTCGGTCAGGGCTGGCGGAAGTTCGGCGTACTGGCTGGGCCGGAGCAGTTGGCGACGGCGCGGGACCGCAAGGACGGGTTCGTCGCCGGGCTGGCCGAGGCCGGGCTGGAGCCGGTGGCGGTGTTGGCCGGGGACTTCACCCGGGACGGCGGTCACGCGGCGGCGATCGAGCTGCTGGACCGCAACATCGAGCTGGACTGCTTGTTCGCGGTGAACGACGTGATGGCGGTCGGTGCGATGTCGGCGCTGCGGGCGCGCGGGGTCGACGTACCGGGACAGCTCGGGGTCGCCGGGTTCGACGACATCGCGACGCTGCGGGACGTGTGGCCGGGGCTGACGACCGTCCGGCTGCCGCTGGAGCAGATGGGACGGCGCGCGCTGGAGCTCGCGATCGAGGGCGGCGACCCGCGGACCGAGACCTACGCCCCCGAGGTCGTCCTCCGCGAAAGCACCACCAAGCACTGAGCACCAGCAGCACCTGCGGCGACAGCCCCGCCGAGCACTGAAATATGCTCGGCCGGGTGACCGACTCCGCGCACGTCAGTGAGATCTTCGACCCGTCGGCCTGGAAGGCGGTCGACGGCTTCGACCTGACCGACATCACCTACCACCGCGCGGTCGACGCCGGCGTGGTGCGGATCGCCTTCAACCGCCCCGAGGTGCGCAACGCGTTCCGCCCGCAGACCGTCGACGAGCTGTACCGGGTGCTCGATCACGCGCGGATGTCGAGCGACGTCGGCTGCGTCCTGCTGACCGGCAACGGCCCGTCGGCCAAGGACGGCGGCTGGGCGTTCTGCTCCGGCGGCGACCAGCGGATCCGTGGCAAGGACGGTTACAAGTACGCCGAGGGTACGACGGCCGAGTCGATCGACCCGGCCAGGGCGGGCCGGCTGCACATCCTCGAGGTGCAGCGGCTGATCCGCTTCATGCCGAAGGTCGTCATCTGCGTCGTACCGGGCTGGGCCGCCGGTGGCGGGCACAGCCTGCACGTGGTCGCGGACCTGACGCTGGCCTCGGCCGAGCACGCGCGGTTCAAGCAGACCGACGCGGACGTGGCCTCGTTCGACGGCGGGTTCGGTTCGGCGTACCTGGCCCGGCAGGTGGGGCAGAAGTTCGCCCGGGAGATCTTCTTCCTCGGTGACGAGTACTCCGCCGAGGACGCGTTCCGGATGGGCATGGTGAACAAGGTCGTCCCGCACGCCGAGCTGGAGCAGGTGGCACTCGACTGGGGCCGGAAGGTCTGCGCGAAGTCGCCGACCGCTCAGCGGATGCTGAAGTACGCGTTCAACGCGATCGACGACGGGCTGGTCGGGCAGCAGCTGTTCGCCGGTGAGGCGACCCGGCTGGCCTACGGCACCGACGAAGCCGCCGAGGGCCGCGACTCCTTCCTGGAGAAGCGGCCCGCCGACTGGTCGCCGTACCCGTACGCGTTCTAGAAGCCCTTGTAGACAAGGACTCTCAGGACTGGGTCCACTTCTGGTTGCCGTCGCCGCTGCAGCCGCGCAGGAACAGCAGTCCGCCGTTGTCGGTCTTGTCGACCGTGACGCACTTGCCCTCGGCGGCCGGGTTGATCAGCTGGCCCTTCTGGGTGACGCGGAACTGCTGGGCGGCGCTGCCGTTGCAGGCGACCAGCTGGACCGCGGTGTTCTCCGCGATCGAGCCCCAGGCCAGGTCCATGCACTGGCCCAGTGCGCGGACCGTGCCGTCGGAGTTGAACGTCCAGGCCTGGGCCGGGCCGTCGTGGCAGTCCCAGACCTGCAGCGGGGTGCCGTCGGTGCCGGCGCCGGCCCGGCCGTCCTTGACGTCGATGCAGCGCCTGGCACCGTCGCTGCGCATGGTCGCCGGGGTGCTCTTCATCGCGCGCAACTGGCTCGAGTCCTGCTTGACCGAGTCGCCGCCGGTCTGCTCCTGGCCCTTCTCGGTGACCTTCGTCGTGACGGTGGTCGTGGCCTTGGGCAACGTCACCGTCGTACCGGGCTTCACGACCGTGACCTGGCCGCCCGGCGCGGTCACGGTGGTGGTGGCCCCAGGCAACGTCACCGTCGCGCCGGGCTTGAGCACGGTCACCTGACCACCCGGCGCGGTCACCGTGACGGTCGCGGTCGCCACCGAGACCCGCGGCTTGCCGGTCACGGTGGTGGTCGTCGTCGCGGTCGGTACGGCGCTCGGCGTGGTCGTCGCCCGGGACGTGATCGGGGCGTCGACGGCGACGATCGTGTCCTTTGGCGAGTTTCCGCCAAGGTGCGTCAGCAGGGGTACCGCGACCGCCGCGCCGGCCACGAAGGTGGCGACGAAGGCGGTCGTCATCCAGGCCCGGCGATCGGGCAGGTTCGCCACCCGCGGCGTCAGCGGACGGCGGGCGAACGTCCCGGCGAACCGGGTCGAACCGGGCCCGTCGGAGCGGCGCGGACGGGAGAATCGGGAGGGCGGCACGTCAACTCCATGGCTTCTAGGGCGATCAGCCGGCTGCCTCCGGCAGGGGCAGCCTCCCCGAGGATCACCCGGGTCCGTGGCCGGAGTCAAACATCTCCGGGAGATCACCTGTTGGTTACCAGATGAGCGGCAGTCGTTACTCATCGTTCACCGGAAGCGATTGCGCAGCTTGTCTTCAAGAGTTAAATTGAGGCCCGAATTCGGGTCTCTGCCTCTTGTACCGCCCCAATCTGTGAGGTCCGTCATCAACGACATCAGCCCTGGCCGGATGCACGCCATCGAGCTCTGTCTGGCCGAACGTGACAGCCTGCGCCGCTACGTGAAGAGTCTGGTCGGCTGGGACGCGTTCGCTGTCGAGGACGTCGTCCAGGAGACGCTGTTGCGTGCCTGGCAGCAGGCGGAGACGCTGGACTGGGAGAGCCGGCCGATCCGGATGTGGCTGTTCCGGGTCGCCCGCAACCTGGTCGTCGACCTGCACCGCCGGGAGCGCCGCGCGGTCCCGAGCGGGCTGTGCCAGGCGGACTTCGAGACGACCATCAGCGCGCCGGACCCGGCCGAGGAGGTTGCCGGGCGGCACGTGCTGGTGGACGCCCTGAGACGTTTGTCACCCGCGCACCGCGAGGTGGTGATCCGGGTGCATCTGTGCGGTCAGCCCGGCGAAGATGTGGCCATGGCTCTCGACGTTCCCCTCGGCACCGTGAAGTCGCGGACCCACACGGCGGTCCGCGCGCTGCGGGCCGACCTGCTGCGTCGCGGGTGGGGCGAGGCCGCTGCATGAGCTCGTTGGGAGGCGGCAGCAGCACTCACCAGGTGCTCGGGTACATCGGCCTGGCGCTGCTGTTCCTCGTCCTGCTCAACCTGCTGGTCCGCAAACTCGGTGGCTGGAAACGCCTCGGTCGCTGGATCAAGCGGGAGTCCAGCAACACGTTCCACGCGTTCTACGACCCGATCGCGGACCGCGTCCGGTACCGCCGTCGCGTGCGCTTCCTGACCGGCGTACTGCGGAGCCAGAACGCGTGGGCCCAAGCCGAGCAGGCGATGAACTACGCGGCGGCGATCGACGCGGCGATGGCGCCGTACGCGCTGGCGCTGACCAAGCGGCGGATCGGCGTACTGGTCGCGGGTCCCGCGGCTGAGAAGCTGCTGCCCGAGCCCTGGGAGAAGGACGAGCACGACCCGCGGCTGTGGTGGATCGAGCGCGCGGAGCTCACCGACTACGCGCTGCCGATCGGCTACGCGCCGCCGCAGACTCCGTTGCTGATCTGCCTCGGGACCGGCAGCGACGGCCAGAGCGCGATCATGATCGACCTGCTGGCCGGACCGTCGTCCCTTTCCGTGTACGGCGTGCAGCGCACCGCCCAAGCGGTGGTCCAGGCGCTGGCGGCGCAGCTCGATGTCCGGCTGCCGGCCGGCGCGGTGGAAGTTGCCGCAGGCATCCATGACCGGCACGACGGGATGGGCCTGGACGAGGCGATCCGGCGCATCGGCGCCTGGTTCGTCGTCGGCGCCGAACGACTCGACCAACCGGTGCCGTCCGGGGTGCGCCTGATCAGCCTCGGCGTGGCGCGGGGGAGTTCGCGACTGGTCGAGGCGACCGAGGAGCACGGGCTGCGGCTGCACGGCGGCGCGCCCTGGCTGGAGATCGACCCGTTGCCGCTGGCCAAGGCCGTCGCACGTTCCGTACGCCGGATGCCGCCGCACGACTTCGAGACCCGTGGCCCGGCCCGTCCGGCGACCACCACGACCGACGACCTGGACGACCTCGAGCTGCCGGTCGGTGTCGCCGGTGTCTCGGTGCTGCATCCCGCCGGAGCCGGGGCGAACGACGGACCGACCGGGAAGGCGACATCGTGGAGCTGAACCTCACCACGGTCGAACAGCAGGGCAAACGGCGGACCGACCGGGTGGTGAAGCTCCCGAAGGGGCTGTCCGTCGGAGCGCTGGCCGAAGGCCTCGGCCAGCCGGGCCAGACGTTGTTCGTCGGCGGCAGGAAGCTCAACCCGGCCGCGCCGCTGGCCGGATCCGGCGTACGCGACGGCGGTGTGCTCGGCATCGGCGCCCCGGCCGAGATGCCGAACCTACTGCAGCGACCGGCCGGTCCTGCGCCGGTCACCGTCGAGCTGCACGCGGTCTCCGGCCCTGAGGCGGGCCGGATCTGGCGGATCGGGCCCGGCAGCCACGAGATCGGCTCCGACCCGCTGTGCTCCATCCAGCTGAACGGTTCCGGCGTCCCTCCCCGCGGCCTGTGGGTCACGGTCGGGCCGGGTGGTGAGACGTACTGGCACCAGACCGAACCGATGAACGGCAAGGTCATGAGCCGGCGGATCGGCCCGCCCGACGACGACGCCGCGACCAGCGCGATCCGGATCAAGGACCTGGAGAACCCGGTCGCCGACGAGTCGTCGCCCGCGATCGATCCGGGCGAGAGCCCGGTCGGCCAGATCAACGAGTGGCTGCCCGAGGAGGACCTCTCGGTCGGCTCGGTGCTGCTTCGTCGTAGCGGTGCACTGGAGCCGGTGGCCGCGGTCCGGTTCTCCGACGACGGCTTCGGCCTCGACTACAACCGTCCGCCGCGGATCGCGCCGCACCTGGACGACGAGAAGCTTCGGTTGCCCACGGCACCGACCCCGCCGGCGAAGCGGCCGTTCCCCTGGCCGGTCGTGATGGCGCCGGTGGTGCTGGGCATGGTGATGGTCTGGTTGCTCAACTCGTACTACTTCCTGATCTTCACGATGCTCAGCCCGATGATGATGGGGATGAACTACTTCAACGGCCGGAAGACCAACCGGGCCGAGCACATCGAGGCGATCCGCCGGTACAACGCGCGGAAGGCGGCGCTCGAGGAGGAGATCAGCGTCGCGGTCGCCCGGGAGCGGGTGATCCGCAACGTCACCGCGCCGGACCCGGTCCGGATCGCGCAGCTCGCCACGATGCCGGGCAGCCGGTTGTGGGAGCGTCGCCGCTCCGATCCCGACTACCTGCTGCTCAGACTCGGTACGGCGGACCAGCCGTCGCTGAAGGAGCTCGACGACCAGAGCCGCGAGGAGAACCACCGCACGATCCGGTGGACCATCCCGGACGCGCCGATCGCCGTACCGCTACGCGGCCACGGCGTCGTCGGGATCGCCGGCCGGGACGCGGAGTCCCGTGCGCTCAGCCGCTGGATGGTGATCCAGGCCGCGGTGATGCACTCGCCGCGGATGCTGCGGATCGTCGTACTGGCGGAGCCGGACCGGGCCGAGGACTGGAACTGGGTCCGCTGGCTGCCGCACCTGCGGCCGGAAGGCGCGCCGGCGGCGGTCCTGATCGCGAACGACGACGCGACCACCGCGGCCCGCGTCACCGAACTGATCTCGCAGGTCCAGGGCCGGCAGCGCCGGATCGAGGCGTCCGGCCGGAACGCGCAGCTGAACGATCCCGAGGTTGTCGTGATCGCGGACGGCGCCCGCCGGCTGCGCGACGTACCGGGGTTCATCCAGGTCCTGACCGACGGCCCGGCCGTCGGCGTCTACAGCATCTGCCTCGATCGCGACGAGCGGCTGCTGCCCGAGGAGTGCGGCGCCGTCCTGGCGACCGGGCTGCAGAGCCTGACCGTGAAGCGCCCTGGCCTGCCGGATCTGAAGAACGTCCGCATCGACCTCGTCTCGGCGCAGTGGTGCGAACAGATCGCCCGTGCCCTCGCGCCGGTCCGCGACGTCAGCCCGGACCACGACGCAGGTCTGCCGAAGCGGGTCAAGCTGCTCGACGAGCTGGACCTGGAGCCGCCGACGGCGGAGACGCTGGTGGGTCGCTGGCAGCGCCGACCAGGCAGTACGTCGTTCGTCCTCGGCGCCGACTTCGACGGCCGGTTCACCGTGGATCTTGTTGCCGACGGCCCCCATGGCCTGATCGCGGGAACGACCGGTTCGGGTAAGTCGGAGCTGCTGCAGACGATGGTCGCGTCGCTGGCGGCCGTGAACCGGCCGGACGAGCTGACCTTCGTCCTGGTCGACTACAAGGGCGGTAGCGCCTTCAAGGAGTGCGCGGGACTGCCGCACACGCTCGGCATGGTCACCGACCTCGACTCGCACCTGGTCGAGCGGGTGCTGGAGTCGCTCGAGGCCGAGCTGCGTCGCCGGGAGCGCATCCTCGCAGCGGCCGACGCCAAGGACCTGCCCGACTACCAGGCCAAGCGACTGGTGAACCCGGAGCTCGGCCGCCTGCCGCGCCTCGTGCTGATCATCGACGAGTTCGCGGCGATGGTGCGCGAGATCCCCGAGTTCGTTCCCGGGCTGATCGGCATCGCCCAGCGCGGCCGGTCGCTCGGGATCCACCTGATCCTGGCCACCCAGCGCCCCGGCGGTGTCGTCACCGGCGACATCCGGGCGAACACCAACCTGCGGATCGCGCTGCGCGTCACCGACCAGGCCGAGAGCCAGGACATCGTCGACGTCAACGAAGCGGCCTCGATCAACCCGGCGATCCCTGGTCGCGCCGTGATCCGGCGCGGGCCGCGGCTCGCCGACCTGTTCCAGACCGCCTGGGTCGGCGCCGAGCGCGACGCGGGCGACGATCTGATCGAGCAGGGGCCGGTCGAGGCGGCGAACGTGCACGTCACCGATCTCGACTGGGAGTCCCTCGGCAAGGCGGTCGCCCAGGACGACGCTCCCGTCGTACAGGACGAGACCCCGGCCAAGCTCGCGGTCACCGACCTGATGGCGCTGGTCGAGGCGATTCGCCAGGCGGCCGACCAGTTGGACGACTTCACGCCACAGCCGCAGCCGTGGAGGCCGGCGCTGAAGGAGCAGATGCTGCTGTCGGAGCTGCCGGACACGAGTCACCAGAAGATGTTCGCGCCGTACGCGCTGGAGGATCTGCCCGCGCTTCAGCAGCAGCGGGTGGCCGGCGTCGACTTCGAGACCTTCGGCCATCTGTACGTGATCGGGGCGCCGCGCACGGGCCGGACCCAGATGCTGCGGACGCTGGCCGGATCAGCGGCGAAGAACCTCAGCGTCGCGGACCTGCACATCTACGGCATCGACGCGGCCGGTGGCGGTCTGGCGGTGCTCGAAGCGCTGCCGCACTGCGGTGCCGTCGCGTCCCGGCACGACATGGAGCGGATGGCCCGGGTCCTGCGCCGCCTGAACCTGGAGATCACCCAGCGCCAGGAGCTGGCGGGCAAGCACAACGCCACCGGCCTGACCGAGCTGCGCAAGGTGCTGCCCAAGGCGGAACGGCCCGCGCACATCCTGGTCCTGATCGACGGCTGGGACGCTCTCTCCGCGACGCTGGACGACCACGATCAAGGCCAGATGCTGCAGGACGTGATCCGGCTGCTGCGCGAAGGCGCGGGCGTCGGCGTCCACGTCGTGGTGACCTCGGAGCGGTCCCTGCTGGGCGGCCGGCTGGCGTCCCACAACGACCACAAGCTGCTGCTGCGCCAGGCTGAACGGACCGACTACCAGGCGGCTGGGCTCCGGCTCACCAAGGTGCCGGCCAACGTGAACGCCGGTCGCGGTTGGCACGTGCTGACCGGCAGCGAGACGCAGATCGCCGTACTGGCCGAAGGCGGCGGTGCCGAGCAGGTCGAGGCGATCCGGGAGATCGCGGTCGAGGCGCGGAAGCGGGACGCGAAGGTTCCGGCCGTACGCCGTCCGTTCCCGGTCGCCGAGCTGCCGACGGCGGTGGAGTTCAACGCGGCGTACGAGCGGGTGCCCGCGGAGAACCGGCGGCCGCTGTGGGGTCTGATCGGCCTCGGTGGCGACGACGCCGGTCCGCTCGGTGTCGACCTGGCCGGCTCGGCCTCGTCGTTCGCCGTACTCGGGCCTCCTGGATCGGGACGCACCAACACGCTGTCCTGCTTGGCGGTTTCGCTGCTGGCGGGCGGTACGTCGCTGGTCGTGATCACGCCACGGGAGAGTCAGCTGCGAACGCTCACCAGCCACCCCCAGGTCGTGCTGATGAGCAGCGGCGATCCGAGCGAGGACCAGCTGCGCTCGACCCTCGACCAGATCGCCGGTCCCAAGGTTGTGATGATCGACGACGCCGACCTGATCATGTCGGCCGCGGCGGACAAGGTCCTCAAGGAGATCATCGTCTCCGGCCGCGACCATGGCGTCGGCCTGGTCTTCAGTGCCTCCACCGACGGCTTCCAGTCCGGGATGGGCGGCTGGCCGACGGCGGCTCGCCGGGCGCGTCGCGGGGTGGTGACCGAGCCGCACTCCTTCGGCGACGGCGACTTGATCGGCGTACGGCTCAACCACACGATCACGCGCGCGGCGCCCAAGCTCGGCCGGGCCTGGACCACCGGTCACGGTTCGACGCCGCTCGCCGTCCAGTTGCCGATCACGACGTTGCGGGTCTGAGAGGCACCAGGCGCAAGCGAAGAGCCCCGGAGGAACGCGTCTCCGGGGCTCTTCGGCGTACGGCGAGGTTCTGCGTGAGGTCGCCCTACTTCGTCTGGTTCAGGCTGTCGGTGATGCCCTGGTCGAACTCCTCGGCGTTCTTCTTGATGCCGTTGAACATGTCGGAGAAGTCGTTGATGCCCTTGACCGCGGCCTGCAGGCTGGAGTCGAAGTTGTTGTAGGTGCTGCGGATGACCTCGCTCGACTGCTTGAAGACCATGCCGTCCTCGACCAGCGTGTTCACCCGGTCCCGCAGGGTGCCGATCAGCGGCACGATCTGCTCGTGGGCGTTCTTCATCAGGTTCGTGACGTCGACGATCTTGCCGTAGTCGAGATTGATGCCGTCTTGCGCCATGGCGGGTTGCTCACTTCCTTGGTTGGCTGGAAAACGTGGGGACAGTCAGGAGGGCAGCGCGTCCTTGATGCCCTGGTCGAAGTCCTTCGCGTTCTGCTCGATGCTGTCGAACATCAAGGAGAACTCCTTGATGCCCTGGACCGCGTCCTGCAGCGAGGAGTCGAAGGTGTTGTAGAGGTTGCGGATGGTGTCGCTGGAGGTCTTGAAGACCATGCCGTCCTCGACCAGCGTGTTCACCCGGGTCCGCAGGTTGTTGATCTGCGGCACGATCTGGGCGTTCGCGTTGCTCAGCAGGCCGGAGACCTCCTCGATCTTCCCGTACTCGAGGTTGATGCCGTCTTGCGCCATGTTTCGGTTCCGCTCGCTTCTCGGGTCGGTCAGACCTTGCTCCCGGTCCAGGCCGGGTAGTCGGTGTCGTCGTTGTCCTCGGTGTTGTTGTCGTCAACGCTCTCCGGCGTCTCGACCCACTCCTGGCTGGTGCCGCGCCAGTCGTCCGGCCCGCGGGTGAACTTGTGCACCTCACCGTCGGAGTTGGTCACCGTCTGGGTCCCGCTGCCGTCCTTGGTGGTGCTCGTCTCGGTGACGTCCTTCTTGCCGTCGGTGTCGGTGCTCGTCGACACGCTGTGCGACGTCTGGTCCTTCGGGTCGCCCGACACGGTGGTCTCGTTGTGGACCGTGCTGCCGTCGGGGTAGGTGCTGTCCGAGACGATCTTGTTGCCGCCGTCGCTGTAGTTGGTCACCGACGTGTACGTCTTGCCGTCGTACGTGACCGTGGTCTCTTCCTTGACCACGTTGCCCTGGTCGTCCAGCGTCAGGTGCGTGTTGACGTTGCCCCGGTCGGTGACGATCGTCTGGTCCAGCGGCGGCGCGTCGCCGGGGTTCGTGGCGCTGCAGAAGTCGGGCTGGTCGTCGCCGACGCACTGGTCCTTGTGCTCCTGGTAGTAGTCCCAGGTGGACTTCTCGCGCTGGTAGTTCGACAGGGCCAGGTTGCTGTTGGTGGCGTGCATGCCCTGGGCGATCTCGGCGTCGAACTGCAGGAACGCCTCGCCGACCGAGCCGAACGAGTCGCCGAGCTTGGTCAGGCCGTCCTTGGCCTTGCCCATCGTGTACTCGGCGTTGGAGTGCAGGGAGTAGACGGCCGAGGAGATCTCGCTGCTGCCCAGGACGTCGTCGCCGGTGCCGTCGCCGAGCGACTGGAAGACCTCGTCGTCCATCGACGGGATCAGCCCCTCGGCGAGGTCGTGCAGGTCCTTCTTCGCGTCGTTGAGCAGGTTGTAGTCGATCTTGATGTCGGCCATCGCGCCTCCCGCTGTCCAGCCGGTTCCACCCAGACCACGCCGCGGGGGCGTTTCAGGTTCAGAGAAGTTTTCCTGCCGCCGCACTGAACCGTGGAGCGCTCTCACGCGTGGACTGTCGGAGGGCCACTTCAGCTGGAGGAGGGTTGCGATGCCAAGGCCGGGTGACTGGGACGCGATCGGTCTCGGCGGTGACCCCACGCCCGGGGACCCCGAGAAGATCAAGGGCCTGGCCGACGGCCTGCAGAAGATGGGCGGCAAGGCGCGGGAGATCATCACCGCGATCGAGGCCGTGATGAACAAGAACTCCGACAGCGTCTTCGTCGGCAAGACCGCCGACGCGCTGCGCGGCAAGGTGGACGGCCGGTTGCGCGGGCACGTCGAGGACGTGGCCTCCGCGTTCGAGACCTCGGCCCAGGCGCTGCGGGACTGGCGTGAGGTCGTGATCAGCCAGCAGAGCAAGGCCGACGCCGCGCTGGCGGCCGGGCGTGGCCTGGCCGAGGACGACCCGAACCGCGACACCCACAAGGAAGCCGCCAAGTCGGCCGGTGACTACCAGTCCGACCAGGCCTCGGGGTTCGCCGGGAAGATCAACGGCGTCTCCGACATCCAGCTGCCGATCTCGGAGTGCGAGGCGTTCTGGGAGGCCTTCAAGTGGCTGGCGATCATCCTGATCATCCCGGCGCTGATCTTCGGCGGCCCGATCGCGCTGATCGCGCTCGGCGTGAACCTGGCGCTGTTCATCAAGACCATCGTCGACGTCGCCAAGGGTGACGCGAACTTCCTCGACCTGTTCCTGGCCGGCCTCGGCCTGATCGCGCCGACCACCAAGGCGCTGCCGATCTTCAGCATCATCAAGGCGGTCGGCAAGGGCATCGGCGCCGGGGTGAAGGGCATCACCCAGGGCATCAAGAACATCTTCAGCGGGACCTTCTCGTTCAAGGGCCTGCTCGGCGGGCTCAAGGGCCTGACCGCGATCGGCACGCTGGCGATCACCGAGACCGGCCTGCACGTGATCAAGAACATCCGCAACTTCCCGATCGCCGCGGCGAACTTCACCAACAACTTCGGCAAGATCGCGCTGAACGGGATCAGCAAGCTGACCACCGCGATCGCCGCGATCCCGCCGGCGCTGGGCCGCGGCTTCTCGGCGATCGGCAACGGCCTGAAGACCGGCCTGAGCGGGACCTGGAACTTCACCAAGGCGCACTTCGGCAACCTGCAGTGGACCCGGATCTTCCTGCCGGTCGCCGCCGACGAGATCCGCGCCTTCAAGGCGCTCGGGCTGACCAACTTCCAGGCCTTCACCCAGGCGCTCAAGGTCGGCGTGATCGGCCGCGGCGTACTGGGCAAGGACGTCTTCGGTCTGCCGATGAAGATCGCCCCGTTGCGCGGGATCAGCGGCGCCCCGATCGAGACCGGTGGCAACAACGGCTTCTGGAAGAGCTTCCAGCAGCACCTGGTCGATCCGATCCGGATGGAACCGCTGCACATCAAGATGCCGGACATCGCGATCGGCGCCGGCTTCCGCGGCGGCAACATCACCTCGCAACTGCCCGACCTGGTCCCGCTCAAGACCGGCGACTTCGGCAAGACGGTGGCGCCGACCATCACCACCCCGGGCGGCCTGGAGATCCCGGGCAATGCCGGGGTGCACATCCCGAACGTCCCGCCGGCCACAGTCATCGGTACGGCGGGCGTCAACACCCCCTCGCTCCCGTCGGTCGCGCTCGGCAACGTGTCGCCGCCGCTGCCCAACGTGGCGGTCAAGCCGATCGACATCGCGACCGGAGCGACGCCACCCGCCGTACAGGTCAACAACGTGGCCATCGGCAACATCGGCGTCGGCAACATCCCGTCGCCGCACGTGAACAACGTGTCGATCGGCACCACCGGGGTGAACGGCATCCCCACCCCGCACATCGGTACGCCGGAGGTCGGGTCGGTCCACCTCAGCGGCACCAACGTGAACCCACCCGCGATCAACGTCAGCTCGCTGCACGTGTCGAACCCGCAGGGCTCGACCACCCTGAACGACCTGGCCGGCTCCTCGATCCGGAACAACCCGCCGGCCGTCTCGCCGCACCTCGGCAACCAGATCTTCGACGGCGCCGCGAACGGCTTCCAGGCCGGCCAGATCCGGTCGATCGCCCACGAGCTCTTCAACGCGCCCGGCGGCCCGACCTTCAACGCGACCCACACGGTGTCGGCGCAGGGCCTCGACCGCGTGCACGCCGCGCTCGACCTGGTGCACAACCCGAACGTGACGACCCAGGGCGTCACGCCGCCCGCGGTCAACACCGGCAAGGCTGCCGGGGACGTGCACGTCAACCCGAACCTGGCCGGCGCCGACCTCAAGACGCCGCCCCCGGCGACGATGAAGGTCGACAACCCGGGCCTGGCCGGCTCGCAGAACGCGCCGGTCGTCCCCACGGTGAACGTGCAGCCGGTCGCCGTACCGCAGCGGGCCGTCGACCTGAACATTCAGCCGACCACCGTGCACACCGCCGGCCAGAACGGCGTCACGCCGCCGGCCGCCCTGAAGCAGGACCTGCCGGCGAACGCCGGGTCGAACCAGCACACTCCGACGATCCTGGTCGGCGACAAGCCGCTCCCGACCAGCACGACGCCGATCCAGAACATCGGCCAGGCCGGTGTCCCGGGCCACGCGCCGGTCCAGGCGCTCGACACCCACCTGGTCCCGGTCACGCCGCGGCCCGTTCACGACCCGGGCTACTCGCTGGCCAAGGGCGGCGACATCGCCACCTCGGGCGTCGGCACCAACACGATCGCCAGCCGGGCCGAGACCACCCTCAACGGCATCCCGGACCGTCCGGACGTCCTCGTCAAGGTCACCCGCACCGAAGGTGGCGTCAGCAACTACCACCTGTACGGCGGCGGCCCGAACGGCCGGATGGACGTGCTGCCCGGCGGCAACATCCGGTTCACCGACACCGCGACCGGCAACACCATCCGGTTCGACACCGACGGCCTCAAGCTCGACGAGGGCCTGCGGCTGACCAAGGCCGACGGCATGCTGCGGCCGGACGACCACATCGTGATCCCGGCCGGCGCGGGTCACGACATCCGGGTCACCACGGTCGCCGGCGACGCCGTACCGGACGGTGTGACGATCCGGCAGCTCGACACCGGTCAGCTCCAGGTGATCGACAGCAAGGGCATCCGCACGGTCTACACCGCGCAGGGCAAGTTCGAGAGCCAGTCGCTCGGCGGGACCTGGGAGAACGACCTCGCGGCCAAGGCCGGGGTGTTCCGCAAGCCGGGCGACACCGACGCGGTCGTCAACACCAGGATGGACGACTTCGGGCAGGTACTGCGGGCGCAGGCCAAGTACGACGCAGCCGCCGACAACGTCGCGATCAACGGCCTTCGGATCGACGGCCCCTCGACAGGCCCGTCGGTCGGCGACAAGGCGCACGTCAATCTGCAGGCCGCCGAGGCCGACCTGAACGTGGCGAAGGCCGAGTTCGCGGGCAAGCACGGAATGGATGCCGACGGCCTCAAGCAGCAGCTGGACCACCTGACGCTGGAGTCGCTGAAGGAACGGCCGCGGCTGCTCGGTGGCATGGACGGACGGTCCACCGACGCGCCGATGCCGGCCGGCACGCACGTCGCACCCCCACCGCCTCCGCCCCCCGCGCAGCACCTCGCGCCGCCTCCGCCCCCGCCCCCGCCGGCCGCGCACCTCGCGCCGCCGCCTCCGCCGCCCGCGACTGCGAGTCGCGGGCAAGGGCCGAGCGTCTCCGCGGCCGGGCGGCCGATCGACGTCCCGGCGCCGAAGTTCGGCAAGGAGTTCGACAGCGCGTCGTTCGGGCACGAGAGCGAGCTGCGCGGGTTCGTCGTGGCGATGCCGGAGGGCACCGGCCGGGTGTTCGCGTTCGTCAAGCGGGTGGACACCGGTGACCCGCTGATCATGGTCACCAAGGACATGAGCAACGGGGCCTACCGCGCTCCCGAGGGGATGCCGCAGGTCGCCGGCAAGTGGAACACCCACACGGTGGAACTGGTCAGCTACCCGGGCAGGATCGGGGACGACGCGGGCGCCAAGCTCGGCGACGACGCCGCGAACTTCCTGCTCGACACGTTCAAGAAGCAGCTCAACGACGCGAACCACCAGCCGATGAAGGTGGTGACGAGTCCCGACGGGCGGTTCGAGCTGCACATCACGAACCACAAGCACGTCATTGCCGGAGGCAACGGACTCGGCCTCGACGACGTCGGCTCGGTGCACATGCCGCCGACCGGGCAGCAGATCACCGTCGGCGTGAAGGCGGCGGATTTCGGCAGCGGCGCGAGCAACGAGCTGCGGCTGCTGGCCGACAACCCCTGGTACAAGGCCGAGTTCCGCAACGACAGCGCGCTGGCCGCGATCAAGGGCGGCCTCGACGACCCCGCGGCCGTCGAGGGCTCGTACGCGTACCTGAAGTCGATCATGACGTTCACCGGCAAGCAGGTGGAGAAGCACGGCATCGCGATCGGCGAGTACCCGGGCGGTGTTCCGCACCGCGGCCTGACCGACCCGGCCGTGAAGAACGACTGGGGCGTGCTGCCGCGGACCCAGCCGAAGGTCGTGCTCGAGACCCTGACCAACGCCGACCGGCTCGCGACGCTGAAGCTGCTGCGCGACCTCCCGACACCCGCGGGCGGCAACGACTTCGCGTGGACACAGGTCAAGGCGTACATCCTGGGTGGCGGCGAGGTCGCCGGGCACGGCATCAACGACGCCGTCATCGCCGGTGAGAAGGCGCTGCTGTTCGAGTTCCGCGAGGTTCCGGACGGGCTGAAGAGCCTGGTACCGCACCAGAAGGCTCCGGCGGTCTCGGTCACCGGCAGCCTGAACGACCTCGGTGCGGGACGTCCGCAGGCGGTCCGCGACATCAACACGTTCGTCCGCGACCCCGACCGGGCCGACGCGTTCGGGGATTGGTACCGCGGCAGCTTCCCGGACAAGGCGGACTGGAGCACCACCAAGATCCTGAACGTCTCCACGGCGCAGCAGAAGGCCGACTGGGTGGTCGCGAGCCACCCGGAGAAGTGGGCGGACATCACCGGTACGCCGGCACCGCGGCCGCCGGACGACCTCGGCGGCTCCGTGCACGTCGACGTCAAGGGCAAGGGCCGGGCGGTCGACACCGGGTCCACGCACGTGGACGTCCGGACCAACGCGGCCGACGACCTGCTGCTCGACCCGCTGAAGGAGCTGCCGCGTCCGGTCCGGCCGAACACCCAGTCCTTCAGCGACGCGTGGGAGACCGACCTCGCGATCAAGACCAGTGTGTTCCGGAAGGCCGGCGACACCGACGCGGCGTTCAACGGCCGGATCAACGACTTCCGCGAGGTCCAGGTCGCGCAGACCAACGTCAAGGTCGCCCTGGACGACGTGGCCGCGGGCGGGCACCGGATCGACGGTTCGTCGACCGGCCCGGCGGCGGGCGCCGACATCGGGGCCGGGCTGCAGCGGGCGCAGAACGAGTTGCACACGGCAACGGTGACCTTCGAGGCCAAGCACGGGCTGAAGGTCGACGCGCTCCAGCAGAAGCTGGACAACCTGGTGATGGACTCACTCAAGGACCGGCCGCGCGCACTCGGTGCCGGAGGCAAGGAAGTTGTCGTGCCCGGCGGCGGTGTCACGTTCAGCTTCGACGGGACGCGAGCCAACTTCATGGGTTCGCGGGCGGGCGAGTACGACAGCGTCCTGACCGGCAACACGCTCAAGGTCACCAGCGACGACGGGCTGCGGACGCTGACGTTCCAGCTCAACCGCCGTACGGGTGATCCGATGCTGATGGCAGACGAGCTGGTGCTCGGGCCTGGCGGCGGCGCGGGCGGGCAGCGGTTGACGACCGACATCAGCCTGGGAATCCCCGAGAACGCGATCATCCCCGACGCCCACGGCGGACGGGTGCCGGTCAGCTTCTCCAGCTCGACCGGCGAGTTCCGGGTGCCGGGCTCGCAGGGCCCGGAGTTCTACGACCGGGCCGGGAACTTCCTGCGGGTCGAGCCCGGTGTTGCCGGTCCGCGGCCGGACCTGCAGCTGCCGAGCCGCCTGGACGGGGACGAGCTGGGCAAGGCGCAGTGGAAGGCGCAGGTCGACCTCTCGCGCACCCACATGGCGGCGATGGACGAGGTCGACGGCGTCCGCGGCATGATGCTCAAGATCCGCGAAGGCACGTTCACCAACCAGCGGTTCTTCGGCGGATTCGTCGATCCCGACGTACTGCGGGCCGGCGGCGCCGAGCGGCTGACCGAGGCCGTCGACGACTTCAACCGGATCGCTGACGACCTGCTCGGCCAGGGCCCGGTCGGCCCGACGAAGGTCTACCGCGGTGTGAAGCTCGACGCCGAGTTCGCCAAGGGCGACGAGTTCGTCGAGCGGCTGCCGATCTCCACGTCGAGCGCCTGGGACTTCCAGCCGAAGGAGTGGTCCAAGAGCGCGACCGCTCCGGAGAGCCGGGTCGTCTTCGAGATCGAGGTCCCGCCGACGCACGGCAAGCTGGCGATGTCGTACCCCGACGGCTACCGGCCGGGCGTCGGCGAGGTGCGGGCGCTGAACCAGGAGCAGTTCGAGGTGACGCTGTCGCCGACCATCCTGAAGCGGACCGGGGACTCCTTCCAGAAGGACGGCCTGACCGTCATCCCGGTCCGCGCCGAGCAGATCAAGCCGTACGACGTGGAGGAGCTGATCCTCGAGCGCTGGGACGGGCTCTCCTCGAAGCAGGCTTTCGACCAGTTCGCGTCGTCGTTCGACCAGGCGCCGCTGCGCAAGTTCTCGAACATGGCCGACGTCACCGCGACCTCCAAGGTCAGCGACAACGGCCTGGTGAACACGATCACCGTCAGCAAGCCGGGCTTCGCCGGGAACGACCTGACCATCACGGTCACCCGGTCCGGCGACTCGGTGACGGTGACCACGACCGCGGACGGCATCACCAGCGTCAAGGGGACCTGGGCCGGCGACGAGTTCGGCCACCTGGCGACCGACCTGCGGGCCGGGACCTTGTACGACAACGACCTGTTCGTCGGGATGTCGAAGCCGGCCGCCTGGAACCAGCAGCCGGCCTTCCACCCGCAGTGGGAGCAGGACCTGGCGGCGAAGCTGCAGGTCGTCCGGCAGCCGGGCGACTCCGACGCGATGGTCGACGTACGGATGGAGGACGTCGCGCGGCTGCAGCAGACGCAGACCAACCTGCAGCGCGCGGAGCACAACTTCGACCTGCACGGTGGCCGCAACGACGGTCCCGCGTCCGACCTGCCGATCGGCCAGCAGGTCCGCCTCGACCTGGAGGCGGCCCAAGCGGACCTGGACGCCGCGAAGATCGGCTTCAAGCGCAAGCACGACGTGGAGTTCGACGACGTCGCGAGCACGATCGACAAGCTGCCGAAGCGAGCCAAGCTGGACGGCGCCGGACGGTCCTTCGAGGTCCCCGGCGGTGGAGTCTCGTACGAGGTCAGCGGTACGACGGTGACGTTCCAGGGCAGCCGCGCGGACTCGTTCACCGGCTCGGTCAACGGTCGCGAGGTGACCGTCAGCGAGCTCGGCACGGGCGGCGACGCGATCCGGAGCTGGACCTTCCGGCTCGGCTTCGGCCGGCCGAACCTGATCGGCCAGAGCTTCCACCTCGCCGACGGCCCGCTGGCCGGGCGCCTCGGCTCGGCGACCGGGATGGCAGGCAAGCTCGACGGCCTACTGGATGGTGGTCTGCCGCTGAAGGTGACCGGCGACGACATCGTGGTCGCGGCGCCGGGCGGCGTCTTCAAGTACGACCGGAGCGGCAACTTCCAGGGCCAGGTCGCGCACACCGGTGACAGCCTCGGCCGGCCGGTGCCGCCGCCGGACGTGACCGATGCGACGCGCTGGACCGCGCAGGCCGACCAGTCCCGCGTCCACCTCGGCGAGGCCGCGGTGAACAAGCCGGTCGAGAACCTGATGAAGGACGTGATGGGCGGCTCCTTCACGTCCAAGCGCGGGTACGACGGGTTCGTGAACCCGGGCGCCCTGGCCGACGGGACGCTGGTCAACAAGGTCCGCACGTTCCACTCGGTCACGCAGGACCTGCTGACCAAGGGCCCGGCCGACAACATCACCGTGTACCGCGGGGTGTCGATGGACCCGGCCGCGGCGAAGGCGGCGACCTTCACCGAGCGGCTGCCGATCTCGACGTCGAGCACGCTGAAGTTCCAGGACGAGTGGGCCAAGAACGGTGTCCTGAGCAACCGGGTCGTCTTCGAGATCGACGTACCGCCGGCCCACGGCAAGCTCGCGATGTCCTACCCGGACGGCTACCAGCGCGGCGCCGGTGATGCGCGGGCCTGGAACCAGGACCAGTTCGAGATCACGCTCGCCCCGACCACGCTGGTCCGCAACGGCGACGTCCGGATCGAGAACGGGATGACGATCATCCCGGTCAAGGCCGAGCAGATCCCGCCGTCGCTGTACGACGAGGTGATCACCGCCAAGTGGTCCGGACTGTCGTCCGAGGTCGCCTTCGACGACTTCGCCCGGGCCTTCTCCGTCGACGCGCTGCGGAAGTTCGACGGGATGGCCGACGTGACGGCCCACTCGACGCTCAGCTCCGACGGCCTGGTCCGCACGATCACGGTCAGCAAGCCGGGTGTGGCCGAGCAGATGGTGATCACCGTGACCCGCGAGGGCGACTCGGTCCGCGTTACCAGCGGCCAGTTGCACGGTGACATGGTCTTCGACCAGGCGTGGAGCAAGGCCGAGTTCTCACACATCGCCACGGATCTGCGCGGCGGCGTACTGCACAACAGCGAGCAGTTCGCCGGGCGGATCGAGCCGGCCGCCTGGAAGAACGCGGCGGAGCCGCAGCCGATCGGCCAGGTCTGGGACGCCGAGAACGCGGCCCGGGTGGACCTGTTCCGCCGGGCCGGGGACACCGACGCGGACCTGACCACCCGGATCGACGACTTCTCGAAGGTCCAGAAGGCGTACGACGACTACCGCGCGGCCGGCGCGAACTACGACAAGTTCGGCGGTCGCGCCGACGGCTCGTCCCGCGGCCCGTCGGTCGGCGACAGTGCGCTGCAGGACCTGCGGGCGACGTACGACCAGTTCACCGCGGCGAAGCAGCTGTTCGAGTCGAACCATCCGGGGACGCAGTTCGACGTACTGCGGGGACAGTTGGACGACCTGCTCGCGACGTCGCTCAAGGAGCGGCCGCGACTCGTCGGTGCCGGACCCGATCGGCCGGTGGGCGGCCCCTCGGTGCGGATGAACCCGATCGCCGACACGACCCTGAAGACGCACGACCTGCCCAGCGACGTACGGATCACCGTGCAGGGCAGCACGGTCACGGCGGTCGAGCCTCCGCGCGGTGGCCTGATCGAGGTCCAGAACTCCGGTACCTCGGTGTCGGTCACCAAGCTGACGCGCGAGGGCAACGTCGAGCACACGTGGGAGTACCAGCCGATGCGCCGCGGCGGCCTGCGGCTGACCGGTGAGTCGCTGCAGCTGGACGGCAACGCGTTCCACGGGCAGTGGCTGCGGATGACCGACGAGGGCTTCACCGGCAACCTGTACGCCGGAACGATCGACGACCTCGGCGGCGCCCGCTGGCCGGTCAAGGCGAACGGCGACACGATCTCGATCGCTTCGCCGGGCGGCGCGCTGAAGTACGACCGCACGACCGGCGCGTTCAAGAGCCTGGACGAAGGCCTCACCGCGAACGCGCCGACGCCGGTGGCGACGCATCTCACCGACCCGATCGCGGCGCAGCGCTGGGCCGACTCGGTCCAGCTGTCCCGGACCCACCTGACCGCGGCGGCGAGCGACGACTCGATCCGCAGGCTGATGGACGACGTCGCGAACGGGTCCTTCACCTCGCACCGCGGCTACGGCGGGTACGTCGACCTGTCGATGACGGACGCCGACGACCTGATCAGCAAGGTCGACGACTTCGTCACGACCGCGGGCCAGACGGCGTTCCACGGCCCGAACCCCCGCGTCACTCTGTACCGCGGCATGTCGCTCGACCCGATCGCGGCGAAGGCCGACGAGTTCGTCGAGCGACTCCCGTCGTCCACCTCGAACGGGATGGACTTCCAGCGCACCTGGGCCGACAACGGCGTCAAGGGCAGCCGGGTCGTGTTCGAGATCGACGTACCGCCGCAGCACACCAAGCTCGCGATGGCCTACCCGGAGCGCTACACGCCGGGCGCCGGCGACGCGCGGGCGGTGAACCAGGCCCAGTACGAGGTGACGCTCGCGCCGACCACGCTGATCCGGACCGGCGAGAACCGGGTCGTCGACGACCTGACGATCATCCCGGTCCGCGCCGAGCAGCTGCCGCCGTCCAAGTACGACGAACTGATCCGCCAGGAGTGGACCGGTCTGCCGTCGGGGACCGCCTTCGACGACTTCGCCAACGCTCTGTCGACGGACGGGCTGCGCAGGTTCCAGGGCATGACCGACGTGAACGCCACGTCGACGATCAGCGTCGACCGGCTGACCAACGTGATCAAGGTGACGAAGCCGGGGACCGCCGACGAGCTGGTGATCACGGTGACCCGGAACGTTGACGCGGACTCGGTCTCCGTCGTGGCCCGGTTCAACGGGGAGCGCTTCTTCGGCGGGTCGTGGAGCGGGACGGACTTCGCCCGGATCGCGACCGACCTGCGGGCCGGCGTACTGAACAACAGCGACGTGTTCGCGGGCAAGCTGCAGCCGCTGGCCTGGCGGCGGATGCCGGAGCCGGCGGGTCAGTCGTTCGCCGACGACGCGGCGGCGCACACGAACCTGTTCCGGCGTACGGGGGACTCGGAGCTGACGGTCGCGCAGCGGATGCACGACTTCAAGGCCGTCCAGAAGGCGTACGACGAGTACGTCGCGGCCGGCAAGACCGGTGACAACTTCGCCGGCCGGACCGACGGGCCGTCGTCCGGACTGTCGATGGGCCAGCGCGCGAACCTCGGGCTGGAGCTCGCGCAGCAGCGGTTCGACGCGGTCAAGGGCGCCTTCCTGACCAGGCACCAGATGTCGGCCGACGACCTCCTGCGCCAGCTGGACGACCTGCGGATCGACTCGCTGAAGGAGCGCCCGCGGATCGTCGCGAAGGGGCGGCCCAAGACCGTCGACATACCGGGCTTCGGCCTGAAGGTGACGCTCGACGACGGTGCCGTCTCGTTGAGCGGCGCGACGAACGGGTTCCGGACCGGCATGACGCCGGAAGGCCTGGTCGCGGTGCATCGCCTGACCGGCGACGGCTACGGGCACGCGCAGACGTGGCTGTTCAAGCCGTTCCTGGGTAAGCTCGTCCACGTCGGCGACGGGTTCCCGCTGGTCAACGGCGCCTTCGAGGGCCGCTCGGTAATGATCACGCTGAACCGGAGCGGCGTGGCGGAGTCCGGCCAGGTGGTCGACTCGCTCGGCCACTCGTGGCCGGTCAAGCTGACCGACGACAGCATGGTGATCGCGACGCCGGACGGTCCGCAGGTCTACACCCGCGAGGGGATGTTCGAGGCGCCGCACCCGACCACGACCCAGCTGACCCCGGCGGCGCTGCCGGACGGGTTCACCGGCGACGCCGCGCGGTGGAACAACGCCGTCGACACGTCCCGCCTGCACCTGACCGAGGCGCTCGACAAGAACAGCGGCGTGCACGCGCTGATCCGCAAGGTCCAGACCGGGGCGTTCACCGGCAAGCGCGGATACGGCGGGTTCGTGAAGACCGCGTCGGACGACCTGATCAACGACACGCTGCGCTTCGACCAGGTCACCCGCGAGCTGCTCTTCAAGGGCCCGGACCGCCCGATGACGCTGTACCGCAGCGTTGACATGGACCGGGCGACCGCGCAGGCGACCGAGTTCGTCGAGCGGGTGCCGAGCTCGACGTCGCAGGACCTCGCGTTCCAGGTCGAGTGGACCCGCAAGGGCCTGCCGGAGAACACCTACGTGTTCGAAATCGACGTACCGGCCGGGCACGGCAAGCTCGCGATGTCGTACCCGCCGGGCTACACCAAGCTCGACGCCGACGCGCCCGCGCTGAACCAGGCGCAGTCCGAGGTCACGCTGGCGCCGACCACGCTGGTCCGGACCGGCCCGGACAAGGAGGTCGTGGTCGACGGGGTGACGCTCAAGGTCATCCCGGTCGAGGCGGTGCAGATCCCGGCCGACAAGCTGCGCGGGTTCATCCGCGAGCCGTGGCAGGGGATGCCGACGGCCACGGCGTACGACGATCTGGTGCGGGCCTTCGACGAGCGGTCGATCGCCAACTGGCACGGGTACAAGTACGCCGACGTGCAGACGACGAAGAGTGCCGACGGCAACCTCACGACGCTCACGATGAGCCGGCCGGGTTCGACCGATCAGCTCACTGTCACGATCACCCGCAACGTCACCGACGACACCGTGTCGGTGACGTTCACCGGCGGCGGCCGCGAGATCACCAAGGGCCCGTGGCAGCCGACCGACCTCGGCGACATCGCCGCCAAGCTGCGCAGCACGATCCTGCACGACAGCGACGAGTTCGCCCCGATGCCGCGGCCGGCGTCGTGGCCGCAGGACACGATCGAGGTCCGGATTCAGCAGCTGCCCGGCGACGTCACGGTCAAGGTCGAGAACACCGGCCTGACGACCGCCCACGAGCTGCTGACCCAGAACCCGGGCACCAAGCTGGATTCCCTTCCTGGCGGTCACTTCCAGGTCAGTGAGGGCAGCAAGGCCTACCGGTACGACGCGACCGGCGAGCTGGTCGACGAGATCACCGACCTCGATCCGCTCGGCGCCGGGCAGCTCGGGTCGCGGATCACGCGTGGTCAGGACGGCACGATCACCTGGACCGATCTGCACGGCACCGCGGTCCCGACGCCGCACCGCGCGACGATCGATGCCCAGGGCAACATCAAGGTCGAGCTCACGCTCAACGGCAGCCCGCGCAACGGCGAGTACCACCAGTACTCGCCGACCGGACAGCTCACCGAGCAGGGCTTCAAGGTCGTCGACAACGGGCGGTCGACGATCTACACGTACGTCGTCGACCGGGTCAACAACACCTGGAGCCGGAGCGGTGGTGTGATGGACAACGTCACCACCGGCGGCTTCCTGCACGGCAAGGTCGAGGTGACCGGTGTCGGCAACGGCAATATCAAGCTCCTCAGCTCGACCGCCAAGGAGGTCCAGGTCTTCGAACGGCGCTTCCTGCCGGGCGGCACGATCCTGGACAGCTTCCGCAAGACCGACACCCTCGGCTTCGGCACGTTCGAGCGGCGGACCACCTGGGCGACGTACGACGCAACCGGCGGCATCTCGAACTGGGGCAAGCGTGAGTTCGACACCGGCGGCTTCTCCTGGCGCGACGTCGACCACAACGGCCGGGCCGTGCACCACTACCAGCAGGGCCTGCAGAAGTACGACAACCCGATCGCCGAGCAGATCACCCCGATGGGCAAGGCCGAGAAGGAGATCCCCGGCCACGTCCTGGCCACCCGCGGCGCCGACGGCAACTGGACCTGGAACCGGTACGACGCCGACGGCGGCCTGGTCGCGTCCGGCTCGCGGACCTGGGAGAAGGTCGGCGACGGCTTCACCGACCGGGTCCGGATCGGGACGCAGGACGAGATCGCGCAGCAGAAGTGGGGTACCTGGAACGGCGTCGACACCGCCCGCCGGTACCAGGAGTTCAAGCTCGAGGCCGACGCCGGCGTCGTCACCCGCTCCGGGGAGTTCGACGTCCGGGGGACCGGTGACAAGTCGATCGGCAGCGGGAAGAAGCTGGACAACGGCGGCATCGTGTCGGCCAGCCGGGTCGGTGAGCAGCGGCCGCCGGTCTGGTTCCGCGAACTCGTGCAGGACAACAACCGGACCTTCGACGGGTTCACCTCGCACATCGCGAAGGACCCGCAGTACCAGATCCACCGCTGGGAGACCTCCGGTGCCGGGGGCAACAACCGTGGCGTCCGGTACCAGGCCGGCGACGAGTCGATCACCGACGTCGACATGGCCGGCAACCTGGTCCGGTTCGAGGGCAAGCTGCACGACGGCAGCAAGCTCAAGGTCGGTGACCAGGTCAAGCCACCGGAGACCGCGCTGCCGAACCTCAACGGCCGGACGGCGAAGGCGTGGGACAACGAGACCTCGCGCGGCTGGCGGGTGTTCGACAGCAACAACAACACCTGGGAGGACTTCGTCCAGCTGCCCGGTCCGAGCCGTCCCGGCCAGGGCCCGGACTGGGTGATCGTGCGCAAGAGCGAGCCGGGCGGTCAGGTCCGCGAGTTCCCGGAGGCGGGTAACACCAAGGTCTGGTTCCAGCGGGACCCGCACGGCAACCTGGTCGGTGAGCAGCATCTGGCGCCCGGCGTACGGCCGAACCAGCCGCAGCGCTACATCGAGTCGAACGGACCGGCGGACTCGTCGTCGTGGACCTGGCGCGAGCTGGACGTCAACGGCGCCCCGACCGGAAACCACGGCGACCGGTTCCACTTCAAGGGCTCCCGCGAGGAGTCGATCAGCTGGGACAACTCGTTCCGCGACTTCGATGCCGGCGGCAACCTGATCCGCGACCGGCACATGCTGGACGAGGGCCGGTACGTCGACTCGTGGAAGTCGGCGAACAACAACTGGCACAGCGCCGAGTTCGACAAGTTCGGGCAGCGGGTCGACGGCGCGATGACGTTCGACCGGCGCTGGGGCACAGGCGACGGGACCTGGTCGCCGCGCTGGAGCCAGAATGCCAAGTACCACGTGGACTTCCAGCCTGGTACGCCGCAGCTGATGCGGCAGGTGCGCTTCGAGACCCCGCAGCACGTCGGTGACGGGCGGCCCGTCCGCGTCCGCGAGTACGAGGTGGACGCGGCGACCAAGGTGAGCGACCGGGCGCAGTGGAAGGAGTTCGACTTCGACAAGATCGTTCGCGAGCGGGTCAAGTCCGGCGACAACTTCCTGGAGACCGACAAGATCCACGGCCAGTGGAAGCTGTGGGACGACACCGGCGGTGTGGTCGGCGAGCGGTCGCAGAACGGCCTGGTCTTCGAGTTGCGCGACGGCCGGCTCCGGCTGACCGGCAACGAGTACGACTTCCGCGGCGCGATGACCGAGTTCCGCGGCTGGAACTCGCGGATCGGTGACGCTCAGCGGCAGCCGTGGCTGATGCATTCGGACTGGACGATCGACCCAAAGGCGCTGCGGCCGGGCGGCACCACGGGCCGGATCGAGGCCAACTACGCGTCGTACAGCCGGGCCTTGGTCCAGAAGATGCTGCTCACCGCGTCGACCGAGTTCGTGCTCGACTACGCGGCCAGCGTGATCATCCTGGCGATCATCGCCGAGGCGCAGAACAAGCCGTTCAGCGGCAACGACGCGCTCAAGGCGCTGATGAACGCCGCGGTCGGTACGACGCTGCGCACGGTGGCCGGCACCGCGCTGACCGAGACCCGGCTCGGCGGGTCGCTGCGCGACCTGAAGTCGACGATGGGCAACCTGGACAGCGGCAAGCTCGTCACCAACCGGCCGACCAACAACAACGCCAGCTGGGGCGTGGAGTGGGCAGGTCACACCGGCGTCGCCAAGTGGCGCGGCGGCACGTTCGACTACAGCTTCGGGATGCTGATGCTGCCGCTGACCGGGTTCGTGAACGGCACGATGAACGCCGCGATCTTCGGCGTCACCGGGCCGGACGGGAAGCCGGTGAAGCTGACCGGCTGGCAGGCCATGGCCGAGGGCGGCATGTCGGTCGCGACCGGGTACGCGGTGGCCAACAGCCTCGGCATGCTGCGCTCGATCGGGCTGGGCTTCGGCGCCGGGCGGTACTTCCAGAAGGGCGGGATCGCCGACATCGCGGCCGGGTTCGGGCTCAAGTTCTTCGAGAAGGGGCTGGCGATGGCCTTCCTCGGACCCGCGATCCGCGCCTCGATGGACCCCGCGTGGTCGCGCCCGCTGGTCCTTCCGCCCAGTGTTACCGTGCCTCCGATGGAGACCACGAACTCGGGTCTCGTGCTGCCGCCCGGTACGCAACAAGGAGCTCAGTGACTACGAGGTATGTGGCCCCTAAAGGCGGGCGCGGGACCTTTCGGCGCATCGCCGACGCGGTCAAGGCCGCGAGCCCGGGCGACGTTGTCCTGATCGCCGCCGGCCGGTACGACGAGCAGATCGTGCTGGACCGGTCGCTGGCGCTGGTCTCCGAGCAGGGACGCGGCAGCGTCGAGGTGCTCGGCGTGGCCGGCAGCGGTGAACCGGCGATCGTCGCCGACGGACTCGAGTGCGCCCTGCGCGGCCTGGTGGTCGGGGCCGCCGACGACAGCGGGACCCCGGCGATCGGCATCGCGCCGGGTGCCGGGCTGCTGGTCGAGGACTGCCTGGTCACCGGCAGCCGGATCCATGCCCGCGGCAACGAAGGCGGCCCGAGTCAGGACCTGACCGGGTACGGCGTGACGACGGTCCTGGTCCGCCGGTCGGCGCTGAGCGACGGCCGGCTGGCCGCGATGCACCTGTCCGGCCGGGTCCGCGCCCGGATCGAGGACTCCAGCATCGAGAAGATCGACGGCATCGGCATCGTGCTGTCCGGCGGTGCGCAGATCGAGGCCGAGCGGCTCCGGATGACGTCCACCGCGGGCTACGGCTTCCGCTCGCGCGGTGGCGGCCGGGTGACGATCACCGACTCCGTGCTGCGACAGACCGGCATGGCCGGCGTACTGCTGGAGGACAGCTCGACCGGCGTACTGACCGAGGTGTCGATCGACTCGTCCGGGGCCGCCGGGGTGCACGCGACCGGGTCCGCGCAGGTCGAGTTGACCGACTGCCGGGTCCGTACGGCGAAGGCCAGCGCGCTGATCGTTCAGGACCAGGCCGAGCTGACGGCGAAGGGCTGCACAGTCTCCGACTCCGGGGCGAACGGGCTGCTGATCTCCGACGCGGCCGAGGCGACGCTGAACGACACGCGGTTCGACCGTTCGGCGTACAGCGCTCTGCATCTCACCGGTACGACGACCGTCCGGCTCGCCGACTGCCTGATTCGCGGGGGCAACGAGCACGGCGTGCACGCGACGAGCGCGTCGCGGGTCGAGCTGGAGGCGTGCGGGATCACCGACGTCGGCCTGACCGCGCTGTCGGTGGTCGACGACGCCGTACTGCGCGCCGAGGACTGCCGGATCACCGGCGGGTCGGTCGGCGTCCACCTGGAGTCGAACTCGGTGGCCAGCCTGGACGCGTGCTCGGTAACCGGGACGAGCGGGACCGGGATCGAGTTGTCCGGCGCCGGGATGGTGCGGATGGACGCGGTCCGGGTCAGCCGGACGAAGGCGGCCGGCATCGTCGTCGGCTCGGGCGCGAGCGCCGAGATCGCGGGAAGCACGATCGAGAAGTGCGACGGCTCCGGCCTGGTGGTGTGGTCCGGCGTCGCGCCGACCGTGACCGGCCTGCGCGTGACCGGCGTGGCCAAGAACGGGATCTTCCTGGCGGAGAAGGCGGCCGGGACGTACACCGACTGCGACGTGGTCGGCACGCAGTACCCCGCGCTGCACCTCAGCGCGGGCTGCTCGCCGGTACTGCGCCACGTGCGGATCCGCGACTGCGCCGGAGCGGCCGGGCAGGACGACGGCGCGAATCCGGTGTTCGAGGACTGCACGATCGACGGTGCACCGATGGCGCCTGCGACGCCGGCCGTGAGCGCTGCGGCCGCGGCGAACGATCCGGCCGCCGTACCGGTGTCTGCTCTCGCGGAGAGCACGCCGCCGGAGGACGAGTTGCTGGAGGACGTGCTCGCTGAGCTCGAGGAGCAGGTCGGTCTCGACCGGGTGAAGCGGGACGTTCAGTCGATGGTGAAGCTGATGCAGACCGTCCGGATGCGGCAGGAGGCCGGGCTGCCGGCGCCGCCGCTGAGCCGGCACCTGGTGTTCGCGGGCAATCCTGGTACGGGTAAGACGACGGTCGCGCGGCTGTACGGGCGGGTGCTGAAGGCGCTCGGCCTGCTCCGCAAGGGGCATCTGATCGAGGTCGACCGGACCGCCCTGGTGGGCGAGTACGTCGGTCACACGGGTCCGAAGACGACGGCCGCGATCAACCAGGCCCTCGGTGGGGTGCTGTTCATCGACGAGGCTTACTCGCTGGCGCCGGTCGGGATCGGCAACGACTTCGGCACCGAGGCGATCGCGACGCTCGTCAAGATGATGGAGGACCACCGCGAGGACCTGGTCGTGATCGTGGCCGGCTACGTCAACGACATGGGCCGGTTCATCGGGTCGAACCCGGGGCTGTCGTCGCGGTTCACCCGGACGATGCTGTTCGACGACTACACCTCCGACGAGCTGGTGCGGATCTTCGAGTACCACGCGGGCGAGCACCAGTACCAGCTCAGCGGCGATGCTCGGGCCGCGCTGACGCACCTGTTCGAGGTGATGCCGCGCGACGAGGGCTTCGGCAACGGGCGGACCGCGCGGCAGATGTTCCAGCAGATGACCGAACGGCAGGCCCACCGGCTGGCCGAGCTCACGGCACCGACCGCCGAGCAGCTCAGCTCGCTGGAAGCCGCTGACATCCCCCAGGGGTTTTAACGTTCGTTCCTGAGTAGTTCACAGAAAAGTTTGCACGAACTACTGACAGTGCGCGGTAAATCTCTTACCGTCGCTGGCTATGGACAACCTCTCCCGCCGTGGACTGCTGACCGGAGCCGGGGCGATCCTCGCTGCCGGCGCCGTCGGAGTACCCACCGCCTCCGCCCGCCCTGTCCGTGCCGACGCGCTGCCCGCCACCAAGCGGTTCAAGATGAGCGCGACGACCAACGAGTTCTTCCGCCACAAACCGCTCTGGGGCCCGACCGTCATGCAGTCGATGGCCTTCGACACCCCGAACAACCGGATCTTCACCGCCCAGCTGAGGTCCGGGACCGCCACCAACAGCGGCACGCTGACGCTCAGCCAGCTGAACTTCTCCGGGACCGTGCTCGGCCACATGTACCTGACCGGCTTCGGCCACGGCGTCTCGATCGGTGCCCAGGGCGTCGGCAGTACGTCGTACATCTGGACCGAGACCGACGTCGACACCGCGAACGGCCGCGGTCGGCAGATCTGCCGCTTCCCGTGGCAGAACGGCGCGACGCTGACCAAGGACTCGGCCTCGCTGACCAAGTGGAAGCCGGTGTCGAACGGGTCGGTGTTCACTCCGGCCGTCGACCAGCGGTACGGGCGGCTCGGCGTACGGCACTCGCTGTCGGACGGGATGCACATCAACATCTACTCGCTGGCCGCCGCGCAGACCGGTGACTTCAGCACCGTCCTGGCCAGCTTCAAGCAGCCGGCGCTGACGTCCGGGATCGACTTCCAGGGCTGGGCGCTCTACGGCTCGTTCGTGTACTTCTGGGAGGGCGAGGCCTACCCGGGTGAGCCGGACGAGACCAAGGCCAACTCGAAGCTGTGGTGCTACGACATCAACAAGGGCGAGCTCGTCGACTCGTTCCTCACCCTGGCCGGCAAGAGCCTGACGTACCGCGAGGCCGAGGGGATGGCCGTGTACGGCGCCACCGACGCGACCGCGCGGCTCTACTTCGGCTTCGCCTCCGGCGTCACCGGGGACCGCCGGGCGAACTTCTTCTACCGCAACGACCTGGTCTGAGGCCGGATCTCGGGCTTACTGGGCGACGCCGTACAGGCGGTCACCGGCGTCGCCCAGGCCCGGGACGATGTAGCCCTTCTCGTTCAGGTGCGAGTCCATGCCGGCGATCACGAGGGTGCACGGGACGTCCAGGTCGGCCAGCTCGCGCTCGATCCGCTCGACGCCCTCCGGTGCGGCCAGCAGGCAGATCGCGGTGATGTGGTCGGCGCCGCGGTCGACCAGGAACTGGATCGCCACCGCCAGCGTGCCGCCGGTCGCCAGCATCGGGTCGAGCACGTAGCACTGCCGGCCGTGCAGGTCCTCGGGCAGCCGTTCGGCGTACGTCGAAGCGGTCAAGGTCTCCTCGTTGCGGATCATCCCGAGGAACCCGACCTCGGCCGTCGGCAGCAGCCGGGACATGCCCTCGAGCATGCCCAGACCGGCCCGCAGGATCGGTACGACGAGCGGCTTCGGCGAGGTCAGCTTGATCCCCTCCGCCTCCGCGACCGGCGTCTGGACGGTGATCGGACCGGTCCGGACGTCGCGGGTCGCCTCGTAGGCGAGCAGCGTGACCAGTTCCTCGGTCAGCCGCCGGAACGTCGGCGAGTCGGTGGTCTGGTCCCGCAGCGTGGTGAGCTTGTGGGCGACGAGCGGGTGGTCCACGACGAGGATCTGCATGGCCGGAACGCTACCGTCGGCGATTCGTCTCGGGAAACCGCCGCCGCCGATACGATTTTCCTGCAGTCGATTCTGGTTTGTCCCGCCCGCCCCAGGGCACCGACCTCAACCGACCGGACGGACGTGCGCCCGTGACGGAAAACACCGGTAAGTCGCCCGAGCAGCTCGACCGTCTGCGCCGCCGTGCCGCCTTCCTGCGGGAGCTCGAAGAGGCCAAGGCGCTGCGTGACCGAATAGCCCCGCGCCGAGCCCGCGTCCGTCAGATCCGCGCCGCGATGCGGCGGGCGACGTACCACCACTAACTTTTCGGCTCCTCGATGCATCTGGCTGAGCAACCCGAGCTCAGGAGTGTGCGGCCATGCGTCGACGTTTGGCAGTTCTCACCGCGCTGGCGCTGGTCGCCCTCGCGATGCCCCAGGCCGCCGTCGCCGCCGTCGCGGACGACTGCCTCGGCGCCCAGCCCGAGATCAGCCAGGACACCATGCCGGTCGAGACGATCGTGCTCGACTCGTTGCGGTTCCTACCGATCGAGATGCACGCGTTCTACCCGCAGGACTGCTCCGGGATGGTCGCGCACGTCCGGAAGAAGGACGGCTCCCAGCAGCGGACCGTCGCGCTGACGCACGAGGGCGGGCGCGGCATGCCGCCGAGCTGGACCTGGTACGGGTTCCTCCCGCTGACCGCGGGCACCGGTGAAGGTGACTGGGTGATCACCAAGGTCACGCACGGCGCGAACGTGCTGGAGACCAACGTGGCCTTCCACGTCTACCGCGGCAGCGTGCTCACCCTCGACCAGCCGGCCCGAACCAGCGGAACAGCCCGTACGACGCTGTCCGGCCAGCTGCGCCGCTACTCGACCAGAGGCGCGCTCGTCCCGGCCGTGAACGCGACCGTGCAGCTGCGGCACCTGACCCAGGACAAGGTGATCGCCACGGTGAAGACCGACGCGACAGGGCGGTTCCGGACGACGGTCGCGTTCACGCAGAACACGTTCCTGCGCGCGTACACCCCGGCCAGCGGGAACTACGTCCAGCAGTTCACCGACTACGTGAACGCGCACAAGCTGATCGCGATGAGCTACCTGAGCGCGCTGCCGACCGCGAAGGTGAACGGCTGGTGGAAGGTTTCCGGGTCGGCGTACCCGGGGCGGTTGAGCGCGGATCTGCAGGTGTTCAACGGCACGGCGTGGACCACCACCCCGTCGTACGGGCCGATTCCGGCCAACGGGGTGTACTCGCGCTACTGGAAGCCGACGAAGGCCGGCACCTACCGGCTGCGGGTGCGGGTGTGGGGCGACCGGCTCGACAACGCGCCGTCGCGGGAAGTCGTCGTCAAGGTGTCCTGAAACTTTCGCGCGCCGGTGCGCATCGTGCTGGATGAGGGAACCGGACGAAAGGGAACGGCCATGCGTCGATCAGTTGTGCTGCTGGTGTTGCTGCTGGTCGGGGCGGCCGGTCTGGCTGGTCCGGCTGAGGCGGCCGGGGACGAGTGCGTCAAGGCGCCGGTCGTCGGGTTGCCACGGGGGGACATCGCGGAGGTGAGCACCGGTGAGCTCGCTCATCCGATCGGGGTCCGGGTAGCCGGCGACTGGCTGGACTGCAGCGGGTTGCAGATCTCGGTGCAGAAGACGGACGGGTCGATGGCCCGCACGCTGCTGCTGGACAAGAACGGCGAGACCGGCGCGCCCGAGCCGCCGGTGTTCTGGAAGTACGGCGATCTGAAGCTCCCGCTGGCCAACGGGCCCGGGGAGTGGGTGGTCACCAAGGTCAGCCGCGCCTCGACCGTGCTGCTCACCAACGTGCGGTTCCGGGTGTACCGCGCCGATGTCTTCACGCTGGAGCCGCCGGTCCGGACCAGTGGGCTGGCCCGGACTCCGATCACTGGGGTCGCGAAGGGGTACACCGCCACCGGAGCTCTGGTGCCGCGGGCAGGTCTTCGCGTGACGATCACCAACGACGCGGGCACGCAGCAGCTCGGCACGGCGACGACGGACTCGACCGGGCGGTTCCGGCTGAGCGCGCTGTTCACGCAGAACGGTGCTGTCCGCGCGCAGTTCGCGGCCGTCGGCGACTACCGTGAGCACCTGTTGGACAGCTGGCAGCCGGTCCACAAGCTGCTGGCGATGAGCTACCTGACGTACGCGCCCACCGCTCGCGTGAACGCCGGCTGGACGGTCTCCGGCACGGTCGTGCCCGGTCGCCTCTGGTCGTCGCTGCAGATCTGGGACGGCAAGGTGTGGCAGGGCTCCGGCTCGGCCAACTACGTCGCGGCCAACGGCACGTACCAGCGCTACTGGAAGCCCACCAAGATCGGCACCTACCGTCTCCGGGTAGTTGCCACCGGCCCCCTTCTGGACAACAGTCCGTGGAGCCGCGAGCTGACTCTGAAGGTCGTCCGATGAACCGCCGCCTCCTGACCGCAGCGCTCACGGCAGCCGCTCTGGTCGCAGTCACCGGTACGTCGTACGCCGGAAGCGTCGCTGACGACCCGTGCCTGTCCGCGCAGCCGATGCAGAGCTACGGCGGCGACCCGGAGCCGGGGACGCTCACCACCGCGGCCCTGCGCGTGCCGGTCGAGATCCAGGCCGACCCCTCCTGCGAGGGCATGGCCATCACCGTGCAGCGGCCGGACGGATCGCAGCGCGCGGTCGTGCCGCTGACCGAGAAGGTCCACAACGAGTGGCCGACGATCGACACCCGGACCGGCTACCTCCCCGTGCCGCTCGCCACCGGCGCCGGCCAGTGGGTGATGACCAAGGTGACGCACGGCGCCAACGAGATCGTCACCAGCGTGTCCTTCCAGGTGACGCGCGGCGCCACGCTCACACTCGAGCAGCCGGCGCGGACCAGCGGCAGTGCGAAGACGGTGGTCACCGGGGTGGTCCGGCGCTACAGCACGGCCGGCGCGCTGCTCCCGACGTCCGGAGTGAGCCTGCGGATCATGAACTCGTCGACCGTCCTGGCCACCGTCCGATCCGGGACGAACGGGCGCTACACGGTCCAGCTCGCACTGAATCAGGCCACCCAACTGACCGCGAGGATGCCGGCCGTCGGTGACTACATCGACGTCGCCACCACGCCGGTCGTCGCCCACAAGCTGCTGTCGATGAGCTACCTGACCGCCTCGAAGACCGCGACGGTGAACAACTACTGGAAGGTGAGCGGTACGGCCTTCCCGGCGCCGCTGCTCACCGCGCTCGGCGTCTGGAACGGCTCGGCCTGGCAGACGACCAACTCCTTCGGTAACACTGCCGCCAACGGTTCGTACACGCGGTACTGGAAGCCCGACCGCCCCGGCACGTTCCGGCTGCGGGTCAGTGTCGGGGGCTTCGGCATCGACAACTCGCCGTGGAGCCGGGAGACCACGGTCACCGTCACACAGTTGCCGCAGGCACCGACGTACTTCGTCGGCACGGTGGTCGCACCGACCGCCGGGCTGCCGATCTGGCGCGACGCGACGATGTCCACCTTCGGCACCCTCAAGTACCGGCGGGCCGACGGGACGCTCGGGCCGGTGGGCAATCAGGTCGTGGAGATCTTCGCCCGACCGGTCGGGGAGACCTCGTGGACGCTGTTCAGCTCGGCCAGGACCGCGGTCTCCGGCTACTTCTACAGTCGGTGGAACTTCCAGTACGACGTCGGCCAGAGCTTCCAGGTGATGGCCCGCTACAAGACGGCGCTGCCCCAGGCCGCCAGCAGTGCCACGGGCGTTTTCGGGCCCTTCACCGTGCAGTCCTAGGAGTTGTGCCATGCGCAGGATGATCGGTTTCGCGGTGACCGTGTTCGTCACCGCCGCGTCCATGACGTACGCCGAGGCAGCCACGGACCCGTGCCTGGGGGCGCCGCCGGCCATCTACTTCGGTGGCTACCCGGCCGAGCCGGTGCTGACCGACGTGAGCCGGATCCCGATCGAACTGCCGCTCTACGGTCTCGAGGAGAAGTGCGACGGGATGGTCGTGACCGTGCAACGGCCGGACGGGTCAGGCGTGACGACCGTGCCGCTGACGATCGAGAGCGGCCGGTTCAACGTGCCGGCGTGGCTCGGGTACTTCAGTCCCGCGCTGGCCACCGGGACCGGCGACTGGGTGATCACGAAGGCGACCCACGCGGGCAACGAGGTCACCACGAACGTGCAGTTCCGCGCGGTCCGCGGGACGACGCTGACGCTCGAGCAGCCCGCCCGGACGAGCGGCACGGCCAAGTCCACGTTCACCGGCCTGGTCAAGACCTACACGGCTACCGGCGCGCTCGTACCAGCGCCCGGCCGGAGCGTGCGGCTGATTCGCTCAGGTGACCAGGGGGTCGTGGCAACTGCCAGTCCCAATGCCAGCGGCCGGTACGCCGTACAGCTGGGCCTGACTCAGGCGCTCTCCGTGGAGGCCAGGACCGATGCGACCAGCACCTACTCCGCGGCGTACGCGGGTCCGGTGACCGCGCACAAGCTGCTCTCGATGAGCTACCTGACCGCGGCGACGACCGGGACCGTCAACAACTACTGGAAGGTGAGAGGTACGGCGTTGCCCGGGAAGCTGTGGACGACGCTGGACCTGTGGACCGGCTCGGCCTGGCAGTCGACGCAGTCGTTCGGTTACACGGCGGCCAACGGTTCGTACGCGCGCTACTGGAAGCCCGACCGGCCGGGCACGTTCCGGTTGCGCGTCACGGTGTCGGGTCCCGGGCTGGACAACTCGCCGTGGAGCCGGGAGGCGACGGTCACGGTCAAGCAGTTGCCGCAGGCCCCGACGTACTTCGTGGGGACCGTGGTCGCGCCGACGGCGGGGCTGCCGATCCACCGGGACTCGATGATGTCGACGTACGGAACGTTGAAGTACCGGCGGGCCAACGGAACCCTCGGGCCGGTCGGCAACCAGGTGGTCCAGGTGTACGCACGGCAGGTCGGGCAGACCTCCTGGACCTTGGTGAACTCGGCCCGTACGGCGGTCAGCGGCTACTTCTCCCTCCGCTGGGGCCATTCCTTCGATGTCGGTCAGACCTACCAGGTGATGCTCACCTACCCGACCAAGCTCCCGCAGGCCGCGAGCAGTGCGACCGGTGTTTTCGGGCCGTTCACCGTGCGGCCCTGAGGCGGTCGCGCTGCGTCGCCGTACGGTAACTGCCGGGGCACCGATACCGGCTCGAGATCGGGTATCCCTCCCACGAGACGCCTGATTCTGCGACTATGAGGCCGTGTCTGATCCCACGGCTGGGCCGATGACGACCACCGAGCTCGACTTCGCGCTCGCGGCTTACACCGAGGACGGGGTCTGGACGGTCACGCCACTGGTGCTGCGCGGCGAGCCGGATCTGGCCGCGCTGGTGTCGGCGTTGCGGCGCTACCCGGGCGAGTCGGGCGTGATCGGGATGATCTCGGTCGACGAGGACTTCTTCGTGCTGGTCCGGCTGGACGGCGGCCGGGCCCGGCTGCTGGTGTCGGACGTCACCGCCGCGACCGAGTGGCCGCTGGCCAAGCAGGTCGTCGACGAGCTGGACATCCCGCTGGCCGATGACGACGACGAGCAGGTCCCGGCCGGCGACCTCGCGATCGTCGCCGACCTGGGCATGAGCGCGATGGATCTCGGCGCGCTGATCGACGACGTCGACCTGTACCCCGAGGAGATGCTCGAGGAGATCGCCGAGGCGCTCGGTTTCGGCAACCAGTTCCACGAGGCGATCGAGGCCATTGGCTGACCCGGCCCGCCGGGCCTGGGCCCGGCTGATGGAGCTCGCCCTGGCCGAGGCCGAGCACGCCCGCGGCAGCGCCGACGTACCGATCGGTGCGGTGGTCGTGAGCGCCGACGGCGAGGTGATCGGCCGCGGGCACAACGAACGCGAGGCGACCGGCGACCCGACCGCGCACGCGGAGGTGCTCGCGATCCGCTCGGCGGCTCAGGTGGTCGGCGAGTGGCGGCTGACGGGCTGCACGCTGGTGGTGACGTTGGAGCCGTGCACGATGTGCGCCGGCGCGATCGTGCTGTCCCGGCTCGACCGGCTCGTCTTCGCGGCGTACGACGAGAAAGCGGGCGCCGTCGGGTCGCTCTGGGACGTCGTCCGGGACCGCCGGCTCAACCACCGGCCCGAGGTGATCGGCGGCGTGATGGCAGACGAGGCAGGGGCCCGACTGCGCGATTTCTTCATTGGGCACAGATTTTGATAGCCTCCTCGGCGGTGGCGTGTCCGAGCGGCCGAAGGAGCGCGCCTCGAAAGCGCGTGAAGGGTACCCCCCTTCCGAGGGTTCAAATCCCTCCGCCACCGCCAACCACCTCCGGGTGGGAGTTACGCCGAGGACCCTGATGCTGTGTGATGCGTCAGGGTCCTCGTTTTTCGTCCGGCGAGATGATTCGTTGCCCGTGGCAGGGGTCGATTAAGCTGCAGCCCCCGACCCCGAGGGGCCGAGCCTGTGGACGTGCACGAACTCGACCGGATCCTGCTGGCCGGCGCCGCGGTGCTGCTGGTGGCGATCGTCGCCGTGCGGCTGTCCGGCCGGCTCGGGCTGCCCTCGCTGCTGATCTACCTCGGCATGGGGCTGCTGCTGGGTGAGTCCGCGCTTGGGATCCAGTTCGAGGACGCCGAACTGGCGCATGCGCTCGGGTTCGCCGCGCTGGTGATCATCCTCACCGAGGGTGGCCTGACCACCCGGTGGAACGAGGTCCGCCCGGTGATGCCCCTGGGCGTCGTCCTGGCCACGCTCGGAGTCGCGGTCTCGGTGTCGGTGGTCGCGTGCGTGGCCCACTTCGTGCTCGGCGTGAACTGGCAGCTCGCCGTACTGCTCGGTGCGGTCACGTCGCCAACGGACGCGGCGGCGGTCTTCTCGGTCCTGCGGAAGGTGCCGATCCGGCCACGGCTGCGCGGTGCGCTGGAGGCCGAGTCCGGGCTGAACGACGCGCCGACCGTCCTGCTCGTCACCATCGTCAGCACCGGCTCGATCGGCGAGCACGGCCTGCCGTACTTCGCCGGCCTGGTGCTCTACGAACTGGTGATCGGGGCACTCTTCGGTTTCCTGGTCGGCTGGGTCAGCGTCGGCCTGCTTCGCCGGGTCGCGCTCGGATCGGCCGGTCTGTACCCGCTGGCGATCGTCTCCCTCGCCTTCATCTCGTACGCCGGGGGCACGGTCCTGCTGCACGTGTCGGGCTTCGCGGCGGTCTACGTGACGAGCCTGATCCTCGGTCGCGCCGAACTGCCGCACCGGATCGCGACCAGGTCGTTCGTCGACGGGATCGCCTGGCTCGCGCAGATCGGGCTGTTCGTGATGCTCGGCCTGCTCGCGTCGCCGGGCCGGATCGGGCTGGACGACGTCGTGGTCGCGCTGGTGATCGGGATCGCGGTGACGGTGGTCGGGCGGTTCGCCGCGGTCGCGTTGTCGGCGACGCCGTTCCGGATACCGTGGAAGGAACAGACCTTCATCGCCTGGGCGGGGCTGCGCGGCGCCGTACCGATCGTGCTGGCGACGATTCCGCTGGCCGAGCACGTGCCCGAGGCCGACCGGGTCTTCGACGTGGTCTTCGTGCTGGTCCTGCTGTTCACGCTGCTCCAGGGGCCGTCGCTGCCCTGGCTGGCCAAGCGGCTCGGCGTACTGGACGACAACGCGGCGCACGAGGTCGACATCGACGTCGCGCCGCTGGAGTCGCTCGGCGCGGACATGCTGCAGGTCCAGATCCCGAGCGAGTCGAAGCTGGCCGGTGTCGAGATCGGCGAGTTGCGTCTGCCCGCGGGTGTCTCGATCTCGCTGGTGATCCGCGCGAAGCAGGCCTTCGTCCCCGACCGCCGGACCGTGCTGCGAGCGGAGGACGCGCTGCTCGTCGTCACCCCGAGCCCGCTGCGCGAGAAGACCATCCGCCGGTTGCGCGCTGTCTCCCGTGCCGGCCGCCTGGCGGGCTGGTTCGGCGAACGCGGCCGCGAACAGGTGTAGAAGGCAACAAAAAAGCAGGCGAGACGTCGTCTCCCTGCATCTACAGGTTATAGCGCACCCCGGGGCTTGCCGCAAGGCCCCCTTCGTGGCGGAGAATCGTCGGCCGACGTCACATTCGGTTACCCCGGAGGGATCGCTTTGAGCGGGCAATACGTGCTGGAACTGGACGAGGTCGACGAGTCGCAGGGTGCGGTGGTTGGGGGGAAGGGCGCGAATCTGGGAGCGCTGGCGCGGCTCGACGGCGTGCGAGTGCCGGCTGGGTTCTGCGTGACGACGGAGGCCTTTCAGCGGGTCGTGGCGGGGGCTGTGGACGATCGGCTCGACGCCTTGGCGCTGGTGGCTGCGGATGATCGGGAGGGGATTCGCACGGTGAGTGCGGAGATCCGGGAGGCCATTGAGGGGATCGCTCTTCCGGACGACGTTGCGGCGGCGATCACCCGAGCGGTCGTCGAGGACACGGCGTACGCCGTACGGTCGAGTGCAACGGCGGAGGACCTGCCGACGGCGTCCTTCGCGGGCCAGCAGGACACGTATCTGAACGTCGTGGGAGCTGCGGCGATTCTCGAGCACGTGAGTCGGTGCTGGGCCTCGCTGTTCACCGAGCGGGCGGTGACGTACCGCCAGCGGAACGGGATCGACCACCGCGCGGTCCACATGGCTGTCGTCGTACAGCAGATGGTGTTCTCGCAGGCCTCCGGGATCATGTTCACGGCCGATCCCGTCACCGGGAACCGCAAGGTCGCGACCGTCGACGCAGGCTTCGGGCTCGGCGAGGCGCTGGTCTCCGGGCTGGTGAACCCGGACGTCTTCACGGTCCGCGACGGCGAGGTCGTCGCCAAGTCGGTCGCGGCCAAGCAGCTCGCCATCCAGGCCCTACCCGCGGGCGGGACCGAGGAGGTGGCGCTCGACGCTGGGCAGCAGACGCTGCCTGCGCTGACGGATGAGCAGGTCGTGCGGCTCGTGGAGCTCGGACGGCGGATCGAGGCGCACTTCGGGCGCCCGCAGGACATCGAGTGGTGCCTGGTCGACGACGAGTTCCAGATCGTGCAGAGCCGGCCGATCACCACGCTGTTCCCGGTCCCGCAGACCGGCGACGAGGAGAACCACGTCTTCCTGTCGGTCGGGCATCAGCAGATGATGACCGACGCGATGAAGCCGCTCGGCTGGTCGATGTGGCAGCTGACCGCGATGGCGCCGATGCTCGAGGCCGGTGGGCGGCTGTTCGTCGACTCCACGCCGCACCTGACCTCGGCCGGTCGCCGCGCCGGCTTCCTGGATCTCGTGGAGAAGGGCGATCCGCTGATCAGGGACGCCCTGGAGACGGTGCTCGACCGTGGTTTTCTCCCGACACTTCCCGATCCGGCTCCCGCCGAGGGTGGGCCGCCGGTCCGTGGCGCGATCGCTCCGCTCGAGAACGATCCGGCCGTCGTCACCGAGCTGGTCGAGCGCAGCGTGACGGCCTTGGGTGTTCTCCGCGACGGCATCGCGGGGAAGACCGGACCGGCCCTGTTCGACTACCTGCTGGAGGCGATCGCCGAGCACAAGCGGCTCCTCGGTGATCCCCTGAGCATGCAGGCGATCATGGCCAGCCACGAGGCGACCTGGTGGCTCAACGACAAGCTGGGCGAGTGGCTGGGCGAGAAGAACGCGGCCGATACTTTGACGCTGTCCGCGCCGGACAACATCAGTTCGGAGATGGGGCTGGACCTGCTCGGTGTCGCGGACGTGATTCGCCCGTACGACGAGGTGGTGGCGTTCCTGCAGGAGGTCGACGACGACTTCCTGGACGAGTTGCCGAAGGTCGCGGGCGGGACCGAGGCGCGCGACGCGATCCAGGGCTACCTCGATCGCTACGGCATGCGGTGCGTCGGCGAGATCGACATCAGCCGGCCGCGGTGGAGCGAACGGCCGAGCACGCTCGTGCCGTTGATCCTCGACAACGTGAAGCTCTTCGAGCCGGGCGCGGCCGAGCGGCGTTTCGAGGAAGGACGGCAGAAGGCGCTGCAGAAGGAGCAGGAGGTGCTGGAGCGTCTGCGGGCGCTGCCGGACGGGGACCAGAAGGCCGAGGAGACCCGGGAGATGATCGACCGGGTCCGGACTTTCATCGGCTACCGGGAGTACCCGAAGTACGCCATCATCTGCCGCTACTTCGCCTACAAGCAGGCGCTGCTGGCCGAGGCCGACCGCCTGGTCGAGGCCGGGGTGCTCTCTTCGCGGGAGGACATCTTCTACCTGACCTTCCAGGAGCTGCAGGACGTCGTACGGACGAAGCAGGTGGACGGCCGGCTCCTCGCTGAGCGCAAGGAGGCGTTCCGGACGTACGAGGGACTCACGCCGCCCCGGGTTCTCACGTCGGACGGCGAGGCGGTCAACGGCTCGTACCGGCGCGACGACGTACCGGCTGGTGCTCTGATCGGCCTGGCCGTCTCCAACGGCACCGTCGAAGGCCGAGCCCGAGTCATCCTCGACCTCGCCAAGGCCGACCTGGAGGCAGGCGACATCCTCGTCACCGCCTTCACCGACCCCAGCTGGTCCCCACTCTTCGTCGGCATCACCGGCCTGGTCACCGAAGTCGGCGGCCTCATGACCCATGGCGCGGTCATCGCCCGCGAGTACGGCCTACCCGCCGTCGTCGGCGTCGACCAGGCCACCCGCCGCATCCAGGACGGCCAAAGAATCCGAGTCCACGGCACCGACGGCTACGTCGAACTCCTGGACTGAAAGACGCCCGGCTGAGGCCGCCTGCGGGTGCGGGCGGCTCAGTTCGGGTTTTGGCCGGAGGGGATGGCTTGGGAGGGCTTGACGACCGGGAGGCAGACGACCGTGTCGGCGGGGACGGCGATGCTGGGGATGCCCTTGGTGTTGAGCTTGGTGAAGCCGGTGCCGAGGACGATGTCGACGGTGTGGTCGGGGCGGGCGTCGGCCTTGGTGGCGGCCTTCTGGTTGAGCTGACCCAGGGCGAGCTTCACCTCGGGGCCGTCGGCGGTGGCGCCGCGGACCTCGACGGTGTCGATCTTGTCGCCGTTCGGCTCGTTGGCGATCTTGCCGATGTTGAAGCCGCGCTTCTTCAGGTCCTCGCCGAGCCGGGCGGCGCTGCCGGCCCGGGCGCCGCCGTTGTAGATGTTCAGCACGACCTGCTTGGGGACGAGCCGGTTGTTCTCGAGCTTCTGCTCGACGCAGTTCGGCTCGGCGCTGGAGTCGGTGAGCGAGTTCCAGCCCCACCAGAAGCCGCCGACGAGGATCATCAGCAGCACGACCATGGTGATCGGCGTCCGCCAGTGCAGTCGCGCGTGCGGCCTCGGCTGCGGGTGCAGGGCGGTCACTAGCTCACGACCAGGACCCGGGCGTGCAGGACCAGACGCTGCTGCAGGGCCGCGCGCAGCGCCCGGTGCAGACCGTCCTCCAGGAACAGCTCGCCCTTGTACTCGACGACGTGCGCGAAGAGGTCACCGTAGAAGGTGGAGTCCTCGTCGAGCAGTGCGTTCAGGTCCAGGGTGCCCTTCGTGGTGACCAGCTCGTCGAGCCGTATCTGCCGTGGAGGCAGCACGGACCAGTCCTTGGCCTTGTACCCGTGATCGGGGTACGGCCGCTCCTCGCCGACGCGCTTGAAGATCACCCACCGAAGTCTAGCGGGGCCGGAGGTCTCCGGAGAGGTCGGGAATGTCACCGCAAAAGGTCGATACCAAGACTCAACCTTTCCGCCCTGCCAGACGTCCACAGTGGATAGGGACTATCAGGGGGTAGAGATGAAGGTACTGACCAAACTCGCCGCGGGGGCGGCCACCGTGGTCGTCGCCGTTGCCGGTACGACGTTACCGGCCGACGCGCTGACCGTGGCCCAGAACAAGGCGGCCCAGACCCGTCTGAACGCGCTCGGCTGCTACGCCGGCCCGGTGGACGGCAAGATCGGCCAGATGACCCAGGCCGCGACCATCCGGTTCCAGGCGGCCAACAAGATGACCCAGAACGGCTCGCTCGGCGGTACGACGTACAGCCGCGTCATGGCCGCGTCGGGCAAGCGCTGCGACGTCCGGGCGGTCCCGGCCAGCGGCGGCGGCAAGCGGATCGTGATCAGCCAGGGCCAGAACTACCTGTGGCTGATCGATGCCAAGGGCAAAGTCGTCCGCCAGGGCCCCATCATCGACAACCCGAGCTACCTCAAGCCCGGCACCTACTCGACCGGCTCCAAGTGCGGGCGGGCGGCCCGGATCAAGAAGAACAGCGACGGCGCCAGCCTCTGGCTGAACAACTTCGTCCGGTTCGCGCCCTGCGGGATCGGGTTCCACCAGATCCCGACGTACAAGAGCAACGGCGCGCAGATCCACGGCGACTGGCAGCTCGGCACCAACCAGAAGGCCTCGCACGGCTGCATCCGGGTGCAGAAGTCGATGTCGGACGCGATCTGGGCCTTCACCACCGCCTCGACCAAGGTGGTCGTGGTCCGCTGACCCGCCCGGTGCCCCGCCTCCGAGGTTCGACGAACTCCGGACGTGGGGCACTAGCATGCCGAGCGCAGGGGTAGTTCCGTCGCGCGAAAGGCAGCGTTGAGATGGCCGAGACACCGGACGTCGTGGAGACCGTCAAGCAGGGGTACGCGTTCGAGGGGCCCGCGATCGAGCTCGGGGCGCTGCTGGTCGACGGTACGCCGAACCCGGAGGCCGCGGTCCGTATCCCGCTGTCGATGGTGAACCGGCACGGCCTGGTGGCCGGCGCGACCGGTACCGGCAAGACCAAGACCCTGCAGCTGATGGCCGAGCAGCTGTCCGCCGCGGGGGTCGCGGTGTTCGCCGCCGACATCAAGGGCGACCTGTCCGGCGTGTCCCAGCCGGGTGAGAGCAGCGAGAAGCTGCTGGCCCGGACCAAGACGATCGGTCAGGAGTGGACCGCGACCGGGTTCCCGACCGAGTTCTACGCGCTCGGCGGCCAGGGCGCCGGGGTTCCGATCCGGGCCACCATCACGTCGTTCGGGCCGGTCCTGCTGTCGAAGGTGCTCGGGCTGAACGACGTCCAGGAGTCCTCGCTCGGCCTGATCTTCCACTACGCCGACAAGCAGGGCCTGACGCTGCTGGACCTGAAGGACCTGCGCGCGGTCATCACGCACCTGACCAGCGACGAGGGCAAGGGCGACCTCAAGGAGCTCGGCGGGCTGTCCGCGGCGACCGCGGGTGTCATTCTGCGCTCGCTGATCGGGTTCGCCGACCAGGGCGCCGAGGCGTTCTTCGGCGAGCCGGAGTTCGACACCGCCGACCTGCTCAAGGAGCGCGACGGCAAGGGCGTCATCTCGCTGCTCGAGCTGCCGAACCTGCAGGACCGGCCGGCGCTGTTCTCGACCTTCCTGATGTGGCTGCTGGCCGACCTGTTCCACGACCTGCCCGAGGTGGGCGACGTGGACAAGCCGAAGCTGGTGTTCTTCTTCGACGAGGCGCACCTGCTGTTCAACGACGCGTCCAAGGCGTTCCTGGACTCGATCGCGCAGACCGTGCGGCTGATCCGGTCGAAGGGTGTCGGCGTCTTCTTCGTCACCCAGACGCCGAAGGACGTGCCGGACGACGTACTGGCGCAGCTCGGTTCGCGCGTGCAGCACCAGCTCCGCGCGCACACCCCGAACGACGCCAAGGCGCTGAAGGCGACCGTGTCGACGTTCCCGAACTCGTCGTACGAGCTGGCCGAGGTGCTCACCCAGCTCGGCATCGGCGAGGCGGTCGTGACCGTGATGAACGAGAAGGGCGCGCCGACGCCGGTCGCCTGGACCCGGCTGCGGGCGCCGCAGTCGCTGATGGCGCCGGCCTCGGCCGAGCAGTTGTCCGCGTCCGTCGCGGCGTCGCCGAACAACGCCAAGTACTCCGCGGTGATCGACCGCGAGTCGGCGTACGAGAAGCTGGCCGCGAAGGTGCAGGCCGGCGCCGCGCAGGCCGAGGCCGAGGCGCAGGCCCAGCCGGCGCCCGAGCAGCCGAAGCCGCGGGCGCAGAAGCAGGAGAAGTCGATGGTCGAGCAGGTCGTCGGCTCGTCGGTCTTCAAGCAGTTCGCGCGCTCGGCCGGGCGGGAGATCGTGCGCGGGCTCTTCGGGGCGGCTCGCCGCAAGCGCTGACCGGACGGCCTTTCCATCCTGCTGGAAAGGCTATTCGATAGTTGATCAAATCCTTACGCGCAGCACGCCGTTGCCGATTGGGACGGAACCGTCACTCGTCGTACTGTGAGAAGTGATGGTTGCGCAGAGTAGGCGATCGGTACGGAACTGGGCGCTCTGGACCCTGACGGTCCCGGCGCTGGGTCTGGTTGCCCTCGTCGACCTGCTCGCGATCGGGTACGGCGTGCGCTCGTTCGCCGAGCTGCCGTCCTGGCACGGCCTCGACCTGGTCTTCGCGCTGACCGTGTCGGCACTGATCTCGGTCGAGGGTGCCCGCCGGGTGGAGAACCGGCGCAAGTCCGGCGGCGCGCTGCACAAGGACCTCGCGCCCGCGTGGATGATCGCGGCCGCGCTCGTCCTGCACCCCGCGCTGGCGATCCTGGTCGCCGTCCTGCTGCGGATCTGGTGGCGGATCCGGGCGGGCAAGTGCATCCCGTACCGGTGGACCTTCAGTACGGCGGTCTGCGTGCTCGGCGTCGGCGCCGCCCACACGGTCTTCGCCGGAGCCCGCGACCTGGTCGGCGACTCGTCGCTCGGGCTGGTGGTCGCGATGACGCTCGCAGCCTTCGCGTACGTCGTCACCGACTCCGTGCTCTGCGGCCTGGCGATCGTGCTGATCGTGCCGGGCAGCAGCCGGCAGGACGCGATCGGCGACAAGGACTCCCTGTGCGTGGACGCGACCGCGGCGACGCTCGGGTGCCTGCTCGCGGCGGCGGCACTGGTCAGCCCGTGGTTCGCGTTCCTGGCGATTCCGATCTCGCTGACCGCCCAGCGGGCGTTGCTGTTCTCGCAGCTGGAGTCCGAGGCGCAGACGGACCCGAAGACCAGCCTCGGCCGGGTCGACTGGTGGCGGCGCCGGACCGAGGAGATGCTGCGTACGTCGCGGACCCAGCACGAGCCGATGGCGGTGCTGCTGATCGACATCGACCACTTCAAGATGGTGAACGACCGGCACGGGCACCTGGTCGGCGACGAGGCACTGCGGGCGGTCGCGACGATCCTGCGTAGCGCGATCCGGGCCAAGGACGTGATCGGGCGGTTCGGTGGCGAGGAGTTCGTGATCGCGCTGCCGGACACGGACCTGGCCGACGCGATGGTGACGGCCGAACGACTGCGGACGGCGGTTGCCGCGAGTCCGCTGGCGGCGATGTGCGCCGGCGTACTGGACGACCCGGAGCTCGACCCGGACACGTTCCACCTGACTGTTTCGATCGGGATCTCGGTCTCGACGACCGACGGCCAGACCGTCGACGAGCTGCTGTTCCGTGCTGATCGGGCGATGTACGCAGCGAAGGCGGCCGGGCGTGACCGCGTCCGCGCCGCCGCCGACTGCGCGCCTGCCGACCTGGCTCGTTTGAGCATGCCCCACCCGGCCGTCCAGCCGCACTGATTCTGCGGCGGAGTCGACGCCCTCCAAGTACCAACCATTAACACCTTTCAAGTACCGGCCACCGAATCGCTGGCTGGTACTTGAAAGCTTTAGGCGCCGTAGCCGTGGGTGCCGTCGGTGCAGGTGCCGAGGGGTGCAGGCGCCGTAGCCGTGGGCGCCGTCGGTGCAGGTGCCGAAGGTGCAGGTGCCGTCCGCAGAACCTTTTGCCGGCGTACGGCGTCTTGAGCGGTGGAAGGACGGAGGCTGTATGGGGCGGACCGACGGGCGGGACGAGGACTTCACGGCCTTCGTGCTGGCCAGATCCGCGCGGTTGGTGCACATCGCGCGGATGCTCTGCGGCGACCCCGCGCTCGCCGAGGACCTGGTGCAGACCGCGCTCGAGAAGGCGTACCTGCGCTGGGACCGGATCGAGCTCGGTGACCCGTTCGGCTACGTTCGCCAGGCGGTGGTCAACCAGCACATCTCGTGGGCCCGGCGCCGGCTCTGGCGGGAGCGGCCGAGCGGTCACGCGGCCGAGCTGGACCAGCACCTCGACCACAGGCTCGGTCGTACGGTCGCCGATCCGGCGGCGGACGTGGATCGCCGGATGGCGCTCTCGGCCGCGCTGGCGACGCTGACAGCGCGGGAGCGGGCCGTCGTGGTGCTGCGGTACGTCGAGGACCTGACCGAGGTCCAGACCGCCGCGACCCTCGGTGTCGCGGTCGGGACGGTGAAGAGCGCGACCAACCGCGCTCTGCAGAAGTTGCGCGCCACTCCGCACCTGACGGTGCTGTCCCCGGCGCGCCCGCCGGACAGCAGCTACGGCCCGGCAGGTCCGGCGCGTCGACCGGGACCTGCCGGTCGCGGCGGCCCGGCCGAGGTTTCACTAGGAGAACGGCCATGAACGATCACGACTTCGGGGACGACCTGCGGGACGCCCTGCGCCCGGACGACGGGATCCGCCCGCTCGACCCGGCCGCGGTGATCGCCGGCGCGCACCGCCGCCGCCGGATGCGCGGACTGGCTGCGGCAGGCCTCGCGTCGGTCGCCGTACTGGCCATCGCTGCCGGTGGTCTGCTCGCGTCCGGAAGCCCGACCGGTACGGCCCCCGCACCCGCCGGACCGCCGACAGCCGGTACGTCGGGAGTCCTGCCCGGGACACCGACACCACCAAGGCCGCCTGGTTCGCCGACTCCACCCTTCTACCTCCCCTCCGGAACGCCCACCGGCCAGATCACCGCGGGCCGGACGGTCGGCCCGAACACCCCGTCGACCGTGATCGACTCGCCGACGCCGAACCCGCCGGACCCCTCGCCACCGACCAAGGCCGAGCTCGCAACCTTCGCCGAAGGCTGCCGGACCGCCTTGCTGGCCGAGGAATCGGGTCCGGGGTCGGCGGCGACGAAGCGGGCGAGCCTGGCGCGAGCGGACGGGATCATCATGATCTTCGCCGACAGCACCACATGGGGCGCCTGCGACAACGGGTACGACCCGGCCGAGGTGTCGCTGCGCAAACCGGGGTCCGTCCAGCGGCCGGGCCGCGGCGACCTCCAAGCCCTTGCCGTGGCCAACAATCTGCTGACCCGGAACGGCCAGCAGTACGAGTACTCCTGGGCGGCCGGTGTGCTGCCGCAGGGAGTCGCCGGACTGCGTTACACGTTTCCCGGCGGTGAAGCAGAGGACGCGGTCGTCACCGGTCTCTTCTGGACGATGAGGCACCTGGCGTCCACCCCCGGCGGCCGGCAGACCGATACGCCGTCGATCAAGGTCGAGCTGTTCGCCCAGGACGGGTCCGTCCTGGTGACGCGCGAGCTCGAGTGGGGTCTGCACACCTGCGCCCAGATCTCCCACGGCTGCTGAGTTTCCGCAGAACCTTCCGTCGTGCCGTCGCGTCCTTCAGTACGACGAACCGGCCGAAATACTTGCGGAGGGCAACAGATGAGGAACAACCGGGCACTACGGATCGGGACCATCGCGATCGCGGCGGCCGCCGTCGCGGGGGTCGGGATCGCCGGTGCCGCGATCGCGCGCACGGGCCACTCCACCGCCGTCGCGGGCGGCGGTCCCGGCGCGACGCCCTCGACCGGCCCGAGCCAGGGTGCGACGCCGTCGAGCGCCGTGACTCCGCCGACCTCACCCGGCACGCCCGGCGCGGTCCCGAGCGGCGCGACTCCGTCCGCCTGGGCGCCGACGCCGCCCGACCAGCCGACCGTCTCGCCCAACGCCCCCGCCACCCCGTCGACGGTCCCGGGCAAGGGCCACACGGTCACGCGCATCCCGCCGTCCGCGCCGCCGCGCCCGAAGGAGTACCCGCTGCCGAAGGATGCCGTCGCGGCCTGCAAGGCGTTGCTCGCCGGCGCGGACCAGAACCGTCCAGGCCGTACGGCGCAGCAGGTCGCGCGCCTCGACGGTGGTGCCGGTTCGATCGTCGTGCTGGCGGATGCCAAGGACTGGACCGCCTGCGACACGGCGTACGCGCGTCAGAACGAGAAGGGATCGCTGCGCGCCCCGGCCCGGATCGCCAAGCCTTCGGCCCGGGACACCGCCGCGTTCGCCGTTGCCGCGAACATCATTCCGCGCGACGGCAAGGACTACAACTACTACTGGGCGACCGGTCTGGTGCCGAGCGGTGTCGCGAAGATCGCCTACACCTTCCCCGACGGCACGACCACGCAAGCCGTTGTCCAGGGCAACTACTGGATGGTGCAGCACCAGGACGCGCGGCCGTGGACGCCGGGCAGTGACGCCGGCGCGCAGCAGATCGCGGTCAAGCTGACGGGGGCCAACGGCTCGGTCGTCCGCACCTTCAAGCTCGACTGGGGAACCCACACCTGCGCGCAGATCACCCACGGCTGTTGAGGAAACCGCGTCCGGAGAGTCCCGCCCGAGGCTCTCCGGACGCGGTCGTTCTCAGCAGGCGCCGAAGGAGCCGGCGCTGATCCAGGCCTTCGCGACGTACATGCCGGCGTGCACACGCAGCCAGATGCTCGACGTGCCCTGCGAGCCGCTCACGCTCTGGCCGGTGACCTGGCACTCGACGGTGACCTGGGCGGACTTGCCGGCCATGCCGACGACGGCGCCGCTCGAGCTCGCCGTACTGCGGACGTTCAGGTAGCCGGACGTGATCGAGACCGTGCCGCGGCCGCCGTCACCGGTCCACAGGTAGGTGGTGTCGACCCAGGCGTTGTTGGTCAGGCCGAGCGCGTCCCAGAAGGTCCCGTCGGCCAGATCGATCCCGGCCGGGTTGGCGACGGTCCGGCCGAACTGGTCCTTCCCGCCGTTGTAGCCGTTCTGGTACGCCGCCTGCGACTCGGGCCGGCCCTGCGCGAGGTCCTTCCACATCTCGCGGGTGGCGCTCGGGTTCCAGTAGTCGTCCTTGGTGTTCCAGGGGCCGACGTCCCAGACCGGTTCGAACGCGCAGCGGATCGTGCCGGTCGTCGTACAGACCTTGACCGAGTAGTTGCCCGAGCCGTTGTTCGCCAGCCCGCGCCGCGACGGCAGCGCGACGAAGTGGTCCCGGCTGATGATCACGTGACCGTTGGCCGTCGTACCGCCGACCAGGCCTTCCCGGGTGGCGAAGACGCGCGACTTCAACGGCGCGGCCTGGACCGTCATCCCGCTGGTAGCGGCCTTGTCGGTGGGCTGGACGCGGACGTCACCGACCCACGGCTTGGCACCGGTCGGCGGCGCGACCACGATGATGCGCAGCTGGACCAGGTCGCTGGCGCCGGGCAGCGCGGTCGGCGTACCGGCCTTGGCCGGCGTCCACTCGGACCACCTGTTCTTCACGAGAGCCCGTACGTCGACCTCCGCGGTCGAGCCGTCCGGCGTACCGGTGGTGTAGTCGACGACGACCGCGGACGTGGCGGCGGGGAAGCGGACCGGATCGAGGTTGCCGATGCCGGAGCGCTCCTTGATCTCGGCCGAGCCCATCCGGACGGGCGCGTCGCCGAGGACGATCCGGCTGCCGTCGACGGTCACGTTGGTGGAGCCTTCGGCCGGGCGGGCGGCGACTCCGATCGGGTCGGTGCCGGCCGCCGTACTGGGCAGGACGGCGGCTGCCAGGGGTGCTGCGGCGAGGGCGGCGGCGACGCAGAGTGCGGCCGCGGTCCTTCGGGTGATACGCATGGCGGTACCTCCGGGGCGGTGAGGACGCTGTCACCGGGTGCGACACCCGGCGCACCGATCGTGACAAACAAACACTGCCCTTGCATAGCGCGTGAATAAATTTCTTCCAAGTAATTCGGGTACGGACAGAACCTAACCGGTGACCCAGTGGGTTTGGACCGGTGTGACAGAGGCTGAGGAGAATCGATGACCCGGGCCGCGGACGCCGACTTCGAGCGGTTCGTGCAGGCACAGTCGACGCCGTTGCTGCGGTTCGCGGAGATGCTGTGCGGTGATCGCCACACCGCGGAGGATCTCGTGCAGCAGGCGCTGATGCGGTCCTACCCGAAGTGGCACCGGCTGGACGGCGACCGGCTGCGCTACGTCCGCCGGGTGCTGGTCAACCGGTTCCTCTCGCAGGCTCGCCGGCGCTGGTCCAACGAAGTACCCAGCGATCCGGTGGACAACGACTGGGACGACCGGTCGGTGGCGGACTTCGCCGGTGAGGTGCAGACCCGTGACGCCGTGCTGTCAGCTCTCGGTGGGCTGACAGTGCGCGAGCGGACGGTGGTCGCCCTGCGGTACTCGCAGGACCTCTCCGAAGCGGAGACCGCCGAGCTTCTCGGCATGGCCGCCGGGACCGTGAAGAGCACGGCCTCCCGGGCGCTGGCCAAGCTGCGTCTGGCACCCGACCTGATCGAATCCGGAGTAGTTGGAGGAACAAGATGAGCGACGAGCAGCGGGTGCGCAGCGCGCTCGAGTACGACCTGGAGCCGTGGCAGCCCGACCCGGCCGACCTGATGCGCCGGGGCCGGCGTCTGGCCTGGCTCCGCCGAGGACTGGCCGCGGCGGGCGTGACCGCTCTCGCCGGCAGCGTCGCGACGGTGTCCGCCGCGATCGGTGGACCGGCAGACGTCCGCAACCTGCTCGCCGGTGGCGACAAGCCCCCGGTCCCCGTCGAGCTCCCGGCCGGTACGCCGACCGCGCTGCCGTCGGTCGACCCGACCTGCCTGCAGAAGGTGCCGACCAAGGGCAAGGTCGAGGCGTCGGTCAAGGTGAAGGTGGAAGGCGAGCTGCCGACCGCCAAGCCGTCGCTGCCGCCGGTGGGGAAGCCTTCGGTTCCCGTGCCGACCGGTAAGCCCTCCCTCCCGGGGAAGCCGTCGCTGCCGACGACGAAGCCGTCGCTCCCGGGCAAGCCGGGCCTGCCGACCACGCTGCCCACGGGCAAGCCGTCGCTGCCCTCGGTCCCGGTGCCGACCGGTAAGCCTTCGCTCCCGGGCAAGCCGAGCCTGCCGCCGGTGCCGACCAAGCTGCCGACCGGCAAGCCGTCGCTGCCGTCGGTCCCGGTGCCGACCGGTAAGCCTTCGCTTCCGGGCAAGCCGTCGCTGCCGACCGCCAAGCCGTCCCTCCCGGGCAAGCCCGCCCTGCCGCCGTGCGTGACCGACCACGTGCCGACCGCGCCGCCGGTGAACGTGCCGACGACCCTGCCGTCGGTGCCGGGCAAGCCGTCCCTCCCGAAGCCGTCACTGCCGGGTAAGCCGTCGCTGCCGACGGTTTCCGTCCCGACCGTGAAGCCGTCCCTGCCGGGCAAGCCTTCCCTCCCGCTGCCGACGGGCAAGCCGTCGCTGCCGGGCAAGCCGAGCCTTCCTCCCCTGCCCACCGAGCAGCCCACCGGGATTCCCACCGGGCTGCCGACTCATCGGTAGTCGACCCTCCCCTTCACACCGATGACACCTCCGGCCGGCCCGCGGGCGGAACGGGCCGGCCGGCGGTGGGGCCATCTCTTCTTCAGATCCGCGACCCGAAAACGCGTGATCTGCAGCGGCCGCAGTTGATGTACACCGAGATCAACTGCGGCCCCCACCGGCGAGTGGGGCCTCGGGGGTCCTACTCGCCGGTGGTTCCGTCCGCCAGCTCCCGTACGACGTCCAGCTGGCCGGTGTGCCGCGCGTACTCCTGCAGCACGTGGAACAAGATCCACCCCAGCGTCGGCTTCACGTCCTCGGCGCCGAAGCGCCCGCCCTCCTTGGACCGCATGCCGAGCGCGCCAACGCCGACAACGCCGACGCCCTGAACGGCAGCGTCCTCGGCCTTGACGACACCGGTGACGATTTCCCGGGTTCGTTCCCCGCCTTCTTGCAGCGCGGCGAGCAGGCCTTCGAGCGTGTCGCCCTCCTCGAGCCGCCAGCGCTCGTCGGCGTCGCTGTCACCCCACGGCTGGTCGACCTGCTCCGCCGTGAATCCCCAGCGAAGCCATCGCCGTTCCATGAACACCAGGTGCTTCAGCAGCGCCAGCGGCGTCCATCCCGACGGCAGTTGGCTCGTTCGCAGCTCCTCGTCGGACAGGCCGTCGAGCTTGCGTCGTACGGTCTCGCGGTAGAAGTCGAGCCAGGCCAGCGGTAGCTGGACCGGATCGCCAAGACGTTCGTCGGGCAGCATCAGAACAGCTCCTTGAGGTACTCGGCCGTCGCGTCGTCCGCGGGGAAGAACTGCTCGATCATCAGCTCCGACACTGTCACGTCCAACGGCGTACCGAACGTCGCGATCGTCGTCAGCAGCGACAGCTCCCGGTCACCGCGCCGCAGCTTCATCGGTACGACGACCTCCGGCGTCGGCGTGGACGCGATCCGGTCGCCGCCCGGTACGCCGTATCCGCGCAGTTCGTCGTACAGGTCCTGGAGCTCTGGATCGGCGGTGCTCGCGATCTGGCGTTGCAGCGTGCTGAGCGCGCTCGCGCGGATCTCGGCGAGGTTGGTGATCCGGCCGCCGAGCGCGTCGGGGTGCAAGGTGAGGCGCAGGGCGTTGATCGGTGCCGAGAGCAACTCGGGCGCGACACCCTCGGTGAAGAGCGCGGCGGCGGCGTTGGTTTCGACAATGTTCCACCAGCGGTCGACGACCAGCGCCGGGAACGGTTCGTGGGCCTTGAGCAACCGGCGCAAGGTCTCGCGGATCGCCAGCATCGCCGGGGAGTGCAGCGAGGCCTCGCTGTAGATCGGCGCGTAGCCGCCGGCGAGCAGGAGCTGGTTGCGGTCCCGCAGCGGTACGTCGAGATGCTCGGCCAGCCGCAGCACCATCTCGCGACTCGGCTTGGACCGGCCGTTCTCGACGAAGCTCACGTGCCGCGTGGACACCTCGACCTGGTTGGCCAGATCGAGCTGACTGAGCCGCCGTCGTTCGCGCCAGCCGCGCAGCAGCTCGCCCACCGGCCGCTGGAAGGTCTCCTCGGCGATCATCGTCATGCCCCGACGGTAACCGGCCAGGTGATCACCGGCATGACCTCCGAGGTCATGGCCGGATCACGGGTCCCGACGGCAAGGTTCTGGTCAACCGATCCTGAGGAGAACACGATGAACCTGGCCGAGCAGTACTTCGCCATCTGGAACGAGACCGACGCCGAGCAGCGCGCCCGGCTGATCGAGAAGACCTGGGCACCCGAAGGCACCTTCGTCGACCCGAGCTTCGAGGCCACCGGGTACGACGAACTGAGCGCGATGGTCGGCACCGCGCAGGGGATGTTCCCGGGCCTGCGCTTCACGGTGACCGGGACGCCCGACGAGCACCACGACCGGATCCGGTGGACGTGGGAGCTGGCCGCCGAGGGGCAACCGGCCGTTGCCGGAGGCACCGACATCGTGACGGTCGCCGCCGACGGCCGGATCAGCTCGGTGGTGGGCTTCCTGGATTTCGCCCCCGCCCACTGAGCGGAGTACCGGTGTTCACTTTGTGGGGTTGATCGTTCCACGCCTGGCCGACGACCCGTCGGCTTCGTAGCTTGGTCGCCATGATGATCAAGGGACTGCTGGCGCTGGGCCTGATCGGAGCGGGTCTGCTGCCCGCCGTACCTGCCGCCGCCGCTGCGTCACTCGACTGGAAGCCCTGTGAGCAAGGGCCGACGATCGAGTGCGCGCGGCTGACGGTGCCGCTCGACCACCTTCATCCGAGCAAGGGGAAGACCGAGCTGTTCGTCGCCCGGATCCCGGCGAGCGACCAGGCGCACAAGCTCGGTGTCCTGACCTTCAACCCGGGCGGTCCGGGTGGGGCCGGTGCTTCGATCCTGGAGGCCGGTCTCGCTGCCGACCTGTTCGGCCCGGAGCTGCTGAAGCGGTTCGATGTGGTCAGCTTCGATCCGCGCGGAACGGGTCAATCGAGTCAGCTCGACTGCGGCCCGGTGCTGCGGCCCGGCGTACCGGTGTTCCCCAAGTCGCCGCGTGAGTACGACGCGATGGTCGCGGCCAGCCGGGAGCTCGGGAAGGCCTGCCTGGCCAAGAACGGCGAACTGATGCGGCACCTCGACACCCGCACCGCAGCGCGCGACCTCGACGCGATCCGGTCCGCGCTCGGCGTCGAGAAGCTGAGCTACTTCGGGCCGTCGTACGGGTCGTACCTCGGTACGACGTACGCGCAGCTCTTCCCGCGCCGGGTCGACCGGATGGTGCTCGACGGCATCGTCGACCACGCGCAGGGCTCGACCCGGTTCGTGCTCAGCGAGGCGCGGGAGATGGAACGCGGCTTCAACCGGCTCGCGGCCTGGTGCGCGGCGACGCCGACGTGCGAACTGCACGGGCAGGACGTCGGGAAGGTGTACGACGCGGTGGTGCGCAAGGCCGATCGGTCGCCGTTGACCGGCGGGGTGAACGGTGATCAGATCCGGATGGCGCTGCCGGTGTTCCTGCCGACGCTGGGTGACCAGGCTGGTCCGTGGGGTGCGTTTACTTCCGCGCTGGCCAAGGCGTTGAAGGGTGATGGGTCCGGGTTCGTCGGCGGGAGCTACGTCGGGAACCCGGAGTCGGCGTACACGGCGGTGTCGTGCATGGACTTCCCCGGAGAGTTCCGTGGGTACGCCGACGTTCGCGCACGCCTCGCGCTGGCGCGCGCCGTCGCGCCGCGCGTGGGTGCCGCAGTCGAGGGCTGGGTGATGGCCGCCTCGTGCGCCGGCTGGCCGATCCCGCCGACCAACCCGTGGAAGCCGACCCCGATCGCCGACGTACCCGGGGTGCTGATCCTCAACAACACGCATGACCCGGCCACACCCCTCAACCAGGCCGTCAGCCTGCACCACCAAATCCGCGGCAGCCGCCTACTCGTCAGCAACACCTACGGCCACACGTCATGGTTCAACTCCGAGTGCGCCCGCGGGCACGCGACCACGTACTTTCTCACCGGCAAACTCCCGACCCGCGGCACCACCTGTTAGAGGAGGGCGTCCAGGAGGCGTTGGCAGCGGACTGGGTCTGTTGTTAGGCCGGCGCTGAGGCCCCAGAGCCAGTAGTCGACTGTTCTGAAGATCACCCAGTCGCGGGCGTACGAGCGGTCGAGGTTGGCTGCTCGTACTGCCGTGTCGAAGCAGTGGTGGATCTCCGCGTCGTCTGCCATTTCGTCGAGGCGGGTCCACAGGACTCGGGCCAGGTCGAACTCGATGTCGCCGCGGTAGATCACTGGGTCGACGACTAGCCAGTCTTCACGCTGGCCGCGGAGGACCTGTGCTGAGTGGAGGTCGCCGTTTACCGCTGCTGTGGCCTTTGAGTTGGACAGCTTGGGGGCGACGTCGAGAGCGGCCAGCAGGTACGGCGGGGCAACTGCCCCGGTCTGCCCTTTCAGGTGGCCTTCCATCTTTTGGGCGCTGGCTTGGACGAGTTCCTGGGTCGACAAGGCGTCCTTGGGGCCGTCCACCGCGAGGCGTCGCATTAGGCTGCCCAGGACTTGGACTGCTTCGCGGGTCGGTTGCTTGTCGAGCGGCTCTCCGAGTAGCTCCAGCAGCATTGCGCCTCGCGCGGCGTCGGCGTCGTACAGGCGGACTGTCCCTCGCCCGTCCCACCAGCGCAGGGCGCGGACCTGGTCGGAGACCTCGTCGCCTGGCGGCGACATGCGCAGCGCGAAGCGGCTGCCGTCCCGCTCGACCGGCACCACCACAGCGTTGGATCCGTGCGCTACCGGACCGGCGATTGTCAGGTCCCACCGCGAGCACTGCTCCTCGACCGCGGCTGGCAGCCCCGCCAACCACTCGGCGCCCTCGGTCCACCAGCGGGGCATCTCCAGGAATGACTGCGGCAACTCGATCACGCCAGCACGCTAGCCGGTCAGCCCGCCCGTGCCGACCGCATTTCCGAGGGCCTCCGTCGCGGGGTGGACCCGGGATCCGATCCGGCGGATGGTCGAGAACTCGGCGGGCTCCGAAGGACGGTTCCAGAGCAATGGCGACTACATCGGCACGCTGGACTGGGCGTTCGACAACAAGAGTGCGGTCACCCGCTGGCAGACGAACTACGGCCGGGCGGGTGAGTGCGTCGACAAGAACGGCGCGCAGAACGGGGTGACGGCCTGCAACTACGACCTGGCTGAGAACGGGTACGTGCGGATCCAGGTGTGCCACCGCAACCTCAGCGGCGGAGGCGGGCTTGCGACCTGCTCGAGCTGGAGCCAGTGGCTGTCGATCCGCGACGGAGGCCCGCGGTAGCTGGATCGGGTGGTGGGGGCCGCCGGGCGGTCCCCACCCGCGCGGCCGACCGAGTTTCCCCCGAGCGAGGGAAACGAATCCATCGCGCGGGTGATCCGGAGGGGAGCACCTCCTGGAAACGTCGGCGCGGTCATGTTCGAGCAGAGAGGAAATCTGGTGAGAAAGACGGTAGGCGTCCTGGTGGGAGCGGTCGGTCTGGCGGCGTTCGCAGCTGCGCCGGCGCACGCGGTGGAGTGGCCGAGCTGGCCGGGCATGGTCGAGAACTCGGCCGGTTCCAAGGGGTACTTCGACAGCGACGGTGACCACGTCGGCACGCTGGACTGGGCGTTCGACAACAAGAGCGCGGTGACGCGCTGGGAGACCGACTACGGCCGGTCGGGTGAGTGCGTCGACAAGAACGGCGCGCAGAACGGCGTGACGGGCTGCAACTACGACCTGGCCGAGACGGGATACGTCCGCATCAAGGTGTGCCACCAGAATCTCAGCGCCGGCGGTGGGCTCACCAGCTGCTCGGGATGGAGTCAGTGGCTGTCGATCCGGGACGGGATTCCGCGGTAGCGCCACGCCGTCACTCCTTGCAGGGCATCGATTACTGGCCTGATCCGCCCCGATCTGCCCTTGCGTGTGGTCTCGCCGCGGGGCGCCTCGCGGATCATGATGAGCAGCATGGTGTTGAGGCGGAGGGCATGAGCAGCAGTCTGGAGTTCGACCCGGAGGTGTCACGGCAGATCGAGGCGATGTACACGACGCCGGACGTGGTCGAGCAGCGGAGAGTGGTCCGGACGGCGCTGGCGTTGCGGCCGGGGGACCGCGTGCTGGACGTCGGCGTCGGCCCGGGACTGCTGGCCGCGGAGATGGCCGGCGAGGTCGGGCCGGACGGTCGGGTCTGCGGCGTGGACATCAGCGACAGCATGCTGGCGATCGCGGGCACGCGCGCCGACGTACCGGGTGGTCCGTCGCTCGAGCTCGAGCCGGCGTCGGCGGCGCGGTTGCCGTACGGCGCGGAGAACTTCGACGTCGTCGTCTCGACCCAGGTCTTCGAGTACGTCGACGACGTCGCGGGAGCGCTCGCCGAGATCCGCCGGGTCCTGCGCCCGGCGGGTCGCGTCCTGCTGCTCGACACGGACTGGGGTTCGATCGTCTGGCGCTCCAGCGACGACGGGCGGATGGCCCGTGTCCTGAGGGCGTTCGAGGAGCACCTGCAGGACCCGCATCTGCCCCGCTCCCTCGGCGAAGCCCTCGACAAGGCCGGCTTCACCCGTACGCACCTGCAGGTCATCCCGCTGCTCAACGTCGGTTACGACCACCGCACGTACAGCGCCGGCCTGATCGACATCGTCTCCGCGTTCGTCCCCGGCCGGGCGGATGTCACCGAAGCAGAAGCCGAAGCCTGGGCCGACGAGCTCCGCAGCCAGGGGGAGGCGTACTTCTTCAGCCTCAACCGCTACCTGTTCGTCGCGTCAGCGATCTGAGCCCACAGGTCAGCAGTCGCCGGCCCGACGGCAGGGTCGCGGATCCGCTGGAAGTTCCGCCCGCCCCGCGAGAACGTGTACACCACCGCGGCCGGTGCCTCAGCTTCGGTGAACGGCTTCGCCGACCACTCGCACGGCCGGACGTGCACCAGATCGACGGCGACAGCGTCGGGCGACGCGTCGTACCGCCACGGTCCGGTGAGTCGCCCGAGGCGATAGAGCCCGTCGGCCTCGCGAGTCCATCCGAAGGCGCCGTCGGGGACCTCAGCGAAGCGCTGGAGGCGGCGGGCGGCGCGTTCGTCGTACGACGTGCTCAGTCGCTCGAGCGCGTTGTCCAGCGTCGACGGTGGTGGACGGAGGGTGCCGCCGATTCCGCAGAGCCCGAGGTGGAGCGCGCGATCGACAGCCAGACCATGGGGGACGTCGTCGCGACGGGAACGCATCGGTGTGCGGTAGACGGGTGTACTCACGTCACCGCGAGGGAGGCCAGGGGACGGGCGCACCGTGGGATGCGCCCGTCACCTTCGGTCGTTCTCCCGCCCCTCAGTGGGAGAACTCGCGGCTCGGTGAACTCCACCCATGCCCGAATGGGGCTGACTGAACCGCGGGACATGACTACAGGTACCCCACCGCTCCCACGTCACACCCGTTCCGGAGCGAAAACTTTGCATTCCTCGAACGCGCGCGGCTGTAACGCCCGCTGGGCCATGGACGGATGCACCGGCGCTGCCTAGCCTGGTTCGCGGTTCCGTGGCGGGGGAGGTCGCGGACGTGAGGTGGGGGAAGGTGCACGATGACCGATGAGCAGCCGTACGACGACGAGCTCACCGAGGCCGAGCTGGACGAGTTGGAAGCGCTCGGAGCGGCGGAGGACGCCGCGTTGATCCTCGGGAAACTAGATGCCTGAGGCAAGAATGTCCTGGCGCGGCGCGAACCTGTGCACGCGCACCGTCGCGATGCTGCAGGCAGCCGAGAAGCTGGCCAAGGTGCCGTTCACGATCATCCAGGGGTCGTACAACCAGGGCGGCGTCGCGGCCTCGGCCGGGACGCACGACGGCGGGGGCGCGGTCGACCTCGCGGTGGACCGGTTGACCGCCGTACAGCGGAAGGCCGTCGTACTGGCGATGCGGCAGGTCGGGTTCGCCGCCTGGCTGCGGACGCCGGCGCAGGGCAACTGGCCGTACCACGTGCACGCGATCGCGGCCGGCGACAAGGATCTGTCCCGTGGTGCGGCGCACCAGATCGCGGAGTACAGGCGGTGCAAGAACGGCCTGGCCAACCGCGGCGCGGACGACGGGCCGCCCGGGTACTACGGGATGACCTGGGAGATCTACCTGAAGTACCACCCGGGGACGGCGCCCGCGGCCCAGGCGCCACCGCAGCCGAACACGACGATCTCGCTCGGGGCGATGGAGTTCGCCCGGACGCACGACTCGATGAGTGGGGTCTGGGGTGCCGACCGGGCGCAGGTGCTGGCCTGGGCTGCGCATCCGAAGATCGCGGCGATCGGCAAGCACGAGACCAGGCCGCCGGCCGGGGTGTCGTGGCGGGTGCACTTCCAGCAGATGACGCGGAAGATCCAGCAGAAGTTCAAGCTGCCGGTCACCGGGCGGTTCGACGCCACGACGGCCGCGGTGATGAAGCGCTACGGGTACAAGATCATTGCCTGACGCAACGACAAGGCCCCACCGGTAGCAGCCGGTGGGGCCTCGGTTGGTCCACTACCACCCGGGCACTCCCGGTGCGGCTGTGGGGTTGGAGAGCGGAACCGGCGCCGATGCAGGGGTCAAGACGCCGGCTCCGCTTGTCTTCGGGTTACCTCGCGCTCGCCGCCCAGGTCTGAGCCTGGTGGAACTCGAGGTGCTGCGTCGCGCCGGGCGAACCAACCGCGCCGACGTGCTGCAGGGTGGGGACGACCACAGCCCGTACGTCGGTCCGCTTCGCCTCGTCCAGCAACGCGTTGAACGCGGCGGACTGGGCGGCGTCCCGCTCGGTGTAGACCGTGCCGAGGGTGAACCCCTCGGTGGTGGCGTACGCGACCAGGGCATCGGTCGCGGCGGCCAGCTCCTCGGCGCAGCTGAGCGCGTCGGCGCGGACGTAACCGAGCAACGTCGGGCGGGTGGTCATCGGACCGGGCCGCTGCTGACGAGAGCGGGCTCGTTGGTGACCCGCAGCGAGGCGAACCGCCGCCGCATGGCCTCCTCGTACTGCGCTGCCTGGTCGGCCGTCGCGGTGTGGTCCGCGATGGTGTGAGCGCCGAACCAGACCCGCACGCGGCGCTGCTCTGCGGGGATCTCCAGCGACTCGGTCATGGGGGCGTTTCCTTCGAGTGGGGTGAGGTGCCGAGCGGGACACTCGGGCGCCTCGAGGGGACGGGGACCGTGGGTTCGGAGCTGGTCGCCGACAGTGAGGAAGCCGGTGACCGATCTCACGTGCTCACGGGTGGTAAGGAAAGAACACCTCAAAAAGAGGTATCCCGGGAATAGACTGACAGGGACCTTTACAGAGGCCTTACTCCCACCTGACAACCGCGGTGAGCTGCGAAGGAAAACCCCTGGTCAGGCCCGTTGGGACCGGTTCCGGCGGCCGTTCTGGTACAGCCCTGTCAAGATTGTTTGCAGGGATTTACCGATAACGATTCGGCCGCCGGCCGGCGCTCATTCGTTGAGCGGTGAATTGTCGGATGTCCTGGTAACCCTGAGCTATCGGGCGGCCACCGTACGACGTACCAGTCCTGGCGCTCCGGCCGTCAGACCGAGCACGGCGGCTGCCAGCGGTACGACGAGCGCCGTACGGAAGTCGGCAACGGTCAGCTCGTCGGCCGAGGCCAGTACGGCGGCGACGATCGCCAGACCGAGCGCCGATCCGAACTGGAACGACGTGGTCAGTACGCCGCTCGCCAGACCCTGCTCGGCCTCGGCGACGCCGTCGGTCGCGGCGATCGTCAGCGGACCGTACGCGAGCGAGAACGCCAGTCCCAGCAGGAGAAACGTCGGCAGCATCGCGAGGTAGGTCCAGTCCGCGGCGAGCGGCAGGAACAGTGCGTAGCCCGCGATGGCGAACGCGAATCCGCCGAGTACCACCTTGGTGTTGCCGAAGCGGTTGACCAGCCACGGCGTCAGCGTCGGCGCGAGGATCGAGTCGATGCCGATCACCATCAGGGCCAGGCCGGTCTCCAATTCGGACCAGTGCCGCAGCTCCTGCAGGTAGAGCACGGCGATGAACTGGAACCCGACGAACGACCCGACCAGCGCGACCGCTCCGAGGTTGGCCCGGACGAGTCCGGCGTTGCGCAGGATGCCGAGGCGGACCAGCGGTGCCGGCGTACGGCGTTCGATGGCCACGAAGAGGATCAGCAGCAGGAGTCCGGCCGCGAGGGTGATCAGGGTCTGGGCGGCCGGGACGTCGGGCGCGCGGACGACCGTGGCGACCAGCAGCATCATCGCGCCGGTCAGGGTGAACGCGCCGGCGAGGTCGAAGACCTTCTTCTCCTTGGTGGCGGGCTGCTCCTTGGGCAGGAGGATCAGCGCGGCCGGGAGCAGAACCGCGGTCATCACGACCGGGGCGAAGAAGACCCAGCGCCAGTCGATCGCGGTGAGCAGGCCGCCGACGACCATGCCGAGGGAGAAGCCGGCCGCCGCGATTCCGGCGTACACGAGGAGGGCCTTGTTGCGCTGCTTGCCCTCGGGATAGCTGGTCGTGATGATCGACAGGCCGGCCGGGGTCATGAAGCCGGCCGCGATTCCGGTGACGAAGCGGGCCAGGATCAGCACCCAGCCGTCGTTCGCCAGGCCGCCGAGGCCGGAGAAGACGAGGAAGACGGCGAGCCAGCCGACGAACATCCGGCGCCGGCCGAGCAGGTCCGCCGCGCGGCCGCCGAGCAGCACGAAGCCGCCGTACCCGAGCACGTAGGCGCTGACCACCCACTGCAGCTCGCTGGTCGACAGGCCGAGCTCGGCGCGGATGGACGGCAGGGCGACGCCCATCATCGAGATGTCGATGCCCTCCAGGAAGATCGCGCCGCACAGCACCAGCAGCACCGCCCAGGCTCGAGCGCCGAGGCGAGTGGGTGCTTCGGTGGTTGACATATCTGGGTTCCTCATCGTTAGGTCGGTTATCTCTTGTAACTGACTCCATCGTGAGGAACCATCGGTGAGTATGGAAGAAGGCACTTCAAAGGAACCGGGTTACTCCTGCTGCACCGAGGACGCGTTCCAGTGGGACACGCGGGAGGACTGCGAGGTCCGGCAGATCCTCGACCGGATCGGCGACAAGTGGTCGCTGCTGGTGATCGCGCTGCTCGACAACCGCAGCCTGCGCTTCACCGAGCTGAAGAAGACCATCGACGGGGTCAGCCAGCGGATGCTCACGGTCACGCTTCGCCAGCTGGAGAGGGATGGGCTGGTACGGCGTACGGTCCACCCGGTCGTGCCGCCACGCGTGGACTACGCGCTCACACCGCTGGGCGTGACGCTGCACGCGACGATCCAGTCGCTGGTGAACTGGACCGAGACCCACCAGAACCAGATCGCCCTGGCGCGCGCGGCCTACGACATCAGGACTGCCGCGGAGAAGGCTGGGGTCTGACACCTAGGATCACAGGATGGGGATCGCAGCGCGGATTGCCGCCGCTCAGTTGTCAGGGCTCACCCGGAGCCGCCGCCAAATCGTCGCCGGCCCGCTGGTCGGGCTGCTGCACGACGACGACGTGTGGTTCCTCTCGAGCATGCTCGCGTCCGACCCGGGCGCTCCGTTCGATCCCGACGAGGTCTCGTGGGCGCTCGAAACCATCCGCCTGGCTTTCGCCGCCGAGGGCCGCTGGCTGCACGGCGAACTGATCGAGGAAGCCAACCCCGGCCTCGCCGAAGCCCTCACCGAGCACGGCATGGTCATCCGCTCCCGCCCGCCCCTCCTGGCGGTCGAGCCGGCCGACCTCGTCGTCCCCGAGTTCCCCGACGGCATCACCGCCGCGCTCGTCGCGACACCTGAGGACCACGCCGAGTCCAACGCGGTCGCCGCCGACGCGTACGAGACCGAGGACGTCGTCACCACCTTCCAGCCCGACCCTTCGGCCGGCGGCGCTGTCCTGATCCGTGAGGACGGGGTCGCGGTCGCGACCGCGTCCTGGACCGCGATCGCCGACGGCGTCACCGAGGTCGCCGGCGTCGGCACGCTGCACACGCACCGACGCCGCGGCTTCGGTGCGCTCGCGACGGCGTACGCGACCCAGCAGGCGTTCTCAGCCGGCGCCGACCTCGCCTGGCTCACTCCCGGTGACGAAGGGGCCGACCGCATCTACCGCCGCCTCGGATACGCGCCCAAGGCAACCGCCGTGCACCTCGGCGACCCCGGCGGCCACCTGGACGACCTGGTCTAGGAGGGCTTCCGCGTCAGCTCCGCCGGATGGCCCGGTACGGCGTACAGCGTGAGCGGCGCAGCCAGTACGGCGAACGCGGCCAGCAGATTGAGCGTCACCGGCAGCTCGGCGACCAGCGTGAGCGCCGGTGCGGCGAGCGCGCCGACAACCGCTGCGAGCGCGTCGACCGCGAAGAACAACGCGCCGACCTGCGCGAGCATGTTCGGGGTGGTGATGCGCTGCACGGTCGTCTCGGTGGTGATCAGCAGGACGCTGCCGGGCAGGCCGATCAGTACGGCGGCTGCTATCGCGAACGGGATGTTCGGCGCGTTCACCAGCGCGAAGAACGCCGCGCCGGTCGCGAACTGGGTCGCCGCGATGAGGTCGCGAATTCCCAACCAGGACAGGGCTTTCACGCTGATCGCGGCGCCGAGCAGGTAGCCGGCGCCGAGGCCGGAGAACACGTAGCCGATCGTGTAGCCGGGCGCGTCGAGCCGGTCGACCATCAATGGCACGAGCAACGCGGTCAGCCCGGCGTTGGCGATCAGGAAGACACCGTTGCCGGCCAGCAGGCCGCGCAGGGGCTTCGAGCGTACGGCGTACTGGAGTCCTGCGAGTGGCCTCAGTGGTTGATGCGGTGCTCGCTCCGGTCGGGTCCTGACGGCGGCGATCGTTGCTGCTGACAACAAGTAGCTCACGATGTCGACGACGAGCACGAACGTGATGCCTGGTCCGGCCAGCAGCAACGCACCGAGCGGCGGCGCTCCCAGTCGGGTCACGCTTCCCGCGAAGGCCCTTGCCGCGTTGGCGGCCGCCAGTTCCGGCCCGGTCCCCACGACGCTTGGCAGCAACGCTCGCGACGCCGGCCGGAAGACGGTCGTCGCCATGTTCTCGACCAGGACGGCCAGGTAGATCATCCACAAGCGCTCCGGCCGGTCGGCGAACAGGATCAACCCGACGGCTGCCGCGCTGACCAGATCGGCCACCCACATCGCCCGCGCCAGATCCCATCGATCCAGCAGCACGCCGGCCCACGGCCCGAGCAGCAGCGCGGGCAACGCCTCCAACGCCAAGGTCAGTCCGGTCGCCGCCGCCGACCCCGTCAGCTGGAACACATGAAACGGAATCGCCACCACCAGCAACCAGGACCCGACCCCCGACACGGCGCCGCTGGTCCACACCAACCGAAAGTCCCGATTCCCCCAGATGCTCACCCGGCGGACACTATCCCCACAAAACATTTCTAGGCAACACTGTCCTGACAAGATAGTCTGATCCCGTGGACCTAGGCGCAGAACTCAGAGACCGCCGCAAAACCGCCGGCCGAACCATCGCCTCGGTAGCCGTCGACGCGGGCCTGTCCGTCCCCTACATAGCCAACCTGGAAAACGGCCGAGGCAACCCCACCGTCGCCACCCTCACCCGCCTGGCCGAGGCCCTTGGGACAACACTTCGGGTCGAGCTGGAAGACCCGCCCACCGACCTCCCTCGTTCTTCTTCCGGCCGCAGCGGCCTCGGCCCGAGCGACCTCTCCGGCCGCATCGCCGACAACCTCAGCCCCCGCGCACTACAGGTCACCAAGCAGTTGGCAGAGGCCCAAGGCCGATCACCCAGAGCAGTCCGCCAAGACCTGCTGACCACCTTGGAAGCTCTGGCTGGCCTGCTGGGAAAAGAACCAACACCAGCCGACCTGGACCGCCTGCTCGACCTCGCTCTGCTGGCGGGAAACTGAACCGGGCGGACATCAACCCACCGAACGGACACTCCAGCCCCGTCCCGACCGCCCCGAGCCCGTTGACGCCTCGGATACTCTGCGTGAAAGTGATGCCCCGAGTTGTCTTGTCGGTCACGGTTCGATAACGTCGGGCGCCGTACGCCTGAGAGCGAACGAGACCGACATGGCCGGCAAGCTTCACCCGCCGGTCTGCCCGGACCGGACCGGCCCATCGGGGTTCGGCTGTCCTGGCCTTCTGGGGATCCAACAGAAAATCTTTTGTGGGCCGCCGCTGGAGTGCTGGGGCAGTCAGTGGTGGCCCGTCGAGCAGAGGAACGTCTCGCATGCCCCCCATCCGAACTGGCCGAAGCCGCCTCGTCATCCCAGCTGTGTTCCTTGCCCTGGGTGCGCTGGTAGCCGCACCGATCGCCGTTCAGGCGGCCAAGGACTCTCCCGTCGCTGCGACCGCGACCGCCGCGGACAGCACGGCTTCGACCCTCCCGAGCGTCGGCCGCGTGGAAACGTGCGTCCTGGACGCGTACTCCAGCTGTACCGTCCTGCACGGTTTCGCCGACAAGCCGACCGCCATCACGGCGACTCCGGCCGGACCGGCGATCATCTCGATCGACCCGGGTCGCACCACCGACGAAAGCTACCGTCTCCGGGCGTACAGCCGCACCGGTGAGAGGTACAGGGCCGGGACCACGCTCCGTTACACCGCGCACTACGACTTCGCCGCGGCCCCGACGCAGCCGACCACCCCGACGCCGACGGCCACGAACACGCCGACCAAGCCGCCGACGAGCACCCCGCCCCCGACCACCACCCCGCCGACCTCAACGCCGACGTCGACCCCGACGACGACTACGTCGACTCCGACCGCCACCCCCACCACGTCGACTCCGACGTCGACGACCAGTCCGGTCGGGAACTGCACCAACCCGGTGTGGACCACGAGCTCGAACAACAACCAGGGCGAGGGTCGGACGTTCGGCGCGTACTACGTCCACAACAACATGTGGAACAACGAGAACGGCACGTACGCGCTGGGCGCCTGCAACTACAACAGCTGGTACGTCGACGTCACGCAGCCGCTGCCGGGTGACAAGGGCGTCCAGGCGTACCCGAACGTGCACAAGGACTACGACGACGTCCCGCTGTCCAAGATCCAGTCGGCCAAGTTCGCCGCGACCACTCCCGCGAACTGCTCGGCGTGCATCTACAACGTCGCGTTCGACGCGTGGATCGGCGACGGTTTGAACAACGAGCTGATGATCTGGACCGACAACAAGGGTCAGGTCCCGGCCGGGCAGAAGGTCGGCACGGTGGAGTTCGGTGGCTTCACCTACGACGTGTGGCACACGTCCGGCTACACCGCCTACGTGTCGCGGGTGACGCAGAAGTCCGGCACCATGCCGCTGGCCAGCTTCTTCAACGACATGACCTCGCGCGGCTGGGCTCCGAAGGCCACGACCTGGCAGGTCGACTACGGCGTGGAGGTCGTGTCCACCGGTAACACCAAGCAGCGCTTCGACTTCACGGACTTCTCCATCCAGGAGAACTGACCGTCAGCTGCCGTTGAGCCGACGGCCGGTGTCCCGGAGACCTCTCCGGGACACCGGCCGTCTGGCTGTTCTCCGGGACCGCCCAGGGCACCGGTCGTCCGACTGTTCCCCGGGACTGCCCGGGCACCGACCGTTCCGGCAGTTCCCGGGGGCTGCCCGGGCACTGCCGTCAACACGGCGTACGGGTCACCGGACGGTGAAGCCCGCCTTCCGGAAGGCGTCCGCGAGCGAGCCCTCGTCCATCGGGGTCTCCTTGCCGCCCTGACCACCCTGGCCCTGGCCGCCGCGTCCACCCTGACCGCCGCCCGGACCACGTCCACCCGGCCCACGCCCGCCGCCCTGACCGCCAGGACCGCGACCGCCGCCACCCTGGCCCGGCCCGCGTCCACCGCCGCCTTGTCCACTCGGCCCGCGGTTCTGACCGCCGCCCGAGCGTCCCGACGTCGGCGCGCCGACCTCGTCGTCCAGGCGCAGGGTCAGCGAGATCCGCTGCCGCGGGATGTCGACCTCGAGCACCTTGACCTTGACGATGTCGCCCGGCTTGACCACCTCACGCGGGTCCTTCACGTAGGTCTTCGACAGCGCCGAGACGTGGGCGAGCCCGTCCTGGTGCACGCCGATGTCGATGAACGCACCGAAGGCCGCCACGTTGGTGACCTGCCCCTCGAGCTTCATCCCCGGCTTCAGGTCGCCGATCTTGTCCACGCCCTCGGCGAACGACGCCGTCTTGAACGCCGGCCGCGGGTCCCGCCCCGGCTTCTCCAGCTCGGCCAGGATGTCCGTCACCGTCGGCAGACCGAACGTCTCGTCGACCAGCTCGGCCGCCTTCACCGAACGCAGCGCGGACGTGTTGCCGATCAGCGCCTTCAGGTCGGAGCCGGTCTTGTCGATGATCCGGCGGACCACCGGGTACGCCTCCGGGTGCACGCTGGAGGAGTCCAGCGGGTCGGCGCCGTCGGGGATCCGGAGGAACCCGGCCGCCTGCTCGAACGCCTTCGGGCCCAGCCGCGGCACCTCCTTCAGCGCCGTACGGGATGCGAACGGCCCGTGGACGTCGCGGTGCTGGACGATGTTGTCCGCCAGGCCCTGCGTGATGCCGGAGACCCGGGTGAGCAGCGGCGCGGACGCCGTGTTGAGGTCGACGCCAACGGCGTTCACACAGTCCTCGACGACAGCGTCGAGCGAGCGGGACAGCGAGTTCTCCGGGAGGTCGTGCTGGTACTGGCCGACGCCGATCGACTTCGGGTCGATCTTGACCAGCTCGGCCAGCGGGTCCTGCAGCCGGCGGGCGATCGAGACCGCGCCGCGCAGCGAGACGTCCATGCCGGGCAGTTCCTGGGAGGCGAACGCCGACGCCGAGTAAACCGACGCGCCGGCCTCCGAAACCACAGCCTTCGTCAGCTTCAGGTCCGGGTGCTTGGCGATCAGCTCCGCGGCCAGCTTGTCGGTCTCGCGCGACGCCGTACCGTTGCCGATGGCAATCAAGTCGACCTGGTGCGCGGCGCAGAGCGCGGCCAGCTGGGCGATCGACTTGTCCCACTGGTTCTGCGGGACGTGCGGGTAGATGACGCCGGTGGCGGTCACCTTGCCGGTCGCGTCGACGACGGCGACCTTGACGCCGGTCCGGAAGCCCGGGTCGAGGCCCATCGTGGCGCGGGTGCCGGCCGGGGCGGCCAGCAGCAGGTCGCGTAGGTTCGCCGCGAAGACACGGACCGCCTCGTCCTCGGCGGTCTGCCGCAGGCGCATCCGCAGGTCGATGCCCAGGTGCACCAGGATCTTGGTCCGCCAGGCCCAGCGGACCGTGTCGACCAGCCACTTGTCGCCCGGGCGGCCCTGGTTCTCGACGCCGACCTTGCGGGCGATGGTCGACTCGTACTCGGTCGGGCCGTCCACCTCGACGCCGGCCGGCAGCGGCTCGACGGTCAGCGAGAGCACGTCCTCCTTCTCGCCGCGGAACATCGCGAGGATCCGGTGCGACGGCATCTTGCCGAACGGCTCGTCGAAGTCGAAGTAGTCGGAGAACTTCGCCCCGTCGGTCTCCTTGCCCTCCCGTACGGCGGACGCGAGCCGGCCCTGGCTCCACAGCCGCTCACGCAGCTCGCCGATCAGGTCGGCGTCCTCGGCGAACCTCTCGACCAGGATCGCCCGGGCGCCGTCCAGCGCGGCCTGCGGGTCGGCGACGCCCAGCTCGGCGTTCACGAACACCGCCGCCGCGGCGAGCGGCTCGTACGTCGGGTCGCTCAGCAGTCCGTCGGCCAGCGGCTCGAGCCCGGCCTCGCGGGCGATCATCGCCTTGGTCCGCCGCTTCGGCTTGAACGGCAGGTAGATGTCCTCCAGCCGCGACTTGGTCTCCGCGGCGAGGATCGAGGCCTTCAGGGCGTCGTCCAGCTTGCCCTGGCTCTCGATCGACTCCAGCACGGTCTTCCGGCGTTCCTCGAGCTCCCGCAGGTACCGCAGGCGCTCCTCGAGATCGCGGAGCTGCGCGTCGTCGAGCTCCCCGGTGACCTCCTTGCGGTACCGCGCGATGAACGGGACCGTCGAGCCCTCGTCCAGCAGCCCGACCGCCGCCTTCACCTGCCCGACCCCGACTTCCAGCTCGTCGGCGATCCGCTGCTCGATCGACTGCAAACTCACTGTGCCGTTCCCCTCTACGTCCAACTGACTTCCGCCCACATCCTTCCCCATCCCACCGACCAACGGCGACTCCCGCCCCCAACCTTGTGGACAAACCCCGGTCCCGCCCTCATGATCCGAACTCATGAGGGGGATCGGCTGGAAGATGTTCAAGGACGGGTCGCTGACGCCACCACCGCTCCTGGTGCGCTACGCGACCGTGGTCTTCGCCGTGGTGACGCTTGTCAACCTGCGCGACGACCACGCCCCGCACGAGATCGCGTTCGCAGCGTTCCTCTGTCTGGCGGCCCTCGGGGTCACCGTCGGAGCCAAAGCGATGGCCGACGGAGGCGCGGACCGGTGGGCCCGGGCCCACCCGGTCCTGAACGGCGCGGCCATCGTCGTGCTGATGGTGAACTGCTTCTTCGTCCTGGTGGCAATGGCCTTCGGCGACCGGATCGGCGTCCTGGTCGGCTGCCCGATCGGCGTGGTGTTCTCGGTGTACGCCGTCCATCGGGAGCAGCGCAGGCTGCAGGCACCAGCACAAGAGGCGGCCCGCCGCCCCTGACGGGACAGCGGGCCACCGGGTAAGGCTGTCAGGCGGCTTCGAGGACCTCGGCCGACTCGTCGTCGGTGATGGTGGACTCCGAAGTCTTCGGCCGCATCAGGGTGCAGGCGATGACTACCGACGCCGCGACGATGGCGGCGGCTACGGCGAAGGAGTAGTGGAAGCCGCTGGTCAGGGCGTCGAGGGCGGGCTTGCCGGCGGTGGCCAGGGACTCGGTGCGGGTGGCCGAGAGGGTGGCCAGGACGGCCAGGCCCAGGGCGGCGCCGACCTCGGCCGTCGTACCGATCAGGCCGGAGGCGAGACCGGCGTCCTCGGGCTTCACATCGGCCATCGACAGGCCCATCAGCGCCGGGAAGCAGATGCCGCCGCCCAGGCCGAGCAGGATCAGGACCGGGAGGACGTGGACGACGTAGCTTCCGCCGACCGGCGCCTGGGTGAACAGGACCAGCCCGACGACAATCAGCGACAGTCCGGCGATCAGCGGGCGGCGCGGGCCGAAGCGCATCACGAGCTTCTCGGAGTACTTGACCGACAGCAGCCCCATCACCAGCGTCGTCGGCAGGAACGCCAGCCCGATCTCCAGCGCGTCGTACCCGAGCACGCGCTGCAGGTAGAGCGAGCCGAGGAAGAAGATGCCGAACATCCCGGACGACGACAGCGCCTGGACCAGGTTCGCCCCGGTCAGCGTGCGGGAGCGGAAGATCCGCAGCGGCACCAGCGGGTTGGCGGCGGTCGACTCACGAACGATGAAGCAGGCCAGCAGCGTCAGCGTCAGCGCACCGAGCGCGATCGTCCGCGGCGCGGTCCAGCCGAGCTCGGCGGCCGGGCTGACGATGGTGAAGACGCCGACCATCAGCGCCGCGGTGATCAGCACAGCACCCGGTACGTCGGTCCCACGGCCCAGGCCGAGGCCCTTGTCCTTGGCGATCAGCTTGACGGCGAGCCACGCGGTCGCGATCCCGATCGGCAGGTTGATGAAGAAGATCCAGTGCCAGCTGATCGCCTGGGTCAGCACGCCACCGGCGAGCAGACCGATCGAGCCGCCGGCGGAGGCGACGAACGCGTAGACGCCGATCGCCTTGGCCTGCTCGCGCGGCTCCGGGAACAGCGTGACGATCATGCCCAGGATCACCGCGGAGGTCAGCGCGCCACCGACACCCTGCAGGAACCGGGCTGCGACGAGCATCTCCTGCGATCCGGCCAGTCCGCACCACACGGACGCGGCGGTGAAGAGGGCCAGTCCCGCGACGAAGATGTTGCGCCGTCCGAGCAGGTCACCGAGCCGCCCGGCCAGCAGGAGCAGGCCGCCGAAGGCGATCAGGTAGGCGTTCACGACCCAGGCGAGCGACGAGCTGGTGAAGCCCAGATCGTCCTGGATCGCGGGCAGCGCCACGTTCACCACGGTCACGTCGAGCACGATCATCAGCATGCCCGCGCAGAGCGTGTAGAGGGCGAGCCAGCGGGACCTGCCGCTGCCCTGCACGGCCGGCGTCGTCGCCAGGGAATCGGTGGTCGCGTACATGCTGGTTCTCCTCTGGTCCGTAGGTTGCTTACACCCCTACGTCGAACCAGAGCGGCTCAATTTGACATGGTCCCCGAAGTTTTTTCCTGACGGGTCCGCGGCGGCCGCGAGATCCAGTACGCGAGCAGCGCCGGTACCAGCCCCGATCCGATCACGAACAGTGTTGGCAGCCGTCCGACCACCAGGAACCACGTGGCCAGCCCGACCACCCCTCCGGCAACCGGCAGTGACCGCCGAAGCAGGAAGAGGTTCGCCGCACGGAAGACGCTGCGTGTGGTCGCGTCGTCCTCGGCCTTCGGCATCACCGCTAGTGCGCTCAGATAGAGCCCGACGATCATGCCGCTGAGCGGAACCAAAATGGCCAGCGCGAAGATCCGGACCGGACCGTTGGTCGAGGCCCAGAAGAACAGCCCGAACGCGAGGGCCACTCCGCCGAAGTACAGGGCGAGTCCGGACAGCCAGAAGCGCTTGAAGCACCACTTGAACTCGGTGAAGAACCGTCGCATCAGCGCCGGATGCTCCTGCCCGATCGCGTACGGCAGCACCCGCTGGAGCGCGAACGCGGCCGGGAACAGCGTGACGATGCCGAGGCTCAGCAGCAGGAAGACGAGCTGCAGCATCAGCAGGTCGCCGACCAGCGAGAGCTTCGACATCACGACGTTGGTCCGGCTGGTGGCGTCGCTCACACCGGTTCCTCCTGGTTCCTTGGCACAGAGATGATCGTATGATCACAAACAATCACGAGCAGATCACAGCGCACATTGGGGGCCGAGCCGCATGCTTGCACCGGAGCGCCACGAGCTGATCCTGCGAAGCCTGCGCCGGCACGGCCGGCTCCGAGTGGCTGAACTGGCTGCCGAGCTCGGCGTCTCCGCGATCACAGTACGCCGTGATCTCGCGGAGCTGGATGCCGCCGGAATGCTCCGGCGGGTGCACGGCGGCGCGGTCGGGACGGGCTCGGCCGGCACGTCGAACCCGGGCAGCCAGCTGACGGTCGGCCTGGTCGTGCCCAGCTCGACGTTCTACTACACCGACGTGATCCGCGGCGCCGAGGCGATGGCCGACCGGTACGGCGCGCGCCTGGTGCTCGGCGTCTCCGGGTACGACGTCCAGGTCGAGCAGGAGCGGATCGACAAGATCCTCAGCCTCGGCGTCGCCGGCCTGCTGCTCGCGACCGCGCTCGGCGACAACCGCGCCGCCGAGACCGGCCGCCGGCTCGACGCGATCGACGTCCCGGTCGTCCTGATGGAGCGCGCGTTCGGCTTCCCCGACGTGGTGAACGAGTACGACCACGTCCGGACCGACCACGCGTACGGCGCGATGCTCGCGCTGCGTCACCTGGTCTCGCTCGGTCACCGCCGGATCGGGATCAACCTGAACGCCAGCGTCACGGCGTACTGGCTGCGGCAGGGCATCGCGGAGGCCGCGGCCGCGCTCGGTGTCGACCTGTTCGTCTCGCCGGTCGCCCTCCCCGCCCGCGGCGAGGATCCCGACACGATCGCCCAGCTCGACGCCTTCCTGGCCGAGTGCGAGTCCCACGGCGCCAACGCCGTCCTCGTCCACTCCGACGAGCACGCCGCGCGCCTGGTCGAACGCGCCATGGAACGGGGCCTCCGGGTCCCCGACGACTTGTCGGTGATCGCGTACAACGACGAGACCGCCGCGCTCGCCGTCGTACCGCTCACCGCCGTCTGCCCGCCCAAGCTCCAGCTCGGCCAGACCGCCTGCGAGCTGCTCCTGCGCCGCCTGAAGGCCGGCCCGGGCCGGCGATCGGCGACCCAGCACCTGAGCCTCCTGCCGGAACTCCGCGTCCGAGAGTCCTGCGGAGCGGCACTCCTTGATCGAATTTGATCATTCGAGCGCCAGGGTATTGACGAGGAAAGCCCTTTCCCATACTTTCGCTGCACTCGGTGCGCCGGTCGTGACTGGACCGGGAGCACACGGCAGCGAAGGAGTTCCCCTGTGAGACGTAGTGCTGGGTTGGCGGTGCTGGTGGCCGCGGTCGGACTGGTCGCGAGCGCTTGTGGCAACGGGGTGATCGACAAGAGTACGGACGGCGTCCCGCCTGCCGAGGCGACCGGGACGCTGCGCGTGCTGCTCCCGTCGTTCCCGGCCAGCAACGAGGGCCGCAAGGAGTTCGCGAAGGTGGTGGCCGACTTCTCGAAGAAGTATCCGAAGATGAAGGTCGAGCCCGACTTCGCGACGTACAACAACCTGAACGAGAAGATCTCGACCTCGATCGCGGCCGGCATCCCGTACGACGTGATGGTGACCGGTGTCGGCTGGGTGCAGCCGTTCGCGGCCAAGCGGATCTTCGCCGATCTCGGCGACTTCGGGGTGACCCCCGACGTGATCAAGACCAAGAGCGTCGGCGCGCTGATCCCGGCGGTCTCGTACCAGGACCGGATCTACGCCTACCCGCTGCTGGCCGACGCCCGCGCCGTGGCGTTGCGGATCAGTGCCTTCAAGGAGGCGGGTCTCGATCCGAACGACCCGCCGACCTCGCTGGCCGAGATCAAGGTCGCGGCCGAGAAGCTCACCAAGCGGGACAAGGACGGCAACATCACCCGCAGCGGGTTCGACCTGGCCGGAGCGACCAGCTTCCGCCAGCCGTTCGTCACGTTCCTGGCCTCGACCGGGACGCCGCTGTACGTGAACCAGGAGCCGAACTTCAACAACGAGAAGGGTCTGGAGACCCTCAACTGGATCAAGTCGATGATCAACAACGTCCAGAAGTACGGGCAGCAGAACGCCGCCCAGCAGCCTCTGGTCTACAGCGGCGAGGCCGCGATGGGCATCGTCGGCGGCGCCATCGACTGCTCCGAGAAGGGTCTCGGCCAGGCGACCTGCGACGACCTGAAGTTCTTCCGGTTCAACAGCGGCAAGGAGATCGAGTACGTCGGTGGTGACCTCGCCTCGATCGGCTCGCGCAGCCGGCACAAGGAGGCGGGCTTCGCGTTCATCGAGTCGCTGACGCAGCCGGCCACGCTGGACGCGATGGCCAAGCTGAACAAGAAGCTCCCGGCGTACAAGGACGCGGCGAACTCGCCGCAGGCCAAGTCGAACCCGCTGAGCAAGTTCGTCGCCGAGGGTCTGCCGTACACGGTCAACGAGAACAGCCCGCCGTCGAACTGGCTGGAGATGCGGTTCAACTTCGACTCCCAGCTCACCCAGGCGGTCCTCGGTCAGAAGGATCCCGCCAAGGTGCTGGCCAACCTGGCAGGACAGTCCCGATGAGCGCGACCCTCGAACGTCCCAGCCCCGCCCTGACGGCGCCCCGTACGGTTGCCCCCGGCAAGGACAGCCGCAAGCTGATCCGCAGCCAGGTCCGGGCCGGCTGGGTGCTGATCGCGCCGGCGCTGCTGCACTCCGGGATCTTCATCGTGATCCCGGTGATCTTCGCGATCGGCCTGAGCTTCACCGACTACAGCTTCGGTGACTCCTGGGCCTGGGTCGGGTTCCAGAACTACTCCGACCTGTTCAACGACGCCGACTTCCGGGCCGCGCTGAAGAACACAATCCTGTACGCCGTCGTGGTGATCCCGATCTCGATGGCGATCTCGCTGTTCATCGCGCTCGGGCTGAACCAGAAGATCCGCGGGCTCGGCTTCTTCCGGACCGCGTTCTACATCCCGACCGTCACCGCGACGGTCGCGGTGGCGACGATCTGGCTGTGGATCTACAACCCGGGCTCGGGCCTGGCGAACGGCTTCCTCAGCCTGTTCGGCTTCGCGCCCAGCAGTTGGCTGTCCGATCCGGGGACCGCGCTGCCGTCGCTGATGGTGGTCGGCATCTGGCAGGGCCTGGGCACCAAGATCATCATCTACCTGGCCGCTCTGCAGGGGGTGTCGCGGGATCTGGTGGAGTCCGCGTCCCTGGACGGCGCCGGCCGCTGGCAGCGGTTCGTCAACGTCACCTGGCCCGCGCTCGGCCCGGTCCAGTTCTTCGTCCTGATCACGTCGATCGTGGGCACCTTCCAGGTGTTCGACCTGGTCTACGTGATGACCAAGGGCGGTCCCGGTACCGAAACCACGGTGCTGGTGCTCGACATCTACCAGAACGCGTTCCAGGCACTCCGACTCGGCTACGCGTCCGCCGAGACGGTGATCATGATGATCCTGATCGCGGTCTTCATCGGTCTCGGACGCCTGCTGCAGAGGGCGGATGTCAATGACTAGCGCAACGGTGTCCGTGGTCGGTGAGACCAAGGAGTCGTCGGTCCGCACCGGCCGGATCGTCCTGTACGTCGCCCTGACGGTCGGCGCGCTCCTGATGATCACGCCGTTCCTGTGGATGGTGCTGACGGCGTTCAAGAGCGAGCTGGAGATCACCAAGTTCTCCTGGCTGCCCGGCGAGCTGCGCTGGCACAACTTCGTCGAGGCGATGCAGACGGCGCCGTTCCTGCGGTACTTCCGCAACAGCCTGATCATCGCGGTCGGCGAGACGGCGTTCACGCTGGCGGTCTGTACGACGGCCGGGTACGCGCTGGCGAAGCTGCCGATCCGGGGCGCGAAGGCGCTGCTCAGCTACTTCATCCTGCTGCTGATGGTGCCGTTCCAGATCATCCTGGTACCGCTGTTCCTGATCGTGAAGTCGATCCCGCTGTTCGGCGGGAACAACATCCTCGGCCAGGGCGGCATCGGCTGGCTGAACTCGTGGTGGGGCCTGATCATCCCGCTCGGGGCGGCGCCGCTGTTCACCTTCCTGGCCCGGCAGTTCTACGTCTCGATCCCGAACGAGCTGGCTCAGGCGGCGCGGGTCGACGGGCTGGGGGAGTTCGGCATCTTCTGGCGGATCATGACCCCGCTGATCAAGCCGGCCCTGATCACGATCTGCGTGTTCCAGATCGAGGCGGCCTGGAACGGGTTCCTGTGGCCGCTGATGATCACCACGTCGGACGCGATGCGCCCGCTGCAGCTGGGACTGGCGATCTTCGCGCAGAACCCGGCGGAGGTGCAGTGGCCGTACCTGATGGCCGGTACGGCGCTGGCGACGCTGCCGATGATCGTGATGTTCGTCTTCGCGCAGAAGCGGTTCGTCGAGGGAATGGCGAACGTGGGCATCAAGGGCTAGCACCCCGGGCCTGTCCCGGACAGACGAAAGAGCCGCCGTCGACCCACCTGGTCGACGCCGGCCCTTTCGTTTTGGTTCGCTCTCAGGCCCCCCTAGAGAGTTCCCCGTGTTCCCCCCTTGTTACTTCCCCCCATTTACTACCCCCCATTTCGGAAGGTGCCCCGTGCAGGTGCTCGCCCCGCCCCGGGCGAGCACCTACTGGGGCCCCCTCCACAAAACCGGTGATCCCGAAGAAGCACCGGAGCGTCCACCAAGCCCCCCAGCCAGGCCGCTCGAACCTTTTATCGTCACAAGGTGAAGTCCGTTACACGTTTCCTCCACCTTTTTCAGGAGAATCCCGGAGGATTTCAGTCCTGAACGGTCCGGAACGCGGAATTGTCGCATTCTGAATTCTGGCCTTCACGCTGCGTGACGATCAGCGGGTCTCCAGGCCGACCTGGTCGCCGGTCCCGTCTGCCTCGGCCGCCGCCAGTACGGCGTACATCAGGCCGGGGAACCTCGATTCGACGTCCTCGCCACGCAGGGTCACCCAGCAGCGGGTGCCTTCTTTGCGAGTTCGAGTGAGGCCGGCGTCGCGCAGAACGCGCAAATGGTGGCTGAGGGTCGATTTGGCGACCGGGGCCCGCAGTTCGCCCCAGCCGCGTTCCGCGCCGTCGGCCAGGACGCGGACCAAGCCGACCCGGACCGGGTCACTCAGGGCCGCCATCACCTCGGTCAGCCCGATCTCGGCCAGGTCGGGGTGCTGGGTCGCGCGCATGCTGTCGATGGTAGCTTGTTCGACGTTCTACGAACATCGAACGATGGAGGATGTTGTGCAGGACTTTGCCGGACGGACTGTGATCGTCACCGGTGCGGGCTCGGGAATCGGTCGGGCTGCCGCTCAGCTGTTCGCCCAGGCGGGCGCCGACGTACTGGCTGTCGGTCGTCGCCTGGAAGCTCTGGAGGAGACAGCTGAGCTGTCCGGTGCCGAAATACTTTCTGTCGACCTCTGTGCAGAAGATGCCGCTTCCCAAGTCATCGACACTGCCGTCGAACGCTTCGGCCGGCTGGACGCGCTCATCAACAACGCCGGGGTCTTCGACCTGATGCCGCTATCTGACGTCTCGGCGAAGCGCATCGACGCACTCTTCGCCGTCAACGTCACCGCCCCCAGCCTGCTCGCACAGGCCGCGCTCCCGCACCTGCGCGCCACCCAGGGCGCGATCGTCAACGTCTCCAGCACCTTCGGCCACCGCCCGATCGCGGGCGCCGCACACTACGGCGCGGCCAAAGCCGCGATCGAGCAGCTGACCCGCAGCTGGGCGCTCGAGCTCGCTCCCGACCAGATCCGCGTCAACGCCGTAGCTCCCGGCCCCACGGAGTCCGAAGCCCTCGCCGCCGCGGGCCTCCCCACCCACGTCGTCGACCAGGTCAAAGCCGACGAGGCCGACCGCATCCCCCTCGCCCGCCGAGGCACCCCGTCAGAGGTAGCCCGCTGGCTGGTCCACCTGGCGTCGCCTGCCACCACCTGGCTGACAGGCCAGATCCTCACGGTCGACGGCGGCCTCGAACTCGTCTGATTCGCCGAGGCCTCGATCGGGCACTCGATCCCCGATGCGAGTCCTCACCCTGAACGTGCAGAACGACGTCGGCGACCCACGGCGCTTCGCCCTGATCAACGCCGAGCTCCGCCGCCTGCGGCCGGACGTCGTGATGCTCCAAGAGGTTTGCTACGGCGACCAACTGGCCGAGCTCCTCGAGGGCACGGACCTTGTCCACCGCACGCATCAGTCCGACGTACTGCCGAATCTCCCGAAGCTCTTCCAGCACGACGGTACGGCGCTCGCAACCCGTCGCCCGCACCGCGTCACCGACGTACTGGAGAGCCCCGGCACCGATCCCCACTGGTGGACCCTCGCCGCCACCATCGATGACCAGCTCCTGGCCATCACGCCCACCACCCCGTGGCGCCTGGACCACGAGCACGCCCGCGAACGCCAAGCCCTCGACATCGCGACCCTGCACGCCCGCCACGATCTCCCGACCGTCCTCGCGGGCGACTTCAACGCCACCCCCGACGCCGCGAGCATCCGCTTCCTCTCCGGGCTCCAGTCCCTCGACGGCCGCAGCACTCACTTCCACGACGCGTGGGCTGTCGCCGGCGAAGGCCCTGGCCACACCTGGACCACCGAGAACCCCTTGGCCCGCAAGGAAATCGCGAACCTGATCGGCCAGTCCAACCACCACCGCCGCATCGACTACATCTTCACCACCGGCGCCACCATCACGTCAGCAGCTCTCGTCGGCGTAGACCCACCCCTGAGCGACCACTACGGCCTGACCGCCGACCTGGGCTAGCTCAGGTGGGCGTCGACGGCTCGGGTGATGAAGGTGTCGAGGTGGGCGGGGTCGAGAATCAGGTCGAGGGCCTTGGTCGCGCGGAGGACGGCGAGGCCGTGCAAGTTGGTCCAGAGGGCGACGGTGCGTTCGGCGGCGTCGTCCGGAGTGACCGTGGCGATGATCCGCGTCAGGGACTCGAACAGCGGGAGCGTCGTCGTCCGAAGGTTGCCTCCGGCACCTTCCAGCAGGTCGTGGCGGAAGATCAGCTCGAACATCGCCGGGCGTTCGGCAGCGAAGGAGAGGTAGCGCCGGCCGAGCTCGATCAACTGGTCACGGGCCGCACCATCAGCCGACCGCGTCAGCCGCCCGGCGAGATCGGCGAGCCCGGTCGCCGCGATTGCCGCCAGCAAAGAGTTGTGGGTCGGGAAGTACCGCCGCGGCGCCCCGTGCGAAACCCCGACCCGTCGAGTGATCGCCCGCAACGACAACGCCGCGAGCCCTTCCTCCTCGAGCAGCTCGACGCCGGCCAGCACCAACCGGTCGCGCAACGGAATCTCGTCCACGTCGGCATTCTCCCTGAAAGAAGAGCCTGTTCTCTTGCGCCCCACCATGCCGTACGATTCCTGACGTGACTGCCGGGTCGGCTTCGAGCCAAGTACGAGTAGGGTTCCCGGCCGCGTTCTGAGCGCGGCGAGGGCCGATCGCGGCCCGCCTGTTCCACCTGATCGGCGTGTGAGTGCTGCCGCGCCTTCTTCCACTCCACAACTGACTGCTGCGCTTCGTCGTACCCCCTCCCGCGCTCACTCGCGGGCCACTTCGTCATGCCCAAATCCAGATGGGAATTGAATGCTGAACGCTTTCACCGAACAGATCATCCAGGAGTTCCGCGCCAACCAAGGCCGGGTCGGCGGCCCGTTCGACGGGGCCCGACTACTCCTGCTCACCACCACCGGCGCCCGCAGCGGCCGCCGGCACACGGCGGTGCTGGGCTACTACCCCGACACCGCCGATCGCGTCCTCGTCGTCGGCTCGGCCGGCGGCGGCCCGAAACACCCGGACTGGTACCACAACCTGCGCGCCAACCCCCGCGTCACCATCGAGACCGGCGCTTTCACGTACGACGCCGAGGCGTCGGTCCTGCAAGGCGCCGAACACGACGAGACCTTCGCCCGCCTGGTCGAGGCGGACGCGGGATGGGGCGAGTACCAGCGCCAGACCACCCGGACCATCCCGGTCGTCGCCCTCACCCAGGTCGAGGCCGGTCCGCCGAGCGTCTCGTCCTTCGGCGATTACCTGCTGCTCGTGCACGGTGCCTTCCGTCGCGAGCTCGCCTTGATCCGTAAGGAAATCGCCGCATCGTCAACGGCAGCAGTCGGACTCGGCGCCCAGCTCCGGATCAACTGCCTCACCCTCTGCCAGGGTCTGCACAACCACCACACCGGTGAGAGCCTGGGCATGTTCCCGGCCCTGCTCGACCGCTATCCCGAGCTCTCGCAGGAGATCGGCGCCCTGCAGGCCGACCACGACAAGATCGCCTTCCTGCTCGACGACCTCCAGCAACTGATCAACACCGGCCGCCCGGCCGACGTACTGCCTGAAGTCGATCGCCTGATCGCAGAGGTCACCACCCACCTCGACACCGAGGAGGCGATCCTCATCCCCCTGCTCTGATCGCGACCGCGCCCTCACGCACCTGCAGGCCTTGGATCGGGGCCCGGCTGGTCACCACGACCATCGGGCCTCGACCCGGCAGCAGCGGCCGCACCTGCTCGGCATCCCGTGCGTTGTCGAGCAGCACAAGCATCCGCCGCCCAGCGGTCACCGTACGGAAGAGCGCGGACTGCTCCTCCAACCGCTCAGGGATCTCAGTCACCCCCACGGCACGCAGCAAGTCCGAGCACCCTGCACCAGACCCCTGCAAATCAAGGCGAATCTCTCCGTCGGGAAAGCTCTGCTCCCGAGCCCACTGCCGTACCAGCGCGGTCTTGCCTTCGCCGTACACGACAGCCAGCCCACTACCTCGCCGTACGGCGCTCAAGCCGTCCTCACCCACCGGCAGCTCGCTCAACCGCCGGTAGGCCTCCTGCAACTCCTCCGACGGGTCAGCCCCGAGCTCCTCGGCCAGGTGCGCCCGTACAGCTTCGTAGGCGGCCAGCGCCTCGTCCCGCCGACCCAGCTGCTCCAGTACGACGATCAGCCGCGCCCACAGCGACTCCCGCAACGGGTGCCGCCCAGTCAGCTCCTGCAACTCATCAAGCACCGGGGCGTTCCGTCGCTCCACAGCCCCCAGGTAGCGCTCGGTCAACGCCGGTATGTACGCGCGGCGCAGGACCTCAGACCCGCAGTCCGCCAAGGGCTCTCCGCGCCACAGCTCCAGCGCCGCGTCGACCGCGCCCTGCCCACACAGCTCTTCAAACCGCCGGACATCCACGTCAGCGACCAGCTGGTACCCAGCAGGCCCGGACTGGACCTGCTCCACTCCCAGCGCCCGCCGCAACCGCAGTACGGCGTTCTGCAAAGCAGCACGGGGATTGCTCGGCCGCCTGTCCCACAGCTGACCCGCCAGCTCAGCCGCGTCGACCCAGCCGGTCCGCACCGCCAGCGCGGCCAGCAGGGCCCGCTGGCCCGGAGCGGTCACTCGCACAGGCCGGCCGTCGACGGCTACCTCGAGCGGCCCCAGCAACCCGACCTGTACCTGACGACCCACCAGCGACTCCCCCCAGCGATCCCTTTGGCCACGGTAACCGCCGAAGGGATCACTGAGAGTCAGCGCAGGAACAGGTAGCGGAAGGCCGCCTGGACGCTCGCGGTGGACGGGATGACCTGCAGGCTCGACGGCGGGTAGTCGAAGGAGGTCAGGTAGGTCGAGTAGGTGATCCGGGCCGGGCAGTCCGGACCGTCGATCTGCACGCGGGTGTTCGACACGATCCGCCCGGTGCGCAGCTCGTAGACCTTCACCGGCACGGCCACCTTGTGAAAGGTCACGTCGGAGATGTTCTGCGGGTTCTTCTCGCTCCGGTAGGGACAGGTCCGCAGCGACGTACCGTCCACCGCGTCCTCGGTACAGACGATCACCACCGCGTTGCTGGCGTCGCTGGCACGCCAGGACGCCGGGAGCCGCTTGGTGTACTCGTCGTCGCCCTCGAACATGCCCGAGTTGAAACCGCCCGCGTACGGCCGGGCGCCGCTGTACCGCGCCGGGTTCGAGCAGTACGAGTCGTTCGCCAGCAGGTTGCGCACGTTGGTCAGCTCGATCGCCAGCGTGGCCTGCCGGATCCCCGCCTGCGCCTTCGCCACCCGCGAGTCCTTCGGGTACTGCGTGACCAGCTGCTGGTACGACGACCGCGCGGCGTCCCAGCTCTTCTGCCCCATCAGCCGATCCGCGCACCCGAGGATCGCCGCCGGCGCCGTCTTCGTCACGGTCGCCTTCGACTGGTCGAGCACGTTGTTGGTCGCCTCACGCTGCCGGAGCCAGTCGGTCACCCGGACCGTGCGGCACGGGTCCGGCACCGGCAGGCCGTCGAGCCAGCCCTTCAGCGTCACGTCGACGGTCTTGTCGTGGCCCGGCTCGGCCAGCACCGAGCCGAGGGTGTCGAACCCGTCCTCCAGCGCCGTGTAGTCACCGGTCAGCCCGGTCGCCAGGACAGCCTTCGCGTCGTCCAGGCGGCCGCACAGCTGCACCTCCGCGTCACCCTTCTCGGTACCCGGCGCGTCGACGATCCGGTGCCCGAACCACAGCTCCTCCTGGGCTTCGGTGAGCTTCGCGCAGTCGCCCGCCTCGCGCGCGTCGGAGACCTTGCCCGCGATCCGGCTCGCGTCGTACCGGACGAGCCCGATCGCCAGCAGGACAGGGATCGTGATGCCGAGCGCGACCAGGCGCTTGCCCAGAACCGACTCCTTCTGCGGTGCCCGCGCGGCCAGGAACAGCCCGTGCGCGACGACCAGCACCCACCAGACGACCAGTGCGATCTCGCACCACGTCTGCTTCAGTACCAGCAGGAAGATCAGCAGCGCGCCGACGACCATCAGGTTGAGGATCGCGAGCACCCAGCGCTTCATCAGCACGTAGCCGATCCCGAGCAGCGACGCGTTGCCGACCGCGACGGCCAACGGATCGGCCTTCGGAGCAGGAGGCGGTGGTGCCTGCGGTGGCGGCGGCTGCCAGGCGTATTGCGGCGTGTAGCTCATCGGTCCCTCTCCCCAGCAGCAGGCCTCGTCACTGTCAGTGTGCGACATTTGACGAGGGTTAAACCCCTGGTGTCAGGGACCTGCCATCAGGTGAGCTCGACGGCGTACGCGCGGACCAGTTGGTGAAACTCGAAGCGCTTGCCGCGGGTGCGGCAGAGCAGGTGCTGGTCGGCCAGGTTGTCGAGGACGGCGCGGGCGTCGTACGGCGTGGTGCCGAGCAGCCAGGCCGCGGTCGACGTGCTGAACTCGGAGCCGAAATGCAGCCCGAGCAGGCGGAACGCGCGGGCGGCGTACGGGTCGAGTGCCTGGTACGAACGGGCGAATACGGCCCGCAGGTCGCCGCTCTCGTCACCGATCGCCAGGGCGGTCAGGCGGCGTTCGCGCAGCTCGCTGGTCATCGCCTCGACGTCGCCGTCGGCGCGGACCGCGGCGATCGACAGGGCCAAGGGGATGTAGCCGCAGAGCTCGGCGAGCTCTTCGAGTACGGCGTTGTCCTGCTCGTCGGTCTTCGCGCGGAGCAGCTCGATCGACTCCTGTGCTGTCAGCTCGTCGAGTGCGATCCGTGGCGCGCCTTCCCGTACGGCGAGTCCGTGCAGCTCGTTGCGGCTGGTGACCAGGGCTAGTGAATTCGGCCCCGGGATCAGGGGGCGGACGTGGTCGGCGTCGAGCGCGTTGTCGAGTACTAGCAGGCAGCGGCGACCGGCCAGTGTCGTACGGAGCAGTGAGCTGCGCGCTTCTACGTCGTACGGGATCTGCTGTTCGGGTACGCCCAGTCCGGTCAGGAAGCTCGCTAAAGCAGTGCGGGCGTCGACCAGCTCGCCCGGCCCGTACCCCTGCAGGTCGATGAACAGCTGCCCGTCCGGGAACAGTTCCTTGCGCTGCTGCGCCCACTGCAGGGCCAACGCGGTCTTGCCGATGCCGCCGAATCCGTGCAGCACAACGGTTGTCGACTCCACTGCCTCGTCGAGTGCCTTCAGCTGCTGAGCCCTGCCGACGAACGCTCCACGTGCGGCCGGAAGCTGTTGCGGTACGGCGTGCTTGGCGGACTGCTGCTCCTCGCAGTCCAGCAACTCGGCGTACTGGCGTCTGAGCTCGGGACCGGGATCAGCACCGAGCTCGTCGGCCAGCAGGACCCGCACTGCCTCGTAGCAAGCCAGTGCCTCGGCCGGACGACCGCACTGCCTCAGCGCCTTGAGCAGCCGGGACCAAAACGCCTCCCGCAGCGGGAACCGCGCCGTCAGCTCACGCAGCTCGGCCACTACCGCGCTTGGCCGTCCAACTGTCAGCTCCAGGTCGACGCGATGCTCGCGGGCGCTCAGGTAGAGCTCGACCATCCGCTCGGCCTCGACGTCGTTGAGCCACTGCGACGCGACGCCCTCGAAGGGTTGCCCTCTCCACAGCTCGAGGGCCTCTGTCAGCAAGCGTTGTTGCTCGGTGTGGTTGGCCGCACTTTGTGCTTCGCACAGCAGCCGGCCGAACCGTACGGCGTCCACGCTGTCCGGCGAGACGTCCAGCCGGTAGCCGTCGCCCTCGGTCCGGATCAGCGAACCACCCAGCAGCCGCCGCAGCCGCATGATCTGCGTCTGCGTGCTGTTCCGGACGTTGGCGGGAAGGTCCTCGCCCCACACCGCCTGCGCGAGCCGGCCCACCGACACCGGCCGCCCGACCTCACTGGCCAGCATCGCCAACGCGGCCCGCAGCCGCCCCGACCCAACCTCGATCTCCTGCCCGGCCACCGTCACCCGCAACGGCCCGAGCACCCCGATCTCGACCTCCATGCCCACCCTCCCCGAACGTGCTTCGCTTCGCACAGTAGGAGCAGGCGATGGCCTCAAGCAAACATTTGCATCAGCCTCGAAGCCTCTTGCACTCGTTGCCCTTTCGGGCAAGCTCTACTCGCGCCCGACCCAGGTGGCGATGCACACTTCGTTGCCCTCGGCATCGGCCAGCACCCACCACTTCGGCGCGTGCTCGTCCGACACCAGGCGCCCGCCAGCGGCCAACGCCGCGGTGACCCGCGCCTTTGCCAGGTCGTGCGGCACCGCCACATCGAGATGCATCCGATTCCGCCCACCCCTCGGTAGATCCATCTGTTGCAGTCCGAACGCCGGCCCCCGCCGTACGGGATCGAACAGGTAGTCGTCCCCGAGTTGCCCGTACCCCAACACCGCCCGCCAGAACGGCAACACCGCCTCGCCGACCAGCGCATCCAGCGTCACGTTCACGACCTGGACCGCTGACGGATCCGCCGCGATTCCCATCGACGCCGCAACCCCGGAGATCCGCCGGGCCGCGTCGACATCCCGCCGCCCCAACGAAACCGTCGCCCCGTCAGCTCGCAGGTCGACCCGCAAGTGCTCCTCAGCCGCCCCGGCGACGCGCCCGATCCCCTCAACGAGCGCGACGCCTTCACCCAACGATCCAGTCCTGAAATGCGCCGACACCAGGTGGTAGAGGGACCGCCAATCCTCAACCCCACCAGCCGCATGGAACTCCCCAGCCGAGATCTGCCCACTCATGCGGGCGAACCTAACACCGCTCAGCCGCGCACCAGCGGCTGTCCGAGCGGAAGTGCCTTGCCGCCCGTCGCCTGCGAAGCCGATCCGAAGAACAGGTAGACACCCACCGCGGCGAAGACGAACACCACGACGCCGGCAACCTTCAGCGTGCCGGCCGACCCCTGCATCGTGCCGACCAGAACCAGTACCAAGGCGATCTCGATCAGCGCGAACAGCACCGTGTAAGCGATCGGCAGCCGGAGCGTGGCCAGCGTCAGCATCCCGATGACGACCAGCCAGGAAATCAGGAACAGCCCCTGCGTATCGACAGCGTCCGCCGCAACGATCGCGAACCAGTTGTGCGTCAGCCCGAGGACGAGCATGCCGTAGCTCAACCAGAAGCCGGCGAAGATCCCGAACACCCCGGCCACCGCACTCTGGCCGACCGCGGCCGACCAGACGGCTGCGATCACCAGTCCCAGCCCGGTCGCCGCGACGATGATCGGCAACGAGGCGCCAACCGCCGCCGCGGGCACATACCCAACAAGCACAAGCCCCAGCGCCACCGATCCCGCGATGAAACTGGGAAGACCGATCAGCGCCGGGTCCCCGGTCACCGCCGGAACCGCAGCCTCAGCAGCGGGTCCGGCGTGCAACCCCCGGCCGCTTTCAACATCCGCGTCAACAGCAGTCATGACAAGCCCCTTCCGAGCAGATCCCGACGCTCGAAAGGTACGGTCCGCTACTCCCGGCAACTGTCTCGTTTTGAGACAGCCCGCCCGCGCGGCCTTCAAATCGGCCTGACGTGCCTGTCGCTCAACGTCGGTCAGGAGGCTGCGGCCCTCTCGCGGATCTCCACCGCCGTCTCGAGCATCTGCGCCGTACCGGTGAACGAGTCCTGCAGATTCAGATCCACGATCAGCTCGTCCGCGCCCGCCTCCGCGGCTGTGTGCAGGTCGTCCATGATCTGGTCGAGCGTGCCGACGAACGCCGACCGGTCAGGTCCCGCCGGACGCTCGGTGAAGGTGACGTTGCCGACCACGACCAGCTCCATCCGGCTCGCGTCCCGGCCGTACTCGGTGGCCATCTGCCGGATGCGATCCCAATGCGCACGCAGCTCTGCGGCCCCGGCCGGCCCGGGCGTGGTGAGCAGCGGCAGCCAGCCGTCCGCCCGTTTGGCGACGCGCTCCATGGCCTTCGAACTGCCGCTCCGGCCCAGGTTGCTGGCACCGCCGCCGATCATCACCGGAATCTTCGAGACCGGCTTGGGCAGAACCGCGGCGTTGTTGATGATCACGCGAGGACTCCGGAAGTTCACCGGGTCAGGTCCCCACACCGCATCGAACACGTCCAACGTCTCGTCGAGAAACCGCCCCCGATCCGCCCGGGTAGCTCCGGTCGCCTGGAGTCCGTCGGTCGCCCAGCCGGCCCCCATCCCCGCAACCACGCGCCCTCCGCTGATCTGGTCAACGGTCGCCAGCGCCTTCGCCAGCTGGACAGGCGTATGGAGTGCCGCAATCAGAACAGCAGTCCCCAGCCGCACCCTCTCAGTCACTACCGCCGCCGCCGTAAGAACCGCCAGCGGATCAGCCGTCTGCCGCCCACTCTCCGGCCAAGGCACATCCGGCGGAGCGTACGGCTCGATCGGCGTCTCCGCGAACAGCAACTGTTCGTACGTCCACAAACTGTCGTACCCAGTCGCCTCAGCCGTCCTGGCGGCGACCACCAAGTCGCGCTGCAGGTCGACCCCCAACCTCTGCGGCAAACGAAGCCCGAACTTCACTGAAACCTCCGATGTAAGTCAGTACCTCCACCCAGTGTTGAACCCTCACACTCATGTGAAGGTCAAGCGCTACCCTTGAACACGTGAAGATCGGAGAACTCGCGGAGCGCACCGGCGTCTCCCGCCGGCTCCTGCGGTACTACGAGGAGCAGGGCCTCATCACCCCCACCCGAGCCCTCAACGGCTACCGCGAGTACGGCGAGCCCCACGTAGACGTAGTCCTACAAATCGCAGGCCTCCTCGACGCCGGCCTACCCACCCGCATCATCCAGCAACTCCTCCCATGCCTGGACAAGCCAAAAACCATCTACGTCCCCGCCCTGAAACCCGAAATGATCGAGGCCCTGCACCACCAACAGGCCCGCCTCTCAGAACGCATCACCTGCCTCACCCGAAACCGAGACGCCATAGCCGACTACCTGGACACAGTCCTGAGCGCCAAGTAGCCGAGACCGGCCCCGCGGCGACCTGACCAGCGCCCCGCCGGATCCGAGACGGAAACTGAGACGGAATGACTGTGGGGCGGTCCCCAGATCGGGAACCGCCCCACAGTGTGTTCGTTCTCTGCGAATGACCGGATGTTGCTCTGACCAGCGGAAACCCGGTCAATCGGTCACTCGGAGAGTGGCGGAGGATACGAGATTCGAACTCGTGAGGGGTTGCCCCCAACACGCTTTCCAAGCGTGCGCCCTAGGCCACTAGGCGAATCCTCCAAGCGGAGAGAATACGCGAGGCGGGCGGGCGGGGGGAAATCGGGGGTGGGGAGCGATCGAGGGGCGGTGGCGGAGGGCGTCGAGGTCGTGTGGCGGACGTCGCGTCGTACCTGTCGCTGCTCTCTGCGTCCGTGGCAATGCTGACCTGACGGTGTACAGACCGCGCGCTGTTGACGGGGGCCTAAGGACGGCCGGCTGAGCGCCGATCCGGTCCGCAGGTCGCGTCCTGCCCAGGCGATGTGTCTCTGGCCGGGGTTCGGCCTTCGCCGGCGCCGGGAGTTGTCAGTTGGCCCCGGGTGCCTCCGGCCGGGTGTCGTGCTTCCGCCAGCCGCCAGCCGCCAGCCGCCAGCCGCCAGCCGCCAGCCGTCAGCCGTCAGCCGTCAGCCGCCAGGCGCCAAGGAGCCCGAGTCGTGTCCGGGGCGAGCAGGCAGTGCGGCAGTTGTGCGGGTGGGGAGCGCATCTGTCTTCGCCAGGTCGCTGGGGGCAGGGGGACCTCTGGGGCCGGCTGGCCGGGGTGGCGGGAGGGGGAGCTTCGGCTGCGGTGGTTGGTTGGATCCGGGCCGCGGCGGGTGGTTGGGCGAAAACGGGAGGCTGGGGGTGGGGGTTGGGTTTTAGGGTCGGGGGATGAGTGGAGTGCCTGATCCTGGAGTTGTGCGGCCGGTGGTGGGGGCTGAGCGGGTGGTTTTGCTGAAGCCTCTTGTGCGGTCGGAGTTGGTTGAGGTGGGGGAGTACACCTACTACGACGACCCGGATGATCCGGAGGCGTTTGAGACGCAGAATGTGCTCTATCACTACGGGCCGGAGAAGCTGCGGATTGGGAAGTACTGCGCGTTGGGGACCGGGACGACGTTTGTGATGAACGGGGCGAATCATCGGATGGATGGGCCTTCGACCTATCCGTTTCCAATCATGGGTGGGGACTGGGCTGAGCACTTCGGGCTGATCACTGGGTTGCCGGGGCGGGGGGACACGGTGGTGGGGAACGACGTGTGGTTCGGGCTGGATGCGAAGGTGATGCCGGGGGTGCGGATCGGGCATGGGGCGATCGTTGCTACTGGGGCCGTCGTGGTTGATGACGTGCCGGATTACGGGATCGTGGGTGGGAATCCGGCGAAGGTGATTCGGCGGCGGTTCGGTGATGAGGATGTTGAGCGGCTGCTTGCGATTGCTTGGTGGGACTGGCCGGCTGAGGTGGTCACTCAGCACGTTCCGGTGATCATGTCCGGGAGCGTTGACGAGTTGGAGCGGGTGTGGAAATCCGTCCGCTAGGTGATGGTGACGTTGGGGCTGTCCAGGGGCTGATTGAGTCCGATCCGGGGTACACCGAGCGGATCACGGGGGCGCCGCCTGGTGTGGGTGATGCGCGGGAGTTGCTGACCATGCGGCCGCCGGGGATGGCGGCGGAGGCCAAGGTTGTCCTTGGGGTGTTCGAGGGGGACGGGTCCGCGGCGTCGCTTGGAGAAGAGGGCGCGGCGACAGGTGGCGACGGAGCTGCGGTCGACGGCGGCGAGTTGGTTGCTGTGGTTGATCTTCTTCGGGGGTATCCGGATGCGGCGGTTGCGTTTGTTGGGCTGCTTCAGGTGCGGGGTGGATGGCAAGGGCGGGGGATTGGGCGTACGGCGTACCGGTTGGTGGAGCGGTACGTGACCGAGAGTTGGCCGGAGGTGCGGCGGCTTCGGCTGGCGGTTGTTGATACGAACGCGGAGTTTGCGGCGCCGTTCTGGGGGCGGCTCGGGTTTGAGGCGACTGGCGAGGCGAAGGTGTATGAGAACGGGGCGGTGAGGTCGACGGCTCGGCTCTATGAGAAGGCGCTGTGTTGGGCGCATCCGCAGCTTGTTGTGCGGGAGTCGTCGATCGCTGGGATGGGGTTGTTCGCCACCGCGCCGATTGCGGCCGGCGAGGTTGTTTCGGTTCTGGCTGGGCGGAAGGTGTCTACGGCTGAACTGACGGAACTGCTGAAGCATCCTCCGGTTGACACGATCACGCTGGAGGAGGACCTCCACCTGGTCCTGCCGGATGATCCGCGGCCGGTCATTGCTTACGGCAACCACAGCTGCGACCCGAATACCTGGTGGACCGATGCTGTCACTTTGATTGCTCGTCGGGACTTTGCGCCGGGTGACGAGCTCACCAGTGACTACGGGACGAGCACAGGCGTTCCAGACTGGCGGATGAGCTGCTCGTGCGGTTCACCGCTCTGCCGCGGGGTGGTGACCGGAGGTGATTGGGAGCGCCCGGAGTTGCAGGAGCGGTACGGCGATCACTGGATTCCCGAACTGCTCGCCCGCCAGAACCGCCAGCAATAGGCGCCGGCCGTCAGAGGAGCGCGGGGGCCAGGGCTCGCCATTGGTCGGTTGGTTGGGGGCCTGTGACACCGGTGATGACGTTGATGGCTACGTGGTCGGCGCCGGCGGCCAGGTGTTTGTGCAGGCTCTCGGCGATCTGGTCGGGAGTCCCCCATGCGGCGAGGGCGTCGACCATGTGGTCCGGGAGCTTGGCGAAGTCGTCGTCGGTGAAGCCCATTCGGCGGAGGTTGGCGGCGTACCCGGGCAGGCTGGTGAAGAAGCTGAGGGTGTCGCGGGCGATGCCGCGGGCTCGGTCGGCGTCGGGCTCGACGACCACCAGGTGGCTGACGGCGAGCAATTTGTCGTCGCCAAGGATGGCCCGTGCCTCGGCTGTGTAGTCCGCGGTCACTAGGAACGGGTACGCGCCGGCAGTCCGCTCGGCTGCGAGCTTCAGCATCCGCGGTCCGAGGGCGGCCAGCAGCCGATGCTCTGCGGGGACGCCGAAGCGCTGAGGCGCGTCCGGCCCGTCGAGCGGCTGCTGATCGCCCGATACACCGTCGAGTTGGTCGAGGTACTTCCCGAGCGCGGCCAAGGGACTCGGTCCGTGCGCCCCGCCGAGGCCTATGGTGAACCGGCCTGGCGTCTCCGCCTCGATCTCGGCGTACGTCGCCGCTACCTCGGAAGCCGGATAGCTGTCGATCGACAGGATGCCGCTGACGTACCTGATCGTGCTCGTCGCCTCGACCAAGTCCGTGATCGTCTGGAGTCCTGGCAAGGGTCCGCCGGAGAGCCAGATCGCTGGATAGCCCAGCTGCTCGGCAATCCGGGCCGCTTCCAGCGACTCCGGTGAACTGGTCAGCCCAGTGGTGATCCCGAACGGCCCGAACGACGGCTTGTTCATGCGGCCCACCTTAGGTCGCCGACCAAGTGCTCAGGCGGGTGGTGGGAGCGGGCAGCTCGAGCGGCACGGTTCGACCGGGAGACTCAACGGTTTCCGTTGCCAGGAGGACGCACCTGGCCGGGGCCGGACATAAGGATTCCCCGCGCACCCGGAAGAGCTCACTTACCCTTGCTGCCTTCCGGCCCTGGGGGAGTTGGGCGAGATACCGCCACGCGGGGAACCAGTCAAGAGTGTACGGGATCGTCGCCGCGGATCGGGAATCGGCTCCGGCGTGAGCTCGGGCCGGGGGTGGACACGGGGTGCCGTGAGCCGACTTGGATACTGGAGGCCGGGATTCGAACGGTGAGGGAGATCGATGAGCGAGGACCGTCGCTACCTGCAGGAACTGATCATCGCCGAGCTCGGGGTGTCGCCGTCGTTCGATGCGGACCTCGAGATCGAGCGGCGGATCGGATTCCTGGTCGACCGGCTGCGGCTGGCCCGCTCCTCGGCGTACGTGCTGGGGATCAGCGGCGGCGTCGACTCGAGCACGGCCGGCCGGCTGTGCCAGCTCGCCGTCGAACGGGTCCGGGCCGACGGACGTGACGCGAGCTTCGTCGCGATGCGGCTCCCCTACGGCGTGCAGCACGACGAGGACGACGCCCAGCGGGCGCTCCAGTTCATCAAGCCGGACGAGACGCTCACTGTCGACATCAAGCCGGCCACCGACGCGATGGTCGGATCGGTCGCCCACGCCGGACTCGGCGACCGGGCCGACTTCCACACGGGCAACATCAAGGCGCGCCAGCGGATGATCGCCCAGTACGTCGTCGCCGGCGCGCGCGGCGGCCTGGTCGTCGGCACCGACCACGCCGCGGAGGCCGTCATGGGCTTCTTCACCAAGTACGGCGACGGCGCGTGCGACCTGACGCCGCTCTCCGGCCTGACGAAGCGCCGCGTCCGCGCCCTGGGCGAACGCCTCGGTGCTGCCCCGGAGATCACCGGCAAGGTCCCGACTGCCGACCTCGAGTCCGACCGGCCCGGCGTACCGGACGAGACCGTGCTCGGGGTCACCTACGACCAGATCGACAACTTCCTCGAAGGCCAGGAGATCGAGCCCGAGGCGGCCGAGATCATCATCGGCTACCACCGCCGCACGATTCACAAGCGCGCGGTGCCGATCGCCGTCTGATCCTGCGCGGACCGCAGGGCGGGCCCGCAGCTCAGCGGAGCACGAAGTCGGTGACGACATCGGTGTACTCCGCGGGCTGCTCGGCGTGGACGAAATGGCCCGCGCCCTCGAAGAGGCGGTAGGTGCCCTCGGGGACGTCAGTGCCGAAATGGCGGATCTCCTCGGGGCTCGTGACCGGATCGTGCTCACCCTTGATGAGCAGGGCGGGTTGGGGCAGGCGGGCCAGCAATGGGACAAGCGACTCGTTGAAGCTGGTGCTCTGGGCAATGGTCTGGGCGAAGTACCCGGCGCGCTCCTGGATCTCCTCCGGGAGATCGCCGGCCGGGAGCACCAGGTCGCGGGAGGCTGGGCCGAGATAGATGTCCATCCGGCGCTCCCCTAGTTGCTGCAGCAGAGTGGTCCGATCGGTCCACATCTCGGTGGTCGCCGGGCCGGTCCAGGAGAGCAGCCTGTTCGCCTCGTCCAGCAGGCCGAGCTCCGTGAGCAGCGGTTTGGCGGACTCGACCAGCGTGCGGGTCGCCAGGACCATGTCCCACGGTGGGTTCTCGAAGACCACCTGGCTGACCGACGAGGGATGGTTCGCGGCGTACCGCAGCGCCAGGCGGCCGCCGTACGAGTGACCGAGGATCGCCCACTGCTCGAAGCCGAGCCGCTCCCGCAGCGCCTCGAAGTCCGCGATGACGATGTCCTCGGTGACCGGCCCGTCGATCGGGTCGGACTGCTGAACGCCGCGTTGGTCGACGCCGATCACCTGGAGCCGCTCGGCCAGTCGATCGCCTTGGAAGGCGAGGAAGTCGTACGACCCGGCGCCTGGGCCGCCGTGGATGTAGAGCAAGGGCGGAGCGTCGGCGGCGCCGCGCTGGTCGACGTACAGGCGGGTATCGCGAATCTCGGTCAACATGTGATCGAGAGTAGATCGGCCTAAGGTGGCAAAGAATGCACTCAGGAGGACTTCTTCAGGCATTCTTCCGGACGCAGAACCCAGGAGGCGTTGCATGGTCGACTTCTCGCTCACCGAGGAACAGCAGGCGATCCGGGCCACCACCCGGGAGTTCGTACGGCGGGAGCTGATGCCGCTGGAGAACGACGTCCTGCGGCGCGAGCGGGAAGGGCTGCCAGGCGTCGAGCCCGAGGTGGTGAAAGCCCTGCGGGAGAAGGCGAAAACCTTCGGGTTCTGGGGGCTGAGCACGCCTGAGGAGTACGGCGGGATGGACCTCTCGGCGGTCGACCAGGCACTGATCACGAGCGAGCTCGGGCGGACCTTCGTACCGTTCTCCTTCGGTGGCGAGGCCGACAACATCCTCTACGAGTGCAACGAGGAGCAGCGCAAGGAGTACCTGCTGCCGACCATCTCCGGCGAGCGCAGGTCGTGCTTCGCGATCACCGAACCGGGCGCGGGGTCGGACACGCGCGCGATCCGGACGACGGCGCGGCGCGACGGCGACGACTGGGTGATCCGCGGCGAGAAGACGTTCATCACCGGCGGCAACGAGGCCGACTTCGCGATCGTGATCGCGGTGACCGATGCGGAGAAGGGCTCGAAGGGTGGGTTCACCGCGTTCCTGGTCGATCGGGAGCGGGGCTGGACGTCCGACCCGATCGTGACGATGGGACAGGCGGTGCCGGCGACGCTCAACTTCGATGAGGTCCGGGTGCCCGCCGATCATGTGCTCGGCGAGATCGGTCAGGGGTACGAACTGGCGATGCGCTGGATCATGAAGGGGCGGTTCCTGATTCCGTCGCGCGGCATCGGCGCCTGTGAGCGGCTGATCGAGCTGGCGGTCGAGCACGCGAACAGCCGGGAGACCTTCGGGCGCGCGATCGGCGACAACCAGGCGATCCAGTGGATGATCGCCGACTCGGAGGTCGAGCTGGAAGCGGCTCGCTGGCTTGTCCTGTACGCCGCGTGGGTGGTCGATCAGGGGCGGCATCCGCAGCACGACAGCGCGATCGCGAAGCTGTACGGAACCAATACAGTCAACCGGGTCGCGGATCGCGTGCTGCAGATCCACGGTGGGATGGGCTACACGAAGGAGCTGCCGATCGAGCGGTGGTTCCGCGAGGTCCGGCTGTGGCGCATCTTCGAGGGCACGGACGAGATGCAGCGGCTGATCATCTCCCGAGACCTACTCCGCGGCTACCGCAAGCCGGGGGCGCACTTCCACTAGGGCTCAGGCCGTCACTAGGACTCAGGCCGTCACTAGGGCTCAGGCCGCGCGGGCGAGTTGGGTCAGGCGGTTGGTGAGGCGGCCGAGGCGGACTGCGGCGATTCCTCGGTATGCCGGACGCAGGATCGTGGCGAGCGGGCCGGACTGGCTGAAGGCGTGGGTGACCTCTCCGTCGGGGCCGATCATCCAGCTTGCGGTCTCGTGGAAACCCGGGACCTCCCAGACGAACTCGACGCGGTCCAGCTCGATCACGGTGTACTTCAGTTCGCCGGTGAAGCGCGGGCGGACCTTCAGCTTGTACGCCGTACCGACTGTCGGCGTGGTCGGTCCCTCGACGGAGACGAAGGCTTCGTTCCACTCGGGCAGGGCGTGCGCGTCGAGCAGTGCACGCCGGATCGCGTCCCGGGAGGCTGGGATGGTCGAGCTCGCGTACTCCATGGCTATTTCTCCTTCACGGTGTCGCGCCGGCGAGCCAGGGCCGCTCCGGCCGGGAAGGCCTCGGCGACGGCTCGTAGCGTGCTGATGGTTTCGTCGACGGGCAGCCCGACGACCAGGTCGTCGATCCGCCGGTGCAGCCGCTCCTCGGCCGTGACGATGCGCCGGCAGAGCTGACGCCCGCGTGAGGTGAGGCTGAGCGCCAGGTAGCGACGGTCGACCTTGTCGGTCTCACGCCGTACGAGACCTTGGGCGACCAGTCGGTCGACCAGGCGGCTCGGGCTCGTGCCGGTCTCGCAGACGAGCAGGCCGCCGAGCGCGTTGAGCGTCAGCGGGCCGTGGTCGCGCAGGACGCGCAGCACCTCGGCCTGTGACGGGGTGACGCCGAGCGGGCGGAGATCGGCGGCGAGCAGGCGATTTCCCTCGCGCTGGATCGCGAGCACCAGGTACCGCAGCTCCTCGGACGCCTTCACGAGAAACATATTACACGACACGTGTGTCATGTCATCTGTTGCTTCCGGCACCGCAACGCCCTGGGTGAGTGCGTGGAAAGTGCGCAGAGAGTGCGCGGTGAGGTCATGGTCAAGGCGCCACCGGAACTGGCACAGTGGGGCCATGAAGGGTCTGATGCAGGACTACCAGCTGTCCCTGGACACCATCTTCCGCCGGGCGGAGCAGTTCTTCCCGGACAAGACCGTGCACACCGGCGGCCCAGCGCCCGTGACCATGACGTACGGCGAGTGGGCCGCGCGGACCAGACGCCTGGGCGGCGTGCTCGACAACCTGGGAATCAGCGCCGACGGCCGGGTCGGCACGTTCGCCTGGAACTCGGGGCGCCACCTCGAGCTGTACTTCGGCGCGCCCTGCACCGGGCGGGTCCTGCACACGCTCAACATCAGGCTCTTCCCCGACCAGGTGGTGTACATCGCCAACCACGCCGAGGACGAGATCGTCTTCGTGGACCGTTCGATGCTGGGGCTGTTCCTCCCGCTGCTCGATCGGCTGCCGCTCTTGCGCCACGTGGTCGTGATGGACGACCTGCCGGCCGGGGCGCCGGGGGCCGAACTGCCGGACGACGATCGGTTCCACGACTACGAGGAGCTGCTGGCCGCGGCCGAGCCGGTCGAGTTCCACGTCGAGGACGAGAACCAGGCGGCCGCGATGTGCTACACGAGCGGTACGACGGGCAATCCCAAGGGCGTCGTCTACTCGCACCGGTCGACCTGGCTGCACTCGATCGGCGTACTGACCAACGCGGGGATCGGGTTGCACGAGACCGACACGGTGATGCCGGTGGTCCCGATGTTCCACGCGAACGCGTGGGGGCTCGCGCACGCGGCGCCGATGGCGGGGGCGAGCCTGGTGTTCCCCGGGCCGGACATGTCGCCGCAGGGGATCTTGAAGCTCCTGCAAGAACAAGAGGTCACGCTATCGGCCGGCGTACCGACGATCTGGCAGGGGCTGCTGCCGTTGCTGGACGGTGTCGAACTGCCGAAGCTGCGGCGAATCCCGTGCGGTGGGTCGGCGGTGCCGCTGGCGCTGTCGGAGGCGTTCCGGGAGAAGCTGGGCAAGCCGATCCTGCAGGCGTGGGGCATGACAGAGACCAGCCCGGTCGCGACGGCCTCGCACGTTCCCGTTCGCGATCAGGGTCTGCCGGAGGACGAGCAGGCGAAGCTGCGGGCGCGGCAGGGGTTGCCGTTGCCGGGAGTCGAGGTTCGGATCGTGGAGCCTGGGTCGACCGAGCCGCTGCCTTGGAATGACGAGGCGACCGGTGAGCTGCAGGTTCGTGGGCCGTGGATCGCGGCGGAGTACTACCGGCCTGACGCGGGCGTGGAGCTGAACACCGAGGACGGCTGGATGAAGACCGGCGACGTCGCGGCGATCGATCAGTACGGGTCGGTGCGGCTGGTCGACCGGACGAAGGACCTGGTGAAGTCCGGTGGGGAGTGGATCAGCTCGGTGGAGTTGGAGAACCTTCTGATGGCCCACCCGGCCGTGAAGGAGGCGGCGGTGATCGGCGTACCGCACCCGAAGTGGGACGAGCGGCCGCTGGCGTGTGTGGTCCTGCAGGAGGGCGAGTCGGCGACGGGCGAGGAGATCCTGGCCTACCTCGAGCCGCTGGTGGCGAAGTGGTGGTTGCCGGACGCGGTCGAGTTCATCGACGAAGTGCCGAAGACGTCGGTCGGCAAGTTCTCGAAGAAGGACCTGCGGAGCCGGTTCGCGGAGTACCACTTGGAGTGAGCGGAGGCCTCGGCGTCGAGGGTGTGGCTGGAGTTCGGCGTGGGTTGGATGCGGTCTGTGACGGGAGGGGACCAGTGGTCGATGTGGCATGGACACCGAACGTCGGTAAGGTGCGGTCGCATGCGAGGGATCATCCTGGCCGGCGGTTCCGGCACCCGACTGCACCCGCTCACGATGGCCGCGAGCAAGCAACTGCTCCCGGTCTACGACAAGCCGATGATCTACTACCCGCTGTCGACGCTGATGCTGGCCAACATCCGTGAGGTCCTGGTCATCACCACGCCGGACGACGCGGCGCAGTTCCAGCGGCTGCTCGGTGACGGTTCGCAGTTCGGGATGGAGATCTCGTACGCCGTACAGCCGAGCCCGGACGGGCTGGCGCAGGCGTTCCTGATCGGTGAGCAGTTCATCCAGAACGAGCCGGTCGCGCTCGCGCTGGGCGACAACATCTTCTACGGGCCTGGGCTCGGCGTGCACCTGCAGACGTTCAACGAGGTCGACGGCGGCGTGGTGTTCGCCTACCGGGTCGCGGATCCGACGGCGTACGGCGTGGTCGAGTTCGACGCCGAGGGCAAGGCGCTGAGCATCGAGGAGAAGCCGAAGGAGCCGAAGAGCAACTACGCGGTTCCGGGGCTGTACTTCTACTCCGCCGACGTCGTCGACATCGCCAAGGAGATCAAGCCGTCCGCGCGCGGTGAGCTGGAGATCTCGTCGGTGAACGAGGTCTACCTGGAGGCCAAGCGGCTGCAGGTCGAGGTGCTGCCGCGGGGTACGGCTTGGCTGGACACGGGGACGTTCGACTCGTTGATGGCGGCCGGCGAGTTCGTGCGCGCGGTCGAGATGCGGCAGGGACAGAAGATCGGCTGCCCGGAGGAGATCGCCTGGCGGCGTGGGTTCATCGACGACGACGGGCTGAAGGCTCGCGCGGACACGTTGGCCAAGTCGGGGTACGGCACGTACCTGCACGGGCTTCTGGAGGAAGACGGCCCGCTGGGCTGAGCTCGAACCTGGCGGCGTGATCTCGCCAGACGCGGCGGCGGGCGGGAAATACGGTCGTCGGCATGACGTCTGCGGGAGTTGTGCTGGAGCGGTTCTACCGGGCTGAGGCGGAGTACGTCGCTGGAGGTGGGCGCGGGCTGGCGGACTTCGGGCCGGTGGCGGCGTTGCTCGACGACGAGGTCTGTCTGTGGTCGCAGCCGGGGCTGCCGTACGGCGGGGTCTGGCGTGGCCGCGACGGGATCGAGAACTTCCTGGGTGAGTTCAGTGCTACCTGGTCCGGGCTCGACTTCTTGTCGACGCGGCAGGTTGCGGCCGGGGATCAGGTCGCGGTGCACCTGGAGGTTCGGTTCACGGCTCGGGCGAGCGGGCGGTCGTTGGAGACGTCGCTCGTCCAGGTGAACCGGGTTCGCGACGGTCTGGTGACGGAGTTCCGGCCGTACTACTGGGATCCGGCCGCTGTCACCGCGCTGGCGGGTTGAGCGAGCTGCGCGATCGCGGGAGGCGTTGACCGAGCCGTGTGCTGCGTGGGAGTTCTGGTGGGGCTGCGCGGTGTGCGGGAGACGGTTGGTACGTCGTACCGAGTGGAATCGCTGGGCGTGACGGGCTGGGGAGGAAATGTCGGCGCTCGGCGCTAGGGTTGCGGTCGTGGAAGCACCTCTTGCGTTGTACCGCCGGTATCGCCCGGAGACGTTTGCCGAGGTGATCGGGCAGGACCATGTCACGGCACCGCTGCGCAACGCGCTGAGCAACAACAGGGTGAACCACGCCTATCTGTTCTCCGGTCCACGCGGGTGTGGCAAGACCACCAGCGCGCGGATCCTGGCGCGGGCGATCAACTGCGAGAAGGGCCCGATCGCCGAGCCGTGCGGGGTGTGCAAGTCCTGCACCGACCTCGCGCGCGGTGGGCCGGGCAGCATCGACGTGATCGAGATCGACGCGGCCTCGCACGGTGGTGTCGACGACGCGCGGGACCTGCGGGAGCGGGCGTTCTTCGCGCCGGTCGAGAGCCGCTACAAGATCTACATCATCGACGAGGCGCACATGGTGACGACGCAGGGCTTCAACGCCCTGCTGAAGCTGGTCGAGGAGCCGCCGCCGCACCTCAAGTTCATCTTCGCCACGACCGAGCCGGACAAGGTGATCGGGACGATCCGGTCCCGGACCCACCACTACCCGTTCCGTCTGGTGCCGCCGAAGGCGCTGGGGGACTACATGGCGACCCTGTGCGAGGCCGAGGGCGTGGCGATCGCGCCGGCCGCGCTGCCGTTGGTGGTGCGTGCTGGTGCCGGGTCGGTGCGTGACTCGCTGAGTGTGCTCGACCAGCTGATCGGTGGAGCCGGGCCGGAGGGCGTGACGTACGAGTTGGCGGTCGCGCTGCTCGGGTTTACGCCGGACTCGTTGTTGGACGCGTGCGTTGACGGATTTGCGGCGCACGACAGCCGGGCTGTGTTCGAGACGGTCGAGAAGGTGATCGAGACGGGGCAGGATCCCAAGCGGTTCGCGGAGGATCTGCTGCGGCGGCTGCGGGACCTGGTGATTCTGTCGGCGGTGCCGAATGCGGTCGCTTCCGGGTTGATCGAGGCGGCGGAGGACCAGGGCGAGCGGCTGCAGACCCAGGCCGCTGGGATCGGCGCGGCTGAGCTGACTCGGGCCGCGGACATTGTCGCGGCAGGGTTGCTGGAGATGCGCGGGGCGACTGCGCCTCGGCTGCAGCTCGAGCTGATCTGCGCGAAGGTGCTGCTGCCGGGAGCTGATGACTCGACCAACGGGATTCAGGCCCGGCTGGATCGGATGGAGCGACGGTTCACGATCGGGGTGCCTGCTGGTACGGCGGAAGCGGCGCCGGCTGCGCCGGTTGCGCGGCCGGGTGGTACGGCGGCTGCGGATGGGCGTGGCTCGGGGTCGGCTGAAGTGGCTGGGCCGGGTGCTGGTCGGGGTGCGGCGGCGGGAGCTGTTGGTGGGCCGGGCGGGTCTGGTGCTGGCGAGTCGGCTGGCACTGGTGCAGCGGGTGCTGTTGGTGGCCCGGGCGGAGCTGGTGCTAGCGGGTCGGCTGGAGCTGGTGCGCCGGGTGCTGGCGGTTCGGCTGGAGCTGGTGCGCCGGGTGCTGGCGGTTCGGCTGATGGTCGGGGTGCTGGCGCGGACGGTGGATCGGCGGCGGGCGATGCGAGCCCGGCCGGAACGGCGGCGGGAGCTGCTGATGGCTCGGCGCCGGGTGCTGGTGGACCGGCTGGCGCTGCCGGGGCTGGTGGTTCTGGTTCCGGTGGTGGGGCTGGCAGTACTGGGGCTGGTACGGCGGGTGGGGCGTCCCCGGCGGGTGGCAACGGTGGAGCCGGTTCGGCGGGTGCTGCGGCTGGAGCTGGGCGTGGGGGTTCGGCGCCTGCGAGTGCTGGTTCGGGTGGTGGGAATCGGACTGGGGCTTGGGCTGATGAGTCCGGTTCTGCTGCTCCGGTGAGTGGTGGGCAGTCAACGGCGGCTGCGCAGGTGGCGCCGGCTGCGGCTGCGCCGGTTTCGAGCGGACCGGTGGGGCTGGCGGATGTTCGGCGGTTGTGGCCCGAGGTGCTGGAGGCGGTGAAGAGCAAGCGGCGGTTCGCTTGGATCATGCTCAGCCAGAACGCTCAGGTGATCGCCGTCGATGAGCAGATCCTGACGTTGGGGCTGGTGAACGCGGGGGCTCGGGAGAGCTTTGCGCGGTCCGGCAGTGACGAGATCTTGCGGCAGGCGATGATCGACACGATCGGGTTGAACCGGCGGGTCGAGGCAGTGGTTGATCCGTCGACCGATCCAGGGGCTGGGTCGGGAGCGGCGCCTCCGCCTGCGCCGCCGTCCGCGCCGCCTAGTTCGTCGTGGGATCAGGCTCCGTCGGTGGGTCAGCCGGGGGCCGGTGGTCCGGGTGCTGGTGGGTCGTACGGCGATGCTGGTGGTGCCGGCGGCGATGGGAGTGGCGCTGCGGGCTACGGCGACCAAGGTGGTGCTGCTGGTTCGCACGGTGGCGGCGCGGCCGGTGGTTCGTATGGCGGTGGTGCGGGAGCCGCGGGTGCAGGGACCGACGGGCTGGGCGCCGGAGGGTCGGGCGACGGAGGGTCGGGCTCTGGAGGCGTTGGTGCTGACGGGCCGGGCGCCGGGCCGGCTGCGCACGAGGCGCCGGGAGGTGGCGCTGGGGTCAATGGTTCAGCGGGGTACGGCGAGCCAAGCGGGACGAGCGGGGCCGCGGACGATGGGTTCGCTGGTACTGGCGGTGCGGAGGTCGCCGGTGCTGGTGCGAACGGTGCAGGTGGCGCGGCGGGCGGTGGCATTGCAGGCCCGGGCGCCGGAGGCGTCGGAGGCGCCGGGGCGGCTGCGCAGGAGGTTTCGGCCGGCAGCGGTAGCGCGGGCAACGGTGGCGCCGGCAGCGCCGGCAGCGCGGCCAGCGGTGGCGGCAGCGCGGGCAGCGGTGGCGCGGGCGGCGGTGGCGCCGGCTGGGGTGATGGGGCGGTTGGTGCGCCTGGCCCCGGAGGTGTTGGGGCCGCGGCGGGTGGGGCGGTCGCCGTACAGGAGTTTGCTGGTGAGGTGAGGGTTCCGCTGCAGGCGGATCAGCAGGCGGGTGGGCCGCCGGCTCCCTCGGCGGCGCCTGAGGTTGACCGGCGGGAGCAGGCCGCCAGCAAGCGGCGGGCGGCTGAGGCTGCGGTGGCGGCTGAGCAGGCGCGGAAGGCTGCGGCGGCGCCGGAGGTTCAGGAGGTGCCGTTGACGCCTGAGGAAGAGGCGATGGCGATCGGGGACGACGACGTCGTCCTCGAGGAGGACTCCCGGTCGCACACCGATCTGCTGCGGGAGACGCTCGGGGCTTCGATCATCAACGAAGAGCCGAACTAGCGAGGAGCCGAACTGAGGTTCGGCAGGTGCGGTCGCCGAGGTAGCCGGCGGCTTGGGGGAAGCAGCCCGTCCTGGCGATGGGCTGCTTCGGCATGCCCGCAGGATTGCCGGGGCGGGGCCGGCCGGCGAAGCGGGTCGGGGCCAGCAGGCCGGTGAGGCGGGTCGGGGCGGGCAGGCCGGTGAGGCGGGGCAGGGCGGGCCGGGCCGGGCCGGGAAGTGGGCTGAGGGCGGCTGGCGGCACGAGCCGCGTCGGCCGAGGCGTCGGCCGCAGGGCCCGGGTGCCGGCCGCAGGGCGCGGGTGTCAACAGGTTGTCCACAGGGTTGGGGACGGGGTGTGGATGAGAAAAGGCGGCGATGAGCGCGCTGAGGTGTGCACATGTTTTCCACATCTTGTGGATAAGTGCCGCCCACAGGGTGTGGACACATATCGGTTTCCGCTCGGTCACTGACCGGGGCTGGGGTTGTCGGAACGACCGGCTAGGCTCAGGGGCAAGCGGAAGAGTCCGACGGGAGATCGCGTGTTCGACGATGGCGGTGGGCAGGGCGGGGGCTTTGACATGTCCGAGCTGCTCGCACAGGCACAAGCGATGCAGAGCCAGCTGATGGAGGCTCAGGCCAACCTGGAGAACCAGGAGGTCGAGGGCACCGCGGGTGGTGGTCTGGTGACCGCGATGGTCTCCGGGACGGGCGAGCTGCTCAGCCTGACGATCAACCCGCAGGCGGTGGACCCGGACGACACCGAGACGCTGGCCGATCTGATCGTGGCCGCCGTACGGGACGCCTCGGAGAACGCCAAGGAGGTGGCGGCCCGCGCGATGGGGCCGCTCGCCGGTGGTCTGGGTGGAGGTCTGCCCGGATTCGGTGGCGGTGCTCCGGAGACCGTGCAGAGCAACGATCAGCTCCCCGGCAAGCAGTTGCCGGGCAACGACCAGGGCCCGAACTTCGGGTTCACGCGTCCGGGCTCCGAGCCCGGTCAGAACCCGGTCTGACGTGTACGAAGGGGCCGTCCAGGACCTCATCGACGAGCTCGGCCGGCTCCCCGGCGTCGGTCCGAAGTCCGCGCAGCGGATCGCGTTCCACCTGCTCGCCGCTGACGAGACCGACGTCCGCCGGCTGTCCCACGTGCTGATCCAGGTCAAGGAGAAGGTCAAGTTCTGCGAGATCTGCGGCAACATCTCGGAAGAGACGCAGTGCCGGATCTGCCGTGACCCGCGCCGCGACCTCGCGCTGATCTGCGTGGTCGAGGAGGCCAAGGACGTGGTCGCGATCGAGCGGACCCGCGAGTTCCGCGGCCGCTACCACGTGCTCGGCGGCGCGATCTCGCCGATCGAGGGCATCGGGCCGGACGAGCTCCGGATCCGCGAACTGATGCAACGGCTGGCCAGCGGCGAGGTGACCGAGATCATTCTCGCCACCGATCCGAACCTCGAAGGTGAGGCGACTGCCACGTACCTGAGCCGGTTGCTCAGGCCCATGGGGTTGCGGGTTACTCGTTTGGCCAGTGGACTACCTGTAGGCGGTGACCTCGAGTACGCCGACGAGGTCACACTCGGACGGGCGTTTGAAGGGCGACGATCGATCGATGACTGAATCAACCGATATTGCGGAACGCGCGTTGGACACCGACAACGAGGACCTGACCGAGTTCGCGGAGCAGATCGCGGACCAGGTGCAGAGCTTCCTCATCTCGGTGCGTGACATCGCGGCCCAGCCCGACGAGGACGGTGTCGACGAGGGACTCGCCTCGCTGCCGTACCTGCTGCTCGAGGTCAGCCAGCTGCTGCTGGCCGGTGGCCGGCTCGGTGCGTTCGAGGACTTCGTCCCGGCGGAGCGCTTCGAGAGCGACGCCGGACCGGATCCGGACCTGGACGCGATGCGCGACCGGCTCGCGGTGCTGTTCGAGGGACTCGACGAGTACGCCGAGGTCTTCGACCCGTACGCCGCGCCGCCGGAGATCACCGTCAACCGGCTCTCCGACGACCTGACCGCGATCGCGACCGACCTGGTGCACGGCCTCGCGCACTACCAGTCCGGCCGGATCATCGAGGCGCTGTGGTGGTGGCAGTTCTCCTACGTCTCCACCTGGGGCGCCGCGGCGAGCGCCGTACTGCGGGCCATCCAGTCGCTCATCGCCCACGACCGGCTGGAGCCGGCGCACGATCCGGAGACTGAGGCGTCCGACCGTGAACTGGTCGAGGTCGCCGAGGAAGCCGTCCAGCGCCGCTGAGCACGAGCCGCACGGACTGTACGGCGATCCAGCCGATCACCGCGGTCACGAGGACCAGTACGACGACCGTCAGGACGTCCGCGCCCGGTACTCCGGTCGCGGCGAGCCAGTGGATGCCGTACGTCCCGCTGGCCGCGGTGGTGAAGGTCAGGGCCCAGAAGCCCAGGCCGAACGGCAGCCGCGCGTACGTCGGGACCAGCGCGAGCTGCGCCAGGATCAGGAGCACGAATGCGCCGAGGAGCGCGTGCTGGAACAGGTCAGGCTTCCCGCCGTCGAGAGCGAACCAGGCGTTCCCGCCAACGGCCGGCGGCGCCGCGAAGATGGCCAGCGTCGGGACGAGCGCCGCAGGTAGCGCCGGCCGGAAGGCCAGGCGACCGAGCAGCACAGCGCCGAGCAGCAGCCACATCAGGATGCCGACGCCGAACGACCCGTAGCCGAGCCCAGGCAGTCCGACGGTCGCCAGACTCTGCCCGCCGATCAGACCGGCCGCCACAGTCGGCAGCAGGTACCCGGCGTGCAGCTGGTCGATGTCACGCTGGCGGACCAGCAGCCTGGTGAAGAACAGCGTCGCCACGGCCAGGCCGAGGACGAACATCACCAGTACGACGACCCGCCCGGCAGTCGGGGCGTAGTGGCTCAGCGCTGCGCCGTACAGCATGCCGGTGGTCGGTACGAGTGAGGCGAACGGGCCGAGGACCGGGTGATCGAGGTCAGCGAGCACCTGCTTCGGCGTACGGGCTCCGCGGAAGTAGCGGACCAGACTGATCAGCCAGACGGCCAGGGCGACCAGCCAGAGAACGTTGGCGGCGGCCCGGTTGAGCTCGAGTGCGTCGCTCGCGGCGGTCCAGGTACCGGCGAGGCCGGTCAGACCGAAGGCGATGCCGAAGTAGTTCAGCGGGAACGCCTTCACAGCCGGTGCGGTCATCACGATCATCCCTCTCCCAGAAAGCAAAATGACCAGTCGTCTCAACGGAGCGTGCGCAGGCCTCCGAATATTCCCCGGGGTGGGATAGCGTGAGTCGCCGGTGAGGCCGAGGAGGCGCGAGTGCAGCACGAGGACCCGGCGGTGGTCGGTCCGTTCGTGGTCCAGTCGCGGCTGGGCAGCGGTGCGATGGGGACCGTTCACCTGGCGCGGTCGCCGGGCGGGCGGCTGGTCGCGCTGAAGGTGATCCGGCCCGAGCTCGCCGACGATCCGGGGTTCCGCGCGCGGTTCGGACGAGAGGTCGAGGCGGTTCGGAAGGTCGGTGGAGCGTTCACGGCCGCGGTGGTCGACGCCGATCCGGATGCCGCGCGGCCGTGGCTTGCGACGGAGTACCTGCCGGGTCCGACGTTGCAGCAGGCGGTTGATGGGCAAGGGCCGCTGCGGCCGGACGGTCTGCGGTACGTCGCCGCGGGGCTGGCGGAGGCGCTGGTCGCGATCCATCGCGCCGGGGTGGTGCATCGCGATCTCAAGCCGTCGAACATCCTGCTCACCGACAACGGGCCGCGGGTGATCGACTTCGGCATCGCGCGGGCGCTCGAGGACGTGAACCTGACCGCCACGGGGATCGTCGTCGGTACGCCGGGCTACCTGTCGCCCGAGCAGATCACCGGCGGCGCGATCGGGCCGGCGTCGGATCTGTTCTCGCTCGGTGGAGTGCTGGTGTTCGCGGCGAGCGGGCAGGGGCCGTTCGGGCGGGGGCCGTTGAGCGCGATGATGCATCGCGTCGTGCACGAGGAGCCGCTGATTCCGCCGCTGCCTGATGACGTCGGCGGGGTGGTTCGCGGGTGTCTGCAGCGCAGGCCGGAATTGCGGCCGACGCCGGGCGAAGTACTGAAGGCGTTGAGTCCGGCGCATCCCGTTCCGTTGCCTATGGCAAGCACCATGCAGCTGCCCGCGCCGGCGCCGACGCGGGTGGAGCAGAGGCCGTTCGCGGACCCACCAGCTCCGGCTCGCTTGCCGATCGAAAGAGAGAAGAAGCAACCACCCGTACGACAAGTACCCGTCGGCCCTACCTTCACCACCAGCCGGACGTACTCGATCCTGATGTCCCTTTGGCTGTTGACGTTCACCATCGCCACCGGCCGGTTCTCCTCGTACTCCGCCGAGATGGGCTTCGGTGGGCAAGCCCTGGTCTGCTGGCTGATCAGCCTCGTCGGCCTCTGGTTCCTCGCCTTCCGAGTGCCGTTCCTCTTCGCCCGCAAAGTCCGCCTCGTCGTGAACGCCGACGGCCTGACCGCCACTCGCTCCGGCCGTACCGGCTTCGTCCCGTGGGCAGGCGTCTCGCGGATCCGCCTCGTCGGTCACTCCCGACGCGTCTGGCTGGTCGTCTGGCTCGACCCGGCCCGGGCCGCCGACCTGCCCGCGTCACCTCGCCGCTTCCACGGTGGTCACCGCGTCTTCCCGGTTGCGCACGGCGCCACCAGCCGCCGCCGGCTCCGCCAGATCGGCGAGCTCCGCTCCGCGCTCACCTGGTACGCCGGCCGCCTGTTCGACGAGAACCACTGATCCACCGGCGGTCGGTGATGGAGATGTCGGCACGAACCGGTTGAATGACCGGGTGTCTGTTCACGAACTGCTGCCCCGGCTGCCCGATGTCGCGACCGTACGGCGGATCAGCCGCGCGCTCGCCGTACTGGACCTGATCGTCTGCGAGGACCCGGCGTACCGGTACTACTCGTTCGATGCGCGCTGGTCGGCGACCGAGGAGGCCGCGCTGATGGTCGACGGGTCGGGCGACGAGTACTCGATCGTGTTCTCGCCGGACGGGGTGTTCGCGCGCGGGTTCGCGCACGAGTCGGAGATGTCGCCGTACGGGAACAACGGCGAGCTCTGGCCCGGGCTGGTCGACGGCCTCCCGCCCGAGCTGCACGCGGCGCGGGACGAGCCGGCCTTCCGGGACGACGAGGGCGGCGTCCTGAACGCGACGGTGTGCTTCTGGCGCACTCCGGAGAAGGACCGTTGGGTCTCCGGGCCTGTCGAGCCGAAGGGCGACGACGGCGCCGAGCGGCTCTTCGGGCTGCTGACCGAGGGACCGGAGGGCTATCTCACCTTCGCCGAGGAGTACTACGAGGTCGCGCTCGATCTGGACGCGATCCGGCACGTCTACGCGCTGATGCCGCTCTCGGAGTACGTCGTGACGATCCTCAACCGGAACCGCCGGCTGGGCGATCTCAAGGAGGACCTGGCCGAGATCGGCTACCCGAGAGAATTCTGAACTGATCGATCCAAAATCGTGCTAACCTGGTGCGCATGGCCAGACCCAGGACGTTCGACGAGGACGCCGCGACCGAGGCGGCGATGCGCGCTTTCTGGGCGCACGGGTACGAGGGCACCTCGACGCAGGACCTGTGCGAGGCGACCGGGCTCGGGCGGAGCAGCATCTACAACACCTTCGCCGGCAAGCACGAGCTGTTCGAGCGGTCGCTGGCGCGGTACATCGACCGCAAGACCGGGTCGACGCTGGAGCTGCTGGCCGGCGACCTGCCTTTAGCGGTCAAGATCCGGACGATGCTGGACGGCGCTGTGGACCCGCCTGTTGATGAGCCGGCCGGCTGCCTGGTGGTCAACTCGCTGATCGAGCTCGCGCCGCACGACGCTGTGATCGCCGAGCAGTTGCGGGTGGATGAAGAGATCCGCCTGATCGCGCTCACGACGGCCATCGAGGCCGGCCAGCGTGATGGGGAAATCGCTGCGGACAAGGACGCCCGCAGCCTGGCGCAGTTCGTCGTCGCGACGATCTGCGGGATCCGGGTGCTGGCGCGCGGTGGGACCGATCGGGCCGCGCTGACCGCGGTCGCGACGACCGCGCTGACCGCCCTGGTCTGACTGAACTTTCTGAGGGGACCTTCGATGCCGCCTGCCATTTTCGTGCTGGGCCTTGCGATTTTCGCCCAGGGAACGTCCGAACTGATGCTCGCCGGGCTGCTGCCCGAGCTGTCGAGCGACCTCGGCGTCTCGATTCCGACCACGGGGTTGCTGATCTCGGCGTTCGCGATCGGGATGCTGGTCGGCGCGCCGGTGCTCGCCGTCGTCACGTTGCGCTGGCCACGGCGTACGGCGTTGCTGAGCTTCCTTGCCGTGTTCGTGCTGGCCCACGTAGCCGGCGCACTGACGCCGAACTACGAGGTCCTGCTGGTGACCCGAGTCGTCGGGGCCTTTGTGTACGCCGGGTTCTGGGCTGTCGCCTCGGTCACCGTCATCGGTCTCGTGCCGTCGGATCGACGGGGTCGGGCGATGAGCATCCTCGCCGGTGGGTTGACCGTGGCAACGATTCTGGGGCTGCCGCTGGGGACAGTGATCGGCCAGCATCTCGGGTGGCGCGCGGCGTTCTGGGGAGTCGCGGCGATGTCGACGATCGCCATGGCCGGGGTCGTGGCGACGGTGCCGGGTGGTCGGTCGGCGAACAGCGTCCCGAAGATCCGCGACGAGTTCCGCGCGATGGCGAATCCTCCGCTGTGGCTGGCCTACGGGACCACGGCGTTGTCGGTCGGCGCGTTGCTGGTGATCTTCAGCTACCTGGCGCCGCTGCTGGTCGAGGTGACCGGGCTGAGCAGCGACTGGGTGCCGGCGGTGCTTGCCCTGTACGGCGTGGGCGCGCTGGTGGGCATCTCGATCGGTGGGCGGACTGCGGATGCGCGGCCGTTCAAGACCCTGTACGTCGGGCTCTCGGCTGTCGTGGTGCTGTCCGTCGTACTGGCTGTGTGGACTGCGCAGCCGGTCGTTGCTGTTGCTGCGATCGCGTTGCTGGGTGCGGCCGGATTCGCGACCAATCCGGCGGTGAACACGCGGGTGTTCAGCTTGGCCGGGGAGGCGCCGACGCTGGCGGCTGCGGTGAACATCTCGGCCTTCAACGTCGGGATCACGGTGGCGCCGTGGGTTGGTGGTTTGGCGCTCGACGCGGGGGCCGGGTACTCGGTGCTGGGGTGGATCGGTGCGGTGTTCGGGGTGCTCGCTCTGGTGACGGTCGTGGTCGCGGGGAAGCTGCGGGCCGTCGTACGGGACGACCTTGAGGCCGAGGTCGCGGTCAGTCCGGCAGCATCGGGACGGTGAGGCCCTGGTCGCGGCCGAGCAGGATGCCGCGGGTGATCGCGTTGATGCCGAACTTGTCCTTGACGTGGTCGAGGGCGCTGTCCAGCTCGTCGTTGCTGGCCTTGTCGAACGGCAGGGCCAGCTGGGTGGCGGACTCGTTCTGCAGATTGCCGACCGCGATGCCGACGAGCGTGACGCCCTGCTTCTCGATCATCGGCGTGGCCTCGGCCATCAGAGCGCGAGCGGTGACCAGCAGGGTGCGTGTGTGATCAGTTGCCTGAGGCAACGTATGGGAGCGGGTCGCGCGGGTGAAGTCGTCGAAGCGCAGTCTCAGCGTGATGGTCCGGCCCGATCGTCCGGCCGATCGCATCCGGCGGGTGACTCGGTCGACGAGACCGGCCAACACGGCGTCGAGGGTCTCGGGTGACTTCGGTGAGCGGCCGAGTGCGCGCTGGGATCCGATCGAGCGGCGGCGCTTGCCGACCTCGATCGGGCGCGGATCGCGGTTGTGGGCGAGGGCGTGCAGGTGTCGGCCGGACGCGCGGCCGAGCATCGCGATCAGTGCGGCCTCAGGCAACATCGCGACGTCGCCGACCGTCGACAGGCCGCGGGAGCGGAGCTTCTCGGCGGTGACTTCGCCGACGCCCCACAGACGCTCGACGGCGAGCGGGTGCAGGAACTCGAGCTCCTGGTCGGGCGGCACCTCGAGCAGGCCGTCGGGCTTGGCGACACCGCTCGCGACCTTCGCGAGGAACTTGGTCCGGGCAACGCCGACGGTGATCGGAAGTCCGACCTCGCTCAGCACTCGGGCTCGAAGCCTTGTGGCGATCTCGACCGGCGTACCGGCGATCTTGCGCAGGCCCGCGACGTCCAGGAATGCCTCGTCGATCGACAGGCCCTCGACCAGCGGGGTGGTGTCCTCGAAGACCTTGAAGACCGCCTTGCTGGCTTCGGAGTACGCCGACATGCGCGGCTGGACGACGATCGCCTGCGGGCAGCGGCGCATCGCCTGGCCGCCGTTCATCGCCGTTCGCACGCCCAGGGCCTTGGCCTCGTAGCTGCAGGCGAGCACGACGCCGGCGCCGACGATCACCGGGCGGCCGCGCAGGCGCGGGTCGTCCCGCTGCTCGACCGACGCGTAGAACGCGTCGAGGTCGGCGTGCAGGATCGTCGCCTCGCCGGTTTGGGGCACGAACATATGTTCGCATACACTGTCGGTGACAGCTAGGGATGGTATTTGTTCTGCGTAGGGAAAAATCCTGAGGCGGGGGGTTGAGGTGACAGGACAGAATGCGGTCCATGGACCTGTCGGCGTACCGCGCACTCTGGAGAACTCGTGGGGTGGCGTCGCTGCTGGCCTCGGCCTTGGTGGCGCGACTGCCGGTGATGGCGTCGGCGGTGCCGATGTCGTTCCTCGCGAAAGACGCGGCCGGGAGCTTCGGCTGGGCGGGCGTGGTCGCGGGCACGTACTCGATCGGTACGGCGCTGGGCGGGCCGATCTGGTCGCGGCTGGCGGACCGGCGAGGCGGCAAGTGGGTCGTCATCGGGACCGGGATGGGGTGGAGCCTGGCGATGTTCGTGCTGGCTCTGCTGCCGAACGATTGGTACCGGTTGATGCCGGTGGTGTCCGCGCTCGCGGGGGCGTTCGTGTCACCGATCACCGCGACACTGCGGGCGGCCTGGCCGCGACTGGTCCAGGGGCCGCGGTTGCGCGCGGTCTACGCGCTGGACGCGACCGCGCAGGAGGTGCTGTTCGCGATCGGGCCGATGTTGGGTGCTCTGGTGGTCAGCTTCGTGAACCCGCGGGCCGGCGTGCTGTCGGCTGCGGCCCTCGCACTGGTGTCGGTCTGGTGGTACGGCGTTCAGCAGCAGCCGGCGATGCGGCACGACGAGACCGTACGGCGGTTGACCGCGCCGCAGTTGCTCTGGCATCGGCATCGGTTGCCGTTGATCCTGGCGTTCGCGTTCTGTGTGACCGCATTCGCGTCGGTGTCGCTCGGGATCGTCGCGTTCGCCGACGACCACGGGAACCGGTTGATCGCCGGTGTCCTGGAGACGGTGTGGGCCGTTGGAAGCCTCGCCGGCGGGTTGATCGTCGGCGCGCTGCCGGGTCGACGGAACTCGTTCGTCTGGCGCCGTTCGCTGCTGGTGTCGGTCGGCATGCTCGCGTGTGTCTTCGCGACGTGGTCGCCGGTGTCGCTCGGCATCGCCCTGCTGCTGTCGGGCTGCGTCCTCGCGCCGACGGTCGGCGCGTTGTACGAGCGCCTGGGAGCGATGACGCCTGACTCGGTCCGCACCGAGATCTTCGGCTGGATGGGCAGCGGCGCGATGGTCGGCGGAGCCGTCGGCTCGGCTGTCGCCGGCCTCGTCGTCGAAACCTTCGGCGTCCGCTACGTCTGGCTACTAGCCGCAATCCTCACCCTGCTGGCCACACTGTCGCTGCTCCACATCCCACCCCACCGCCCGTCCGAAGAGGCGACGGTCGAAGAGGTAGCCGTCGCCTGAGCCGGCCGCACCGGTGGACAGCGCGGGGGACTGCACCTGCACGCCAATAGCCGAGCCCGCACCAACACCCCGCGCGTGCGGACACCGCACTAACACCTGCGTGTGCGCACACCACGTACGGCGTGAGCACGCCCGCCGCACCACCACACGCATCTCACACACGGCGCATGCGTCGCGTGTGTTGCCCGATGCCCACTCCGCCGAAGGCTCCACGTGCGTGCGCCGCTCACTCCGCCGAACGCACTGTGCCGATCCGGCATCCGCGGCAGAAGCCCACCCAGCACCCACGTCGCCTGTCCCCTCGCGCAGGCGTGACCTGCGCGCCGATGATGACGCCGAACGGCTCGTGCCCAGCCGCGCACGCGGTACGTCGCGCTGTCGGTCTACACCGACTGGCAGGTCGAGGACCCGCGCGAGCCAGGTGAGTTCGTGCCGGCGGCGCAGTTGCACGACACGGTCGGGGAGGTCGTCCGTGCTCCGCTCCGCACCCGGGTTGGCCTGCCCTGCACCCGCGTGCCACGTGCGTGCACGCGGCACGTGTCCGACTCTGCGCCCGCGTCGCTTGCCCCGCGCCCACGCGTCACGCGAGCTCAGCCGCGATCGCCACTCAGGGGGGGCGTGCTGGTTCTGCGGGTGGCAGCCAATGGGTGAGCTCGTCCGCGTTCGCCGTACAGGTCGCCGCCGTGCTCATCGCGGGGCTTGCTGGGTATGCCGGCAGGAGCCAACCGAGGTGTTTGGTGGCATCTCGGTGTGGTCTGTCCAGGGACTCGGATGCAGGGTGCGACTTTGTGCATGGGTCAGCCACGGGTGGGGGGTTCTCGGTGACTGGTTGGTGCACAGCGTGGGGCTTCGGTGGTGGTGAAGTCGGGTGCTGGGGCCGAGGGGGTAGCGCGTGCTGATGTGGGCCCCGGCTGCGGTGGACGGTGGTGCCGAGGGGGCGGTGCTGGGGAACTCGCTGGCTGGGTTGGGCTCCGGGGTGCGGGTGGCTGGCTGCGTGGAGTGCGGTTCAGGTCACGCTTGTTGGAAGAGGGCTTCCCAGATCGGCTTCAGGTGTTGCTGGGCGTCGGACCAGGAGACTGCTGCTGGGTCGCGGTCGGCGAGGAGGTGGGTGAGGCGGTTGAGGAAGTCCTCCCAGCCGTAGCCATACTCGACTGCTGTTTTCTCGGTCACCTGGGAGTGGGTGAGCGTCAGGACCGTGGTGCTGCCGTCGGGTTCTAGGTGGAGGTCGACGGTGGAGTCGGGCTCGCCTGGCCAGGTCCAGCGGGCCTGGAGGTTGGTGGGGGCGGCGCAGGCGGTGATGTGGAGGGTGGCGACGTCCTGGTCCGGTGGGGACATGGTCAGGTGGACGGTGCCGCCGGCCTCGCGGGTGCCGGTGACCTGACCTAGCCAGCGGCTGAGGCGGGATGGAGTGGTCCAGGCGGACCAGACGTCCTGGATGTCGGCGTCGTAGGTGCGTCGCAGTACGACGGAGTAGGTGTCGGCCGCCTGCGTGAGGCTGCGGGTGGTGCCGAGGAGTTGGCCGAGGTCAGGCATCGGGAGCCTCCGACGAGGATGCGGACGACGCGGACGACGAGGACGCGGACGACGAGGACGCGGACGACGAGGACGGCGGGGAGGACGCAGCCCGCCGGCCTCGGCGCAGCTCGGTGTCCAGCGCGTCCAGGCGGTTGGTCCAGAACTTGCGGTAGCGGTCCAGCCAGGCGTCGATCTCGCGCAGCGGTTCGGTGTCGACGGCGTACAGGCGCCTGGTCCCGTCGACGGTGACCGTCGCGAAGCCGTTGTCGCGGAGCACGCGCAGGTGCTGGGAGACGGCCGGCTGGCTGATGCCGAACTCGGTGCCGATGGTGGCCGCGATCTGCCCGGCCGGCAGCTGCCCGTCGGCGAGCAGTTCCAGGATCCGGCGCCGGACCGGGTCGCCGAGGATGTCGAAGGCGTGCATGCGCCCAGTATTTCAGTGATGACTTATATAAACAAGTGGTCCACTCCCCGGAAGGTCTTCGGTGCCGGGCAGTCACCGCCAGCGTTCCTGCGCGCCGTACCGCCGGCCGCCGAACGGGTGGCCCAGGTCCTGGTCAGGCAGGAGACAACGAGAAGGTCACGGCTAGAATGAGCCGAACGAACACGCCTGGTGCTGCCCCGAGGAAGCGACCGCACGGCGTAACCGCAACCAGTGTGAGCTGCTGGGGAACCAAGCTTTGAGGAGACACAGCTGTGGGTCGCGTCGTGCACAAGTACGGCGGTTCGTCGGTCGCTGACGCCGATTGCATCAAGCGTGTGGCCCAACGGATCGTCGCGACGAAGAAGGCCGGGAACGACGTGGTGGTGGTCATCTCCGCCATGGGAGACACCACCGACGAACTGATGGACCTGGCCCAGCAGGTCTCACCGCTGCCGCCGCCGCGCGAGCTCGACATGCTGCTCACCTCGGGTGAGCGGATCTCGGCCGCCCTGCTGGCGATGGCGATCGCGAACCTGGGCTACGAGGCGCGGTCGTTCACCGGTTCGCAGGCCGGCGTGATCACCACCTCCGCGCACGGCAACGCCCGGATCATCGACATCACGCCGAGCCGGATCGAGGACGCGCTGGCCGAGGGCCACGTCGCGATCGTGGCCGGGTTCCAGGGCGTCGCGCAGGACACCAAGGACATCACCACGATGGGCCGCGGCGCCTCCGACACGACCGCGGTCGCGCTGGCCGCCGCGCTCGAGGCGGACTACTGCGAGATCTACACCGACGTGGACGGCATCTTCACCGCGGACCCGCGGATCGTGCCGGCCGCGCAGCAGATCCCGATGATCTCCTACGAGGAGATGCTCGAGATGGCTGCCTGCGGTGCGAAGGTCCTGCACCTGCGTTGCGTCGAGTACGCGCGGCGCTACAACGTCAAGGTCCACGTGCGGTCCTCCTTCTCGCAGAAGGAAGGCACCTGGGTCGTCGATGCGAAGGATATTGAGAACATGGAACAGGCGATCATCTCCGGCGTGGCCCACGACCGTGGGGAGGCCAAGATCACCGTGGTCGGCGTACCGGACAAGCCGGGCGAGGCCGCGCGGATCTTCGAGACCGTCGCCAACGCCGAGACCAACATCGACATGATCGTGCAGAACGTCTCGGCCGTCGCCACCAACCGGACCGACATCTCCTTCACGCTGCCGCGCTCGGACGGTTCGCGGGCGATGTCCGCGCTGGCGCGGATGAAGGACGAGGTCGGCTACGAGCAGCTGCTGTACGACGACCAGATCGGCAAGGTCTCGGTGATCGGCGTCGGGATGCGCTCGCACCCCGGTGTTTCGGCGAAGTTCTTCTCGGCGCTGGCCGACGCCGGCGTGAACATCGAGATGATCTCGACCTCGGAGATCCGCATCTCCGTGGTCGTGGACGAGAACCTGGTGGACGCCGCCGTGACCGCGGCGCACACCGCATTCGACCTCGACGACGAGCACACCCAAGCTGTCGTCTACGGAGGAACAGGACGGTGACCCCGGTGAACGCTGCGGACTCCACGATCGACGAGCGGGCCGGCCTGCCCACCCTGGCGGTGGTCGGCGCGACCGGCGCCGTGGGCACGGTCATGCTCACGCTGCTCTCCACCCGCGAGAACGTCTGGGGGGAGATCCGGCTGATCGCGTCCGAGCGTTCCGCGGGTAAACGGTTGAAGGTCCGCGGCGAGGAGGTCGAGGTGGTCGCGATCTCCGAGGCCGCCTTCGACGGGATCGACGTCGCGATGTTCGACGTACCGGACGAGATCTCCGCGCACTGGGCGCCGATCGCGGCGGCCAAGGGCGCCGTCGTGGTGGACAACTCCGGCGCGTTCCGGATGGACCCCGAGGTGCCGCTGGTGGTGCCCGAGGTGAACGCCGAGGCCGCGCGCAACCGGCCGAAGGGCATCATCGCCAACCCGAACTGCACGACGCTGTCGATGATCGTCGCGATGGGTGCGCTGCACCACCGGTACGAGCTGGAGCAGCTCGTCGTCGCGTCGTACCAGGCGGCCTCCGGTGCTGGTCAGGAAGGCATCGACGCGCTGTACGACCAGCTGATGAAGGTCGCGGGCAATCGTGAGCTCGGCACGACGCCGGGCGACGTACGCCGGGTGATCGGCAACGCGCTCGGGCCGTTCCCGGCGCCGCTGGTGATGAACGTGGTGCCGTGGGCCGGGTCGCTCAAGGAGGACGGCTGGTCGTCCGAGGAGCTCAAGGTGCGCAACGAGTCGCGCAAGATCCTCAACCTGCCGGACCTGAAGGTGTCCGCGACGTGCGTGCGGGTGCCGGTGATCACGACGCACTCGCTGTCGGTGCACGCGGTGTTCGCGCGCGAGGTCGACGTCGACGAGGCCCGCGAGGTGCTGCGCGACGCACCGGGCGTGATCCTGTTCGACAACCCGGCCGAGGGCGAGTTCCCGACGCCTGCTGACGTGGTCGGCACCGACCCCACCTGGGTCGGCCGCATCCGCAAGTCGCTGGACGATCCGCAGGCGCTGGAACTCTTCGTCTGCGGCGACAACCTCCGCAAGGGCGCAGCGCTCAACACCGCCCAGATCGCCGAGGTCGTAGCCAAGGAATTCGTCAAGGCCTGAGCAGCAGTACGTCCAGCGCCCGGTGTCCCCTGCGGGGACACCGGGCGCTGGTGTTGGGTGGGAAAGGCGGTGCCGCCCCGAGGCCTGGCCGGCCCCGGCCTCCGGCCGGTCCCAGCCGGCCGAAGCTCCGCCTGGAGCGGAGGTTGATCGGAGCCGGCGACGAAGTCGCCAGGGCGGGGCGGACCCCTCCCTCACCCCTCCTCTTGTCTACAGCCAGTTCTCGCGGGCTGCGTGGAGGGCCAGTTGGAAGCGGGTGCTGGCTCCGGTGCGGTTCATCAGGCGTTCCAGGTACCGGAAGAACGTGCGGCGGCTGATGCCGAGGGTGCGGGCGATGGTGTCGTCGGCGGCGCCGGTGGCCAGGAGGGCCAGGAGGCGGCGTTCGATGGGTTCGAGGCGGTCGTCCTCGGCGCCGACCGAGGCGTGCAGGGGCAGGGCGTTGCGCCAGCAGAGCTCGAACATGCCGATCAGGGCCGTGAGCAGGCTGCTCGGGCGGATGATCAGCAGGGACCGGTTCACGTCGGTGTCGCGCACCGACATCGACACGAACGCGATCGAGCCGTCGATGATCGTCAGCTTCGCCGGTACGTCGGGCAGCACGCGCGCCTGCTCACCGGCCTCGACGCAGGGCAGGATGTTCTCGGTCAGGTACCCGGGCACCTCGACGGACTCCGGCGAGTAGACCACTCGGTAGGCGACGCCGCGGTTGAGCTGTTCGATCTCCATCTGGTTCGGCCCCGCGCCCAGGTAGTACGGCGGGGAGTCGATCGCCAGGATCTCGCGCTGCGCGCTGCCCTTGATCTGGTTGATCCGCTCGACGATCGCCGTCCCGCTGACCACCTCGATCAGGTGCGTGGTCGACTCGTTGTGCACGGTCCGGCGGAACTCGTCGTACGCGTTCAGCACCTCGATCCGGGCCTGCTTCAGCTCGGACTCGCGGCGCAGGGTCAGCGCCTCGAGGCCCGCGTCGGGAGGCACCGGCAGGAAGCGCGCGTGGTCCGATCCCGACCGTCGCGCCAGGCCGGCCTGGACCAGCCCGCCGAGTACGTCGTCGATGCGGACCCCGCGGCCGGCGACGGCCGCGTCGAGTTCACCGATCGACGAGGGGCCGGCCCGGAGCAGGTGCTGGTAGACCAGGATCTCGTCGTCGTTGAGCCCGAGCACGCGCAAGTGCTCGGCACGCTCCGTGTCGGTCGAGCTCATGGCTGTCCCCTCCCTCCCGTGCGCGGTCACCGTGGGCTACCGCCACTCCAGGGTAGAACGATCCGCAAGAGGCGGATCGTACTGTCCGTGTTCCGAGCACTGCACTGAGCGATATTTGTTGTCCTGTCAGCATTCTTGTGCCGTGTCACCATCTGGCCACCATTTCTGCGCAGTTGTGAGCGAGAATTGAGGTCCAGCAGCCCGGCGACGGACCACCTGAGCGCCGCCGGGCTGCTGTTCCAATTCTGGCCTGAGTTCGCGGCCGCGGCAGCGCCCCCCGTTTCGGTTGGGTCTCGATCCCGGCGCATCGGTGCCCTCGCACTCCCGTGCCATCACCGGCTGTGCCGGAGGGTGTACAAACTGTGCAAACCGCAGCAGTTTTCGAGGAGGCACCGCCCATGCTTCTGACCAGAATTTTCCGATCCGCCGTCTTGTGCGCGATGACCGCCGCCCTGGTCATCGTGCCCGCCCACTCGGCGAGCGCCGCGCCCACCTCCGCCCAAGGTGAGCCCGGTCCCCGAGTCGTCGGTGGAACCCGCGCGCTGCAAGGTGAGTTTCCGTGGATGGTGAGGCTGTCCATGGGATGTGGTGGTGCGATGTACACCAATCAGCTTGTGCTGACCGCCGCGCACTGCGTGGGTTCCACCGGCAACAACACGTCGATCACCGCGACCGTCGGTGTCGTCGATCTGCAGGACACGTCGGCCACGAAGGTGAAGTCGACGTACATCCACCGCTCGCCCACCTACGGCACGAGCACCGGTGGTGACTGGGCGCTGATCAAGCTGGCCACGCCGATCACCGGCGTCGCGACGCTGCCGATCGCCACCACCACGTCGTACGACACCGGCACCTTCACGGTGGCCGGCTGGGGTGCGGCCAGTGAGGGCGGCGCGCAGCAGCGGTACCTGCTGAAGGCGAACGTCCCGTACGTCGACGACGTGACGTGCCGGGATGCCGGCGACTACTACAGCGACCTGATCTTCCCGGCCGAGCTGTGCGCCGGGCAGATGGCCACCGGTGGCGTCGACACCTGCCAGGGTGACTCCGGCGGCCCGATGTTCCGCCGGGACAACTCGAACGCGTGGATCCAGGTCGGCATCGTCAGCCACGGTGACGGTTGTGCCCGGCCGAGCGCGCCGGGCGTCTACACCCAGGTGAGCACGTTCGCGTCGGCCATCGCCGCCGCGGCCGCGAACCTCGGCGGAGGCGGTCCCACCCCGACGTGCGGGCCGTTCAGCAACAGCGCCGACGTCAACATCCCGGATGCCGGCGCCGCCGTCACCAGCTCGATCACCGTGAGCGGCTGCACCGGGAGCGCCACGTCGGCGCAGGTCGCGGTCAACATCGTGCACACCTACCGCGGTGATCTGGTGATCGACCTGATCTCGCCCGACGGTTCGTCGTACCGGCTGAAGAACTCCAGCAACGACTCGGCCGACAACATCAACCAGACGTACACGGCCACCCTCAGCAGCGAGACCCGCAACGGCACCTGGAAGCTCCAGGTCCGCGATGTGGCCCGTGCGGACACGGGCTACATCAACTCCTGGTCGATCAGCTCGTAGCAGCGTCACCCGGTCGGCGTCTTGGTCGCAGCAGGGCCAAGGCGCCGATCGCGGTGAGCAGGATGGACAGGTACGCGAACCAGTCGCCCCAGCGGGTGTACGGCGTGCGCGCGATCCCTGGGTTCAGCTCGCCGACGAGCGTCACGGACTGGTTCGAGGCTGCCGGGAGTTCGCTGACCAGGCGACCGTGCTGATCGGTGAAGGTCAGTCGGCCCTTGCTGCCGTTGCGGGCGATCGGGATGCCGTTCTCGACTCCGCGCAGGAGTGCCATCCGGCTGTGCAGCCAGCCGTCGTTGTCGAAGTCGAGGCCGGGGACGAGCAGCAGGTCGACGCCGACCTTGCCGTACTGACGTGACAAAGCCGGGAAGTCCAAGTCCTTGCAGATCAGCACGCCCCACTGCTCGCCGTCCGGGCCGTCCATCAGCCCGAGATGGTCGCCGGAGGTGTACGGCTCGATGCCGGGGATCAGGTGGTGCTTGTCGTACGCCGTGGGCGCGCTGCCGTCGGGTGAGAGCACCAGCGCCCGGTTGTAGTCGTTGTCGCCGAAGACGGTCAGTCCGACGACGAGCACGACCTTGTTGCTAGAGGCAAGCTTCTGGAAGGAGTCGGTCAGTCCGGGCAGGGCCGAAGACTGGACGTCGATGATCTTCTCGGGCAGCAGTACCACCGTGGCGCCCTGCTGTGCTGCCGCCTGGATGCCGCGGGTGTAGTTCGCCAGGATCGACGGCCCACCCGGCGAAGTCCAGCTCGAGTCGTCGTCGGTGCTGTCCGACACGATCGCGATCCGGACCGGCGAGTGTGTGGACGGAGCGTCGTTCAGGCGCCAAGTGCCATAGGAAAAAACGCCCAGGGCAACAACCAACAGGCCGACCGAGGCCTGCAGCACGGCCGGTCGCCGTACGCCGGGAGCACAGCAGATCGCCAGTACGGCGGCGGGAAGCATCAGTAGGAAGGAGATTCCCCAAACCCCGGTGAGCGAGACGAGCTGGATCACAGGGCGCACATCGGCCTGCGTGTACGCGAGGCTGGTGAAGGCGCCGTGCGGTGAGGCCGTGGCGATCAGGTAGTCGCAGGCCGCCCAGCAAGCGGGCGCTGCGACCGCGGCAAGAACGAAGTGGTGGCGGACCGCCAAGGCGCGGAACAGCAGCACCGTCAGCGTGAACACACCGGCGAGCAGCAGCAGGAAGGCCAGCGCGGCCGGTGGCAGCTCGAGGTCCTCGAGCAGGTAGCGCCACAGGTTCGCCAGTCCGAGCGACCAGCCGGCGAAGGCCGTCAGCGCCGCCAGCCGGGCGCTGATCCGAGGCGCCAGCAGAAGGACCGGTACCGGCGCGAGCCAGGTCAGAGCGGGCAGAGTGTTGAGGCCGGACCCGAAGTACAGGGCCGCGCCGGTGAGCAGGACCGCCAGTACGGCGTACCGGCGGGGGTGGTCAGACACGGAGTCCATCGATCATCCTTTCGCCCAGGCTCAGGCACAGGGCGCGGAAGTCGTCGGCGGGCATGCCGATCCGGTCACCGTGGTAGAGCTGGATCAGGCCGTGCACGAAGGCGGCGATCATCAGGCTGGACTCCCAGATGTCGTCGTCGCGGAAGAGTTGCTGGTCGACGCCGGCCGCGATCGCGTCGGCGAGCAGCGTGAAGGTCGGCGAGCGACGTGCCTTGAAGTCGGCCGGGAACTGCCGGGCCTGGTCGCGCCGTTCGGTGAACATGTACGCGTAGAGCCGCGGCTGGGCCAGCGCGAAGTCGACGTGGTCGACGAGCATCTCGTGCAGCCGGGTGTCGGCCGCCGTACTGCGTGGTTCGGCGGCCCAGCGGGTCATCAGCTCGGCGAACGCGGCGTCGGCCACCTCGTGCAGCAACGCGTCCCGGTCGGGGAAGTACTGGTAGATCGCCATCGGCGTGATGCCGACCGCGGCGGCGACCCGGCGCATGCTGACGCCCTCGGCGCCCTTCTCGGTGAGCAGCCAGCTCGCGGCTGCCGTGATGCGGTCCTTCGTCGTCACCTCGGTCATACCGAGCATTCAACGGCAAATGCCTATACGGCGTATAGGGGAATGACCCTGAATCACCCCTGAACGCACCGCGACCCCCGATCCGCAGGGGATCGGGGGTCGCGACTGCTCAGATCAGCGTGAGGCTTCGACGAACTGGCGCATCAGCTCCACCGGGTCCTTCGAGGGCTCGGGCTGGGCCAGCGAGTCGGCCGGGATCCGGGACTGCGGGGTGTCCGCGGTCGCGAGGTCCGGAGCGTTGGTCAGCGGGAGGGTGAGGGACGACTTGGCCGGGTCGAGCGTGACGGTCGCACCGGTGAACGGGACCGACGGGTTGTCGGGCTCGACGGTGAGCACCAGACCGAGCCGGTGGCCGGCGGTGAAGACGACGTCGTCGGCGTTCAGCTCGAAGGACAGGTCGTACCACTTGCCGGACTGCAGGGACTCCTTGCGGTTCAGCGACTTGTAGTGACCGATGTCGGCCAGCGTGCGGACCGCGATCGACGCGTCGGAGACCGCCGTGTTGATCTGGGTCTTGGCGTAGCAGCCGGTGTCGAGGGTGTTGCCGTCACCCCAGCAGACGCTGGTGTTCGGCACGTTGGTGACGTCGCGGTAGCGGGTCGCCGTACCGTAGTCGACCAGGCGTGCCTTGATGCCTGCGGCAACCTTGTTGACCTTGACCCGGACGCTGACCTTGCCGGTGCCGGACATCCGGACCGACTGCTCCAGGTCGTTGCTGAGGAACACCGCCCGGTCGGTGCGCTGCGCGGTCGGATCCAGTACGACGGTGTCGGCGGACTCCTGGCTGGTCCCGGTGAAGCTGATCGGGTCCGACGAGGCGGCCGCGATCGACAGCCCGCCGGTCTTGGAGTTCAGCGGCTTGCTCAGGTTGAGCTTCGTCGTCTTCACCCCGGGAGCCGGCCAGCGCGGCTCGTCGACGAACGAACCGTCCTCACGCTGCACGGTCGCCTGCGGAGTCTTCATCACGTCGTTCTTCAGGCCCTGCAGCCAGTAGTCGAACCACGGGTGCAGCTTGTCCACCCACTCGTCGCGGAAGCTGAAGCCGTCCAGGTGCACGCCCTGGTGCAGGAAGATCTTGCGCGGCACGTTGCGCTTGGCCAGCTCGTCCCACCACTCGCCGAAGTGCCGGGTCTTCACGTTCTCGTCGCCGAGCCCGTGCACGACGTACACGCTGGCCTTCACCTTGCTCGCGTCGAGCCGGTAGTTCCGGGGGTCCCAGAACTTGCTGTACGAGCCGGTGCGGGTGTCGGAGTCCTGCTCGATCTCGCCGGTGAGCTCCTCGCAGCGCGGGGACGCGTCGTTGCTCACGTAGTCGTGCAGGAAGCCCATGTACTCGTCGTAGAAGGGCACCCCGAAGCCGCGGGTGTAGTCGTACCAGCTGGAGATCGCGGCGATCGGGACGATCGTCTCGAGGCCCTTGACGCCGGTGCTCGCGACGGAGTTCGCGATCGTGCCGTTCCAGGAGACGCCGATCATCCCGGCCTTGCCGGTCGACCAGTCGGCCTTGGCCTTCGCGCCGTCCGGGGTGTGGCCCGGGACGCGGTTGTTCAGCCAGTCGATCACGGCCTTGGTGCCGAGCACCTCGTAGTCCGCGCCGACGTCGCTGCAGCCGGTCGAGCGGAACGTGCCCGGCATGTCGACGAAGGCCACGGCGTACCCGCGCGGGACGAAGTAGTTGTCCAGCCAGCTGCCGTACACCTGCCGGGTGCCGGCGTCGTCGAAGTAGTTCTTCGGGTCGCCCGCGTAGTACGGCGACGCCTGGATGATCACCGGGATGTCGATCCCGGCCTCGGCCGCCTCACCGGGCCGGATGATGTCGACGGTGACCTGGTCCTTGACGCCGTTCGCGTCGGCGTCGACCCCCGGTACGTCGACCTGGATCCGCTCGTGGATCGCGTTGTCGTAGTCGTACGCCGCGACCGTCTGCGTCCCCTGGACGAACGGCTTGCTCGGCGGGCCGGCGGTCGCGGACAACGACGCGATCGGCGCCAGTGCCGCGGTGGCGAGCAGGGCCACTCCGGTACGGAAGGCCGAGCCCCTTCTGGATCTGCGCATGCGTGTAGCTCCCCTGTGGGCGGTGGGTGGAGCACGCCGGCCCTCCCTCGACAGGGCCGTTGTGGTGAACGCACCTTATGCAGAACGTGACACCGCTGTCAGCACAGATCTCACCCGAGTGGTCACCATCCGTGGAGATCACGGGAAATACTTCGCGGCTAGAACACACCCCAGGTGGCACCGGGCAGCGCGCCGGTGAAGGTGACGACGTAGCGATTCTGCGCCGCCCAGCTCTCGGCGGTGCGCGACAGCCGCTGGTTTCCCGAGTTGAGCATGTCGGTGCACAGCTTCTGGGCCGTCCCGCGCGAGGCCCACAGGGTCTGGATCATGCACTCCTCGGTGCCCTCGCGACCGAGCTTCACCGCGAGCACGAACGCTCGGTGCGCCGTCCAGGCGTTCCCCGTCAGGGCGCGGGCGAGGGCTGTCTGGTACGCCGGGAGCGGTGTCCGGAGCAGTTCGTCGTACGCCGCTCGTCCGCCGCGCCGGTCCAGCCAGTTGCCGTGGTCGCCGAGCAGGAGCGTCGTACTGGTGATCAGCGTGGTCGCGGCGTCGGCCTGGAGATCACCCTGCGAGCGCGGCCGGACAGCCATCGGGCGGGCCGACTCTCGCGGAGTCCGGGCCAGGGCGACCAGCAAGACGATTGCGCCGACGATGATCGCCACCACGATGACCAGGTCCCAGCTCACGGGCGCCACGGTAGCGATGATTCGGTCCGCGTCGGGAGCGTTGGCCGCTAGCTGTCAGCGGACCAGGCGCAGGCGGGTGTCGGCGACGGTGAGGTCGAGGCGTTGGCCCCAGGTGATGGTGAGGGAGTCGGCTTCGATGCCGTCGCCGAAGACGACCAGGTCGGCCTCGGCGGTGACGGTCAGGTGGTCCTGCGCGGTGAGGACGCCTTCGGTGTACGACGTACCGGTCGCCGGTGAGGGCCAGGCCTCGCGGACGAACCAGCACAGGGCCGGGTCGAGCGGGCCGGGCAGGGCGAGGTGGCTGCGGCGTTCCTGCCAGGCTGAGCGGCACCACCCCGTGGATCCTGTTCCGGTGCCGACCAGCAGGCCGGAGGACGACTGGCGTTCCTCCAGGCCCTCGGGCGAGGCGAGGCGGTAGCGGGCGGACTGGTGGGTCCGGTGGCCGACGTACACCTCGTTGAGCGCCAGCAGGCGCTGGCCGTCGTCGGTGCCGGCGACGACCATCGTGCGTTCCTCGACGTGCCGCGTACGAAGCAGGTCGGCGATCGCTTCCGGCGGGTGCGGCACCAGTACGCCGGGGTTGCGGGTCGGCTCCGGGTTGATGCCGATCACCGGCTGCCCGTCGAGGTACTTGGCGACGTTCGCCACCAGCCCGTCCTGCCCGACCGCGATCACCACGTCCTCTGGGCCGAAGACGAACCGATCGAGATCACCTCGCTCGGCCACCGCCCGCCGCCAGTCCAGCGGGACCGCCGCCGACACTGCGGCCAGCGCCTTTTGTTGGGCCTGGTGCCGATCGTCCAGCTCGGCCAGGTCCCGCCCGCGGGTCTGCAGGAAGAACCCGGCCTGCTGGCGAGTCCCATGCCGAGCAATGAGCTCGCTCAGCTCGGTTGCACGGTGCACGAGCACGGCCCTGGGAGGAAGGCTCATCGCGTGACTCCCTGTCTAAGCTGCCGACCGAGGTCAGCCTTCCGCCGACTTGGTGTGGTGGTCATGCGTTGTCGCCAACCAGCTTGCTGAGCAGCGGGGTGATCAGGTCCGGGGTCAGGTTCAGTGTTCCGATCTCCGGTAGGGCACCTTGCTTGACCGCCAGGGCCAGGATTGTCGCCTGGTCCATTTCGGCGTACGCGTCGAGCAAGGCCTTCTCCGCCGCAGCCTCAGCAGCACCGATCACTCGCTTGGCGTCCGCCTCCGCCTGGCTCAGAGCCCGCGTGCGGTTGGCGGCCGCCTCGGTTTCGATGCGCCCGGCGGCAGCGGCCTCGGTCGCCCGCTGGCGTTCGTTCTGACCCTTCTGTGTCACCAACTGCTCCTCGCGCCGAGCCAGCTCGATCTGGTTCTGCAGCTCGTTCTCCGCGATCGACCGCTCCCGCTCGACCGCCATCGCGCGGCGCTCGTACGTCGCCTTGTCGGCCGCCTGCTGCACCATCTCGCGGGTCGGAGTCTGCAACGCCCGCTCCACGTCGTTCTCAGCCCGTACGGCGACCACGCGCACGTCCTCGACGCCGATCCCGAGCCCGGTCAGCCGCTGGTCCTCGCGCAGCCCGGTGCTCACCGCCAGCCGCAGCGACGCCATCCCCTCGGACAGCGCCTGCGTCAGCGTCATCCGCGCCAGCAGGTCGAGCGCGGTCTGCTGCGCCAGCTCGGTCAGCAGTCCGCCGAGCTGCTCGAGCGGAGTCGCCCGCCACCTCCCCGTGTCCGGGTCGATCCCGAAGTCGAGCCGGGTCGCGGCCAGCGCGGGGTCGGTCACCCGGTACGTCACGGTCGCCTGCACCACGACGTCCTGGAAGTCGATCGTCCGCCCGTGGAACAGCAACGGCTGCTCGCGGTCGTCGACCGGCACCTCGCTCAGCGCCGAGTTCAGCGCCCGGAACCAGAACGCCTGCCCGGCGCCGTCGTGCACCAGCTTCCCGTTCCGCAGGTGCCGGACGTGGGTGGTGGGGTTCGCCCGCAGGTGGCTGATGAACCGGAACCGCGTGATGTCTGCCATCGCTCTGTCTCCTTTGTCGTCACTTTGACGATAAGGCTTCGGATCGCTTTTCGTCAAGGTGACGATTAAGGTGCTCTCATGGACTTCGACCCGATGGGTGTGGCCACCGACCTGGTGATCCTGACCGTCCAGAACGGCTCGTTCGAGGTGCTGCTGATCCGTCGCGGCATCCCTCCGCATCGCGGCCGCTGGGCGCTGCCCGGCGGTTTCGTCCGCGCGGGCGAGGGCCTGGAGAAGGCCGCCCGTCGCGAGCTCGCCGAGGAGACCGGCGTCGGTTCGGACCGGATCCACCTCGAGCAGGTGGCGACGTACGGCGAACCCGGGCGCGATCCGCGCGGTCAGGTGATCAGCGTCGCCTACCTCGCGCTCGTCCCCGACCTGCCGACACCGGTCGCCGGGTCGGACGCGGCGTCGGCGTCCTGGATCCCGGTCGCCGAGGTGCTCGACGATCCCGGCCGGCTCGCGTTCGACCACCACCGGATCCTCACCGACGCCGTCGAACGCGCGCGGGCCAAGCTCGAGTACTCGCCGCTCGCGACCGCCTTCTGCGCCGACGAGTTCACCGTCTCCGAGCTGCGCGGCGTCTACGAGGCCGTCTGGGGGATCCCGCTCGATCCGCGAAACTTCCACCGCAAGGCCACCCGGACGGAAGGCTTCGTCGTACCGCTCGGTGCGACCACCACTCGCGACGGCGGGCGCCCGGCGCAGCTGTTCCGTCGCGGCCCGGCGGCCACGCTCCATCCGCCGCTGACGCGCGGCTAACGGTTGAGCAGCATCAACTGTTCGGCGGTGATGAGGTCGGTGTGCGTGCCGGGGGAGCCGCAGGCCCACGCGCCCGCGATCGTGCCCGCCGTCGCGGCTTCGTAGTACGAGCGACCGTCCAGCCAGGTGGTGAGGAAGGCGGCGACGTAGGCGTCGCCGGCGCCGTTGGTGTCGATCACCGGGCGCCCCGGGAGGTCGACCGCGGGCAGGTGGACCGGGTCCTCGCCGCGGACGTACAGGTAGCTGCCGTCGGCGCCCGCCATCGCGACCACCACCTGCGCCCGCCCGCACGCGAAGATCCAGTCGACCGCCTTGTCGCGCAGCGCGCTGGTCGACACGAACACGACGTCGGCGCACTGGGCGAAGTCGCGGTGGTACTCGTGGTCACCGTCCCAGTCGTGGAGATCGGTCGACACGGTGCAACCGGCCGCCAGTACGTCGGGCAGCGCGCGCCGCGCAAAGTCCATGATCGAGACGTGCACATGGCGCGCGTGGTCGACCCACCCGCGCCACAGCTGCGGGTCCACCCGCATCCCCGCGGGGTGGCGTCCGTCGTACAGGGAGGTCCTGGTCCCGTCTGGCGCGACCAGGTTGACGCTGCGCCTCGTCCCGCTCGGGTGGACGACCGTCGCCAGCGGCAGTCCGAGCTCGTCGTACGTCGAGCGGATCCGCCGGCCCTCAGGGTCGTCGCCGATCACGTCGGCGAGGGCGGGCTGGAGCCCGAGCCGGTGACAGCCGAGGGCGACGCCGTGGCCGGTGTGGCCGACGTACGTCTGCACGGGCTCGACGTGAATGGTCTCCCAGTCCGGCAACGGCAGGCCGGGAACGCGCACGATGGTATCGATGCCAACGCCGCCGATCACGAACACGTCCAAGTCCATGGACCCATCCTCACCGAGCAGCACAAGACCTGGGGAGGGGTTGACCTCGACAGCTCTTGAAGTGATCTGCTTCTTTACATGAAACACGTATTGATCACCGGCGCCGGCCGGGACACCGGGCGCCTGCTCGCGCTCGCCTTCGCCGCGTCCGGAGCGCACGTGATCGCGACAGCCCGTACGGCGGCCGCCGCGGAGGAGACCGTCGCGCTCGTGCGCGCGGCGGGTGGATCGGCGGAGGCCGCCGTGCTCGACCTCGCGTCGCCGGAGTCGATCGCCGCGCTGGAGATCGAGCGGCTCGACGTACTGGTGAACAGCGGTGCGCGCTATCTGGAGGGTGACGCCTCAGCCGCTGACATCGCGGACACGATCGGCGGTGCCGCGATCGGGACGACGCTGCTCACGGAGCGTCTCCTGCCGTTGCTCAGGGCATCCGATCGGGCCGATGTGGTCAATCTGATCTCCGCCGCGGGCGAGCCCGGGCAGCACCGGTCGTCGGCGCACCCCGCCTTCTACGCGGCCAAGCATGCGCAGGCCGGCTACGCCGAGATCCTGTCCGCCCGCCTGCGGCCCGAAGGCATCCGCGTGATCTCGCTCTTCCCACCCGACTTCGTCCAGTCCGGCCCCCGCGAGGGCGGCGCCGAGCTGACCGCCCAGTCGGTGGTCGACTGCGTCCTGTTCGCGGTGGGTCAACCGCGCGACTGCTTCATCCGCGCCTTCCACTTCGAACAGCTCTGACTTTCGACAGGGGTCCCACCTGGCCTTCGGCAGCGGCGGCGACAGCTCGTCGAAGGGCAAGGTCGGCACATGCTCACTCGCCGCCTCCTCCTCACCGGCACCGCAGCCGCCCTCCTCGCCCCGTCTACTGCTACTGCTTCGGTACGTCGACAAGCTGTGCAACTGAAGTTCCCTCAACCGACTGGACCTTTTCCTGTCGGCACCACCGAACTTCATCTCGTGGACGCCGGGCGGGACGACCCATTCCTCCCCGGCCGTCCACGCGAGCTGATGATCAGCATCTGGTACCCAGCAGCCCGTCGCACCGACCAGGCGTCGTACCTCCCACCCCTCACCGCCCAGGTGTACGCCGAAGGCGCCGCGATCGCACTCCAACAACCGGCGGACGCAGTCGACTGGGCCGGCGCTCGCGTCCACGCCGGACTGTCAGCGCCGGTGAGCCGCAGCTGGGGCCGCCGCCCGGTCGTGCTGTTCTCACCCGGCTTCGGCGTACCGCGCGGCCTGGCCTCGATCATAGTCGCCGAGCTGGCCAGTCGCGGGTACGTCGTGGTCACCGTCGACCACACCTACGAAGCGGCGGCCGTCGAGTTCCCCGGCGGCCGGGTCGCCGTACAGACGTTGCCGCCGGAGCCGTTCTCGCAGCTCGCCCGGTCGACGCGCATCGCCGACGTACGACATGTGCTGGACGCCCTCCAACGACTGGCCCACGGGCACAACCCGGATGCCGACGCGCGGCGCCTGCCCAGGGATCTCGGCGAGATCCTCGACCTGACCCGCATCGGCGCGTACGGCCACTCGGCCGGCGGCATCACCTCGGCCGACGTGATGCTCGTCGACCGCCGGGTGAAGGCCGGCATCGACCTCGACGGCACCCTCGGCTACGGCTACGCCGATCCCGCCGACTGCCCGGTCGTCGCCCAGGGCCTCGACCGCCCGTTCCTCCTGCTCGGCGCCGGCGGCACCGGCCCGAACGGCGGTCCGCAGACTCACCGCACCGACCCGTCCTGGGGTCTGTTCTGGGAGAACTCGACCGGCTGGAAGCGCGACCTCAACGTCCCGCACGGGCAGCACTACACGTTCATCGACCACCAGGCGCTGATCCCGTGGTTCCAGCGGCACTTCACCGTCCCGCCGGAACTGATCGCCAACAGCATCGGCACGGTCGATCCGCAGCGGATCCTCAAGACGCTGAACACCTACATCCCGGCGTTCTTCGACCAGCACCTGCGCGGCCGTCCGGGCACCTGGCGCGACTCGCCGCGGCACCCGGACCTCCGATTCATCGCTTGACCGGCGTACGGCGGTCTACTGCTTGATCGGTGCCCCGGTCTTGTCCTGCAGCTCGTCGAAGGTGACCCCTTCGGCGAGCTCGACCAGCTGCAGCCCGTCGTCGGTGATGTCCAGTACGGCGAGGTCGGTGATGATCCGGTTGACCACACCGCGACCCGTGTACGGCAGGTCGCACTCCTGGAGGATCTTGTGCGACCCGTCCTTGGCGACGTGCTCCATCAGCACGATCACCTTCTTGGCGCCGTGCACGAGATCCATCGCGCCGCCCATGCCCTTGACCATCTTGCCGGGGATCATCCAGTTCGACAGGTCGCCGGTGGCCGACACCTGCATCGCGCCCAGGATGGCGGCGTCGATCGCGCCGCCGCGGATCATCCCGAACGACAGCGACGAGTCGAAGAACGATGCCCCCGGCAACGTCGTCACGGTCTCCTTGCCGGCGTTGATCAGGTCCGGGTCCTCGTCGCCTTCGACCGGGTACGGGCCGACGCCGAGGATGCCGTTCTCGGACTGCAGTACGACGGTGACGCCGTCCGGGATGTAGTTCGGGACCATCGTCGGCAGGCCGATGCCGAGGTTGACGTACGAGCCGTCCTCCAGCTCGGCGGCGGCCCGGGCGGCCATCTGCTCACGGGTGAGTGGCATCTCAGGCCTCCAGCTTCTCGCGCTGGGCCTCGTAGGCCTCGCGGGGTTGGACCGTGCGCTTCTCGATCCGCTTCTCGATGTCCTTGCCAACGGCAACTACTCGCTGGACGTAGACGCCGGGCAGGTGGATCTCGTCGGGGTCCAGCTCACCAGGCTGGACCAGCTCCTCGACCTGCGCGATCGTGATCCGGCCGGCCATCGCGGCCAGCGGGTTGAAGTTGCGCGCGCTGCGGTCGAAGACCAGGTTGCCGTGGGTGTCGCCCTTGAGCGCGTGCACCAGGCCGAAGTCGGTGGTGATCGACTCCTCCAGCACGTACGTCGTGCCGTTGATCTCCCGGGTCTCCTTCGGCTCCGAGGCCTTCGCGACCGAGCCGTCGGTGTTGTACAGCTGCGGCAGCCCGCCGTCGGCGACCTGGGTGCCGACGCCGGCGAGCGTGAAGAACGCGGCGATCCCGCAGCCGCCGGCCCGCAGCTTCTCGGCCAGCGTGCCCTGCGGCGTCAGCTCGACCTCCAGCTCGCCGGACAGGAACTGCCGGGCGAACTCCTTGTTCTCCCCGACGTACGACGACGTCATCTTCGCGATCCGCTTGTCGGCGAGCAGGATGCCGAGACCCCAGTCGTCGACACCGCAGTTGTTCGACACGACGCTGAGCCCGCTCACCCCCTTGGCGTGGAGGGCGTCGATCAGCTGCATCGGGTTCCCGCACAGCCCGAACCCGCCGACCGCCAGGCTCGCGCCGTCGCCGATGTCGTCGACCGCGTCCCGCGGCGACCCGTACGTCTTGTCCATCCGGCTGCTCCGTTGCAGTTCGAGGGCTCAGTCAGCTCGACTCTAACCAGCCCCGACCTCCCCGGCGACCCCCACTCGCTGTGGCCGAAACCACAGGCAGTACGCCGCCACACCCCGTCGTGTGTCCTCACTACATAGCTAAGCCGTGGCCTCAGCTGAGCACAGCAGGCGCAGCTCGTGAGCTGCTTCTTCCCGGGCGTCAACCAGCTCTTCCGGGCAAGTCCCCAGTACGACGCTCAAGTGCTCGCGGGCGCACACCAAGTTCCCGGCGTGCCGGGCTGTGCGGGCCAGGCCGATCTGGGCGGCGGCTGCCGCTTCGGCGCAGTCGGTGTGCTCGGCAAGCGTCAGTGCCCGCGTGAAGTCGGCTCGGGCGGCCTCCACAGCTCCCGCACGCAGCTGGAGGCCGGCACGCTCGCACAGGAGCAGCCCGGCCTCCTCCTCCAGCCCCAGCTCCTCCGCCAGCTCCACAGCCTCACTGGTGACCGGCAGGAGGTCGTCGGTGATCTGCCGCAGTCCGGTCAGCGCCAGGAACATCGCCCAGCGGTCCTCCAGCATCCGGAAGCGCGCCAGCGCGATCCGCAACGACTGCTCGGCCTCCGCCGGACCGATGTCGACCAGTCCGGGATACCCCTTGATCAGCTCGACCGCAGCCCGGGTCCACGCGTCCCCGTCCCGCTCGTGCCGAGCCAGTACGTCGGCAACCGTCGTACTGGACTCGAACGGCCCGAACACCAGCGACCACAGCAGCACCGTCACCGGGTACTTGAACGGCCCCACGCCATCCAGCACCACCTGCTGAGCCAGCTCCAGCTGCTCCTGCTCGGCCGACGAGGCCCCGTGCAGCACGGTGAGCAGGTACTCCTCCTCCAGCCCGGCCGGGACAGTCCGCCCGAGCATGCCGAGCACCCGCTCAGCAGCAGCCGACGCCTCGTCCTGCAGCCCGCGCGACCACCAGTAGCTCGACAGCCCGGCCACCAGCCGCAGCGCCATCCGCGGATCGCTCTCGCAGGCCCGCTCGATCGCGGCGACCACCTGGTCGCCCTCGGCCGCGGACCGGATCGCCGACCGCGGCAAGCTGGTTGCTGTGCGCAACGGATCCGGGTGCTCGACCAGGTCGATCAGGTACGACAGCTCGTCGTCGTACCCTCCGCCCCGGAACTCCACATCACTCATTGTCACCCCGGCGGGTTCACCGCCGGGGCAGGGGGTCCTAAACCGTCAGAACTCCAGCACGCCCCAGTGCTCGGGCTTGTGCATGTCGACCTCGCCCTGCGGCGACCAGACCCAGAAGTCCTGCTGCGAGCCCTTGCGGTACGCGCCGTCCACGACGTCGTGCGACCACTCGACCCGCATCAGGTTCATCCGCCACTCGTCGCCGGGCTTCGGCGGCATCGAGGCCTTGGTGTGCTGCGCGAGCTCGGCCCACGGGAAGGCCGCCTCGACGGTCCAGCCGGCGTCGGCGTCGCTGGGGTCGTTCAGCGTGCCGTCGACGTGGATCGCGGTCCGCAGGCCGGGCAGGTTGGTCGGGTCGATCGCGACGCCGCCGTCGGCGTACGGCTTGGGCAGCGTGAGCTCCCAGATCGTGCCGAGCGGGTTGATCTCGAACTCGTAGTAGTTCTGCCGGTCGCCGTCCGGGTCGACGAACAGCTCGAAGTTGTTCTCCTCGTACAGGAACGTGTTCTGCTCGGTCATCGTCGACCAGACGTGCGGCTCCTCGAGCCGGGCGCCGAGGTACAGGTACTCGTCGTCGTACAGCAGCTTGGCCTGGGTCTTGTACGCCGGCGCCGGCTGGTCGCCGCGGATGTCGACGAAGTCGCTGGTCCAGGCCGCCTCCGCCCAGGCCGGGTGGGTCAGCGTGCCGTCGATCGGCGGCGGGGTGGTCGTGCGGTGGGCCTTGTAGCGGGGCAGATCAGGCATCGGCGCGCTCCAGCAGTCCGGCGAGCAAGTGGGCGAGCAGGAAGGTAGTCGCAGTCAGGACCGGGACGACCAGCAGGGTCCAGGTGCTGAACAGATTGTCGGCGAGGAAACCGAGGACGACGAGCAGCATGAAGCCGACGCCGAGGAACGCGACCAGCCGCGGGTGCGGTACCGCGAGCCGGCTCAGCGCGGTCGCGCCGAGCACGATCGTGACCACGACGGTCAGCACGAGCAGCGGGAAACCCCAGGCGCCGCAGTTCGAGGTGTCGCGGAACCGTTCGCAGCCGCGCTCACTCAGCCACACCATGCCGATCGTGACGAACCCGGCCAGCACGCCGACCACCGCGAGGATGAGTAGCGGAGGCACCGGCGGTACGTCGAACCGCCAGGCTGGCTTCTCGTCGGTCTCCTCGACCTCGACGGGCGAGGCCGCCTCGTCTTCGCGGGCAGCGGACGTCTCGTCGTCCGCCCCCGGCAGCGGCCGGGTGACCTCGTCGTCGGCATCGCCCATGGCCGCAGGCTACTGGGTCAGACGGCTCCGAGGGTGGCTGCCACCGCGTCGCGGACCTCGGCGTCGGTGGGAACCGGCCGGCCCTGCTCGGCCGCGAGCTCGGCCAGGGAGACCATCGTGACGTCGTGCAGCCCGCAGGTCGTGAACGTGTGAAACACGTCCATCGCCGGGTCCACGTTGATCGAGAACCCGTGGCTGGTCACGCCGCGGCGGATCCGCATCCCGATCGAGCAGAGCTTGCGGTGGTCCTCGGTCCAGACGCCGACCAGGCTGCTCTCGCCGCGCGGCGTCTCCCGTCGTACGAGCGGGAAGCCGAGCTCACCGAGGGCCGTGATCAGGCCGTTCTCGACCCAGCGGACGATGTCGACCGCGCCACGCTGCTTGAGGTCGATCACGAGGTACCCGACCAGTTGCCCGGGGCCGTGGTACGTCGCGAAGCCGCCGCGGTCGACCGCCACTGCTGGGATCCCCGCCGCTTCGGCCGGGAGGTCGTCCAGCGGCGTCCGCGACCCGTAGGTGATCACCGGCGGATGGCTCAGCAGGAACAGCCGGTCTCCGGCCGTCCCCTCGGTCCGCTCCTCGACCCAGGACAGCATGTCCTTGGTGGCGACCTCGTACTCGACCTCGCCCAGATCCACTCGCTGCAGCACGCTCACCTGGCAAGGGTAGAACTGCCCAGAAAATGACTGAGGGCGGCGACTCTTGCGAGTCACCGCCCTCTTCTGTCGGGCTGACAGGATTTGAACCTGCGACCTCGTCGTCCCGAACGACGCGCGCTACCAAACTGCGCCACAGCCCGAAGCCGGAGTCAGCTTACATGCGCTGTGGGCTGGGACGAAATCGGGTTAATCACCGGTGTGAATCCGGGGGACTAACGTGAGCAAAGTCGCCTCCGGACGGCACGCGAACCGCACCGGCGCGTACGGCGAAGTGCCCAGTCCGGCCGACACGTGCATGGCCGCCTGCCGGCCCTCGAAGCCCCACGTGCTCAGGCCTTTGACCCGGGAAGCGTCCAGGTCGCAGTTGGTCACGAGAGCGCCGTACAGCGGCACCGCGAGCTGTCCGCCGTGCGTGTGCCCGGCCAGGATCAGCGGGTACCCGTCGCCGACGAACGCGTTCAGGACCCGCTGGTACGGCGCGTGGGTGACGCCGATCGACAGGTCGGCCGTGGGGTCGACCTCACCGGCCACCTCGGCGTACCGGTCGCGCTTGATGTGCGGGTCGTCGGTGCCGGCGAAGTCCAGGCGCAGGCCGTTGACCTTCAGCGTGGACTTCAGGTTGTTCAGGTCGGCCCAGCCGGCCTCGGTGAAGGCGCTGCGCATCTCCTCGAACGGCAGGTCCGGACCGTGCGGCTTGTGCTTCTGCTTGTTGGCCGGGAGCAAGTAGTTCACCGGGTTCTTGAAGTGCGGCTTCCAGTAGTCGTTGGAGCCGAACACGAACACGCCGGGCAGGTCGAGCAGTGCGCCGTACGCGCGCAGCAGCGGGAGCACCGAGTCGGGGGAGGAGAGGTTGTCGCCGGTGGTGACGACCAGGTCCGGCTCCAGCTGGGCCAGCTCGTTGACCCAGCGGATCTTCTTCTCCTGGGTCGGCATCAGGTGCAGGTCGGACAGGTGCAGCACCTTGAGCGGGTCGGCGCCCGGCGGCAGCACCGGCACGGTGAAGCGGCGCAGCGTGAACCAGCGCACCTCGATGGCCGCCGCGTACCCGACGCAGGCGGCTCCTACCGCGCCGATCACACCCGCGGTCTTCAGCGTCGTTGTGGCCAGCCCCCGGAAACTCATTGTTCCAGCCTGCCACAATCTTCCCTATGTCCAACTCCGAGCTGAAGCAACGCCTGCACGACGACATGACCGCGGCCCTCAAGGCCCGCGACGACATCCGCAAGTCCACGCTGCGGATGGCACTGACGGCCGTGACGAAGGCCGAGGTGGCCGGCAAGGAGGCCCGCGAGCTGTCCGACGCCGAGGTGCTCGAGGTCCTGACCGCCGAGGCCAAGAAGCGCCGCGAGTCCGTCACCGCCTACCGCGACGCCGGCCGTGCCGAGCTGGCCGACAAGGAGCAGGCCGAGGCGGACATCCTGGCCGAGTACCTGCCCGAGCAGCTCACCGCCGAGGAGATCGCCGCCCTGGTCACCGAGACCATCGCCGCCACCGGTGCCGCCGAGCTGGGCCCGCGCGGCATCGGCAAGGTGATGGGCGCCCTGCAGCCCAAGGTGAAGGGCAAGGCCGACGGCGGCGCCGTCTCCTCCGAGGTCAAGCGCCAGCTCGGCGCCTGAGTCACCTCCAACGACAAGAGGGCCTCCCCTGCTGGGGGAGGCCCTCTTGTCGTTCAGCTCAGCGCCGTGGGCAGTTCGGGAACTGCGGGTGCCACGGCGGGCACTGGGGATTCGGCTTCCCCGTGTTCGGTGGGTTCGGAGGCTGCGGACTGTTCGGCGGGTTGGGCGGCTGCTGGCCGTCCTTGCCGTTGGAGATGTAGATCGTCACCGACGATCCCTCCGGAGCGCCGTCGCGCTGCCGGGGAGACGTGTAGGCGACGGTGCCCGCGGTCTCCTTGGAGTCGACCTGGCCGGGGGCCACGGTGACCTGGAAGCCCGCGCCCTGCAGCCTGTTGGTCGCGTCCTGGACCGACATGCCGGTCACGAACGGCAGGTCCTTCACGTCACCGCGGATGGTCTTGTCGCTCGGGGCGACGAAGTGGGTCTCCGCGGATCCCTTGAGCGCGGCGCGCATCGCGGCTTCCCAGATCGGACCGGCCGTGCCCGAACCGCTCGGGTCGGCGATGTCGCGGCCGTTCAGCGTGTGGCCGTACATCAGGTTGGTGTACGGCAGTTTCGCGTCGGCGACCACCGAGGCCGCGGCCATCGTCGAGGAGTAGCCGGAGAACCAGACGGCCTTGTTGTCCTGGATCGTTCCGGTCTTGCCGGCCAGGTCGCTGGTGCCGAAGTTCAGCCTGTTGCCGGTACCGCCCGACCCCATGACCTCGTGCAGCACCCGGTTCACACCGTCGGCGACCGGCTGCTCCAGCGCCTGCGTGCACTCGACGCCCGGCGTCTTGATCGGCTTGCCGGCGGCGCTGGTGATCGAGGTGACGGCCAGCGGCTTGCAGTACTTGCCGCGGGCGGCGAAGGTCGCGTACGCGTTCGCCAGCATCATCGGGCTGACGTTGTCGACGCCGAGCGTCATCGAGATGACCTGCTGCAGCGGCTGCAGGGTCTGCGCGTCCTTCATGCCGAGCTTCGCCGCGATGTTCGCGACCGCGCACAGTCCGGTGCGCTGGGACAGCTGCAGGAAGTACGTGTTGGTCGAGGCCTTGGCCGCCTCGATCATGGTCAGGTCACCGCTGCGGGTCGAGTTCTTCGGGTGGTAGTCGGGGTCGCTGGTGGTCCCGGTGCAGGTCTTGAACTTGACCCCGCTCAGGTCGATCGGCGACGGCGAGTTGATCCGGTAGTTCAGCGGGATGCCCTGCTGGATCGCGGCGGCGATGGTGAACGCCTTCATCGTCGACCCGTTCTGGAACCCGCCGTAGCCACCGGGGTAGGTCTTCTCGACGTTGTAGTTGTACGACGTGGTGTGGTTCGTCCCGTCGCCGTACGGCTTGCTCTGCGCCATGCCCTTCACCAGGCCGCTGCCGGGCTGAACCATGGTGACCGCGGCGATCGTCGTGTCGGCCGGCTTCGACTTCGCCTTGATCGCGGACTCGGCCGCGGCCTGGATCTTCGGGTCCAGCGAGGTCTTCACGGTGATGCCGGCGGTCTTGATGTAGTGCGCCCGGCTCTTCTCGTCGGGGCCGAAGGCCGGGTTGTCGAGCAGCGTGGAGTACGCCCACTCGCAGTAGAACGGGTACTTCGACGCGGCGCAGCCGTTCGGGACCTTGTTGACCTTCTTCGGGTCGTAGACCGGGGTGCGGATCGCGTCGGTCGCCTGCTTGGCGGTGATGACGTTGAGCTCCTGCATCCGGCGCAGCACCACGTCGCGGCGGTCCTTGGCCCGCTTGGCGTTGTTGGTCGGGTCGTAGCCGCTCGGGTTCTTCACCAGGCCGGCCAGCATCGCGGCCTGGGCCAGCGTCAGCTTGTTCGCGTGGGTGGAGAAGTAGTGCCGCGCGGCGGCCTCGACGCCGTACGCGCCGTCACCGAAGTTGGCCAGGTTCAGGTACTTCTCCAGGATCTCGTCCTTGGAGAACTCCTTCTCGATCGCCACCGCGTAGCGCAGCTCGGCGATCTTGCGCTGGTACGTCGACGCGGTCGCCTGCTGGTACTCCTCGGGCGTCTTCGCCTTCGCGATCAGGCTCAGCTTCACGTACTGCTGGGTGATGCTCGATCCACCCTGCTGCACCGAGCCCTCGGACTGGTTGCGCAGCATCGCGCGCAGCGTGCCCTTCGCGTCCAGCGCGCCGTGGTCGTAGAAGCGGTCGTCCTCGATCGCGACGATCGCCTTGCGCATGATCGGGTTGACCTGCGCGAGCGTGATCGGCACCCGGTTCTGCTCGTACAGGTAGGCGATCAGCGAGCCGTCGGCCGCGACGATCTTGCTGGTCCGCGCCGGTGGAGCGGTCTTCAGCTCCTGCGGCAGGTCCTGCAGGGTCTCGTGGGTCTTCTCGGTCGTGAAACCGGCCAGTCCCGCGAACGGGATCGCGAGACCGGCGGCGAGTGCGCCGGACAGCACGCTCACCCCGAGGAACAGAACAACCGACTGGACGACGCCGCGGTCGCCCTTCTCCCTGACGCGCATGCGTCAGAGCCTACGGGATCGCCGAGCCACGCCGTAGTCGAGCATGTGATCTACGTCACGCCAACCTTCGGGACCCTTCAGACGTCTGCAGCGCACGCAAAGCAGCCCGTACGACGTACAGCCCCAACCCTGCCGCGAAAAATCATCCGAAAGGAGGACGGCCGACCGATCCACCGGGACAGGTGGGTCGGTCGGCCGTCAGGGGATTCCTGCTCCGGCCCGCCGGCCACGAGGGCCGGCGGACCGGGATCGATCAGGCGGCGTACTGCCGCGCGTCGACCTGTGCGGGGACCAGAGCCAGCTCCAGCACCTCGCGGACGTCGCTCACCGGGTGAACGGTCAGCTCCGCCAGGACGGACGCGGGGACGTCCTCCAGGTCCGGCTCGTTGCGCTTCGGGATCAGGATCGTGGTCAGTCCGGCCCGGTGGGCGGCGAGCAGCTTCTGCTTCACGCCACCGATCGGGAGCACCCGGCCGGTCAGCGACACCTCACCGGTCATCGCGACCTCCGAGCGGACCGGCCGTCCGGACAGCAGCGACGCCAGCGCGGTCGTCATCGTGACACCCGCCGACGGCCCGTCCTTCGGGACCGCTCCGGCCGGTACGTGGATGTGGGTGTTGCGCTCGGCCAGGTCACCGACCGGCAGTCCCAGCTCCGCGCCGTGCGAGCGCAGGTAGGACAGCGCGATCTGCGCCGACTCCTTCATCACGTCACCCAGCTGACCGGTCAGCGTGACACCGGTCGGACCGGTCTCCTTGTCCGCCAGCGACGCCTCGATGAAGAGCACGTCACCACCGGCACCCGTCACGGCCAGGCCCGTCGCCACTCCGGGCAGCGCCGTCCGCTCCGCCGACTCCGGCGTGAACTTGGGCGACCCCAGGTAGGTCTTCAGGTTGTCCGCGGCGACCGTCACCGATCCACCGAGGTCCTCACCGAGCGCCAGCTTGGCCGTCACCTTCCGCAGTACGCGGGAGATCGACCGCTCCAGCTGCCGTACGCCGGCCTCGCGGGTGTACTCGCCGGCGAGCAGGCGCAGCGCCGACTCCTCGACGACGACCTCCTCGGCGGTCAGACCTGCCCGCTCGAGCTGCCGCGGGAGCAGGTGGTCGCGAGCGATCACGACCTTCTCCTCCTCGGTGTACCCGTCCAGCTGCACCAGCTCCATCCGGTCCAGCAGCGGAGCCGGGATCGAGTCGAGCACGTTCGCCGTGGCCAGGAAGACCACGTCGGACAGGTCCAGCTCGACCTCCAGGTAGTGGTCCCGGAAGGTGTGGTTCTGTGCCGGGTCCAGGACCTCCAGCAGAGCCGCGGTCGGGTCGCCCCGGTAGTCCGCGCCCACCTTGTCGATCTCGTCCAGCAGCACCACCGGGTTCATCGAACCGGCTTCGGTGATCGCCCGGACGATCCGGCCCGGCAGCGCACCGACGTACGTCCGGCGGTGACCACGGATCTCGGCCTCGTCCCGGACACCGCCGAGTGCGACCCGGACGAACTTCCGGCCCATCGCACGGGCCACGGACTCGCCCAGCGAGGTCTTGCCGACACCAGGAGGACCGACCAGGGCCAGTACGGCGCCACTGCGGCGTCCACCGACCACTCCGAGTCCACGGTCCGCGCGGCGACGCCGTACGGCCAGGTACTCGGTGATGCGCTCCTTCACGTCGTCCAGGCCGGCGTGGTCCGCGTCCAGGATCGCCCTGGCCTCACGGATGTCGTAGCCGTCCTCGGTCCGCTCGTTCCAGGGCAGCTCGAGCACGGTGTCCAGCCAGGTGCGGATCCAGCCGACCTCGGGGGACTGCTCCGCGGTCCGCTCCAGCTTGTCGACCTCGGCGAGCGCGGCCTTGCGGACGTGCTCGGGCAGGTCGGCCGCCTCGACGCGAGCGCGGTAGTCCTCCTCCTCGGACTCGGCCTTGCCGTCCAGCTCGGCCAGTTCCTTGCGGACGGCCGCGAGCTGCTGGCGAAGCAGGAACTCACGCTGCTGCTTCTCCATCCCCTCCTGGACGTCCTTCTGGATGGACTCCGACACCTCGAGCTCGGCCAGGTGGTCCTTCACCCAGCCGATCAGCTTGGTCAGCCGCTCGGTGACGTTCGCGTTCTCCAGCAGCTCCAGCTTCTGGGCGTCGTTCAGGTACGACGCGTAGCCGGCCAGGTCGGCCAGCTCGGCCGGAGCGTTCACCTGCTTCACCGAGTCGATCACCTGGTAGGCACCGCGCCGTTCCAGCACGCTGGTGACCAGGGTCTTGTACTCGCGGGAGAGCTCCGCCGACTGTGCGTCGGTGATCTCGTTCAGCACCGTGGCGCCGACCCACAGGGCCGCACCCGGACCGGTGGTCCCGGCGCCGATCAGGACCCGGGCGGTACCCCGGATCACCGCTGCCTGGGCTCCGCCCGGCAGCCTGCCGATCTGCTCGATCTCGCCGAGCGTCCCGGCCTTCGCATATTTGCCGTCCAGGCGCGGTACCAGCAGCACCTTGTCCTGTCCGGACGCCTGCGCCGCGTCGATCGCAGCCCGGGCCTCGGTGTCGGCCAGCCGAACCGGCACGACCATTCCAGGCAGGACCACGACGTCGTCCAACGGCAGAACAGGAAGATTCAACGTCTCAGTCACGCTGTCACACCCTCACTTGAAGATTGAGTCTGACAGGCTCAACGGTGGACGTGACCTGGTCATTCCCGAGGGCTTTCGAGTTCGCTGACGGTGAAATCAAGCGGTCAGCAGGTCGCCGATCGTGCGGAGGCCGGTGAGGTCGTGGACGTCGTCGGGCAGAGCCGGGACGTCGACGGTCGCGATCGAGCGGTGGCCGCGGCGGAACCGGTCGGCGCGCTTGGTCTCGCCGACGACCTGCTGCATCCGGTCCGCGTGCAGCAGCAGTACGGCGGCCGTCAGCTCCGACTTCTCCGCCTCGGTCAGCTTCTCCGCGGCCGCCAGGGACCGCTCGGCCGACAGGTCAGGAGCGTGCGTGGTCGTCACGCGGTTCAGTACGACGCCCGCGAGCGGCATCCGCTCCTCGCGCAGCCGGTCCGTGAAGTACGAGGCCTCCCGGAGCGCGTCGTTCTGCGGCGCGGCCACGACCAGGAACGCCGTGTGCGGCTCCCGGAGCAGCGCGACGGTCTTCTCCGCCCGCTCCCGAAACCCGCCGAACAGCGTGTCGAAGGCCGCCGCGAACGTCTGGACGTCGGTCAGCACCTGCGCGCCGAGCACCTTGTTCATCACCGACATCGCCAGGTTCACCCCCGCGGACATCAGCCGCAGCGGACCGCGAGCCGGCGCGAGCAGCAGCCGCAGGAACCGGCCCTCCAGCAGCGAGGCCAGCCGCTCGGGCGCGTCCAGGAAGTCCAGCGCGGAGCGCGACGGCGGGGTGTCGACCACGATCAGGTCCCACTCGCCGGTCTTCTCGGCGTGCTTGTGCAGCTGGCCGAGCTTCTCCATCGCCATGTACTCCTGCGTGCCCGCGAACGACGACGACAGCGCGACGTAGAACGGGTTGGCCAGGATCTGCTCGGCCTTCTCCGGCGTCGCGTGCGCCAGTACCACCTCGTCGAAGGTGCGCTTCATGTCGAGCATCATCGCGTCGAGGCTGCCGCCGTTCGCGCCGTCGACGTCCTTGACCGCGCGCGGGGTGTTGTCCAGCTCGGTCAGCCCGAGCGACTGCGCGAGCCTGCGCGCCGGGTCGATCGTCAGTACGACGACCTTCCGGCCGCGCTCGGCCGCCCGCAGCCCCAGCGCCGCGGCGGTCGTGGTCTTGCCGACCCCGCCCGCGCCGCAGGTGACCACGATCCGGGTTTTCGGGTCGTCGATCAGGGCGTCCAGGTCCAGGGAGGTCATCCGCGCAGCTCCTCGGCCATGTCGAACAGGGCGCCGTGATCGATCCCGTCCGGGACCAGCCCGAGCTCGGTCACTTGCTTGCCCAGGGCATCGATCCGGTCGCGGTTCTCCCGCTCCAGGCCGATCCGTACGGCGTGGTCGCGCGCCTCGGCCGCCAGCGTGCTCACCATCTGCTTGCTGGACGAGATCCCGGCCGCCTTCAGGCCGCGCGCCAGCTCGGCGGCGGGCAGTTTCTCCTTCACCGCAAGGGCGAGCATCTCGTCGTCGAGCGGGCTGTGCCGGACCATGTTGACCACGATCGAACCGATCCGCAGGTCCAGCGCCTCGAGCTGCCCGACCGCGTCCAGGGTTTCCTGGACCGGCATCTCCTCCAGTAGCGTGACCAGGTGGATCCGGGTCACGTCCGAGCGCAACATGCCCATGATCGCGTCCGCCTGGTTGCGGATCGGGCCCATCTTGGCCAGGCCGGCGACCTCGTGGTTCACGTTCAGGAACGGGCCGATCCGGCCGGTCGGCGGCGCGTCCAGCACCACCGCGTCGTACGCGAGCCTGCCGTGCGCCTTGCGCCGCGTCGCCTCGTAGACCTTGCCGGTCAGCAGCACGTCGCGCAGGCCGGGCGCGATCGTGGTGACGAAGTCGACCGCGCCGACCTTGTCGAGCGCCTTCCCGGCGCGGCCGAGGTGGTAGTACATGTCGAGGTACTCCAGCAGCGCGGCCTCGGCGTCGACCGCGAGCGCGTAGACCTCACCGCCCGCGGGGCCGACGGCGATCCGGCGCTCGACGTACGGAAGTGGAGGTACGTCGAACAGCTGGGCCAGTCCCTGGCGCCCCTCGACCTCGACGAGCAGCACCCGCTTGCCCTCGTCGGCCAGTGAGAGCGCCATGGCGGCTGCCACTGTCGTCTTCCCGGTGCCGCCCTTGCCGGTCACCACATGCAGCCTCGCCATGGTCCCCAGCGTAGGACGTGGCCCACAGCACACCGTCCACGACGCCCGTTAGAGTCCACCTCATGAAGAAGTTCGAGTACTTCACCGCGCCGCTGCTGGTCCACTCGACCAAGGAGATCCTGGACAACTTCGGCCAGGACGGCTGGGAGCTGGTCCAGGTCGTCCCGGGGCTGAACCCGGAGAACCTGGTCGCCTACTTCAAGCGGGAGATCACCCAGTCATGAGCCACCCCGAGGAGAACCTGGCCGCGCTCGGGCTGAAGCTGCCCGACGTCGCCAAGCCGGTCGCCGCATACGTCCCGGCGGTCCGGACCGGCAATCTGGTCTACACCTCCGGCCAGCTGCCGCTGCGCGAGGGCGCCCTGATCGCCACCGGCAAGGTCGGCGGCGAGGTCACCCCCGAGGTGGCCGCCGAGTGCGCCCAGCAGTGCGCCCTGAACGCCCTGGCCGCCGTCAAGGCCGAGATCGGCGACCTGGCGAACGTCAAGCGCATCGTCAAGGCCGTCGCGTTCATCGCCTCCACCCCGGACTTCACCGGCCAGCCCCAGGTCGCCAACGGCGCCTCCGAGCTGTTCGGCCAGGTCTTCGAAGAGGCCGGCCAGCACGCCCGCAGCGCCGTCGGCGTCCCGGTCCTCCCGCTGGACGCCCCGGTAGAGGTAGAACTCATCGTCGAGGTCGCCTGACCTGTACGCCGTACGCCGGGCAGGGGAACAGCAGTCAGAGAGGGTACGAGTAGTGCGTGATCTGAGGTCTGAGCTTCTGTCCGGGCGGATGGCGGAGGTGGCTCTTGCTCATGTGCGGGAGGGGCTGACTCCGAGTGAGCCTCGGCCTGCCTCGACGGTCATCTTGCTGCGGGACACCTCTGCAGGACCCGAGGTCTACCTGCTCAGACGGCAGCAGTCGATGGCGTTCGCGGCGGGGATGACCGTCTTCCCCGGCGGACGCGTCGACGCGACCGACTCGAGCATCGCCGACTCCTGGTCGGGCCCGAAGCCCGAGTGGTTCGGGGAGCGTCTCGGGTGCTCGGCTGAGACAGCCGCGGCGTACGTCGCGGCCGCCGTACGGGAGACGTTCGAGGAGTCCGGCGTCCTGCTCGCCGGCCCCTCCACCGAGACCGTCGTCAGCGACACCACCGGCGCCGACTGGGAGGCCGACCGGGTAGCGCTCGAGGACCGCTCGCTGGGGTTCGCCGAGTTCCTTCACCGCCGCGGTCTGGTGCTGCGGGCCGACCTGCTCGCCCCCTGGGCGCACTGGATCACCCCCGAGTTCGAGCCGCGCCGCTACGACACCCGCTTCTTCGTCGCCGCGCTCCCACCCGGCCAGGTCACCCGCGACGTGACCAGCGAGTCCGACCAGGTCGCCTGGATGCGCCCGGCCGACGCAGTCGTGGCCGTCGACGCCGGCCAGATGCTGATGCTGCCCCCGACGTACCTGTGCTGCCGCGACATCACCCCGTACGCCGACGTCGCCGCCGTACTGGCCTCGGCCACCGACCGCCGGATCACCCCGGTGCAGCCGACCGTGCGGGTGGAGAACGACCAGGCCTACCTCGAGACCCCGGAGGCGTGATGACCGCCGAGCAGATCACCCCGTACGCCGCCCGCGTGCTCGCCGCGAACCCGGGCCCGATGACGCTCGACGGCACCAACACCTGGATCCTCCGCGCCCCCGACTCCGACCGGGCCGTCGTCGTCGACCCCGGCCCGCTGCTCGAGGAGCACCTGCGCGCCGTACTGGACGCCGTCCAGGCCGCCGGCGCGACCGTCGAGACGGTGCTGCTCACCCACAACCACCCCGACCACTCCGAGGGCGCCGCCTGGTTCGCGAACCAGGCCAACTGCCCGGTCCGCGCCGTCGACCCGGCGTACAGGATCCCGACCGACCACGCCCACGGCCTGTCCGAAGGCGACGTGATCGGCGCCGGCGACCTGCGGATCGAGGTCCTCCCGACCCCCGGCCACACGCTCGACTCGGTCTGCTTCTGGCTCCCGCAGGACGGCTCGCTGCTCACCGGCGACACCGTCCTCGGCCGCGGCACGTCGGTCGTCGCCCACCCGGACGGTGCCCTGGGCCCCTACCTGGACTCCCTCGAAAGCCTCCGAGCCTTCGCCAACTCACCCGCCGGCGTAGCCCGTCTCCTCCCCGGCCACGGCCCGGTCATCGACGACCCGGCCGGCGTCCTCACCTACTACCTCGACCACCGCCGCGACCGCCTCGCCCAGGTCCGCGCCGCAGTAGCCGCCGGCCACACCACCGCGGAAGCCATCGTCGAGAACGTCTACGCCGACGTCGACAAATCCCTCTGGCCTGCCGCCGAACGCTCAGTCCGAGCCCAGCTCGACTATCTGAACTCCTGACCCCGGCACCATCCCACCGCCTGACCCCGGCACCATCCCAACGCCTGACCCCGGCACCATCCCAACGCCTGACTCCGGCATCACCTCAACTCCCGATCCCGGCCCAGCCCGGTCCAGCTCCAGCCCTCGGTCCCGCTCCCACCCCAGCCGCAGCCCTCGGCCCAACTCCAGAGCCTTGAGCAATTTGGTGGGTTAACGCACCGTCTGGCCCGTTGGCCCACCGAAATACCGCTGGCCAACGGTCCATTTCGTGGGCCGACCCAGGAGATGGTTGGCGGTTGTCCACAGGAGGACCACAGGACCCAGCGGGGACCGGGCGGTTTCGCCGACCCTGGGGTGATGGATGCCCAACTGACGAGACTGGCCGGACGCCAGGGCGGGGTCTTCAGCCGGCGTCAGGCGCTGTCATGTGGCTATTCGCCTCGCCAGATCGCGCACCGCCTGGGCGATGGACGGTGGGAGCGAGTCCGCCACGGCCAGTACGCCGCGGCTGTCGACCTGAGTACGACAACCGCGTGGGATCGGCGGCTGATCCGGCACCGCCGCCTGGTGTACGCGGCCCTGAACTCGATGAGGCCCGGCAGCGTTGCCGTGAGCCACCAGTCGGCGCTGGTACTGCACGACGTCCCGATCTGGGGCATGGACCTGGCGGAGGCACATCTGACCCGGCTGAGCGATCAGCGGACCGGACTGGCGGCCGGCGTACGGCATCATCGCGGCCTCCTCGACCCAGCTGATCTGACACTGCTCGACGGCATCCTTGCCACCACACCGGCGCGAGCCGTGGTCGAAGCGGCGTGCACGGCGTCCTTCGAGGCAGCCGTCGTCGCTGCGGACGCCGTCAGCCGAACGAGCGAGAACCATCGGCTGGAGTTCGACCGGTTGCGCGATGTCACGGAGTTCTGGCCAGGCGGTACGACGGCCCGACGGGCGTTGGCATTCTGCGATCCAGCTGCGGAGTCGGTTGGAGAGTCTCGGCTGAGGGTGCTGATGCACGAGCAAGGGCTCCCGCGCCCGGTGCTGCAGGCGTCCTTCGAGGACGCGGCGGGCTTCGTCGGGCGGGTCGACTTCTACTTTCCGGAGCTGTCCACGGTGATCGAGTTCGACGGCCTGCTGAAGTACGCCGCAGGGTCGGCCGACGTACTGGTTCGCGAAAAGCTGCGTGAGGATCGGCTCCGCGGGCTGGGCCTGGAGATCGTCCGAGTGACCTGGTCCGATCTCGCGACACCAGATCGCGTCAGCGCGCACATCCGCCAAGCCTTCAACCGAGCTCACCGCGCCGCAGCCTGACCCCGTTCACATGGTCCGCCCACGCCTGCGGCAGCCGCTCGGCCCCTCTGTCGTTTGATGGGCCAACCCACCAAATAGCCCGTTGGCCCATCGAATTCCGGTGGGCCAACGGGCAAGTGCATGGGTTAACCCACCAAATTGCAGCGGTATGCAGAGGCGGGCGCTGGGCTGGTGCGGTCGGCGTGGGTGCAGGTACGGCGTAGTGGCAAAGCCGGGCGCGGCCCGGCGTGTTACCCGTACGGCGGATCGACAGCTGGGCGCCGGGCCCGGCGCCCGCACTGTCAGCGGGCTCGGCGCTGGAGGCGTTCTACGTCGAGGAGGACGACCGAGCGGGGCTCCAGGCGGACCCAGCCTCGGGAGGCGAAGTCGGCGAGGGCCTTGTTGACGGTCTCGCGGGAGGCGCCGACCAGCTGGGCGAGCTCCTCCTGGGTGAGGTCGTGGTGCACGTGGACGCCGTCGTCCGCCGTACGGCCGAAGCGGCTGGCGAGGTCGAGCAGCGCCTTGGCGACACGGCCCGGTACGTCGGAGAACACCAGGTCCGCGACGACGTCGGAGACCTTGCGCAGCCGGGACGCGAGCTGCAGCAGCAGACCGCGGGCGACCTCGGGACGCCCGGCGAGCCAGCGCAGCAGCTCGTCGTGGGTCAGCGACATCATCGACGCGTCGGTGACGGCGGTGACGGTCGCGGAGCGCGGTCCCGGGTCGAACAGCGACAGCTCGCCGAACATCTGGCCCGGGCCGAGCACGGCGATCAGGTTCTCCCGGCCGTCCGCGGAGGTCCGGCCGAGCTTCACCTTGCCCTCGACGACGACGAACAGCCGGTCGCCGGAGTCGCCTTCGTGGAACAGCACCTGGCCGCGACGCAGCCGATTCTCGGTCATCGACGCGGCGAGCGCGGTCGCTGCCTCCTCGTCGAGCTGACTGAACAGCGGTGCCTGTCGGAGCACTGCGGCGTCCACGAAATGGCCTCCTCGGACCTCTACTGCAAGCTTCGAAAGGGGCTGCGAGCCCCCTCGGCGCCGGGCAGAAAGCACCCGGCCGCCTCAAAACCGTACTTCCTCCGGTCACGGAACCGCCACGTAGGTCGCCCGGGACGCGCCGAGGAGCCCGTACGACGGCCGCCCGCACGGGGCAGGATGAGGCGTGCTCGATTGGCTGAGGAGACGGTTCGCAGGCGCCAAGGGTCCGGTCGAGCAGGGCCCGGACGTGATCCGTGAGGCGTGGCTGCTGGCCGAGCAGGGGGAGGTCGATCGGGCCGCCGACCTGCTGCGCGGCGTCGACGACGCGAAGCATCGCGGCGTACTGGTTCTCCTGCTCCGCAAGTACGGCCGCCTGGACGAGGCGATCCGGCTGCTCGAAGCCGATCCGGACGCCGATCAGGCCCGGCTGCGGCAGTTCGTCGGCGAACGAGGCGCGGAGCTCGTCCAGCTCACTCGTGGGCTGAACATCGGCATCTACCCGCCGGAGAAGACGACGGCGATCGACGACCTCCTCCTGAACGGGCAGCTCGACGAGGCGGTCGAGCAGCTGAAGGCGAGCCGGCTGCCTGCTGATCGGCCCAGGCTCCTGACACTGCTGCGTGAGCTCGGTCGGACCGATGAGCTGCGCTCGCTGGCCGACAACTCGGTTCGGCTGGCGACGCTTCGGGCTGAGGAGCGGGCTGACGACCTGCGGCCGCTCGCTGACGGTGGTGACGACGAGGCCCGGGTGCTGCTGATCCAGACGCTCGCCAAGCAGGGGGAGGTGGAGGAGCTGACGGCGCTCGCTGCCGGCGACGAGTACGCGACTGGGCTGCTGGTCGAGTTGCTCGGTCGGCTGGAGCGGGTCGAGGAGCTTCGGCCGTACGTCGCTGCTGGGAACACCCGTGCTCGGGATCTGCTCGTGGGGCTGCTGGTCCGGCAGGAGCGGGTGGACGAGCTCAGGAGCCTTGGTGACCCGTACGCCGACGGGAAGCTGGCCGAGCTGCTCGCTGGGCTCGACCGGGTCGAGGAGGCGGTCGCTGTACTGCGGGGGCGGGCTGAGGCGAGTGGTGCGGAGCAGGACTGGTACGAGCTGGCTCGGCTGCTGGCTGACCACGGGCGGCAGGATGAAGCGATTGCTGTGTTGCGGGACGGGCCTCGGGCGGCGCCGGACCTGCTGGTGGAGCTGCTGACGGGCCGGGGACGGGTTGACGAGGCGCTGAAGGTGCTGGACGCGTCGGACCAGCGTGGTGCGCCGAGGAGGGCGGCTCGGTTGCGGGCGGCGCATGGGCTGGTGGACGAGCTCCGGGCGCGTGCTGACGCTGGTGAAGGTCCGTCGGTCGAAGTGCTCGCCGCGTACTTGGCCGACCAGGGTGAGATCGACGAACTGTGCCGCCGGTCGGCTGTGGCCGACCAGCAAGTGACGGATGCCGCGCCGGCGGCTGATGCCGGGAAGCCGACTGGCGCCGACCGGCCCCCGGCGGCCGGCGATCTGCGGGCGGGCCGGATCTTCGGGAATCAGTTGGTGCGGGCGCTCGGTCGGTTGCGGCGGCTAGACGAGCTTGCCGAGCTGGCCGGCGGTGGTGATCGGATGGCCGGTCTGACCTGGTGGGCTGCTGTGCTGGCCGACGCAGAGGACGTCCCTGCGGCGTTGGCTGAGCATGCGGCGTACAGCACCTGGTACGGCGACGAGGGCCGGATGCGTGGCGTGATCGATCTGCTCGTCGAACAGGCCCGGATCGGCACCGCCGTCGAGTTCGCCCAGGCTCGCGTCGAGGCGGGCGATGCATGGGCGAGCGCGTGGGCGCCGCAGCAGGACCGGCCGGGGCTGTCCTCCTACGACGACATGCTCGCCACCAAGGTCGAGGCCGCCGTACGGGAGTTGCTGCCGGGCGAGGCCGATGGGCAGGAGCACGCGACCACGGCTCGGATCGCCGACGAGGGCTCCTCCTACTACGGCGACGTACGGGTCAGCATCCCGGCGCTCGGACACGTGCGGATCTCGCTGGCCTGCTGGCTCGTGGGGACGGATACAGCGCGCTACCTCGGCGACGACCCGCCGACCGAGGCGGAGCGGATGCTGCCGCCGGACGGTACGGCGATCACGGATCTCCGCTCGACGGTCGGCGTACTGGACGAGCTGGCGATCCGGCTGAACGCGATCGACCCACCGGTCCCGCACCCCGGCGGGCGGCACCTCACCATCAGCGTCCCGCTGCGCACCGCGCCGCTGACCGCCGTACCGGACTGACGAGCCGCGGATATCGAGTGGAGTGCCGCACGTAGGCTGGCCTGCATGACCCAGCGCGTCGCGGACCCCAATCCGCACCCGGTTCCGGCCCCGGTTCTGCACCCGCCCGTGAAGCTCCCGCGGAAGGCTCCGGTGTACGTCGACGAGACGCCGACGCAGCTGGTCCGGCGGGCGCGGAAGATGCACAAGGTGCTGACCGACACCTACCCGGACGCGCACTGCGAGCTGGACTTCACCTCGCCGCTGGAGTTGCTGGTGGCGACGATCCTGTCGGCGCAGACCACCGACGTGACGGTGAACAAGGTGACGCCGACGCTCTTCTCGCGGTACCCGACGGCGCAGGCGTACGCCGAGGCCGACCGCGAGGAGATGGAGACGATCCTCAAGCCGACCGGGTTCTTCCGCGCCAAGACGAACAGCCTGCTGAAGCTCGGCCAGGCGCTCGTGGACGACTACGACGGGGTTGTGCCGGGCACGCTGGAGGAACTGGTCAAGCTCCCCGGCACCGGCCGCAAGACCGCGAACGTCGTACTGGGCAACGCGTTCGGCGTCCCCGGCATCACCGTCGACACCCACTTCGGCCGCCTGGTCCGCCGCTTCGGCTGGACCACGGAGGAGGACCCGGTCAAGGTCGAGCACTTGATCGGCGCGCTGTTCCCGAAGAAGGACTGGACGATGCTGTCCCACCGCCTGATCTTCCACGGCCGCCGCCGCTGCCACGCCAAGAAGCCCGCCTGCGGCGCCTGCCCCATCGCCCAGTGGTGCCCGTCCTACGGCACCGGCCCCACCGACCCCGACCTGGCCGCCAAACTGGTCAAGGTCCCCGCGTGAGACACGCCCGTACGGCGGTGCTGCTGGCCGCAAGCCTTCTTCTGCTCACTGCCTGTGGGACCGAGAAGACCAGCAGCTCGCCGACGAAGGCTCCTGAGCAAGCGTTGGCTTGTGAGGTTGAGCCTTCCAAGCCGCCGGTCAGCGGCGGCCTACCTGATGTGAGTTTGCCGTGCCTGGGGGACGGTCCCGATATTCGGCTGGCTGACTTGCGTGGTCCGCTCGTGGTCAACGTCTGGGCGCAGTGGTGCGGCCCGTGTCGCGAGGAAGCGCCGTTCCTCGCCGAGTTGCAGAAGAAGTCCGCCGGGAAGCTGAAGCTGATCGGCATCGACTACGCCGATCCGCGGCGCGAGCTGGCGGTCGAGTTCGCCGGGCAGAACGGCCTCGCCTACCCGCACCTGGTCGACGCGGACAAGGCCGTTCAGCAGCCGCTCAAGGTCGGCGGACCGCCGTTGACCGCGTTCGTCGACCAGGACGGGAAGGTCGTCTACGTGCATCGCGGCGTACTGAAGTCCCAGCAGGAGCTCGACCAGCTGGTGAAGGACAAACTGGGGGTCGACCTGTGACCGCGACGACGTTCGACACCGACCTGCCGGCCTGGCTCAACCAGTTGCTCACGGCCTCGAAATCCGTTGATCCCAACGAGCTTTCGCGGTTCCTCCCACCCGACGACCCGGCCGTCCGCGAGTCCGCCGTCCTCATCTTGCTTGCCGACGGCAACGACACCGACGGTCCCGACGTACTGCTCACCGAACGCTCCTGGACGCTGCGCTCGCACGCCGGCCAGATGGCGTTCCCCGGCGGCCGCAGCGACGAGGAGGACGGCACCGGCGTCGAGGGCCTGATCCGTACGGCGTTGCGCGAGGCCGAGGAGGAGACCGGGCTCGACCCGACCGGCGTCGAGGTGTTCGCGGTGTGGCCCGCGCTCTGGGTCCCGGTCAGCAACTTCGGCGTCTCCCCGGTGCTCGCCTGGTGGCGCGAACCGTCTCCGGTCGCGGTCGTCGACCCGGCCGAGGTCGCCTCGGTGCACCGCGTCGCGCTCTCCGCGCTGGCCGACCCGGCGAACCGCGTCAACTGCGTCCACCCGTCCGGTTTCACCGGGCCGGCGTTCGTGATCGACGACCTGTTCATCTGGGGCTTCACCGCCGGTCTGCTGGACAAAATGCTGCTGCTCGGCGGCTGGGCGCGCGACTGGGACCCGGCTCACGTCGTACCGTTGCCCGACCGACTGGTCGAGGCGGCCTGGCGGAGTGAGGGGCAGCGGTCGCAGGAGGAGCGGCGGCTGACTGCCATCGAACACGACTTGGGGCGTCCGGAGGGTGTGGAGTGAGCATTCTCGATTGGGTGCTGGTGGCGGTCACCGTGCTGGTGGCCATCTCCGGGTACGTCGAGGGCTTCATCCTCGGTGCCTGCGCGACGCTCGGCCTGCTGGCCGGCGCGGCTGTCGGCGTGTACGGCGTACCGAAGATCCTGGACAACTTCTCGCCGAGCGTCGAGGTCTCGTTCGCCGCGCTGGTGCTGGTGATCCTGCTGGCCTCGGTCGGGCGGACGATCGGCGCGCTGCTCGGGTCGCGGCTGAGAAACAAGATCTCCTGGAAACCCGTCAAGGCCGTCGATGCGCTCGGCGGTGCTGTGCTGGCCGCCGCCTCGGTGCTGGTCGTCTCGTGGGTGCTCGGCGTCGCGGTGAGCGGTGCGCGGATCCCGGACGTCACGTCGGCGGTGCGCGGCTCGCAGGTGCTCGCCAAGGTCGACGAGGTGCTGCCGAACCGCGCTGACCAGGCGCTGCAGGCGTTCAACGACGTGGTGAACACCGATCTGTTCCCCCGCTTCCTCGACCCGTTCGTGCCGGAGCGGATCCGCGAGACCCAGCCGCCGGACGGCGGGATCGGTCGGACGCCGGCGGTCAAGGCGGCGTTCAGCCGGATCGCGAAGGTGACCGGCGTCGCGAACTGCTCGCGCGGTCTCGAGGGGTCCGGTTTCGTCTACGCGCCGCAACGCGTGATGACCAACGCGCATGTCGTGGCGGGCGTCGAGAACCCGAAGGTCGAGGTCGACAAGCGTTCGTACGACGCGACGGTGGTGCTGTTCGATCCCGAGGTCGACGTCGCGGTGCTGTACGTGCCGAAGCTGAACGCCCAGCCGCTGGTCTTCGACGACAGCGGCAAGGCCGACGCGGCGTCCGTCGTACTGGGGTATCCGGAGAACGGCCCGTTCAACTCCGAGCCGGCCCGGATCCGCTCGGAGGAACGCCTCCGCGGCCCGGACATCTACGGCGACCGCACGGTCACCCGCAAGGCGTTCTCGATCTGGGCCTCGGTCCGCCCCGGCAACTCCGGCGGGCCTCTCATCTCCACCCGAGGCACCGTGTACGGCGTCGTCTTCGCCGCCTCGGTCGAGGACAACCGCACGGGCTACGTCCTCACCGCCGCCCAGGTGGCCGAGGCGGCAGACCAGGGCAACAAGGCGACAAAGGAAGTCTCCACGCGTACTTGCACCTAAAAACTTCTTCCGGCGATGCAGCAGATCAAGTGGGCTGCGGCGTTGGGAGAGTGTGACGGTGACCAGCGAGGTGGCTTCGGGGTTCGACGACGTGGTGCGGTCGAGCGAGCGACGGCTGCTGCGGGTCGCGCTGATGCTGGCGGGGAACGTGCACACCGCCGAGGACCTGGTGCAGACCGTGTTCGCCCGCGCCCATCGCAAGTGGAAGCGGATCGGGCGGCTGGAGCACCCGGAGGCGTACCTGCGGACGATGGTGGTGAACGAGTTCCTCAGCTGGCGGCGCCGGCTGAAGAACCGCGAGCTGCCGCTGGCCGAGCTCGACGAGACACCGTCGACCGAGGACGTGAGCGGCCGGCAGGTCGAGCGTGACGCCGCCTGGCGACTGCTCGCGAAGCTGCCGCGCCGGCAACGCGCCGTACTGGTCCTGCGGTACTACGAGGATCTTCCGGACGACGAGATCGCGAGCGTGCTCGGCTGTACGGCGAGCACCGTGCGGTCCAACGCGGCCCGGGGCCTGGCGGCCCTGCGCGCCGACCTAGGAGCGACGAGATGACCAAGTCCGACGACGAGCTCGGCGACCTGCTGCGCGAAACCTTTGCGGAGAAGGAGAATCAGGTCGAACACTTGCCTGAGGCAATCAAGATCCCGTCGGGCGGGTCGAGGGCCGGAAGCCACGGCGTGTCGGGTGCCGGCCGATCCGGAAACCGCCGGTTCACTCCGGTGCTCGCCGGGGCGGCGGCGGTGGTGATCGTGTTCGGCGGCGCGGTCGTCGTCCGGCAGAACCTCCCGCAACCCACCAACTTCCCGGCCGCCACACCGAACACGCCCAGCACGAGCACAGACGACCCCCTGGGCCTCGCGCTGCCGGCTGAAGAGATCCGCATCTGGGCCGCCGCGGTCGCGGGCATCGTCGAGCGCGAACCCGGCGCCGCGACGTACTACGTCATTGATGCACCACAGGAGAACGAGGGCGGTGCTCGCGGCAAGCCCTTCACCGACGCCGAGAAAGCCGGGATCAGGACGCTGCTGGCACCGACGAAGGTGGAGTGGATCGCGAAGCGCCCGACGGCTGCCGACCCCTGCGCTCCGGACGCAGGCGGGCCGTACGTCAATGTCGGCTCGATCGTCCGGACCTCCGGCCACGTCGAGATCGACGCGGGCATCTGGCGCGGGTGCCTGTCCGCGCGGTGGCTCACCTTCCGCCTCGACCAGAAGGCCGGCGACTGGAAGGTCACCGGAACAGTCGGCCCGGAAGCGATCTCCTAGACCGTCCCGGCGACCCGTCGCCCAATAATCTCCTAGACCGTCCCCAGCCAGTCCAGCAGGACCTCGGTGAACTGGTCCGGCGCCTCCTCGTGCGGGAAGTGCCCGACCGTCGTCAGCACCTCGTGCCGCAGCGGCGCGGTGATGAGCTCCGGCGGCGTGATCCAGCTCGCCGGCGCGACAGCACCATCCAACCCACCATGCACCTGCAGAACCGGTACGTCGATCGGCTCGCGCATCCGCGCCGAGTACCGCCGCCCGTCCGTCCGCAGCCGAGACCGCACGAACCACCGGTGGTACTCCAGCGCACAGTGCGGCGCCGGCCAGACCTGCAGCGCCGCCCGGTACCGCCGCGACGCCTCCGCATCCGGGAAGTCCCCGCCCGGCGCAGCCCACGCCCGCAGCAGCTGCTCGATATGAATCCCGTCGTGCGCCAGCAACCGCCGCTCGGGCAGGATCGGCAGCTGGAACCACCCGACCTGAGCCGCCGCCCGCGGCCGCCCCGACCGCAGCAGCATCAACGGGTGCGGCGCCGACACAGCCGCCACCGCCCGGACCTGCCGAGAAGCCAGTACGGCGGCCGACCACGCGACGAACCCGCCCCAGCCGTGCCCGACCACGACCGCCTCCGACGCGCCGAGCGAGCGGATCACGCCGGACACGTCGGCCGACACCGTGAACGGGTCGTACCCGCGCGGCGTCTTGTCGCTCGCGCCGTACCCGCGCAGATCCATCGCGACCGCCCGGTACCCGGCCGCGGCGACGACCGGCAGCTGGTGCCGCCAGGCCCACCAGAACTCGGGGAAGCCGTGCAGGAACAGCACCAGGGGATCGTCCGCCGTACCGCACTCGGCGACGTGGAACCGGGCCCCGTTGGCCGCGACCAGGGCGTGCGACCAGGGCCCGTCGACGAGCAGGTCGGAGACTCCGGCGGGGCTCAGTCGCCCTTCCCGACCGCCTTGAGCGCCTCGACCGACTCCTTCGAGGTCTCGATCGCGCGCTGCGGGCCCTTCGCCTGGCCGAGCTGGTTCTTGCCGATCAGCACGAGGACGGCGGCGATCAGCAGGTACACCACCGCCACGATCAGGAACGCCAGCGCCGGGTGCAACCCGAGCGCGCTGACGCCGTACGCCGCGGCGATGGACAGCAGGATGATCGCGAGCAGCCCGAGGAACGCGGCGCCGCCGAACAGCCCGGCCCCGGTCCCGGCCTTCACCGCGGTCTTCTTCAGCTCGGCCTTGCCCAGCTCGATCTCGCTGCGCACCAGGCTGGACAGATCCCGGCTGGCGTTCGCGACGAGCTGCCCGACCGTCGGCTCGTCCTCTTGCCCCATCGACATGGCGCTCCTTCCGTCCCTGCCCCGACCCTACCGTCGCGTACGACGAACAGCCGGTACCCGCACCAGATCGGTTCAGTCGGCGTACACGCGGTTGCGCTTGAACAGCAGCACGGACGCGATCAGCGCGGCCAGCAGCGACGCGACCAGTACGGCGGCCTTCGCGCGCTCGACCTGGGCGATGTCGCCGGCGAACGCGAGCTGCGCGATCAGCAGCGCGACCGTGAACCCGATCCCGGCCAGCACCGAGACGGCCGCGACGTCGCGCCAAGCAAGGTCCGAGTTGAGCTCGGCGCGGGTGAACCGTGCCGTCAGCCAGGCTCCGCCGAAGACGCCCAGGAACTTGCCGACCACCAGCCCGGCGACGATGCCGATGGCGACCGGGTCGGTGAGCATCTCCCGGACCGCACCGCCGCTCAGTGTCACCCCGGCAGCGAACAGGGCGAACAGCGGCACGGCCAGCCCGGCGGACCACGGCCGCAGCCGGTGCTCGATCCGCTCGGCCGGTGCGTGGTGCTCGCCGGGATCGGCGACCACCCGGGTGACCAGGCCGAGCGCGACCCCGGCGATCGTCGCGTGGATGCCCGACTCGTGCATGAACCACCAGGCACCGAGCGCCACCGGGACGTACAGCAGTGGCGTCCGGATCCGGAACCGCTGCAGCACGGCGAAGACCGCGATCAGCGCCAGCGCGGCCAGCAGCGCGATCAGGTGGAACCCGTGCGAGAAGAACACCGCGATCACCAGAATGGCGCCGAAGTCGTCGACGACCGCCAGCGTCAGCAGGAACGCCCGCAACGCTCCCGGCAGTGAGGACCCGACGATCGCCAGCACCGCGAGCGCGAACGCGATGTCGGTCGCGGTCGGCACGGCCCAGCCCTCGGTCCGGCCGTCGGCCGCGGTCAGGTTGACCACCACGTAGATGATTGCCGGAAGCACCATTCCCGCCAGGGCGGCGACCACCGGTACGACGGCCTCGCTCAACTTCGACAAGGTGCCGACGACAAGTTCCCGCTTGAGCTCGACCCCGGCCAGGTAGAAGAAGAGGGCCAGCGCGCCGTCGGCCGTCCAGGCTTCGACCGTCAGCGGACCCAGCTGCACCTCGCGCAGGTGGTGATAGGCGTCCTGCCAGGGGGAGTTGGCCCAGATCAGCGCGATCACGGCCGCGCCCAGCAGCAGCAGACCACCGGTGGTCTCCGCGCGCAGGGTGTCGGCCAGGAAGGCGCGTTCACCGGCCAGGACGCGGGGGAACGCACGACGACGGCGGCGGACAGGCGTGACTCGGGGCATGAACAACCCTTTCGTTCCGGGATCGGTCGGACGACTCGCCGACCAGACTTCCCGGCACACCGTGTTGCGTTCGGCACCAGTCTAGGCGATCGGCGGTGATTGCGCCCGGCTCCTCGATGGGAGAGGCTTACCGCTGGAGCGCCGGGAAGTCTGGTCGGCAGTGCCCGTCCCCGACCGGGGTGCGGGCCGGTCGACGATCCTGGAGGCGCTGTGGCACGGCCCGAGTCCTGTCAGAAGGTTGTGAGTGACCTCACCCCGGCGCGCCACTGCCGCGTACGCTGCAGGAGTGCACGCAGAACAGATGGCCGAGGAGTTTCCGGTAGTCGGTCTGGACAGCGATGCGCTCGAGGCGGTCGAGCTGCTGGCCTCGCGCCGACTGCCCGGGCTGATCGTGGTCGACGAGAAGGGCAGCCCGTACTCGGTGCTCCCGGCTTCCCAGGTGGTCCGCTTCCTGGTGCCCAGCTACGTGCAGGACGACCCGTCGCTGGCCCGGGTGATCGACGAGTCGTTGGCCGACCAGGTCGCCGACAAGCTGAGCGGTGTCACGGTCCGCAAGCTCCTGCCGGCGGAGCACGCCGAACTGCCGGTGGTGAACCACGACGACACGGTGCTGGAAGTCGCGGCGATCATGGCCCGGCTGCGCTGCCCGCTGGTCGCGGTCGTGAAGGACAAGGCGATCACCGGGGCGATCAGCGCCTCGCGGCTGCTCGAGCTGGTCGTCCAGCCGCACTGAGCGCCGTACGGCCTCGTGGTCACCTGGAGGTGACCCGATGACCGTCATCGCGGTGATCGTGTTCGTGATCGCCTACGTGCTGATCGCGACCGAGTGGACCCACAAGCTGCTCGCGGCGCTCGGCGGTGCGGCCGTGCTGCTCGCGCTCGGCGTGACCGATTCCGAGCACGCGTTCTACTCGCACGAGACCGGCGTCGACTGGGACGTCATCTTCCTGCTGCTCGGGATGATGGTGATCGTCGGCATCCTGCGCCGGACCGGTGTGTTCGAGTACATCGCGATCTGGGCGGCCAAACGGGCCAAGGGGTCGCCGCTGCGGGTGATGCTGCTGCTCACCCTGATCACGGCGCTGGCCTCGGCGTTCCTCGACAACGTGACCACCGTGCTGCTGATCGCGCCGGTCACGCTGCTGGTCTGTGAGCGGCTCGGGATCAACCCGGTGCCGTTCCTGATCGCGGAGGTGATGGCGTCCAACATCGGTGGCGCCGCGACGCTGATCGGCGACCCGCCGAACATCATCATCGCCAGCCGGTCCGGCCTGACCTTCAACGACTTCCTGATCCACATGGCGCCGCTGGTCGTGATCGAGATGATCGTGTTCTGCCTGGTGGTGCCGTGGCTGTTCCGTGGCTCGTTCACGGTCGACCCGGCCAGGGTCGAGAACGTGATGCGCCTGAACGAGCGGGAGGCGATCGAGGACAAGCGGCTGCTGGTGAAGAGCGGCATCGTCCTGGCCGCCGTACTGGTCGGCTTCGTGGGGCACTCGGTGTTCCACGTCGAGCCGTCGGTGGTCGCACTGCTCGGCGCCGGCGTACTGGTGCTGATCTCCGGGGTCGCCACCCGCGACTACATGAGCGCCGTGGAGTGGCAGACCCTGCTGTTCTTCGCCGGGCTGTTCATCATGGTCGGCGCGCTGGTGAAGACCGGGGTGATCGGGACGCTGGCCGGCAAGGTCCAAGACATCACCGAGGGCCGGGCGCTGTTCGCGGTGATGCTGATCCTGGTCGTGTCGGCCGTCCTGTCCGGAATCGTCGACAACATTCCGTACGTCGCGACGATGAGCCCCGTCGTGCTGGAGCTGACCAAGAGCATTCCGGACCCGACCCAGGCCGATGCACTGTGGTGGGCCCTCGCGATCGGTGCGGACTTCGGCGGTAACGCCACCGCGGTCGGGGCCAGCGCCAACGTGGTCGTGATCGGGCTGGCGCTGCGGGCCGGGCACCCGATCTCGTTCTGGGAGTTCACCCGCAAGGGAGTGGTGATGATGGCGATCACGATCGTGGTCGCCGCGCCGTACTTGTGGCTGCGGTACTTCGTACTGGGTTGATCGGGCGAGCGTTTTCCCGTGCGGATCACACCCTCCGCCGCTCGACGCGGGGGCCTGCGTTTGCGAGGATGATCGCTGGCCGTCCTGGGGCTCCGGCCAGTACTGTCGGTGAACGGTCGACCGACCGCAACGATGACGAACGACCGAGTCCCGGCAACCGGTTTGCCGGCCAGATCCCCAGGGAACACGACACCATGGCCCGCCCAAGGAACAACCCCGGCGACCTCGCCGAGCTCCCCACCGAGCTGCGGACCGACCGGCCGAAGGGGGACCAGATCCGCGAGATCCTGGAGCGCCTCACCCGGAGCCTGTCGGCCGGGACCGTGCTGCCGTCGGAGCGGGTGCTGGCCGAGCGGTTCGGGGTGGCCCGGATGACGGTCCGCCAGGAGGTCGACCGCGTCGTCGCCGAGGGCCTGGCCGCGCGGCGTCCCGGCGGGGGCACATTCGTCGCCGAACCACGCCCGAACAAGCTGCTCGCGTCGTCGTTCAGCGAGGACATGCGCGCCCGCGGCATCACGCCCGGCGCGAAGGTCCTCGAGCACCGCGTAGGTGCCGCCGACGCGACCCTCGCCGCCGAGCTGGAGGTGCCGGTCGGCACGCCCGTCCTCCACCTCGTCCGCCTCCGCACCGCCGACGGCGAGCCGATGGCCATCGAGCGCACCAACCTCTCGCTGAACCGCTACCCGGGCCTCGACGCGCTCTCCTTCGACGAGCTCTCCCTGTACGGCGAACTGGCGGCCCGCTTCGGCGTCTCCCTCGGCATGGTCTCCGCCTCGATCGTCGCCGCCCCACCCGACACCCCCGAGGACGCCGCGCTCCTCGGCATCGAGCCGACCACCCCGTGCCTGATCATCACCTCGGCCCCCCGCACCGCCACCGGCGACGTCATCGAGTGCGGCCGCTCGACGTACCGCTCCGACCGCTACGACATCACCGTCGCGTACCGAACAACCTGATCAAGTATCAAATGTGCGCCGCGGCGACGCCGAGGGCGAACGCCGTGCCGGCGAGGGCGAGCATGATGGTGGCCAGGAGGCGCAGGCGGCGCTGGTACGTCGGGACCTCGGCTGAGGTGGCGAAGACTCGGTGGGGCCAGTGGCGCCAGGAGACGTGCCAGAAGATCGCGCTCGCGGCGAGGAGCAGGACGGCTTTCACGCCGTGGATCCACCAGTGGTCGGTGTCGAGCAGCAGCAGGACGAGGCCGCTGGCGGCGATGACGCCGATCAGGCCGAGCACCTTCCAGCGGTTGCCTGAGGCAATGATTATGGTGAGGGCCTCGCGGGACTCGGCGTCGCGGGCGTAGAACTTCGCGAGCTTCGGCTGGATGACGAACAGGGAGTAGGCCATGCCGCCGACCCACGCGGCGGCCAGGCCGGCGTGGAGGATGGCTACCAGGGCGGTCATCGGTACTCCTCGAGGGCGGGGAGCGGCAGGAGCGAGATCAGACCGGCCAGCCTGTCGAGGGTTTCGACCAGGTCGTCGGGCTTGGTGCGGGTGAAGATCGGGAACGTGGTGAAGAGCAGTTCGTTGTGCATCAGCGCCCAGGTGCGCAGCTTGCTCTTGCGCAGGTACTTCGTCAGCGCCGGGTGCAGGACCTGGGCGGCCACCTGCGGGTCGGTGTTCACCAGCCGGTACCAGCGGTTGAAGTTCGGGTTCGGAGTGATCGGCTCCGGCAAGCCTGTGACGTCGTACGCCGGGTCGACCTGCTCCACGATCTGGAACCACGGCACCTTCGCCGGCAGCTCGATCACCCACACCGTGTTGATCCGTACGGCGCCCGCTTTCGGCACCTCCCCGTCCTTCCAGGCGTCGCGCACCGCCTCCAGCGTGACCTGACGGTGGTAGTCGAACGCCGTGAACCGCAGCCCGTAGTGCCGCCCGCTGACCACCCCGAACGCGAGTTCGTCCTTCCCGCGCAGACTGAACGGCAACGCGTACCGCCACCGGTCCACCAGTTCAGGCCCCGCCGGCGCGAAGCCCCAGCCACGCCGGGCCGCCAACGCCGCCCGCTCGTCGTTGGTCTTCGAGATCCGCCGCGCCTCCAGGTTTCCCACCAGCTCAGGCTAGGGGGCGGTGCGGCTCACTTCGACCACACCCGAACAGCCTGTACGCCGCCGAGCTCGGCGGCGTACAGGCTGTGGGCGGTCGATCAGTCCTCGTCGGCCTTGCCGGACTCGAGGTTGGTCTTGATCAGGTCCATCACCGTGGAGTCGGCCAGGGTGGTGACGTCGCCGACCTCGCGGTTCTCGGCGACGTCGCGGAGCAGGCGGCGCATGATCTTGCCCGAACGGGTCTTGGGCAGCTCGGCGACGACCATAATCTGGCGCGGCTTCGCGATCGGGCCGATCTCCTTGGCGACGTGGTTGCGGAGCTCCTGTACGACGTCCGGCCCGCCGTCGCCGGCCTCCGAGCGCAGGATCACGAACGCCGCGATCGCCTGACCCGTCGTCGGGTCGGAAGCGCCGACCACGGCCGCCTCGGCGACCTTCGGGTGCGAGACCAGCGCCGACTCGATCTCGGTCGTGGACAGCCGGTGGCCCGACACGTTCATCACGTCGTCGACCCGGCCGAGCAGCCAGATGTCGCCGTCCTCGTCCTTCTTGGCGCCGTCGCCCGCGAAGTACACGCCCGGCCAGCGCGACCAGTACGTCTCCTTGAAGCGCTCGTCGTCGCCCCACAGCGTGCGCAGCATCGCCGGCCACGGCTTGTCGATGATCAGGTAACCGCCGGAACCGTTCGGCACCGACTTGCCCGCGTCGTCGACGACGTCGACGCTCACACCCGGGATCGCCTTCATCGCGGCGCCCGGCTTGCCGGACGTGACGCCCGGCAGCGGGGAGATCATGTGCATGCCGGTCTCGGTCTGCCACCAGGTGTCGACCACCGGCGCGTTGTTGCCGCCGATGTTCTCCCGGTACCAGATGTAGGCCTCGGGGTTGATCGGCTCACCGACCGACCCGATCACGCGCAGCGTGGACAGGTCGAACTTGGCCGGGATCTCCTTGCCCCACTTCATGAAGGTCCGGATCGCGGTCGGCGCGCAGTACAGGATCGAGACCTTGTACTTCTGGACGATCTCCCACCAGCGGCCCTGGTGCGGGGTGTCGGGCGTGCCCTCGTACAGCACCGAGGTGGTCGCGTTCGCGAGCGCGCCGTACACGATGTAGCTGTGCCCGGTGACCCAGCCGATGTCGGCGGCGGTCCAGTAGACGTCGGTGTCGGCCTTGAGGTCGAAGACCGCCCACTGCGTGTACGACGTCCCCACCAGGTAGCCGCCGGTGGTGTGCAGGATGCCCTTCGGCTTGCCCGTGCTGCCCGACGTGTACATCACGTACAGCGGGTGCTCGGCGTCGAACGCCTCGGGCGTGTGCTCCTCGGACTGCTTGCCGACGAAGTCGTCCCACCACAGGTCGCGGCCCTCGACCATCGCGGTCTCCTGGCCGGTCCGGTTCACGACGAGCACGTTGCGCACGTCCGGGCAGTCCTCGAGCGCGGTGTCGACGGCCGGCTTCAGCGCCGCCGGGGCGCCCCGGCGGTAGCCGCCGTCGGAGGTGATCACGACGCGGGCGTCGCAGTCCAGGATGCGGCCCTTGAGCGCGTCCGCGGAGAAGCCGCCGAAGATGACGGTGTGCGGGGCGCCGATCCGGGCGCAGGCGAGCATCGCGACCACGGTCTCGGGGATCATCGGCATGTAGATCGCCACGATGTCGCCGGGCTTGACGTTCAGCTCGAGCAGCGCGTTCGCGGCCTTGCTGACCTCGTCCTTCAGCTGGGCGTAGGTGATCTCGCGGGTGTCACCCGGCTCGCCCTCGAAGTAGTACGCGACCCGGTCGCCCAGGCCGTTCTCCACGTGCCGGTCGACGCAGTTGTACGCCGCGTTGAGCTTGCCGTCGGCGTACCACTTCGCGAACGGCGGGTTGCTCCAGTCCAGCGTCTGCGTCGGCTCGACCGCCCAGGTCAGCCGCTTGGCCTGCTCGGCCCAGAACCCCTCCAGGTCCGCGGCGGCCGTCTCGTAGGCGTCGGCCTTCACGTTCGCCTGCGCGGCGAGCTCGGCCGGCGGGTCGAAACGCCGTTCCTCGTGCATCAGGTTCGACAGCGCTGGGGACTGTGGCTCGGAACTGGTCACGGTCGCGGACTCCTCGTCGATAGCCGGTCGGCGCGCCCGGGCGCCGCCCCCTTTCTACCAACGGCAGACCACCCGCGGTACTGGTGGTTCGCTGAGTAGACCTCTTCCTGCGCCGAACGGGGCGTTCAGTGAACGACGTCACACCGCGGTCCGGCCTGAGGTGACGGGAACCGGATGAGGGCGTCGCGCATCGGATCCGTGCCGCCTACCGCCAGGAGATCCGATGCGCCAGCAAGCCCAGTACGCCGCCCAACCGGTCGCCCAGTACGCCGGGCAGCCGGTGCAGCAGGTTGTTCAGTACGCCGGGCAGCCGGTGCAGCCGGTCGTTCAGCACGCGGCCCAGCCTGCGGGCGGGCTTCCAGCGGACCACCCGTTCGCTGGTGCCCAGCGCCGCGTCTCCCGGGCGGCCCGGCGTCGGGTGCACAGCCGCGAGCGCCGCGTCCGCCGTACGCGGGCCGCCGCGTGGAGCCAGGCGCCTAGCTGGTGATCCCGGGCGTGGAGCCAGGCGCCTAGCTGGAGCTGGTCGCTGAATTGGTGACCTCGGCTTCGCGTGCGTCGAGGAGTTCGTCCCAGTGGTCGGCGGTCCAGCGGCAGGCGGTGCGGATCGGGCCGAGCATGCTGTGGCCGAGCGGGGTGAGCTCGTAGACCACGCGGCGTACCGGTACGGCGTACTCGGTGCGGCTGATCAGGCCGTCCTGCTCGAGGTGGCGCAGGGACTGGGTCAGGACCTTCGGGGTGACGCGGTGCAGCGGGACGCGGAGCTCGGAGAAGCGGCGCGGGCCGTCCTCCAGGCAGGCGATCACCAGGGCTGCCCACTTGTCCCGGCCGAACCGGAACGGGTTCAGCGTCGAGGGGCAGATCTCGTCGAACATGTCCGCGCGCAACGGCTCCATGTCACCAGCCTAGCCAGTATCCGGGCGGTAACCGCCCGTCCGTCTACCTTCGCCGGACACGACGAGAGGGGACCGGAAGATGAGCAGGATCCTGGTGTTCGGCGCCGGCGGACGGGCCGGAGGTGCGGCGGTCGAGGAGGCGCTGCGTCGCGGCCACGAGGTCACCGCCGCCGTACGAAACCCGAGCAAGTACGCCGCGGCCCGCGATGCGGCGACCACCCCCGGCGGTCCCCGCGATGCGGCGACCACCTCCGGCGGTGGCAGTCCGACGGTCGTCGCCGCCGACGTCACCGACTCCGAGGCCGTCGCACGGCTCGCGGCCGAGCACGACGCGGTGATCGCCGCCGTGTACGACGCAGCGCCCGACTTCTTCCCGCAGGCAGGCAAGGCCCTGGCCGAAGGAGTCGGCAACACCCGGCTGGTCTGGGTCGGCCTCGCGTCGATCCTTGCCACCGACAACGGAACGCTGCTGATGGACTCGCCCGGCTACCCCACGGAGTACCGCGCCTTCTTCGAAGCCCACCAGCAAGCAACCAACCGGTTGGCTGCTTCTGAGGCGGACTGGGTCTCGATCACCCCGAGCGGCGACTTCGACCACGAGAACCCCGAGCGCACCGGCTCCTACCGCTTCGCCCCGGGCAACGCGACCAGCCGCATCTCGTACGACGACCTGGCAATCGCCCTCCTCGACGAGATCGACAACCCGAAGCACCACGGAGTCCTCCTCGGCGTGGAGTCGTAACCCCGGGAGGAGCGCGCGCGGCGGCGGGCGAAGGGGCGTGGGCGGAGAGCGCGGGCACAGGGCGCGCAGCGGCGAGTGAGGGGCCGAGGACGAGGGGGCGCGCGACCGGCGCGCGGCGGCGAAGCGGGCGCGGCTCGCCGTCAGCCCAGGGCCGCGAGTCGCTCGCGCAGTTCCTCGGCTGCGGGCGAGCCCAGTTCGGCGTACAGCGTGATTGCCTGCTCGTAGTGCCGGCGGGCCTGCTCGATCTCGCCGAGGCTCTCGCGGGCTCGCCCGAGCCCCGCGTTCGCGCGGGCGATGTGGTCCGGCGCCCGGTTTTCCGTCGCGATCGCGAGCGCCTCGGCGTGCTGCGCGATGGCCTCGGTGGCCTGGCCGTCCTCGAGCATCGCCTCACCGAGGCCGTTCAGCGCCCAGACCTGACCGTCGCTCTCGCCGATCTCCCGGAAGATCGTGAGGCTCTGCTCGTAGCGCTCCGCCGCCTCGCGACGCCGGCCGAGCTGGAGCAGCGCCGTACCGATGCTGTCCAGCGTCGCGGCCTCGCCGCTGCGGTAGTTGAGGCGCTGCCAGATCTCCAGGGCGGTGTCGAGGGATTCCAGCGCCTCGTCGAACCGGCCGAGGCTGCCGAGGACAGCGCCGAAATCGCCGCGCGCGTTGGCCTCGCCGGCCAGGCTGCCGCTGGCCTGGTACAGCTCGAGTGCTCGCCGGTGCCGCCCGGCGGCCTGCTCGTAGAGACCACGGCGCTCCTCGATCTGGCCGAGGTGGACCAGCGCGCTGGCCTCGCCGGTGAGGTCTCCGGCCCGCTGGAACCAACTGATGGCCTCTTCGTGGTGCGCGACGGACTCGTCGTACCGGCCCGTCAGCTTGAGCGCGTTGCCGATCATGCCGAGCGCGATCGCCTGTCCGAGCGGATCGCCGACCTGACGGAAGAGGGTGAGTGCCTCACCGCAGTACTCGGTGGCCTGTTCCACGCGCCCGAGCGCGGACTCCAGCATGCCGAGATGGGTGAGGGCTCTGGCCCGATCGGCAGCGCCGGTGCGATCGGCGGCCCGCAGAGCGTTCCGGTGGACGGTCACCCCGTCCGTGTTGTGGGCGCCGGAGAAGTAGCGCACCAGCGTCGTCGAGAGCGCCGTCGCGTGCGCCGGCCACTCCCGGTCGGCCGAGTACGACGAAACCGCGACCAGCGTCACCCGCTCGGCGTTCAGCCAGTCGAGCGCGGCGGCAGCATCGGTCAGGACCGGCGCGGGGCCGGGAGCCGGCGCAACGCTCGGCCGACGCATCCGCTCCGACGGGTGCAGCACATTCATGGCCGCCGCGGCCGTCGCCAGGTAGTAGTCGAACACGCGGGTCAGCGCGGCCTTCCGCTCCGGCGGCCGTTCCTCGTCCCCGGCCCGTACGGCGGCATAGGCGCGGACCAGGTCATGGAAGGTGTACCGCCCCGGCGTGTTCGCCTGCAGCAGGTGGTCCTCGTGCAGTTCACGCAACGTCGTCTCGGCCGTGGCCAGATCTGTCTCCGTGAGCGCCGCGGCCGCGTAGGCGTCGAGATCCTGGCCAGGATGCAGCGCGGCGAGCCGCAGGAGTCGTTGGTGGGTGCTCGGCAGATGCTGGTACGACAGGCCGAGCGCGAGCTCCACGTCGCTGTCCATCCGGCGTTCCCGGTGTCGTTCCTCGAGCCGGTCGGCGTGATCGGACAGCGTCCAGCCGGAGCTGCCGCGGATCCGTCCGGCGACCAGACCCAAGGCCAGCGGCAGATAGCCGCACCGCGCAGCGATCCGGCTCAAGGCATCCGGATCGACCTCGAAGCCGGGCACGGCCTCAGCCAGGTAGTCGATCGCCTCCGCCGGGGTGAACACGTCGACCGCCACCCTGGTCGCGGCGTCCAGCGCGAGCAGACTCCGGCGGCTGGTGACCAGCGTCAGACAGCCCTCGGCGTACGGCAGCAGCGCGCGGACCTGCGCCTCGTCCGCCGCGTTGTCGAGCAGCACGAGGGTCCGGCTGCCGACCAGACTGTTGCGATAGGCATCGATCCGGGCGTCGGGCGAGGCCGGGATCTGATGCTCGGACATCCCGAGCAGCCGCAGGAATCCGTCCAGTACGGCGTGCGGGTCGGCCGGCGGCTCGGCCGGGTCAGGGTGGAAGCCGCGCAGGTTCACGAACAGCACCTGGTCGAAGGCCTTCTCGTCCGCGAGCAGATGTGCCGCGTGCACGGCCAGCTGCGTCTTGCCGACGCCGGCCATCCCCTCGATGGCCGAGACGACCACCGGACCGCCGGCCGTCAGTGCGGCCCGTACGGCGTCCAGCTCGGCAGCGCGGCCGGTGAACGCGGGCAGGTCCTCCGGCAGGCTGTCCTGCACCTTCACCTGGGCAGCCGCCTGCAGCTCGCCGGTCAGCACCCGCAGGGCCTGCCGCCACTCGTTCAGGTAGCCCGCGTCGTCGTGCAGCGTCCGCACGATCGCCAGGACGAGGTCGCTGCTGATCCGGCGGCGACCGGTCTTGAAGCTGTCGGCAACGGTCGACTTCCGCGCCAGCTCGTGCTCCGGACGTCCGGCGGCCCGCCAGTGCTTGCTGATCCGCCCGGCGATCGTCTCGTACGACGGGTTGCCGGCCCAGACCTTCAGCAGCCGCAACTGCTCGGCCAGCTCGTCCAGGCTCTTGGCCTGCCCGGGGTCGGGCAGCGCCGTGAAGGCGTCCGTCGAACTGTCCACGGTGGCGGTTCCTCTCGCTCGGGCGCACCGAGTCTGTCCGATGCCGCGGTCGTCGCGGGCGGCGGCTCGCTGCCCGAGATGAGCTACCTCACCTTCAGCGGCGTTGTCGTCACCGTCGGTGCGAAATACATTGGGCGCGAATGCATTTCTGCGACGACAGGAGAACCGCATGTGTGGCATCACCGGATGGGTGGCCTACCGGCGTGACCTGGCGGCCGAAAGGGCGACCGTCGACGCGATGACCGAAACCATGGCCTGCCGTGGGCCGGACGCGCGCGGGACCTGGTGGGCCCCGCACGTCGCCCTCGGGCACCGGCGACTGGCCGTCATCGACCTGCCGGGTGGCGAGCAGCCGATGACGGTCGACGTACCGGCCCGCGACGGCGGTACGACGACGGTCGGCATGGTCTACAGCGGTGAGGCCTACAACTACCTGGAGCTGAAGGACGAGCTGCGGTCCCGCGGGCACGCGTTCACGACCGACTCCGACACCGAGGTCGTGCTGCACGCGTACCTCGAGTGGGGCGAGGCGTTCGCCGAGCGGCTGAACGGGATGTACGCGTTCGCGATCTGGGACCCGCGCGAGGACAAGCTGGTGATGGTCCGCGACCGGATGGGCATCAAGCCGTTCTTCTACTACCCGACCGACGACGGCGTGCTGTTCGGCTCGGAGCCGAAGGCGATCCTCGCCAACCCGATCGCCAAGCCGGCGGTGGACGACAACGGGCTGCGCGAGTTGCTCACGATGAGCAAGACGCCCGGCCTGTCGCTGTGGGCGGGGATGGCCGAGGTCGAGCCGGGCACGGTCGTGACGGTCGATCGCAACGGCGTACGGAAGAGCACGTACTGGCGGCTCGAGACCCGGCCGCACACCGACGATCAGGACACGTCGATCGCGCACGTCCGCGAGCTGCTCGACGACATCACGCGGCGGCAGTTGGTTGCCGACGTCCCGCGATGCGTGCTGCTGTCCGGTGGACTCGACTCCAGCGCGATCACGGGCCTGGCCGCGCAGCAGCTCGCCGAGGAAGGCAAGAAGGTCCGCAGCTTCGCGGTCGACTTCGCCGGCCAGGCCGAGAACTTCGTGGCCAGTGAACTCCGCACCACGCCGGACACGCCGTACGTGCACGACGTCGCCGACCTGGTGAAGTCGCAGCACTCGGACATCGTGCTCGACAACGCTGCCCTGACGGATCCGGCAGTACGGCGTACCGTCGTACGCGCCAATGACGCGCCGCTCGGCGGGGACATCTTCAGCTCGCTCTACCTGCTGTTCAAGGCGATTCGCGAGCAGTCGACGGTCGCGTTGTCGGGGGAGTCGGCCGACGAGATCTTCGGCGGGTACCTGTGGTTCCACAAGGCCGAGGTGCAGCAGGCGAAGACGTTCCCGTGGCTGGCCTTCCGGGGGTTCCGGCGCAGCAACGGACCGGGTGGGCTGCTGCGCGACGACCTGCTGCGGCGGCTCGACCTCCGGTCGTACGTGCAGAGCCGGTACGACGAGGCCGTCGGCGAGATCGACCGGCTGGACGGCGAGAGCGACCACGAGTGGACGATGCGCAAGATCTGCTACCTGCACCTGACCCGGATGGTCCGCGTGCTGCTCGACCGCAAGGACCGGATGTCGATGGCTGTCGGGCTGGAGGTCCGCGTGCCGTTCTGCGACCACCGGCTGGTCGAGTACGTCTTCAACACACCCTGGTCGCTGAAGACCTTCGACGGGCAGGAGAAGAGTCTGCTCCGTGCCGCTACGCGGAACGTTCTGCCGTCGTCCGTTGCCACTCGCACCAAGAGCCCGTACCCGCAGACGCAGGATCCGGCGTACGTCGTCGCCCTGGCCGAGCAGGCGCGGCAGTTGCTCAGCGACGATCACCCGGTGTTCGCGCTGGCCGATCGCGCGAAAGTCTCAGCGAGTCTTCAGGGTGAATCCGCTGCCGATGCGCGGCAGAACCTGGAACAGTTGCTCTCACTGGCAACATGGGTGGACATCTACCGTCCCGAGATCCGGGCGGCCTGACCGACGGGGTGATCGTGCTGGACGAGAAGGCAGTCCACCTGATGGTGGCGATGCACCGGATCGTCCGGCACCTCCGGAAGACCGCGATGTCGACCTCGATGCACCCGACCCAGTTCATCGCGCTGCTGGTGATCGCCCGCGAGCAGCCGGTCCGGATCGGCACGATCGCGAACAAGGTGCCCTGCTCGCAGCCGACCGCGACCACGACCGTCGCCGTACTGGAGACGTCAGGACTGGTACGACGCCGGCCCGACACGCTCGACGGCCGGGCGACCGCGGTCGAGCTGACCGAGCAGGGCGCCGAGACCGTCGCGCACATGCGGGCCGACGCCGGGCAGGCGCTCACCGCGATCCTGACCAACCTCACGCCCGAGGACCGGGAGAAGGTGCTGGAGGCGGGCGAGATCCTGTACGGCGTGGCCGACGACTTGTAGGGCTCAGCGCAGTCCGGGGACGACGGACACCGTGTACGGCGGGGTGCCGGGCGCCACGTCGAGCTGGCTGTTGACCCAGATCAGCCGGTTACCGTCGCGGGCGATCGTGGTCGGAGTCGCTCCGGGCGCGCCTGGCTGGGAATCGGCCACGAGTGTTGCTCGGCTCAGGCTCTTGTCGAGCAGGGCCAGCCGGGTGACGTACTTGCCCGCGCCGGCGTTGTAGACGGCGTACAGGCGGTGTCCTTCGAGCAGGTAGCCGTCGCCGGAGAGGATGCCGTCGACCTCCAGCGGGCGGACCTGCTTGGTGCGAAGGTCGATCCGGTAGGTGAGGTCCTGGCCTTGCTCGCCGACCAGGAGGACCTTGCCGTCGCTGACGATCCCGTTGAGGAAGTAGGGGATCGGCTCGATCTTGTCGCGGGTCAGCCAGGGCTCGAGCTCGCCCAGGCCGCGCCGGGTGAGTCGCGCGCGCCAGATCTGGTTATGGGCGGAGTCGGTGACGTAGACGTGGTCGCCGACGATCACAAAGTCGTTGAGAAAGGCCCCTTCCTGGGCTGACCTCGTCACCAGGAGACGGCCGCGGGCGTCGTACAGGAAGAGCTTCGCGGTGCTCGCTCCGGCGACCAGGACGCGGCCCCACCGGTCGGTGTGGATGCCGGTCGCGGAGGTTCGCCCGTCGCGGCCCGGCGGCAGCCAGAGTCGCAGCCGCGGGTCGCGGACCGAGCCCTTGAAGACGGCGCCGGTGCCGACGCTGGTGACGTAGACGGTGCCGTCACGGGTGACCTCGATTCCTTCCGGGGTGTCGCCGGGAGTGGTCGACACGACGTACGTCGCGGGCCGGCCGGGATGGTGCTTGGCCTGAGCCGTGACGGGTGGGTCGTCCGCCGGCGGCCGGTCCGGCTGGTGAGCCTGGGCGGTGACCGGCTGGGCAGCGGCGACGACGGTGAGGACGAGGGCTGCGAGTACGCGGAGTCTCATCGGGTCAGGGTGGATCGCGTCCGGTGGTGCGGCGACCGGTTTCGGTTGGGGCCGAAGTACTCGCCGGATCGGCCTGCCGATGGGCACAATCGAGCCTGTGATCCGGATCCAGTTCACGGCGGCGGACCTCGGGCGGGTGGTGTTCCCGGTCGAGCCCGAACCGCTGTGGGAGGCGGCGCTCGCGGCCCGCGTGCTCGGTGACCGCGCGATCCCGCCCGTCGCGCGGCGCTGGCGGCGGATGGCCGGGCCGCGCGTGCGGCCGTCGATGCGGCCGCTGTTCAAGCTGATCGCGCCCGGTGGGCAGTTCCCGGACTTCCTGACGCCGGTGGTCGAGGCGCCCGGGCTGGAGCCGGCGGTCGAGGTGCTCTGCGATACGCCGGCCGAGGTCGTCAGGGACCAGCTCGGGCCGTGGCTGCCTGCGCAGGTGGAGCCGTTCATGGAAGGGCTGCTGGCTGGACGGGCCGGGGCGCGTCGTGCGCTCGGCCACGCCGTACGGGACTTTCATCAGCAGGTGCTGACGCCGTCCGGGAGCGAGCTCGAACGCCGGTACGGCGCGGACCTCGCACTGCGGTCCCGTGCGTTGCTGCACGGCGGGGTCGACGCGATGCTCGGCGGGCTGCACCCGGACATCACGTGGGCCGATCCGGTGCTCACGTCGTACGGGCTGAGCGCGGGGCCGACGCTCGACATCCGGCTGGAGGGACGAGGCTTGCAGCTGTACCCGTCGCCCTTTACCGCCGAGTGTCTGGCGCTGGACGTGCCTGGCCGGCGGCCGGTCCTGGTCTATCCCTGCGCGGACCTCGAGCTCGATGACCTCGACTCCGACGCACTGGCCGACCTGCTCGGCCGAACCAGGGCCACCGTGCTCCGATCTCTGTCGAGCTCAGCCAGTACGACGCAGTTGGCGCGCCGCTGCGGGATCTCGCTGGCCTCGACCTCCGACCACACTCGCATCCTGCGGGCGGCGGGTCTGATCACCACGCACCGGGCGGGCGGAACGGCCTTGCACTCGCTCACTCCGACGGGGCACCGGCTGCTGCAGACTCCGAATCGCCTGAATCTCGGCGCAGTTTGGAGTCCAGGGTCTTGAAGCCGGCCGCGAGCGCGATGCCGAGGACGAGCACGAACGTGGAGTTGCGGAGGGCAACGCCGAGGCCGAGGTCGTTGGCGTCGAGGAACGGATACGGGTACCAGTCGGTGAAGGCGCCCTGGACGAAGATGTAGACCAGCCAGGCGACGGGCCAGACGAACGCGAGCCCGACTGTTGCCCAGGACATCCTTGGGCGGGGGCCGAACACCAGCCAGCCGATGAGGGTCGCCCAGGGCGAGATGTAGTGGAACCCGATCGTTGCCGCCAGCGCCCACCCGGTCAGGTGCACCTGCGGCGCGAGCACGATCGCGAACACGAGTCCGGTGATCACGATGCCGAGCAGGGCGTCGAGATGCAGAACGCGCCAGAACTTGCCGTCGTACGTCGGCCTGCGGACGAGGACTGCCAGCGCCGCGAGGACGATCAGGTTGCTCTCGATCGTGAAGAAGCTGACCAGACGCCAGAGCCTGACCCCGATCGACTGACCGGTCTCCCCGGAGTTGGCGTCGGCACCACCGGTGAAGATCAGCACCAACTGAATCACCAACGAGACGACAATCACCACCACGATCGCCCCGCGCCATGTGCGAGCCACTGTCCCCGTCGTACCAGCCATCCCCACATCGTGCCCGCGGCCGCACGACACTGCTCCCCGCCACGCGGAAAACTCCGGGATTGCCCCGCGGTCCTGAGATCCTCACTCCATGCGCCGACTGCTGCGAAGGATCTTCCTCGTCGGCCCCTGCCGCCTGTACCAACTGGGCGAGTCCACCGGCGGGTCGGTCCCGTTCGTCTTCGTCTTCGCCCTCTTCGGCTTCGCCGCCGCCCTGGGCGGCATCTTCGCCCTGATCGCCGTCTTCACCGGCGCTTCCACCGAGGACTACTTCTTCACCGGCGCCATCACGGGCCTGCTCACCGTCACAGCCTGGGCTGCCTATTCCCTGCTGGTCATCGTCGTCCTCTGGGCCCGAGGTATCAGCCCCGCCACGTACGTCACCCTCCCCGCCTCCACGGGCAAGCACGCCGCCACAATCTCGGACGACCCCACCTGGCGCCGCCGAGGCGACCCGCTGATCCCGGCCGGCCTGAGCGGCTTCTTCGCCCTGCTGGCCGCCGCCTTCTTCGCTATCGGCTACTTCAACGCCGACCAAGGCCCGTTCGAAGCCCCCTTGGCCACCGCCCCTGCCCAGATCCTCCGCTACGACGACGGCCCCGCCGGCTTCGGCGACCGCTACCTGGAAGTCCGCTTCACCGCCAACGGCCAGGAAATCACCACCAAGATCAAAGCCGAAGACCGAGTAGAAGAATCCCGAGTCCCCGCCCCCGGCGGCACCCAGCAGGTCGAGTACGTCGTCACCAACCCCACCCAAGCCCGCCCCGCCGGCGCCACCCAGTCCAAGAAGTCAGACGCCCAAGGCAGCCTCTACTTCAGCTACGCCTGCCTAGCCCTCACAGCCCTCACCGGCGCCGCGTACCTGATCTCCCGCCACCGCCGCAGGGCAGATCCCGATCAACCCCAGCCATAACAGCCCGAAGTACGGGGCAGATGGCGAAGTGCCCTGGAAACAAGGGGTTTTGGCGGTACGGTCGGTGGTGCTTGGGGCAGTAGAGCTCTCTGAAGTGGGCTCGGCAGCCCACCGGACGGTGGGTGAGCCGCGTCGGCGTGCGAGGTACAGCGGAACGGCCGCCGACCTGTTGGTCGGCGGCCGTTCTGTTGGGGGCGGGCTAGTTGCGGGTGATGGTGAAGGTTGTGGTGGTGTTGCGGATGTCTACCGCGTTGTTGGTGAGGGTGAGGTTGTTGAAGACCGCGGTGCCTCGGGCGGGGCCCTCGCCGGGTTCGGGGAGTTCGTTGGCCCAGATGCCGAAGCCGGACTTGGCGTCGTAGGCGTCGCCGGACTTGCGGGCGCCGGAGATCGACACGTTGGTGAGGATGGTGTCGGCGACGGGGAAGAGCGGGCTGCCGCCGACGTAGTCGGTCTGGAACATGATGCCGGAGTACGTCGGATCGACGATGTCGACATCGGTCAGGCGGATGCCTTGGAAGATCTTGGTGGCGGAGTAGATCCAGATGCCGGGGAACGTCTGGGCTCCCCAGAAGTGGCCGCCGGAGCGGACCACCGAGATGTTCTCGAAGCGGGTGGGCGGTGTCGCGCCGAAGCCGGCCATCGGGATGCCGAAGTCGAGCGAGCTGATCGTGATGCCGGAGTACACGAGCGTGTCCGCGACGTACAGGTTGCGGAAGACGTTGTTCGTGCCGCCGTACACCGCGAAGCCGGCCGCCCGCCAGGTCAGCGTCGACGAGAGGTTCTCGAAGACGTTGTCCCGGACCTCGCCACCACCGGAATCGGTGGCGTTGAACAGGGCGAAGCTGTCGTCCCCGGTCGCGCGGGCGTCGTTGTTGCTGACGGTGTTGCCGGCCGAACCATTGGTCATGTTGATGCCGTCGGCAAACATGTTCCGGATCCGCGAGTTCTTGATCGTGGAGTTGTCGGTGTTGGCACCCCAGTACAGGCAGACCATGTGCTCGACCCAGATGTTGTCGATGGTCATGTTCGCGGTGGACGAGAAGTCGAACACCTTGCCCGGCCCGTCGATCCGTGAGGTGTAGTTGCCGAAGTAGGCGAAGCCGGTGAACGACGACCCGTTGGCCGAGGCCTCCGCGCGGAACCCGACGTCGGTGTTGTCCTGCGTCGTCGGCGCCCGGAACTTCGTGTACCAGGGGCCGGCGCCGAGCACCTTGACCGCCTTGCCGTAAACCTGGAACTTGCTCGACGTCTGGTAGTCACCCGGCGGCAGGTAGACGCCGACGAGGGTGCCGGTGGTGTCCATCCGGACCCGGTCGAGCGCGTTCTGCACGTCCTGGTGACCGAAGCCGGCCGGCACCGCGTACGTCGAACCCGGGTTCGCGGTCGGCGCCACCTGCTCGGTGTCGACGAAGTCGATCGCGTAGTTCGTGGTGTTCGCGGCGTCCTTCTGGAGCTTGATCTTCGTGCCCGCCGGGAAGGTCCCGTCGAGCATCAGGCTCGCCTCGTCGTAGATGTGGCGGGGATCGCCGCCCGGCGAGTTGCCCGGGCTCGCTTCCGCGCCGTACAGCCAGGCGTACTTCGAGGTCAGCGGCAGTGCCTTGTGGAACGCGCCGTTGACGTACACGTTGACGGTCGAGTTGATTCCGCCACCGCCGGCCGCGTCCGGGATGGAGAACCTGGTCACCAGCGTGTTCGTGCTGCCCCGCGTGGTGAACTCGACGAACGCGCCGTTCGAGTTCAGCGTGACGGCCTTCCGGCCGGACGCCTCCCCGGCGAGATCACCGATGGTCCGGTTCGGGCCGACCACCGTGGCGCCACCGCCGACGGATGCGTCCTCGGCCTCCAGGTGGTCGTACGGCATGTTCGCGCCGCGACCCACGAAGAACGGCCGCTCGGACGTGTTGTTGGTCCGCTTCACCGGCAGCTCGTTGGCATCGTCAGCCAGGACGACGCGGACGGAGTACCGCCCGTTCACCGCCGGCCAGCTTCCCAACGAAACAGCCGGAGCCGTCGCGCCAGCAGCGATCGCACCGGAGTACGACCCCGTCAGAGTCCGTACGACGGTGCTCCCGTTCAGCAGCGTCAACGTGATCCCGTGCGCCCCCGAGGCCGACGCGATCGACCCCTGGTTGCGAATGGCAACGGAGAACGCGACGTTGGTCCCGGCCGCCGGGTTGCCCGGCGTCCAGGTGACCGCGCCCGCCACCAGGTCGGAGCTCGCCACCGGAGTCACCACCAACGGCGATGCGCTGCTGGCCGAGTTGTTCGCGTCGTTCTGCTCGATGATCGTGTTCGCTTCGTCGACCTTCGCGCTCAGCGGGTAGCTGCCCGCGTCGCGGGTCCCGATCGACGCGGTCACGGTCGTCGAAGCGCCGGCCGCGAGTGCACCGACCGAAGCCGTACCGACCTTGGTCTCACCGAGGTAGAAGTTGACGTTGGTCGCGCCCGAGGCCGCCGTACCGGTGTTGTTGACGGTCCCGCGGACGGTGATCGCGTCGGTCTCGACCGGCGACGTCGGCGTCCACGACACCCCGGACAGCGTGAGGTCCGGGTTCGGGGCGGGCACGCCCATCACCTGGAGCTCGGCGACCTGGCCGCTCGGAGCGCCCGTGTTGCCGGTGAAGTTCAGCCGTACGTCGGCCGCTCGCGCGCCGATCGGGATCGTCACGGTGTTGCCGGACGACGGGCTGAAGTTGTACGACGCCGAGGCCGCGATCGTCGTGAACCCCGATGCGCTCTGCTCCCGGCCCAGGATCGAGAAGGTCTGCGTCCGGTTGCCCCACGCGCTGTCCGGGTTGAGCCGGACGACGACCGAGCTGAGGTCGGCGTTCGAGCCGAGCTCCGTGGTGAGCGTGGCCGGGTTGGCGTTGCCCTCCCAGTACGTCGTGACGTTGTCGTCGTTCGCGTTCGTCGCCACGAAGGTGTGCACGAACCCGGACGCCGTGATCGGCTTGCGCAGCGCGAGGTTGCTGCCCGGGCCGGTGCTGCCGCCGCGGGTGACGCTGTTGCTGTTCGGCGACTGGTTGCCCGCGGCATCTTTCGCCCGGACGAAGTACGTCACGGACGTCGAGGCCGGCTGGGTGTCCGTGTACGTCGTGACGCCACCGCCGAGGCTGGTGCGCAGCTGGCCGTTGGCGTACAGGTCGTACCCGGTGACGCCGACGTTGTCCGTCGACGCGGTCCAGGTGAGCCGGATCTGGCCGGTGCCGGGCTCGGTGAACGACAGGTTGCCCGGGGCGGTGGGAGCCTGGGTGTCACCGGTGGCCGGTCCGTAGACCTCCAGCTCGGACAGCTGACCCGCGGGCCAGCCGGTGTTCGCGGTGATCCGGATCCGGAGGTACCGGACGGTGGCCGCGCCGTAGTCGATGGTCACGGTGTTGCCGGGCGCGGTGAAGGCCCGGGACGCCGAGGGGGACAGGTCGGTGAAGTTCTGGCCGTCGATGCTGCCCTGGACGGCGATGGTTTGGTTGCGCGAGCCCCAGCCGGAGCTCGGCAGCTTGAGCACGGCCTGGTTGGTGCTGACCGAGGAGCCCAGGTCGACCTGGACCCATTGCGGGAAGGCGTTGTTGGCGCTCTCCCAGTAGGTGTTCTGGTTCCCGTCGGTCACGTTGGACGCGGCGTAGTTCTGGGTGCTGGTACTGGCCGAGGCGGCCTTGCCGGCGGCGAGGTTCGGGCCGGCCAGTACGGCGGCCGACGCGGTGCTGCCGGACGGGACGTGCTGGGCGGAGCCGAAGACGGGACCTGCGGACAACAGCAGGCTGCCGGCGAGCATCGAGGCGAGCAAGCGCCTCTTCACTGACTTGGTTCTCATGGGGCCTCTCCGGTGGGCGGGTGGTAAAGGCACAGAGGACTATCAAGAAATTTCTCAAAACTATGAAATTTTTGCGCAGCGCTGGCTTATTGTTACGGCAGCTTCACCGCAGCGTCAACGGCTCGAGGGCGCCACTCCGGTCGGAGCGACGCCCTCGAGGGGGTAGAGCAGCGGGACGGGTCAGTGCTTGGCGGCACCCTCCGCGCCGGCGCCGGTCAGCGCGCGGACGGACAGCTCGTTGTAGCGCAGCTCGCTGCCGCGGTCCTTGCCGACGAACGTGCCGATCACACCGAGCAGGAAGCCGAGCGGGATCGAGACGATGCCGGGGTTGGACAGCGGGAACCAGGAGAAGTCCGCGCCGGTGATCATCGAGGTCGGCGAGCCGGACACGACCGGCGAGAAGATCACCAGGACGACGGCCGAGATCAGACCGCCGTAGATGCTCCACACCGCGCCGGAGGTGTTGAACCGCTTCCAGAACAGGTTGAACAGCAGCGCCGGCAGGTTGGCCGAGGCGGCGACGGCGAAGGCCAGCGCGACCAGGAACGCGATGTTCAGCTTCTGCGCCGGGATCGCCAGCCCGATCGCGACCGCGCCGATCCCGATCGCGGCGAACCGGGCGACCCGGATCTCGTTCCTCTCGGTCACCTTGCCCTTGGCGATCACGTTCACGTACAGGTCGTGCGCGAACGACGAGGCCGAGGTCAGCGTGAGTCCGGCGACCACGGCCAGAATGGTGGCGAAGGCAACGGCCGCGATCAGCGCGAGCAGGATCGCGCCGCCGATCGAGTCGGCACCGCCGCCGACCACCTCGGCGAGCAGCACCGACGCGGTGTTGCCCTTGGAGGCCGCGACCGCACTGTCCTTGCCCGTGTTGAGCAGCGCCGCCGCACCGAACCCGAGGGCCAGTGTCATCAGGTAGAACGCGCCGATCAGGCCGATCGCCCACTGCACCGACCGTCGCGCGGACTTGGAGTCCGGCACGGTGTAGAAGCGGATCAGGATGTGCGGCAGGCCCGCCGTACCGAGGACCAGGGCCAGGCCGAGGGACAGGAAGTCGATCTGGCCGACCAGGTCCTTGCCGTACAGCAGACCGGGCTGCAGGAACGCCTCGCCCTTGCCCGAGTTGGCCGCGGCCGCGCCGAGCAGCTTGGACGGGTTGAAGTCGAACTTCAGCAGGACGAGGAACGTGATCAGCAGCGTGCCGGTCATCAGCAGCACGGCCTTCACGATCTGCACCCAGGTGGTGCCGCGCATGCCGCCGATCGTCACGTAGACGATCATCAGCGCGCCGACCAGCACGATCACGCCGGCCTTCAGGCCCTCGCTCTTCACGCCGAGCAGCAGGCCGACGAGCGACCCCGCGCCGACCATCTGGGCCAGCAGGTAGAAGATCGAGACGACGATCGTGGAGGACGCGGCCGCCGTACGGACCGGGCGCTGCTTCATCCGGAACGCCAGTTGGTCGGCCATCGTGAACCGGCCCGAGTTGCGCAGCAGTTCGGCGACGAGCAGCAGCGCGACCAGCCAGGCGACCAGGAAGCCGATCGAGTACAGGAAGCCGTCGTACCCGTAGAGCGCGATCTGGCCGGAGATGCCGAGGAAGCTTGCCGCCGACATGTAGTCGCCGGCCACGGCCAGGCCGTTCTGCGAGCCGCTGAACGAGCGGCCGCCAGCGTAGTAGTCGGCGGTGGTCTTGTTCTGCCGCGACGCCCACCAGGTGATGTACAGCGTCACGGCGACGACCGCGGTGAACAGCGAGATGGTCAGCGCCTGGTTGCCGGGCTCGGCGTCGGCGAGGGGAATCAACAGAGTGCTCACCGGCGGCGCTCCCTCTTGTACTTGGCGTTCAGCCCGCTCGCCAGCGGGTCGAGCTTGCGGTTCGCGAACCGGCCGTACACGAACGCGATCACGAAGGTGGAGACGAACTGCAGCAGGCCGAAGATCAGCGCGATGTTGATGTGCCCGACCACCCGCGTACTCATGAAGTCCCGGGCCCAGTTGTTGCAGGCCACGTAGGCCAGGTACCAGACCATGAACGTGATGGTCCAGGGCACCACGAAGTTCTTGTAGCGGCGTTTCAGCTCGGTGAAGTCGGCCGCGTCGTGCACCGCTTCGTACGCGCGGGCGTCCCGCTCGCGCACTGCGTCGTCTTCCATCTGCACCCCTCAGTCGGGAACGAACAGATGCACGTTAGCCCTCGGGGACGCGTTTGTGACCCACCGCGACCAAAAAGTTGCCGAGGGCGTCAGAGCGCCGCCGGTCAGAGCGGAGGCGCGACCGGAGCGTCGAGGCCGCGCTGGTAGTTGGCCAGGTCGCTCGGCCAGGTGCGGTAGCAGTTGGTGAAGTACGGCATCCGCAGCGGCTCCGGGGGACGGGCGGTGCCGTCGTAGATCCCGTCGATCTGCTCGAGCACCGACTCGCGGCGGGACTCGGTCAGCACCGAGACCCGCGAGTGCGACAGGGCGAGCTGGCGCAGGCCGCCGCGGTCCAGGTCGTGCCAGTGCCGGAACCGGCCGGTCTGCACCTGGGCGAACAGGTCCGACTGCAGCAGGATCGGCATCGGGTCGAACTGGTCGGCACCGGCCAGGAAGTCCTCACCGATGATCGCGCGGTGCAAGCGCCGTACCCACGGTACGACGGTGTCGTAGTGGTTCCAGAGCAGGCCCAGTACGCCGTTCGGCCGCAGCACGCGGGCGATCTCGGGCAGCGCCCGGGAGTGGTCGAACCAGTGGAAGGCCTGCCCGACGATCACCGCGTCGACCGAGCCGTGCGCGAGCGGGATCGACTCGGCCGCGCCGACCATCGTGTCGACGCCCGGCACCGTGCGGCACACCGCCAGCATCTCCTCCGACGGGTCGACCGCGACCACGTCGTGGCCGAGCGCGGCCGCGACGGCGGTCAGCTTCCCGGTCCCAGCGCCCAGGTCGAGCACCTGCAGACGACCCGGCCCGAGGATCCACGACAGCGCCTCGGCGGGGAACGTCGGACGGCCCGCGTCGTACGCGGCCGCCACGGCGCCGAAGGAGCGGGCGCGCTCAGGTCCTGGGTCGTCGGTGGTCATCACCGTAAATCATGCCGTAGGCGCGCCCGGTGACGTCAGGGCGCGCGGTAGGGCGTGTCTGCCAATCCTGCCGCGACAGGTGTTCTACTCTCCGAGTTTCTTCTGCTCGATGTGCTCGTTCATCGCGTGCAGCTCGGGGTGCTTGCCCATGATCGCGACCAGGTCGGCGCAGTTCAGGTCGGCCGCGTCGAACTCCTCGATGAGCGTCGTGAGCAGCTGACGGTCGTCCGGCGTGTCCAGCGTGAGCCGGTACTGCGAGCCGTCGCCGCCGTCCCACGGCATGTTCAGCAGCCGCATGTCGCCGGTCCGGTTCTGGTGCAGATACGACGTGACGTGCTCGCGGTCGGCCGGGATCGTCGCGTCGGCGTCGGCCTGCAGCAGGCGTGCACCGGAGAAGATCTCGTAGTCCATCCCGCGCGGGTAGGTCCGCTCGAGGCAGTTCGAGACGTACAGGTTGTCGGCGGCCTCCGCCTCGAACCGGTCCACGCCCTCGGTGATGACGCCCGGGTCGATCAGCGGGCAGTCCGAGGTGACCCGGACGACGCCGTCGAGTTCGTGCTCGCGGATCGCGCCCGCGAACCGGGCCAGCACGTCGAACTCGCTGCCGCGGAAGACCGGGAACCCGGCCGCCGTGGTCTGCTCGACGATCGGCTCGTCGTCGGAGTTCGTGGTGGTGGCCACGATCACCGGCAGGCCGGTCGCGGCCAGCCGGTCCAGGTGGTGCTGGAGGAACGTCCGGCCTCCGGCTTCGAGCAGCACCTTGGCCGGGAGCCGCGTGCTGGTGGCGCGGGCCTGGGTGATGATCCCGATCTTCATGACAACACCTTCGCAGTTCTGGGTCTGACCAGTATCGCCGGATCGGTCCAGCGGAACAGGTCACGGATCTCGGCCGGTCCGGCCAGGTGCTCGACGCCCAGTTCGGCGTCGGTGAACGCCTTGGCCAGGTCGAGCGGCACGTACGGCTGGTTCAGTTCCGGCCACAGGCGCCGGATCCGGGCCTGGCCGCCGAACGAGGGGTGTTCGTTCTCCAGCAGCATCGGGTCGCCGTACACGCCCGGTTGCAGTCCGATCGAAGCACCGTACAGCACGGCGGAGCTGAGCCGGTTGGAGGCGACCCGCCGGTGCTTGCGCAGCTCCTTGAGCTGCTTGAGCAGGAAGTCGGCGTCGGTCTTGCGCCAGTGCAGGCCCCGGTACCCGTGCGTGATCACCCGGAAACCGGCGTCGGTGTAGACCTGCTTGATCGCCTCGTTCTCGAACTCGTTCCAGTACAGGCAGACGGTCACCGGCCCGGTCTCGTGCTCGTTGATCGAGGCAACGATCTCGGCGTGGTCGCCGAGCACGTTCTGGCCTTCCCAGCCGTGGAACGGGTAGAAGATGGTGCCCGCGGCATCCGGTGCCGGCGCGGCCAGCTCGGGGTGCAGCTCGAGCAGGTACAGCCAGGCCGACCCGATCACCGAGTAGTTGCGCAGGCCCATCGACCAGCCGCGGCGGCGGACCGTGTCGGACCAGACGAACTTCGGCATCCCGGCCACGAACGCGGTGTTGTACGCGAACCCGTCCAGGATGTTCCAGCCGTGCTGCAGGTAGCCCCAGATGGTCGGCGGATCACCGGCCGGCAGCCCGGCGTACTGGGCCATGATGTGCGCGTGGCCGTAGAAGTGGTTGGCGTGGTGCATCAGCGCACCACGCGGCGGACCCGCTTGACCACCACGCGGGCCGGGTTCAGCACCGCCTGACCGACCCGGTACGGCTTGGAGCGCCGGATCCCCTTCAACTGACCCTCGAACCAGGTCGCCTGCGCGCTCGCGTCGGCCAGCTCCTGGCTCAGCCGGGCGATCGTCGCCAGCTGCTCCGTGCTGCCCTGCGGGCGGATCATCTCGTTGCTGTCAGCAACCGCGGCCCAGAGCTCGTCGGTGACGGTGATGCCTGCCATCGAGGCCAGTCGTGCGGTCAGGTCGCGCGGCGCGCTGCCGGCCGCCCACGGTTGCCGTGAGCCCGTTTCCAGCGAGCGCCGGACGAATCGCCCGAGTTGCGCCACCACGAGCGCGTCCCCGGTGCTCTCGAGCGCCGGTGCGGTGCCGAAGAGCCGGTACGACGTACCGTCGGCGATCACGTTGTCGGGCGAAGCGACCGCGGCTGTTGCCGCGTCCTGCGCGCGCAGCCACTCGACGTACGCCGGGACGATGCGTCGCAGCGCCGCGTGGTCGTCGATCCGGAGCGCGGTGAGCAACTCTTCCTCAACCAGCACTCCGCTGCCTTCCGGCACCACCCCGGCGGGCAGCTGTGCGGGGGCCGCGTCGGCAGCCCCGCCCACCACGAACAGCCAGGCGGGGGCCAGCTCGACACCCAGCCCGGCGGCGATCGCCTCCTGGGTCGTCCGGTACGGGTCGGTCAGCGTCGGTCCGCTGAACTTGGCGGCGACCGCGCGAGCGACCACCGCAGCCGCGAGCGGCCCGTCGACAGCGCTCAACCCCACCGAGGCTCCGACGAGGTTCGGGTAGACGGCATAAGTGCTGGTCACCGGCAGCTCAGCGGCTTCCAGCGCGCTCACCACAGACTTGAAGCCCGCGGGCGCCGCGGCGTCGCCGCGCACGTCGGCCGGCCAGTCCTCGTCGCGCGGCACGGTGACGGTCGGATCCGGCTGGACCAGGCGCTCGATGCCGAAGCTGTTCTCGGCACCGAGCAGGAGCTGTCCTCCCGGGGCGAGCCGAGATTTCAGCACCGCGAGCCCGTCCGCCCACGGCATCACCAGCGTATCGGGACCGATCAGTCGCGGTATCCCGTCGAGCGCCACGACCGTGTCGTACGACGCCTCGCCGTGCTCCGGGCCGAAGTGGTCGAGCGTGCCGCAGAAGACGCGGACGCCGAGCGCCTTCGCGATCTCCTCGGCGTCGGGCGCCGAGCGTGCCAGGACGTCGACCGAGGCCGCCGTCTTGGCGATCTGCTCGAGCAGCTCCAGCGAGTGCGGTCCGGCGACGAGCACGGAGTCGGTCGGGCGTACGGCGGCCGCCAGCAGCTCGGCCGCCACCGGCCCGCCGATCGCGGGACGGCCGTCCGACGGGTGCAGGTCGGACCAGTTCAGCAGCTCCCCGGCGATCATCACCGAGCGTGCTGGACTGGTCTCTTCCGAGGACTGGTCAGGGGTCACAGTGGTCAATTCTCTGACTCTCCGCAAAGAAAGGTGATCAGGAGACCAGTTTCGTCAGCGTCTCGATCACCCGATCGACGTCCGCGTCGGTCAGGTCGGGGAACATCGGCAGCGAGATCTCCTCGCGGTAGAACTGCTCCGCGTTCGGGAACATGCCGCGCTGGTAACCGGCCGCGGTGAACACCGGCTGCCAGTGCACCGGGATGTAGTTCACCTGGACGAGGATGCCGGCCGCGCGCAGGCCGTCGAAGATCTCCCGGCGGCGGCCTTCGAGGATCCGGACCGGGTACAGGTGCCAGGCCGGGTCGACGGTGTCGCGCTGGGCCGGCGTCCGGAGGCCGTCGACGCCCGCGAGGGCCTCGTTGTAGCGCGCGGTGATCTCGGTACGGCGCTTCTTGAACGCGTCCAGCCGCTTGAGCTGGGACAGCCCGAGCGCGGAGGCGATGTCGGTCAGCCGGTAGTTGAGGCCGTGCTCGTGCACCTCGTAGTACCAGGAGCCCTCGTCGGTGTGCTCGAACCGCTCGGTGTCGCGGACGACGCCGATGTGGTGGAACTCGTGCACCCGCTGGGCCACCGCCGGGTCCTTGGCGACGACCGCGCCGCCCTCACCGGTGGTCAGGTTCTTGGTCGGGAAGAACGACAGCGTGGTGACGTCGGCCAGGTCGCCGACCGGGCGGCCCTTGTAGGTGCCGCCGACCGAGTGCGCGGCGTCGCCGAGCGTCTTCGCGCCGACCCGGTCGGCGATCGCCTGCAGCGCGTCGTAGTCGGCCGCGTGCCCGGCGTAGTCGACGGCCGCGATCACCTTGGTCCGGTCGGTGACGACCGCCTCGACGGCGGCCGGGTCGAGCAGCGCCGTGTCCTCCTCGACGTCGGCGAACACGATCTTCGCGCCGAGCAGCGCCGCGCAGGACGCGGTCGCCACGAACGTCATCGGCGTGGTGACGACCTCGTCACCGGGCCCGACGCCCAGTCCGGCGTACGCCATGTGCAGGGCCGCCGTCCCGGAGGTGCAGCTGACGGCGCGGTGGCCGCCGGCCAGCTCGCCGATCGCGTTCTCGAACGCGGTGACGGTCGGTCCGGTGGTCAGCCAGTCACCGCGCAGGATCGCGCTGACCGCCTCGATGTCCTCGTCGCTGATCGACTGACGTCCGTAGGGCAGCATCGGCTCAGACGTCGCTCTCGAGGATCTTGGTGATCTCCTCGATCGTGTACCACTCCTCGTTGTTGTCCGAGGTGTAGTGGAACCCGTCCGCGACCGGTACGCCGTCGGCCGGCGCCTGGTAGCCCCACGTGGCCAGATCAGGCTGCAGCACGTAGCGGTCGCCGATCGCCAGGGCGCGGCGGCCTTCCTCCGGGCTGATCATCTCCTCGTGCAGCTTCTCGCCCGGGCGCAGGCCCATGTCGTGCATCTTGGCGCCCGGCGCGATCGCCTGGGCCAGGTCGGTGATCTTCATCGACGGGATCCGCGGCACGTACAGCTCGCCGCCCTGCATCTGCTCGAACGAGTCGACCACGAACTGGACGGCCTCGGGCAGCGTGATCAGGAAGCGGGTGCAGCGCAGGTCGGTGATCGGCAGCGACTGGCCGGCCTCGTGCAGGGCCCGGAACTTCGGGATGATCGAGCCGCGCGAGCCCATCACGTTGCCGTAGCGGACCACGCAGAAGCGGGTCTCGTAGGCGGCGGCGTAGTGGTTGCCGGTGATGAACAGCTTGTCGGCGGTCAGCTTCGTCGCGCCGTACAGGTTGATCGGGCTGGAGGCCTTGTCGGTGGACAGCGCGACGACCTTCTTCACGCCGGAGTCGATGCAGGCCTCGATCACGTTCTGCGAGCCGACCACGTTGGTCTGGACGAACTCCCACGGGTTGTACTCCGCGGTGTCGACCTGCTTCAGGGCGGCCGCGTGGACGACGTAGTCGACCTTGTGCATGGCCCGGTTCAGCCGCTGCCGGTCGCGGATGTCGCCGATGAAGAACCGCAGCCGGGGGTCGTCGCCGAACAGCTGGCGGACCTCCCACTGCTTGAGCTCGTCGCGGCTGAAGATGATGATCCGGCGCGGGTCCAGGTTGTCCAACGCGTAGCGGATGAACGCCTTGCCGAAGGAGCCGGTGCCGCCGGTGACCAGGATGTCGGAGCCGGTGAGGATGGACACGTCGAGTAGGACCCTTCTGAGGGGGACAGTTCCGGACAGCCGTGAAGTTCACACCCTTGACGGCAACTCCGTACGATAGCGGGCCACCCGTCGGATGCCTCAATCACCGGTTGGCCCGCCTGTGGACAGACGCCCCTTCCGCCCCAGAAGTTCGCCGCCGTCCCACGTGGTTCAGCTCACCCGGTACGGTCTGGGCGTGAACTCGCGGATCGGTGTCAGGTGTGACGTAGGCCCCAAGCGCGGGATCGGTCACGTGATGCGCAGTCTGGCGCTCGCGGAGGAGCTGGCACGCCGGGGAGCCGAGGTCGTGTTCGTCTGCGACAGTCACACGGTGCCGTGGGCGGACGAGCAGATCCGGAGCCGCGGGATCGCCGTCGAACCGGCGGTCTGGACCGCTGAGGAGCACCTGGCGCTGTTCGGGCGGCTGGAGCTGACCGCGGTGGTCTGGGACTCCTACGACCTCGATCCGGCCGTGTTCGCCGCCGTACGAGCGACCGGACTGCCGACGCTGGCGATCGTCGACGGCGGGTACGGCGGGGCCGTGGCCGACATCCTGGTCGACCAGAACCTCGGCTCCGAGCAGGACAGCCCGGAGCTGCCCGCCGGTGCCGTCCGGCTGGCCGGCCTCGACTACGTCCTCCTCCGGAACGAGATCCTCGAGCTGCGGCCCACCGAGCCCCCGACGGTCCGCACCAACCCGGTCCCGAAGATCTTCGCCTTCTTCGGCGGCACCGACGCGTTCGGAGCCGGCCCGTACGTCGTCCGAGCGCTGGCGGCCACCGGTCAGCCGTTCGAGGCGCTCGTGATCGCTCCCGGTGACGAACTGGCCGCCTCGATCGCCGCGGTCGACCTGCAGGACGGCCAGCACGTCGAGGTGATCGGCCCGACCTCCCAGCTGGCCAAGGCCGTCGTGGCCTCCGACCTGGTGATCAGCGCCTCCGGCACTTCCACCTGGGAGCTCCTGTGCCTGGGCGCGACAGCGGGCCTGGTCTGCGTGGTCGACAACCAGGTGATGGGTTACGAGCGCACGGTCGCCACCGGCGCGGCCGTCGGCGTCGGTGTCCTCTCCGACCTCAAGCAGGACCCCACCGCAGCTGCCGCCGTACTGGGCCCGCTGCTGCAGGACCCGATTGAGCGGGCCCGTCTAGCTGCGGCCGGCTACGAGTTGGTCGACGGCCAGGGGCGAGTCCGCGTAGCCGACGCCCTGTTTCACCTGATCTCGTAGATCGTCGCGTCCAGGGTGGCGTGGCGGAGGCGGACGTACTGCTTGAGGTCCGGGGAGACCAGTCCGGCGCGGTTGTCGGCGTACAGCCAGCGGACGCCGTAGCGGCGGAGTCGGTCGATGATCGCGGCCGACGGCGAGGTGAAGGCGGCGTCGTTGGTGGCCAGCAGTTCGCGGTCCCAGAACTTGAGCAGGCTGGGGTTGCCGCCTTCGGCGACGGAGATGCGGTTGGCGCGGTTGGTGTAGGCCCAGCCCTCGACGAGCATCTGGCGTTCGGACAGGGCCGCGATCCAGAAGTGGCGGCTGTCGCAGACGTCACCGCGCTGGACGATGCAGTGCGCGTTCGTGGCGACCAGGTCGTCCTTGCCCGTGTTCGCCTGCAGCCAGCGGGCCGCGTCGGCTTCGGCAGTGGTCGGACCGCCTCCGGCGACCTTGCCGTAGATGACAAGCGTCGCCTGGTCGGAGACGAGCGTCAGCAGGGGGAGTGAGGTCGAGCCGGCCATGCAGGCGGCGACCAGCGAGGCCAGTGCTGCGGTGAAGAGGCCACCACGGCGCTGGCCGATTCGCCACACGATGGCTACGACCAGTCCGGCCACCAGCAACGCCAGCAGGGTCAGGAGAAACGGCACCTTCACGCCGGACACGCCGTCCGACGCCACTCTGGCAAAGCCTGCGCCGAGCAGCCCCAGACCAGCCGCAGCAGCAACCAGTACGCCGCTCCGCCGGTCGCCCAGCTTGTCGGCCAGCCGGGCCAGCCCGAGGCAGGAAAGCACCGCCAGGAAGGGAAAAGCGGTCCGGTAGAAGTAGACCTGGCTGACCCCGGGCTGCGACGTCAGCACGCTCGCCGCGAAGCCGCCGATCGCGGCACCGGCCAGGAAGACCACACCGGGATCCCGCCAGAACCTGCGCAGGAACAGCACGCCGACCACGGCCAGACCCCACGCGGCCGTCGTCGTCACCGCACTGAGCAGCTGAGCGGCCCGGTCCACCCCAGTGCCGTGCCGGAGTGCGGCGTACGGCTGGAGCTGGATGAAGATCTGCGCCGGCTTGATCTGCAGGCCGGACGACTCTCCACCGAACACCACGACGGCCGCGGCGATGAAGATCACCAGCACGATCAGTCCGCCGACCAGAGCCCGCCAGGTCGACCGCCTGGTCGCCAGCCGGGCCATGAAGACCAGTCCGAACCCGCAGATCGCCAGCGGCAGGATCGTCGCCTTGGCACCGGACGAGGCCAGTGCGACCAGCAGGAACAGGATCCACCGGCTCCGCACCGGCTTGGCCCGCAGCAGGTCCACAGCCAGTACGGCGAGCAGCAGCGCCAGCATCATGCCCAGGTTCTGCGTCGGACTCAGGTACTGGCTCGAAGCCATCGAGATGTTGCCCAGCGAGATGTCGTGCAGCGGCTGCAGCGTGCCACCCACTCCAGCCAGCAGTACGGCGAACGGCCCGGCCCACACAGCGCCCGGATGCGGCTCCTCGCCAGGCTTCACCAGGAAGCGCTGCGTCAACGTGAACACCAGCGCGCAGCAGGCCAGCGCGAGCGGCACCCACAGCAGCGCGTACAGCAGGTTGGTCAGGTTGATCCCGGTCGACCAGGAGGTCGCGGCAGCCACCTGGTGGAAGAACGTGTGGTACTTCATCGGCTCGCCGAAGACCCACAGCGGCACGATCGGTACGTCGCTCTTGGCGCTCGCCGCCAGCGCCTGGTGGAAGGCCATGTCCGAGAAGGCCACGTTCGGATCCGTGTACGCCGGTGCGTAGCGCCCAGGGCCCTTGGCGTACATCAGCAGCATGACCAGGCCCGTGGACGCCGCCAGCAGCCAGGCGGTGATCGGCGCGAGCGGAGCCTCCACCCGGCGCCACACCCGTGCCCTGACGTCGCCGTCGATCACACCGACGACCAGGACGATCGGAGCCCACACCCAGGACCAGCGCTGGAGCCCGACGGACGAGCTGGCCAGGTAGACGAGCAGCTGAGCCGCCGTACCGACGGCGAAGCCGGCTGCACAGTCCTCGACCAGGTTGCGCCGGTAGGAGCCGATAAGTCGCCACAGCACCAGGCCGGGCAGTCCCACACCGAGCAAAACGAAGGCGGTGAACTTCAGCACGTCCAGCACCGGAGCGTGCCGGTCCATCATCACCAGAGCCAGCACAGCGACCGGTACGACGGCTGCAAGGCCGGCGATCGAGCCGGTGCCGCGTTCCCTCGGCCCGCGCCGCCTCGCCTTCGCCATGCGGGTCACCTTAGGGGGTGTCTGGTGATTCCCCGCCTACTGCGCGTCACTCGGCACGGCATCTCGCTGCACGGGAGCCAAGCTCACGATGCTTCGCATCGCCACGCTCGTCTCCCGCGCACCGAGCTACCGCACCGAGCAACTGCTCGCTACGGCGGGGAATCACCAGACACCCCCTAATCGGGCTAGACCACGAACAGGTACACGCGTGTCACGAACAGTGGTCACGGCAGTTCGTAGATCAGCGCGTCGGGCGTCGCGTAGCGCAGCGTTGCCAGCGTGTTGAGGTTCTGCGAGACAGCTGTCTGGGTCGGGTCGGCGTACAGCCAGCGCACGCCGTACTTGCTGCTCAGCAGCCGCAGGTTGTCGCGGGTCGGCGAGACGAACACCCGGTCGTTGTCCTCGAGCTTCTGCTCGTCCCAGAACGGCAGGCCGTTCGGGCTCTTGCCGGTCGCGGCGACCAGGTCGTTGATGGTGTTGGTGTAGCCCCAGCCCTCGACCAGCACGTGCCGCTCGGACAGCGCGGAGATCCAGAAGTGCCGGACGTCGCAGCCGGAGGCGTTCTTCATCGCGCAGTGCGCGTTGGTCGCGACCAGGTCGGATGGCGAGGTGTGGTCCCGCAGCCAGTGCGCGGCCTCGGTCTGGGTCTGCGTCGGGCCCAGCGGGTACTTGTCGGTCAGCGGCTGTAGCGTGACCTCGCGGTAGTTCAGCATCGTCTGCACGGGCAGCAGCAGCCCGGCACCCATGCCGGCCAGGACGAACGACGCCATGGCGATCCGGCTCGGTCGGCCACGTCGTTTGGCCAGCTTCCACAGCCCGGTGACCAGTCCGGCCACCAGGAGCAGGAAGAGCAACGTCCACAGCCAGGGCGCGACCAGACCGGTCAGCGTGCCGTCCGGACGGCGGAACGGCTTGCCCTCACCAGGGTTGGCGCGAGTGATCTCCCTGGCCAGGTACGTCGCGCCCGCGCCGCCCAGCACCGAAGCCAGTACGGCGATCCCGGAGCGTCGGTCGGCGAACCAGAAGACCAGCATCCAGGCACCCGCCGCGGCCAGCGCGGCGATGATCGGTACGGCGGTGCGGTGGAAGTACATCTGGCTGGTCCCCGGCTGGTCGGTCAGCACCATCCCGCCGAAGCCGGCGATCGCGATGCCGACCAGGAAGATCATCCCGGGGTCGCGGAACCAGCGGGCCGTCGTACCGGCCAGGACGAGCAGGCCGGCCGAGCCGAGCAGCAGCGACAGGCACACGATGATGCCGCTGGTCCACATGGCGCCGTGGTCGTACTCGCCCCAACCGACCTCCTTGGCCGTCAGCGGGTACGTGCCGATCTTGGCGAAGGTGACCCACGGCCGGACCGCGAGGCCGGAGGAGTGGTTGCCGAAAACCACCACGATCGCGGCCAGGAAGACCGCGCTGAGCACACCGATCAGGACCAGCGCGTTGACAGCGAACCGGCGGTAGAAGATCCGGATGAACAGCACCAGGCCGAAGCCGCAGATGATCAGCGGCAGCACGGTCGCCTTCGAGCCCGACGCGGCCACACCGATCAGGACGAACAGCGCGTAGCTGGCCGGCGAGCTCCGGCCGCGGAGCAGGTCCACGCCCAGCAGGGCCATCAGCGCGATCAGCCCGCCGCCCAGGTTCTGCGTGGGGCTGCCCCACACGTAGTTGGTCAGGCCCTCGGCCGGCAGGGTGACGTTCGGGTAGGCGTTGACCGTGCCGCCGATGCCGGCGACGGCGATGGCGAGCGGGCCGGCCCAGCGGGAGCCCGGAGCGATCCGGTCGGTCAGCGCGAAGATCAGTGCGCACCCGGCGAGCAGCAGCGGGATCCAGCCGATCGTGTAGACGAGGTCGGTCAGGTCCACGCCCGTCGCCCAGGCCGTGGCGGCCGTGAACTGGTGCCAGAAGTAGTGGTAATCCATCTTCTCGCCCTGCAGGTACGGCGCCTGCAGGGGGAAGTCGTACTTCGCACTGGCGGACAGGGCCTGGTGGAAGGCCATGTCCGGCGAGTTCGAGCGGGCATCGGCGTACGGCGCGGGCACCAGGTTCCGGTAGCGGCCGGTCGCGTAGATCGGGAGCACGCAGGCCCCTGCGATCAGCCAGGCCGTCAGTGGGTTGACCGGCCGTTCCACCCGGCTCAGGCAGCGCCTGCGCCAGGACGGTACGGCGACGGCCACCAGGAAGACCGGGACGATCCAGAGCCAGGCCCACTCCTGCAGGCCGATCGGCGCGACGGCCATGTAGACCAGCAGCAGGACGGAGACGCCCACCAGTGAGCCGGCGGCGAAGTCCTCGATCAGGTTGTGCCGGAACGGGCTGGCCAGCCGCCACAGGATGGTGCCCGGCACCGTGATGCCCAGGACCCAGAACCGCAGCAGCCGGACGATGCTGTCACCGGACGAGTGCCCGGCCATCAGCCAGATCAGCACCCAGGCCAGCGCGACGCCCGCCGCGACCTTGAGCACGACGGACAGCGCAGTCCGCCACGGGAACGGCTTTTGTTCTTGACGCGGCGGGGCACCTGGCAAGCTGGGCGCTCCGAGCGTCATCGTTGGCACGAAGGAAGATTAGCCGGGTCAGCCGGGCACAGTAGCCTCACGGGAGGAGGTGCCGATGCCGACCGCCGTTCCAGTGCTCTCTGTCGTCGTACCGATGTACGACGAGGAGGAGGTGCTGCCGATCTTCTTCGAGCGGATGCACCCGCTGCTGGACAGTCTGGGGATCAGCTACGAGGTGGTCGTGGTCGACGACGGCAGCCGGGACGCGACGGCCGCGCTGCTGACCGAGGAGGTCAAGACCTGGCCGCAGCTCCGGCTGGTCCGCCTGCTGCGCAACTCCGGGCACCAGGCCGCGCTGTCGGCCGGTTTCCGCCGGGCCCGCGGTGAGTACCTGGTCACCATCGACGCCGACCTGCAGGACCCGCCCGAGGTGATCGCCGAGCTGCTCGCTGCTGCGCGCGACCAGGACGTCGACGTCGTGTACGGCGTCCGCTCCGACCGGTCCAGCGACACCTGGGCCAAGCGGACCACCGCCCGGATGTACTACCGGCTGATGTGCCGTCTGGTCGGCCGGGAGATCCCGTTCGACGCCGGTGACTTCCGCCTGGTGTCGCGCCGCGTGGTGGACGCGGTGAACGCGCTGCCCGAGGACGGCAGGGTGTTCCGGCTGGTGATCCCCTGGCTGGGCTTCCCGAGCGCCGAGGTCCGCTACGTCCGGGCCGAGCGGGCCGCAGGGGTGACCAAGTACAACCTGCGCAAGATGCTCGGGCTGGCCTTCGACAGCGTCACGGCGTTCTCCGCGGCGCCACTCAGGCTGGCCACCTGGCTCGGTCTGTTCGGCGGGCTGCTGTCGATGGCGTTCGTGATCGGCGCCCTCGTGATCAAGCTGACCGGCCAGAGCATTCCCGGCTGGACGTCGACCGTTCTGGCCGTGGCGGTGATCGGCGCGATCCAGCTGCTGTGCCTCGGTCTGCTGGGCGAGTACGTCGCCCGTTTGTTCCAGTCCAGCCAGAAGCGCCCACAGTTCCTGGTCGGCTACGACAGCCTGGAGGATCCGGGCCATCACACGTACGCCGAGGCGCTCGAATCCAGCGATCCCGACCAGCGGTAGGCTCCCTCACCATGCCCGACCCGATCCCCTTCTCCAAGGCCTACCTGGTGGGCGACGAGCTCGCCTACGTGAACCAGGCCTTCTCCTCGGCCGCGGTCGTCGGCGACGGGCCGTTCACGGCCCGCGCGACGGAACTGGTCACCAAGCTGACCGGCGGGCTCGGGTCCCTGCTGACCACGTCGTGCACGCACGCGCTGGAGATGACCGCGCTGCTGCTCGACCTGGCACCCGGCGACGAGGTGATCATGCCCTCGTTCACCTTCGTCTCGACCGCGAACGCGTACGCGCTGCGCGGCGCCGTACCGGTGTTCGTCGACGTCCGGGCGGACACGCTGAACCTCGACGAGACCCAGGTCGCGGCGGCGATCACCGACCGGACCAAGGCGATCGTCGTCGTGCACTACGCCGGCGTCGCGGTCGCGATGGACGAGATCAACGCGATCGCCGCCGAGCACGGCATCGCGGTGATCGAGGACAACGCGCACGGCCTCGGCGGCACCTACAAGGGCCGCCCGCTCGGTTCGCTCGGCCTGATGGCCACCCAGTCGTTCCACGGCACCAAGAACGTGCACTGCGGCGAGGGCGGCGCGCTGGTCGTCAACGACATCGACCTGCTGCACCGGGCCGAGATCATCCGCGAGAAGGGCACCAACCGCAGCGCGTTCTTCCGCGGCCAGGTCGACAAGTACCGCTGGGTCGACATCGGCTCGAGCTACCTGCCGGCTGACCCGCTGGCCGCGTTCCTGACCGCTCAGCTGGAGCGGTTCGACCAGATCCAGGCGCCGCGCTACGCGATCTGGGAGCGGTACGAGCAGGAGCTGGCCGACTGGACCGCCGCGCACGGCATCGGCGTACCGACCGTGCCGGACGACTGCGTGCACCCGGCGCACATGTACTACCTGCTGATGCCGACCCACGAGCACCAGCTGGGCCTGATCGCGCACCTGCGCGAGCGCAACATCACCGCGCCGTTCCACTACGTCCCGCTGCACTCGGCTCCGGCCGGCGAGAAGTACGGCCGGGTCGGCCCGGGCGGCTGTGAGGTCACCGAACGGATCAGCGGCCAGCTGGTCCGGCTCCCGCTGTTCAGCCAGCTGACCGAGGAGGAGCAGACCCGAGTGATCGACGCGCTGCTCTCCTACGACTTCTGAGATGGGCTGGTACGACGCGCTGGAGGCCGGCGAGCTGACCAGCAGCCCCTCCGAGTACGAGACGAAGCGCTTCGGCGTCTCCGTCGACCGGGTGTCGGTTTCGGCCTCAGCCGGTACGCCGCTGGAGGAGGTGCTTGCCGCGGTCGACAAGTCCACGGCCGACGTCGTCGTCCTGCGCTACCCGGCCCGTGAGATCTCCTGGTTCGCCTCGCTGGCCGTCGGACGCCGTACGGCGATCCTGGCGGACTCCTTGGTCTACTGGTCACTCCCCGTAGGCAAGGGCCGTCGCCCGGCGCCGCTGGCCGGGTTCAACGCCGGGCTGGAGTCGTCGATCGACGACGAGCTGGTCGACGACCTGGTCGGGGACATCTTCGGCGACTACGGGAACCACTACTGCGCGAACCCGCTGTTCGACCGGGCGCTGGCGCTGGCCGGTTACCAGGAGTGGGCGCGGCGGAGTATCGCCGCCGAAGGTGCCGTCGTACTGCGTGGTCCGGACCGCCGCGTGCTCGCGCTGGCGACCGTGGACCAGCAGGCGTCCTGGACCGAGATCGAGCTGGCGGGCGTCGTACCGGCGGAGCAGGGGCGTGGGCGGTACGCGCACCTGCTGGCGGCGGTCGAGGACTCCAGCACCGCGCGGCGGCTGGTGATCTCCACGCAGGGTCACAACACGGGGGTCCAAAGGGCGTGGGCACGTTACGGTTTCGAGCCGGTTCACACCTTGTTGACAGTGCATTTGGTAAACAACACCGAAAGTTTCTGAGAAGATCCGCGCTGCCTCCACAGACCGCTCGGACGACTACTCAGCGGTGCTAACATGACCGGCGATGGATCACTGGTCGCCGCCCGGACCTTGGTTGCTCCGGCGCCGTGTGCCCAGGCAGCATCGGGTCAGGCGGTAGTGCCGACCAGGATGTCGACCGACCGCCGACTGAGCCGAGGAGATTTGCCGTTGTGACGCCGCGGCTGAGTGTCGTTGTGCCCTTCTACAACGTCCGCGACTACATCGGGGACTGCCTCGACTCGATCGCGCGGCAGACCTGGACCGACTTCGAGGCGATCCTGGTCGACGACGGATCCCCCGACGACAGCGCCGCGATCGCGCAGGACTTCTGCGACCGCGACCCGCGGTTCCGGATCGTCGCGCAGGAGAACCAGGGCCTCGGCCCGGCCCGCAACACCGGGGTCCGGCACGCCGACGGCGAGTACATCACCTTCGTCGACAGCGACGACCTGGTCACCCGGCACGGCTTCGAGAAGCTGATCCGGACCCTGGACAACAGCGGCTCGTCCTTCGCCGGCGGCAACGCGCGCCGGTTCAACAACAGCTCCGGCGTCCGGCCGTCCTGGATCCACCGGCTGCCGTTCGCCAAGGACCGGATCGCGACCCACGTGATCGAGAGCCCGGACCTGATCCTGGACCGGATGGCCTGGAACAAGGTCTACCGGCGGTCGTTCTGGGACGACTTCGGCTACGAGTTCCCGGCGATCCGCTACGAGGACTACCCGGTCACGCTGAAGGCGCACCTGGACGCGGTCACCGTCGACGCCCTCGCCGTACCGGTCTACTACTGGCGCGAGCGCGAGTCCGGCGAGTCGATCACCCAGCAGAAGTTCCAGCTGGGCAACATGGAGGACCGGGTCCACTCCGCCGAGATGGTGATGGACCTGATCGAGACCGGCGACACGCTGCGTGAGGTCCGCCGCCGGGTGCACTCGCACTTCACCCAGATCGACATGCTGACGCTGATGATGGCCTTCGGCGCCGCCCCGGCCGAGGAAGAGCAGAACCTGCTCAAGCTCGCCCGCCGGCTGATGGACCGGCTGGACGACTCGGTGCTGGCCCGCGCCCACAGCTACGACCGGATCCAGCACTCCGCGCTGGCCGCCGGTGACGTCGACCTGCTCCGCCGGCTGGCCCACTTCCGCAACGAGGGCGGTCTGCGTGGCGGTGCCCGGGCGCTGTCGCGGCCCGGCCGTCCGTGGCAGTTCGAGCACAACTACCCCGGCGTACAGGATCAGAGCGCTTCGGTGTCGAAGGAGCTCTACCGGCTGCCGATGAAGGACCTGACGCTGGCCACCAGCGTCCGCGAGGTCGGCTGGCTCGACGACGGCTCGCTGTCGGTCAAGGGCACGGCCGAGATCCGGCACCTGGAGACCAAGACGTCGTCCAGCCTGCGCATCGCGCTGGTCGTCGGCGGCGCGGAGACTCCGCTGGCCGTACGCCGGTACGACGCGACCGACACGCACGGCGACCCGGCCCTGGTGGGCTTCGAGGTCCGGCTCGACAAGGCGCTGCTCGGCAAGCTCAAGGGAACCGGTGCTCCGGCGCACTTCATGGTGCGGCTGAAGTCCGGCCGCCTGCGCCGGCACGGCAAGCTCCGTGGCCAGCGGCCCGGTAGCCCGGGCTGGCCGCCGGGTGCGTGGATCGACGGCACCAGCTGGGTCCAGCCGGGTCCCGGTGCCGACGGTGCCTTCGTGCTGCGCCGCATGGTCGACCCGACGCGCCTCACGGCCGTCAGCCAGACCGCGGACGCCCTGGTCCTGCAGGGCCGCGTCCCGGCCGACCTGGAGAACCCGAAGCTGCAGGTGACCCGGCCGCTGGCCGGCAAGGACCAGGAGCTGCCGCTGACGTTCAGCGGCGACGGACGCGACTTCAGCGTGCGGATCCCGGTCCGGCCGATCATCGAGGACACCAACCCCGACGACCCGTTCACCCAGCGCACCACCTGGGCGTTCCGGCTGGTCGGCAAGGACGACGAGAAGCTGCTGCTCTGGACCGCCGACCCGCAGGCCGTGCACCACCTGGCCGACGGCCGGATGGTCAGCCTGACCCGCTCCACCGGCGGGTACGTCAACCTGCACGAGGCCCCGCTCCGGCTGCCCGCCGAGCACGCCAATGTGGTTGCCGGAAGCAATGGTGTGGAACTGCGGATCGACGGTGCGGTGCTGGACGGCGACGGGTACGTCTTCAGCTGGCGGCGCTACCTGGACGACTCCGACGCCCACGCCGACGTCGCCTGCCGGCTCACGATCGAGGACGGCCGCTGGACCGCGAGTTCCGACCTCGTCGACCTGATCCCGGCCGACGCGGTGGTCAACTCCACGGACCCGCTGGCCAGCCTGGCCGACTGGATCCTCTTCGCGACCGGACCGGACGGCGCCGAGCACGCGGTGCAGTGCGAACCGTTCCTGTCCGCCCGGCTGCCGATCGAGGTCGAGCAGGCCGGTCACACCGCCGCGCTGCGCCCGCACGCCGGCACACTCCACCTCGAGGTCCGCTGATGCATCACCACAACCACTACTACGGCCAGGCCCACATCCTGGCCCGGTACGCCGGACTGGACGACGAGTACCCGCCGCGCCTGCGCGGCTACCTCCAGCACGGCTGGAACATCGCGGACGGCTGGAACCCGGTGCACGAGTTCTACGACGGCGCCTGGCGGTACACCTGGAGCGACGGACCCCGTCGCCGCGGGCACGCGCTCGGTCGGCGCAACTACGCGAGCATCGGCGCACCGTTCCTGTACCTGCAGGAGCTGGAGCCCGAGCTCGGCGCCGTACCGGAGGAAGAGCGCGAAGGCACGCTCTGGTTCCTCTTCCACGGCTGGGAGGGCGGCAAGATCCAGGGCGACCACAAGCGCCTGATCGACGAGATCCGGGAGACCGAGCCGGGCCCGGTCACCTTCAGCCTGTACTACACCGAGTACGACCGGCCCGAGGTGCGCAAGTCGTACGAGGACGCCGGGTTCCGGGTGGTCTCGTTCGGCCGCCGCGGGTTCTCCTACGAGGGCACCGACCCGAAGTTCCTCTACAAGCAGCTCGCCGAGCTGCGCAAGCACAAGCGGGTGGCGGCCAACCGGCTGTCGACCGCGATCTTCTACGGGATCGCCGCCGGCTGCGAGGCCGCGGTGTACGGCGACCCGATGGAGATGGAAGGCGAGAACCCGCTCTTCGGCGGGCAGAGCCGGATCGCGCGGCTGTGGCCGGAGATGCTGGGCAAGGAGCTGGACATGGACGCCGCCCGGGCGACCACCGACCTGGAACTGGGCGTGCCGTGGATGATGCCGCCCGCGGAACTGCGGATGTTGTTCGATTGGAGAGAGCGTGTCTGACAACCAGCTGGCCGTCGAGGTCGTCCGCGGTGAGATGCAGCCGTGGAGCGACTACTCCGGCAAGCGGGGGGCTGTCCAGGGGCCGGCGCTGCGCGCGCTGCTCACGGACGTCCTGCCCGACGGGGCACGCACGCTGATCGTCGGCCCGCACGGCGCCGACCTGGTCGAGGCGGTCGTGGGCAAGGCGTCCGAGACGACCCTGCTGGTCCGCTCGGTGTCCGACGCGGGTGAGCTCGGCGAGAGCTTCGGCAAGCGCCTGCAGGTCGTCGCCGGTGCGCTGGACGGTCTGGCCGAGGCCGGGCGTCCGTCGTACGACGTGGTCGTTGCTGCTGACGGTCTGGACCGGGTCATCGGGTACGACAGCCCCGACCTGACCTGGTCGCAGCGGCTGGACGCGCTGGCCGCGGTCTGCTCGCCGGATGCCGTTGTCGTGCTGGGCCTCGAGAACGAGTTCTCCCTGACGAACCTGCTCGACCGCCGCCCCGCCGACCAGCGCCACGGCGACGACGAGTGGCGCCCGCTGCACGACGACCCCACCCGCCCGGTCTCCACGTCGCAGCTGCTTGCTGAGCTGGACCGGGTCGGCCTGTCGGGTGCGACCACCTACGCCACCTTCTCGGTAGCCGAGACCCCGCACGCCCTGCTCTCCACGGACGCCGCCGCAGCCGCCCGCCCCGGCCAGCTCCCCACCCGCCTCGCCGCAGAGGCCCTGGAAGCAGCCGCGACGGTCGTCCCCCTCCTCACCCCCATCACCGACTCCGCCGAAGCAGCAGCCCGAGCCGGCCTCCTGGCGTCCACCCCCACGGGCTGGATCGCCGTCCGAGGCGGCACCCCCACCCACGCGATCTACGCCCAAACCACAGGCCACCCGGCAGTTCTTACTGCTGATGTGGATGGTGATGTGTGGAAGGTAGTAGTTGCTGGGGATGAGGTTGAAGCTGAAGGTGCTTTGGCTTTTGATTCTTCTGTTGTTCCTGCGACTGTTCCGGGTGGGGTTTCTGCGGAGACTCTGCTCTTCCGTCTGGCTGCTGCAGAAGACGTGCCGGGCTTCCGTGAGCTGGCCGGTCGCCTCGGCGACTGGGCTCGTTCGCAGACCAGCAACGTGCTTCCGCGCTGGGACGACGTGGTGGTCGACGGCGACAGCTTCGCGTTCGGCGTGTCCGCCTGGGTGACCGTCGCCGACGAGACCGAGCAGGATCGCCTCGCCGCCGCCTGGGCGCGCTTCCACGACCGCCTGATCGGCGCCCACCGCCGCCACCCGTGGCCGCCGTGGATGGTCGGCGACGACCTGGTGTCCGCCTGGCTCGCGATGTCCGGCATCGACGCCCCGCAGCAGACCCCGGCGACCACCCCCGACACCCCGTCGGCCTCCGTCGCCCAGGTTGCCCGAGGCAAGGAACTGGCGACCGCCCTGGCCACCGCCCTCGGCGTACCGTCCGACGGTTCGCAGACGCCCGACGTACGGACCGCTCTGGCCGACGCCGACCGCGCGGCCCAGGAGATCCACGAGCTCAAGGGGCAGATCTTCGGCCTGGAGCGCACCCTCGGCTTCCGCGACAAGGCCCTGAAGACCCGCGAGACGCGGCTGCGCGAGATGCGCACCCAGGTGCAGAAGGCGAACGCCGAGCGCACCAAGCTGAAGAACTCCAGGGCGTACTCCGCGGTGAAGCTGATCCGCAAGGCCGCCCAGATCCGCAACCCGCGCAAGTTCGCCGGCAAGGTCAAGCGCCGCGTGAAGCGCCAGCTCCGCAACAAGATGGGTTAACCAGTACGACGAACAGCCGGGTTCCCGAGGGAGCCCGGCTGTTGTGTTTTACGCAGGCTTGTCAGCGAGCCGGGAGACGAGGAAGTCGACGCGTTCCTCCTGCAAGGCCGCAGGGATGCGGCCACTCCCAGAGAGCACGGCCATCCCGTGCACCGCACTCCAGACAACCTCCGCGGACAGCTCACGCCGCTCGTTGTCCGCCCGGAAGCACTCGACGAACTCGTCGAAGCAGGCCCGCATCGACGCCGGCGTCTCGTCACTCGCGAACTTCAGCTCGGTCGGCAGCACGAACATCGCCTGGTACACCGCAGGCCGCGTGCTCGCGAAGTCCAGGTACTCATGGCAGACCGCGCCCAACAGGCTCGACCTCCCGGCAGCCCCCTCCCGCGCGCTACGCAGCTGGGCGGCCAGCAGTTCGAATCCTTCGAGCGCGACCGCGCTCACGATCCCGGTCATCCCGTTGAAGTGGCTGTAGAGCACGGGCTGGCTGTACTCGACGCGGTCGGCCAGCCGTCGCGTCGTCACCGCCTCCCAGCCCTCGGCCTCCGCGAGCTCGCGCGCGGCCGTGACGATCAGTCGGTGGCGGTCGGCCCGTTCACGTTCCCGGCGTTCGTTGACTGCGGACATGACCGAAGCCTAGCACTGCTAGACATTCTGTCAGAGATAAGGTTATCGTTGCTACATCATCTAGCGGTGCTAGCAACGAGGAGAACCACCTAATGATCACTGTCGCCACCGTGCTCGCCGGTCTGCTGGGCGTCGGCATCATCTTCATCGGCGTCAACGCCTTCCGGGCGCCGCGCGCAGCGGCCGGATTCGGCATTCCCAACACCCGGACCGACGACCCGAACTTCCGCGCCTGGCTGTCCGTGAAGGCCGTGCGCGACATCGCCACCGGCCTGTTCCTGTTCCTCCTGCTGGCCGCGGCCACGCCCGACCTGCTGGGCTGGTACCTGCTCGTCGCCGCCTTCATCCCGGTCGGCGACGCGCTGATCGTGCTGCGCAGCAAGGGCCCCAAGGCCATCGCGTACGGCGTCCACGCCGCGACCGCCGCCGTGATGGTCGTGGTCGGCGTGCTCCTGGTCGTCGGCTGACTAAGGCCGCCGCGCGACCAGGAGTTGATGCGTGTCGGGCCAGTCGACAGCCTCGCCGTCGACGGTAGTGAGTGAAGCGACCGGTGCGATCCGGTTGGTGATGACCCAGTCGTTGCGCCAGGGCTTGGACGACGGGTCGAGAGTGAAGCCGGCCGACTGGGCGATCGCGGTCCAGTCGGCGAAGCTGAGGCCGCAGAACTGCTCGTGGGTCTCGCTGAGCCAGTTGTCCGCGTAGTCCTTGCGGGTCAGGAAGTCCATCGCGTCCGCGAGGCGGAGGACCGGCGTACCGGCGCGAAGGCTGTACTCGAAGGGCACGCGGGCGTTGCGCCGGAAGTCCTGCGCGAACTGGAAGAAGCGGGCCCGCGTCGACAGCGTCCGCACATGAGCCGCAGGATCCGCCAACGCCTCGAGCTCGACCGGCTCTCCGTTGGCGCCGTCCGAATCATCAAGCGCCAGTACGACGGGCCGATCGGGCTCCGCCGGCCCGCAGACGTCGGAGTTGATCCAGACCCCGCCGGCCGCGGTGTGCGCGAACAGCCCGTCGACGAAGCGCTGAACGGTCTCGGCGCGCGAGCCGTCGGCGTACGACCAGATCTCGTGCGTCAGTGCGAGCGTGAGGGTCGTGTCGATCGACCGCGGCGGGAAGACGGCTGCACCGAGCATGTTGCGCTGGTAGAAGTAGACGTTCGGGTTGTGGAAGAACCCCTGCTCCTTCTTGTGCACGCACTCGGCGTACAGGTGCCGGGCGACCTCGACGCCGATCAGGTCGGACTCGTGGAAGCGCGGGTCGCCGTCGACCAGTTGCAGCGTCGCCCCGGTCGCGCAACCGATGTCGAGGATGCGGCCCGGGCGGACGAAGTCCTTGATCTGCGACCATTTCCGGTCCGCCGCCGTCTCGAAGGCGTCAGCGTACGTCTTGTAGTCGCGCGTCGTCGTCAGCCCGCCGTCGTCGCCGACGACCGGGTCGTTCACGCAGCGCCGGACCTGGGCGTCCAGCCGGTACCGGTCGAAGACGTCGACCGTCGCCGGGTGCGCCAGCGACCGCCACTCATCGTTGCCCGCAGCAATCATCAGCAGGACGTCCCACGGTCGGGCCTGATCGGGAGGCTCGACCCCGATCACCTTGTAGCCAAGGCGTTCGTACAGCTTCGCGACCTCCGGCGTCGAGCACGCGACGACGGTGTTCTCCGGCGACAGCCGTACGGCGTCGTCGGTGCCGGCCTCGATCGCCTTCACTGTCACCTCGGCGAAGTCGTCGGTCGGCGGCGTGTCCGTCACGCCGACCACCAGCGAACGCAGCCCGGTCGCCACGCTGAACCGCTCGATCGCGGCCTCGCGCCGGTCGAACGGGATCGGGTTGCGCTTGGTCGTGTGATGGTTCGCCGAGGTGACCGCCCAGACGACCGTCGTACCGGCCGGGGCGACCGAGCGCAGGAAGTCCGCTTGGTACGCCGTCAGCACGTGGTGGCGGCCGGGGAACAACAGGTACACGGTCAGTCGGTCTCGGTGGTGATGTCGGGGTGCGCGTCCCCGTCGGTGCGTTCGCGGATCACGTACGTCGGGCGTCCCATCGAGCCGGAGTGCAGGCGGCCGACGTACTCGCCGAGCACGCCGAGGGCGAGCATCTGGGCGCCGGAGAACAGCGCGACCATCGAGGCGATCGTCGTGAAGCCGGCGACCGTCGTCGCGCCGACGGCGTACTTGTAGATGATCACGCCGAACAGGCCGACGCCGAAAACCGCGCAGATGAAGCCCAGGTAGCCGACCAGGCGCAGCGGTTCGGTGGAGTAGCCCGTGATGAGCGTCAGGGCGTGCTTCATCAGCATCCAGGTCGTGTAGTTCGACCGTCCCTCGGCGCGATCCTCCATCCGGACCGTGGTCTGCGCGATCCGTGTGGTGGACCATGACAGCGCCACGTCGACCGACGCGTGCGGGCCGTCGAGCCCGTCGAAACCGTCCCGCAGGAAGGTCCGGAAGGCGCGGAACGCGCTGATCGACTTCGCGTTCTGCACCGACAGCGTCGAGGCCATCGCGGCCTTCACCAGCCGGGAGGAGAAGGACCGGACGACGCCGTGCTCCTCCTCCTTCGGTACGCCGTACACGAGGTCGATGTCGTCGGTCAGTGCGGCGAGCAGCACCGGGACCTGATCGGCGGGGTGCTGCAGGTCGTCGTCCATCGTGACGACCACCTCGTACTGCGCGCTGCGGACGCCGGCGATGATCGCATTGTGCTGCCCGTAGTTGCGGGCCAGGCGGAGCGCGCGGGTCTCCGGGTACTTGTTCGCCAGCTCGCTCGCGACCTGCCAGGTGTCGTCCGGACTGCCGTCGACGACAAGGATGATCTCGAACCCGGTGGTCGCCTCCGGCAGGACGTGCGACAGGTCCTCGACAAGGCGCGGGAGAGTCTTGGCGGACCGATAACATGGCACGACGACGGAGACGAGCACTGCTTGCCCTTCTGAAGACGAGGCGGCGGGGCTTCCGCCGCTGTGATTATCCCACTGCTGAGAGGCACTGCCATTTCCGTCGATCTTTCCGCCGTCACGCAACTGCCGGCGAAGCTCCTCGGCGACCACCGCGTCCGCTACCTGATCGTCGGCGCCGGCACGAACGTCCTGTACTTCGGGCTGTTCTGGCTCGGCTGGCACCTCCTCGAAGGCGACCTGCCGTACCTGGCCGTCACCGCCCTCGCCAACTTCACCACGGCGGTCGTCGTCTACCCGGCGTACCGCACCTTCGTCTTCAACTCCACCGCCGGCTGGCTCCAGGGCTTCGCCAAGTTCTACACGGTCTACCTGTTCGGCCTCGCCTGCTCCCTGATCGGCATGCCGCTCCTGATCGAGCTCCTGCACGTCCCCGTCCTCCTCGCCCAGGCCCTCGTCATCCTCCTGGTCCCGGCCGCGAGCTACCTCCTCCACCGCTTCTGGACCTTCCGAGACACTCCCCACACCCCAGTTGATGCGTAGCTACGCCCCGAAGTTGTCCTGCGCCCTGGTTCTGCTGCTCCTCGCGGGATGCACAAGCGCCCAGGCCGACCCAGAACCGACGCCGTCACCGACCGCCACTGTGACGCCGTACCCGACCCAGTTGATGCGCGACGGCATCCCGGCGCGGTACCGCTCAATCCCCCTCGTCCAACAGTGGGTGAGCTATCCGATCGACAACTGGCAGCCCCGGCCGGACCCGCTGGCAGGGCGCCAAGTCGAACCGGAAACCTGCCGAACCTTGATCAGGACCGGTGGTGTGACTGCGCCAGGAGCCTTCGTTCCGAAGAACACCCGAGCGGCCAGTGCAACGGGGGTGCGGGGTCCAGCCGTTGGTGGTGTCGAGCCGATCGTCCAGGTGGAGTTGATCCAGGTGACGGGCGCCGCCGCCGATCAGTATCTGGCCGAGTACCGCAAGGCTGGATCGGAGTGCTCCGACTTCCGGGTCACCGGTGGCCGTGCGTCGGTGGTCGAGCGGGAGCTGGCGGGGTTCGGCGAGCGGTCCCGCTACATCATCCGGACCTACCCGGTCGCGGGTAAGGCATGGAACGAGCGGATCCTCCTCTACCGCACTCCCCACTACGTCGTAGGGGTCAGGCTGTACGGCCCGGCGACACCGGAGGAAGATTTCGTCGTCTTCGCGCGCGAGGTTCGCGACAAAGCGAGCTCCAAGCTCGGCTGAGCAAACAAAAGGCCCCGGGCGATTGCCCGGGGCCCTTCAATTGCTGATGGTTACAGAACGTCCCAGGTCAGCGGGGTGCCCTTCGGGGTGTCCTGGCGGAACTCTCGGCCCTCGACCGACGTGAACGCGTCCGGGGGGAGACCGCCGGCCGGACGCACCGAGCGGACGTTGTCGGCGGCAACCTTTTCGCCGGCCTTGACGTCGCGGGTGACGAACAGCGAGCGGCGGAAGCGAAGCACGTTCTGCTCGGCCTGCTTCGGGCCGACGATCGGCTCGCCGAGGGCCTGCTGGGCGACCTTGGTGCCCTCGACCAGCGCCTTGACCTCGTCCGGCTCCAGGGAGAACGCCGAGTCGACGCCGCCGTCGGCGCGGGACAGCGTGACGTGCTTCTCGATCACCGTGGCGCCGAGGGCGACGGCGGCGATCGCGGCGCCGATGCCCATCGTGTGGTCGGACAGGCCGATCTGGACGCCGAGGGCGTCGCGCAGGACCGGGATCGAGCGCAGGTTCGACTGCTCCGGCGGCGCCGGGTAGCTCGCCGTGCACGACAGCACGACGATCTGCTCGTTGCCGGTCGAGCGGGCCGCGCGGACGGCCGCGTCGATGTCCATCAGCGTCGCGGAGCCGGTGGAGATGATGATCGGCTTGCCGGTCTCGGCCATCCCGCGGACCAGCGGCAGGTCACCGATCTCGTTCGAGGCGACCTTGTACGCCGGGACGTTCAGCTTCTCCAGGAAATCGATCGCCGTCGGGTCGAACGGCGACGAGAACGCCAGCATGCCGAGCGAGTTGGCCAGCTCGAAGATCGGCTCGTGCCACTCCCACGGGGTGTGCGCCTCCTGGTAGAGGTCGTACAGCCGCGCCCCGCCCCACAGCTCGTGCTCCGACGGCAGCCGGAAGGCCGGCAGGTCGACATCGAGGGTGATCGTGTCGGCGGTGTAGGTCTGCAGCTTCAGCGCCTGGACACCGGTCTCGGCCATCGCCCGGACGATGTCCTTGGCCCGCTCGATGTCGCCGTTGTGGTTGCCGGACATCTCGGCGATGACGAACGGCTGGTGCTCCGGCCCGACCGGAACGTGACCGAAGTTGATCGTGGAGGCACTCATGAGTTTCCCTTCGGCTTGCGCCGGTTGTTCTTGTTCAGGCTGATGGGCAGCACGGTGATCTCGCGACCGTCGCTGAGGCGCGTCTGAGGCTCACCCTCGACGAACCGGAACCGCCGGTTCATCTGCCGTACGACGGCGTTGTGCTCCAGCACCTCGCCGTACAGGTCGTCCAGCTCGAGCTCGTCGAAGGCGTACCCGGTGGCGTCCTTCATGACCTCGATCCAGGCCGGCAGCGTCTCGCCCCGCTCGGCCAGACCCTCGGCGTCCAGGAAGAAGCCCCACGCGCCGGTCCGCGGCGAACCGTCGAGCTCCAGGTCGAAGAAGTTGACCACGCCCGCGGCGACACCGTCGCGTTCGTAGATCAGCACCCGGCGGGTCGGGTCGACGCTCGCCTTGGCCCACCAGCCGAGGTGCTCGTCGGCGGTGATCTCGTGGGAGTTGATGCTGACCTCGCGGTTGGGCTGCTGGTTGCGCAGGTCCCGGATGATGTCGACGTCGCCGTCCGTGGCCGTGCGCAGCACCTGTTCCGCCCTCTCGTGTCCACCGGTTGGATCGGCCACCACGGTACCGGCTGCGTCCCACCCCGAGCGATCCGGTGGCCAGACCGCGATCCGATGACCCGATCAGGGATTCGCATGACACCTTCAAAGGCGGATCGAGATGTGTAACTATCTTTCGATCCCGTCCCGCAGAGTAGTCGGAGAGTGACATGAGAGTCTGGCGTGTGGTCGGAGTCCTCGGTGTGGCCCTGGGAATGCTGGTCGGCGGTCTCACCAGTACGGCGTCCGCCGCGCCTGCGGCCGGCTGCACGCCAGATGCGAAGACCCCGCTCCGGCAGTTCCGGGCCAGCTGGGTCTCGTCGGTCGTCAACATCGACTGGCCGTCGCGGACCGGTCTGACCGCGGAGCAGCAGAAGGCCGAGCTGCTCACCTGGTACGACGACGCCGTACGGCAGAACCACAACGCCGTCGTACTCCAGGTTCGCCCGACCGCCGACGCGTTCTGGCCGTCGGCCGTCGAGCCCTGGTCGCAGTACCTGACCGGCACGCAGGGTGGCGATCCCGGCTACGACCCGCTGGCCTTCGCGGTCGCCGAGGCGCACAAGCGCAACCTCGAGCTGCACGCCTGGTTCAACCCGTACCGGCTCTCGATGGGCACGAACCTCAACGCCCTGATTCCCACGCACCCCGCGCGGCAGCACCCGGACTGGGTCGTCACGTACGGCGGCAAGCTCTACTACAACCCCGGGATCCCCGCGGCCCGCAAGCTGGTCGAGAGCGCGATCATGGATGCCGTCAGCAAGTACGACATCGACGGCGTGCACTTCGACGACTACTTCTACCCGTACCCCGTCGCCGGCCAGGTCTTCGACGACGCGGCCACCTACGCGCAGTACGGCGCGGGCTTCTCCAACCTCCAGGACTGGCGGCGCAACAACATCGACCTGCTGATCAAGGAGCTCCAGCACCAGATCAAGGCCGCCAAGCCGTGGGTGAAGTTCGGGATTTCTCCCTTCGCCGTCTGGCGGAACAAGGCGACCGACGCCGAAGGATCGGACACCACCGCAGGCGTCCAGACGTACGACGACCTGGCCGCGGACACCCGCAAGTGGGTCCGCGAGGAGTGGATCGACTACATCGTCCCGCAGGTCTACTGGGCCGGCGGATTCGCTGCCGCCGACTACAACAAGATCGTGCCCTGGTGGGCCGACCAGGTCCGCGGCACCGACGTCCACCTCTACATCGGCCAGGCGACGTACAAGGTCGGTACGTCGACGCAGTCGCCCGACTGGGCCGACCCGGCCGAGCTGAGCGACCACCTGGCGTTCAACAGCGCGATCCCCGAGGTGAAGGGCGACATCTACTTCTCCGCCAAGGACGTCCGCGCCGACCGCCTCGGTGCGACCAGCTTGCTCAACAGCACCTGGTACACGCGTCCCGCACTGGTCCCGGCGATGCCGTCGCTCGACTCCCGCCCGCCGCTCCCGGTCCACGCCCTCAAGGCGTCGCGCACCACTGGCGGCGTGAAGCTGGACTGGCGGGCAACGTCCAAAGACACCACGTCGTACGCCGTCTACCGCCGCGACCTGCTGGCCGGCGACTGGTGCGGGGACAACGACGCCCGCAACCTGGTCGCGACACTGCGAGCCACAGGCGGTCAGCAGACCTGGACCGACACAACAGCCGTCGCCGGCCATCACTACATCTACCTGGTCACCGCACTGGACCGCACCTGGAACCAGAGCATCCCGCTCCCCGCGGCGGTGCTTCGGTAGCGAGCAATACTGGAGTACGTGGACGCCGACCTGACTCGCAGCGCCCAGGCTGGAGATGTTGCAGCACTGGGAACGCTGCTGGCCAGGCACCAGGCGGGCATGCGTGCGGTGGCACTCAGCCTGCTGGGCAACACCCCTGACGTCGAGGACGTCCTGCAGGACGCAGCGGTCACAGCACTCCGGCGGATCGGTGACGTCCGGCAGCCGGATGCAGTCGGCGCCTGGTTGCGGATGATCGTCCGCAACGCCTGCAGGACCCGGCTGCGCAGTACGACGTACCCGCTGTCCGTGGACGAGCTCGAGCTGGCGTCGCAGGACCCCACGCCGGAGCAGGCGCTCGACAAGCACGCCATGCGGGACTGGATCTGGCACGCGATGGACGAGTTGCCCGCTCCGACGCGGCTCGCGATCATGCTGCGTCACTTCAGCACCAGCATCACGTCGTACCAGCAGATCGCGGATGCCAGTGGAGTGCCGGTGGGGACTGTTCGCAGCCGACTCAGCCTGGGACGGGACCGGCTGGCCAAGGCCCTGCTCGCGACCGCTGACTCGGCCCACGGGGACGCCGGCGCCCTGGTGGCGGCGAGCGAGCGGGAAGCGCGGGAGACGCTGGCTGCGGCAGAGCGGGGCCAGTTTCAAGCCGTGCTGGCCGAGCGCTGGGCGCCGGACGTGACTCTGCTCAGCAGTCCGGAGCCGATGGTCGGGCACGACTTCCTCAACCGGGGCATGGAGTCCGACCTGACCGCAGGGGTCCGGCAGCGGGTCCGCCACGTGGTGGCGAGCCGGGACCTCGCCGTCTGGGAGATGGACCTGGTGAACTCGCCCGACAACCCCGAGCACTGTCCGCCCGCTGTGACCTGGCTGATGTCCCTGCGTGACGGACGGGTCCAGGACCTCAGGCTGTTCCACCCGGAGCCTGTGGCTGACCCCACACCGGAGCCCGTGAACTAACGCCGCGATTCTCCGTCTTGCCGGCATGACTACTCACACCATCGAGGTCGACGGCATCACCCAGCGCTACCACGTGCACGGCAGCGGACCGACCCTCGTCGCGCACTCCGGCGGCCCAGGGATCAACTGGGAGTACCTGCGGATGCCCGTCGTCGAGCAGCACCTGCAGGTCGTGTACGTCGAGCCGGTCGGCACCGGCGACTCCGGACGGCTCCCGTCCCACCCGCGCGGTTACGTCCGGGACCAGTACGCCGAGCGGCTGGCCGCTGTGGTCGACGACCTCGGCGTCGGCCCGGTCCACCTGCTCGGGCACTCCCACGGCGGCTTCGTGGCCCAGCACTTCGCGCTGCACCACGCCGACCGTCTGGCCGGCGTCGTCCTGTACGACAGTGCTCCCGCGACCGGGCCGGAGTTCGGCGAGGAGGCCGGCCGCAACTTCGCGGCGTTCGCCGCCCGGAATGCGAGCAACCCGGCGTTGGCGGAGGTGCTGGCCGTCGTCCAGGCGATGGGAAGCATCAGCAACGACGAGGAGTTCACCAAGGTTGCCCAAGGCATCATTCCGTCGTACCTGGCGGACTACTGGGGTCCGCGCGAGCAGGAGTTCGCGACGCTGCGCGCCGGCGTGGGCGGCACCTACGTCGAGGCGGTCGGCGCGGACGGTGCGCCGGACCCGATCGACGACCGGCCGCTGCTCGGCGGGCTGACGGTCCCCGCGCTGGTGATCGGCGGCCGGTTCGACCCGATCTGCGGTCCCCGGTGGAGCGAGGAGCTCGCCGCGCTGATCCCGGACGCCGAGCTGGTCTTCCTGGAGCACAGCGGTCACTTCGGCCACGTCGAGGAGCCCGAGGCGTTCGCTGCGGCGGTCACCGGGTTCGTGAAGAGTCGTGTGCCCCACCTCACAACGCCTCGGTGAACGCCGCCGGACCCGAGCGCCGTGTTGTGGGCATGACAGCACACAGCGTTCACAGTGGAGAGATCGAAGCCAACCTGATGAGGGCTAGCTGATCGGGGTGGAACCGGCGCCGACCCTTGGCGGGTAGAGCTGGTAGACGCGCACAGTGCCGGACTGGAAACGCAGTTCGGCCAGCTTCTCCAGGTTTTCCGGCGCCGGGTTCACCCGGTCGTCGGCGAGCAGCCAGCGCACGCCGTACTGCGTGCGCAGGCGGTCCAGCACCTCGCGGGTCGGCGCGGTGAAGGCCTCGTCGTTGACCTTCAGCTTTTCCTTGTCCCAGAAGGGCCCGTACGACGCCTCGGTCGAGGTGTGCACGTCGTTCGCCTTCGCGGTGTACGACCAGCCCTCGACCAGGACGCGGCGTTCGGCGTACGCGGGAATCCAGAACGAGCCGGTGTGGCAGCGCGGACCGGTCGGCGCGTGGCAGTGGATGTTGGTCGCGATCAGGTCGTCCGGACCGGACTGACGCCGGATGAACCGGGCCGCGTCGATCCCACCGGGAGCGATCGAGTCGTACGCCGTCTGCGGCGGGAACGCGAACTGCCGCAGGCCGACCACGGTCGGCGAGACGGTCAGCCCGAGCAACGCGCAGACGGCGATGATCGCCCAGGTCCGGGCCGTACGCGACCGCCGGCGGATGCTCAGGCCCAGGATGACGATGCCGGCGGCCGTCAGGATCACGGCGGCGGTGAGCGGCGCGGAGAAGATCCTGTCCAGGCAGCTCGTGTCCTGGCAGTCGCGGATCAGCGTCTTGGTCTGGGCTCTGCCCATGTAGATCGCTACGACGCCGATCGCCAGGGCCGGACCGACCACCAGGTACTGCCGGCGCTCCAGCGAGGCCAGACCCCATGCGGCGAGCAGAACCCCGTAGACAAAGGCGGTTCGGACGAAAAATACCTGAGCCTGGCTGTAGTGGTAGAGCAGGCTGGTGGCCGCGACGGCTCCGATCAGCCCGGCCAGCAGGAACACCACCATCGGGTCGCGCGGCAGCCGTCGCCTGATCAGCAGCGCGCCCGCTGCGGGCATCAGCCAGCCGATCACCACGGCCGCGGTCACGATGAGCAGCACCGAGCGGCCGACCGGCACCGACGGGTCGATGCCGCGCAGCATGCCGTCCAGCATGGTCCGGTAGGTCCCGACGGGCTTGTACTCCATGCCCTGGCTCGCACCGCGCAGTACGACGAAGAAGTTGAACGCGTACGTCGCCGCGACGGTCACGCCGAGCACCAGCGCGCGCAGGTTGAGGCGACGGGCCTTGATGGTCAGGTAGATCCACGCGGCGGCCAGTCCGGCGCCGTACACGGGCAGTGCGGTGGCCTTGCTGATCGAGAGGACGCTGATCAGGATGCCGGCCACCAGGAACAGTCCGGCGAGCTGCTTCCTGGTCTGGCCCGGTGGGCGCCGCAGGAGCTGAGCGGTGACGGCGATCAGCGGCAGCATGAGCACTGTGGAGAAGGCCTGCGTCGGGCTGATCATCTGGCCCATCGACAGCGGGCTGTCGTGGTACAGGGTGTTGGTGACCGTCCAGCCCCACGGACCGAGGTCTCCGGCGAGCACGGTCAGTCCGGCGGCGATCGGCGCGGCCAGTGCCCGGCCGGTGAGCACCATGCCGACTGCCGCGGCGGCCAGCGTGGTCAGCAGCAGGAAGGCGAACGGGACCACCCGCTGGGTCAGGACGTCCAGTTCGATGCCGGTGATCCAGTGCGCCGAGGCGATGTGGTTGTAGGCCATCCAGTGGTACGTCAGCGGCTCTCCGGCGACGTACGGGACCTGCGGCGGGAAGTGGTGAGTCAGCTCGGCTGCCAGCGACAGCTGGAACGGTGAGTCCGAGTTGGGACGCAGAGCGGCCGGTCCGTCGAGCGGGATGACCCGGGAGCCGACCCGGACGAACCAGGCCGCGACTACTCCGGCCACGACCATCACGCCGGCCACTGACCACCAGGGGGTCGGTTTGGTCGAGCGCGTCTTGCTCGGCACGGCCAGGAAGAGTCCGAGCGCCAGGGCGGGCATCACCAGCGCTGCCAGCGGGATGTCGAGCCAGCGGCCGAGCGGGTAGATCAGGACCTCGCAGGCCAGGCCGAACGTCGTACCGAGCACTGCGTCGACAGCGAACCAGCCGGAGCCGCCGGTCAGGCGCCGCCAGAACATCGTGCCCGGCACGGCGAGCACGACGAGGAAGTAGCCGAGGTACGCCGCAGCGACCCACGGCGGATGCGCCTGCAGCCCGACGAACCAGCCCAGCGGCAGCACCGGCAGACTCGCCAGCGCCGCCACCGACATCGCCCGGCCCGGTCGGCTCACCCCGTACTCCCTCCGCAGCTCCTGCACACGGAGAGAGACCCGTGGGCGACCAAAAGTTCTCCCCCAACGGTAGTCGCCCCCGAAACGTCACCGCCGAGCCGTTTACCCCATCGCATCACCCGCTTACCCTGAGTGAAGACCCGTGACAGGGAGGCACCATGCCCGCTCAGCACATCGCCGGCTTCCCCGTAGAAGAGATCCTGCTCGCCGCCACCGCCGCGGCAGCCCCACTCATCGCCCTCATCGGCTGGGAGATCAAAGACCGAGTCCGCCGCGTCCGCACCCTCGTCCGCGGAGAGAACAACGCACCAACCACCCATCGCGGACTGAACAACGCGCCAGCCACCAATGAACCCAACAAGTACCAGCCACCCGTCGCATGAATTGTTGGATCCAGCCCAGCACCCCGAGAGGCTCGCGCATCCCAACCCCGGGGCATATCTGCGAGCTTGCTCGCCGCCAGCCCCCGCCGACCCGCACCTCCCCACCCCACGCCAGCCAGGCAGGCAGAAAGTGACATCAACCACCGCGGGGGTCCCGCGAATCGTCGACCCCCAGTGTCTGACGCTAGAGTCTTGGCCTATGAGTGAGTTGACGCGCGCCCAGATCCGGGACCTGATGGGCGAGGTGATGAAGGCGCAGGGCAAGGAACTTCCCAGCGACGACAGCGCCGACCTGCGGGAGATCGGCTTCCGCTCCCTGGACTTCTCCGAGCTGGCCCTGCGGGTCGAGGACGAGATCGGCGACGAGCTGAACTTCGATGCTCCCGGACTGCGGCAGATCGCCAAGGTCGGCGACGTTCTGGACTTCATCGAGCAGCTCCAGTCGGCGTGACCGCGCAGCGTCGCAGCACCGCCCTGATCGGCGACGACAACACGGTCGTCGTCGGCGGGAAGAAGCTGACCTGGCGGACCCTGCACAAGCTGCCCCAGCTGCCGTCGCCGGCCGCGGTCCTGGTCGACAACGGCGCGGACGCGCTGGCCGCCGTACGGCATCACGCGGTGCACGGCACCGAGCTGCTGGTGGCGACGTCGTCCCGGGTCGACCTGGCGATGCGCGAGGAGCTCGGCGAGTCCGGCTTCGCGGTCGTGATCGCCAACGGCGACGAGCACTCGGTGACCCCGGCCCGGCTGAAGCGGGTCGAGGAGTCGGGCCGCGTCTGGCTGCTCACCTCCGGTTCGACCGGCCGCCCGAAGCGGATCGGCCACACGCTCGAGTCGCTGACCACCGTTCGCGGCAAGCAGCAGCCGCGCACCTGGCTGGTCCCGTACTCGCCGGGCACGTACGCGTGGTGGCAGGTGATCACCATCTCGCTGACCCAGGCCGACCAGGGCCTGGTCGTGATCGAGCCGTCCGAGCTGGAGACCTGGCCGCAGATCGCCGCCGAGCACGGCGTCACCGCCGCGTCCGGTACGCCGACGTTCTGGCGGCAGACGATCTTCCGTGACTCCGAGGCGCTGTCGAAGGTCCCGCTGGAGCAGATCACGCTCGGCGGCGAGCCGGTCGACCAGGCGATCCTGGACCAGCTGGCCGACCTGTTCCCGAACGCCCGGATCTCCTGGATCTACGCCTCGTCCGAGGTCGGCGCCTCGATCGTCGTCCACGACGGCAAGGCCGGCTTCCCGAAGGCTTGGCTGGACCGCGACCCCGACCCCGAGTCGGAGCGCCCGAAGCTGTCGGTCGACGGCGACGAGCTGGTGATCGCCTCCCCGCACCACGGCGCGGGTCTCGAGGGCGCGCACCGGACCGGCGACCGGGTCGAGTTCGTCGACGACCGGGTGCTGATCACCGGCCGGCTCGACACCGACGAGATCAACGTCGGCGGGTCGAAGGTGTCCGCGGGCCTGGTCCGCAACGTGCTGATGGCCCACCCGGCCGTCGCCTGGGCCCGGGTGTTCGCCCGCAAGGCCCCGCTGGTCGGCCGGATGGTCGCCGCCGAGGTCGTGCTGAACCCCGACCTCGGACCGGTCACCGACGCCGACCTCGTGCAGTGGTGCACGAACAGGCTGCCGGACTACGGCGTACCGCGCCGGATCCGCTTCCTGGCCGAGATTCCCCAGAAGGAGACCCTGAAAAGCGATGTCTGAAGTCACTCTGGTTCCGCCGTCGACCGTCGTACTGGTGTCCGGCGGCTCCCGCGGCCTCGGCCTGGCCATCGTCACCGGGCTGATCGACGCGGGCGTGAAGGTCGCGGCGTTCGCCCGCTCGGTGACGCCGGAGATCGCCGCCCTGGCCGAGAAGTACCCCGACCAGGTGCACGCCGGTGCGGTCGACCTGAACGACGAGAAGGCCACCCAGGCGTTCGTCAAGGAGGTCGAGGCCAAGCTCGGCCCGATCGACGGCCTGGTGAACAACGCCGCGATCGGCCAGGACTCGCTGCACGTGCACACCTCGGCGGACCAGATCGCGCAGATCATCCAGACCAACCTGACCGCGCCGCTGGTGCTGACCCGGTACGTGCTGCGCCGGATGATGGCCAAGGGCCTCAAGGGCCGGGTCGTCAACATCACCTCGATCTGCGGTCAGCGTGGCTTCCCCGGCCTGGTCGCCTACTCGGCCACCAAGGGCGGCATGGACTCGGCCACCCGGTCGATGGCCCGTGAGCTCGGCGGCCGCGTGCTGGTGAACTCGGTGGCCCCCGGCTTCTTCGCCTCGGACATGTCCGCGGTGCTCGGCCAGACCCAGCTCGACCAGATCGTCCGGCGCACGCCGACCGGTCACCTGACCGAGCCGGACGAGGTCGTCCCGGTGGTCCGGATGCTGCTGCTGGAGAACACGAACATCAACGGCCAGGCGATCGTCATCGACGGTGCCGCCGGTATCTGATCTGCTCGCGCGCGCCGAGTCCCACCTCCGGGTGGGCTCGGTCGCCGAGATGGCCGACGCGGTCACGCGGTCGCACCTGCCCGACTTCGCCTGCGTCGGCTGGTACGGCGAACCGCCGGCGGGCTGGTCCGTGGTCGTCGACGCGGAGTACGCCGACCAGAAGGTCCCTTCGCCGTTGGCGAAGCGCTTCGGGACCGATGAGTTCTGGGAGCGCTGGACCCGGTCGGAGTGCCTGTGCAAACTCGCCGACGTACCGATGCTGGCCTGGTGGCCGCAGCACGGGCTCGACGTACCGGCATCCTTTGCAGGGGAATGGCGGACGCTGGAGGTCGGGCCACTGATCGTCTCGGTGGCCCTCGCTCCGTCGACCGGGCGGGCGCCGAGCCTGGCGCCGTCGGTCGGTCCGGCTTGACCTTGCTGACTCGACTGGCAGCCCTTCAGGCTGGACCCGATCCGCGATAGGAACGGGTCCATGAGATTCGGGATGATCCTTCCGGGCGGCAGCGCGCCCGAGCAGCTCGCGCAGGCCGTTCTCGCGGAGGAGTCCGGCTGGGACGGCATCTTCGTCTGGGAGGCGGCGTACGGCGTCGATGCCTGGGGGCTGCTGAGCGCGATCGCGGCCCGGACCACCCGGATCAAGCTCGGCACGATGCTCACCCCGCTCCCGTGGCGACGGCCATGGAAGGTGGCCAGTCAGGTCGCGACCCTCGACCAGCTGTCGAACGGCCGGGCGATCCTGGCGGTCGGTCTCGGCGCGGTCGAGACGGATCTGCCGTCGACCGGCGAGGAGCTCGACCTGCGGACGCGGGCCGCGATGATGGACGAGGGCATCGACCTGGTCCGCACGCTCTGGGACGGCGGCCAGGCCTACCAGGGCGAGCACTACACGTACGAGTCCGTCCGGGACGACCTGACGGTGGTCGGGCGACCGGTTCAGGAGCGGATCCCGATCTGGGTGGTCGGTGCCTGGCCGCGGCCCAAGTCGATGCGCCGAGTGCTGCGCTGCGACGGCGTACTACCCCAGTACGCCGGGGAGGCGAGCCCGGCCGAGCTGACCGCGCTGCGTGCCTGGCTGAGCGAGCGCGGCGCCCGGCCGGAGCTGGACGTGGTGGCGGAGGGGGAGACCGACCCCTCCACCGCCGCAGCCGAGGTGAAGCCCTGGGCGGACGCCGGTGCGACCTGGTGGCTCGAGACGCGCTGGGAGATGCCGCACCACTCACCGGAGCGCATGGACCAGGTCAGTCGCCGTCTGGCCGCTGGGCCTCCCCGTCAGTAGCTGCCGACCCGGGTGGCCGGCTCTCGGTCGACTGGGGTGTCCAGGCGGTCTGCCAGTCCCTTCTGGAACTCCTGGAAGGCGGCCAGGTCCAGCAGGCCGTCGCCGGTGACGACGTGGACGAAGGTGACGCCGTCATCGAGGCGGTAGCTCGCGTAGGCCAGGCCTTCGGGCCGGGTCTCGGCCAGCCCGGCGAAGACCTTCTCGATCAGCCGCTGGTTCTCGTCGGCGGCGTCGACCTTGGTGCGATAGCGAATCACTGAGCTGCTCATGAGGTCCTCCTGGGTTGTGGTTGTCGCAGCTGTAGACCGCGCAGGGTCGCAAAACTCATCGCAGCGATGAGTACAGGGGGTGGGAGCTGTCAGTACGTGTAACGGCGACACTTTTCTGGAGGACGCAGTGAGACAGGGCAGAGATGCGGGTGTGAGCCTGGAGGACGAGTTCGCGCAGTATCGCGGGGGACTGGTCGCGCACTGCTACCGGATGCTCGGGTCCCTGCACGACGCCGAGGATGCGGTGCAGGAGACCTACCTGCGGGCCTGGAAGAGCTTCGACTCCTTCGAGGGACGTTCGTCGGTGAAGACCTGGCTCTACCGGATCGCCACGAACGTCTGCCTCAATGCCCTGCAGCACAGCAGCCGCCGGGTCGTCCCGTCCGCGCTCGGTGCGCCAGGCAACGACCCGAACGACCTGGAGGCGCAGGCACTGGAGACCAGTTGGCTGGAGCCGTTTCCTGACCTGCTGGACCCGGCGCTGGTGGTCGGCAACCGGCAGACCCTCCGGCTGGCGATGGTCGCGGCCCTGCAGCACCTCCCGCCGCGGCAGCGCGCCGTACTGATCCTGCGGGAGGTGCTGGCCTGGCCGGCGGCCGAGGTGGCCGACCTGCTGGAGACGACGACCGCAGCCGTGAACAGCTCGCTCCAGCGAGCCAGGGCCGAGCTGGCCCGGCTCTCACCGGCGGAGGACCAGTTCAGCGAGCCGGAAGAGCCAGTACGCCGTGCGCTGCTCGACCAGTACGCCACTGCCTTCGAGCAGGGCGATCTGGTCGCGCTGGAAGGACTGCTGACGGCCGACACCCGCTGGGAGATGCCGCCTGTACCCACCTGGTTCTCCGGCCGGACCAACGTCCTCAAGCTGCTGGAAGACAAGCTGCCGGCCGGAGAAGGCCGCCGCCTGATGGTCGAGACCGCCGCCAACGGCCAGCCGGCCTTCGGCGTCTACCTGCGCGGCCGCGACCAGGCCTGGCACGGCTACGCGATCCAGGTCCTCACGCTCAGCAAGGACGGGATCGCGGCGGTAATGGCGTTCCACCGGCCGGACCTGTTCGCGGCCTTCGGGCTGCCTGTCAGTAGGACCTGACAGACTGGAGAGTGTGAGTGAAGCGGAAGTACTGCAGGTCCTGCAGCGAGCGACGGTCGCGTTGCAGCCCGAGTTGCATCTCGCCGAGCTCGGCCGGTACGACGAGCAGGACCAGCAACTGGTCGACCGGGTGCTGCGCAAGTACCTGACCGACCTGCTGCGGACGAGCTGGGAGCGCGGCTGGACGCCGATGGACGTCGTGCAGCATGCTCGGCGGCGCCTGGAGCCTGGCGTTGAGCCGTTGCTGACCGCGCTGATCGCCGCCGAGCACCGCGCGTACAAGCCGAGCACCATCGACTCGCGTTGGTCCGATCAGCTGGCGGACCTGGGACTCCAGCATCCGTTCGACGACCTCGACCTGACCAACTGGTCTGCCGCGCAGCGGATCGGGCGCTACCTGGCCCTCGACCTGACGCTCCAGCTGGCCGCCTTCCTGTACGGGCTGCAGGGCATGGCCCGCCTGTTCCCGCTGCCCGGCACGGCCCAGCGCAAGGCCGCCAACCGCACGCAGCAGTCGGGGACCGACCGCAAGATGCTGGCCCGCGTCCGGGCCCTGCTCGCGAAGGCGGAGGCGACCGAGTTCCCCGACGAGGCGGAGGCGTTGTCGGGTAAGGCGCAGGAGCTGATGGCGAAGTTCTCGCTCGACCACGCGCTGCTCGACGCCGGCCCCGATCTCGATCTGCCCGACGACTCGGGCGCGCGCCGGATCTGGGTCGAAACCCCTTATGTGACAGCGAAAGCGCAGCTCGTCGGTGTCGTCGCCGACGCCAACGGCTGCCGGACCGTGACGCAGGACCAGCTCGCCGTCGTCACGATCGTCGGTGCCGACCTCGACCTGCAGCTGACCGAGCTGCTGGCCACGTCCCTGCTGGTCCAGGCCAACCGCGCGATGCTTGCCTCAGGCAAGCACTACGGCATTCGCGGCGAGTCCCGGACCCGCTCGTTCCGGCAGTCCTTCCTGATGGCCTACGCGCAGCGGATCGGCGAACGCCTGCAGGCCACCGCCGAGAAGGCCCGCTCCGCCGTCCCCGAGGTCGACCAGGACAGGCTCCTCCCGGTGCTGAGCCGCCGCGAGAAGCAGGTCGACGCCCTCTTCACCAAGCTCTTCCCCGAAACCGTCACCCGTCGTACGAGAATCACCAACGGCGCCGGCTGGCACGCCGGCCTGACCGCCGCCGACCTCGCCCAGCTCGACACCCACCGCCCGGTCACCCGCTAGCCTGGGTTCGCGGACGATCTGCTTCCGGGACACGGGGGATGGGATGGACGACGACGCGAGCCCGACAGCGAAGGCGTTGCTGGCGCTGGAGCTGATCCAGAACAGCCCGGGTATCACCGGCGATCGGCTCGGGCGGCGGCTCGGGGTGACCGATCGCGCTGCCCGTCGGTACGTCGGGATCCTGCGCGAGGCGGGGATCCCGATCGAGTCGACCTCCGGCCGGTACGGCGGGTACCGGATCGGCCGCGGGTTCCGGGTGCCGCCGTTGATGTTCTCGACCGCCGAGGCGCTCGGCCTGATGATGGCCGCGCTCGGCGGTCACCACAGCGTCTCCGACGTGACCGACCCGGCCGGCAGCGCGCTGGCCAAGATCATCCGGGTGCTGCCGACCGCCGTCGCGGGCCCGGCCGACGCGATCCGCGCGATGATCCCACCGGGGTCGCGGCTCGCGATGCCGGATCCGGAGATCACGGCGGCCGTCGTACGGGGGTGCACGGATCGTCGTCGGCTCCGGCTGGGCTATCAGCGTCGCGAGTGCGATGCCGAGCCGTTCACCATGGACATCGACCCGTGGGCGGTCAGCGTGCGGCACGGACGCTGGTACCTGCTCGGCTGGTCGCACTCCCGCGACGCGCAGCGGGTCCTCCGGATCGACCGGATCGTGTCGGCCGAGCCGCTGCCCGACACGTTCACCCCGCCCGAGGCACTCGACCCGGCGCAGGCCGTCCAGGACCACCTCTCCGCGGGCTGGCGGTACGAGGTCGAGATCGTCTTCGAGGCGAGCGCCGAGCAGATCGCCCGCTGCACCCCCGGCAGCCTCGGCCGGCTCGAGGATCTCGGCCCGGACCGCTCCCGCCTGGTCGGCAGCACCGACGACCCCGAGTGGTACGCCGAACGCCTGGCCTTCGTCCGCGTGCCCTTCCAGGTCGTCGAACCACCCGAGTTGCGCGATGCCCTCCAGGACCTCGCCGCCCGGCTCATCGCCGCCGCCAAGCCGTAGGAACGACGAAGCACCCGGTACGTCGTACCGGGTGCTTCTGAAAAACAGCTCAGACGGTCGCGCTGGCCGTCGTGGTGGCGCGGCGCGGGCGCCGGCCGATGGTCTTCAGCCGGGTCTTCAGGATCAGCCGGATCATCTCCAGGCCGAGCGTGACGGTCTTGCCGAAGTCGCCGGTCACCGACGAGACGCCGACCCGCGGGTGGTAGTTCACCGGGATCTGCACCATCCGCGCCCGGGTGACGACCGAGGTCAGCAGCATCTCCAGGCCGAAGGCCGAACCGTTCAGCGTCGCCCGGTCCGAGATCGTCTGGACGTGCTCGCGGGTGATCACCCGGAAGGTGCAGCCGACGTCGCTCATCGAGGCGGTGTTGAACAGCACCTCGAGCATCTTGGCCACCGCCCAGTTGCCGAACTGCAGGAACCAGCCCATGTTGGCGCCGTCCCAGATGAAGTTCGCCACCGTCCGGGAGCCGACCACGACGTCGCACTCGCCGGAGAACGACAGCAGCTTCAGCAGGTCCTCGGGGTTGAACGTGCCGTCCGGCTCGCAGACGCAGACCAGGTCGGTGTCGACCTCGCGCAGCCCGCGCCGGATCGCCGCACCGTAGCCCTGCGTGGTCTCGATGATCTCCCGCGCGTTGGTCGAGGCGACCTCCTCGGAGGTCCCCTCGGCCGCGTTGTTGTTGATCACCAGGATGTCGTCGACCACGCCGAGCTTGTCGAACCGGCGGATGACGTCGGCGATGCTGTCCTTCTCGTTGTAGGTCGGAAGGACCACGGACAGTGTTTTACCGTTGAACACGTTTCTGCACCTATCGGGTTTTCCGTCTTGGGTCAGCGGGACGCGACGACGAGCATCTGCCCGGCCAGCGGCTTGATCGGCGAGCGCAGGTACCACGGCACCACGAAGGTCAGGTTGCCGCCTTTGGACTTCAGCGTCAAAGGCATGAACTTCGCCTTCACCGCGTCGATCTTCCAGCCCTCGGCGACCAGGTAGTCCTGCAGCGACTGGTCGGTGAAGATCGCGACGTGGGTGAAGTCGTCGAAGTACCGGCCCGGGTTCAGCCGGAAGTTCGGCTGCATCAGGATCAGCCGGCCACCGGGCCGCAGCACCCGCTTGGCCTCGGCGAGCAGCCGGTTCGAGGAGTCGCGGTCCAGGTGCTCCAGCAGGTTCGAGGCGAAGACGACGTCGAAGGTGCCGTCCTCGAACTTGCCCAGATCGGTGCAGTCACCGATCACCGGCTCGACGTGCGCGGCGGCGGCGCGGTCCACCGTGCTGTCGAGGTCCATCGCGACGACGCGCTTGGCCTGCACGTTGTTCGAGAAGTCGCACCAGCCCGCCCCGAGCTCGAGCACCTCGGCGTCGGTGCTGACCCACTTCTGCAGGTACTTGCAGAGGTGCTGCCAGATCTTGGTCCGGTTCGCGTTGTGCGCCAGACGGGTTTCGAAGTAGTTCGACACGTACGTGCCGTCCGGCTCGCCGCTCTGCGGTGTTTGGGCGAGGGGATCGTCGGACAAGATAGCTCTCCTCGGAAGCGTGCGCCGTGCGCGCATCAGCGGGTCACCCTACCAGCGCGACGGGTTAGATGCCCCCCGACGCCGTCGGGTTGCCCTGGCGACGGGGCTATGCTGCTGCCCGACCCGGCCGCCGCGCCCCGGCCCGTGCACTGTGCGTAATTCCCGTTTGTCAGGAGCTTTGATGTCACAGACCGCCGAGTTGTCGTCCCCTGTCGCGACGACACCTCCGGAGAAGAAGACCGGATCGCGGTTCGGCCGGTGGCCCTCCACCGCGGTCAGTGCACTGGTGCTGCTGCTGGCCGTCGCGTTCTTCCTGACCACCGCCGTACGGGCCGATCTTCCTGCGAGCGCAGCGATTCTGGGCCTGCTGGGACTGGTGGTGACGCAGTTGCTGCCGGGTGTCCTGGTGTGGCGGTGCGTCCGTCCGAACCGGGGCTGGTGGATCGAGGACGTGATGATGGGCCTGGCCGTCGGCTTCATGCTGGCGATCGGGGCGCAGATCGTGGCCGGTCTCCTGCAGTGGCCGTGGCTCTCGGCCGCGCTCCCGCTGGCGCTGGCGGTCGTCCTGCTGGCGGTTCCGCGGAGCCGGGCCCGCATCCGCCGCGTCCGGACCAGCACCCTCCCGCTGTGGTGGATGCCTGCGGTCGCGGCGACCTCGCTGTTCGGCCTGCAGGACCTGCGGCAGTACTACCACCGTGAGCCGCTCGAGTGGGCCAGCGGTTTCCGGGCGCCGTACATCGACGCGTACCTGCACCTGGCGATGTCCGGCCAGCTCCAGCACCGCGGCCCGATCAGCTTTCCCTGGGTCGAGAACGCCCCGATGGCCTACCACTGGTTCAGCCACGCCTGGATCGCGCAGGTGGCCACGGTCTCCGGCATCGGCCTGGACGAGGTGCTGTTCCGCTTCATGCCGGCCCTGATGCCGCTGGCGATCGTCCTGGTCGTCGCGATCGCCGCCGTCCGGATCACCGGCGTCGCGTGGACCGGTCCGGTCGCCGCGCTGCTCTGCATCGCCGGCTCCGAGCTGAACCTGTTCGGCCTGACCACCCTGGGCTACCCGATGGCCCCGCTGTCGCCGAGCCTCGCGCCGTCCGTGCCGCTGCTGATCGCGATCGTGATCCTGCTGGTCTTCCGCTGGCGCAACCAGATGGGCCGGCTCGGCCTGCTGCTGATTCCCCTGCTGGCGTTGACGGCCTCGGGCACCAAGGGCTCGACGATGCCGCTGGTCGTGGCCGGTGTCGGGCTCGCCTTCGTGGCGATGATCCTGTTCGACCGCTCGCGGCTGAAGGGCTTGTTCCTGGACGGCGTACTGACGGCCGGCGCGTTGATCGTGGCGCTCGTGGTCGTGTTCCAGGGTTCGGATTCCGGGCTGCACGTCCAGTTCCACGACGCGGCGATGTCGACCCCGGCGATCACCCGGGTCGGCGCGATCACCACGACCTCGATGGCGTTCTCCTCGCTGGTCGCCGTACTGGCGATCCTCGCGCGCGGGACCGGCCTGCTCTGGCGGCTCAAGACCGCCGAAGGACGTCGCGACCCGGCGACCTGGCTGCTGATCGGCGGCGGATTCGCCGGCGCGGCAGCGGTCGCGGTCTTCAGCCACCCGGGCGCCAGTCAGTACTACTTCGCCCGTACGGCGGGCCCGCTGCTCGCGATCGGCTCGGCCGTCGGCCTGGTCACCATGGTCCGCGAGCTGCAGAGCCGCTGGTGGCGCGCGGTGCTGATCGGCCTGGCCTTCGGCCCGTTCTTCATCCTGCTGCCGATCTGGACGATCGGGCTGATCCAGCCCAACCACGGCGGCCTGATCCACGCGACCAAGATGATCCTGGTCGGCCTGGCCGTGCTGGTGGTCGCCGGAGCGGTCGCCTGGTTCCTCACCCCACGGATGCGGTTCACCGCGTTCTTCGCCGCGATCACGGTCGCGATCCTGGCCGGCGGCGTCACGATGGTGACCCGGATCCAGATCGAGGCCACGCCGGTCCCGGCGCTCAAGTCGGTGAAGCCGGAGGCGTACCTGGCGGTCGGTACCGAGCAGATCGCCGCGGCCCGGTGGATCCGGGACCACTCCGACGTGAACGACGTCGTGATGACGAACCGGCACTGCACGACGCCGATCGAGCCGAAGAAGTGCGACAGCCGGCGGTTCGTGGTCGGCGCGTACTCCGAGCGGCAGATGCTGGTCGAGGCGTGGACGCCGACCGTCGAGGCGAACAAGCTCGGACCCGACGGCCGGGACTCGATCACCGTCGACTACTGGAAGCCTGAGATCCTGCAGCTGAACGACAGCTTCATCGCCCAGCCGGACGCGGCCAAGGCCCAGCAGCTGAAGGACCTCGGCGTGCGCTGGATCTACGTCGAGTTCACCCGACCGCACGCGGACACGCTCGAGCCGTTCGCCAAGGAGCGCTACCGCAACGGCAGTGCCGCCGTCTACGAGTTCACCAAGGCAGGATGATGACCGGACCGACCCTGACCGAGACCAGCATCCCGGGTCTGCTGCACGTCGAGCTGCAGGTCTTCGACGACGGCCGCGGCTGGTTCAAGGAGAGCTTCCAGGCCGAGAAGCTGGAGAAGCTCGGCCTGCCGCACCTGGAGATCGTGCAGAACAACGTCTCCTTCAACGCCGAGGTCGGCGTGACGCGGGGGATCCACGCCGAGCCGTGGGACAAGTACATCTCCCCGGCGTACGGCAAGGTGTTCACGGCGATCGTCGACCTGCGCGAGGGCCCGGGCTTCGGCCGGCTGGAGACCTTCGAGCTGACGCCGCGGCAGGGGCTCTACGTCCCGCGCGGCTGCGGCAACTCGTTCTGCACGCTGGAGCCGAACACGGTCTACAACTACCTGGTCAACGCGCACTGGTCGCCGGACGCCAAGTACACGCTGGTCAACCTGTTCGACCCGCAGCTGAACGTCCCGTGGCCGCTGCCGAAGGACCAGCTGATCTACAGCGAGAAGGACGCCGGGCACCCGATGCTCGAGGACGTCGCGCCGATCCGCGTCGACTGGGACTTCTCGTGACGATCCTTGTCACCGGTGCCGGTGGGCAGCTCGGGAAGGCCCTGGCGGCGCAACTACCTGAGGCCCGGGCGGTGACGTCCGCGGACTTGGACATCACGTCGCGGGAGGCTCTGGATGCTTTCGACTGGTCCGGGATCAGCGCGATCGTGAACGCCGCGGCGTGGACCGCGGTCGACAAGGCCGAGGACGCCGAGAGCACGCTGTCCGCGTGGAACGTGAACGCGAACGGTGTCGCGAACCTCGCCTGGCACGCGCGCCGGCTGGAGATCCCGCTCGTCCACGTCAGCACGGACTACGTGTTCGGCGACGGCGAGGGGTTCCTGGCCGCGGAGCACCGGATCGACCCGCAGGGCGTCTACGGGATCACCAAGGCGGCCGGCGAGCTGGCCGCGCGGTTGAGTCCGACGTACTACGTGGTGCGGACCAGCTGGGTCTTCGGTGACGGACCGAACTTCGTGCGGACGATGCTGCGGCTCGGCGCCGACCGCGACGAGCTGACCGTGGTCGACGACCAGTACGGGCGTCCGACGTACACGGTGGACCTGGCGGCGGCGCTGGTCGCGCTGCTGGACAGCGGTGCGCCGTCGGGCACGTACCACGCGACCGGCGCTGGCGACGTGGTCTCGTGGGCCGACTTCGCCGCGGCGATCCTCGAGGGCAGCTCGTGCAAGGTCCGGCCGATCAGCTCCGAGGAGTACGCGCGGGGCAAGACGATCGCGCCGCGGCCGGTGAACAGCGCGCTCGACCTGTCGGCGCTGGAAGCGGCCGGGATCACCATGCGCGACTGGCGTGAGGCGCTCGCGGCGTACCTGAAGACGCTGTAGGCCTGGGCCTTCTCAGGCCTGGGGCTTGATGCCCGCGAGCACGATGTCGAGCATCCGCTCGGCCTGCTCCGGCTCGATGCCGGGCAGGGACGAGATGCTGCCGATCAGGCGCATCACGTCCATCAGCTCCAGGTCGGCGCGGACCGCGCCGGCCGCCTTGGCGGTGTCGATCAGCAGGCCGCCGGCGTCCTTGACGTTCATCTTGCAGGCTTTGAAGAACTCCGAGTCCTTGCCCAGGGCGCTGGTCAGCTCGTGGGCCAGGCTCTTCTTCGACACGTTGTACCCGACGAAGCTGCGCATCCAGGAGGCCAGCGCCTCGAACGGCGCGAGCTGCTCGTGGAACCCGTACGCCCGGTCGCAGACGGACTGGATCTCGTCCACGTAGACCGCCTCGAGCAGGGCACAGCGGTTCGGGAAGCGGCGGTACAGCGTCCCGATCCCGACCCCGGCCCGGCGGGCGATCTCCTCCAGCGAGGTGTCCGTCCCGGTCTCGGCGAACGCCTCGCGCGCGGCGGCGACCAGGAGGTCGTAGTTACGCCGGGCGTCGGCCCGGGTCGGCCGCAGATCGGGCAGCGGCGGCCGCTCGTGGGTCGTCGGAGCCGCTTGGGCGGGCGTGTTCATCGGACCTCCTCGCACCGATCTGAAGAATTCACTTGAAAAAGCGGAGGTGGCCTCCGTATCGTATCCGGAGGTGCACTCCACTTCCTCTGATCTCAACTCTAGCCCCTCCGGGGGAAGGAGCAAGTTCTCTCTTATGTCGGCTACCTCCGCTGCTCCCGCGCGACGACCAGGCGTCGTTCTCGCGGTGATCGTGATCACCCAGCTGATGGTGATCCTCGACGGCACCGTGGTGAACATCGCGATGCCCAAGATCCAGACCGCCCTCGACTTCAGCCCGGCCAACCTGTCCTGGGTGCAGAACGCGTACGCGCTGGCCTTCGGCGGTCTGCTGCTGCTCGGCGCCCGGGCCGGCGACCTGCTCGGCCGCCGCCGGGTCTTCATCACCGGCGTCAGCATCTTCACGCTCGCGTCCGCGCTCGGCGGTCTGGCTCCGACGGCTGAGCTGCTGCTCGCCGCTCGCGTCCTGCAGGGCATCGGTGGCGCGATCGCCGCTCCCGCCGCGCTCACTCTGTTGATGCTGACCTTCAAGGAGGGACCGGAGCGGATGAAGGCGCTCGGTCTCTACAGCCTGGTCTCGTCCGGCGGCGCCAGCATCGGCCTGGTGCTCGGCGGCATGCTGACCGACTGGGTCTCCTGGCGCTGGGGCCTGTTCATCAACATCCCGATCGGCATCGCGCTCGTGATCGCCGCGCGCCGGGTGCTCACCGAGACGCCGCGGGAGCAGGGCCGCTTCGACGTGGCCGGTGCGCTCACGTCGACGGTCGGCATCACCGCGCTGGTCTACGGGTTCATCCGCGTGGCCGAGGCGGGCTGGAGCTCGCCCGAGGTGCTCGCGTCGTTCGCGGTCGGGGTCGTGCTGCTGGTCGTCTTCGTCCTGGTCGAGCGCCGGGTCAGCCACCCGATCGTGCCGCTGCGGATGTTCAAGAACGCCGACCGGGTGGCGTCGTACCTGACCATGCTGCTGGTGGTCGGCACGATGTTCGGGATGTTCTTCTTCCTCACGCAGTACCTGCAGGGGGTGCTGAAGTTCAGCCCGCTGGCCGCCGGTCTGGCGTTCCTGCCGATGACCGGTCTGCTGTTCGCGTCGTCACGGATCGTGCCGCGGCTGACCGGCCGGGTCGACAACGGGCTGATGATGATCGCCGGTTCGGTGTCGGTCACGGCCGGCATGCTCTGGCTGACCCGGATCACCGTGGACAGCAGCTACCTCGGTGGTGTGGTCGGGCCGCTGATCCTGTTCGGCGCGGGCGCCGGTCTGATCTTCATCCCGCTGACCGGGCGCGCGCTGTCCGGCGTACCGGCTGAGGACGCTGGAGCGGCTTCGGGTCTGCTCAACGTCCTGCAGCAGGTCGGTGGCGCACTCGGCCTGGGCATCCTGGTCACCGTCTTCGGTACGGCGAGCCGCAACGCGACCCCGTCGTCGACGAACCCGGCCGACGCGGCCCGCGAGATCCTCACCGACGGCGTGCACGCCGCGTTCATCGGCTCAGCCGTGTACGCCGGGCTGACGCTGCTGGTGATCGTGCTCGGCGTCCGCCCGTGGGTCCGCAAGAAGGCAGTCCGCCCGGAGACCGCAACCGAGCCGTCCGCAGTCGAGCCGGTGGCTGTCGACTCGCACTTCTGATCCACCACCCACCCCAGCCGGCGTCCCGGACCCGACGCATACCTGTTCCTTCACACCCCCTGAAACAGGAGGTGTGGAGGAACGGGGATGGGGAGGGGCGCACACCTCTCCACCACTTCCGGCCGGTGCGGCCTCAGCCATCGCCGACCTTGTCGGCCGCATGGGCGCCTCGCTCGCCACCGCTCTGTTCTTTGGTTGTTGTACTGCGGGTGACGTTGGCTTCAGTTGATCGGTAGGCGGTGGGTGACCCAGGTGTTCTTGTTCGTGTAGCCGAGCCGTTCGTACAGACCGAGAGCACCGGTGGGGTTGTCCGCGTCGACGCCGAGCGACGCGCGCTGGAACCCTGCGGCCGCCGCTTCGGCCATCACCTTGGCCAGCACGAGCGCGGCCAGGCCGCGACCACGATGGGACCGCTTGGTGCCGACCTGACCGATGTACACCTCGCGGATCCCCGTCACCTCGGTGTCGGCGACGTACTCGTAGCCGATCGTGTAGGCGACCACCTCGTCGCCGTCGAGAACCAGGTACGCGAGCTCGGGCCGGAACGCCCGGGCGCCGGTGAACCAGGTCTTCCAGCTCTCCGGGCTCTTCGGCGACGAACCCCAGTGGTCCAGGAACACCTCGTTGTGGGCGACCCGCAGCAGTTCGTCGTACGCCGGAGTGAAGGTGACCAGGCGCAGCCCCTCCGGCACCGGCGGCACCTCGACCGGCGTACCGAAGCTCCGCTCCATCGTGAAGAAGTACCGGCAGGGCTCGAAGCCGAGGCCTGCCAGCAGCTCCAGGGCGCTCGTGTTCGTGTCGATCGCGCCGGTGTTGATCTCACCCTCGGCGTCCGGCTGCCGCTCGTGATGCAGCTCGGTGGCGCGACGGATCAGCCACGGCACCAACGCACTGCCGACCCCGCGTCCACGCCACTCCGGATGGACCGTGCCCTCGGTGTGGACCCGGTGCACATCCACCACCTCGTCCGGCCCGCGGACGACGCCGTACCCGACCATCTGCTCGTCGGACCAGACACCAACCGTGTCGCGCGCCGCGTCGAGCTTCGGATCGGCCAGCTCCTCGATCAGGTCGTCGGCGTCGTAGTTCTCCCCCTCGGCGTCCACCTTCTCCTTGGCCGCCAGCAACTCGGCCCACGCGGCCGCGTCGTTCTTCTCGATCGGCCGGACGTCCAGCCCGGCCGGCCACCCCTCGTCGATACCCATCTGCCGACGGTAAGGCGCGAACGATGCCGCGGCACCTTAATTACCGGTCAACCCCGTGGTGGCTTCCTTGACCACCCCATAGCTCCTGAGCAATGCTCGACGAATGGATCACGCATTGTCGGCAGAGGACCGCAAGAAGCAACTGGTCCGGATCGGCCTGATGATGCTGCGCGAGCAGCCGATCCACGAACTGTCGATCGACGCGATCGTGAGTGAGGCGGGGATCTCCCGCAGCGTGCTGTTCCAGTACTTCCCGAGCAAGCACGACTACTACCTCGCGGTGATCTCCGCCGCCGGCCGTCGGTTGTTGCGGCTGACCAAGCCGGACGGGAGCCGACCGCGCGACGAGCAGCTGCGCGAGATGCTGCTCGCGTTCGTCGCCTTCATCAGCCGCCGGCGCCGCGCCTACATCTCGTTCGTCCGCGGTGCCGCCGGTGGTGACGACTACGCGGTCGAGGTCTACGCGCAGACCCGCGGCACGATGGCCGACCGGGTCCTGAACCTGCTCGACGTTCCCGAGGCGGACCGCGTTACCGGCGCTCAGGAGCGGATGCGGGTGCACGCCTGGTTCGCGTACGTCGAGGACCTGGCGATCGAGTGGTCCGGCCTGCCCGAGGGGGAGCGCGAGCTCACCGAGCAGGAGCTGGTCGCCCACGCCGTCGAGGCGCTGCAGACCCTCCGCAAGCTCTGACCGTCACATCGCGTCCGGGGCGGCCATGCCCAGCAGTGCCAGGCCGTCATGCAGTACGGCGCGAGTCGCGGCGCACAACGCCAACCGACTGGTCCGGGTCTCGCCCTCGCTGGTGAGGACCGGACAGGACTCGTAGAACGCGGACAGCGCGGTCGCGACGTCGTACAGGTAGGTGCAGAGCCGGTGCGGCTGCAGAGTCTCGGCGACCTGCAGGACGGCGTCGTCGAAGCCGGCCAGTAGGAGGGCCAGCCGCTGCTCGGCGGAGTCCTCGAGCACGGTGACCTTGCTGTCGGTGGTGCCGGCCTTGGTGAGGAGCCGGCTCAGCCGGGCGTGGGCGTACTGCAGGTACGGGCCGGTGTTGCCGGTCATCGCGACCATCCGGTCCAGGTCGAAGACGTAGTCGTTGGTCCGGTCGCTGGACAGGTCGGCGTACTTCACCGCGCCGATGCCGACCGCCCGCGCGACGGCGTCCCGGTCGATGCCTTCCCGATCCGCGAGCAGCGTGGCGGCCCGGGCGACCGCCGCGTCGAGCAGGGAGACCAGGTAGACCGTGCCGCCGTCCCGGGTCTTGAACGGCTTGCCGTCCGGACCGAGCACCGTGCCGAACGCGACGTGCTCGGCCTTCGTTGTCTCAGGCAACCAGTTGGCCGCCCGGGCGAGCGCGAAGATCTGCTGGAAGTGCAGCGACTGCCGGTGGTCGACGACGTACACGATCCGGTCCGCGTGCAGGTCCCGGACCCGGTGCCGTACGGCGGCCAGATCGGTCGCGCTGTACCCGAAGCCGCCGTCGGACTTCCGCACGATCACCGGCAACGGCGACCCGTCGCGACCGGTGAACCCGTCGAGGAACGCGCACTGCGCGCCGTCGGACTCGGTCAGCAGCCCGGCCGCCTGGAGGTCGTCGACGATCGCGGGGAGGTCGGCGTTGTACGCGCTCTCGCCGACCACGTCGGCCTGCGTCAACGGCGACCCGAGCGACGCGTAGACCCGGTCGAACTCGGCCAGCGAGATGTCCACCAGTTGTTGCCAGATGCCCCTGGTCCCGGGGTCGCCGGACTGCAGTAGGACGACCCGCCGCCGGGAGAGGTCGGCGAACGCCGGGTCGCTGTCGAAGTGTCTCCGCGACCGCTGGTAGAGCTGCTGCATGTCCTCCAGGTCGAGCTCGTCGGCCGGCGTGCCTTCGTCGAGGAGCTGCTCGACCATCATCCCGAACTGGGTGCCCCAGTCCCCGACGTGGTTCTGCCGTACGACGTCGTACCCGGCGTACTGCAGAACGTTGCACAGGGCATCGCCGATCACCGTCGACCGGAGATGCCCGACGTGCATCTGCTTGGCGACGTTGGGCTGCGAGTAGTCGACGACCACGGTCTGCCCGTTGCCCGGCAGGCCCTTGGCGAGGTCGTTCACCCCCGCCGCCAACGTGCTCGGCAACAGAGTCAGATTGATGAAGCCCGCACCCGCGACTTCAAGTGTGCACAGGTCGTCCACCTCGGCCTGTGCGACCAGTTGCTCGGCGATCTGTCTCGGTGCTTGGCCGAGCTGCTTGGCCAGCCGCAGCGCAAGGCTGGTCTGGAAATGCCCGAACTCAGGCTTGGTCGCGGCCCGCAGTTCGGGATCGACCGTCAGGCCGAAGGCGGCGGAGGCGGCAGCGGTCAGCCGCGCGGACAGAACAGGAAGAACGGACATGAGAGGTCCTTGGAGAGACGAGGCACTGGAACAGGGCTGAGGTGTTCAGACAGTGCGTCGTCGTCGCAGGCCGAAGCGACCGCGCGCGGTCACCAGGCTCGTCGACATGCGGCCAGTATGCACTACGGCCGGTGCGCGGAGGGAGCAGGTTTCCGATCGGCCATCGGGATGATCGGCGGCAGTTCGGTCTCACCGAGGAACACCCGCCGTACGACGCGCTCGGCCGCGAGCCCGTCGTCGTACTCGCAGAACTTCTCCCGGAACAGCTGCCGGTGCTTGGCCGCCTCGGCCGCCGCGAACCGGCCGGTCTGCAGCGCCGAGAACAGCTCGTCGGCCGACCGCGCCACCAGCCCGGGCGGGAACGCGGTGATGTCGAAGTAGGTCCCGCGGGTGTTGTCGTAGGAGTCCAGGTCGTCGACCAGCAGCACGATCGGGCGGTCCAGGTTCGCGTAGTCGAAGCTGATCGACGAGTAGTCCGAGATCAGTACGTCGGCCGCCAGCATCAGGTCCTCGACCCGCGGGTGTTCGGACACGTCGACCACCCGGTCGGAGTGCACCTCGGGCGCACCCTTGGCCAGCGAGTAGTGGGTCCGGACCAGCACCCGCCCGTTCTCCCCGGCAGCCGTCGCCAGCCGATCCAGGTCGATGTGGATGCCGTCGCCACCGAGGTCGATCAGGCCGGCCGGCGTACGGACCGCGTCCTTCGCGTCCCGCCAGGTCGGCGCGTACAGGACGACCAGATTGGAGTCGTCGAAGCCGAACCCGGCCCGGATCGCCCGGACCTCGTCGAGCGTCGTGGTGAGCAGCCGGTCGTTGCGCGGGAACCCGGTCTCCAGCTCCTCGAAGTGCGACGGGTAGGTGCGCTCCCAGATCTCCGAGGAGTACCGGTTCGCGGAGATGTTGAAGTCCCACCGGTCGACCTGGCGCATCAGCTCGTCCAGGTCGAGGTCCTGGGCCGCCCGCGGGTACAGCCGCAGGTCGGTGCCCATCGTCTTCAGCGGCGTGCCGTGCTGGGTCTGCACGTGGACCTGCCCGTCCCGCTTGTCCAGCTCCTTCGGCAGGTTCATGTTGCTGACGAAGTACTTCGCCCGATGCACCAGCTTCTCGTACGCCGGGGAGCCGGCCACGACGTACTCGACACCCTCCGGGATCGCCTGGACGTGCTCGGCGTCGATCACCCAGACACCCCGCAACTGGGGGACCAGCTCGGCGGCCTTCTCGTAGATCGCCCGCGGGCTGCAGGCGTACTGCTTGAACCAGTAGGCGCCGTACAGCGCGAGGTTCGGGTCCGGGTCGCCGCGGTGCAGCAGCTTGCCGACCGCTTTGCGCGGACTCGGCACGTGCAGCACCTTCGAGCTCAGCTTCAGCGTCGAGTACGTCGCGTAGTCGTCGTGGATCAGCATCCAGCGTTTGAACCCGCGGCTGGTCCGGTCGGCGCCGTACCCCTCGGGCTTCCAGCGCTTGGCGAACCGGTGGGCGGAGTGGAAGAACTCGGCCCGGTCCTCCGGGTCCAGCCGCTCGGGCTTGGCCAGCACGGCCAGGATGTGGTCCAGCGACCGGTCGAACGCGAACTTGCGCCAGCCGGCCAGCTCCGGGTCGGAGGTGATGAACGCGTGCACCCGGTCGTACTGGTCGAAGATGTCGAACTGCCGACGGGTCCGGGTGGCGTGGATGTTCCCGCCGGTGCGGTGCTGCCGGTAGTGCACGACGACGCGGTCGAGGGTGGCGATCCGCTGGGCGGTCAGCATCGTCGAGTACGTCCAGGGCGCGTCCTCGTAGTACCCGGCGGTGAAGGCGAAGCCGTGCAGGGTGAGGAAGTCGCGCCGGCAGGCCTTGTTCCAGACCAGCTCGAGGAAGGTGAGGAAGACCGGGCGCTCGGCGGCGGTGAAGACGCCCTCGCCCTCGCGCGCGAACGCGTCGTGGCGCTGGTTGCGGACCACGCGGCCGTCCCAGAAGATCCGCTCGTAGTCGAAGATCACCAGGTCCGGGCGGCTGGTCGCGTCGATCCGCTCGGCCAGTGCCTGCAGCGAGCCGGGCGTGTAGAGGTCGTCGGCGTCCAGGAAGAGCACGTAGTCGCCGCGGCACTCCTTCAGCCCGGCGTTGCGGGTCGGTCCGAGCCCGATGTCCTCGGTCAGCGCGATCGCCCGCACCCGCGGGTCCGCTGCGGTGTACTCGGCCAGGATCCGGTCGGTGCCGTCGGAGCTGGCACCGTCCACCGCGATCACCTCGAAATCGGTGAACGACTGCCCGAGCACCGAGTCCAGGCACGGCCGCAGCCACGGTCGCACGTTGTGGCAGGGAACCACGATGCTGAACCGCGGAGCGGAGTCGGTGCTGCTGGCCATGGGAGGCCATCCTAGTGCCCCGTACCGGGCCTTCCGTTGCGCTAGCGGCGCCCAGGCACGCACCTCGAGGCAGCGCGAAAACGGCCACGATGGAAAGACATCGAGGCCGCTTCCGCGCCACCGCGATGCACGCACCTGAACACCGCTATCGCTAACGGAACGCCCGGCACGGGGCACTAGGGTCTAGGTCATGACTGCTGATGTCTTCGCGCCCCTGGCTGCTCTGGAGGGCGTCGGGTCCGCTGCCCGGGCGGCTCGGGACGCGGTCGACGTGCTGCTCCGGGACCGTGGTCTGCGGCGCGTCGGTTCCGACGCGACGGCGGAGGCTCTCCTCCGGGGAGCTCACGCATCGGCGACGCTGGCGGGTAGTCCGTCGACGCTGGAGGAGGTACGGCGGGGAGAGGGCGACGCGCTGGCAGCCGGTGCGGTGCGGATGACCGGTGAGCTGATGGGGCTGGCTCCGCAGGTCGACACTGCGCCGGTGCAGGTCTGGACCAGACTGCACCAGCTGGCGGCCGCCGATCTCGGCTCGGCAGACCAGTTGGGTCACCTGCGGACCAGTCGCGAGCCGCTGCCCGACGACATCCCCGGCCTGCCGCCGGCGCCGCCCGCCGACGTGATGTGGGAGCGGCTGAGCGGACTGGCCAAGGCGCTGACCACACCGACCACCGCGCCCGGGCTGGTCGTCGCGGCGATCGTGCACGCCGAGCTGGCGGTGCTGCGGCCGTTCCCGATGGCGAACGGACTGGTCGCCCGGGCGGCCGAGCGCTGCCTGTTAGTTGCCCGAGGCATCGATCAGGTGGCGGTCACGGTGCCGGAGGTCGGGCACCTCGAGCTCGGCGCGTCGTACCCGGGCGGACTGACCGACTACGCCGTACGCGGAGTGACCGGCGTCCAGAGCTGGCTGCTGCGCGAGTGCGAGGTCATCGCGCTGGCGGCGGAACGTTCACCGCTCAACAATCCAACCCAGTAAGGGTTTCCGGGCCGGACGTGCGAACGGCGCCCTCTCGCGAGAGCGCCGCCGCTGGCACGTCATTCTGGTTACCAGGCGTGCACCTTGTCTGCCGCCACAGGATCGAGCCTGGGTCGAGCTGCCCGGTTGGGATGGGCTGGTCGCCGCGTGGGTACCTGACTGCCGTGCAATTTTCTCTACCGGGACCGAAGTCCCTTTGCTGATTCCTTTGTACTCTCCAAACCCCTGTGGGGGAAGAGTTTGAGGGGTCTTGATCAAGTTGAGAAAGTTGATGTCACCTTCAGTTTTCGCCGCGGCGGGACCGCCGGCGGGCGGCGTACAGAAGAGCTCCGGCGGCCAGTCCGGCCCCCACGGCGGTCGCCGCGACAGCCGGACGGCGCGCCCGGTGGAGCCGTTTCGTCCGCTCCGCCAGGGCGACCGGCTCGCTGAAGTCGAGCACCGGCCAGCCGCGGCCGAGCGCCAGGCGGCGGAGGGCCTTGTCGGGGTTGACCGCGAACGGGTGGCCGACCGCGGCCAGCATCGGTTCGTCGGTGATCGAGTCGGAGTAGCCGTAGGAACCCTGCAGGTCATAGCCTTCCGCGGCCGCTAGCGCGGTGATCGCGGTCGCCTTGTGCGGGCCGTAGACGTACTCCTCGATCCCACCCGTGTACTTGCCGTCGGCAACTACCATCCGGGTGGCGATCACCCGGTCGGCGCCGAGCAGCTCGCCGATCGGCTCGACCACCTCGGCACCGGACGACGACACGATCACCACGTCCCGGCCGGCCGCGTGGTGCTGCTCGATCAGCGTCACCGCCTCGTCGTACACGATCGGCTCGACGATGTGGTGCAGCGTGTCGGCGACGATCGCCTGGACCGTCCGGACGTCCCAGCCTGTGCACATAGCGGACAGGTACTCGCGCATCCGCTCCATCTGGTCGTGGTCCGCGCCGCCGAGCAGGTAGACGAACTGGGCATAGGCGCTGCGCAGGACGGTGCGGCGGTTGATCAGGCCGCCGGCGTAGAACGGCTTCGAGAACGCCAGCGTGCTGGAGCGGGCGATGATCGTCTTGTCGAGGTCGAAGAAGGCGGCCGGCCGGTGCTCCATGGAGCGAGTTTAGGGGGCGATTTCTCGGGTTCGGCGAAACGCCGAGGGGCCCGGCCTTTCGTGTGGCCTGGTCTCCCGTTAGACTGTTGAGCAGTGTGACAGTGACACTGGTTCGAGAGCCCTGCCAAAGGGCTTCGGCGCCTGGTGGACACGATCTTGGTTGCAATAAAACTGAGATGTGTGGAGACCGGGATCGGGGGGTAGATACTCCTCGACAGTGGCAGACTGTCGCCTCCTGAACGGCCCCCGGCTCCTCCCCCCGAGCCCGTGGCCGAAGACGGCCCCCGGTCACCCCCCCGCCGGGGGCCGTCGCCTTTCCTGACGCAGGTGCTCCACGACTCTCAGATGCGGGCCGCGTCGATTTTGTTGCCGATTCTGTAAATTCTTCATTTTTTGTGAGCGTGAGAGCGTTCCCACTTTATGCAGGGTCTTGACATTGTAGTTGCCCCGTCACATTTTGTGTCTCATGACCCGCTCGCGAAGCCGCCGCCCCCTGGCCGCGATCATTCCCGCCGTCCTAATCGCCTCCGTCGGTCTGCTCCTGGTGCACGGCACCAGCTCGGCCGCGACCAACCTCGTCACCAACGGGACCTTCGAGACCGGCTCGCTGGCAGGCTGGTCCTGCTCCGCCGGGACCGGAGCCGCCGTCAGTGGCTCGGCCCGGACCGGCACCTACGCCCTCCAGGGCACTCCGACCTCCGGCGACACCGCCCGCTGCAGCCAGACCATCTCGGTCCGGCCCAGCTCGACCTACACCCTGTCCGCCTGGGTGAAGGGCTCGAACGTGTACCTGGGCTCCGACGGTGGGCCCAGCACCTGGACCACGAGCTCGACCTGGTCGCAGCTGACCACGACGTTCACCACCGGCGCCGGTGCGAGCACGGCGACCATCTACCTGCACGGCTGGTACGGCGTACCGGCGTACCAGGCGGACGACGTCGTGCTGGACGGACCGGGCGGGACCGGGCCGCCGCCGGACACGACCGCGCCGTCGACGCCGGGCGGCCTGACCGTCGGTAGCCCGACGTCGAGCTCGCTGCGGCTGAACTGGTCCGCCGCGACCGACGCTTCCGGTATCGACCACTACGAGGTGGTGCGGGGGAGCGAGGCCCCTGCGAGCGTGGGCAACGTGACCAGTTGGACGGCTACCGGGCTCAGCCCGAAGACCGGCTACAGCTTCAAGGTCCGGGCCTGCGACCCGTCCGGCAACTGCTCGCCGTACGGCGCCTCGGTCTCGGGGACGACGTCGGACGGGCCGACCGTGCCGCCGTCGTCGCTGCCGAAGCACATCCTCACCGGGTACTGGCAGAACTTCAACAACGGTGCCGCCGTCCAGCGGATCTCCGACGTACCCGCGGCGTACGACCTGATCGCGGTGGCCTTCGCCGACGCGGACGCCTCCCGTCCGGGCGGCATCACCTTCAACCTGGACAGCGCCGGGCTGAACGGTTACACCGTCGCCCAGTTCAAGGCCGACATCGCCGCGAAGAAGGCGGCCGGCAAGCGGGTCATCCTGTCGGTCGGCGGTGAGCGCGGGACCATCTCGGTCGCCAACGCGACCGCGGCGGCGAACTTCTCGTCGACCGCCCTGTCGGTGCTGCGCGAGTACGGCTTCGACGGGATCGACATCGACCTGGAGAACGGCGTCAACGCGCAGTACATGGGCCAGGCGCTGCGCAGCCTGCAGAGCCAGTTCGGCGCCGGGCTGATCATCGCGATGGCACCGCAGACGATCGACATGCAGTCGCCGTCGTTCGAGTACTTCAAGCTGGCGCTGGCGATCAAGGACATCCTGACCGTCGTCAACGTGCAGTACTACAACTCCGGCGCGATGAACGGCTGCAACGGACAGGTCTACTCCCAGGGCACGGTCGACTTCATCACCGCCCAGGCCTGCATCATGCTGCAGGGCGGCCTGCGGCCCGACCAGGTCGGACTCGGCCTGCCGGCGTCCACCCGCGGGGCCGGCAGCGGCTACGTCTCGCCGACCATCGTCAACAACGCGCTGGACTGCCTGACCAAGGGCACCAACTGCGGCAGCTTCAAGCCGAGCACCACTTGGCCGACGCTGCGCGGTGCGATGACCTGGTCGACCAACTGGGACGCCACCAACGGCAACCAGTTCTCCAACCAGGTCGGCGCGCACGTCCACTCGCTGCCCTGATGCACAGCTACCGCGCCGCTCCGGTGCTCGAGGCGCTCGGTGTCTGCTCGGAGGACGAGCAGCTCTACCGGGCGCTTCTGGCCCGGCCGGAATCCACTACCGCCGACCTGATGGGTTCGACGGGTTGGCCCGCTGCTCGCGTCACTCGGCACCTGAGGTCGTTGCTGAGCCTCGGCCTGGCGTCCCGTACGCCGGGCCGCCCGGCCCGCTACACCCCTGCCGTGCCGGAGGCAGCGGTCGAGCTCCTGGCGTTGCGGCGCCAGGCCGCGATCGTCGAGGCGCGGCTGGGCGCGTCGGTGCTCACCGCGGAGTTCCGTGCCGCGACGGAGTCCGGGCCGTTCACGGTGATCCATGGAGTGGAGGCGATCGCGCAGCGGTACCACCAGGCGCAGCAGGCCGCGCAGGCCGAGGTGGTGGTGCTCGACGCCGTACTGCCGCTGCCGGTGCGGGCTGCTGGTGGGGTGGTCTACCGGATGGTCTACGACATGGCGTTGCTGGTCGACCCGGCGTCGCTGGATGCGGCGCGGGCGGCCGGTACGTCGTGCCGCATGCTGCGCGACGTACCGCTGAAGCTGGTGGTCGTCGATCGGCGTGCTGGCCTGCTGCAGACGGGTGCCGACGTACTGGTCGAGCTGGGGCCGTCGTCGTTGCTGGACGGTTTGCTGCGGCTGTTCGAGCTGTTGTGGCAGCAGGCGACGCCGCTGGCCTTCGAGCCGTCCGACGGGCCGTTGTCGGCCGAGGACCAGCAGTTGCTGGCCTTGGCTGCGGCGGGGCTGACCGATCAGGCGATCGCGCGGCGGCTCGGCGTCGCGCAGCGGACGGTCGAGCGGCGGATGCAGCGGATCCTGAAGGCGCTCGACGCGACGACCCGGTTCCAGGCCGGGCTGCGGGCTGGGCAGAGGGGGCTGCTTACTCCGTGACGCTCTACTCGGTGACGTCTGCGACCGTCGCGTTGACGGCCTTGACCAGGGCCTCGGCGTCGACGGTCAGGCCGACGCCGTGGTCGCCGCCGCCGATCGAGATCGTCCCGGTGATTCGTTCGTCGGCGATCACCGGCCAGTCGTGCGTGCTGCCGAGCGGAGTGATCGTGCCGCGGACGTAGCCGGTCACCTCGAGGGCCGTGTCGGCGCTGGGCATCGAGATCCGGTTCACGCCGAGGAGGGTGCGCAGCTTCGGCCAGGCGATCTCGCGGTCGCCCGGTACCAGGACGAACCGGTAGTCGTCGTCGGCCAGCCGGACCACGATGGTCTTGATCAGCTTGGCCGGCTCGATCCCGCGGGCGGCCGCGGCCTCCTCGAGCGAGTTCACCCGGCCGTGCCGGGTCTCCTCGTAGGCGAGGCCGAGGGTGTCCGCCGCTTCTGTCGCTCGCGTCATGCTTCTAGCTTCTCACCCGGCTCGGCACCCGCCGGAGGGCCAGCGCCAGCAGCAGGGTGATGACGAACAGGGCCATGGCTTCTGCCGCCACTCCCGGCCAGGCCGCGTGAGTCCAGGCGGCTCCGGCGAGGCCACCGAACACCGACGAGCCCAGGTAGTAGGCGAACAGATAGAGGCTCGCCGCTTGCCCGGTCCCACCGCCGGTCGCGTGCGCCCGCGCGGCCACCCAACCGCTGGCGACACCGTGCACCGCGAAGAACCCGGCGGTCATCACCGCCAGGCCCAGCACGACCAGTGCGAGCTGGTGCGTCAGCGTGATCGCCACTCCGGCCAGCGTGACCAGACAGCCGATCGGGACGACTGCGCGCCGGCCGTAGGTGTCGGCCAGCCGTCCTGCGGTTGCCGACGATGCCGAGCCGACCAGGTAGACGACGAAGACCAGACTGGCGAGCCCAGGCCCGAGCTCGTACGGCGCTGCCGCCAGCCGGAAGCCGGTCGCGTTGTAGACGGCGACGAACGCGCCCATGGCCGTCGCCGCGATTGCGTAGAGCGCCAGAAGGGCCGGGTCCTTCAGCACCTTCCCGGTCTGACGCAGACTCGGTCGGGTCGCCGTGAAGTTACGGGACTCGGGCAGCAGCAGGATCAGCAGCACCGCGCAGGCGACTCCGAGTACGGCGATGCCGCCCAGCGCCGTACGCCATCCGCCCAGGTCGGCGAGGCCACCGGCGACCAGGCGACCGGTCATGCCACCGACCGCCGTACCGGCGACGTACAGGCCGCTGGCTCGGGCATGGCTGTCCTCGTGGACCTCTTCTCGGAGATAGGCCATCGCCACGGCGGGCAGCCCGGCGAGTGCGATGCCTTGGAGCCCTCTGAGCGCCAGCAGGGTCTGCCAGTTGGGCGCGAGTGCGCACAGGACTGCGATGGCCGAGGCTGCGATCACGGACCAACGCATGAGCTTCGTCCGGCCGAGCAGCTCCGAGGCTGGGCCGGCGATCAGGAGGGCGACTCCTAGGCCGAGTGTGGCCAAGGACACGCTGATCGCGCTCTGGCTGGGGGAGACGTCGAAGGCCGTCGCCAGCTCGGGGAGCAGCGCTTGGGTGCTGTAGAGCATGGCGAACGTGGCCAGGCCCGCGGCGAACAGGGCTGTGGAAAGTCTGCGATACCCCGGGGTGCCTGGGCGGTGGCCCGTCACCTTCATCGGGGTCTCCATGCTGTCGACGGTGCCAGACGTTCGGGCATACGTAAAATGTCTTGCTCGGCGGTAATCGATACGCTTTCTGCATGCATGTCGAAGATCTGCGCTGGTTCGTGGCGCTGGCCGAGGCCGAGCACTTGACCGCCGCGGCCGCCGCGCTGGGCACGAGTCAGCCGAACCTGTCGCGCTCGCTGCGCCGGGTCGAGGCGGCCTTCGGCGTCCCGTTGTTCGAGCGCGAGCACCGCGGCCTGCGGCTCAATCCGTACGGGCGGATCGTGCTGGAGGCAGCCCGGGCCGGTACGGCGGCGGTCGACGTCGCGCAGCAGCGGATCGACGCGCTGGTCGATCCCGACTCGGGCACGGTCCGGCTGACGTTCCTGCACTCGGTCGGGACCGGCGTCGTACCGGATCTGCTGAAGGCCTTCCGGGTGGTCGCTCCGACGATCCGCTTCGCGCTGCGCGAGCAGCCGTCGCACGACATCGTGCTCGACCTCTCCACGGGCGAGTCCGAACTGGCGATCACCGGACCTCGGCCGGATCCCACGGTGTTCGGCTGGCATCTGCTGCAGCGCCAGCGACTGTGTCTCTACGTTCCGCCGGGGCACGCGCTGGCCGGGCGGCAGCGCATCAACCTGGCCGAGGCGGCGGCCGAGCCGTTCGTCGGCATGCGGGCGGACTTCGGGTTCCGGCGGCTCACCGACGAGCTGTGCCGGGCCGCCGGGTTCACGCCGTCGGTGGCGTTCGAGTCGACCGACCTGACCACCGTCGACCGGCTGGTCGGCGCGGGTCTCGGCGTCGCCGTACTGCCTGGCGGGGCCGTCCGGGGGACGGAGAGCGGAGCGACGCCGGTGCCGTTGGCCGGCGTACGGGCTCGTCGGGACATCGGCCTTAGCTGGCGACTGCGCGGGACGCTCTCACCAGCCGCTGAGCGGTTCCGGGCGTTTGTCGAGGCTCAGCCGGCCAGCAACTTCGCCAGCTCGCCTGCGTGAGCCAGATGCGGGAAGTGGCCGCTGCCGGGGAGCACTGTGATCCTCACGCCCGGCTTGTTGGTCTCCAGCCACTGCCGGTACGGCGCGGGCGGCTCGGTGGCGGTCACGTAGTCGTAGGGCGCGTCGATCTTGTGCAGATCCGCTTCGCGCTTGGCCTCGAGTACGTCGGCCGGTGACTCCATCACCTCACGCCAGTAGCCGAGCAGCAGCTCCTGCGTCGGCCGGGTCGACGCGTGGATCAGATCCCGCGCCTCCGGCGGCAGCTGCTCGATGTCCATCCCGGCGAGCATCCGGTCCCACACCTCGCCGTACGCCGGGCTGTGCAGCGTCGGCTCGAGCTGGGCGAGCACATCCTTGAACGGGCCGACCAGCAGCGGCTGGTCCACGTTGACGACACCGGCGGTCGGGTACTTGCCGGCGTAGACCGTCGCCAGCGCGCCACCGATCGAGTGACCCACCAGGACCGGCTTGCGCAGCCCGGCCTCGACCACCGCTGCGTGCAGGACGTCGGCAACGTCACCGAGGTCGTACGACGGCTGCTTGGGGGAGTCCAGATGGCCGGGCAGATCGAAGGCGACGGTCCGCCGATCCGGGTCGAGCAATGCGAGCTCCTGGAGCATAGGAGCCCACTGGCGACGGTCGAAACCGAGCCCGTGCAGCAGTACCAGTGGCGGCCGTTCGTCCGTCGTACCAGCGCTGTCGGCGGCCAGGTCGCCGTAGTACCGCAGGTGGATCGTTTGCATGTCAATCAGCGTAGCCAGGCACCCCAGAGCTGCAGCTACGTGCAGAAGCGTTGCCTGGAGCTACCGCGGGTTGCCAGGCTGCCCGCATGAGACCGAGTCGACGACAGTTGTTCATAGCGGGTGCGGTGGTGGCGGGCTCGACCGTCGTGTCCGCGGAGACCGCCTTCGCCGGCGGGTACGGGTCGGGAGACATCGGCGACTGGCAGGGGCAGGGCAAGGCGATCGCGACGCCAGAACTCATCAATACAACGCTTCAGCGCGACGGGCTGTTCATGTTCGGTGACAGCATCTCGGTCCAGGACGGCAAGTCGCTGGCGACGCTGATCGCGACTCGGCTCAACGTGCCGCTGGCTGTACACAACTGGTCGGGCCGTCCGACGACGCCCGCCGTCGACGCCCTGGAGGCGTGGAAGACGACGTACGGGTTGCCGTCGCGGATCCTGATGGCGACGGGTACGAATGACATCTTTACGCCACCTGTCTTCGTCGCGCAGGTGGACCGGACGATGGCCCTGGTCGGACCCAGCCGGAAGGTGTTCTGGGTGAACGTCCACGCGTCCCGCAACGAGCTCGACGCTGCCACCCGGGTCGCGGACCAGCGCAACAGCGGCTGGATCAACCTGCAGCTGGCCGAGGCCCAGCTCCGGCACAGCAACCTTCGGGTCGTGCACTGGGCCGAGTTCCTGGCGAGCAAGATCTCGCGGCTGACGGCGTACCTGAAGACCGACGGCGTGCACACCACCGTCCCGCTCGGCCAGAACGCCCGCAACGAGCTGATCGTCCAGGGGATCGAAGCGGGCTGACCCAGACCCGGCCGGGTACACGGTCTCCCCAGATTGGAGCCCGGTCGTGACCGCCGCACCGGGGCAGAAGAGTGCCTCTCTCCTGCCCCGGTGCGTACCGGTCTGCTAGAACCCGGCGGTGATCCGGGTGAACTCCCAGTCCGGCTGCGCGATGCCGCTGCAGTGCGCGACCACACCGCCACCGGCGCAACCACGGTCCCGGTTGACCGACCAGAACGCGAGCCGGCCGAGGCCGTTGCTCTTGGCCCAGTTGGTGATGTTCTGCCAGGTCGCCGTGGTGGTCATCTCCTGCTGGTCGGACAGACCGTTCATGCCGGAGATGCCCTGGTGGGCGTAGGCCTGCGCGGTGGTCCAGCCGAAGACGGCCTTGAGCTTGTTGTTCAGGCCCTGCGACGCGCCGACCGTGTCGTTGTAGATGTTCGAGCTGCCGAAGTCGAACGGCATCAGCGTGAAGATGTCGATGTTCGCGCCGAGCGCCTGCGACCGCTCGATCAGCCGGTTACCGTAGTAGTTCGGGCCGGTGGTCGAGGTGCCGAAGGTCAGGATCGTCTGGATCCCGGGGTTGTTCTGCTTGACGATCTTCAGCGCGTTCAGGATCCGGTCCTGGACGACCTCGTTCTCGAACTCGTCGCTGTTCTCGATGTCGACGTCGACCGCCTTCAGGTTGTAGGCGTTGATCACCTGCTGGTAGGCGCCGGCCAGCGCTTCCGGCGTACTGCAGTTCGGGCCGAGCTTGTTGCCGCTCCAGCCGCCGATCGACGGGACGATGTCGCCACCGGCCGCGCGGATCTGGGCGATCGCGGTGGCGTCGGCACTGCCCTGCAGCGGACGGGCGCCGTCCCAGGCCGGGTTGCAGCCGCCGGACGACAGGATGAAGGCCATCGTGAACCACTTGATGCCGGTGGCGTTCATGACCGTGGTCGGGCTCGGCGGATTGCCCCAGCCCATGTAGAGGTACGGCGCTGCCCGGCGGGCCGGGTTCTCGGTGCCGCCACCGGTGGTGGTCTTGACGGAGATCGCGCCGCTCTTGGCGCCTTCACCGATGCTGTTGGACGCGCTGACCTGGTAGCTGTACGTCGTGTTCGCCGTCAGACCGGAGTCCGTGTACGACGTACCGCTGGGGCTGCCGACCTTCGTGCCGTTGCGGTAGACGTTGTAGCTCGTCGCGTCACCGGCCGCGGACCAGGAGAGGTTGATCGAGGTTGCTGACGGCGTACCGCTCAGTCCTGAGGGTGCACCGGGCACTGTGCCGCCACCACCGCCGCTGCACGAGCCGCCGTTGAGCCGGCAGGCTGCCAGACCGGGGAAGTTGCCGGGGCTGCCGTTGAAGCCGAAGGTGACGCTGGCCCCTGGTGCGAGCGGCCCGGCCCAGCTGGGCGGAGTGAACGTGTTGGTCTGGCCGCTGCTGGACCGCACGGCGTCCCAGGAGCTGCTGATCGAGTAGCCGGACGGGAAGTCCAGTGCGATCGACCAGGTGCTGAGCGGGCTGCCGGTGCCGTTGGTGACGGTCACCTTGCCCTCGAAGCCGCTGCCCCAGTCGGACACCTTGGTGAACGCGGCGGTGACCGGTGCGGCTTGGGCCGCCGGAGCGACGAGGAAGGACACGACGAGTGCTGCCGCGGCGGCGAGTGCCACCGAAAGACGTTTGGGTTTCATGATGCTCCTCAGACCTTTCCCCACAGCGCGGGGACGTTCGGGGGTTCCCAGCCGGCCAACGCGGTGTGGCCCTGGATGCAGCGGTAGGTGACGCCGTTGTACGAGACCAGCGAGCCGGTCGCGTACGCCGTACCCGGAGCCCACGGGGTCGCCGTCGGAGGCGTCGGGGTTGGGGTCGGGGTCGGCGTGGGAGTCGGCGTCGGGGTGGGAGTGGGCGTGGGCGTCGGGGTGGGAGTCGGCGTCGGGGTCGGCGTGGGCGTCGGGTTCGGGCCGCTGCAGCCGGGGGTGGACGCGTTGACGGCGTCGACGACGGCGTTGAAGAGCGTGACCTGCGGGTCGAGCGCCTCCATCGAGTACATCATCGCGCCGGCCAGCCCGTTGCAGTGCTGGTAGTCGGCCTTCGCCTTGATCGACTGGGCGTTGTCACCGGTCCAGAAGGTGCCGTTGCGGTAGAACCAGGACGCCTTCGTGGTGTCGTCGAAGAAGCTGTACGCCGGGTTGTCGACGAAGCCGGTGAGCTCCTTGTAGAAGGAGACGCCGGGGACGTTGCCGCTCGCAGCGCCGCCGTCGGCCGGGCCGGTCGCGGTCTGGTACTTGCCGTTCGCGGTGGCCGGTACGCCCTTCCATCCCCTGTAGTAGAAGGGATATCCGATCGTCAGCTTGTTCGCCGGGAACCCGCCGGGGATGCCGTACGCCGGGTCGCCGGTGGTCCACGCCTTCACCGCGCCGTCGACCGAGTACTTCGCCGTACCGGGCGGGATCGGCGTACTGGGGTCGTTCGGTGCCTGGTAGAGCGGGTCCTGGAAGTTGGTCGGCCCGGTGGCGTCCCAGCCACCGTGCATGTCGTACGTCATCACGTTGTTGTAGTCGAGGTACTGGCCGATCTTGTTCGTCTCGATGGTGGCGATCTTGTCCTGACCGGCCGGGGTGGCCGCGGTCAGCCACATCTTCTTCCCGACGCTGTTGCCGTAGGCATCGATCTGGTTGCGCAGCTCGGCCAGCAGCAGGGTGAAGTTCTGCTTGTCCGCGGCGCTGTAGTGGTTGCCGACGTGACCGTTCGGCGAACCGGGGTACTCCCAGTCGATGTCGATCCCGTCGAAGATCCCGGCCGCGCTGCCTGGGCCGCCGAAGCCGTCGACGACCGGCAGATTGCCCTTCAGGAACATGTCGACGCAGGAGCTGACGAAGGCCTTGCGCTTGGCGTCGGTGGAGGCCGCGTCGGAGAAGTACTTGGAGTACGTCCAGCCGCCGATCGAGATCAGGATCTTCAGGTTCGGGTGCTTGGCCTTCAGCTTCTTCAGCTGGTTGAAGTTGCCCTGGATCGGCTGGTTCCAGACGTCGCCGACGCCGTCGACGCTGATGTCGGCGCCGTAGGACTTGCCGTAGTCGGCGAACGCGTCACCGGCGCCGTCACCGGCGTTCGGGTTGGTCTCGTCCTGCGAGGCGGCCTTGTTCGCCATGAAGCAGGTGTGGCTGGTCGGGTGGACGTTGGCGAACGCGTAGTTGACGAAGTCCAGCTTCGCGGCCGCGCCGGTGGTGGACAGGGTCTTGGGGTAGAACGCGTTCGCGTAGATGCCCCACTGGGCGAAGTACGCCGTCTTCACGCCACCCGAGGTGGCCTGTGGTGCGGCTTGTGGAGCGGACGAGCCGGCTGGTGGGCCGGCGGTCGCCACCGAGATCCCCGCGGCGGCGATCAAGGCGGTGGCGGCGACTGTCGCCGTGCTGGCGAGTAGAGGCAGTCGAGGCATGGGCGGTCCTCCGGAGCTGAAGCAGTGCACGGTTGTCCAGCGGGAAGCATTTAGTTAAAGACGCTTCGAAAGGAACGGTAACTCTTGTCGGCCCGGCGGTCTCCGGCTCACGCTGGCGGGTTACCGCTGCTGACGGAAACCCGCCAAAGGGCCTTTGTCCACAGGGATTCCGTCACTGTCCGGAGGGGATGCGCTTTCACGGCACCTTGTAGGCATGGAGACCACACCGCTACCGGCGCCGGTTCTACTGGCCACCGCTGACGAGATGCTGCTGGACGACCTGCTTCGCCTCTCCGCCGCCGCGGAGGTGACCCCACACGTCGAGAAAGACCTCCTCGGCCTACGCCGCCACTGGCAGTCCGCAGCCCTGGTGGTCGTCGGCCACGACCTCGTCGACCCCTTCGCCCGAACCCAACCACCCCGCCGCCCCGGCGTCCTGGTAGCCGCCACCGCGATCCCGCCGCCCCAAGTCCCCACCGGCGCCAGGCTCACCTCCCCGCCACCGGCCGACGCGCCCTACCAACTCCCCAGCGGCGCCAGGCTCACCTCTCCGTCACCGGCCGACGCGCCCTACCAAGTCCCGACCGGCGCCAGGCTCACCTCTCCGTCACCGGCCGACGCGCCCTACCAAGTCCCCACCGGCGCCAGGCTCACCTCCCCGTCTTCCCGCGCCCCTTCCCACCCGCTCTTCCCCGTGCCCGACGATGCCTCCATCTTTCGCCGAGCTCTGGCGATCGGCGCCGAAGGTGTCTACCTCCTGCCGAGCGAGGAGTCTGCCCTCGGCGACCGCCTGGCCGACACCCTCGACGGGGGAGTGCGCGCCGCCACCACCTTCGCCTTCGTCGGCGGCTGCGGTGGCGCCGGCGCAACCACCCTGGCCGCCGCAGTCGCAATCACCGCCAGCCGCCGCGGCGTACGCACCATGCTCATCGACGGCGACCCACTGGGAGGCGGCATAGACCTCGCCTTGGGCAGCGAAACAGGCACCGGCGCCCGCTGGCCCGACCTCCTCAACGCCTCCGGCCGAGTCAGCGCAGCCGCCCTCCGAGCAGCCCTGCCTACCCTCGACGACCTGGCAGTCCTCTCCTGGGACCGCTCCGACGTCACCGCCCTCCCACCCGAAGCCATGCGCTCGGTCCTCGGCGCAGCCCAACGCAGCAGCGACCTCGTCGTCGTCGACCTCCCACGCCGTACCGACCCAGCCGCAGAAGAAGCCTTCGTCCGCTCAACAGCAACGTTCCTCGTCGTCCCAAGAGACGTCCGCTCCTGCGCAGCAGCCGCTCGCCTGGTCAGCCCGCTCCGCGAAGTCGCCACCGACCTCCGAGTAGTAGCCCGCGAGCCAGGCCTCGGCGGGCTCTCGGCAGTCGACGTCGCCAAACACCTGTCGTTGCCCTTGGCAGCCAAACTCCGCTTCGACCGCGACCTCCCTGCCCTGATGGACAAAGGCCGCTTCGACCCACGCCCTCGTGGCGCTCTCGGCCGCACAGCAGGCGAACTCCTGGACCTCTTCGGTCTGTACGGACTCCTCGCCGCATGACCGTCTCCATCGAGCTCCTCGACCGCGTCCGAGGCACGCTCGCCTCCCAAGGCGCCGACCCAACCCCCGCTCGCGTAGCAGCAGCCCTCCGCGCCGACGGCACAGTCTTCGGCGACTCCACAGTCCTGGAGGTCGTCGAAGCGCTCCGCCGCGAAGCCACCGGCGCCGGCCCGCTCGACCGACTCCTCACCGAACCAGGCATCACCGACGTCCTCGTCAACGGCCCCAACGAGGTCTACGTCGACCGCGGCTCCGGCCTCGAACGCATCCCCCTCCGCACCGGCGACGAACCCTCCGTCCGCCGCCTCGCCACCCGCCTAGCCGCCGCAGCCGGCCGTCGCCTCGACGACTCCAGCCCGTACGTCGACGTCCGCCTCCCCGACGGCACCCGCTTCCACGCGGTGCTGTCCCCGATCGCTTCCCCCGGCACCTGCCTGTCCCTCCGAGTCCCCTCCCGCAAAGTCCTGGCCCTCGAAGACCTGGTAGCCGCAGGATCCCTACCCCCAAAAGGAATCGCGGTCCTCCGCGACCTCCTCGACGCCCGCCTCGCCTTCCTCATCAGCGGCGGCACCGGCACCGGCAAGACCACCCTCCTCAACTCGCTGCTCTCGACGGTCTCCAGCACCGAACGCCTGGTCATCGTCGAAGACGCCAGCGAGCTCCGCCCCGACCATCCCCACGTAGTCCGCCTCGAGTCCCGCCCACCGAACGGAGAAGGCACCGGCGAGATCACCCTCCGAGACCTCGTCCGCCAGGCCCTCCGCATGCGCCCCGACCGCCTGGTCGTAGGCGAAGTCCGAGGCGCCGAGGTAGTTGACCTCCTCAACGCGCTGAACACCGGCCACGAAGGCGGCTGCGGCACAGTCCACGCCAACTCGGCCTCCGACGTACCCGCTCGCCTGGAAGCCCTAGGCGCTTTGGCCGGCCTAGCTCCTCAAGCTGTCCAAAGCCAAGTCTCCTCAGCCCTCCACGCCGTCATCCACCTGACCAGAGATCACTCCGGCCAACGCCGAGTCGCCGAGATCCGAGTCATCACCCGCACCCCGTCCGGCACCCTCACCACAGCCCCCGCCGTCCGCTTCACCCCCAAAGGCACCGTCGAACTAGGCGCCGCCGCCAACCACCTGACCCACCTGATCTCCAGGGCCGCAGCATGACCCCCGCCGTCCTCTCAGCCACTCTCACCCTCCTGGCCGTCCTCACCCTCATCCCCCGCCAGGGCAGAGCCCTCCACCGCCTCACCCGCCCCTCCACCGACGCCACCCACCTAGCCCACTCAGCCCGCAAAAGACTCATCCCCCTGGCAGCCGCAGTAATAGTTGCCCTAAGCATCGGCTTGTCCCTGGGCCTCTCAACCCTGGCCTCCATCCTGGTCCTACTCACAGCCCTGGCCACAGCCATATCCCAACGCCGAAAATCCCACCACCGCACCCAAGCAACGAAAAAACGCACCCAAATCATCCAAGCCTGCGACCTCCTGGCCGCGGACCTATCAGCAGGCCGCCCACCCCAAGAAGCCCTCGAAGGCGCAGCCGAGGCCTGCCCCGACCTCCGCCCCGCCGCAGCCGCCGCCCGCCTGGGCGGCGACGTCCCCGCAGTCCTCCACCTAGCCGCCGAATCCCCAGGCGCAGAAGCCCTGAAACCCCTAGCCGCAGCCTGGCAAGTCTCCGACCACTCCGGCGCAGCCCTGGCCACCATCATCGCCCGCCTGGCCACGTCCCTAAGAGCCGACGATTCCCTAACCCGCCAACGAACCACAAACCTGGCCGCCGCCAAATCCACAGCCCGCCTACTAGCCGTCCTCCCCCTCTTCGCCACCCTCCTCGGCTACGCCCTAGGCGCCAACCCCCTCGCCTTCCTAACCACCACCCTCCCCGGCACATCCTGCCTACTTGCAGGAACCGCCCTCTCCCTAACAGGCCTCCACTGGACCAACCGCCTAGCCACCACCCCCTAACCCCCGTTCGCCAACCACCCACCTCAACCACCACCCACCCCGTGCTCGACCTGTTTTGACTCACTTCCGGCCGCCGCGACCTCAGCCACCGCCAACTGAGTCCGGCCGCATGGCCACCGACCTCAACCCCCGGAGCAACATGCCCACCGCCCTCACCTCCCCACCAGCCGCAGCCGCCGTCTGCGCAGCGATAGCCGCAGCCCTCCTCACTCGCGGTCGCCCCGGCCCCCGCCGCCTCCGTCGCCCCACCCCAACCACCCACTCCACCTACCGCCGCCTCATCAACCGCCTCAAACCAACCCCACAACCCACCCGCACCCGCCGCCTACACCGCCTGACCGCCACCCTCCTCACAGCCGCCACACTCCTCCTCGTCCCCATCCCCTGGAGCCTGCTCCCAGCCGCAGCCATCTACCTGACCACCCCCACATTCCTCAGCCGCCTAGAACCAGCCGCAACCCGCAAACGCAACGCCCGCCTCTCCGCCGACCTCCCCCTGGCAGTCGACCTCCTAGCCGCCTGCCTAAGAGCCGGCCGCCCACCCCAAGCCGCCATCGCCACAGTCAGCCAAGCCATCGACGGCCCCCTCGCCACCCTCCTCGCCGAACTCGAACACAGACTCGACCTAGGCGCCGACCCCATCGACGCCTGGGACACCCTCCGCCAGGAACCCACCTGCGCACCCTTCGCCCGAGCAGTCCAACGAGCCCTCCGCTCCGGCGCCCCACTCGCCACAACCCTCGAATCCCAATCAGCCGACCTCCGCCAAGCCAGCCGCTGGACAGCCGAAGAACAAGCCCGCACCGTCGAGACCCGCTCCGTCCTCCCGCTAGGCCTCTGCTTCCTCCCCGCCTTCGTCCTCCTCGGCATAGTCCCCACCATTGCCACCACCTTCACCAACGTCTTCGCCGACCTAGCCCCCTAGCTCACCCTCCCCAGCCCCCAACAACCCCTCCGCCACACTCGTCCGCGCATAAAGCACCACCCGCCCCACCCGATGCCCTGTCACCAACCCCGCAGCCCGCAACGCCCCCAGATGCTGCGAAACCCCACCCGCAGTCAACCCAATCCGCTCCGCCAACTCAGTCGTCGACCGCGGCACGTCCAACTGCACAAGCACCTCAGCCCGAGACCGCCCCAACACTCCAACCACCCCAGCCGACGCCCGCCGTACCGACGTATCCCAAAGCGCCGCGACCCCACGCGCCGGATACGTCAACGACGGCTGCCACGGCGGAATCGTGCTCGAGTACACCGTCGGCCACACAAACGCCGACGGCGTCAGCAGCAACCCCTCCCCAGCCAACTCCCGTACGCCGTGAAACCGCCGATGCCGGATCCGCAGCGCCCCGTCCTTCCACCGCACCGACTCATCAAGATCCGAGAACAACCCAGCCGGCCCACCCTGCCCCAACCGCCGCGCCCGATACAGCAGATCCCCTTCCAGCAAAGCCCGAATCCGCCCCCAGTACGGCGCAAGCGCCACCTCCCAGTACGCCTGCAACTGCTCAACCAGCACCGCAACCCCAGCCCCCGGGTCGTCGTACAACCCCACCACGGCCTCCGAAGGCAGCTCGCCAGCCCGAGCCCTCCGCAACCTCCGCGGCAGCCCAGCCTCGGCCAACGACCCCACCGGATGCGTCCGCGCGTACGCGAGCACATCGAGATCCGCCCGAACCTGCTCAGCCTGCACCCGCGACAACGCCCCGAGCTCAGCCGCCAGATCCGGTACCGGCGCCGCCGGCGACGCCGTGAGGAAGTCCGGCGTGTACCAACTCCGCGAGTCGATCAGGTCGAAGAGCAACCCCAGTTCGAGCTTCTCCCGCGCGATCCGCTGCCCGGTCTCCTCCGCCCAGCGTCGATGGAAGTGCTGCGCCCGCGGGTTCTTCAGCAGTCGCACACTCGCGACGATCTCCCACACCGGCGACACCGCCAGGCGCGTCCGCGCCAGATCCTCGACCGTGAACGTGATCGTCAGCATGCCAACTCCTCGATTCAGTCTCAGCTAAATCATTTCAGAACCATCACCACGTCCATCCACGCTGAACCGATCACAGCTTGGGAGGACCAACCAGATGACCACCCCGACCACCCGTATCGGCGACCTCACCATCCACCGACTCGGCTTCGGCGCGATGCGCCTCACCGGCTACCGCCCGGTCGCCGATCGCACCGCGGCGATCCGCGTCGCCCGCCGAGCCGTCGACCTCGGCATCGACTTCATCGACACCGCCGACGCGTACGGCATCGGTGCCAACGAGGAGCTCCTCGCCGAAGCACTTCACCCGTACGTCGAACACCTGCTGATCGCCACGAAGATCGGCCACACCCGCCCGTCGCCAGGGGAGTGGAAGCCAGTCGGCCGGCCCGAATACCTCCGCCAGGCAGCCGAACTGTCGCTCCGCCGCCTCCGCGTCGAACGCCTCGACCTGCTGCAGCTCCACCGCATCGACCCGGCCGTCCCGCTCGAGGATCAATTGGGTGCGCTCGCTCAACTGCAATCCGAAGGCAAGGTCCGCCACATCGGCCTGTCCGAAGTCACCGTCAATCAGTTGGAGACTGCACGTCGCCAGGTCGACATCGTTAGCGTCCAGAACCGCTACAACCTGACCGACCGCGTCCACGACGACGTTCTCAAGTACTGCGAAACCGAAGGAATCGCCTTCATTCCTTGGCTTCCCATCGCCGGTGGCGACCATGCGACCTCGCGACTCCTGGCCGAGCTCGCCACCGAGACCGGCGCTACGCCATCGCAACTCTCGCTTGCCTGGCTCCTTCACCGCTCACCCGTCATGATGCCGATCCCCGGCACCAGCTCCGAGGCACACCTGGTCGAGAACGCCCAGGCCGCCGATCTCCGTGTGGCCAACGCTCAGCTGAACCGCCTCGACGCGCTTCGCTGACTTTGTCCCCAGCCTGAAGTCTCCTTCTGTGCAGGGGCTCCCGTCGCGGCATCTTGTCAGTAAGCCGTCCGGACAGCCCGGCCGCAGATCAGGAGATCCCCATGTCCCACCAGCTCGTCGCCACCCGCCGCACCCGCGCCGAACGATCCGCGTTCAGTCGCCTCCGACGTCGTACCGAACGAGGCGCTGCCACGGCTGAGTACGCCGTCGCCACGGTCGCCGCGTGCAGCTTCGGCGGCATCCTGATCGCCTTGCTGAAGTCCGACGCGATGATGTCGGTGCTCAAGGCAATCATCAACTGGGCTCTGCAGTCGGCGGGCATCGAAGGCGTCCAGGTCTGAGGGCGTACGTCGGCCCGGACCACCAAGGTCCGGGCCGGCTCGCCCGGTCCCATGGATCCCTCAGGCCGCCGCGCTCGCTGCCATCGCCGTCGTACCGCTGTACGACGTACTGAACACGGCACCGTCACCGCCGAACTCGCCCTGCTCTTCCCCGTCCTGATGGCGACGATCGTCGCCGGCGTCTGGGCCGTCGGCCTGGTCGTCACCAACATCCGCTGCATCGACGCCGCCCGCGACGTGGCGCGAGCCGTAGCCCGAGGAGAGACCGACGACACCGCGCAAACCATCGGCCGACGAGCCGCCCCGAAGGATGCCTCCATCGAAATCCTCACCACCAACGGCGAAGTCCAGGTGACAGTCGAAATCGCACGACGCCTCGACTGGCCCCTCTTCGCTGCTCTACCCGCTGTCCCCCTGAAAGCCCAAGCCACCCTGCAGTCCGAACCAGGAGAACAATGACCAGACCCCGCACCGACCAAGGCGGCGCCACCCTCCTCGTCCTCTGGACCGCCCTGTTCCTCTTCGCCGCAGGAACCATCGCAACCCTCTGGTCAGCAGTCTCCCTGGCCAGCCACCGAGCCACAGCCGCCGCAGACCTCACGGCTCTCAGTACAGCCCAAGCCATCCAATCCGGAGCACCCGACCCCTGCGCAGTAGCCCGCGACATCGCCACGACAAACCGAGCAACCCTGTCGACCTGCACCCTCACGGAAGACACAGCCACCATCAAGGTCGCCGTCCCCCTGAACCTCGGCGTCCTGGGCACTCCCACTCTCACCAGTACGTCCCGAGCAGGTCCCACCGACAACCCCACCCCAGAGGCAAACTGACCAAGTGACCACTCCCGACCCCAATGCCTCAGGCACGCCGACCTCCCACACCCCTGTCTTCCAGGCCCCCGACTTCGATTCCCCAGACCCGCGGCAAGCCGACCGCTCACCCAACCCCGCGGCCTCCGGCTCTCGCCCGTTGCTGGTCGTCGACGCAGCGAACGTCATCGGCTCCCGCCCTGACGGCTGGTGGAAGGACCGAGCCGGCGCAGCCCGCCGTCTCCTCACCAGCCTCGCCACGTACCAGCAAGGCCCAGGCGCCGACACCGACATCACCGTCATCCTCGAAGGAGCAGCCCGCCCGGCCGCAGACGCCATCACTCCCGACCAGGCCCTCCAGGTCGTCCTGGCCCCGCACTCCGGCGACGACACCATCGTCGACGTAGTCGCCGAGGCTGCCGCCGAGACCCCCACCCGCGAGATCACCGTAGTAACCGCAGACCGAGGCCTACGAGCCCGCGTAGAACCCTTAGGAGCCCAGACGACCGGCCCCAGCACGCTCTACGCCCTCATCGACCCCCAGTAACCGAAGCCGCTCCCGAAGCCGTCGCGGCAACCACACCACCTGAGCGACCGCGGCGACCACACACAGCACGCTCATCCCTCCGAGCACCGCAAACACGGGCGCGAAGACGTCCCCACCCACCGCACTCGCAAGAACCGCCGGCACCGGCAGAAAGCAGAGCGGCATCCACAAATAGAGCGCCTTCCGCTCAGGCGCCAACGCCAGCTGGTACCTCGCAATCCGAACGGCCGCATCAACAACGTCCGACTCACTCGGCACCGGCCCGCGCCGAGTGGCCCGATACCCAGCCACCTGAACCGCCATCGGCAACGCGCCCACCGCAGCCCGCACCTGTTCCCGCTGAGTCCGAGCGTGATGATCCACCAGCCCACCAGCAAGCCCGCCCACCAACACCCCACAACACAACGCGAGCACCCAGGGAGTGAACCCACCCACCCCCACCCCAACAACCAGCCCCACCAGCACGCCCACGACCGGCCCCAACCACCAACGAGCCCCGGTCAACCAAACGCTGTCCATGCCACATGGTCACCCACAACCACCCCACCCACCAGCGTTTCGACCACGGCCCCAAAGGTCGCGCTGTGGTCCGGCCCATCGGTAGCGTGAGTGCCCATCTGACGAGCACGACACAAGGCTCACAACAGCGACATCAGAACGACGACTTAAGCACGGCGGCCGATCGAACTCCTGAAGACCGCCCGCGCCGTCCCCCGGCGACATCGCCCAGCAGCACCCCGGCCACGGCAGGCCCAGCAGCACCCCGCTGCTACGACGGGCCCAGCAGCCTGTGAGGTTCTGCTGCAACTGCTTACGAGCGCTTGCAATCAAGGGTTCCTCCGCGCTGCTCGCGCCCCAAGGGATGAACGCCGAGGCGCCGCGCCCGACGCATCGCACAAGCAGCACGTGCTCACGGATCTGTGGCCTGAACGAAGCCGCCGTCGCATCAGCCGCGGTCGCCAGCGGCCAAGCGGCGCCGCTAGACCATCTCTTGGTCGGAGTATGTTCTGCCGCGTGCCGCGTGCCGCGTGCCGCGTGCCGCGTGCCGCGTGCCGCGTGCCGCGTGCCGCGTGCCGCGTGCCGCGTGCCGCGTGCCGCGTGCCGCGTGCCGCGTGCCGCGTGCCCGACCGTCGAAGGAGTCACCTTCGAACGCGACGGCGTCCCGGTCGAAGCGTTCCTGGCCGACGGTGCCCTCGCCACCAACCCGCTAGCCGCCGCCGACTACGCGGCCCTCCGTGCCGCGTGCCGCGAATCCCGACCGTCATTGGAGTCACCTTCGAACGCGACGGCGTCCCCGTCGAAGCGCTCCTGGCCGACGGCGCCCTTAACCACCAACCCCTTTAACCACCAACCCCTTTAACCACCAACCCCTCTAACCACCAACCCCTTAACCACCGCCGACTGCGCCGCCCTCCGTGCCGCGTGCCGTTTGTAGCCCTCGGCCTCGTTGCGGTCGTCGTTGACCAGGTCCGCGGTGTTCTGGTCGGTTGCAGGTGTGTGGCTGCTGCAGCGTGCGGTTCGCGCGCACGAGATCTTGGGCAGTCGGCAGTCGGCAGTCGGCAGTCGGCAGTCGGCAGTCGGCAGTCGGCGGTGGGTGTGCGGCGCGTGGGGTGCGGCGGCCGGCGACGTACAACGCGAAGAAGCTGGTCGAGGACGGCAACACGGCGGCAAGGGTTCGCCGGGGCACGAGGCCACCATCGTCGGTGACACCGCGCTGGGTGGTGGCTGGTTGCACATGGTCGGCGTGAAGGTCGGCAAGCGCGCGTTGGGGAACCCGCTGATCGGCGTGGGCAACCGACGGGCCCTGGACGAGCGGATGAACGCCGCGCTGGACTGCAGCGGCCCGGGTGGCCGGCTAGAGAGGGCCCTGTCTTGTCTCTGAGCGGGTTAGGAGAGCTAGGCCGATTACGGCTAGGAGGCTGAGGGTGGCTGGGATGAGGAAGACGTGGGGGAGGCCGAGGGCGGCTACTCCGAGGCCTCCGCTGGCGCCGCCCAGGGCGGAGGCTAGGGCTGTTGAGCTGAGGAAGATGGCGGAGGCGGTGGCTACGGCTGAGGGGAGGAGGCGTTGGGCGACGATGATGCCGAGGGCGGCGAAGACTCCCCAGACACCGCCCATCAGGATCTGGCCTGCGAACAGGCCCGCGGCGGTGGCAGTCGTGGCGAAGCAGATGTTCGCGCCCACACCGAACGCCGCGCCGACGAGCATCAGCCGCATCATTCCGATGCGGCGTGCCACCAGGACGGCCAGGGGCATCAGGAGGATCTCGACCAACGGCTGGATGCCGATGATCGCGCCACTGATTCCGGCGGGGAGGTGCAACTGCTCGTTCATGTAGATGGGGAGGTACGCGTACTTGATCGGCTCTCCCGCGTAGACGAGTACGTAGAGCCCGGTGAAGGCGAGCAGCGGCAACATCGCCCGTACGCCGGGAGCGCGGAGGTGCGGTTCGAGCGTCTGCTCCGTCGACGGTGGAGGCGGCCGGAGGAGTCCGAGCGGGACGACTTGGGCGAGGGTGCAGAGGGCTGTTGCGAGAAGCATGGTCCGCAACGAGGTCTGGGCTGCCAGGAAGGATCCGGCGACCGGCCCAATGACCCAGCCGCCGGTGAGCGCCATCCGGACGATGGCGACCACGCCGTCGTTGCTGGGGTTCGGAGACGTTTCCAGGCCATCGTGAATGGCGGCGAAGAGCTGCGAGGTCGCGGCGCCGGCGAAGCCGAGCACGATCGCGCTGATGGCGTACGGCATCCACAGCTGGGTGGAGAACGCGATCGCCAGCCAACCCGCGAATCCGGCTACGGCACAGACCCGGAACAGGCCCAGGCGTGCGCCGGTGCGGTCCGACCGTCTCCCGACCAGATAGCCGAGCACCGGCGCGGTCAGGCTGGTGAGGTAGTAGAGCCCAGCGGCTGTGAGTGAGGCGCCCAGATCGTTGACGAGGAAGGACGCGATCTGCGGTGCGGCTGCCGAGAAGCCGAGGCCGGACAGGAACAAGGCGATGGTGGCACCGCGGTACAACGGCGAGGTTAGCGTCAGCCGCAGCGCCGACGTACGCGCCGCCTGGGGATCCGAGGTCTGAGCCGGGTCAGCGAGTCCCACACGCGCTCCCCGCGTTCAGAAAGTTGAACCCGACGGTCCACCAGACCGTCGTGAATCCGTTGCACCGGCGACCAGACCGGGTCCGACAGGCCGGCCTGGAACCGAGCGCGCGATCGTTGCCCTCCAGCAGCCGCAGGCCGGCCGCTTCCTTCCCGATCGCGATCACCACCCCGAGCCGCCGTGGCGTCCGGACGGTCCGGGCGTACGCCGGCCTACGTCGGCAGCGGTCGTTGGGCGACGCCCGGTTGTCCGTTCCCGGGTGCTTTCCCGTACGACGAGATCGACCGGGAAGTGTTGCCGGTGGCCGTGCGCCGGCCCGCCGGCCAGGAGCAGACGTGCTGCGGTTGCGGCCATCTCCTCGACGGGCAGCCGCATCGTGGTCAGGGGCGGATTGCTGCAGACGGCGGCGATGCTGTCGTCGAAGCCGATGATGCTCACGTCGTCCGGGACCCGTCTGCCGCTCGCGGTGATGGCCTGAACGGCGCCGGCGGCCATCAGGTCGCAGGCGACGAACAGTGCGTCGATGTCGGGATGCTGCTCGAGCAACTGCCGCGCGGCGTCGTAGCCGCCCTCGCGTCGGAATTCGCCGTCTGCGCTCAGGTCGGCCAGGCCAAGACGTTGGGTCGCTTGCAGGTATCCGGCCCGCCGGTCGATGGCGCAGGGGTTGAGAGCCGGCCCGTTGATGGTGGCGATCCGGCGGTGGCCCAGTTGGTGAAGGCGGTTGACCGCCTCGTACGCGCCGCCGACGTTGTCGGCCTGCAGGCCGGGTACCGGTGAATCGGTGCGTACCAGCGAGACGGTACGGCGACAGCGACGGTAGAAGCGCGATGTGAGGGCCGGTGTGATGTCGGCGAAGATCGCGCCGAGCGTGGTGTTCGAGGCGATGTCGTCGAGTTCGTCGGGAGCAGTGTCCTGGCGGACCGCGTGCAGTCGCAGTTGGGCGTTGACGCCTTGGAGGACGGGCATCACACCCGCCAGGACGCGGCTGATGTACGGGTGTGTTCCGAGCCAGCCGACGCCAGGATCGGAGGTGACGACGATGACGTCGATGGCGCGCTGACGGCCGGTGGCCAGGGCGCGGGCGGTCTCGTTGGGCTGGTACCCAAGCTCCGTCACCGCCGCGTGGACCCGTTCGCGCGACGGGCCGGACGCCCCGGGCACGTTGTTGATCACGCGGGAGGCGGTCGCGCGGGAGACGCCGGCCAGGTGTGCGACGTCCTCGATCGTGGGTTTCAGCAGGCTCATCGGCGGTGCACTCTCCTCAGGGCGCGCTGGTGGCGCAAGGTGCATCGAACGGTAGACCTGAGAGCGCTCTCAGCGGGAGGAGCCCGCCTCTTCCTGCTGGAAAGATTTCGGAAGAGGAGTGGGCATCAGCTGGTGCTGCGGGGTGTCCGCTGTCGTGCGGGTCAGTCGTAGAGCCAGCCGTTGTGTTCGGCGATGGTGATGGCGTCGGCTCGGGTTCGGGCGCCGGTCTTGCCGATGGCGGACCAGAGGCGGTTACGGACGACGCGTTCGGAGACGGCGAGTTTTTCGGCCATGGTGGCGACGGTTCCGCCGTCGCGGGCGGCGCGGAGGGTGGTGGTTTCGCCTTCGGTGAGAGGGGTTTGGGTGTAGTGGAGGGTCTCGGCGGCGAGGTTCGCGTCGACGACGCGGAGGCCCAGGTGGACTCGGCGTACGGCGTCTGCCAGCTGGGGAGTGGGGCTGTTCTTGAGGGCGAAGCCCTTGGCGCCGGCTTCGAGGCCGCGGTGGAGGTGGCCGGGGCGGCCGTACGTGGTGAGCATGACGACTCGGCACTCGGGCATCGACGAACGGAGCTGGGTGGTGACGGTGATGCTGGCGTGGCCGGAGCCGGCGGTGTCGAGCAGCGCGATGTTCGCGCGGTGGCGTTTGGCGGCGGCGACGACGTCGTCGGTGCGCTTCAGCTCGGCGACGATCTCCAGGTCGCGTTCGCGTTCCAGTCCGCTTCTGAGGACGCCTCGGCTGAGGATCTGGTCGTCGACCAGCAGCAGCCGGATGCGGTCGGGCAAACGAGCCTCCGGGGTTCCGTCCGGGCGCCGGGGAAGTGCGTCCGGGAGGATGAGCAGGACTTCGGTTGAAGATCATGGATCCAGCTGGCGGATGCCGTCCACATCAACGCGGTATCTCTACCAGATTGCGACCAGATCGCGACCCACCCACCCCGTCACTTCTCTGGTGGTGCGCTGTGCATTCCTTCGTCCTTCCACCCAGATGAACAAGAGGCGTGGTGAGAGGACCTTGTACGGCGTGAGGCCCGGGCGGGGCGGTCAGTGGGTGACGGAGATGAACTCTCCCTCGTGGGTGGCTAGGACGTGGCCGCCGGGTTGGGTTGCGGGGAGGGTTTCGGTGGCGGTGCGGACTGGGCGGCGGGTGCCGTCGGGGGAGATGAGGACGGTGTTGGGGGCGTCCAGGACTACGAACTCATCCCCGTTGCGGAGGACGACCGGGGCGTTGTAGCCGGCGGAGATGGCGGTTCGGCCGGCTGCCAGGGCCTCCAGGGCTGCGGGGACCAGCTCGTCGGGGGTTTCGGCGTTGGTGTCTACGGCCAGCCAGGTGGTGGGGGCTCCGGGCAACGAGAGGGAGGACGGGTTGTGCCAGTCGCTGCCGCCGATGGGGGTGGTGGACAGGCTCCACGACTCCCACCAGGCGATGGGGCCGCCCCAGCGGCGGTCGAGCCAGGAGGAGTGCCAGATTTCGGCCAATGGTGGGTGGGCTCCCCACAACGGCTGGCGCCAGGAGCAGTCGCCGCTGAGGGGGTGGTTGATCGACAAGAGCCCACCGCGCCGCGCGACGTCGGGAACCCACTCCGCGGCTGGGCGGCGGAAGTCGATGACTCCGATGGCGCCGAAGGCGTTGGCGTGGCCGGACTCGGTGGTGACTTCCTGGCCGGGGATCAGGCCGATGCCGAAGCGGTTGCCCACCGACGGGAGCTCGAGGTGGTGCGCCTCGGTGTTGTGATCGGTGCAGGCCAGTACGTCGAGACCGGCGGCGACGCCCAGGGCGGCAAGGTTCGCGATGGGGGTGGAGCCGTCGGAGTGCAGCGAGTGGGCGTGGAAGTCGCCCGCGATCCACCGGAGGCCGTCGGCTGCGGGCAGCGTACGGCGGGGCGGGCGAGCCGGTACGGCGACAGCGTCGGTTGCTGCGGCGTACTCGGCAAGACCCGGTACGACGGAGACCGGGCCGGTGACTGCTTCGACGATCAGTTCGGCGCCTTCGACCGGGAGACGGTGGAGGCCGAGGACGACCCACCAGGTGCCTGGTTCGAGTTCGCCGGCCAGGTAGCCGGGGGTGGCGGCATCCCGCGTGATGGCGAAGGTCTGCCGGGCGCCGCCCGACCAGCCGCGCCAGCCGCCGGCGCCTTCGCAGCCGATGTCGATGACGACACCGTCCACCGAAGGAACCGTCAGCGTGACGAGCAGCCCCTCGCAGCCGGGCGGGATGTCGACCGGCAACGAGTGCCAGACCGACTCCGCCCGGTCGTCGAGAGTCCAACGGCGCTTGAAGGAAGTGACGGCCATCAGGCGTCCGCCACCTCGCCGGAGCTGGAGCGGGAGCCGGAGCGGGCATCCACAGCGATGGGCTGGCGGGCCAGCAGTTCGCCCGAGTCACGGTCGTACAGCAGCACTCGCTGAGCCGGAGCAGTGAGCACGACCGGAGCACCCGGCGCCGGCTCGTCCTCCTCGGGGACCGTGACGCCGATCAGGGTGCCGGCGCAGTCGACGGAGACCAGCGACGACGTGCCGAGGTTCTCGGCGACGACGACGGTGCCGGCGATGGACGGTCCAGCGCCGGAACCGGTGGACAACGTCAGGTACTCCGGGCGGATGCCGACCGTGACCTTCGCGCCCGACGGGACAGAACCAGTTGCTGCAGGCAAGCGTCCGCCGGCGACCTCGACCACACCGTCGGTCGCGCTGTCCGAAGCACCGACCTCGCCCTCCAGCAGGTTCATCGGCGTGGAGCCGATGAAGTTCGCCACGAAGGTGTTCGAAGGCCGCGCGAACACCTCGCGCGGCGACCCGAGCTGGACCAGCTTGCCGGTCTGCATCACCGCGATCTTGTCCGCCAACGCCAGAGCCTCGGCCTGGTCGTGGGTGACGAAGACCGTGGTGATCCCCAGATCCCGCTGTAGCTTCTTCAGGAACGTCCGCGCCTCCAGCCGCAGCCGCGCGTCCAGGTTCGACAGCGGCTCGTCCAGCAGCAGCACCTTGCCCTCGGACGCGATCGCCCGAGCCAGCGCGACCCGTTGCTGCTGGCCACCGGACAGTTGCCCGGGACGACGTTCGAGCAGCCCCTGCAACGAGAGCTCACCCGAGGTCTTCTCCGCGACGGTGGCACGCGTGGCAGCAGCGACCCGCCGTACCTTCAACGGGTACGTGATGTTCTCCGACACGGTCATGTGCGGGAACAGCGCATAGTCCTGGAAGACCATCGCCACCCCGCGCTTGCCCGGCTCCAGCCGGGTCACGTCAGCGCTGTCGATCCGGACCGTGCCTTCGGACGCGTTCTCCAGACCGGCGATCGTCCGCAGCAGTGTCGTCTTGCCGCACCCGGACGGGCCGAGCAGGGCGAAGAACTCGCCGTCGGCCACGCTCAGGTCCAGTCCGTCGACGGCGCGGACGCCGTTCGGGTAGACCGTTGCCAGGCCTTCGATGTCGATGCCAGCCATCAGCTCTTGATTCCTCCGTGGAAGCGGAACCCGTACCTCGAGTTCACCAACAGGTACAGCACGACGACCGGGATCGAGAACAGCAGCGAGAAGACCGGGATCACCGAGAGGTTGGCGCTGCCGCCCTCGTCGGTGAAGGTCTGCAGCAGTACCGCGCCGGGCTGCTTGTCGATCGACCGGATCAGCAGGAAGGGCACCAGGAAGTTGCCCCACGAGTTCACGAACGCCCAGACCAGGATGGTCGCCAGACCGGGCCGCGCCACCGGCAGGACCACGTCACGCAGGATCTGCGTGGTGGATGCGCCGAACACCCGGGCGGACTCCTCGTACGACTTCGGTACGGCGTCGACGAAGTCCTTCAGGATGAAGATGGCCGCGGGCAGCAACCCGCCGGTCATCACCAGCGCGACGCCGAAGCGGGAGTCGATCAGCCCGAGCTGGAACATCATCACGAAGATCGGCACCATCGCCGCCGTCCCGGTGACCACCGACGACAGCAGCAGAAGCCCGTACAGCAAGGCGTCCCGGCCCGGGATCCGGACCCGCGACAGCGCGTACGACGCCAGCGCCGCGAAAGCGGTCACGGCAACGGCGGTGGTCACGCAGATCAGCAGCGAGTTCACCATCGAGTGCAGCGCGTACGGGTGGTCGAGCGTCTTGCGGACGTTGTCCAGTGTCCAGTCCGGCCAGCGCACGCCGAGGCCCGGCGAGGCGTCGAACGGCGCGGAGGCGATCCACAGCATCGGGACCGCGAAGAACAACGTGATCGCGCAGATCAGTACGTAGAAACCGATCCGCCGTACGACGTACGCCGGGTTCACGAGCGCCTCCTCAGCAGTCGCAGGTAGAGCAGCGCGACCAGCAGGTTCGCGATCAGCAGCAGGAACGAGATCGCCGACGAGTAGCCGAGCTCACCGCCCTGCAGCGCGACGTTGTAGATGTAGACCGGCACGGTCTCGGACTCGTGGTTCGGGCCGCCCTTGGTGAGCAGGAACGGCGAGAAGTCGTTCGCGGTCCACAGCGAGATCAGCAGCGTGTTGGTCAGCACATGGCCCCGGATGTGCGGGAACACGACGTCGCGCAGCGTCTGCCAACCCGATGCCCCGACCATGCGGGCCGACTCCAGCTGCGACGGCGGGACCGCCTGCAGCGCGGACGAGTAGAGCATCATCGAGAACGCCGTACCCCGCCAGGTGTTGAACAGGATCAGGCAGACCATCGGGTACTCGATCAGCCAGGCCGTGCCCTGCTGGCCGAGGATGCTGTTCAGCGTCCCGGTGTCGCGGTCGAAGAACGCGATCCACAGGTACGCGACCACGGTCGACGGCAGGATCCAGGCCAGCAGCACCAGGCCTTCGACCGTACGGCGAACGGCCGGTCGCGCCTTCCGCATCGTCCACGCCAGCGCGAACCCGAGGATGTTCTGCCCGATGATCGCCGAGCCGAGCACGAACAACAGCGTCAGCCACAACGCGTTGTGGAACAGGGCGTCGTTCAGCGCCTTGGTGTAGTTCGACAGGCCGACGAACGACGGCGACACGGCCTCGACCCCGGTGAGCCGGTAGTTCGTGATGCCGATGTAGATCGTCCAGACCGCGGGGAAGACCAGGAACGCCCCGATCAGCAGCAGCGCGGGCGCGACGAAGCCGAGCGCCCGGCCGATGCCGAGCCCCGCGACGTCCTGGGCCGGCCCGCGGACCCGCGCCGGGCGTCCCGGCGCGGGTTCGGTGGTGACGGCCATCAGTTGCTGGTGACCTTGTCCTTGCCGCCGGCGGCGGACTCGACGGCGGTCTGGTACGCCTTGGCCGCGGCGTCGGGAGACTTGCCACCGATCACGTCGGCGGTCGCCTGCTGCAGCGCGGCCGAGATCTTCGGGTACTCCGCCAGGCCCGGCCGGTACTGCGTCAGCGGCAGCACCTTGGTGGCGACGAAGTTCAGCATCGGGTCACCGGCCAGCACCTTGGCGTTGACGTCGGTGCGCTGGGTGATCTTGGCGGCGCCGTTCAGTCCGGCCTCGACCATCTCGGCCGAGTTCATGAACTGCAGCAGCTCCCAGGCCTGCTGGGGGAACTTGGTGTTCGGGTTGATCGCGACCACGCCGCCGCCGGACATCGAGACGAAGTCCTGGCCCTTGACGCCCGCACCGGGCTTGGTGGCCGGGATCAGCGCGTACCCGACGGCGGTGTCGCGGTCGGCCATCTTGGCGACACCCTCCTTGGGCTCCACGACGCTGCGCCAGAAGTAGTCGCCCTCGAGCAGGATGCCGATCTTGTTCGCGGCGAACTCGGCGAACGACTTGTCCCGGCCCTTGGCCTCGCGCTGCAGCACCGGGTCACCCAGGCCGCCGCCGTAGATCTTCTGGTAGAAGTCCAGCACCTGGCGGGTCTGGGCGGTGTCGCCCAGCCACTTGCCGTCGGTGTTGATGCCCGCGCCGGTACCCACCAGCAGCGGCAGCACGCCCTGCATGGAGGTCGCCTCGCCCATCGCGGTGCCGCCGTTGATCTGGATCGGGGTCACCCCGGACAGCGTCTTCAGCTTCTGGCCGGCGGCCAGGATGTCGTCCCACGACTTCGGCTGCCAGTCGGCCGGCAGGCCGGCCTGGGCGAACAGCTTCTTGTTGAAGTACAGCACCCGGCCGTCGGTCCCGGCCGGTACGCCGTACCGCTTGCCCTCGAAGCTGCCGAGCTGCTGCACCGCGTCCGGGATCTGCTTCCAGCCGTCCCAGTCGTCCACCTTCGCGGCGTCGCCGACGGTGTCGGTGAGCGGCTTGACGTAGCCGGCCTGGGCGAACTCGCCGACCCAGATGCCGTCCATGTTCATCAGGTCGGGGCCGGCCTTGTTGGACAGGCTGAGCGCGAGCTTCTGCTTGTAGACCTCGTCGTCGGAACCGTCGCCCTCGAACCGGACGGTGACGTCGACGCCCTTGGCCTTCTGCGCCTCGACGAACTTCGGGATCAGGACGTCGGAGGTGAAGGTCGCGCCGGCGCTGTTCTTGCCGCCCTTGACCGAGTTGGCGCCGATCACCAGCTCGACCTTCTTGGCGTCGGCGTTGCGGTTCGTGTCCTGGTCGCCGCTGCCGGAGTCCGACGACCCCAGACAGCCGGTCAGCAGCAGCGCCGCGGCCACGCCCAGGGCGGCCGGCGGGATCACACGCGAGATGGGTCGCATCAGGAGAACTCCTTGCAGGGGAAGTGCGGGGGTACGCCGGAACACTTTTACACCCGCAGGTGACTTTGTGAAGACTTTTACCTGGTTGCCCAGGGCTACTTGGTGTGGCCATCCCAGGTCACGGCCGATCTCGTCAAATCCGGTACCACCGGGACGCATTGCGGAAGAGTTAAAGCTCCCTCGCGGTTCCGTCTCAAAGGGTAGCTGAGTAGATACAGACCGTGATGGCAGGAGGTAGCGTCATCGGCGTTCGGAACACTGGAAACGGAGGTGAAGGACATGCTCAGCAACCTGCTGTACGACCTTCTCGGTGGGGGTCACCACTGGCACCACTGGCATCACTGGCACGACTGCTGGTGGTGACGCGTCGGCGGTGACGGAAACCTCCGCTGACGCGCAAGCAGCGGAAACCTCCCGGCCCCGCCGACACGGATCTCCAGGCCAAACCATCGAACCGAAAGGAAAGGGCGGCCCCGACATCGTCGGGGCCGCCCTCCTCGTGGTGGCTGAGGATCCTCCTAGCCGGTTACTTCTGGGCCAGCTGCATCATCTGCTTCGGCATCACCGACATCTGCGCCGGCACCGGCGTCTTGCCCCGGACCAGTTCGAGCAGGCTGCCCGCGGCGCTCGCGATCGGCAGCGGCAGGGCCAGGCCCAGGGATGCCAGCAGCGCGTTCACGAGGGCCAGGACCGCACCCAGGATGTCGAGACCGGGCAGCGGCAGAGCCTTCCAGCCCTGGTTCGCAGCGCCCACAGCGGCCGACGTGCCGGTCGGCTGGGCCTGCTTCGCCTTGCCCTGACCCATCAGCGAGCTGAGTGCCAGTCCACTCGCCGCGTTGACGAACGACCCCGTCGACTCGTCGTAGTTCCACTTCTGCCCGTCGCCGTCCCGGCAGGGCAGCACCAGCACCGGTGCGTTCTTGGGCACCGTGACCAGGTCGGCCCCGGTGTCCAGGCAGGCGCCGCTCTTGGCAAGGGCGCCACCGACGCTCTTGCTCATCGCGACCTGCAGCTGGTTCTTTCCGGTGTAGACCCATTCCTGGGTCTTGCCCTCCTTGCCCGGAGCGCAGGCCATCATCACCGCCATCGGGATCTTCTCGGCGGCCACGAAGGTCAGGCAGTACCGCGTGTCGGCGCTGCTGGTGATCTGCTTCACCGCGCCGACCTCGACGATGCCCGGTGGGGCCGCCGTCGGGGCCGGTGCTGCGGCGCGGGCCGGCAGGGTGGTGGCCAGCGCGACGCTGACGGCCAGGACTGCGACACCGGTGCGACTGAGAATGCTACGGACGATCAAGACAACCTCCAGAGGTCGTGCCATCTCGCGGCGTCAGGTCGTCGGGACCCCGAGGCGCGGAGCGGGCCGGTTCCGGGAACCGCGGCAGCACCCCTTGCGCGTGGGGTGGTGCGACGGGTCTGTCCCCCGTGAGGAGGCGGTGTGGCCCGGAAGGCCGACGGTGACTCAACGCGACGTTGACGCCACGACCAGTAATGCACAGACCTCTGGATCGTGGTTACGGAGATCGGCCGGTACTTGATGCCATTGGCAACTAACTGCCAGGGCAAGGTTGTTGCGCAGGGCATCGAAATGCCGCTGCGTGCCGGTCGTGCGGCGGCTGTGCGGTGACCGCGTCACGACCGAGACAAACCGGCGTTCTGCGAAAGGACCTTCAGTTTCGCCCCGTCAGTGCGGCTGCCGGGTTTCGGGGCCCTCGGCAACGGTATGACGCTCCTCGGCCAGCCGCTCGTCGACCGGCGGTACGTCGGCCGGTACGTCGGCCGCGTGCTTCCCGGCGTGCGTGGTGTCGTCGGCGCCGACGGTCGTTGCGCTGTCAGGAGTCGTTGCGGTGTCCGGAGCCGTGGCGACCTGCTGGCGCAGCTCGCGGACCTCCTTGTGCCGGCGGTAGCCGCGACCGAGTCCCTTCTTCATCAGCCACAGACCGACGATCAGGACGGCGCCGGCGGCGGCGCCGAGGAAGAAGACGGTGGCCACGACGACGCCGAAGTCGACGCCGAAGACCTCCATCGTGGTCGAGGCGCCGGACGAGACCGCGACGCCGAGTCCGAACAGGACCGCGACGACGATCAGGACGATTCCGAGAACGGCCATGGTTTGCTGCCTCTCTTCCAGCAGCACCTGCTGGAGCCTTCAGGCCTCACTGCGGAGTAGTGCGGTGAGCAGCGCCACGGCGCCGCCCTTGTCGAGTGGGTTGTTCCCGTTCCCACATTTGGGCGACTGTACGCACGACGGGCATCCGTCCGTGCACTCACAGTGTGCTATCGCCTCCCGTGTCGCGGTCAACCACTCGCGCGCGGCGGCGTACCCGTGCTCGGCGAACCCGGCGCCGCCCGGGTGCCCGTCGTACACGAAGACGGTGAGCTGACCGGTGTCGGCGTGCTTGGCCGTCGACACTCCACCGATGTCCCAGCGGTCGCAGGTCGCGAACAGGGGGAGCAGCCCGATCGAGGCGTGCTCGGCCGCGTGCGCGGCCCCCGGTACGTCGTCCAGTCCGAGTGCGGCGACGGCGGTGTCCGGCATCGTCCACCAGACGGCCTTGGTCCGCAGCATCCGCTCGGGCAGGTCCAGCGGCTGCTCGTCCAGTACGTCGCCGGTGACCAGCTGCTTGCGCTGGAACGACACCACCTGGTTCGTCACCTGGACCCAGCCGCGGGACAGCTCCGCCGATCCCCAGGTCTCGGTCGCCTCGGTGGCCAGGATGTTGATCTCGGTGACGTCCCGGGCGAACGTCGTGTAGTCGGGCGAGGCCTGCTCGACGATCGCCGCGTGGTTCTCCAGGTCGAGCGTGCGGACCAGGTACGACTCACCGGCGTGCACGTAGACCGCACCCTCGTGCACCGACGCGTGGGCCGAGCCGCCGTCGACCGTCCCGAGCAGGCGACCGGTCTGGTCCTCGACGATCTGCACGGTCTTGCCGCCGGCCGAGCGGATGTCGATCGCGTCCACGGCCCGTTCCCGCCGGGTCCAGAACCAGCCGTGCGGCCGCTCGCGCAGCAGGCCCTGCCGGACGAGCTGAGCGATCACCGTCGGCGTCGTGGAGCCGAAGATCTCGTAGTCCGCGTCGGTCAGCGGCAGCTCCTGCGCCGCGGCGCACAGCTGCGGACCGAGCACGTACGGGTTCTCCGGGTTGAACACAGTCGCTTCGACCGGCCGTCCGAAGATCGCCTGCGGGTGCCGGACTAGATAGGTATCCAACGGATCATCCCGCGCGACCAGCAACGCCAGCGCGTCTCCACCAGCACGACCAGCCCGGCCTGCCTGCTGCCAGAGCGATGCGCGAGTGCCGGGCCAACCAGACAGCAGTACGGCGTCCAATCCGGCGATGTCGATGCCCAGCTCGAGTGCGTTGGTCGCGGCAACGCCGGTGAGCTCGCCGCTCTGCAGCATGCTCTCCAGCCGGCGCCGCTCCTCCGGCAGATAGCCCGCCCGGTACGCCGACACCTGCTCCGCCAGCGCCGGGTCGACCTCGGCCAGGTTGTCCCGGGCCGTCATCGCCACCTGTTCGGCTCCGCGCCGGGAGCGGACGAAGGCAACAGTGCGAACACCGGAGATCACCAGGTCGGTCAGCAGCTCCGCGACCTCGGCCGGGGCGGACCGTCGTACCGGTGCTCCGTTCTCTCCGCGCAGCGAGGTCAGCGGCGGCTCCCACAGGCCGAAGGAGATGCCGCCGCGCGGAGAGCCGTCGTCGAGCACCTCGACCATCGGCAGGCCGGTCAGCCGCTCGCCGGACACGGCGGGCTCGGCAACAGTTGCCGAAGCGCAGATGAAGATCGGGTGGGCGCCGTACTGCGCGCAGACCCTCCGCAGCCGACGCAGTACGCCGGCGACGTGGGCGCCGAAGACCCCGCGGTAGTGGTGGCACTCGTCCACCACGACGTACTGCAGACAGCCCAGGAACCTGGCCCAGCGCTGGTGGTTCGGCAGCAGCGACCGGTGGAGCATGTCCGGATTGCTCAGCACGTACGTCGCGTGGTCGCGGGCCCAGTCGCGCTCGGTCCGCTCGGAGTCGCCGTCCAGTGTGGTCGCGCGCAGGCCCTCGACCTTGTACTGCGACAGCGCGCGCAGCTGGTCGTGGGCCAGCGCCTTCGTCGGCGACAGGTAGAGCACCGAGGCGGCCCGCCGATGCGGTGACGCGGCATGCGCGATGCTCAGCGTCGCGAACGACGGCAACAGATAGCCGAGCGACTTGCCGGACGCCGTGCCGGTGGCAACGACGACGTGCTTACCGCTGTACGCCGCTTCGGCGGTGGCGACCTGGTGGATCCACGGACTGTTGACCCCGGCATCGGCCAGCTGACTCAGCACCTCGGGCGGGACCCAGCGTGGCCACTCACCCGTCCGGCCGGTCCTCGGCGGTACCTGCTCGACATGAGTGAGTCGGTCGATGCGGTCTGGACCGGAGGCGAGTCTTTTCAGCACGACCGCTGCCTCACCACTCATGCCGACGAGCCTAGCCCTCCCGGTACGGCGCGGGGAAAGGACCGTCAAGCGATGCACGAGCGAACGCCGCCGCCGGATGCACGCGGCTTTTCGCCCAGGTAGGTCGACGCGGCACGCACCGGGATGAAAGAGTTTTGCACGCGGCCCTACTCACGGTCCGTACATGGTTGAATGCAACGGTTCACGGGATCGGAGGCCGAAGTGGATCTGTCGCTGACGACGCGTCATGAGGGCGGGCGCACCGTCGTCGAGGTGGGTGGGGAGATCGACGTCTACACCGCGCCGAAGCTGCGCGAGACGATCGTCTCGCTGGTCGACGCGGGGCAGTACGACCTGGTCGTCGACCTGGAAAGAGTGGAGTTCCTGGACTCCACCGGGCTCGGCGTACTGGTCGGAGGACTCAAACGGGTGCGGACCCACGACGGGTCGCTGTCACTGGTCTGCACGCAGGAACGACTGCTGAAGATCTTCCGCATCACCGGCCTGACCAAGGTTTTCGAGATCCACCCGGACGTCGCCTCGGCGATCTGACCGGTCCGAAAAGGTGTCCTCGTCACTACCGTCGGTGACGTTTCCGCCTGTGGTCACAGGTGTTGCGTAGACCACCCTGTCAGCAGGTCTGGTCGAAGACCCGTTAGAGTGACCCACCGCGCCAGGTGATTTGGCGTTGTTTCGTATTCCCCAACCCTTCGGTTGCGGCAGGACGGGGGCCGTCATGCCCTGAGGGTTGCCTACAAGGAGGACGGATGTCCGCGCTTTCAGTACAAGCGGTGGATCTGTCGTCGAGCAACACCACGCTGGTCATCGTCGTCGGTGTGATCGCGGTCCTCGCGGTCGCGATCGCGATGGTGTTCCGCAGCCAGGTGCTTGCCGCGAACGATGGCACCGAGAACATGAAGACGATCGCCCTGGCGGTGCAGGAAGGCGCTTCGGCGTACCTGTCCCGGCAGTTCAGGACCCTGTCGGTCTTCGCCGTGGTGGCGTTCCTGCTGCTGTTCCTGCTGCCGGTGCACAGCGACGGCGGCAACGAGACCACGCTGAAGATCTTCCGGTCGGTCTTCTTCCTGGTCGGTGCGGGCTTCTCCGCCGCCATCGGCTACCTGGGCATGTGGCTCGCGACCCGGGCCAACGTCCGCGTCGCCGCCGCCGCACGGGACGAAGGACGCGAGCCCGCCATGCGCGTCGCGTTCCGGACCGGTGGAACGGTCGGAATGGCGACCGTGGGCCTCGGCCTGTTCGGTGCGGCCCTGGTGGTGCTGCTCTTCAAGGGTGACGCCCCGACCGTGCTCGAGGGCTTCGGCTTCGGTGCCGCCATGCTCGCCATGTTCATGCGCGTCGGCGGTGGCATCTTCACCAAGGCCGCAGACGTCGGCGCGGACCTGGTCGGCAAGGTCGAGCAGAACATCCCCGAGGACGACCCCCGCAACGCGGCGACGATCGCCGACAACGTGGGCGACAACGTCGGTGACTGCGCCGGTATGGCCGCGGACCTGTTCGAGTCGTACGCCGTCATGCTGGTCGCCTCGCTGATCCTGGGCAAGGCCGCCTTCGGCGAGCAGGGCCTGATCTTCCCGCTGATCGTGCCGGCCATCGGTGCCGTCACCGCGGTCATCGGCGTCTTCCTGACCAAGCCGCGGGCCGGCGAGAACGGTCTGAAGACGATCAACCGGGCGTTCTACATCTCCGCCGCGTTCTCGGCGGTGCTGTGTGCGATCGCCGCGTTCACCTACCTGCCGAGCTCGTTCGGCGACCTGACCGGCGCGACCGAGAAGATCGCCGCGCAGGACGGTGACCCCCGGGTCATCGCCACCGTCTCGGTGATCATCGGCATCGTGCTGGCCGCGATCATCCTGGCGCTGACCGGCTACTTCACCGGCACCGAGGACAAGCCGGTCAAGGACGTCGGCAAGTCGTCGCTGACCGGTGCCGCGACCGTCATCCTGTCGGGCATCGCGGTCGGCTTCGAGTCGGCCGTCTACACCGCTCTGGTGATCGCCGCCGCTGTCTACGGCGCCTTCCTGGTCGGTGGCTCCGGCGTGCTCGCGCTGTTCGCGATCGCGCTGGCCGGTGGCGGTCTGCTGACCACCGTCGGCGTCATCGTCGCGATGGACACCTTCGGTCCGGTCTCCGACAACGCGCAGGGCATCGCCGAGATGTCCGGCGACGTGGACGGCGACGCGGCCCAGATCCTGACCGAGCTGGACGCCGTCGGCAACACCACCAAGGCGATCACCAAGGGCATCGCGATCGCCACCGCCGTACTGGCGGCGACCGCGCTGTTCGGTTCCTACACGGACTCGATCTACGCGGTGCTGAACGACGCCGGCGACGCCGCGTTCAACACCGACGCGCTGGTCTTCGACCCGTCCACGCTGGTCGGCCTGATCATCGGTGCGGCCGTCGTCTTCATGTTCTCCGGGCTGCTGGTCAACGCCGTCGGCCGCGCCGCCGGTGCGGTCGTCTACGAGGTCCGTCGCCAGTTCCGCGACATCCCCGGGATCATGGAAGGCACCGGCAAGCCGGAGTACGGCAAGGTCGTGGACATCTGCACCCGCGACTCGCTGCGTGAGCTGGCGACCCCGGGTCTGCTCGCGATCGCGGCCCCGATCGCCGTCGGCTTCGGCCTCGGCGCCTCGGCGCTGGCCGGCTACCTGGCCGGTGCGATCGCGTCCGGCACGCTGATGGCGGTGTTCCTGGCCAACTCCGGTGGCGCCTGGGACAACGCGAAGAAGCTGGTCGAGGACGGCAACCACGGCGGCAAGGGTTCGCCGGCGCACGAGGCCACCATCATCGGTGACACCGTGGGCGACCCGTTCAAGGACACCGCCGGTCCGGCCATCAACCCGCTGATCAAGGTGATGAACCTGGTCTCGGTGCTGATCGCCCCGGCCGTGGTCGGCATGTCGAGCATCGGCGAGGACACCAACACCCCGCTGCGGATCGCGATCGCGGTGGTGGCCCTGGTCATCATCGTCGCGGCCGTGGTCGTGTCCAAGCGGCGCGAGTCGGTCATCTCCGACACCCCGGCGGAAGCCAACATCGCCGCCTGATCCACCCGCACCACCGCAACGGCCCGCCGGAGTTCTCCGGCGGGCCGTTGTGCTGTGTGGCAAAGCCTTTGCCTGGCTGTGTAGCTAAGCCTTTGCCTGAAAGGGCAGCCAAGTTCCGGAGTACGCCGTCAAGTGGCGGTGACTCCCGGTCTTTCGTCTCCGGCGCGTCGACTTTCGGCTGATGCCCCACGACCCCGTCGTACGGGATGCTCAGGGGGACGGTCAGGGACTTGCCCGATGGCTGCCGGGCCGATGGAACGGAAGACTCCATCCCCAGGTGGACACACCGGATCCGTCCCGGGTCCGATGCGACCGGGGGTCCCCGGCTCGATACTGAGATGGACTGCCCGCCCTGACATCCGGCGCGCTACCGAACGAGGAGTACGGCGATGATCGAGGCACAGAGCCTCACCAAGCGATACGGCGTAACCGTTGCCGTTGACAACCTGTCCTTCGAGGTGAAACCCGGCAAGGTGACCGGCTTCCTCGGCCCCAACGGGGCCGGCAAGTCGACCACCATGCGGATGATCCTCGGGCTCGACACCCCCACCTCCGGCGACGTCCGGATCGACGGCCAGCACTACGTCGACCTGAAGCAGCCGCTGCGCAAGGTCGGCGCCCTGCTGGACGCCAAGTGGGTGCACCCGAACCGCTCCGCCCGGTCCCACCTGGCCTGGATGGCGGCGTCGAACAAGCTGCCGCGGCAGCGGGTCGACGAGGTGCTCGACATCGTCGGTCTGACCGAGGTGGCCGGCAAGCGCGCCGGTGCCTACTCGCTCGGCATGTCCCAGCGGCTCGGCATCGCCGGCGCCCTGCTGGGCGACCCGGAGATCCTGCTCTTCGACGAGCCGGTCAACGGCCTCGACCCCGAGGGCATCGTCTGGATCCGCAAGTTCATGCACCGGCTGGCCGAGGAAGGCCGGACGGTCTTCGTCTCCAGCCACCTGCTGTCGGAGATGGCGCTGACGGCCGAGGAACTGGTCGTCATCGGCAAGGGCCGGCTGATCTCCCAGACCACCACCAAGGAGTTCGTCGACCAGGCGAGCGGCAACACCATCAAGGTCCGCAGCCCGCAGCTCGACCAGCTGCAGGACGTGCTGCAGCAGGGCAGCCTGGCGACCCGCATCGAGGACGTCAAGGACGAGGGCAAGGTCCTGTTCGTCGACGGTCAGGTGACCACCGACCAGGTCGGTGAGGCCGCCGCGGCCGCGGGCATCGTGCTGCACGAGCTGACGCCGCAGCGCGGCTCGCTCGAGCAAGCCTTCATGCAGATGACCGGCGACTCGGTCCAGTACCACGCGCACGACTCGCTCGAGGCCCAGGTGGCACCGCCGGTGCCGCCGGCCGAGGTCGTCGTGGCGGAAGAGGAGAAGAACTGATGTCCCTCGTCACCGTTGAGCGGATCAAGCTCTTCAGCACCCGGTCGCCCTGGTGGTGCCTGGCGCTCGCGCTCGTGCTGGCCGACGGCTTCATCACGCTCGGCTTCATCTTCACCCCGGACAACATCAGCCGGGACTTCCGGCCGGTCGACACCCAGGGCACGTACCTGTTCGGCATGATCGTGATGATGGTGATGGCCACCCTCGCGGTCACCACCGAGTACCGGTTCGGCACCGTCCGGACGAGCTTCCTGTCGGCGCCGAAGCGGACGCCCCTGCTGCTGGCCAAGACCCTGGTCGCGGCCGTGCTGAGCGGCGTCGTCGGCCTGATCAGCGCGTTCGGTGCGCTGCTGCTCGGCAAGCTGCTGGTCCCGGACGCCGACCTGGCGCTGAACAGCGCTGCCGACTGGCGCGGCGTGCTCGGCGTCGCCCCGGTCTACTTCCTGGCCGCGATCTTCGCGGTCGCGATCGGCATCCTGATCCGGCAGAGCGCCGGCGCGCTGGCGATCGTGATCTGCTGGCCCCTGCTGCTCGAGGGCATCGGCCTGGCGATCCCGAAGGTCGGCGAGTTCATCGGCGACTGGGGCCCGTTCTCCCGGGTCAGCTGGTTCCTGAACGGTGACCAGGGCGCGGTCCCCGGCGGTGGCGAGTCCACCTCGGTGATGTCGCCGGGCTGGTCGCTCGTGTACTTCGCCGCCTGGGCCATCGGCCTGCTGGTGGTCGCTCTGGTCGTCGCCAAGAAGCGCGACGCGTAGTACCCCTAGACGGCCGCCGGATCAGGGGACCCGGCGGCCTGCCACCCGGCCAGGCTGAGGGGTCTTGGCCGAACAGCCCGTGGAGTGTCCGCGACAACGGACACCCCACGGGCTGGTTGTCTGTTCGGGGTCTGAGTAGCGGCGTGGTTGCTGATTCGTTAGGTTCCCTCTCATGACCGACTGGGCGCGGGTGCGTGCTGAGGGTTTCGAGGTACCGGCTGATCGTCGGTTGACCGACTTGGTCGCGGAGCTGTCGGGGCTGCTGCGGTCCCCGGACCCGGTGGTGCGGGACGGGCAGGCGTACTCGATCCTGGCGACCTGGATCGCCAAGGGCGTGCTCGGGCCGGAGCTGCTGCGGGCGCTCGGCGACGAGATGGCCGGCCGGTTCAACGACGCCGAGATCCAGGCCCGGACGTTCGCGCCGCTGATCCTCGACTCGATCGTGTCGGTCGGAATCTTCGAGCCGAGCTGGGTCCCACCGTTCGAGCGCTGGTACGTCGCGGAGGAGGACCTGCGCGGGTACGACGCGAAGCTCGGCTGGCTGCACGCCGTCGCGCACGGCGCCGACCTGCTCGGCACACTCGGGCGGTTCCCGGAGGTGGAGCCGGTGGAGATGCTCCGGCTCGGCATCGGGCGCATCCTGACCCCGACGGACTACGTGCTGCGGGATCTCGAGGACGACCGGCTGGGCCACGCACTGGCGGTCACGCTGACCCGCGCCGACCTGCTCGAGACCGACGCGACCGTCTGGCTCGACCCGACCGGCCGGGCGCTGGGCAGTCCGCCGCCGGACGGCGTCCGCCCGGAGGTCACCAACACGATGCGCACGCTGCGAGCTGCCTACGTACTGGTCGACCAAGGCGTACGGATCGGCGACGCCGTGCACCAGGTCCCGCACCGCGACCTGGTCCGGGCCAAGCTCGCCGAGGTCCTGCGGATGGCAACGCCCTACTTCCTGTGACGGCTGTTCGCGACAACTACGTCCGGGTCGCCGAGGCGTACGACGGCAGGTGGGCCGACGTGCTCGCCGTCCACGCCAGAGCGGTCGCCGATCGGCTGCCGCTGACCAGTGCGCGCCGCGTGGCCGAGCTGGGCTGCGGACCGGGCCGCCTGCTGGGCCACCTGGCCACGCTGGCGCCCCAGGCCCGTGTGGTCGGCGCAGACCTCACCGAAGCGATGATCCGGCGCGCACCGGCCCAGTACGGGCGTGTGGTGGCCGACGTACAGGCTCTGCCGTTCGCTGCTGGGTCGCTGGACGCTGTGGTGATGCCGTTCGTCCTGTTCCACCTCCCTGACCTGCCGCGCGGTCTGTCGGCCGTACGACGGGCGCTGGCGACCGGTGGTTCGTTCGGCGCGACCACCTGGTCCGGGCACGACCCGCACCCGGCGTACGACGTGTGGGTCCGGGTGATCAACGAGTACGACGCTCCGCTGGACCCGTCGCCGCAGATGCCGTCCAACGACGTGACGTCGGACCCGGAGAAGCTCGCGGCGGCACTGGTCGCAGCCGGCTTCGGTCAGGTGGACGTGACGGTCGAGCACTTCCGTCGCGAGGTGACGGCCGCCGACTTCCTGGCCCACTCGCGGGTGATCGGGTCGATGGCCCGCAGGCTCGACCTGCTGCCGCCTGAGCGTCGTACGGCGTGCTTGGCGGCGGCCGAGCGAGCCCTGGCCGAGCTGGAGCCGGCGGACTTCGTCGAGTCGGGCACCATCCTCTACAGCACCGCCCGGGCCGCTTGAGCGAGGATGGGTCCATGAGTGACCTGTCGAGTGGTCTGGTGGATCGGCTGCGTGGACTGTTCGAGACGGCGGACTACACCGTCGAAGGCGTCGCCGAGCGGCTGGGCAGCCGGGCCAACGCGGCGTTGGGGCGTAACGAGACCACGCTGGCGTACCGGCAGACCAGCGGTGGCGACACGCTCGACACTTTGATCCGGCTGTTCCTCCTGCAGCGGCCGGTGCCTGGATCGCTGCTGGACAAGGAGATCCTGCCGGATTTGATTGCCCTGGGCATCGTTATTGCCGAGGGGGGCGAGATCCGCGCAGCGATCGACATCCGGCCGTACGCCGAGGATGACCGCGCTTGGTGGGTCGTCGCCGACCCGACGCCCGGACTGGACGGCCGGCGGGCGCCGATGCGGTCCGACTACGTGCTCGGGATCGCTCCGGCCAGCCTGAGCCTGGTGAAGCTGACCGTGCCGCTGAAGGTCGAGAGCGCGCTCGACCTGGGTACCGGCTGCGGCATCCAGGCGCTGCACCTGTCCGACCGCGCGAACCGCATCGTCGCCACCGACGTGAACCCGCGGGCCCTGCAGCTGACGCGCTGGACGGCTGCGCTCAACCGGGTCGAGCTGGACGTCCGTGATGGGTCGCTGTACGAGCCGGTGGCGGATCAGCGGTTCGACCTGATCGTCAGCAACCCGCCGTACGTGATTGCTCCGCCCAGCGACGGCAAGCTGACCTACCGCGAGACCGGGTTCGCCGGGGACGCTGTGGTCGAGCAGCTGGTCCGGCAGGCGCCGCAGCACCTCACTGAGGGCGGCTGGTGCCAGCTGCTGGCCAACTGGACCTGTGTGCGCGGCCAGGACTGGCAGGACCGCATCGCTAGCTGGACTGGCGACCGGTCCAGCTGGGCCGTACAGCGCGAGCAGCTGGACCCGGCGGAGTACGTCGAGCTGTGGCTGCGCGACGCTGGCCTGCACGGCCGGCCGGAGTACACCCAGCGGTACGACGAGTGGCTCGCCTGGCTGGACGACCAGCAGGTCGAGGCGATCGGTATGGGCTGGATCAACCTGCACAACGTCACCGGTACGACGTACGCCGAGCCCTGGCCGTACGAGATCGAGCAGCCGATCGGCCCGCACGTGCTCCACCGCTTCGAGCGCCAGGAAGGGCTGCCCGACGACCTGACCGGCCTGTACCTGAAGCTGGCCGAGGACGTCGTCCAGGAGACCGCAGGCCCGCCCGGCGCGGACGACCCGGCCACCATCGTGCTGCGCCGCCAACGCGGCATGCGCCGCGCCGAACAGGCCGACACCGTCCTGGCCGGCTTCGTCGGCGCCTGCGACGGCGACCTCGGCGTCGGCCAGATCCTCGACGCCCTGGGCACGATCCTCGACCGGGACAACCTGCACGCCGAGTACCTGCCACAGATCAGAAACCTCGTAGTGGAAGGCTTCCTGGACTACTGATCCGCGAAGTCGACGTCCTCGGCGGTCAGCCCGGGCAGCCAGACGCCGCGGATGTCGTCCACCATCTCCAGCAGGACAGCCTGCGCCCGGCCGAAGCCGGCGGAGAACCCCTGCCCGTAGCTGCTGCCGTGCGCTCCGGTCGGCGCCATGGTCCTGGCCAGCTGGTCGACCTCGGCGGCCAGCTCCGCCCGGGCCTGCAGCCGCTCGGGGGTCGGGTCCCAGTCCAGCCGGATCGTCTGCTCGAGCTCCCACAGCCGCTGCAGCTGCCGGCGCAGCTCGTCACGGTCGGCGATCATCTGGGCCGGCAGCGGCAGGCTCATCACGATCCCAGCGACCTGGACGGGCGTCGCGGGACCGCACTCGCCCAGTGCCGCGGTCAACAGCTGGTCGACCGTCGCGAAAGGATCTGGGTCGGGCACGATCACGTGGTGGGCGGGCCGGGTCAGGGTCGCGGTTCCGGGCTGGGGCTCGACCGAGGGTTTGTCGGCCAGGGAGTCCCGGTGCCAGTCCCTGAGCCGGACCGCGGCGGACCGCAGGCCGGCTCGCCGGCCGTGGGCGAACTCGGTGCCGCCGGAGACTCTGATCGACAGCACCCGGTCGGCCGCCTCGGCGAGCGCCTCCTCGAAGGACGTCGCCGACGACGGGAGCAGCCCGCGCTCGAGAAACGCGTGCACCTTCGCGGCCAGCGGAGTGACCGCCTCCAGCGCGTCCCTGACCTCGGCCCACTCGTACAGCCCGGGGATGTTCGAGCAGACACGGTTCGCCAGCCAGTCGACGTAGTCCTGCTCCTGCGGGCGCTGGTACAGCGAGTAGGCGATCTCGGTGAAGTGGGGGAGCAGTTCGGCGCGGAGGCGGGCCGGTAGGACCATGCCGAAGACCCTAGAGCCTGGGCGAGCTGTGGCGAGGGGCGTGACAGATACCGGTCAGCGCCGACGGCGCTTCTCGGCGTACATGCGGCGGTCGGCCTCGGTGAGGAGCTCGGTGATCGGGACGCCGTCGGTGCTGGAGGCCTGGCCGATGCTGAGGCGGAGCATGGCGAACCAGGGCTCGGCGGCGCTCGCCGCGATGCGTTCGGCGGCGGTGCGGATGCGTTCGACCAGTTCGCGGGCGCCGCGCTCGTCGGGGTTGTCGAGGACGACGACGAACTCGTCGCCGCCGGCGCGAACCACGACGTCCTCGGCGCGGGACTGCTCGGCGAGCAGCTGGGCGACGCGGCGCAGCACCTCGTCGCCGGAGGCATGGCCGTGGCTGTCGTTGACGACCTTGAGGTTGTCGACGTCGATCGCGATCACGGCGATCGAGCGGCCGGAGTCCAGCGCGGCGCTCATCCGCTCGTCCAGGGCCCGTCGGTTGCCGACGCCGGTCAGCGGGTCCTCCCGCGCGGCACGCCACTCGGCGTCGTGCCGGATCGACAGCTCGTGCGTCGCGAGAGCGCTTCGTACGGCGTACAGGCCGCGCAGGCGCTCGGCCCACCAGCCCCTGGTGATCGCTCGCGCGTACTGCAGGCCGGCAACAGCACCCGCATCACCCGACTCAGCAACGATCTGTACGCCGGTGTGCCGGACCAGTGCCTCGACCGGCGGGTCCGACGTCGGCGGCAGATCGGTGCCGGCCTGTGCGGCCGCCTCGATCGCGTTGTCGTGCTGTCCGAGGGCCGCGTACGTCTTGGCCAGGTAGGCCCCGGCGATCGCGGCCAGTTCCAGGTCGCCGAGCTTGGCGAGCTGGTCCCTGCAGTCCTTGAGGATCACCGCCGCCTCGGTCGGCTCGGCGTCGGAGTTGCTCGCCGCCAGCCACATCCGCCCGGCCATCGGCCAGTAGCCCAGCAGGTCCGCGCTGACGATCGCCTGGTTCGCGTCGGCCGCCCAGCGCCGGGCCTCGGAGCGCCGCAGCGCGATCTGCTCGTCGTACGACGAATCGCCCAGCCGCTCCATCTCGTGGGCCCAGCGCAGGTTGGACTCGGCCAGGTTGAGCCGGTCGATCACCGGAGCCTCCGGCAGCCCGAGCGGATCGCTGACGGTCGCCGCGGCCTCCTCGAAGTGCGGGATGCACAGCTCGAACAGCCTGAGCAGGTCGTAGGCGTAGCCGAGTCCGGTGTGGGCCCAGCTGGCCAGTCCGGCGTCGTGCGTGCGGGACAGGGCGTTCTCGGCCGCGACCAGGTCGGTGACCGAGTCACCGCCCTCACCGGTCCGGATCAGCGTCACGATCCGCAGCGCCAGCGCGTTCGCCTCCCAGCCGGGCTCGTCGATCGTGCGGGCGATCCGGATGCAGCCGTCGACCGCGTCCAGCGCCTCCTCGGCGTCGGTGCCGTGATGGGCCGCGACAGCACGGACGTACTCGGCCGCGGCGCGCTCCGCCGTCGGTTCCGGTCCGAGCTCGGTCAGCAGCCGGCGGATCTCCAGCATCGCCTCGGCCGGACTGCCCGACTGGGCGCGCGCCATCGCCTTGGCGATCCGCGCGGTCACCCCCGACGTCTCCCGCACCCACCCTCCACTTCCCAGTTCACCTGTTTCGGCGTTTGTCCTCGTACAGCCGGCTGTCGGCCAGGGGGACGAGCCGGTCCACCGGGACTCCTTCAGCGGTCGCGGCGTACCCGATGCTCAGGCCGAGCTCGGCCAGCCAGGGCTTCGCCGTCCCCGCCGCGATTCCGGCCACCGCCGCCCGGATCCGCTCGGCCAGCTGGTACCCGCCCTTCGCGTCCGGCTGGTCCAGCACCACGAAGAACTCGTCGCCGCCCGATCGAATCACGGCGTCGGTCGACCGGGCCTGTTCTACCAGCAGGTTTGCCACAACCTGCAGCAATTCGTCCCCGCAGGCGTGCCCGAAGGTGTCGTTGACGATCTTCAGCCGGTCCACGTCAATGGCCAGCAGGGTGACCGCGCGCTGCGAGTCGCGGGCCGCGGTCAGCCGTTCGTCCATCGCGCGGCGATTACCGATCCCGGTCAGTGGGTCCTGCCGGGCCGCGTGCCACTCGGCGTCGTGCCGCGCGGACAGGTCGTGCGCCTCCAGTGCGTACAGTACGGCGTTCAGCGCGCGCCGTCGTTCCTTCCACCACGCACGGGCCACCGAGTGCGCGTAGTTCAACCCTGCAAGGGCTCCTGGCTCACCGACGACCGCGGCCAGCTCCGACCTGACCTGCAGGACCAGCATCTGCGTCGCCGGATCGGCCAACGGGATCAGGTCGTCGACCGCCCGGGCAGCAGCGGCCTGGGCCTCCTCCAGCTCGCCCGACTGCTCCAAAGCCCTTGCCAGGTAGGCGCCGGCGATCGCCAGCCGCTCCGTCTCGCCCAGCTTGCAGATCTGGTCGCGGCACTCGGTCAGCTCCTCCACAGCGGCCGCCGGGTCGTCGACGGTCTGCGCGGCGGCCAGCCAGATCCGGGCGCTCACCCGCCAGTACTCCTGGTTCTCGTCGTCGACGAGGACCCGCGTGGCATCCCTTGCCCAGTAGGCCGCCGACGCGAGTCGCTCCCAGATCTCCTGCTGGTACGACGGATCGCCGAGCCGCTCCAGCTCGTGCGACCAGCGCAGGTAGGTCTCGGCCAGGTTCAGCCGGTCGATCGCGGCCGACTCGGCCAGCTCGAACACGTCGGTGTCGGTCTGGGTCGCGGCCTCGTAGTGCGGGATGCACAGCTCGAACAGCCGCAGTACGTCGTACGCGTAGCCGAGGCCGGTGTGCGCCCAGGCGGCGAGCCCGGCGTCCGTCGTACGGCTGAGTGCTGCTTCGGCCGCGACCAGATCGGCGACGGTGTCGCCGCCGCGGCCGCTGCGGGCGAGGTTGATGATCCTGATCGGGAAGGCGTTGGCCTCCCAGCCCGGCTCGTCGATCGCGCGGGCCACGTCCAGGCAGGCGTCGACCGCCGCCAGGGCCTCGTCGGCGTCGCTGGCGTGGTGGGCGGTGACGCCGCGCACGTACTCCGCGGCCGCGAGCGCGTAGCTGGGCTCCGGACCGAGCTCGGTCCGGATCGCCTCGATCTCGACGGCCGCGGCATGGTGACCACCGGACTGTGCCAGTGTCATCGCCGCCGCGATCCGGGCTGTGTGTGGACCCCCGTCCATCCCCATGGTGCTGCAGGCCCTCCTGGTCTGGACCAGCTCGCAGGGTCGAGCCGGACCGCCCATTGTGGTCCTGAGTGACCGCGCTGTCACGGGGTCAGCCGATTACCCGCCCCTGACTTGACGGAGTCTTACGAATCCGTTGCGTCACTAGGGAAAGTGAAACGTTCAGCCGGCCGCTTGACGGCTGCCGGCGGTCGCGTGCAGCTGGACCGGCAGCGACTCGACGCCGTACACGATCGAGAAGTCGCGGAACCGCAGCTGCTCCTCGGCGACCGCGAGCGACAGGTCGGGGAAGCGGTGGGCCAGCGCGCTGAACGCGGCCCGCAGCTCCATCCGGGCCAGCTCGGCGCCGACGCAGCGGTGCATGCCGTGCCCGAACGCGAGGTGCGCGGCCGGCACCCGCTCGGGCCAGAAGGTCTCGGCGTTCGGGCCGAAGATCTCCTTGTCCCGGTCGGCGCCCGACAGCGACACCGCGACCAGGTCGCCCTTCTTCACCTGGTGACCGAACAGCTCCTGGTCGTGCTTCGCGAACCGCGGGAAAGCGACCTGTACGACGGTCAGGTAGCGCAGCAGCTCCTCGACGATCGCGTCGACCGCGCCCGGCTCGTTCCGGATCCGGGCGAAGTTCTCCGGGTCGCGCAGCAGCACCAGCGTGCCGAGCGCGAGCATGCTGGCCGAGGTCTCGTAGCCGCCGAGGAAGACGCCGTCGGCCAGGCCGCCGAGCTCGATGTCGTCGATGGTGTCGCCCTGCTCGCGGATGATCGAGCCGATCAGGCCGTCGCCGGGGTTCTTGCGCTGCTTGCGGACGATCTCGAACAGGAAGTCGCGCGACTCGCTCGCCGAGCCGAAGACCCCGATGCCGCCGCCGGACAGGTCGAACCGGGCCGGGCCGAGCGCGCGGAACCGGTCGCGGTCGTCCTCCTCGACGCCGAGCAGGTCGGCGATCAGCAGGAACGGCACGTTGAAGGCGAAGTCCGCGACGATGTCGGCGACCGGGCCCTTGGCCTCCATCAGGTCGAGCTGGTCGTTGACGATCTTCTCGATCGCCGGTTCCAGCCGGGCCAGCCGGCGCTTGGTGAACTCCGGGGTGAGCAGCTTGCGCAGCCGGGTGTGGTCCGGCGGGTCGGTGAAGCCCAGGCCGCCGATGCCCTCGGACGGCTTGTTCGGGTCCGACGCGATCAGCGGGCGGATGTCGTTGCTGAAGTTGGTGCTGTCGGCCAGCACGGCCTTGGCCTCGGCGTACCCGCTGACCATGAACACGTTCATGCCGAACAGGTGGGCCAGCTTGTGCACCGGCTCGGTCTCGCGGATCCGTTCCATCTCCGGCACCGGGTCGAGACCCTCGCGGCGCAGCGGCATCGACACCTGACGGGGGAACATCTTCATCTTCGACAGGTCCAGACCACCTCTACGGCTGGTCCTGCTCAGCAACCGGCTGCCGACCCATTTCTTCAGGTATGTCGCAACCATGACTCCCACGCGCCCTCTCTGGAACAGCTGCCCGCCAACGACTCTGTCTGCTTCGAAAGTAGTCGTCGCGCGGACCAGAACTGATGGTGTTGGCACCACTTGGATGGTGGCGTTGGCACCACCATGGGAGGGGGCCACGGCCGTGCCAGCACGAAGCGTGTCATGCCGGAGGGCCCTGTTGCCACCGGAACCCACCTGTTGTTCCCCCTTACTGAGGGGCAGGTGGGTTCCGGGGGTGGTCTCAGGGAAAGTCCAGCCGAAAGACGGATGCGCTCGGGGGCGTTGCCCCTTCGGTCAGGAGTCCTTGCAGGTCAGCCGCGCATCGGCCCAGTCGGCGTGGTCGCTGGTGACACCGTCACCGGCATCGGTCACCTGCAGTGTCAGGTTCTCGCCGCCGGTGACGTCGACGGAGACCGGCACGGTCGGGGAGTTCCCGGTGAGCAGATCGGATGTGTACTTCACCACACCGTCGACGGCGACCTTGAAGCTCACCTTGCCACGGTCCTCCATCTCGTCGTCGACCCCGACCTGCGCGGTGAACGTGCTGCAGTTGCCGCCGAGCCGGACGCTGACCGAGCTCGGCGCGTGCGTACCGATGCCCTTTGCATACTGCGTCCCGGCCAGGGTGAGCGGTCCGCCGTCGCCGGCACCGTCCTCTCCGTTGCTCTTGTCGCGTTCGACCGGACCCCAGCCGTTGGCCGAGTCGGCCCACTCCAGGTCGCTGACCCACGGCTGACCGGTCGGTGCCGGAGGCAAAGGCTTGTCCGCGAGGGTGGCCGCGAAGAAGCCGAGACCACCACCGGGCAGCTTGATCGCCTTGACGGTCTTGCCCGCGGTCAGCGGTACGGCGGTGTAGAAGACCCGGTAGTCGGTGGTCGTGTTCGCCAGACCGCTCGCGGTGTAGCGGCCCTTCACCGACACTGCTTCCTTGGCACCACCGGTGGTGGGGTCCTGGCAGCACCAGTTCGGCAGTTGCAGTGGTGCCTGCGACTCGGTGCCGTCGGTGTAGATGACGGTGACGTTGCCCTTGGCATTCAAGCTGGCGCCCGCACCGAGCAGGGCCAGGTGCGAACCGCTGCCGGTGACGAGGATCGGCGCCGACTGGTTCTTCACCAGGTTGGCCGTACCGGGAGCTCCGGTCGGCCAGGTGAACTCGGCGCCCTGGACGGTGACCTTGGCGCCCGGGGTGTAGCCGGCGGTGGCGAGTGCTTCACCGTTGAAGCTGTTGCCGGAGCCGTCGAAGTTGCCCTGGGCATAGGTGTTCGCGTCCGTCACGCCGACCACGTTCGCTGCCTGGGACAACGACGCGTACGGCAGCTGGGCGGTCGCGACCGTGCTGTTCGTGTACGTCGCACTGCCCACCTTGTACGTCGCGTCGAGCCGCAGCGTGAACGCGGCGGGTTTCACCGACGCGGCCGGCGTCACCTGGAGCTTGGTGGTGACGGTCTTGCCCGGGTCGACCTTGGCGAACGTGCTGCTCCCGGTGGCGGTCCAGCCGGCCGGGAGGTTCGGGGCCAGCCGGACGTCGCGCATGGTCGTCGTACCCGCGTTCTTGAAGGTGGCCGTGACCTCGGTGGCCTGGCCGGGGGCGTTCCAGAGCGACGGGCTGCTGAGCTCCGGCGTACCGAACGTGTCCGTGACGGTCTTGCCACCACCGACCGAGGTGGTCTGCGACAACCGGACCGTGGCGGACTTGCTGGTGGAGATCGCGGTGGTCTTCACCAGTACGACGCCGTTCTCGTAGTACCAGCCGGAGGAGGCCGCGAGGTAGGCGTTCTTGCTGACCAGCTTGGTGAGCTTGCGGTTGTCGAGCGTCACGTCGCGCGGCGCGGTGCCGGTGTGGACGGTCAGCTCGTACGGACGGGTGCTCGGCTTGCCGGCGTACGAGCCGCGGCTCTCACCGATCTTCACCGTCACGTCGCCGCGACCGGTGGTCGGTGCGTCGACCTCCAGCTGCTGGTTGGCGGACTTGTTCTCCTTGTAGTTGCGGGTGACGCGGTCGTCCTCGTACAGGTTGAACGACGACTTGCCCTCGGGGTAGACGTCGACCGTCAGGCGATCGCCGAAGCCCTGCTCGGTGGCGGTGTTGATGCCGCTCTTCCACATCGGTACGACGGCGCCCGCCTTGGCGAACAGCGGCAGCGTGTCGAGCGGAGCGTGGTAGCCGTTGACCGTGGTCGGGCCCTGGTAGACCTTGCCGGTCCAGTAGTCGATCCAGCGGCCCTTGGGCAGGTAGATGCCGCTCTTCACCTCGTCGGCGGTCCAGCTCGGCGCGACCAGGAACTCCTTGCCGGCCAGGAACTCGTACTTGGCCGCGTCGCCCCAGGTGTTCGGGTCGTTCGGGTACTCCAGCACCAGCGACCGGTTCAGCGGAGCGCCGGTGCGGTGCGCCTCGGCGGCGTACGAGTAGAAGTAGGGCAGCAGCCGCTCGCGCAGCTTCAGGTACTTGCGGTTGATGGCCGTGTACGGCTCGCCGTACGCCCAGGGCTGCTTGTACGCCGGAGTGGCCCAGCCGGACATCGTCATCAGCGCCGGTGTGAACGCCTTCCACTGCAGGTCCCGCACGTAGCTGGTGGGGGAGCCGCCGAAGATGCCGTCGATGTCGCCGGCGCTGTAGGCGATGCCGGAGTTGCCGGAGCCGGTGATCGCGGGGATCTGCCACTTGATCGCGTCCAGCGAGCCGCTGTGGTCACCGGTCCACTGCACCGCGCAGCGCTGCGCTCCGGCCCAGCCCTCCACCATCCAGGCGAAGCCGCGGGCGTTGCTGTACTGCTCGATGCCGTCGTGCGCGGTGTCGCAGGCGCTCAGCGCGTACCGGTAGCCCGGGCCGACCCAGGCGACGTCCAGCTTGCGCACCCGGACCCCCGCCTCGCCGACCTCGGCCGGCTGGCGGTCCAGCGAGGACTGCGTCCACAGGCCCATCTGGATGCCGCGCTTGTTCAGCTCCTCACCGGTCTGCTTCAGCGGAGCGATCTCCCGCTTGCCCCACCAGGTGCCGTCGACCTGCTCGGACTCGGTGTTGTCGGAGTAGCCGCAGCCGTAGTCGTCGTTGACCAGCATCCAGCCGCCGGGCATGTCCTCGTCGCGGAACTTCTGGGCCACCTTCACCGCGTCCAGCGTGGTGGTCTTGACCGGGTGGACCTTCCAGTCGTTGCTGGTGTCCGGGTCGGTCGCGTAGTGGCCGCGGTTGTAGCAGTCGGAGTCGCCGTACTCGAGCCCGTAGACCGGTGGCATGAACGGCCGGCCTGTCAGCTCGGTGTAGCGGTCCAGCGAGGTCTTGAGGTCGCCGACGAAGTAGTACGCGTCGAAACGCTTCTCGTCGTGCTTGGTGACCACCGGGTCGGTGAACGCGTAGCTGCCGGGGCTGAAGGTGTTGCGCAGTACGCCGTACCCGGCGGTGCTCATGTAGTACGGCGACGCGTTCGGGTTGCCGCCGTCCTCCCAGTTGAAGTCGCGGGAGACGGTGACGGTCTGGTCGCGGTGCGAGAAGCGTCCGTTCTGCATGCCGCCGCCGAAGAACTGCTCACTGGCGCCACGGCTCAGGGACTGGCTGGCGTCGGTGTCGGTCCAGGACAGCGGAGCGGTCTCGGACCAGACCTGCTGGCCGTTGCTGCGGTAGAGGGAGAAGCGCAGCGGGGACTTGTTCGCGCGTACCTCGATCTTGCCGGTGGTCAGCGAGTAGTAGCTGCCACGGTCGCGCCAACTGGTCTTCGGCGTGGCGTAGTCGGTCTTGGCGACGATGTTCGACGCCGGGGCGGCCGGGTCGGTCGGCGGGGTGTTGGCCGGGTCGGTGAACTCGCCGTCCGGCGCGAGCCAGAGGCGGAACACGTCGTCCTTGACGAAGACGACGCGGACCTTCGCCGTACCGGCGGTCAGGGTGTACGTCGCGTTGTCGGCGGCGAAGGCGGTGACCTTGCCCAGAGAGGTGCCGGCGGCCTGGGTGGCGGCCGCCGACGTGCTGACCAGGGCTCCCGCCACCAAGGCCAAACAGGTCGTTGTCAGCAAAGCTGAACGTTTAAGGTTACGAAAGATGCTCAAGACGGCCTCACTTCAAGCAACTATGAACAGTTTTGCCATTGATAACTGATCGGAGGCGCGCTGTCACTAGCTCGGCTGTCATGAAGTTGAGACGGGTCCTCCATCGGACGGTGGATCCCCGGTGACAGTGCGTGAGGCGACGATGTTGCGCATGGCGAACTGTCGAAGGATCAACCAGGCGCTGGTCGGCGTACTGGCTGTTGCCCTGCTGTCCACGCCGCTGACCGCCCACGCGGACCCGGAGCCGCAGGACCCCGACTACACGCCGGTCACCTTCGACCTGCCCGAGCCGACCGGTCGCTACGACCTGGGCACCACCGAGCTGCACCTGGTCGACAACGCCCGGGCCGACTCGACCGCGCCCAGCGGCAAGCGGGAGCTGATGGTCAGCGTCTGGTACCCGGCCTCCGGGATCGGCCGGGAGGCTCCGGTCGCCAAGTACATGCCGCAGAAGACCGCCGAGTACGTCGGACGCCAGTGGTCCGAGGCGTTCTGGCTGCCGGGCACCGTGCTCGACTTCGCCAACACCGACACGCACGCCCGCGTCGGCGTACCGGTCCGGACCGGCAAGCACCCGGTCGTCGTGTTCTCGCCGGGGTACCCGTTCAGCCGGTTCCTCAACACGCAGCAGGCCGAGGACCTGGCCAGCCGGGGCTACATCGTGGTCAGCATGGACCACACCGGTGAGACGCCGGTCCAGTTCCCCGACGGACGGTTCGTTCCCGGCCACGACCCGGACCAGGCGCCGACCGCCGAACTCATCCACGACGTGGTCGACACGCGGACCGCCGACACGCGTTTTGTCCTGAACCAGCTCGAGCAGCTCAACGCCGGCCGGAACCCGGAAGCCGAGCAGCGCAAGCTGCCGTTCGGGCTGCGCAACGGGCTCGACCTTCGGCGTACGGGCATGTTCGGGTACTCGCTCGGCGGCTACACGGCCGCGAACACGATGCTGCAGGACCGGCGTGTGCTGGCCGGGGCGAACCTCGACGGCACGCTGTCGGACAGCAAGGACGACCACCTGGTCGGCGACGTCGCGCGCAAGGGACTGAAGCGGCCGTTCCTGCTCTTCGGCTCCGACACCAGCCAGCGGCTCGACCCGAAGGCACCGAACTACGACGCGTCGTGGGCGGCGTTCTGGAAGTCCCAGCAGGGCTGGAAGCTGAACCTGCAGCTGAAGGGATCGGAGCACTTCGCGTTCTGCGACTTCCGCTTCGTCTTCGCCCAGCTCTTCCACCACGTGTACGGCGACGACGAGCTGATCCCGATCGCTGTCGGCAAGCTGGTCGGCAAGGGCGACGAGACCCAGGCCGTCACCGCCCAGCGCGACTACCTGGCCGCCTTCTTCGACCAGACGCTCCGTGGCCGCCCCCAGTCGCTGCTGCGGAAAGAGTCGGGCAAGTTCCCCGCGATCGGTTTCGTCCGCTGAGCAATCGCGGTCTCGGCATCCGGGACCGTGCGGGTGCGCGCCTCACGTGCGGGCGAAGTACGAGGTGAGCCGCGGGCCCGGCACGGCGGCTTTCCCGTGCTTTCCGTCACCCGAATGCGGCTCGTGGCGGCGCGACCGGTTACCGTGCGTTGAGAAATGCGTTGCTGTCGGCCGTACTCTGTCTTCGGGCAGGGTCGGTGCTCGGGGTGGTGCTCACGGGGAATGAGCAGTCCGGCCGCAGACGTTGGTTGGGCGTACGGGCCGTAAACAGCAAGGAGCGCAGTGGCAGGGGCAGCAGGGACCAAGACATCGTCCGGAACCGCGGTACCGGGGACCGGGCGCCGACTGGTGATCGTCGAGTCGCCGAAGAAGGCGCGGATGATCGCCGGTTTCCTGGGTGCCGGGTACGTGGTGGAGTCCAGCTTCGGCCACATCCGGGACCTCCCGAAGGGGGCCGACGAGATCCCCGCCAAGTACAAGGGCCTCCCGTGGGCCCGGCTCGGCGTCAACATCGACGACCACTTCGACCCGCTGTACGTCGTACCGGCCGACAAGAAGGCGCAGATCCGCAAGCTCAAGGACCTGCTGAAGGACGCCGACGAGCTCTACCTGGCCACAGATGAGGACCGCGAGGGCGAGGCCATCGCGTGGCACCTGCTGGACGAGCTGAAGCCGAAGATCCCGGTCAAGCGGATGGTCTTCCACGAGATCACGCCGAAGGCGATCCAGGACGCGGTCGGCAGCGCGCGGCAGATCAACGACGCGCTGGTCGACGCCCAGGAGGCCCGGCGGATCCTCGACCGGCTCTACGGCTACGAGGTCTCCCCGGTGCTGTGGAAGAAGGTCATGCCGAAGCTGTCGGCGGGCCGGGTGCAGTCGGTCGCCGTGCGGATGGTGGTCGACCGCGAACGCGAGCGGATCGCGTTCCGCAGCGCGTCGTACTGGGACCTGGACGCCACGCTGGACGCCGGCGAGGGCAAGACGCCCCGGCTGTTCCCGTCGCGGCTGGTCTCGGTGAACAGCCAGCGGATCGCTCAGGGCCGTGACTTCGCCTCGACCGGTGAGCTCAAGGGCCAGAACACGGTCCACCTGGACGAGTCGACCGCGACCGCCCTGGCCGCGGCGCTGCAGAGTTCGCAGTTCACGGTCCGCTCGATCGAGTCCAAGCCGTACACCCGCAAGCCGTACGCGCCGTTCCGGACCACCACGCTGCAGCAGGAGGCCGGGCGCAAGCTCAACATGTCCGCCTCGCAGACGATGCAGATCGCGCAGCGGCTGTACGAGAACGGCAACATCACCTATATGCGTACCGACAGTGTCACGCTGTCGGACACCGCGATCACCGCCGCCCGGGCCCAGGTCCGCGAGCTGTACGGCGCGTCGTACCTGCCGGACAAGCCGCGGGTCTACACCTCCAAGGTGAAGAACGCCCAGGAGGCGCACGAGGCGATCCGGCCGGCCGGGGAGCAGTTCCAGACCCCGGCGCAGACCGGGCTGTCCGGTGCGGAGTTCCGGCTGTACGAGCTGATCTGGATGCGCACGATCGCGTCCCAGATGAAGGACGCGGCCGGGAACAGCGTCTCGATCAAGATCGACGCCAAGGCCTCGACCGGGGAGAACTGCGAGTTCACCTCGTCCGGCCGGGTGATCACCTTCCACGGCTTCCTGAAGGCGTACGTCGAGGGCGCGGACGACCCGTCGCACGAGACCGACGACCGGGAGACCCAGATCCCCGACGTGGCGCAGGGCGACGTCCTGCCGGCCACCGAGGTGATCGCCTCCGGGCACGAGACCAAGCCGCCGTCGCGCTTCACCGAGGCGACGCTGATCGCCCAGCTGGAAGAGCGCGAGATCGGCCGCCCGTCGACGTACGCGTCGATCCTGGGCACGATCCAGGCTCGCGGCTACGTCTACAAGAAGGGCAACGCGCTGGTTCCGGCGTGGCTGGCCTTCGCCGTGGTCCGGCTGCTGGAGGAGCACTTCACCCGCCTGGTCGACTACGCGTTCACCGCCTCGATGGAGGACGTGCTGGACGACGTCGCCGCCGGGAACCTGCAGCGCGAGGGTGTGCTCGGCCGGTTCTACTTCGGCGACGACGACCTCGAGGGCCTGCAGTCGATGGTCAGCGACCTTGGCGACATCGACGCCCGGGAGATGTCCACCTTCCCGGTCGGCCCGCCGGACAGCGGCATCGTCGTCCGCGTCGGCCGCTACGGCCCGTACGTCGAGGGCCCGGACGAGACCCGCGCGAACGTGCCGGAGGACCTGCCGCCGGACGAGCTCACGGTCGACAAGGCCAAGGAGCTGCTCAGCCAGCCGTCGGGTGTCGAGATCGAGCTCGGCGCCGTGCCGGACAGTGGGCTGCAGGTGGTCGCGAAGGCCGGCCGCTTCGGTCCGTACGTGACCGAGGTGCTGCCCGAGGACGCGCCGAAGAGCGCCAAGCCGCGGACCGGTTCGCTGCTGAAGTCGATGACGCTGGACACCGTCACGCTGGACGACGCGCTCAAGCTGCTGTCGCTGCCGCGCGTGGTCGGCAAGGACCCGGAGTCCGGTGACGAGATCACCGCGCAGAACGGCCGCTACGGCCCGTACCTGAAGAAGGGCACGGACTCGCGGTCGCTGCAGACCGAGGACCAGATCTTCGACATCACCCTCGACGAGGCGCTGAAGATCTACGCCGAGCCGAAGCAGCGTGGCCGCCGTGCCGCGGCGCCGCCGCTGAAGGAGCTCGGGGAGGACCCGGAGTCCGGTCAGCCGATCGTGGTGAAGGAGGGCCGCTTCGGCCCGTACGTCACCGACGGGGAGACCAACGCGACGCTGCGCAAGGACGACGCGGTCGACAGCATCTCGCTGCTGCGGGCGGCCGAGCTGCTGGCCGACAAGCGGGCCCGTGGTCCGGTGAAGAAGACGGCCAAGAAGTCGCCGGCGAAGAAGACCACGGCCAAGAAGACGACCGCGAAGAAGGCGGCCGCCAAGAAGTCCACGACCAAGAAGGCGGCGGCGAAGAAGACGACCGCGAAGAAGGCCGCCGCGAAGAAGTCCTGAGAGACTGGACCATGGCGCCGATCCGGAAAGACACTGCTCCGCAAGGGCCGGCCGAGGTCACCGCGCAGCGGCTGCGGGAACGCGGCGAGCGGGTGACCCCGGCGCGGCTCGCGGTCGTCGAGGTGCTCGCGAACACCGACGAGCACCTCAGCGCGGAGCAGATCGGCGAGCGGGCCGAGGAGCTGCGGCCGGGGATCCACCGGGCGACCGTCTACCGGGCGCTCGACGCGCTCGGTGAGTTCGGGCTGGTCACGCACGTCCATCTCGGTCGCGCCGGTACGACGTACCACCTGTCCGGCGAGCTGGCTCCGCGTCACCTGCACCTGCGCTGCTCCGAGTGCGGCAAGGTGCTCGACGCTCCCGGCGACACGCTCGACCCGGCCCGCCGCAAGCTCCAGCGCGACCTCGGTTTCAAGCTCGCGCCGGAGCAGGTGGCCCTGGTCGGCGTCTGCGCGGACTGCTCCGGCTGAGCTCTGTCACTGACCGGTTGCGGCCGGTCTGATGTGTCCATATCTGTTCGTCGGTGTGGATTCGTGAACAGAACAGTCGTAGGCTCGTCGTCTGTGACCTACGACCACAGTTATGTCGAAGACTTCGCCCCCGCCGCCGGAGTGCTGCCCCCGCGGGCCTGGCTGGACGACGACTCCGCCCGGGTCTCGCTGACCGGCGACTGGAGCTTCCGGCTCTCGCCGAGCCTGGCGGAGGCGCCCGACGATCTGAAGGACCCCGACACCAGCGGCTGGGACACCATCAGCGTGCCGGGCCACTGGCAGCTGCAGGGCTACGGCGCCCCGGCGTACACGAACGTGGTCTACCCGTTCCCGCTCGAGCCGCCGTTCGTACCGACCGACAACCCGACCGGCGACTACGTCCGGACCGTCGAGGTGCCGGCCGACTTCGCCGGGGCGCGGGTCGTCCTGCGGTTCGAGGGCGTGGACTCGCGGTTCGCGCTGCACGTGAACGGCGAGCTCGTGGGCTGGTCGTCCGGCTCGCGGCTGCCGAGCGAGTTCGACCTGACCGACCTGGTGACGCCGGGCCAAGAGGCCCGGATCGCCGTCCGCGTGCACCAGTGGTCGACCGGCAGCTACGTCGAGGACCAGGACATGTGGTGGCTGTCCGGGATCTTCCGTGAGGTCAACCTGCTCGCGCTGAAGCCGACCGCGCCGACCGACGTGTTCGTGCACGCGTCGTACGACGGTGGCGCCGGCACGCTCAAGGTCGACTCCGACGTCGCCGGGACTGTCGTCGTACCGGAGCTCGGGCTGGAGCTGCCGACCGGCGAGGAGACCACGGTCGCGCAGGTCGAGCCGTGGAGCGCCGAGAGCCCCAAGCTGTACGACGCGGTCGTCCGCACCGACGGCGGCGAGGTCCGGATCCGGATCGGTTTCCGCACCATCGCGATCGTCGACGGCGTCTTCACCGTGAACGGCAACCGCGTCCTGTTCAACGGCGTCAACCGGCACGAGGTCCACCCCGACCGCGGCCGCGCGCTGACCGAGCAGGACATGCTCGACGACGTCCTGATCATGAAGCGGGCCGGCATCAACGCCGTCCGCACCAGCCACTACCCGCCGCACCCGCACTTCCTCGACCTGTGCGACCTGCACGGCCTGTACGTCGTCGACGAGTGCGACCTGGAGACCCACGGCTTCGGCTACGAGCCGCAGGCGCCCGACCTGCCGAACCCGGTGATGGACGAGCGCTTCAAGCCCGACCTCGAGCTGCGGATGCGCCGGATGGTCGAGCGGGACAAGAACCACCCGAGCATCGTGCTCTGGTCGCTCGGCAACGAGTGCGGCATGGGCGACAACCTCAAGGCCATGTACGCCGTGGCCAAGGAGCTCGACCCGTCGCGGCCGGTGCACTACGAGCGGGACACGCATGCGGAGTTCGTCGACATCTACTCGCAGATGTACACCTCGCCCGAGGACGTCGCGAAGATCGGCGAGGACCCCACGTCGTACCGGGGACTGCCGTTCATCCTGTGCGAGTACGGCCACGCGATGGGCAACGGGCCGGGCGGGCTGCTCGACTACCGCGAGCTGTTCGAGAAGTACCCGCGCTGCCAGGGCGGTTTCATCTGGGAGTTCATCGACCACGGGCTGCGCAAGAGCGAGGACGGGCAGGAGTTCTACGCCTACGGCGGGGACTTCGGCGAGACCATCCACGACGGCAACTTCGTCTGCGACGGGCTGCTGTTCCCGGACCGGACGCCGTCGCCGGGCATGCTCGAGTACGTCAAGGTGATCGAGCCGCTGCGGATCGTTGCCGAGGGCAATGGCGTTGCGATCGGCAACCGGTACGAGGTTCTGGACACGAGTCACCTGACGTTCCGGTACGTCGTCGAGGTCGAGGGCGAGCGGGTCGCCGGTGGCGACCTGGCGGTGCCCGCGATCGCTGCGGGCGAGACCGCGTCGGTCGAGCTGCCGGTGCAGGAGTTCGCCTCGCAGGCTGAAGCGTGGGTGACGGTGACTGCCGAGCTGACCGACGGTACGGCGTGGGCCGAGGCCGGGCACCGGGTTGCCTGGGGCCAGGTCCGGCTGGACGAGTCGGCGTCGTCGGGTGCGAAGACCACCGCGCAGACCGGCTCGTGCACCGCACCTGACGGTGTCGCCGGGGTCCACGGGATCAGTGTCGGGGCGATCCGCAACGCGCGGCTCGACGTCTGGCGCGCACCGACCGACAACGACGCCATCCCGGGCGTGGCCGAGGCGTGGCGCGAGCAGGGACTGCACCGCGTCCAGCACCGGGTTGTGTCGGCCACGACGCACCAGACGGGCTGGAAGGTCGTCACCCGTACGGCGCCGCCTGCGCTGCAGTGGGGACTCGTATCCACCTGGGTCTGGAGCCGGCTGGAGGACGGGCTGCACCTCGACCTCACCGTCAAGCCCGAGGGCCAGTTCCCGGCGACCTTGCCGCGACTGGGGATCACCTTCGAGCTGCCGAAGGTGGACGGCGTCGAGTGGTTCGGCGCCGGACCGAACGAGGCGTACGTCGACACCCGGTCGGCGGCCGCGGTCGGCAAGTACTCCGCGACCGTCGAGCAGTTGCAGACGCCGTACGTGCGTCCGCAGGAGAACGGCCATCGCATCGACACCCGCTGGGCCGTGCTGACCGGTGCGCAGGGCACGCTGCGGATCGAGGCGGCGCCGGACCTGTTCGGCCTGACGGTCCGCGACTGGACCAGTGCGGACCTGGAGAACGCCAAGCACACGATCGACGTGAAGGCCGGCGACACGACGTACGTGACGCTGGACCTCGCCCAGGCCGGGATCGGCTCCAACTCCTGCGGCCCGGCCCTGGCCGACAAGTACAAGCTGCACACCGCGCCGGCCTCGTTGTCGGTGAAGTTCAGCTGATTCCGCACTAGCAAACCGCCTCCGTCGAAGTCCAACTATTCGACGGAGGCGGAATGCGTTGGGTGGCGGGAACCGGCGGGAGCCGTGCTTGCGTCCGAGTGGTCGTGCCAACCGGCACAGACCACAAAGACCGTTCCTGGGAAGGGAAACGAGCATGGCGAAGAAGTCTGTCGAGGAGCTCAAGGCGCAGTACAAGGGCATCCAGGAGTGCCAGTCCGAGATGTCCCGGGAGGGCATCTCGTCGAAGGAGCCGGCGATGAAGCAGATGGCCAACCAGCTCGGCAAGCTCGACAAGGAGATCAAGAAGGCCGAGCGGAGCCGCTGACCCGTCCCCCGCGCTCCCGCCGTCGGCGCGACGGCGGGAGCGGACCTTCAGGAGCAGCAGATGGCTGAGCAGTACAACCTGCACTTCCCGCACCTGGGCGCCTTCGTGGCCGACTGGCTGGTCGAGGCCTACGCCCGCAAGCTCGGGCACGCCTACGTCTGGTGCCCGGAGTGGTACCAGCACTTCGAGGCGATGAGCCGGCTGGACGCGCTCTGGCGCGCCTGGGAGGCGTTGCGGCACGACGGCGACACGGGCATGTCGGTGTGGTGGCGCGACCATGCCGACCACCACATGCGGTACCTGCTCGACCCGGACGGCCCGTTCGCCGGGTGCCGGCGCGAGCACACCGAGTTCCCGACGCCGGCGCTGCCCGTGATCGACCCACCCGAGGGCCTGTTCGAGGACGAACGCCGGCTGATCGCCGTACCGGCTTAGCTCTTCTTGGTGAGCTTCCAGAGGCCCGGCAGGACCGCGCCGGCGACGGCTGCCTTGATCAGGCCGCCGACGATGAACGGGGTGAAGCCGGCGGCGATCGCCTGGCTCGCGTTCAGGTGCGCGGTGACGGCGAGCCACGGGACGCCGACGGCGAAGATGATCGCCTGGCCGGCGACGAACAGCGGCAGCGCCTTCCACAGGGCCCGGTCGAGCTGGTGCTTGGCAGCCAGGCCGATCAGGTACGCCGCGGGCAGGAAGCCGACGATGTAGCCGCCGGTCGCGCCGCTGATCACCTCGAAGCCGCCGGAGGCCTCGCTGTAGAACGGCAGGCCGATCGCGCCGAGGATCAGGTAGAGCGCCTGGCCGGCCAGCCCGCGGTGCGGGCCGAGCGCGGCAGCGGTCAGTACGACGGCCAGCGTCTGCCCGGTGATCGGGACCGGCGAGCCGGGCACGGGGATCGCGATCTGCGCCAGCGCCGCGGTGAACAGCGCGGCGGTGACGACCAGCGCGACGTCGCGGGTCCGGGACCTGCCCAGAACGTCGGCGAGTACGAGCGGCCGCTGAGCGGGCAGGGGAACGGCGGTGGTCACGAAGCCTCCACATCGGTCGGCCGCCCGGCGTACGGACGGCCCTTCTGGATCAGACCGCCTCAGTCTGCATCAGCCGGACCCCCGCACGACCACACCTGTGTCAGTGATCACCTGCCGGACGGAGGCCCGATCCGCTCCAAGGTCTGCTCGACGACTCTGATGCCGTTCCACAGGGGGTAGTAGTCGGCCGCGAGCCGGCCGGCGCACCGCAGCTGCTCGGCCAGGTACTCGGTACGAATCCGTTCGAGCCGCGGAACGACCGGGATCGCGGCCGCACCCCACTGCGCCAGGCCCTGGATCAGCTCCAGGTCGAAGACTTCGAGACCACCGTGGAAGCGGTTCAGGCCACCGTCCAGGAACTCGACCTCGGCCGGTGCCACGCGGTCGAGCCGACGCGTGATCGCAGGCAGCAGCTCGTCGGCGTACCCGCGGAGGTCGGCGATCGCCTGGCCGAGTCCGTGCAGCTCCCGCCGGTTGTCCTCGATGAGCTCGATCAGCGGCGGCAGGGCGCGCGCGTCACCCGTCCTGGCCAGCGCCAGCATGGCCTGCGCGCGCAGATGTTCGTCCTGTGCGGCCGCGGCGACGGCGAGCTTTCCGGCCACCGGCCGGGTCACGCCCGGCGGGAGCCCAGCGAGGTCACGGGCGGCGGTCCGCCGGGCGTCGGTCCCGGCCTCCGGGTCGGCCGCGATGGCGGCGACGACGTGCATCAGCTCCACGACGTCCAGGGCATCCACCGCGTCCGCGTCCGGACGATGGCAGGCGCTCAGAACCGAGCCGGCCATCGAGCCGAACCCAGGCGGTCGCCACTTCCCGGAGGTGCCGAGGACGAAGCGGAGCTCCGCCGCGAGCTCGTCGTCCAGGGCCTCCAGAACTGCCAGGTGCGCGCCGTCGCCGAACAGCTCCAGGTACGGGTCGTAGGCGGGCGCCAAGGTCGTCGCCAAGGTGTCCACCAGCGCGTCGGGCACCTCGGCCCGGACGAACCGCGCCAGACCGAGCCCGGCCCCGAACTGGTCCAGCGGCGAGCTCGAAGTGGACGCGGTTCTGGCCAGCCACGCCTCGGCGGCCTGCTCGGCGTCCGGGTCTACGGCGGTCAGCCGGGCCGCCGCGAGCAACGCACCGAGCCTGACCCGCCGGTCCCGCTCGGTCCGCAGGTGCGCTCGCAGGTGGTCGACCAGCACGCCCGCGTCGTCCCAGCACCATTCGAACACCTGTGTGACCGCCGCGCGGACCTCCGGGTCGCGGTCCGTCAGCCGGGGCAGGAGCGTCGCCAGGTCGGTGCCGGCCGCGGTGACCCGTTCGGACCAGTCGGACGGCTCGGCCCGGCCGAGACCGGCCAGCAGCTTCGTCATCCCGCGATCGGTGAACGCGCCCAGGCAGTCGAGGCCGTCGGCGTCCTGGTAGAGCTCCTGCGCGGCGTCCGGGTTCACGGCACCAGCATGTCAGCGCCGATCAGGGCGCTCCCTGCGGCGGCAGGGTCCTGCCAGCCGGTGCCGGACCGCGATTCCACCCCGTACGGACGGAGCTGTCCGCCGGGCCGACTAGGCTCTGTGTCGTGCCGGAGCCGTACGACCCGTTGACCGATCCTGCACCGGCCCACGACGTGCGGGCGGTGCTGCGGATCCGGGCGTTCCGGCGGCTGTGGATCGCTTTCGGGCTGTCCAGCCTCGGCGACTGGATCGGGCTGCTCGCGCTGACCGCGATGGCCAAGAACTTCGCCGGCGACGACTACCAGGCGGCCAACTTCGCGATCGGCGGCGTGCTGTTCCTGCGCGTGCTGCCCGCGCTGGTGATGGGCCCGGTGGCCGGCTGGGTCGCCGACCGGCTCGACCGGCGCTGGACGATGATCATCGGCGACATGATCCGGGCGGCCTTCTTCGTCAGCATCCCGATCGTCGGCACGCTCACCTGGGTGCTGGTCGCGACCGTGCTGATCGAGATCGTCAGCCTGATCTGGGGTCCGTCCAAGGACGCCAGCGTGCCGAACCTGGTGCCCCGGCACCGGCTCGAGGCGGCCAACCAGATCAGCCTCGTCACGACGTACGGGTCGGCGCTGCCGGCGGCGGTGATCTTCACCGCGATCACGCTGGCCGGCCGCGGGCTGGGTGACGTCGCGATCGACATCGCGGTGTACGTGAACGCGGCGACCTTCGCGGTCTCCGGCCTCGCGATCATCTCCGTGGCCGAGATCGGCCGGGCCGGCTCGCACGACCACGAGGACCACCCCACGCTGTGGCGGACGATGGTCGAGGGCTGGTCGTACGTCACCGGTACGCCGGTGGTCCGCGGCCTGGTCGTCGGCATCTCCGGCGCCTTCGCGGCCGGTGCCGTGGTGATCGGCCTCGGGCGTACGTACGTCGAGGACCTCGACGCGGGCGATCCCGGGTACGGCGTGCTGTTCGGCGCGGTCTTCGGTGGTCTCGCGCTCGGGATGGGGTTCGCGCCCCGGATCTTCTCCGGGCTGTCCCGGCGCCGGCTGTTCGCGGCCGGGCTGGTCGGGTCGGGGGTCGGGCTGGCCGGGCTCTCGCTGATCCAGCAGATCGAGATCGCCACGATGATCGCGATCCTGCTCGGCTTCTGCGCCGGCGCCTCGTGGGTCTCCGGCCAGACGCTGCTCGGGCTCGAGGTCCCGGACAACCTGCGCGGCCGGACCTTCGCCTTCGTGCAGTCGGCGGTCCGCACGGTGCTCGCGCTGACGCTCGCGGTCGCGCCGTTCCTGGCCGGCGCGATCGGCCGCCGGACCGTGCACGTCGGGGACCGGTCGTTGAGCTACAACGGCGCCGCCCTGACCATGCTGATCGCGGCCGTGCTCGCCGGAGGGATCGGGCTGGTCGCCTGGCGGCAGATGGACGACCGGCCGGGCGTGCCGTTCTGGCGCGACGTACGGAAGAGCTTCGGCAAGACGCCTGGGGTGTATCCGACGACCGGTTTGTTCGTCGCCCTGGAAGGTGGCGAGGGCGCGGGCAAGTCGACGCAGTCCGCGCTGCTGGTGACGTGGCTGGAGGAGCGCGGGCAGCACGTCCTGCTGACGCGCGAACCGGGCGCGACGGACCTCGGCAAGACGCTGCGGCAGATCGTGCTCGACCCGGCGACCGGCGACATTTCGCACCGGGCGGAGGCGCTGATCTACGCCGCCGACAAGGCCGAGCACGTGGACTCGGTGATCAAGCCGGCGCTCAAGGCCGGGTCGGTGGTGATCACCGACCGGTACGTCGATTCCGCGCTGGCCTACCAGGGGTCCGGGCGCGATCTGGACCTGTCGGACGTCGAGCGGGTGAACCGCTGGGCGACCGATGATCTCCGCCCGAACCTGACCATCCTGCTGGACCTGCCGCCACGCAGTGGACTGGGCCGCTTCGAGGAACGCGACCGCATCGAGGCGCAGTCCGCCGACTTCCACGAGCGCGTCCGGGCAGCGTTCCTGGAGCTCGCCGCCGCCGAACCGCAGCACTACTTGGTGATCGACGCGACCCAGGACCGCGAACAGATCGCCCTACAGATCCAGGCCCGACTGCTCCCGCTCCTGCCGAAGGTCGGGTGACGACAGGTGCCACCGAAGAGGTTGGGGGCCCGCGCCTCGGCTCCCTCCAGCAAGTACCGGCCACCGATGTGGTGGGCGGATGAGCAGTGGTTGCCGGCCAATTCGAGGAGGCACGCCTGATGACTGTCTGGGATGACCTGGTCGGGCAGGAGCCGGCGGTCGGCGTACTGACTCGGGCTGTGTCGGGTGCTGCTGCTCGGCTGCGGGGGGAGAGCGGCGCGGCGACGGCGGGGATGACGCACGCCTGGCTGATCACCGGGCCGCCTGGCTCCGGGCGGTCCAACGCAGGCCGCGCCTTCGCGGCGGCGCTGCAGTGCGCGAACGAAGGCTGCGGCGAGTGCAACGGCTGCCGTACGACGCTGACCGGCGCGCACCCGGACGTGTCGCTGATCCGCACCGAGCTGCTGTCGATCCGGGTCAGCGAGATCCGCGAGCTGATCCGGCGGGCGGCGATGAGCCCGACGCAGGGGCGCTGGCAGGTGATGGTCGTCGAGGACGCCGACCGGCTCACCGAGCAGGCGGCCGACGCGCTGCTGAAGAGCATCGAGGAGCCGTCGCCGCGGACCGTCTGGGTGCTGTGCGCGCCGACGGTCGAGGACGTCGTACCGACGATCCGCTCGCGTTGCCGGTTGCTGGTGCTGCGGACGCCGCCGGTCGACGCCGTGGCGGAGATGCTGAGCCGGACGCTCGGCGTGGACGCCGCGCAGGCCGGGTTCGCGGCGCGGGCCGCGCAGGGACACATCGGGCGGGCGCGGGCGCTGGCGCGTGACGAGACGGTGCGCGAACGGCGTACGAAGGTGCTGGAGGTGCCGTTCGCGCTGCGGGACCTCGGAGCGTGTCTGAAGGCGGCGCAGCAGTTGGCGGAGGCCGCCAAAGAAGAAGCGAAGGCGAGCGCCGCGGCCGTCGACGAGAAGGAACGCACCGCACTCGAGCAGGCACTCGGCGTAGGCACCAAGGGCGCCAGGCCCCGCGAGGCCGCCGCTGCCGTGAAGGACCTCGAAGAACAGCAGAAGGCAAGAGCCAAGCGCTGGGAACGCGACGTGCTCGACCGCTCACTGGTCGACCTGATGGCGCTCTACCGCGACGTCCTGGTCGTCCAGACCCGCGCCGGCAGCGACCTGATCAACGCCGAACTGCACAAGTCGATCACCCAGTTCGCCGACCGCACCACCCCCGAACAAACCATCCGCCGCATCGACGCCCTGGCCGCCTGCCGAGAAGCCATCGAAACCAACGTGGCCCCCCTCCTGGCCCTGGAAGCCATGACCATCAACCTCTTCGAAGGCTGACCCGAAGAGGTTGAAGGCCCCCACCCCGAACTACAGGTGGAGGTGCAGGCTCCCGAGCGTGGGTGGGTGGGGAGCCGGAGGAGGGAGAGAGGGCAACGGCTGAGGAAGCTCCCGCCAGGCCCCTTCAGGCTTTCTTCGCCGGCAGCGGCGGGACGTTGCAGCTACGTCACCCGGCGATACAACGGCGACCAGCCACAAGACGCTCTTCGTGACATCAGCCACAAACACCCCGTAGAACCACCTGCTCAAGGGGTGAGACACGGGTCTGGGTTGCGGACTTGCTGTAACGAAGGTAGGGGCACCGGCGATGTCCTGGCTGGCTGGGGAACTCAGCCGCTGGCCCTCGCAAAAGGAACTGAATGACCCAACCGCCTCAGCCTGTCGAGCCTGTGCGGTCGCTGCCGTCGGCTGAGTCGTGGCTCGACGGGGTGCCGACGCCGACGCAGCGGCGGCTGGATCGCTTCGCGATCGCCGCGCTGGCCTTCAGCCTGCCCGGGCTGATCCCGGTCGGCATCCCGCTGGCGGCGGTCGCACTTCGGCGTACCAGGAAAGCCGGCACCCGCGGCCGACGCCTGGCGCAGGCCGCGCTGGCGATCTCCGGCTGCTGGGTGATCGCGATCGGCGTCGCCGCCGCCCTCGGCCTGTACGGCGAACGGCAGGCCGGAATCGGCCGCTCGGTCCCGATCGCCGACGTCCGGGTGATGCAGTGCTTCCACGCCGACCTGTCGGCCGACACCCTGCGGATGGTCACGATCGCCGACTGCGGCGCCTCCCACTCCGGCGAGGCGTACGCGAAGGTGACGGCGGCGATGACCGGCCTGTCGACGGAGCAGAAGGGCACGTCGGCGACCCAGCACTGCGCGACGGCGTTCCAGGACTTCGTCGGGACCTCGTACGAGCGCTCCGACCTGGACATGTACTACGTGGTGCTGGAAGATCAAGCTGTTGCTGATGGCAACGTACTGTGCATGGTGGGCGGGGAGCGCCTGGTGGGCTCCATGCGCGGCGCGCAGCGTTAGTCCTGGGGGAGAAGAACATGACACAACCGCCGTACCAGCACGACCCGAACCGGCCACAGGACCGGCCGCGGAGCTTCCCCTCGTACGCCGAGGAGCAGCGGCCGCAGGACGACGCTCCGGCGCCGTTCGTCCCGCCGTACTCGGCGCCGCAGCAGCCCCAGCAGCCGTGGTCGGCCCCGCAGCAGCCGTCGCCGTACCAGCAGCCTCCCCAGCAGCCGCCGCAGCAGCAGTACCCGGCGTACCCGACCCAGCAGTACCCGCCGGCCTACGGCCAGCCCCCGGTGCCGTACGGGTACGGCTACCCGAGCAACGTCCGCCGGACCAACGGCCTGGCCACGGCCGCGCTCGTCACCGGTCTGGCGAGCATCATCTTCACGATCGCCGCGCCGGTCGCGGTCGGCCTCGGCATCGCCGCCCTCGTCCAGATCAAGCGCCGCAACGAGGACGGCACCCCGCAGGCGGTCATCGGCCTGATCGTCGGCGGCGTGATCTCGGTGGTCGCCGCGGCAGTGATCACCCTGATCATCATCGGCTCCCAGTTGCCCGACGACGAGTACTCCAGCGGCGGTACGCCGGTCAGCTCGTCGGATACCACGGGCGTCTACATCGAGGCCCTGGTGGTCGGCGAGTGCTTCAACGACACCTCCGACGAGGACGAGGTCGCCCGCTCGTCCTGCACCGCCGCCCACGACGGCGAGCTGTACGGCGTGGTGACGCTACCGGCCCAGACCTGGCCGGGCGACGAGAAGGTCGGTGACCTCGGCGAGGCCGCCTGCGACGAGAAGTTCCAGACGTACGTCGGCATCGACGTCGACGACTCGGAACTCGAGCCGGTCGCCTGGTACCCGGAGCGGGCCGGCTGGAACAGCGGCGACCGCAACGTCTACTGCACGGCGTACGGCCCGTACGGCGACTCGCTGAACAAGACCGTGAAGGACAGCAAGCGCTGACCTGCCCGACCCCGCCCCGGCCTCGAGCTCCCGGGAGTTCACCGTAGATGCCCTAGTCTGGCCGCGTGGGCATGGTGATGGCGGTGTCGTTCGAGCGGTACGGACGGCTGTACTACCTGGACCCCGGTCCGCACCGGCCGCGGGTCGGGCAGAAGGTGCTGGTCCCGACCGACGACGGGCCCGAGGTCGCCGAGTGTGTGTGGGCGCCGCAGTACGTGACCGAGGAGATCGGCGGCTTGCCGCTGTGCGAGGGCGTCGCGACCGACGCCGACCTGCAGCGTGACGAGCAGAACCGCGACCGCCGCGCCGACGCGCGGCTGACCGCGAAGCGGCTGATCCGCGAGCACGGGTTGCCGATGAAGGTGGTCGGCATCGACTTCGTCGACCGGCGGGCCGACGTCGACCAGCTGGTGATCGTGTACTTCTCCGCACCGCACCGCGTCGACTTCCGTGAACTGGTCCGGGACCTCGCGCGGGGACTGCGGGCGCGGATCGAGCTGCGCCAGGTCGGCGCGCGCGACGAGGCCCGGCTGCAGGGCGGGATCGGGCCGTGCGGCCGCGACCTGTGCTGCGCGACGTTCCTGAAGGACTTCGAGCCGGTCAGCGTGCGGATGGCGAAGGACCAGGACCTGCCGCTCAACCCGCTGAAGATCTCCGGCGCGTGCGGCCGGCTGATGTGCTGCCTGAAGTACGAGCACCCGCTGTACCAGGAGTTCAACGCGAAGGCGCCTTCTGTCGGTACGCCGGTGGAGACACCCGCCGGAGACGGGGTCGTGGTCGGGCACAACGTCCCGAGCGACACCGTCGTCGTACGGCTTGCTGCATCTGGTCGCCGCTGTGCGTGCAGCCGTGCCGACGTGTGCTCACCTCGCCAGCAGTACGAGGCGAGCAGCACCACCACGCCGGACGCGCCGGCTGAGCTCCCGACCCCGGTGGTTCGGCAGGCCACGCCGCCGGAACCGACCGCGCCGCCGGAGCCGACCGCGGGTGGGCAATCCACGGACAGCGAGTCCACGGACCAGCAGTCCACGGACGGGGAGCCGGCCGCTCGCAAGCGCAAGCCTCGCCGGCGGCGGCGTTTGAGTGATTCGTCGACGGACACCGGGTCCACCAGCGCTGGACCGGACGACAACACGGGAGACGGCTCGTAGTGAAGACGTGCAGGGTGGTTGCAGGGCTGCTGGTCGTGGCGCTGGTCGGTGGGTGCGGAGTCGCAACGCGCGCCCAGGACGCAGACAGCGGCGGTACGACGGGCGGCGGCAAGCCGACCAACGCGCCGGCCGGACCGATCCCCGCCGGGCTGGAGAAGTTCTACCAGCAGACGCCCTCCTGGGAGCGCTGCGGCTCGGGCAGCCAGTGCGCGACGATCACCGTCCCGCTCGACTACACCAAGCCCGCCGGCGACACCATCGAGCTGCGCGCCCGCAAGGTCCCGGCCCGCGACCGGACCGGCAAGATCGGCACGCTCTTCCTCAACCCGGGCGGCCCCGGCGCCTCCGGCGTCCAGTTCGCCGCCGCGGCGTCGTTCATCCTCGGCCCGGCGCTGCTGCGCAAGTTCGACGTGGTCGGCTGGGACCCGCGCGGTGTCGGCGACTCGACGCCCGTGCGCTGCCTGGACACCGCCGAGCAGGACAAGTTCATCGCGACCGACGGCAGTCCGGACAACGACGCCGAGATCAACGAGCTGAACACCGTCTCGAAGGGCTTCGCCGACGCCTGCGAGCAGCGCTCGGGCAAGCTTCTGCCGCACGTCTCGACCGAGGACGCCGCGCGCGACATCGACGTACTGCGGGCGCTGGTCGGCGACGTCGAGCTGAACTACATCGGCTACTCGTACGGGACCTTCCTCGGTGCGACGTACGCCGAGCTCTTCCCGAAGAACGTCGGCCGGCTGGTGCTGGACGGCGCGGTCGACCCGGCGAAGACGGCCGAGGAGAACAACATCGCCCAGGCCAAGGGCTTCGACACCGCGCTCGACGCGTTCGCCGAGGACTGCGCCGGCCGCAACTGCCAGCTCGGCACCAGCAAGGCCGAGGTGCTGGCCGCGGTCGACAAGCTGCTCACCGAGACCGACGCGAAGCCGATCCCGACCGGCGGGGAGCGCGAGGTCACGCAGGCCCTGGCCGTGCTCGGCGTGATCTACCCGCTGTACTCGCGGGAGGCCTGGCCGCGGCTGGAGGAGGCTGTCGCCGACGGCCTGGCCGGCAAGGGCGCGCGGCTGCTGGCGATCGTCGACGAGAACACCGATCGCACTCCGCGCGGCTACACGACCAACGCGAACGAGGCGATCTACGCGGTCAACTGCCTCGACCGTCAGGACATCAAGTCGGTCGCGGAGGGGAAGGCGCTGGCCGCGAAGTACACCGCCGAGTCGCCGCGGTTCGGCGCGTACCTGCTGTGGGGTTCGCTGAGCTGCGCGAACTGGCCGGTGAAGCCGACCGGCAAGCCGCACTCGATCAAGGCGCCCGGCGCGAAGCCGATCGTCGTGATCGGCACCACCCGCGACCCGGCGACGCCGTACGGATGGGCGGTCGGTCTGGCGGGTGAGCTGGAGAGCGGTGTGCTGATCACCCGCGACGGCGACGGCCACACGGGCTACAAGGCCGGCAACGCGTGCGTCGACACCGCGGTCGAGAGCTACCTGCTGCAGGGCTCGCCCCCCGGTGCCGACCTCAGATGCTGACCGCCTGAGCCTGTACGACGTACGCGGCGCTGGCGACCTCGGTGTTCCGTGGCCGGCTGGGCGCTAGCGCCCAGCCCGTCGTACAGGACCCAAGCGCTAGCTTGGCCGGTTGTCGTCCGAGCCCGGCAGTTGCAGGGTCTCTGTGGCCCGCTCGAGTACCGCGCGCAGCCCGGCCTCGTCCTGCGGGCGGCCGCCGACGGTGATCTCGACCGCCGACCGGCCGCTGTCGCCCGCCGGGATCCAGCGCGACAGGCCCATCCGCGGGCCGCGGGCCTTGTCGGTGTACGTGTAGACGAGCGTGGTGTTCTCGGTGCTGAGCACCTTGTAGTCCGGCTCGTCGATGCTGCCCTGCCGGGCCGCGAGCAGCGCTGCCGGCGTCTGCTTGCTGCCGCGCGCGTCGAACCGGATCTGCCAGACGCCGGTCGAGTCGACGTACCGCGGCCTGGTGCCGCTCTGGCTGCTCTTCCAGCCCGACGGGATCTCGGCCGTGACCGGCGAACGGTCGCTGCCGAACGTCTGCGCGACGTACTGCAACGCATCGGGCTGGAGCCCGTCGGTCGCGGTCTGGCTCGGCGTCGAGGTCGGACTGGCGACGACGGTCTGCGCGGAGTCGTTTCCCGTTGCACTGTTGACCGCCAGGACGACGCCGAAGACGGCGACCCCGACGGTCATCCCGGCCAGTGTCGCCACCAGCGCCTGGTGCCTGGGCGTAAGCATCCGGACCTCCGCATCGCATTGTCGTCGCGCTTGATTATCGACCACGAAGGGGGCGGGAGCGAAACCGCGGCTACGCTGGCCCGTCGTGGACTTCGACACGGCGCTACGCCGGTACCAGGCAGGTGAAGCCGAACGGGCCGATCTCAAACTCCTGGTGAAACAACTGCTGAAGCTCCTGGTCGCCAAGGCCCCCGGCCACGCGGTAGAGGTCCGCGTCCCGCCGTACGGCGCAGTCCAGTGCATCGAGGGCCCCCGCCACACCCGCGGCACCCCAGGCGCCGTCGTCGAGATGCCCCCCGAACTCTGGATCGACCTAGGCCTCGGCCGAATCACCTGGCCCGAAGCCCGCGACAGCGGCAAACTCCGAGCCAGCGGCGAGCGCACCGATCTGAGTGCACTCCTGCCGCTGGTCGAGGACTACTTGCCGCCGGTGCCCGAGGACCAGACCGGCGTACGGCCGGAGTAGATGACCAGGTTGCCGTCGCCTTGCATCTGGAGGATGGCGCCCTTCTTGTTCGTCCGGCTCGACCAGAGGGCGGTCTTGCCGACGTAGACAACCAGGTTGCCGTCGGTCTGCATGATGGCGAAGGCGCCCTTCTTGGTGGTCTTGGTGGACCACAGCGGGGTCTTGCCGGCCTTGACCAGAACCAGGTTGCCGTCGCTCTGCATCTGCAGGCGGTACATGCCGTTGCGCGAGTAGAGCAGCTGACCGGTCTTCAGCGCGCGGCCCGGGCTCAGCGTCTCGATGACCGTCCAGCGCGACCAGTAGGCGTGCTTGGCGGTGTCGTACATGACCAGGTTGCCGTCGTCCTGGACGACCAGGCCGGACGGCTTCTTGCCGTTGGTGTTGCTGTGCCAGATCGCGCGGGTGCTGAGGAAGACGACCAGGTTGCCGTCGCGCTGCAGCGAGATCGACGAGCCCTTGACGTTCGTCGCGGTCGACCACAGGGCGGTCTTGCCCTGGTACAGCACGGCGTTGCCGTCCTTCTGCATGACGAACGTGTACTTGTTGTTCCACGACCGACGGTACTGCCCCGGGCGCAGGATCTCGCCGGGCTTCAGCGTGAACGGCACCCCGCTCTGCACCTGCATCGGCGCGGCGGCCGTCGTCGGGCTCGCGTTCGCGGCGACCGGCGCCAGCAGCGCCGTACCGAGTGCCACCGAGCCGGCGGCGACGAGGGCGAGGGCCCGGGTTCGGACCGTCGTGGTCGAGATCATCTGGTGTCCTGTCTGTGCTCCGGGCGCCGAGCCTTCCCCCGCGCCGTTGATGTTGACGCCGGCTGAGGCCGTTTGGTTCCGGTCCAGACCGCGTCCAGAGCCGACGGTAGGGGCGAAATAGGGTCGTCGCGGTGCGCCACCGGGTGCCACTATGTGCCAGTGGCAACAAGTTTCCGCGAGCGCGTGGACCGTCTGAAGGTCGATCTGACCCCGTGGCGGGCGTCCCGCGACTTCCGGATCCTGGTGATCTCGGGCTCGGTCTTCTTCCTCGGCGGCATGGTCGGGTACGTCGCACTGCCGTTCCAGCTCTACCAGCTGACCGGCTCCAACTTCGCGGTCGGCGCGATGGGGCTGGTGACGATCGCGCCGCTGGTGATCTTCGGCCTGTACGGCGGGGCGCTGGCCGACCACGTCGACCGGCGCAAGATGCTGATCCTGACCGGCATGGCGCAGGTGGTGATCTGCGCGGCCCTGCTGGCGAACACGCTGCTCGCGAGCCCGCAGGTGTGGGTGATCTACGTCTGCGGTGCGCTCAACGCGATCGCGTCGTCGTTGCAGCGGCCGTCGCGGGAGGCACTGTTCCCGCGCGTCGTACGGCACGAGGACATGCCGGCCGCGGTCACGCTCAACTCGCTGATCCTGCAGGTCGGCCAGCTCGCGGGGCCGGCGCTTGGCGGCGTACTGGTTGGGACGGCCGGTGTGATGTGGGCGTACGCCGTGGAGCTGGCCGGGCTGGTGATCGCGACCCTGCTGTTCATGCTGCTGGGGTCGTACAAACCGAGCGAGCACAGCACGCCACCGAGCCTGCGAGCGATCGGGGACGGGATCAAGTACGCGTTCCGAAGGCGCGACCTGCTCGGGACGTACGCCGTGGACATGGTCGGCATGTTCCTCGCGATGCCGATCGTGCTGTTCCCGGCGTTCGCGACCGAGGTCTTGAAGGAACCCAAGTTGCTGGGACTCCTCTACAGCGCGGAGGCCGTCGGCGCGATGCTCGCGACCCTGACCAGCGGCTGGGCTCGCCGAGTCCACCACCACGGCCGCGCGGTCGTGATCGCCACCATCACGTGGGGTGCTTCGGTCGGTGTCGCAGGACTCGCGCCGAACATCTGGTTCGCGATCGCGATGTTCGCGGTGGCCGGCGGCGCCGACATGGTCTCCGGCCTCTTCCGCGCCGTCATCTGGAACCAGACCATCCCCGACGAGATGCGCGGCCGCCTGGCCGGCATCGAAATGCTGTCGTACTCGCTGGGCCCCCTGGGCGGCCAGTCCCGCTCCGGCCTCGTCGCCGACCTCACCAGCGTCCGCACCTCCATCGTCAGCGGCGGCATCCTCTGCGTAGCCGGCGTCATCGGCACCGCGGTCTGGCTCAAGGACTTCTGGCGCTACGACGCCCGCACCGACGAACACGCGGTCCGAGAACGAGAACTCCGCGCCACCCCGGGTTAAGGCAGAGCAGGGAAAGATGCCGATTCATCCCGATCGGCTTGACCTTCACATTGGTGTGACCCCATACCGTCCTGCGGTATGACATCAGGGACAACCCGGCGACGGGCCTCGATCATCCATGGCTACGCGGCATCGCCTGAGGATCACTGGTTCGGTTGGCTGGGACAGCAACTCGAGGCGGACGGATTCTCGGTCACGATCGCGCGCCTGCCGAGCCCGCAGGAGCCGGACGCCGTGCAGTGGGCGGCAGCCGTGAGCGCCGATGTCGGGGTCCCGGACGAGGGCTCGATCATCGTCGCGCACAGCCTGGGGTGCCTGGCGGTTCTTCGGCATCTCCGGTCGCTGCCGGCCGGCTGGCGCCTGGGAACCCTCGTGCTGGTCTCGGGGTTCGTAGACCCGCTGCCCGCGCTTCCCGAACTGGACGGCTTCATCGGCGACGGCTGTGACGTGGAGGGGATCAGCGCGTACGTCGACCAACTGACGATCATCCGGTCGGACGCGGATCCGTTGGTCTCGCCTGCGCACACCGACCGCCTGGCCGGCCTGCTCGGGACCTCCGCAGCAGTCGTCCCGGGAGCCGGTCACTTCCTCGCTGCCGATGGCGTCGAGGCACTGCCTGAAGCCCTCGAAGCGATCACCTCGGACAGGAGCCCAAGTCAGGTCGGTTGAGGTACGGCAGCAGCCCGGTCAGGGCCTCGCGATCCTGCGCTACGCCGTCGGGAAGTAGCAGCTGCGGCTAGAGTCGGGTCACCATGCGTATCCGTCCAGTAGTTGTCTTTGCCTTGACCGGTCTGGCCGTCGCCGGCTGTGGTGGTGGGAGCGGTGAAACCGCGCCGAGTGTGCCGCCGCTGGTCTCGGTCAGTACGACGCCAACCGAGACACCGAGCGAGACCCCGTCGGATACGCCGAGCGTGCCGCCGACCGCGCAGGCCGCGGACACGTTGTGCGTGCGGATGGACCAGTCGCTGGTGCAGACGACGTTGGCCGCGCCGGCGGTGACGATCCCGCAGACGCCGGTGCCGGCCGAGATCGGGTTGCCCAGCTTCGACATCTGCGAGTTGGGGCTGAGCACGAATCCGGACGGACCGGCGCTTCGGCTCGGGGTTTCGGTGCTGACGGGGACCAAGGCCGACCTGATCGCGGCGCAGCGGGCGTACGCCGCGACGAAGGCCGAACCGGCGCGGGCGATCGCCGTCGGGCAGGGCGGCTACGGGACGAGCAAGTTCGCCGTGTTCTTGCTGGGCACGCATCTCTACAAGGTCGAGGGACCGGCGGCGACGCCGACCAAGTACGTCGTACTGGCGCAGGAGGCCGCGCGCCAGGCCGCGGGTCTGCCGGAGGCAGCGCCGCTGATCACCCGCACGGAATGCGACCGCGGGACGAACGCCGCCGCCAAGGTGATGGGCACCGTGGCCACGGCCCGCCGCGACAGCGCGACGCCCGCGGGCGACGTCGTCTGCGGCTGGATCACCGCGACCTCTGTGCTCTACACGACCGCCCGGCGGGTTCCCGACGCCGAGGCGGCGATGGCCGCGGTCCGCAAGGCGCCGACGTCGCAGTCGGTCCCGCTCGGCGACGAGGGGTACGTCGACACCGCCACCGGCCGCGGCACGATCCGCGTCGGCACCGACAAGATCGCCGACCTGGTCCCGCTCCCCGGCAGCAAGGTGAAGACCGACGACATGGTCACCTTCGCCCTCGCGATCTCCCCGCTCTACACCCGCTGACGCCTGTACGGCGTACGCGCCTGCCGATCGCCCTGCGGCGGCGGTCGCCTGTACGTCGTACGCGCCTCCGCCGATCGCCCTGCGGCGGCGTCGCCGACTGCTGCCGACGCTGTCCGTGGACCACGTGCTGCGACTGAGTCGCAGCGTGGGTTACGGTGTGGCGGTCGTGGTGTTCGGGAAGCCGGTGGAGTACCGGCGCGGCCCTCGCCACTGTGATCGGGATTGTCCGCTGAGCGTTCACCAGGTGTGAGACCACTGGCCCGGAGGGGCTGGGAAGGTCAGCTCGGCGGATGCGGTCGTCCCGTCAGCCAGGAGACCGGCCACGACGCGTCCCGTCCACGAGGTGTTGGAGGAACGGTCGCCATGGCCGTCGTACCCAAGGCAGTGCTTGCTGCCGTTTTCCTGTCCCTGATCGCTGCCTGCGGAACCGCCGGCGCCGACGAAGGTCCGAGCGCGAGCGCGACGACCGTGAAGAACTGCGGGCTCGACGTCACCGTCGACGGACCCCCGAAGCGGGTGTTCGCGGCGTACCAGCCGGCCATCGAGATGGCGCACGCGCTGGGCATCTCCGACCGCCTGGTCGGCACCGCGTTCCTCGACTCCGAGCCGCTGCCGGAGTACGTCGCCGCGCAGCAGGACCGCAAGTACTACAAGAACATGCCGAGCCGCGAGGAGCTGCTCAGCCTGAACCCGGACTTCGTGCTGTCCGGCTTCAACGACATCTTCAACGCGGCCGGCAGCGACGGCAGCTTCGGCAGCCGCAAGTCGCTGTCCGACCTCGGCGTCCAGACGTGGATCTTCAGCCCGCTGTGCCCGACCGCGGACGGCAAGGGCGACGAGGCGATCGACCCGTCGACGGTCTCGATGGACAACGTGTACGCCGATCTGCGCGACCTGGGCAAGCTGTTCGGCGCGAGCGACAAGGCCGAGCAGGTGATCGCGGACCAGAAGACGCGGATCGCCGCGGTCGAGGCGAAGGTGAAGAGCGCCGGCAAGCCGACGGTCGCGATCGTGCGGCCCGGGCTCGAGGGCGGCGGGATGACCGTGTCCGGTGGGCCGGACTTCGGCACGGTGCTGATCAAGCAGGCCGGTGGGGTGAACGCGTTCGCGGGGCTGACCTCGAAGCGGAACGTGAAGATCAGCGTCGAGGAGTTCATCAAGGCCGACCCGGACTACGTGCTGATCAGCGCCTGCTGCGACGCGACGCTGACCGAGGCCCAAGGGCAGCCGGACGTCGACAAGCTGATGACGAACCCGGCGTTCGCGAACCTGACAGCGGTCAAGAACAAGCAGGTCGTCCCGTGGTTGTTCGCGCACCACTCGGCCGGCGTCCGCGGCGCGAACTCGACCGAACTGATCGCGAAGATCATCCATCCCGACCTGATCAAGTGACCGCGCAGACCACTGACGGCCGACCGGGATTTGCCGGTCGGCCGGGAGCTGGCGATCGCACGGAGGGTCCTCGGGACGCTGGCGTTCGCCGGGGATCTGATGGCCGGCGCGGAGCCGACGGCTCTGGGGGCCTTCTGCACCACGGGCTGACGAAGTCCGGTGGGCTCGTGGTCGCCTTCGTCGTACTGCTGGCGGCTGTGCTGTTGTCGTTGCTCGCCGGTACGGAATGGTTCGCGCCTCGGGATGTGTATCTCGCGGCGGCCGACTTCACCGGGTCCGACACCGATCGGGTGATCCGGTACCTGCGCCTGCCGCGGACCGCGACCGGCCTGATGGCAGGCGCGGCGCTCGGCATGGCCGGCGCGCTGATGCAGGGCGTCACGCGCAACGCGTTGGCCGACCCGGGGATCCTCGGCGTCAACGCCGGTGCCGCGGTCGCTGTCGTCGCGGCGATCGGGGTCTTCGGGGTGACGAGCCTGACCGGGTACGTGTGGTTCGCGATGGGCGGCGCGCTGGTGGCGACCGTCGTGGTCTACCTCGTCGGCGCTCTCGGGCGCGGTGGGGCGACGCCGGTCAAACTCGCATTGGCCGGGGCTGCGTTGTCGGCCATGCTCGGGTCGGTCACGTCGGCGGCGACGTTGCTCGATCTGTCGACGCTGAACGAGTTCCGGTTCTGGGTGGTCGGGTCGCTCACGCTGGCGACCGGGCCGATCGTCGGTCAGGCGTTGCCGTTCGTTGCTGTAGGCATCGTGTTGGCGCTGGTGCTCGGCCGGTCGCTGAACCAGCTGGCACTGGGCGAGGAACTGGCGACAACCCTCGGCACCAGAGTCGGGCTTGTCCGAGTGCTGGCAGGACTCGCGATCATGCTGCTGGCCGGTACGGCGACCGCGATGGCGGGCCCGATCGGGTTCGTCGGCCTCGCCGTACCGCATGTCGCGCGAGCGATCGTCGGCGCGGACTACCGCTGGATCCTGCCGTACTCGCTCGTCCTCGCGCCGACGTTGTTGCTGCTCGCGGACGTGGTCGGTCGCCTGGTGGTCCGTCCGGACGAACTGCAGGTCGGCATCATCACAGCGCTGGTCGGAGCCCCGCTCTTCATTGCATTGGTACGCCGGCAAAGGCTGGCCGAGCTGTGAGCCGGGCTGTGCGGATCGGTCCTCTTTCGGGCCGGCTCGATCTCGGCGGGGTGGTCGTCACGCTCCTTGGTCTGCTGGGAGCTGTTGCTGTGGGCGCCTATTCCTTGACGATCGGGGACTACGAGATCCCGCTCGCACAAGTCCTCAGCACGCTCGCGGGTGACGGCTCGCTGATCATGACCGACGTGGTGGTGAACAACCGGCTGCCCCGAGTCCTCGTCGGGCTCGGCGTCGGGTTCGCGTTCGCCGTATCGGGTGCGATCTTCCAGCGGCTCGCGCGGAACCCGCTGGTCAGCCCCGACCTGATCGGAATCAACGCCGGCGCGGCCCTGGCAGCCGTCGTGGTGATCACGATCCTCGGCGCCAGCCCGTTCTGGCTGCCGGTCGGAGCGCTCGGCGGGTCGTTGCTAACGGCAATCACCATCTATCTGTTCGCCTTCAAACGTGGGGTTGCCGGCTATCGGCTGGTGCTGGTCGGGATCGGCGTCACCGCGATCATCGGCTCGCTCACGGCGTACCTGCTGACCCTGGCCGACATCTACACCGCCAAGAGCGCGCTGATGTGGCTGTCCGGCAGTCTCGCCGGGCGGTCCTGGGCGGAGGTGTGGATGATCGGGATCACCTTGCTGGTCCTCCTTCCCGCCGCCGTGGTCGCGTCGCGGCAGCTCCGCCTGCTGGAGCTCGGCGACGACCTCGCCCGGACCCTCGCCGGACGGGTCGAACTGTCCCGCGGTCTGCTGATCGCGATCGGCGTCGGCCTCGCCGCGCTCGCGACCGCTGCCGCTGGGCCGATCGGCTTCGTGGCGCTGGTCGCTCCGCAGATCGCGCGCCGGTTGCTGGCCGAACGCGCTGCCGGACTGCTCGCCTCCGGCGCGATCGGCGCGCTGCTGGTCGTCGCCGCCGATCTCGTGGCGCGCGAGCTGTTCGCGCCGATCCCGTTGCCCGTCGGCGTCGTCACGGCGTTCCTGGGCGCGCCCTACCTGTTGCTGCTGATGGCCCGAGCCAACCGCGTCGGCCGAGGAGGATAACCATGCTGCGCTCCGAGAACCTCAGCCTCGCGTACGACGGAACGCCGGTCGTGCACGACCTCTCGGTCGACATCCCGCAGGGGAAGATCACCGTGATCGTCGGCGCCAACGCCTGCGGGAAGTCCACGCTGCTGCGCGGCCTCGCCCGCCTGCTGGTGCCGCGCGGCGGGACCGTCTACCTGGACGACGTCGACGTACGCCGAATCCCTGGCGGGCAACTGGCCACGAAGCTCGGGCTGCTCCCGCAGCAACCGGTCGCGCCCGAAGGCATCACCGTCGCCGACCTCGTCGGCCGCGGGCGCCATCCGCACCAGCGGTGGTTCCGCCAGTGGACTCCGGAGGACGAGAAGGTCGTCACCGAAGCCCTCGCCGCCACCGGCACCGCCGACCTGGCGAACCGCTCCCTCGACCAACTCTCCGGCGGCCAACGCCAGCGTGTCTGGATCGCCCTGGCCCTCGCCCAGGACGCCGACACGATGCTGCTCGACGAGCCCACCACGTTCCTCGATCTGGCCCACCAGCTGGAGATCCTCGACCTGGTCCAGGACCTCAACCACCAGCACCACAAGACGATCGTCCTCGTCCTCCACGACCTCAACCTCGCCAGCCGCTACGCCGACCACCTGATCGCCCTCAAGTCCGGCCGAATCGTCGCCACCGGCAACCCCACCGAGGTCATCACCCCCGAGGTCGTAGAACAAGTCTTCGGCCTTGCCTGCGAGGTCATCCCAGACCCGCTCACAGGCACCCCGCTGGTCCTCCCGCGCCCACGCCAACCCATCACACAAGACACCTGACCCGAACCACCCCGACGCCCCGCCCCCACGCGCCACGGCACGCACACCCGCGGCACCCGCCGTCGCCGGAGTGGTGCTCGATCTGGCTGCCGGCGCGGTGATTGGTTGTGCACCGTTCAGCCGCTGGTCGGCGTTCGCCGGGGCTGGGCCGTGCACACAGTGCGTACCGCCGGGCGCGGATGGCGTGCGGGTGCGGACGTCCACCACTCAGCAACCTCCTCCGCACAAGGCCCGGCTGCTGATTCCAAGTAGCAACTGGTCTTCATTGCGGCCCTGTGGGGATTCACCGATGCCCACCACTGATCAACACCTCGGCACGCGGCGCCGGCCGCCGTCTCCAGGCGCGGAGCGGCCTTCGGTGGGGTGGTTGGTCAGTGGTGGGTGTCGACGGGGTGCGGGATGCCTCGCGTTGACCGAGCAACACCTGCCCCGATGGGGAGGCGTTGACCGAGCAACGCCTGACCCGATGGCGGAGGTCGTCTGCGGGACCCGACGCCCGCCACCCATCAACCTTCCGGCAGCGCGTCCTGGGCGCCGGCTCCAGGCGGGAACTGGCGTTCCGGTGGAGTGCTTGGTGGGTGGTGGGCGTCGACGGACTCGCGGCGGCTGCGGGTTGGCCTGCCGCACCGCCGAGGTGGAGAGGAGCGCTGTCCGTGGGCGGCGACTCGGGTGGGAGAAGGCGGGGCTAGAGCTGGGCGGCCAGGGATCCGAGGATCTCGATGGCTTCGGTGATGGCTGTGGGGGTGCGGGCGGCGTAGCCGAGGACCAGACCTGGGGGATGGGGAGTCTGGGTGTGCCAGCTGAGGGGGTGGGTTTTGATGCCTTCGGCGAGGGCCCGCGTGGCGAGGGTTACGTCGTCGAGGGAGGCGTCGGGGAAGGTGATGGTGAGGTGCAGGCCGGCGGCGGCGCCGTGGGTGGTGGCGGTGGGGAGGTGGTTGCTGATGGCATCGATCATGGCGTCGCGGCGACGGCGGTGGCGGCGGCGGGCGTAGCGGAGCTGGCGTTCGAGGTCGCCGGACTCCATCAGGTGGGCGAGGACGAGCTGCGGCAGGGCGGCGTTGCCGAGGTCGGCGAGGCGTTTGGCGGCGATCAGGCGGTCGCGGTACGCCGGTGGCGGGACCATCCAGCCGATGCGCAGCGCGGGGGCGAGCAGCTTGGAGACGCTGCCGGCGTAGATCACGTGGTCGGCGAGCATCGCGCGCAGGGCGGGGACCGGCGGGCGGTCGTAGCGGTGCTCGGCGTCGTAGTCGTCCTCGACGATCAGGCCGTCGGTCTCGGTCGCCCACTGGATCAGTTCGCGCCGGCGTTCGCCGTCGAGGACGACGCCGGTGGGGAACTGGTGCGCGGGAGTCAGCAGTACGGCGCGTACGCCGCTGCGGTGCAGCTCGTCGACGCGTACGCCGTCGGCGTCGACGGGGATGGGCGGGGTGCGCAGGCCGAGGTTCTGCAGATGCTGGCGGGAGCCGAGCGAGCCGGGGTCCTCGACGGCCAGCTCGTGGATGCCGTCGGCGGTGAGGATCTGGGTGATCAGGCTGAGCGCCTGGGCGACGCCGGCGACGATGATGACCTCGGCCGGGTCGACCTGGACGCCGCGGTAGCGGGCGAGCCAGCGGGCGACGGCGAGGCGCAGTTCCGGCGTACCGGCGGGGTCGCCGTAGCCGAAGGACGAGGCGGAGAGGCGGTCGAGGACCGCGCGCTCGGCCTTGAGCCAGGCGGCGCGGGGAAAGGCCGTGAGGTCGGGTACGCCGGGGGTGAGGTCGATCCGCGCCGGAGCTGCTCGCAGGGCGTCGAAGATGTCGACGCCGGGTGCCTGTACGACCACAGGAAGAGGAGATTCGGTAGAAGAAGTTGAGGTTTTGGTGGTGAAAGGAACAGCGACGACCGTCGTACCGGCTCTGCCCTTGGCGGTGGTGTGGCCGTCTTCGGTGAGGCGTTGGTAGGCCTCCGTCACCACACCTCGCGAGACCTGCAGGTCGGCGGCCAGGACTCGGCTCGCGGGGAGGCGGGTGCCCAGCGGCAACCGCCCGTCGGCGATCGCGGCGCGGAGCTGGTCGGCCAGCCACGTGGACAGCCCACCGACCGGCACGCCGGCGGTGCTGAGCTGCAGGAAGTCCGACCCCGCGGTTATGGACCTGCCAATCTGGCCCTGATTGGATCTACTCACCGGACCATTGTGCGCGCACGGTGGACTCATGGGAACCGACTACGTCCACGGCTACACCGACTCCGAGACCCGCCGCCTCAGCGATCAGGCGGACACGCTGGCCGAGCTCCTGCACGGCGGCACGCAGTACGCACCCGGCAGCCGCGTCCTGGAGGTCGGCTGCGGCGTCGGCGCGCAGACCGTCCAGCTGCTCACTCGCAGCCCGGGCATCGCGCTGACCTCCGTCGACATCTCCGAGGACTCGCTCGCCGAGGCCAAACGCCGCGTCGTCGCCAGAGCGCCGTACGGGCAGGTCGAGTGGCATCACGGCGATTTACACAACCTCCCGTACGCCGAGTTCGACCACCTGTTCGTCTGCTTCGTCCTCGAGCACCTGCCCGACCCGGTCGAGGCCCTCCGCACCCTGCGCAACCACCTCCGCCCGGGCGGCACGATCACGGTCGTCGAGGGCGACCACGGCTCCGCGATCTACCACCCGCGCAGCGACGAGGCCCAGGCCGTCATCGAGTGCCTCAACCGCAGCCAGGCCGACGCCGGCGGCGACGCGCTGATCGGCCGCCGCGTCCAGCCGCTGCTGACCGCCGCCGGGTTCACCGACGTCGTCACCGAGCCGCGGACCGTGTACGCCGACCAGACCGTGCCGCACCTGGTCGACGGCTTCACCCGCAGGACGTTCATCGCGATGGTCGGCTCGGTCCGCGCCCGGTCGATCGCCACCGGACTCAGTACGCCGGACGCCTGGGCGCGGGGGATCCGCGATCTCGAGCGCGCCGCCGAGCCGGGCGGGACCTTCCACTACACGTTCTTCAAGGGGGTCGGAGTGCGATGATCGCGCTGCTCGTCCTGGTCGCCGCGGTGATCGCCGCGCTGGAGTGGAACCGCCGACGGTGCGGCGCGCCGTCGTACAAGAGCACACCTACCGGCGGACGCGATCGCGATCGTGACCGTCTCTTGGACGATCTTCGCGCGGCCGCCGACAGGGCTTGCGCCGACTGGTAAAACTTGGGGATGACGCCGACCGAGCAGCTCGAGATCGAGACCAAGTACGACGTCGACGAGCACGCCATTCTGCCGGCGTTGCACGAGCTGCCCGGGGTCGATCGGGTCGAGCAACCGGTCGAGCTCGCGCTGGAGGCGGTCTACTTCGACACCGCCGGGCTGCACCTCGCGCAGAACAAGGTGACCCTGCGCCGTCGTACCGGTGGTGAGGACGACGGCTGGCACATCAAGCTGCCGGCCGCGCGCGGGCGGATGGAGATCCAGCACCCGCTCGGGCGCGCGGTCCGGAAGGTGCCGATCCAGGTCGTGCGCGCCGTCCGGGTGCACGTCCGCGACCACGAGCTCCTGCCGGTGGTGACGCTGGCGACACGGCGGATCGTGCACCGCCTGCTCGACGCCGAGGGTGAGGTTCTGGCCGAGGTCGCCGACGACCACGTGACCGCGACGGTCGACGGCGAGGAGCCGCAGACGTGGCGCGAGTGGGAGGTCGAGCTGGTCGGCGGTTCGACCGAGCTGCTCGAAGCCGCTGAGCCTGTACTGCGGGAAGCGGGCGCGAAACCGGCGTCGGGACCGAGCAAGCTGGCTCGCGCGCTGGGCGATCGTGTGCCGAAGCGGGAGACGTGGGAGCTGCCGGCGAAGCCGACGACCGCGGACCTGTTCCGCGCGTACGTGACCGCGCAGGTCGAGGCGATCCACCTGCGCGACCCGGAGGTCCGGCGCGACCTGCCGGACTCGATCCACAAGATGCGGGTCGCGACCCGGCGGCTGCGCTCGGCGCTGGCGACGTACCGGCCGGTCGTGGACCGCGAGGTCGGCGACGCGATCCGGGACGAGCTGAAGTGGTTCGCGGGTGAGCTCGGCGGGGCGCGGGACGCGGAGGTGCTGCGCGAGCACTTCCTGGTCGCGGTCTCGGAGCAGCCGCAGGAGCTGGTGATGGGACGCGTCGCGGGGTACATCGACGACCATCTGCGCGGGGTCTACAAGGAGGCTCGGGTACAGGCGCTGGAGGCGCTGGAGAGCGAGCGGTACTTCCGGCTGCTCGACACGCTCGACGAGCTGGTCGCCTCGCCGCCGCTGCTCGATGCGGAGACGAAGGCGAAGAAGCAGGTGCCGAGTCTGCTGAAGCACGACCTGAAGCGGATGAGCAAGTGTGTGAAGCGGGCCGAGAAGGCGGAGACGCTCGCCGAGCAGGACCACGAGCTGCACGAGACGCGGAAGGCGTCCAAGCGACTGCGGTACGCCGCGGAGTCGGCGGTGCCGGTGCTCGGTCAGGCCGCGACCGATCTGGCGGATCGTGCCGAGCAGGTCCAGGAGGTCCTCGGCGACCACCAGGACAGCGTGGTCGCGCGGGACCTCCTGCGGCAGCTCGCCGTCCAGCAGCATCTGGATGGTGGGAACCCGTTCACCTTGGGCCGGCTGCATGCCGCGGAGCAGTACCGCGGGGACCGGTCGCGCGAGGCGTTCCTGGAGCTGTGGCCGACGATCGACTTCAGCTGACCCGGCCCCACCTGCCCGCGCCCTGGATCAGCTGATCCAGGGCGGAGTTCCCCGGTCGGTGTCCTCTCCGGGGACCATGGCCTTGGCATTCCCGTAACCGGCGACGAGCGCAGCGAAATCGCCGGTCGCTGTCACCTGACGCTCGATCCCCGCCGGCAGCACGACGGCCTCGCCTGGCTTCAGCTCGACCTCGTCGGCGCCCACGCTGATCCGCGCGTGCCCGCTCAGTCCGGTCCACACCTGCTCGCTGTCCATCACGTGCACGGGCCCCTGCGCGGTCGCCTTCATCTCCACCCGCCAGACGCTCAGGCCCTCGCTGCCCAGCGTCGGTGAGGCGTACGTCGTCATCACGGCGTTCGGTGTCTCGGTCACTCGCATCTGCACTCCTCATTGATCGTCAACCCGGTTGACGAAAACAGTACACCGGGTTGTCGATCTGTCAAGATGGTCGGCATGGACCGTCACGGCTACGAGCTCCCCCTCCTGCTCGCCGGCGCCTTCCGCCGCATCATCGACGAGCTCCACCGCCGCCTCGCCGACGAAGGTCACCCCGACCTGCGCCCGGCGTACGGGTTCGCCCTGCAGGCCGTCGGCCGCGACGGCACCACCGTCTCCGAGCTGGGTCGCCGCCTGGGCGTCACCAAACAAGCCGCCACCAAGACCGCCGGCAGACTCACCGACCTCCGCTACGTCACCCGCACCCCCGACCCCGCCGACGCGAGGGCGATCCGCCTGACTCTCACCCCTCACGGCCGAGCGGCTCTCACCCTCTCGGCGCGGATCTTCGACGAACTCCACGGCGAGTGGAAGAAGTCCCTGGGCGCCGGCCGCCTGAGCGCGCTCGAAGACGACCTCTCGAAGCTCACCCCGAGCGACACTCCCACCCCGTTGGCGGATCTGCCGGGGTGGTTCCACTAGCAAGAGCCGTAGCCCCGAGCCGCCGCCTGGTGCTACCCGATCGCCTCGCGGATCGCTGCCCAGGGCAACGGTCTTCCGTCGCCGATGGAGCGCGGCTCGGCGAGCGGCCAGATGTGTTCGCCGTACAGGAGTTGCACGCCCACTCGCCGCAGGCCGGCCAGGTGGGACTCCCACGCGGGATGCCGGGCATGCGCCGCGTTCACCCGCGGGAACACCACCGTCGGCACGCTCGCGAGGCTCTCGCACAAGGTGCTCAACGCCTGGTTGTCGCCGAGGCCCAGGGCCAGCTTCGCGACCGTGTTCGCCGAGGCCGGTACGACGGCGTGCAGCACAGCCCGTGGGTGAGGCTGAGGTTCCCCCGGCAGCCGAGGCGTCCAGCGCACAGGAAGGCCGGTAACTGCTTCCAGCAAAGGGATCTCGCCGAGGTGGTCCAGCCAGGTGGCGGCGGTCGGAGTGAGGGTGACGGCGACCGTGTGGCCGGCCGCGACCAACGGCTCGACCAGCTGCTCGCGGAGATGCTCGAGGCCCCCGGCCGCGCTGGCGAACAGACCGATGGACTTCACGCCGCCATGCTGTCACGGCTCGGTGCGCGCGGGCCTAGAACCGGGTGTCGAACGCGACGAAGGGCCCAGTTGGAGGCTGGGCCCTTCGGGGGCGGGGGGCGGAGGTGGGGCTGTCAGGCAGGTTCGCGTCGGTTCAGCAGGACCTGCCTGACAGGGATTTGGGGCGAGGGCGCCGGGCTGTCACCCGTGATGGGACCGGCGCCCTCGCCGGTCAGTGCTGGGTGGCCTTCTCGGCGCCCGCGCCGGTGAGGGAGCGGACCTCCATCTCGGCGAAGCGGTCGACGTCGGTTCCTTCCTTGCTGGTCAGGGTTCCGACGATGCCGAGCACGAACGCCAGCGGGATCGAGACGATGCCGGGGTTGTCCAGCGGGAACCAGTGGAAGTCGATGCCGGTGTCGGTGATCATCGACAGGCTGGCGCCGGTCTTGGCGTCGACCTTGCCGGAGACGACCGGGCTGAAGATGATCAGGAAGATCGCCGAGCCCAGACCGCCGTAGATGCTCCAGAGGGCGCCGCGGGTGTTGAAGCGCCGCCAGAACAGTGAGTAGAGGATCGTCGGCAGGTTCGCCGACGCCGCGACCGCGAAAGCCAGTGCCACCAGGAACGCGATGTTCTGGCCGTTGGCGAAGATGCCGCCGACGATCGCGACCGCGCCGATCACCACCACGGTGATCCGGGCGACCCGGACCTCGCCGTCGCCGCTGACCTGGCCCTTCTTGATCACCTGGCCGTAGATGTCGTGCGCGAACGACGCGCTGGCCGTGATGGTCAGACCTGCGACCACCGCGAGGATCGTCGCGAAGGCGACCGCTGAGATCACGCCCAGCAGGATCTCACCGCCCAGTTCGTACGCCAGGAGTGGAGCCGCCGAGTTCGCCTTGCCAGGAGCGGCCCGGATCGCGTCCGGACCGACGAGCGCGGCAGCGCCGTACCCGAGGACCAGCGTGAACAGGTAGAAGATGCCGATGATCCAGATCGCCCAGCTGACGCTGCGGCGGGCCTCGCGCGAGTTCGGGACCGTGTAGAAGCGCATCAGGACGTGCGGCAGGCCCGCCGTACCGAGCACCAGGGCCAGGCCGAGCGAGATGAAGTCGAGCTTGCTGATCCCCGTCGCGCCGTACTGAAGTCCCGGGCTGAGCAGCTTCTCGCCGGCCGCCGGGCTCTTGTCGACCGCGGCACCGAGCAGGCCCGACAGGTTGAACGAGTACTTCGCCAGCACCCACAGCGTCATGACGCCGGCGCCGATCACCAGCAGCACGGCCTTGACGATCTGCACCCAGGTGGTGCCCTTCATGCCGCCCACGAGCACGTAGGTGATCATGATGGCGCCGACGACCGCGATGACGATGTTCTGGCCGGCCTTGCCGTCGATCCCGAGCAGCAGCGCGACCAGGCCGCCCGCGCCCGCCATCTGGGCCAGCAGGTAGAAGAAGCAGACGCCCAGCGTCGAGATGGCCGCGGCCATCCGGACCGGACGCTGCTTGAGCCGGAACGACAGCACGTCGGCCATCGTGAACCGGCCGGTGTTCCGCAGCAGCTCCGCGACCAGCAGCAGCGCCACCAGCCAGGCCACCAGGAAGCCGATCGAGTACAGGAAGCCGTCGTACCCGTTCAGCGCGATCGCTCCGGCGATGCCGAGGAACGACGCGGCGGACAGGTAGTCACCGGCGATCGCGATGCCGTTCTGCGGGCCGGTGAACGAGCGGCCGCCGGCGTAGAAGTCGGCCGCGCTCTTGTTGTTGCGCGAGGCCCGGATCACGATCGCGAGGGTGGCCACCACGAACAGCGCGAAGATCGCGATGTTGACCTTCGGGTCGCCGACGGTTGCCAGCGGCAACAGAAGTGGTGCGCTCATCACTGCTCCCCCTCGATCTGGTCACGCAGGTGCTTGGCGTCCGGGTCGAACTTCCGGTCGGCCCAGCGGACGTACACCAGCGTGATCGCGAAGGTGGAGACGAACTGGCCGAACCCGAACAGCAGCCCGACGGTGATGTTCCCGCCGACCTTGTGCGACATGAAGCCGTGCGCGTAGTCGGCGAGCAGGACGTAGAGGAAGTACCAGGCCAGGAACAGGCCGGTCATCGGGAAAACGAAGCGCCGGAAGCGGCGACGCAGTTCGGAGAAGTCCGGTGACAGCTGGACGTCTCGGTACGTCGTGAGCTCCGGATCGCCCGCACGACGCGTTTCACTCATCGCGGGACCTCCAGACGTGATCAGGCCGGGCGGAGTCCGGCGCGCGGGTTGCTGCTCCGTACTGTGGTCCAGCTCACCCGGCCCCGACAGCACCGACTGGCGTCGAGCGCTCAGCGGCGCACACCTCTCGACCGGCGGAAAACCGCACTGCGACGAGCGGTCGCATCCGTACGACGAACGGCGGTCAGCTGCCGGTGAAGCCGCGATCGACGTCGACGGCCTCGGGGGTGTGCAGGCGGACCATGCTGCGAGCGGTCCCGGCCGGAATGCGGGTGGGGGTCATCCGCGAGACGACGACGACCGTGGCGAAGGCGAGTGGCATCGTCCAGGCGGCGGGTTGAGCGATCAGGGCGCCGAGCCAGCCGCCCTGGGGTGGGCCGATCACGTTGACCAGTACGGCGGAGATCGCGGCGACTCCGCCGACGAGCAGCCCGGCCGCGGCGCCGACGGTCGACATGCGGCGCCACCAGATCCCCAGTACGAGCAGGGGGCAGAACGTCGAGGCCGCGACGGCGAAGGCCAGTCCGACCGTGTCGGCGAGGCTGAGCGAGCCGGTGAAGTTCCACGCGAGGTACGGGATCGCGATGGCCAGGACGGCGGCGATCCGGAAGCTGTTGACGGCCAGGTAGTCGCCTCCGGTCAACCGGTGCAGGCGATTGCGCAGCAGGTCCTGGTCGATCACGCCGGCGATCGCGACGGTCAGGCCGGACGACGTCGACAGGAACGCGGCGAAGGCGCCGGCCGCGACGAGCGCGCCGAGCAGATCGCCAACGGTGCCAGGGAAAATCCGGCCCGGTAGCTCGAGGACAACGGTATCGGCGGCCGTCGCGACGAGGTCGGGAGCGAAGGTGCGGCCGAGTACGGCGTACACGGGTGGGAAGAGGTAGAACGCGCCGAGCAGCGCGAGCACGACGACCGTCGTACGGCGGGCCGCTCGGCCGTCGGGGTTGGTGTAGAAGCGGACCAGCACGTGCGGCAGGCCCATCGTTCCGAAACAAAGGGCCAAGAGCAACGAGTACGTCGCGTAGAGCGGGTGGTCGCGACCGCCGGCGTGGGACAGCGGTTCGGCCCATTCCGAGCCGGCACCCTGCAGCGAGTCGAGCACACCGACCGGGTGGTTCATCGAGCGCCAGGAGATCAGGATGACGAAGACCGGCGCGGCCAGCGCGGTGAGCTTCAGCCAGTACTGGAAGGCCTGGACGAAGGTGATCGAGCGCATCCCGCCCGCGGCCACGTTGATCACCACGATGATCGCGACCAGCGCGGCTCCGACCGCGGGCGGCGCACCGGTCACGGTCTGGACGGTCAGCCCGGCGCCGCGGAGCTGGGGGAGCAGGTAGAGCGTGCCGATCCCGGCGACGAGGAACGAGCAGATCCGCCGTACGACGGCCGATTCGAAGCGGGTCTCGGCGAAGTCGGGCAGGGTGTACGCGCCGGAACGACGCAGCGGTGCGGCGATCAGGACGAGCAGCATCAGGTAGCCGACCGTGTAACCGACCGAGAACCAGAGCATGTCCGCGCCGTTCACCACGACGAGACCGGCGACACCGAGGAAAGATGCCGCCGACAAGTACTCGCCGCTGATCGCGGACGCGTTCCAGCGCGGCGTGACGGCCCGGCTGGCGACGTAGAAGTCGCTGGTGGTCCGGGAGATCCGCAGCCCGAACAGCCCGATCCCGATCGTTGCCGTGATCACCAAAGCGATCGCGGTCAAGCTCATGGCCGGGGACATCTACTGCCGCCCGACGAACTCGGTGAACTCGGCCTCGATCCGTTCGGCGTTGCGAACGTAGATCCGGGCGGCGATGTAGACCACCGGGTAGACGACGATGCCGAGCAGGACCCAGGGCAGCGGGATCCCGAAGACCGAGAACGTCCGCGTGGCCGGGACGAGGAAGAAGAGCAGCGGGAGGCTGCCGAGGCAGAGGACCGTACCGGCGATGACCGCGAGGGCCAGGCGGAGCTGGGACTGGATGAGAGAGCTCATGTAGACCTCGCCGACGCGGGTCTGCTCGTCGATCTCCCGCGTGCCGGTGTGTCCGCTGGTCCGCCGGGCAGCGCTCGTGCGCGGACTCGTCACCCGAATCCGGCGGGGCGCGTCGGGAGCGGGCCGGCGAGAGCCGTCCGCGGAGGCTCGGCGGGGCAGCTCCGGCGACTCGTCCGGCGTGTTCATCCGCGCAACGAGGTCGAGCGGACCAGAAGATCGCGGAGCTCTCGCGTGTGCCGCCGGCTGACCGGCAGCCAGTCGTCACCAACTCGTACGGCGCACCGCCCGCCGTCCACGCGCATCTCGTCGACGTGCGCCAGCGCGACCAACGTGCTGCGGTGGATCCGGGTGAAGCCGGCGTCGCGCCAGCGTTCCTCGAGGGTGCTCAGCGGGACCCGGACGAGGTGCGAGTTCTGCCCGGTGTGCAGTCGCGCGTAGTCGCCCTGCGCCTCGACGTACCGGACGGTCGAGCGCTGGACGAACCGCGTCACGCCCGCCAGCTCGACCGGGATCGTCTCGTCCTCGGTCTCCTCCGGCGACTGCACGACCAGCGGCCCACCCGCGTCGACCACCCGCCGGACCGCCTCGGCCAGCCGCTCGGCGCGGACCGGCTTCATCACGTAGTCGGTCGCGCGCAGCTCGAACGCCTGCACGGCGTGCTCGTCGTACGCCGTGACGAAGACGATCTGCGGTGGCTTGACGAACTTGGACAGGACGCGGGCCAGATCGATCCCGTCCAGCCCCGGCATCTTGATGTCGCAGAACACGACATCGAAGTCGGTGCCCTGCAGGAGCTTGAGCGCGTCCGGGCCGTTCGAGGCGGTCTGGATCGGGCCGATCCGCTCGTCCCGCTGCAGCAGGTAGACCAGTTCGGCGAGCGCCGGCTCCTCGTCGTCGGCGACCAGCGCGCGCAAAGGAGTGTCCGCCATGCGCACACACTAAGCCGACGCGTGCACCCCTGAGGAGTATTTGGGGACCCGGAAGCTGACCTTTGTCCCCGCTTCGACCGCGGTCTCGACCACCAGCCCGTAGGCGTCGCCGTACACCTGCCGCAGCCGGGCGTCGACGTTGCCGAGGCCGATCGAGTCGCTGCCGGACTGGCCGGACAGGGCGGCCCGGATCACCTCGGGGTCGCTGCCGGAGCCGTCGTCCTCGACGCTGATCTCCGCCTCCGAGCCGCGGTCCATCGCGCGAATGGTGATCTGCCCGATGCCGGTCGTGCCCTCCAGGCCGTGCCGTACGGCGTTCTCGACCAGCGGCTGCACGACCAGGAACGGGATCGCCACCGACAGGACCTCGGGCGCGATCAGCAACGAGACCGTCAGCCGCTCCCCGAACCGTGCCTGCTCCAGCACCAGGTACCGCTCGACGTTGCGCAGCTCGTCCGAGAGCGTCGTGAACTCGCCACCGCGCCGCAGCGCGTACCGGGAGAAGTCCGCGAACTCGAGCAGCAGCTCCCGCGCCCGCTCCGGATCGGTCCGTACGAACGACGCGATCGCCGCCAGCGCGTTGTAGATGAAGTGCGGGCTGATCTGCGCCCGGAGCGCGCGGAGCTCGGCCTCCATCGCCCGCGTCCGCTCCTTGTTGAGCTCGGCCAGCTCGACCTGCCCCGACACCCAGCGCGCGACCTCCTCGGTCGCCCGCACCAGCGCGGCCGACGACCGCGGGCTGTACGCGACCAGTACGGCGACCACCCGGTCCTCCGTCACGATCGGCGCGACCACCGCCGTACGGATCGGGCACTGCGGATCGCCGCACGCGACGTCGTGAGCACCCAGTACGGCGGTCCGCCCGCTCCGCAGCGTCATCGCCGCGATGGCCTTGGCGTCGACCCGGTGATTGCTCTCGTACGGCCCACCGACCCCGTCCCACGCCAGGACGCCGGACGAGTCGCAGATCGCGATCGCCGCCGTACCGAGCAGGTCCCGCAGGTGCTTGCTCGCCCGCCCGGCCGCGACCGGCGTCAAACCCTCGCGCAGGTACGGCGAAGCCAGCGAGGCGGTATGCAGGGTCGCATACGTCGCCTTGTCAGCCGGAGTCCCGAAATGCTTCCGCCGCCGCGCGAACATGCCCTGACGGTAGCCGGTCAGCCCTTCGTGCGGGGCGTGAACGCGGCCAAGGCCTCGGTGTCGGAGTAGTTGGTGCGGATGTACTCGTCGGCCCAGGCTGCGGCGTCGGGGTATGCGGACTCGGCGGCGACGCGGTTGGCCGCGGCGTCGAGGTCGATGGCCGTGCGGCGCAGCTGGACGTCGGAGCCGGTCAGGAGGGCCCAGCTCGGCAGCGGTGCGCCGTACGGCATGCCGACGCTGCCGGCGTTCACCACGAGCCGGCGGTCGAACTGGCGCGCGAAGGGCATGTGCGTGTGGCCGCAGACGACAGTGCGGACCTCGTCCGGCACGCCATGAAGCACGGACGTCCACCGGCTGACCGGACTGTCGACCAGCACCACCTCCTCGTCGTCCCGGGGAGTCGCGTGGCAGAACAGCGCGTCGCCGATGGTCACGCTGGTCGGCAGAGTCGCCAGCAACTCGACCTGGTCGGCCCGGAGCTGCGCAGCCGCCCACGGGCTCACCGGGTCGGGCGGGTCGAGCTGCTCACCCCGGGCCATCGACACCAGCTCCCGGTCGGCGTTGCCCCGCACCCAGACAGCCCGAGAGCCCAACCCCAGCAGGAGATCCAGCGTCTCGACGGGCTGAGGTCCGGCCGCCAGATCGCCTGCCAGTACGACGACGTCAGCACTCCGGACGTCCGGCTCAGCCAGCACGGCCTCCAGCGCGGGCAGCACTCCATGGATGTCAGCCAGCACAGCGATGCGTTCCATGCGATCCAGTCTGTCCCGTTGGTACGCCGTACAGGGTGCAGCTCTGCTAGGAGCAGACTAGTTGCCGAGTCCGATCCGGATCGGCCCGAGCGGAATGGCGGACTCGCAGGCACCGGTCGTGATCGTGCAGCGCAGGACACCGCGCGGCATCGACTCCCGGTCGTCGATCAGCAGCAGCACGTGCTGGTCGTCCTCGGCCAAGGTGTTGATGAAGTACGCGCCGGACCACTGGCGCAGCAGCGTCCCGTCCCGGGCGTCGAGCGCGGCCGCCGACGCACTGGCCCAGCCGTCGTCGTACGGCGGGGTGGCGATCGCGGTGCGACCGTCGGGGGTGAAGCTCTGGATCTCGAAATCGCAGGTGCGCCACAGGCTCCGGCCGGTGGCCAGTTCGTTCACCGTCGAGCAGGCCTTGTACTCGCCGGGGGCGGTCCGCAGTGCGACCAGCTTCCCGTCGCGACTGATCGCCGTCGGCGAGCCGGGCGTCGGGATCACCTTCGAGGCGGCCTCGCCGGGCTTCCAGGCGTACAGCTTCCAGCTGACCGCTTCGTCGGTCGGGCTGGCCCGGTAGTACACGGTGCCGTTCAGGTAGGCGAGCACCCGCACGCTCCACAGGCCGCGGACCACGAGCTTGTCCACCTTGCCGCTGGAGGCCTGCGAGTAGACCGTTGAGCCGGCGACGTTCAGTTCGTTCTTGCCGCGCGGCTGGGTCGAGTAGGCCACTGCCGACTGGTCGTCCGTGCCGCGCACGCTGATCACCTCCGGGACGTGCTCCCGGTCGCCGGTGATCTTCAGCTTCAGCAGTTCGCTGGTGCCCTGGTTGGTGGACAGCACGGCGAACGCCTCTTCGCCCATCCGGGTGTACTCCAGCACCGACGCACTTCCCGGTACGGCGACCGGTCCGCCCGCGCCGCCGCGGATCTCGCGGCCGACGCTGTACGGCACCTGGGGCTCGCGGCCCACCTTCAGCGTCGCCAGCGGCACCTTGACCTTGACCGGCCCGGTGTACACGGGGTCGCTGGACGGCGTCCCCGCCGTACCGGTCTTGACGGCCAGCGGCGACGCGGTGCCGGGATCGTCGCCCGAGTCCGGCCCTTGGCTGGTTGCCACCACTCCACCGATCGCCACGGCAGCCACGGCAACGGCCGTGACGAGCACGACCAGTCGCGTGTTGCCGGCGGCCATCAGCTACCGAGCCCGAACTGGTCGCCGGGGGTGATCGGCGTGGCCCGCTCGCAGGCGCCGGTCGGGATGTCGCAACGAATGATCGCGCCCTTGGTGTCGGGGCCGTCGTCGACCTCCATCAGCAGGTGCTGGTCGTCCTCGGCACGGACCTGCCGGAAGGAGACGCCGGTCCACTCCCGCAGGAGGGTGCCGGTCCTGCCGTCGAGCAACCAGGAACTCAGCGACGCGTAGCCGTCCTCGTAGGCAGGCCCGGCGATGGCCGCGGACTTGTCCGGCGTGAAGCCCTTCACCATGTAGTCGCACGTGCGCCAGAGCTTCTTGCCGGTGGCGAACTCGATGATGTTCGAGCAGCTGCCGGCGCCGCCGACGTCCAGCGCCACCACCAGCTCGCCGTCGGCCGACACCGCGACCGGCGAGGTGACGTTCTTCACCGCGGTCGCCGAGGAACGGCCGGGCACCCAGGTGTAGAGCTTGGGCACGCCGTCCTCCCGCGGGGTCGACGCGTAGAAGACCTTGCCGGCGGCGACGGCGATCACCTGCATGTTCCAGGAGTCGGGCAGGGTGAGCTTGTACTTGCCCTCGCCGCCGTCCTCGGCGTAGAGCGTGCTGCCGGCGAGCTGCTCGCCGGTCGACTTCTGCTTCTGGCTGGCGAACGCCGCGAAGCTCCCGTCGACCGCACCGACCAGCGAGGTCACGTCACGGACCTCGCTGCTCTCTCCGGCGTTGTTGGTACGGACCAGGACGAGGTCAGGCTCGCGGCTCTCCAGCACGTACGTCGAACTGCCGGCCTGGGCGGCCGCGATGATCCGGTCCTTGCCGGGCGCGGTGAAGGCCTGGTCCGCGCCGCCACTGACCTTGCGGCCGAGCGTGTGGACCAGTTGCGGGGCTCGGCCTTGGGTCAGTTTGGCCAGGGTCACCGCAACGGTCTTGGGACCAGTGACCCCAGGCTTACTCGCAGACGGTGGCTTCGGCGTCACGGACGGTGTCTTCGACGGCGTTGCCGGGGGCTTCGGGGTCGGCGTCGGTGCCGCGGTGGGCTGTCCACCCAGTGGACTCGCGCCGGCGTCGCTCACCTGCGGGCCCTGCCGGTAGGCGAACACGCCTCCACCCGCGACCGCGGCCACCGCGACCGCGGCGACCACGACGGTCAGCCGGGCGTTCAGCTGCCTCATCTGCAGGCTCCTTACACAACAGTCGTGGTCCAAGAGCAGTGTGCTGCACCACACGCCCTGAGTCGAAGCAGGGCCGGGACCGGGGTGGTCGATCCTCGGTGTGACGTCACAACTGAGTGTTTTGTTCGCTCCGGCGACGCGGTCGCAGGAGGGATCGAGCATAATGCGGGCATGGACCAGCCGCCCCGGATCGGCCGGTACTCCCTGGTCCGCCGGGTGGGTGCCGGGGGTTTCGCGACCGTGTGGCTGGCGCGCGACGAGCAGCTGGACGCCGAGGTCGCGGTCAAGATCCTGTCCGACAACTGGATCGACGAGGACGACGTCCGGCGCCGGTTCCTGGCCGAGGGACGCTTCCTGTGCCGGGTCGACTCGCCGCACGTGGTCGGCGTGCACGACGTCGGCGAGACCGACGACGGCCGCCCGTACCTGGTCCTGACGTACGCCGACGGCGGTTCGCTGGCCGACCGGATCAAGGCCGGGCCGATGGAGGTCGCCGACGTCGTCGACGTGGTCACCCAGGTCGGCAGCGGCCTCAAGCAGCTGCACGCCCGCGGTGTTCTGCATCGCGACGTGAAGCCCGCGAACGTGCTGTTCCGCAGCGACCCGTCCGGCGACCGCGCGATGCTCGGCGACCTCGGACTGGGCAAGTCGCTGGAAACCGTGTCCCAGTTGACGATGCCGGGCGGTACGCCGGCGTACGTGGCGCCCGAGCAGGTGATGGGTGACCGGCTCGACCACCGCGCCGACCTGTACTCGCTGGGCGCGGTCGCGTACGCCGCCTTCACCGGCCAGGCGCCGCACGGCGTGATCAGCCTCGGCGCGGTGATGCGGATCGACGCGCCGCCGCCGTCGATGAGCACGCTGCGCGCGGACGTCCCGGACGCGATCGACGTCGTCGTACGCCGGGCGCTCGAGCCGGACCGCGAGAAGCGCTGGCCGGATCTCGACAGCTTCCTCAACGCGTTGGACGAGGCGCACCGGACCGGCAAGGTCCCTGCCGGCCTGATCCCGGCCGACGAGCTGCCCGTGCCGGCTGGGCCTGGTGGAGTCGACCAGGAGACCCAGCTGGCGGCGGCTCCTGCTGAGGCCAAGACCGAGGGCGGGCCCGATGACGAGGCGACCGTCGCGGTCACGCCGGCACCGCGCCGGAACCGGCGGGCGGGCTGGATCGCTGCCGCGCTGGCTGTGATCCTCGCCGGTGGTGGTGGGTACGCCGGGTACCAGCTGGTGATGAGCCGGCCGGTCGACGTGGCCGAGAGCCCGGTGTCGGTCCAGGTGCCGCGCAGCTGGGACGAGAAGTCCGCGCAGAAGGACCCGTCGTTCGCCTTGCTGATCAGCGAGAACACCAAGGACTGGCAGCGCGTCGCGACCACGTCCGGGGTGTTCATCGGTGTGCTCGACCAGTCCGCGCTGCCGATCAACGGCACGGCGCCCAGCGGATGCAAGCAGTCCGGCACTGATACGCCGACGGCTGAGAACCCGCGGGTGACCTTCCGCTACGACTGCGACTCCGGCGCCAACGTGATGGAGCAGTACCGGCAGATCCCCGGCGACAAGCTGCTGCGGATCCAGGTGCGTGGCGACGACCCGCAGCAGCTGACCGACGTACTGAACTCCGTGACCTACAACGGCTCCTAGGGGACGAGCGAGGTCAGCGACGAGACCGTCGCCTTGTGCATTCGCGGGATCACGTTGAGGGTGGCCGAGTCGCCGCCGTACAGGTGGCTGGCGGATTCGTAGACCAGGTACGCCGTGCCGTTGTACTCGGTGATGCCCTCGGTCATGCTCGGCGCCCGGAAGCAGCTCAGTGCCGCCGCGTCCAGGTCCTTCTGGCCGCGCTTCACGACGTACAGGTTGCTGCGATTCCCGCGCCCGTACGACGTGCTGTAGACGAAGTGGCTCGCCGTGATCATGATGCCCTGGGTCTTGGTCGGGATCTCCCAGGCGCCGGCGAGGGTGGTCAGCGTGCCGTCGTCGGCGATCTTGTACTCGTACATCGTCCCGCGCCCGGTCTCGTTGAACGTCCCGGAGAACAGGGAGTCGCCGTAGCTGTTGAGGAACGAGGCACCGGCCACGTCCCGAGCGGTCCCGACCTGCGTCAGGTACGGCGTACCGGCCGCCTTCAGTGCGTCGCGCAGCTCGGTCAGGCGGTACTTGCGGATCGAGCTGCCGGCCCCGGAGACGAACGCCCAGCCCTTGCTGGTGGTGATGCCGCCGACGTGCGACTCGGCGATCGCGACCACGCCGACGGTTGAGCCGGTGGCCGGGTCGATGCCGTAGATCTGCGAGTCGGCGCCACCGCGGTACGACGCGACCAGCAGGAGGTTCTTGCCGCTGCCGTCCCAGTTGTACCAAGTGCCGGCGCCCTGCGGAGTGTGCGTGCTGAGGTTGGGAATGCTGTGGCTGTTGCTGAACCGGGCGTCGTACTTCTTCGACGCGGACGGGCCGTCGTAGAAGGTGCTGCCGCCGGTGGTGGCGGTGTCGCAACTGATCGCGGCGGTCGCGATCGTCGGTGCGGACACGGCCGTCAGCGCGGCCGCCGTGGTGAGCAGATTGGTCAGGATGGCTAAGGGGCGGGCCATGGTCGTTCCTCTCAGGTTTGGGCGATAACCTTCGGGAGCTGCAGGGTTGATAGTAAGTAATTAACGCGCAGTACGGTAGGGCGCATGACCGATCTACCTGCGGCGATCGACCGCGTTCTGCCCTCCGTCCGTGCCGACCTCGAGGACCTCATCCGGATTCCCTCGGTCAGTGCGGACCCGGCCCGTGCGGCCGACGTCCAGCGGTCCGCCGAGGCGACCGCCGCGCTCTTCGAGGCCGAGGGTTTCGAGGTGAAGATCGTCCGGGCCGGTGAAGGCGCGCCCGCGGTGATCGCGAAGAAGCCGGCGCCGGAGGGCAAGCCGACCGTGCTGCTGTACGCGCACCACGACGTCCAGCCGACCGGCAACGTCGAGGAGTGGACCTCGGAGCCGTTCGTGCCGACCGAGCGCGGGGACCGGCTGTACGCGCGCGGCGCGGCCGACGACAAGGCCGGGATCGCGGCGCACCTGGCCGCCGTACGGGCCTTTGGCAACGATCTTCCGGTCGGTGTGACGGTCTTCGTCGAGGGCGAGGAGGAGATCGGTTCGCCGACGCTGCTGCAGCTGCTCGACGAGTACGCCGACGAGCTGACCGCCGACGCGATCGTGATCGCGGACTCGGGCAACTGGGCGATCGGCCAGCCGGCGTTGACCGTTTCGCTGCGCGGACTGGTCGACTGCTACGTCGAGGTCCGGACGCTGAAGCATGCTGTCCACTCGGGTCTGTTCGGCGGCGCCGTACCGGACGCGCTGACCGCGCTCTGCCGGTTGCTGTCGACGCTGCACGACGACAAGGGTGACGTCGCCGTCGACGGACTGCACGCGAGCCGCGCGGCCGAGCTGGACTACCCCGAGGACCGCTTCCGTGCCGAGTCGAGCGTGCTCGACCAGGTCAAGCTGATCGGTTCGGGGTCGCTGGTGGACCGGTTGTGGACCAGGCCGGCGATCGCCGTACTGGCCATCGACGCGCCGCGGGTCGCCGACGCCAGCAACACGCTCGTCCCGGTCGCGCGGGCGAAGGTCAGCCTGCGCGTCGCTCCCGGTGACGACGCGAACAAGGCGATGCAGGCCCTGCGCAACCATCTGGAGCAGAACGCGCCGTGGGGCGCGCAGGTGACGGTGACGGACGGCGACATCGGCCAGCCCTGCTCGATCAACGCGCGCGGTGCGGCGTACGACGCGGCCCGCTCGGCGTTCGCGTCCGCGTGGGGTGTCGAGCCCGTCGACACCGGCATGGGCGGCTCGATCCCGTTCATCGCCGAGTTCCAGCAGACCTTCCCCAACGCGGCCGTTCTGGTCACCGGTGTGGAGGATCCGGACACCCGGGCCCACGGCATCGACGAGGGCCTGCACCTGGAGGAGTTCACGAAGGTGTGTCTCGCTGAGGCAACTCTTCTGCAGAACTTGGGCTGAGGTCGTGTCGGGCACTTCCCCGCCTACTGCGCGGCACTCGGTGCGGCAGCTCGCTGCACGGGAGCCAAGCTCACGATGCTTCGCATCGCAGCGCTCGTCTCCCGCGCACCGAGCTGCCGCACCGAGCACCTGCTCGCTACGGCGGGGAAGTGCCCGACACGACCTAAAGCACGGACCGGGCTTTCCGGCGACCCAGAGTTTGGCATAGGTTTCGGCGAGTGAAGATCGCAGTCGTGCGAGAGACCCGTCCGGCCGAGCGCCGGGTGGCTTTGGTGCCGGAACACGTCGTCAAGCTGGTGCAGCTCGGGTACGAGGTCGCGGTCGAACCCGCGGCCGGTGAGCGGGCGCTGTTCTCCGACGACGCCTACCGGGAGGCCGGTGCGGAAGTCGCCTGGGGAGCGGATCATGCCGCGACCGTGGTGGCCTCGGTCCAGCCGCTGGAGCGCGAACGCCTGCAGCGGCTGCACGCCGGGACGGCCCTGATGTCGTTCCTGCCGACCAACCCGCCGGACGTGGTCCGGGCCGCGACCCGGGCCAAGCTGACGGCGTTCGCGATGGAGATGATCCCGCGGATCTCCCGGGCGCAGGCGATGGACGCGCTGTCCTCGCAGGCGATGGTCGCCGGGTACCGGGCCGCGATCGTCGCGGCCGAACGGCTGCCCCGGTTCTTCCCGCTGAACATGACCGCCGCCGGCACGGTGCCGCCGGCCCAGGTGCTCGTCCTGGGCGCCGGCGTCGCCGGCCTGCAGGCGATCGCGACCGCGAAGCGCCTCGGTGCCGTCGTCAAGGCGTACGACGTACGGAGGGCCGCTGCCGAGGAGATCGCGTCGATGGGCGCGCAGCCGATCGAGCTCGAGCTCGGCACGCTCGACGGTCCGGGCGGCTACGCCCGGGAGATGACGCCCGAACGCGCCCAGCTGCAGCGCGAGCTGCTCGCGCCGTACGTCGCCGGCGCGGATGCGCTGATCACGACCGCCGCCGTACCGGGCCGGACCGCGCCGATGCTGGTCACCCGCGAGATGGTCGAGCAGATGAAGCCGGGATCGGTCGTCGTCGACCTGGCCTCCGAGCAGGGCGGCAACGTCGAGGGCTCGGTCGCCGGGACCGAACTGACGATCGGCAACGCGCTGGTCTGGGGCGGATCGAACGTCCCGAGCCAGATGGCCGGGCCGGCCAGCCGCCTGTACGGGCAGAACGTGGCCAACCTGATCACGCTGATGACCCGCAACGCCTCGTTCGACCCGGACTTCAGCGACGAGATCGTCGCGGGGTGCTGCGTCACCCACGACGGCAAGGTGCTGCACGAGCCGACCCGCGAACTCCTGGAAGGGAACCTCTCGTGACCGAGTCCATCGCGTTGCTGACGATCTTCGTGCTCGCGGCGTTCGTCGGCGTCGAGGTGATCAGCAAGGTGTCGGCGACCCTGCACACCCCGCTGATGTCCGGCGCCAACGCGATCCACGGCGTCATCCTGGTCGGCGCGATCATCGTCACCGGCCAGGCCGAGTCGGTGCCGGTCGTGATCGTCGGGCTGCTGGCCGTCGTCCTGGCCACGGTGAACATGGTCGGCGGATTCGTGGTCACCGACCGGATGCTGGAGATGTTCCGCGGTCCGGGCGGTCGTAAGAAGGAGCTGCACAAGTGATCCCCACCTGGGCCCAGATCGGTTACCTGGTCGCGGCGGTCTGCTTCATCGTCGCGCTCAAGGCGCTGTCGTCGCCGAAGACCGCACGGACCGGCAACGCGCTCGGCGCGGCCGGCGCCGTCCTGGCCGTGATCATCACGTTCGCGGCGTACAAGCCGGACAACCTGGTCCCGATCCTGATCGCGCTGGCGATCGGCACCGTCGGCGGTGTGATCGGGTCGCGGCGGGTGCAGATGACGCACATGCCGCAGCTGGTCGCGCTGTTCAACGGCGTCGGTGGTGGCGCCGCGTCGCTGGTCGCGCTGATGGAGCTCGGCGAGGTGCACGACGGCGAGACCGTCGCCGCGATCGCCACGGCCTTCACGATCGTGGTCGGGGCGATCTCGTTCTCCGGCTCGATCGTCACGTTCGCGAAGCTGCAGGAACTGATGACGACCCGCCCGATCACCTTCCCGGGACTGCCGGTGCTGTTCGTCGCCGGGCTGCTCGGCGGGGTCGCGGTGTCGGTGTGGCTGGTGTCCGAGCCGCGCGTGCTGGTCGGCGTACTGCTGTGCCTGCTGGGGCTGGCCGTCGGCGTGATGCTGGTGCTGCCGGTCGGCGGTGCCGACGTACCGATCGTCATCTCGCTGCTGAACGCGTTCACCGGTCTGACCGTCGCGGCCGGTGGGTACGTGCTCGGCAACACGCTGCTGCTCATCGCCGGAACGCTGGTCGGTGCCGCCGGTACGTTGCTGACCAAGATGATGGCCGACGCGATGGGCCGGTCGGTCTTCAACATTCTCTTCGGCGCCGTCCGCGGCGGCTCCACGCTCGGCGCAGGCACGGTGTCCGAACGGCCGGTGATCTCCGGCAGTGCCGAGGACGTCGCGATCCTGCTCGGCTACGCCCACCGCGTGATCATCGTCCCCGGCTACGGCCTGGCCGTCGCGCAGGCGCAGCACACCCTGCGTGACCTGGTCGAGGAACTCCAGGGCCGGGGCGTCAAGGTCGACTACGCCATCCACCCGGTCGCGGGCCGCATGCCCGGCCACATGAACGTGCTGCTCGCCGAGGCCCAGGTCCCGTACGAGCAGCTGCGCGAGATGGACGACATCAACGGCGACTTCAAGCAGGCCGACGTGGTCCTGGTCGTCGGCGCCAACGACGTGGTCAACCCGGCAGCCCGTACGACGCCGAGCGCGCCGATCTACGGGATGCCGATCCTCAACGCCGACGAGGCCCAGCGCGTCATCTTCCTGAAACGCTCGATGCGCCCCGGCTTCGCCGGCATCGAGAACGAGCTCCTCTACGACCCCCGCACGACGCTGCTCTTCGGCGACGCCAGGGAGTCCCTCGGCAAACTGCTGGCGTCGGTCAAGACGGTCTGACCCGGCGTCGGGATCGCGTCCAGGAGGAGTTGGGTGTAGGGATCCTGGGCGTGCTGGATGACGTTCAGGGTCGGGCCCGACTCGACGACCTTGCCCTGGTTGAGGACGAGGACGTCGTCGGCGAGCAGGCGGGCGCTGAGCAGGTCGTGGGTGATGTAGAGCATCGCGATGCCGCGGTCCTTCACCAGCTGGTCGAGCAGGGCGAGGATCTCGGCGCGGATGGAGACGTCGAGCATCGAGATCGGTTCGTCGGCGACCAGGATCTTCGGCTCGGGGGCGAGGGCCCTCGCGATGACGACGCGCTGGCGCTGACCGCCGGAGAGCTGGTGGGGGAGCTTGTCGAGGAACTGGGCGGCCGGAGAGAGGCCGACGGTTTCCAGGAGCTCGGCGGCTCGTTCGCGGGCCTCGGCTGTGGAGAGCTTGAGGTGGTTGCGGAGGGGGCGGGAGAGCGCGTAGGCGACCGTGCGGGTGGGGTTGAGCGCGGCGAAGGGGTCCTGGAAGACGAGCTGGGTGTGCCGCCGGTACGCACGCAGCTTCCGGCCCCGGAGCTTGCCGACGTCGGTGGAGCTTTCGAAAGTGATGGTTCCGTCTGTGGGGCGCTCCACGCCCGTCACCAGGCGGGCGATGGTGGTCTTGCCTGAGCCGCTCTGCCCGACCAGTGCGGTGACTCGGCCGGGCTTCAGGTCGAAGGAGACGTCGTCGACCGCCCTGTTTGCCTTGTAGGTCTTCACCGCGTTCCGGACCGTGAGGACCGGCTCGATCTCCTCGTCGTTGGTGCGGTCGGCGACGAAGGTGCGCGCTCGCCGGGCGTCGACCGGCTGCCCTTCCTCGACCAGGAGGCAGCGAGCGGTCCCAGGGCCGGCGGGGAGCAGGTCCGGGTGCGTGGTCGAGCAGGCGTCGACGGCGACCGGGCAGCGTGGGGTGAAACGGCAGCCCTCCTGGCGAAGCGCGAGGTTCGGCGGCCGGCCGGGGATGAAGTCGACGGAGATCTGCGACGCGCGCGGATCGGCGTACGAGCCGAGCAGGCCTTGCGTGTACGGGTGGAGCTGGTGGCGCATCATCGCCGCGGCCGGCTGGTCCTCGACCAGCTCACCGGCGTACATGACCATCACGCGGTCGGCCATCTCCATCACCGTGCCGAGATCGTGGCTGATGAAGAGGACGGCGAACCCGAGCTCGGTCTGCAGCTCGCGGAGGCGGTCGAGGATGTTGCGCTGGACAACCACATCCAGGCCGGTGGTCGGCTCGTCGAGAAGAACGAACCGTGGTTCGAGGGCGAGCGCCAGAGCCAGGGCGACGCGTTGCTTCATGCCGCCGGAGAGCTCGTGCGGGTAACGCTGGAGTACGTCGGCGTCCAGCGAGACCAGCTCCAGCAGATGCCGGGCGTCGCCGTCTCGCCCGTGCGCCGCGAAGGTGTCCGCGAACTGGGCGCCGACCGTGATCACCGGGTTGAGCGAGTTCATGCTGCTCTGGAAGACGGTCGAGATCTTTGCCCAGCGCAACGGCCGCAGCTCGTCCTCGGACGCGCTCGTGATCGTCGTACCGTCGAAGACGACCGATCCGCCGCTCACCGCGGCGGGCTTGTCCAGCAGCGCCAGGATCGCGTTGCCGAGCGTCGACTTGCCGCTGCCGGACTCGCCGAGCAGCCCGACGAACTCGCCATCGGCGACGTCGAACGACACTCCGTCGACAGCGCGGACCGGCGAGGAGTCGCGCGGGCTGTAGGTGACCGACAGGTCGCGGACCTCGAGCAGGGCCATCTCAGTCCTCCCTCAGATGCGGGTTGCTCAGGGCATCGACCCCGAAGTTGATCAGCGTCAGCGCGGTCATCAGCCCGGCGAACGCCAGGCCGGGCGCGACCAGCCAGGCCCACTGGCCGGTCAGCATCGCGCCACCGGTGTTGGCCTGGTTGAGCATCGTGCCCCAGCTGGTGGTGGTCGGGTCGCCGAGCCCGAGGAACGCCAGGCCGGCCTCGCCGCCGATCGCGCCCAGGCAGGCGCCCATGAAGCCGACGACGACCAGCGACGTCATGTTGGGCAGGATCTCCCGGACGATGATCCGCGCGGTCGAGTCCCCGGCGAACTTGGCCGCGGTGATGTAGTCGCGGGTCCGCAGCGTGATGATCTGCGACCGCTTCAGCCGCGCGCCGTACGCCCAGCCGGTGATGCTGATGACGAAGATGATCAGCCACAGACCCTTCACCGGCGCGTACGCCGCGAGCGTGATCATCAGCGGCAGCACCGGTACGACGAGCGCCAGGTTGATGAAGAACGACAGCACCTCGTCGACCGTCCCGCGCAGGTAGCCGGCGGTGAGTCCGACGGCCAGACCGATTGCCGTCGACAACGTTCCGGCCGCCAGGCCGACGACGAGCGACGTGCGGGCGCCGTACACGAGCTGGCTGAAGACGTCCTCGCCCTGCGCGGTCGTGCCGAGCCAGTTGCCGCCGGACGGGCCGATCGACGGGGTGAAGGTGTTCGCGCGTGGCGCGTACGGCGCGATCAGCGGCGCGAAGACCGCGATCAGGACGAACGCGCCGAGCATGATCAGCCCGATCCGGCACTTGCGGTTGCGCCAGAGGATGACGAACCAGCCGGGGACGCGCGAGGACCGGGAGGCCTCGACGGCGGCGACTTCCGCCTGCTCGGTGTCCTGGAGCGTCATACCGCCTCCTCCCGTCGTACGCGCGGATCCAGTACGCCGTACAGCAGGTCGGCGAGGAAGTTCGCGATCAGCACTCCGACGGTGATGAACAGGAACAGCGCCTGCATCAGCGGGTAGTCGCGGTTCGAGACGGCCTCGAGCATCATCCGGCCGAGGCCGGGATAGTTGAAGATCGACTCGACCAGCACGGTCCCGCCGAGGATGCCGCCGAGCGCGATCGCGAAGCCGGTCACGTTCGGCAGCACCGCGATCCGGGCGCCGTACGTGAGCGCGATCCGCCGCCGCGGCAGGCCTTTGGCGCGGGCCAGCCGGGCGTAGTCCTCGCCGAGGGTCTGGACCATGTTGTTGCGCATGCCGATGATCCAGCCGATCGGGCCGACGATCAGCAGCGACACGGCCGGCAGGATGCTGTGCTGGAAGGCGTCGGAGAAGAACAGCCAGGTCCAGCCCGGGTTGCTGCCACCGCCGTACCCGCCGCCGCTCGGGAACCAGTTGAGCGTGATCGCGAAGACGTAGATCAGCACCAGCGCGAGCCAGAAGAACGGCAGCGTGCCGACGAACGTCGAGCCGAGCGTGATCACCGAGTCGACGCGGCTGTTGCGCCGGTACGCCGCCCACGCGCCGAGCAGCGTGCCGACGACGAACGACACGATCTGGGTCACGCCGACCAGGATCAGCGTCCAGGGCAGCCCTTGGCCGATCATGTGCGTGACCGTGTACGGGAAGTACGTGTACGAGATGCCGAAGTCGCCTCGCAGGACGGCGGACAGGTAGTCGCCGTACTGCGTGAGCAGGTTGCCGTCGGGCGTGCCGAGCATCTTGCGGACGGCCTCGACCTGGGCCGGATCGATCGCCTGACTCTGCCCACCCAGCCGAGACACGATCGCCTCGGCCGGGTCACCAGGTTGCAGCCGCGGGATCAGGAAGTTGAGCGTGATCGCGGCCCAGAGGGTGGCCAGGAAGAAACCGGCTCTGCGCAGGAAGTAGCGCATGTCAGCTTCCGGCGGGCTTGAGGTTGGTCAGCACCAGCACGTTGTCACCAGGAGCGGCGTACGGGTTCTGCTCGTCAGGCCAGCCGACGGCCTTGTCGGTCTGGTACTGGAACCACTTGGCGCCGTACCAGAGCGGGATCATCGGGACCTGGTCGGTCATCACCTTGGCGAGCCCGGCGACGGCTTCCTTCTGCTTGGCCTCGTCCGTGGCCAGCCTGAGCTCGTCGAGCAGCTTGTCGGTCGCCGGGTCGTTCCAGCGGACGAAGTTGCTCGCGGCCTTCTTGCCGATCGGCGCCGACTGGTCGCTGCCCAGCGGCTCGGAGAAGTTGCGGAACATGTTGCAGGAACCGCCGTGGACGCCGAACAGCATGTCGTACCGGCCGACCGCGCGGTCACTCTCGTACGTCGGCGGGTTGGGTGTCTCCAGCGCGACGTCGAAGCCGAGCGCCTTCAGGTTCTGCACGATGATCTGCGCGGCCGAGACCCAGTCGGTGTAGCTGCCGGGCACCTTGAAGGTGAACTTGACCTGCTGACCGTCCTTGCCGAGACGCTTGCCTTGGGCATCCTTCGGGTAACCGGCCTGGGTGAGCGCGTCGTTGGTCTTCGCCGGGTCGAACGTGATCCGGCCTTCGTCGGCGAGACCCTGCGGCAGCCACTTCTCCTGACCGGGCACGACCAGCCCGGTCTGGCTCGCCGCCTTCACGTAGCCCAGCTGGGCCTTGGTGATGATCTGGTCCCGGTCGAACGCCGTCGTCATCGCCTTGCGGAACGCGAGGTCGTCGAACGGTGCCTTGGTCAGATTCATGTACGCCGAGATCGAGCCGCCCGGCGGGTACCAGTAGTGGTTGTTGTCCGGGTCGCGGTCGACGAACGCCTTCTTGATGTCCGGGACGAACATCGCGTTGGTGTCGTACTCGCCGCGGCTCAGCTTCAGCTGCTCGACCGCGCCGCCGGCGTCGGCCTTGTGGAAGCGGATCTCCTGCACCTTGACCTTGTCGGCCTGCCAGTAGTCGGCGTTCCGCTCGATCGTGAGCTGCTGGGGGTTGAACGACTTGACCTTCATCGGGCCGGTGCCGACCGGGTTCTGCGCGTTGACGAACTTGACCGGGTCGGACTGCTGCGACCAGACGTGCTCGGGCACGATGTAGATCTCGGTCAGCAGCGTGAAGGTGGACGCGCCCGGGTCCTTGAACTTGATCGTCACGGTCTTGGCATCCGGTGTCTCGACTGCGGCCAGGTAGCGCCAGATGCCCTTGACGTCGAGCGCCTGGTTCTTCTTCAGCAGGTCGAGGGTGAAGCCGACATCCTTGCTGCTGAAGGGCTTTCCGTCGTTCCACTTCACGCCGTCGCGCAGCGTGAAGGTCAGGGTCTTCGGGTCGTTCCACTTGAAACCCGTGGCCAGCCAGGGCTTCGGCGTACAGGAGAAGCTGTCGTAGACCATCAGCTTCTCGAAGACGTAGTCGACCGCGCCGAGTCTGGTCGCCTCGAGGTACGGGTTGTAGTTGGCCTGCGGAGCGGTGCCGCCGCCGAAGTCGCCGTAGTCGAGGAAGTCGACCAGGCCGTTCGCGGCCGTTCCACCTCCGCCGCTGCCGTTGGTGCCGCTGGTGCCGGTGCAGCCCACCAGGGCGAGCGTGGTCGCGACGGCGACTGCCGCCGTACGGAGGAAATTCGGGCGGTTCATCTGCCTGCTCCTGTCGATCGGGGCGGCCTCTTGGGCGGAGGCTTTACGGGCAGCCGCAGCTGCCGCGCAACACGAGTTCGGTGGTGAGGACGGTGTCCATCACCGCGCCCGGTCCGCCGACGCCCGCGATCAGCAGGCGTGCGGTGACGGCTCCGAGCTCACGGACGGGCTGCCGGATGGTGGTCAGCCCGGGCCGGACCAGCGAGGACATCGCGACGTCGTCGAACCCGGTGATGGCGACGTCCTCGGGGACCTTGAGACCGCGGCCCAGGGCGCCGATCAGGACGCCGAGCGCGGTCTCGTCGTTGGCGCAGACGATCGCGCCGGGATGCTTGCGTCCGGCCAGCAACTCACCGGCGGCGATCACGCCGTCGGACTGCTGCATGCCGACTCTGACCGGCGCCTTCGGAGGTGCGAGGCGTGCCTCGCGATGCGCTTGCAGGAAGGCTTCCCAGCGTTCGGTGACGTCGGGGGAGCCGTCGGGATTGCCGACGAACGCGAGCCGCCGGTAACCGTGGTCGAGCAGCAGATGCCTGGTCAGCTCCGCCACCCTGCTGTTGTCGGCCCGTACGGCGGGGATGCCGTCGAGCGGTTTGCCGGCCAGTACGACGACCGGCACCTCGGCGGCCAGCCTGCGGAGGGTCTGCTCCTGGATCGTGCCACCGTGCACCGCGATGCCGTCGACCCGGCCGGAGATCGCCAGGACGTCGTCGTCGGCGGCCGCACGGTGATGCGTACCGACGATGTGGACGCTGGCGCCGGCCTCCATCGCCTCGTACTCGAAGCCCTGGATCAGCTCGGAGAAGTACGGGCCGGACAAGCCGGGAAAGACCATCGCGACCGCGCCGTGCTTGCGCTCGGCCAGTGCTCTGCCGAGCTGGCTCGGGCGGTAGCCGTGCTCCTCGATCACTTGCAGGACACGCTCCCGGGTCTCCGGGCTGACCTGGCCGATCCCGCGCGAAACACGGGACACGGTGGCGATCGAGACGCCGGCGATCTCGGCGATCTCGCGCACCGTCAGCCGCTGGTTGCCCATCTGCGACCTCCCGCCGTAACGTTGCAGTAACCGGTTTCAGCGACCATAGGTGAGGAATCGGACCGGCGGCAAGAGGGAGCGCGTCGCGCTGTTTCCGCTGTCGCGGTTCGGTAGAGAGGTCACGATGAGGACTGTCCAGCTGAGCAGGCGCCGCTTGGTGATCGACGGGAAGCCGTCCCTGATGCTGTCGGGGGAGGTGCACTACTTCCGGCTCTCGCGGGCGGATTGGGAGTCGCGGTTGGACTTGTTGGTGGCCGCGGGGTGTGACGCTGTGGCGACGTACATCCCTTGGTTGGTGCACGAACTGCCGGACGGGTCTGTCGACCTGGTGGGGCGTACTTCGCCGTACCGGGATCTTGCCGGTTTTCTGGAGCTCGCGGCCTCTCGTGGGTTGTCGGTGATCGCTCGGCCTGGGCCTTTTGTGATGGCGGAGTTGAAGAACGAGGGGTTGCCGTTCAGCGTCTACGAGCCTGGGGTCGGGTCGATCGGGTGGGACTCGACGCCTGCGCCTACTCGGGACGTGGACTATCTCGCGCCGGCGTACTTGGCGTCGGTGAAGCGGTGGTACGGCGAGGTGATGCCGTTGCTGGCTTCGCGCTTGGCGCCTGTTGGCGGTCCGGTGGTGGCCGTGCAGCTGGACAACGAGGTGGGGATGTTGTCGTGGGTGACGAACACGCCTGACCTTGGGGACGCGGCGGTGGACGACTTCGGGGCTTGGGTGCGGGATCGCCTTGGGGTGAAGGCTTTCGGGCTCGAGGTCGACGATGTCGAGGGCTGGCGTGCTGGTGTGCGCTCTCCTGCTGCTGGATCGCTGGAGCTGCACCATGAACTGTCGGTGTTCCAGCGGGATCGGTACGCGCGGTACTTCGCCTTTCTGCGGCGTGAGGCCGAGTCGCACGGGGTGACCGGTGTGCCGTTCCTGATCAACCTGCACGGGACGGGGGAGGGGCGTGGACGCACCTACCCGATCGGGATCAGCCAGCTCTTCGATTCGTACTCGGGACAACCAGGGATGACGTCGGGGTCCGATCACTACCTCGGCGATCTCACGGTCGAGAACGTGGCGGATCTCTACGTGATGAACGCGTTCATGGCCGCGGTGCACTCCGAGGATCAGCCGTTGACGTCACTGGAGTTCGAGGCCGGCCTCGGGGACTACGGCGAGGACCTGAGCCGCCAGGTGCCGCCGTCCGCGCTGGAGCTGAAGACCCGTCTTTGTGTTGCCCAAGGCAACCGTCTGCTGAACTACTACCTGTTCGCCGGCGGCCACAACCCGCCGCTCGACGTCCCTGTCGGCGACGGCAACGACCGGATCGCCTTCACCGGCGAGCGCCACGGTTTCACCGCGCCGGTTGGTCCCGAGGGCCAGCTCAATCCGTCGTACGCGGTCCTCGCGTCGACTCTCGCGGATCTCCGTTCGTACGGCGACGTGCTGGCCGACAGTGACGAGGAGTACGACGACGTGGTGCTCGGCTTCGTCCCTGACCATTACTTGACGGAGTACTGCCACCCCGGCGACGACGTACGCCGCGAACAGGTCGCCAACCTGGAACGCTTCCGCGGCATGGGCCTGCGCGACGTCCTGGCCCGCTCACTCCTGCTGGCCGGCTTCTCCTTCCCCGCAGTGAACCTCCAGTCGGACTTCTCCACCACCCGAGTCCTCTGCCTGGCCTCCACCCCCACCCTCGCCGCCGACGTCCAACACCGCCTGGCCGACTTCGTCCTCGCCGGCGGTCGCCTCCTCCTGGTCGGCGCCCTCCCCACCCAAACCCCCGACGGCACCCCTTGCACCGTGTTGGCAGACGCCCTGTCCCTAACCCCCGGCGACCTGGTCAACGGCAGCCCCCACTACTTCCCCTCAGTCCGAGCCGCCGACTGGACCACCGCCACCGCCGAAGTCCGCGCCGGCGTCCTCCAGCCCCTGACCCTCACCCCACTCGCGACCGCCCCACTCGCGACCGCCCCACTCGCGACCGCCCCACTCGCGACCGCCCCACTCGCGACTACCCCACTCACGACCGCCCCGCCTGCGAGCCCCTCGTCGCACCCGCCTGCCGCAGGGGTCACCCACGAGGTCTTCGCCACGGATGTCTCCTCCAAGTCCCCAGTGGGGGTAGAAGTCCACGCCGGAAACGGCCACGCGCTCATCCTCACCTGCGACTACCCCGCCCACCTCCCCTTCTGGACCACCCTCCTGGCCCGCCTGGGCGCCTCACCCCGCCACACCCACACCGCCACAACGCCCGGCATCGTCCTCACCTCGACGACCACCCCCACCGGCACCCGCCTCCTCCACGCCCTCAACGTCAGCCCGATAGACCAGTCGATCGTCATCTCCCACCAAGGCACCCCCCTCTTCGAAGGCACCGAGCTAGCCCTCCCAGCCCGCTCAGGCCGCATCCTCCCGCTGTAGCCGGAAATAGCCGCTCGAGCCGCGCCCGGAGCGCCCACTCCGGCGCCTCGATTAGCCACGCAAAACCCCCGCGCGAACGCTCGGGGCTTTTGCCGTGCGCTTAGTCAGGCCCGAAAGGAGTCGTCGACCATGACCCACCCTCCGGCCCGATTGGCAACTTCTCGCCGCGGCGGTCTCATCCGAACCGGTCCAGTCCACAAATACCCCTGCGAGCCAATTCCTGACCCGATCCCTGCTGGGCCGTCCGAACCTCGGCTCCAACCGCCCGCGCCCAACCAGTACCCGACGAAACTCCTTGCAGGGCCGCGCAATTGCGGCACTTCTCCCGCCCGTCCCCAATAGCTCTCGAGCGACTCCGCGCTGCGGTCGGGACAATCATCCGCGGGCCCAAGCCATCATCTTTCGCGACGACCTGAATTCGTCGATGAATTGCCAAGAGTCGAGCCTGGTGAATTCGCCCAGTGCAATTCTTCGGTCAGACCCAGCCGCGCTTGGCGGCGGCTACTCCAAGCTCGAAGCGGGACGTTGCGTCCAGGCGGTCCGAGAGGTTGGCGGTGATGCGTCGCGCCGTACGGAGGGAAATGCCCAGCAAACGCGCGACCTGCTCGTCCTTGGCGCCGCCGGCGAGGAGGCGGAGGACCTCGGCCTCGTGCGGGGTGAGCGGTGACTCGTTGTCGCGGTCCTCGGGGGCGAAGAGGTCGCTGGCCTTCGACCAGTACGAGTCGAACAGGGCCAGGGCGACGGCCAGTACGGCGGGGCTGCGGTGGATGACGGCGCCGGCGCTCTCCGTGGCGGGGTCCAGCGGCATGATCGCGATCTCCTGGTCGATGATCAGGAGCCGCAGCGGCAGGGTCGGCGTCGCGCGGACCTCGTTGCCGCGCTTGTGCATGTACGCGGCGTACTCGAGCCCGGGCTTGGAGACCGTCATGCTCTGCAGGTAGACGCTGCGCATCTTGATCCCGCGCTCGAGCAGCGGCAGGTCCGGCGACTCCTCCGGCGGGGCGACGATGTCGTCGACGTGCGCGGGGATCAGGCCCCAGAAGCAGTCCTTGGCCTTCGCGCCCAGCTCCTCGATCCGGCGCGACGCGTTCGCGCGGCCCTTGAGGACTTCGACGTCGCCGCTGGTCCGGGAGGTGAGCAGCTCGTTGTACTGCTCGGCCATCACCTCGGCGGAGGCCGACGCCTCGGCCAGTTCGCCGAGCATCCGGTTCAGCTCGCTGCGGCGGCGTTCGACCAGGCCTGCCAGGCCGACGCGGGGGTGGACGGCGTGCTCGACGTCGGGGTTGGTCCAGGTCGGGACCAGAAGGTCGAGTTTCCGCAGCTCGTCCATTAGCTGGTGAACCTCGGTCAATGACCTATTCACTAGCGCGGCAATCTGCTCCGGCGTACTGTCTGGCGCGCGGAGGAGGGCGTGGTAGACCGCCGAGGTCGCCTCGTCCAGACCCAGCGGTTCCAGCACTTTCCACACCCTTCCAACGCTCGTTTGGAACCGACCATATACAGGGTGCGTCGATTTAGCGCGCTCAGTAGATGGTTTTGGATTATTTCGGAGGGGACTCGTAGTGATCAAGAGGTTTCTGGCCGTTGCGGTGTCAACGGCGTTGCTGGCCGGTGCCGCGTGGCTGACGGCGGGGTCGTCGACGGTGGGGGCGCCGCCCCCGGACGATCCGACCGGCGCGTGCATGAACTGCTGGTAGAGCACCTGGCCGGGCCGTCTGCAGCCGTCCCGTAGACTGCTGCCGTGGCTCGTGGCGATGGTCGGCTCACTCATGATCTCGACCCGCAGGATCTGGGTCCGCAGGACGCCTGTGGCGTCTTCGGAGTCTGGGCTCCTGGGGAAGAGGTCGCCAAACTCACCTATTTCGGGCTCTACGCTCTGCAGCACCGAGGGCAGGAGTCGGCCGGGATCGCGGTCGGCAACGGGAGCCAGATCCTGGTCTACAAGGACATGGGCCTGGTCAGCCAGGTCTTCGACGAAGCGACCCTGGCGTCGCTCCGGGGGCACATCGCCGTCGGGCACTGCCGGTACTCGACGACCGGCTCCAGCGTCTGGGCGAACGCGCAGCCGACCTTCCGGTCCACCGCGACCGGGTCGGTGGCGCTCGCGCACAACGGGAACCTGACCAACACCGGTGACCTCGCGGCCACCCTGGACGGCAGCGACTCCCTGGATCTCGGGCTGGACCTGGAGGTCGAGCACGCGAAGGCGAACGCCAAGCACGGCGCGTCCTCCGACACCGACATCCTGACCTCGATGCTCGCGGCGTACCCGGACCTGACGCTCGAGCAGGCCGCGGCCCGCGTGCTGCCGAAGGTCAAGGGCGCGTTCAGCCTGGTCTTCATGGACGAGTCCACCCTGTACGCCGCGCGCGACCCGCAGGGCATCCGCCCGCTGGTGCTCGGCCGGCTCGAGCGGGGCTGGGTCGTCGCGAGCGAGACCGCGGCGCTGGACATCGTCGGCGCGAGCTTCGTCCGCGAGGTCGAGGCGGGTGAGATCGTCGCGATCGACGAGGACGGTCTGCGCTCCACCAAGTTCGCCGAGCCGGACCTCAAGGGCTGCCTGTTCGAGTTCGTCTACCTGGCCCGCCCGGACACCCAGATCTCCGGCCAGCGGATCCACTCGACCCGCGTCGAGATCGGCCGCCGGCTCGCCCGCGAGCACCCGGCCGACGCCGACCTGGTGATCGCCACGCCGGAGTCCGGCGTACCGGGCGCCATCGGGTACGCGGAGGAGTCCGGCATCCCGTACGGCGCCGGCCTGGTCAAGAACGCGTACGTCGGCCGGACCTTCATCCAGCCCAGCCAGACCATCCGCCAGCTCGGTATCCGCCTCAAGCTGAACCCGCTGCGCGAGGTGATCGAGGGCAAGCGCCTGGTCGTGGTCGACGACACCATCGTCCGCGGCAACACCCAGCGCGCGGTGATCAAGATGCTGCGTGAGGCCGGCGCGAAGGAGATCCACGTCCGGATCACCGCGCCGCCGGTGAAGTGGCCGTGCTTCTACGGCATCGACTTCGCCAGCCGCGCCGAACTGATCGCCAACGGACTGAACACCGAGGAGATCTGCCGCTCGCTCGGCGCCGACTCGCTCGGGTACATCGACCTGGACACGCTGGTCGAGGCGACCACGCTGCCGAAGGACAAGCTCTGCCGGGCCTGCTTCGACGGGGTCTACCCGGTCGAGCTGCCGGACCCGGAGCGGATCGGCAAGCACCTGCTGGAGCTCCCGGTCACCGATGTGGACGGCCTGGCCTCGGTCGCCGGTGGCGCCGGCGCCGCGGACGCCCTGTCCCGCCCGTAACGGCAGTCCGATGACCCAGCTCCCGACCGACGCTCCCCAAGGGACCGGCCGGGCGTTGGGCGTTGCCGTACGACGTACTTCCGGGACGCCGTCCCGCCGACGAAGGAGAACACCGTGAGCCAGGGCGCGAGCTACGCCGCCGCCGGAGTCGACATCGAGGCCGGGGACCGGGCCGTCGAGCTGATGAAGGAGTGGGTGTCCAAGGCGACCCGTCCCGAGGTGGTCGGAGGGCTCGGCGGGTTCGCCGGGCTGTTCGACGCGACCGCGCTGACGGCGTACCGGCGGCCGCTGCTGGCCACGTCGACCGACGGGGTCGGGACCAAGGTCGCGATCGCGCAGAAGATGGACCGGCACGACACGATCGGGTTCGACCTGGTCGGCATGGTCGTCGACGACCTGGTGGTCTGCGGCGCCGAGCCGCTGTTCATGACCGACTACATCTGCACCGGCAAGGTGGTCCCGGAGACGATCGCGCAGATCGTCAAGGGCATCGCCGAGGCGTGCGTCGAGGCCGGTACGGCGCTGGTCGGCGGCGAGACCGCCGAGCACCCGGGCCTGCTCGAGCCCGACGAGTACGACGTCGCCGGCGCGTCCACCGGGGTGGTCGAGGCCGACGAGCTGCTCGGCGCGGAGCGGGTCAAGGCCGGCGACGTCGTCGTCGCGATGGCCTCGTCCGGCCTGCACTCGAACGGCTACTCCCTGGTCCGGCACGTGTTCTTCGACCGGGCCGGCTGGCAGCTCGACCGCGAGGTCCCCGAGCTCGGCGGCACCCTCGGTGACACGCTGATCACCCCGACCCGGGTCTACGCCAAGCACTGCCTGGAGCTGATCCAGGCGCTGAACGCCGACGGCGACCGCCCGCTGCACGCGATGTCGCACATCACCGGCGGCGGTTTCGCGGCGAACCTGGCCCGGGTGATCCCGGACGAACTCGCGGTCCGGATCGACCGGTCGACCTGGACGCCGGCGCCGGTCTTCGGGCTGGTCGGCCAGCTCGGCGACGTACCGCAGCTGGAGCTGGAGAAGACGCTGAACATGGGCGTCGGCATGGTCGCCGTCCTGGACCCGGCCGCGGCCGACCGCGCGATCGCCGTCCTGGCCGAGCGAGACATCCCCGCCTGGGTCTGTGGCGAGGTCAGCACCGGCACCACCGGCGTCGAGCTGCAGGGCGACTACGCGAGCTGAAGGCCGACGCCTGCGCCTGGGGACGACGAAGTGTCTCGTGGTCCAGGCGTGTGACTGCTCAGGTGGCGTTCACCGCGGGTGAGCGCCACCGTCGCAGACAGGTATCGCGTGCCACACCGGTGACTGCAAAACGGCAGGCTGACATGACCTGCGGTACCGGTGTGACAAACTCCGTCGGTCGAGCACAGCCGACTGGCCCAGGCGCCTAGGCGCTTGGACCAGTCACTGAAGCTGCTGTTGCTTTACCGACGGGGGTGGTAGTCGTCGGCGTCATCGCCGGCGTCTGTGTCGGCGTCACCGTTTGCAGAACGGGTACCGCCACCTTCGTCCCCGCCGGCCAGCTCTCGTTTGAGCTGGTCCAGGTCGGTTTCCCAGGTGCGGTACTTCAGGTCGCGAGCGACCTTCGTCTGCTTGGCCTTTGCACGGCCGCGCCCCATAGCGTCGACCCCCTCGCACAAGTCAACCGGGTACGCAGCGTGGCGCCCACGGATCAGTCGTCAGTAATCGTGGTTCTAGGTTACCCGGAGCCGGGGATCGACACACGCACCGCCCCCTGGTCGGACGCCCCCAGACCTCCGATGACAGTCCGGTGGGCCTGCCCGGTCCCCTCAAACCGGTCAGGCCCACCGCGTCTTTTGCGCTCGGGAGCGCTGTCTACTTCACCTCGCGACGTGAGCTTGACCACAGTCCGACGATGGTCGGCAGGACGACCCAGACCGCGACCGCGGTGAGCGTCTCGGGCAGCATCCCGTGCAGGTCACGCTCCGCGATCCGGCCGAAGGCGCCGAAGACGTCCAGCCAGTCCGCGTTGTCCTTGAACAGGGCCGGCCCGGCCAGCGCCCAGGCGGTCGGCGCCACGAAGAAGACCAGCACGGCGGCCGCGGTCTGCGCGATCAGGGCACCGAAGGCGGCGCCCATCAGGACGTTCAGCGCGGTGCTCAGGTAGGCGCCGGTGAGCGCGCCGCCCATTCCGGCGTACGTCGTACCGTCGCCGCCGACGGCTCCGCCGAGCGCGGTCGCGGCCAGGGCCAGGACAGCGGTGGCGGTCAGTACGACGGCGCTCAGCAGCACCGCGGAGGTGAACTTGGCCAGCTGGACCCGGACCCGGCGCGGCGACAGCGTGAACGTGGTCAGCGCGGTCCGCTGGGTCCACTCGCTCGTCATCGCCATCACACCGATGACGGGCAGGATCAGCAGCACACCGGTCGAGGCGGCGCCGAGGAACCCGTCGAACCGGGCCGGACCGTCACCCAGGTGGGTGAGCTCCCAGACCAGGGCGGCCACGGCGATGGCCAGGATGGCCAGGATCAGGACCCGGCCGCTCCGGGTGTTCACGGACTTACGCAGCTCGATGCCGACGAGCTTGGCGAAGGACTGGCCGCGTGCGGGCGGCAGGCTGGTCGATACGGCGTCGGCCCGGTGCTTGCCGGTGGCCGCGGGGGCCGGGGTGGTGATTTCCGTGACAGTCATGTCAGAAGCTCCTGGTGGAAGAAGTGGTCAGGCCGCGACGGCGGTCGGGGTGGTCAGCTGGAAGAACAGCTCCTCCAGGCCGGCGCTGTCGCTCTCGCGCAGCTCGAGCAGGATCTGGCCCGCCGCGGCGGCCGCACGGCCGACCTGCTCGGCGGTGGCGTCGACGCGCAGGGCGCCGTCCTGCAGCGGCTCCAGGCTCAGCCCGGCCGCGGTCAGTGCCTGGTTCAGGCCGATCGGGTCCAGGCCGCGGACCAGCGTGCCGCTGCCGGCCAGGAGCTCGCCCAGCGAGCCGTCGGCGACGATCCGGCCGCCACCGATGACGACCAGCCGGTCGACGGTCGCCTGCACCTCGCCCAGCAGGTGGCTGGACAGGATCACGGTGCCGCCCCGGGCGGCGAAGTCCTGCAGCAGACCGCGCATCCAGCGGATGCCCTCGGGGTCCATGCCGTTGGCCGGCTCGTCCAGGATCAGGGCGGCCGGGTCACCGAGCAGCGCGTTGGCGATGCCGAGCCGCTGCCGCATGCCGAGCGAGTACTGCCCGACCCGGCGCTTCGCGGCGCTGGTGAGGCCGACGGCCTCGAGCATCTCGTCCGCCCGGGTCTTCGGTACGCCGAGCAGGCTCGCGTTGAGCGCCAGCGTCTCCCGGCCGGTGCGGCCCGGGTGCTGCGCCGCGGCGTCCAGCATGACGCCGACCACGCGGCCGGGGTTCGGCAGGTCGGCGTACCGCTTGCCGTTGATGGTGGCGGTGCCGGAGGTGGGCGGGGTCAGCCCGGTCAGCATCCGCAGCGTGGTCGACTTGCCCGCACCGTTGGGCCCGAGGAAGCCGGTGATGCTGCCGGGCTGGACGGTGAAGGAGACATCGCTGACAGCCGTGGTGCTGCCGTACCGCTTGCTCAGGTTCTCGACGGTGATCATGTCCACTACTCTCGCCCGCCGGACCCCCGCGCCACATCGACCGACCGTCTCGACCGGCCCCCTACGAAAGTCGCCACAACTGCGACTCCAGGACCCCCGTGAGGGGGACGAAAGGTATGACCCAGCGCGACTAGGCTGACGGAGTGCAACGGGCGCGCGAGTGGTTCAGCTGGCTCCGCCGGCCGTACCGCCGGGTGCGCCGGTGGTACGACTGGTTCGTCCGGCACGCCCCGCGCTTCCGCGACCTGATGTACATCGGGTTCAGCCTGCTGACGATCGTGGCGCAGGCCGCGAGCACGGGTGGGTCGAAGGGCTGGATCACCAAGAGCTGGGTGGTGCTGGTGATCGGGGTGATCGCCTCGCTCGTGCTCTGGTGGCGGCGCAAGTACCCGATCACCGTGACCGTGATCGGCATCCTGGCGATGGCGGTCGGGCAGATCTTCATCCCGATGGGTCTGGCCCTGCTGACCCTCTCGATCCGCCGCCGCGACGTCTGGCTCGCCGTACTGAGCCTGGCCGGCTACGCGGCGTACGTCGCCTCCTCCTGGGACCAGCGAAGCGACGCGTACGTGCTCCTGTTCACCGGGCCGTTCCTGGTCGGCAGCTGGGTCGCGGTCGGCGCGTACGTCGGTGCGCGGCGCGACCTGATGGTGTCGCTGCGGGACCGGGCCGAGCGGGCCGAGGCGGAGCGCGAGCTGCGGGCCGAGCAGGCCAAGCTGGGTGAGCGGGCCCGGATCGCTCAGGAGATGCACGACGTACTCGCCCACAAGGTGTCGCTGATCGCCCTGCACGCCGGTGGGCTGGAGGTGAACCCGGCGGTCGGCCCGGAGAAGGTGGAGAGCTCCGCCGGGCTGATCCGGCAGACCGCCCGCCAGGCGATGGAAGACCTGCGTGAGGTGCTCGGAGTACTCCGAGCCGACGTGAGCGAGGACGGCGCCGACCTGGCACCGGTGCCGAACGCTTCCGACCTGGCCAGGCTCGTCGACGACTCGCGGGCAGCCGGTGTGAACGTTCGGAGCGAGCTGGACCTGCCGGACGGCGTACCGCCGCTGGTCGGCAGGACCGTCTACCGGCTCGTCCAGGAGTCGCTGACCAACGTCCACAAGCACGCGCGCGGCGCGACCACCGAGGTCGTCGTACGAGGCGCGGAAGGCGACGGCGTCACTGTGCGGGTGACGAACGTACGACCGGTCGCTGCTGGTTCACTGCTCCCGGGCTCGGGAGCCGGACTGGTCGGGCTGCGCGAGCGGGTCACCCTGTCCGGTGGTCAGCTGACCACCGGACCCACGCAGGACGGCGGCTGGCGGGTCGAGGCCTGGCTGCCCTGGTCGGACGGCAGAGAAGGAGAAGCATGACAAGGCTGCTGATCGTGGACGACGAGGCGCTGGTCCGGGCCGGGCTGAAGATGATCCTGGAGTCCGACGAGGAGCTCGAGGTGGTCGCCGAGGCCGAGGACGGCGCCGACGCGGCCGCGATGGTCCGCGAGCACAAGCCGGACGTCGTACTGATGGACATCCGGATGCCCCGGCTGGACGGGCTGGCCGCGACGCGGGAGATCCAGGCGCTGCCGGATCCGCCGAAGGTCGTCGTACTGACGACGTTCGACCTGGACGACTACGTGTTCCGGGCGCTGCAGGCCGGTGCGAGCGGGTTCCTGCTGAAGGACACCCCGCCCCGCGAGCTGGTCCAGGCCGTCCGGGTGGTCGCGGCCGGCGAGGCGATGCTGTCGCCGGCGGTGACGCGGCGGCTGATCGGGCACTTCGCTGCGGACCCGCGGACGGACCGGCAGCGGGACGCGCGGGCGCGACTGACCGCGCTCACCGACCGGGAGCGCGAGGTGCTCGCCACGGTCGCGAAGGGGCTGTCGAACGCCGACATCGGCAAGACGCTGTTCATGAGCGAGGCGACCGTGAAGGCGCACGTCTCGCGGGTGCTGGTGAAGCTGAACGCCACCAACCGGGTCCAGGTCGCGATCCTCGCCCACGACGCGGGGCTCCTGGACGAATGACAAAAGGAAACCGGCCGTGCGCCGCCGGAGGGGTGGGGCGGCGACGCACGGCCGGTTTCAGGTCAGCGACCGGAGGGGGGATCCGGTCTCGCTGACGGTCTGGACCGGGTCAGACCCGGTCCGGAGCCTCACTTGCGGCCGAAGGCCACGTTCGAGCTCCAGATCTTCGCCTTCGCGACCGGCTTGCCCGGCTTCGAGGCGTGCCACAGCGTGTTCGAGCCGGCGTAGATGCCGACGTGGTACACGCCGCCGCCACCGCTCTTGAAGAACACCAGGTCGCCCGGCTTGGCCGCCGCGCGGCTGATGTGCTTGGTGGCGCTGTACTGCTGACGCGAGGTGCGCGGCAGCTTCTTGCCGGCCTTCTTGTAGACGAAGCCGGTGTAGCCGGAGCAGTCGAAGCCCTTGGTCGTCGTGCCGCCGTAGCGGTACGGCGTGCCCTTGAGCTTCGCGGCTTCCTTCAGCACCTTGGCCTGGAAGGTCGTCGCCTTGCCGGCGCCGCCGTGCAGCAGACCGTGGCTGGCCGCGTAGAACAGCGAGCGCCAGGTGTTCACGGTCATGGTGCCGGAGCGGGGCAGGCCCACGCGGCGCTGGAAGTTCGCCACCGCGGTGCGGGTCGCCGAGCCGTACCAGCCACCGGCCGGGACGTCGAGGGACTTCTGCACGTAGCGGACGGCCGAACCGGCGTCGGCGTAGCGCAGCAGCGGCTTGGTGCTGATCGCCTTGTTACCCCGGGCCCAGGCGGCCGAGGAGGTCTTCGTGGTTCCCGCGTGGGCGGTGTCGGCCGGTGCGACGACGCTGAGCGCCGCTCCACCGGAGACGGCCAGGCCGACCGAGAGGACGGCTGCCGCGGCCCGGGGAGCCGAGGACTTGCTGGTCTTGCGGTGCTTGGCCAGCGTCCGTCCGGTCGGCCGGGTACTGGATTCGCTCGTGGTGACGGCGCGCAGAAGCGCTGTCCGTCGGGCAGTGACGGGCATGGTTGTCTCCCGACGCCTGCGGAGTTAGCTGTCGGGTTCGGGCTGGAAGTCGATAGCCCGGTCCGCTCCCGCGGACTTCACCCCAGGGACCCGGCCACTCACGGCCGGGACCCAACATCCTGGGTCCCCCACCTCTGCCATGGTTGTTCGAGGGGAACATGTGTGCCTGGCAGAGCTCGGCGTTGACACACATGCAGTTCGTCTAATTTGTCGAACCGCCGACGACTGTATAACAGAACGGTCACGACGCAAACCCTCAAATCCACAGGGACCCTCCCAAAAGCCCCTGAGTGGCTCTCTGACGGATCAGCGACCGCGGCTGAACATCTGGTGTCCTGAGCGTGTCTGAGCGGCATTCAGGCGGCCGTACAGCCGCTATCTGTGACCTGGGTCACATCGCAGGGTTGCGCTGTGTGACAACGGGCACAGTCAGTACCCAGGGCCCTTCGCCGAGCAGGTCCAGGAACCTCTCCAGGCCCACGTTCCCGCCTGAAAGCACCACTCCGACGCGCTCCGGGAGGCCCTCCACCCGGCCGGCCAGCAAGGCCGCCAGCGCACTCGCGCCGCTCGGCTCCAGGACGATCTTCAGCCGCTCGAACGCGAACGCCATCGCCGCCCGGATCTCGTCGTCGGAGACCAGCGCGAACGCCTCGACCAGCCGCTCGTTCACCACGAACGTCAGCTCGCCCGGCATCGAGACCGCCTGGCCGTCGGCGATCGTCCGCGGCACCTCGATCTCGATCCGGTGCCCGGCGGCCAGCGACCGGGCGTGGTCGTCGCCCGCGGCCGGCTCGACGCCGATCACCCGGATGCCGGGGGACATGACGGTCGCCGCGGTCGCACAACCGGCGATCAGGCCGCCGCCGCCGACCGGGACGAGCAGCGCACCGAGCGGCCCGACCTCCTCGATCAACTCCAGCGCGACCGTGCCCTGCCCGGCCATCACGTCGTAGTGGTCGTACGGCGGGATCAGCGTCAGCCCGCGATCCTCCGACAGCTTCGTCGCGAGAGCCGCCCGGTCCTCGGTGTAGCGGTCGTAGGTGACGACCTCCGCGCCGTACCCGCGGGTGGCCGCGACCTTCGTCGGCGGCGCGTCGGCCGGCATCAGGATCACCGCGCGCGTACCGGCCAGCTGCGCCGCCAGCGCGACCGCTTGGGCGTGGTTGCCCGACGAGTACGCCGCGACGCCGCGGGCGCGTTCCTCCTCGGTCAACCGGCTGACCGCGTTGTACGCGCCCCGGAACTTGAAGGCTCCGATCCGCTGGAAGTTCTCCGCCTTCAGGAACACCTCGGCGCCGACCCGCTCGTTCAGCGTGCGCGACGTCAGCACCGGCGTACGGTGTGCCGTTCCTGCGATCCGGTCGGCGGCGGCTTGGACGTCCTCGAAGGTCAGCATGAGGCTGAAACTACCTTGTCTAGCAGGAGATCAGCGTGTCCCCGATCCCCAGGCAGAAGTCCTTGCCCGGTCCGCCGTCGAGCACGTCCTTGCCCGGCCCGCCGATCAGGATGTCCTTGCCCTTGCCGCCGTACAGGATGTCCTTGCCGCCTCCGCCGAGCAGCAGGTCGTCGCCCTTGAGACCGCACAGCACGTCGTTGCCCGACGTACCGATCAGCAGGTCGCTGCCGTTCGTCCCGGTCTGGGTGCAGCTGGGACCAGGAGGTGCTTCGGCGAGCTCTGCCGCACCGGCTTCGCAGTTGGTGCCCTGTGGTCGAGCGATGCCGCGCTGGTCCGTAGTAAGTACAGTGCACGCGGCTGCTGGGACCAGTCCGTTCGCCGGACTCGCTGCCAGCGGCAGCATGGTGTGAGTGGGTCCGCCGTTGTCGGCCAGTGCGCCCAGCTGCGGGCTGCCGGCGTTGCTCTGGTCTCCGACGCCCGCCAGTGAGCAGGTGCCGTCGCCGTCCAGGTTGTAGCCAGTAGAAGCAGTCGCCAGCTCGATCGCGCAGTCGCCGGCGCCAGTACCTCCGGCCACGATCGAGCCGAAGGTGTGCAGCCCCGCGTTGGTGGCCACGTTGCGCCCGACACCGCCCGCCGTGTTGGACGAGACCGTCGCGTGGCGCAGGTAGACGTCGTGGTTGAGCGTGTAGATCCCACCGCCCGCGGCGTCCGCGCTGTTGCCCGTCACGGTCGAGTTGTCGACGCGGACCTCGCCCGTGACCGCGGAGATGCCGCCGCCCTGGCTGTCTGCGACACCCGACGCGGTGTTGCCGCTGATGGTCGAGCGGACGACGTGGATCTGCGCCGGGGGAGGCCCGCCGGTGTTCTCGATGATGCCGGTGCTGATGCCGCCGCCCGCGCCGGTCCGGGTGTTGCCGGAGATCGTCGACTCGGTCACCGTGACGACCGGCTGGTCAGCCGGCGCGTCCTGGTCGAACAGCACCTGCACTCCGCCGCCCTGACTCGTCCCCGCCGGGTGGTTGCCGGTGATGGTCGAGCCAGTGACAGTGAGGTCGCCGCAGGCCGAGCAGATGACTCCGGTGCCGCCGTTGTTGTCCACCGTCGTATTAGTAAGAGTGAACAGACCGGAGCCCTGCCCAGTAGTCCGTACGCCGTCGCCGCCGTTGTCGCTGATCGTCGAACCGGTCACCGTGAGCGCTCCGTCGGTCAGACCGACTCCGCGACCGGTGTTGTTCGCGACCGTCGTACCGGTGAGGTGCACTGTGCCCAGAGACAGTGCCACGCCCGTACCGGTGTTGTCGCTGACGCTGGAGTCGGTCAGGTCGAGTACTCCGCCGCCGAGCGAGCTGGCGAGCACTCTGCCCGTCCCGGCGTTGTTGCCGGTCGCAGCGGAGTCGTTGAGCGAGGCGTCGCCGTTGTGGCGCAGTGCAGCGCCGTCGACGTCGTCACCACCAGTCAAAGTGACCGCCTGCAAGGCGATTGAGCCGTCCGAGTCCAGTGCGTCGAGCACTCGCTCGCCGGCGCAGTTCTGGTCGATCGTCGACGCGTTGCCGTCGATGGTGAGCGGCTGCGCCGACGTGCTGTCCAGGTCGCCGGAGACGTTCGTGTCGTTGTCGCCGCACAGATTCAGCCCGTACGACGTGGAGGCGGCGAGCGTGATCGTGGTGGGAGTCGCGGCCGCGTTCGCCGCACTGACCGCTTCCCGCAGTGAGGTGAGCCCGTCGGCGCCGTTGACGACGTCGGCGGCGGTGGTGACGGTGATCGTGGCGGCCTGCGCCGGACTGGTCGAGACCAGCAGCGCGGCGACGAGTACGAGACAGGACAAGACGGCGCGACGCATCAGAAATCCCCCAAAGCCGTTCGCGGCTCCCCCAGCAAACCGGCTTTCCGAGACTTCACCGTGCCACAAGCATCAGCGTGGCCGCCAGAGTTCGTAGCATGTCAAGACGGGCGAGGCGGCTCCGTACTGAAGTCGAGCGGTTCCCACTCCGGGAGCCGGAACCGGAGGAGACACTCGTGAAGTACCTGGTAGTCCTCAACATCAACCCCGACGTGCTGAGCGCGCTGACCGAGGCCGAGCAGCAGGCGGTCTTCAGCGGGCACGAGAAGTTCCTGGCGACCGTGCAGGAGTCCGGCGAGTTCCACAGCACCGTGGCGCTGGCCGAGCCGGCCAAGTCGTCGGTGGTCAAGGTGCGCGACGGCGTCCCGGCCGTGACCGACGGACCGTTCGTCGAGGCGAAGGAGTTCCTGGCCGGCTACTACCTGCTGGACTGCGCGTCGCGCGAGCGGGCCGAGGAGCTGGCCGCGATGATCCCGGACGCCGGGATCGAGGGCCTCGGGGTGGAGGTCCGCGAGGTCGTCCACGAGCAGGGCCTCTAGACAGACCGGCGGCAGGGACTCGATGAGCCCCTGCCGCCGTCGGTTGCTGCTGGGTCAGGAGGTCTGGTCGTCGACCTGCGCGTCGCCGGCGTTCTTCTTGATCGACTCGATCCCGTTCAGCGCCGAGGCCTTGGTCTTGTAGCTCTCGCTGCTGGTCGCGATCACCTCGCCGTTGCCGGCCTTGAGCCGGAACCGGAACTCGCCCGACTTGTCCTCGTACAGCTCGAACTTGCCCGCCATAAGGAACCTCCCGTGTGATGGTCTGACGACCCTTCGGAGCGTAGTCCCCGGGTCACCTCGTGTCGCCCGACCGGCCGAAGCCTTACTGAGCCGTACGGCGTACGGTACGGTGTGCGGCATGACCGTCCGGACGATCCCGCTGCTGCCCTGCCGCGCCCTCGACGACGTGCTGCCGTTCTACGAGGCGCTCGGCTTCGGGCTGACCTACCGCCAGGACCGCCCGTACCCGTGCCTGGGCGTGACCCGCGGCGACGGCTTCGACCTGCAGTTCTTCGGCCTGCCCGAGTACGACGTGGAGAACTCCCTATTCAGCGTGATCGTCGCCGTCCCCGACACCCAGGCCCTGTACGACGAGTTCGCGGCCGGCCTGCGTACGGCGTACGGGAAGCTGCCGATCGCCGGTCTGCCGCGGGTCACCCGACCACGCCGCAAGCAGGGCGCTGGTGGGGGCTTCTCGCTCATCGACCCGGCCGGCAACTGGCTGCGGATCAGCTCGGTCGTCGAGGAGGCCGAGACCGGCGGCCGGTTCGAGCGGGCGCTACTGAACGCCGCCCGCCAGGCCGACACGCGCGGCGAGGAGACGGCGGGGATCCGCATTCTCGAGACGGCCCTTCGCAGGCATGACGACGCCACTGACGAGGAGCGCCTGCCGGTGCTGCTCTACCTGGCCGAGCTGCTGATCCGCACCGGCGGCCCGGCGGCAGCTGTGGTCGAGCAGATCGAGGCGGCCGGCTTTGCTGATCAGCTGGGCGACCTCAAAGAGCAGCTGGACGGTTAGCCCCGGGCCACGGACCAGGCGGCGGGCCGTCGGCGTCCGGGCGCTCTTCCGTCTCGGTCTTATAGGGCCGTAGGCCGCGCGCCTTGTAGTTGGCGAGTGCGTTGGGCCCGTCGAGCGTGTTGGTGTGCAGCCAGACGCGGGTGACCTTGCCGAGCTCCGGGTGCCGCTCCGGGAAGGTCCAGGCCTGCTGGAGTCCCACGGTGAGCAGGTGCCCGCCGATGCCCCGGCCGATGAAGCTGGGAAGGAGTCCGAAGTTCTCCACCTCGACCTCGGTGCCCTCGCCCTTCAGAGTGATGTAGCCGGCCGGTACGCCGCCGGCGTACGCGACCCAGGTCTCGAAGGCCGGTCTGGTCAGGTGCTCGATCCAGCGGGCCCAGTCCCACTTGAGCTTCTCGGTCCAGTGCCAGTCGCCGCCGACCGAGCTGTAGAAGTAGCGGGCGAACTCGGGGGAGACCTCTTCTACGCGGCGTACCTCGGCCGTGCCGTCCTTGGCCGGGCGTACGTCGTACGGGCTGGTCTGCTCGAGGTAGGTCAGGATGCTGACGGTCATGCCCCGCGGACACCTCGGATGCCGGCCACGACCAGGTCGACGCCGAGGGCGTAGTACTGGTCGGTGGAGGTCGGGCAGATCAGTGTGTCCGCGGCACTGGTGATCAGCGGGTAGCGCTTGGGGTCGAGAGCGCTGAGCGCCGCGCGCTTGAGTCGCAGGGCCTGCTCGCGGGCGACCGGCTCGGGGTCCTCGCCGGAGCCGGGCTCGGTCGTGACCAGGGTGATCAGCGAGCAGATCGACTGGCGGCCGACCTCGGCGGCGTAGTCGGTGTCGAAACCGCCCTCGACCAGCAGCTCCATCGTCCGCTCGGCCAGCTCCAGGCCGGGCTCGGCGATCAGGATCCGGCCCAGGGTCAGTCCGGCCACGCGCGGGTGCGGCCGCAGCGCGTCGACGAACGCGGTCAGCATCTGGTGCAGCCGCCGGTCCCACGGCTGGTCCGACCGCTCCGGCAACTCGATGTTGGCCAGCAGGCGGTCGCCGAGCGCGTTGAGCAGGTCGTTCTTGTCGGCGAAGTGCCGGTAGAGCGCCATCGGCGTCACCTCGTGCAGCTGCGCGAGCCGTCGGAGAGTGACCGCGTCCAGGCCCTCGGTGTCGGCGAGCTCCAGCGCGCTGTCGACGACCTGGGTGGGGTCGAGCCGCTTCGTGAGGGTGGGCATGTTGACAAGTTTACACCGTAGACCTAGCGTGTACGACGTCAGCGTACAGCGTATACATACGACGTAGACTCCTGTGAGGTAGTTGTGAAGCAACGCAGTCCCTGGGCCACCCTGGCGGTGCTGGCCCTGGCGCAGTTCATCGTGGTGCTCGACGTGACGATCGTGAATGTCGCGCTGCCCGACATCCAGGCCGACCTCGGCTTCTCGGCCGAGACCCTGCAGTGGGTCATCAGCGCGTACACCTTGCTCTTCGGCGGCTTCCTGCTGCTCGGCGGCCGGATGGCCGACCTGCTCGGCCCCCGCCGGGTCTTCATCGCCGGGCTCCTGCTGTTCGGCGTCACCTCGCTGATCGGCGGCCTGGCCACGACGCCCGAGTTCCTGATCGGTGCCCGCGCGGTCCAAGGACTCGGTGGCGCCCTGCTCTCGCCGGCAGCGCTGGCGATCCTCACGATGACCTTCGCGCACGGCCGGGAACGCAACATCGCGATGGGCGTCTGGGGCGGCCTGGCCGGACTCGGCGGCACCCTCGGCGTCGTCGCCGGCGGCGTACTGGTCGATTCGCTCAGCTGGCAGTGGGTGTTCTTCGTCAACGTGCCGATCGTGCTCGCGCTGGTCGCGCTGATCCCGGTCTTCGTGCCGGACATGCGTCACAACGAGGACCGGCCGCGCGGTTTCGACACGGCAGGCGCCGTACTGGGCACGGGTGGTCTGCTGGCGATCGTGTACGCCGTGGTCCGCGCCGAGCCTCGTGGTTGGGGATCCTTCGAGGTGCTCGGGTTCTTGATCGGGGGAGTGGTGCTGCTTGGGGCCTTCGTGCTGGTGGAGTCCCGCTCGAAGGCGCCGCTGGTGCCGCTGCGGCTGTTCCGGTCGCGCGCTCTGAGCGTCTCGAGCGTTTCGCTGGCGCTGAACGGCGCGGGCTTCCTGTCGATGTTCTTCCTGACCGCGATCTACCTGCAGCAGGTCCGCGGCGACTCTGCTCTGCAGGCAGGCGTGCACTTCCTGCCGATGGGCTTCGCAGCCGTCGCCGGGGCTGTTGCGGCATCGCAGTTGGTCCAGAAGGTCGGGACGCGGACGGTCCAGCTCGGTGGTTCGGTGCTCAGCCTCGCTGCGCTGGTCCTGCTGTCCCGTGCGGATGCCGGCGGCGCATACTCCGCTGAACTGCTGCCCGGCTTCATCCTCTTCGGGCTCGGCATCATCGGCGTCGCCGTACCGGCTCAGATCGCGGCGGTCTCCGAGGTCGAGCACCACGAGGCCGGCGCTGCCTCCGGTGCGGTCACCACGATGTACCAGGTCGGCGGCGCGCTCGGGCTGGCCATCGTCACCACGCTGTCCATCACCCGTACGACGGACGCTCTGGCTTCCGGCGTCGCCCAGCAGCAGGCACTCGTCGAGGGTTTCCAGCGCGGGATGCTGATCGCCGCGTTCTTCGCCGTCGCCAACGTGCTCGTCACGCTGGTCACGCCGCAGATCCAGCCCACCGCCGAGCAACTGACGGAGGCCGCGGCCGCCGCATAGGTTGTGCGGGTGATTCCCGCCGCTTTCGCCGAGCAGACCATCGCCCGAGAGGGTGCTCCCGGCCGGACCTGGATCGAACAGCTCCCCGGCCTGATCGAGCACCACCTCGGGCGATGGCGCTGTACGCCGACCGGGCCTGTGGTCCATGGCCAGGTCGCGCTGATCGTCCCGGCCGAGCGCGACGGAGATCCTGTCGTGCTGAAGCTCTCGTTCCCCCATCCGGGCAATCGCTACGAATCAACCGCCCTGGCCGTGTGGTCGGGCTCGGGGTCGGTGCGTTTGCTCGAGCGGGACGACGCGGACTTCGCGCTGCTGCTGGAACGGGTGTCGGGGGAGACGTTGTCCTCGGCAACCGAAGATCCGTGGGTGGTGGCTGGTGAGTTGGCCCGGCGGCTCGCCGTACCGGCTCCTCCGGAGATCCCGCGCCTGACTTCCACGCTGCCCGGCTGGTCCCGTCAGATGCTTGCCCAGAGCAAGCACCTTGGCCATCCGTTGCCGACTCGCCTGATCGATGCGGCGTTGGAAACCATCTCCGCCTTCGCGGACGATGCCACCGACACGATGCTGCACGGGGACCTGCACTTCGCCAACATCCTGCGCGCCGAGCGCGAACCGTGGCTCGTCATCGACCCGAAGGGCCTGGCCGGCAGTGCCGCCTTCGATGCGGCGACGATCGTCCGCGACCGGATCGACGAGATCTCCGACGACCTGTCCGCCGGCGTACTGCGCCGCCTCGCGACCTACAGTGAGGCCGCCGAGGTCGACCTCGACCTGTCCCGCCGCGCGACCCAGGCCCGAGCCGTCAGCTCAGCCCTGTGGGAACGCCTGCATCGCCAGCCTCGCGTGGGCATCGACCTGGCCGATCAGCTGGCCGAGCTGCTCGTGTGACCCTTGACGATCAACGTGCGCCCTGCGGTCCGCGTCGGCGGCTGCCACGTCTTGCTCACCACGTCTTCGAAGCCTTGGGCGGCCACCTCCTCGGCGAGTCCTTTCGGCGCCCACCGCTCGTGCACCGAGATCAGCACCCGCCCGCCCGGCTTCAGGATTCTCTTGATCTCGGTCAGCCCCGCGACCCGATCCGGCCACAACTGCACGTTGTTCACCGACAGCACCACACTCGCTGACCGATCCGGCCGATGCGTGTCCGCCGCCTCCCCGTGAATCAGCTCGACCTTCCCGCTCTCCACCAGCTCCCGGCACCGCCGCTTCGCCACCAGCAGCATCTCCTCGGAGGGATCCACCCCCACCACCACCCCGGCGTACCGAGCAGCCGCCCGCAACCCGATCCCAGGCCCCGGCCCGAGCACGACCACCTGCTCCTTGCCGTGCAGCCCCGCCATCCCCACCAGATACTTCTCAGTCGCCCCGTTGGCCCGGGCCATCACCCACCCACCAACCCGCCCAGCAGCCCCCTCCGGCCGAGCAAACGCCTTCATCAGCACCTCGTCCAACACACCCATAGCACCAATAACACCACGCTCCGTCAGCCGGAGGCAGGTCATCCCACCCAGGTCACATCGAAGATCCGGAGCAGCTCCCGATCTGTGTCGAGGTAGAAGGAGAGCAGCCCGAACGAATGGAAGGTGGTCTGCCGAAAGGCCGGCTCATCGGGGCTCAACGACAGGCTGTCCCACGGGGCGGAAACAAGCTCGGTAGCGCGCCGCACCAAGGCGTCGAAAGCCTCCGTCGGGAGGCCATTGAGCTGAGCAAGTGCGGTCGCGTGGAACTCCACGCGATAGGTCACGGCCGGTCAGGCCAGCCTGGTAGGACTTGGTCGGCGGGAACGAACTCGTCGTCGCGGCTCTCTCGGGCGGCGGCTGCCGCCTCGTCGAAGTCCGGTTGCGAGTAGGCGACCGCCCTCAGCTGCCACAGGTGCAGTACGTCGCGCAGCTGGCGAAACCGCCAGACCTCGTGCGCCGCATCCAGCGCCTGGTGGTACTCGGTCAGGAACTGCTCGTGCCAGCGCTGCGGCAGCACACGCAGGATCTCCGCGGGGTCGTCCCCGGGGCCCTGAACCGGCTGCGCAGTCATGTCCTCAGATTAACCGCTCGCCGACCCCGGGCGCTGCAGCTCATCCACAGGCACCGTCGGCAGGACGTAGGTGTAGCCGGGTTGGCCGGTGATCTCGACTTCGCCGGTGCGGACGAAGCCGACCTTGGCCAGGATCTTCTGCGACGCGACGTTGTCGACCGTCGTACGGGCGGTGATCTGGCGCAGTCCGTACGGCGTACCGAGGACCTCGCGCACACCCCACGTCGCGAGCCCGCGCCCGGCGGCCGACTCCGCGATCCGGTAGCCGAGCTCGGCCGAACCGTCGACGATGTTCACCAGGTTGACCCGGCCGACGATCCGTCCGTCGTCGACCAGCACGTGGAAGTGGTCGGTGCCGGCCTCCTGCATCGCCAGCACCGCCGCGTGCCGGGCGGCGAACTCCGCGAAGTACGCGTCCCCGCGGTCCGAGATCACCTTCGCGAAGTACGCCCGGTTCTCCAGCTCGAACCGCAGCAGCGCGTCCGCATGCTCCGCCGAAACCCGCTCCACCGACACCATGCGGCGAACCTACAACTCGGCCGGCGCCGTCCGCGAAGGAGTTATCGGACCGGGTAGGCGACGTACGCGAAGAACCTGCTGTCCGGCGACCAGCTCGGCACGTTCATCGTGCCCTGCCCGCCGAACACCGTCGCGATCTCGCGAATCTCCCCGTTCTCGAGCAACCGGACCCGCACGTCCTCGACGTCCGCCGGATGCCCGACCGTCCCCGGCGGGAAACTCACGTACGCGATCGCCGACCCGTCCGGCGCCGGGTGCGGGAACCAGTTCACGCGCTCGTCGTGGGTCAACTGCTCGATGGTTTCTCCGGAGATCCGGAACAGCTGCGCATTCGCCGAAGCCCGCTCCGAGTTGAAGTAGATCCATTCCCCGTCCGGCCCGAACTCCGCGCCGTCGTCCGCGAATTCGTCGTTCGTCACCGGTACGTCGTCCCCGCCGGCCGCCGGAATCGTCCACACGTTGGTGTTCCGCGCGCTGTCCATCCCGATGTAGGCCAACGTCGATCCGTCAGGCGAAACCCCGTGCAGGTAATACCGAAACCCCTCGCCCCGCTCATTGCTCACGCGCCGAGCAACGCCGGCGGTGACGGCGTACAAATGCCCGTCCTCCGCGGAAACGTAGTAGGTCTCCCCGTCCGGACTGATCACGTGGTCGTTGTTGATCGCCGGCACACCCCCGAGCGGGATCTCCTCCAACTCCCCACCCTCGACCGGCAGCCGGAACAACACCCCGTCCCCGTTGAGCACCAGCGACTTCCCGTCCGGCGACCAGTTCGGCGCCTCCACCAGCACTTCCGCGGAAGCGAAGACGAGGCGACTCACCCCCGTCCGCACATCCACCACGTGAACCTCAGCCGTCTGTCCCGCTCCAAGTCGCCGCGCCATGCCTCAAAACCTACCCGCGCGCACACTCCGGCAGCGTCTAGGCTCGATCCCGTGGAAGACCGCACCCAGATCTGGCACCTCAAGCGCGGCGACGAGTTGGTCGCCGACCTCGTCGTCATCGGCGCCGACTACCCCTGGCTCCAGGCCCACGTCGAGCCCACTCCCGCCTTCGACGAGGTCAAACACCTCTTCGCCGAGCTCGAGAGCAACGAAGAAGCCTGGGCCGAAGCCTCCGCGCAGATCCGCGCCACCCTCACCCTGGAATCTCCCGACGGCACTCCCGTCGCCGAGTACCTCCTCCACATCGACGGTGAGTCCGCCTGGTGGCGCTGGGTCGAGTAGTTCCCACTCAGCCCGTGATCACCGGCGTGATCTCCTCGCGCACCAGCCGCCGGTAGGTCTCCGCCTCCAGCACCCGTCCCCGTACGCCGTGCCGAAGCCGCCGCTCCCGCACCAACCTCGGCCCGCCCGCGAAGAACCGCAACGCCAACTCTCGATCCCGCCGCAGCGCCGGCATCATGAACGCCGGCCGCCACCTTGCCCCCAGCAACAACTCGTCGACCAGCTTCGCCCGAGCACCGCTCAGGAACCCGTGCAGCGCGGACCGCAACGCGTCGTCGACCACCACCGAGAACTCCTCCGGCGCCGACCGGGTAATTGCCCCAGGCATCAACTCGCCCGCACCACCACTTGCCCACAGCAACCGAAGCAACGCCGTGTACCCATCACTACAAGCAATCCCCAACGACGAGGCCACACCTTTCCCCAAGTGCGGAAAGCACCCGTAAGCCCGCCCCTCGCCAGACACCTCGGCCTCCAACCGAAAGCGCAGTACCCCCGCGGCCCTTTCACGCACCACCACGTAAGGAATCCGAGCACCCTGCCCCACCGCCGCGACCCCGCGCACCCCCGTGTTCGCGTTGTACGGCGGCCGCAACGCGAAGATCAGCTCCGACTCCCGCCAAGCCGCCGCCTCCTCGGAAGCAGCAACTTCCCAGACCACCCGCCGTACCAGGTCATACCTCTTCGCCAACCCCACCCGAGGCCCCTTCGCCGCAGCATGCTGCGCCAACCGCTGCCGAAGGCTTCCCGCCTTCCCCACGTAGAGCACCTCACCCGAAGCCCCCAAGAACAGATAGACCCCCGCCAGACCAGGCGCCGCAGCCGCAGCCTCCCGCAGCACTTCAGGCACGGCTAGATCCACCCAGCCTTCGTCAAGGCCTCCACCGCTATATCCGCAAGCGACCGCCCACTCGTCTCGACCACGAAGTCTGTAGGCCCCGATATATCCAGACTCGCCGCCAGCTCAACAGACCGTCGTACGAGCACCTCGTACGACGACCCGACCTCCCGCCGCCGTACGCGATCGGTCAGTACGTCGACCGACGCCACCAACCGGCACACCTGGATCTCAGCCCCCGGGATCGCCTCCCGGTACGCCGCCAGGTCGGCGTCCGCCTCGACCACGCGCGCGATGATCGCGCGATCGATCCCGCTCGCGGCGTAGTTGGCCCACACCGACGCGAGGTTCCGCAGCGCCGTTCGCTCGTTATAGGGATCGCCCTCGGCGTACGGCCAACTGATGCCGAAAGCATCGAGATCGATGACAGCGTGGGCGATGTCGCGGTCGATCAGCTGGTCGAACATCTCGTGCGCGACGGAGCTCTTCCCGACACCCACCGGCCCGCTCACGATCAGCACCGGCACACTCATCCCGATCACCTTCCCCAGTCGACGCAGTGACCCTACTCAGCCACGCCGAAGCCCGCATGCTGTTTGACGCCCCCGGCCGGCCTCGGTCAAGATGGAGGTCCGGCGCGGCCCGCGCCTCACCTTCGTCGACCGGCCCCAGCCCGGTCCTCCTCAGAAGGCAAAGGGATCCACGATCTCGGGCCGCTCGTCCTGGTCATCCGCCTCGGACGGGATCGCTGGGGGATCGCGGACGAGTGCGTGGAAGGCCAGATGACAGCGCACAGGAACTTCAAGCGACGGGTTCGAGCCCGCGCCGCCAAAACGGGCGAGTCCTACACGGCTGCCCTCCGGCACTTCCGTCCCACTCCTTCAGGAGAAGACATGCCGGAACACACCACCTTGCGGATCGCCGTCGCCCAGTCGACCGTCCGCCAAGACCCCACCGACGCCGACGCCCTCCGCGAGAGCGGCGCCGAGGTCCGCGCCTTTATGCGAGAGGCCGCGAAGGCCGGCGCCCGCCTTGTCCACTTCGCCGAAGGCGCGATCTGCTTCCCCAGCAAGCACGTCATGTCCGAACTCGGCCCCGACGAGGTCGGCAACTCCGACTGGTCCAAAGCCCAGTGGCAGGTCCTCGACGAGCAACTGGCAAGCATCGCCGCCCTCTCCGCCGAACTCGGCATCTGGACCGCGATCGCGTCCCTCCACCAGCAGCCCGACGCCCGCCCTCACAACTCCCTCTACGTCTACGACGACCACGGCAAGCTCGTCACCCGGTACGACGAACGCACGCTCTCCACCACCAAGCTCAACTACATGTACGCCCCCGGCACCAAGCCCGTCACCTTCGAACTCGATGGCTACCGCTTCGGCCTGGCGGTCGGCATGGACGCCCACATCCCCGAGATCTTCATCGACTACGTCCGCCAGGACGTCGACGCGGTCCTCCTCTCCTACGCCACCAGCGGCCTCTCCCAAGGCCAGGACGCCGTAGCCGCGGTAGCCCCCGCCAACGCCGCCATCAACCACTACTGGCTGAGCCTCGCCGTCTCCACCAACCCCAACCTCCCCGAAACCGCGGCCGGCATCCTCAACTCATCGGGCCAATGGGCCACCCAATGCCCGCTGGACGCGACCCCGGCCCTCACCACCTACGACCTCCACAAAAACAACACCCTCAACGAGTCCGCCCGAGCCTGGCGCCAAGCCGCCCGCACCCGCGTGACCTCCTAGCCCGTACGCCGGTCCGGGTGCCTCAGGCACCCGGACCGCATCGCGTCCGACTCAACGAATCGACGCGTGCCCGTCGTACCCCTCCGGCCCGGGAGCCACCTCAGCCGCGGCCACCCACCGCTTCCAGCTGGCAAGGCTCACCGCCATGCTCCGATCGTCGAGCACCGCGCCGACGTACCCGGCCCGCAGCCGCACCACCTGATCGCCTGACGCCTCGGCCTCCGCCAGCCGACTCCGCAACTCCGGCCCATCAAGATGCCGCGCCAAAGCGGAGTACAGGCGATCCTCACACCGCTGCGGCCGCCCGACCGCGCCCATCAAGAGGTCGGTCAACTCCCGCTCCCGCCCCAACGGCCCAACCTTCACGAACCCCCGCAGAATCCGCTGCTTCAACCCCCAAGGCGACCAAGGCGCCCCCGCCCGCCACTCCTCCGGAAACTCCGCTTCCCACCTCAGAAACAGCACCGCGTACGGCGCAAACTCCGTCTCGTCACGATCCGAATACCAGCAAGCCGAACCAAAATCCCCAGCCACGCTGTACACCGTCTGCTCGATCGCGTCTTCCTGATCCGCAAGCGCCTGCTCGTACAACGACGCCTTGCGCAGAGACCGCGAAAAGTCCGAACTCTGCCCATTCTGAAACCACAACGCATTAGACCGCCGCAGCCCCTCAGACCACTCCTCCACCAGCCCAGCCTGCCGCTCCAACGCAGCCAACCGCAGCCCAGAATCCCCATCCACCAACCCGAACAACCACTCACGCCCCTCCATCCCCGCACCCTAAACCTGATGCCCACGCGGCCAACATCGCGTTCCACTAGACCCCATGACCACCTACCGCCCAGCCACCCCAACCGACCAGCCCGGCATCCAAGAAGTCCTCCGCCAACTCCACCCCGAGGCCGCGTTCACCCTTCCCCAAATCCACCAACAAGCCGAGACCTTCCTAGCCACCCACCACACCAAGATCGTCGGCGTAGCAGTAGCCACCTTCACCAACTACGGCCACACCCCGTACGGCGTACTGGAAGAACTGGTCGTAGCCGAACCCACCCGCAACACCGGAATCGGCAAAACCCTCCTAACCCAAGCCCTAACCTGGCTCGAGTCAGCAGGCGCCCAAGTCGTCTTCGTCTCAGCCCTGAACGAAAGCGCAGCCGCCTTCTACCGCTCCACCAACTTCACCCCGTGCACCGGCCCCTGGCTCTTCTGGACCCCTCCACGAAGAGATCACTCCGCCTAGGCCCGGGGAATCCAGTTAGTCAGCTCCGGCTCGTCCCGTGATCCAGCGGCCTACTCGGCGGAGTCGTCGTTGGCTGGCCACTCGTAGAGACGGTTCGCGGGGATGTCGAGGTCGGGTGCGCACGCTTCGCCATTCACCACTGGAACCCGCATGAGCATCGCGAATGTCCCGTTCGGGAACCGGCTGGCGATGTACGCCGCGTTCCGCTCGCGTACCTCATCGGCCGTCAGCGCAAGGACGGACCCCACCACACCTCGGCTGTAAACGCCGCTGCAGATGGTGAGAGTGCCGTGCGGCGAGTACGGATTGGGCGACCGGGCAAGGAACGCGACGTCCTCGACCAGTTCGCGGGGTCGGTCGCCGTGCCAGGCGTCCTCAGTCTGATCCGCCGCGATCTGCTTCGCGCCAACAGCTTCCCCGTTGGCGTCATCGAGTTCCTTCCACACCGGACGGAACTCGCGACCGCCGGGCTCGCTCAATCGGAAGATCTCGCCGTTCTTCAGATCCGAGACCTCGACCTGCTGGATGGGAAGATCCATCAGCCTCATCTGCAGCCGGTAGGCGACCTGATTCCATCCGATCCCGCCGAGCACGACCAGATGGCCGGTCAGGTCTTGCGGAGCAATCTCTTCCGCCAGCCGACGCGTCACCCGCAGTTCCGGGTTGGAGGCACGGATCTGCCCCCACAGCTCGATCAGCGCATCAAGGTCCGCATAGCGGTAGGTCCGGGTGTAGTTGGGATTCCCTTCCTCGGCGAGCGGAGAACGACCTGCGACCGGGAGTTCCGGGCAGATGATCGTGATCGGACCGTCCTCGAAGGCCAGGATCGAGCCGTCGTACGGCTTGTCTGAAGACGCCAAGATCGCTCCCGGATGGTCGTCGGTCCACGGCCTACCCGTCCGGAGGCCGTACATCTGTGTACACCCAGGACGCCCCAACCTGAACTCCTCAGGTCAGAGCACATGACGTGCGGAGTTGGACGGTGTCAGGGGCATCGGTTCGGAGCGACACTCAGTGCCCGATTGCCGGTCTGTTCGGGATGGCCAAGACTAGGACCGCTGCGCCAAGAGAGGGGAGATCTTGGACGTCGAAGTGCTGACCGATGACGATTGGAAGCTCCTTCAGGACCTTCGATTGCGCGCTCTCGAAGATTCCCCGGACGCCTTTTTGTCGAAGGCCGATGCCCAAAAGGCCGGCGACGAGGCCTACTGGCGCGAACGGAGCACCCGTGATCTCTGGGTCGTCGCCCGCATCGGCCGGCAGGCTGTCGGGATGGCGTGCTCGGTGCAGGATCCCAAGCAACCGCCGGACGCACGGCACATCGAGTCGGTGTGGGTCGATGCAGATCACCGTGAGAAAGGCGTCCTCCGGGCGATGGTCCGGCATCTTGTCGAGTTGAAGCCGGACGTGCGCGACTGGTTCATCTGGGTCCTCGACGGCAACGTTTCAGCACGGGAGGCCTACGAGCATTTGGGCTTCGAGACCACCGGCGAGCGTCAAACGTTGGCCGGTGCGCGATCGGAAGAAAGAATGAGGCTCGGTGGAGCAGCTGGGATCCGCGGTCTCGACGGACGCGGTTCAGCGCCGTAGCCACACGAAATCCAGTGCGTGAGTCCGAGCTCGTTCATGGCCTCGCGTTCGCTGAGGACGGATCCACGAGTTGGCATGATTGCCTGCCAACTCTCCTGGTCGATCTGCCAGCTGTGGACGAAATCCACGCAGAGGTCGGGTGAGATCAGTTCCAGTTGTTCCGTTGCTCTGAGCAGAGACTTGTGGGCCGAAGTCAGGTCTGCCCCAGTTCTGTCCTCCACGGCCGACAGGCGACGGGATGTCTCCGCGATCATCTGGTACCGGTCTTCTTTGAAGAGTCGCCAATGACCCTTGCCGGCCGCAACCTTGAGCTGATCCCACCCAGGCGTGTCGCTGAACAACGCGTAGAGACCTTCGGCGAGAAGGTCGCCGAACTCCTCGCGAGCAGCTCGCCCGGAGTCCGCAAAGGGGTCGTACTCGTCCTGCTGCGCTTTCCCGATCATGGGGAGGGAGCGCGAGGCCGCCTGTTTCGCGAAGAAGAACCAGTCCTCGTTGTAGACATCAGGAAAGAACGACACCGCCGGATGCTGCGTGTTGACGCCCAGCACGGCGCCGCTCACAAAGACGTCCTGTCGAAGCTTTGCGAGGCGTCGCGCATGACAGACGACCGAGTTGTCCGGGAACTTGACGCTGGCCATCGCCGCTACCGGATGACGATCCAACGATCCGGAGAAACGCGATATGTCGCGTGGGCTGAGCTGCTGGATGTCGTCGTCGATGAAGAGGATCTTCTTCCAGCCACGCAGCCGGGCGAGGACCAGGCCGATGTTGCGTTTCAAACTCAGGTCACTGGAACGATCGGCACTGAGTTCGCGAAAGGTCTCGTCGGACGTCTCGTGGCGATGCCCGAGCAACTGGTACCCATCGAGGATGTCGACGACGAGCGCCCGCGCACCGAAGGTGCGCTCAACCCGCTCTGCGACCCTTTCCGCCTTCGCCTGCCGGCTGCACAGCACCACTAGCGGGACCGACAGCATCGCGGACAGTTCGATCAGCCGCTGCAGATTCGGTCGCGACGCCGGTACGACGATCGCGTCCAACCCGCTGTTCGTAGGCGACGGCGCAAAGGCCGACACGTCGCGCAGGAGTGAGGCGTGCGACGCCACATGTTTGGTGCCGTTGCTCATTAGACAGTCGCCTCATTGCTGGGAGACCACTCGTAGAGCCGGTTCGAGTTGATCTCGAGGTCGGGTGAGAGCGCCTCACTGTTCAGAACCGGCACCCGCAGCAGCAACGCGAACTCTCCACCAGGAAAACGGCTGGCGAGGAAGCTCTCGTTGCGTTCCCGTACGGCGATGTCGGTCAGAGCACGGACCGCCCCTACGACGCCGCGACTGTGAATGCCGTTGCAGATGGTGAGCGTTTGGCTGTGGTTGTAAGGGTTCCGCACCCTTGCCAGCAGCGCGACGTCTTCGAGCAGCTCGCGGCCGCTGGCGCCTGCTTCGTCCCACACCGGCCAGTAGTCACGACCGCCGTCCCCGCTGGTTCGAAAGATGTCGCCCGTCTTCAGGTCCTCGTGCTCGACCTGGGACACCGGCATCTCGGGTAAAGCCTTGAGGAATCGCCTCATGACTCGGTTCCAGCCGACGCCCCCCAGAGCGACAACATGGCCGGACAGATCATCCGCCACAACTTCTGAGGGCAGTCGATGAACGACGTTCGCGGTCGGGTTGCAAGCGCGAATGTGCCCCCACAGCTCGATCAAGGCATCCAGATCGGCGTACCGGAACATCCGCGTGTAGTTGGGGTTCTTCTCGTTCGCCATCGGAGGCCGCTCTGCCAGCGGTGCCTCGGGGCAGATGATCGTGATCGGATCGCTGTCGAAGGTCCACGTCGAGAGCTCGCTGGTCGAGGATCCGCCGGCACTGCTCGGTCCATGGACCGCATCGCGCAATGCGACAAGCTCCTCGTGGAGTTCCTGAAATCGCCCTCGCTCGTCCGAGGTCAGGTCGTCTTCGGATACGAGGTACGCCGGGGCAGTTGTCGATCGGTCCGAGCAGAAGAACAGCGCGTAGGAGCGGAGCCGTTCAGCAGGTGGCGGCTTGGGGTTGGTCTTGGACTCCCAGGAACTGATGGTCGCGACGGCCACCGAGGATTCCTGGCTCAGGGCGTGCGCCAGGTCCGCCTGAGTCAGCTTCGGCTCATGCGACGTACGAAGGCCGCGAAGCTTCGTGGCAAGTCGTGCGGCCTCTGGGGTAGGGGCCAAGATCACTCACTCCCGGGATGGTTGTCGGCCCACACGCGCGCGCGTCCGGTAACCGTATACATATCTACACCTGAAGTCACCCGAAGTACACCTCATCGGGCGGTGGCGCCGGAAGTCGCACTTGCAGGCGCTCAGAGCTGCCACTAGATCAACGGCGTACTGCCCGAAAGGTCACGGTTCAGTTCAAGCGAGTATGCGGCATTGCATTCGACTACACCGCGCTCTACTGTAATTACAGATCTTCAACTGGCTTCAAGGTGAAGCGAGTGATTGATGGTAGAGGAGACGACGGAACTCAAAGCCACGCGCGAGCTCTTGGGATCCGTCCGGGCAGATCTATCGCCCATCCGATGTCCTGAGCGACGCCGTTCTCGTGGCGCCTCCGTCCAAGTCCTCCGACGCTGGTCTTCCAGCGATCGATGGTCCTCACGTCTTCAGTGACCAGCACCCGTCAGGTGACAGCTCGTCCTCAGCGTCGAGGCTGCGAGCTCAACCTTTCGGCGCTGGAGTCTCCGTGGAAAACCGGAGGTGGTGACCATGTTGCAACGCATGCCGCGGCACAACACAGCCACGCGCAGTGCCTCTCATTCCGCCGTCACTTTGTGGACCCTGATGGCTGCCGATCTGATGGCGGTCATCTGGATGTACACCTTCGGGTCGTGGCTCGATCACTCGTCGCGGCTCACCGCCACGGCGACTCTTGGTGGCCACCACTGGATCGTGCTGGGCTTCGCCGTCGCGGGATTCCTGACGCTCGCGAGCCTCGCGATTCTGACCGACGGCTTCACGAAGACGACGCGCAGGCTGACCATGGCCGTCAACGCGGCCTGTGTCGTGTCTGTGATCGCCCTGGCCGGACTTGTCGCCTTCGTTCTGGTCGCCCTGTTGAGCCGACTGCTCTTCGGCAAGCTGAGGCCCTGACCAGTACGGCGTACGTCGGGCCCGTCCTCTCGAGAGAGGACGGGCCCGATCGCATTCAGCGAACGTGGATCGTCACCGTCACCGTTTGAGCACCGCCGGCAGCTTGGTGGTGTCGATCTTCAGGATCTCCCCGCTGTCCGTCTGCCCCGTGGGCGGCAGCACCTTCTGGTGGACGGTCCACTTCCCGGAAGGATCGACGACGATCGTGTCGATCCCGAAGTCGTTGTCGTTCGACACGTACAGCGTCCGCCCGCCGTCTGTTGTCGCGACGCCCTCGACCTTGTCGTGACCGAAGAACTTGCCCGTCGGGTCGAAAGAACTCACCAACGCGCCGACATTGACCGCCGGCTGCTTCAAGGCAACCTGCACCCCCGCGGCAGTAAGCGTCGCCAGCGCAGCATTGGTCGGCGCAGCGCCAACGAGAGCCTCAGGCGTTTGACCACCAACAGTCAGCCCACTGACGTCAGTAGCGCCCTCGATGTCGATCTCGTTCAGGCTCTTCTGCGCGAACGGCTCGAACCCGCCATCCCGCTCGTCCAGCAAGAACCGAGTGTTGGACACCGCGGTGATCTCACTGATCGCAGCACCGGTAGTCGCCGGGTTGTCCAGCAGGTACAGATACTGCTTGGCCCGATAAGTCCGCAGATCAATCGCGACGATCCGCACAGGCGCAACAGAAGCAGCCTTCACGCTCCGAAGATCCGGCTGCTGCAACGCGGACTGCATGACGCCCACGAGCGTCGAGCCGTCCGGCGTCACCGTCAGCCCTTCCATCCCCTTGTTCTTCACGCGATTCGCCAGCTCGGCCGGCAAATACCCGACGATCTTGTGCGCCGCGTTGTCCACACTGTTCCGGTACGGCGTCAGCCGCCCGATCTCGTATCCGTCGGCATCGAAATGCGTCACGTACGGCCCGTACTCGTCCGACACCCAGAACGTCCCGTCCCGCAACGCCACCAGACCCTCGGAGTCGTATCCGTAAGGATCGCGAGCAACAGGAACCGGCGTACCGCCATTGGCATTCGTCGCGTTGACGTCGTCGATCACTTCGCTCGTGTCATGCGGCGGTCGGCCGCTGTACTTCACGCCGCCCAAACTCCGAGGCCCCTTCAGCAAAACCTTCGAGACCAGCTCGGCCCGCCCGTCCACAAGCTTGAACTTCCCGAGCTGCGGCTGGAAGTCGAGCAACATCTCCGACTTGTTGCCATCGGGCGCATCAGCGTTCGGCCCCCGATCGGTCAGCCCGTAGAAATACCCCGGTACGGCAGCCAGTGCGGACCCATATCCCTCACCAGAAATCTCAGTAGTACTCCCACCCGGCCCCGCAACCTTCGCCAACGGCGCCAAAGCACCCCCGCCGGCCTTGCTGTTCCTGAAGACCTGTACGGCGTCAGTAGCCGTGTACGTAAAGCTGTCCGTCCCCTTGAACCCAGCCTTCGGCGTGTACACGAACGCCCCATCCGCGCCAACGGTCACAGTTCCGCTGGCCGGCGAAGAATTCCGCACGACAGCAGAGGCCCCGGAATCGTTCCGCAGCACATCCCCACTCACCTTGCCGTGCCCCGAGAACGAATCGCTCACGACCCGAAAACCATGCGGCCCACCGGCCTGACTGACCACCGCCCCCGCGGCGACCACAACAACCCCCGCCCCGATCGCGACCACAACCCGACCCCGCCCGCGCACAAAAAATCTCATACCCCAGAACTTCTCGCTCGCCGGTGAACACCGAACCGACCCCCGATGAACGTTGGCGCCCGGCGAACGCTCCTCAACGCTCCGAAGTCGGTCCGCCCCGCTCCGAAGTCGTCCGCAGCACCCCGACCACAGCGCCGACGAGCCACAGCCCGAACGCCACAGAGGCCATGCCCCCACTCCAGAAGCCAGTCAGACACAGCACCACCACGGCGTACGACGCCCAGACGGCCCACCTCGGCAGAGCGCGCGCCTGCTGAGCGATCCGCGTCGTCACGGCAACCAGTACGGCGCCACCGGTCATCCCGGTGAGCCCGACGAGAACCCCCGCCGTACCGAGCGCACGAGCAGTGTCCGGATCAGGGGTGAACTCGTCCGACCAGGCCGCGACCGCGCTCGCGATGTCGAGCGAAACCCCAGTGATCATCAGCCCGCCCAGCAGCGCCGCCGCCGGCACCACCGCATGCGCGAGCGGATCGTCCCCGGACAGCCGGTCCAGCACGCTCCGCAGCCCAACGGCGAACCAGAGCAGCAGCGCGACGCCCACGCCAAGCACCGGCAGCCCGACCCCAGCAGCGGCTTGCCGCCCGCCGTTCTCGATCCTGTCGAGGACCGTGGCATCCGACATGCCCGGGGCGTCGACGCCGACCAACGCACCCAACGTCACCCCAACAGCCAGCAGTACGACGGAAGCCGCGCCCGCCCATCCCGCCCGCCGAAGAGCTCCTGACTCGTCCATGCCGCCTCCCACGGACACGGGTGGGCCAGAGGTCCAGAATCCGGCCCTGCGACGCGAAGTAGCGCCATCCCGAGTGTGCGCGCGTACGGCGACACCAGCAAGACAGCTGGACTCAGCCGTGCAGGGTCGGTCGGTAGATCAGCTCCTGGATCCGCCCGTCGAACGTCCGGCTCTCGAGCAGCTCGAGGTCGAAGTCTGCCGCCCCCTGGAAGATCGGCTCGACCCCGGTCTTCCCGGCGAGCACCGGAAAGACCGTCACCTGGACCCGGTCGACCAGGCCGGCCGCCATCAGCGCCCGGTTCAGCGACATGCTCCCGTTCGACCGCAGCGGTACGTCGGACTCCGCCTTGAGCCGGGCGATCGCCTCGACGGCGTCCCCGCTCACGACGCTCGCATCCGGCCAATCGAGCGGCCCGTCGAGCGTCGACGAGACCACCGTGGTCGGCAGCGCCCGCATCGCCGCGTTGATCGGGTCGAGCGCCTCGGCCGGCACCTTGCTCGACCCGACCATCTCCGTCAGCAGCCGAAAGGTGTTGCCCCCGAACACCATCCGCTGCCCAGCGCCGTACAGACCAAGCCGGTGCTCCAGGAACTCAGGCCCCTGCTTGCCCCAGTACGGGCCCCAGTCGGCGTCGTCGTACGACGCGAACCCGTCGAGGCTGGAGTAGATGTCGAAGGTGTAGCCGGCGGTCATGGGATGCTCCTCGCGTCAGGCGGCTCAGCCAGAGCCTGCTCATCCCTGCGTCGAACACGAGTCCCCGGATTCGACAGAGAACCGCAGGTCACCCGGATTCCGGGAGACCTGCGGCGCAAGTGGGTCAGCGGGTGGCGCGGTCGGCCTGCTCGATGACCTTCGTGACGGGGCCAGGCTGGGTGATGAGGCTGAGGTGACCAGCCGGGACCCGGGTGATCCTGGAGTGGGCCCGGGTGGCCATGAACAACTGGGCCGTCGGCGTGATGATCAGGTCGCGGGTGCCGAGCACGTACCAGGACGGGATGCTTGTGTACGCCGGCGGACCGGAAGCGGTGGTCCCGGCGCTGAGCGCCCACGGGCGTTGCGACGGGTACAGCTGCTCGGCCTGGCGGCGTGGGACGCCGGAGGTGAACGACGTCACGAAGGTGTCGTGCTTCAGGTACAGATCGACGTCCCCCGCGGGCGCGCCCGGGTACGGGACGAAGTCGAAGACGGTGGCCGGATCGACCGCCAGGGCAGAGTCCGCACCGGCCAGGGAGAAGAGGATCTCACCTTCGGCCGGAGCGAAGGCATCGACGTACACGAGTGCCTTCACGTTCGGGTTTCCCGTGGCCGCGTTGGTGATGACGGCACCGCCGTACGAGTGACCGACCAGGACGATCGGGCCGGACACCGTGGTCAGGAAGCTCCGGATCGTCGCAGAGTCCGTGGTGAGGCCGCGCAGTGGGTTCGGTGGTACGCGGACCGGGTAGCCGTCGTCCAGCAGCCGGTTGACGATCTTCTGCCAGCTGGAGCCGTCGGCCCAGGCGCCGTGCACGAGTACGACGGTCGGCTTCGGTCCGTTCGGGTGCGAGGCCGCCGCGGGCGTCACCGCCGCGAACACCAGCCCCAGTACGGCGGCCAGCACCGTCAGCGCACGGAGAAGTTTGCCGCGCGCGAGCTTGTTCTGCATGAACAGGTCCTTTCGTCATGCGACTCTCGCCGGGAGGGCGTGGAGCAAGGACGAAGGTCGTGCGGGTGGTACGGCGCAGAACATCGCCGCAGGTCGTTGCCGTAGCGATCCATGTCCTGGCCGGGGTTCCGGAACTGATCCCCATCGTCCCGAAACCCTTGTCAAGCAACGGGTTCAGCGGCCGTGCCGCTCACGTCACCATAGCCCGACCCCGCCGATCTGACGAGACGTGCGATCGATCCGGATCGCACGTCCCTCACCTCAGTGAGCCCCGACCCGCTCCCCGTACGGCGTACTGGAGTCAGCGTCGTCCGGAGGCGCGGCCCGCCGGCCGAACCATGCAGGCATCCACCAGTTCGCATCGCCCAGCAACTTCATCAGTGCGGGCACGAGGACCAGCCGCACGACCGTCGCATCGATCAGGACGGCCGTGGCCAGCCCCAGCCCGAACATCTTGGCGGTCGGATCGTCGGCCAGCGAGAAGCTGACGAACACCGCGATCATGATCAGCGCCGCCGACGTGATCAGCCGGCCGGTGGTCGCGATGCCGTGGATCGTCGACGCGGTGTTGTCGCCGGTCCGCACGTACTCCTCCCGGATCCGCGTGAGCAGGAAGACCTCATAGTCCATCGAGAGCCCGAACACCACCGCGAACATGAACATCGGGATGAACGGCAGGATCGGCAGCGTCGTCTCCAGCCCGATCAGGTCCGCGGCCCAGCCCCACTGGAAGACCATCACCATCACGCCGAAGGACGCGCCGATGCTGAGCAGGTTCATCAGTGCCGCCTTCAGCGGTACGACGATCGACCGGAAGAGCACACTGAGCAGTACGACGGACAGCAGGATCACCGCGCCGATGAACCACGGCAGCCGATCGTTGACCTTGGCCCCTACATCGGCCAGCGTCGCCGTCTGACCACCGACATGAGCCTTCGCCGGACTGTCCCGCAACACCGACGGGAACACCTCCTCACGCAACCGCTCGACAGTCGTCATCGTGGCGTCGTCCTGCGGCCCGGTCGTCGGTACGGCGATCAGCGTCGCGACCCCCGCCGCCGTGTTCACCTCCGGCGTCGCGACCGATGCGATCCCCCGATCAGCCCGTACGGCGTCGTACAGCGGCTGTACGACGCCCGCATCGCGCGACACGTCGACCGCGATCACCAGCGGACCGTTGCTCCCAGCACCGAATCCCGTGGCGACCAGGTCGTAGGCCCGGCGCTCGGTCCGCTGGACCGGGAGCACGCCGTCGTCCGGCGTACCGACCCGGAGCGCGAGCACCGGCGCAGCCAGCGCGAGCAGCAGCACGGTGGCGCCCACGGCGTACGCGATGGCGTGCTTGGAGACGTGCCCACCCCATCGCCGCCAACCCGATCCAGGGGAGGTCCGCACCCGCCGTACCCGCAAGCGGTTGATCCAAGGCCCGGCCAGCCCCAGGAACGCCGGCAGCAAGGTGAGCGACGCGAGCACCATCGTCAGCACGATCAGCGAGATCGCGATCCCGCCGGCGGTCATGAACGGTACGCCGGCAACGACCAGCCCCAGAATTGCGATCACCACGGTGCCGCCGGCGAAGAGCACCGCCCGCCCAGCGGTCGCGACCGCCTGCCCGACCGCATCCTCGACATCCAGCCCGCGGGCGAGGAACTCGCGATGCCGGGTGACGATGATCAGCGCGTAGTCGATGCCCACGCCGAGCCCGATCATGCTGCCGAGAATGGGCGCCCAGCTGGGCAGCTCGATGAGATAGGTGACCAGCGACAGCGAGCTGATCGCGAGCGCGAGCCCGAACACGGCCATCCCGATCGGCAGTCCCATCGCGATGATCGAGCCGAACGCGAGCAACAGGACGATCATGGCCGCGATCAGCCCGAACCCCTCGGCGATACCGGGCTGCACTTCCTCGAACGCGTAGAACAGGTCGCCGCCGAGCTCGATCCGGAGTGGGGAATCCACCGCGGTCAGGGTTTTGAGCTGTTCGAGATCGCTCGGCTCGAGCTCGTCGAGCACCGGGTACTGAAGCCGGACGAGCCCGACCCGGCCGTCCGGCGAGACGACGGGATCGCCTGCCGACAGCACGTGCGGCAGCGCGGCCGCAGTCGCGCGGAGCTTCGTCAGCGCCGCCCGCAGCTCGGGTTCGGTGAGGGTCGCTTGTTCGTCGTACGGCGTGACGACGATCTGCGCGGTCAGCCCGGCCTGGTCCGCTCCCGCGGCCGACAGCAGATCGGTCGCGTACTGCGAGTCGACGCCGGGCGCCCCGAACGACTCCTCGAGCTTCTTGCCGAAGGCGCCGGAGGCCGCGACCACGAGCGCGGCGACGACCAGCCACGCCCCGATCACGACCCAGGGCCGGCGGGCGGCGTACCGGCCAAGCCTGTACAGGTTCGACGTCATCATGAATCCCTTCAGCCAGAGTTGGTCTCAGCCTGTGGCCGGCGGGCCGACCACACCTCGGGCGATGGGCCGGACTTTCCTCGGCCGATCAGCCGGGTCGCGTCCCGTACTTTGAGCCGATCCGCTCGGGGCCCGGAGTCCCTACGCTGTGGGCATGGTGAGAAACGCTCTTCGGTCGCTGCTGGCCGAGCCGCGAGCGCCGTACCCGCCCAGGCGGGTGTGGCGCGACTGGGTGCTCGTCGCCGGCCTGCTGATCGCGGCGGTTCTCGAGGGCGTACTCCGTACGGACCTCGTGTGGCGGCCGTTCGCGCTGGCGTTCGCACTGGCCACCGTCGGCGCGTTGCTGTGGCGTCGTACCCATCCTTTGACGGTGGTCTCGGCCGTGTTCGGCGCGATCATCGTGGTCGACATCGTGGCCCTGATCACCGATCGCGCGCCGTTCGGCCTCTACACGATGATCTGCGTGGTGCTGTTGCCGTACACGCTCGTCCGCTGGGGATCAGGCCGCGACATCCTGATCGGATTCGTCGTCGTCCTGGTGGCGATGGTGCTGGGAATCGTCAGTGACTTCACCGGGTACGCCGAAGCGGTCGGCGGCAGCATCTTCCTGCTGTTCCCGGCGACTCTCGCCGCCGCGGTCCGTTACCGATGGACCGCCCGGCTCCGCGAGCGGGACCAGGTCCGGCTCCGGGAGCGCGAACAGCTCGCCCGCGAACTGCACGACACGGTCGCCCACCACGTCTCGGCCATCGTCATCCGCGCCCAGGCCGGCCAGGCCGTCGCCGCCAGTCGCCCTCAGGCCGCCGTCGAAGCGCTCGCCGTGATCGAGTCGGAGGGGGCCCGTACGCTCGCCGAGCTGCGCACCATGGTCGGCGTACTGCGCGACGACGGCACCGCCGCGCTCGCGCCGCAGCCGGGTGTCGCCGATCTGCAGCGCCTCGCCGACACTGTTTCGCGTGTCGAGCTCACGATGTCGGGCAACCTGAACGACCTCGGCCCAGCCGTCGGCGCCGCGATCTACCGCATCGCCCAGGAGTCGATCACCAACGCCACCCGGCACGCGCGTCAGGCCACGCGCATCGAGGTCGACCTCACGTCGTACGACGAGACTGTGCGCCTGACCATCCACGACGACGGCGAGCCCACCACGATGAACTCCTTCGGCTACGGCCTCCCCGGCATGACCGAACGCGCAGCGCTCCTGGGCGGCACCCTTGCCGCCGGCCCCGACCCCCACCACGGCTGGACCGTCACCGCAGTACTACCCCGTACGGCGGTGGGCCGATGAGCCGCGCCTGTACGACGCCCGCCCTCGCTCCTCGTACGGCGGTCACCCGATGACCATCCGAGTTCTCGTCGCCGACGACCAGGACCTCGTCCGAACCGGCCTGGCAATGATCCTCGACGCCCAACCCGGCATCGAGGTGATCGCCCAAGCCGCCGACGGCCTCGAAGCCGTCGCCCTAGCCCGCCGCCAACGCCCCGACGTCTGCCTCGTCGACATCAGAATGCCCGGCCTCGACGGCATCGCCGTCACCCGCGAACTGGCCGGCCCCGGCGTCGTCGATCCAATCCCCATCGTCGTGATCACCACGTTCGACCTCGACGAGTACGTCTACGGAGCCCTGAAAGCCGGAGCGAGAGGCTTCCTCCTCAAAGACGCCGGCCCCGACCTTCTGGTCCAAGCCCTCCAAGCGGCAGCCAACGGCGACGCCCTGATCGCCCCCAAAATTACCGCCCGCTTACTCGCGGCCTTCGCCGCCCCCTCAACCCCGCCCCAACCCCAGGACCCCCTCACCACCCGCGAAGAGGAAGTCCTCCTAGCCACAGCCGCCGGCCGAACCAACGCCGAGATCGCCACCGACCTCCACATCAGCCTCAGCACCGTCAAAACCCACCTCACCAGCCTGATGCTAAAAATCGGCGCCCGAAACCGAGTAGAACTAGCCATCTGGACCTACGAAACCAACCGCATCCCCCGCTAGGAACCTTCGTCCCACGCGCGCTCCGCAGCCGCCTTCCGTCGCTCCGCTCCTCCAGGCGTCAGCTACGCCCGCCCCGGTTGAACTCCCGCGAGGCCTGACCTCGGCGTACCCTCGTCGCTCGTCCTCAGAGCCAGGAGCCCAAGTGATCAAGCTGTTCCGAAGGCGCACATCAGATTGCCGCTGCCAGCCGCAGTGGCCGGCTCTTGTCACCGAGCAGAACGGCTACCTCATGCCATGCTTGCCGGCCGAACACGGCAGCATCTGGACTCGCTCGAGCGGGCTGACGGCCTCCTGTTCCGCTTGTAGCGCGACCTATCCAGGAAACTTCGTCCTAGAACCAGGCACGCCACCCCCGTTCGACTGGGCCCGCGCGCCGAAGAACACCGTGTGCTCCTGCGAGCCACAGTGGCCACAACTCATGGTCATGCTCGACGGACACTGGTACCTCGGCTATCCAGGTCAAGGAGACCACCTCGTCGATGGCGCAGCCGAGGAGGCTTTCTGCCGCACTTGCGGCGCGTACTTCCTCGCGAAGCTGGTGATCGACTACGACGACCAATCACACCTCGTCGATCCAGAGGACCCGTAGGCAACCCCTGTGTCGTCCAGCCTGCAACTGATAGAGGATGCAGCCTACTCCGCACACCAGTGAAGTTGCGCACGGCAACATCCCCGCGATGGCCGGCACGGCCGAGCCAATGATCATCCGGCTCCATTTACGAAATGGTCCTGCGCATTCAACGATCGCTTGAGTAAACATCACTGAAATTGCACGACCTCTGGACCTCGCGGGGTGATCGCCGTACCGTCGCTGCGGTTGGGGGGAAATACCATGAAGGAATGTCATTCCTGTGGCGCGGCCAATCGGGCCGGGGCCACCTACTGCGGCACGTGCGGAGTACCGATTCCGGCAACGGAACGCGATATGGCAACGATGCCACCATCAGATGCCACCCGTTATCTTTGTGCGGCGGTCCAGCTGAACAGCAACCTCGCTCGTCAAGTCGTCCGCGACGTCCTGGACGAGGAGTTCAAGGCGCCGCCGTCGTCGCCCGATGTCGACCTGGTGCCGGTGATCCTGCACGCGATCGCGGCCCGGAAGCGGCAGTTCGTCCGTGATCTGCTGCTGACGCTTCTCCTGTTCACCGCGGTGTGGAGCCTCTACACCGCGAGGCCGCTCGTCTTCGTCGTGGCGCTTGCGCTCTGCTGGGTGGTCGTCGTCGGGGAGACGCTGGTGGCGACGTACGGCGTGGTCGCGCACGACCTGCACCCGGCACGGTTCCAGCCGGAGTTGATGCCGCGGCCGAGCGAGCCCGAGGTCCGCCGGCGACTCGAGCAGGTCAGCGCGGCCGCCCGCGGAAACGTCGGCGTCTACAGCGCGTACAGGCCTTTCGTCGGCAGTGGGACGACCGTGGACGCCTGGACCATGGTGCTCGACACCCACCGGGCGGCCGCGGGAGAGGAGGCCAAGTCCTTCACCGCGCTGGAGATCCACGACTTCGTCCGCGACCAGTTGCGCGACCTGCGGACCGGCGAGGTGACGATCACGGATCGCGTGTTCGTCGACGGTCGCGACATCCGCAACGACCAGCGGTTCCTGCCCAACCAACTGGCCGCACCGGTGGCCGCGATCGATCGCGCGTTGCTGCGCAGCCTGACGATCGAGCCGGAGGACCGGGCACGCCCGTACCTGTGCATCCAGATCAGCGGCTGGCAGGGCCAGCTGGTTCTCTCGACGTACCTGCGCTTCGTCGTGACGCCGCGCGAGCTGTTCGTCGAGGCCAGCCATTGCCTGCTCACGCCGGTGCGGGACGAGTTCCAGGAGGTCGACCGGCTGCTGCCGCAACCCACTGTGGGGCAGGCGTTGCGGATCGGCGGCCGCGCTCTTCGCCGTACGCCGGGCCATCTGTTCCGTGCACCGATCGCAACGGGGGCGCACGTGATGGGCGGCGCGACATCTGAGCTGCAACGGGTCAGGCAACAGCGGGAGATTCTCACCGCGCTCCGCTTCGACTACGGCGCTCCGATCAGCCCGCGGGAGACCGTCAGCGATCCGCGGTACCAGCGGTACTTCCAGAAGCTCGACCACGCCTGGTACACCGAGGTGATCAACAAGCGGCTGCTCCAGTCCCTCAACGGATTCCTCGAGTCCAAGGGGATCGACACCGCTGAGCTGAGCCAACGCCAGACGACCATCCTGAACAACGGCGTGTACGTCGCCGGCGGTGGCAGCGTCACGGCAGGAAGCATCGCCGCGGGGAGCGGCGCCCGGGCGACCAACGTGATCTCGAGAGTCGCCAACGCAGCCAGGCAGAGCGTCAACGAAGCAGTCGGAAAGAGCTGAAACCCGTGGAGAAGAACGACGGAATCCGGATCAGCGGAGGCCAGGTCTCAGCCGGGGCGATGGCAGCCGGCAAACACGCGAAGGCCATGAACATCTCAACGGTGTCGACCGCGTCTCTCGCCGACGCCCGGGCCGAGATGGCCCACCTCCTCGACCTGCTCCGCGCCGAGCCGGAGCCGCCGGGCCAAGCCGTCGAACTGGCCGAGCTCGCCGATCGCGAACTGGGGAAGGAAGAACCGGACAAGGGATCAGTACTGCGCCTGCTGGAACTGATCGCGTCCGGAGCCAAGTCGATCGCCTCGATCGGCACCGCGGTGACCGCAGTCCAGCAGGCGGTCGGCGCCATCCTGTAATTGTCCGGGGGGACGAACTGATGTCTGCTTTCTGCACCGTGTGCGGCAACCGCCGTACGGAAACAACCAACTACTGCACCCACTGCGAGGCCGGCTTCGAGGAATCCCGACCGACCCGCAGAACCGAAGCACCCGCCGGACACGAAGCCGCCTGGTTCGTCGGGGCGACGGTGGTCCTCGCCGTCGTCGTAGTCATAGGAATCCTCGGCACCAACGCCGTAATCTCCGACGCTTTGGAGAGTGCCAGCTCGATCGGCACCGGCAACTTCGGCGACGACGGCGACTCGAACGGCGACAGCAACTCGTACGGCGAGGGCAACTCGGGTGGCGACGCCTCCTTCATCGGCCCCGACGGCTTCATCACCCCGGGCTACGCGCCAACCTCCGAAGAACCAACCTGGTCACCCGCACCCACGGAAGACGAGACCACCACGGAAGCACCTCCCGAGCCGACCCCCGAACCCACCCTCGGCAACGACCTGGTCTCAGTAGCCCCCGAAGCCTCCCAAGATCCCGCCACCACCGCCGTAGTCGAGCTCCTCACCACGTACTTCGCAGCAATCAACAACCACGACTACCTCACCTACCAGTCCCAACAAACCCCCGCAGCCCAGAAGCTCCTGACCCGCCCAGCCTTCGCCACCGGCTTCCGCTCCACCGTCAACTCCGAGGTCAACCTGCTGTCCATCACCCCCACCACCGACGGCCGCCTGCTGGCCAAACTCACCTTCACCAGCACCCAAGACACAGCCGACGGCCCCCAAGGCCAAACCTGCACCCAGTGGTCCGTCAGCAAGTACCTGAAGGGCGAACCCCCAACCCTCCTGATAGACAAGGCCCCCAAGTCCTACAAAGCCACCCACAAACCATGCTGACGCAACGTGGCGGGCAGCGCGGCCAGCTTGACCAAGGCGGAGCGCAGACTGCTCACACGTATGGAGTCAACTACAAGGTCGTCGAAGTGCCCGACGCCGTACGCCGGGGAGCGGCCGACCTGCTTCTCGACTGCGGCCGACCTCTGCCGCCCTCGACTTTCGCGTAGCTCCCGGGCGTGATTGGGTCTTTCTCGAGGCCAACCCCAATGGACAATGGGCCTTCATTCCTGAGTTACGAGATCCCGTTGCCCACGCGATCACCGATTTCCTGGAGAGCAGTTGCCGATGAGCGAACGCCAGGCAGCTACGGATCTGGAGAAGATGGTCAGTGAGCTTGTTGCGAATGGCAACATCACTGATCCGCGGTGGCAGGCTGCTTTTGGCGCGGTGCCGCGGCACTTGTTCGTGCCTCGGTTCTATCGGAGTGATCAGCACGGCAGCTCGGTCGTGGACTCGACGTCGGGGGACCAATGGTTGTCGGCTGTCTACTCGGACGTTCATCTCGTGACGACCGAAGACGTCAGGTCTTCCTCGACGGCTCCTAGCTTGATGGCGACCGTGCTCGAAGCGCTTGAGTTGAACGGCGAAGAGCGGGTACTCGAGATCGGCACGGGGACTGGCTACAACGCGGCGTTGCTCTCGGAGAGGTTGGGGTCCGACCGGGTGACGAGTGTCGACATCGATCCTGACTTGGTCGCACAAGCTCGGATGAGGCTCGGAGAGGCGGGCTACACGCCGCTAGTAGCGGTCGCCGATGGCGTGGACGGCTATCCGGAGGCCGGCCTGTACGACGCCGTGATCGCGACTTGCCGGCTCGATTACGTGCCGGCGGCGTGGCTTGATCAGGTTCGGCCGGGTGGGGTCATCGTTACGCCCCTGGGCGCTGGTGTTGTGGCGGTTCGGAAAGGATCTACAGGCAACGAGGCGGCAGGGCGGTTCCTGCCGAACTCGGCGTACTTCATGCCGCTGCGGCATCAGCCGGAGCCGACGGCGATCGGCGAATTGATCACGCGTGCGCTGAACGGAGTTGGCGTTGGCCGGCCGCACCAGTTCGACACCTCGATTTACCGCGACAACGAGGCGCGGTTCTGGCTGGATCTGACGAACCCGGACGTCCGCACGATGACCATGGACGGTATGCCGGTGGCCTTCCGGTCGGACGGTTCTTGGGCGCGGTTCGTCGACGGCCTTGTGGTGCAGGGAGGCCCCGGTTCAGTGTGGGACGACGTCGAGGCTGCGCAGGGCGAGTGGTTCGCGGCTGGCCGTCCATCGCGTGATCAGTACCGGCTGACGGTCACCGACGCGGATCAGGTCGTCTTCCTCGTTGGCCGACCTGAGCCGGTGCACCGGCTGGAGCCATTGCCTGGGTGACGCATTGGGTCGGCTGAGGGGAGTGCAGCCGTCGCGATGACGTGAGCGCGATCCCGCCGAAGGAGCGGCCGGAATCGACGTGGTGTGGCGCGCGCGATAAGTGCGCAGAAGCGGGCGATAAGCCCGTAGCTCCGGCGCTAGCCGGGTACTCCCGGCGCAAGCCGGGCAACGCCTGCGCTAAGCAGGCAGCTCACCGCCGGCGATAAGCCGGAGGGTGGGCGGGAGTCGTGCGTAGCTGACGCCTGGAGGAGCGGAGCGACGGAAGGCGGCTGCGGAGCTCGCGTGGGAAAGAAAAATCCCCCTCCGGATGCCGGAGAGGGTTCGTGTGTGGTCAGGGGCGGTCTCGAACCGCCGACCTTCCGCTTTTCAGTTCGACACCAGTCCGCAAGGCTCTCGCAGGCGCGGTTGCCTGACGAGCCTCGCAAGTGGGGCCAATTGTTCGCCGTCGGTAGCCGTTGCGGTCATGGTTGCGGTCATCCTCGGGGCATGAGGTGGACAGAGCCGCCAGCCCAACTGCCAATCCCCCCGGGCTTAAGGCGTACTCGATTCCATCAGTTGCCAATGTGGCTATCGCCAGGGGACATCGCGGCCCTTTGGTGCACGTCGATCGAATATTGAGAAATCCAAGGATCTAACCCAATCCTGTATCTCGACGCCGTGGCCAGACTGAAGGAATTCTGCTGCCGAGCTCCAGAAGTCGAATGAGTATCGAGTCCCCTTAATTCTGAAACTCCAAGGAGAGTGAAAGGTATATTCTTGGCCGTTCTCATCATCGTTGACGTCGATCTCTACGAGATCGGAAGAAAATAGCTCCTGTGTAGAGTTATTAAAGGTCTGTTCTGCACCATATTTGATTCTGTTATCCACTTTTTCAAGGGGAACTCTGGGGCGGTTGCCTGAGGGATCGCCAAAATAATACGAACCATCGCTTGCATCGAAGCAGTGAACCCGCCAGACTCCGAGGATTTGTGACAACGTATCGAGGCCTGGTTGCGACAGGCGTTGCAGGCGCGACTTGGCTTCAGTGAGCGCTGCCATTAAGTCTTCCAGCTCATCGGGATCTTTGAGTCCGATCGATTCTGCCAAGCCGTCTCCTGTCGAGGCGTCGCTCGCATTGCGCAGCGAAATATCTATCAGGCCGGTCGCCGTCCGCACTCCAGTGAGCTCCTCTTCGACGGCATGTTCGACTGCCTCCGAAATCCTCGCTTCATGCACTAGCTTCATGGCGCGAAGCTTGGCAATTGGAAAATTTATTTCGCCCGTTTCCGCAGCATCGACCTCGCGGCCGTGTGTCGCGCACATCAACATCAAGTTGTCGAATGAGCGTCTCTCCTCAGGAGACATTGGACCCGCGCCGCGAGGACCGTCTGGCTCAGCGCCAACGATGTGCGCGACCGTACCTACCCATCCGCCTGAGTCGGAGATGAGGGAGAGGCCGCAGTCGGTCATGGAGCAGCGGCCACCGGACGCAAACATCAGCTTTCGCATTACGAGTGTTGAAATCTTTAGACGCGTTGCGTTCGACGACGACTTCTTGAGGTTAGCCACCCAGCAATCCTGCCACCTTGGGATGCGAACTGGAGCAACTGGGGACGAAGTCACTGAATGTGGGACGGTGACCGGCAAGTCCGATGGTGGTACGGCGCTCCGTGTCGGTCTTGCCAGATCCGCCGGTCAGGCTGTAGGTCGCGGTCGTGTACTGCGGTCACATCACTCCGGCGGGCAACTGCGGGAGTGGCCTCAATAGATCGTCGGCGCCGACGGCCGGGATCGCCCGCCGAACGCGGGGCCCGTGCGCGCTGCCGCCCTAGCTCCGCGGGCACACCCCCTGTGGCCTCCGTCTGCGGGTGCGAGCGGAGCGCTATCAACCCGTATAGGTCTGGCCGGTCCCTCCGCCGCCGAGAGGCCTACTCTCCGACAGAACGAGATTGGCCTTGGGGCTAGTCGAATGCCCGCCGAGCGAGTCAACATGGTCGGGGGGGCCTATGCGCGCAGAAGCGAGCAGTTCAACTGACGCTGTCGTCTTTATCGGCATCGTCGTCATCCTTGTGCTCGTTTGTATCGGCCTGGCGACTACGGGTGCGGGACGCCAGAGGCCAAAGGACTCGGTGCCGCTTCCGGCCCCCGAAGTCCTGTGGATTGAAATGAAGCGCGGATGGCCAACATCAAAATGCACTTTAGAAGCATGGGCTTTGCTCGAGTGGTTGTTAGCCGTCTCGCTTCCTCGACGTATTCCGCGCAAATTGCCATCAATAGATCTAGATCTGGATCAAATGGCCGCCAACAGGGCGTGCAAAGTTTTGCGAGCGGTGCAGGCAGTCGATGACTCAGAAGGGCTTTTGAAGGTAACGAAAACGGGACGATGGCTGATGCAGAATCAGGACGTGATGCTGAAGCACCGTAGGTACCGAGCCGCCGCCGCGAGAGATTCCCTTCTGGATTGGCTGTATCGCAACCCCGAACATGAAGGCGACATTACAGGGCTCCTGAAGTCGTCGCATCGATACTTTTTCCTCGACACGCTTCAGGCCACGGACTACAACTCTGCAATCGACTACCTATCTGAACGAGGTCTCTTGAGGACCGCAACTGGCAAAAATGGATTACAGGTACTAAAACTCACAGCCATCGGTGATGATTGTGCGCGCGATGAACTTGGAAGCGAGAAGTGGCTAGAGGAGAAGGGGTACATGATGATGCAGAACGGTGATCACATCACGACGAACATTGGGGTGAACAGTCAATCCCCAATCAACATCAAGAGCTCGCACGTTGATCAATCGAGCAACGTCCTGACTCCTGAATCGCAAAAAGAGGTATTGCAGGTTGTCGATGTTCTTCAATCGCTGCTTGCCCATCCTGACGCTGCGAGCAACAAGGGGGAACTCGTGCGTCTCCTCGGAGAAATGAAATCCGAGGTAACCGCAGAGATGCCTCACGCGGGTCGGGTCCGTGCAGTGTGGGACCGGCTGCTGCCAAAACTCATCGACAGCACGCCCTCCATCGCGAAGATCGTTGCCCAGCTCGCATTGCCCGATGTTCTAGGCAAATAGTTCAGGGGTCGTTGCCGATACGTGTGAGCGCGGATTGGCGTCGGCTGAGAGGATACTGCCTGAACCCTAGACTGTCTCTAGGATCGCCTCTCCAATCCGCTGGGCCAGTAGGGGCGGTACAGCGTTGCCTACTTGCCGACCCTTAGAAGTGATTCCGCCTGCGAACTTAAAGGTGCGTGGAAAGGTCTGGAGGCATGCGGCTTCACGGACGCTGATCGCGCGCGCCTGCGTTGGGTGACCGTAGCGGCCATTCGAGTAGCTCAGGCAACGTGTTGTCATTGCCGACGCCGGCCGGTCCCATGCGAGGCGGCCGTATACGTCGGAGTGCCCACGATGTCCCTGGTGGCAATCGAGCAGCAGATCGTCAGACCAGCTCTCACGTCCCTTGCCCTCAGCGGTCGCGAGGATGCGCCGGCGGTTCAGGGCTGAGAGCTGCATTGCTGCATGATCAAGGTCATCGGGATGAGTGTCACCGGCGTGGAGCTCCGGCAAGTCAGCGATCCAATCACGAACCGTCGCGGGTGCGCTTAGGCCTGGCCCATGAGTTCGCTGCGGAAGCGGGGCAACCCCGTGCCTCGATGCGACGATGACGAGACGCCTGCGTACCTGCGGAACGCCGAAATCGAGTGCAGCCAGAATCTCGGTGCCGACTGTGTAGCCAGCCCTCCGGAGAGAACGGATAAATTCGGCAAAGGGGCCTGATCGCCCCACTTTTTGCAGGCCGGGAACATTCTCGACAACGACATAGTCAGGCAGTAGGCCGACGACGAATCGCTGGAACTCTCGGAGTAGAAAACGCCGCGGATCCTTGGTTCCCCGTGACCTGTTCTGCTTCGAGAATGGCTGGCATGGAGCACATCCTGAGAACAGAATCGGGCCATCCGGCAGGAGATCCGCAATCTCTGACAGGTTGACGGTCGTGATGTCCCGCTCAAGGAAAGCTGCATCAGGGAAATTCAGCCGATACGTGCTCGCAGCGTCTGGATCATTGTCTAAGCCTACGGCGATCTTCATCCCGGCATCGCGGAATCCCAGACTGGTGCCGCCGCAGCCTGAGAAGAAATCCACCACGGAGATGGTCACTCGCTAGTCTCCAAACCATCTAGAAATGGCTTTACGCGTTCGCGAATAGTCTTGAATACTGGGTGGTCCAATTCTACCCTAGCCAGGGCCCTCTTCTGCTCGGCCAGGATGTCACTGGCTGAAACGCGATCCCACTCGGGAGGGGATAGCACATCGGTTGTGAGCTTGCACCAGTACTCCTTGGCCTCCGACTTGTCGCCATCGATCTCAGCCATCTCCATGAGCAGCGCTTCCGGTGTGCCACCTGGAAGATAGTCGAGGTGATTATGGGTCCAGTCGAGAATTTTTCGTCGCTGAACGGTCTTCTGGCCTGGCGATGACACGCCATTGGAGCCATCGAGGGAAAGCGCCGGTTCCCCATGAAGTAAGGTTTTCAGAACTGCCTCAAGATCGGCATCGGACACCGTGGCTGGTGTCGATGGGCGATCTGGGGTGGACTGGTCTCCGTCGAGCAGTACGAATGCGTTGGAGTTCGAGGATAGAGCAAATGATGGAACAAAGTTGGTGCTGATTGCCTCGGCGCCACCGGGTAGCGGTTCAATGTCAACAGTTGTGTTGATTGCCATTCCGAACGGTTCTAGTGCTCGCTCGACAATGGCGGCGGCTAGGAGATCCTCCACGTATATGGTCTTGACTTTGTCCAGTCTCACTCCGATTCGGAAGAATGCTTCTGCGGGTTCGGTGGACTGACTGACCAGGTCGATCTTCCCGTCGACCTCATTCTGCTGGAGCAGCTTGATCGCGTGAGCCGGCAGTTCCCGAATTATCTCGGGGGAGTGCGTCGATATCACGATCTGGTGCTTCTTCTTCTTGCATTCCTGACCCAAGAAGTCCATAAGACGCTGCTGGGCTTTCGGGTGCAGAGATACCTCGGGCTCGTCAAGAAGGATCAGTGAGTAATTGGTGGCGCTCATGACCTTCCTGACCATCACAGCAACTGCGAACTCGCCGCTGCCGGCGAATGCTTCCGAATAACGATGATCGAAGGATTTCAGCAGGACTGTCGTTCCTTCAATGCCGTAATATCGGTGCGTGATATACCGTATTTCACTGTATTTTCTGCCGAGGATCGCAGAGATTGCCATTAGCTGCTCGCCGGTGGCGGCAGATGCCACAACAACGATGCGCTCTCTCCTGTAGTAGTCATGCGACTCGCGCTCAGTCCGTATCGACTCCGCCAGGTGTGGAGAATTTCGGCGAACGACGTTCTTCTTTCGCCGAAGTAGGGTCTGTTCACGTTCTCGTTCCGTTGGGGAATGGAAGAAGTACTTATCGTACGCGGACAACTCAGACCGAAAGTCCACATAGATGACCTGTTTGTCGATACCTCTCCACCGTGTCTTAGCGCGTTCTGGTGGAAGCTCGTCGTCGTCCGTGACCTTCGGCATCCTCTCCATGTCGTCAGTCAGAAGCGGGCGCGATGGCTCGAAGTAGTCCGGGTAGGCCTTCTTGATCTGAGTTTGTACAGACTCGACGATCTGCCCTGTGCTTGGCGCTATGTATCCGTGTATAAATCGATGACGATCCCCATCGATGATGGGGTCGAGGGTCGTTGAGTACCAATAATTGCCGACATTGTTGTAGTCGGGGCAACCTTGAAGAGCCCTGAGAATTGCTGTCTTGTTGGTCCCGTTTGGGCCGACAAGGGCAGTTATTGGGTGAAGAAATTCAATTCTAAGTTTCGTTCGGAGATTTCTGTAGAAGGGAAATCTGATGTGCCGCAAGTACGGCTCCATCTTCCCTGCGGCTAATAGGTTTGCAAGGCTGTCGTGTGTTTTGGATGGCAACGCAATCACTCCCCCCACGGATCGTGAGGCGATCCGCTTAGTAGCAGATCGTAGCGGCGATGGACGGGCGGCGCGGTCACATCCTGGATACAAATATCGGATGACTCTGCGCTGACGGCCGTCTGGAGCAACTGCCGTGGCGCCCCGGCGTACTTGGGTTGCGGATGTCGCCGGCTGCTTCGTCAGTGGATCGACTTCGCCAAGGCAAACATCGTTGTCACGAGGGCGTCGGCTCCAGACTTAGTTAACGCCTCAGCCTTGCCGGGCTTATTGGCGTAGCCGACAGTCGGAACTCCCGCTGCGTGGCCAGCTTCTATATCGGTGGTCTGGTCGCCGACGAAGACGCATAAGGATGGCGCGGTCCCGAGCGTTGTGATGGCTCTCTGGATGAGGTGAGGGTCGGGCTTCATGAGTGTCGGGTCCGTAGCGTTTCGACCCACTACGAGAGACACACTTTCGGACAGGCCGATTCTCGTGAGGTACTCGAGGACGGCCTCTGCGTAGTTGTTGCTCACCACGGCCACTAGACGTTCACTAGCGATGCAGGCTGCGATGGATTCGGCTGCGCCGGGTGTTGGGCGGGCCGTCTCGATGGCTGTCAGTTCAGCCGTCTGGAGGGCGGCTTCTAGTCGCTGGGCTAGCTCGAAGTCGTCGGCCGCAGCCAGAAGCAGTTCGTGGGGGCTAGAGGCCTGCTCTAAGGCGGCCGCCAGCCCGCCGCGAATCTGGCGGGCCAGCCCCCGGAGCTCGTGGGTGATCTGTGGGGCTGGGTAGCCGTCGAACACTGAGCAGATCGGGCCGTCGAAGTCGAAGAGGATGGCTTCCGCGGTGCTGAGGATTTGTGCCAAGGGATCGGTGGTCACAGGTCGCGGACCTGCCCGAGGGTGCCCCAGAGGCTGTCGAACCAACGGCGTGCCTGTTCGACGTACTGCGAGCCTGTCGCGCGGTCGTCGTCGCTGGTGGAGTGGTGGAAGAGGACGGTGTCCTTGCCGACGGCATCGAAGGTGGGGACCGGCTCGCCGTCGATCTCGACGTCACGCTCGACGACGGGGTAGAAGCCGAAGAAGACCTCTTCTTCGTTGAGGGCGTAGAGCTTGAACATCATCGGGAGATTGACGACCCGTACTTCGGCGTTGACCTTGGAAACGAGACCCAGCTCGCCCAGCTCGCGGATCGACTCGAGGATCTGTCCGGCCGACCGTTGCGCGATGTGTTCCATGCGCGCTCTGACTGCCGGATCATCGCCGGGGTTCTCGCCGGCGCGCGATGGCACCGCCATCGGCTGAGCAAGGTCCGGTAGAAGCATCCGGATGGTGATGGCCTGGGGGGTGAGGCGGCCGCGCCTGATGCGGTCGATGGGCTCTTCAAGAGCGCCGAGGAGCGTCTCACCGGTCAGGCCGGCGAAGTCGATGGTGACTGAGTCCCGCTCGAAAGCCTTCTCGATGTGGGGTCGCAGGCCTACCGCCTGGTCGGCCTGCTCGCGCACGTACACGCCGCTGCCGACGCGCGACACGATCAGCCCCTCGTCTCGCAGGATCCGCAGGGACTGCTGGATGGTCATGCGGGCTACGCCGTACTGGGTGGCGAGGTCGTTCTGCGAGGGGAGTTTCTCCCCGGCCTTGAACTTGTGCGTGAGGATCGCCGCGCGCAGCGCGTTGGCGACCTGCTTGTACGGCGGGCGCGGGTCAGTCGGGTCTAGCTGCTGCTCCATGAGCCTGATTCTACTACCTGACTAGGCAGGCTAGGCGAGCTGTCCCGAAACCTTGACCTGGCTAGCCAGCCTATGTAACTTAGCCACATGACGACCTGGCTAGTCAGGCTAGTCAGATCGACACAAGCTTTGAAGTGACGCCCCGGCGGTTGCAGCCGCCGAGGCGCCTGGGTCGCACTAGTCCATTGCGTAGAGGAGCACAACCCGTGAACATCATCCCCCTTCCGGCCGTCGTCGACGACGAGCCGACCCCGGCTGATCTGGACGGTATCGAGCGTGAATGGCCGCTGCTGGCGGCCGAGCTGGAGCTGCTGGACGCCGAGATCTCGTTCATCAACGCGGGTCCGGCGGCGTCGGAGCTGGACCGGCGCCGGATCCGCCGTGCGGAGCACCGAGTCTTGGAGGTCGCCCGAGACCTGGCCGACCGCGCCCCGGAGTCGGAGGACGTGGCATGACTGGCGTCGATCACACGCATGAAGCCGTCCTGAACCTGAAGGACGCCGACGACGCACTGAGCGCTGCTAGCGAGTTGTACAGACTTCGCCGGGCGCAGGTCCACGCGACGCTCGCCTTGGCACAGCCGGTGAGTGACGGCGAGCTGGCGAAGGCGCAGAAGGTCCACGACTCGGTTGCCGGTTCGATCGGCAAGGCCGACGCGAAGGCCGGGTTCGTGGCGACTTTGAACACTGCCGTTCTGGCCGGTGTGGTGGCGCTGGTCCAGCTGGACCGTCTCGGGACTGCGGGGCGGCTGCTGGTGTCGTTGGGTGTGGCGCTGATGGTTGCGGCGGTGCTGTGCGCGGTGGCGGTGGTGTTGCCGATCTTGCGGGCTCGCCACACTAAGCACGGCAGCGGCAGCGTGCTGTACTTCGGCACCGTCCGGCACTACAGCCCCGATGAGCTGGCCGACCGGTTGGCCGGCGAAGACACCGCCCGCGAGATGTGTGCTCAGGCGGTTGTCCTGAGTCGGTTGAGCTGGATTAAGCATCGGCTGTTGCAGGTGGCCATGCTCGCCACGATCGCGGGGGCCGGCCTCACCGGTCTGACGCTGCTGCTGACCGGCGGAACCCGATGAGTCGCCGAGTGACGGGCTTGAGGGAGGTCTGGACCGAGCGTCTCGGTCTGGAGGCTCCCGCTGCGATCCCGGCCGAGCTGGAAGCCCGGCTCGCCAACCTGGTCACCGTCGTGACCGCTGACGTTCCCCCGTTCGGTTCGGCCGGCGCCGCTGTCGCCTACGGCGATCTGTGGGCGCTGACCGGCTTCCTCGCTGACGCCCGACGCGTCCTGCAGGGCAAGGAGATCCACGCATGAGCATCCCGCTTCGAACCACGTACCCGGTCCCGGTAGAGGAACTGATCCCGGCCGCCCGCAAGCTCGCTGACGAGACCGGCGGCATCCCGTCGCAGAACCGGTTGATGAAGCACTTCCGGATCGGCAAGGACAAGGCCAAGGCCGTCCGGTTGGCGCTGATCGAGGACGATGCCGCCACCCGGACCCACCTGGAACCGGTGCCGGACCTGCCCGATACCGAGGCTGACGCCACGAACGACGAGATGCCCTCCGCGGGGAGGGGGGAGGCATCTCCGCAGGTCACGGCGCCCGTAGAACCGGTGATTGTTGCCGAGTCCACCCCGTCCGAGGCGGTCCCGGCGGCTGTCTCTGACAGTGCCCAGCCGGTACGTACGTGGCCGGTCGTGTTGCTGGCGCTGCCGGCGTTTGTCGCAGTCTGGTCGGGGTGGGTCGGGCTCGGTGAACTTACCGGGTTCGGGGTGGTCCACCCGCTGCCCGGTATCGCGGACGATTTCACGATCAATTCCGCGATCACGCTGCCGATCGGTGTCGAGACGTACGCGGCGTTCGCGCTGCGGGTCTGGTTGTCGGGGCAGGTCCCGGCATCAGCTCGCCGGTTCGCGAAGGTGTCCGCCCTGTCTGCGCTGGTTCTGGGTGCGCTCGGTCAGGTCGCCTACCACCTGCTGGAGGCCGCCGGCGTGACCCGCGCTCCGTGGCAGATCACGACTGTTGTCGCCTGTTTGCCCGTCGCTGTCCTCGGCATGGGTGCCGCGCTCGCTCACCTGGTCCACGCCGGACCCCAACCGGCCCGCACGCCCAGCCGGTTCCGTCAGCTCCGTACCCGCCCGTTCAAGAACGGGGAGAAGTGACCATGACCGAGAATGCCAGCGAGATCCCCGAGCCGATCGACCTAGACGCGCACCGCGCTCGCCGCGACGACTCCACGCCGACGCCGGACGAAAGCGCCGACACCGTCGTCCCGCTGTCGGCCGCCGACGTCGCGGGGATGGACACAGCCTACGAAGTCGCCCTGGACGACGACACGGACACCGATCCCGGTGCGGGCAAGGTGCTGGTTCCTGTTGACACACCGGGTCTGGCGGTTCCCGTCACGCCGGGGGAGCGACTCCCGATCATCCCGGTTCACCTGCTCCCGCAGAACCTCCGGGCCACGGTTCGCCGTGCGGTGGCCCGATCCGGGCATGTTGCCGCGTTCCATGCGGTGCGGTCGCCTTGGTACGGCGCGAAGCTGACCTGGTTCGCCGGTCGCGGCTTCGCGCGGCTGATACGGAATCAGCTCAACTGGTGGTGGGTGCCGAACTCGTTCGCCCTTGAGCAGAAGGCCGCTGACGGCAACGAGCTCAAGGAATGGGAGAAGATCCACCGCGAGCTCAAACGGACCCGGCTGTGGCGTGGTGGCGTTCTGGCGGCGCAGAACGTTGGGCTTGCCATCAGTGCGCCGATCGCCCTCAACGCGGCTCCTGGCGCTGTCGTCGCCCTTGCCGGTGCTGGTCTGGTCGCTGCTGCGGCGCACTACGGCCGCCCGGCAGGTCAGACCCTGGTCGGTACCGCGGTCGTCGCACCCCGGTTCCGCAAGCTCAACTCCGACATCGTGCTGCGCGCCTACTACGCGGCCGGCCTGGGCAAGCCCGACCGGAGCGACCAGGAGGTGCGGTTCGGGTCGCAGATGTCCCGCGATGCCCGCAACACGGGGTCTCAGGTGTTGGTGGATCTCCCGTACGGCAAGGGCTGGACGGACGTGGCGAATTGCCGGGAGAAGATCGCCTCCGGCCTGGACGTCCACGTCAATCAGGTGTTCTTGACCCCGGACAAGACCAGCTCGCGCCGGCACACGCTGTTCGTGGCCGACCGTGACCCGCTCGCGGTCCCGGTGGGCCGGACGTCGCTGCTGGACTGCAAGCGGCGCTCGATCTGGAAGGCGTTCGTGATCGGCCGCGACGAGCGGGACGCGCCGGTCAAGCTGTCGCTGATGTGGAACTCGCTGCTGGTCGGCGCCCAACCCCGCAAGGGCAAGACTTACTTCGCCCGCCTGCTTGCCCTGTACGCGGCACTGGACCCGAACGTGCGGCTGATCGTGGTCGACGGCAAGAACTCGCCTGACTGGCTCGCGTTCAAGAAGGTTGCCCACCGCATCGTTTTCGGCACCCATCCCAACCCGAACACCGATGACCCGATCGAGACGTTCCGGGCGATCCTGGACGAGATCCTCGCCCACATCGACCACGTCAACTCGATCCTCACCACGCTCCCGGTCGAGCTGTGCCCCGAAGGCAAGCTGACCGAGGAACTCCACAACGACCCCCGCTACCCGGACCTGCACGTCCTGGTCTTGGTGATGGAAGAGTTCCAGGTGTACTTCGAGACCGAGGACCAGGCGGTCAACAAGGAGATCGCCGCCAAGCTCTCCCGCATCCAAGCCGTAGGCCCTAGCGCGGGCGTGATCATCGAGTCCAGCTCGCAGAAGCCGTCCGGTGTCGGCGCCGGCGACGTAGCCCGGTTGTTCAACCGGTACAGGGACAACCACACGCTGCGGTTCGCGCTCAAGTGCGGCAACCGGGTCGTGTCCGAGGCGATCTTGGGCGGCGACGCCTACCAGGAAGGCCTCGACGCAGCGACCCTGCCGGTCGGTGACGAGTACCGAGGCGTCGGCTACCTCTACGGCGCATCCGACGCCACCCCGACCGTACGGACCGAACTGGCCGACGCCACCGACGCGGACAAGATCCTCACCGCAGCGAGAGTGCTGCGGGAACGGCTCGGGCTGCTGTCCGGCATGGCCGCCGGCGAGGAGATGCAGCGCGGCTCCCGGGACGTCCTGGCCGACATCTTGACCGTGATGGGCGCCGACACCGCCGCGCACTGGGACACGATCGCCGGTCGGTTGGCCGACCAGATGCCGGAGCAGTACGACGGCACAACGCCCGATGCCATTAGCGCTCAGGCGCGCGGGTTGAACGTGTCCAGCGTCAACGTGAAGCGTGACGGTGCGACCCGCAAAGGCGCCAAGGCCGACGACGTCCGCGCCGCCATCTCTCGCCGCAACAGCTAACGGAGATCGACAGAGAGTCACCAAGTCGATAAGGGGAGTGGGGCGGATCAAGTAGCGGCCTAGCCGCTACCGGTAGCGGCAACGCTACCCGCCCCGCTACCCCGCAACCCTTACCTGATCAGGCCGTTTGTTCCCGCGTAGCGGGTAGCGGCCACGGCTCCTCACGCCCAAAAACAGCCCTCTGGAGGCTCCTCGTGTCCAGCACCCCCGCTACCGCTATCCCCAGTGCCGCTACCCACGGTAGCTACCTGGGTAGCGCCTCGATCGACCTCACCACCACTGTCCATACCGCCGGACAGATCGCCACCGTGGCACTCATCGTGACCGTTGCCGCCGCGTTCTACCTGCTGACCAGTGCTGTCTGGCCGTTCGGAAAGTGCCGCCGCTGCAAGGGTGCCGGCAAGTTCAAATCCCCGTTCGGCAACGCCTACCGCCACTGCGGACGCTGCGACGGATCCGGGCTGCGGGTCCGGTTCGGGCGCAAGGTCATCAGCTACTACCGGCGCACCCACTCAGCTGGCAGCAACTCGACCAGCAAGGCCAGCAAGTGACCGGCCCCGCCGGCCTGCACCTGGTGTCGCTGTGCGCCGGCATCGGCGGCATCGACCTGGCCTTCCACCGCGCCGGCATCCCGACTCGTGCGGCGGTCGAGATCGACCCGCACGCCCGCGGCGTCCTGGCCGACCGGTTCCCCGGAACCGTCCTGTTCGAAGACCTCACGAAGGTGACCGCCGATGACCTCAGAGCAGTTGGAGTTGTTCCCGACCGAACCGTTCTCGCCGCTGGCTGGCCGTGCCAGGGCAACTCCATGGCAGGCCGTCGCGGCGGCCTGGGTGATCCACGCTCAGGACTGTGGATGCACGTCGCGCGCCTGCTGGCTGAGCTACGTCCCCGCTGGTTCGTCGGCGAGAACGTCCCTGGCCTTCTGTCTGTCAACAACGGAGACGACTTCGGCATCATCGCCGGGGACCTGGCCGGGCTCGGGATGGAGTTCGCCTGGCGGGTACTGGACGCTCGCCACTTCGGAGTCCCACAGCGACGCCGTCGACTCATCGTTGTCGGACATCTTGGAGACCTCCGCGCCGCACCTGCGCAAGTACTCCTTGAGCCCGAAAGCCTGCGTAGGGATTCTCCGGCGGGCAGCCAAACGCCGACGCACCCTCCCGGCCGCGCTCGAGAACGCATTGACCCGGATCGCCGCGACCGCGCAGCACGAGCCGTCGGAGTCCTCGGAGACCACGCCCACACCCTGACCGCCCACGGGCACGACGCCAGCGAGGACGGCACCGGCCGCGGAGTTCCGGTCATCGGGTTCGCCTGGCAGGCCGGCGGCAACGCCTCCGTGGCCAACGCGATCGGCTACGACTCCGTCCCGACTATCCCTCGGTCGCAGACGATGGCCGTTGCCTACAGCCCCACCGTCGCCAACGCGCTGCTCAGCCATGGCGGCAACGACAAACACGACCCGACGATGATGACCTACGTCGCCCACCACGCCGCGACCCTCACCGCATCCGGCGACGGACGCGGTCACCGCCTCGACGCAGAGATGGCCGCCGGCGGGCACCTGATCGCCGACACCGATCTCATCGTGCGCCGCCTCACCCCACTCGAATGTGAACGGCTGCAAGGCCTGCCCGACGACTGGACCGCGACTAGCAACGGCGCCCATCAAGCCGACGCCCACCGATACAAGCAACTCGGCAACAGCGTCGCCGTCCCCGTCTTCACCTGGGTCGCCGACCGCATCACCGCCGAAGCCGTGGCGGAACTCGCCGCCGCGCCGACAGCCTCCGCCGCCTGATTCTCCCTACCCGAGAGGAACGCTCCCGTGACTGATCTGCTGACCGCCGCACTCGACGCCGCTAAGAATGGCTGGCCGGTGTTCATGCTCGCCAGATCCAAGCGCCCGGTAGCCAACTGCAATCCCTGCCGCGCTGCCGGCGCCGACCACGATCCCGCCAGCTGCGGGCACCTCACCTGCCACGGGTTCTACGCCGCCAGCACCGACCCCCACCGCGTCGCCGCGAACGTCGCCGCCGTCCCACTCGGACAGCTCGCCGTCCGCACCGGCGCCCTGTCCGAGCTCTTGGTGGTCGACGTCGACCCCGCACACGGCGGCACATCGAGCCTGACCGACCTTCTGGTCGAGGGCTTGTTGCCGCGCACGCTGCGGGTCGTCACCGGCTCGGGTGGACAGCACCTGTACTACCGCCATCCCGGACAGCCGATGCCGTCACGCCCGATGCCCGGCCGCAAGGGAATCGACATCAAGGCAGACGGCGGCTACGTCGTACTCCCGCCGTCGATCCACCACCGCACGGGCTTGCCGTACCGGTGGGCAACGGTCAGCGGGGCCGATGTGGGGGAGATGCCCCGCGCGCTTGTTGAGGCATGCCTGCCACCCTCGCCGGCCGACTCAGCTGCCCCGCGGACCAGCCCGCCACCTACGCAACCGGGCGGGGGCATCTCCCACCCCGACAAGCTGCTCAACGCTCACCTGGACGCTGTACGTCGTGCCGGGGAAGGTCGCCGACGCACGACGCTCTACGGCGCTGCTAGAGGCGTTGCGCGGATGGTCGCGGCCGGTGCGATCGAGTACGCCGCTGCCGTTGCCGCGCTGACCGGAGCGGGGCGCGAGGCCGAGCAGACCGAGCGCGAGATCAGAGCCGCCATCGCCGGCGGTTTTCGTGATGAAGGGATCGCCGCATGAGCAACCCCAACGACGACCAGGCCGACGCGGTCGACGGCGCCGAGCTGCTGGACGACGTCGCCGCCACCATCAGCCGATACGTCATCTTGCCTAGCACGTCCGCACTGATCGCAGTGGTTCTGTGGATCGCTGCCACCCACGCCATGAAGGCTTGGAACTGCGCCGCCCGGCTCGTCATCCGTGCGCCGGAACGGAGGTGCGGGAAGTCGCGGCTACTCGACATGGTCGAGGCGATGTGTCACCGGCCGCTGATCACCGTCAATGCGTCGCCGTCGGCGGTCTACCGGTCCATCGGCATGGCACCGAGCGACCCTCCGACCCTGCTGATCGATGAGGCAGACACGATCTTCGGGCCGAAGGCAGGCGACAACGAGGACCTGCGCGGCCTGCTCAACGCCGGACACCAACGCAACCGCCCGACCCTGCGATGGGATGCCAGCGCTCGGCAGACAGAGAAGATCGAGACCTTCGCCATGGCAGCTCTGGCCGGAATCGGTGCGATGCCGGACACGATCGAGGATCGCGCTGCCGTGATTCGGATGCGGCGCCGCGCCCCCGGCGAAACCGTTGCCCCGTACCGGATTCGCCGTGACGGGCCCGATCTCGACCTCCTGCGCCAGCGACTCAACCAGTGGATCGCCCCACACATCGACGCACTCACCCGAGCCACTCCGGAAATGCCGTTGGAGGACCGCGCCGCCGATACTTGGGAACCCATGATCGCGCTCGCCGATCTGGCGGGCGGGCAGTGGCCACGGGCCGCGCGAAAGGCCGCCGTAGCCCTCACCAGCGACCGCGACGCCGGCGACGAAGGATCAACACCGACCCGGCTACTCGCTGATTGCCGCACCGCCTTCCAGGACGCTGACGCACTGCCCACCGCTGTCCTGCTCGAACGGCTCTGCAGCGACCCTGAGGCGCCTTGGGCAACGTTGGGGGCCAACGGACTCACAGCCATGAGGATGGGCAACCTCCTGCGTGATTTCGAGATCCGCAGCGACACCATCCGCTTCACCACCGGCCAAGCCAAGGGCTACGTCCGCAGCGACTTCATCGACGCATGGAACCGCTACTGCCCGGAGCCGAAATCCGAGTCCGGGGAAGCCGTACCAGCCGTACCAGACGTAACACCGCAGGTCAGAGCCGGTACGGCTTACCCCATTGGTACGGCTCAAGCCGTACCAACGACCAAAGCCGTACCGCACCTGACCAGGGAAAACGAGGCTGGTACGGCTGGTACGGCTTGGGGTCCCCGACCTGTCCCGGACCTTTCGAATGACGCCCCCTCCTCTCGCGAGACCGCATGAGTACGCCCGGACAGAACGGAGCTGCAACCCGGATGAGCATGGTTCAGATCGCTGACGCGGAACGGCTGCTGATCACCACCGAAGAAGCTGCCGCACGACTGGGCATTCACCGCTCGACTCTCTACGACCTGATCCGGAGCCGAAAGCTGAAGACCGTCAAGATCGGCGCGCGCCGGCTAGTCCGGGTCTCGGCTCTGGAGGAAGCAATCCAACTCCTTGAGGAGGAAACCGCAGCATGAAGTCCGCGAATGGTGACGGATCGGTCTTCTACCGCCCGAGCAAGGATCGGTGGTTCGGTGCGGCCTACCTCCTGCAAGCCGACGGCACGTATGCGCGGCGGGAGGTATCCAGCAAGGACAGGGACACGGTCGTGCGCAAGCTTCGCGACCTGCAATCGAGGTCGGACAAGGGCATCCCTGCCGAGGCCACCGATTGGAACGTTGAAGCGTTCCTCAAGTACTGGCTGGAGCACATCGTGAAGCCGTCGAAGAAGCCGAAGACCCACCAGGGGTACGAACTGGTGGCGCGGGTGCATCTCATCCCCCACCTGGGCCGGAAAAAGCTGCACAAGCTGAACGGTGCCGATGTCCGGCTGTTCATGACGCGGATCCGAAATACCTGCCTGTGCTGCCTGCATGGGTACGACGAACGCCGCGGCGACAAGGCGAGGTGCTGCGCTGTCGGCAGGTGCTGTAAATGGCATCCGTCGGATCGGCTCGTGGAGCAGATTCACGCCGTGCTCAGGAACGCGCTGCAGGCGGCTGTTCGAGAGGAAGTCCTACAGCGCAACGTTGCCAAGCTGGTCCAGGTGGAAGGCGCGCAGTACGACACGAACAGGGGAGCGACTGAGGAACAAGCCCGCCTGTTGATGAAGGCGGCCAAGCCCACTCGGCTCTACGCGCTGTTCGTGCTGGCCCTGTTCATGGGGTTGCGTCGCGGCGAGCTGCTCGGCTTGAAGTGGGAGGACATCGACTGGGCAGAGAAGACGGTAGAGATCCGGCGCACGCTGCAACGGGTGGACGGTGCCTTGCAAGCCGTCTCGCCGAAGACCAGGAAGTCACGCAGGACGGTGCCGCTGATTGAGCTGTGCTTGGAGGTACTCAGAACCCACAAGCGGGAGCAGGCAAAGGAACGGTTGCTGGCCGGCGAGAAGTGGGTTGATACCGGCTACATCTTCACTACCGAGATCGGAACGCCGATCGAGCCGGACAACCTGCGGCGGACCTGGTACCCGCTGCGGGTCGAGGCCGGCCTAGGAGAGATGCGCTTCCACGACCTGCGGCATAGCTGTGTGACCTTGCTCCTACGGCTCGGAGTGCCGCCGCACATCGTCCAGGCGATCGTCGGTCACGCAGACGTCCAAGTGACGATGGCGATCTACGCGCATGCATCGCTGGAAGATCAGCGGAAGGCGCTCGCTCAGCTCGCGGAGCTGGTCGCCGGATAGGCGTTGCGGTACTGGTTGCGGTAATCGCGGGGGAGTCGGCGGATCTCAGACCGAGATCCACGCTCAGAAATGTGTGGTCAGGGGCGGTCTCGAACCGCCGACCTTCCGCTTTTCAGGCGGACGCTCTACCAGCTGAGCTACCTGACCGGGGAGAAAAGGCGGCGGCGGATGTTGGACATCCGCCGCCTTCTCCTGGCGACCCAGACGGGACTCGAACCCGCGACCTCCGCCGTGACAGGGCGGCACGCTAACCAACTGCGCTACTGGGCCAGGATGCTCGACGATGGTACACCATCTTCAAGCTGTTCAATTAATCGGCCTTTCGACCGTATCCCCAACGGGATTCGAACCCGCGTTACCGCCTTGAAAGGGCAGCGTCCTAGGCCACTAGACGATGGGGACTCGGACCCGCGGGAGCCGAAGCTCCAGGGACAGCCGTAAGCATAGAGGAGTCTTGGCGAAGGTCCAAAACGAGTTGTTGCCAAGGGGTTCGGCCCGCTGGGGAGGGGCTCGGGGGAGGGGGTGGCTGCCTGGAATCTGCCCCCAGAGTCCAGGCAGCCGATCGGGGAAAAACAGAGGAAGAGAGAGGAGGGAGCGGAGGGCTGGGGATAGGCGGTTAGCTGACTGTGGCTGCGGCCTGCTTTGCGGCTTCCAGGACTACTGCGTCGGAGGGAGCGTCAGGCGCCACGAGCCGCGGGAGCTGCTTCTCGAAGAGCCACGCGAACACACGCGACGGCAGCACCAGGGAGCGCGGCCAGACCGCCTGCGAGACCCCGTAGCCCCACAGCGCTGCCTTCACGCGCTGGTTGGGGGTGCCGTGGTGACCGGGCTCGGCGAAGCCGCAGTCGCCGATCTGGGCGAACATCGCCGTGAACAGCTGGACGCGCTTCCAGTTCATCCGCTCGCCGCGGACGTGGGTCAGGAAGTAGGCGCTGAACGAGTCCGCCATCAGTTCCGTACGACGGGTCGCCTCGGGCGCCGGCAGCGTCGAGTCGAACAGCCCGTCCTCGTACTGGATGTGGTGCCCGAACTCGTGCGCCAGGATCGCCTGCGTGGTGACGTCGCCGAGCCCGACCAGCCCGAACCCGTCGAGCACGCCGTCGCCCATCACGATCTTGTCGCCGACGGTCCCGATGCCTGGGACCGGCACGCCCTCGGCGGAGAACGCGTACGCGTTGAACGTGTACGCCGGGTGGTCGCCGTTCTTCAGCAGCGGGGTGCTGGTGATCTGCGTCTTGATGAAGTTCGCGGTGTTCTCGGACACGTCGAGCGGCTGGCCGTAGATCGTGGTGAACACCCGGGTCACCCGCGCGGTGTCGAGCAGCATCCGGCCGTGCGCGGGGACGAGCTGGATGTCCTTCGACTTGATGTCCCAGAACTTGCGCAGGCCGCCGAAGGTGTCGGTCGCCTTCTTCGTGTACGTCCCCTTGGCGCCGTACGTGAACTTGCCGGCCGGCTGCGGGAAGTAGACCGCATCCTGCATCACCAGGTCGAACAGCAGCACGTACAGCGAGGCCAGGGCCTGGTCGGGGGTCAGGTTCGCGAAGTCCGCGGTGACTGCGGCGACGACCGGAGGAGTGGCCGTCGAGCACTCGTAGTCGGTCGGGTCGATCGCGTCCAGGACGCGTTCGCGCAGCGGGCTCTCGTCCAGGCCGAGGCGAGCCTGTACGTCGGACGCGACCTTGCGCATCGCGGGGAGCTTCTCGGCGAGTTCGACCGCGATCGGCGAGGAGAGGCCGGCGAAGGCTGGGACAACGGCTGGGGCGGCGGGCGGAGCCGCGGTGGCGGCGAGGGCTGGCGCGGCCGTGAAGCCGGTCAGGACGGCGGCAGTGGTGACCGCCGCGGTCAGGAAACGCTTTCTCATACCGGATCTCCAGGGGACTGGCTCGGTCGCCGGGACGCGACCGGATGGCCGTCAGTATCCGCAGGTCGTAACGCCGGTTACGAGGCGTCGGGCTGGCGGAATCCGGCATGGCAGGAACCTGTCGCGGACCCGGAGCGGGGCAAGAGCCGGGCCGAAGCCGGCCCAGAGCCAAGCAGAAGCCGACGAAAGTACGCCGTGTGGTGCGCCTCACTACGCTGGGTCCGTGATCGAGATGAGCCGGGCGGATTTCGAGGTGCTGGTGGCCGAGGCGCTGGACGAGGTGCCGCCCGAGCTGGCCGGCCTGATCGACAACGTCGCGGTCTTCGTCGAGGACGACGCGCCGCCGAGCGACCCGGACCTGCTCGGCATCTACGAGGGCATCCCGCTGACCGAGCGGGGCAACTGGTACGGCGGGGTGCTGCCGGACCGGATCACCATCTACCGCAACCCGACGCTGGCGATCTGCGAGACCGTCGAGGACGTGGTCGACGAGGTGAACATCACCGTCGTGCACGAGATCGCGCACCACTTCGGGATCGACGACGCGCGGCTGCACGAGCTCGGCTACGGGTAAACCTCACGCGTTCGCGCGGAAAACTTGAGGCGCGCCGAGCAGCCGGTACGCCGCGCCAAAAGCCGGTACGCCGTACGACGTACCGGCCTGAACCAAAAAGATCAGGAGCGCTTGAAGAGCAGCTTCCACGGCATCAGGGCCGACTCGAGCTGGACCTTCAGGCTCATCTTCGACGCGCCGTGGGTGCGCTCCTCGAAGCGGATCGGCACCTCGGCGATCCGGAAGCCGCGGCGGACCGCACGGGTGTTCATCTCGACCTGGAACGAGTACCCGTTGCTCTGGATCGAACCGACGTCGATCGCCCGCAGGGTGTCGGCCTTCCACGCCTTGAACCCGGCGGTGGCGTCCTTGACGTGCAGCCGCAGGATCGTGTTCACGTAGAAGTTCGCCCAGGCCGACAGCAGCCGGCGGTGCCAGGCCCACTCGGCCGCGGCGGAACCGCCGGGCACGTACCGCGACCCGATCACCAGGCCCGCGTCCGTGGTCCGCAGCGTCTCCACCATCGTTGGCAGCACCGACGCCGGGTGGGACAGGTCCGCGTCCATCTGGATCACGATCTCGGCGTCCTCGGCGAGCGCGCGGGTGATCCCGGCGATGTACGCGCGGCCCAGCCCGTCCTTGGCGGTCCGGTGCAGTACGCCGACCTGCTCCGGCGCGGCCTTGGCCAGCTCGTCGGCGACGTCGCCGGTGCCGTCGGGGGAGTTGTCGTCGACGACCAGCATCTGCAACCCGGGCAGGTCGAGGTCCGCCAGCAGCTTGGCCAGCTCCGGCAGGTTCTCCCGCTCGTTGTAGGTCGGGACGACGACGATGATCTTGGAGGAGCTCTCGCCCATGGACAAATTCCTAGCTTCGGGGATCAGGACGCTATCGCATCAACCGGTCTAGGGCCCTGAAGGTGACGTTCCTGGCAGTGGATGTCGGAACCACCACCCTCAAAGTCTGCCTGATCCCTCAAGACCGCCCACGCCGGGTCCCCGGAATCAAGCCGGCCCGGTAGATCCCCGCACGACCAGCCGAGGCGCGATCCGCACGATCTTCCGCCGCGCGGGCAGTTCCCCGTGGATCCGGGCCAGCAGCAACCGCGCGCAGTTCCGCCCGAGCTCGACCGTGTGCTGGTCGACCGTCGTGAGCCCGGGTTCGACCAAAGACATCCACGGCACATCGTCGTACGCCGCGAGACTCAGACGCCGCGGCACCTTCAATCGTCGGCGCTTGATCTCCGCCAGCGCACCCTGGGCCAGCACGTTGTTCGCCGCGATGATCGCCGTCACCTCCAGCGAATCCAGCAGCTCCCGCGTCGTCTCCTGCGCCGCAACAGCGTCGAAGCTGGTGTAGACGATCAGCGACTCGTCGACCTCGAGCCCGCGATCAGCGTGCGCGGCACGGAAGCCCGCCAGCCGTCCAGCGCCCGTCGACCACTTGGTCTCGTCGATCAGGAACCCGATCCGCGTGTGCCCCAGGCCGATCAGGTGCTCGGTCAGCTCCCGCGCACCGGCCTTGTTGTCGCTCAGTACGACGTCGCTCCCGGACCGGCCCAGCTCGCGATCGGCGCAGACCACGTGAACCCCGTTGTCCTGCAGGATCCGCGGGCAGGCCGCGGTGACGGGCGTCACGATCACGCCCGGGACCCGCATCGCCAGCAGCGTCTCGGCGGCGCGCATCTCCTCGGCGGGATCGCCGTTGTCGTTCACCAGCACCATCTGGTACTCGGCCGCGCGCAGTTCCTCCTCGATCCCGGCCGCAAGGTCGGCGTAGAAGGGGTTTCGCAGGTCGGAGATCAGGACGCCGATCGACGTCGAGGTCCGGCTGCGCAGGTTGCGCGCGTTGTGGTCGAGCACGTAGCCGATCCGGGTGGCGGCCGCCTGGACCCGCTCACGGACCTCCGGCGAGGCGTATCCCCTGGTGTGCAAGGCCCTCGACACCGTCGAGGGCGACACCCCCGCCTCCCGCGCGACGTCCTGCACTGTTGGCCGTTTCACCGGCCCCGATGTCTTCCCCCGCTGAATCATGGGCGGAGTCTAGGGCCATCAGTTGCCGGGGGCTACCGTCTCCATCACCAGCAGTACGCCGCGCTGTCCGCCGTCCGGGCTCATCAGGGCGCTGCAGAGCAGCCGGACGGTGATCGACCGGCCGCGCCGGTTGACCGCTTCGATTCGTGCTTCTTCCAAAGAACCCGGTGTTTCGAGCGCCGAGCGCAGCAGCGGCCGAAGGATCTCCGACGGCAACCCGACGTCCAGGTTGAGCAGGTGCCGACCCTCGGCCTCGTCCCGGCGTACGCCCCACAGCTCCTGGGCGGCGGCGTTCCAGGCCAGGACGAGCAGCTCGGTGTCGACGACGATCACGCCGGCGGTGAACGCGGTCATCACCGCCTCGAGGAAGTCGTTCACGTCGTTCAGCTCGGTACTGCGTTCGCGGACCGCCTCGTTGATGATCTGCAGCTCGTCGTTGGTCGACTGCAGTTCCTCGTTCATCGTCTCGAGCTCTTCGTTGGTGGACTGGAGCTCCTCGTTCGTGGTCTCCAGCTCCTCCACCGTGGACTGCAGTTCCTCGTTGGTGGTCTCGAGCTCCTCGTTGGTCGACTGCAGCTCGGCGTTCGTGGTCTCCAGCTGGCGGTTGACCCGGTCGACCTCCAGCCGCAACGCGCGGGTGATGCTGACGTCGTGGAACACCACCGAGACCCCGAGCAGGTCGTTGCCGTCCGCCACCGGGTTCAGGTGCACCTCGAACCAGTGCACGACTCCGCCCGGCCGGTTGTACTCGACCTCGGAGATCCGGATCGGCTTGCGCTCGGCCAGGACCTGGTCGAGATGGCTGCGCAGCGACAGCGGCTGGTACGACACCTCCAGCTCGCGGATCGGGCGGCCGAGATCACGCTGGGACAGGCCGAACAGCGTCGCGGCCTGGTCGCTCAGCAGCGCCAGGTTGTCGTCGGCACCCACCACCAGTTGCGCGACCGGGCTGGCTGCGAAGGCCTGCTCGTGGAGGCGCTCGGGCAGGCCGCTCGGCTCGACGGGCTCGGGCCCGGTGCGTCCGATCGGCGTCGACCGGTGCGCCAGCCGGCGGAAGATCCGTTGCTTCAGGTCGACAGGCTCGAACAACCGGCTTCTGCCGAGCAGCATCTCGGCCCGGCCCAGGAACAGCACGCCGCGGGGGACCAGCGCGAAGTGGAATCGGTTCAGCACCCGCTGCTGGGTCTCGGCGTTGAAGTACATCAACGTGTTGCGGCACAGCAGCAGGTCGACGCGGGAGATCGGCGCGTCCTGGACCAGGTCGTTGCGGCCGAAGATCACCGTGCGGCGCAGGTCGGGGTGGAACACGAACCGGTCGCCGCGCTGCTCGAAGTACGCCGTCCGCTGCTCTTCCGGGACGCCGGCCAAGTCGCTTTCGCCGTACGACGCCTGCCGCGCCTGGGCGAGGGCCTCGTCGTCGACGTCGGTCGCGTAGATCTTCACCTGCTTGAGGTAGTTGTCGATCCCGAGCTCGTCGGCGAGCAGCATGGCCAGTGAGTACGGCTCCTGGCCGGTCGAGCAGCCGGTGCTCCAGATCCGCAGCGGGTCGCCCGGGCTGCGCTCGGCGAGCAGGGCCGGAACGACCTCGGTGCGCAGCAGGTCCCAGGCCTCGGGGTCGCGGAAGAAGCTGGTGACGTTGATCAGGATCGTGTTGAACAGCGCGGTGAACTCCTGCGGATCGACCTGCAGCAGGTCGAGGTACGCGTGGTGGCTGCCGATCCCGACCTGGCTCATCCGGTGCTGGATCCGGCGGAGCAGGCTGCTGCGCTTGTAGCCGCCGAAGTCGAAGCCGCGGGACTCGCGCAGGTAGGAGAGCAGATCCTCGAAGTCGTCGTCGGGCCCGGTCGGCTGGTTCGTCACCCCGTCACGCTACTGCCCGTTGCGCCAGCGGTTGTTGATTGCCGCCTTCGCGTCGGGTCCACGCAGCCGCAACGTCGCCCAGACGACCTTGCCGCCGGTCGACGTGGGATTCGCGCCCCAGGCGGTCGCCAGTGCGGTGACGATGCCGAGACCGAGCCCGTTCTCCCGGGTCGTGCTCGGCGGCCGGGGGACCGGGTACAGCGGGCTCTGGTCGGTCACCGCGACGGTCAGGAGCTGACGCCGCAGCTCGAGCCGCAGATCGGCGTCGGTGCCCGCGTGCCGGATCACGTTGCCGACCAGCTCGGACACGATCGCGACCGCGTCCTCGACCACTTCCTCGCAGTGCCACAGCTCGCAGGTCGCGGCGACGAACCGGCGGGCGACGCCACCGCTGTGCGGGTCGTTGACCAGTCGCAACCTGGTCAGCTGGCGGCCCGGCGGTCGATCGACCGAGGCGAGGGCAGCGGGCAGATCGCCGTACACCGGAAGGAAGCGGGCCATCGTCCGCGCGTGCTGCTGGACCTCGCGGGTGTGGTCGTCGCCGACCACCAGGATCAGCGGGGTGCCCGACCAGTCGGCCGCCTGCCGGGCGACCGCGGCGAACACGCTCAGCGTGACCGTCCGCGCCGGGACCAGGTCCTTGAGCAGTACGACGACCGCCGACGGCTGGTCGGCGACAGCCTTCAGCAGGTACGTCCGCAGCTGGGGTCCGGTCGCTACATCGAGTACGCCGGACGGCCGGATCACCACCGCCTCCCCGACGGTGCGCGTTCCGATCATCAAGGCGCTCGGCCTGTTCATCCGGTGTCACCGTCCTTCGTCGCCTCGGCGTCGCCCGAGGTCAGTCGGGCCCGGATCAACCGGGCGGCCGCGTCCGTCTCGTGCCCCGAAGCCACGTACCGCTGCGCACGGTTCTCGTTGCCCCGGCCTCGCGCCGTGTCCTCCAGCTGCCGGGCCAGGGCCGTCTTCTCGTCGAGGCTCCGTAGCGCGGTCCACAAAGCAGCCTGCATCCGATGGTCGGCGGTGGCAAGAAGCGCGTCCGCACTCCAGGCATGCCCGGCCTGGCAGCGGAATCCCTCGTGATCTCCGGCCGGTGCCGACAGCGCCCGGCCGCAGTCCGGACAGACCAGACCGACCGCCTGAGCCACCGACTCCGGCAACGACCCGAGCGCCTCCTGGTACCGCAGCATCGCGCCCGGCCCGTCCGACGCCCGGAGATCAACCGGTACGGCGAGCAGGCCGGCCAGCTGCTCGCCGATCGCGGCAGCGGACAGCACGTGGTCGGCACCGGCCGTCGCCAGGGCGCTGTCCGGCATGCCCCGGTAGGCCGCGTCGTCGGGGTCCTGAACGATCGCCAGACCGCCGGACGACCTGATCGCGGCCAGACCGGAAGCGCCGTCGTCCAGTACGCCGGACAGCACCACTCCGGCGACGAGCGGGCCGCGGGCGAGTGCGGCGGACCGGAACAGGGCGTTGATCGCCGGCCGGTGGCCGCTTTCGGTCGGGCCGTCGGACAGGACGGTGCAGTCGCCTTCGACCAGCAGGTGGTGATCCGGCGGTGCGACGTACACGTGTCCGGAGGTGATCGGCGTACCGTGCTCGGCCGCCGCGGCCGGGAGCTCACCGGCGTCGTCCAGGATCGAGCCGAGCACACTGCTGCCGCCCGCGGGCAGGTGCAGTACGACGAGAACCGCGGCCGGCAGCTCCGCCGGCAGGCCGGAGACCAGGCTGCGCAACGCCTCGACGCCGCCGGCCGAAGCGCCGATGACCACCAGATCCCGGTACGTGCCCGGTGAGTTCATCGCGGGGAGCCGGCCGCCCTGCTCATCCCCGGACGGTCCTTGCTCCCCAGCGAGATCATCGCCCGTCGCCACCTTGGCGTTCGGCGTCCTCGACGGAGGCGAAGATCCGGAACTCCTGGCCCAGACCGGTGATCGTCAGCGGCCGGTCGACCGGACGGCCGACGCCGACCAGGGCCAGCTCGATGCCGTACTGCGTGGCCAGGCGGCGGGCCTCGACCAGGTTGCCCAGGCCGGCCGAACTGCAGAACGTCACCGCGGAGACGTCGATCAGCACACTGCGCGCCGGTGGCGCGATCGCCGCCCGGATCGACTCCGACGCGAAATCGGTGGTGGCGATGTCGATCTCACCGGACAGCTTGACCAGCACGACGCCGGGGCGAAGCTCCTCGGTGACTGCGTCGAACGTGGTCCTGATCATCTCGCCGTCCTGGGAATCGGGCTGGCTCACGGCGGTCTCTCCCCCGGGCAGCCCCGCGAAACGCCGGTCGGTCCTGGCGTGGTGGGTGACAGCCCTGGTGTCACCGTATGCCGGATTGCTCCGGGGTCACAATGGCTGTACTGCCAGTGACCCCGGAGCGTGATGTAAGCGCTTAGGCAACTATGCGCTCGAATCAGCGCCGGAACGCGGGCTGGGTCTGGACGTTGAGCTCCTTCAGCTTGACCCGTTCGGCGGAGTCCGTCCGCCGGTCCTTGATCTTGAACACGTCGAAGGCGGTGACCGCCTCGGTGCCGTAGATCGCGCCGTTGTAGTAGTAGACCGACCAGTACCCACCGAAGGACGCCGGCTCACGCGGCGGACGGTCGAAGTACCCGATCTCCTTCGGATGTGCGGAGTCGGTGAAGTCCCACACCGAGAAACCGCCCTGGTACCAGGCCTGGACCATGATGTCGCGCCCCTTGGCCGGGATCAGCGAGCCGTTGTGCGACACGCAGTTCTCGTTCTCGGCCTGGTGCCGGTCGATCTTGTAGTAGCTGCGGAACTGCAGCTTGCGGTGCCTGATGTCGAAGACCGCGGTGGCGCCCTTGTTCGGCCCGACCTCGGTGTTGCACTCCGCGCCGCCACCGCCGCCGAGCTCGTCCATGAACACGACCTTGGTGCCGTCGCCGTTGAAGGTCGCGCCGTGCCAGAAGGCGAAGTTCGCCGAGTCCTGCACCTTGTCGATCACCTTCGGGCTCTCCGGCCGGGAGATGTCCAGCAGCACGCCGTCACCCATGCAGGCCGCGGCCGCGATGTTCTTGGCCGGGAACGCGGTGATGTCGTGGCAGCCGCTGGTCGCCGTACCGGTCTCGCTGCCCGGGAAGCCGCCGTCCGGGAACAGCACCGGCGAGGCCACCACGGCGGCCTGCTCGGGGTGCCGCAGCGGGACCTTGACGATGTCGATCCGGTCGTTCGGCGGCTGGCAGTCCGGGTACGTCGCGTTCGGGAAGTACGACGAGTTGTAGACGTAGACCGAGCGCTTCAGCTTGTCCGGGATCAGCGTGTGGGTGTGCGAACCGCACTTGGTCTCCACGGCCGCGACGTAGCGCGGGTTGCGGGGATCCTTGACGTCGAAGATCTTGATCCCCTCCCACGACTCCTTGATCGTCGGCGACTGCGCGACGCTCTGGCAGGAGTTGTCGCTGCGGGACGAGTCGGTGCTCAGGAACAGCAGGCCGTCGTAGATGCTGATGTCGTTCTGGCTGCCCGGGCAGGCGACCTGGCTGATCAGCGCCGGCTTGGCCGGGTTGGCGATGTCGTAGATCGCGAAGCCGGAGTAGTTGCCGACGTACGCCGTCTTGCCGGCGAACGCGATGTCGGTGTTCACCCCGCCGGCCAGCGGCCCGGTCATCGGCGCACTGGCCAGGTGGGTGATGTTGTCGCTCTTGGTCGCGCCGGTCTCCGGCGGCGCGGGGACCTCCGCGGAGGCGGCGCCGGCCAGGCCGGTCAGACCGGCGATCAGGGCTATGGAAAGGCTGAGACGGGCGAGCGTGCGTGGGCGGCGCATGCCGTGGTCCCTTCTGTTCTGTTGAATCGATCGATTGGCTCAGGGTATGCGTGATAGACACTGTGGGGAAGCGATTTGCCACGAAGAGTGAGGTGCTGTGAGGAACTTCGCCCTGCCACTGGTCGCCGTACTGGGGTTCGCCCTGGTGGGGTGCAGTTCGTCGACGCCCGAGGCCGCTCCGGCGCCGACCTCGACGGTCCCCGTCATCGTTCCCGGTACGCCGGGTGGCTCGAATCGAACGCTCGCCACGATGCCGTCGTCGCCGGCCACCACCGATCCCGACGACCTGACGTTCCTGAGCGACATGATGATCCACCACAGCCAGGCCCTGGTGATGGCCGACAAGGCCCGGACGGCCGCGGCGAATCCGCGGGTCAAGGCGCTGGCCGACCGGATCCAGGTCGGCCAGAAGCCCGAGATCGAGGCGATGCGGCAACTGCTCACCGAGCGCGGCGGCAAGGCGCCGTCGCTGGAGCACGTCGAGCACACCGATCACGCGGGCATGCCCGGGATGGCGACACCGGCCGAGCTGGCCAGGCTCTTGAACTCCACCGGCAAGGCCTTCGACACCCTGTTCCTGACCTTGATGATCAAGCATCATGAGGGCGCGGTGACGATGAGCGGCACAGCGATCGAGAAGGGCGCCGACCTGCGGATCGGCGAGCTCGCGCAGGACGTCAGCGTCACCCAGACCAAGGAGATCTCGACGATGCGGCGGTTGCAGAAGGAGCTGTGATGGGAGTCCTGGACGGCAAGGCCGCGCTGGTCACCGGCGGTTCGCGCGGGATCGGCGCCGCGATCGTGCGCCGGCTGGCCGCTGACGGCGCCGCGGTCACCTTCACCTACGCGTCGTCCGGGCAGGCCGCCGACGAGGTGGTCGCCGCGGTCAAGGACGCCGGCGGCCAGGCGTACGCCGTACAGGCTGATCAGGCCGACCTCGACGCGCTGCCCGCGCTCTTCGAGACCGCGGCCGAGCCGCTCGGCGGGTTGGACATCCTGGTCTGCAACGCGGGTCGGGCGATGGTGAAGTCGATGGCCGACGTCACGCCCGACGACTTCGACGAGATGTTCGCGACCAATCTCAAGGGCCCGTACTTCGCGATCAAACGGGCCGGCGAAGTGCTGCGCGACAACGGCCGGATCATCACCTTGTCGACGCTGAACACCAGCGTCCCGGGCCCCGGGATCTCTCTGTACGCCGCCACCAAGGGCGCGCTCGAGCAGGTCACCAAGGTCGCGGCCCGTGAGCTCGGCGGCCGCGGGATCACCGCCAACGTGGTCTCGCCCGGCGCGACCGACACCGACATGTTCCGCGACGCCAACCCGCCGGAGGCCGCCGAGCGCGCGGCCGCGTTCGCCGCGCTCGGCCGCATCGGCGTACCGGCGGACGTCGCCGACGTCGTCGCGTTCCTGGCCGGCCCGGACTCGCGGTGGCTCACCGGCCAGAACCTGGGCGCCAGCGGCGGCCTGATCGTCTGACCATGACCGTCACGGACCTGCTGGCCGAGATCGACGCCGCGGCGGACGCCGGCACGGCGGCGATCCTGTCGCGCTACTTCCAGGTCAAGCCCGGCGGGTACGGCGAGGGCGACCTGATGATCGGCGTCAAACTCTCCACGCTGCGCGGGATCATCAAGCCGTACGGGCGTGCTGACCTTCCGCTGGACGACTTGGAGCAGGCTCTCCACAGTCCGGTCCACGAGCACCGCCTCGCCGTCCTCTGCCTGCTCGCCGACCGCGCCGACCGCGCACTGAAACCCCGCACCGCAGACCCGGCCGACCTCGCCGCGATCTTCGACCTCTACCTGCGCAACACCGAGCACATCAACAACTGGGACCTGGTCGACTGCAGCGCCGCCGAGATCGTCGGCGGCCACCTCCTCGACCGCCCTGGCGACATCCTGCACACCCTGATCCGCTCACCCCTGATCTGGGACCGCCGGATCGCCCTCGTCGCCACCCACCGCTTCATCCGCGCCGGCGACAGCACCGACATCTACGCCCTCGCCCCCCAGGTCCTCGACGACCCCGAAGACCTGATCCACAAGGCCTCCGGCTGGATGCTCCGCGAAGCCGGCAAACGCGTCTCGCCCGACGAGCTGCTCGCCTTCCTCGACCAGTACGCCGCGAAGATGCCCCGCACGATGCTCAGCTACGCCCTCGAGCACTTCCCACCGGAAACCCGGAAGCACTACCGGAGTCTGTGAAACGAGAAGGTGGACCACCGCCCCGGTGATCCACCTTCTCGCCCGTCAGGTCGTGGGGTCAGGACACCTTGTGGGTGGTGAATGTCGGGTCGGCGGCCTTGGCGGACTTCGCCGCGAAGCCCTCGACCAGGTTGGTGGTCGCGACCCGGACCTGGAAGTTCTGGTTGTACGTCGCGATGGCCCACCTCTGGGTGGTACCGGCGGTGTAGACGAACGCCGTCGGGTCGCTGGGGTAGTCCTCCACGTAGCCGGTGGGGACCGCCTTGAACTGCGGGAACTGGCCCGAGCCCTGGATCAGTTCCTGGGCGAAGTAGATCTGGTTGTCGTCACTGCGGACGACGACCTCGACCAGCCCGGAGGTCGGCGACATGACCGCGGACGGCTGTCCCGGCCACACCTGCGCCGGGTCACCGACGCTGTCCCAGGTGCCGGTCCACGTCGTACCCGACACGGTCTGCTTCTGGGTCTTGATGTGTCCGTCGGCGTCCCGGGCGACCACGCGCAGCAGCTCACCGGGGTAACGGACGACAGACACCTTGCCGGTGAAGTTGCTCCCGCCGAGGCTGCTGAACGCCGAGAGGCCGGTACCGCTCCAGCTCGCCGACCAGAAGGTGCCGGCCGTGTCGCGGACGATCACCGTCAGCGTGGTGCCCGGCCCCTGCACGACGACCGGCGTCCCGGACAGCACCGGGCTGGTGAGCTTCGACCAGGGCACGAAGCCTGCCGAGAGCGGGGACTGCCGCTTGACCCACAGCGTCCCGTCGCCGGCCACCGCGAACAGTGCGAGCTTGTTCGTCGCCGGCGACTTCCCGGCGGCGGCGTCCGAGGCCATCAGCCCCGACCTGTCCTGCAGGGCCCCGACCAGCGGTGTGTCCGCGCCGGTCTGCACCTTCGACTGGATCCGGCTGTTGATGTTGTGCATCGAGATGTCGAGCTTGCCGTCGGCACCTTCGACCAGCGCCGGCGTACCGGTGTAGGCGTTCGGGCCGTTGAGCGCGGTCCAGGCCGTGCCGCCGAAGTCGGCCGGGTCGGGGGTGTGCCCCCACTTGGCCTGGCCGATGTTGTCGGTGTGGGCGAACTCCACCGCGCCGTCGGCTGACTGCAGCACGTTGAGCTGCGGGTAGCTCTGCAGCGGCACCGCCGGCGTGGCCGGGACGTACGACTTGGTCAGCTTGCACGCGTTCGAGGTGGCGAACACGTTCAGGAAGTTCTGCCAGCCGGTGCCGATCTGCCGGGCGTGCACGAGGAAGGTGTCGGTCTCGCGCTTGTACCGGTACTGCCTCAGCAGCCCGGCGGCGTCGATGCCGAGCAGGATGTCGGCACCGGGCGACAGCATCGTCTTGTACGTCGTCCAACTGCTGGCGCCGGTCTGGATGTAGTCCAGGTACCGGTCGCTGGTCGGCTCGAAGTGGTACCGGTGCAACGTCCCGTCGTTCCTCACGGCCTCCAGCACGCCGTCGCCGACGGCGGTGATCGCGGTGAAGTTGCCGAAGCTGTTGCCGACCGGCTGGACGCTGAAGGTGTTGGTGGCCGGATCGAGCCGGTACCGGCTCAGCTGGCCGTTGTCCTCGATCAGGTAGATGTCACCGCGGGCGTCCATGGTGATCTTGTTCTTGCGGGCCGGCTGCGACCAGCCGGCGAAGATCTTGCCGAGGTGCCGGAACGAGACGTCGAAGGTGCTGCCGTTCCAGTGGTACTGATAGGTGCCGGCAGCACTGATCGCGTAGAACCAGCCGTCCGGCCCGCCGAGGATCCTGCCGAACTGGTCCCAGCCTCCGCCGCCGATCTGGACCGGGTTGCGGGCCAGGATCGGCGTGGCGCTGCTGCTCAGGTCGTTGAAGTCGTAGCGCATCAGCGTGCCCGCGGCGGTCACCGCGAAGACGTTCTGCGCCGCCGTACAGGTGGCGTCGGCGTCGTCGGCCTGGGCCGGGACGGTCACGGCGGACAGACCCGCGCTGAGCAGGCCGGCGGTCAGTGCGACGGCGGCGAACCGCCGTCGACCGAGCAGGCGGGTGGACAGGGTGCGGAACATGGGAAACCCCCAGATCTCGGACGATCCAGAACTCGGACGATGCATGCGAGATGCCCGCCCCGAGCCGCATGCTCCAGCAGAACGGCGAGTCAGGGGAGACCGCCGGTCGGTCGCAGACTAGCCGGGATCGCCTTGTCCGGAAGGGTTTCTGCAGCAAGTTGCAACCGGCCATCAGATCGCTGGCCAGTCGGTGGTGGCGGTGCTAACTTCCTCGCGTTGTCGTCGCTCGGGGGACGAGTAGGACAACTCCGCTAGGGGATTCCACATGGCCGGATCGCTTTCGCGCGCCCACAAAAGGGCCGTTCGTCGTTGGTCGGCCAAGGGCCTGGCCGTGCTGCTGGCGTCGGCCGTCTGCGCCGGATCCGCCAACTTCGCCGCCGCCGTGCCTGAGCGGCGGGGCGCGGACGGTACCCCGTCGAACCACAAGGCGCAGCCGGCCCCCGAGCAGCGGGAAGGATCCGCGGACGGCCAGCCGCACGAGGTCGGCGAGAACCGCAACCACACGGTGCCGGCCAGCCTCAAAGCACGCTTCCCGGACCTGGGGGTCGGGAAGAAGCCGCCGGCGCCGACCAGCACGGTGAAGGTCCTGCCGCAGACGACGCCAGGAACCCCGAAAGGCTTCGACGCCCGGACCAGCAAGGAGATCCCGACCCAGCGCAAGCGGTACGAGACGACGTACGCGAACGCCGACGGCACGCAGACGACCGCAGTCACCACCACCCCCAGCAACTTCCAGCGCCCGGACGGCTCCTGGTCACCGGCCCGTACGACGCTGACCCGCACCAGTGGGGACTGGCGGAGCACGGGCGACAGCGTCACGTCCACCCTGGCCGCGCAGCTCACCGCCGGACTGCCGGTCGCCGAGGTCCGGCTCGCCGGTGGGCAGAAGGTCGGCTGGGGCCTGAGCGGCGCCCGGCCCGTCGCCGGTGTCCAGGCCGGGACGGACACCGTCCGGTACGTCGGAGTCGCGCACGGCGCGGACCTCGAGCTCAGCACCCAGCCCGGCGGTGTCAAGGAGACCGTGATCCTGCGGTCGAAGTCGGCCGCGCGCAGCTTCGTCTTCCCGCTGCACCTCGACGGGCTGACGGCACGGCTCGAGGGACGCGAGGTCGTCCTGGTCGATGCTCAGGGCAACAAAAAGGCCGTGATTCCGGCCGGGTTCATGGTCGACGCGACCGCGGCGACGTCCAGCGACGTGATCTACGAACTGGTCGACCAGGACGGCGGCCAGGCGCTGAAGGTGACGCCGGCCAACGACTGGCTCGACGCACCGGGCCGGGTCTACCCGGTCCGGATCGACCCGACGGTCAAGGAGCTGGAGTCCTCGGCGGCGCTCACCGTCCGGGACACCGGCAGCTATGTCGGCAACGCCGACTTCATGGTCGGCCGGCAGGGCGGCAACCGCGCGGCGGCGTACCTGAAGTTCCCGATGACCGACCTGGCGAACCACACGATCTTCGGTGCGCAGCTGCAGGTGAGCAGCTTCCGCGCTCCGTCCTGCACGCCTCGTCCGGTGACGGTCTACCCGGTCACCGGCGCGTGGACCCCGGATCCCAGCCTGAAGTACCCCGGGCCGGCGGTCGGTGCGGCGCTCACCTCCCAGTCGTTCGCGCAGGGCTACATCGCCAGTCAGCAGACCACGTCGAAGTGCAAGCCGGTTCCGATCGCCTTCAACCTCGGTGCGGCCGGCGCCGCCCTGGTCCAGCGCTGGGTCACCAACCCAGCCACGAACCAGGGCCTGTCGCTGCGTGGACCGGTCGGCGACGACGGTTCCTGGAAGCTGATCGCCGGTACGGGTTCGGACATCACCAACCCGCCGACGCTGTTCGTCACGCACTCGGAGTACAACGCGTCGTACCAGGTGCTCGGCCAGCCGAAGCCGCCGGTCCTGCAGAACCAGGAGGGCAAGCTCCAGATCCGGGTGAAGAACCTGAGCGCGGCCTCCTGGACACCGTCGCAGTACTACCTGAAGACCGTCGTCACGGACCTGAACGACCGGCAGCTGTACCAGTACCGCGGCGCGAGGCTGCCGGGCACGGTCGCGCGCAACGCCAGCGTCACGCTCGACGCGTCGATCAAGGCGATGAGCGCCGGGACCGGCGTCAAGCAGTACCGGGTCTACTTCACGATGACGAAGGTCGGCGGACCCGACTTCACCACCGAGCGGGTCAGCCCGGCGAAGATCGCGATCGAGGTCCGCAACCTGCCGCCGATCGTCGACCAGCTGTCTCCGGACAACGGGTACCGGACGCAGACGCTCACCCCGCAGCTGTGGGGCCGCGCCTTCGACGTCGACGCGAACCCGACCGGGATCACCTACAGCTGGGAGATCTGCGAGAAGACCAGTACCGGGACCTTCACCGGGTGCACGAGTACGCCGTACCAGGCCGCGAGCAACTACACGGTCCCGGCCGGGCGGCTGTCGTGGAACAAGGAGTACGCCTGGCGGCTGTCGGCGAAGGACCTCAACGGTGGCATCACCGTGTCGCCGCCGGCTCCCGAGCGGGTGTCGCTGCTCACCGACGTGCCGCAGCCCGAGATCACCTCGCGGCTGGCGAACTCGCCGACCGGCAGCGGCGACCAGCCGTTCGACCCGAATCTCGGCAACCAGCTGGTGTCCGCCGTCGACGCGTCGATCCCGGTCGCCGGGCCCGAGCTCGACGTCGTACGGACCTACAACAGCCTCGACCCGCGGCGGACCGGGGTGTTCGGCGCCGGCTGGTCGAGCAAGTACGACCTCAAGCTGGTGCCCGAGCCTGAGGGCAGCGTGCTGATCACCTACCCCGACGGCCAGCAGGTCCGGTTCGGCAAGAACCCCGACGGCAGCTACGTCGGGCCCACCGCACGCCAGGCCGGTCTCACCTTCGACGCCTCGATCAGCACCTGGACGTTCAAAGACGGCAACGCGAACACCTACACGTTCTCGTTGTCCGGCAAGCTGACCCAGATCAAGGGCCGCTGGGGCAAGCCGATGCTGTTCGAGTACGGGTCGGACGGCAAGCTGCTCCGGGTTCTCAGTCAGCAAGGAAACAACCGGTCGCTGACCTTCACCTGGAACGGCACCCGGATCGCCACCGTGAGCACGCAACCGGTCGACGGCGCCGCGTTGAAGTGGACCTACACCTACACGGGTGAGCTGCTGACCTCGGTGTGCGGGCCGGACGGCAAGTGCACGAAGTACGGCTTCGCGCAGGGCTCGCACTACCGGACCTCGGTGACCGACAGCAAGCCCGAGCTGTACTACCGGATGAACGACGACGGCACCGTGGCCGCCAGCGAGGTGACCGTCGACTTCGGCAAGGACAACGGCACGTTCAAGGGCGTGAGCAACAATGTCGCCGGTGGGCTGACCGGGTCCGGGGACACCGCGGCGTCGTTCACCGGCACGGTCGGGCCGTCGTACCTGAAGCTGCCGGACGGCGCGGTCCGCAAGAACCGCAACCAGTCCGTCGAGATGTGGTTCCGGATCGTCTCCAAGGGCCGGACGAACCCCTTGTTCGGCTACCAGAACGCCCCGATCGAGGGCGCGCCGACCGTGGGCCTGCCGGTGCTGTACGTCGGCACCGACGGAAAGCTGCGCGGCCAGTTCTGGCACGGCGCGGCGGCTCCGATCAGCACGACCACGACCGTTGACGAAGGCAACTGGCACCACGTCGCGCTCAGCTCGAACGGCGCGACGCAGACCCTGTACGTCGACGGCGCGCTGATCGGCACGAGCACCGGCCGTAACGTCGATCACCTCGGTATGGTCGCGAACCAGGTCGGCGCGGCGTTCGCCGCCGCCCCCGGCGCCTGGCCCGGCTGGGGCACGGCGGCCCGCAACTACCTGAGCGGCGCGGTCGACGAGGTCGCGCTGTACTCCAGGCCGCTCAGCGCGGACGTCGTCGCGGCGCACTACAAGCTCGGCCGGACCGCGTCCGACCAGCTCACGACCGTCGCCCAACCGAGTGGCAAGGTCGTCTCGTCGGCGACCTACGACACCGCGACCGAGCGGATCGCCGAGTTCACCGACGACGACGGCGGCCTGTGGAAGGTCGGCACCCCGGCACTCACCGGGAACTCGGCCGACCTCCGCCGGACCGTGGAGGTCCGCGACCCGGCCGACCGCCGGTACTTCTACGAGTACGACGGCATCGGCGGCTGGCTGCTGCGCGCCGGCGTACCGAACGGGCTGGGGACGCGCGAGGAAGATCTCCCTCCCGCGCCGACGCCCACGCCGACTCCCACCCCCTGCAACACCCCGGATCCGAACGACCCGCAGTTCTGCGTGGTCACCCCGGGATCCGGCTCGCAGGACCCGATTTTCGACTGGCACGCGTTGGACGGCATCGCGGTCCGCAGCTACGAGTACGACAAGTCGGGGCAGCTGCTCAAGACCACCAACGAGAACGGTGAGAGCGCGACCCTCGCCTACGACGCCCGCGGCAACAACACGGCGCGGACCACGTGCCGCAGCGGCGCGACCGACTGCCACACCAGCTACACGACGTACCCGCTGACCGGCCTGACCGACCCACTGGACCCACGGTGGAGCCTGCCGACCGAGTCCCGGGACGGCCGCGCGACCAGCGCGACGGACAACACGGCCAAGACGTCGTACACCTACCTGCCGCAAGGCGAGCTGGTGACCCAGGCCAGTACCGAGGCGGGGACGGTCAGGAACACCTACACCGACGGCACCGAGGTCGGGCCGACCGGGCTGATGCCGTCCGGACTGGTCCGCACCACGACTGATGCCCGTGGCGCGGTCACGACGTACAGCTATCACTCGACCGGTCAGCTGGCGAGTGTGAAGACACCGACCGGCCTGGTGACGAGTTTCGCGTACGACGCGGTCGGCCGGAAGACCAGCCAGACGCAGATCTCCGACGCCTTCCCGAGCGGCGTCACCACCACCTTCACCTACGACGCGGCGTCCCGGCTGAAGACCACCACCGGACCGGTCACGACCGACAAGGTCACCGGTGACCGGCACCAGCAGCGGGTCACCATCTCGTACGACGACGACGGCAACATGGTCAGCCAGGAGTCCGTCGACGTGATCGGCGGTGGCGAGCCTCGGGTCACCAGTTACAGCTTCGACGACCGCAACCGGCTGGCCCGGCAGACCGATGCGGGCGGCAGCGAGGTGCAGTTCTCGTACGACGCCTTCGGCAACCAGACGACGATGATCGACGCCAACGGCAACCGGTTCGAGTACGCGTACACCGCGCGCAACCAGATCGCCGAGGTTCGTCTGGTCGATGCCGACAGCACCGACGACACCGGGTACAAGGTGGTCCGGTCGGTCGGTTACGACGCGGTCGGCCGGCAGGTCCGGGAGACCGACGCGATGGGCCGGACCACCGAGACGCTGTACTACAACGACGGGCTGGTGAAGTCCCGGATCCAGAAGGACTTCCACGACCCCGACGGCAGCAAGCGCAACCTCGTGCTGGAGACCAACACCTACGACGGCGCCGGCAACCTGATCCGCCAGGTCACCGACAACGGCAAGACCACGATCGCCTACACCCGCGACGCGGCCGGCCGGGTGAAGACCAGCACGCTGGACCCGGGCGGGCTGGACCGCGCGACCACGCTGACCTACGACGTCGGCGGCAACGTGCTCAGCAAGGTCGAGACCGGCGACTTCTCCAACACCCACCAGCAGGTCTCGGGGCTCGAGCGCCGGACCACCTTCGGCTACGACGGCTTCGGGCGGCAGGTCTCGCAGACGAACTGGCTGGACGCGACCAAGGGACTGACCACCAGCTGGACCTACGACCAGCGCAGCCTGCAGACCGGCATCACGCCGCCGCGCGGCAACGAGTCCGGGGCGGTCAAGGCGGACTTCACTACGAGCTACGGGTACGACGAGCTCGGGCGGCGGGACGTTGTCACCCAGCCGAAGGTGAAGGTCGAATCGGACGGACAACCCGCGGTCGTGGCTGCTCCGGTGACCACGGTCGGGTACGACGCGTTCGGGCTGCCGGTGACGGCGAAAGATGCCCTGGGCAACGTCGGGACGACGACGTACGACAAGGTCGGGCAACCGGTCGAGAGCAGCGGTCCGTCGTACACGCCACCGGGCGGGACGGCTATCACGCCGAAGGTTCGGACGTCGTACGACCCGAACGGCAACATCGTCGCGGTGACCGACGCGCGCGGTGCGACGACGCGGTTCGGGTACGACCGGCAGGACCGGATGACGGTCCGTGACCAGCCGACCAGCACTGACGCCGAGCGGGCCGTGTGGCGGTTCGAGTACACCGGGAACGGTGACGTCCGGAAGACGATCGATCCGCTCGGCGGGATCACCGAGGCGACGTACGACGACCTCGACCGGGTGGTCACCTCGACCCAGGTCGAGCGGAAGCCGGTGACCGACAACTTCGTCACCCGGTACACCTACGACGACGCCGGACGGGTGCTCAGCACGGTGTCGCCGTCGGGTGCGACCAGCAGGACGGAGTACGACAGCGTCGGGCAGCCGACCAGGTCGATCGACCCGGCGAACGTGTCGGCGCAGTTCGGGTACGACTTCGTCGGCCGCCAGATCGAGTCGGTGGACGCGCTCGGCCGGACGCAGCTGTCGACGTACGACCTGGCGGACCGCCTGGTCGCGTCCAACAGCCTGGATGCGGCGCAGACGTTGATCCGCCGGACGACATACACCTCCGATGCCGACGGCAACGTACTGACGCTGAAGCCGCCGGTGGGGGCGACGGTTTCCTACACGTACGACGTGCTCGGGCGACAGGTCTCGCAGCAGGAGCCGGTCTCCGCCACGGAGACGCTGGCGACCAGCTTCGGGTACGACGCGGCCGGCAACCAGACCCGGTACACCGACGGGCGCGGCAACTCGACGTACACGAAACTGAACAGCCTCGGGCTGACCGAGTCCGTGATCGAGCCATCGACGGTCGCCCATCCGGCCGCCGCGGACCGGACCTGGACGACGGCGTACGACGCGTCCGGGAACCCGGTCAAGGCGATCGCGCCCGGCGGTGTCACACGGGACCGGGTCTTCGACGCGGCCGGACGGATGACCGACGAGAACGGTGCCGGCGGCACCGGCGTACCGGCCGCGCAGCGGAAGATCGGGTACGACGTGCTCGGCCGGGCCACCTCGGTGAACAGCATTGGGGCGGACAACGCGTACACGTACAACGACCGCGGGCAGATGCTCAGCGCCAACGGGCCGTCGGGGTCCGCGACGTTCTCCTTCAACGCCGACGGTGCCCTGGTCCGGCGAACGGACGCTGCGGGAGTCGCGGACTTCTCCTACACCAACGGCCGGCTGAGCTCGATCACCGATCCCGTCAGCCGGACGCAGCAGACGTTCGGGTACGACGCGGCCGGTGCGCCGAAGACGATCGGCTACGGGCTGGGCCGCACCCGCACCTTCGAGTACGACGCGTTGGGCCGGCTGAAGAGCGACGGGCTGAAGAACCAGGCCGGCGCGACGGTCAGTTCGGTTTCGTACAGCTTCGACCTCGACGACCGGTTGACCGGCAAGACGACGACGGGCGTCTCCGGAGCGTCGGCCAACACCTACGGCTACGACGACGCGGGTCGCCTCAAGACGTGGACCAGCGGTAGCAAGACCACGTCGTACGGGTGGGACGCGGCCGGCAACCGGACCCAGGTCGACGGCAAGACCGCCCGGTACGACGAACGCAACCGGCTGATCACCGACGGGACGTCGGACTACAGCTACTCGGCGCGCGGCACGTTGCTGTCGAAGACCAACGGGTCGACGACGGACGCGATGACCTTCGACGCGTTCGACCGGATGGTCTCGCAGGAAGGCCGCGGTTACAGCTACGACGGCGCGGACCGCCCGGTCGTCGGCAACGGCACGACCATGCAGTACAGCGGCTTCTCCGACGAGGTCGTTGCCGACGGCACCCAAATCTACGGCCGCGGCATCGGCGACGACATCATCTCGATCGCGCAGGGCGCGACGCAACGCCTGGTGCTCTCGGACGGCCACAGCGACGTCGTCGGCGGCTTCGATCCCGCGGACGGCGTACTGGGTGGTCTGCCGGACTCCCGCAGCTACGACCCGTTCGGCAAGCAGACGGCCTCCGGCGGCCTGTCGTACGGCGTCGGCTACCAGGGCGACTGGAGCGACCCGGCCACCGGCCAGGTCAACATGGGCGCAAGGTGGTACGACCCAGAGTCGGGGACGTTCGACTCACGCGACACGATCACGTACTCCGGTGGGCCGTCGGCGGCCGCGAACAAGTACGCGTACGGCAACGCGGACCCGATCGGCAACTCCGACCCCACCGGCAACGCCGCCCAGGTCATCATCATCCCGAAGCCCTGCAAGCCGAAGCCGCCCGGGGGCGGGACCGGTGGTGGCGACGACGACAATCTCCTGCTGATGGCCAGCTTCGCCCCGATGGCCCTCCCGCCGTGCAAGCAGCCGACCCCGGACCCGGAGCCGGAGGAGACCTGCGAAGACCGCGGCGACTGCACGTGTCAGCAGCGCGGTGACTGCAAGACGACGTGTGAACAGCGCGGCGACTGCAAGACCACCTGCGAACAGCGCGGCGACTGCCACGACGAGGGCCCCGGTCCTGAACCGAAGCCCAAGCCCAAGCCGAAGCCGAAGCCGGACCCCGCCGTGAAGGCGCGGGTGCAGCTGGAGAAGGCCGTCAAGTACGCCCCTCAACCCAACGCCACCGGCGTCACCAAGCCCCTCTTCAGCCAGGGCAACCCCCTGAACGGTGGCGGCGGCAGCCTCAAGGACCTCATCAAGGACGTCCGCAAGAGCGTCAAGGACCTGTACCAGAAGGCCGTCGACACCGTCGGCCCGATCGTCCACGACGTCGTCAAAACCCTGTCCGACCCAGTAGCCACCGCCGAGGCTCTCGCCAAAGCAGGCAACTGGGTCAAGGACCACAAGGGCGACCTAGGCCATGCGGCCTTGGATGTCATAGGCCTGATACCCGTGGTCGGCGAAGTAGCCGACCTCGCCAACGCAGCCTGGTACGCCGCCGAAGGCGACTACGTCAACGCCGCCCTCTCCGCGGCGTCAGCCATCCCCTTAGCCGGCTACGCGGCAACGGCGGCCAAGGGCGCCAAGTACGCAAACAAGGGCGTCAAGGCAGCCAAAGAAGCCAAAACCGTCAGCAAGGCCACCAAGGAAGCCGCCGAGGACAGTTGCAACTGCTTCCCGGCCGGTACCAAGGTTGCCACCGCGGGAGGCGACAAGCCGATCGAGGAGATCAAGGTCGGCGATCAGGTCTGGGCACGTGACCAGGTCACCGGCAAGTCCCACCTGCAGAAGGTCACGGGGCTGTTCCGCAAGCAGGCGGACGAGCTGATGACTATCAAACTCGTCGGTGGGGGCGAAGTCCCGGTCACCAGCGAACACCCCTTCTACACACCTGACCGTGGTTGGGTGGAGTCCGGCGATCTCAAGCCCGGAGACAAGGTCCTCCAGCGCGACGGCGGGATCGCTGTGATCGCCACGATCACCCACCGCAAGACAGCCACCACGGTCTACAACTTCGCAGTCGAGAACGACAACAACTACTACGTCGGCGCTTCTGGCCTGCTCGTTCACAACTGCAAGATCCGTACGGTCATCGACTGGGTCGACGGTACTGGGGCCGGTCCCTCTGACCTTCCGATTCGTGCTATCGGACCATGGACGTTGGGTGACATCGGCCGGGGTGCTCACGGCCTGCGGCCAAACCATCTGGGCGACCGCCTGGAGCTTCACCACGCGGATCAGATGCCGGGCTCGGCCATTCATGAACTCGATCAGTTGGTCCATCGTGGATCCGGCACGGACCTGCATCGAAACCTCGGCAATCAAGGTGTCACCGGTCCGATGCGCACCCAAGATACGCAGTTGCACTGGTGGTACCGTTCGCAAGAGCAGGGCTGGGGTCACTACGGACCAGAGGTCTGGTTCGACAACTGGCCCGGCTGAGATCCACAGGGAGACAAGGCGTGGAGTTCACGGACTTCGAGGCGCGGTTGGCCGACGTACGGAGTAGCCCATCGGTAGCAGGCTTGCCGGCGGAGATGCAGATGTTCGAGTTCATCGCTGCCACAGAAGAGCAACTGTTCGCAGTGGAAACAGCGCTGGGCGTCAAGCTTCCTGTGCAGTACCGAGAGTTCATGAAGCGGTACGGCGGCGGGCAGTTTCTCTTCGTCGATCTTCTTCCGGCCGTGTCGGGAGAAGATCGGGAGGACCTCATCAGTGTCAGTGAGAGCACCCCATCGGCTTTCGTCGCTGTAGCGCCGGTCGGTACTGGGGATTGGTGGGGATTCCAGGTCAACGACGGTGCCTGTGCTGATGCCGTCGACTTTTGGTTCCATGACGATAACGCCTTCGAGCCGGCGAACAGCGACTTCCTGGAATTCCTTGTCCAGAAAGGTCTTCAGCGCTAAGCAGTCCGGCATGTGTGGCTGTTGCGTGTCAGAGGCAAGGTGGCGTCGCAACGCCGAAATGTTGTCGTGGCATCACGTGTTGCCGATACCGGCTGCCGGTTGAGCTTGCGGGCGCAGTGCTGCGGTGCGGCGACGGAGGACGCAAAAGATGATTGCTGCCAGCAACAGGTAGGCCGGGATCAGGAGGACGGCGTCGGGGGTCTCCAGGTGCATCGACCAGCCGGCGTTGCGGGCTTCGCCGTACAGGGTTAGGCGGTTGATGGTGAGGAAGGTGAGGTGGGTGCCGATGGAGGTCCAGAGGGAACCGGTGGCGTTGCGGGCGGCGATGAGGGTGAAGCCGAAGAGGGTTAGTAGGAACAGGTAGGAGATGGGGTCTTCGCCGGGTGGGACGAGCCAGGGTTTGTGGGTGCTGAGGGTTAGGGCTGACTCGATGACTGAGGACAGGGCCGGGGTCACCAGGAAGAAGGCTGTGGTGATTACCGCTGCCAGCCAGGGGCGGGTTGTCGTGCGGAGGGTGCTGTAGGTGTGGCCTCGGAGGGTTAGTTCTTCGGGGAAGGCTTCCAGGAGTACGGCGATGGCGGCGTTGGTGATGAGGAAGCGGGCTACCTGGGCGGGGTCTACCGGGCCCCAGGTGAGCCAGCGGGCGAGGGTGCCGAGGGTGAAGAGCAGGGTGGCGCTGATGGTGGTGACGGCTGTGCCGAGGAGGAAAGGGCGCAGGGGGTTGCTGGTCAGGGCCAGGCGGCGGGGGTTTCGCCAGGGGCGGATCAGAGCGACTGCGATCAGGGTGCAGGCGAGGGCGGACAGCCAGTTGTCGGGGATGAGGGTGGCGACCGCGAGGGCGAAGGCCATTGCCACGGCGCCGTAGGCTGCGCGGATCCAGGTCATGCGTACGAACGTACAGCACGAGTGTGTCAAAACCCGGCGGCTGGTACGACGAGCGCTCCGGCCTGCTCAGGGGGTTTACAGGGAGCTAGAGGTCGCTTACTTTGCGGTGCAAAGGTGAGGGTTGTTCAGCTTTGACGGGAGTGGCTCATGTGGCGGAGTGTGGCTGTGGTGGGGGCGGTGGTGGCTGCCGGATTGGTGGTCGCGCAGCCTGCTGAGGCGGCGGAGCCGTACCTGGTGGGGAGCGGGATCTCCGACGTCACCGGGCCGGCGGCCGAGAACGGGATGATGGGGTACTCGAAGTTCGGTCAGAACACGACGGGGATCCATCAGCGGCTCCGGGCCCGCGCCTTCATCGCGGTCGATCAGAGCACCGGGGAGCGGGTTGCCTACGTCAACGCTGATCTGGGGATGATCTTCCAGGCCCAGCGGGACGCCGTACTGGCCAAGCTGCAGCAGCGGTACGGCGGCCTGTACGGCGACCGTAATTTGTTGCTGTCGGCAACTCACACGCACTCCGGCCCGGGCGGCCAGTCGCACAACCTGGCGTACAACCTGTCGATCCTCGGCTTCCAGAAGCAGGCGTTCGACGCGACGGTGGATGGAATCGTCGAGGCGATCACCGAGGCGCACGAGAACCTCGCGCCGGGCTCCATCACTCTCGGCCGCGGCCAGCTGACCAACGCGAGCGTCAACCGCTCGCGCGTAGCCTTCGACCAGAACCCCGCGGCCGACAGAGCCGCTTTCCCGCAGGCGATCGATCCCGCGGTCACCGTCCTCAGGTTCCAGCAGGGCGCGAACGAGATCGGCGCGATCAACTGGTTCGCGACGCACCCGACCTCGATCACCAACGAGAACACGCTGATCTCCCCGGACAACAAGGGGTACGCCGCCTACCGCTGGGAGCACGACCTCAAGGGCGTCCGCTACCTGAACAACGCCGACGGGTTCGTGGCCGCGTTCCCCAACACCAACGCCGGCGACATGTCGCCGAACCTCAACCTCCGCCCGGGCTCCGGACCGACCGAGGATCCGCTGACCAACGAGCAGATCATCGGCCAGCGGCAGCAGTCCGCCGCGCAGCAGGCGTACAACGGGCCGCGAGCAACCGTTGCCGGCAGCATCGACGCCCGGATGCGATTTGTCGACATGTCGGCTGTTCAGGTCGATCCGCGGTACACCCCGGACGGTCAGCCGCACCGCACCTGCCCAGGCGTCGTCGGTGTCTCGACGCTGGCCGGCAGCGTCGAGGACGGTCCCGGCATCCCGATCATCCCCGAGGGCGTGACCAACCCGTTCTTCGAGCTGCTCAAGCCGTTCAACGTCGACGTCCCGCCGTGGCTGATCAGTTGCCAGTCGCCGAAGGCACCCGCGGTCCCGACCGGCCAGCTGCAGGCGACGCCGGACGTCGTACCGATCCAGCTCGTCAAGCTCGGTCAGCTGCACCTGATCGCCGTGCCCGGCGAGGTGACGATCGTGTCCGGCCTTCGGCTCAGAAGGACGGTCGCCCAGGAGCTCGGCGTCCCGCTCGAGAACGTGCTCGTGCAGGGCTACGCCAACGCCTACAGCCAGTACGTGACGACGCCGGAGGAGTACCAGTTGCAGCAGTACGAGGGCGGCTCGACGCTGTTCGGCAAGTACACGCTCCCGGCGTACCAGCAGGAGTTCGCCGGGCTCGCCAAAGCCCTGAAGAGCAACGCGCAGATCCCGCTCGGCGCCCGCCCGCCGAGGCCGATCACTGCTGAGCTCAACCTGCAGACCGGTGTCGTCCTCGACACCCCGCCGTTGTTCAAGTCGTTCGGCCAGGTCCTCGCCGACGCGGCTCCGGCCTACCAGGTCAACCAGACCGTCAAGGTCGAGTTCGTCACCGGGCACCCCAAGAACAACCTGCACCGCAACGGCACCTTCCTCGAGGTGCAGCAGCTGAATGGTGGCCAGTGGCAACGAGTTGCCGACGACGGCGACTGGGACACCACCTACCGCTGGACCCGCGGCGGGATCGCGGACTCCAAGGCGACGATCACCTGGAAGGCGACCAGCCCGGGCACCTACCGGATCGTCCACCACGGCGACGCGAAGGCACTGAACGGCACGATCACGCCGTTCACCGGAACGTCGCGGACCTTCACCGTGTCGTAGACGGGCTGTTCGACAGCGGCGGCGACTCCAGCGAGCAGTGCCGGTGGGTCGTCGCCGCGACCGCCGTCGTACGACGCGACGTGCGATCGCCGAGCGTCACCCAGGCCAGTACGGCGCCCGCCACGGCCAGCACGGCCGAGATAACCATCGCCGTCATGAAGCTTTCCTTGAACGACATCGGGTCGCGGTAGGAGTCGCCGGTGATCCCCGCCGCCAGCGGGATCGCCGCGACCGCCATCAGCTGGGCGGACCGGGCGACGGCGTTGTTGACGCCGGATGCGATCCCCGCATGGTGGTCCTCGACCGAGTTGAGCACGGTCGCGGTCAGCGGAGCGACCGTGCACACCAGCCCGATGCCCAGTACGACGACGCCCGGCAGTACGACGGTCCAGTATCCGACGCCCGGCTCGATCCGGCGCATCAGCAGGAACCCGCCGGCCATGAACAGCGGGCCGACGGTCATCGGGATCCGCGCGCCGATCCTCTCGGACAGGCCGCCGGCGTACCCGGACAGCGTCAGCATCAGCAACGTCATCGGGAGCAGCGAGGCGCCGGCCGTGAGGGCGTCGTACCCGAGCACGGTCTGCAGGTAGACGACCAGCAGGAACGTCGCCGTGCCGAGGGCGCCGTACACGACGACGGTGACCAGGTTGGCGCCGGTGAAGCGGAGGTTGGCGAAGATGCCGGGCGGGAGCATCGGGTGCGAGCTGCGGCGCTCGACCTCGACGAAGGCCGCCAGGCTCACCACGCCGATCGCCAACGCGGTGAGCACCATCGTGTCGCCGAAGCCCCGGTCACCCGCGCTGATCAGGCCGTACGTCAGTCCGGCGAGACCAAGGGTCGCGAGCAGGCCGCCGGCGCCGTCGAGCTTGCCGGCCACGGTCTCGTCGCGGCTCTCCGGGATGTGGCGCAGCGTGACCAGCACGGTCAGCGCGGCGATCGGGAGGTTGAGCAGGAAGATGTACCGCCACGAGCCGCTGTCGACCAGGCTGCCACCGACGAACGGACCGATCGCCGCGGCGACCGACGTCAGACCCGACCACGCGCCGACTGCTTTGCCGCGGTCGGACGGCTGGAAGCTGGTCTGCAGGATCGCCAGGCTGCCTGGTGTCAGCAGTGCTCCACCAACGCCCTGCAGGACACGGCCGGCGATCATCACCTCGAGGTTCGGCGCGGCCGCGCAGACGGCCGAGGCCGCGGCGAACCAGATGACGCCGACCACGAACAGGCGGCGCCGTCCGAGCCGGTCGCCGAGCGAACCGCTCAGCAGGATCAACGACGCCAGCATCAGCATGTAGCCGTTGACGATCCACTGCAGACCGGCGATGTCGGCGTTCAGGTCCTCGCCCATGGCGGGCAGCGCGACGTTGACCACCGTGCCGTCGAGAAAAGCCATGCCGGAGCCGAGGGCCGTGGCCGCCAGCACCCAGCGGGCGCGCGCCGTACCGAAGGCGATCCGATCGGGTGAACCAGCCTGCGCGTCGACCATACCGACAGGGTAGGGCTGACAGGTCAGGGCTGCATCGGCAGATCCAGTTGCAGTACGGCGAGCGCCCGGTCGGCCGGAAGCCCCTGCTGGATCCCCAGCCCCGGCGGCTCACCCACAGCGCACCGCGTCTCGGTCATCAGCGGGCAGACCACGTTCAGCAGGCCGCCACCCGACACCGCGAGGTTGGTGGGCAGCGTGCCGTCCGTGGCGGCGGCGAGCGGACTGATCGCGGCCAATGCTCGCCCGATGCGCGACGGCAGGCTCCGCGCGGACGAGCCGCTCAGCCGGTACGTCAGCTTCAGCTCGGTCGCCGCAGTGTCCAGCGGCAGGTCCCGCGCCGCCTTCACGTCGGTGTCCGCCAGCAGTACCGGGTCGCCGTCGGCAACGATCTGCAGACTGGTCGCCTCGGGCTTGGTGCGAGCCATCAGGCCCTGCAGCCGCTCGCCCGACTGAGGCAGCCGCAGCTGCACCGTGTCGGTCGCGCCGCGCAGCATGACCTCCTCGGTCACGTCGAAGCTGCCGTCTCCACGCGGTACGGCGGTGAGCCGGATCCCGGGTGCGGTCAGGCCAGGTCCTTCGGCGGTCGGTGGTGGTTGCACCTGCGCGGCTCCGCCGCCCGCCGGCTGCTGGCCGGGACTGGGCGGAGTCGGGCCCGCCAGCTCGTTCGAGCAGGCGGTCGTTGCCATCAGCCCCACGATCAGTGCGGCGGTGGCCAGTCTTCGGCGTGCGGACATGCTGAATCACCCCAAGGGACCCGGCCACTTCCTCTGGTGGCCGGATCGACTTCCGCATACGATACGCCCGAATTGGCTTTGTCAGGCATTTTCAGGGGTGAATTTTCGAGGGGGCAGTAAATGCGGAAGCGGAAAGTGTTCAGGCAATTTCGAACAGTTGTCAGGACGTCTGAAAATGCGGCTGGGGGTATTTCGAGAATTCCGGGTCCGCATTATCGCAGGGTGATTTCGCTGGCGCTCGCGGTGATCGTCGCCGCAGTACCGGCGGTCCTCGCGACCCAGGCCGAGGCCGCGTCCGGCGGCGTGCTGTACGTCGTGCAGGGCCTGCCGGGCCAGTCCGTCGACGTCCAGGTGGACGGCAAGGTCGTGGCGCGGGGGGTCGCCGCGGCCAAGGTGGTCGGGCCGTTCTCGGTCCCGGCCGGGCAGCGCCGGATCACCGCTGTGGCGGGTGGAAAGACGCTGGTCGACCGCCGGGTCGCGGTGGGGGCCGGAAGCAACCAGGACATCGTGATCCACCGGCCGGCGGCACCGACCGCGGCGCCGGTGATCACCAGCTACCAGAACAAGCTCAGCGCCGTACCGAAGGACAAGGCCTCGGTACGGGTCGCGCACACGGCGGCGGTCGGACCGGCCGACATCCGGGTGAACGGAAAGGTGCTGTTCGCCAACGTGGCGAACGGAGAATCACTCGACGTAGTCGTTCCGGCTGGAACTTACACTGTCGAGATCGTTCCGGCGGGAGCTTCCGGACCGGTCGTTCTGGGTCCGGCGTCACTGCCGGTGAAGGCCGGATATCTGACCCGGGTTTTCGCGATCGGGGAACCGAACTCGAAGACGATGAACGTCGCGGTCGGGACGATTCGCCTGCCGAGCAGCGGATCGGGCAAGCCCGGCATGGTCGACACCGGGACCGGTGGTCAGGCGGTGGCCCTGATGCAGGACCGGCCGTCCTCGCTGCCCCTGGTCGCGCTGGCGCTGCTGGCCGGGTGCGCGTTGCTGGTGACGGTCCGGAAGGTGGTCCGTCGCTGAGGAGGTTCTTGCTCGGATTGCTCCTGATCCTGTGCGTGGCCCTGGAGGGGTGCGCCGCGCAGTCGGACGGAGCGGTCCCGAGTCCTGGTGCGGGCGGCGGTACGGTCACGGGGCCGCCGCCCGCCGAGAGCGGATCGGTGCCTACGGCAAGGATCGGTACGCCGGCCGCGAGTCAGCGGATCCGGTTCGTCCCCGCCGAGGTGGTGCTGCCCGGTGGCGCCAAGGCGACTGTCCTGCCGGCCAGTACGGTCGACGGGCGCCTCGTAGTGCCGGACGAGGTGCGCCGGGTCGGCTGGTGGGACGGTGGGGCCGAGGCCGGTGATCCGTTCGGCGCCGTCGTACTGGCCGGGCATGTCGACTCGGCGACCGAGGGCATCGGGTACTTCGCGCGGTTGCTGCGGATCAAGGTCGGCGAGACCGTGGTGCTGCACGGCGACGGGCGTAGTGCGTCGTACCGGGTGAGCTCAGTGGTCTCGGTGCCGAAGGACGCGCTGGCGACGCGGAGCGGAGCCTTCGACCAGGTCGGTGAGCACAAACTGTCCCTGATCACCTGCACGGGCGCGTACGACGCCTCGCGCGGCGGCTACGAGTCGAACCTGCTGGTGACGGCTGTTCCGGTGGGAATGGCCAAGTAGTCAGGTAGTTCACTGACCGCGCCCCGGAGTGGCCCCTGAAGTCGGGGAGCCGGTGTTCAGCTCCGGTGCGCGCCGGTGGATGATGTTGACATGACAAGTCCGACCGCACCCCCGGCCCCCGGAGACGAGCGCAGTGCTCGCCGGGCCCGCTGGCTGCTGGTCTTCGTGCTGGCCTGCCTCGCGCTGGCGATCTCCGTGATCACCTCGAGCTTTTAGGGGTGTCTGGCACCCCTAGATCTACTCGAACGGTGTGGGGTCTCCGGCGCCGATCCGGACGATCTCGGGGAAGTCCTCGGAGAAGTCGATCACCGTGGTCGGCTCGGTGCCGGCCTCGCCGGAGTCGATGACCGCGTCGACCTGGTTGTCGAGCTCTTCCTTGATCTCCCAGCCCTGCGTCATCGGCTCCTCGTGGTCGGGCAGGAGCAGCGTGCTGGAGAGCAGCGGTTCGCCGAGCTCGGCGACCAGCGCCTGGGCGACGACGTGGTCGGGGATCCGGACGCCGACGGTCTTCTTCTTCGGGTGCAGCAGCCGGCGCGGGACTTCCTTCGTGGCCGGCAGGATGAACGTGTAGCTGCCCGGGGTCGCCGCCTTGATCGAGCGGAAGACCGCGTTGCTGATGTGGACGAACTGGCCGAGCTGCGAGAAGTCCTGGCAGACCAGCGTGAAGTGGTGCCGGTCGTCCAGGTGCCGGATCGCCTTGATCCGGTCGATCCCGTCCTTGTTGCCCAGCGCGCAGCCGAGCGCGAAGCACGAGTCGGTCGGGTACGCGATCAGCCCGCCGCCGCGCACCAGGTCGACCACCTGCCCGATGGCCCGCTTCTGCGGATTCTCCGGATGCACATCGAAATACCTCGCCATACGTCCGACCCTAGCGCTCCGGCGCCCCAGACCTTGCGGTCGGGAAGAATCTGGCCGATGGTAAACGCGTAGAGGTTACTCATTGACGTGCCGTTCACCGCCCCGGATGGAGATCAGTGATGAGACGACTCGGCCTGATGCTGCTGGCGATCGCGCTGGTAGCGCTCGCACCGGCGCCAGCTCACGCCTACGCGAACGCCTTCTTCCCGACGCAGAGCAGCGGGAACCGCGGCGCTGACGTCCAGGCGATCCAGTACCTGCTGCAGCACCACGGCCAGAGCGCGCCGGCCGACGGTGTGTTCGGCGCTTCGACAGTGACCGCGGCGAAGGCGTTCCAGACCGCCAAGGGTCTCGGCTCCGACGGGATCGTCGGCCCGCAGACCTGGGGTGCGCTGGTCCCGACCATCCGTCAGGGCGACAGCGGCAACGCGGTCAAGGCCCTGCAGGTCGAGCTGAACGCCAAGCGACGCCTCAGCCTGCCCGTCGACGGCGTCTTCAGTACGGCGGTCAAGGACGCGGTGTCCGCCTTCCAGTCCCACGCCGGAATAGGGGCCGACGGCATCGTTGGCCCGATCACCTGGCGCAACCTGACCTGGCACTACGACTACCCGGACTTCGCCGCGAACCTGTGCGACCAGGACCCGGACGGCAACGGTACGGCGGCCAACTGGGCCGCGGCGGCAGCGGTTGCCCAGCTCGAGCAGGCGGCGCGGTCGTTCGCGGGGGCCAGTCAGGGCAAGGTCCCGTACGGCGACGCCGGCTTCGAGCACGGCGGCGACATCCCCGGGCACGGCAGCCACGAGGCCGGGATGGACATCGACGTCTGGCCGATCCGCACCGACAGCGCGCAGTGCACCGCGGGCCGGATCACCTGGCAGTCAACGACGTACGACCGCGCTGCGACACGCCAGCTCGTGCAGGCGATCCGGGCGGCAGCGCCCGGGCACGTGCGCTACATCTGGTTCAACGACCCGACGCTGATCAGTGAAGGCCTGACCGCCGAGTGGCCGGCGCACGACAACCACCTGCACGTCCGGTACTGCGAGAAGGTCCACCCGAGCAGCACCTACACCTGCTGACAAACTGGCAGGGTGACCACACTCGATCTCACCCCCGACGAATTGCTCACCACGACCAGGACCGTGCGCAAGCGGCTGGACCTGGACAAGCCGGTGCCGATGGAACTGATCCGCGAGTGCATCGAGATCGCGCTGCAGGCGCCCTCGGGCAGCAACCGGCAGACGTGGCACTGGCTGGTGATCACCGACGCCGACAAGCGCGCCCAGATCGGCGAGTACTACCGGCGCGCGGTCGCGGAGTACCTGGAGTCGTCCGGCGCGGCCGGGCGTCTGTACGCCGACGACCCGGATCGTGCGCCGGTGCAGAAGCGCGTCGGGTCGAGCGTGGCGTACCTGGGTGAGCGGATGGGACAGGTGCCGGTTCTGGTGATCCCGTGCCTGACGGCGAAGAATCTCCCGGCCGGGAACCAGGCCGGTTTGTGGGGCTCGATCCTGCCGTCCGCGTGGAGCTACATGCTGGCCGCGCGGGCGCGTGGGCTGGGTACGGCGTGGACGACGCTGCACATGAAGTACGAGGACGAGGTGTCGCAGCTGCTCGGGCTTCCCGAGGACGTCCGCCAGACGGTGCTGATTCCGACTGCGTACACGATCGGCACCGACTTCAAGCCGGCCGCGCGACAGCCGCTCGATGAGGTGCTGCATGTCGACAGCTGGTGACTAACGAGCAAAAGGCGTATAGCTTGTTAGAATGAGCTTCGAACCGGAACTGGTCGGCGGGCACGTGTTGCTCGACCTGCTCAACACGGTCTCCTGGCGACTCGACCCCGCACGGCGGATCGACCGGATCGCCGATCCGGCCGCGCGGGACGTGTGGTTGCGGGCGGTGGAGTTGCCACCTGGTGGTGACGGGCTCGAAGAGGTCCGGGAGACGGCGTACGACGTACTGCAGCCTCTGGCGGTGGGCGAGGAGCCGTCGGACGGCGAAGCGCTGCGCGTGTTGATGGTGGGCGCTGTCGCTCGCGCTCGGATCGTGCGGTTGAGTCCGCTGCGATGGCAGGCCGACGATGCGGCCGGTGAGTTGGCGCTTGCGGCGTTGCGATTGCTGGCGGACGAGGATCTGAGTCGGCTGCGGCAGTGTCAGGACAACGACTGCGGTTGGCTCTTCCTGGATCGCAGCAAGAACGGATCGCGTCGCTGGTGCAGTTCGGCGGACTGTGGGAATCGAGCCCGAGCCAAGCGCCACTACGCAAGGACGCGCGCCCGATGAGCGCCCGGAGGCGGATGGATCGGGCCGCGTTCATCGACGGGATGCGCCTCGGTGCCGGGCCAGGAGCGGCGGCATTCGTGCTGGCGTTGAGTTTTGGCGCCGAGGCGGAGGCCCGCGGCTGGGGGTTCGGGCTGCCGGTCGTGTTCTCGGCGTTGGCGTTCTCCGGGTCGGCGCAGTTCACCTTGCTGACGGCGCTGGCCGGCGGATCCGCGCTCGCGGCGATCACCTCAGCCGTGCTGATCAACGCGCGCTACCTGGTGATGAGCGTCGCGCTCAACGAGAGCCTCGAAGGCGGGCGCGTCCGGAGAACCCTTCATGCGTTGGCGTTGGCGGACGCTTCGTTCGTCGCCGCGCACCGGGACGACGGCCGGTACGACGCCGCGCGGCTGGTCGGCGCGAGCGTCCCGCAGTGGATCTTCTGGGTCGGCGGTACGGCGATCGGGGCGCTCACGTCGCCGTCGCCGGAGCTGATGCACACGCTCGGCCTCGACGTCGCGTTCCCCGCGTTCTTCATCATTCTCGCGATCGACGAGTTGCGGAGGTCGCGCCGGGCGTTCGTGGCGGCGCTGCTCGGCGCGACGATCGCGGGGCTGCTGCTCCTGGTGACGACTCCGGGCTACGCGCTGCTCGGGGCGACCGCCGCCGCGTTGATCGGCGTACTGCCTGAAAAGAAGGAGGAGGAGGAGACCGCATGATCAGGATCTGGCTGTCCGTGGTGGCCGTGACCGTGCTGAGCTGGTTGATGAAGGCCAGCGCGCCGCTGGTCATTGCCCAACGCAAGCTTCCGCAGTCGGTGATCAGGATGACCGCGCTGACCGCGCCGGTGCTGCTCGCCGGGCTGATCGTGACCGAGCTCGGCGGCAAGCAGCTCGACTGGACGCAGCTCGTCGGGGTCGGGACGTCCGGCGTACTGGCGGTGGCGAAGGTGCCGATGCTGGTCGCGGTCGCAGGCGGAATCGTCGCGACGGCGGCGATCAGGTTGCTGTAGCGGCCATCTCCTCGATGGTCAGGCCGCTGAGAACCGAGCGGGGCTCGGTGGCGGTCAGGTCGAGCAACGGGTCGGCGGACTCGTCGCGGACCTTGACCATCAGCCAGTCACGATCGGTGCGCGTGAAGGCCCACGTGCCCTGGAGCTTCACGCCGTTCAGCCGGAACTTCAGGTGCCCGCGCTCGATCGCCTCACCGGGCTCGACCAGCTCGCGCTGCTTGTCGCGGGTGAGGTTCGTGTAGACGCCGGCGTCCCAGACGATCACCGCGCCGCTGCCGTACTTGGCCTCGGCGTGCACGCCCTCGTACGTCGCGTACTCGAGATCGTGATCAGTGGTGAAGACGGCCAGCCGCTTCACGACGGGGTCGAGCGAGGGCCCGAGCGGCACCGCCCAGGATTTCAGGACGCCGTCCACTTCGAGCCGTACGTCGTAGTGACGGCGTCGTGCATCGTGCAGCTGCACCACGAAGACAGGTGCCTTCGGCAACGATGGCATCAGGGTCCTCCGCGGGTGGTTCGCCGTACAGCAAGTCTACGGCGAACCACACCGGGGAGGGATCAGGCGGCCGAGACGGCCGGAGGCTCGATCTGGTCCCGCAGCTTGTCCAGAATGCCGCGCAGCAGGCGCGAGACCTGCATCTGGCTGACTCCGATCTCGGCGCCGATGTCGGCCTGGGTGTGACCCTCGATGAAGCGCAGCTCGAGGATCTTGCGCTCACGCGGGGCGAGCTCGTTCAGCACCGGCTCGAGGACGGCGACCGCCTCGGTGCGCTCGAACGAGGTGTCTTCCTCGTCCGCGATGGTGTCGGCCAGGTTCGCGGTCGACTCGCCGTCGACCGGACGGTCCAGCGACAGCACCGAGAAGCAACCGTCGGCGGCGATCGCGGCCTCGATCTCGGCCACGTCGGTGCCGACCGCTTCGGCCAGCTCCTCCAGGGTCGGATCGCGCTGCAGGTCCTGGACGAGTTGCGGGCGGACGCTCGCGATCGACCCCTGCAGTTCCTGCAGCCGGCGCGGGATCCGCACGGTCCACGAGCAGTCGCGGAAGTAGCGCTTCACCTCGCCGCGAATGGTCGGTACGGCGTACGCGAGGAACGGCGTACCCGTGTCGGGACGGTAGCTGCGGGCTGCTTTCAGCAGGCCGAGGTAGGCGACCTGGTCCAGGTCGTCAGCCTCGACACCGCGGCCGCGGAACCGGCTCGCGATGCTGTGGGCGATGCCCAGGTTCAGCTCGATGGCTTGCTCCAGCAACGACTGCTGAAGGCTCTCGTCGGTGGTTTCGGCCCGGCGGGTGAGAAGTTCCCTGGTGGCCAGATCTCGGCGCTGCTTCGGATCGGTGCTCGGCAGCTCTTCGACGGTGGTGCGTGCAAGTACGGTAACCATGATTCTTGACCTCGCGACTATGAGTCACGGCGCGGCACATGTCTGGACCGCGGTCAATATCTGTGTGAGTCATTCCTACCCCATGGATCCCGAAGTTATGCATCCGACCTCGAACTCACACGAACCCGTTGCATCGTGACGTGCGTGAAACACGTGCCCCAGCAGGGAAAAGTCGCTGTGCGTGATCGGGCGGAGGAATTCTCACCTGATGCGTGACCGCTCAGTCGAGCGACCGCAGAACGCCGAGCGCGGCCGTCGGTGGATGCGCGGAGTCACGCCAGCGCAGGGTCCACGTGTACGGCGGTACGCCGGCCGCCAGCGGCTTCACCACGACACCCGCGGGCGCCGGGGTCGACAGCAGTCCGAGCGCGACGCACTCGCCGGCCTTGACGAGTTCGAGCGCCGAGCTGGTGCCGTCGGTGCTGGCCGGATGACGGCGTGGCTGGAAGCCCGCCGTACGGAAGCAACCGAGGACGAAGTCGTTCCACTCGGGCGCGAAATCGTCGCGCGGCAGGTAGTGCACCTCGTCGGCCAGTTCGCGAACGGCGACCGCGTCGACGTCGCTGAGTGGGTGGTCGGTCGGCAGCGCGATGCCGAGTGCCTCGCGGCGCATGACGCGTTGGACCAGGCCGTCGGCGAGATGAGCCGTCGATCCGCAGAGCGCGAGGTCGAGGTCGCCGCTGAGCAACCGCTGCTCCTGCTCGCGGCTGCCGCGACTGCTGACCTCCAGTCGCAGCGATGGAAGGCGTTCGCGCAGCCGGGCCAGGACCGCGCGCGGCGTGACCAGGTCGGTCTGCAGCACGTCGATCCGCAGGACCTGGTCGCGTCCCGCGGCGGCGGTCGCCTCCGCGACGCCCGAGCGGATCGCGGCGAGCGCGCTCTGCGCGTGCGGCAGGAAGGCGTCGCCGGCGGCGGTCAGGGTGACCCCGCGCGGGGACCGCTCGAACAGTTGCGCTCCCAGTTGGTTCTCGAGTCGGCGGATCTGATTGCTGAGCGCCGGCTGGGACACGTACAGCCGGCGCGCCGCGGCGGTGAAGTGCAACTCCTCGGCCATGACCAGGAAGTAGCGCACCAGCCGTAGATCGACGTCCATGTATTCCTCACCTGCAGGGATAACCAGAAGCTGTGACGTTAGTGCTCTTGCGTCTTGGACGTCGAGGGCCTAGAGGGCAGAACGTGAACCTTATGACAACACAGCGTGAGGAACTGCGGAGCAGCTGGGAGCGCCAGCAGGCGGGACACGAACCGGATCGCGAACTCCGCTTCGAGTTGATCCTCGAGTACGCCGAGACGCTGGCGGGTCCTCCACAGCGTGTGCTCGACCTCTGCTGCGGGCCTGGATCGCTCACTCGGCGGGTGCTGGACCGCTTTCCGGACGCCGAGGTGGTGGCGGTCGACATCGACCCGGTGCTGCTCGACCTGGCCCGGGACGCTTTTGACGGGGACGACCGCGTGACGGTGGTCGAGCGGCAGTTGGCCGCACCGAATTGGGATCGCGGACTGCCGACCGGCTTCGACGCGGTGGTGACGGCGACGGCGATGCACTGGATTCCGGCGGACGCGCTCGCTGGGGTGTACGGCGGGGTGGCGCGGGTGCTGCGGTCGGGCGGGGTGTTCGCCAACGCGGACCACGTGCCGATCGCCGAGCCGGTGCTGCGCGGGGCGGCGGATCGGATGCACGCCGAGCATTTGCGGGTCACGTTCGCGGAGGCGGAGGACTGCGACGGGTGGTACGAGCGGGCGTACGGCGATCCGTCGTACGCGGGGCTCTGGCACGAACGGGAGAAGCTGTTCGCGCACTGGGACGGCGACCTGCTCGAACGCGAGGGGTGGCACGTCGATCTGCTCCGGCGGAACGGCTTCGAGCGGGCCGGTGCGGTCTGGCGGCGGGGGAACGACGCGCTGATCGTCGCGATCCGTGCATGAGGTCGGCCGGGAGCGGGTACCGAGACGCGTCCAACAGGAAGGGGGACGTGATGACGGATCGTCCGGAAGAACTGATCGACGACCTGATCGACGAGACCCGGGGGCCGGAGGAAGATCCGCCGGCCGAGTCGACCACCGACGACGCGGCGGTGGACATCCAGTCCGACTCCGCCACGGGCGAGGACGGCGTACCGGTCACTCCTGAACCGCCTGACTGACTTGCCGGCTGGTGGCGGCCCCGGCGCTGTCTGCTCAACGCCGAGGCCTTGGGCAACCAGTACTTGCTCCCTTCTGGTGCCCAGGACGTCTTGTTCTATTCATCTTTCGGAGGTAAGGCTCGATGAAACTGGGGTTCAAGCTGATCGCCGAGGCGTACTCGCCGACGGAAATCGTCGACCAGGCGGTCCGCGCGGAGCAGGCCGGCTTCGACTTCGTCGAGGTCAGCGACCACTTCCACCCGTGGGTGTCTGAGCACCAGCACTCGGGGTTCGCGTTCTCGATGCTGGCTGCGGCCGCGGCGCGAACGTCGGCGATCGAGCTGGCGACCGGCGTGACCTGCCCGTTCATCCGGTACCACCCGGCGGTGGTCGCGCAGATGGCCGCGACCACCGCGTTGCTGTCCGGCGGGCGGTTCACGCTCGGGGTCGGCGCCGGTGAGCGGCTCAACGAGCATGTCGTCGGCCGCGGCTGGCCGGCGGTCGCTCAGCGGCACGAGATGCTGCGGGAGTCGCTGGAGATCATCCGGTTGCTGTGGAGCGGCGGCTACCAGTCGTACGACGGGAAGCACCTGCAGCTGGAGGATGCGCGGGTGTTCGACCTGCCCGACGAGCTGCCGCGGATCGCGGTGGCGGCGGGTGGCACGGATGCCGCGGAGCTGGCGGGTGAGTTGGGGGACGCGCTGTTCACGACCGAGCCGAACGAGGAGCTCGTGACGGCGTACCGGAAGGCCGGAGGCGACGGGCCGACGTACGCCGAAGTGCCGCTGGCGTGGGCTCCGACGGAGGAGGACGCGGCGGAGTCGGCGCGGAAGCTGTTCCGGTTCGGGGTGACGGGCTGGAAGGTGCAGGCCGAGTTGCCGAACCCGGTGAACTTCGACGCCGCGACCGAACTCGTGACGGCTGACCACATGAAGGAGCAGTTCGGGTGCGGGCCGGACGTCGGGCGGCACGTCGAGGTGACGAAGCCGTTCGCCGAGGCCGGGTACGACCACCTGGCGCTGATCAACGCGGGACCGGACGTGGACGGGTTCTTCGACTTCTTCACCAAGGAGCTCGGGCCGGCACTGCGCGAGCTGTGAAAACGACTGTGGCCCCTACCCGCATCCGGGTGGGGGCCACAGTCAGTTCGTGGATGGATCAGTCGCCGGGCCATTCGCCGGTCCAGCGTTCGAAGGCCTTGGCGCCGCCTCGGTCCACGGCTGCCTTGACCACGGCGTACACGGCGCCTTGGAGGGCGGCGGCCAGGAGGAGTTGGCGCCAGGGGTACTCCGACTGGAGGGCGTCGGGGGCGTCGTCCTCGTCGGCCACGCGCTTCCAGACCTGCTTGAAGATGGCGCCGGCGACGAGACCGCCGGCGATACCGGAGAGCAGGCCGAACGGGCGGTAGGCCAGCTTGACGGCTTTGGTGCTCACCGGTTGCGTCCCACGATCCAGGCGCCGACTCCCAGGGCCACGGCGCCACCGACACCGACGGCGGCTGCGGCCTTCGGGTGCTTGCGGCCGAGCTCCGGGACCTGCTTCGCCTTGGCGGGAAGGTTCTTCGCGTGCTCGGGCAGGTGCTTCGCGCGCTCGCCCATGCCGCCGGCGGTCACCTTGGCGCGTTCGCCCATTCCACCGGCAGTGGCCTTGGCGCGTTCGCTCATCCCGCCCGCGGTTGCCTTGGCGCGCTGGCCGGCGTTCCCGGCAGCCTGTACGGCGCGGTGCCCGGCGCTGGTCGCGGAGTCCTTGACCCGGCGCGGGACGTTCAGCTGGCGGCTCAGCTCCTGGACCGTGTCGGCCAGGTGCTGGCGCGTCATCTCCAGGTCGGCCCTGAGTGCTTCGACCTCGCTCATGTCGTCCGGCCGGGCAGCGGCGGTCCTGCGCGGCTTGCTCTGGCGCGTCGTGGTGGTCATGCGTTCTTCCCTTCCGGCTGGTGGCCCTTCAGTGCTTCGAGGTCGTCGTGCACACCGTGAACGGCGCTCTCCGGCATCGGCGGAGTCGCGTGGCTGACGTGCCGCTTGCCCAGCAGGGCGGCGACACCGGCGATCGCGAACAGCAGCAGCGTCACGATCAACGCCGCGAGCCAGGCCGGTACGGCGTACGAGAGCCCGACGATCGCGGTCGCGATCAGCGCACCCAGGCCGTAGAAGGCGAACGCGCCCGCGCCGCCGAACAGCCCGACGCCGAGGCCGGCCTCCTTGCCCTTGTCCTTGAGCTCGGCCTTGGCCAGCTGCAGCTCGTCGCGGACCAGGTGGCTCACGTCGTTGGTCAGCTGAGCGACCAGAGCGCCCACGTGCTCGTCCGGTGCGGTCCGCTGACCGTCCTGGTGGACGGCCGGGGTCTGCGTCGTCATGGTTGCCCTCCGTGTTCTCGGGTTGACGACCCGGTACCCAAGGCCGTGGTCGGCAACCAGGTGCACAGGTTCTGACCGTTTCCGCCGGTAAGTTGCCGAGTCAGGGACCAGAGCGAGGAGGGGAACGGACAATGGATTGGAAACTCGAGTTGGTGTCGGTACCGGTCAGTGACGTCGACCGGGCGAAGGCGTTTTACACCGACCAGGTCGGCTTTGTCGCCGACCACGACCACCAGGTCAGCGACGAGGTGCGGTTCGTCCAGCTGACGCCGCCGGGGTCGGCCTGTTCGATTGCCCTAGGCACCGGAATGGGCCAGGCCGAGCCGGGAACGGTGCGCGGGCTGCAGATCGTCGTCGCGGACGCGGCGGCGGCGCGCGAGGAGCTGGCCGGGCGCGGGGTCGAGGTCAGCGAGGTGCAGGAGTTCCCGTGGGGGAAGTTCGTGTTCTTCGCCGATCCGGACGGCAACACCTGGGCGTTGCAGCAAGTTCCGGCCTGGGGATAATTTCTGGCCAAAACAATCGGCGGCCGGTGATCGACCGCCGATTGTTCGCCGGAGTTCCTACAGGTCTTTGTTTTAAAGACCAATTCGAGTTACCGCTAGGGATGGTTCGGGGTGCGGTTGTAGGGTGGCCTTTGGTTGAGCAGCCAGCCGGTGCGCCCCAGCACCCGACGACTGTGGTCCCTCCCGAGGACGAACATGCCCGACCTGCAGCGCCACACCCGTTCCACCAGACGTCATCCACCGGTCTCCGCCCCTGTTCAGAAGTCAGGTCCCATGCCTGTTGCCACTCCCACCCGGCCCGAGTCGGTGCACGTCCGGATCGGCGGTCGCTGGATCGCCGGCGAGGCGCTCTCCCGCCGTACGGCGACCACCGGTGCTCCCGAGATCCTCATCAGCCACCACGGTCACCTCGTCTGGGTCGACCAGAACCAGGTCCGTACGCCGTAAGGCCTCAGCCCTCCGACCAGGCAGCCACGAGGTTGCCCAGGTCGGTCGCCGGGTCCGCCTGGCCCGGATCGAACCGGTTCTTGGTGAGCGCGAACGCGACGCCGCTGCGGTGGTCCACCCAGGCCGCGCTGCCGCCCATGCCTGGCATGCCGAACGTCGTCGACGTCTGCTCGGCGGTCGCGCCGAGTCGGCCGTACGCGTAGCCCAACGCCCAGACGGCAGGATTCCCGAACACCTCGTCGGTGCGTGAGAACGCGGGCCCGACGATCTCCTGCAGCAACTCTGAGGGGATCAGCTCGACGCTGACCGGCGATGAGTCGGGCCTGCCGACTGGGAAGTCTCGCTCGCCGGGCACCGGCCCCAGGAGGGCGGCGTACACCTTGGCGATCCCTCTGGCCGACGCGGTCGCTGCCGACGGCACGTCCGCACTCAGTACGTCGGCCCGGTTCATCGACGCGGGGCACGGGATCACCGCCGCCGGTGCCAGCCGCTCGTCCTGCGCCGCAGGCACCTCCGGTCCGTCCAGTCGCGCCACCCGACCGAGCGCCTCGACCGGCACCCCGAAGTACACCTCGTCCTGAACCCCGAGCGGTCCGGTCAGCTCCTCCCGCAGCACCTCACCGAGCGGCCGACCGGTTGCCCGTCGTACCAGCTCGCCGACCAGGAGCCCGAACGTCTGCGCGTGGTACGCCGTCTTCGTGCCCGGCTCCCACCACGGCTCGCTCGCCGCGATCGTCGCCGTCATCCCGTCCCAGTCGGTCAGGTCCGCGAGCGTCGTCGACGCCGGGATCGCCGGTACGCCGACCGAATGCGTCAGCACGTGCCGTAACGTCGCCCGGCCCTTCCCGTGCGCCGCGAACTCCGGCCACAGCTCCACGATCGGCTCGTCGTACCGGAGCACACCCCGCGCGACGAGCACGTTGGCGAGCGTCGACGTGACGCCCTTACCGGTGGATCCGCTGTAGATCGGGGTGTCCGCGAGCAGCGGTCGACCGGTCTCGAGATCGGCAACCCCGGCGACCGCATCCACCACCAGTTCGCCGTACCGGTAGACCGCGACCTGCAGGCCCGTCTCCGTGCCGGACGCGACGAGCCGGTCGATCGCGCGCTGGACAGTCTGCTGCAGAGAGCTGCTCATACCAGTCCCGTCGGAGTCGTCCCGGCCTTCTCGACACGGATGCTGCCAGACTCTGGGCGTGGAGCTTCGGCAGCTGGAGTACTTCGTCGCGGTGGCGCACGAGCGGAGTTTCACGCTCGCGGCGCGGCGGCTGCACGTCGTGCAGAGCGCGGTGAGCGCGGCGATCGCGTCGCTCGAACGCGATCTGAAGGTGACGTTGTTCGAGCGGTCGGCGCAACGCGTCGTACTGACGGAGGCCGGTACGGCGTTGCTGCCGGAGGCGCTGGCGGTGATGGACGCGGTCCAGGGTGCGCGGGACGTCGTCGACGAGCTCGGGGCCGGGATGCGTGGCACGGTCCGGGTCGGGCTGCTGCCGGGGCTCGGGCTGATCGACCTGCCGGCCGCGGCGGGCGAGTTCCGGCGCCGCCACCAGAACGTCGAGCTGCAGCTGCGCGTGGAGCCCGAAGGCTCGGCCGGTGTCATCGCCGGGCTGCGCAACGGTGACATCGAGGTCGGCTTCCTCGGCGTGGGCGCGGGCAGCGTGCCGCGTGAGCTCACCGCCTGGGAGTTGCTGCAGGTGCCGCAGGTGCTCGCCGTACCGACCGGGCATCGGCTGGCCCGCCGGCGTTCGGTCGAGCTGGCGGACCTGGCCGACGAGGCGTTCGTGGACTTCCCGCCCGGCTTCGGCACCCGGACGCTGATCGACCAGATCTTCGACGCGGCCGGGATCGGCCGGCAGGTCGTGGTCGAGGCGCTGGGCATCGACAACGGCGTGCAGTTCGTCCGGCACGGCGTCGGCCTGGGCATCCTGCCCGGCTACGCGGTCGCCGACGAGGAGGCGATCCGTGCGATCCCGATCAAGGGCCAGGACTTCCAGTGGTCGCTCTACATGGCGACCCTGCGCAAGCGGAAACCGTCGGTCGCGCTCCGGGCCCTGCTCGGGCTGGTCGTCGCCCACCTGCACCACCCACCCGGTACGACGCCCGGCCGGGACCTGATGGATCAACAGAACTGATCCACCCATCGAGTTGATTCGTTGGACTTGATGCATCCGGCGCGCGAAGCTTTTGGTGTCAGCACGAAACACCGAACTTCGAAGGAGCAGGACGATGACCGAGAACACCAACCGGGTGGCGATCGTGACCGGCGGATCGCGCGGAATCGGCCGCGAGACCGCGGCCCGCCTGGGCAAGGACCACTTCGACGTAGTGGTCGTCTACAGCGGCGGCAAGACCGAGGCCGAGGCGGCCGTCAAGGACGTCGAGCAGGCCGGTGGCCGCGCGATCGCCGTCCAGGCCGACGTGGCCGACGAGAACTCGGTCAGCGCCCTGTTCGACACCGCGGAGAAGGAGTTCGGCGGCGTCGACGTCCTGGTGCACGCGGCCGGCATCATGAAGCTCGGCCCGCTCGCCGACGTCGACCTGGCGGTCCTCGACGAGCACCTGCGGGTGAACGTCCGCGGCACCTTCGTGGTCGACCAGCAGGCCGCCCGCCGGCTGCGCAACGGTGGCGCGATCATCAACATCTCCAGCTCACTGACTACGCTCGCCCGGCCGAACTACTCGGTGTACTCCGCCAGCAAGGCCGCCGTGAACGCGATCAGCCTGATCCTGGCCCGCGAGCTGCGCGGCCGCGACATCACCGTCAACGCGGTCGGCCCCGGCCCGACGGAGACCGCGCTGTTCATGGAAGGCAAGCCGCAGGAGATCATCGACCGGATGATCGCCGAGCCCCCGCTGGAGCGCCTCGGCCAGCCCGAGGACATCGCCGAGATCATCGCCTTCCTGGCCGGTCCCGGTCGCTGGATCAACGGTCAGACCATCTACGCCAACGGCGGTTCCGCGGCCTGATCCGCCGCGGGCGCCCGCCCCTGCGGCGCCCGCACCCTCATCCTCTGGACCACACAGGCGCCGAGCCTGGTGATCCGCCTGCCCGAAAGGTAGTCCCGCCATGTCCAAGACCATCCTGATCAGCGGCGCCTCGAGCGGCTTCGGTGCCCTCACCGCCCGTGCTCTGGCCGACGCCGGCCACATCGTGTACGCCGGGATGCGCGACGTCGCCGGCCGCAACGCAACAGCGGCGGCCGACGCCGCCCAGTACTCCAAGGACAACACCGTCGACCTCCGCGCCGTCGAGCTGGACGTCAGCTCCGACGAGTCGGCCCGGCAGGCGGTCGCGACCGTACTCGCCGAGCAGGGCAAGCTCGACGTACTGATCCACAACGCCGGTCACATGGTCACTGGCCCGGCCGAGGCCTTCACCCCCGAGCAGGTTGCCAGCCTGTACGACACCAACGTGGTCGGCACCCAGCGGCTCAACCGGGCGGCGCTGCCGCACCTGCGGGAGCAGCAGGACGGCCTGGTGGTCTGGGTCGGCAGCTCCAGCAGCCGCGGTGGCACCCCGCCGTACCTGGCGCCGTACTTCGCCGCGAAGGCCGGGATGGACGCGATGGCCACCAGCTACGCGCTCGAGCTGTCCCGGTTCGGCATCGAGACCACGATCATCGTGCCGGGCTCGTTCACCCACGGCACGAACCACTTCGCGCACAGCGGTTCGCCGGCCGACACCGACATCGTCGCGGCGTACGAGAACCGGTACGCCGGGCTGATGGACCAGGTCAGCCAGAAGCTGCGCGAGATCGAGCCGGAGTGGGCCGACGTCGCGGAGGTCGCCCAGGCGATCGTCACGGTGGTCGGCACCGAGAAGGGCCGCCGGCCGTTCCGGGTCCACATCGACCCCTCCGACGACGGCGCCGCCGTGGTCAACGCGGTCGCCGACCGGGTCCGCTCGGAGTTCTTGCGCCGCGTCGGGCTGGACGACCTACTGCACCCGACCACCGCCTGACCGTGAGAGCGACCCGGACCCCTGACTTTCGACGGAGGTGAGACCGATGAACGACCTGATCGACGTGCACGCGCACTTCCTGCTCAAGGAGTACGTCGCCGCAGCCGAGCGGGCGGGGCACCTCCGGCCGGACGGAATGCCGGGCTGGCCGGTGTGGAGTGCGGCCAAGCACCTGGAGCTGATGGACCGGACCGGGATCGCCAAGTCGGTGCTGTCGGTGTCGTCGCCGGGGGTGCACTTCGGCGACGACTTCCGCGCCCAGGTGCTGGCTCGCCGGATGAACGAGGCCGCTGCGGAGGTGGCCAAGGACCACCCGGGCCGCTTCGGGTTCTTCGCCAGTCTGCCGTTGCCGGACGTCGCGGGTTCGCTGGTCGAGCTGGAGCACGCGTACGACGTACTGGGTGCGGACGGCGTCATCCTGAACAGCAACGCCGGCGGGCAGTACCCCGGTGACCCGTCGTGGGAGCAGCTCTGGCGTGCACTGGACGAGCGGGCCGCCGTGGTCTTCCTGCACCCCACGTCGCCGCCGCAGTGGCGACAGGTCTCGCTGGACCGGCCGCGGCCGATGATCGAGTTCCTGTTCGACAGCGCCCGCGCGGTGACCGACCTGGTGCTCACCGGGATCTTCACCCGCTACCCGCGGATCCGCTTCGTCGTCACCCACGCGGGCGGAGTCATCCCGCTGCTGGGCGATCGGCTCGACCTGTTCCAGGACACCTTCGCTCCCGCGAGCGACCTGCCGAGTGTGACCGAGCAGCTCAAGGACCTCTGGTACGACGTCGCCGGTACGCCGGTGCCGAACCAGCTGCCGGCCCTGCAGGCTGTAGCCGGTGCGGACCACCTGCTGTACGGCAGCGACCACTGCTTCACGCCGACCGAGGCTGTCGCCGATCAGATCGCCGCACTGGACCAGGCGGCGGTCGCCGAGGGCTGGCGGCCGAGGACCACCGCCAACGCCGTACGGCTGCTAGCTCGCTGAACGTGTAGAAAGCTTCGGCGGGCCCTGACAGCACCGCCGAAGCCTCCGGCTGTTGATCGCTCAGCAGTCAACGGATGTTACGTGCGTCCCGCCGCTTGGAACAGACCGAACAGTCCGATGGCTGACCCGGCATCCACCGTCACGCTGAGCTGGCTTACAGTTTCCTACTGCAACCAAATAGGCCTGGGTGAGGACCTGGAGGCCGTACTCCGCCCCGGAGCAGCCCGACCGGCTGCTCCGGCCGAACGATGCGTGAGGACGGATCCACCCCAGATGTCAGCCACCGAGACCAAGCCTTCCGCAGCGCTCGATCCTTCGGGAAGCGCGTCGCGCGCACCACTTGATTCCGCGGCGCCCGGTGGACCGGCGGCAGCCGCTGGAGCGGGGGCGCCTGCGCGGGGCGGTGATCCTGAGCTGACGCATCGGGAGATTCTCGAGATCCTGGTCGGGCTGCTGGCGGCGCTGTTCACCGCGATGCTGAGCTCGACGATCGTCAGCAACGCGCTGCCGACGATCATCGCGGACCTCGAGGGCAGCCAGACGCAGTACACGTGGGTGATCACCGCGAGCCTCTTGGCGACCACGGTCTCCACGCCGGTCTGGGGCAAGCTGTCCGACCTGATCAGCAAGAAGCTGCTCGTCCAGCTCGCGATCGTGCTGTTCGTGATCGGCTCGGCGCTGGCCGGGATGGCGCACACCGTGCCGTTCCTGATCGGTGCGCGCGTCCTGCAGGGCCTGGCGATGGGCGGCCTGATGGCGCTGGCCCAGGCGATCATCGGCGCCGCGATCCCGCCGCGCGACCGCGGTCGGTACTCCGGCTACATGGGGGCCGTCGTCGCCGTCGCCACGGTGAGCGGCCCGCTGCTCGGCGGCGTCATCGTCGACACCAGCTGGCTCGGCTGGCGCTGGTGCTTCTACGTCTGCGTGCCGCTCGCGATGATCAGCCTGATCGTCCTGCAGCGGTACCTGCACCTCCCGCTGGTCAAGCGCAAGGTACGGATGGACTACCTCGGCGCGATCCTGATCAGCGGCGCGGCCAGCCTGCCGCTGGTCTGGGTGTCCTTCGCGGGAACGCACTTCCCGTGGTGGTCGCGGGAGACGGCGTACTACCTCGGCGGTACGGCGGTGCTCGCGATCCTCGCGGTGATCGTCGAGACCCGCGCGAAGGAGCCGCTCGTCCCGCTGTCCGTCGTCCGGGAGCGGACCACGGCGCTGGCGATCGTGGCGAGCCTGGCGGTCGGGCTCGCGATGTTCGGCAGTGCGGTGTTCCTCGGCCAGTACTTCCAGATCGCCCGCGGCTACAGCGCGACCGAGTCCGGGCTGCTGACGATCCCGATGATGCTCGGCTCGTTCTTCGGGTCGGTCGGTGCCGGCCAGATGATCACGCGGTACGGGAAGTGGAAGCGCTACCTCGTGCTCGGCGGGCTGCTGCTGATCGGCGGCCTCGGCGTACTCGGGACGATCGACCACACCACGGCGTACTGGTATCTCGCGGTCGGCATGGGCGCGATGGGTGTTGGCATGGGGATGCTGATGCAGAACCTGGTGCTCGCGGTGCAGAACACGGTTGATGTCAGCCAGGTCGGTGCGGCCAGTGCATCGGTCACCTTCTTCCGCAGCCTCGGCGGTGCGGTCGGCGTCTCGGTGCTGGGTGCTGTGCTGGCGAGCCGGGTGACTGAGCTGATCACCAGCAACCTGCGGGCGCTCGGGCCGGACGGCGCTGCTGCTGGGCGGGCTCTGCAGGACGGGTCGGGGACGAGTGTGCTGGACGTGGGGTCGCTGCCGCCGCAGCTGGCGGACGTCGTACGGCATGCGTACGGCGATGCGACCGGGCGGATCTTCCTGATCGCTGCTGCGGCTGGGGTGGTCAGTTTGCTGGCGGTGCTGTTCATCCGGGAGGTGCCGCTACGGCGGACTGTGGCGATGACTGGTGATGGTGCGGCTGTGGGTGCGGGCCCGGGTGCAGGTGCCGGTGGGGGCGCGGGTGGGCAGGCTGATCTGGCGGCTGCGGCGGCGCCTGGTGCGGCGTCGACCGGTGTGGTGCCGGAGCCGGCTGACGACGCGGAGCGGGACGCGCTGGTCGCGCTCGGGGTGATCACCTCGGCCGAGCGGACCGCGCTCGAGCGCGAGCGAGAGGCCAGCGAGCGGGTCGCAGCGGCGGCGACGGCGATCCGGCAGATGCGGACCGATGTAGCCGACCTGTTCACGCGGGTCGACCAGCAGATCGCCGACCTGGAGCGGACGCTGCCGACCGTCGACGGAGAGCACCCGATGGCACCGGTGCTGGCCGCGCAGCCACAGGACGGAGCGTGGGTGGACGAGCTGCGCCGGTACGAGCTCAGCGTGCTCAGCGCGAGCCAGCGGACCGCCGACCACCTGCGCGAAACAGCAAAAACCGAAGCCGACGAGATCGTGTCGGCCGCGCGCACAGAGGAGGAGGCAATCCGGCAGAGGATTGCTGAGTTGGAGGCGGTTGAACAGCGCTTGCTGGGCGTCGTACGAGATGGTCTGTCGGAAACCCCGGCACCGCCTGCTGCTCCTCCGGCGTCGGTCAACGGGCACCGGGCCGGCAACGGGTACCCCAGCCACTACGAGTCTGAGCAGCAGGCCTTTGGCTGAGGTGTCCGTCCTGGATGGCATGCTCTCGTCTAGGTGTTGGCGAGAGCGGGGAGCGTTGTGGGGCCTTGGGATGTGGAGCAGGTGCTCGCGCTCGCGCCTGATCCTGCCTCCGCCAAGGCCGGGCAGGCGCAGGCTCGGGTGGCGAAGTGGTCCGAGGCCGGTAGCTCGGAGAGTGCGCTCTGGGGGTACTGCCAGGGCAGTGGCAAGTCGCCGTACCAGACGTCGGTCGACCTGAGCGGTCCGGCGTTCAAGTGCACCTGTCCAAGCCGGAAGTTCCCGTGCAAGCACTCGCTCGGGCTGATGCTGCTCTGGGCTGCCGGTGGACTGCCGGCGGCGGAGGAGCCTGAGTGGGTCGACAAGTGGTTGGCCGAGCGGAGCAATCGGGCTGAGAAGGCGGCTGAGCGGGCCGAGAAGAAGCCCGGTGAGGTTGCTGACCCGCTGGCGGCTCAGGCGCGAGCTTCGCGACGGGCTGATCGGGTGTCGGCGGGCATGGCCGAGCTGGAGAGCTGGCTGGACGACCAGGTACGCCGGGGGCTCAGCGGGTTCGAGCAGCGCGGGTACGAGGAGCTGAGTCGGCTGGCTGCGCGGATGGTCGACGCGCAGGCGCCGGGGGTTGCGGGCGCCGTACGGCGTGCTGCTGGCGTGGTGGGGCGCGGGCATGGGTGGCCGGGCGAGCTGCTGGAGGAGCTGGCGCTGATTCACCTGACGGTGTCGGCGCATGGTCGGCTGGCCGAGCTGCCGCCGTCGATGGCCGAGACCGTGCAGACGCGGATCGGGTGGACGGTCGAGACGGCGCGCGTGCAGGCCGAGGGGGAGAAGGTCGAGGACGACTGGTTGGTGCTCGGGCGCGTGGTGGAGCCCGACGACCGGTTGACGGTCCGGCGGCTTTGGTTGCGTGGGGCAACAAGTGGACGGTTGGCGTTGGTCCTGGCGTTCGCTCCTGCGGGACGTCGGTTGGATCCACTGCCGGCACGTCCTGGTGAGGTCGTCCCTGCTGTCCTTTCGTTCTACCCAGGTGCTCTTCCACTCCGTGCGCTGCTCACCCAGACCGCGCCACGCCTTCCCGGCACCAGACCTTCCGGCCTGTCCACCCACCAGGCGCTTGCTGCGTACGTTGAGTCATTGACCGCAGACCCGTGGAACGAGCGTTGGCCGTTGGTGCTGCAGGACGTCCGGCCGGCGCGCAACGGTTCGACGTGGGCTCTGGTGGATGACGAAGGAGCGTTGGAGGTCTTGCCGAGCTTCGATCCCTGGAAACTCTTGGCCGTCTCCGCGGGCGCTCCGATCACCGTCGCGGGCGAGTGGAACCGCGCAGGCTTCCGCCCGATGACAGTGTGGGACGGCGACAGAGCGGTGATCGTGTGAGCGCCCGCTGCCGCTTCACCCCCGCTGCACCGGAGGTGCGGCGATGAGGGGCTGGGATGGGCTCGTGTCCTCCGCTTTGCTCGGGACCGACCGGCGGCCTCCTGTGTTCGACGAGCTTCCTCCGGCGGTGGGAGAGCAGCTGACTGACGACGCCGGCCTGCTCGACGCCGCCGCGTTGGCGACGCTTTACAAGCGGGCGGGGCGCCTTCCCCTGCAGGGGATCGAGCCGTTGCGGGAGGCCGAGGGTGAGGACCGACCGCTGCCTCGGTCGAACGCGATCCGCCGGTTGGCGGCGATGCTGACCGGGTTTCAGTCGGCGGCACTCGGCGAGTGGCTGCGGATCGCCGAGTCGAAGGGCTGGGGGATCCCGCCGGAGCACCTGCCCGCGTTGGCTGACTACGCGAAAGGTCGCGCGGAGTACCGGCCGCTGGTCATCGCTGCCGCGGGGAGAAGGGCAGCCTGGCTGGCCGACCTGAACCCGGAGTGGCGGTTCCTGCACGAGGCCGTCAGTGACGACCCGGAGCTGTGGACCCATGGGAACGCCCTGCAGCGGCGGGCGTGGTTCAGACGGCTGAGGCAGAACGATCCGGCGGCTGCGTTGGAAGCACTCCGCGAGGTCTGGCCGACCGAGACAGCTGCTACCCGGCTGGAGTTTCTCGGGGCACTCAAAGTCAAGGTCAGCAAGGCAGACGAGGAGTTCCTGGAGCAAGCACTGGATGACCGGGCCAAAGAGGTTCGTCGTCTGGCGGCCGAGCTGCTGGCACGGATCGAAGGCTCGCAGTTCAGCGTCCGGATGGCTGATCGGGTGGGGTCTCATCTGATGGAAACGCAAGACGTTCTGGCGGTCACCTTGCCCGAGCGCGTCACCAAAGCGATGGAGCGCGACGGCATCGACCCGCAGGCGCACCCCGGCCTCGGGCGGCGGGCCGGCTGGCTCAAGCAGCTCGTCGCCGCAGCATCTCTGCCGTCGCCGGACCTCCTCCAGCTACCAGTGGAGGGCGTAGCGCCCGAGGTGCTCCAAGCAGCCTGGGCCGAAGCAGCAGTCCGCGACCAGAACGCAGACTGGGCCCGCTCCCTCCTCCTGAGCAACGCCGCCACCGACGGCAGGACCAGCGAGCTGCTGCGCGTGCTCCCGGAAGCCGAGCTGCCCCAGGCGATCGAGCACCTGCGGACCACCATCGACCTGTCCGAGCTGGTCGGCGGTCTCCCGGTCCCGTGGCCGGAGCCGGTCGCCGTACTGGTGCTCGACCTGCTCGCCAAGGCCGGCACTCACCGCAGCTGGGCCCGCTTGGCGAGCACCGCGGCGCGCGCCGTACCGCCTGAGGTGCTGAACCACCCGATCACCCGCGAGCCGACCGGTGAGGAAGACACCTGGCGCCTGCGGCTCGTCGAGACCCTGATTTTCCGTCGTGAGATGTACGAGGAGCTGTCATGAGCACCACAGCAGTGATGCGGCCGCACGCCGAGGACGAGTACGCCGAGGAGCTGGCCGCGCTGGTGGCGACGGACGACCGGGTGCGCCCGCCGGCCTGGCGGCTGTCGCCTGCGGCCGTGGTCACGTACCTGCTCGGTGGGCAGGCCGGCGACACCGAGATCACTCCCAAGTACGTCGGCCCGCGCCGCCTGATCGAGGTGGCCGTCGCGACGCTCGCTACCGACCGGGCGCTGCTGCTGCTCGGCGTACCGGGTACTGCGAAGACGTGGGTCAGCGAGCACCTGGCCGCGGCGATCTGCGGTGACTCGACGCTGCTCGTCCAGGGCACGGCCGGTACGGCGGAGGAGGCGATCCGCTACGGCTGGAACTACGCGCAGCTGATCGCGCAGGGGCCGAGCGAGGCCGCGCTGGTCCCGAGCCCGGTGCAGCGCGCGATGGCCGAGGCGAAGATCGCCCGGATCGAGGAGCTCACCCGCATGCCGTCCGACGTGCAGGACGCGCTGATCACGATCCTGTCGGAGAAGTCGCTGCCGATCCCCGAGTTGGCCGGCGAGATCCAAGCCCGCAAGGGCTTCAACGTGATCGCCACCGCGAACGACCGGGACAAGGGCGTGAACGAACTGTCGAGCGCGTTGCGGCGACGGTTCAACACCGTCGTACTGCCGCTGCCCGACTCCGCCGACGACGAGGTCGAGATCGTCTCCCGCCGGGTCGCGCAGCTCGGCGCCTCGCTGGAGCTGCCGCCGCAGGACAGCGCGCTGGACGAGATCCGCCGCGTTGTGACGGTGTTCCGCGAGCTGCGATCGGGCCGGACCGAGGACGGGCGGACCGCGGTCAAGTCGCCGTCCGGCACGCTCTCGACCGCCGAGGCGATCAGCGTGGTCACCGGTGGTCTCGCGTTGGCCGCTCACTTCGGCGACGGCGTCCTGCGCTCGTACGACGTGGCCGGCGGCATCCTCGGTGCGGTCGTGAAGGACCCGTCGGCCGACCGCGTGGTCTGGTCGGAGTACCTGGAGACCGTCGTCCGCGAGCGCGACGGCTGGTCCGACTTCTACCGGGCGTGCCGGGACCTGAGCTGATGTCTGTCCACCTGTTCGGCATCAGGCACCACGGACCTGGGTCGGCCCGGGCGCTGGTGGCTGCCCTGGCGGACCTGCAGCCGGACATCGTGCTGATCGAGGGACCGCCCGAGGCCGACAAGGTGGTCGAGCTGGCCGCGGATCCGGAGATGGTGCCGCCGGTCGCGCTGCTGGCGTACGCCGTCGACGACTCGACGCGGGCGGCGTTCTGGCCGTTCGCGGTGTTCAGCCCGGAGTGGCAGGCGATCCGGTTCGCGCTGGCCGGCGGCGTACCGGTTCGGTTCTGTGATCTGCCGGCGGCGCTGATGTTCGGCTCGTCGGAGCGGGAGCGCGGGTCGTCGATCGATCCGCTCGCGACGCTCGCCGCGGCTGGTGGCTACGACGATCCGGAGCGCTGGTGGGACGACGTGATCGAGCACCGGCGCGATGGCGCCGAGCCGTTCACGGTGATCGCGGAGGCGATGGGCGAGTTGCGGCGCGACGAGCAGGCGATGGGCCGGGAGGCGCAGCGCGAGGCGTACATGCGGCAGACGATGCGCAAGGCGATCAAGGAGGGCTTCGAGCGGATCGCCGTGGTCTGTGGTGCTTGGCACGTGCCCGCGTTGACCTTGCCGTTGCCTCCGGCAACTCACGACGCGCGGATCCTGAAGGGATTGGCCAAGCGCAAGGTCGCGTGCACCTGGGTGCCGTGGACGCACAGCCGGCTGGCCAACGCGAGCGGGTACGGCGCCGGCGTGACCTCGCCGGGCTGGTACCACCACCTGTTCACCGCGCCCGACCAGATCACCACGCGCTGGCTGACCAAGGTCGCGCGCGTGCTGCGGGCCGAAGACCTGCCGGTGTCGAGCGCGCACGTGATCGAGGCGGTCCGGCTGGCGGAGACCCTTGCTGCGTTGAGAGAACGGCCGCTCGCCGGGCTGAGTGAGATGACCGAGGCGACGCGCGCCGTACTGTGTGGCGGGAACGACGTACTGCTGGATCTGGTGACGCGCGAAGCGGTCGTCGGGGAGCTGCTCGGGACCGTGCCGGGCGACACGCCGCAGGCGCCGGTCGCGGCGGATCTGGCGGCACAGGCTCGGCGACTGCGGCTCAAGCGCGATCCGGCCGAGCGGGTGATCGACCTGGATCTGCGTAAGGAGAACGACCGGGAAAAGTCGCATCTGCTGCACCGGTTGAGGATTCTCGGGATCTCCTGGGGGTTGCCGACCTCGGACGACCGGCGGGCGCAGGGCACATTCCGGGAGATGTGGAAGCTGGCGTGGGATCCGGGGCTCGAGGTGGATCTGGTCGCGGCGGGTGCGCACGGTACGACGGTGGTCGGGGCGGCGACGACGGTCATGCTCGCGGCCGCTTCGGAGTCGTCCACGCTGGCCGCGGTGACGTCGGCACTGGAGCGCTCGTTGCTGGCGGATCTCGCCGAGGCGTTGCCGGCGTTGCTGGCGGGAGTCGACACGCGGGCGGCGAAGGACGCGGATGTCGGACATCTGATGGCCGCACTGCCCGCGTTGGCCAGGTCGGCGCGTTATGGCGACGTACGGGGAAGTGACACGGCGGGGCTGGGTGCTGTTGCCGAGCGGATGGTGGCTCGAGTGTCTGCTGGGCTCGGGCGGACGGTGCACGGGCTGGATCCGGATGCTGCGGCGTCGGTGCTGGAACTGATCGACGGCGTACAGGATGCGACTTCGCTGCTGTCGGAGGAGTCGCGGGAGATTTGGCTGCGGACGTTGGAGGGGCTGAGCGACCGTGGATCGGTGCCGCCATTGATCGGTGGGCGGTTGACGCGGTTGATGCTCGACACGTCGCGGGTGGATTCGGGCGAGGTCGCGCTGCGGTTGGGGCGCGCGTTGTCGCCGGGGACGCCGACCGGTGAAGCGGCGGGATATGTCGAGGGCTTCCTGGCGGGCGGCGGGTTGCTGCTTGTGCATGACGAGCGGTTGCTGGCCCTGGTCGACGGGTGGCTTTCCGGGATTCCGGACGACGCGTTCCTGGAGGTTCTGCCCTTGCTGCGCAGGACGTTCGGGACCTTCGCGAAGCCGGAGCGGCGGTCGATCGGTGAGCGGGCGCAGGCGCTGGGTGGTTCGGTCAAGGTAGTTGCCGTGGACGACGATCTCGATGCCGAGCTGGCCGCGTCGGTGCTGCCAACCGTGGCGCGATTGCTGGGGGTGTGATGGACGACGAGCGGTTGCGCCGGTGGCGGATGGTCCTCGGCAGCGAGGCCGATCCGGAGACCGGTACGTCGTTGTCGAAGGCGGACCAGTCCGTCGATGCCGCGTTGGCTGCCTTGTACGACGCGGAGCGGGGCGAACCGGGGACCAAGCGGTCGGCCGGGCTCGGGTCGTCGGCGCCGCGGGTGGCGCGGTGGCTGGGCGATATTCGTGGGTACTTCCCCAGTTCTGTCGTGCAGGTGATGCAGCGGGACGCCGTCGAGCGGCTCGGGATCACCCGGATGCTGATGGAGCCCGAACTGCTGAACGCGGTCGAGCCCGACGTCCACCTGGTCAGCACGCTGCTCGCGCTGAACGAGGTGATGCCCGAGGAGACCAAGCAGACCGCACGCGAGGTCGTCGGCCGGGTGGTCGCGGACCTGCAGAAACGCCTCGCCGAGCGAACTCGGGCGGCCGTCACGGGAGCGTTGGACCGGGCCGGGCGAACGAGTCGGCCGCGGCACGCCGACATCGACTGGGACCGGACGATCCGGATCAACCTGAAGCACTTCTCGCCGGCGCTGGGCACGATCGTGCCGGACCGGCTGGTCGGGTACGCGCGGCGTAATCACAGCGTCCAGCGCGACATCGTGCTGGCGATCGACCAGTCCGGCTCGATGGCCGAGTCGGTCGTCTACGCGAGCGTGTTCGGCGCCGTACTGGGGTCACTGCGATCGTTGCGGACGAGCCTGGTCGTGTTCGACACGGCGGTCGTCGACCTGACCGACCAGCTCGAGGATCCGGTCGACGTGCTGTTCGGGACGCAGCTCGGTGGAGGCACCGACATCAACCGGGCGCTCGCGTACTGCGAAACGCTCGTCGCGCGGCCGGCCGAGACGGTGCTCGTGCTGATCAGTGATCTGTACGAGGGCGGGAATCGGGAGGAGTTGCTGCGGCGGGCGCGCTCGCTGGTCGAGTCCGGGGTGCAGGTGGTCGCGCTGCTGGCGTTGGCCGACTCCGGCGCTCCGTCGTACGACGCGGACAATGCCGCCGCTTTCGCCGACCTGGGGATCCCCACGTTCGCCTGCACGCCCGACCTCTTCCCGGACCTGATGGCCACCGCCATCCGGCGCGAGGACATCGGCCAGTGGGCCGCCACGAACTTGGCGGAGTGATATAGTCACGATTACTTACTATCAAGGATGTTGACTATGTCTGTTGTTGAACTGACCCGCTTCAAGGCTGCTCGGCGCGACGAACTGCTCGCCGCCCGCCCGGCGATGCTCGCCGACTTCGCGGCGGATCGGACGGGGTTCCTGTCCGCCCGGCTGATCCAGCTCCCTGACGACGAGTGGCTCGACATCGTCGAGTGGGAGACCACCGAGGACTACGCCGCCAGCAGCAAGAAGGGCCCGAACCTCCCCGGCATCGCCGCGTTCTTCGCCGCGATCGACTCGCTGGTCGTTGCCGAGGAGGGCGTGCTCGCGCCCGTCTGACGCTCAGCTGTGGGCGATTGCCGCGTAGTACGGCACCGCCGGGGTCAGTCGGCGAGTTGGAGGATGTCGATCTCGGTGCCGGGGTCCACCTCGGCGAAGCGCAGCGCCCACTGGATCGCCTCGTCCCGGGAGGCGACGCGGATGATCGAGAGGCCGGCGACGAGCTCCTTGGTTTCGGTGAAGGGGCCGTCGAGGACTCTCGGCGGACCGTCCGGGAACGTGATCCGGGCGCCGTGCTTGCTGGGGAGCAGGCCCTCGGCCGTGAGCAGGACGCCGGCCTGGCGCATCTCCTCCAGGACCGCGTCGGCGCGGACGAGGATCTCCGGGTCGGGAGCCTGGCCGGCTTCCAGCGCGGGGTTGGTCTTGTGCATCATCGCGAATCGCATGGCACCTCCTCAGGCCGACCGTAGCGGGATCAGGCCCGCTTGTTCCATGGCGCGCCAGTACGCCGGGGGCCGAGGTACGTGGCGACCTCGGTGATCTCCTGCGGCGTACGGGCGCCGACGAGTCTGCCGGCGTCCTACCGCGGGACGTCGCCTCGCCAGGCTCCGGTTTCGGTTCCCTGGGACTCGATGAAGGTTTTGAAGCGTTGGAGGTCGCCCTTGACCCGGCCTTCGACGACGCCGAGCTTGTCGCCGACCTTCTCCAGGAAGCCTTCGGGGTCGATCTCCATCTGGGCGGTGACGCGGGTCTTGGCCGGTTCGAGCTGGTGGAAGGTGATGACTCCTGCGTGGTGCGGGCCGGAGTCGGACTTCCAGGCGACGCGTTCGTCGGCGTGCTGCTCGGTGATCGTGGCGTCGAACTCGCGGGTCGCGCCGCCCACCTTGGTGACCCAGTGGGTGTGCGTGGCGTCCAGTTGCCGGACCTCCTCGACCCCGTCCATGAAGTGCGGGAAGGACTCGAACTGGGTCCACTGGTTGTACGCCGTCGTGACCGGGACGTCGACGTCCACCGACTGCGTGATGCCGCTCATCGTGTGACCTCCTCGTCGGGTGCGAGCCACCCCGGTACCCCGCGCGCCCCGGCCCAGACGGTTCAGTTTCGGCTGATCGGGTGGTTAGGTGGCCCGATGGGAGACATCGGGGAGCGGTATCGGCGCCGAGCGCAAGCATTCGAGGCGAAGGTCGCGGCGGTGGAAGAGGGGGACTGGGGCAACCAGTCGCCCTGTGTGAAGTGGTCGGCGCGGGACGTAGTGGACCACGTGATCGCGATGCACGGGTACATGCTCGGGCCGGTGGGGCGTTCGTTCGGTGAGGGCAACGATCCGCTCAAAACGTTCCGGCAGGCCAGGGCGGCGGTGGAAGAGGTGCTCGACAACCCCGAGCTCGCCGCGCAGGAGGTCGACACCCCGACCGGCCGGATGACGGCCGAGGCACAGATCGATCAGGTCGTGAGTGACGACCTGGTCCTGCACGGCTGGGACCTGGCCCGCGCGACCGGGCAGAACGAGGCGATGGACCCGCAGGACGTCGAGCGGCTCTGGCGCAGTACGACGTCCATCCCGGCCGAGATGATGACGCTCTACCGCACGCCCGGTGCCTTCGGCCCCGACGTGGAAGTGTTCGGCCCGGAGGTCGCCGTACCGGAGGACGCTCCGCTCCAGGACCGCCTGCTCGGCTTTATCGGGAGGGATCCTTCAGTACGGCGCTGAGCTGGTCCGCCGCGTAGTACACCGAACTGTCCACACACACCGGCGCATCCCCGAGCCGCGCAGCCAGCGTCGCCGCGTCGGACGCCAGCAGCGCGTCCCCAAGATCCACGACGGGCTGCAGGTACTCGTGCCCCGGCAACTCAGCCACAGCGGTCTTGCATCCGAGCGCCATCCCCTCGAACAACGCCGTCGTCGACACACCCACCTGGTACGCCGCCGCCCGCTGCAACTCGACCGTCGACTCCGCCGACCCCGCCGACAACCGCACCCGCGACCCACCAGGTACGACGTAGTCCGTCTCGTGCTCGCTCGGGTGCAGCCGGAACACCACGTCCAGCTCCGGCCGCGCCGCCGAGAACTCGATCGCGAAGTCCAGCAGCGCCGGCCCGATCGTCCCTTGCGACAGGAACAGCACCTGGTCGTCGATCTTCAGCGACGCGTCAGCAGCCGGCAGGAACGGCGCCCCGATCACCGCGGTCGACATCCCCGCGGGCAGCTCGGCGACGGTCTCCCAGTACGAGCCGAAGCACCACAGCTCGTCCGGCTGGTCCGCGACCACCGGACTGCCCGGGTAGCTGTAGCCCAGGTGGTACGGGCTGATGGCGCCGTGCTGCAGCTCGATGACCGGTACGCCGAGGTCGCGGGCCGCGCCGGTGATGTGCTGGTGGAAGTACGACACCACGGAGTACACGGTCTTGATCCGGTGCCGCCGCAGCAGCGCGCGGTACAGCGTGCGCAGCCGCAGGTGCTTCGGGATCTCCCGCGCGACCAGCGCGCCGATCGGGACCTTCACGCCGGTCAGCGCCTCGAGCGCGTTCGCGATCGTCGTGGTCCGCGCGTCGATCGACCGGCTGCGGACCGCGCCCGCGGCCGAGGTGAAGAAGTCCAGGTTGCGGCTGCCGGCCAGCGGCGTCCCGTTGATCCCGGAGTCCAGCACCAGCGCCGACGACCCGAGCTCGGTGCGCAGCTTGTCGGTGTAGATCTCGATCCCGGCCGGCTTGCGCGGGTGCGGCACCACCAGGGCGTCGTACGCGCCGGAGGTCAGGAACGGGTTCTTCCCGACCACGCCGGCGACGTGCTTGCCGACCAGGCGGGCCTTGTCCGAGCGCGTCCGGCGGACCGGGTGCGGCTCGCCGTGGATCCCGCCGCGCTTGGTCAGCTCATGGAAGACGCGCATCCGGATGATCGGCCACGGGTGGGCGCCCTGGATCCGCCAGCTCAGCAGATCCAGCTCCCTCTCCAGCTGCCAGATCGCGTGGCACAGCGTCGCCACCGTCGGTGTGGTGCCGTTCCCGGTACTCGTCATGGTTGATCCCTACTATGCCCGCGAGGCTGCCGATGCCCGAGAAGAACCGGCGAACGGCCTTCAGCAGATAGGTCTTGCGTACGAGCACCAGACCGGCCAGGCCGTAGACGACGGCCGATCCGATCCGCGCCAGAGCATAGGCCAGCGCCTTCGCGACGCTGGCCACGCCCGGCCGGATCAGCACCCGGGAGATGCTGTCGCCGCTGCCGGACCGGAACGCGCGCCGGACCAGCCAGCGCAGCGTCGTCCGGGACGCGGGCACGTCCTCGGTGATCCGGGCCTCCTCGCACCAGACGATCCGGAACCCGGCCTGGTGCACGCGCAGGAAGAAGTGCAGGTCGCTCGACCCGGTGAACCGGAACGCCGGGTGGAAGGCCGGCGTGACCTGGTGGTACACCTTCTGCGCGACCAGCGTGTTGTTCGTGTACGCCTTGTTCAGCACGTCACCGGTCTTGTGCTTACCGGTCGAATCGTGCACGTCGCTGTACCGGTTCCAGGCCGGGGCGTCCGGCGGCAGGATGCCCTGGATCGGGCCGGTCACCACGTCGGCGCCGGTGCTCTCCCAGGCGCCGAGCAGCGTCGCCAGCCAGCCGTCCGGCGCGACCTCGTCGTCGTCGACGAAGATCAGCGCGTCGTCGTCCCAGCACATTTGCACCGACTTCTCCCGCGCGAACGGGATCCCCGGCTCCGGCTCGATCGCCGACTCGACCTTGTACGGGCCGGTCGACGCGGCAATCACCTCCGCGGCCGAGCCGGCGGCGTCGTTGTCGACCACGACGATCCGTACGGCGAACTCGCTGTCCGCGGGCAGCTCCTGGGCCTGCAAGCTGTCCAGCAGGTCCTTCAGCAGCTCGGGTCGCCGGAAGGTGATCACGGCGATCGCGACGGAGGTGCTCATGGCGACCGAGACTATCGGTCGCCGTACGGGGACACCATTCGAAGCTGTACCTCTCGGTACAGTGGGCAGGGTGGAGACAGTCGAACGGTTGATCCGGAGCACGCAGCAGCTGCTCTGGGAGCGAGGCTACGTCGGGACCAGCCCGAAGGCGATTCAGGCGGCGGCCGACGCCGGTCAGGGCAGCATGTACCACCACTTCTCCGGCAAGGCGGAGCTGGCGAAGGCGGCGATCGAGCGGTCGGCGTCCGAGCTGAGCGCGGCCGCTGAGGAGCAGCTGTCCGGTCCCGGTACGGCGGTCGAGCGGATCGCGCGGTACCTGCAGCGCGACCGGGAGGTGCTCAAGGGCTGCCGGATCGGCCGGCTCACCGCCGACCCGGACGTGATGGCCGACCCCGTACTGCGGGCGCCGGTCGAGGCCACCTTCCGGCGGATCCGCGAACGGCTCGCCGAGATCCTTGCTGAGGGCAAGCAAGCGGGTGAGTTCCCGCAGAGTCTGGATCCGGTGGCCACGGCGGCGACGGTTGCCGCCGTACTGCAAGGTGGGTACGTGCTGGCTCGCGCGGCGAACGACGACGAGCCGTTCGACCAAGCGGTGCAAGGGATCGTCCAACTACTGCAAGGAGTCGCCCTGTGAGGATCGGTGCCGTCTTCCCCCAGCTCGAGATCGGCAGTGACCCGGTGGTGGTCCGGTCCTGGGCCGAGACCGTCGAGCAGGCCGGCTACACGCACGCGCTGGCCTACGACCATGTGCTCGGCGCGGATCCGACGAATCGGCCGGGGTGGACGGGATACACCGACAAGTCCTTGTTCCATGAGGTTTTCGTGCTGTTCGGGTATCTCGCGGCGGTGACCACGCGGTTGGAGCTGGTGACCGGTGTGGTGATCCTGCCGCAGCGCCAGACGGCGTTGGTCGCGAAGCAGGCCGCCGAGGTTGATGTCCTGAGCGGCGGTCGGCTGCGGCTCGGGGTCGGGATCGGCTGGAACCAGGTCGAGTACGACGCTCTCGGTGTCCCGTTCAAGCAGCGCGGCGCCAAGCTCGAGGAGCAGGTCGACCTGCTCCGCAAGCTGTGGGCCGACCCGGTCATCTCGTACGACGGGAAGTACCACCAGGTCGAGGAGGCCGGGCTCAATCCGCTGCCTGCTCGTCAGATCCCGATCTGGTTCGGCGGCACGGCCGAGGCTGTCTTGCGTCGTACGGGCGAGATCGGCGACGGGTGGATGCCGCAGAGCAACCCCGACGAGGAGGCACGCGCTGCTGTCGAGCGCGTGCGCCAGTACGCCGTGGAGGCGGGCCGCGATCCCGCCGACATCGGGTTCGAGGCGCGCCTGTCTCTCGGTCGGGTCCCGGAGGCGGAGTGGCCTGCGTTTGCGCAAGCCTGGCGTGAGATCGGAGCAACCCACCTCAGCGTGAACACGATGGGCATGGGTCTGAAGAACCCGACGGACCACGCGAAAGTCCTGCAGGACGTACTACCTCTGTTGGAGAACTAAGCAGGCGTGTTCGCGGTCGAGCCTCTGACTACCAGCGGGCAGGGCAGGGTGACGATCTCTGATGGGCGGTCCGGTTCGGTGATGCGGCGGCGGAGCAGGTCGACGCCGGATTCGACGATGGCGTGGATCGGCTGGGCGACCGACGTGAGGTCGAAGGACTCCCAGGCGGCCAGGTCGGTGTTGTCGTAGCCGATCACCCACACGTCGTCGGGGACCTTCACGCCGAGCGCGCGGGCGCCGTCGAGGATGCCGAAGGCGAGCAGGTCGGTCATCGTGTAGATCGCGGTCGGCGGCTTCTGCTGCGAGAGCAGCTTCTGCGCGGCCGCGTGGCCGTCGGCGTGCGGGACGCCGACGGTGACGGTGTTGCGCGCCTTGATCTTCACGCCGGCCTCGTCGAGCGCGGCCCGGAAGCCGAGCTCGCGATCGCGTGACGTGTTCCCGGTGTGCTCCAGCCGGACCAGCCCGATCTCGGTGTGGCCCGCCTCGGCGAGATACCGGCCGGCGTCGTACGCGCCCTGCCAGTTGTCGCCGACGACCTGGTCGCAGTCCAGACCGTCGATCCCGCGGTGCAGCAGGACGGTCGGCGTACCGGACTCGACGGCCATCGTGTGCAGGGTCGAGTCGTACGTCGCCGAGGTCAGCAGGAACCCGTCGACCAGCCGTTGCTGCAGGACCTTGCTGACCGACTCCTCCGGGTCGTGCTCGATGTTCCACAGGATCATGTGCAGCCCGACCGAGCTGAGCACGCGGCCGATCTCGTCCAGCAGCTCGGCGTGGAACGGGCTGGTCACGCGGGTCATGAAGACCCCGATCGTGTCCGTGCGGCCGGTCTTCATCGCGCGGGCCAGCGCGTTCGGCGTGTAGTTGGCCTCCTTGAGCACCTGCAGAACGCGCGCCCTGGTCTCCGGATTGACCTTCGGATTGTTGGTCAGCACTCGGGACACCGTCGCCTGGGACACCCCTGCCAGACGTGCCAGATCCCTGCTGGTTGGTGGTCGACTCACCGTGGCCTCCCCTCGTGGTCGGACCCGAACCCTACTGAAGAGTGTGGTCCTTCGCCGTTGACCGGCGGTAGATCGGTGTGTATACGTATTCATTGTATACGTATTCATCCTTCGTGGATGGGAGATTCCGGTGCAGACAATCCCCTCCAACCTCAGCCGCCGCCGGTTCCTGGCGGGGCTGGGCGGAATCGCGGCCGGCGGTGTGCTGGCCGGCTGCGGTGGTGGCGGCAACGACGCGGGCGGTGGCGGCAAGGGCCTCACCTTCCTCAACTGGCAGCAGGTCAAGGGCACGCCGTTGGAACAGGCGATCCAGGCCCACGAGAAGGCCTCGGGCGCGACCGTCACGGTGCAGCCCGCGGTCACCCAGGAGTACGACACCAAGATGCGCACGCTGCTCGCCGGTGGAGCACCGCCGGACATCATGCGGATCAACGACGACTTCGTCCGCGGCTTCTCCGAGCAGGGCGCGCTGCTGGACCTGCGCCCGTACATCGAGAAGGACGGGCTCGACACCTCGCAGTTCGCCAAGGAGGTGTACGAGTTCCCGAAGCAACCGGACGGCTCGCACACCGCGTGGGTGGTCGGCTACGAGCCTCGGCTGATCTTCTACAACGTCGACCTGTTCAAGCAGGCCGGCGTACCGCTGCCGCCGACGACGTGGAGCGCGGAGGGCTGGCACTGGGACGACTTCGTCGACCGGGCCAAGAAGCTCACCGTCCCCGGCCAGCGGTACGGCGGACTGATCTACCTGGACACCGGGTACGAGCAGACGTTCACCGTCAACCACGGCAGCGAGACCGGGATCTTCTCGACCGACGGCACGAAGTTCACGCTGTCCGGTGACAAGGAGCTCGAGGCCCTGCAGTGGGCCACCGACCTGACCTGCAAGGACAAGGTGCAGCCGCCGTGGTCGTCGCTGCAGCAGGACAACGCCGAGACGCAGATGTTCGCGCAGGGCAAACTGGCGATGCTCTACGCGACCTTCGGCACGGTGCCCTACCTGCGCAGCACGATCAAGGACTTCACCTGGGACGTCGCGCCGCCGCCGGCCGACCTGCAGCAGAAGACCGAGTCCAGCGTGATCGTCTTCTGCATCCCCAAGACGGCCAAGAACCCCGACCAGGCCTGGGCCCTGCTGAAGTACCTGGCCAGTGAGGACGGCGGCCGGATCCTGCTGGAGGGCGGTTCGTTCACGCCGATCAACAACAAGGCCGCGGCCGAACTCGCGCCGAAGGGCAAGATGCCCGAGCACATCGGCCTGTTCGGTGAGGCGTCCAAGCACCTGACGGCGACCAACCAGACCAAGAACACGCTCGGCGCCCGGGAGCTCTACCGGCCGGCGCTCGACCAGGCCTACAACTGCGAGAAGCCGGTCGCCGAGGTACTGAAACAGATCACGCCGCAGGTGGAGACCGCACTGAAGGGCTGATTGCCAATGGCAACGTTATCCCTGACCCGCAGCCGCCCGGTCGCAGTGGCCCAGGCCCGCCGTGAACGCCGTAAGCAGAACCTGGTCGGCTGGTTGTTCATCAGCCCGATCGTGGTCGGCGTGGTGGTGTTCCAGTTCTTCCCGATCCTGGTCTCGATGGGCGCGTCACTGACCAGCTGGAACGGCATCTCGGCACCGAAGTTCGTCGGGCTGCAGAACTTCCGCGACCTGTTCGGCAACGACCCGTTGTTCGTGCAGACGTTCAAGAACACGATCTACTTCACGCTGGCCAGCATCCCGCTGACCATCGGGCTCGGTCTGGTGCTGGCCCTGCTCTGCTCGCGGCCGATCAGGGGCGTGGCGTTCTTCCGTACGGCGTACTTCGCGCCGTACGTGACGAACGTGGTGGCGATCGGGTTCGTCTGGTTCTGGTTCTTCCAGCCCGACAACGGCGTGATCAACGGGATGCTCGGCCAGGTCGGGATCTCCGGCCCGCAGTGGTTGTCGAGCTCGAGCTGGGCGATGCCGGCGGTGATCCTGGTGAGCGTCTGGCAGGGCATCGGGTACCCGATGATCATCCTGCTGGCCGGCCTGCAGGGCCTGCCGGAGGAGTACTTCGAGTCGGCCAGGATCGACGGCGCCGGGGCGTGGGCGCGGCTGCGGTACATCACGTTGCCCCTGCTGACGCCGCACTTCCTGTTCCTGCTGATCACCCAGTTCATCACGTCGTTCCAGGTCTTCGGACTGATCTACGTGATGACCAAGGGCGGGCCGGGACACTCCACCAGCGTCTACATCTTCAACATCTACCAGAACGCGTTCGGCTTCGGGAAGGTCGGTTACGCCTCGGCGATGGCCTGGATCCTGTTCGCGGTGATCGCCGCCGTCACGTTCCTGCAGTGGCGGCTGCAGAAGAGGTGGGTGTTCTACACATGAGAATCGCCACCAAGACCTCGCAGTACGTCGTGATGACGCTGTTCGCGGCGGCCTTCCTGGCGCCGCTGGTGTGGATGATCAGCGCGTCGCTGCGGCCGGAGGCGCAGGTGCTGTCGGTGCCGCCGCAGTTCCTGCCCAAGGACGCGCAGTGGGACAACTACCGGCAGATCTTCGAGCTGATCCCGGTCTTCCTCTGGAACAGCGTGAAGCTGGCCGGGCTGAACGTGGTCGGCATCCTGATCGTCGCCTCGATGGCGGGTTACGCCTTTGCCCGCTTGAAGTTCGCCGGCCGGGACATCGCGTTCATGGTGCTGCTGGCCACCTCGATCATCCCCGGGATCGCGTACCTGATCCCGCAGTACATCGTGTTCCGGCACATCGGCTGGGTGGACACCCAGTACCCGCTGTGGGTGCCGAAGGTGCTCACGCCGGTGTTCGCGACCTTCCTGATGCGGCAGTCCTTCCTCACCGTGCCGAAGGAGCTGGAGGACGCCGGCAAGATCGACGGCGCCTCAACGTTCGGCATCTACTGGCGGATCATGCTGCCGCAGACCAAACCGGCCCTGGCCGCGATCGGGGTGTTCACCTTCCTCGAGTCGTGGAACGACCTGTTCGGGCCGTTGATCTACATCAACTCCGAGAACCTGCAGACCCTGCCGGTGGCGCTGGCCCAGTTCCAGGGCGAGTACTTCACCCAGATCAGTCTGCTGATGTGCGGTGCGACGGTCTCCGTCGTACCGGTGATCGCCGTCTTCCTTTTCGCGCAGCGCTATTTCATCCAAGGCATCACGATGACAGGAATGAAGGGGTGAGCGACGTGCCGGACCGGCTCGTAGCCATGCAGATCGGAGCGGTTTCGTTCGTCGACGAAGGCGTCGACCAGACACTGGACATCCTGGCCGACCGGGGCGCGGTGAACGCGCTCTTCCTGGCCACGCCGACCTGGACCCGGGGCACCGGCGGGCGGCAGATTCCCGGACACCCGGTCCCGGACCACGGTGGTCAGGAGTATGACCTGGGGTGGGTCGGCGGCAACTACGCGACCACGCACCCGCAGTACTACGGCAACACGGTGCTCGGGTCGGCCGGGCAGGCGCCCGAGCACCCCGACCTCGACCTGCTCGCCGAGGTGATCCCGAAGGCGCGCGAGCGGGGGATGAAGTCGTTCGCCTGGATGGAGGAGAGCGGTGGCGCCAAGCAGCTGCGCACGTACCCGAACTTCGTCAAGGTGCTCGAGGTCGACGCATGGGGGAGGCCCGGCCGCCGGCCGTGCTTCAACAACCCGGACTACCGCAACTGGCACCTGAGCTTCGTCGAGGACTACCTGCAGAGCTACGAGCTCGACGGCCTCGCGTGGTGCTCGGAGCGGCCCGGTCCGCTGAACATGCTGATGCAGGGCACGGTCGACGTGGCCGAGGTCGGCTGCTTCTGCCCGCACTGCCGCCAGTTCGGGCGCGAGCGTGGGATCGATGTCGACCGGGCGATGCGCGGCTACCGCGAGCTGGTCGAGTGGAACCAGCGGGTCGGCGCCGGTGAGCGGCCGGCCGACGGCGCGTTCGTCGCGTTCTGGCGGATCCTGCTGAACTTCCCGGAAGTGCTGGCCTGGCAGACGTTGTGGACGGAGAGCCAGCGACAGCTGTACCGCGACATCTACGGGGTCGCGAAGGCGCTGTCGCCCGCCGTACAGGTGGGTTGGCACGTCTACCACAACATCTCGTTCAGTCCGTTCTACCGGGCGGACCAGGACTACGCCGAGATGGCGAAGTTCTCCGACTTCATCAAGGTGGTGATCTACAACAACTGTGCGGGGCCCCGGTTCTTCACGTGGGTGAAGAGCATCTGCGGCGCGCTGTTCGCGGACGCGGATCCGGAAGACGTCTACCCGTTGATGATGAAGCTGCTGCAGCTCGACGAGGGCTCGTACGACAAGCTGCCGCAGAGCGGTTTCACCGCGGACTACGTCCGGCGCGAGACCGAGCGGGCCGTCGCCGGCGTCGGCGGGCAGAGCCTGATCTACCCGGGCATCGACATCGACATCCCGGTCGGGGTCGCCAAGCAGCGCGGGCTGGAGTCGCCGCGCGATCTGGGCACCAAGATCAACTGGGACGACAACGAGGGCGACCTGACGCAGTGCTCGCGCGACAGCGTGCGCGACGCCGTACTGGCTGCTTTCGAAGGGGGTGCCGAAGGTGTCGTGCTGAGCCGGAAGTACTCCGAGATGGTGCTGGACAACCTGTCCGGCTCCGGCGACGCGCTGAAGAGCCTGGCCGGATGACCGGCGCACCCTGGTACCGGCGCACGCTGCGCTGGGCGCAGACCAACCTGACCGAGAAGGACCCGGCCCGGTACGACGCGGACTGGTGGCGCGGCCAGTGGCGCCGGACCAGGGTGCAGGGTGTCATCGTCAACGCGGGCGGCATCGTCGCGTACTACCCGAGCAAGTTCCCGCTGCATCACCGGGCGGAGTTCCTCGGCGATCGCGACCTGTACGGCGAGATCGTGGCCGCGGCGCGCTCCGAGGGCCTGACCGTGCTGGCCAGGATGGACTCCAACCGGGCCCATCAGCCCTTGTACGACGCGCATCCGGACTGGTTCGCTGTGGATGCTGCGGGTGAGCCTTATCGGGCCGGCGACTTGTACGTCGCGTGCGTGACGGGGCCCTACTACCGGGACTTCCTGACGGGGGTGCTCGAGGAGATCATCGAGCGGACGGCGCCGGACGGAATCACGGACAACAGTTGGAGCGGGCTCGATCGGGAGCACATCTGCTACTGCGCCAACTGCTTTGCTTCGTTCAAGGAGCTTGTGGGGCTCGAGCTGCCGCGGGTTGTGGACTGGGCGGATCCGGCGTACCGGCGGTGGATCCGGTGGAGCTACGACCGGCGGCTCGCCGTGTGGGATCTCAACAACGAGGTGACGCGGCGCGCGGGCGGGCCGGACTGCCTGTGGATCGGGATGAACGGGGGCGAGGTCGTTGCTCAGAGCAAGAGATTGCGGGACGACGTCGCGATCTGCTCGCGGGCGCCGGTCTTCTTCCTCGACTCGCAGTGGCGGCACGACGAGTCGGGGTTCCAGGCCAACGCCGACACGGGCAAGCGGCTGCACGGGTTGCTCGGGTGGGACACGCTGATCCCGGAGAGCACGGCGATGTACGACGCGGGGACGCCGACGTTCCGGCTCGGCAGCAAGCCGGCGCCGGAGGCGCGGATGTGGGCGGTGGAGGGGTTTGCCGGCGGGATCCAGCCGTGGTGGCATCACATCGGGTCGGTGCATGAGGATCGGCGGCAGTATGCGACGGCTGAAGCGCTGTTTGCTTGGCATTCGGAGTTCGAGAAGTACTTGGTGGACAGGAAGCCCGTCGCCACCGTCGGACTGCTGTGGAGTCAGCGCAGTGTGGATTTCCACGGCAAGGACGATCCGGAGGCGGTGAGTCAGTTGCCGTACCGCGGGTGGGTGGATGCGTTGGTGCGGGCTCGCATTCCGTACTTGCCGACGGCCTCGGTCGACTCGTCGTTTGCGTGTCTCATCGTGCCCAACATTGGTGTTCTGAGCGATGTCGAGTGTTCCGACTTGAAGGAGTATGTGGCGGCCGGTGGTGCGTTGATCGTGACCGGCGAGTCGAGCTTGTACGACGAGTGGGGAGACCGGCGGGACGACTTCGCGCTCGGTGAGCTGCTCGGCGTACGGCACAGCGGGGAGCGGCGGGTTGGTGGGTCGTCGGGGAGCTGGGAGACGTACGACAGCCACAGCTACCTGCGGATCGAGGACCGTTCGGTGGCCGACGGGTTCGACGGGACCGATCTGCTGCCGTTCGGTGGCGCGTTGGAGGTCGTGCAGGGAGAGGGCGCGTTGACGCTGGTGCCGCCGTTCCCGATCTACCCGCCGGAGAAGTCGTGGATGGCGGAGCCGCGGACCGACGTACCGGGGCTGGTGCTGGGTGAGCGGACGGCGTACCTGGCCGCTGATCTGGATCGGTTGTACGCCCGCTACCACCATCCGGACCACGGGCGGCTGCTGGCGAACCTGGTCCGGCGGTTCGCCGGGGAGATCCCGTTGCGGGTCTCCGGTGCCGGGGTACTGGACTGCCAGGTCTACCGGCAGGGCGAGCGGACCGTGGTGCACCTGGTCAACCTGGATCAGGGCGGCGCGTGGCGCGGGCGGCTGGAGGAGTTCACGCCGAGCGGGCCGTTCACGGTGTCGGTGCGGGCGAGCGGGAGCCGGGCGTCGCTGCTGGTCGACGGCGGGGAGGCCGCGGTGACGCCGGAGGACGGCTGGATTACGGTCGAGGTGGAACGCATCACCGATCACGAAGTGTTGGTCGTCGAGTAAAGGAGCACTGGTGGCAGTCGAGGTCACGGGACCGATGCACGAGCGGTACGAAGAGATCCTGAGCGAGCGGGCGCTCGCACTGGTCGAGCAGCTGCACCGCGCGCTCAACCCGCGCCGCCTGGAGCTGCTGGAGCGGCGCCGCGCCCGGGTCGAGGAGATCGCGGCGGGTGGGTCGCTCGGCTTCCTGGCCGAGACCGCCGCCGTACGGGAGGACCCGGACTGGCGGGTCGCCGAGCCGGCGCCGGGACTGGTCGACCGGCGGGTGGAGATCACCGGGCCGACCGACCAGAAGATGACGATCAACGCGCTGAACTCCGGCGCGAAGGTCTGGCTGGCCGACCACGAGGACGCGAACACGCCGCTGTGGGAGAACGTGATCGGCGGGCAGCTCAACCTGCTCGACGCGATCACGCGCAAGATCGACTTCACCAGCGACGCCGGCAAGTCGTACGCGCTGAAGCCGGACGACGAGCTGGCGACCATCGTGGTCCGGCCGCGCGGCTGGCACCTGCCGGAGAAGCACCTGCTGGTCGATGGCGAGCGGACGTCCGGCGCGCTGGTCGACTTCGCGCTCTACCTGACCGCGTGCGGACAGCTCCAGCTCGACCGCGGCCAGGGGCCGTACTTCTACCTGCCGAAGATGGAGTCGCACCTCGAGGCGCGGCTGTGGAACGACGCGTTCGTGCTGGCGCAGGAGTTCCTCGGCATCCCGCGCGGCACGATCCGGGCCACGGTCCTGATCGAGACGTACCCGGCGGCGTTCGAGATGGAGGAGATCCTGTACGAGCTGCGCGAGCACTCGGCCGGGCTGAACGCGGGCCGCTGGGACTTCATGTTCAGCGTGATCAAGACCTACCGGACCCGCGGCGCGGACTTCCAGCTGCCGGACCGCAACAGCGTCACGATGACCGTGCCGTTCATGCGGGCGTACACCGAGCTCCTGGTCCGGACCTGCCACAAGCGCGGCGCGCACGCGATCGGCGGGATGGCGGCGTTCATCCCGAGCAAGGACCCGGCGGTGAACGAGCAGGCCTTCGCCAAGGTCGAGGCCGACAAGACCCGCGAAGCCGGCGACGGCTTCGACGGCTCGTGGGTCGCGCACCCCGGCATGGTCGACACCTGCCGGGAGGTCTTCGACAAGGTCCTCGGCTCGTCGCCGAACCAGCTCGACAAGCTCCGCGACGACGTCACGGTCACCGTCGACCAGCTCCTCGACGTCGCCGGCACCCCCGGCGAGGTCACCGAGGCCGGCCTGCGCAACAACATCAGCGTCGCCGTCCAGTACCTGGCGGCCTGGCTCAAGGGCACCGGCGCCGTCGGCATCTTCAACCTGATGGAGGACGCCGCCACCGCCGAGATCTCCCGCTCCCAGATCTGGCAGTGGCGCCGCAACGCGGTAGTCCTCGACACCGGCTCTGTAGTGACGGCGGAGCTAGTCACCACCATCGCCGACGAGGAGATCGCCAAACTCGGCGACGACCCCACGGCGTACGCCGATGCCCGCGAGACCTTCCTGGAGGTCGCGATCGCCGACGACTACGCCGACTTCCTCACCCTGCCCGCCTACGAGCGCATGCCGTAGGCAGCGTCGACCTCCACTTCGACCAGCCAGCCGGAGACCGGGAGGTTCTCGATCTCCAGCGCGAAGCGGGACGGCCGGGCCTTGTTGACCACGAAGGGTTTGGCGGGCGCGGCCGTTCCGAGCGGGACCGGGATGTATTTCCCGGTGGTCAGGTCGGTGTTGGCGAAGTACTGCCGGTAGGCCCGGTTCCAGCCGGCGAAGTCGGCGGCGGCCGCGCCGGACGGGTTCTGCAGGAAGACCCGCATCGTGTAGACGTCGTCGTACGAGAGCCCGGCGGCTTTGAGGTTCTCACCGATCCGGCGCAGGGCGTTGATGCCCTGCGCCTCGGTGATCGTCACCCCGGCGGGCAAGGTGCCGTCGGGAAAGACCGCGGTGTCGACGTACGACGACTCACTGCCCGCGGGGGCGCCGGTGTTCAGCGCGGACGGGCCGAGGCCGGAGGTCTTGTAGGTGGCGGTGTTCGCCCCGATGCCGACGCCGTTGGCGATCATCGGGTTGGCCTGGCCGGCCGGCAGGACCGGTACGACGGTGCCCGGGCGGGGCGGCTTGGGGCGGTCCCACCAGCCGTTGGCGGTGGATGCGCCAGCGGTGAAGGTGATGGCGAGGACGGTGACGCCGGCGAGCAGCTTGCGTTTCATCGGCTGGTCACTCTCTGGTGGAGGGCGGTCACGGTGGCCCGGGCGGAGACCATCGCGCCGTGCTGCCAGGCGATGGTGTGGCTGAGGTGGTCGCCGGCGAAGTAGATGTTGCCGGTGGCATCGAGCAGGTCGGCGTACGTGCCGTCGGTCTGGGACGGCCAGCCGACCCAGGAGCCGCGGGAGTGCTCGGTGCCGGCCCAGTCGACCGAGAACGACGCCTTGATCTGCTGCCCGTACACGTCGCCGTGGATCTTGGTGCCTTGGGCAACGGCTCGCGCGAGCCGGGCAGCGGGGCTCAGTGCGCCGTACGCCGTCGCGTTGGCGCCGGTGTTGTAGTAGCCGATCACCGTGCCCTTGTCGCCGTGGAAGCCGCTCGACGGGTACCAGGTGTTGACCAGGTCGAGGTTGCTGTTGGTGATGCCGCCGTAGATCCGGTGGTCCTGCTCCCACCAGCGGCGGCCGTACTCGATGCCGATCTTGCCGGCGTTGGTCGGCCGGGCGTAGCGCAGCGCGGCCAGGATGTTCTCGGGCAGGTTGGACGGGACGGTCGCGGCGATGTGCGGCGGCAGCGCGCAGATGGCGAAGTCGGCCTTCAGTTCGCGCGGCCGCGACCCGGTGCTGTAGACGACGGTGACGCCGTCGGAGGTGTTGTGCAGGCCGAGCACCTTCGCGCCGTACACGAACTTGTCCCGGCCGATCGCCTGCTCGAACGCGTACGGGATCCGGTCCATCCCGCCGACCGGCTGGAACATCATCATCGCCTGGTCCCAGCCGAACTCGAACGAGAAGTAGTTCCCGACCCCGCTGGCCAGCACATCGCTCAGCCCGTACGGCGTGGCGGTGGTGCCGCCCTCGAGTCCGGCACCGGGCTCCACGACGTACCCGCGCCGCCCGTCGGTGCCGGTGTAGACGAAGCCGTCGGTCTTCGCCCCGATCGCGCCGAAGCTGCGCAGGAAGCTGATCAGCGCGTCCTTGTCGGTCGCGGTCAGCGCCGCGTCGAGCGCGCCCTGGTCGGTGGCCTTGGCGAGCAGCTCGGACACGTAGCCGTAGACGTCGGCCTTGGCGGTGCGATGCCGAACAGCCTTGTTCGACAGGGCTGTGGTGCCCTCGCGGTACAGGTAGGCGTCGGCGTTCTGGTTGACGAACGGTTCGATCGCGACGCCGAGCTCGCGGCAGTAGTCGAGCGTCACGTGGTGCTGCGGGATCCGGCCGGGGCCGGCGTTCATGTACTGGCCGGGCGAGAACCGGGCCGTCTGGGTGTTGCCGTGCAGGTCCTTCTCGACGGTCCCGTTGCGGACCGTCCAGTTCCGTCCGCCGGGACGCTTGCGGGCTTCCAGCAGCGTCACCTGGTAGCCGGCCTTGCGGAGTTCGTACGCCGAGGTCAGGCCGGCGATGCCCGCGCCGAGGATCACCACGTGCTTGCGGCCGCGGCCGTTCAGCTCGATCCGCGTCGGGGCGGCGTACGCGGGGGTCTCGGCGGCACCGGTCAGGCCGAGTGCGCCCATCGCGGAATACATCACACCGGCGCCTCCGGTGATGCCGACGTGCTGGAGGAACTGCCTTCTGGACTGCGCCATGCCATCTCCTCACTGAGCAGCTCTGGGGGTAGCTGCTCAGGAAGGTAATGACATGGCGTTTCCGCCCGATATCGGATCAGTGACCGACTGACACCGGACTCGTCAGTATTGTTACCGATTGACGAAGCTGTCCCGGATCACTTGCTGAACTGGGCCTTGAGGGCCTTCACGGCCGGGGCTACTTCGGCGTAGACGCCGGGGTAGCCCTTTTCTGCGCAGCCTTTGCCCCAGGAGACGGTGCCGAGGAGGCGGCCGTTGAGGACGAGGGGGCCGCCGGAGTCGCCCTGGCAGGCGTCTTTGCCGCCGTTCAGGTAGCCGGCGCAGATGTTGTTGGCGGCGGCGTAGCCGTTGTCGACGTACTCGGAGTTGCCGAGGCAGGTGGCGTCGCCGAGGTCGGGGACGGCGAGCTTGTGGAAGGTGTCGGAGGGGCCGGTGTTCTGGGTGTCGCCCCAGCCGAAGACGGTCGGGACGGCGCCCTTGCGGTCGGCCTTCGGGTTGGTCTCCAGGGCGATCAGCGGGACGCCGGTGATCGGCGTGCTGAGCGTCAGTACGGCGAAGTCGTTGCGGTTGAGCTTGTCGTCGTACCCGGGGTGGATCCAGACGTTGCTGACCTGGGACGTACGGCCGCCGCGAGTGTCGAGCAGCTCGGCGCGGCCCTGGACGACGGTGTAGGTGCCGATCGGCTTGGTCATGCAGTGCGCGGCGGTCAGCACCTTGTTCGGCCGGACCAGCGCGCCGCCGCACCAGCGGCCGCTGTCGTTGGCGGACCGCGAGTTGGTCAGCGCGATCGCCCACGGCGCCTCCGACAATGCCGCGAGTGTGCCGCCGACGATCAGACTTCGGTCCGTCCGGTCCTGCCCGGGCTGGTGGGTGGCCGCGGTCGCGACCCCCGAGATCGTGAGGACCAGTACGCCGGCGATTGCCGCGGCTCGCTTCAACATGCCTACGAACGTACTCTCTGTGTGCGTCCGATTGCGGTAGGCGACCGGGTCAGCCGGCGACCTGTCGTTGCTGTCCAGCGTGCCAGGTCGTCAGGAGGTGCTCGGCGACCAGGTTGTCGAGCGCGAGGCAGCAGGCGGCGCCAAAGAGGATGTCGGGGATCTTGTCCGGGTTCTCCTCGGCGTACTGGCCGCAGAGGTCGTGCGCCGCGATCTGTTCGTGGACGGCGTCCGCTTCGACGTGCTCGGTGAAGTAGCGGGCCTGTTCCTCGGTCGCGCCGAGCCGTGCGGCGCCGCTGGCGTAGCGGCGATTCGGCAGGGTGGACGTCATCTCCAGCGCGGCCAGGTGGCCGAGCAAGGCGCCGGTCCAGCGGCTGTGCAGGGCGAAGAGGGACATCGCGTTGGACAGCGCGAGGGTGACGCCGGGGACGTCCGGGACGTAGCGGCCGTACGTGTCGTCGAGGTCGAGCCAGCGCATCGTCGTACGGAAGAGCTCGGCGTGCATGCGGTCGGCGCGGCCGCCGCCGTACTCGTCGGCCTGGATCTCCACGAGGGCAGCCTTCACGGCGCCGTCCAGGCGGGGGATGCCGTAGCTGTGCGGGTCGGCTTCCTTGAGCTGGTAGACCGAGCGGTTCAGGAGGAACTCGCGGAACTGGTCGCGGGTGGCATGCCGATGGAGGTACGCCGCGAGCGACGGGCCGTCGTCCTCGTCGATCAGTTGGCGGAGCTGGTCGGCGACCGGGGTGGTTGCCGAGCGCTCCTGTTTGGTGAGCTGCTGGAGCCAACTGGTGAAGGGTTTCTCGAGCTCGGCGCGGAAGGCGAGGATCTGCGGGTCCCAGTCGGCGTCGGGGGCGATGCCGTCGAAGCCGCGGTAGTGCAACTCGTAGCAGCACCAGAGCGCGAGCTGGAAGTCGTCGTCGAGCTCGGGGATCGCGTCCGGCGCGGGCTGGTCGGCACCGCGGAGGCGGTCGATCACCCAACCACTGAGGGGCCCGCGAGGGGGTGGTAATTGCATCAAGTGCTCCTTTGAACCATCGGGTTCCCCGGTACCCCGATTCATGCCGGGTACCGGAGGGCCATGAGCGACTCCGTGATCCGCGCCTACCCCGACGGCCCCCTGATCGTCCGCGGCGATTTCACCCTGCAGGACGAGAACGGCGAGGAGATCACGCCCCAGCGAGGCACCATCGCCCTGTGCCGCTGCGGCCGGTCCGCGCTGAAGCCCCTCTGCGACGGCACCCACACCCTCACCCGCCGCGGCCCCCGCGCGGGGAAGTAGCCAGCGCCTTTTCGGGGTGGGTGGGGCAGACTGGCGGGTAGGGCTGGTTGGGAGGGGGAAGTGATGGAGTCGGTGCGGGTCGAGTCGGCGGACTTGGGGCAGTTGGCGGACGTGATGGCGGAGGTTGCCGCCTCGATGCAGTCGTCCGGGGATCTCGAGCAGACGCTCCAGGTGATCACCGAGAGCGCCGCCGGCACTGTGCCCGGGATCGCCGAGGTGAGCATCTCGCTGACCCGCAAGGACGGCCGAATCGACACCATCGCGCCGACCGGTCCGCTGGCTTCGAGGGCCGACCAGCTCCAGTACGACCTGCACGAAGGCCCGTGCGTCGACGCCGCGCTGGGCGAGCCGGTGGTGATGGTCGGCGACCTGGCCACCGACTCCCGCTGGCCGACCTTCGGGCCGAAGGCCGCCGCGCTCGGTCTCGGCGCTCACCTCGCGTTCCAGTTCCGCGCCGACCCGCACGCGCGCGGCGCGCTCAACCTGTACTCCACCGAGCCCTATGGCATCGACCAGGACTCGGTGCACCTCGGCAGTCTGTTCGCCGGCCAGGTCGCGGTGGCGATGGGCTGGGCCAAGCAGGACGAGACGATGTCCGAGGCCCTCTCGACCCGCAACGTGATCGGCCAGGCCGTCGGCATCGTCATGGAGCGCTACACCCTCGACGCCGACCGAGCCTTCGCCTTCCTGACCCGCCTGTCCCAGTCCAGCAACCTCAAACTCCGCCAGGTAGCCGCCGCCCTCGTCGAGGCAGCCAACGCCAACTCACAGCGAAACCAGCAGGACCGTCGCAACAGCACACCCCAGCCCTAGCACCTGCCGGCGGTTCAGCCGCTCGTGCAGGAAGGTCAGCCCGAGCACGACCGGCACAGCCGGGTAGAGCGACGTCAGTACGACGCTGATCGACAACGCCTCTGCCCGGGTCGACAGCAGGAACGCCGAGATCGCCGCAGTCCCCAGCACACCTGAGGCCACCGCCAGCCCAGCCGAGCGCCGACTCATCCGCAGCCGCTCCCGCCGTACGGCCAACGGAGCCACAGTCAGTACGGCGACCACCCGGTTGAGCAGCAGCGGCCAGAGCCCGGCCGCCTCGTTCGCACGCGCCAAAGCGACGTACTGCAAGGCAAACGCGGCACCCGACAGCAGAGCCCACCGAGCGCCGTCCGTAGTCCCACCACGAGGCCCGTCGGCGCTGGTCATCAACCAGAGCGCCGGAATCGCCACTGCGAAGCCACACCAGGCAGCTAGCCCGATCTGGTCGTCCAGCAGCGTCACGCCGATCAGAATCGGGATCGCCACCCCAGCGACGTCGCTCAGCGGCACCACGATGCTGAACCGTCCGACTGCCATCGCCTGGAACAGGAACGCGGCGCCCAGCCCAGTGCCCACACCGGACAACGCACCCCACCCCAGCGCGCTCCCACTCACCGACGGCGCCTCGACGTTCAGCGCCAGAGTCAGCACGATCAGTACGCCGCACAGCTGTCCGACGAACACCACCACCGCGCTGTGCAACTTGCGAGCAGCCAGGCCGGCGGCGAAGTCGGACAGGCCGAACGACAGTGCGGAGAGCAGGGCCAGTGTGATTCCCACACGTCCCGGGGTACCCACGCGCCGGAAACCTGCACGTGTGGCGGCGACTCTGCAGGGGCACGGGGACGTATGACTGTCTACGGCTTTCACGCCTCGCACGAACAGGTCCCGCCCGCCGACCTGCTGCAAGCGGTGGTGCGGGCGGAGCAAGCCGGCTTCACCGCGGCGATGTGCTCGGACCACTTCAGCCCTTGGAGCATTCGCCAGAACGAGTCGGGCTTTGCCTGGTCATGGCTCGGTGCGGCACTGCAGGCGACCAACCTGACCTTTGGCGTGGTCAACGCACCCGGCCAGCGCTACCACCCGGCGATCATCGCGCAGGCGATCAGCACACTCGCCTCCATGTACCCCGGCCGGTTCTGGGCCGCGCTCGGCACCGGCGAGGCCAGCAACGAGCACATCACCGGCGAGCGCTGGCCCCGCAAGGAGCAGCGGACCGAGCGGCTCGAGCAGGCGGTCGACGTGATGCGCCGGCTCCTGCGGGGCGACGAGGTCAGCCAGGACGGCCTGGTGACGGTTGACCGGGCTCGGCTCTGGACGCTCCCGACCGAGGTCCCCGCACTGCTCGGCGCAGCAGTCTCAGAGCGTACGGCGAAGTGGTGCGCCGGCTGGGCCGACGGCCTGATCACCGTCAACGCCGACCACGACACCCTGCGCCGCCTGATCGCGGCGTACAAGGACGCCGGTGGACGCGGAAAGGTCTGCCTGCAGGTGCATCTGAGCTACGCGGGCACCGACGAGGAGGCGCTGGCGATCGCCCACGACCAGTGGCGCAGCAACGTGTTCCCGCCGCCGTTCTGCTGGGACACCGACACCGCCGAGGCATTCGACCTGGCCGCCGAGCACGTGCCGCCGGAGGCGATGCACAAGACCGTGCACGTCTCGTCCGACCCGGGCCGCCACGCGGAGTGGCTCAACCAGTACGCCGAACTGGGCCTCGACGCGATCTACCTGCACCACGTCGGCCAGGAGCAGACGGAGTTCGTCGACACGTTCGGCGCGAAGGTGCTGCCGCAGCTGGAGGTGACCAGCCCGTGAGGTTGACCGAGACCGCCGACATCTGGTGGAAGAACGCCGTCGTCTACTGCCTGGACATCGAGACCTTCTTCGACACCGACGGCGACGGCCGGGGTGACATCCGCGGCCTGTCGCAGCGGAGCGACCACCTGGCCGAGCTGGGCGTCACCTGTCTGTGGCTGATGCCGTTCTACCCGACGCCGGACCGCGACGACGGCTACGACATCACCGACTTCTACGGCGTCGACCCGCGCCTCGGCACCCACGGCGACCTGGTCGAGCTGATCACGCTGGCACAGGACCGTGGCATGCGCGTGATCGCCGACCTGGTGGTCAACCACACCTCCGACCAGCACCCGTGGTTCCAGAGCGCGCGGCAGTCGCGCGAGTCGCCGTACCGGGACTGGTACGTCTGGCGGGACCAGCCGCCGGAGGACGCGGCCGAGGGCATCGTCTTCCCGGACCAGGAGACCAGCCTGTGGCAGTACGACGAGCAGGCCGGGCAGTACTACCTGCACCAGTTCTACAAGCACCAGCCCGACCTGGACATCACCAACCCGGAGGTGCGGGACGAGATCATCCGGGTGATCGGCTTCTGGCTGCAGCTGGGGATCTCCGGGTTCCGGGTGGACGCCGTACCGTTCCTGCTCGACACCAAGGGGGCGGCGGACCCGGAGAGCCTGGCGGACCCGCACGACTACCTGCGGGACCTGCGGGCGTTCATGAACCGGCGCAGTGGTCAGGCGGTGCTGCTCGGTGAGGTCAACCTGCCGTACAAGGAGACGCGGGAGTTCTTCGGGGACGAGGACGGCGACGAGCTGACCATGTGCTTCGACTTCATCGGGATGCAGAAGATGTACCTGTCGCTGGCCCGGCAGGACCCGGCCGAGCTGGTCAAGGCGATCCGCGAGCGGCCGGCTCCGCCGGAGGAGGCGCAGTGGGGCACGTTCGTGCGCAACCACGACGAGCTGACGCTGGACAAGCTCACCGACGACGAGCGGGCCGAGGTGTTCGCCGCGTTCGGCCCCGACAAGGACATGCAGCTCTACGATCGCGGACTGCGCCGGCGGCTGCCTCCGATGCTGGACAACGATCCGGCGCGACTCCGCATGGTCTACAGCCTGCTCTTCTCGCTGCCCGGTACGCCCGTGCTGTTCTACGGCGAGGAGATCGGTATGGGCGAGAACCTGGCCATGGAGGGCCGCACCGCCGTACGGACTCCGATGCAGTGGACCGACTCGGTCAACGGCGGCTTCTCGACTGCCGACGCGGCGGACCTGGCCGGTCAGGTCGTCACCGGCGACCTGTCCCCGGAGCACGTCAACGTCGCCGCCCAGCGCCGCGATCCGGACTCCCTGCTCAACTGGATCAAGCTGCTGATCCAGCGCTACCGGGAGACCCCGGAGCTGTCCTGGGGTGACTGCACGGTGCTGGAGCACGAGTCACCGACCGTGCTGGCACACCGCTCGGAGTGCGAGGGCGGCTGCGTCATCACCGCCCACAACTTCTCCTCCGACTCCGCCACCGTCACCCTGGCGGTCGCGGGCTCAGGCGTCGGCGTACAGGCAGTCGACCTGCTCCAGCCCGGTACGACGGAGGTCGCGGAGGACGGGACCGTCCAGCTCGAGCTGGAGCCGCACGGGAGCCGCTGGCTGCGGATCGTCCGGCCGGGCGATCGGTACATCCTGTGAAGGTGATGTGCAGTAAGTAGCAATACGCAGGCGTTAGGCCGGGTCGCTCTGAAATACTCACGGCGGCCGCCTGCCCTGTGAGGAGTTCTTTGTGAGGTTGTGGAAGATCGTTGTGCCCTTTGCGGTACTTGCGACGGGCGCACTGCCCGCGCAGGCCGCGGGGGACAAGACCGTCGAGTACCGCGGCTACGAGGTGACGGTGCCGGCCGACTGGCAGGTCGTCGACCTGGCCAAGGACCCGACCGCCTGCGTACGTTTCGACCGCCCGGCGGTCTACCTGGGCAAGAGCGCCGCCCAGGCAGACTGCCCGGCGCACCTGACCGGCCGGAGCCAGGGCCTCGTCCTGGAGCCGCTGACCAGGACTGCCCGTTCCACCCCTGGCGAGCTCCAGCAGGCGGTAGCTGACGCCGGTGTGCTCGCGACGGCGTACTACAACGCCGGTGGGGACCAGGCCGCTCGCGAGGTGCTCAGCACCGGCCGGGTGACCTCCAAGGCGACCCGGCTCGCTCAGCCTCGTGCTGCTGCCGCCACCCCGTCTGTGGTTGCCACTGGCAACCTGCAGGGCGGCTTCGCCTTCGACACCTGTACGGCGCCCAGCCAGACCGCCATGGACGCCTGGCTGTACCCGAACTCCGGCTACAAGGCCGTGGGCATCTACATCAGCGGTGAGCGCCGCGCCTGCGCCCAGCCGAACCTGACCCCGGCCTGGGTCGGCGCGAACGCCGCCAAGGGCTGGCAGTTCCTGCTGATCGACGTCGGCCTGCAGGCTCCCTGCAGCAACCTCTCCAGCCGGATGTCGGCCGACCCGGCCACCGCCCGCGCGCAGGGCCGGACCGCTGCCGCCAACGCGGTTGCCTCCGCCCAGCTGCTCGGGTTCGCCCAGCGCAGCGCGATCTACAGCGACATCGAGGCCTACACCTCCACCGCTGCCTGCAAGGCCGCGGTGCTGTCCTACCTGAGTGGCTGGACGCTCGAACTGAACACCCGCGGTTACGTCGGGGGCGCGTACGTCGCAGCGGCCTCCGGTGGGGTCGACCTGGCCAGCGCCTACAACAACACTGCGTACACCCGGCCGGACAACCTGTGGTTCGCCCGCTGGAACATGGTCACCAACACCACCGACGACAAGTACATCCCGGCGTCCATGTGGACCAACCGCCAGCGCGTCCACCAGTACCAGGGTGACCACTTCGAGACGCACGGTGGCGTGGAGATCGAGATCGACAGCAATGCGGTGAACCTGACCGCGCCTCCTGCTGCGGTCACCGGGTTCGACGCCACCGGGCAGTACTCGACGGCGACGCTCAAGTGGACCGCGCCGGCCGGCAGCCAGGTCATCGTCCGTCGCAACACCGGTACGGCGCCCCCGCCGCTCCCGAACGTCGGTACGGCGGTCTACACCGGCACCGCCGCCTCCACGACGGCCACCGGCCTGGCCAACGCGACCAGCTACGCGTTCCGCGCGTGGGCCAAGGACAGCACCGGCAAGATCGGTCCGGGCGTCGACACCGTGCTGATCGGCACCGGAGCGACCGTGGCGGCCAGTGCGCCGGCGATCAGCTACGGCGGCGCCGTCACGCTCTACACCCGCGCCACCCGCAAGGACTCCGGCGCCTCGCTGGCCGGCGTACCGCTGTCGCTCTACGCACGAGCCAAGAACAGCTCCACCTGGCGCGAGGTCGGCCGGGTCACCTCCGACGGCACCGGCCAGGCGTCGTCGGTGCAGAAGCCGACCGTCTCGACGGTGTACGCGTGGGGCTACAACGGGTCACCTGACCTGCTCGGCTCGCGCAGCGGCAACGCCACGATCGAGGTCAAGCCGACCATCACGGTCAACCTCGCCGCCGCGATCAAGCTGGGCACCACCACCCCGGTCTACGGCTTTCTGCGCCCGCAGCACCCCGGTACGACGGCGTACCTGCAGCGCCTGACCGGTACGGCGTGGCCGACCGTAGCGACGACGAAGCTCAACGCGACCGGCAACTACGGGTTCAGCATCAAGCCGGCCGCCCGCGGTACGTCGTACTACCGGGTCGTCTGGCTGGCCGACGCGGACCACGCCACTACCGTGAGTAGCGCCAAGGCGGTCGTCGTCAGCTGAGGTGAATTCGCGGTGGGAAAACACACCGCCGTTCTTCGAATGGGGGTAGGGATGGGTACCGTCGTCGCGTGCAGAAATGGCCTGGTCGTCCCTATCCCCTCGGAGCCACGTACGACGGTTCCGGTACGAACTTCGCGCTCTTCTCGGAGGTTGCCGAACAAGTTGACCTGGCACTGATCGCGGACGACGGGTCGGAGCAGTTGGTCCAGCTGACCGAGGTGGATGGTTTCGTGTGGCACGCCTACCTCCCCTCGGTCCAGCCGGGTCAGCGCTACGGCTACCGCGTGCACGGCCCGTACGACCCGGCCGCCGGGCACCGCTGCAACCCGTCGAAGTTGTTGCTGGACCCGTACGCGAAGGCCATCGACGGGCAGGTCGACGCCGACGAGTCGCTGTTCAGCTACCGGTTCGCCAAGCCCGACGAGCTGAACACGATGGACAACCGCGAGCGCACGATGCTCTCGGTCGTCACCAACCCGTTCTTCGACTGGGGCAACGACCGGCCGCCGGGGCACGCGTACCACGAGACCGTGATCTACGAGGCGCACGTCAAGGGCCTGACCAAGACGCACCCGGCGCTGCCGGAGGAGATCCGCGGCACGTACGCCGGGATGGCGCACCCGGCGATCATCGACCACCTGAAGGCGCTCGGCGTCACCGCGGTCGAGCTGATGCCGGTGCACCAGTTCGCCCAGGACGGGCACCTGCAGGAACGCGGGCTGTCGAACTACTGGGGCTACAACACGATCGGCTTCTTCGCGCCGCACAACGCCTACTCGTCCAACGGCACCCGCGGTCAGCAGGTGACCGAGTTCAAGACGATGGTCCAGGCGCTGCACGAGGCGGACATCGAGGTGATCCTCGACGTCGTCTACAACCACACCGCCGAGGGCAACGAGATGGGCCCGACGCTGTCGTTCAAGGGCATCGACAACGCGGCGTACTACCGGCTCGTGGACCAGGACAAGTCGCACTACTACGACACGACTGGTACGGGGAACAGCCTGCTGATGCGGCACCCGCACGTGCTGCAGCTGATCATGGACTCGCTGCGCTACTGGGTCACCGAGATGCACGTCGACGGTTTCCGCTTCGATCTGGCGGCCACGCTGGCCCGTCAGTTCCACGAGGTCGACCGGCTGTCGGCGTTCTTCGACCTGGTCCAGCAGGACCCGGTGGTCAGCCAGGTGAAGCTGATCGCCGAGCCCTGGGACGTCGGCGACGGCGGCTACCAGGTGGGCAACTTCCCGCCGCTGTGGACGGAGTGGAACGGCAAGTACCGCGACACCGTGCGCGACTTCTGGCGCGGCGAGCGGTACACGCTGGCCGAGTTCGCCTCCCGGCTGACCGGCTCCTCGGACCTGTACCAGGACGACAGCCGCCGCCCGCTGGCCAGCATCAACTTCGTCACCGCGCACGACGGCTTCACGCTGCGCGACCTGGTCTCGTACAACGACAAGCACAACGACGCCAACGGCGAGGGCGGCAAGGACGGCGAGAGCCACAACCGCTCCTGGAACTGCGGCGCCGAGGGCGACACCGACGACGCGGCGGTCCGCGGGCTGCGGGCCAAGCAGCAGCGCAACTTCCTGACCACACTGCTGATCTCGCAGGGCGTCCCGATGCTCGCGCACGGCGACGAGCTGGGCCGGACCCAGAGCGGCAACAACAACGTGTACTGCCAGGACAACGAGCTGGCCTGGGTGAACTGGGACCTCGACGAGGAGCAGGAGGACCTGCTGGAGTTCACCCGCGACCTGGTCCGGCTGCGCAACGAGCACCCGGTACTGCGGCGCCGGCGCTTCTTCCACGGCGACCAGGGCATCGACGGGCTCGGCGACCTGGTTTGGTTCACCCCCGAGGGTCAGGAGATGCAGGACGGCGACTGGAGCCGGGACGACGCCCGCGCGGTGGCCGTCTTCCTCAACGGTGACGCCATCTCCGAGCCGGACCCGCGCGGCGAGCCGGTGGTGGACGACTCGTTCCTGATCCTGCTGAACAGCGACCACGAGTCGCAGGAGTTCCTGCTGCCCCCCAAGGAGTTCGGCGAGGCCTGGTCGGTGGTGGTCGACACGATCCGGCCGACAGGTCGCGCAGAGGAGGGCGACCACCCGGCCGGCAGCACGATCCGGATCGAGGCGCACGGCACGATCGTGCTGACCCGTCCCCGGCAGGCCGCCGGATGACAGCGATCCCGCTGTCGACGTACCGGTTGCAGATCAACGGTGCCTTCGGGTTCGACGACGCCGCACGGGTGGTCGAGTACCTGCACGACCTCGGGGTCTCGCACGCCTACCTGTCGCCGATCCTGCAGGCGGCGCCGGGTTCGACCCACGGGTACGACGTGGTGGACCACAGCAGGTTGTCCGAGCCGGCCGGTGGGCGTCCCGCGTTCGACCGGCTGACGGCCAAGCTGGCCGACCACCGGATGGGTGCGATCGCTGACGTCGTACCGAACCATGTCGCCGTACCGACGCCTGCTCGGCTCAACGCGGCGCTCTGGTCGGTGCTGCGGGACGGGCCTGGCTCGCCGTACGCGGAGTGGTTCGACGTCGACTGGGGCTCCGGGAACCAGCCGCTGCTGATGGCGGTGCTGGGTAACCGGATCGGCAAGGTGCTGGCCGACGGCGAGCTGTCGGTCGACCGGAGCGGTGACGAGCCAGTACTGCGGTACTACGAGCACGAGTACCCGCTGCGCCCTGGCACCGAGCACCTGCCGATCGCTGAACTGGTGACCGAGCAGTGGTACCGGCTGGCCCACTGGCGGGTTGCTGACGAGGAGCTGAACTACCGGCGCTTCTTCGACGTCGACACTCTGGCTGCTGTCCGGGTGGAGACGCAGGAGGTCTTCGAGGCGACGCACGAGCTGCTGTTCGCCCTGCTGCACGAGGGCAAGCTGCACGGCTTCCGGATCGACCACCCGGACGGCCTGGCCGACCCCCGCGGGTACCTGCGCCGCCTGGCCGAGCGGACCGGTGGCGCGTGGGTCGTGGTGGAGAAGATCCTCGAGGGCGACGAGCAGCTGCCGCGTGACTGGCCCTGCGCCGGTACGACGGGGTACGACGCGCTGCTGCGGGTCGGCGGCCTGTTCGTCGACCCGGCCGGAGCCGCACCGCTGGCGGCGTACCACGCTGACCTGACCGGCGAGTCGGCCGACTTCGCGCCCGTGGTCGAGGAGGCCAAGCGGGAGATCGTGAAGCACGGCCAGTACGCCGAGGTGCACCGGCTGGTCGAGCTGCTGGCCCGGATCTGCCAGGACGACGTCCGGCTGCGCGACCACACCCGCCGGGCGTTCCACGAGGTCGTCGTCGAGCTGCTGGTGAACTTCGACCGGTACCGGGCGTACGTCGTACCGGGTGAGCCGGCGCCGGCCGAGGCGATCGCGGAGCTGGAGCACGTGGCCGAGCTCGCCCGGCGGAACCTCGACGAGGAGCAGCAGGAGACGCTCGACCTGGTCCGCGACCTGCTGCTCGGCCGGGAGGCCGGGACGGCCAGCCGGATCGACGAGCAGGCGCGGCACGAGCTGATCGTGCGGTTCCAGCAGACCTGTGGGCCGGTGATGGCCAAGGGCGTCGAGGACACCGCGTTCTACCGGTGGTTCCGGCTCAGCTCGCTGAACGAGGTCGGTGGCGACCCGGAGCACTTCGGCGTCTCGCCGGAGGAGTTCCACGCGTACGCCGCCCGGCTGAACGACCACTGGCCGCGCACGATGACCACCCTGTCGACGCACGACACCAAACGGTCCGAGGACGTCCGGGCCCGGCTCGGTGTGCTGTCCGAGCAGCCGGCTGCCTGGGTCGAGGCGGTCCGGTCGTGGCGGACGCAGTCGGAGGACTACCGCGGGCCCCTGCTCGACGGCAGCACGGAGTACCTGGTCTGGCAGACCCTGCTCGGGACGTGGGACGACGGGCCGCTGGCCGAGGAGCGGCTGCAGGCCTACCTGCAGAAGGCGATCCGCGAAGGCAAGCGGCACACCAGCTGGACCTCTCCGGACAGCGAGTACGAGGAGGCCGTGGCTGCCTTCGCCACCGCGGTGCTGGGCGACTCCGAGCTGCTGGAGTCCGTACGCCGGTTCGCTGACGCGCAGGCGCCGTACGTGCGCGCGGCGACGCTCGGGCAGAAGCTGGTGCAGCTCACGATGCCCGGCGTACCGGATGTCTACCAGGGCAGCGAGCTGGTCGACCTGTCGCTCGTCGACCCGGACAACCGGCGCCCGGTCGACTACGAGGAGCGCATCCAGCGGCTGGCCCGGCTGGACGGCGGTGGCGCTCCTCAGGGCTTGGCTGACGAGAAGTTGCTGGTGACGTCTCGGGCGCTCAGGCTGCGCCGGCAGAACGCCGAGGCCTTTGCGGGGAGCTACCGGCCGCTGCCGACGTCCAACGGGCATGCGGTCGCGTTTGCTCGCGGGGGCGCGGTGATCACGCTGGCAACCCGGCTGCCGGTTGCTCTGCACCGGCTGGGTGGTTGGGGCGACTCGACCGTCGTACTGCCGTCCGGTGACTGGCAGGACGTGTTGACCGGGCGCGCTGTGGGTAGTGGAGCGGCTCGGATCGACGAGCTGCTGGCTGAGCTTCCGGTGGCGCTGCTCGCGAGAGGCTGACCGCATGCACACCTTCTCTGTCTGGGCGCCTGACGCGTCTGTTGTTTCGCTGGTGCTGGGTGAGTCGTTGGTCGAAATGACGCTGACTGACGGCTGGTGGTCGGTGGAGGTGGCCGACGCCGGGCACGGGACGGACTACGCGTTCTCCGTCGACGGCCGCGACCCGATGCCCGACCCGCGCAGCGCCTGGCAACCCGAGGGCGTGCACGGGCCGAGCCGGGTGTTCGACGCGAGTCGCTTCGGCTGGAGCGACTCGGCCTGGTCCGGCCGGGATGTGCGCGGCGCGGTGTTCTACGAGCTCCACCTGGGGACCTTCACTCCCGAGGGCACGCTGGAGGCTGCGGCCGGTCACCTGGACTACCTGGTCGCGCTCGGCGTCCAGGTGGTGTCGCTGCTGCCGGTGGCGGCCTTCCCGGGCACGCACGGCTGGGGCTACGACGGTGTCGACCTGTACGCCGTCCACGCGCCGTACGGCGGGCCGGAAGCGTTGCAGCAGTTCGTCGACCGGTGTCACGCGGTCGGGCTGGCGGTCTGCCTGGACGTCGTCTACAACCACCTCGGGCCGTCGGGGAACTACCTGGGCTCGTTCGGGCCGTACTTCACCGACAAGCACACGACGCCATGGGGACCGGCGGTCAACCTGGACGACCAGGGCTCTCCTGAAGTCCGCCGCTGGATCCTCGACAACGCGCTGCGGTGGTTCCGGGACTTCCACCTGGACGCGCTGCGGCTGGACGCCGTACACGCTCTGCAGGACGACAGTCCGCAGCACCTGCTCGCGCAGCTCTCGCACGAGACGGCTGCGCTCTCCGCGGAGCTGGGCCGGCCGCTGGGGCTCGTGGCCGAGTCGGACCTGAACGACCCGGCCATGGTGACGCCGGTGGCCGACGGCGGACTGGGGATGACCGCCCAGTGGAGTGACGACTTCCACCACGCCCTGCACACGCTGCTGACTGGTGAGCGGGCCGGGTACTACGAGGACTTCGCACAGCCCGGGGTGTTCGCCAAGACGCTCACCCAGGTGTTCCTGCACGACGGGTCGTACTCGTCGTTCCGCGGGAAGGACTGGGGACGGCCGGTGGACCCGGGGAAGCACCGGGGGTCGGAGTTCCTCGCGTACACCTCGAACCACGACCAGGTGGGCAACCGCGCGCTGGGCGACCGGCCGGCGTTGACGCCGGGCCAGCTGGCGATCGGTGCGGCGCTGGTGATCACTTCGCCGTACACGCCGATGCTGTTCATGGGCGAGGAGTGGGGCGCGTCGACGCCGTGGCGGTTCTTCACCGACCACGACGAGCCGGAGCTGGCCGACGCGGTGCGGAACGGGCGGCGAAGCGAGTTCGCAGCGTTCGGGTGGGACGCCGAGGAGATCCCGGATCCGCAGGACCCGGAGACGTGGCGGTCGTCGGTGCTGGACTGGAACGAGGTGGACCAGTCGCCGCATCGCGAGCTGCTGGCCTGGTACCGCGATCTGCTGGCGTTGCGGGCGCGCAACGACGATCTGCGCGACGACCGGATCGGTTCGGCGTCGGTCGCGTCGGGCCTGGATTGGCTCGTGGTGAGCCGGGGATCGCTGCGGGTGGTGGTGAACCTTGGTGAGGAAGATCGGGTGGTTCCGGTCGACGGCGTTCCGTCGTACGAGGTGATGACTTTCGGTACGAGTGACCTGGTCATCGACGGAGTAGCGCTTTCCGGTCGTTCCGTGGCTATCTGGGCGGTTTGATCAGGAGCAACACAGTTTCGTCAATCCCTTGTGTTGCAGGGGTCTGGTGACGGACTGTGGGTGGGTACCGCCTGTTGAGAAGGCAGCAGGAGGGGGGTCACCGGGGGGTGACAGGGAGGACGGCTGTGAGCGTTGGAGGGACCGACACCTACTACGACTACGACGAGAAGCAGTGGAAGAGCAGGCGACTGGGTGGCGGACCGATCCGCCGCGGCCCGGTCTGCCCGGCACCACGCACCGAACACCAACCGGTCGAGCGCCGCGCCGCGAGCCACGACCGTAAGTCTCGGGACGAGAAGAAGGTCCTGAGCTAGCTCCGTCGGGTGGAGCGCACCTGTAGAACTATCAGAAATTTCTGATAGCTAGGTGCGCTTCACCGACGCGCCTCACCCACCCGGTGAGGTGCCCTCGTTGTCCACCTCGGCTGCGGGCTCGACACGCGCGTCCAGCGGCTCGACCCACCGGACTCGGTGCTCTGGTACGACCTCGACTACGCCGAGACCGTCGCCCTGCGCGAACGCCTGTACGACGAGCGCCCGTCGTACAAGATGATCGGGAGCTCGGTCACTCACCTGGACTGGATCGACGAGCTCCCCACCGACCGTCCCACCTTCGTCGTCGCCGAGGGCCTCACCATGTATCTCGACCGGATGGCCGCCCCCGCGCTCTTCAGCGCCCTCGTCCGCCGCTCCCACGCCACCCTCGGCTGGGGCGTCGACAACGCCCGCGAACTCGAGCCCCTGGGCCTCACCCCGCTCGACATCCTCACCGCCCCCGACTTCGTCCCACCCGGCTACGAGGACCGCCTCTCCCGTTCCCTCAAAGCCCAACTCCGGCTGACCCGAGCCGTCCCACCCCTGGCCCGCATGGGCCAGATCCTCCACTACTCCTTCGGCCCCGGCCTCTCACCCACCCGGTGAGATGCTGGCGCCGTGAGGACCATGCTGAAGACCTGGGGTGACGCGCTGGACCAGGACCTCGTGCTGATCGCCACCGCGTCGGCCGATCCGCAGCACTTCGACCGCCCGGCCATGCAGGCGTCGGCGGACTTCTGGTGCGACAACGCCTATCGCTTGTTCGGTGGGACCGGCGAGCTGCCCGACCCGCACGCGACCTTGCCTCCGACCCGTCACCGCGACTACCTCGGACGCGTCAGAGCGATACCCGAGCCGCTGTCACCGGAGGTGGTCGACGACTACGACCTGTCGACGGCGATCCTGCGTCGGCTGGTGGTCGAGCGGTCCGGTGGCGGGCTGTGTGGGCGGGTTGTGGTCGCCGTCGAGCGGCGTTTTGCCGGCTCCGCCGAGGAGCCGGCCGAGCTGGCTATCAAGCTCGGCCGGCTGAGCAAAGGCCTCGTGAACGTCGAGGACGTCGCCGGGCTCGAACTGCTGCCTGACGGTGGAGTGCGGCTGGGCGGTGGACTGCTGCGAGGTGCCGAGGCTTCGGTGTGGATCGACGACCAGGACTGGTACTTGTCACGCGCCGGGCAGGCCGCCGACGCAGTCACCCCACCGACAGTCCGGCCGGCGCGCGATCTTCCCCGCACCCGTCAGTCGCTGGGTGCTGCGGCAACGCATGCGGAGAACCTGGTGAGCAGCGCGATGCTGGAGGTCCGGGTGATGGCATCGTCGCCGGCGGAGGCGTGGATTCCGGTGAACGCGGTGGCGCGGGCGTTCGCCGGGGCCGGGCGGGACGTGGTCGCGGCGACTTCGGCCGTACGGCGGGAGGCGGCGTTCAGGCGATTGATCCGGCGGTGGACCGAGGCAGGCGGGGACGAGCTCGCGCCGTGGTTCCGGGGCGAGCCGATGCCCAGGCTGATGGCCGGCGGCGGGACCGACCTGCTGATGGTCGACTACGACGCCGGGAACTCGCGCCGGTCCGCCGTCGCCCACGTGCTGCGCGCCGTACCGGATCGAGCCCGCCAGCACCTGTCCACCGTCGAACGACCAGCAGGGCTCACGGTCGATCTACGGGCCTTCAGCAACGACCTGGAGAGGGTGGCCGGCGGCTGAGCGGACGTCGGCGGCGAGCAGGCTGCGTAGTTCGTCGGTGGTGGGCATGCGGCCCAAGGATCTGAGGCGTTGGGACTGGGCTTTGCGGATGGTTTCGACGAGGCGGCGGGCTTCTCGGGCGTTGCCGAAGTTGGGCGTTCGGGCGATCTGGTCGTAGTACGTCGTGAGCGGGTCGGCGGCGGCGGGGTCGAGGTGGTAGTCGCCGGCGGTGACCATGCGGTCGGTGATCAGGAGGAGCTCGGGGGCGGAGTAGTTCTCGAACTCGATGGTCTTGGAGAAGCGGGACGCGAGGCCGGGGTTGGCGTCGAGGAAGTCGTTCATCTCGGTCGTGTAGCCGGCCACGATGATCGCGATCTCGTCGCGGTGGTCCTCCATCAGCTTCACCAGCGCGTCGATCGCCTCCTGGCCGAAGTCGCCGCCGCTGCCCGCCGAGCGGGACAGCGTGTAGGCCTCGTCGATGAAGAGGACCCCACCGAGGGATTTCTCGAACACCGTCGCGGTCTTCTCGGCGGTGTGGCCGATGTACTGGCCGACCAGGTCGCGGCGGGAGACCTCGGTGAACTCACCGTGCGGCAGTACGCCGAGCGCCTTCAGCAGCTTGCCGTACAGGCGTGCGACGGTCGTCTTCCCGGTGCCAGGAGCCCCGGCGAAGATCAGGTGATGGCTGACCGCGCCGACCGACAGCCCGGCTGCGCGCCGCCACTCGTTCACCTGGATCTCGTCGACCAGCGCGTGCACCTCGGCCTTCACGCCTGGCAGCCCGACCATCTCGTCCAGGTCGCCGAGCAGTTGGTCCAGCGGCCCGTCGGTGTCGGTCGGCCGCGCGGACGCCTTCTCGATCACCTCGACTGCCGCACCGTCGGGAATCAGCAGTCCGGCCAGGCCGGTGTTCTCGGTCCGGCAGCCCTCGACCGTTCCGCCGCAGCCGGGAGTGAACGCGATCCCATGGCCGCGGGTGTCCTCGACGGTGACCCGGCGGATCGTCGCCGTACTGCCGTGCGCGACCCCGATTCCATCGGTGCCGGTCCGCGACACCGCGGTGTCGGTCAGCTCGGGACGGCTGTACTGGTACACGTAGATCCCGCGCCCACCGCACCCGCTCACCGTGCAACCACGGATCAGCGGATCGGAGCCCAAGGCAACGACTATCCCGTCGCCGGCGACATCGGAGACAGTCGTGTCGAGGATCCGGCCGCTCGCGCCCTCGACCACGATCCCGGTCTCGGCGCCGCTGACCGTGCACCGGTCGACGGTGAACGTCGTACTGGCGTGCACGCTGATCGCCGGCCGGCTCTTGCTGCGCACCTCGCACTGCTCGACGGTGAGCACGGTCCGCTCGACCGAGACGGCCAGGTTGTCGCCGGCCCGGATGTCCAGGCCGCGCAGGGTCAGCTCGCCGTCCACCGCGCGCAGCGTCGGCCAGTCCGCACCCGCACCATCCAGTACGACGGCGCCGCCGGCCTCGGCCTGCAGCGTGACGGCTCGCCCGCTCAGCTCCAGCGTCTCCGCGTACGTCCCGGCAGCGATCGCGACCGTGGCTCCGTCGGGCGCCTCGAGCAGAGCGGAGCCGATGGTCGGGTACGCGCCGGGACGGTCCGCGGCGACGGTGAGGACGCGCATCAGCTGGCCCGGTCCAGCAGCCAGCCGCGGTCGGCGGCCTTCACCCCGGCCTGGAACCGGCTGCGCGCACCGAGCCGGCCCATGATCTGCGAGACCATCCGGCGGACGGTCCGCACCGAGATGCCGAGCTGGGCGGCCGCGACCTCGTCGGTGACGCCGAGCGCGAGCAGCCGGAGCATCTCCCGGTTCCGCTCGTCCAGGTCGACGTCACCCGGTACGTCGCTGTCGGTCAGCGGGACCGCTCCCGGCCAGACCAGCTCGAACAGCCCGGTCGTACTGGCCACCGCACTGCTCAGCCGCAGTACGGCGACACTGCCGTTGGACGTGTCAGCAGGCAGTACGACGGCCTGCCCGTCGACGACCAGCCCGTTCAGCGGGACCTGCGGCACGGTCCGGACGGCCACACCGGCCACGGACATCGCCACGAGGTGCCGGCACAGCGCCGGCGCGGTGCGGGCGGTGTCGGGGTAGATGGCCCGGTACCGCACGCCAGGGCGAACGTCGCGCGGCCCGAACGCCGGACCGGCCGGCGACAGGTTGCTCATGGCAATCACCTCGTCCTGGGCGCTGGCCAGCAGGGCGGCGATGCCGTCCTGGGCGGGGACGTGATGGAAGGCAGTGGGACGGTGCAGAACGGTGACAGTCATGAGAGAGCGACCCCCAGAGGTAGCGTGGCGGCGACACCGGCGGTGTGCCGCCCGTCGAGGCGTTCCGGCTCCACTCCGAAGGAGCGAGCCAGTGAGGTGAGGACGTTGACCGCCGAGTCGAGCGTGGCCGGATGTGAGGCGGCTACGCGCAGTACGGCGTCGTGCTGGGCGGGTTCGGGACCGTCGGGCGGAGCCGTGACGGTGATGGCGAGCGTCTGCGCGGCACCGGTCGCCGTACCGGTCAGCGTGTCGACCAGGGCCTGGGCGAGCGGCCCCGGCAGGGCGGCGTACCCGGTGAGCCGGATACCGACCTGCAGGACCGGTCCGGCGGCCCAGGTGGACCAGCGCTCGCGGACCTGACCGCGGCCGGCGTTGGCGTGGGCCAGTGCGCCGATCGAGGCCAGTACGTCCGACTCGTCCAGCGGCATGTTCTCGACCTGCTCGCGGTCGAACCGGCGTACGAGACGGCGGACTGTGTTGGTGAGCACCTGGTTGACCTGCTCGTCCGTGGCGATCTCCGACGTGCGCTGTGCGGCCACGGCGATCCAGGCCCGCAGCGGCTGGTTCTGCTTGATGCCGGTGTGCAGGACGAGCTGCATCGACACTGCGACCGGCTGCTCGTCGACCGACTCGGTCAGCGCGGCCAGTCGCGGCAGCAGCTCGTGCTGCGCGTCAGCACCGACCCGGAGTGCCAGCAGGACTCCACCGGGATGGCTGAGTACGCCGTACGGCTGGTCGCGGATGGTCAGGGTGCTCACCGTGGTGCGGCCGAGGAACACGCTCGTGAGGTTGAGCGCGGTGTCGCCGGCGAGGTCGATCCGGCGGCGCCGGAACAGGAAGGTGAGCAGTACGGCGGCCCAGCGGTACAGCCAGAGGCCGCGGACCCGGACTGCGGTCAGGAGGACCAGCGTGATCGCCGCGGCGCTGGTGAGGATGAGAGTGAGCCGAGAGCCGGCTGTGGCGGCGCCGACGGCGAGCAGGGCGATCTGCCAGCAGACGACCTGGCCGACGCGGATCGTTCGTTCGGGGATCTCCAGCTTGTCGACCACCGGGGCTGGTGCGGGGGGCTGGTCGACCAGGTAGGAGCGTGCTGCTGCCGGAGCGGTCAGTGCGGTCTTGAGAGCGACTGGCTGCGGCGCGGGACGTTGTGGGGCCGCAGCAGTGCGGGCTATCGGCGTACCGATTGAGGTTGCTTGGGGAACGGCTCGTGCGGTCGGTGCATAGACGACCTGCTGCTCGGGAGCCGCTGCGGCCGCGGCCGGGGGCCTCATGCGACCCTCGGGTCGTCAGGGGTGACCAACTCCAGCTCGGCGCGACCGGTGAGCCGTGCGCGCTGCGCTGCGGAGAGCAGGTCGTCGGGGGACTCGGTGGCGAGCAGCAGCCGGTGCGCGTGGTCGCGGACGACCGGGTGCAGGCTGAAGCGGCCCGGTGCGGGCTCCGACACGAGGTGCTGGTCGAGCAGTTCGTCGATCATCGGTTCCACCTCCTGCTGGTCGGCGCCGAGCAGCCGCGCTGCCCGCCGTACGTCGAACTGCGGTGTGAGACCCAGCAGGCGGTAGAGCCGGCGGACCGGTGCCGGGAGCGAGTCGTAGACCGAGTCGAACCGTTCGAGCAGGCCAGCGAGGGTGCGCTGGCGGGCCGCCTGGTCGTCGAGGCGGTTGGCCAGGCGGGCGGCGGTCCACGGCGGGCGCCCTTCCAGCAGCTCGGCGAAGCGGCGAAGGGCTTCCGGGTGACCGGCGTTCCAGCGGAGGGCCTGCTCGCAATCGGTGATCCGTACGGCGTCGCTGTCGTCCAGTGGCTCGAGCGTGATGGCCAGGTCGCGGTCGAGCCCGGTCAGGCGGCGACGGCTCGTCACGAGAACAACAGACCCTGGGGTGTTGGGCATGAGGTCACGGACTTGGCCGGCGTCCTCGACGTCCTCCAGCACCAGCAGCACACGCTGGCCGAGTACACGCGGTTGCCCGGTACTCCAGATCTGAGCCTCCACATCCTGAAAGGCAGCGGCTGCTTCCAGCACGAAGGCGGTCTTGCCGATCCCGGCCATACCGTCGACAGAGATCACACAGACCCGCTCCGATGAAACGGCGGCCCGGACGGCGGCCAACTCTTGCTCTCTTCCAACAAACCCGGAGATCCGAACGGGAAGGTTGGACGGAACAAGTGCAGTGCTGGGGAGTGGCTGCTCCTCAGTGAGGATCTGCTGGTGGATCCGCGTTAGCTCGGCGCCGGGCTCGATGCCCAGGTCCCGGACGAGGACAGTGCGAGCGCGTTGGTAGGCAGCCAGCGCTTCGTGGCGGCGGCCCGTCTGGTGAAGGGCGGACATCAGACGGGTCCAGGCGAGCTCGCGCAGCGGGTCCTCGTCGGTGAGAGCCTTCAGCAGCGTGATGGCTTCGGTCGAGCGGCCGAGGGTCAGCGACGCGTCGGCGAGGTCTTCGCGCAGCGAGCGGTGGAGCTCGGTCAGCCGGTCGACGGCTGACGTCGCGTCGCCCGTCAGGCCGTCGTACGGGCAGCCGCGCCAGAGGCCGAGTGCACGCTCCAAAAGCGAGACAGCCTTGGCGGCCGGAGCAGTGCGCGCCTGGTCGGAGAGCTCGGCGGCCACGTCCGCGTCCAGCTCACCGGGAAGCACCCGCACGCGGTAGGCGCCCGGACGGCTCTCGATGCGCTCGTCCGGCAGCGCCCGGCGCAGCTGCCACGCGTAGGTCTTCAGGTTGCGCTGCGCAGACGCCGGCGTGTCCAGTCCGGCCCACACCGCGTCGATGAGCTGGTCGGTACTGACCCACGCGTTCCGGTGCAGCAGGAGCAGCGTGAGCATCGTCGCGGGCTTGCCGCCGGACACGTCCAGCGGGGCTCCGTCCGGGCCGTCGACCTCGAGCGGGCCCAGCACCCGGAAGGCGATCCGGGCCGGTGTGTGCGCTGAGTGACCGTTCATGACACATACGATCCGGGTGGACGATGACATTTCGATGACACGGGCGGTCCCGAGTGCGCGTACTGGTGGTAGAGGACAACGAGGACCTGCAGGTGGCGGTCCCGGCGGCACTGCGCTCGGCGGCGCTGGCGGTCGACCTGGCCGGTACGATCGCGGCCGCCGACGAGGCGCTGTTCGTGAACGCCTACGACTGCGTCGTGTTCGACCGCCTGCTGCCGGACGGCGACTCGATCCGCTATGTTCGCCACCGCCGGGAGCAGGGCTGGGCGGTCCCGGTGCTGTTCCTGACCGGCCTGGACACGCTGGCCGACCGGGTGGACGGCTTCGAGTACGGCGGCGACGACTACCTGGTCAAGCCGTTCGCCGTGGCCGAGCTGACCGCGCGGGTGCTCAGCCTGTGCCGCCGGGCCGGGACCGGCCGGACACCCGTACTGCGTTACACCGACGTCGAGATGGACACCGGCCGGCGAGAGGTCAGGCGGGGTGGTGTGCTGCTCGGCCTGACCGCCAAGGAGTTCGCCGTGCTCGAGTACCTGATCACCCGGCCGGACCGGACGGTGTCCCGCTCGGAGCTGATCGAGCACTGCTGGGACTCCGCCGCCGATCCGATGTCGAACGTCGTCGACGCGACCATCCGGCGGCTGCGCAGCAAGCTGCGGACCCCGGACCTGATCGAGGCGGTCCGCGGCCAGGGCTACCGGCTGATCAGCGCGGACGGCGTCTGATGCGCGGTCCGGCTGCGGAGCGACTGCGCCGCCTGCGCTGGTGGCTCACCGTCGTGTTCACGGTGATGAACACGATCGGCCTGATCGTGCTGGCCCCGCTGATCCTGCGGCTGGACTCGCAGCGCACCGAGGCCGACATCAGCAACCAGCTGGACGTCGTCACCGGCCCGGTGCTGCGGCTGGTCAACGAGAGCGGCGGCATCGACTTCACCGCGGTCAACCGCGACCCGCTGAACTCGACCTGCCCGCAGTTCGTCATCGTGCCGGGCGGCGCGACGCGGTTCGACCAGCACACCAGCCTGAAGGAATGCACGCCGATGGACCCCAAGGTCCTCGACGAGCTGGCCACCAAGGCGGTCAGCGACGGCGTGAGCCTGTCCGCCGACCGGAAGGCCCTCAGCGGCAGGCAGGTCCGCGTCGACGTCGAGCCGTTCCGCGATTCCAGCGGCAAGTACGCCGGTGCGGTGGTGGCCTGGACCGACACCCACGACGAGCTGGCCGCCCACCAACGCCTGGTCGTCACCGTGCTGCTGGTCTGCGCGGTCCTGATCCTGGCGGCCGCTCTGCTCGGCTACTGGGTCTCCGGCCGAGCAATCCGCCCTGCCATGGCCGCTCTCGAGCAGCAGGAGAACCTGCTGGCCGAAACAGCCCACGACCTCCGTACGCCGGTTGCCGCGCTCCGCGCCCTGGCCGAGACGGCGATGCAGGACCCCCACCAGCGCGGCGAGCTGCTGCCCCGGACCGTACGGCTGGCCGGCCGGATGGGCGACATCATCGACGGCCTGCTGGTCCGGGCCCGGCTGGCTGCCGGTGTCGAGCAGCTGAGCATGCAACTGGTCTGGCTCGACCAGCTGGTCGCCGTAGTCGTCGAGGACACCCCGTCGGACTCCGCCCGGGTCTCGCTGGTCACCGCACCGACGATGGTGCGGGCGGACCCGGTCCTGCTGCAACGGGCCATCGGCAACCTTCTGGACAACGCCATGCGGCACGGCCGCGCGCCCGGCGCCGACCAGGCGATCGTGACGGTCACGGTGGCCGACGGGCGGATCACCGTGGCCGACCAGGGCCCGGGGATCGACCCGGCGATCGGGGACGACCTGTTCGAGCGGTTCGCCGCGGGCAGCGGTTCGGCCGGGGCCGGGATCGGGCTGTCCGTCGTACGGTGGGTCGCTCTCGCGCACGGTGGCGACCTGAAGGTGCACAACGGCGACGAGGGCGGCGCGATCTTCGAGTTCCGGCTCCCGGTCGCCGAGCGCTGATGTTTCAGTCTGGATCGAATCTGGACAGAGGCTGTACCGGCAATGACCTAGTCTCGTCGCTGTGAGGTCTGTCACCGAGGCGTTGCGGACGGTCACGGGAGGCTCCCGTCGGGGGTCTCGCACGCCCTCCGCACGCGAGAACCGGCGCTCCCGCGCTGCGCTGGCCGCAGTGGTGGCGGGCTGTGTCGCGGTGACCGGAGTGGCCGTCGCCGGAGCCGGCAACGCGTCGCCCGGCATGAAGTTCAGCCAGCCCGGCCGGTACATCTACAACTCCACGGTCGGCAAGATCTTCCACGTCAACGGCGCCACCAAGAACGTCGACCAGGAGATCCCGCTGCCGGGCGCCGGACCGGGCACGCAGGTCGTCGAGTCCGACCAGAACGGCTACGTGCTGTCCCGCGGCCGCACCTTCCAGTTCGGCAAGTCGAGCCTCGACGTGGCGAACCCGCTGCCCGCGCCGGTCGACGAGCTGCCCGTCGTACTGGAGGCCGGCGGCGCCGCCTTCGCGGTCTACCGGCAGAGCGGCCAGATCGTGCGGTTCGGCGAGAAGGTGGCGACCGCCAAGGTCGGCGTACCGCTCGGCCCTCCGGTGGTCACCTCGGACGGCACGGTCTGGGTGCACCGGCCGGACAGCGGCCAGCTCTGCCTGCTGCCGCTGGACGCGGACCGGCTGGCCTGCCCGGCTGAGCTGCCCAGCGGCCACACCGGATCGCTGGCAGTGGTCGGAGCGAACCAGGTCGTCTTCGTCGACACCACCGGCCGGGAGATGTACGTCGTCGACGACGGTGGCCTTGGCCGCAAGGTGATGCTGCCGATCGCCGACCTGCCGCGGGACGCGATCGTCGCGCCGAACGATGTCACCGGCCGGCTGGCCATCGTCGATCCGCACAAGAGCCTGCTGCACCTGGTCGACGCGGCCGGTCTGACCAGCGGCAAGGCCGACGCACCTCCTGTCCACAAGCAGCTGCGTAAGGGCAAGTACGAGCGGATCGTCTCCTCCGGCAACAGTCTCGCGCTGATCGACGAGAGCACCGACACCCTGGTCACGCTGGACCGCAACGGCGACGAGCGGGCCGCCCGCAAGATCCCGCCGCCGTCCAAGGACTCCAAGGCCGGCCCGCAGGACCAGACCGGCCTGTACCGCGGCGGTGACTCCCGCCTGTACGTCGCCAGCCGCTCCGGCGAGCAGGTGATGGTCGTCGAGGACACCGGCGATGTGACAGCGGTCGACACCAACGCGGCCCGGCCGGACCAGCGCAAGACCCCGCAGCCGATCAAGCCAAAGGTCAAGCCCAGTACGCCGGACCGCCCGGTCCAGCCGCCGCCCACGACGCGGCCGCCGAAGCCGCCCACAACTGGTGACCCGAAGCCACAGGACCGGCCCACTGATCGTCCGACCGGCAGGCCCACCGGCAAGCCGGGCGACGACAAGCCGGACCAGCCCGACAAGCCTGACGAGCCCGCAGACCCGCCCACCACGGACCGCCCGAAGCCGCCGCCCGAGAAGCCGACCCCTCCGGCGAAGCCGACGGTGCAGGCGAGCCGCCCCGGTGCGCCGCGCAGCGTGTCCGGCAAGGCCGGCAACGGATCGGTCCAGGTGAGCTGGGACGCAGCCGCCGCCAACGGCGCCGCCGTCACGTCGTACACGCTGAGCTGGAACGGCGGCAGCGTCCGGCTCGGTGCGTCGGCCCGCAGCCGCAACGTCACCGGCCTGACCAACGGCACCGGCTACACGTTCACCGTCCGCGCGACCAACCGCGTCGGCACCGGCCCGGGCAGCAGTACGGCGCGCCTGGTGCCGTCCGGTGGAGCTCCGGATGCCCCTGGCAACTTCCAGGTCACCACGTCCGGCAGCAGCGTCACCCTGAGCTGGACCCGCCCGGACCTGAAGGGCACCACCCTGCAGGGCTACGACATCGCGGCCAACCCGACGGGGACGAGTGGCGGTACGGCGAAGGGTGACTCCACCACGTCGACCAGGGCGACGATCAGCGGGCTGACCAGCGGTGCGACGTACCGCGTCACCGTCCGGGCCACCACGACCAATGCCCAGGGCAACTATGTGCTCGGCAAGCAGGCGGTCCGGACGATCGTGGTCGGCGGTGGTGGCAGCAGCACGTCGCCACGCCTGACCGCTTCGCGCGGTGCGGCCACCACCCACGGCGGCGGAGAGCGGGCCTGCGAGGCTCCCGGCTGCGCCTTCATCCAGGTGGTCGGCCGGGGCCTGAAGCCCAACACGTTGTACGACTTCCAGCCGTTCACCACCCAGTGGCAGCCGTCCAACCCGGGCGCGCAGTTGCGCACCGACGAGAACGGCGAGATCACCATCGACGACCGGTTCGCCACGGATGCTCCCGGCCAGCAGGTCTGGGTAGTGGCGAGCGCGCCTGGCGAGAACGACGTCACGTCCAACAAGTTCACGTGGAGAAGCTGATGAGTGCGACGATTCCGCCCGGTGAGGCCTACCGGCTGGTCGCGGACAACCTGCAACGGGTCATCCACGGCAAGCCCGAGGTGGTCCGGCTGGCTCTGACCGCCTTGTTCGCCGAGGGTCACCTGCTGATCGAGGACGTGCCCGGGCTGGGCAAGACCACGCTGGCCCGCTGCATCGCGCGCAGCATCGACGCCAGCTGGAACCGGATCCAGTTCACCCCCGACCTGCTGCCCGGCGACATCACCGGCGTGATGGTCTACCACCAGGGCAGCGAGGCGTTCGAGTTCCACCCCGGCGGCATCTTCGCCAACGTGGTGGTGGCCGACGAGATCAACCGCGGGACGCCGAAGACGCAGTCCGCGCTGCTCGAGGTGATGGCCGAGCGCCGGGTCACCGTCGACTCCGTCACCCGCGCGGTCCCGGACCCGTTCCTGGTGATCGGCACGCAGAACCCGATCGAGATGGAGGGCACCTACCGGCTGCCCGAGGCGCAGCTGGACCGGTTCCTGATGCGGATCGAGATCGGGTACCCCGATCACGACGCCGAGGTCCGGATCGTGCTCGGCGACACCGGCCGGATCGGCCCGGACTCGCTCAGCCCGGTCATCGACGTACCGGCCCTGCGCAACGCGATCGCCGCCGTCCGGTCGGTGCACGTCGACCCGGCGATCAGCTCGTACGCCGTGAAGCTGGCCGCCGCGACCCGCGAGCACACCGCCGTCCGGTACGGCGCCAGCCCGCGGGGCAGCATCGCCCTGGTCCGCGCGGCCCGTGCCTACGCGGCCACGGACGGACGGGCCTTCACCACGCCGGACGACGTGAAGCAGGTCGCCCAGCCCGTCCTGGCCCACCGCCTGGTCCTCACACCGGACGCGGAGCTCAGCCAGCGGCCGCCGTCCTCGGTGGTCGACGAGGTCCTGGCCGCCACGCCGGCTCCGACCGCGAGCGTGGGCGCGGTCTGAGCAGTCGTAGTCCGAGCAAGTCGAACGGGGAGAAAAGCATGCGCAAGGTCCGCCCGGAGGTGCGAGCACGAATGGCGCTCGCTGCTGTCGTCGCGGGCTGCATGGCGGTGACGACGATCGCGGTCACCGGCGCCGGTGCGGATCTGAGCGGCATGCGGTTCACCCAGTCAGGTCACCTCGTCTACAACAGCACGCTCGGCAAGGTGTTCAAGATCGACGGCGGAACGAAGAGCGTCGAGGCCGAGGTGCAGGTCCCCGGGGCCGGGCCGGGCGCTCAGGTGGTCGAGACGGACAAGGACGGCTACGTCCTGGCGGACGGATCGATCATCGGGTTCGGCAAGTCCGACCTGCGGGTCGCCGACCCGCTCCCGGCGCCCGCACTGGAACGGCCGGTGACGCTGACCGCGGCCGGCTCGGCGTACGCGATCTACCGGCAGGCCGGGCAGGTCCAGCGGTTCGGTGAGAACCCGATGGTGGTCTCGACGGAGGGTCCGGTCGGCCAGCCGGTCGTCACGCCGGACGGCACGGTCTGGCTGCACCGCTGGAGCACAGGTCAGCTCTGCCAGCTGCCGATCTCCAGCGCCCGAATCGCTTGTACGGCGAGGATTCCGGCCGGGCACAGCGGCTCGCTGACGCTGGTGGGCGAGCAGGCCGTGTTCGTCGACACCACCGCACGGCAGATGCAGACCGTCGGTAGCAACGGGCTGGGCCGAACGGTCTCGCTGGCCGCGCTCGACCTGGGCCAGAGCTCGATCGTCGCGTCGAACGACGTCGACGGACGGATCGCGATCGTCACCAAGAACACGCTGCAGCTGATCGACACCGCCGAGCTGACCAGTGGCAAGGCGGACGCCGAGCCGGTGGTCAAGGAGCTCAAGCCCGGCCGGTACGACCAGATCGCCTCGTCGGGCGAGACGCTGGCGCTGGTGGACTCCGCCGACCAGAGCCTGGTCACGCTCGACAGCCGCGGTGGGCAGGAGAAGCGGCGGCCGATCCCGGCGCCGTCCAAGCTGGCCAAGGTGAAGCCGGGCGAGCGCCCCGGTCTGAGCCGTGGTGACGACTCCCGCCTGTACGTCGACAGCCTGGCAGGCGAGCACGTCCTGGTCGTCGACGACAACGGCGATGTCACCGAGGTGGAGACCTCCGGGCCGGTCAAGCGCAAGGGCGAGGACCCGAAGCCCGACAAGCCGACGCCTGACAAGCCGACGCTGCAACCGGTCCGGCCTGAGGTCCCGCAGAAGACCATCGAGAAGCCCGTCGCGCCCCCACCGGTCCAGTCGACCACCCGGCGCCCGGTGCAACCGCAGGGCACCAAGCGACCGGTCGAGCCGCCCCCTACCCGCAAGACCGAGCCGCCGGAGCCTCCGCCGACCCGCAAGCCGACTCAGCCACCGCCGAAGCCGACGGTGCGGGCCGGACGACCAGGTGCCCCCGGCAACGTGGCCGCCACCGCAGGCGACGGCACGGCGACGGTCACCTGGTCCACCGCCTCCGCCAACGGCGCACCGATCACGGCGTACGTCGTGTCGTGGGCAGGTGGCAGCCGGACGGCGACAGCGTCCGCGCGGCGGCTGGTGGTCTCGGGTCTGACCAACGGGCAGTCGTACACGTTCACCGTCCGCGCGCGGAACCGCGTCGGCACCGGCCCGGGGGTATCTGCCGCGAGCGTCACTCTCGGCGGCCCAGCCGACCCGCCGGTCGCCCTGCGCGCCACCGGGTCGTCCGGAGCGATCACGTTGACCTGGCGGCGTCCGAACCTCAACGGTGGTTCGCTGGTGCGCTACGGGGTCACGCTGGACGGCGACCCGGAGAACACGTCGAAGACCAGCTACCGGTGGACCGGCCTGGACAACGGCAAGCGCTACACGTTCCAGGTGCGCGCGGTCACCAATGTCCCGGGCCGCGGCCTGGTGATCGGGGCGCCAGCAACCGTCACAGGCGTCGCCGGTACGAGCGGCAGCCCCACATTGACGATCAGCCAGGGCCCTGCGTTCACCGAGAACCCTGACGACAACTGCCGGCCGGAGTACTGCCACTACATCCACATCGTCGCGCGCGGTCTGCAGCCGGGTGCCAGCTACACCTTCCAGGGCTACACCACCACCTACGGTGAGCTGCACAAGGGCGGTGGCGACCAACTGACCGCCGATGCCAGCGGTTCGGTCGTGGTGAACAAGTTCTACAACGACGATGTCGGCAACAAGGTCTGGGTCACCGTGGACGGACCAGGTGTCGAGCTCGAGTCCGACCACATCACCTGGGAGGGCTGATGCGTCCGACCGGGCGAGGTGTCGCCGTGCTGATCGGTTCTCTGCTGGCCTACGGCCTCGGGGAGCTGGCCGGCTACACGTTCTTCCGGGCGCTCGGCGGGATCGGCCTCGGAGCGTTGCTGGCAGCAACCATTCTGACGGTACGGCGCCCGCAGGTCTCCGTGCAGCGCGACCTCTCGCCCGACCGCGTCGAGCGCGGCCGCCCGGCGCTCGCCACCCTGCGCGTCCGAAACACCGGCACCCGCTGGCAGCCGTCGTTCGCGGCCCACGACTCGGCCGGCCCCGAGCGCCGCCAGGTGCCGATCCGCCGACTCGGCCCGGACAGCGAAGCGACGTACCGGTACGAACTGCCGACCTCGCGCCGCGGCCGGATCCAGGTCGGCCCACTGACCCTCGAGCGCAGCGACCCGCTCGGCCTGGCCCGCAACCGCACGGCGACAGGCGAGACCGCCGTGCTCTGGGTCCACCCGAAGCGCCACCCCACCCGCACCGTCGTCGCCGGGCGCCCGCGGCACCACCACATCGGCAGGACCGCTGACGACTCGCTGCGCGGCTCCGCGGACCTGCGCGACGTCCGCCCGTACGTCGTCGGCGACGAGGTCCGGCACCTGCACTGGAAGGCGAGCGCGCGGACCGGCCAGCTGATGGTCCGCGACTACGTCGACCCGGACCAGCCGCGGCTGACCGTCCTGCTCGACACCCGCACCGAACCATTGCCCGAGGCAACCTTTGAGGAAGCGGTCGAGGTCGCCGCGTCGATCCTGTTCGCGGCCTCGATGGCCGGCCACCGCTGCCGGCTGCTGACCTCAGCAGGCACCGATCTGGCCGCAGCTGGTGGAGCGCTGGCCTCCCGGCAGTTCCTGGACGAGCTGTGCGTGGTCCAGCAGAGCGACGAGCGCGCAGCACTCCTGCCGCGCGCTCTGACGACCGGAGCCTCGAGCGGCGGAGCAATCGTCGTAGTGACCGGCGCCCACGGTACGGCGAGCGACCTGGCGCCGCTGCTGGTCCGCTACGGCTCGGTGACCGTGCTGGGCCTCGGCCCGGCGCACGGCGTCGCGCCGATCCTCGGTGCCCGAGTGATCCTCGCCGCCGACGCTGCTGAGGCGCTGACGCAGTGGAGCGGGGTGATCGGGTGAGCACCCGCCGCAGGACTGCCGCTGCGCTGGCAGCCGTTGCCGTCGGAGGCCTGTGCTTCGGCCCGGTCTTCGGACTGACCTCACTGCTGTTGCCCGTTCTCGTTGTCTGCTTGGCCGTCTACGCAGTGACCGAGCTATGTCGCTACCGGCCGACCCTGCTGACCTGGCGACCGCTGCTGGTTGTCCTGGCCGGTCTGCTCGCCACCATCGAGACAGTGCTCCGCGGTACGACGCTCGCCGGGCTGCCGACCGGCGAGACCATCCGTGCGCTCGGCCGCGGGCTCACGGCTTGGCAGCTGACGCTGGAGTCGACCTGGCCCGCCAGGCCTGATCCGGACCTCGTGGTGTTTGTCCCGCTGCTCGTCCTGCTCGCCGCGCTGCTCGTCGTCGAGCTGCTGGACCGTACGCCGCCGCTGGTCGGCGTGCTCCCTGGCGTGGCAGTGGCCGGCATCTCCCAGGCCTACATCGCGCTGAGCGGATTCACCGCCGTACTGGTCGCTCTGGCCTTCGGTGCTGTTATCGCCGCGCTGCTGGTCCCCGACTCGTCGCGCAAGCCTCAGCGTTCCTTGACGCCGGTGATTGCCGGCGCAGTCGTGACGGTGGTCGCCATCGTCGGTGCACTGGCCGTCGGCGCTGCCGACCCGCTGGAGCGAACGCCGTACACGCTGCAGCAGGCGCAGAGCGTTGCTGCCCCGGCCACCCGGCAGGCCAGCCCGCTGGACGAGTTGGCCGGGCGGCTCGACAAGCGGAGCAGGGACACTGTGGTGTTCCGCTACCAGGCGCCCAGTCCGGTCGGGCGGTGGCGACAGGTTGCACTGGACAACTTCGACGGTGCCAACTGGACCACCGACCACCCGATCCTGCGGCTGGGATCCGAGCTGACGCCAGGACCCGAGGTGCGGGTGCAGGTCGAGCCGCAGCATGCCGAGGTCGAGGTGAAGGAACTGCGCGGGCCCTGGCTGCCTGGCCAGCTGCTGCCGTCGTCCGTGCACGGCGCGAGCGAGCCGCAGATCGAGCCGATCGGTGGCACGCTGCTGACCGGTGAGGTGCCGGACCGCTACGAGCTGACCTGGTCGAAGCCGAAGGTCGACGCCAAGCTCCTGCTGGCCTCGGGGATCGACCCGGACGCGCCTGGCGGGCTGGGCGACCTCGGCGCCGTACCGAACGAGGTGGCGGCTCTGGCCACCGACGCGCTGGCCGGTCGGCGGGCTACGTTCGCGACGGCGCTCGCGCTGGAGAGCTTCATGCGCAAGCGGTACAAGCTCGCGTCGACCGATCCGCTGCCGACCGGGCACAGCTGGCCGCAGCTGCGCCGGTTCCTGCTCGACAACGAGCCGGGGACCAGCGAGCAGTTCGCCGCCGGATACGTCGCGCTGGCGCGAGCGAACGGCATCCCGGCCCGGCTGGTCGTCGGCTTCCGTGCCCCCACGACTGCCGACGCAGACGGCTGGTACACGGTCCGGAACGCCGACGCGCTGGCCTGGCCCGAGGTGGCTGTGGACGGCGTTGGCTGGTGGCCGCTGGACCCGTCCGGCCAGGCTGCGTCAGGCAAGAGCGTCGCACCGGGTAGCGACACCGACGTGACGGACCAGGCGCGCCGGGAGGTGCCGCCGGTCAACGAGATCGAGGACCCGGAGGTCGCGCCGCCTACCAAGTCGTCCAGCGACAACCCCGGCTGGGACACACCCGATGTGCCGGTGCTGGGGATCTTCATCGCGTCGGCAGCGTTGCTGCTGCTCTGGCTGCTCGGCGTACCGCTGCTGAAGGCCCTGCGTGCAGTACGGCGTAAGCGGCGCCTGGGCAACGCCGGCGTGGTCGGGGCGTGGGCGGAGGCCCGCGACCGGCTGCGGGCGCACGGGGTGGCGGTGACCTCGGGCATGACCGTGCGGGACCTGGCAGTGGCCGCCGAGGACGTCACCGACGAGCGCGCCTCGGCCGGACTGGCTGTCGTGGCGAACAGCGTCGACCAGGCGCTGTGGTCCGGCGGTCAGGTGGGTCCGGAGGTCAGCCGGGACGCCTGGGCCGGCGTACGGGAGGTACGGCGTGGGCTGCGGTCCCGGCCGTTGGCGGACCGGCTGCAGGCGGCCCTGGAGCTGCGGAGTCTGTGGAGGCTCAGCGGCGGCGACAGGTCGCGCCGCGCAGTGGCTGCGGATCGCTGATGTAGACCGCCGTACCGTCGGTGGCCTGGACCTCGAAGCAGTACAGCAGGCCAGGGCTCACGCGGACGGTCATCGACGTCCCCGTGCCGCGGTAGGTGGTCTGGGCGTCCTTGCCGCCCTGCTCGGCCATGTTCAGCGCGTAGGTGAGCGGCTTGGAGCTGGTCCACTCCAGCTCGACCGAAGTGCCGTTGTCCTTGGGCGGCTTCAGCTCCAGCCGGACAGCGGGAGTCACCGACGGCGTCACCGCCGGCACCGACTGCGGCCGAGTCACCACGGGAGGCGGCGTGCTCTGCGGATCGCCCTTGGGCAGCAGCATGACCACCAGTACGGCGGCAAGCGACGCCGCGACGCCCGCGCCGATCAGCAACCCCTTGGAGGGCCGCCAGCCCTTCTCCCGTTGAGGTTTCGGCGGCCTGGCCAGCGCAACAGCCGCGACCTGCGGAACGTCCGCTACCCGCGCGGACGCCAGTTCGTCTCGGAAGTCGTCGAAGTCCAGGTCGTCGTCCCCGGTCTCCTGCGGTGCCAGCAGCAGGGCCTCGAACTCGTGGACAGCCTCCGCCGCGGTCGGCCGCTCGTCCGGCTCCTTGGCCATCATCCGGCTCAGCAGCGTGGTCAGTCCGGCCGGCACATCGCGACCGGACACAGCGGGGACGGGCTCACGTAGTACGCGCAGTACGACGTCGTCCGGCGTCTCACCCGGACGAACCGGGAACGGCGAGTGCCCGGCCAGCGCGAGGTAGAGCGTCGCGCCCAGCCCGTACACGTCCGCCTGCTCGGACAGCTCACCGTCCCGCAGCACCTCCGGTGCTGTGTACGCCGCATCGCCCATCAGATCGCGCGGGAACCGCAGCCGCAGCGCCAGCCCGAAGTCGCTCAGCGCAGGCTGCCCGCTGGCCCGCTCCAGCACGTTGCTCGGCGTCACACCGCCGTGGACCAGTCCGATGTCGTGCGCCTCGGCCAGGACCGACGAGAGGATCTGACCGAGTACGACGACGTCGCCGATCGGCAGCGGCCCGCCGGCGACCAGCTCACGCAGGCCCTGCGGGCAGAACTCCATCCGTAGCCCGGTCCGCCCGTCCGGCAGCTCGTCGAGCCCCTGGACGAGCACGATCGACCGCGACGACCGCAGCCCGGCCAGCTTCGCCTGCTCGACCTCGACACCGTTGTAGGTGCGCCGGTCCAGCGGCTGCGGGTAGACCTTCAGCACCATCGTGCGCCCACCGGCGACGGCCGGGGCGAGCAGGAACACGCTGGCCACCGGACCGTTCGCCCGCGGCACCAGCGCTTCCAGCGGGATCTCGGCCATCGCTGTCATCCTCGCACCTGCCTCAGGTCGCCGCAGCGACATCCAGGTAGGCGCAGCCGTTCGCGACCAGGTACCGCAGGTCTCCGAGTCCGTCGATCGGCCCGGCCGCTGACCGCACCTCCCAGACGTCCCAGAGCGTCGGCGCGATCGATCCCCACTGCCACAGCTCGTAGCTGCCGGCGTCCAGCACCGCAGCGGTGCCCAGCCCGGGCAGGCCGACGGCGAACTCGTCCGGCCGCTCCGGACTGTTCCCCAGACCGACGAACATGACCCCCAGCCGGTGTCCCCGCGCGAACTGCTCAACGTCGTCCGGGCTCGCCACCAGTCCCAGACCGGCTAGCTGCTCGAGATGCCCTGCAGCACCGGCGATCCCGGCCTGCTCCGCCTGGCCCAGCACGTCGGCCTCGGTCCACTTGTCCTTGCCGGTCTCGCGGAGCCCGTGGGCGAGCACCCAGGTGCCGAACGCGTCCTCCTCCAACCGGTGCTGCTGCCAGCCGACCCGGACCGAGTGCGACGGCGGTCCGTCCTCGGCCGCGCGCAGTCCGGTGTAGTGGCCGACCGGGAAGATCGTCGTACTCATCAGGCCACGCCTCTTCGGTCGAGGTACGCCGCGCGGACGCACAGCAGTCCGTGCACCGACCGGAGCATCCCGGTGAGCACCTCACGAGCCTCGGTCTCCTCCGGAGCGGTCACCCCGACCCGGCGGGCCACCTCGGCGGCGTCCTGGCAGGCGATCCACAAGTGCGGAGTCAGGTGCGCCCACGCCCACACGTCGTACACAGCACCGGACACCTGGGCGATCGGCTGTCCCAGCAGGCCGATCGTCTGCAGGTCGGGCTGCTCCTGGTCCGGTCCGAGTCCCATCAGCAGCGGTACCAGTTGGTGTCGCTGGGCGAAGTCGACGGCCGGCCCGGCCTCGGGGTCCACCTCGGCGAGCAGGCCGACCAACAGCAGCTGATCGGCGATCGCCTTGAAGTCGGCCGGGCTCACTTCCAGCCGCTCGGACGCGGCGGCGACCGACGAGCGCGTCGGGCGGTCCTGGTCGCCGGTGCCGTGGGCCAGCAGCCAGACGACGTACTCGGGATCGGACAGCTCGACCAGATTCATCCCGGCACGGATCTGCTGGCGCCGGCCGCCGTCGGCGGCGTGGAGCACCCCTACGTCGTGCCCGACGGGCATCAGCAACGGCTCCACGGGCGGCCTCCTCCGGCATCGGCTGGTTCGACCGACCGTAGCCAGCCGGGGCCGCTGGCCGGAGGGAGTGGCCGCAAGAGGTCAGCAGCGCCCGCCGGGGCCGTCGTACGCCGAAAGTGTGCAGTGGAAGGGAAGTGGACCACGGAAGGTTGCCATGAACATCACCGGACTTCTCCGCGTCACGGTCGCGACCCCGCAGCGCCGGCTCGACCTCGCGCTGCCCGAGCAGTCGACGGTGGCCGAGGTGCTACCCGGCGTACTGATGAAAGCCGGCGAGCACCTCGCCGACGAGGGCGCACCGGGCGGCGGCTGGGTACTGCGTCGTGCCGACGGTAGTGAGCTCGTCCTGGGCCGCAGTCTGAGCTCCCACCGGATCCGCGACGGCGAGATCCTGCACATGGTGCCACGGCAGCTGGAGTGGCCGGAGCTTGAGTACGACGACCTGGTGGACGCGGTCGCCTCGGGCTCAGGCCGGCTGGGTGCCGTCTGGTCGCCTTGGCACACCAGACTCGCCGGACTGGTTTGCGCGGCGGCCGCGCTGGTCGTGGTCGCGGTGACGATCCTGCGGATGGGTGCGCCGTGGCACGAGCCGGCTGGGTGGTTGCTGATCACCACGGTGGTGCTGGTCGCCGGTGCAGTGGCCCTGGCACGCGTGGTCGGCGACTCCGGAGCCGGCGCGATGGTCGGTGGCATCGCCTTGCCCAGTGCGGCTCTCGGCGGCGGTCTGCTGCTCGCCGGTACGGCGGCCTGGCCGGCGATCGGCGCACCGCAGGTCCTGGCCGGCAGCGCGGCACTGATGCTGGCCGGTGTCGGGTGCTACCTCGGGGTGGTCGACGGGGCGGTGCTGTTCGTCGCGGCTGCTGCCACCGGCGTACTGGGTGTGCTTGGTGGCTGGATCGGGACGTCCGAGGCGCTGGACAGCCGGGACGTCGCTGCGATCCTCGGTGCGGCGCTGCTGGCGTTCTCCCCGGTGCTCGCGTCGCTGGCGCTCCGAATGGGCAGGCTGCCGATGCCGATCCTCCCGCGGACCACCATGGACCTCGTCCGTGACGACCCGCTGCCACCTCGCAAAGACGTGTACGGCGCAGTGGTCCGGGCCGACGGCCTGCTGACCGGCATGCTCGCCGGACTGTCGATCGTGCTCTCGGTCTGCGAGGTCCTGCTGGTGATGGCGGAGACCAGGTCCGCAACGATCCTGGTCTGCCTGCTCAGCGCCGGAGCATTCCTGCGCACCCGGCTGTACCCGATCGTGAAGCAGCGACTGCTGCTGCTCATCCCGGCCGTGACTGGTGCGACCGGCCTGGCCCTGGGACCGTTGACCCGGCAGCTCACCGACCCGGTCGCCGTGATCGCCCCCGGCCTGCTCCTGCTGGCCGGCCTGGCCGTCTTCTTCGGGTTGCGCTACAGCAACCGCCGGCCCAGTCCGTACCTGAGCCGCTACGCCGAGGTCCTCGAGATCGTGGTGGTCCTCGCCCTGATCCCGGTGGCCGCGGCGGTGCTCGGCCTGTACGGCGTGGTCCGGGGCTGGGGAGGCTGAGATGGCGACCAGGAAGGACCAGCTGCAGTCTCACCAGTTCTCCGTCCAGCGGATGGTGTCGGCCTTGGTCACCCGCGAGACCGACCCGGAGCAGCCGCCGTTCAAGCGCCCACTCGCCGCCGCTTTCGGCGGAGTCGCGATCCTCGTACTGGCCTTGGTCGTGGCTGGGGTCTACGGCCTGATCGTGCCCGGCGGCAGCAAGGCCTGGAGCGGCGGCGATGTGGTCGTGGTGGAGAAGGAGACCGGGACGCGGTTCGTGTACGTCGACGGGCATCTGCACCCGGTCACCAACTACGCCTCCGCACTGCTTGCCCTGGGCAAGAATGGTGAGGTACGCCGGGTGTCGCGCCGCTCGCTGGCCGACGTACCCCGTGGACCGCTGATCGGGATCGAGGACGCTCCGGACGCGTTGCCGGACCGCAAGCGGCTGCTCACCGGTGGATGGACGCTGTGCTCCGAGCCCGCGCTCGACAGCAGCGGCGCGGCCAGCAGCGAGTCGGTGCTGATGGTCGGGTCCCGGCCGGGTGGCGCGTCCGCGATGGTGGACGCCGCGATGCTCGTCGAGGTGATCGAGACGCGTGACTGGTACCTGATCTGGAAGGGCTACCGGCACCGGATCCAGAAGTCCGACACCACCACGGTCGGCCTGGCGCTCGGGTCGGAGCCGTGGGCCCGGGTCGGCGCCGCGTTCGTCGCCGCGCTGCCCGACGGGGAGCCGATCGCGCCACTGGCGATCGCCGGCACCGGCAAACCGTCGTACGCGGTGCAAGATCGGGGTGGGGTGCGCATCGGCCAACTGTTCGTCGTGACCACGGCCAGCGGCGCGCGGCAGCACTACGTGGCCCTGAAGGACAAGCTGCGGCCGATCAGTGCGCTGCAGTACGACGTGCAGCGGGCGTACCGCCCGGTTGCCGCGGCGTACGGCGGGAAGTCGCCGAGCGCGTTCGAGATCGGGCTGCTGTCGCTGAGCCGCGCGGAGTCGCCGTCGACCGCCGCCGACCAGGGGCAGACGCCGCGCAGCCGGCCCAATTTCGTTGCTCCGCGCAACGGTCAGGGGACGGTCTGCGCGAGCTACCAGCCCGGTGATCCGGTGCCGTCGATCGCGATCGACGCCGCGATGCCGATGCGTGACGCAGCTGCGGCGACGGTCAAGCGCGGCAAACTCGGTACGGCGCTGGCCGACCGCGTCCTGGTCGAGCCCGGCGCGGCCGCCGTGGTCGAGGCGATGCCGTCGGACCAGGCCAAGGCCGGTACCGTCTCGGTGATCACCGACCTCGGCCGCACCTACCCGCTGGCCGACCCGACCCTGCTGGAAGCCCTTGGCTACAAGGGAGTCGTGCCCGTCCGCATCCCGGCCCAGCTGGTAGCGCGCATTCCCCAGGGCAGCGGCCTCGACCCCGCCGCCGCGGTCCGCCCGGTCCGCTGAACTCCCTGGCACGAAGAACCGGCCCGGACATCGGTTGATGTCCGGGCCGGTTGCCGTGCGGGTCAGGTGGCCAGGCGGCCGACCCGCTTCTGTGTCTCGACTGCCTCGGCCTCCTCGACCTTCCACAGCTCCTCGTCGAGCAGCTGGATGGTGTCGATCGGCTTGTCCCGCTCGTCCTTACGCCGCCGGTTGTTCACCGGGAGCATCGGGAACGCGCCGGGCAGGTCCCGCCCGGCCTTGCCGCGCAGGCCGACCGGCACACCCGGCGTCTCGTCCTCCTGCGCCTTGCGCTTCCGGTTCACCGGCCGGATCGCACCGGTGCCCGGCTTGCCGCCGCGACCGCTGCCACCGGCACCCGCCGCGCCGCCCATCGGCGGCATCATCGGCGAACCGCCCGCCGGCTGACCGCCGCCCGTACCGGCAGCCGTCGTACCGAGTGCCGAGCCGGAGCCCGTGGGCCCCCGGCCGACGCCGGTCTGGTTGGGTGGGGCGATCTGCTCGCCGGCCCGCGGGATCATCTGCTCTCCCCGCAGGTCGGCTCCGGTCTTGCCGAGGCCGAGGTCACCACCGCCGCCGCGAAGGCCACCCAGGCCGCCGCCACCGCCGAGGCCGCCACCTCCACCCAGCCCGCCGCCGGCCTTGCCGAGCGCGGGGAGCGGGCCCAGCTTGCCCTTGCCCACCAGACCCGAGCCGTTCGAGCCCTGGCCGTTGGTGCCCGACCCGATCGGCATCAGCGGCAGCCCGCAGGACGGAGGCAGGGGCAGACCGTTGTTGGGCAGGGTGGGTGTCGGGACGTTCGGAAGCCCACCGTTCGGGAGGGTCGGCAGGCCACCGTTCGGCAGCCCACCCGGTGGTAGCCGGGTCAGCTCGGTACCGCCAGGCCCGCCGGCCCCGCCAGGGCCACCGACCGGGTCCGCCGGTCCACTCGGAGCTCCACCGGCTCCACCACCGGGACCACCTGCAGCCCCACCAGGACCGCCCGTCGCGTCGGCAGGCCCACCTGCACCTCCACCGGGACCACCCGCAGCCTCACCTGGACCACCCGCAGCACCACCGGGTCCGCCGGCCCCGCCACCGGGACCTCCACCAGCACCAGCCGGACCGGCAGCAGCCGGATTGCCCGGACCACCGCCAGGCGGTACGCCGTTGCCGGCGCCCGGGCCGTCCCACACGAGCTGCGAGGCCGCGGAGGTGATCTGCTGGCCGGTGCCTTCGTAGATCGTGCCCAGCAGATCGAGTGCGTCCCCGAGACGAGCGACGGTCGGCCGGATCTGGTCGACGTACTGGTTGGCGATCTCGGACTCGGTGGCCACCATCGCGGCCCCGGGCTCGTTGATCGTGTTCGCCGCGTACTGACGGGCGAACTGGATCTGCCGGTCGGCCTCGGTCTTGATCACCGCGGCCTGTTCGACGGTCCGGGTGATGTTGTCGGCGAGCGAGGTCAGGGCGTTGACCACCCCGGAGCCACCGGACGGCCCCGAGGCCGGTCCGACGATTTTCCCGTGGGCGCTGGCCAGGGAGTTCGCCGAGCGCTCACTGCGCCCGCTGAACAGCTCCGCCGCGTCGTCCGTCCACGACGTCATCACCTGCTTGGTGGTTCGCGGAAGTTCCGTGGACGCGTCGAAGATGCCCTTGCCCGCCTCGGCCCACGCCTCCTTCGACGCGGTCACCGAGGCGACCATGCGCTGCTCGCCGGACGCGACCGTGAACAGTTGGTTGAGCGCCGCCTCCAACTGGTCCAGCGTCGTGGCACTCGTGACGCCGGCGCCGTCGTTGTAACTGGTCTTCGCCATCAGTTCCCTCCTGGGTCGGGGGTGACGAACCGTGGGTCGGTGGTGATCGGCCCGGTCGGGGGCTTCAGCAGCGCGTTCATCGTCGCGGTGTTCGCTGTGATCACGCCGGCGTAGTTCTGATGGGTCGCGCCGGCCGCGGACTGGTACCCGTGAAGGCCCTGCGACGTGGCGGTCATGAACTGACCGAGCGTCTGGCGGGCCTGCTGCTCGCTGGTGATGAACGCCGCGCCCTCGGCCATCGAGCTGACCCCGGTCGCGCCTCCGCCCTTCTGGGCCGCGGTGCCGGCGTAGTTGTCGAAGTTGCCCGCGACCGTTCCGAGCTGGCCGCTGAACGTACCGATGTCGTCGGTCTCGCGTGCACTGATGAATTCGCCTGCCATCGATCCTCCTTCTGCTGCGGTGCGGCTCCGGCCGCACCGGGGAACTGACGTCGGCCGGCCGTCACTCGGACCGGTCGTCCGACGGGGGATGAGTCAGCTGGACCAGCTGACTGTCGCCTTGCCGGTTGACCAGGAAGCCCCGGCCGGGCGGCAGTGGCTGGGCCCGCAGGCCGCCGAGCAGGATGCCCTCGTCACGGCTGCCGGACAGCTGCAGCCCGGGCGACCCGACCGCGCGGATCTTGGCCAGCACCGGTTCGAACAGGCCGCGCATCGCGCCGCCGGTCCGCCGTACGGCGTAGATCCGCAGCCCGATGTCGGCCGCCTGCGGGATGTAGGGCAGCAGCGGCATCAACGGGTGTCCTTCGCCGGTGGCGACCATGTCGTAGTCGTCGATCAGGACGAACACGTCGGGGCCCTGCCACCAGGACCGCTCGCGCAGCTGCTGCGGGGTCACGTCCGGCCCGGGCAGCCGTTCCTCCAGGATCTGCACCAGCCGGTTGATCAGGTTCTCGGTGACCTGGTGGCCGGTGCCGTAGCCCAGCAGGTTGGGGCCCTCGACCGACCCGAGCAGGCTGCGGCGGTGGTCGATGACCAGCAGGCAGGCCTCGTCGGGGGCGTAGGTCTCCGCGATCCGCCGGCTCAGCGTCCGCAGGAAGGCGGTCTTGCCCGACCCGGTGTCGCCGAGCAGGATGAACGTCGGGTTGGCGTTCGGGTCGAGCAGCACCGGTTCGAGGCTGCGCTCGGCGACGCCGACGGCCAGCCCGGCCTCCTTCGAGCTCGCGCCGTTGCCCGCTTCGTACGGTACGTCGGACGGCAGCAGGCGGACCTCGGGTGCCGAGACGCCCGGCCAGGCCTCGGTGACCGTCCGGACCAGTTGCGCCAGGCCGACCGAGACGCGCTCCTCGCCCTGCGGCTCGGTCAGCCGTGGTGCCGCGATGAGGAACTGGTGCCGCCCGGTGATGATCCCGCGTCCCGGCGCCCTTTCCGGTACGAGCGCCGCGGCCCGCCGGTCGACCATCGAGTCGATCGGGTCGCCGATCCGCAGCTCGAGCTTGGTGCCGCACAGGTCCCGGACGTTGGTGCGCAGGTCGAACCAGCGCGCCACACTCACCATCAGGTGGACGCCGTACGCCAGCCCGCGGGTGGCGATGTCGGCGAGCAGTTGCTCCAGGTCCTCGAAGTCGTTGCGGATCGTCGCCCAGCCGTCGACGACCAGGAACACGTCGCCGTACGGAAGGTCGGCGAGATCGCCTTGTCTGCGGCGTTCCCGGTAGGTCTCCATGCTGTCGATGCCGAGCTGGGCGAAGGTCTTCTCGCGCTCGGCCACGATGCCGAGCACTTCGATCACACTGCGGCGTACGGCGTTGACGTCCTGGCGCCCGGCCACGCTGCCGACGTGCGGCAGGTCGCGGATGCCGGTCAGGACGCCGCCGCCGAAGTCGAGGCAGTAGAACTGCACGTCGCGCGGCGAGTGCGTCAGGGCCAGCGCGCTGATCATGCTCACCAGGGCGGTGCTCTTGCCGCTCTGCACCGAGCCCGCGACGGCCACGTGACCACCGCCGGCGGACAGGTCGAGCAGCAGCGGATCGCGGCGCTGCTCGAGTGGGCGGTCGACGACACCGGCGACGATCTGCAGCCGGCCGGGCGTGAACCGGCCGATCGGGTACTCCGCAGGTCCGGTCGGCAGCACCGTGCCGAGCGCGGGCGCCTCGTCCAGCGGCGGCAGCCAGATCTGGTGCGCGGGTGTGCCCTTGCCCTCGAACCGGTCGACCAGAACGTCCATCAGGCTCTCGCCGATGGTCTCGTCGAACACGCCGTCGGGGTCGGTGACCTCGTCCTCGTCCTGCTCGACCGCGGGTGCGACGTACGCGCTGGAGTAGTCGAGCAGCTCCACGCTCTCGTCGCCGAGCACCGGCAGAGCACCAGGCACCGGACGCCGATGCACACCGGACACGTACGCCGAACGGAAGCGGTCCATCTGCTCGGTGCCGACCCGCAGGAACCCGTGACCGGGGGCGCGAGGCAGGTGGAACGCGTCGTTGACGCCGAGCACCGTACGGCTGTCGATGTCGGAGAAGGTCCGCAGGCCGATCCGGAACGACAGGTGCGTCTCCAGCCCGCGCAGCCGGCCCTCCTCGAGCCGCTGACTGGCCAGCAGCAGGTGAACGCCGAGCGACCGGCCGACGCGGCCGATCTGGACGAACATGTCGATGAAGTCGGGCCGGGCGGTGAGCAGCTCGCTGAACTCGTCGCAGATCACTAGCAGCGTCGGCACCTCGTCCAGCGGTGCGCCGGCGGCCCGCGCCTTCTCGTAGTCGCGCAGCGACGAATAGTTGCCTGCAGCCCGTAAAAGCTCCTGGCGGCGCAGCAGCTCACCGTTGATCGCGTCGGCCATCCGGTCGACCAGGTGTAGTTCCTCGGCCAGGTTGGTGATCACCGCGCTGGTGTGCGGCAGCTTGTCCAGCCGGGTGAAGGTCGCGCCGCCCTTGAAGTCGACCAGCGCGAAGTTGAGCGACCGTGGCGGATGGGTGATCGCCAGCGCGAGCACCAGCGTGCGGAGCAGCTCGCTCTTGCCCGAACCGGTGGCGCCGATCAGCAGGCCGTGCGGTCCCATCCCTTCCTGCGCGGACTCCTTCAGGTCCAGCTCGATCGGCTGTCCGTCCGACCGCAGCCCGAACCGGACCCGCAGCCGATCGCGGCTCGGCTTCGGCAGCCAGGTGTCCTCGGGATCGAACTCGAACGGGTCGCCGAGATCGAGCAGCTCGGCCAGACCGAGGTCGGCGCTCAGCGGTTGCTCGCCGTGCGCACCGGCCGTCAGCCGCAACGGGGCAAGCTGCCGGGCCAGGCCTTCCGCCGTACTGAGGTCGAGGGTGTCGGCCTCGCCGATCGGCTCCGCGCCGTCCATCGTCTCGGCGTGCATGGCGCCGTCGGCCTCGACGTCGAGACTGATCGCGCTGGAGTCGATCGCCCGCGGTGGCGGGAAGGTCAGGTCGACGACCGTCACGCCCTCCAGACCCGGGCCGGCCAGCAGGTGGTCGGACCCGTCGGCGATCCCACCGTCCAGTACGACGACCAGATGCGGCCCGGCGACCCCGCCCGCGGTGTCCGGATCGAACCGAGGGCGGTTCGTCAGCAGGTCGTCGAGCATCGCCTCCAGCGCGGTGATCGTCGGCGCGATCAGCCGGATCGGCCCGAGCGCGTCGCTGCGGTCGGGGTGGAGGGCGTGCGGCAACCACTTGACCCAGTCCCACTCCTCCCGGCGCTCGGCGCTCGTGCAGACCGCGATCCGCAGGTTGTCCGGCGCGTGCAGGGAGGCGAGCTGCGCGACCATCGCCCGGGCCAGCGACCGCGACCGGTCCTCGTCGCCGGGCAGGTAGATCCGCGCGAAGCCGGTCACCGCGATCGCCAGCGGCAGGTTCGACACCGTCGCGTATGTCGACACGAACCGGCGCAGCGCCAGGGCCGACAACGGCTCGAGCCGCTCCAGCGGCTGGGTGTCGGGCGGAACGATCGTCGTCGCCGGTCCTTGGCGGCCGACGCCGATCCGGGTGACGCCGAAGTCGGGGTCGTCCTGGCGGCGTTCCCACAACCGGTAGCTGCTGACCAACGCCCACAGAGATCGGGGATCGGGGTGCAGGTAGTGGAGCGTCTCACGCTGCTGGTCGACGGAACGGCCGAGCCGCAATCGCTGCTGGGCAAGGTGTCGCAGGTAGGTCCGCCGGGCCTGGCCCATCTCGACCTTGCCGGCGCCGCCGTTGCGGCTGAAGACGCCGGCCACGATCATCCCGATCATGGCCAGGCCGAACAGGCCGAAGATGACGTAGCGCAGGCTGCTCGCGATGCTGCCCGAGAACATCAGCATCATCGCGCCCATCATCGCCACCATCGGCAGCACCATCAGCATCTGCGTCCACTGCCGGCCACCCGGTTCCGGCACCTCGGGCGGCGCCTCCAGCAGCAACTCGCCACCGGGCAGTTCGGGCGCGGGGCGCCGCATCGGGCGACGTACCACCACTGTTGCCATCGTCAACCTCCACGGGTTCGCTCCGCTTCGATCATCACGGGCGTGACCGGGGACCGGCCGGTGGTGGCAGGAAGGTGTCGCCGGGACCGGGGCGGGGACGGCCGTCCCTACCTTGGCGGGAGGTACCACCACCAGGAAGGAGCAGAGGATGAGCGACTTCATCCAGGGTTTCACCGAGAGCATGACCCAGCACGCGAACCGCACCAACGCGTACGGGCAGGACCTGGGCGGCAACGCGACCCGGGCGGCCTCGACCACGATGGACCTGAACGGTTCGTGGCGCGGTCCGGGCTACACCGCCGCGTCGTCGGTCGGTGACGGTTGGCAGAGCGGGGTCCGTCCGCACCACGCGCGGGTGGAGAACCGGTCCGCCGGCGTCTCCGGCATCAGTTCGCAGTACGACAACACCATCGCCAGCAACGTCCAGGCGGTCAACAGCGTCGGTTCGCTGACCGCCTGACGAACCGGAAGGAGAACCACCGATGCCAGAGATCTATCAGGCCTTCAGCGGGATCGGCATGTCCGCGCAGTCCCTGCGCGGCGTCTCGTCGGACCGCACGATGATGGCCGAGGACGAACTGCGCGCGGCGAGCAACCTGGCCAGCGGGGAGTGGACCGACAGCGCGTCGGACGGCCACTTCGCCGCGACGCACCAGGAGGTCACCGGAACCCTCGGGGCCGCGGACCACGCACAGAACCAGGCGGTCAAGTGGGACCAGTGCGCCGCCGACGGAGCCAGCACCCTGGCCACCTGCCGGAGCATCGCAGCCAGCCTGTAACCGCACGCACGACAAGAGGCCCCGGCCGGGCGTTCCGGCCGGGGCCTTGCTGCGTTGGGGTTCAGGCGAACAGGCGCTCGGGTGGCAGTTCGGCGTCGGCGGCTGGGCGGCGGCGGACGATCTCCGTCCGTCCCGCGGCCCACCGCCGGCGCCGACCGGCGACCAGCAGCGCACTGCCGACCACGATGACGCCCGCGCCCGCGAGCGCCAGCCCGGTCATCCAGCGCGCCTCGGACCCCATGTTCCGCCACCAGGCCGCCAGTGCGAGCGCGTCGTGGTCCGGCGGCGCTGCCTGCATCGGCGCCAGGTCGCGCGCCGGCGTACCGATCATCGCCTCCGTCACCGCACGGTACGGATCGACGATTCCGGCGCCGTACTGCTGACTGTCCGCGCCCCCACGTGCCGGAGTAGCGGTCGCCTTCAACCGCTGGATGACCTGCTGGGCATTCATCTTCGGGTACGCCGCCCTGACCAGCGCCGCGCTCCCGGCCACGAAGGGCGCAGCGAAACTCGTCCCATCGGAGTACGCGTGACCAGTCCGCCGCGCCGCCGCCAGCACCGAGCCGCCGGGCGCCACCAGGTCGACGTACGGACCGAACTGCGATGCCTGCAACCGCGCGCCGCTGCTGTCGATCGCGCCGACGCCCAGCACGCCCGGGTACTGCGCGGGATAAGACGGCAGTACGCCGGGAACATCGCCCTGGCGGTTGCCGACCGCGGCGACCACCACGACGTCCTTGCGTACGGCGTACGCGACGGCGGCGCGAACCGGCGCCTGGTCCTGGTCGCCCGACATCGACAGGTTGATCACCCGGGCGCCCTGCTCGACGGCGTACCGGATGCCCTTGGCAAGGATCTGCGGGTCGATCAGCTCGGCCTGCCCGTTCTGCCCGGCCTCCCGCTCGCTCACCCGGACCGGCAGGATCCGCGCGCCCGGCGCGACGCCCTGGAAACCAACGCCCGACGCCTGGTCGGCCGCGATGATGCTGGCGACGCCGGTGCCGTGGGAGACGCAGTCGAAGTTGCCGGGCAGCGCGCCGACCAGATAGAAGTCGCGCCCGCGCAGCACCTTGCCCGCGCGGTGTAGCTGAGGATGATCGGCGTCGACCCCGGAGTCCACCACGGCGACGGTCACGCCGCTGCCGGTGCTGAACGGCCAAGCCCGCTGAGGTTTCAGTACTTCCTGGGCCCAGGGCAACAACCGCTCGACCGGCCGCCCGGGCTCGGGATTGCTGCAGGCACCGGGAGGCGGAGCCGCCGAGGCTTGGGCGACCATCGGGCCCGACAGCACGACGGCAGCCGAGATCAGCAGGACCGGAACGCGCCACCTCGTCTTCACCCCTCGAGGGTCCCGGAGGTCGTCTGCGCTTCGGACGCTGTGGCCGGAAGAGGTCAGCTCCCGTTCGCCGCTCGTACGGCGGGAATAGTGGGCGAGGACCAACGGACTGAGGAGGCGGAATGAGGTCTCGCGACGAGAACGGCGCCGGGCAGTCGCTGCTCGGCCAGCTGGAGGCCGCCGACCGCCGGCTGCGGGAGTACCGGTCGGTCAGCCAGGACACCGCGGGCACGGCCCAGTCCGACGACGGCCTGATCGAGGCCACCGTCGGCCTGTACGGCGAAGTGCGCGAGCTCGTCCTCGACCCGAGGATCTACCGGGCCGCGGACGCCACCGCACTGGCCGAGTCCGTCCGCGACGTGATCAACGCGGCCGTCGCGGACGCACAGGCGACCGCGGCCGGACAGCTGTCGTCCTTGTTTCCGGGCGGTCTGAGCGACCCGTCGGACCTGGCCTTCGAACCGCTGAACGCCGAACTGCGCAAGCACCGCCGAGGAGGATTGTGATGAGCCAGGGCCCGATCAACTTCGGCGGTGTCGGCGACATCGACATGTATCCCGAGGAGACCCGCGCGGCGATGCGCCGGCTGCAGCAGGCCGGGACCGACTTCGGGTCGCGCTGGAGTCTGCTCAGCGCTGCCATCCGGGTCGGCGAACTCGGATCGACCACCGGCTTCGACACGCTGAGCACAAGGTTCCGGGAGACCTACAACCCGGCGAAGCCGCCGATCCAGCAGGCCTCGGACGCCGCGAGCGGCAACGTCGGCGGGATGGGCAGCCAGGGCAGCGAGATGGTCGGCAAGTACGTCGAGTCCGCCGAGCGCGACGTGGCGCGGATGCGCTCGGTCGGCGACCTCTGAGCAGGCGTGACCACTCCTGACCCGGGCTGCTGACCGTGCCCGGCGCGATCCCGGAACCGACCACCGAGCTGTGGCTGTGGTTGCGGACCTACCTGGACGAGAACATCTGGCCGTCGACCGACGAGGCCGTCGTACTGCAACTGGCCAACGACTGGGGCTCGGCTGCCAAGGCGATGGAGGAGATGATTGCCGCCGCGGCCGCGGCCAACAACGAGCTGCCCGGCGTCTGGCCGGACTCGGCCGGGACGATCTACCAGCGCAACGTCGCCAGGACGCTGGACGACTACCAGACCATGGTCCAGGTCTACCGCGACATGGAGAAGCTGTGCCGCGACTTCGCCGGCCAGATCGCCGCGCTGCGGAACTCGATCATCGCCGAACTGGTCGTGAACGCGGCCCTGTTCGCCGCGTTGGCGATGTTCCCCGGCGCCGGGCTGCTGATGGGCCGGTTCGCCAGCCAGTTGGCGCTGCGGTTGATGGGCTACAGCCGCGCGGCGGTCGCGGCGATGGAGGCGCCGGCCGCGGTGGTCCCGCACGCACTCAAGTTCGCCGGCGAGCTCCTGGCCGAAGGGGTCGAGGAGATCGGGATCGACTTCTACGCACAGACGAGGAGCATCGCGGGCGGCTACCAGAACGGCTACAACATCAAGCAGATGCTGATCAGCGGCGGCGCCGGCGTGCTGGGCGCGGGCCTTGCGCCGGTCCTGAAACCACTCGGGCAGGCGGCCTCGATTCCGGCGGCCCGGTTGACCAACCGCCTGGGCGCACCGCCCGGAATGACCCGCACCGTCCAACAGATGACCAGCGCGTTCGTGGTCAACGGCATCACGTCGCCAGTCGCCGGTACGACGGTCCAGTCGCTCGCCGACGGTCGCCTCCCCACGCTGAGCGACTACGGCCACGCCATCGTCAACCAGGCACCACTGGCCGGAGCTCTAGCCTCCCAACGAATCGCCGCCCTCAACGGTGGTGTCGCCACCGGGAACTTCCTGCGCGGCAACGGGTTCACGCTGCCGCAGATGCCCGGCGGAGGCCACCCGCCGATCCCGGCGGCGGTCGGCGGCGGCCCGGGCGGCGCAGAGGTCGCGCCGGGCGGAACCGCCTCGGGCGGCCATCCCTCCAGCACCTCGAACCAGCCAGGCCCCGACCAGCCGGCTGCACAGAACCCAGGTGCCAACCAGCAAAACACTGGTAGCCCTGGGCAACAATCCTCCTCCGAGGTCGGCCAGAACACCGGAACTCAGGGCTCTACGTCCGGCCCTGCACCACAAGGCGCAACCAGCACCCCACCCGTCGGCGCTTCGGCCGGTAGCCAAGGCGCCCCCTCCCAAGCGCAGGCCTCCGGACCTGCCCAAGCACCGCCCGGCGGACAGGCCAGCTCCGCATCACATACGGCAGCCGGCCCTCAGAACCCAGCGGCTACCCAGAACGCGGCCGGTCCCCAAAACCAGGCGGGCACTCAGAACGCAGCCAGTCCCCAAAACCCAGCGGGGACGCAGAACGCGGCTGGTCCCCAAAACCCAGCCGGTACCCAGAACCCAGCGGGTGCGCAGAACCCAGCGGGTGCCCAGAACCCAGCGGGCACCCAGAACGCGGCCAGCTCTCAGAACCCTGCGGCCACTCAGAACGCCGCCGGCGCCCAGAACGCCGCCGGCACCCAAAACCCGTCGGGCGCCCAGAATGCGGCGGGGGCCCAGAACACGGCGAGTGCCCAGAACTCCGCCGGCAATCAGACTTCCTCGGGGAACCAGTCGGGCAGCTCCCAGAACTCTGCTTCACAGCAAGGCGCCCGTGCCCACCGAGCGGACTCCGACCAGAACGCTACGGACCTCTCCGATCCCGAGGGCACTGCCGCGGACCAGAACGCCGACTCGCAGCCCGCCACCAACAACACCCCTGACACTGTCGACGGGTCGCAGGACCCGGCCGGAGCCCCCACGCAGGACGGCCCGCAGGCACCGGCCGACCCGCCGGCGCACCCGGAAGGTCCGCAGGAACCGGTCGATCCACTCGGGCAGGACGGTCCGCTGGGGCCGGTCGATCCACCCGCGCAGCCGGGCAACGAGTCGATCGGCGACGGCAACCCCTGGTTCGATTCGTCGGTCCCGTTCGGCCCAGCCGACCCGAACGCGCCCGCGGCGACGTCCCAGCCGGCGTGGACAACCTGGCAGTCCTACGGCCCCAATCAGGCGCGCTGGCGGTACGACGCCAACGGCACGCCGCGGATGGTGCAGGCGAAGCTGGAGCGTGCCTACGACGGCTCCGGCCGGAACGCGGACGACGCGGCGGCCCGCCGCGAGGCCCGCGGGCGTGGCGTACGCGGAGACCAGGGCGGGCACGCCCTGGCCTGGCGGTTCTTCAAGCAGGTCATGCCAGGCAACTATTTCCCGCAGGTCGGCAACCTCAACACCGGCGCGTTCAAGAAGGTCGAGAACGAGATCGCGGCCTGGCTCGACGCCGGCCGCCACGTCGAGGTCACCGTGATCTTCCCGCCCGGCCAGGTGCGCCCGGACAGCGTCACGATCACCTACATCGTGACCGACCCGACCACGGGCCGCACGGTCTGGACCGGCGGCCGCAGCTTCGTCAACGCCCGCGGCGAGAAGTTCGCCCGCTACTCCACTCCGCAGATCAACGTCTTCGCTCCCGGCACCGACAACCTCTTCCACCGCCCCGACGACGACGATCAAGGCGGCGTCCCGACCACTCCCGCCAGCCCCGTTCCGCCCCTCACAACCCCCGACACCGCACCCACCCCAGAAAGCACGCCGCACGCCCCGACTAGTCCGTCGACCACAACCGCACCCACCCCAACCGCGCCGGGTACGCCGACCACCCTGACGCTCCCGGGTGAGACGACCACCCCGACGCCCCCGGCTGCCTCGACCACCCCGACGCCCCCGACTGCCTCGACCACCCCGACGCCCCCAGTTGCGCCGACCACCCCGACGCCCCCGGCTGCGCCGACCACCCCGACGCCCCCGGGTGAGACGACCACCTCGACGCCCCCGGGTGCCTCGACCACCCCGACGCCCCCAGTTGCGCCGACCACCCCGACGCCCCCGGCTGCGCCGACCACCCCGACGCCCCCGGCTGCGCCGACCACCCCGACGCCCCCGGGTGAGACGACCACCTCGACGCCCCCGGGTGCCTCGACCACCCCGACGCCCCCGGGTGCCTCGACCACCCCGACGCCCCCGGGTGAGACGACCACCTCGACGCCCCCGGGTGCCTCGACCACCCCGACGCCCCCGGGTGCCTCGACCACCCCGACGCCCCCGGCTGCGCCGACCACCTCGACGCCCCCGGGTGAGACGACCACCCCCGGCGCGCCGACGACTCCCGAAACCCACCTCGCCCCGGAGGTTCCAGCAGTTCCGGACCTCCAGGCTCCCGCCCCGGCAGACCCGGCGACCCCGCCGACCCCGGCAGACCTGGCGACCCCAGCGACAGCGGCGGACCCGGCGACCCCGGCCGACCCGGCGGCCCCGGCCGACCCCGCGGCCCCGGCCGACCCGGAGTCCTCGGGTGCGGAGCCTGGTCCGGCCGCCCCGGCCGATCCCGCCGGGTCGAGCAATCAGGTCGCCAACCCGGCGTACAGGCTGGAGCGGTTCCTCCCGGGGTGGGTGCTGGTCAGCCATCACTCCAGCGTGTTGCTTGATGCCCTCAGCAACGACCCTCGGCAGCTGGCGGTCGAGCTTGCTTCCGTCCAGCACGAGGGCAACGGCGTCTACCTGATCCAGACCAATACCGGACAGACTTTCCGGCTCGTCAAACGCGTCGGCCCTCTCCAGCTGGGGATCCAGCTCGAGTACTCCGTCCGGGTCGACGGCACCCCCACCGTCGACCTACAACTCTCCGACCGACTCACCCCGCACGAGGTGGCGCCCCTGCTCGCGCGGGTACTGGCCGAGTCGGCGGCGATCGTGCGTGGCGAAACCGACGGCCCCGCAGTGTTCCGCCCCGACAGCACTCCGCACATCGACGCGGTCCAGCAGATAGCAGACATCGGCGATCGCACCGAGCTCCGTCAGTACGGCCTGGACGAGCACCACGCCCAGCAGCAGGCCGACCAACTCCGCCGTACGCTCCTCCAAGCCGAGATCCGCAAACTCGCGCTCTCCATGGGGGTGGTCGACGGCCAGCCCAACGCCGACCTACTGCGCACCCTGCTCACCCAGGACGAACGCGCCGTCCTCGACCGCGTGGCCGACCGCGGCGAGGTGCTCGGCGACGATCGCGTGAGCCGCGGCGGCTACGTCGCCAAGGCGGTGCTGAGCTCGGGCTGGTCGTCGATCGTCATCGGTACGGCGGCGGCCGTGTTCACCGGCAACCCACTGGTCGGCCTCGGCATCGCGGTTCCGACGATGGTGAACGCCCTCGTCGGCTCGATGTCCGAGCGCTACCTCGACGCCCAGAAGCAGCCCGGCAAGAAGCCGGCGTACACCGAGGAGCGCGCGCAGCGCGACTTCGACTACCCAGGCCTGCACGGATTGCTCGACGGACCGGAGCAGTCCCGCCCGCCGCTAACTCGGATGCCAAGGGCAACCAAGTGGAGCAACTACCTCGTACGCCACACGACGCCGACCCTCGCGACGGCCGCCGTCGCCGGCGCGCTGACCCTGTTCGGCGTACCGGCGCTGTCAACCGCCCTCGTCATCGCCTCCTCGGCACTCGCCAAGTCCCTCGCCGAGCGCCTGGTCGACGTGAAGAAGCTCGACTTCCGCCTCCGCCGAGTCGACGCGACCGAACGAATCAGACTGTCCGACCCGGCCCTGTACTCGAACCAGCTGATCATCGAGCTGACCGAACTCCAGACCCGCCTCAACCGCGTACTGGCAGCCCTCGCGTTCCGATCGGGCATCGACCCGACCACCGATCCGGCGGTTTCCCTGCCGACCACCGACCCAGTCGTCTCCTCGTCGACCACTGACCCGGCTGCCTCCCCAACGACCACCGACCCGGCTGCGTCCCCGCCCACCACCGATCCGGCTGCCTCTTCGCCGACCGATCCGGTCGCCTCACCGCCCGCCGGCGTCACGCCCGTCCAGCCGCCCATCCCCGGCGCTCCGCCGTTCCGGATCACGTTGGCCGTACAGCTGATCGACAACGTCTCCGCCGCGGCTCGTCGCGTCTTCGTCGGCGGCCAGCAGGCGGTGGACGTCGACCCGACCGAGTTGGCGCGGCACGTCAGCGCGCAGGTCGAGGGGCTGCTGAACGCGATCGGGCCCGGGCTGTTCGGGTCGGTGGCCGGTGCGATGGGGGACAAGTACTTCATCAACCGCGAGGAGGCCGCCAACGACGCCCGCAAGCAGTGGGCGCGCGACGAGCAGGAGGCCGCGCAGGCCGAGGCACTCGCCGAGATCATCACGCCCCGTCTGGCCGAGCTGAGGCAGCTGACCGGACAGCTGGAGGAACTGGTCGGCGCTCCGCCAGACCTGGCGGCCCGCGCCGCCGACCGCAGCCTGCCTGCACCGACCGCCCCGCCTGTAGCGCCGCGGCCGTCCGGCCAGTCGTCGTTCACCGCGTACGCCGTCCAGGTGGCCGCCGCGGCGCTCGGCGGCGCGGTCAGCGCGATCGGGCTCGACCTGATCTTCGACCTGCCCGACCTCGGCGTCGTACTGACTGTTGCCGGTGCGGCCGGAGCGATGATCGGTACGCCGGTCGCGCGCTACCTGTTCCGCCGGACCGAGATCGACCTCCAGGCCCAGCTGGAGAAGGTGCTGGCCAAGCAGGCCGTCGACCGGGTCGGCCTGCTGGAGCAGCGGGCGGTGAGCCGCTACCTGGTCGAGCAGTTGGCGAGCCGAGCGGAGGAGATCACCGGCCGTGCGCGCCCTGTGCTGGTGCCCGGTGTCGTCGACGGGACTGAGTCCCACAACACGGACCTCGTCCGCTCCGCGCTCCGACGGGCGGAGCTGGACAATGTGCCGCCCGGTCGGCCGGAGAGCCCGTTCGATCACGACGCCAGGGCCGAGCGAATCGGCTTGCTGCAAACGATCGACAGCCTGTCCGCCGCAATCGACCGACTCCAGGCCCTCGGTCGCGGCGGTGGTCCGCTGGCCGACCTCAAGGCGAACCTCGCGCACGCGATCGGCCTGTACGAACAAGTTGCCGACAGCAATGGAGTACGGCGCGAGTTCCCGGATCTCGGCGCGGTGGACCCGCAGGCAGGCCGGCGGGTGGTGGGTGGCCCGACCGCCCAGGCCCGCGCCGCCGTCGAGCAGGCAATCCGCCGCCTGGTCGCCGAACCCACCGGCAAGCCGCTCCTGGCCGAACGCCTGCTCGCCCTAGAGCACCTGGCGTCCGCCGCAAACGCCGTCGACCACCACACCCTCCACGGCACGCCCGAGTCCCAAGCACTGGTCCAGACCCAGTTCGAAGAGGCCCTGGAGGAAGCCAACCGCCTGTGGAAGGTGGCAGGCAGTCCGCAGGGCCTGATCCTCCCCGCACTGAGCGTCGCCCCCAACGAGCCAACCGGCCGGCACCACGCCGCCGAACCAACCGGACGCCACCCCGCCGCCGAGCCAACCGAACTCCATGACGTGGACGAGTCGACCGGACGACACCATGTGGATGAATCGACCGGTCGCCACCACGTGGACGAGTCGGCTGGGCACGACGTGGATGAGTCGACCGGGCAGCACCACGCCGACGAGCCAACCGGGCAGCACCACGCGGACGAGTCGCCCCGGGGCCATCACGCGGACGGGTTGACCGGCCGGCACCATGAGCATCAGCCGACCGGACGCCACCATGCGGATGAGTCGGTTAGGCGGCACGACCTAGGTGAGTCGACTGGGCGGCATCACGCCGACGAGTCGACCGGGCGGCACCATGCGGACGAGTCGACCGGACGCCACCACGCCAAGGAGCAGGCGACCGAGTACGTCGGCCGGCATCGCCCCGAGGAGATTGCTGCTCCGGCACCCGACCGCTCGGACCTCGACGTCCGCACCGACCTGCCCGGTGGTCGCCACCGCGCACCGGAGCCCGCCGCGCCGGAGGCGACCAAGCAGCCTCAGCAGACCGAGCAGACCGAGCCCACTGAGCAGACCGAGCCTGCTGAGCAGACCGGGCAGACCCAGCCCACCGGGCAGACCGGGCAGACCGCGCTGACCCGGCCGACCGTGCCGACCGTACCGGCCGAGCAGGCCCTGCCGACCGAGCAGATCGAGCAGGCCCGGCCGACCGAGCGCGCTGAGCAAACCCCGCAGATCGGGCAGACCGCGCAGGCCGTGCAGGGCGAGCAGGCCGTGCAGGGCGAGCAGACCGTGCAGGGCGAGCACGCCGAGCTGGCCGGGCCGGTCGAGCAGCCTGAGCAAACCCCGCAGGCAGAGCAGCGCGGGCCTGCCGAGCAGGCCGGGCCTGCCGCCGACGTACCGGCGCAGCTCCCGCCAGGTGCGATCCCGCTGGAGGGCGGTGGGCACTACCAGGCGACGCTGCCCACCACTGCGCCGTCCTCGGACAACCCGCTCGATGTCGCGGCCGTACGTCGCGCCGCCGAGCGGATCGCCGCCCGCGCAGCCCGCCTCGCCGGCCGGCCGACGAGCACCGGGCCAGCGACACCCGAGCAGGCGCCTGCCGCGTCGGCGGCCACCGAGCAGACGACGCCTGAGCAGGCGAGTAGGGGGCCGGCGGCCACCAGTCGTGCTGCTACCGAGCAGGCGACGCCTGAGCTGGCGAGCTCTGGGCCGGCGACCTCCCAGCAGGCGGCACCCGAGCAGGTGGGCACGGGGTCGGCGACCACCAGTCCGGCGGCGGCCGAGCCGGCGACCCCTGGGCAGGCGACTGCTGAGCAGAGTGGGGACGGTCCTGCTGGGGCGGGGCGGACGGTGCATGCGCCGGAGGTTGGTGGTACTCGGTTTGTTGCTGAGGGGAGTAGCCAGGCGAGCTCGGGCTCGCTTGGTGAGGCGGTTCGGGCTGCTTTGGCGGCGAGCGAGGGTGACTTTGGTGGTCTGATCGTTGGGCGGCCGGGGCAGGCTGCCGAAGGGGTTGTCGTTGTTCAGACTGGCGATGGGCCGCAGTACTTCAGGGTGAGCCGTGCTGCGGTGCCTGCTGGACGGGTTGCTGCGACGACTGTGCGCGAGGGGACGGTGGGTCGGCCTCATCTCGTGCGGATCGCACCGACGCTGGCTGCTGATCAGTTGACTCGGGCGTGGGTGCACGAGATCAGCCATACGCTGCAGGAGAAGGCTGCTCCGCGCAGTCGGTTGCGGCGGCTGCTTCGGCGGCCTTCGGCGCACACTGTCGATCTCTGTGTGGCGGCGCAGTTCAACGAGTTCCGGCTGTTGAGTCGGCAGCTCTCCGAGGCGCGGACGGACGCCGAGATCGCCGCGTTGCGCCGGGACATCGAGGGCCTGGTTGAGGCGATCAGGCCGCGGCATACGCCGCCGCAGCTTCCGTGGATCGCTGGGCCGTTGCAGCAGGCCAGCACGACGGACGCCTTCGTTGCCGACGTCGCGGACCAGGTGAACGACCTTCAGCGGCAGCTGGACGAGCTGGATCGCCGGATCGCCGCCAAGACCGAGGCAGCCGACCGGGCAGCTGAGTCTGCCCAGCAGGCCGAGCAGACCGCGGCCGAAGCGCTGCAGGCTGCGGACTCGGGCCGGTTCGCGCGAGCGCACCAGGCCGGCAAGGAGGCGGCCAAGCACGCCGAGGTCAGCGCGTGGCACCAGAAGGTCGCCGCGGCGTACGAGGAAGCACGTCACCAGCTCAAGGCCGTTGCCGAGGGCTACCGTTCCCTACTAGCAGACACAGCGTTGACCACCGAGCAGCACGCATCCGCCGCGTCCATGACGGCGGAGCAGCGGGCCAACCAAGCGGCTGACCTGGTCAACAAGCTCACGGCGTACGAGCAGAGCCTCGCCGCAGTAGCACCGCCGCTGATCGCCCTCTCGAGTCTCATGCCGACCGACTGGCTGCCGCATCTGTCCGCGCTGACCAACCAGGCGAACGCCGTCCTCGCAGCCAACCGCGTCGACCACCGGTTCACCCCCGGCAGCCTCCAGCATCGGCTCAACGCGGAGTTCGGGCAAGCGGTCACCACCGACGGCGCGACTCTGCGGGTCGGTCACGCGCGCCCGATTGAGCTGCGGTTTCGGTTGAGTGTGTCCGACCTGATCGAGGTGCTCGACCCGTCCACGCGTGCGTCGGAGACCATGCTCGGGCTTCTGCCGCAGCCGTCGCGCAGGTTCGGGATCACGCAGAACGGCAAGGTCGGAGCAAGCGGCGCCTTCGGATTGAGCATGCTGACGCAGCTGTTCGGCGAGCACTCGTGGGTGAACGCCATCGGCCAGCTAGTAGCGGTCAAGGGCGAGCAGAGCTCCGGCTGGGGGCGCTCGGTCACCTCCAACGGCGCCCAGTACGGCCAGGACGGTGCTGTCGAGGACAACCGAGGCGAGTCCCTCCTATACGCCGGCCAGGCGAGCTGGCAAGTCCAGGCCCGACGCCCCGGCGAGCCCGACCGTCTCCTCGCCGACGTCACTGTCGACCGCGGTCAGGGCAAGGACGTCAATCGGCTGCGCGCGTGGGCCTCGCACGCCTACACCGTGCTCGCTCCGACGAAAACATTCACCAACGGCACAGCACCGTCCGGCCGCCTGCCCAACCACACCCTGACTTCGCTGGACGGCCTGCAGAGCCTCACTGACCAGGTGTTGTCCGAGTACGGCGACCAGCTGAGTCGCTTCGGCGACCAAGCCTCGCTCCTGCGCGAGCAGATCCAGTCGGCGATCACCAACGACCTCCCGTCCAGGCTGGCCGAGAGCACCGAGCAGTCGCTCATCCGCCCGCTGCAGGCCGATGGCCGCCCGGTCGGCCACCTAGAGGTCAGGACCGAGGCCCGCTACGAGCAGGTCGAACTGGTTGGCGACACCAGTACGGCGCACTGGCAGGAGCGCGTCCGCGTCGGCTTCAGCAACGCCAGCGGCCAGCAGAACTTTTCCGCGAGCACCACCCTCAACGCAACAGTCGGGTACGGCGGGCAGGCGCTGACCGACCTCGGCGACACCAGCATCGACCTCGGGCCGTCCGCCACCGGTGGCCGGTCGCTCAACCGGTCGGAGTCGCAGAGCGGTGGCGGCGTCGGCATCCACGTCGGCGTACAGCGCTACACCGGGCCGACGCAGGGCTACCGGATGGTGTTCGAGCACAAGGTGACTCTGGTCCTGGACGGTGAGTCGCAGGGCACGGTCACCGGTGACACCGAGGCCCTCGTCCGGCTGCACACCAACGACGCCTACCGGCACGGTCTGCCGGTCGCGGAGAGCGCGTTCGTCCACGACGAGAGCGGCAACCGGATGCTCGAGAACGGCGTGCCTGTACTGCGGGGAGACCCGCGGACCGGCGTCAACGTCCCCGGACGTCGGCTGGAGCTGCCGAACTGGCTAGCAGGCGGTACAGGTCGCCTCACCGGTGCAGGCCCCGGGCTGGCTCAGCAGGTGACCGGCGGAGAGCAGGCGCTCGCTGACCTGACCGAACCACTGACCGAGCGCGGGTACCTGCCGCCGCTCGACGACCAGGGCAACCCGGACCTCGCCAGGATGACCACCGACCCGCTGCTGCGCCAAGGACAGCTGCTCAACCTGACCGAGCTGCGCACCCAACTGTCGATCAATAGGCTCGAAGCCGGCTACGACATCGCCGTCCAGAGCGGCATCCTGGTGACGCTGACCAAGCCGGTCACCGGCCACGCGGCCGAGACCCTCACTCTGCGGATCAACCTCCGTACCGGCCCGCCGTCCGCGGTCGGAGTCACCAACGACGAAGCGATGGTGACGCTCAACATCGGCTCCGACTCCGCAAGCCGGACCGACGGTTGGTCGAAGTCCCTGCCCTGGAGGGCGTCCCCGCTCGGACTGACCCAGGACGGACCAGGCGGCGCGACCGCGTCGTCGGGCGTGTCGTACGGCCGCCAGGCGCTCGGCCGGGTGATGGGCTGGTTCACCGGCGGCACGGTCAACCAGGTCACGTTGGTCGAGAGCCGCTCGCCGGTCGCCGCCTTCGAGGTACCGCATCGACTCGAGGTGACCGAGCTCGGCGCCGAGCCCGTCGTACTGCACCGCGGTACGCCGGGAACGTCGGCGCGAATTCTGGTCGACACCGACCTGCTGCCCTCCACCGAGGTCACCCCCACTCAGGTAAGCGACGGGCCGGTCAGTGACCAGGTGCTCGACCGGGCGACGCTGGTTGCCCTGGACACCCATGAGCTGGATCGGCTGGTCCAGGAGCTAGGCGGCAAGGACCCGACCGCCCGGCACCACCTGGCGGCGTTCCTCGACCCGCGGCACCTGCTGGCCCATCCGGAGTGGGCCCGTACGACGTACCGCACGGACGCGCTGGTCCGAGGCGCCGGGCCGGTGTCCACCCGGGGCAGCCTGGCGGTGCACGGGCGGATCGGTGACGTGGTCCTGCTCGGTACGAGTGATGCGGTGGTCGGGGACATCAACCTCGCCCTCACCAGCCATGGCCTGTCGGCCGGCCGGAGTACGGGCGGCTCGACGTCGGCCAGCGTCGGTGCGAACGGCGACGGCCGGGGCGGGAAGCTGTCGGGGGAATACGGGACGAACACCTCGGCCTCGCGTACGGACCAGACCATCGCCGGCGTCGAGCGGCTGACGATCGAGGTCGGGCGGCACTACCTGTTCGCAGGGACCGCCGGCCTGGCGGTGACCGCCAACGGCAAGCCGGCCGCGGCTGACGCGACTGTGGTCTTCCAGGTCGCCGAGCGGGACGTCCTGCGCTTCCACCTGGACGGCGAGCTGACCCTGCCGCTGGCGCAGGTCGCGGACGCCGTCGAGCGGTACCTGAACGGCAGTCTGGAGCTGGACCGCCGCCTCGCCACTGGGCTGGTGCGGCAGTACCGGGCCGCGCTGGCCACTGCCGAGGCCGCAGGCGTTCAGGTCCCGCCGGTGTCGGCTTCGCACACGGCACGAGCCCTGCTGGAGAAGCTGGAACCGCAGCGGGGCAGGCCGACCCCGCGGAGCAAGTCCGCGCAGCTGGACCTCGTACTGGAGCAGGCCGAGCGCGTCGACGCGACCAGGACGGTCGAGATTCCCCAGCACTACAAGGAGAACCTGGGATCGAGCCTGGTCGAGCAGGCCTCGGTCACCGAGCAGGGGGACCAGGTAGCGCTGTTCGACAAGGTCCGGGCGCTCGTGAGCGAGCAGCTGGGCATCGCACCGGACAGCGATCCGCTGCTGGCCGAAGCGCTCGCCGCCGACTTCGTCGGCAAGCGCTGGTGGGGCCGGCTGGAGGACATGCTCGGCCCGGACGGCTTCGCCCGCACCTACCCGGTCGGACAGCCGGGCCAGTTCGGCGCGCAGCAGGTCGGCCTGCGGATCCGGGCCGAGTTCACCGACGAGGCGGTCTCGCTAGGGACCACCCAGAAGACGATCAGCATCGTCCAGCGCTACCTGTACGACGAACGCACAGCCAGCGCGACCAGCGGCCGGTCACTCGGTGCGGGCGTCGACGGCAGTCTGCAGGAGGGCCGGACAGGTTCTGCGGGCACTGACCGGACCGGCTCCACCGCAGTCGCTGTCGGGGAGCAGACCACCCGGCTGGAGCGGATCGCGACGTTCGACGGGCAGCACCGGGTCCGGCGCGGCCTGAAGTTCACCGTCGAGGTCGCGCCCGGGGCCACCGCGACTCCGGCGCGGAACCGCGTCGGCCGCGCCCTGTCGCGGAGCGAGTCGCCGCTGACTCCGCTTGCACCGGTGACGCTCAACGGTGAGGTGGTGCAGCTCATCCCGCTGCGGATGCTGCCGGAGACCGACAGTCCAGCGCTGCCGCGTCGTACCGACGACCAGCCGAACGGGTCGCTGAACGAGCGGGGAGTACCGGACGCGTACTTCGTGGAAGATGCCAAGAGCAACGAGTTGTCCGAGCTGGTCCTGCAGGAGCTGACCAAGCTGCTCGGCCAGGCCGGCATGCGCGTGCACCGGCCCGAGCTCGCGGTGATGCTCTCGACGGCGACGCTGAACGCGTCGTTCAGCCGGATGGCGCAGCAGGACGGGTTCGCCGTACTGCGGTTGCCGCTGCCCGGCTACGCGTCGCAGTCGGTCGAGGTCCGGGTCGGTGCGACGGTGGTGGGTGCGCAGCTGATCGGCGGCCCGGTCGACAGCGTCGAGATCGGTGAGGTAAACCGCAGCCAGCACACGGTGACCCACACCGTGACTTCCGGCCGGTCGCTCCCGGTGGACGGCGGCGCGAACCTGGAGGACGCGGGCAGCGGGGCGACGGGTGGGGTGACGGCGGGCGACCAGCTGGCCGACCAGACCAACGACGGCCGCGGCGTACGGCGTGAGCGCAGCCGGTTCGAGAAGGGGCGCGTGGTCACCGCCCGAGTCGAGGTCGAGTACGACGTACACCTGGTCAAGCAGGACCTGCGGCGCAGCGGGGAGGTCCGGGCTGTCCGGGAGACCGAGGTGGAGCAGACACCGCGGGGTGTCGCCTATCTGACGATGTTCGAGTCCGACTACCAGCAGCTGGAGCAGTTCCTGGCCGACGGCGGTCCGGTGGCCGAGGAGACTGTCAGCTACGCGGACTTCGAGGCGAGGCTGCGGGGAGAGACGGCGCCGCTGTACCGGGTGACCAACCTCGTCACCGACCTGGACGACGACGATGACGACGACGAGGATGACCGGTTCAGGTCATCGATCGTGCGCGCGGCCGCTCAGAATCCACACTGACAAGGTGTCGACCATGGTGCAGCCGCCTGCCCGTACGCGGGACGAGGCCTACGTGTACCTCGACCTGACACCGTGTCCCACCTGCGGGTCGGTCGAGACCGAGTGGCGGCACGCGCTGGCGCAGGTGGACGGCGAACTCGTCGCGGCGTACGACGGCACCTGCCAGGGCTGCTCCGCCGAGCGGGAGTACCTGTTCCAGCTGCCGGAGCGCGAGCAGGCCGGTGGCTTCGGCGGCCGGGAGCCGTCGGTGTTGCTCGATCCGGGACAGTGGCTGGAGTTGGCGGACCAGCTGATGGCGGCTGTACCCGCCGACGACCCTGACGCGGACGGAGAGATCGCGGCCTTCGCGACTGCCGCACTGGCCGAGGTGCTCAAGTTCATCCCGGCCGGCGCCGACAGCGTCCCGACATCAAGCTTCTGGTCGACCACCGGCAAGCAGAAGTACGACAACCAACCAGGCCGCTTCCGCCGCGACCGGCTGCAGGTCGTGCTCGACACCTACTCCGGCGTCAGCTGATCCCAGTCCGTCACGATCGGCGCCAGCTCACCCCTCAGCCACAGCGGCAGCTGATCGTGATGGTGCTCGTCGCCCAGGACGCCGGAAGCCCCCAGCGGCACGCTCCACCCGCTCTTCGTGCGGTCCCCGAGGTCCCACGCGTACCGCGCAGCCGAGGCCCGTACGGTCAGGTCGGTCGTCCCCGGCACACTCGACGTGGACCACACGCAGTGGTGGTCGCCGGACAGCGCGAGCTCGATCGGCTCCTCGTCGCGGGTGAACAGCGGCCCGCGGATCACCTGCACCGGCGACAATTGGTGGGTATCACCCCACGATCCACGCGGCGTCCTCGCGGCGACCTCTTCCAGCGAGTCCCGGAGCAGTGCGGCGAAGTCGATCTTCAGGTCGCTGGCGAGCAGGTTCTCCAGCGCGAACGACACGTGCGTCAGCAGATCGAGGTACGGCAGGAACATCTCGGTGGCGTCGACGTCGTCCAGCGCGGCAATCGTCGGGTGCGCGGTGATCCGGCGGCTCAGCGCTTTCCGGATCGCGGCGTAGCTGGAAGCCGTCGTACTGGACGCGTCCATCCGGCGGTCCCACTGCAGCAAGCGATCCCGCAGCGCGACAGCCTTGGGCGACAGGTCGGCCAGCTCGTGCAGCGGGTCGATGATGCTGCCGGCTGATCCCAGCCAGGTATCGGTGTGGATGGTCGGCATGTCCTCGACCGTCCACCCGTCCCGCGCGGTCAGCAGCTCACGGATCCGCCGATACCGGTGCGGCGCGGCGAACTCGATCCCGAGCGGCGCGGCCAGGTCCCGAGCGTTGGCCATCGCGACCACGCCGTCGACCGGTAAACGAGGCATCGGATCGATCCACCCGTCCCACTCGTGCTTGCGCTCCCACGCCGGTACGACGCGCAGCAGGTTCTCCGGATCCCGCTGCGGCACGATCCCGGCCGTCCGGTGCAGCAGTCCACCCGCGGTGTCCGCCGCGAGCACGACGTTGACCGGCTCGATCCACCTGTCCAATGCCTCGTCGACAGCCCTCACATCCGTTGCCTCAAGCAACAGAGGAAGCACCTCGAACCCGAGCCGCCCAGTGACCCGCGGCGGGTACCGCAGGCTGACACTTCGTGGGAAGTCCGGCCCGCCGATCACCACCGGACCCCGCGCCGTCTCGATCACCTCGACCGCGATGGCGTCCCGCCCGGCGATCTCCACCGACTCGGTGTGCACCACGGCGGGTTCCCAGCCATCCGGCCCGAGCGCTTCGACACCGTCCGCCGTACGCCGGAGTTGTTCTTCGTACAGGTCCTGGTAGTCGGCCGCCGCGTTGGTGATCGCCCAGGCGACGTCGCCGGTGTGGCCGAAATGCGCGATCCCCGGGATGCCCGGAACGGCCAGACCCACCACGTCGTACGCCGGACAAGCCAGCCGGATCTGCTGGTAGACGCCCGGGCTCTCGACGTACCGGTGCGGGTCGCCCGCGATCAGCGCCGTACCGGTCGCTGTCAGAGCGCCCGGGATCATCCAGCCGTTGCTGCCTGAGGTGTGAGGGCCCTCGGAGGTGAATACCTGCATCGCGTCGTCGCCGAGGTGCAACGCGACCTGCTCACGCCACAGCTTGGACGGGAACCCGGCGAACAGGATGTGCACAGCCATCCAGATCCCGAGCGGTGTCCACGGCTCCCACTCCTGCAGGGTCAGCCCGGTCTTGGCGAACTCCGGAGCGCGCGCGGCGCCGGCCGGAAGTCCCTCGTTGACGCCGGCGACGTACGCCTCGATCCACGCGCGGGTGTCGTCGTCGAGCGCCCGGAAGCAGCGTTCGGCGGTGTCGGCCAGGCGGGCCTGGCGGGCGAAGATGTCCCAGGCAACGGCGTCCGGACCGAGGAAGGCGGCGGTGGTCCCGAGCGTCTTGCGGCGCTGCGTCTCGATCTGCCAGGCGCGGTCGGTGGCGACGTTCCGCCCCTGCAGCCGGACCAGCGACAGCGGATCGTCAGCGCGCAGGTGTGGCACTCCCCAGCTGTCCCGGTAGACCTTCACACGCATCCCTTCTAGCAGACCGGCCACGACGTTGGCGGCGCGCCTGACACGTTATCGGGTTAGCGTGGAGTGGTGATCCGTCCGATCGACCCGGCCGACGCCGGGGTAGCGCCACGCCTGCTCGAAGTCCAGCACCGCGCGTACGCCGTCGAGGCCGCCCTGATCGGCTTCGACGGGATCCCGCCGCTGCAGGAGGACCTGGCCGGCCTGATGACGTCGACCGAGCACTGGCTCGGCTGCTTCGCCGACGACATCCTGGTCGCCGCCGTCGCCTACGAGTTCCCCGATCCCGAGACCGTCGACATCACCCGCCTGGTGGTCGACCCCGCCCACACCCGCAAGGGCCATGCGAGCGCCCTGCTCGACGCCCTCGACGACCTGGAGCCCCGCGGCCTGTCCCTGGTCTCCACCGGTACGGCGAACGCCCCGGCGGTCAAGCTGTACCTGGGCCGCGGCTACCACGAGTCCGAGCAGGTAGAGGTCGGCCCAGGCATCAGCATCACCCGGTTCCGCCGGGAGCGGGTGCTCTGACCGCACCGGCGTAGCGGTCGAGCCAGGCAGGCCAGGGGCGGAGGCCACCGGCGGCTGCGGCCAGTGCGGTGAGCACTGCCTCTGGCGTGCCACGGTCTGCTGGGTCCGGCGAGAGCAGCTGGCGGATTACGGTGCTGACCTCACTGTCCGGCAGATCAGCCCAGTCGTCAGGGCCCTTGCCAGTAAGGGATTCAGCCAGCGTTGCACCGAGGCCGTAGAGGTCCATGGGTTCGGCAACCGGCTGACAGGTCTCCTGCTCAGGTGCTGCGTAGCCAAGCGTCCCGACCGGGTGTCCGGCCGGTTGCAGTGAGCCCAGCCGTCGGGCCGAGCCGAAGTCGATCAGGACCGGTCGGCTGTCCCGCAGTACGACGTTCTCCGGCTTCAGGTCCAGGTGGGCTATGCCCCGCCGGTGCAGCGACAGGACCGCTGGCAGCAGCTGTGCACCGAGCAGAGCGGTCTCGGCTGGGCTGAGCGGGCCCTGCTCGTCCAGCTCGTCTGCCAGCGACGGTCCGTCGACGTACTCGAGCAGGACGTGCGGCACTGCGTCGCCGGTCCCGTCGGCGAGCAAGCGAGGCAGTGCGGGATGCTGATTGCCTGCCAGCGCTGCCGTCTCGCGCTGGAGGGTCTTCACAGCGCGGGGGTGCCTGATCTGGTGCGGCCTGGCCAGCTTGAGCACAGCCGGAGCCCACAGCACCGGCGACCAGACCAGCCAGGTCTCGCAGCGGTGTCCCACGCCGAGCCGTTCGACGGCCAGGGTCCCACCGGGCAACTCGCAGCCTTCGGCGGACTGCCAGACCGGCTGCTGGTCTTCGGCGTCGACTGCTTGCGTCATCGGAAGCTCCTGTCAGAGCGGTGGGTCGAACGGGCGGGCCCGCCGACCGTCTGAGCGGCGGTCGGCGGGCCTGGTGATCAGCTGCGCGAGCGGCTGCGGGACCGGCTGCGGCTGCGCGAGCGGCTGCGGGACCGGCTACGGCCGTGGTGCATGGTCGGCTTGATGCGGAGCATGGTGTTCACCTCCTTCCGCTGTCGTGAAGTACGCGAGTGGGCAGGGTGACGACCCGGTCGGCGATCGCCGCGAGGTCGTGGTCATGGGTGACGAGCAGGACCGTACGGTCGGCCGTTGTCGTCCGAATCGCCTCGATCACCGTCCGGGCCGAGGCCTGGTCGAGGGACGCGGTCGGTTCGTCCAGCAGTACGACGGGAGCCGTCGAGACCGCGGCCCGAGCCAGGGCGACCCGGCGACGCTGACCACCGGAGAGCCGCACGCCGCCTTCACCGAGCGGAGTGTCGTAGCCGTCCGGCAGGCGGCCGGCGAACTCGTCCACCAGCGCAGCCCGACCGGCCAGCAGGACACCGGCACGGGTCGCCTCCGAGTTGCCGAAGGCAATGTTCTCGGCAACGGTCGCGTCCAGCAGCCACGGGTCCTGCGGCACGAACGCGAACCGCTCGTGCAGGCTGCGCTGGGTGCAGTCGCGCAGGTCCACGCCATCGATCAGGATGCGGCCGGCGTCCACGTCGTACAGGCGAAGCAGCAGGTGCAGCAGCGTGCTCTTGCCGATGCCACTCGGCCCGAGCAGGCAGACCGTCTCACCAGCGGCAACCGTTAGGTCAAAATCATGCAATACGGGATGGGCCGTCTCGTAGCCAAACCCAACCTGCTCGAACCGCACGCCCTGCCTGATCGCCGGAGCCGGGCGTGCATTGGCCCGGTCGATGACAGCCTCGTCGCACTCCAGCACGTCCCGCACCCGAGTCGCACTGGCCCCCGCCTTGGCCAGTACGGCGGACAGCCGCGTCAGCCCACGCACAGGGGAGTACAGGTCCCGCAGATAAGCCAGTACGACGAGCAGCTGCCCAGTGGTGAGCAGTCCGGCCAGCACATGCTGCCCGCCGACGATCAGCACCAACGCCGTACCGACAGCAAGCACGATGTCCGCGACAGGAGTCCACCGGGCATCCACGTCGATCGCCCGGAGCTCCACCCCCAGTACGGCGCGGTTGCGCGTACTGAAGACCGCAGCTGCTCGATCCGCTCGCCCGAAAGCCTGTACGGCGCGCACGTTGCGCAGCAGGTCGGTCGTAGTCCCAGCCAGCCGCCCGGACTCCGTCCTGGCGTCCTGCTGAGCCGTTCTGATCAGCCGGCGCTGCCGCACAGCCAGTACGGCGAGCACCGGCACCACAGCCAGGCCGATCAAGGCCAGTCCCGGGTCGAAGGCGAACAGCAGCCCCAGTACGGCGGTCAGCATCACCGCGTCCGGCAGGAACGAAGTGGACACCGCGACCACGCCGTCCAGCACCCGGCCGACGTCGGTGGTCAGCCGCGAGACCAGCTCGCCGCTCCGCATCCGGTCGTGCCAGCGCAGGGACCTGGTCATGGTCTGCTGGAACATCGTTGCCCGCAGCCCTGCTCCGATCCGCTCGGCGGCCCCTTCGACGGTCCGCAGGCTGGCCATGTCCAGCAGGCCGATCGCCGCGCTGAGAACAACCGTCGCTACGGCAGCGGAGACCAGCACGGTCAGCGGGTTGTCCGGCGTACCGGACAGGGCGTGGTCGACCGCAAGGGCGAGCGGCCACGGGCGGAGCAGGACGACACCGACTCGCAGCACGACCAGACCGGCCGCTGCGGCGAGTGCAGGGAGCTGCACCCGGGCGGCAGGCCCGGCGACGGTGAGCGAGAGCGGTAGCTTCATGCCGACCACACTCGCCGCGCGCAGGTCGGCACGGGTAGTGGACCTTGGTACTAGGACTGTTGTCGGGCTGCCCGTCGGCGATGATCCGGTTCTACGATCCCCGCATGGTGAAACTGCGACGCTCGCGTGCGGACCGTGAACCGCTGTCCACGGTCGGACTGCTCGTCCGGTTCACCGCGGCCGGCCTGATCGTGCTGCTGTCCCTGGCGGCGCTGATCGCGTTCGTCGCGCGCCAGGCGGGGACCGAGCAGGCGGCGGAGTCGGCCCGGCAGGTCACCTACGTCACCGCGCGCGGAGTGGTCGAGCCGCGCCTGACCGCCGCGGTGATCGCCGGTCAGCCCGAGTCACTGCGGGCCTTCGACACCGCGATGCGCCAGTACGTGCTGCAGGCGTCGCTGGTCCGGGTGAAGCTGTGGGACGCCAGCGGGCGCGTCGTCTACTCCGACGAGCCGCGGTTGATCGGATCCCAGTTCCCGCTCGGCCCCGAGGAGGCCGAGGCGCTGCAGGTCCGCGGCAGCGTCGAGTCCGAGGTGAGCGACCTGAGCCGGCCGGAGAACCGGTTCGAGATCCCGTACCGCAAGTTGCTCGAGGTGTACGTCGGAGTGCGCGGCCCGAACGGCGAGCCGATGCTGTTCGAGGCGTACTTCCGCTACCAGGCGGTGACCGAGGCAGGGCAGGCCGCCTGGCAGCGGTTCGCCCCGCCGTCGCTGGGAGCGCTGTTGCTGCTGGAGCTGGTCCAGATTCCGTTCGCCTGGTCGCTGGCCCGGCGGGTGCAGCGGCAGCAGCGGGACCGGGAGAGGCTGCTCCGGCACGCGGTCGAGGCCTCTGACGCCGAGCGGCGGCGGATCGCTGGTGAGCTGCACGACGGTGTGGTCCAGGAGCTCACCGGGCTCAACTACGCGCTCGATGCGATGCGGCTAGGCAACCCCACCGAAGGGCAGCGGGCAGAGCTGATCGCCGACAGCGCGTCACGGCTCCGGGGGAGTATCGGGTCGCTGCGCTCGTTGCTGGTCGACATCTACCCGCCCAACCTGGCTGAGGAGGGCCTGGCTTCGGCGCTGGCCGAGCTGGCCGCCGGCCTGGAACGCGCGGGCATCGACGTACGGCTGGAGACGGAGGAGGCCGAGCACCTGCCGCCGGCTGTTGCGGCGCTGCTGTTCCGGGCGGCTCAGGAGGTGGTCCGGAACGTCGCCTCCCACAGCGGAGCGCGGGAGGTGCTGATCAGTGCCGGGCGGAGCGGCGGGGTCGCCACGCTGGTGATCGACGACGACGGGCGGGGCTTCGACGAGTCACGGCTGGAGGAGCGCAGTACCGGCGGGCACTTCGGACTCCGGTCGATCGGTGACCTGCTGGCCGAGTCAGGTGGCATGCTGACAGTCCGGGCCGCTCCCGGCCAGGGAACGCGCGTGGAGGTCGAGGTGCCAGTCGGATGATCCGGGTGCTGATTGCCGACGACCACGCGATCGTCCGGACCGGGCTGGCGCAGCTGCTGGGGACAGCGGACGACCTGGAGCTGGTCGGTCAGGCCGCTGACGGGTCGCAGGCGGTAGCAATGGCCGCCGAGCTGCAGCCGGACGTCGTACTGATGGATCTGTCGATGCCTGGTACCGACGGGATCTCTGCGACCGGGCAGATCGTCGCGGCGAACCCGGAGGCGCACGTGCTGGTGCTGACGTCGTTCAGCGACCAGGCGCGGATCCTGGACGCGCTGCAGGCCGGTGCCGAGGGCTACCTGCTCAAGCACAGCGAGCCGGAGGTGATCCTGGCCGGCATCCGCGAGGTGGTGGCGGGTGGGTCGCCGCTGGACCCGAAGGCGGCCCGGGTGCTGCTGACCAACCGGCGTGCGCCTGGTCCGGAGACCAAGCTGACCGGGCGGGAGCAGGAGGTGCTGCAGATGATCAGTGACGGGCTGCCGAACAAGTCGATCGCGCGCCGGATGGGCATCAGCGAGCGGACGGTCAAGGCGCACCTCACCAACATCTACCAGCGCCTGGGCGTCACCGACAGGACGCAGGCCGCGCTGTGGGCCCAGCGAAACGCTCAGCGCGGGGAGTACTAGTACCAAGGTCCGATAGCGCCCGGCGGCGGTGGTGGGTCACCATCGAGTCATGGAACAGAGCCCGGACACCCGACGCCGGCCCGTCGTACTGCAGACGGGCGGCACGGGCACGGAAACCGGCCGCCGCGGTCTCGGCCGGTACGCCGCCTGGGCGGGCACCGGCCTCCTCGGACTGGTCGCGGCCGCCGGTCTGGTGGCCGGCGGGACAGCGGTGTGGTCAGCCTTCGACCCCGGCACGACTGGTGAGTCGCCGGCGCCGCTCTGGTTCCCGCCGACGCTGGAGCCCAAGGCGGTCAGCACCACTCCGAAGCCCACCGTCGAGCCCAGCGACGACAAGGGCGGCCTCCGCACCCCGACCGCCACCGGGTCCACCACTGAACCCGGTGACGACAAGGGTGGTCTCCGCAAGAAGGACGACGACGACAAGTCAGGTCATTCAGGCAAGGGCTAGGGCGGTCCAGGAGATCGGCGGCAGGCTGATGGTCAGCTTCCCGTCCTCCAACCGCACCCCTTCGGCGTTGTGCGGAACGACCCGGTCCGGCTGAGCCGCCGAGTTCACCGCCAGGCGGTCGTCATCGGCCAGCGTCAGCGCCTCCTCGATCGTGGTCACACCGGTCCGGCTGACATCGACCGACACCTCGATCGTCTGGTCGAGCGACCGGTTGACCAGGAAGACCGCGAGCTTGCCGTCGTCGTACGTCGCGACCGCGTCGACCGCCTCGACCTCGCCGAACTTCTCGGTCGCGACCGTCGGCGACGTGGTCTTCACCTGCAGCACCTGACCGGCCGCCAGCCGCGAGGTGATCGCGAACGGGTGGAAGGTCGGCTGCCGCCAGGCCGGGCCGTCGGGCTCGGTCATGATCGGCGCGATCACGTTCGCCAGTTGCGCCAGGCAAGCGACCGCGACCCGGTCGCTGTGCCGCAGCAACGAGATCAGCAGGTTGCCGACGACAACGGCATCGGTGAGGTTGTACTCGTCCTCGATCCGCCGCGGCGCCACCTCCCACGCGTCGGGCGCACCGTCGGTCAGGCGCGAGCGGTCCTTGTACCAGACGTTCCACTCGTCGAACGAGATGTCGATCCGCCGCTTGCTCTTCAGCTCGGCGCCGACGTGGTCGGCACTCGCGACGACCGAGTCGATGAAGCGGTCCATGTCGACCGCCGAGGCCAGGAACGACGCCGGGTCGTCGTTGTCGTCGCCGTAGTACGCGTGGCACGAGATGTGGTCGACCAGGTCGTAGCACTCCCGCAGTACCTCGCGCTCCCACGTCCCGAACGTCGGCATGCCGGACCCCGAGGAGCCACAGGCAACGAGTTCGAGATCGGGCTCGACCATCCGCATCGCCCGCGCGGTCTCGGCCGCGACCCGCCCGTACTCGGTCGCCGTCTTGTGCCCGATCTGCCAGGGCCCGTCGAGCTCGTTGCCCAGGCACCACAGTTTGATCCCGTACGGCGACGCCGCACCGTGCTCGCCGCGCAGGTCCGACAGCGCCGTACCGCCCGGGTGGTTGGAGTACTCCTGCAGGTCGAGCGCTTCCTGGACGCCCCGCGTGCCCAGGTTGATCGCCATCATCGGCTCGACGCCGGCCTTCGCGCACCAGCGGACGAACTCGTCCAGGCCGAACTGGTTGGTCTCGATGCTGTGCCAGGCCAGCTCCAGCCGGCGCGGCCGGTCGGCCTGCGGGCCGACGCCGTCCTCCCAGCGGTAGCCGGAGACGAAGTTGCCGCCCGGGTAGCGGACCAGGGAGACACCAAGCTCCCGGGTCAGCTCCAGGACGTCCTTGCGGAAGCCGTCCTCGTCGGCGGTCGCGTGGCCGGGCTCGTAGATACCGGTGTAGACGCAGCGGCCCATGTGCTCGACGAACGTGCCGAACGTCCGGCGGTTGACCGGGGCCACGGTGAAGGAGGGATCGAGGATCAGTGAGGCAGAAGGCACGAGGGAATGCTCCTTGGAGGTTGGGATTGTTCAGCCCTTGATGCCGGCGTCGCCGACACCACGGACCACGTGTCGCTGGAAGAGCGCGTAGACGATCAGCAGCGGCAGTCCGCCGAGCACGGCCGAGGCCATGATCTGGGCGTAGCGCAGGCCGTACGAGCCCTGCACGTTGGCGAGTCCGACCGGGATCGTCATCATCGACGGGTCGGTGGTCACGATGAACGGCCAGAGGAAGTTGTTCCAGGCACCGATGAACGTGAAGATGCCGACGGCAACGAGAATCGGCCGCGACATCGGCACCATCACGCCCCAGACGATCCGCCAGCGGGTCGCGCCGTCCACCCGGGCGGCGTCCTCGTAGTCGCGGGAGACGCCGTCGAAGAACTTCTTCAGCACGAACACCATCACCGGCGCCACCACCTGTGGCAGCACCATGCCCCAGTAGGTGTCGACCAGCCGCAGGCTCGACATCTCCTGGAACAGCGGCACGATCAGCACCTGCGGCGGTACCAGGATCCCGGCGATCACCACGCCGAAGATCACCTTCCGGCCGGGGAACGTGGTCCGCGAGAACCCGTACGCCGCCAGTACGGACACCAGCAGGGTCAACACCGTCACCAGCACTGCGACGATCGTGCTGTTCACGAACCAGCGCAGGATCGAGCCCTGCTCGAGCACACTCTGGTACGCCGCGGACGTGGGTGCCGAGGGCAACCAGCTGATCGGCGTACGGGTGGTCTCCTGCTCGGGCTTGAGTGACGTGTCGAGGGCCCAGAGCAACGGAACCAGCCACAGTACGGCGAGCAGCGCGGCGCCGACCGCGATCGCGACCTTCGGGAAGCTGAGCCGGTTCATCACTGCGCCTCCTTCCGGCCGCCGAACAGCTTGAACTGGGCCACGGACACGATCACGATGATCGCGAAGAACAGGTACGACACCGCCGAGGCGTAGCCGATCCGGTAGCTGGTGAAGCCGCTCTCGTAGATGTACTGGATGATCGGCCGGGTCGCGTAGTTCGGGCCGCCGTCGGTCATCAGGTAGATCTGGTCGAAGATCTTCAGCGACGCGACCAGTTGCAGTACGACGATCAGCCCGGTGGTCCGGCCGAGCAGCGGCAGCGTGATCCGGAACAGCGTCTGCCGCCCGTTCGCGCCGTCGATCGAGGCCGCCTCGTAGACCTGCGCCGGAATGCCCTGCAGCGCGGCCAGGTAGAGCAGGAAGTTGAACCCGACGGTCCACCAGACCGTCGTGATCACCACCGCGAGCATCGCCCGGTTCTCCGCGTTCAGCCAGTCGATCTCGGCGAACCCGCCGGCCGTCAGCAGCCCGTTCACCAGGCCGAAGCCGGGCTGGTAGATCCACACCCAGATCAGCGTGATGACCGTGGCCGGCAGCACGAACGGCGCGAAGTACGCGAACCGCAGGAACCAGCCGAACACACCGCGCCGGTTGGCCAGCAGCGCCATCACCAGCGCGATCAGCACCAACGGCGGCGTACTCATCGCGGTGAAGACGAGGGTGTTCTTCAGCGAGTCCCAGACCGCCGGGTCGCCGAACAGCTCACGCCAGTTGGCCAGGCCGAGGAACTCCTGCTTCACCCCGGCCAGACTGGTGTTGAAGAAGCTGTTCCAGAGTCCGGCGAGCGTCGGCCAGAGCAGGAAGAACAGGAAGAAGATCCCGAACGGCGCGACGAAGAACAGGCCGCCCCAGCGCTCGGTCCAGGGCGGACCGTTGCGTGGCGGCTCAGCTGTGGAGCTCTTGGTACGAGGACGGGAGGGTGTCTGCACGGCCATGATGCGCTCCTGTCAGACCGGGGACGGAGTGTCGAGCAGCTTGCGCGTGGCGGCCTTGAACTGGTCGAGCGCCTGCTGCGGCGTCGTCCGGCCCGAGAACACCCCCGCGAAGGCGGCCCCCGCTTCGTTCTGCAGCTGCGCGCCCGAGCCGCTGAACCACGCGTCCGGGTCGAACAGCACGTCCGGCGCGACCGAGCGGTACTCGGCCTGCGGCTTCAGCTCCAGGTACTCCGGGCTCTTGACCACCGGCTGGTACGCCGGGATGTGGCCGCCGGCGGCCCAGTCGGCGCTGTTCTTCAGCATCCAGGCGATGTACTCGACCGTCGCGGCGGTGTCCTCGTCGCGCCGGGTCGCCTGGTGGGGCATCACGAAGGTGTGGGCGTCGCCGGCGAACTTCGGTACGTCGTACACGACCGGGAACGGCGCCATGCTGAACGGGAGTTTCGCGGTCTGGTACGTCGTGACCTCCCACTCGCCGTTGAAGCTCAGCCCGGCGTCGCCGTTGCTGAACTGCGCGACCAGTGCGGCGTAGTCGGACGACTTCGGGGTCAGGCCGTCGGCGGAGAGTTTCGCCATCAGCTGCAGGGCTTCCAGCGCCTTATGGTCGTCGAGGACGAACTCCCGGCCGGACTCGTCGAAGAACTCGCCTTCGAGCTGGCCGTACAGCGTCCACCAGATCCGCCACGGGTTGGTCGTCTCGACCGAGGCCGCGAACTTGCCGGTGACGTCCTTGACCGCCTTCAGCATCTCGAAGAACGCGTCGACGCCCTTGACCGGCTTGATCCGGCCGTCGGGGCCGAGCAGTCCGGCCTTCTTGCAGATCTCGGTGTTGTAGTAGAGGACGAACGGGTGCTGATCGAGCGGTACGGCGTACAGCTGACCGTCGACGTGGCACTTCTTCCAGGTCTCGGGCAGGAAGTCCTGCTCGGTGATCCCCGCCTGGGTGAGCAGGTCGACGGGGATCGGGTCGAGCATCGTGCTCGGGCTGAAGCCCTTCAGCCGGGACAGGTGAAGGGTCGCAACCTCGGGCGCGCGGCCGCCGGCGGCGGACATCGCGAGCTTGGTGTAGAACGGCGGTCCCCAGGCCAGCGTGTGCGCCTCGAACGCGATGTCCTTGTGCTCGGCAACGAACTTGTCGTGGATCTGGAGGAGGCGGGCGCCGTCGCCGCCGCCGAACAGGTTCCACTCGCGGACCCGGGCGTCACGGCCGAACGACCCGCAACCGGTGAGGGCGGCGGCGCCGGCGATCCCGAGGGCGCCGGCCAGGAGATGGCGCCTGGAGACCCCCGCTCGCGCGGAGGGTGGGGCGGACTGGAGTGGTTCGTGGGATGGCATCTTCGTGTCCTCCCGTGGGCGGTGGGGCACGCTTCTACACCGATGTAATACATCGGTGTAGAAGGATGATGCCCGGGCTCTCCGGAGGCGTCAAGACCTCGATCGGCTCCTGGCCGGATCTGGACTCGCGCGGGACGGTCGGGTCAGTGCCCGGCGGTCGACTCGCGGACGTGGAGCGCGTACTGGGCGATGATCTCGCGGTGCTCGGTGTCGTCGCCGTTCATCCGGCCGACCAGGATCTCGACCGCGGTCGCGGCGATCTGCGCACGCCCGGGATCAACCGTTGTCAGGCTCGGCGTGCTGTAGCGCGCCTCGTCGATGTCGTCGAACCCCGCGACGGCCACGTCGTCAGGAACCCTGACCCCGTGCTTGGCCAGCGCGCGCAATGCCCCGAGTGCGAGCGTGTCGTTCAGCGCCAGTACGGCGTCGAACTTCGCCTCCGATGCGAGCAACGCCTCCATCGCCTCGGCCCCGGTCGCGCGGTGCCAGGGCCCGGCCGGCATCGCGAGCTGCTCGATCGGCTCGACGCCGGCATCGGCCAGCGTCGCCGCGAACGCGTCGTACCGGATGGCCGCCGTACCGACGAGCTCGCCAGGATGCGTACCGATCACGGCGATGCGCCGGCGCCCGAGCTCGAGCAGGTGCTCGGTCGCGGCGCGGGTGCCGGCGACGTTGTCGATCATCACGTGGTCGACCGGGCCGTGGAAGATCCGTTCGCCGAGCAGCACCATCGGCGTCGAGGTGTGCAGGTGCTCGACGTCGTCGGGCCCGAGACCGAGCGGGCTGAACAGCAGTCCGTCGACCAGATGCCCGCGCGGACGCGCGAGTGCGGCGAGCTCGCGCTCGCGGATCGCGCCGGTCTGCTCGATCATCACCGTCAGCCCGTGCTCCTCGGCCGCGGTGATCACGGCGTCGGCGAGCTCGGCGAAGTACGGCAGGCTCAGCTCCGGGACGGCGAGCCCGATGATGCCGGTGCGACCGGACTTGAGGTTGCGGGCGGAGATGTTGAGTTGGTAGCCGAGCGCATCGATCGACGCCAGCACCCGCTGCCGCGTCTCCTCACGGATGAAGGGATAACCGCTCATCACGTTCGACACGGTCTTCGGCGACACCCCCGCATGCTGCGCCACATCCCGCATGGTCACTGCCACAGATAGCCCCCTCCGCGTCCGCCGATGCTGGTCAGAACACGGTAGTCCACCCGCGGGAAGCCGACCCGCGGACTAGCGCGCGGAGGTCAGCTCTGCTCGTCCTCGTCGGTGGCGGGCTTGTCCGGGTGGCGCGGGGTGTACGGCTGCGGGCCGGTGGACGGGCTGCCGGGGTGGTCGCGGCCGTCGAGGCGGCCGTCGGTGATCTCGACGCCTTCCTCTTCGAGGATCTCCTCGGTCTCCGCCTCGTCGGCCCGGTTCCCGGGGTGCGGTACTCCTGGTCGGTCGAAGCTCATCGATCGTCCTCCCTCTCAGGCCCGCGCCCGGCCGGCGGCAGAACGCCGTACGGCGGACGGTTCAGTGGAGTCAGCCTAACGCCGGTCCGCAACGCCTGATCGAGGATCGCGTCCTCGGGACGGCCGAGCCGCAGGCCGATCACGCAGGGTGGGAAATTGTCGGCGGCGAGTTGCTCGAGCTTGCTCAGGTCCTTGGTGGTCCAAGGCTCCCCGGCGTTGCGGATCGACTGCGGCAGTGCCATCGAACTCAGCTTCTTCTCTCTGTTGTCTTTCGTTGTCTTTCCACCCGGTGCCCCGCTGACGGCGAGCTAAAAGCATCAACGGAAAGAAATACGCTCAGTAAGACTGCAGTTCCAGCAGAGTGCCGTCGGGTGCGCGCAGATGGGCGGTCCGCAGATTCGGTCCCCACTGCGGGCGACCCTGCGCTGCCGCAACAAGCGCTGCACCGTGCTTCTCGACCACCTGTGCGGCGGCGTCCACGTCGTCGACCTTGAACACCAGCATCGTGCTCGTCGACGGCTGAACTTCGGGATCGAGCCCGAGCGCAGTACTCAGCCCGGCCCGTCCGAACAGCACCAGCGCGGCCTCGCCGCCGAGGTCCCAGTTCGCGTACGCCGCCTCCGGAATCACCTTCACTGGTTGAATTCCGAACAGTTCCACGAGGATCCCGCGGTAGAACTCGACCGCCGCCGGGAAGTCGTCGACCAGCAGTCGGGGGTAGAGCGCGTCCATCCACATCCTCCAAATTAGTGGGGAAGTACCAACGATTGGTTCGACCCTACAATGGACCGTCATGGAGACGCTGCTGGGGATGACCACGTTCGTGCTGCACAAGGTGGGCGTGGCCGGCCGGCGCGAGATCGCGGAGCGTCTGGCCGTGCGACCCGGCATCACGCTGTGGCAGTTCGCGGCGTTGGCCGAACTGGCTGACCAAGGTCCGTCCGCGCAGAGTGCGCTGGCCGGCGGGCTGGGGCTCGACCCGAGCGACATGGTCCGGCTGATGGATGAGCTGCTCGAGGACGAACTGGTCTCCCGTGAGCGCGACCCGGATGACCGGCGCCGGTACCGGATCGCGCTGACCGGGCTCGGGCGGCGGACCTTCACGACCGCGCGCAACGTCGTACAGAAGGTGGAGAACTCGACACTCTCCCCCCTGACGGCGACCGAACGGGCTCAGCTGCTCAAGCTGGCGGCCAAGGTGCATGCAGGTCTGAGGTCTGTTACTAAGTAACTACTGTATGTACTCTCCTGGGAGAAAAGTTTCGTTTTCGGGCTTTCATCTCAGGAGGATCCGATGCAGCAGCCGCCCCGCTCAGCGACGAAACAGACCTTCGTACCCCGCCTGGTGTTGCTGGTGGCAATCGCCCTGGCCGCCGTCGTGCCACTCGCTCTCGCGTCCTCGCCGCCGGTCGAGGCCGCCACCGAAACCACCGCGGCCGGGCCGACCGCCGCGCAGCTGAAGGAACGCGCCGCCGGGTGCGACACGCAACTGTCCAACGGCAAGTACGCGCACGACTCCGGCGGGACCCGCTCGGTCGCCGTCTGCGGCAGCGGCAACGCCGTGCACTGGACGGCGGACTTCGACGTCGACTGCGACGGCCAGCGCACGACCCAGTGCAACGAGAACACCGACCCGTCGTTCCAGCCCAACACCTCGTGGAACCAGTCGGACGGCCGCCCACTGAACTCGGCCGGCCTGCCGTTCATTGTCGTACCGCTGCCCAGCTCGACCTGGGACTTCCGCGGCGCCGGCATCGGCGGCGCCACCGTCGCCGCGGTCGTCTACCAGGACAAGGTCGCGTACGCCGTGGTCGGCGACCAGGGCCCGACCGGCATCGTCGGCGAAGGCTCGTACAAGCTCGCCCAGCAACTCGGCATCAACCCCAACCCCTCCACCGGCGGTGTCTCCGGCGCGGTCGTCACGTACATCCTCTTCCCCGGCGTGACGTCAGTCCCGATCGAGAACCAGACCGACGCCCTCACCAAAGGCCAGTCCGCCGCCACCGACTTCGTCAACAACACCCTGACCTGCACCGCCGGCAGCCTGAACTTCCCGGCGTACGACGTCCAGCAGTCCGGCAGCACCGGCCCGCAGGTCAACGCCGCCCAGTGCCTCCTGGGCCTGGACCCCACCGGCACCTTCGACCAGGCCACCGTCGACGCCACCAAGGCCTTCCAAACCCGAGTAGCCCTCCCCGCCGACGGCATCATCGCCCGAGCCACCTGGACGGCTCTCCTCTCGGCAGGCGACAAACCCACCCTCCGCAACGGCGCCACCGGCACCGCGGTCACCCGCCTCCAACGCTCCCTCACCGCAGCCCTCGGCCGCACCGTCGCAACAGACGGCCAGTTCGGCACCCTCACCGAAACAGCAGCCCGCGACTACCAACGCACCCGCGCGCTGGTAGTCGACGGGGTAGTAGGCCCAGCCACTTGGACGGCTCTGCAAGCCGGCAAGTAGAGGACCTCAGCCTGCTGAGCGGTCCGTGAGCGCACGGCGGCGCTTGGTCGGGTCGGTGAGAGCTACCGGCTGCCAGGCGCCGTCGGCTGGGTAGAGGTCGGTGCCGGGCGGGACGATTTCGTCGATGCGATCCAGCGTCTTGTCGTCGAGGGTCAGGTCGGCGGCCTTCAGCGTGCCCTCGAGGTGAGCCATCGTGCGGGGGCCGGTGATGACCGACGTGACCGCGGGGTGGGTGACGGCGAAGGCCAGGGCGAGCTCGGGGAGGGTGCGGCCCAGGCCTTCGGCGACCTCGATCAGCTGCTCCAACGCATCGAACTTGGCGGCGTTGGAGGGGATCGTGGGGTCGAAGCGGAAGGGCGTCAGTGCGGCTCGGCCGACGGAGAGGTCGACGGGCTGGTCCTTGCGGATCTTGCCCGAGAGGAAGCCTGAGGCGAGCGGGCTCCAGGTGAGGACACCCATGTTGAGGCGTTGGGTCGTGGGGAGCAGCGAGCGCTCGATGCCGCGCGCGAGCAGCGAGTACGGCGGCTGCTCGGTGCGGAACTTGCCGAGCCCCCGGCCTTCGGCCACGTGGTACGCCTCGACGATGTCCTCGGCGGGGAACGTCGAGCAGCCGAAGGCGCGGATCTTGCCGGCGCGCACCAGGTCGGTGAGCACCGACAGGGTCTCCTCGACGTCCGTCCGGTGGTCCGGCCGGTGCACCTGGTACAGGTCGATCCAGTCCGTGCCGAGCCGGCGCAGGCTCTGCTCGACCTCGTGGGTGATCCATCGCCGCGAGTTGCCGCCGCGGTTCGGACCCTCGCCCATCGGGAAGTGGACCTTCGTGGCCAGTACGACGTCGTCGCGGCGGCCCTTGAGCGCCTTCCCGACGATCTCCTCGGACTCGCCGGACGAGTACATGTCGGCGGTGTCGACGAAGTTGATGCCCTGGTCCAGGGCGGCGTGGATGATCCGGGCGCTGTCCTCGTGGTCGGGATTGCCGACCTTGCCGAACATCATCGTGCCCAGGCAGTGCACGCTGACCTCGATGCCGGTCGCGCCAAGAGTGCGGTATCGCATACGACGAACTCCTCAACTGTGGTGTGCCCAGAACCTAGGATCTAGACCGCGCTCTAGGTCAACCCATGCCTCGGGCCACCCCGTCCGGAACGAGCCTGGGAGTACGCATGACCGATGTCGCCGACTTCGCTCACCTCTGGGAGCCGCAGCCGGGCTGGCTGAACACAGCGTCGTACGGGCTGCCGCCGCGACCCGCCTGGGACGCGCTGCAGTCGGCCCTCGCGGACTGGCACGTCGGGGCAACGAGTTGGGAACCCTGGGACGGGTCGACGACGCGGGCGCGAGAGTCGTTCGCCCGGTTGATCGGTGCGTCCGCGGCGGACGTTTTCGTGGGCAGCACGGTCTCGGCGGCGGTCTCGCCGATCGCGAGCGCGCTGGCGGACGGAACGAAAGTGCTGACCGACTCGGTCGAGTTCACCTCGAACGTGTTCCCGTGGCAGGTGCATGCCGATCGTGGGGTCGAGGTGGTCGGAGCGCCGACCTCGGAACTCGTCGCGGCGATCCGGCCGGGTGTCGACGTGGTCGCGGTCAGTGTCGTGCAGTCGGCGACCGGTGAGGTGCTCGATCTTCCGGCGGTGATTGCCGCTAGCAAGGAGATCGGTGCATTGGTGGTGCTGGATGCGAGCCAGGCGGTGGGGTGGTTGCCGCTCGACGTCACCGGGGTGGACGCGCTGGTTGCCCACAGCTACAAGTGGATGATGGCGCCGCGGGGTGCGACGTTCGGCTACCTCTCGCCTGAGCTCCAGGAGCGGTGCCGGCCGTTGCATGCGAATTGGTACGCCGCTGATGACGTTCATGGTTCGTACTACGGGACGAAGATGGCGCTGGCGCCTGATGCTCGGCAGTTCGATCAGTCACCGGCTTGGTTCAGCTTCGTCGGGGCCGCGCCGGCGTTGGAGTTGCTGGAGGAGATCGGGGTCGAGAAGATCCACGCGCACAATCTCGGGCTGGCCAATGAGTTTCGGGCTGGGCTTGGGCTGCCGCCGGGTGATTCGGCGATCGTGAGTGCGGATGTGCCGGGGGCTGCTGAGGCGTTCAAGGCCGCGGGCGTGCGGGCCGCCGTACGGGATGGTCGGCTGCGGGCGTCGTTCCACGTGTACTCGACGCGGGACGACGTGCGGTTGGCTCTCGACGCGCTCGCCTGAGCTGACAGGGGGCCTTGGCGGTGGGACTACTTGGAGACGGCGGGCCGGCTACTGGTTTGCGGCGAGGGGGGAGTCCTCGGTGGCGACCGGGACGGTCCACAGGCAGTCGGCGGTGCCCTGGGTGAGGTGCTGCTGGTAGATCTCGACCTTGTGGGTGATGACCTCGTGGCACGCGGTGAGCGCAGCGAGTTGGTCCTCGACGTGCTGCTGGTGGCTCTGGAGGAGGGCCAGGCGCTCGGACTCGTTGCCGGGGCCCTGGCGGACCAGGTCGGTGTAGCGGCGGATGGTGTCCAGCGGCATGCCCGACGCGCGGAAGCGGATGCACATCTCCAGCCAGTCGACGTCGTCCTCGCTGTAGATCCGGCGGCCGTTCGACTCCCGCCGTACGGGCTCGGCGAGGATGCCTTCGCGCTCGTAGAAGCGCAGCGCGTGCACGCTCAACCCGGTCCGCTCCGCCACCTGCCCGATGCTCAGCCCCTCGTTCATCCAGCCAGGGTAACCGCGCCCGGGGAGCGTGGGCAGGTGGATTGTCGGCGACGAGCACCGCGCGGTGCCCGGTCCGTCGCAAGCCACTGTGTGCACCGCTCAGCCGTCGGATCGTGGAATCGGTGGCTGGGCGGTGCTCGAGGTCGCGCGCGATGGGAGGGGGCGTCCAGTACGCCGAGGGGGGTGGCCCTGGGGGCACGGGTTCAAGGGAGGTCCGGGGTCAGAAGGTCCAGGGAGTGGCGCCTGGGTCGAGAGACAGCAGGCGGGCGGTGATGGCGGTGGTCGGGCCGGGCTCGATGACGGCCAGGGCGTCGGCGGCGGCGGCGCCGCGGAGCATGGCGGAGCCGGCGTGGCCGACCGGTACGGCGCCTTCGGGGGTGACGCGGACGGGGACCAGGCGGGTGCTGGTCGGGTGGCCGGCGAGGCCGCCGGGGATGGGGGCTACGGGCAACGTTGGCAGAGGCAGGCCGCGCATCCGGTGCAGCGCGGCGACGCCGAGGGTGAGGAACGCGGTCAGCGCGGCGAACGGGTTGCCGGGGAGACCGATCACCAACCGTCCGTCGTCGAAGCGGGCCAAGGCTTGGGGATGTCCTGGTCGGCAGGCGACGCCGTCGATCACCAGCTCGGCGCCAAGCGCGGTCAAGCCCGCGCGGAGGTGATCCGCGGGTCCGGAGGCCGAGGAGCCGGACACCAGGATCACGTCGGCGTCGCACTTGGCCAACGCGTCGACCAGCGCGGACCGCGAGTCCGGAAGCTGCGTGACCGTCGTACAGGTCGCACCCGCACGCTCGATCAATCCGGGCAGCATCGGCCCGATCGCATCCCGCACCCGACCAGGTCCGGAGGCGCCGCGCTGCACGAGCTCGTCCCCGGTGACGAAGGCCGCAACCCGAGGCTTAGGGATCACCGTCAACCGATCAAGCCCCACCGCGGCAGCCAACCCAAGCACCGAAGGATCTATGCGGACACCCGCGGGAAGCAGTACTTCGCCCGCCACACACTCCTCACCAGCACGGCGAATGTGCTGCCCAGGAACAACATTTCCCTGAACTTCAGATTCAGTACGAATGGCAAGTTCGTCCTGCAGCACACCAGTCGTTCCGTCTGGGACAGTCGCGCCGGTGACGATGGCGTAGGCCTCACCTGGGGCCAGCTCCGGCAGGTCCGACGAGCCGGCCAGGATCGTGCCAACTACTTGCCAGGGGCCAGAGCCACTGACCGCGTAGCCGTCCATGGCCGAGCGATCCACTGGCGGTACGGCGGCAGGCGCGACGAGAGGCGTCGCGAGCGTCGTACCGTCGGCTGCCGACAACGGCAGCGACCGAGGGGGCAGTGCAGCCGCAGCCGCGTGGGCCAGCTCGCGGGCGACGTCCCAGGGGAGGGACGCCGCCGCGTGCCGGTGGCCGGGTCTTGGCACTACTGGCCCTTCAGCTGCTGGGCAGCCAGTGCCGCGACCGGGTCCAGGTCGTCACCGCCGGCTTCCAGGTGCGAGACCAGCGCGGCCTTCATCCGCGGGTCCCACACCGCCTTGATGTGGTTCGCGATCGTGGTCGCCGCGACGTCGGCCGGCTTGTGCGCGAACTGCCGCGCGATCTCGTTGGCCAGCCGGACGTGCGGCGGCAACGTGGTCGCGCTCATCAGTGGCCCACCGCAACGGTCTCGCGAGCGGCCGTGGACGGTTCGACGACCAGGTCGACCTGGACCGCGGTCACCTTGTACTCCGGGCAGTTCGTTGCCCAGTCGGAGTTGTCGGTGGTGATCACGTTCGCGCCCGTCACCGGGTGGTGGAACGTGGTGTAGCAGACCCCGACCGGGATCCGCTCCGACAGCTTCGCGTGCAGCGTGGTCTTCCCGACCCGGCTGGCCAGCGACACCGTGTCGCCGTCGGAGATGCCCCGGACTTCCGCGTCGTGCGGGTGCAGCTCCAGGATGTCCTCCGGGTGCCACGCGACGTTCGCCGTACGACGGGTCTGCGCGCCGACGTTGTACTGCGACAGGATCCGGCCGGTGGTCAGGATCAGCGGGTACTTGCGCGTGGACCGCTCGGTGGTGGGCACGTACATAGTCTCCATGAACCGGCCCTTGCCCCGCGTGAACTCGTCGGCGTGCATGACCGGCGTACCGTCCGGGTGCTCGAGGTTGCACGGCCACTGGATCGACCCGGCCTCGTCGAGCCGGTCGAACGAGACGCCCATGAAGGTCGGCGTGGTGAGCGCGATCTCGTCCATGATCTGGCTGGACGAGTCGTAGTGCATCGGGTAGCCCATCGCCTGCGACAGCTCGCAGATGATCTCCCACTCCTGCTTGCCGGTCTGCGGCGCCATCACCGGGCGGACCCGGTTGATCCGGCGCTCGGCGTTGGTGAACGTGCCGTCCTTCTCCAGGAACGACGTGCCCGGCAGCAGCACGTGCGCGAACTTCGCCGTCTCGTTGATGAACAGGTCCTGTACGACGAGCAGGTCGAGCGCGCCGAGTGCCGCGAACACGTGCGCCGTGTTCGGGTCCGACTGCGCGATGTCCTCGCCCTGCACGAACAGCGCCTTGAACGACCCGTCGATCGCGGAGTCGAACATGTTCGGGATCCGCAGGCCCGGCTCGTTCAGCAGCGGCGTACCCCAGAGCTGCTCGTAGACGTCGCGGGCGCCGTCGTCGGAGACGTGCCGGTAGCCCGGCAGCTCGTGCGGGAACGAGCCCATGTCGCAGGAGCCCTGCACGTTGTTCTGGCCGCGCAGCGGGTTTACGCCGACGCCCGACCGCCCGATGTTGCCGGTCGCCATCGCCAGGTTCGCCATCGCCATCACGGTGGTCGAGCCCTGGCTGTGCTCGGTGACACCGAGGCCGTAGTAGATCGCGCCGTTGCCGCCGGTCGCGTACAACCGAGCCGCGGCGCGAACCTCAGCAGCCGGTACGCCGGTGATCTCCTCGACCGCCTCCGGGCTGTGCTCCGGCCCGGCGATGAACGTCTCCCACTCCTCGAAGCCCTCGCACCGGGCGTCGACGAACGCGCGGTCCACCAGGCCCTCGGTGACGACGACGTGCCCGATCGCGTTGACGATCGCGACGTTGGTGCCCGGCGCGAGCGCGAGGTGATGCGCGGCCTCGATGTGCGGCGAGCGGACCAGGTCGGTCTTGCGCGGGTCGACCACGATCAGCTGCGCGCCCTGACGCAGCCGCTTCTTCATCCGGGAGCCGAACACCGGGTGGGCGTCGGTCGGGTTCGCGCCGATCACCAGGATCACGTCCGCGTCGTCGACGGACTTGAAGTCCTGGGTGCCGGCCGACTCACCGAAGGTCTGCTTCAGTCCGTACCCGGTGGGCGAGTGGCAGACCCGCGCGCAGGTGTCGACGTTGTTGTTGCCGAAGACCGCGCGGACCATCTTCTGGACGACGTACACCTCTTCGTTCGTGGTCCGCGACGACGTGATGCCGCCGATCGAGCCCTGCCCGTACTCGGCCTGGATCTCCCGCAGGCGGCGCGCGGTGAAACCGATCGCCTCCTCCCAGGAGACCTTGCGCCACTCGTCCTCGATCGAGTCGCGGACCATCGGCTCCATCACGCGGTCGGGGTGGTTGGCGTAGCCGAAGGCGAACCGGCCCTTCACGCACGAGTGGCCCTCGTTCGCGCCGCCGTCCTTGTACGGGACCATCCGGACCAGTTCGTCGCCGCGCAGCTCGGCCTTGAACGAGCAGCCCACCCCGCAGTACGCGCAAGTGGTGATCACCGAGCGGGTCGGCATGCCGAGCTCGATCACCGACTTCTCCTGCAGCGTGGCGGTCGGGCAGGCCTGCACGCAGGCGCCGCAGGAGACGCAGTCGGACTCCATGAACGAGACGCCGGCGCCGGCAGCGACCTTGGAGTCGAAGCCGCGGCCCTCGATGGTCAGCGCGATCGTGCCCTGCACCTCGTCACAGGCGCGTACGCAGCGCGAGCAGGCGATGCACTTGGACGCCTCGAAGTCGAAGTACGGGTTGGAGGTGTCGGTCGGCAGGTCCATGTGGTTCGCGCCGGCGTCCACGCCCGACCCGTACCGGACCTCGCGCAGGCCGGTGACGCCGGCCATGTCCTGCAGCTCGCAGTCACCGTTGGCCGAGCAGGTCAGGCAGTCCAGCGGGTGGTCGGAGATGTAGAGCTCCATCACCCCGCGGCGTAGCTTGCCGAGCTTCTCGTTCTGGGTCCGGACGACCATGCCCGGCCCGACCGGCGTCGTGCAGGAGGCCGGCGTACCGCGGGCGCCGTCGATCTCGACGACGCAGAGCCGGCAGGAGCCGAAGGCCTCCAGGTTGTCGGTCGCGCACAGCTTCGGGATGTCGACGCCGGCCTGCTTGGCGGCGCGCATCACCGACGTACCGGGTGGGACGGTGACGGCGATCCCGTCCACAGTCAGCTCGACCGTGGCCTCGCCCTTGCGGGCCGGCGTACCGAAGTCAGGTTCCTTGAGCAGGGTCATGCGTCGAAGTCCTCTCCGAAGTGGCGGACAGCACTGCGTACCGGCAGGGGAGTGAGTCCGCCCATCGCACAAAGCGATCCGTCGGTCATCAAGTCGCACAGGTCGTCCAGCAGGACGAGGTTCTTGCGCCGGTCCTGACCGGCCACGATCCGGTCGATGGTCTCCACGCCGCGGGTCGCGCCGACCCGGCAGGGCGTGCACTTGCCGCACGACTCCTCCGCGCAGAACTCGAACGCGAACCGGGCCATCGCGGCCATGTCCACCGACTCGTCGAACACGACGATGCCGCCGTGGCCGACCATCGCACCGGCGGCGGCGAACGCCTCGTAGTCCATCGGCAGGTCGAACTGGCCGACCGGGAGGTAGGCCCCCAGTGGCCCACCGACCTGGACGGCACGGACCGGCCGGCCGGAGGCGCTGCCGCCGCCGAGGTCGTTGACCAGCTCGCCGAGGGTGATCCCGAACGCCGTCTCGACGACGCCGCCGCGGGCCACGTTCCCCCCGAGCTGGAACACGCTGGTCCCGAGCGAACGACCGACCCCGTACGCCGCGTATGTCGCCGCACCGTTCGCCAGGATCGTCGGGATGGTTGCCAGCGACAACACGTTGTTCACCACGGTCGGCTTGCCGAAAAGCCCTTCCAGGGCAGGGATCGGGGGCTTCGCCCGGACCATTCCGCGCTTGCCCTCGAGGCTCTCCAGCATCGACGTCTCTTCGCCGCAGATGTACGCGCCGGCGCCGACCCGGACCTGCAGGTCGAAGGTCAAACCCGAGCCGAGGATGTCCTCGCCGAGCCAGCCGTTGTCGCGGCACGTCACGATCGCGGCGTTCAGCGCCTCGACGGCGTCGGGGTACTCCGAGCGCAGGTAGACGTAGCCCTCGGTCGCGCCGACGGCGTACGCGGCGATCGTCATGCCCTCGATCAGCACGAACGGGTCGCCCTCGATCAGCATCCGGTCCGCGAACGTACCGGAGTCGCCCTCGTCGGCGTTGCAGCAGACGAACTTGAGATCGGACTCCGCGCCGAGCACCGTGCGCCACTTGATCCCGGTCGGGAACCCGGCACCACCGCGGCCGCGCAGCCCGGAGTCGGCAACCTCCTCGACCACCTCGGCCGGCGTCATCGTCAGCGCCTTCTTCAGACCGGCGAAGCCTTCGTTGGCGGTGTAGTCGTCGACCGAGCGTGGGTCGACGACGCCCACGCGCGCGAACGTCAGCCGCTGCTGCCGCTTCATCCACGGCAGTTCCTCGACCAGTCCGAGGTACGCGCCCTCGCTCTGGGCTCCGCCCGTCAGCATTCCGGCGGCCACCAGACCGTCGATGTCCTCGGGCGCGACCGGGCCGTAGCCGACGCGTCCTTCGGGGGTTTCCACCTCGATCATCGGTTCCAGCCAGAGCATGCCGCGCGAACCGTTGCGGACGATCTCGACCGCGGCGCCCGCCGTACGGGCTGCCGCGGTGATCCGCTCGGCGACCTCGTCGGCACCGACCGACTTCGCCGCCATGTCACGCGGAACGAAAACCTTCGTCATCGTGCCTCCCCCAGGATCGCGTCGAGGCGGGCCGGAGTGACCCGGCCGTGGACCTTGTCGTCGACCTGTACGGCGGGGCCGAGCGCACAGTTGCCGAGGCAGAACACCTCGTCGACGGTCAGGCGGCCGTCGTACGTCGTCTCGCCGAAGCCGAGGCCGGTGGTGCGCTTGGCGTGGTCGGCGAGCTCGACACCACCGACGGACCGGCAGGCCTCGGCCTGGCAGATCCGCACGGTGGTCCGGCCGCCCGGCTCGCGCCGGAAGTCGCGGTAGAAGGTGACGACGCCGTGCACCTCGGCGACCGACAGGTTGAGCACGTCGGCGATCACCGGGACGTCGGTCTGGCTGACCCAGCCGAACTCCTCCTGCACAGCATGGAGAATCGGCATCAGCGCACCGCGCAGTCTGCGGCGCTCGGTCGCGATCTCGCGCACGCGGATCGGACGCCCGGGGTCGGGGGCGGGGAGAGAATCCGTGACTGGCATCGTCATACACCAACGGTCCCGGGCCCGGAGCGTGCGGTCAAAGCAAAGTTGCCTATCACGAGATAGGCGGCTGCTATCAATATGCAGTATGCAGAGGGCTGTATTTAGAGCATAGATCGGTGCGCTTATTTTCTTCAACAGGTCCGTAGATCGCGTGTGCCTGCTGCTCGCTGAAGGCCCAGTAGCGGTCGCCGAAGGACCAGTGCCACCACTCGGTCGGGTAGTTCACCAGACCCGCCGCAGTCAGTACGTCGGCCAGCAGTGCGCGATTGGTCCGGGCCTCCCGGCTGATGTTGGCCGCGTCGAAGAAGCACGCACCGTTCGACTGCTCGGGCGTCGCGTCGATCGGCGTACCCAGGTCGAACGGGCCGTGCTCGCCGACGAGCGTCAGATCGACCGCCGCACCGGCGACGTGCGGCGCGACCTCGACCGGGGAGACGAACCGGCTGGCCAGGACGTGCGCCTCGGCGTCGGAGATGCCGGGGTTGAGCTCGACCAGTTCGGCGCGGTAGCCGTCGTAGATCTCCTGCTGGGTCTTCAGCTCCCGCAGCCCTTCGACGACGTACAGACGGACGCCGGTCGGCAGGAAGCTGTCCGCGATCACGAGCCGGTCCGCGAGCCCCTCCCGGACGAGGACGCGGTCGCGCGCGAGCACGCCCCGGCCGTACAGGTCGACCAGTGGTTCACCGCTCTCGATCGCGGGAATCCGGGTGATCCGGTCGTCACTCAGCAGCACGGGCATGCGCGGTCTCCAGCAGGTTCTGTACGACGTCGGCGTAGGTCATCCCCGCGGCAGCCCACATCCGCGGGAACTGCGACGCGGGGGTGAAGCCGGGGAAGGTGTTGATCTCGTTGACCACCGGGCCGCCGTCGGCCGGGACGAAGAAGTCGACGCGGGCCAGGCCTTCGCAGCCGAGCGTCTCGAACACCTCGATCGCCGTACGGCGCAAGGTCGCGGCCAGCTCGGCGTCCAGCGGAGCCGGTACGACGAACTGCTCGCCGGCACCCTTCGAGTACTTGGCCGTGGTGTTGAAGAACGGCTGGTTCGGGTCGCTGTGGATCTCCAGCGCCGGTCCGGCGTCGACCCGGCCGTCGGGGAACTGCATCACGGCGAGGTCGATCTCGCGGCCGCGCATCTCCTGCTCGACCAGGACCTGGGCACCGTCGACCGAGGCCGCGATGGCGATCGCCTCGGTCAGCGCTGACGCGTCGGTGACGCGGGTGACGCCGTAGCTGGAGCCGCCGTTGTTCGGCTTCACGAAGACGGGGAAGTCGATGCCGGCCGCCTTCAGCTGCTGGTGCGCGACCTCGGGGTCGTTCAGGTCCGCGCCGCTGAGCGTGATGCCGGGTGCGACCGGGAGGCCGCGGGCCTGGAGGATCGTTTTGGTGAGGTGCTTGTCGAGGCCGACGGCGCTCGCGGCGACGCCGCTGCCGACGTACGGGACCTTCAGTTGCTGGAGGAATCCCTGGATGACGCCGTCCTCGCCGCCTTCGCCGTGCAGAGCCGGTACGGCGACGTCGGCGTCCTGGAGCAGCTCGATCGCCTCGTGCTGACCGTCACGCCAACTGCCGTCGGGCTCGATCACGAGTTCGATGACCGTGTGGCCGAGCTCGGCGGCGGCCTGGGCGATGCCTCCGCCGCTGGCCAGCGACACCTCGTGCTCGGGGCTCGCGCCGCCCATGATCACTGCGACCTTCACCGGGTTGCCTCCTCGTAACGACGCGGCACCCGGGACCCGAGGCCGGTGTAGATCTCGTGCGGAATGGTTCCGGCCCACTGCGCCCACTCGGCAGCGGTCGGTTCGCCCTGGTCGCCGGGGCCGAAGACGACGACGGGCTCGCCGGGTTCGATGGGGATGTCCCCGGCGTCGACGACGAACTGGTCCATCGCGATCCGCCCACGGATCGGCATCCGCACGCCGCGAATCAGCACGCTCGCCGACGCTCCCGCGCGCGCAGCGCTCGCGGCCCCGGGGCGGCCCCGCTCTTCCGCCCCGCCTCCAGTTCCTGCAGGTCGGGGGATGCCGTCCGCATACCCCAGCGGGATGAGAGCGACTGTGGTGTCTTTGGGCGTGACGTAGTCGTGGTTGTACGAGACGCCTTCTCCTGCTCGAATCCGACGGACCTGCGCGACCTTCGTGACCAACCGCATGGCCGGCCGCAGACCGCTGTCCAGCTCGTCGATCCCGTACAGACCGGCGCCGATCCGGACCAGGTTGCAGTCCGGCGCGTCGAGCGTGAGCGCACCCGCGGAGTTCGCCAGGTGGATGACGGACGGCTCGAGTCCCGCGCGCCGGGCCAGGGCGACCCCGGCGCGCAGGAGCTCGAGCTGGCGACGGCTGTGCGTCGCGTCGAGCTCGTCCCCGTGCGACAGGTGCGACCAGATACCGCGCACCTTGACCGCGCCGAGCGCCTCGTAGTGCGCGGCCGCGCGGGTCAGCTCGATCCACTGGTCCGGCGTACTGCCTCCTCGGTGCAGGCCGGTGTCCAGCTTGAGGTGGACGTGGTGCACGCTCGGCGCGGACACCACCCGCTGCAGCTCGGCGACGGTCGCCACGCTCACGTCGACGTCGGACAGCCACATCAGCTCGGTCGCGTCGTACAGCCAGGCCAGGATCGGTACGGTCAGGCCGGCCGCGCGCAGCTCCAGCGCCTCGTCGGCCCGCGCGACCCCGAGCCAGGTCGCGCCGGCGTCGACGGCGGCCTTGGCGATCTGCACCGCACCGTGGCCGAAGCCGTTCGCCTTCACGACGGCCATGATCTGCGTGCCGTTGTGCAACTGTCGCCGGTAGTGATCGACATTCGCCTTCACCGCGCCGAGGTCGATCGTCGCCTCCGCCAGGCCGAAACAGGCGCGGGCCGGGCTCTGGACCAGGTTCATGCCCATCATTGTTGTTTCTGGCAACGAGGTGCACATCGGATCGAAGTCGGAGTTGGCGACAATGCGCCTACGACCCTGGTAGCACACCGACCCAAGCCGAGCCATCCCTAAGGACGAGCGGGCTGCCCGATCGGGCGGTGTCATCAGTCATTCGTCGTTGATCCGGCCGATAGGGTTCGTCAGGTGGAGGCCACCGATCATCTGCGCGATTCGCTCAGCGCCGCCGTCGCGCTGGCGAACGTCTTCGGGGGTGAGTTCGCCCAGGGGCGGGTGCGTTCCGCTGGTGACGCGGCCGGAGTTGAGGCTTCGCTTCGGCTGACGACGCGGCGGATTCCCGAGATCGATCTGCCGACGTTCGCTCGCGGAGGCAGTGAGCTGTACGGCGTACTGCGGTTGCTGGTCGACGGTGAGGTGGATGCGGCGGCCGACGGGGTCAATGCGTTGCTCGAATCGACGCGGGCGATGCCTCGGCTGGTGCGGGACGGTGACGAGCCGTGGCATCTGCACTTCGTGAGCCCTGGGGTTTCGGCGGCCACTGGATGGCTGGCCGAGTTCGCGACGGCTGTTGCGATGGTGGTCGGGAGTAATTCGTCGCGGTTGCGGGAGTGCGGGGCGGATCGGTGCGACAACCTGTTCCTCGACACGACGCGGAGTCGGACGCAGCGGTTCTGCTCGACGGCGTGCCAGAACCGGACGAAGGTCGCCGCCCACCGGGCTAGGCGGCCCTAGCGGCCTTGGCGGTCAACATGGTTGCCTGGGGCACCCATCCGAGCTTGCGGTAGAGGGCGGCGCCTTCGACTGTCGCCATCAGGAGGCCGGTGGTCGCGCCGCGTTCGAGGGCTCGGCGGGCGAGGGCGCCCATGACGACGCTGCCTAGGCCTTGGCGGCGGTATGTCGGGTTGGTGTGGATGTCGTGCATGACCGCGTCGTTGCGGACGAGGGCCATCATGCCGCGGGCTGCTTCGTCTTCGGCGGCTGCTATGCGTACTCGCTCCAGCAGTTCTTCTGTTGTTGTTCGTACGGCGTACTGCGTGCTGCTCACCGGATGCTCGCGGAGGTCGATCGTCATCAGCAGGTTGCGCTCGTCGAAGAGCTCCAGACCAGCGGCCTGAAGCTCGGTTGCTGCTTCGTCGGCCTCGTGGGTGGTGACGGTCAGCCAGATCGGGCGGGCCGCGTGCAGGACCTCGTCGATCAGCGGGGCGGGCGTCGTACCGGGGAGGGCGAAGAGTTCGCGGTCGCGGTTCGGCAGACCGAGGGTGACGTCGAGGACGGTACGGCGGTCGACGGCCGGCGGGAGGCCGCGGCACAACCCCCAGCCGTACTGCCAGCGGCGGAGCAGATCATCCATGGGTAACTGTCTATCATGGTGTAGCCAGTTACGGCCAGGGTTTCAGCTGCCGAGCACGAAGGTCTGGATCGCGATCACCGCGGCGCCGCGGGCCCACTCGCTGAAGCTGGCGTCGAGCAGGACGATCGGCGGATCGGCCGCCTCGGGATGACGGTCGAGGTGCAGACCTTCGAGCAGCGCGTCGTGGGCGACGTCGACCAGGCGGACGCCCTCGCCGCCGAGTACGACGCGGTCGGGGAGGGTGAAGTTGGCGGCGGCCGCGACCAGGCGGCCGAGGGCTTGACCGGCGCGATCGATCACTCGGCGAGCGGCGGGGTCGCCCTTGGCCGCGAGGTCCAGGCATTCGTCGTACGTGAGCTCGCGGCCGAGCGCCTCGCTGACCTGGCTGACGATGGCGTCGGTGGTGAGCAGGGTGCTCGCGCAGCCGATGTGGCCGCGTTCGCAACGGAGGCCGTCGGCGAGCAGTGGGTGGTGACCGATCAGGCCGAGGCTGGAGTCCGGGCTGTCGACGATCTTGTCGTGCACGACCAGGCCGTACCCGATGCCGGCGCCGATGGTGATCAGGCAGAACCGCTCCGCACCACGCCCCGCGCCGAACCAGTGCGTCGCCTCGGTCAGTGCGGTCAGGTCGTTGGCGACAACCACCGGTACGTCGGTGTGCGCGCTCATCAGCTGACCGAGCGGTACGTCGTACCAGTCGAGGAAGGAGCCGGACCGCACCTCGCTCTTGCCGACCACCTGCCCACCGAGCGAGATCCCGAGCCCACTCAACTCGCCGTCCCTGTGCGCCGCCAAGGTCTTGGTCAGCGCGGCCACCGTCGCCGCGACCGCCGTAGGACTGTGATCAGGCAACGGCAACTCGGCCGAAGCGATCACCTCGGCCCTGAGAGTAGTCAGTACGCCGACCGCCTGATCCCCGGTCAGCTTGATCCCGACAAAATGATGAGCCGCCGGCACGATGTCCAGCGGCTGCGAAGGCCGCCCCACGCGCGGATCGGTCGGCCCACCCGCAACCTCGACCAGCAGCCCCGACTCCAGCATCGGCTTCGTGATCCGAGTCAAACTCCCCGGCGACAGCCCAACCCGCCGGGACAGCTCCGCCCGCGACAACGGCCCGTCCAGCAAAATCTCCAACGCGACCCGGTGCGCCGGCCCCGCCAACGGCTGCCACCCACCCGCCACCAGACTCCCCGTCCGCCGATTTCCACTTGCGACGCAGAATACGCAATCCCCCGCGAGGTGCGTTGTCGGTCGCGGCATGATGGCGGGGTGGAGCTGATCGAGCGGATCGAACGGGCCGAGACGGAGTTGGTCTGGAGTTTCGGTGACATCCCCGGACCCGGCCCGTCGCTGCTGGGGCTGACGCGCCGCCGCTTCGGCTCGGTCGTGGTTCTGGCGGCACCACAGGACACCTTGTCGTTCTGGTCCCAGGCGTCCGGGTTCGGACTGGACGGGCCGGTGACCTCGGCGGTGATCGGCGAGGTCATCGATCAGCTGAAGGCGGCCGGTTGTACGACGGCCGTCCTGAGCATCGCCCCGGGTGCGCTTCCGCCGGACTGGGACGCCATCGCCACGTCGTACGGAATCACCGCCGGCCAGACCACGGTCCAGGTCGCGCGCGTGGCCGGGCCCGTCGAGCAGGCGCCGTCCGACTTCCGCATCGAGCCGATCGGGCCGCAGCACGCCGATGACTGGGCGCAGCTGCAAGTGGACGCGTACGAGATGCGCGACGACGGTTTCCGCGCGATGCTCGCGGCGTACCCGGACTGGCCCGGCGCCACGGCGTACGCCGCCTGGGACGGCGACACGATGGTTGCCACCGGCTCCCTGCACGTCGTGGACGGCGTCGGCCGGCTGCGCAGCGGCGCGACCCACCCGGCGTACCGGGGACGAGGCGCGCAGTCGGCGCTGCTCACCCGCCGAACCGCTGACGCCTTCGCGCAAGGCTGCGACCTGGTCACCACGGGCTCGTACAAGCCCGAGCCCGGCAGGCACAACCCGTCGCTGGCCAACATGCTGCGACTGGGGTTCGAGGCTCTGACCGATCGCGCACCGCAGATCTGGCACTGCTAGTCGAGGGCGTGCAACACCAGCATCATGGCGCGTTCGCCGCCCGTGGGGTGGATGTACGCCGCGTGAGCGGCGGCAACGATCGCAGCCAGGTCGCCGCCATCGAGGTCAGGACGGACGGTCCCCGCGTCGCGGGCGCGGGACAGGAGCAGGCTCATCGCGCGGTCGAGGTCGGCGACCGGCCCAGAGGTTGCGGCTTCGACGTTGCCTGCATCGACCTGCAGCCGCGCGGCCAGTTTGTGGGCCGCCGCTCCTTCGGTGACCAGCCGCACCAGGAAGTCCCGCAGTGCCGACCCTGCGTCGTCGGACGAGGCGTAGGAGTTCGCCGCGACCACGAGGTCCTCGACCGCCGCGGCGAGCACCGCGTCGACGAGCTCGGCTTTGGTCCTGAAATGCCGGTGAACCGTGCCCGCGCCGACCCCGGCCCGCCGCGCGATCTCGTCCAGGGACGCGGTGAGCCCCTCCGCCACGAACGCCTCGCGCGCCGCGGCCACCACCTTGGCGCGATTGGCGACAGCGTCAGCGCGTTGGGGCCGCCTTGAAGCGGGGCGCTCGCCCCGTTTAGTGTTGGTCATCGTCCACATCCTTCCTCACCGATCACAGGAGCGCCGATGCCACTGACGACCGCAGACCGGCTGGCCATTCACGAACTGGTTTCACTGCACGGGCATCTCGCGGACGACCGGCGGTCCAACGACCTCGAGCTGCTGCTGACGCCGGATGCGTCCTATGACGTGACTGCCTACGGCCTCGGGATTGTCCGGGGGCTGGACGCGCTCACCGAACTGTTCAGCTCGGCGCCCGGCGACCAGCCTGTCGGGCACCATGTCACCAATGTGGTGGTCACGGCCGATCCTGACCTCGACAGCCGTGCCCAGGTGCGTTCGAAGGGGCTCTCGGTGATGGCGGACGGACGGGCGGGCAGCGTGGTGTACGAAGACGAGGTGGTGCGGACGACGAACGGGTGGCGAGTCAGCGCTCGCGTGGTCGTGCCCTCGCGACGTGCCTGACCTGTGTGGGCGCCTGCCCGGCGTACTGGTCAGTGGGGGAGTTTGCGGGTGTCGATCAGGTGCTGGGCTACGTCGCGGAGTTTGGTGTTGGTGTCTTGGGAGTAGCGCTTGAGGATGGCGAAGGCTCGGTCGCCGTCGACGTCGAAGCGTTCCATCAGGATGCCCATCGCCTGGCCGACCAGTTTTCGGGCGTCGACGGCCTGGGCCATCGTCTCCTCGTGGCGGGCGGTGGCGACGGCGATGGAGGCGTGGCGGGCGAGGATCTGTGCGATCGCCTCGTCGTCGGTGCCGAAGGCGTCCGGCTGGGGGCTGTAGAGACCCAGTACGCCGACCGACGCCGTACTGCCGGTGCCGGTGGTGAGAGGGACGTCGAGCACTGAGCGGACGCCGAGCTGGGCGACCTTGGCGGCCCACTTCGGCCAGCGGGGGTCGGTGGAGGTGTCGCGGATCAGGACGTTGGTACGTTCGCGCAGGGCCGTGACCAGCGGGCCGGCCTCGTCGTCGATCTGCAGGTCGTACACCTCGGCGACCACCGGATCGGTCACCGCCGCGACCTCCGGCCGGGATCCGCGCCGATGCAGCACGACACCGGCGTACGTACAGTTCAGCGCCTGCAGCGCGAACTGGACCACCGCGTCGATCGTCTCCTCGACCCCCGGCGCGTCGTGCAGCTCGATCGCCAACTGGGCGAACGCGTCGGCCGACGTCGGCACGACGGGGTCGAACTCAGCCATCCGGGCTCCAGACATGCGTCATCGTCAGGGCACCCCGTGGCTGGAGTGTTCCTCAGGGGACATCATGCAGGCAGAAGCAGCGGAACCGTTAGCCGGTTCCACGTCAAATATCCGCCTGGATTTCCGCCCGGCAGTCGAGCGCGAATCGGGCTGCCGTGGAGTCCCGGCGCGGGGCGCGCAGAGCGCTGGCGACAAGCCCGCCGCCCTCGGCGCCAGCCGCGCGCTGCGGCGCTAGCCGGGTACTCCGGCGCCAGCCGCGCACTCCGGCGCCAGCCGGGTACTCCGGGCGCCAGCCCGCAAGGCCTGCGCGAGCAGGCAACGTCCGCCGGCGCTAAGCCGGAGGGTGGGCGGGAGTCGTGCGTAGCTGACGCCTGGAGGAGCGGAGCGACGGAAGGCGGCTGCGGAGCGCGCGTGGGAAGAACTACAGGCCGAGCTCGGTGAGCCCGGGGTGGTCGTCGGGCCGTGGCCCTGGCGCGTCCCAGTGGAACAACCGGTCGGACTCATCGATCAGCTGGTCGTTGATGCTGGCCTTGCGGACTCGCATCAGGCCGTGGTTGTCGAACTCCCAGTTCTCGTTGCCGTGCGAGCGGTACCACTGGCCGGCGGCGTCGCGGCACTCGTACACGAACCGCACGGCGATCCGGTTCTCGGTGTAAGCCCACAGTTCCTTGATCAGCCGGTAGTCCAGCTCGCGCTCCCACTTCTGGGACAGGAACGCGACGACCTCGGCGCGGCCGGTGACGAAGGTGTCGCGGTTCCGCCAGGAGGTGTCCTCGGTGTAGGCCAGCGAGACGGCCTCCGGGTTGCGGCCGTTCCAGCCGTTCTCGGCGGCGCGCACCTTCTGGATCGCGGTGGCCTCCGTGAACGGCGGCAGCGGCGGACGATCGTTCATCGCGAAACTCTCCTCGGATCGAAGGACAACCCCCGGAGTACTGTATACAAATTGATTCGGATTTCAATCACCGGGTAGGTGCAATTCTCACCGGGATCGATCCAGCACGGCAGCCAGTCTCGCGAACCGGTTGAGCGATCCCTCAGCCCGCCCGGTGCTCCACCCGGCACTGCGGCCCAGCAGGCCCGGTCTCACACACCAGTACGGCGTCGCCCGACTCCTCCGGGTGCCGCCAAGGCATCACAGCCTCGCCAGCCAGCAGCGCGTCCAGCGTCTGCAGCTCAGGATCCCGAGTCTCCGAGTGATGCTCGTACCCCGCCGCGCCCAACGCGAGCGCCACCGCCATCCCGAGCAGGTTCACCTCGGTCGGCCGGTCCGGAGCCACCGATCCCTCGGCCGGCTCGAGCCGGACTCCGCTGCCGTCCACGTCCACGATCCGCGCTTCGTAGGTCATAGCGCCGAGCGTAAACCCAGCACGCCCCAGAAGTTTTTGGGTTGTGTATCCCAGTAAGCTCCAAGACATGAGGCTCACCAGCAAAGGCCAGGCCACCAAGCAACGGATCGTCCGTACGGCGGCCGGCCTGATCGCCGAGCACGGTGTCGCCGGCACGAGCATCGAGAACGTCCGTACGGCGGCCGGGGTGAGCGGCTCGCAGATGACGCACTACTTCCACGACAAGCGCAGCCTCGTCCAGGCTGTCGTCGGCCTCCAGGCCGACGCGGTCGTCCGCTCGACCGAGCTGGACAGCTTCGACGCACTCAGGCAATGGGCCAAGCAGCAGGTCCAGCACCAGATCGACAACCACTGCGCCGGCGGCTGCCGCTTCGGCTCCCTCGCGGGTGAACTGGCCGAGAGCGATCCGGCAACGCGGCGAGAGCTGGCCACCGGATTCGGCCGCTGGGAGATCGCGCTCCGCGACGGTCTGCAGGCGATGCGCGACCGCGGCGAGCTCAGGCCCGACGCGGACCCCGACCGCCTGGCGACGTCGCTGCTCGGCGCGCTGCAGGGCGGCGTACTGCTCACTCAGACGCACCGCGATCCCAAGCCGCTCGAGGTGACGCTGGATGCGATGCTGACCCACGTGGAGTCCTACGCCGTACGACGCGGGCAGGGGAACTGAGGTGTCCGAGCAGACCTCTCGGCTGAGCGGGCGTTCGTTGTGGACCCGCGGGATCGCGACGCCGATGCGGGCGTTCCTGCGGACCGAGGCGGGCAGCTCCGGCGTACTCGCGGCGGCGATCGTGCTCGCGCTGCTCTGGGCCAACCTGATGCCGGACACGTACACGAGCTTCTGGCACACCGACTTCTCGCTGAAGCTCGGCGACGAGGAACTGAGCCTCGACCTGCGCGAGTGGATCAACAGCGGCCTGATGACGCTGTTCTTCCTTGTCGTCGGGCTGGAGGCGCGACGCGAGTTCGACCTGGGCGACCTGCGCGAACGGAGCCGGTTCGTGCTGCCGGTCGTCGCCGGCGTCGCGGGGATGATCCTGCCGGTGCTGATCTTCGTCGCCTTCAACGCCGGCGGTGAGGGCTCGCACGGCTGGGGCGTCGCGATGTCCACCGACACCGCGCTCGCGCTCGGCCTGCTGGCGCTCGTCGGTCGCGGAGTGCCGGACCGGGTCCGGGTGTTCCTGCTGACCGTCTTCGTGGTCGACGACCTGATCGCCCTCCTGGTGATCGCGGTCGTCTACAGCGAGGACATCTCGATGATGCCGTTGCTGGCGGCAATCATTGCCTTCGGCATCATCTTCGCGCTGTCCCTGTATGGCGTCCGCAATCCCGTCGTCTACGTGTTCCTCGGCATCCTCACCTGGGCGGCGCTGCTGACCTCGGGGGTCGACCCGGTGGTCGCCGGTCTCGCGATCGGGCTGATGGCGCCGGCGTACTCGCCGGGCCGTGACGACCTGGAGCAGGCGAGCGGCCTGTTCCGGCTGTTCCGCGAGCAGCCGACGCCGGAGCTGGCGCGCAGCGCGACGCTCGGGCTGACGTCGACGCTGTCGCCGAACGACCGGCTCCAGCACTTCTACCACCCGTGGACCAGTTACCTGATCGTCCCGCTGTTCGGCCTGGCCAACGCGGGGATCCAGATCGACGTGGACTTCCTGGGCCGGGCTTTCACGTCGCCGATCACGCTCGGCATCATCTTCGGGTACACGTTCGGCAAGCCGATCGCGGTCACGGTCAGTTCGTGGGCGCTGACCCGCTTCACCAAGGGCAAGGTCAAGCCGCTGGTCGGTTGGGTCGGCGTCCTCGGCAGCGGCACGATCGCCGGCGTCGGGTTCACCGTGTCATTGCTGATCGCAACATTGGCGTTCGAGGGTGACGCACTGGCCGAGGCGAAGGTCGGCCTGCTGTCGACGCTGGTGATCGCGTCGGCGGTGACCTGGACGGTCTTCCGGCTGGCGAAGCTGCTCTCGCCGCCGAAGAAGGCGGCCGCGATGCTCGGTGACGCCGAGCAGCTGGTCGACCTCGTCGACGCTGTCGACCAGTACTGCGACCACGTCCGCGGCCCGGAGACCGCGTCGGTGACGCTGGTCGAGTACGGCGACTTCGAGTGCCCGTACTGCGGACTCGCGGAGACCGTCGTCCGCGACCTGCTCAAGGACGACGACCTGCGCTACGTCTGGCGGCACCTGCCGCTGACCGACGTGCACCCGCGCGCGCAGATCGCGGCCGAGGTGTCCGAAGCCGCGGCCGCGCAGGGCAAGTTCTGGGAGATGCACGACCTGCTGCTCGCGAACCAGGACAAGCTCCAGCCCACCGACCTGATGGGCTACGCCAAGCAGCTCGACCTGGACGACGACCGGATCCACGACGAGGTCAAGCGCCACGTCGCGGCCGGCCGGGTCGCGCGCGACGTCGAGACTGCCGATCTGAGCGGCGTCTCCGGCACCCCGACGTTCTTCATCAACGGCCAGCGGCACTACGGCGCGTACGACATCGAGACGCTGACCAAGGCGATCAAGACCGCCCGCGCCCGGGCACTGGTCGCCGAACGCAATGGCAGGAATTCGTAGTACGACGTCATTTCTGCCACTTCCGACGCCGTACGCCGGTCAGCCACGCTGGGGACTCCATCTCGTGAAGGAGTCCCCATGTCAGCTGTCCTCCAGGTCCCGCCGGCGCCGTCGCAGGCCGCCGTCGAGCACTTCGCCGCCCGGCTCGCCTTCGAGACCGACTGCTCCGACGTCGCCACGGACATCGGCGCCGGAGTCGACGGCTGGATGCTGATCGACACGCGCAGCCAGGAGAGCTGGGACCAGGGTCACGTGCCCGGCGCGATTCACCTGCCCACGCGGGAGATCCAGGCGCGCGCGGCGGCCGTCGTACCGGCCGGACTTCCTGTCGTCACGTACTGCTGGGGGCCTGGTTGCAACGGCGCAACGAGGGCCGCGCTGGAGTTCGCCAAGCTCGGGCACCCGGTGAAGGAGATGCTCGGCGGCTTCGAGTACTGGACCCGTGAAGGCCTTCCGGTGGAGACCAAAGAAGGGATCAGTCGCCGGGCGGTCGACCCCTTGGTCGCGCCGCGCGGAGTCGCCTGCGCCTGCTGACCGTGTCGAGAACGCTGGCCCGTCTCCGACGTAGCCGGTATGACAGAGAACATGACGGAACGCAGAGTGGTCGCGTGGACGAGTGTTTCCCTGGACGGGTACACCAGCGGGCCGGACGGCCCCGAGCACGACTCCTGGCTCTACGAGCACGCGATGAAACCGCAGACGACGGCGTACTTCGAGTCGGTCTGGCGTGGGGTCAGCACAGCCCTGCTCGGGCGGACGAACTACGTCGGCTTCCACAGCGTCTGGCCCGGGATCACAGCGGATCCGGAGACCGACGATCGGACCCGGGCGCTGGGCCAGTGGCTGAACGACGTGGAGAAGATCGTCTTCTCACGCACGCTGGAGAAGGCGGAGTGGAACAACTCCCGGATCTCCGACGACCTGGAAGGCACGGTCCGCGAGCTGAAGGCGCAGGACGGCGGCGACATCATGATCGTCAACAGCGTCAGCATCATCCAGCAGCTGCTGGCCGCCGACCTGGTCGACGACCTCCGGTTCGCGATCGTGCCGGCGATGGTCGGCGGCGGTCTGCGGCTGTTCGGCGAAGGGCTGCCGGAGTCGCGCTGGGCGCTGGCCGAGACGACCGCGCTCGAGCACGGCGCGGTCGGGCTGCACTACCGACGGAGCTGAACCAGTGCCCAGGGCTCAGTGTGAGGCGAGATAGTCCGCGTTGCCGCGGATGGCAGCCTCGTACCGCTTGAGCTCCGCGGTGTCGACGCGGTCGGCGATCACCAGCAGGAGCGAGGCGAGCGCCTTGTCCTTGCGGCCGGCCGCGTTGAGCGTGAGGGCCTTGAAGACCCGCAGCGAGTCCGACTCCGGGAACTCCTGGCAGGCCTTGGTGAACACCTCGAGCGACTCGTCGAAGCGGCCGAGGTTGCGCAGGGTGCTGCCGTACTGCAGCAGGCAGCGGCGCTTGGTGTCGCCGGTCAGGCCGGGCAGCGCGCGTTCGTAGTACACGATCGCGCGCTCCTCCTGGCCGTCGGTGTCGTACGACCCGCCGACCTCGTACAGCACGTACGGGTTGTTCGGGTGCTCGCTCAGCAGGTCCTCGAAGAACGCGATCGTCGGTGCCATGTTCGCTCGGTTCCGCCGTGCGAACGCTTCCTCGATGGTCGCCGCCAGCTCCGGCGTCAGGTCTTCACTCACGGCAACCATCATGCCCCTACAGGTCGATGACCACGTCGTCGGCCGGTCGTGCGCAGCACGGCAGCACCTGGCCGAGCGCCGCCGGCTCGAGCGGGTCGGGGGAGTAGGCGACGTCGCCTGCGACCAGATCGGTCACGCAGGTGTGACAGACGCCGGTCCGGCACGACCAGCGCGCTGGTACGTCGCACGCCTCGGCCAGCTCCAGCAACGAGCCGTACTGCTCCGACCAAGGCACCGACAGCCCGCTCCGGGCGAACGTGACCAGCGGGCCGGTGCCGGGCTCACCGGCAGGAGCATGCGGCGGTACGACGGTCTGCCCGACCAGTCCCGGGTTGATCGGCGGCAGCGTGCCGAACAGCTCGGTGTGGATGTGGTCGGGCGCGATCCCTGACTCGGCGAGGAGCCCGCGTAGGTCGTCCATGAACAGGGTCGGGCCGCAGATGTACGCCGTCGCGTCCTTCGGTACGCCGAGGGCGCGCAGCTCGTCGGGCGTCGGGCGGCCGTTCGCGTAGACGTACCGGTGCATCTCGGGGAGTGCGTCCAGCAGGCCGTCGACCTCGCTGGTGAAGGCGGGGTCGCGGGTCACGTGGATCCACCAGACCGGGCGAGCCTTTTCAGCGGTCGCCAGGGTGTGCAGCATCGCGAGGACCGGCGTGATCCCGATGCCGCCGGAGACGAGGAGGACAGGGCCATCGTCTTCCTCCAGCACGAAGTCGCCCCGCGGCGCCGCCACGTCCAGCGTCATCCCCGCGGTCAGCTGCTCGTGGATGTACCTGCTGGCCAGGCCGTCGCGCTTGACGCTGATCCTGTACGCCGTACCGCCAGGTGCTGACGAGAGCGAGTAGCTGCGGACGGCTGGGCCTGGCACTCGGACGGTCAGGTACTGGCCTGGCCGGTACGACGGGAGCTCGTCACCGCTGAGCAGGACGGAGACAACGGACTGACTTTCGCGCACCACTTGTTCGACCTTGAGCGGGCGGAAGCCTGTCCAGCCCGGTCTCGCTGCGCCGTCTCCGGCCGGCGCGCGGCCGGCTTCGTCCGCCTTCTCCACCAGCTCGCGGAACGACTGCTGCCAGCCCGGGCTCAGCGCCGGGATCCGCAGTGTCGCGCGCAGCTTCTCCTCGTCACGGTCCGGCAGGTACAGCAGCCCGTCGACGTCCGCGACCGACAGCTCCTCCGGACCGACCCGCGTCCGGACGATCTCGTCGCCCGCCTCGACCACGCCCTCGGTGATCACCCGCAGGTAGAAACCCGGCCGCTTGTGGCCGACCAGCAATGACGGCAGCTCGGGCTCACCCATCCGCATCCCCACGCGGTAGCACGTGACGCGCGGCTGGGTGACCTCGAACTCCGCCGTACCGATCCGGTACCTGTCGCCGATGCACACCTCGTGGTCGGGCAGCCCGTCGACGGTGAAGTTCTCCCCGAACGCGCCGTACTCGAAGTCGTCGCGACCGAAGTGCTCCTGCCAGTGCCGGTACGAGTCCACCTGGTAGACCAGTACGGCGCGGATCTCGCCGCCGTGGCCGCCGAGATCGCCCTGGCCGTCGCCGTCGACGTTCAGCCGGCGGACCATCCGCGGCCCGTCGACCGCCGACTTCCAGACGCCGGTGTAGACGGTCTTGCCCTGCCACTCGACGTTCTTCGGCATTCCCACGTTGAGTGAGACGAGCGTTGCCATCACGATCCTCCAGCGGTCAGACGGACCCGGTCAGCACCGACCGGACCGTGGTGAATCGAACGGCGCGACCAGTCTCCGTCGGCGCGTCCCAGTCGATAGTCGCTGTCCCGGACAGGTGAAGCGAGGCCCCGGTCGAAAAGTCCACGAACAGCAACGACGCGGTCGCGTCGATCGCCAGGTTGCCGAGGCTGTTGAACATGTTGTTGCCCGGCTGATCGGCCCACCACAGCTCGTCACCGTCCAGGTGCACCGTGCCGCCTTTGTGCGAGCTGTCGGCGCCGCGCTCGGCGTGCGTCGTACCGAGGAAGAAGGTGTCGGAACGCTCGATCAGTTCGCGTCCGAGCAGACCGTCGGCGACCTGGGTCGCCGGACCATCGGTTGCTGGGGGCAACGGCCTGGGATGGATGTACTGCGGGCAGTTGCCGTACGCCTGGTCGGCGGTCAGCTCCAGCGTGTCCGCCGTGCTGACGGTGAGCGTGCCGTTCACGCGGAAGCGGCGGCGGATCGCGAACTCGATCACGATCAGCCCGGCGGACTGGTCGGCCGGCATCAGGTGCAGCGGGTCGCCGGGCGGTGGCGCCGCGTGCACGGTCAGCGTCGTACCGGTTGCTTCGAGGAAGCCCGCGGGTCCATGAAGAGGTGAAGTCCACAGGCGGCCGTCGGAGTCGCGCCCGGTGATGACGGCGAACTCGCGCTGCGCGAGGAACTTCGCGGCGCCGCCGTCGAGCAGGGGTGGGCGCAGCATGCCTTCGAGGCGGGAGGCGTCGTACTCGACTCCGGCCTTGCGCTGGACGGCGCGCTCGCCCTCGTGGAAGCCGACGGCCTGCGCGGCGAAAGTCAGTCCGTGGGTCTTCATGAGTGCTTCCTCGTCTTCTCGTAGTGGCGGGCGACGCGGGTGCGGTTGCCGCAGATCGATCCGACGCACCACTGGCGACGCTTGTGCTCCGCCAGGAACAACATCGAGCACTCCGGGTTCGCGCAGCGCCGCAGCAGGGCCAACTGCTCCGCGTTGGCGAGCAGTTCGATCGTTTCGCGGGCGATCGACGCGAGCTTCGCGTTGCCGCCGTACTCGGAGTGGTAGCGCACCTCGAGCTGCCCGTCCGCGCCGAGCCGAACACTCTGCGGCGCCGACGCCGACGCTGCGTTCAGGTCCTCGATCGCGGTCGCCTCCGGCCGCCGGTCGGTGAGGTGCGCGTCGAGCACCTCACGCACCGCCGAGCGGATCCGTCGGGTCGCCGCGACGTCCGGCGTCGGGCCCTCCGGCAGGCGGCCGGCCTGCAAGGCCCACCACTTGTCGCGCTGCCCGGCCGGCTCCAGCAGATCGATGGTCGGGTCCGGCGCCAGCATTTCCGTGTCGACCAGGTCCAGAGCGGCGAGTCGCTCGCCGCCCATGCCGAAGCCCGCTTCCAGCAGCTCGTTGACATTAGGCCTTGTGCTCATGCCAGCAGTGTACTAATACTTATCTCAGGATTTCAACATTAGAAAGGAACTTCTCATGGGACTGTCCTGGCAACAAGGCCCGCTCGGCGGCGGCGCGATCGGCCGCTTCCTCACCCCCGAACCGCTCCCGGAACGACTCCTGTACGCCGAACGCCTGCGCCGCCGCATGCGCGTCCAGTACGCCGGTGAGTGGATCGCCGACAGCGAGGACGTGATCCTGCTGCACGAGCCCGGCCGCTACCCGGTCGCCTACTTCCCGCTCGCGGACGTTGCCGCCGAGGTCCTGAGCGAGGCGCCGCGCCAGACGCAGCACAAGGACCTCGGGACGACCACCTGGTACACGGTCGGCACGACGGATCGGGCCGCCTGGCAGCACGTCGACCTTCCGAAGTACGCCGACGAACTGGCCGGACGGGTCGCGTTCGCGTGGCGGGCGATGGACGCGTTCTACGAGGAGGACGACCGGATCCTCGGGCACGCGGCGGACCAGTACCACCGGATCGACATCCGGAACACGTCCCGCCGGCTCGAGGTCCGGGTGGGTGATCGCGTCGTCGCTTCCACGCTGCGCCCGGTCGTGCTGTACGAGTCGGGCTTCGCGCCGCGCTGGTACGTGGCACGCGAGGACATCGTCGACGGCGAGCTGACGCCGGTCGAAGGGCAGACGTTCTGCCCGTACAAGGGCATGGCTTCCTATTACGACATCGACGGCGCCGAGCGCGCTGCGTGGTCGTACGAGGACGCGTACGACGAGGTCGGCCGGGTGCGCGACCTGGTCTCGTTCGAGGCCGACAAGGTCGACGTCTTCCTGGACGGCGTCCAACTGCACCTCGAGCCCGGCCAGCAGGTCCGCCCGCACGGCGTCGACCGCGACATCACCGATGGGAAGCACTGAGATGACTCTCGAGAACCGCACTGTCCTGGTGATCGGCCGCCCGAGCGGCATCGCCGCCGCGACGGTTGCTGCCCTGGGCGCGGCCGGGGCTGAGGTGATCCTCGCCGGGCGCACGCTCGACCCGGTCGACGCCGGTACGCCGGAGGCGCGCTCGACCTCCGGCTCCGGGGCGGGCTCCGTTCGGCGGGCTCAGGTCGACCTGACCGACGAGTCGTCGATCGCGGCGCTGGCTGCCTCCCTCGGCAAGGTCGATCACGTGGTGTCCACCGCGTCGGCTCGCGCCCGCGGCGCGTTGGCCGACCTGCAGCCGGAGACGATCGCGTTGTCGTTCGCGACGAAGGTCACCGGTCCGATCCTGCTCGCGAAGCACTTCGCCCCGCTGATGCCGGCCGACGGGTCGTTCGTGTTCTTCTCCGGTCAGTCCGCGCAGAAGCCGATGCCCGGGATGCTCGCCGTCGGCGCCACGAACGGCGCGGTCGACGTCATCGTCCGCTCGCTCGCCGTCGAGCTCGCGCCGATCCGCGTCAACGCGATCTCACCCGGAACGATCGACACCGGCGCGTACGACGGCCTGGGCGCCGAGAAGAAGGCCGCGCTCTTCGCCGATCGCGTCAGCAGCAGCCCCGCCGCGCGAATCGGCACCGCCGACGACATCGCCGCCGCGGTCCTGTTCGCCCTCAGCAACACCTTCGTCACCGGCCACACCCTCCCGGTCGACGGCGGCGAAGCCCTCGTCTGACCCTCGCCCCGGCCAGGCAGCTCTCAGCCCCGTCGCCTGTTTTCCCTTCACCTCAAGGAGTTCCGCGATGTCCACCGATCCGCCGGTCACCCCCGGCTACCTCCAGTTCGAGCTCGTCCCCGTCCCGGTCCGCGACCTCGACCGCGCCAAAGCGTTCTACGCCGACCAGGTCGGCTTCACCCTCGACGTCGACGTCGAGCCGGCTCCCGGCGTACGGGTCGTGCAGTTCACCCCACCCGGCTCGTCCGTCTCCATCAAACTCTCCACCGGCTTCCCGAAGCTCGACATGGAACCTGGTTCGTTGCGCGGCCTCCACCTGGTCGTCGCGGACATCGATGCCGAACGCAACCGCTTGATCGCCAACGGCATCGACGTAGCCCCCGTCGAAGACGTCCGAGGCGTCCAGTTCGCCTACTTCGCCGACCCCGACGGCAACACCTGGACCCTCCAACACCTCCCATGGCGCCCTATTCGCTGACGCAGTCCGTGGCTCCGTTGCGCCATTGGTGGTTGTAGCGGGTCGGGACCTTGGTGGCGAAAGCCTCGACCTTGGTGGGGTCGAAGGCGTCGAGGAGTTGGAGGCGTTGCCAGCCGGTCAGCGCGATGCCGTGGCCGATTGCGGGGTACGGGGCAACGACCACGTCGCGCGGGTACCGGCGGCCGATGGACTCCAGGCGTTCGACGTCGGCAGGTGAGACGTCGTCGGCGTACTGGAGCAGCACGTGGCCGTGCTCGAGAATGTGGACCTGCAGTTCGGGCGTGATCGGGGAGCGGTAGATGCCGGGGATGACGACGCGTGGCGAGTGCGGGCCCGACGTCGGCGGCAGCGTTTTGTAGGGATCGTGGGGAGCACCCTGGTAGGCGATGTGGCGGTTGCCTTCGAAGGGCTGCGGCGTACCGGGCACCTCGTTGCACGGCAGGGCCTGCTTGTCACCGAACTGACCGAGCAACACACCGAAAGCAAAGCTCGACATCGTCAGCACGGACAGCGTGGTGACGAGGATGCCGACCAGTACGCCGTACTTGCGCTTCTTCGTGGTCTTCATCGGGCGGCCTGCCGGCGGTTGCGGACGACGACCCACAACGGCAGGAACACGTTGATCGAGGTGAACAGCAGCAGCACGACGCCCTCCCACCAGTACAGGCTCGCGAACGGCGCGCCGACCAGTACGCCGAACGCCCAGCCGAAGGTGACCTTTGCGCTCGGCAACAAGAAGTGCCACGCGAACCACAGCATCCAGGTGAAACCGGTCAGGTAGAGCAGCCGGTACCAGCGGGCGACGCGGAGATCCTTCGGGCTGGCGTCCCTCAGGATCACCTGCTCGTCGGGCTTGAGCCGCCGGACCAGCTTCTTCAGCGAGAGTCGTGTGACCTGGTGCAGGTTGCCGCAGCCCGTGGCCGTTGCCATCACCAAGTACATGTCGGTCCGCAGGTACGCGAGCGTCTGGAACGCGAGCTTGGCGATCTGGCTGAGCACGACCATCGCGAGCAGCCGGATCAGCCCCGGCGGCAGGTCGATCCACCCACGCGACCAGGCGTACCGCGGAGCAACAGCGGCGAACAGGATCACGCTGTCGATCGCCATCCCGGCCAGGAACGGCCCGTACCGCTTGGCCGGCGGCAACGCCCACAGCCCGGTGAGGTCGGTCTCCAGCACGGGGAAGATCCCGCGGCGTTCGACGCGCAGCCGTGAAGGGATCCCGACGGCCGCACCGGCGAACGCGTGCCACATCTCGTGCACGATCGTCAGGACGACGACCACCAGGTTGGTCACCAGCAGGCTGAGCACGATGTCGGGGAAGATAAAGGTGTCCTCGTACGTCGGCCGCAGGGACGGCTCGACGACGAACATCACCAGCGCGCCGACCAGGCACCCGGCGTACAGGACCCACGCGAACGGCGTGAAGAGCGGCCGGACGAGCCGGGCCTGGATGCGGGACACGGACCAGTGCTTGGCGGCCGCGCGCGGCTCGGTCGTGACGATGCCCGCGTCCAGCAGCACCTCGGCGAAGTCGAGCGCGTCGATCGCTTCCCCGGTCTCCCGTTCGAGCTCCTCACCGGCCTCGGCGACGGTCCGGCCCTGGGCGAACAGTTCAACGAGCCGCGCACCGATCTCCGGTACGACGACGAACGTGCCGGTCGCGGGATCGCCGACGACGTACTCGTCCTCGTCCTCGCGGCGCACGATCAGGTGATCGACGGCGAGCCGGCTGTCGCTCGCGAGCCCGGCGGGCCGCGTCGTCACTTCCTCGCTCACTGGCCGACCCAGCCGCAGGTCCCGCACTTCTCGCCGGGCGTCGGGCGGACGGCGTAGTGGTAGGTCAGGTCGGTCAGGCTGAGGTGGAACATCCGGCCCAGCGTGCTCGGCGGGATGCCGCCGAGGTGGTAGATCGCGTCGAGTGCGGCGAGGTGGCCGGTGAGGTTCGCGGTCGGGGCGATGACGGCGTGGCCCTGGAAGGGGAACAGCTCCTGAGGGTCGAAGCCGTGCTGGTCGACCAGCCGGTCTTTGACACTCGGGAGGCACGCTTGGCAGCAGGTCTGGCCGGGGACGAACAGGCCGACGACGGCCATCGGACCGGCGTACTGGGCAATCATCCAGGGAGTGTTCGTGCGCAGCGCGGCCTCGTTGGTCCAGTCGCGGATCTTGTCCATCGGCTGGTCGGCGCAGAGCACCAGCAGGTCGCGGTCGCGCATCAGGCGGGCGACGTCGTCGGTGCTCTCGACGCGCGTCTCCTCGCCGGTGACCGTGACGTGCGAGTTGATCGCGCCGAGGCGAGTGACGGCGGTCTGGACCTTCGGGCGGCCGAGGTCGTCCTCGGTGTAGAGCAGCTGGCGGGTGAGGTTCCCGGCCTCGACGACGTCGAAGTCGACGCAGTGCACGGAGCCGACCCCGGCCGCTACGAGCGACGACGCGACGGCGGATCCGGTGCCACCAAGCCCCAGTACGACGACGCGGCTGCGCTTGAGCTGAGCCTGTACGTCGTACCGGGAAGGACGTGGGGTCAGGTCGACCCAGGCGTAGTAGTTGAAGGCGCGGTCGTAGCGGTCCAGCTCGTCCGGGCCGAGCTCCGGCGGCGGTGGCGCGGCCGCGTCCTCGACGTACCCGGCGGCGATGATCGTCTCCAGCATGTCGGCCGCCTCGTCGGCGGTCAGCGTCGTGCGCTCGACCAGCTCGGCGACGATCCCGGTGCGGTCACGGGTCCCGTCCATCAGGCCGAGCAGCGTCCACAGGGCGCCGTCCTCGTCGTCGATCTCGGCGCCGATCCCGACCTGCCGGCCCCCGATGTTCACCAGCGTCGGCGTCAGCCGGACCGGCTTGTGGATCCCCTTGATCTTCGGTCGTTCCACGCGTCTCCCCCTCCCCAGGACCGGGCGCACCGGGGCGCGGGTGATGAGCCCGCGTCCCGGTGCCGGCTGAACTAGCCGCAGAGCTCGTTGCGGCAGCCCGGGTCCGAGATGATCATCGCGGTGGTCTCGAGCTTCTCCAGCTTCCGGACCATGATCTTGCGCGGCTCGGGCTTGTCGGTCTTCTTCTCCATGATCGTTCCTCCCATTTGGCAGTGGCGGTTTGCCGTCGTCATGAGAGCACCGCTTTTCCCTGCCGCACAAGGCCCGGTTCTCACGCAGCGTTGTCAAGCGAACGCATCATTGTGGTCGTTCAAATGCCTGCTTGCGGGTAATCCTTTGCTACGCAGGGATCGAGCGCCCGGCCCGCACCCCCGGCGCCGGTCCGTCAGCGGTTTCCCCGGTCATTGCCGCACGCAAAGGTCCCGGGTCGGCAATTTCCCACCCGGTCGCCCCGCGCGGGTCCAGAATCGGGGAATGAACGCCAACGTGCTGCAACTGCGACTGGTCGTCACGGCCCCCGACTACGCCGAGACGGTCGCCTTCTACCGTGACGTCCTCGGCCTGGAGGTCGAGGAGGCCTACACCTCCGAGGAAGGCAGCGTCACGATCCTCGGCGCCGGCCGGGCGACCTTGGAGATCACTGATCCGAACCACGCGGAGTACATCGACCGCGTCGAGGTCGGCCGCCGCGTCGCCGGCCAGTTCCGCGTCGCCCTGCAGGTCACCGACGCCACCGGCACCACCCACACGTTGACCGAGGCCGGCGCCTCGCTGATCGCGGCCCCGACCCGTACGCCGTGGAACTCACTCAACGCCCGCCTCGAAACACCGGGCGGAATTCAGCTGACGCTGTTCGAGGAGCTCGGCTAGCCGGGAGGCTGGAGTGGATCACGTGCGGACGAGGTTCGCTATTTGGTCGGCAACTGCTCCAGGTGCCTCGCGGATCTCGCACTCCCACACGCGCAGAGCGGTCCACCCCAGCTCTTCCGCAGTGCGAACGGCACGTCGATCCCTCGCCTGGTTGGCGCTCATCTTCTGAGCCCAGAGGTCGGCGTTCGGTCCGTTCCGCGGGGTCCACTTGTGGGTTTTGTGACCATGCCAGAAGCACCCATCCACCCATATCGCTAGGCGGTACCGAGGCAGCACGAGGTCGGGATTGCAGCCTCGCGCGAGCCGTCGGTGCAATCGAAACCGAAAGCCGCGGCGATGGAGCTCGCGACGGAGTTCCAGCTCCGGGACGGTGTCTTTGGAAGACCGCCCTCGGAGATGTCGTCCGCGCTCGGTGGCGACCCATCGACGTGCGGGATCCCCCGAACCTGATTCGCTCGTGCCGGCGACGTTGTTCGATTCCACAATCGTCATCATGCAGGGCGACACGTTCGATGATCGAGTCGCTACGAGGGCCGGAACACTCTGGTAGGTTCGCACCGGTTCGTAGGCGAGGGGATGGGGGGCGTCGATGACGCTCGAGGTCAATCAACACGTTGCCAAACTGCGGAGATTTCAGCCGTTTCAGACAGACAGCGCCGAACTGGTCTACGAGCACACCAATCCGAATGATCCTCATTTCGAGGCCGTCGCGCTCGAGTTTCTCACTGATCTGATCGAGCGGCCGGAAGTTCGCCTGATCGTGTTGACCGGGGATGCGGGACACGGGAAGACGAGCCTTTGCGCGCGCCTTCTGCAGCGGCTGGGGAGGGACCCGGTCGAGGCACACCAGACCATCCGAGATCTCGACACCAGCGCCGAGCCGATCGCCAAGACCGTCGGGGGACGTGACATCCGGCTCCTCACGGATCTCAGCGAGGTCGGGCGCGAAGAGGCCGCACCACTTCTGGCTCGCCTCGTCGAGCCCGTCGACGATTCGATTGCGATCGTCTGCGCGAACGAGGGGCATCTTCGGAGCTCGGTGAGCGCGGACGTCACGGGCCGTTCTCAGGTCATCATCGATACGCTGGTCAACGGCATTCAGTTCGGTCTCGTCGCAGGCCCCGATCCCGGTGTTCAGGTGATCAACCTGAACTTCCAGTCGACTGCTCCCGACGGCAAGGACGGCTTGGTGGGCTGGGCGACGCGTGAGTGGTCCGCCGACGGGCGGCGCTGGCGTTCCTGTCAGCGGTGCGACGCTCGAGAATCGTGTCCGATCCTCGCAAATCACCGCAGTCTCTCGGATGGTGATCACGGCGTACGGCGACGAGAGGGAATCCGGAATCTCTTCGCCGCCGCCGAGCGGATGGGAACCGTGATCACCACGCGTCAAGCGCTTGCCATCGTCGCGTACGCGGTCACAGGAGGGCTGGTCTGCGAAGATGTTCACAAGCGGTACACCAAGGATCGGTCGAGTGTCGAATGGCAGTATCGGCACCTGTATCACCAGGCACTCTTCGCTGACCGGCTGACGGTCTCGAAGCGTCGCCAAGTCCCGGCGTTCGCGGCGCTGCGCCGTCTCGACCCGGGATCGGTATCGCTGCGGGCGGTCGACGACACACTGGATCCCGACGATACGACGAGCCAGTTTCTTCCACCGCGCGTCGACGGCGGACGTGGCCCGCGATCGCGGCGCGAAGCGCAGCGTGAGTCGGAGATGATGAGGGCGTTGGTCGCCTACCTCCGTCGTCTGGACTACTTCGAGAGCGGCGACGCCCACCTGCGTCGCATGGGCTTGATCTCCGGCAGCGAGTTCGTCGCGATCGCCACCGGAGCGACGGCGAGTGTCGAGGTCCGCGACCGCCTCCTCCGAGGGCTGGAAGCGGCACAAGGAGTACGTCGGCCCGGCGAACCACCCGATTTCTTGGTTCTCGACCCAGCGTTCTTCTCTCATCGCAACCGAGCGGCCGTGATCGCCGAGCGGATTCACGGCCGCAAGGTGGATGTGCTGTCTCAGTTCGCTTACTGGAGAGATGCGGGCCCGGGCGTTCTCAGCCTTCCGATCGCTGTCGACTGGTCGAGCAGGGCTGTCTATCTCCAAGTCTCGGGGTCGCGCAAGACGATCACTATCGCGCTGGATCTGATGCGGTTCGAGTTGTTGAGGCGGTGGGCAGCCGGCCTGACCACCCGTGGCCAGTACGAAGCGGAGACGCGCAGCTTGACCCGCGCGCTAGCAGAACTCGTGCCGACCAGCTCGAGTACCGACGACATCGACGTCCTGGTCAACGGAGAGCGTCGCTCACTCACCATCGACGTCGGTGATCGTATTCGCTCTGGGGGAGCATGATGGCCGCGCACGATCGCGGAGGCGCGGACCTCGTGAAGGACGTCTTCGGAGTCAATCTCCAAGAGCAAGGTCGGGGCTTCTACGTGGCGCTCGAACTGCTGGCGATCATCCGTGGGGTTCTCAGTCACTCCCCGGACGAGCTCTTGTCGCCGAATGCTGCGCCGGTGACCTACGATCGCCACTCCCACGATCTGGCACGACGTATCGCGGTCGGCGACTCAGTGTCCGAGGCGGAGCTGGCGGTGGCTGTCCAAGGGGCGGACACGATGCAGACGTTGGAGGCCCTGCTCGGGTCGCTGCTGGTGGAGATCCCGGGCCGACGAAAAGCTCCACGTTGGTTCGCGGCGCACCTCTACCCGTTCGTCGGAGAGCTCGTCCACTACGACGCCGCGATGCGTCGGGGGAACCCTCAGATCGAGCGCTACGTGTTCCGTGACGGAGGCGGCTGGGCGTACTACACCCTTCGCACGGACGCCGATGCTGAGCGGCGGACCGCCACTCGGGGCGCGCTGACGGAACTGATCGCCGACAGTCAGACGTCGCTCGGGCGCGTCGCCTCGTCCTTGCAGTCTCACGATTTCGCCAGGCCGACACCGTTGCCGGACACGTCCGAAGGTGAGACGGAGACTTTCGGCTCGACGAGCCCGTGGCCGGAGCTGCTCCGCAGCGGAATCCACTCGATTGTCACAAGGACGGGTGCACCGAGAGCCAAGCGGATCGAAGGAATTATGCACTGGGCCCCATACTGTCTGGCGCGTCACGAACTTCACCTGGCTCGCCACCGGCTCGGGTTGGAGAGAGAGGCGATCTTGCTGGACATGACCCGTGACGCCAATCCTCTCCGCCGTCGGTCGCAGGAGCAGCTGGACGAGTTCCGTAGCCAGATCGCCACCTGTCTCACGAATCGAGCTTCCGAAAAACTCGCGGTGGCGATTGACGGAGGAGACGTGGAGGAGGCAGCACGATGGGAGAAGTACGTTCGACCGAACGCCAACTTCACGAGATCCCCGCGGGCCTTCTTCTCCGAGACCCTGGCAGCAGTGGGCGCATTGAACTCGACTGTCGGGCGGAGGCATTTCACGTTCAAAGCACCGTTGCTCGAGGCGCTGGTGGCTGCGCTCGTGCCTCATGGCCGTGACGAAGAGTTCTACACGTTCTGCGCTCGGCTCCACGTCGAGTTGGGCCTGGTTCTCGACGACCGCACAGCGAACTCGGCACAGCTCACGGAATCGATCGATGCTGGTGTGTTCGAGGTCAACGCCGACGCCTTCAAAGCACGTCTTCGCGCAACCGGACTGCTGACGCACTACTCCGACGCAACCAGCATCGTTCATGGAGATCAGCGATGAGCCGCGCGGTTCACGAACTCGTCGGGACGGTGGTGGCGATCACCGCGAAACGTCTGCTCGATCGACGCAGAAACTCGGGCCGTCCAGCATTACGCGTGACAGGTTTTGGTCATCCCGAAGTACTGGCTGCAGTTCGTCACCTCCGAGGGCCCGAGTCGCCGCCGAGCGATTTGGTCGTCAAAGTCGGCACGCGTCTACCGACCGACGGCCTCCCCGAAGACGTTCTCCTCCGCGAGGGACAGACGCTGACGTTCTGGCGCAATCAGAGCGTTCCGGCGATCGTGCTCTTCGACTGGGACGTTCAGAGCGATCAGGAGGGGCTCGCAGCTATCACCAGGCTGGACGATGTCAGTCTTCTGAACGCTCCGGATCGAGACGACACCGACGAGGTCTTCGGGGCAGTGACAAGGACCGCGTGGACTATGGCGGGTGGAGAAGGTGAGCCGTCGGCTCGTCTTCAGACGGTTCTCACAGAGGTACGCGATGCCATCGCTCCTACGGACCGCTTGTCGCTGAGGCGCTGGGCCGCCTACGTCTTGCAGACCTGCGAGTCGGTCAACAGAGCCTCGCTGCGCACACCCGACGTGATCAGCCGAGCGGCAGGAGGGAGCCTGTCCGAGCTCGGCCTCTTCCCGGATTCGGCACTGTTCGACGAACAGAGCACCGCTCGCTCGCGACTCACGAAGAATCTGAACGTCAGCGAATCTCGGCAACCGAGCGGCGCCGGCATCTCGGACGACGACGTCAGCGAGCGCATCGAGAGCGTCGATTTGCCAGCGACTCTGCTCGATTCTCTGGGGTTGACCGTCAGCAGCGCGAGAGCTCTGCTCCGTCAGGTATCGCCAGTTGGGCAGGACGCTCGCGCAAAGGTCGAGCTGCAGCTGTGGCTGCAACTGTTCGACAGAGCCCCGGATCAAAGAGGTCTCGGCGTGCTCGTTCGCGAGGACATCGGTCGGAACGCCTCCGAACGGGTCGCCGAGTTCGACGATCTCGAGGTCGAGCCTGGGCTCAACGAGAGTGACCAGGTAGCGGCGGAACGGTTCGTCCGAGCCGAGCCTCCGGACGGTTCGGCACCTCTGGTCGATCTGATCTCGGCGAAACTCCGCCGACGCGTCCAGAAAGTCGCCTTTCCGGACGCACAGCTGGCCCCTGACCCACTCCGCGCCCTCCTGCACGAGATTCACGTGCTCGACGACGGCGACGAACACGTGGTGGAACTGAAGCTGGACGGCATCGCCGATGCGGCCCCCTGGTCGCGGTGGCTCTTCGCGTTCCTCTACGGCCGGACGCTTGCGCGGGTGCAAGAACTGACGGAAGCCACTCGCCTTCGACTCAGTGTGGATCCCTGCCTTTTCGACCTGGAGCGCCCTGAGAACGATGGTTCCGAAGAGGATCTCGACGTCTCCGACGCCTGGGGTGGACTTCGCCTGGCTGTCGCAGTGAAAGGTGCGGGCGTGCGGCGGTTTCGCTGGGAGCCGCTTGGTGCGCCGGGCCTGCTCGGGTTCGGTGCGATGCTCAGCGGTGTGGCGTTCCAGCCCGGCCAACGTTTCGACGTCGGCTTCGAGGAGTTCTTCGAGCGTTTCCAACTCCCGAGGGACTGGGGGATGGCGGAGCTGGAGGAGAGTGACAGTCCGATCTCGACGCGCTTGGCGGCTCTACGCCGTGACCACGTTGCGAATTGGCGGGACGGGATCGACGCGGATTTGCTCGACGAGTACGTGACGGCCTGGGAGCCGATCATCAACGAAGCACGAACGACGTTGGTCCCGGCGAACTCACCGAACCAAGACCTGGCCGGGGTCGTTCTCACTGACGTCGTGCAGCTGGCGGGCGACCGACTCGTCATGCTCGGGATCCACCCACTACGACTTCGGTGGCTGACCCGGCACTTGCAGCAGATGACGCAGCTCCTCGTTCGTGCGATGACCAACGGCTTGAAGCTGAACGACGAGAACACAGAACTCTTCTTCGAATGGATTCAGCGGATCTCGCCGCACGGCACACCTCCGTTGGTCGTCGGGGAAGACGAAACCGTCGCGATCTCCGTGCGTGAGTCCGGATTCCATGAGGAGTACACGCCGATCAGAGGTCGAGCCGCACATGGCCGCGACTGGTTGGCAGCGGTCGACGACGCTGCCGTCGACGAGTTGGTGAAGGTTGTCGCGTCCTACCTCGACACATATCCTCACAAGCGAGACGGCCTCGCGCTCCTACTTCTGGATCGTGACGGCACCACGCAGTTACCCGTTCGGCTGGCTCGTCGCCTGCGGGCGCGGGTTTCCAGTGTCCGGCTGGAGCTGGTCGTACTCACAGACCGACGCAACCACCACGACGTAGTGCAGGCGTTCGATCGCGAGTTCGGCGACGAGGAACTCGCGGACGAGCGTCTTTTCCCCGATGTTCAGCTGATCCTGCAACACTGGACGCCCGATTCGGACGCACAGCTCGACGAGTTCGAAGACCGCATCGACCTCGTGTTGGCGCCAGCTCTGTTCGGTACGCGGACCACGCTCAACGCCAAGACCAGAGAAGCGAACGCCGGGCTGGCGGGCGCTTACAACCCGCTGCTGCATCGGTCGAGCCACGACCTTCAGGAGTCGAGTCAAAACGTCGTACGAGCCATGCTGCCCTCGCAACGGGATCCTGTCCTGGAGACCTGGTCAACGCTCTGTGTTCGCCACGACGCGCATTCGGCTGTCGCTCCTCAACAGGAGTCGAACACCGACTATTTCGAGATGCAGGTTCGCTTCGACCAGCGACAGCGTCTCTTCGTCGATCTCCATCGAGTCGCACACTGGGTCGTAACTCTCGACGCCTTCATCGGGCGAGACCAGATCGACGCGCTCGAGGACAAGCCGGACGTCATCTTGGTCAGGCCGGGCGTCGGCAAGAACGAGGCCTATACGTTGATCGTGAGCTCGGGGACCGGGCGCAGGTTCGTCGCCAGTCGGCTCAGTCGCAAATTGCTCGAGATGAATATCGCCACGCCGAGCACGGTGGCTCCCATCGCTCAGCGGCTCTACGAGGTCGGCCGCAACGTGGTTCCGGGAGCGGTTCTGCGTGCACTCGGTCTAGGGAGCGCCGCGAACGAGATCGTCGGTCTCGTCGCCAGTCGCTGGGCGGTCGAAGGTCTGGCGCCAGTCGTTTCGGAGCGACCCCACCTCGTGGTCTGGTTGAGTTTCGACGAGCTGCAGGACTGGTTCGGACGAGTGCAGCGAACGCGGGCTGACCTCGGCCGCTTCGTGTTCACGATCGAGGAGGACGACACCGTTCGGCTCGACGTACTGGTCGTAGAGTCGAAGTTTCGTCAGGTGTTCGACGCCGGCACCGCTGAGCAGCAGCTGGATCGTACGATCGCCCTGTGTCGGGCGGCGTTCGACTCCGGCGACGCTCGTCCAGACGATCGCGACTTCTGGATGCAGGAGCTCGCGGCGGCCATCGAACGAACCAGTGCATTGAGCCTCTCGGCTGCCGAGCTACCGGCACGCTCCCTGCACGAGCAGGGAAGGCAGTCGGTCGCGGCGACCATCATGGGTTCGATCCGCAGTGGTGAGCTCAGACTCGCTGATGTTCGTGGCGTGGCGATCGCCATCGCAGCTGGAACCGCGGATCCAGCTCCGGCAACGAGCGAGCTGGGCAGCCATCTTCTGCTTCGGCTCAATCGCCCGGAGCTTCTTAGAGCGATCGACGGCATCACTCGCAGCGAGGAGCCGACAGCGGTCTCGAGCGCCGAAGTCGCCGTATCGGCCGAGGCGACCGTTCCACGAGAAGGCGGCCGATCCGGAAAGAGCGCTGTGACGGCGACGCCGTCCACATCGCAGCCGTCGCCATCAGCTCCTGAAGAGGACGCGTCGACAGCAACCCTGGTATCGAGTCCTGAAGGGGGCCTGGGATCAGACGAGCTCCGGAGTCGGTACGAGCGGTTGCTGGATGTCCTCGATCAGCACAACGTTTCGGTTGTGCCGGCGGCCAACGATCCATGGATCGAAGGGCCGGGTTTCTACGTCCTCCGTGTCGCCCCGAAAACGGGCGTCACTGTTGATCGGATCGTCAATCGCGTCAGTGAGATCGCTCTGGCGCTCCAGCTCCCCGCTGGACTTCAGATCCGTTCGTCTCTCGATCGTGGAAACGTCGTGTTCGAGGTGCCGAAGTCACCCGAGGAGCGCTACCCCGTTCTCGCCCGTGATCTGTGGCAGCGCAGTCCGGTGGACGTCAGCAGACTGGTCGCTCCCATCGGAGTCGACATCGCCGGGCAGCTGGTGTCGATCGAGTTCTCGTCCGCAGACTCACCACACCTTCTGGTGGCTGGAACGACGGGTAGTGGCAAATCGGTCGCCCTGGAGACCATCCTGCACGGACTCTGTCGCTATCCAGCAGACGCTGTACGCCTGCGTCTCGTGGATCCGAAGGGGACAGAACTCCTCGACTTCGAGGACGATCCCCATGTGGACGGCACGATCGGGGTTCACTCGCAGGACGCGATCGATATTCTCGAAACCGCGGTCGAGGAGATGGAGTCCAGGTATCAGGCGATGCGGCCGGTCCGCGCCCGGAGCCTCGTAGACTTCAACAGCGGAGTCGGACCTGAAGAGCGACGTCCCTGGATCGTGATAGTTCTCGACGAGTACGCAGACCTTACGAGCGACCCTTCCGACAAGACACAGATCGAGGCGTTGCTCAAGCGCCTCGCCGCCAAGGCCCGAGCGGCAGGAATACACATCATCGCTGCCACCCAGCGGCCGAGCGCAGACGTCGTTTCGACAACTATCCGGTCGAACCTGCCGGCCCAGCTCGCCCTCCGGGTGAAGACCTCGACGGACAGCCGGATCATCATGGACGAGATCGGAGCAGAGGCTCTCGCAGGACAAGGCGACGCGTTCCTGCGGACCGCTCGAGGCGTCCAACGCCTTCAAGTCGCATGGGTGGACGAGTGACGTTGCAGTGGAGCGCGACCCTAGCGAGCCACCTCCGCTCCGCCCGGCAACGAGTGATTCGGGATGTCCAGGTGATCGGTCAAGGGGGCTCGACTGTTGGTTCGGCGACCCGTCCATTGCCGGAGCTCTCAGAGGGATGCCGGCCAGATCGCTTGTCCCGGCCGTGTGGGGTCGCTCCGCGACGTCGTGACTGGTTGACGTGGGCACCTACTCGGTCAGATCTTCGGGCTTGTGCCGGATCGCCTTGAGTCCTCGGCGTAGCTGAAGCTTCTCAAGGTGATATCGAGTTCGGAGGCGACGGTCAGGTAACGAGGGAATCGGCGGAGTAGTACTCGGCCGCGGACTCCTACTCTGTCGCTGATGCTTAACTCCGCGGTGGAACCCGCGGGCGAACAGTCGGGTAGCGGGATTCAGCTGACGCTCTTCGAGGAGCTCGGGGACTGAGCCCGGTAGAGGTCGCGCAGCAGCGCGATCTCGGCGCCGTGGTGAAGCAGCTCCCGCTGGACATGCAGCACGATCGCGACCACGGGCCAGCCTTCAGTCGCGGTGTCCTCGGTCAGCCCGTCGACACCAAGCCGCCGTACGCCGTCCATCCACGCGGCGTAGGCGTCGTCCAGTTGCATGAGCGCCTCGGCCGCCGTACCGGCGTACGGGAAACTGGCGAAGTCAACCGGCTCCCCACCAAACTGCGGCATCGCGCGCATACCGAGCAGCACCACAACCAAATGCCCGATCCGCCAGGAGATGGTCGTAACGGGCGCCGGCTCAGGCGGCGGCACAGCAAAGTCCGCCACGAATCGATCGCCATCAGGCCGCAGGTTCCAGGCGTCCGGCACCGGCTCCCAGAAGTACTCGTCGTCACCCAGACCCACCAACCGCGGACGCAGCTGGCTCGTCCAGTGGGTCTCGACCTGCTGACGAATCTGCGCGTTCCAATCCATCGCCGCAGTCTGCCGACGGACAGGGCCGAGGATCAAACACTTTCTTCAAAGTCGCGGAGGAGAGGGGTAACGCAAGAGCACTTTCCGCCGATAGGCCGGTAGACGCTGACACGCGTCGCCAGGGGGCGTTGTGGGGGACAAGAGAACAGACCGGCGTACGGCGTACGTGATGGCTGTTGCGGTACTAGGGGTGTGCACCGGCTGCGTCGTCAACGCGCCTGCGAGCGCGCCCGCGGTCAGTACGACGGCCGCCCCGGCTCCTGTGGTCATCACTGAGACGCCACCACCTGTGGTGGTCACCACGACGGCCGTTCCACCCGCGCGCAGTGTGTCCGCGAGCGGTCCTGGCGTCTACACCTTCACGCATGACGGAGTGACCGGCACGATCCAGATCCCCGCCGACCGACTGGATCCCCGCCTGCAGAAGTACGGCGACTACCGCCGGCTCGCGAAGGCGGCTGCGGTCACCTACTTGATCGCTCAGGTCGACAACCAGTCCGACGACAGCGCCAACCTGTACAAGGTCGTCGTCGTCACGGCTGCCGGTCAGCAGATCGAAGCAACCTCGATCGCCGACTACGTCGACCGCTGGCGGAACGCCTTCGCCGACGACGCCGCGAAGTACAACCGGGGGATCGAACTCTCCAACAACAGCCACTTCTACCTGCACCCCGGCGCCAAAGGAACCGCGATCCTCGCCACCAGCCAACCGATCACCTCGGTCCAGCGCGTCTTCGTCTACCCCACCGGCATCTACCCGGCCGTTGAAGCCCACAGGCTCAAGTGAGTGCAGTGAACTGACCTGCAGAGGATCACCAGCCGGTACGCCGGTTTGCCGCGCTCTGCCGGCAGCGACAGTGATTTGAAAGTGGGCTCTGTTTGGCTGCGGGGACAGCCTTCGAGACAGAGGAGTCGAATCGTGGAGATCAGACGTTCGCTGTTGGTCGCGGTGATGGCCGGCGCCATGGTGACAGGCGGTGCGGCCGGAACCGCGAGTGCTGCCGGGCAGCCCCCGGCCCCGGCGGCTCGCGCTGCCCCGGTACAGACCACCACTGCTGCACCGTCGGTCGAGTTGGCGTGGCGGTTCTATGCGTCGTACACAACCAAGGCAGGCTGCGACGGCCGAGGTCGCAAGGGGCAAGGCGGGGGCTGGACCTGGACGGCCTGGTACTGCGAGCTCTACTCCCCGGGCGTCTGGGACCTGTACGTCAACTGACCAACGCCGGCCCGCGGCCTCTCGGAGGCGGCGGGCCGGCGGGCTGTCAGAGGTCGGTGTTTTGACGGATGCTGGCGTGTGGCGGGGGCTGCTGGACTCGATGGTCTCAGCCCCTCGTGAAGCAGGAGAGTCAGATGAGTGAGTCGTACGACGTGCCGGATGCTGCGACGGATCTGCGGATCGAGCGGCGGGTTCGGGAGTTCCTGGCGGAGGTGAACAAGGACTCCTCGCCGTACTGGTTGTTGCCGGGGGAGCAGGTGCGGGGGACCTTGGCGGGGTTGCAGGCGAGTGTGGACGTGGATCTGGGTGGGGTGGAGGTCGAGGAGCGGGACGTCGAGGTCGACGGGGTGAGGGTGAAGGTCTGCATCCAGCGGCCGGAGGGCAGTAAAGAAACGTTGCCGGTGATCTTGTTCCTGCACGGCGGGGTGTGGATCGCGGGGGACTTCGGCAACCATCAGCGGCTGACGCGGGATCTGGTGGTGGAGACCGGGTACGCCGTGGTGTTCGTGGAGTACACGCCGATCCCGGACGCGGTGTTTCCGCGGCAGCTCGAGGAGTGTTACGCCGCGCTGCGGTGGATCGCGCAGGAGGGCGCGGAGGCGAGGCTCGACGCGTCGAGGATCGCGGTCGCGGGGAACAGCGTCGGCGGCAACCTGAGTGCCGCGCTCACGCTCTACGCGCGCGACCACGACGGCCCGGCGATCAAGGTGCAGCTGCTGCTCTACCCGGCGACCGACGCGCAGCTCGACACCGAGTCGTACAAGGAGTTCGCCGAGGGCCGGTTCCTGCCGCAGGCGTTCATGCAGTACGGCTGGGACACCTACGCGCCCGACGAGGCGACCCGGCACAACCCGTACGCCGCGCCGCTGCGGGCGCGGCCCGATCAGCTGCGCGGGCTGCCGCCGGCGATCATCCACACCTCGGGCAACGACATCCTCCGCGACGAGGGCCAGGCGTACGGGCACAAGCTCGACGAGGCCGGCGTCGATGTCGTGTCGGTGATGTACGTCGGCCAGATCCACGACATGGCGTTGCTCAACCCGATCCGCGACCTGCCGTCGACGCGGGCCGAGTTCCGGCACGCGGCGGCCGACCTGAAGCACTACCTGGAGGCGTAGTACCAGCGACGGGGTCGTTCGATCGCCGTAGCGGTCCCGTCAGGTTTGGCCTATCTTCACCCTGATGCCTTCCTCCCGCGGTAGAGGTGGTTGATGGGTACGTTGCCGGCCGAGTTGACCAGCTTCGTCGGACGCCGACGCGAGCTCGCCGACACCCGCGCCCTGCTCGCCACCGGCCGGTTGCTGACGCTGACCGGTGCGGGCGGGGTCGGCAAGACGCGCCTGGCGCTCCGGCTTGCGGCGCAAGTACGCCGTACGTTCCCCGACAGCGTCTGGTTCGTCGAGCTGGCCTCCGTCGACGATCCGGAGCTGGTGCCGAGAACCGTCAGCGCGTCGTTCGGGCTGCGCGACACCGACGACCCGGCCGCCGAGCTGGCGCGGTTCCTCCAGGACCGCAGCCTCCTGCTCGTCCTCGACAACTGCGAGCACCTGGTCCCTGCGTGTGCGGCGCTCGTCGGCCGGTTGCTCCGGGCCGCGCCCGGGATCCGTGTACTCGCGACCAGTCGTCACGTTCTCGGCGTCGAGGGCGAGCACCTGTACGCCGTACCGCCGATGCCCGTGGACGACCAGGCCGAGGACGTCGTCAAGCTCTTCGCCGATCGGGCCGTTGCCGTCGCACCCGACTTTCGCGTTGACGAAGACAACTGTTCCCGGATCGTCCAGATCTGCCGACAGTTGGACGGGATCCCGCTCGCGGTCGAGCTGGCCGCGGCCTGGCTGCGGGTGCTCGCGCTCGACGGCCTGCTGGCCCGGCTCGACGACCGGTTCTCGCTGCTCAACCGTGGTCGAAGTACGAGGGACTCCCGCCAGCAGACGCTCGAGGCAACTGTTGCCTGGAGCTACGACCTCTGCAGTCCGGAGGAACAGGAGCTCTGGGCAAGGTTGTCGGTCTTTGCCGGAGGCTTCGACCTCACGGCTGCGGAAGCAGTGTCCGACCAACCGGACGGCGTACTGGACCGGTTGGCCGGGTTGGTCGACAAGTCGATCGTCCAGTCCGAGAGTGGGACGCGCTTCCACCTGCTGGAGACCCTTCGCCAGTACGGCGCAAGCAAGCTCAAGAGCGGCGACGCCGTACGGCGAAGGCATCGCGACCACTACCTCCAACGAGCCGAGCGGTGGAGAGACGACTGGCGCCTCGGCGTCCGCCAGCTCGAGGTGCAGAGCGAGGCCCACGCCGAGCACGCGAACCTCCGATCGGCCCTGGAGTTCAGCCTTAGTACGCCCGACGAGCGCGAGGCCGGACTCCGGCTCGCCGCGTCCCTGCACTTCCACTGGCTGTTCTGCGGCCACGCCGCCAAAGGCCGGCAATGGCTCGAGCAAGCCCTCGACCTGAACCCCGAACCGAGCCGGGACCGAGCGTTGGTGCTCGGCGTCACGTCGTACGCGCTCAGTCTGCTCGGATACGCGTCGACCACCTACTCCTACGCCCGCGAGGCCGAGGCCTGGGCCCAGGAGAACGACGACCAGGACCTGCTCGCGCACACGGTGTTCCTGATCGGCTCGTACTACTTCCTGACCGGCGAGCTGGAGAAGTCGGTCCCGCTGTTCCGCGAGGCGCTCGCGACGCTGCCGAGCATCATCGGCCCATCGAGCAGTTTCGTCCGCCAGCTGCACTCCGCGCTCGCGCAGGCGGAGATCTGGCTCGGTCACCCGGAGGAGGGCCTGGCGATCGCGACCCGTGGGCTGGAGCTCTGCGACGAGTCCGGCGAGCAGTACGCCCGCAGCTCGCTGCTCTTCGCGACCGCGCTCAGCGAGTGGATGCTGAGCCGGTACGACGACGCCGCCGCGCATCTGACCGAAGGGATCCGCCTGGCGCAGCTCTTCAATGACGTCGCAGGCGCGGTGACCTGGATGGAGCTGCTCTGCTGGACCACCGCGGCCCGCGGCCGGTTCGAACGGGCGGCGGAGCTCCTCGGCGTGACCCAGAAGCTCTGGCCGATGATCGGCGGGCGGTCGATGCTGGGCTCGCTGCTGATGTCCGACGCGCACGAGACGTGCGAGCGCGACGTACTGGTTGCTCTAGGCCCTGATCGGTACGCCGCTGCGCGTGGGCGCGGGATTGCCGCGTCGAGCGAGTTCGACCAGGCCGTCACCTACGCCCTCGGCAGGGTCGCGGAGCCGGAGCCGAAGCCGGCGGCCGTCGTACGGGCTCGTGGGCCGCTCAGTGAGCGCGAGTACGAGGTCGCCGAGCTGGTCGCGGAAGGCCTGTCCAACAAGGACATCGCGCTCCGCCTGGTGATCGGCCGGCGGACAGCGGAGTCGCACGTCGTCCACATTCTCGACAAGCTCGGCTTCAGGTCTCGCAGTCAGATCGCCAGCTGGTTGACCGCGCTCAGAGGCCCTTAAGCGCCGGGGGTTCCGCGGTTGAGCCGCGGATGATCAGTTGGGTGGCGAGCTCGAGGTGCAGGGCCTCGGGGCGGTGGCCGTCGAGGACTCGCATCAGTTGGGTGACGGCGATCCGGCCCATTTCCTGCAGGGGCTGGCGGACGGTGGTGAGAGGTGGGTCGATCGCGCCGCTCAGGTCGATGTCGTCGAAGCCGGTGACCGACAGGTCGCCGGGGACGGCCAGGCCGCGTTCGCGGGCGGCGTGATAGGTGCCTACAGCAACTTTGTCGTTGAAGCAGACGACGGCGGTCGGTCGGGGGTGCTGGTCGAGCAGTTCACCGGCTGCCTCCCGCCCGTCCTCGATGGTGGGATGGACGTAACGGATCCGGTCCGGCGGCAGCAGGGTTTGGGCGGCGGCCAGCGCTGCCCGGTGGCCGACCATTCGGGCGTCTGTGGCCAGCCATTCCTCCGGGCCGGCGATCACTGCGATGTCGCGGTGGCCCAGGCCGGTGAGGTGGGCGACGACGGTGTTGGCGCCGGAGGCGTGCGCGGCCGAGACCGCTGCGATGTCCGGCGGCAAGGGCTGGCGTGGATCGACGACGACGAACGGAAAGCCCGAGCGCGACAAACCGACCAGATCGCGCGCCGACTCCGGCGGAAGGATGAGGATCGCGCCGTCGATGCCGTCCTGGTCCGGCAATCCGCCGAGTACGTCGTTGTCCTGGCCGGACTCGCCGGCGTCGAGCACCAGGCGGCGTCCGTGCAGGGCGAGCGTCTCCGCGATCGACGACACGATCAGGCCGAAGTAGTCGGTCAGCAGGTACGGGCAGCGGACGTACACCGCGCCCAGGTTCTCCGCCGGTTCGTCGCCGGCCGCGTTGTGCCGCGCCACGGCTTGCAGCACCAGATCACGGGTCCTGGGGGCGACGTTCACGCGGTCGTTCAGCACGCGCGAGACGGTGGCGATCGACACCCCGGTCTCCGCGGCGATGTCGCGCAGGGTGGCCCGGGGCTGCCGTTCGACCATCGCCGTGCCTCGACGCCCCCGCGACCCGCTCATCGGCGCAGTCTAACGGACTGTTGACGCCGTCACGGAGCTGCTGTTTCACTATGGAACAGAATTTGCAGCATGTTTCAGTTCTTGCAGTCCATGACACCTCAGATCGCCACGGGTCCTCGTGGTGATCGCCCGCCCCCGTAGGAGAGTCATGTCCTCACCCTGGAAATCACGAGTCCCTCGACGTCGGCGCGGCACCGTGCTGGCAGCGGCCGTCGCGGTAACAGCCGCCTGCCTCACGGTCCCGGTCCAGACCGCCTCGGCCGCCCCGAACGTCGCGGTCTGGCTGACCACCCCGAACAAGTCGAGCCTGCTCGGCCGGCAGGCCGACGTCAGCTTCGGCTCGGGCGGCGGCAGCGGCCCGACGATCTCGGTCAACCCGAACACGACGTACCAGTCGATGGTCGGCTTCGGTGCCTCTTTCACCGACGCCGCAGCATGGAACATCTTCAACTCGTCCCGCCGCAACGAGGTCATGAACGCGCTGTTCGACCGCGGCAACGGGATCGGCCTGAGCTTCCTGCGCCAGCCGATCGGCTCCACCGACTTCTCCCGCAACTTCTACACCTACAACGACGGCGCGGCCGACCCCAGCCTGTCGCGCTTCTCGATCGCGCACGACCAGTCGTACATCCTGCCGCTGGTCAAGCAGGCGCTCTCGCTGAACCCGGAGATCTCGGTGATGGCCACGCCGTGGAGCGCTCCGGCCTGGATGAAGGACAACAACAACCTGATCGGTGGATCGCTGAGCGACAGCCGGATCGGCGTGTACGCCGACTACCTGGTCAAGTTCACCCAGGCCTACCAGGCGGCCGGCGTACCGATCGACTACCTGAGCGTGCAGAACGAGCCGAAGTTCTCCCCGCCCGGCTACCCCGGGATGCTGATGACCGCGGGCCAGCAGAGCACCATCATCAACAACCTGGTCCCGAAGCTGCGCTCGGCCGGGCTCGACGCGCGGCTGCTCGGGTACGACCACAACTGGGACGACACGTCGTACGCGCAGACGGTCAACAACAGCGCCGGGAACAACGTCGTCGGATCGGCGTGGCACTGCTACGGCGGCAATCCGTCGGGTCAGTCGACGGTCCACAACGCCCAGCCGAACAAGGAGATCTTCTTCACCGAGTGCTCCGGTACGAAGTCCAGTGACGACGCCGCGACCTTCCGCGACTCGCTGCGCTGGCAGGGCATCAACCTGGCCGTCGGGACGACCCGGAACTGGGCCCGCAGCGTGGCGACGTGGAACCTGGCGCTGAACAATGCCAACGGTCCGGTCATCGGCAGCTGCGGCAACTGCACCGGCGTCGCGACGGTCGACGGCAACAACCTGGCGTACAACGCCGAGTACTACGTGCTAGGCCACCTGAGCAAGTTCGTCCGCCCGGGCGCGGTCCGGGTCGAGTCCACCGGGTACGGCGAGGGCGGGATCCAGAACGTTGCCTTCCGCAACCCCGACGGCACCATCGCCCTGGTCGCGATCAACAGCGGCGGCACCCAGAACTTCCAGGTCTCCTTCGGCGGCCAAACGTTCGGCTACCAACTGCCCGCCGGTGCGATGGCGACCTTCACCTGGCCGGGTTCGGGTGGCGGAAACCCGCCGACCGGCGGCACCGGCGCGATCACCGGTCTGGGCGGCAAGTGCCTCGACGTCACCGACGGCTCGACCGCGAACGGCAACCAGCCCCAGCTGTGGACCTGCACCTCGGGCCCCAATCAGCGCTGGACCGTCGGTAGCGACGGCACGGTCCGCGGTCTCGGCAAGTGCCTCGACGTGACCGGCAACGGCACCGCCGACGGCACAACGGTGCAACTGTGGGACTGCTTCGCTGGTCCGAACCAACGCTGGACAGTCTCGAACGGCACCCTGGTAAACGTTGGCAGCGGCAAGTGTCTGGACGTCCGCGGCGCAACGGCCACCGACGGCGCAAAACTCCAGATCTGGACCTGCACCGGCGCCGCCAACCAACGCTGGACAACACCGGCCTGAGCCCGTACGACGAAGAGCGGCGGTCCCGGAACCCCGGGGCCGCCGCGTTGTCAGGAAAGGTCGGCGACCGGCGTGGCCGGGTTGTTGTCGAGGGCGTTGGCCAGTTGGGGAACCAGGACGTCCAGCGCGTAGAGCAGCGCGTTCGGACCGCTGTAGGCCAGCGCGCCGGACAGCGGAGTCTTGAAGGTCGTGTACAGCGTGCGGTCGGTCTTCACCACGTCCAGGCGACCGAAGACCGGGCGCTTCAGCATCGCCGCCTTTGTCGCGCCGTTGATGAAGAGCACGTCCCGGTCGAGCAGGTCGACTCGTTCGTCGCTGATCTCGGCCTTCTCCTGCTGGGCGGCGAAGCCGAGAGCGTCGAACAACGCCCGGCGCGGATCCTTCGCGGGCAGCAGATAGTGCTGACCGTTCTCGGGGCCGAAGTCCTCCACCAGCACCTTGCCGGCGAACTCGGGATGGGCCTTCTTCGCCTCGTCCAGCTTCGCGTTCACCTTGTCCACCAGGGCCTGGGCCTCGGCCGGCTTGCCCAGCGCCTTGCCGACGGTCAGGGTCTGGACGTCCCACGGAGTCTGCTCGTCGTCGTACTGCTCGGACTGGACGACGGTCGGCGCGATCGCGCTGAGTTTGTCGTACGTCGCTTTGTCGATCGTCTCGTAGATCGCCAGGATCAGGTCGGGCCGCTGCTGGGCGATCGCCTCGAAGTCGAGCTCGGCCGAGAATGTTGTCGGGGGCTTGTCGCCGACGACGGCCTTCACCCACGGGTAGTTCGGGTACTCCTCGAACCACTCCCGCGTGCTCACCGGCACTTCGCCGAGGGCGAGCACGAAGTCCTGGTCGTTCCAGCCGGCCGTCACGATCCGCTGCGGCTTGGCCGGGATCGAGGTGGAGCCGAACTTGTGCTCGACAGTGACCGGCCAGCCCGCTCCGGTCGGGGCGTCACCGGCCGTGCCGTCGTCGTTGCTGCAACCAGCGACGACGGCCAGCAGAAGGACAGCCAGTACGGCGGTCAACCGCCGAGGGAGAGAAGACATGCAGGTAAGGTTAGCAATACCTAACTTCCACGTCAGAGATCCTTCCGGTTGAAGGACAGGGCGGCGAGGCACCAGAGCATGGCGACCCACAGGACCACCCAGGCGAGGTAGGCGGGGGAGAGGGAGGCGGGGCCGAGGAACGGGAAGGCGTTGGCGCCTTCGTCGGCGGTGAACTCGCCGAGGGCCGATGGGTCCTGAAAGGCGTGCATCGCGCCGCGCCAGAGGCCGTCGGTCGGCAGGAAGATGCGGGAGAGCGTGCCGATGCGGGCGATCGCGTCGTTGCCGAGCGAGGCGCCGATGCCGCCGACCACGCCCGCGACCCACGTCGTGCCGAAGAGGCCTACGGCAACTACTCCGGACGCCAGTGGGGACACGGCGGTGGACAGGAGCATCGCCAACGTCAGCAGGACTGTCGTCTGAGCGGCGAGGAGAGCCAGCGCTCCGGCGGGGTTGGGTGGCCAGTAGCCGGTCGTGGCGAGGACTACCAGACACTGCGCCAGACCGGCCAGTACGACGAAGCCGCTGCCGAAGACCACCAGGCCGAGCCATTTGCCGAGGAGGAAGGCGGACCGGCGTACGGGCCGGGCGAGTACGGTCAGCGCGATGCCGGACTCGGTCTCGCCGGCCAGCGTGGGGCCGGTGAGGAACGCGGTGCCCAGCGCCGCGATCAGGCTGAAGCCGAACATCACCAGGTTGAGCAGGATCGACGCCGTCAGCCGCGCCTCGCCCGAGGTGAGGTTGCCGCCGGACTCCGCGGCCAGGCGGGAGAATCCCCAGCCGGACAACGCGAGCAGCAGCACCGTAAGGATGCCCAGGGCAAGCAGTACGCGACGCCGCGAGGCTTCACGCAGGGTCAGGGCGGTGATCGTCAGGACTGTGGTCATTGGTCCGCCTTGCGCAGGATGCCGAGGAGACGTTCTTCCAGGGTGATGCGGCCCGGTTCGACGGCGTGGATCTTGACGCCCAGGGCTGCCAGGTCGCTGACCAGCGTGGGGACGGTGGCGTCGTCGTCGGCCGGAAGGGCGACGGTGATCCAGTCGCCGGACCGGTCGAGGACGGTGGTTTCGGCCAGCCGCTGCGAGGCCGCGGGCGTGACGTCGGTCAGGTGGAGCTTCAGCTCGCGTTGGCCGAGCAGCTCGGCGAGCGAGCCCGCGGCGGCGACCGTGCCGTGGTCGAGGATGACCACCCGGTCGCAGACGCGCTCGACCTCGCCGATCAGGTGCGAGTTGAGCAGTACGGCGACGTTGCGCGACTTCAGCTCGAGGACGATGTCGCGGACGTCGGCGCGGCCGAGCGGGTCGAGCGCGCTGGTCGGTTCGTCGAGGATCACGAACTCCGGCCGGGCGACGAGCGCGACCGCGAGACCGAGTCGTTGCTGCATGCCCTTGGAGAAGCCGCCGACGCGATCCTTCGACCGTTGCCCAAGGCCCACGAGTTCGAGGCATTTCTGCTGGTCGGCTTTGGATACGTCGGCGCGCGCGAGCCTGACGTGCAGGGTCAGGACTTCCGCCGCGCTCAGCCAGGGCTGGTAGCGGAAGAGCTCCGGCAGGTAGCCGACGCGTTCCCGAGCAGCCGGCTCGTGAGCCGGGCGACCGAGCAGTTGCGCCTGGCCCGCATCCGGCTGGACCAGGCCGAGCAGCATCTTGATGACCGTGGTTTTGCCGGCGCCGTTCGGCCCGAGCAGTCCGACGATCTCCCCGCGGCAGACTTCCAGCGACACATCGTCGACGGCCGTGCGCTTGCCGTACCGCTTCCGCAATCCCGAGCACTGCGCCGCGAGCTCGGTGCCCACGGCGACGTCGGCGCTCAGCGCAGGCTCCGCGCGACGTCGAGGACCTCAGCCTTGGAGAGCGAGCCGGCCACCGCGGTGACCACGCCGTCGGAGACCCACACAACTGCCGCGATCGCCTTGTCGCGTGTGGTCAGAACCGTTGCCTCGTGCCCGTTCACCTTCGCCGACGAGCTCGTCACCTGGTCGGCCGGGATCGGCAGTGGCAGCGTCGATCCGTCCGCGCTGAAGGTCTTGAGCTTCGCCGCGACGTCGGCGGGGATGCCCGGCAGCGACAGCAGATAGTCCCGCGCCGTCGCGAAATCGATCCCCGACGAGTGGGCTGTCGGCGCGATCGCGCGACCGACCAGCAGGGCCGGCAGGCCACTCGACGACTTCCACACCTGTCCGACGCCCGGGCCCGCGTCGAGGCGGATCGGCTGACCGTCGAGCGCGGCCGGGGCCTGAGGCACCTTCTTCCCGAGCGCAGCGGAGGCCTTCGCAGCCGAGTAGGTGAAGGTCACGCTCACCTTCCCACCCACCTGGTACGACGGTTCGCCGGTCACGCCGCTCGGCAGCTTGCTCACCTGCGGCACATCCAGACCCGACTGCTCCCCTGCGGCCGTCGCGTCCTTCACCTCGCGGACGCCGTCCGCGCCCGTCACCTTGACGTCGCCGTACGCGCGCAGATCCGGCAGCGCGACCAGATCCGCCGCGCTCAGGCTCACCGGCGCGACCTTCTCGGTCTGGAAGATCGGCAGCCAGTCCTTGGCCGCCGCCGTACCGGCTCCCGCCATCACCACAGCCACAGCCAGTACGGCGACCGCAGGCCGCGCGACAAGGGTCGTCAATCTCCGAGGCAGCTTCTCCATGCATTGAAGATCGCTCACTATCGATCGAATGTCAATAGATCTACGCCGCCAGCTGACCACCGCGCAGCTCGAGGGTCTGCCCCTGGAAACGGCGGGCGAGCATCCGGTCGTGCGAGACGACGATCAGCGCGCCCCGGTACGCCGACAGCGCGTTCTCCAGGTCCTCCACCAGGGCCGGGGAGAGGTGGTTGGTCGGCTCGTCCAGCAGCATCAGGTCGACCGGGCGGTGGAGCAACCGGGCGAGGTCGAGGCGGCGCAGCTGGCCGGTCGACAGCTTGCCGACCGGGGTGTGGAGGTCGTGCTGACGGAACAGGCCGAGGCCGAGGAGCGCGCCACGGTGTTCGTCCGGCGTACCGGGAAGGCCTCGGGCGTAGGCCCTGAGCAGCGACTCGTCGGGTTTCGTTATGACGGTCTGTTGCGGGAGCCAGCCGATCCGGGCCGGCCGTCGGACGTCGCCTTGGTCGGGCGCGAGATCCCCGGCCAGGACGCGGAGCAGTGTGGTCTTGCCGGCGCCGTTCGGGCCGACGATGTGCAGGCGATCGCCGGTCTTGATCTCCAGGCTGCGGACGTCGAGGCGGCCCTCGACCTTGACCTGGTGGAGATCGGCGAGCGTCCCCTTCGTGCCGCCGCCTTGGGGTTTCACCACGAACCGCATCGGCGCCGGCGGCTTCGGGACCGGGTTGTCCTCCAACCGTCGTACGCGCTCCTTGGCCTGCCGGACGCGCGCCGAGATCTGCTTCTCGACGCTGCGCTGATGACGCCCGGCCGCCTCCGCGTCGGACCGCGGCCCCGAGGCCAAAGTGGTGGCGGCCTTCCGGGCGAGATCCTTCTGCCGGGCCAGCTCCTGCAGCCACTCGTCATAATCCTGCTCCCACCGAAGCCGCGCGGTCTGGCGCGCCTGCAGGTAGCCGCTATAACCATTCCCATGCCGTACGACGACGTGCTGCTCGGCGTCGACCTCCCACAGCGCGGTCGTCACCCGCTCCAGGAAGACCCGGTCGTGGGAGACGACGACGAGGCTGCCGGGATGGTTGCGCAGCCGCTCCTCCAGCCACTCGAGCGCGGAGGCGTCGAGGTGATTGGTCGGTTCGTCGAGCAGGAGCAGCTGCGGCGCAGCGGCCAGGATGCAGGCCAGACCGAGTCGGCACTGCTCGCCGCCGGACAGTGATCCGAGCAGGCGGTCGCGTTTGATGGCAGCAAGGCCCAGCCCGTGCATGGCTGCCTCGACGCGCGCGTCGGCGGCGTAGCCATCGCGGGCCTCGAAGGCTTCCATCAGTTCGCCGTACCGATCGAGAACCGCCTCTAGATCCGCGGGCTCAGCCGCGAGCTCGCCTTCGGCCGCCCGCATCTTCGACTCCAACTCGCGCAGCTCCGCCAGCGCCTGGTCGACCGCGTCCTGAACCGTGTCACCCGGAGGCAGCTCCGGAGTCTGTGGCAGATAGCCGACCCCGCCAGGCACCTGCATCCGGACCTGCCCGCTGTCCGGCAGGTCGACGCCGGCCAGCACGCGCAGCAAGGTCGACTTCCCCGAGCCGTTCTCACCGATCACGCCGATCCGCTCGCCCAGCGCGACGGACTGGCTGATCCCGTCGAGCACGGTCCGTCCGCCCGGAGCCCGGACGACGTCGGCGAGCACGGCTTGGAAGTTGCTTGTATCCCTCATCAGATCTCACTTCTCGGTCGCAAGGACAGATGAACACCGAGAGAGGAGTCGCGACGCGGCGTGGTTCAGCGCACGAAGAAGGCACCACCGACACCGCCCGGACGCGGCAAGACAGCCGACAGCCCGCGACTCCCCGAAGGAATCAGACGAAGAAGTAGTAGTGCATCCGGAAACCGTAGCCGAGCAGGCCACTTGCCCGCGCCCTATTTACCTTCCCGCTCGGGCGGCGTCGGCGTACTGTCGAACGGTGCCACCAGGCCGTTCACGCGCCGGGATGATCGGGCGGCGAGATGAGTGTCGAGCCCTCGACGACCTCTTGGAGGGCGCCAAGGGCGGGCGCAGCGCCGCCCTCGTCCTGCGCGGCGAGGCGGGAATCGGGAAGTCCGAGCTGCTGCGGTACCTGTTCGAACGTTCCACTGGGTATCGCGCGGTGCGAGCGGCCGGCGTCCAGTCCGAGATGGAGCTGTCGCACGCCGGACTGCATCAGCTCTGCGCTCCGCTGCTCGGCGGTCTGGACCGGCTGCCGGGCCCGCAACGCGAGGCGCTCGCGACGGCGTTCGGCCTGCAGACCGGTACGGCGCCCGACCGCTTCCTCGTCGGCCTGGCGGTGCTGAGCCTCCTGGCCGATGCCGGAGGCAACCAACCGCTGGTCTGCCTGATCGACGATGCGCAGTGGCTCGACCGGGCGTCAGCGCTGGCCCTGTCGTTTGTCGCGCGCCGGCTGCACGCGGAGGCGGTCGTGCTGGTGTTCGCCGTTCGGGATCCGGCGCCGGACGAGACGCTGGCCGGTCTTCCCGAGTTGGTGGTGCAGGGACTGCCCGAGCGTAACTCCCGGGAATTGCTCGACACGGTGGTCACCGGCCCGCTCGATCAGCGGGTGCGCGATCGGATCGTTGCCGAGTCGCGCGGTAATCCGCTGGCGCTTCTCGAGTTGCCGCGCGCATCGAGTCCGGCGGAGCTTGCGGGCTTCGGGCAACCAGCCGTGCGGCCGGTGGCGTCCCAGCTCGAGCTGGAGTTCCTTCGCCGGGTCGACTCGTTGCCGGACGCAACGCGGCGGTTGATGTTCACCGCGGCGGCCGAGCCGGTGGGTGACGTGAGGTTGTTGCGGCGGGCAGCAGAGCGACTCGGCATCGATGTCGAGGCGGCCGCGCCGGGCGCGTCGGAGCTGCTGACGCTCGGTGCGCGGGTGCGCTTCCGGCATCCGCTCGTACGGTCGGCGGTCTACCGCGCCGCGTCCCCGACGGAACGGCAGCGGGCGCACGGCGCGCTCGCCGAAGCGCTCGATGCCGGCGTAGATCCCGATCGCCGGGCGTGGCATCGCGCGCAGGCGGCCGCGGGCCCTGACGAGGATGTCGCCGCGGAGCTGGAGCGTTCGGCCGAGCGCGCCCAGGCCCGGGGCGGTGTCGCCGCGGTGGCGGCGTTCCTCGAGCGCGCGGCGGAGCTGACCGAGGATCCCGTACGCCGTGCGCAGCGCGCGGTGGATGCGGCCCAGGCGAGGTTCCGGGCCGGCGCGTTCGAACCGGCGGCGGCTCTCCTGTCGACCGCTTCCGCCGGCCGTCCCGACGAGCTGACGCGCGCGCGGATCGACGTACTGCGGGCCGGAATCGCCTTCAACCAAGGCCGAGGCAAGGAGGCACCCGCGTTGTTGCTCGCCGCTGCGGGTCGGCTCGAGCAGCTCGACGTACCGACCGCGCGCGAGGTCTACCTGGAAGCGGTCTCGGCGGTGATCTTCGCCGGCCATCTGGCGCGCAACCCGGACTGGCGCGAGATGGGCGAGGCGGCCCGCGCGGCGCCGCCGGCCGAGAGGCCGCGCGCGACCGACGAGCTGCTCGACGCCCTCGCCGTACGGCTGGCCGACGGCTACGCGGCCTCGGTCCCGATGATCGAGCGGATCCTCGGACGGTTCAGCGACGAGGATGTTCCGGTCGCGGAATCGATGCGCTGGCTCCTGCTCGCAGGCGTCATCGCGGCGGACGTGTGGGACCTCGATCGCTGGCACAAGGTCACCACCCGGCACATCGCGATCATCCGCGAGGCCGGCGCCCTCGGCGAACTCCCGCTCGCCCTCGACTCGTCCGCCGTCACCCACGTCTTCGCCGGCGAACTCGCGACGGCGGCGTCGGTGATCGAGGAGGCCAGGACAGTCAGCGCCGCAATCGGTAGCAATCAGCCACCTTTCGGCGCGCTCGCGCTTGCCGCCGTACGAGGTCAGGAACGCGAGGCCCGCGAACTGATCGACGCCACCGTCTCCGAGTCCACGCTGTACGGCCAGGGACTCGGAGTCACCGTCGCGCACTACCACGACGCCGTGTTGTGCAACGGCCTCGCTCGGTACGACGAAGCCATCACGGCCGCCCGGTCGGCGGTCATCCACCCCGAAGAGTTCGGCGCCCCGCGCTGGGCCATCGCCGAACTGGTGGAAGCCGCCGTCCGAAGCGGCGCCACGGAGCTGGCCACGGACGCGTTCACCCAACTCTCGGCCGCGACCCAGCCCTGCCCGACCGACTGGTCTCTCGGTATCGAAGCCCGCTCCCGAGCGCTGGTCGCCGATGACCCAGAACCCTTCTACCGCGAGGCAATCACCCGCCTGTCGCGCACCCGCGTTCGAGTGCACCTGGCCCGATCTCACCTCCTGTACGGCGAATGGCTGGCCCAGCAATCCCGCCGTACCGACGCCCGGGAAGAGCTGACGACGGCCCACGAGATGCTCACGACGTACGGCGCCGACGCGTACGCCGAGAGAGCCCGGAGAGCCCTTCAATCCACCGGCGCCAAACTCCGCCCCCGAACTACCGCACCCGACACAGCCATGACCCCGCAGGAATCCCAGATAGCTCACCTGGCAGCCACCGGCCTCACCAACGCGGAGATCGGCACCCGACTCTTCCTCAGCCCGCACACCGTCGACTGGCACCTGCGCAAGATCTTCACCAAGCTCGGCATCACCTCACGCCGCGAGATCCCGGCCGTGCTCCCGCCGAACGCGGCCACCTTCGCCTAGCGACAGCATGACCTGCGTCACGTTGCCTGACCCGTGGCAGCCGTAGTCGTTCGACGCGTGCACCCCTCGGATGGTTGGGTTTTGACGAAATGACCACTCGGGAAGGAACTATCGTGCATTTCGTAGTCACCCGCCGCCGGGCCGCCCTCGCCCTCGGACTGGCAGGTCTGCTCGCCGCCGGAGCCACGACCGTTGTCGCGGTCAACGGGTCCGAGCCGTCGCAGGCCGCGACCCAGTCCACCGCGGGTGCGGTGTCGGCGACCCGGAAGATCACCTGCAACGACACCCCCGGCAGCAACCCGTTCTACGACAAGCCGTCCGCGTCGAAGATCTACGACGGTGCCTTCAGCAAGAGCGCGTCGCTGAAGCCGTACCTGGACAAGTACATCCCGCAGGGCATCGGCACCTGGTGGAACTGGTCCGGCAGCAAGAACCTGCTGCTGGTCGGCATGTACCACAAGGGCCAGCAGTCGATCATCGTCGGCATCGACCCGGCCACCAACAAGGTCGTCGGTTCAGTGAAGATCGCCGAGAGTCACGTCGGCGGCATCACCACCGCCCACGGCTGGGCGTTCGTCCAGGGCAGCACCAGCGGCATCCGCAAGTACAAGCTGTCCACGCTGGCCGCCGCGATGAAGAAGGGCGGCGTCCCGTACGTGAAGGCGACCGGCTCCGAGCGCAAGGTGTACGGCGCCTCGTTCCTGACCAGCTACGGCGACTCGCTGTGGGCCGGGAAGTTCAACGACAAGGGCCGCGACAAGATGTACGAGTACAAGATCAAGTCCGACGGCAGCCTGGTCACCACCCGCGGTCCGTGGGAGATCCCGACGAAGACCCAGGGTCTGCTGGTCACGAAGTCGCACTTCATCTACAGCACGTCCCTCGGCCGCGACAAGCTGAGCAACCTGTACGTCGTACGCCGCGGTACCGCGGACCTCGACAAGGCCAAGCTGAAGTGCTTCCGCGCCCCGAGCATGTCCGAAGGCCTCACCGAGTTCGGCGGCCGCGCGTACCTGGTCTTCGAGTCCGGCTCCTACGCCTACCGCGGTGACCCGAAGACGAAGAACGTGATCACCAACCTGCACAAGGCTTCGCTCTCGTCCCTCACCAAGCTGGTCTGACCTCAGCTCACCCCTCGGCAGCCTTGGCGGGCTGCTGGGGGTGGGCGTTGTCGCCGAGCAGGATCGTGCCGGCGGGTGTGATGCTGTGCATCGCCCGCCGGCTGCGGTCTGTCGTGACGAGGCCGGCCTCGCGTAGGACGCGGGCGTGCTCACTGGCCGCGCTGGCAGAGATTCCGCAGCTGCGGGCGAGGTCCGACGTACACATGTCCGTGCTCGCGAGCACGACGAGCATCGCGGCTCGTTTGCGGCCGAGCAGCTGGTCGAGCCTCGGCCGCGCGGGCTTGTCGTACGGCGTACAAGCATCGATCGGGAACACCAGCAGACTCGGCAACTGCTGCGCCCCGTCGAAGTAGTACTGCACCCCGGTCGCGAAGATCGACGGCGCGAGGACGAGACCGCGCCCGCCGGCGGGCCGTGGCTCGTGGACCGGCGGATCGCCGGGAACGTCGATGGTGATCACGGGCGAGTGCCAACGGATCCAGGGATGCAGGTTGTCGAGCATCCGACTGATTCCACCGGCCGCCAGATCCTTCATGCGATCCGCGATGAACCGCTGCGTCGCAGCCGCGCCCGCCGCAGCGACGCCGTCCCGCAGCCCGAGCTCGTGCAACTGCCGTACGCCGTCCACGAGCTCGTCGCGCGGCCGCGGGTCTTTCTCCGCCAGCCGTTCCGTCCATCGCGGCACGTGCCGCGGCAGATGCCTGATGGCAGCGTTCATCTCCAGCTCGAGCTGGTAGTACGCCGGCCCGAGCCGCCTTAGGCGCTCCAGCCCGTCGTCGAGATCCCCAGCGCCGACCGTCGGCAGGCACAGATCCACGATCTCGAACTTCGGCGACACGACCTCGAGCAACCGCCGTACCGGCCCGTTCCGCGCGACCCGCGGCGCGACTCCCTGGCGCCACTGGACCTGCCACCGCTGCACGCCGTACGGCGTAGTCGGACGCAACGTCCGCCCGGCCCACACGGTCTCGAGCACAGGCCCCGGCGGCACCAACCGAACGTTCGTCAGGTCGTCGATCTCAAGGCTGATCTGCACCACAGTCCCCTAGCGGTCGCACTGTGTGGCCCAGTATCCGCCGGGACTCAAATCACGACCACCTGACCTCGCGGTCGTCCAGCTCGGCAGCCGCGAAGGCCAGCAGTCGGTGCGCCTCGACCTCGATCGCGTCCTGTGCTTTTCGGGCAAGCCGCTCGAACGGGGTGACGGTGAGCGTCGCGGAATCCTTGCCCAGCAACAGCTTCCACGTACCGCGCACCGTGCCGTCGACGAGGACCGTCGCGGCCACGGTCGAGCCGATGCAGACCCGCTTGCGGTGCTCGTCGGGCATGATCCGGGTCCGGTCCGCGTAGGCGATCATCAGGTTGTCGAACTCGGGCAGCAGCCGGACCGGAGCCTCGACGTCGGTCTCGTAGGTCAGATCCGGCAGGTCGTACAGGCCGTCCGGGAACGTCGCCAGGTCCATCCGCTCGACCACCTCGCCGAGACCTCGTACGCCGGACCACTGCTGCATGTCGGCGACCGTTGCCGGACCGAAAGCCGTGAGATAGCGGCGGATCAGCTCATCGGGACCGTGCGGCGGGCCTGACCTTGCCGACGATCGCGGGCTGGACCGCTGGGGCGGCGCATTGCCCAGCCAGTCCGACGCCAGTGTGAACGGGGTAGCCCCACCGCGCCGCCAGATACCACTCGGCGGCGGGTGGACTATCGGCACCAGCAGCTGCGCCGACCATCCCAGCGCCAGCGGATCGAACTGAGGCCATCGCTCCGCGAGCGCCCTGCCCAGCTGAGTTCTGGTCAGGGTGCGACCGGCGAGCAGATCCTTGGCGCGGGTCACCAGCTCGTCGAGGTCGAGGCCGGCCGTCTGTTTCCCGAACGCCGCCTGGCGACTGCGGAGCAGAGTCGGCCCGACCAATGCGCGCAGCCAGCCGAAGTCCAGGGCCCTGACCAGGTGTTGCGTCCCGCGCAGCGTTGTCGACCGGACTACTCGGCGCTTGACCAGGCAATCGGTGAGGTCTTCGATCGCGAAGTCCGACAGCCTTGTCCACAGACCGACGTACGGCGCGTTCACAGCCTGAGCCTGTACGCCGACCAGCCGGCCGATCGCGTCGGCGGCCGACATCGGGTGGCGCTCGAGCAGCAACTGCCGCCCGAGCGTCACCCTGTTCAGCGTGCGGCTATCGGTACGCACCGAAGAACTCTCGCAGATCGCCGGCCAGCAGTTCGGGGACCTCCAGCGCCGGGAAGTGACCGCCGCGGTCGAACTCCGACCAGTGCGCGGCCATCCCGGTCGGGTCGACGAGCGTGCGGATCGTGTTGTCGGTCGCGAACACGGCGACGCCGACCGGCGCGCCGCCCGCCGCGAGGGTTCCGCCGGTCGCCGTACCGGCTTGTTCGACAAATGCGCGGAACGCCTGCATGCCCTCGTACGTGAAATGCGCCGCCGACGCGCCGGATCGGGTGAACCAGTACAGGCTGACGATGGTCAGCAGCTCGTCGACCGGTACGGCGTCGTCGCTCCAGTCGGCGAACTTCTCCGCGATCCAGGTCAGCTGTCCGACCGGCGAGTCGGTGATTCCGTAGGCCAGCGTCGAGGGCCGGGTGGACTGCAGGTGGAGGTAACCGAGCCCGTCCCGCTGGAACTCGTTGAACTTTTGCGCGCGTGCCTTGTCCTTCTCCGACAGCCCGTCGGTGGTGACGGGCGGACCGAAGGGGAACGGTCCCGGCCCGTTGATGTGCGTCGCCACGACACGGCCGGGCGCCACCATCGGCAGCATGCCCGTGACCCCTGCGCCGACATCGCCGCCGTGGGCCGCGAACCGCTCGTACCCGAGCCGAGTCATCAGCTCGGCGTACGCCGACGCGACGCGGAACAGATTTCCCCAGCCCGTCTCCTTCACCGGCGTCGAGAACCCGAACCCGGGCAGGGACGGAATCACCACGTCGAAGCCGTCCTCGACGAGCGGCTGCACCAGGCCGAGCAGCTCGGTAAAGGCGCTCGGCCAGCCGTGAGTGAGAAGCACCGGCAGCGCATTCGCTTTGTCGGACCGCACGTGGACGAAGTGAATGGTCTGCCCGTCGATCTCGGTCGTGTACTGCGGAAAAACGTTTAGCCTCGCTTCCTGAGCGCGCCAGTCGAAGCTGCTGCGCCAGTACTCAACCAGCTCACGAACATCAGCGAGCGGAAGCCCCCTCGTGGAGCCGATGCCCGGCGGCTCGTCAGGCCAGCGGGTATTGGCCAACCGGTTCGCGAGGTCGTCGAGGTCGGTCTGCGGAACATCGATACGGAACGGCTTGATCTCGGTCATGAAATCGAGGCTAGAACCCAATGCGGAAAGCTTCGTTCCGCATTCTGATGCCAAACTGTTGAGCATGCTGGACACCTCCGCACGGCTCCTCCGCCTGCTCTCCCTACTCCAGGCCCGCCGCGACTGGACCGGCCCAGCCCTCGCAGAGCGCCTCGAGGTCACCACCCGAACCATCCGCAACGACATCGACCGCCTCCGCACCCTCGGCTACCCAGTAACCGCCACCCCCGGCGCAGCCGGCGGCTACCGCCTAGGCGCCGGCGCCGCCCTGCCTCCCCTTTTGCTGGATGACGAAGAAGCCGTCGCTGTCGCCATCGGCCTACGCACGGCCAACACCGTGACGGGCATAGAGGAAACCGCCGTACGAGCCCTGGTCAAACTAGAACAAGTCCTCCCCAGCCGGCTCCGCCACCGAGTCAACGCCCTCCACAACGCCACGGTCCAAGTCCCCACCCGCCACCCCCGCATAGCCGCCGACGTCCTCACCACCCTCGCCGCAGCCTGCCGAGACCACGAACGCCTCCGCTTCACCTACGCCAACCACCAAGGCGAAGAGTCCCACCGCACAGTCGAACCCCACCGCCTGGCCCACACCACCGGCCGCTGGTACCTAGTCGCCTACGACGTAGACAAAGCCGACTGGCGCACCTTCCGGGTCGACCGCCTAACCCCCAAACTCCCCACCGGCCCCCGCTTCACCCCCCGCACCCCACCCCCCGACACCGCCAACTACGTAGCCCAAGGCCTCGCAAAAGCCACCTGGCACTACCAAGCCAAAGTCCGAGTCCACGCCCCCGCCGCCGAGCTATCCCAGCGCCTCCCACCCGGCATAGAAATCCTCGAGTCCACCGAGACGACCTGCGTCCTATCCGTAGGCTCAGACACCCCCTACATGCTGGCCCTCCACCTAGGCCTACTAAACGCCGACTTCGAGGTCACCGGACCACCAGAACTAATCGAAGAACTAGCCAAACTCGCAAGCCGCTACACCCGCGCCATCACCCCAACCCCGTAAGCGATCAGCTCATCCATCCACCGGGAAGTGGCCAAATGCAACTTCCTGCAACCGCATGGCCACCAGGCACTTCGTTGGACACACTCGTTCCTGCTCGACCCCACCCTGAGCACGAGAAAGCGAGCCCACCATGAGCCTTGCCCAAAAACGATCGCGGTCCTTGCCGCCGGTACGGCGGTAGCCGGCCTCAGCCGGTCCTCCGCCTTCGCAGACGCCCCCTGGGCCAACGACAGCTACAACATCTGCGCCCCAACCCCGTACGACTACCACCAAGGCCCCGGCTGGCCCTGCGTCAACAGGTCCTACGCCGGCATCAACTGGTACAACCGCACCGCCCACATCCAAGGAGCAGTCACCGACGACGTAGACCTGTGGTCCACCACCACCGTCTACTTCCAGGCCTTCGCCGGCAACAAGCTCGTAGAATCTACCAGCCGCAGGTCAGAACGAGCCTCAGTCTCCTTCAACTTCCCCATCGGAGACTCCACCCTCCCCGGCGGCATAGACCTCATCAAAGTCCAGGTCTGCCACGTCCGACCCCCCACAGACCCAGCCGGCAAATGCACCATCCAATACAACCTTTGGCGCGACTGACCCCTGCCGCTCCGCCCCAAACGCAACATCCCGCACGGCGGTCCCAGCAGACCCAGTCAGACTCGAACCGACAAACTCAGGCTCCCTCCGTTGCTGCCGCCACTGCAGTTCTCGCCCGGCACGGCGGACATCGAGGAGGCCAGGGGGTGGTTCGAGCAGTGCTCGACGCAACGCGGACTGAGCAAGACGTGGCACGCCAGTTCGGCGATCACTGCCTGTGGAGCTGAACCGCGAACGGGAGCTGTCCTGACTGATCGAGCCGACGATGCCGTTGGCCACAACACCGTTGCTCGACCACTACGCGGCAGGCATCGTCAAGTCGGCCAACCAACCGAAAACGATGTCGCCGGTCGCAGCCGTGCTGGAGTTCCTTGCGGCCGCGCGCCGCGAGGTTGAGAAGGTGCGAACGCCGCGGCATGCTTACCGCGACGTCGGCTGGAGGACAGGGCCGAAGGCGCCACCAACACCGCTCTGCTACAGGTCCTGCTGAGCGAGGCGCTAGAAACACTGACTCAGATCGCCAGCGACCCGCCGGGAAGCACGCACTCGATGCGTTGCACCGGTTACAGAAGAGCAAGAGCCTGCTCGACGATCCGACGTGGGTGGCCACCCAACAGGCCTGATGCCTGCTGCTACGTGCAAGCGAAGTCGCCGAGGCGGCTCAGGATCCGCACAGGGCGACGATGTACCCCGCGACGAGCGGGGAGCCTGCACTTTCGGCTGTGCCGGGCTCTCCAAGCGGAAGATCATTGACAAGGTCTGCGCGAACCGTTTGCCGTTCTGGTTGTACTCGACCTTGACGCCATTGTTTTGCAAGGGGCGTTGGTCGGTGGTCACGCGGACGTGGAGGTAGATCACCTCGTCCTTAGGGCCGGTTCGGCACGGGGCCAGGGGCGAGCTTGCTCGCTTGCGGAGCGACGCCGGAGGCGCCCTTGACGCGGGCGGGGCCGGGCCGTCCCTCTCCATGATTGCTAGCGGGGCGATGCGGTAGCCCAAGATCAGACGGCAGGTGCCAGGACCACGGGCGGGGGTTGGCCGGTCGACTGGCAAGACAGGGTGTATCGACACGGTGTCGATCGTTGATGGCGAGTTCTGCTGTTTGCGACCGGGGATCGAGGGCCTAGTGGTAAAGGCCGCGAACTCAAGCTACGTCCCCCAGCCGGAGGGCCACGAAACCTGAACGACCCTGCGGCCCTCACGGTCTTCAGCGAGGGCCGCACGCTTGGGCCTTCGGTAATTAGCCGCAGGTCCAGGTGACCGCATTGGTGTAGGGCTGCTCGTCGGCGTCGTACTCACCGATGAAGACGTCTCCGGCGAGCAGAGAGGCATTGGCACTGATCGCGACGACGTTGTCCCGGAAGGTGTTGTCGGCTGGATCGATCAGTCCCGGCAGATCCACGATGGTCGTGCCGGACCGGTATGCCGCGATCGGGGAATCGCGGCGGTGGCTGGCGACGACCCCGTTGGCGCTGACAGCCACCCAGTCACCCAGGGGGACGACGTTGGCGGTTCCGTTGGCGATGTTCCAGCGGACGCCCCCGTAGCCGACGCTCGGGGCGCTCAGCCAGCCAGAGGCCCAGTTACCCTTGATGTCGGTGACGCCAACGGAGGCATCGGCCCGGACAACGCCCTTGGGCATCGCCAAGTAGGCCCTGGTGCCGTCGGGGCGCCACATGTACGGCTTGGGCTTGCCGGAGTTGTCCCTCTCGGCCATCACCTCGCCGACGATGGTTCCGTCCTTGCTGATTTGGGTGGCGATGCCCCGTGCCATGCCCGTGGGCAGCGCCAGGTCGACCGGTCCGTTCCCGCCGGCGCGCCACACGACCGGAACAGTGGTGTCACCGCGATCGCGGCTGCCGACGATGTCGCCCTTCGCGTTGATCGCGAAGGCCTCGCCGCCCTCCGGGGTGGGCAGTTCGGACATCTTGCCGTCGCGCCAGACATACGGCACATACTTCGGGGAGATGAACGTGCCGCCGACACCGACGCCTGCGGCGTTGACGTCCCGAAGCGTGCCGTAGTCCCTGAGCATCGGTACTTCGGTGACTTTGCCGCCGCTGTACAGCAACTGCTTCGGCTTGGGGCCATCCGGGCCGCGCGAGACGGCGCGATAGGCGATGACAGAGCCGTCGTCGCTCATGCCGGTGACCTTCGTGGAGTGGTAGCCCGTGGGGATCGGCAAGCGCGCCATGGCGCAGGCCTGCTGCGTTGCGGCATCGGCCTCGGCGGCATGCGCTGGAGTTGCCACCAACAACCCGCTCAGCATCACTGCGCCTCCTACCAGTGCCCCCAGTGCACGTGCCTTCATTGGTCCTCCGAGAGAGCTGTTCGAGCAGGCTCCCGCCCGCCCGCTGAATGTGTCGCGACGGTACGAGTTGTCGCCGTCGTGTCCCTGCCCGTACCGCACCCGTACTAGTCGTCGCCGGCCGGTCGGCTGATGCCGAGTACGGCAGTCGTGATGACCGATTACCCGAGTCCTCGACTGCCGCACCTGGGCCCTGCTCATGGTGCGGGACGTGGTGCGAAACGACGGAGACGGATGAGAATCCTGCCGCCGATGACAGTGGCCGCGTAACCAGAAGTGCCTCATGGAAGCGAGCGACACGCTGAGCGTCCTCCTCGTAATGAGACCATCAGCCATCTCGCCTGTATGGAGCCCCGACTGTGGAGCCGGGACTGGGAGAGAAAGTCATCCGCAGACTCGGAGGGAGAAGTACTCGATGGAACCAGCGGTCCTGGCGGCTCTGATATCGAGCTCTGTCGCTCTGTCGCTCTGACGGTCGCCGTCATCGGAGTCATCGCTGCCGGACTCGCTCAAACGAGAGCAACCAAGGCGGCGCATGCCAGTGCCCTAGACCTGTTTGATCGGCAGGTCCAGCGCCAAAGGGATAGCGAGGAGGCTGACCGTAAGCTGCGATTGCAACTTGCGAGCCTGGATGATCGGAAGTCGACCTACGTGGCGTTCATGGCGGCAATCGACGCACGCGAGGAACTGCATGATGCGATGCAGGCGGCCGATGCGAAGGCGGAGTCTCAGGCTGATCCCACTGTCACGGTGATCGAGGAGAGAGTTGAGGCTCACCAGAGACATCTTGCAGCTCACGCCAACGTGCAGCAGGCTCTCGATCGCCTGTTGATTGTCGCGCCAAATGGCGTCGTTGAGTCAGCGGTCAAGTGGCTAGATGTTGTTCGACACGACGACGCGAACGAGGACCTGTTCGTTGATGCCCAGATAGTGTTCGTGAACGCCGTGCGCCGCGACTTGAACATCGTGAAGCCGATCCAGCAAGTGAAGCCCGTGAGCGCATAGCGTCGGCCTTGGCGGTGCCGCGCAGGTACAGATAGTTCGAAGACTGCTGACGGCGGATATCTACTACCTCCGGGGTTCGCGGGCCGGGACCCTTCCCTGGCCGCGCTACGTCCGATCTACTACTGATCCTCGATGGGGCAGTGGGGGTGCGGTATGACGCAGCGGGATGCGTGGCGGGGGCTGCAACACGGGTCGGTCGTCTTGGCCGGTGGACGACGAGACGGAGTCCGTCGACCTGGCGTGCCGGACCGCGTGACCGCCGATGTTGGCGGGTTGTCCCGCGCCGCGGTGCGGACCGCCGTGGGACTCTTCTTCGGCGCCGTCGCGGCTTGGATGGTCATCTCTGGGCTCCTGGCACGGAGATGGCCGTGGCAGCTGTACGGCGACCAAGCCTCCCAGTCTGACGTGCTGAAGCTTGCTCTGGGGGTGGTCGCCGCCGGTGGTGCCGCGATCGCCCTGGTTGTCAACTATCGCCGTCAGCAGCACCTTGAACGTGACGGTGTTGGCAAACGCGACCAGATCCGGCTGTTCACTGAGCGATTCGGAGCCGCCGCCGCCCAACTCGGTGGCGACAGGCCGGCTGTTCGGCTCGCCGGTGTATACGCCATGGCTGCTCTGGCCGATGAGTGGTCCACTCGACGGCAGCAGTGCGTCGATGTCCTCTGTGGGTACCTCCGCCTCCCATACACCGGAGAGCCTCCATTAGGCCACCCAGAACTAGTGGTCGAACAGCGTCACTATGCCGGCGGCACCATCCAACGCGCTGAAACCACCACCTATCAGACCGGCGAGATCCAGGTCCGCCAAGCCATTGTGGACACGATCCGCCAGCACCTTCGGGCCTACGCCGAGCAGAGCTGGAGCGACCTGACGTTCGACTTCACCGGTGCCACGCTCGTCAACGCCTCCTTCTCCGGGGCGACATTCTCTGGTGAACGTACTTGGTTCGACGGGGCGACGTTCTCCGGTGACTACACATTGTTCACGGGGACCGAATTCCGCGGCGACCGCACGTGGTTCGCCGGGGCGACGTTTTCCAGTGGCCGCACGTGGTTCGATGGCACGACGTTCTCCAGCGAGGACACCGTGTTCGAAGGGGCGGAGTTCTGCGGCGAGGACACCATGTTCGATGGAGCCGTGTTCTCCAGTGAGCAAACATGGTTCGCCGGGGCGACGTTCTCGAGCAACAGCACGTCGTTCGCCGGAGCGGAGTTCGTCGGCGACTATGCCTGGTTCGACGACGCAAGGTTCTCCGGCAAGCACACGTCGTTCGATGGGGCCACGTTTTCCGGCGAGTTCGTGTCTTTTCGAGACTCGGCATTTACTGACGTGGACGACGCACTAAATGAGGCGCGGATCGGCCCTCAGGAAATCCGCTGGGGACCGGTCCCATCACGCAGCGCCTGGCCTCCCGACTCCTCTGCATAGAGCGAAGCGAACTGTTCGACAGCCGTTATCAACGGAAGCCGGTCGGCGCTCGCCACCCGCGTAGTGGGCCGTCTAGGTCCCCGCCAGCCACAGGACTGTCCAGTTCGATGATCCGGTTGAGGCGGCCGAGGCGATGCTCTTGACCGATCTCCTTCTGCGGATGGTGCATCGCGCGGGACAGCGACTCGCGTAGCCAGCCTGACCTCGGCGCGGCGGTCAACGTTCGCAGCGTTGAGTGCGTACTGCGGGAGGGGCTGGGTCCGGCCGCGCGCGGACTATGAGTTGCGACCGAGCGCTAGTGCTCGAGGTGGCGTACTTCCGCTACGACGGCGCAGTGACCAAGCACGTCGTTGAACAGCTCACGGACCACGGTATGGTCCACGTCACAACCGTGACGAGGTTCCAGCCTGGCAGCCACATGTCGAGCTTGGAGGCACAGATCTAGATCGAATTCCCGCCGCGACCGCTCTTCACCACGACGACGACTTCGAGCAACCACCGGGGTTTGAGGTCACTCATGGCGACCAGGTCGCGGCATCCGGCTGGCGAGCAGGCCGGCGGCTCGCTTGTCGGATTCGGGGACCCAGGCGGCGTATACGCGAAGGGTTGTGGTTCCGCCGCCTCCGTGGCCTAGGCGTCCGGCGACGGTTCGGATGTCGACGCCAGTGCTTATGAGTTCGGTAGCTGAGTAGTGGCGCAAGGTGTGAAGGTGGCTGTCGATGCCCAGGCTTTTGCACATTCGCGCGTAGCGATGGGTTACGCCGTCGGGGTTGCACGGTTTGCTGTGGTCCGGCTCGTACGAGAAGACGTAGGCCGATTTGCTCGGGGGAGCTCCAAGCTGGGCCATGCGATCTTCGTAGGCCTGGCGGTGGGTAGCCAGGAGTTCTGCCGTGTCCGGGTCCAGCGCGTTGCGACGCATCTGGTGGGTCTTCGTGTCCTTCTCGAATTTCTTGCCGCGGCGTTGCACGTAGTTCCTGCGGAACTCGGCAACTGCGTCGCCGGTGAGGTGTAGGTCAGACCAACGGAGGGCCAGGATCTCGCCGCGGCGGCTGCCTGTGACCATGACCAGCCGCACGAGCATCCCCCACGCGAGGTCTTCTTCCCAGGCCCGCTCTGCGATTCGAGCTGCCTCAGCAGCCGTCGGCGGTTTGGGCTGCTTCGGCTTCGGCTTCGGCTTCTTCGCTGTCTCCGCTGGGTTGCTCGAGATCCATTCCCAGCGGACGGCCATGTCGAGGGCGCCCGTGATGATCGCATGTATCTGGCGCACACTCGACTGGCCCATCGGTTTGCATACGTGGGGTTTGCATTCGATAACTGTGCAGTTGGCGAGAGCGCAGTCGTGTTGTGCGAGGTCGCCCGCCGACGGTCGACCCGGCCGACGCCGATGCTTCACAAACGTGGCACTCGTGCGGACGGCTGGTGCGATGGTCGAGCATCGGCTGGCCATCGCAAATCGCGCTGCACTTCCGCAGCTTGTTGTAGAACTGTTCGATCGAGCGGGTTCTCAGCTCCGACACCGGGACGTCGCCGAGCTGCGGCCGGGTGCTTCGCTCGAAGTAGCCCCTGTAGCTGTCAAGCGTCGTCTCTTCGAGGTCGACCAGGTCGAGGTGTCGTTCTACGAGCTGGCTGACGGTTGCATTCGTGCGCGGCTGTCGACGTTCATCGACCTGCGTCTGGAGTCGACGCATCGCCTTCGCTGCCTCACGGCTTGCTTTGGGGGTGCCGGCCGGGAGGGTCTCCCGAAGGTAGTGCCGTCGCTTGGAGATGGGTCGTTCTCCGCCTATGCGACATCTCTGGTATCCCACTGGGCAGGATTGCCTGCTGCGCCTTGGGTGCGTGGGTGGCAGAGGCGGCAGTGGTTGTAGTGCCGGAGGAAGGTAGATGCCAGATGCTGCCGACAGATCCCGGAGGCCTCAGCAAGCCACCCTCAAGCCGCCAGTGCTGCTCTCGGAAGGCCGCAGTAGGCGCCCGCGCCGAAGGCGCCGGTGGTACTGCCGCCGCCGGAGGCGGTGTCCTTTTAACCTGGTAGGCCCCGTCGGACTCGAACCGACAACCCGCGGATTGGCGATCCACACCTGCCGACAGCACGCACTGACTGTTGGAGTTGCGGGCTGACCTGGGAACTCTCACGAAGCGTAGTCATCAACGGTTGCCGTCGCTTGGTAGCGCTTCGCCTCCAAAGAGGTGGTGAAAGGGGTGGCTTTGGGGCTCCTCCAAGCGACGGGGTGGAGGACCGGCTCGACGCGGGACCGAGCGTCCCACACAATCGACAGGCGCGGGACATCGCTAGGCATCGCAACTTTCGCCGATGTCCCCGGCAGCGTCTGATCTGTCATTCTTAAATTGCCAAGGTTGGGGTGGAGATGTCAGCAGGGGGAATTGTTCTGCTTTTGGGTGCTGGTGCGTCTGTTGAGGCTGGTCTGCCAGCATCATTCGATCTCACGGAGAAGATCACTAAGAGCATCGAAGGTGACCGATATTCCCGAATGATCGGGCTTCCTCACGCTCTTCATTTCGCCATCGGATCTCTTGTTGCCCATGACACTGCCCGCGGGGGCAGCGCTTTCGATGGTATCGACGTCGAGCGACTGTTCTCCGCAGTCCAGATGCTTTCCGATAGGGGATCGCTGGAAATCGCGCCATTCGTGGCCAGTTGGAGTGCTGGCTTAACTGCGATTACAGGGTCGAACCCGTACTCCCTCAGACGAAGTGTTGAAAGTCTTCGACGCGAATTCTTCACAGCGCGTCCGTCAGATGCGCGAATGGCTGAAATTTTTGCGCGGGCAGTCGATGAATCGTCATCCGATACCAAGGCTGACGCGGTCTATTCGCACCTCCAGGATAAAATGGTGGAGGTCCTGCAAGGTTGTCTTACACTCGACGGATCAACCGTAGACTACCTCTCGCCACTGCTATCCATTAACCGCGAGCGGCCGTTGCGAATTGCCACCCTGAATTATGATCGCTCAATTGAGTTGCTGTGCGCACGTGCCGGAAAGGAAGTGGCGACAGGGGTGACGCTTTGGTCGGGCGGGTATGACTGGGATTGGGAGGCGGGCGCTGACGTTCACCTACTGAAGCTCCACGGCTCTATAGACTGGATACTGGGAAAGAATCGCCCTGACGAGGATAGACTGCCTGATGAGAGGATTGTGGTGGGTCCACCGCCGCCTGGCGAATTGACTCACGGAGCACGGCCAGGCGTAGTATTTGGGCAGCGCGACAAGTTGCGCAGTGATGGGCCATTCCTGGCGATGCTTCGCGAGTTCGATCAACTTCTTCACGATGCTGACCATCTCGTGATCATTGGGTATTCATATCGGGATGCTCATATCAATGCTGCTCTGCGCAGATGGTACAACAATTGTGAGGATCCTCGCCTCACTCTGATTGACCTGAAGCTATTCGGATCGTGGAGTTCTGAATATGAGGTGAAGCTTCCATATTCCAATGATTCCTTCATCGACAGTCTGCTGGGGGCGATATCCGGCTCGCCTGTTGAGGGAAGTGACGCGAACTCACTCCGAGGACACCACCGAATCCTGCGGCTCGGGACTGGCGAGGCACTTGCTAAGCTCTTCGGGCCTGGCCCAGAATTGATGTCGGTAGCAGATCTACGCTCCGCTATCTCTTCAACCGGAGACTGACGCTTACGTGTCAACCGCGGCCAGTCCGCCGGATCGTCCCGATAGCTGCCGCCTGAGGTCCGGAGTGGCGCGGGTCCAGGGGCGAGCTTGCTCGATCGCGGAGCGACGCCGGAGGCGCCCTTGACGCGTGGCGCGTAGGGCCGTCCCTCCCACGATTGCTGTCGGGACGATCCGGTAGCCCCCGGTCAGGCGGCAGGCATGCCCTGCCCCGCACGGGTGGCCGGCCAATCGGAAGCAAGCGGTACGCAACAGGGTGTCGAACCGTTGATGGCGAGTGCCGCTGTCTTCGACCCGGCACCCTGTTGGCACGTGCGCGCCAAGCCAAGGGTCGCGCCGGGAGCGAAGCGAAGCGAGAGCGGGAGGCAGGCGGCCCGCCCTACGGTGGCGGCGCGCTTTCGGGGCCCTGAAGGGGCCCGTCTTGAAGACGTAGAGAAAGTTGTCAGATCGTGCTTGCATGCGGAGCCGTGCGACGAAAAGGTGGGCAATCTGTTGCAAGCATGGCCCAGCGGCCTCGTGCCGCAGCAGGGGGCGCGGAGGATGGGGGACGAAGTAGATGTCGGTAAGCCAAGGTGTAGCCCGATTAGCTCGGCCAGGTCGGCTTCGGGTGACCGAGTGGACGATTGGCGACTTCAAAGCATTGGAGTACGCGTCTCTGCCACTCGTCCCTTTGAGCGTGTTGTGTGGAGCAAACAGCTCAGGGAAATCGAGCTTGATCCAGAGTCTCCTCATGCTCGCGCAGAGCACCGAGGACGAGTTGATCCTCAACGGCCCGATGGTTCGGCTCGGGGAGCCGGTTGATGTTATCCGCTCCGGGAGCGAGGACATGACCGTTGGCTACACCCTGAGGGCCAGCCGTGATGAGCCGGTTGAGATGGCGGTCAGTATCACGCTGAAGAACAGCGATGGATTCCTGGTGGTCTCCGAGTTTTCGGCTGAGGTTGACGGAGAGCCTGCCTTCTATGCAACCAGTAAGAGAGTTCCCTCTGCAATCCGCGAGAAACTGATGAGCGGTGACGGATTCGGGGAAAGTTTGCTGAGTGTGAAATCTATCGATGGACGTGATGCTCCGTCGAAGACCTTCGTCACATTTAAAGGTATGTCGCCGGACCGTATCGTCCATCATCGCACCTATTCACAAGTATTCACGGATGTGACCCGGAACCTCCGAGCTGGGCTGCTTAGTGAGGATCCTGAGCGAAGCTTTGAGATATACGAGCAACTTTCGAATTGGCTTCGGCGCTCGGCAGAGGGGATACCAAAATCGCTTCGCCGCCTTCTCCCTGAAGGGCGGATGACGCCAACTTCCTTCATTGAGATGTCGGAAGATTTGGAGCCGTTGTTCGCGGTTTTTGCATCGCACATGGCGGAGAAAGATGAATGGGCGAGTATTCCTGTCGGAAGATTTGGCCACATTTATGGTCGTAGCGCGGGGCCCGCAGTGCCGCCCATCGGGGTCAGTCAGCTGCATACTCCGGCTTGGTACATCCTTGCGTCCGCTCTGGAGGGTCAGCGGTCTATACGTGAGAGTATTCGTTACCTTGGACCGCTCCGAGAAGAGCCGCAAGTAGTATCGCCCACCGGTGCGCGATATCGTAACCTGCCGGCCGGACCGAAAGGCGAGTACACAGCCGATTTGTTGGCACGGGAGAAAAATCGCCATATCCAGTACCGAATGGTCGGTGGGAGGGCGAGAAGAGATCCGCTTCCTGAAGCGGTGAGCCGATGGAGTTCTCAACTCGGGGTCGGCGATGCTGTCGCTGTGCAAGATCAGGGAAAACTTGGTCGGGGCCTGAGAATCAAAGTGAACGGTGTTGAGAGGGATCTCACAACCATTGGCGTTGGAGCGAGTCAAGTGCTTCCAGTGCTAGCCGTAGTTCTTTCTGCGGCATCAGGCTCGATTGTACTTCTGGAACAACCGGAGCTACACCTTCATCCGGCCGTTCAGAGTGAACTTGCTGACTTCTTTCTTTTCGCTCGACCGGATCTGAGAATTGTCGTAGAAACTCACAGTGAATACTTGATCACTCGCCTAAGAAGACGCATTGCTGAGGGCCGCAAAGATGCGGCAGCCGTCACAATTTTGTTCGCAGAGCAGGATCGAGGAGTTTCTGAACTGCGCAGAATTGAGATAAGTGACCTGGGTGATCTCTCTGTATGGCCGAAAGGGTTCTTTGATACCCAAGATGAGGAGGGAAGGGCGCTCGTCAGGGCGGCACGAAATACACTCGGCAAGCATAGGGGGGCCTAATGCGCATTCTCTTGGATCCAGCAATTTTGATACCGCCTCGTCGAAATGCCCGGCGAGGTGAATTGATTGACTTCTGGGATCGGATCCTCGCGTGGTCGAGTGATACGAGGATCGGTGTCGGCGATCTTTCGAGCGTATTTGCGTACGATTATTACGCCCGCTTCGGATATCCGGAAAATCAACTCGATGAGTTGCACGGTGCGCCCGTTAGGCAGGAGTATCGGCGAGCATTCAACCATCTGATGGCGCGGATTATTAAGCATGACCGAGAAGCTCACCGCGTGACTCTGTCGCCAGACTATACCGGGTTGAAATCCGCTGGCCGCGCGCTGGAGGCGGACGCAACAGGCACAGCGGGGGACGGTGAGGAGCATGTCGTCGCAATTGGCTCCGTTGAAACTAATTGGGACTTTGTTTCCGGGGAAGTGTCATTCGCGCCCCCTCCACCCCACAGCTTGCTGCTTTGTTTTAAGCCGGGTGATGAACTTCTTGCTGAGACGAAAGGGAAGATTGAATCCGCTTTCGTGGGTATGCGAGTTCACATCGTTGGCGGTAAAGTAGATGATCGCGTCTTGGCGCAGATTGCGGATGCGACAGGTGTCTCAGTCGACAAGATTCAATGGATCGAATCTGAGAAGGGCAAGCCTCCGCGCAAGTTGCGAAAGCAATGGTCTGGGCTAAAGCCTGGCAAGGACATCACTGTGTGTGTCACGGGCCGGATTGGTCACTCGCAGTCGGCTGTAGCCGACGAGGCCTCCGCCGCCTGTGGTGTCCCTCATCTGCAAGTCGAGCGAGCATCCGAGATCGCCAATAGTCTGTCCGAGTATGCACTCCGTGTCGCACAGGACGGCTAGTGGACTAGCGTCGGTGGTGTGCTAGAACAGTGCCGTGGAGCTGCTGCATAGAGGCAAGGTGCGGGACGTGTACAGCGATCGCCCGGGGGAGGTGATCCTGGTTGCGACTGATCGTGTGTCGGTCTATGACGTGGTGCTGCCTACGCCGATCCCTGACAAGGGGAAGTTGCTGACGAGTCTGTCGCTGTGGTGGTTCGAGCAGCTGGCGGACGTGATGCCTAACCATGTGATCTCGGCTACGGATGTGCCGGCCGAGTTCGAGGGTCGGGCTGTGCGGGTTCAGCAGGTCGACATCATCCAGGTGGAGTGCATCGCCCGCGGCTACCTTGCTGGGCTTGGATGGGATGCCTACCAGGAGTCCGGGAAGATCTCTGGGGTGTCGATTCCCCCGGGCCTTCGTGAGGGAGACAAGCTTCCGCAGCCGGTGTTCACGCCGACTACGAAGACTGCGCCTGAGGATGGACATGACGAGCCGATGACCTTTGAGGAGGTCTCGGAGGCTGTTGGACCGGAGCTCGCGAAGACGCTTGAGGCGAAGACGCTTGAGCTGTTCAGCAGGGCTACTGAGATCACCGCTGGTCGTGGTGTGCACTTGGCGGATACGAAGTTCGAGTTTGGGCTTGCGAAGGACGGGACGTTGGTCCTGGCCGATGAGGTGCTGACGTCGGATTCCTCCCGCTATTGGCGGGATGAGGACTGGAGGCCTGGGCAGCGGCAGGTCTCGTTCGACAAGCAGTATGTGCGTGACTGGGCTCGTGATCTGGGTACGTGGGACAAGACTCCTCCGGGTCCTGAGATCCCGGCTGAGGTCGTTGAGGAGACTCGTGCTCGCTACGTGGCGATGTACGAGCGGATTACCGGTCTGAAGTGGGAGTGACCATGCCGACCTGGGAAGAGATCCAGGAAGCTCGCCTGACTGACGTCCTCGAGCTTCAGAAGGTCCACAAGCGGCTGCTCGCGGCGAAGGAGCAGGGGATCGAGCCGGATCCGGCTGACGTCGAGGTTGCCCGTTCTGTTGCGGCGACTGGACTTGGCGGGACTGATCGGGTCAACGCGCGGGACGATTACTAGACCTCCTCAGGGCCTACCCCTATGCTGGTGGTGTTCTAGAACAGCGAGTGGAGCCTGAGGTCTAGTTATGCCCCCGAAGCTGGAGCGTCCTGCTCCGCCGTATCAGCAGATCGCCACCGAGATTCGCACCCGGATCTCCAGTGGTGAGTTGCAGGCTGGCGATTTGGTGCCGTCTGTGCGGTCGCTGATGCGCGAATGGGGTGTGGCTATCGCTACCGCTCAGCGAGCATTGTCGACACTGCGGGCTGAGGGATACATCAAGCCCGAGCGTGGTGTTGGAAGCATCGTGACGACCGAGGAGGAGCGCGGTCGAGCTGCCAACGACCGTGTCGACAACTCTCGGCGTACTGGCAAGATTTATCCCACCGGGAGCTACGCGAAGATCACTGAGGCTGTGATCGCTGAGGCCTCAGAGCAGGTGGCTGACGCGCTGGGGCTGAAGGTCGGTGACCCTGTCATCCGCCGCGTTCGGACGACCTTTCGGGCAGACGATAGGCCGGCCTCCGCGTCGACCTCGTACTACCGCGGTCATCTGGCAAAGAAGGCACCCCTGCTGCTGAGCGCTGAGCGGATCAGGGAAGGCACATTCGCGTACATAGCGAACATTCTCAAGCGCGAGATCGATGCGTGGCAGGACCAGTTCGAACCGGCGGCCGCCAGCCCTGAGCAAGCCGAGAAGCTGGGTCTGGACGAGGGTGCCCTCATCATGGTCGGACGCAACTGGATCTACGACGACACCGGCGACGTGCTGGAGTACGGCGAAAGCATCACCTTCGGGCGCGTGACTTACCGTGGCCGACTCGGCGACTCTCCCACCCGCGTTCAGCGGCCTTGACACTTACGCGTCAACGCTGAGTTACAAGCTCGTAGCGCTTAGTGCTTGCCGACGCGCGTCAAGTGTTCTAGTATTCGAACTAGAACACCCGCTCAACGGGAGTGGGTCGGACGCCTAGAAGGGGCGATCCCATGAACCTCAATGTCGACATCACGGGCAAGACGTTCACCGTCACCAAGGCTGTGGAGGAGAAGAAGGACCAGAACGGCCGGCAGAAGGCCGACAAGAACACCAACGAGCTGCTCTGGACGGTCCAGGTGATGGCGCTCGACGAGACGGGTGGCGAGGTGATCAACGTGACTCTGGCGGGCAATGCCATGCCGAAAGTCAACGTGGGCGCCGTCGTCACGCCGGTCGAGCTGATTGCCATGCCGTGGGCTACCAACGGGCGGAACGGTGTTGCCTACAAGGTGAAGTCGCTCAACGCGCCGGGTAACGCGAAGGCCTGATCTCCACTCGCTCCGTGATTCGTGCAACTGCTCAGCAAGGGGTAGTCATGTCGCAGCCGATGGAAGATCGAACCGTCACAGCGAATCAGGCACGGGCCGAGTACCTGGTCAAGTGCAAGCAAGTCGAGATGATCGAGACCGCGAAGCGGTACATCGAAAGCCTTCTGTCGAAGGCATTGCAGCGGTGTGAGCCGCTGGTCACGTTCCACACCGTCGGCGACACCATGTACGCCGTCGACGCAGTTTTCATGCTGTTGGACATGTACGCCGACGCTGAGAACAAACTCAGCGATCTCATCGCCGCCCGCGACTACAGCTATGCGGTCTGGCAGTCGGCTTCGGCCGAACCTCACCGCGGCTGACACGTACGTGTCAACGTCGCTGAACTACCGCTAGAAACCAAGAACGGCCCTCGAAGGGGCCGCTCCCTGGAACACCGACACGAAGCCGGGTCAAGGCCTCAGAAACCGTCCTGGCTTCGTGTCTTTCCTGACTCAACCCCCTCATCGGGAGGTCTTGTCATGCCCAAATCTACCCGCAAGCGCTCGACTGGTCGAGTATCCGGCCGTCGTGGCAGTGCCACCAGTGCTGTCGAAACCATCACCCGGCCGTCGCAGTCGCTGCCGGTCATCATCCTGCTGAGCATCTGGCGCTGGCGCTGGGAACTCATCACGCTCGCCACCGTCGCCTACATCGTCCACACCCACGGCGCGGCGATCACCAGCTACTTCGACTCCAACCCCGTGTGGCTCAACGCCCTATTGGTCATCGTCCTGAGTGGATGGATCTTCACCGACAACCTGGTACGCCGCTTCGCGCGTAACCGGGTCTGGTGTGTCATCACCCGGCACCGCGTCCGGCCTGCCTCACCGAAATGCGCACCCTGAACTGGTCGGGCAACCTGCCGTTCATCGTCGGGTGCTTCGCCACCAAGACCGGTCAGGTCGTCTGGCTGTTCATGCGTCCCGGCCTGTCGGCCGAAGACCTGGAAAACAAGGCCGAAACCTTGGCCTCCGCGTGCTGGGCACGCACTGCGGTCATCACCCGCTCGAACCGCAACGCCGCACTCGTACGCATCGACATCGATCGGCGCGACCCGCTGTCCAAGCAGCACATCGTCTCGCCACTGCTCAACGACACCAGCGACATGCCCGAAGCGGCCGTCGCAGACGACGCGGTCATGGCCTTCCTCGGCCCCGACCCCGCCTCTGAGGGCGCCACCGATCAAAGGCCGGCCAAAACCGGCAGCGGTGAAACCCGCACCAAGGCCTCGAAGACCAAGACCACCGCAGCCGTGAACGACGGCGACACCGTGGTGCTTGGCGCCAACGGAGAAGACGTGTCCGACTATGTCTAGCTTCATCCCCAAACAGGTGTTCCCCCGGCACAAGCCGGGGGCCACCCCCGCGCCACTCGGCGCACTGTCCATCTACGACCCGATGTACCTGGGACTCGACGCACGTGGCAAACGCGTCCACGTCACCCTCATGTACCGCAACATCCTCATCGGCGGTGAACCCGGCGCCGGAAAGTCCGTCGCACAAGGCAACTTCCTGGCTCACGCCGCACTGTGCTCGGATGTCGATCTCATCCTGATCGACGGCAAGATCGTCGAACTGGTGCCCTACGCACCGGTCGCCAAAGAGTTCGTCGGCAACAACATGCCCAAGGCGCTTCGTGTGCTGAAGGATCTGCAAGCAGATCTGGACGAGCGCTACCTGCACCTGGCCCGTAACGGCCGCAAGAAGATCGTTCCCGGCGACGGCTTCCGCGCCAAGATCCTGTTCATCGATGAGTTGGCCTACTTCACGGTCACCGTCGGCACCAAGGAACAGCAAGAAGAGTTTCGGGCCCTCGTCCGAGACGTCGTCGCCCGTGGCCGCGCCGCAGGCATCATCGTCGTCGCCGCAACCCAACGGCCCTCGGCAGACATCGTCCCTACCTCGCTGCGGGACCTGTTCGGTTATCGCCTCGCATTCCGCTGCGCCACCGACTCCAGCAGCGACATCATCCTCGGCACCGGCTGGGCTTCCCAAGGTCACACCGCCGTGGACATCGCACCCGAAGCCCTTGGCGTCGGACTCCTCCGAGCCGAAGGCGGATTCCCCCGCCGTCTCAAGACGGCCTTCATCAACGACAACCAGCACCGGCAGATCGTCCGCCGTGCTGCACACCTCCGGAGGGCCGCATGATCACCGTCAAACCCGTCTCCGCGGGGACACCCACCGCCGTCAACGACGGCAAAGGCAACACCGGCTGGCTCCACAACTGCGGAGCCTTCACCTGGTCACCCCACCAGCCCCACCGCTGCGGTGTCTGCTGGTCAGCCATGCGAAACGGCCAAGCCTTCAACGGCTCCTGGACCAAGGCCTACACCCTCCAGGAGGCGTCATGACCTTCTACGACGCCGACGGCGGCGAACGCGAAGACCGCATGATGATCGGCTACGACTTCACCGACGAGTCCGTGGCCGGCATAAATCTGGCCTGCAACGGCCGGACCCCGAAGGTCGTCATCGACCTCGGAGCCAACCCGATCGAGATCGAGCTCGTCACCGGCTCCGTCACCGCGATCAGCCACCTGATCGACGCCCTCTACGAAGCCCGAGCACTGCTCGAACACCACCAGGTCGAGCACGCCACCGACAACGCCGCGTGGACCCAAGAACCCCTCTACATCCCCGGCGACTGGACGGAGGACCAGCGATGACCCACACACCGTCGAGCCTGTCCGAGGTCTACGACCACTGGCTGAAGCTCCTCAAGGACAACAACGACCTCATCGAAAACGACGGTCGACTGCCCGAAGGCACCCGCGTCTGGACTCCCTTCGGAGAGCCAAGCACGTACGACACCCCGCCCACCTACTGCGCCCCCACCTGGGGCTGGTACCAGGGAATCGTCCTCGGCCAGGCCGAACCCCAGTGGTGGTTCGTGTTCTGCGGCTACGACGACCTGCCGAAGTTCTGTATGCGGCACTTCAGCGAACTCCGCATCGTCAACCAGGCGAACTGATGCGCGCGGCAACCAAACCGGGCAACCGGCGCCGCGTGACACGTAACTGTCAAGGACAACAGGCCATCCCGACCGACCTCGACACCACCCCGGCCCCTGAACCGGTGGCCAAGAAAACCCAAGCCAAGAAGGCCTACCGCACGCAGCGGGCCGACGACTGGGCACACGCAGCAGTCGGTAACCCACAGCCCTGCTTCCTGTGCGGATCTCCAGCCCTCCTGCGCGACCCCCACAACGGCCGCGCCTGCCACATGACCTGCGCCAAGCAAGACGCCATCGAGAAGGGAGAACAGTGGTGACTACCGAAGCTCTCGCACCCGTGGTCCAGGTTCCTGGCCAACTCGACCTGCCACAGATGCCGGCCGTTCCGGCTCCGGCCTCGAAGCCTGCGACCACCACCAAGCTCACCGGCTTGACCAACTCCAACACCAACGCCCTCACTGGCCTGACTGGCTGGGAGGTCACCAAGACCACCGCCACCTACTCCGGCAGCCCCACAGCAGCCCTCCAGGCCGTCCAGACCCACATGGACAAGGTCAAGGCCACCGAAGGCGGCAGAGCTACTGGTTACGCCTCACTCATCGCGGTCCGCAACAAGCTCCGCGAGTGCTCGACAGGAGCAAGCCACCCCGCCGTCACGGTCACCGTGAAGCGGGCCAAGAAGGCCACCACCAAGGCCCGTACCGGGTCACCGGCAGCGCGACTGACACGTAAGCGTCAAGACACCTACACCACCGCACACCTGGTCGCCGCACTCGAATCGGCATGGACCGCGATCCGCACCAACCACAAAGAAGTTCCGGCCGTCGTCATCATCGTCGGCTCCGGCACCGCCACCAAGCGCCCCAAGCACGGGCACTTCGCCCCGATCCGCTGGCAGCACGGAGACAACCAACTGTCCGAAGTGCTGATCTCCGGCGAAGGACTCCAACGTCCCGTGGGAGAGGTCTTCACCACCTTGCTGCACGAAGCAGCCCACGCCCTCGGGCACGTCCGCGAGATCAAGAACACCAGCCGCCAAGGCCGCTGGCACAACGAGAAGTTCGCCGAACTCGCCAAAGAGCTCGGCCTCGACACCGCCAAGGACGACAAGCACGGCTGGTCCGTCTGCACCCTCCGCACCGAGACGACAGCCACCTACAAAGCCGTCCTGGCCGAACTCAAGTCGGCGCTCATCGCCTACCGGCACCCCGAAGTCACCGGCGGCGAATCCAAGAAGAACAACAACAACGCGGTGGCCTGCGCGTGTCAGTGCCCCCGCCGCATCCGCGTCGCCAAAGCAGTCCTCGAACTCGGGGAGATCACCTGCAGCGTCTGCGAAACCACTTTCGAACCCGACGAGTAACCGCGGCTTCGTTGCTGGCTCCCACCTCTGGGCGAACCCCGGAGGTGAGGGCGAACACCGAACCCACCAAACAGCCAACGACAGAAAGGAAGCATCAGACGTGACCACCAACCAACACCGCGCCAACCAAGATCTCGCCGCCTGGCTCATGGGCTCGATCTTCCGCGCCTTCCACTGCAACGGCTGCGGCCGGCCAATCATCGTCGCCCGCACCGAATGGCTGAACCCCGTCTACGTCTGGTCGCTCACCGCCCGGCTCGGCACCCCTCTGATCGCCCACTGCCCCTACCAGCACTGCGACAACAGCATCACCCAGCACTCGACCGCCGTCGCCTCCCACTGAGCCACGACACCAACCGGAAGGACTCCACCATGACCGTCGACCTCAACGCCTACGCCGAACTCACCGCTCACCGCGACACCGCCACCACAACGTTCCTGTGCGACTGGGTCGCCAACGAACACCTCGGCGGCCACGACTGGTGCCCCACCGTCTTGGAACCCGGCGACGAATACGCCCTGGTCGTCATGGGCGACACCATCGTCGGCCGCTACTGCATCGGCTGCGGCTACCACCTGTTCGGCACCCCCGAGCTGGAGTCCGCGCCGCTTCCCGTCGCCTGACACGTAACCGTCAAGACGGCTCCGGCGCTGGCTGCTTAACGCCGAAGCCTCGACTACCCAGCACTCAACAAACTCCGGGCGGCCGTGCCGACCCGGTAGCCCCGGCAAACGGACCAAAACGTCTCGAAAGGAGGTCACCATGACCACCAACCCCAACCATGATCCACTGGACGTCCTGGGCGGCCTCCTGGGCGGTGTCGAGGTCATCTCCGAGCACAAGCACACCATCGATCCCGGGAAGCGCACGAACCCGACCTCAGGCGTTGAACAGGCCATCCAGCGCGCGGCGACCACCGCCAACTACGGCGAATGGCTCGACCACACCGCCTCCGCGGGCGGATGCGTCCGGCCGATCCAGCTACGCGGCGAAGCCCACGTCGTGTCCACCCGCACCGGCCGGATCATCTCCACCCGCCACACCGACGACATGCCCGACGGCGTCATCTACAAAGCCTGCGGCAACCGCCGCGCCGCCGTCTGCCCCTCCTGTGCAGAGATCTACCGCGGAGACACCTACCAACTCGTCCTGGCCGGACTCCAAGGCGGCAAGGGGATCCCCGCCAGCGTCACCCAGCACCCCTGCGCCTTCGTCACCTTCACCGCACCTTCGTTCGGCGCTGTCCACTCCGCCCGCAAGCACCGAGGCGGGGACGGGCAACTCCGCAACCAGGTCTGCCGACCCCGCCGCAACCCCGACCCGTGCCCCCACGGGATCGACCAGCGCTGCCACCAAACCCACCACGACGGGGAGAAGGTCCTCGGTAAACCGCTGTGCCTGGACTGCTACGACCACGACCACCAAGTCGTCTGGAACGTCTTGTCCGGCGAACTATGGCGACGCACTACCGAGCGCGTCAAAGACACCCTCCAGCGGTGGGGCAAACAGCACGGCCTCGCCATCAAGCTGTCATTCGGCAAGGTCGCAGAAATGCAGGCTCGAGGCGTGGCCCACTTCCACGCCCTGGTCCGCCTCGACGGCGTTAACCCGATCGCACCCCACGAGATCGCCGTACCCCACGCCTCCGCCGACTTCGCACTCCTGGCCTACGCGATCCGTCGCGCCGTCGAAGGCACCCGGTTCAGGTCCCTGCCCCACCCCGACGCCCCCAACGGCTGGGAAATCGCCTGGGGCCAGCAACTCGACCTACGCCCCGTCCGGCAGACCGTCGACGGAGTCATCACCGAAACCGCCGTCGCCGGATACCTGGCCAAGTACGCCACCAAAGCAGCCGAAGCAACCGGCCACTCATCCGCCAGGCTCACCAACTCCACTGTCCGCCGCTACACCACCCTCAACACCCACGCCGGCCGATTGGTCGACGCCTGCTGGCGACTCGGACGCCCCGGCTCCGACCTGGACGAAGGCGAAGCAGCGAAGAACTCCGCACGGCTGTCCTACCGGCGCCTCCAGAAGTGGGCACACATGCTCGGCTTCGGCGGCCACTTCTCCACCAAGTCCCGCCAGTACTCCACCACCCTCAAAGCCCTACGCGAGGCACGCGCGAACTGGCGGCAAGAACGCCACCGCACCGCCGACCACACCAACGACGTCGAAACCACCCTCATCGTCGGCAACTTCACCTACGCCAACACCGGCTGGCGAACCATCGGCGACGCACTCCTAGCCAACACCGCCGCCGCCAAAGCCCGCGAACACAGACGGCTGATCAAGGAACTGATTGCCGAGGACAACGAGAGCTGACACGTAACTGTCAACGAAGGAGGAACGGAATGTCTGTGCCGAAGCATCGCGATGAACGGCTGTGGAGTGTCGAGGACCTGTCGGAGTTCCTTGGCGTTCCGGTGCCGACTCTGTACCGCTGGCGGACAACTGGCTACGGCCCGAAGGGTCTGCGGATCGGGCGGTACATCCGCTACGAGCGCGAGGTCGTGTACTGCTGGCTGAAGTCGTTGGAAGGAGCGGCCTAGCCATGCCAAGACAGCCACTCGCGATCGGCACCTGGGGCCTCATCAGGACGCACGAGGTCACTGACTCCAGCGGTCGCAAGGCTTACAGAGCCATCACCAACTTTCGCGACTTCAACGGCAAGCTCGTCCGTATCGAACGGCGAGGCAAGACCAAAGGGGCCGCGAGGGCGAACCTGCAACAGGCACTCAGCGGGCGCGCGAAAATGGGGAAAGCAGGTAGCTGGACGCCTAGTCACCGATTCAGCGAAGTTGCCGACGAATGGGTCAAAGAGATCGAGGAACTGGTTCGGGATGGAGCCCGTTCCCCTGGCACGGTACAGATCTACAGGTCAGTCTTGGAGAAGCACGTTCGGCCCGCGCTCGGCGAACTCAGGCTGGTTGAGGTAACGACCGCGCGAGTGGACACCTTCATCCGCACGGTCAAAACAGACGTCGGGGTTCCCACCGCCAAACTGTGTCGGAGCGTGACCTCCGGAGTGATGGGGCTGGCTGTTCGAAGCGGTCCGCTTGACGTCAATCCCGTCCGTGAGATCCGCCGAATTGAAAGGCCGCGAGGAAAGAAGCTCGCACGATCGCTGACGATGAATGAGGTGGAACTCTGGCTCAAGGCCGTGTCGGATAACGAGCTCGCGGTCAGAAAGGACCTACCTGACCTGAGCCTGTTCATGCTGGGTACTGGGGTTCGGATTGGTGAAGCGTTGGCACTCACCTGGGCGGAAACCGACCTGTCGGCCGGTGCCGTCGACATCGAATGGACCATCAGCCGGATCACCGGTCAGGGGCTCGTGCGGCGGCCTACCAAGTCCGAAGCAGGGGAGCGGTCACTCGGGCTGCCTCGACGTGTCCACGACATGTTGCGCCGTCGCTTCGACGCTGGGGTCAGGCTCGATTGGCCGGTGTTCCCGGACAGCATCGGTGGGTATCGCGACCCGACGAACACCTTGCGAGATCTCCGGAAGGTCCGTGCTGAGGTCGCCTCCCTGGAGTGGGTCAAGTCGCACAACTTCCGCAAGACGCTCGCGACCATGCTGGACGATGCCGGCCAAAGCGCCCGTCAGATCGCCGACCACCTCGGGCACAGCCGGGTCTCGATGACCCAGGACGGACACCTCGGCCGGAAGATCAAGAACCCGCTCGTGGTCGAGGCGATGAATCGGGTACTCGGCAACGAGCCAGACGACGAAAAAGGTGGCAAAGGTGTGGGCTGAGCGGCTAGTCGCCGCGGTCATGTGCGCCCTGACCTGCGGTTTTGGTAGGCCCCGTCGGACTCGAACCGACAACCCGCGGATTAAAAGTCCGCTGCTCTGCCAATTGAGCTAGAGGCCCGGGTGTGGGGACCAGTGTGACAGGTGTTGGGGGTGGGGGGCCAACTGGAAAGAAGGATAGGACCAGTGGTTGAGGTGGTCTCGGACGGTGATCGTTGGATCACTGTCGGTTGAACCGGATGGGTGGGTGGGTCGTTCTCAGGGGGAGGAGCACCCTCGTCAGCGTGAGGCGGGTGGGGGTGTGAAAGCCGTCCATTCACCTGAGGAGTGAAGATGTTGGAGCGCTGGCAGGAGCAAGTGGTTGCTGTGTTCAGGATTGTTGTGGGGTTCTTGTTTGCCACTCATGGGGCCGCAGCGTTGTTCGGGGTGCTGGGGGTGGAGCGCATCACACCGTTGGTTTGGCCGTCGTGGTGGGCTGCGGCGATCCAAGGGGTAGCGGGGGCGTTGGTGATGGTGGGGTTCGGGACTCGGTGGGCCGCGTTGCTGTGTTCGGGGTCGATGGCTTACGCGTACTTCACGGTGCATCAGGTTGACGGGTTGCTGCCGGTGGAGAACGGTGGGGAGAAGGCGGCGTTGTTCGCGTTCGCGTTCCTGCTGATCGCGGTGCTCGGGAACGGCGGGTGGGCGCTGGAAAGTAGCCTTCCCGGCAGGAAGCGTGAGCCTGTGGCAGCCGGCGAGTAGCGGGTGCCGGGCCATGACGATCCACGACGACAGAGCTGGAGTGCCGATGGCCGACGACCGGGCGGCGCTTCTGCGTGAGCTGCACGACGTGCACGCGCCTGCGCTGTGGCGGTTCGTGGTCCGGCTCACGGGGGACGACCGGTTCGCCGAGGACGTCGTACAGGAGACGTTGCTGCGGGCGTGGCGGCGGCCGCAGATCCTGACCGAGGACGAGGCGGGGGCCCGGGCCTGGCTGTTCACGGTGGCGCGCAACCTCGTCATCGACGACCGGCGCAGTGCCCGGGTCAACCGGGAGGTCGCCAGCGACGACCTCCCGGAACGGCCGAGCGCCGACCACGCGAACGCCGTACTGGACGCGTGGCTGGTGGCGGACTCTCTGGCGCAGCTGTCGGAGGACCATCGCCAAGTGATCGTCCGGGCGTACTACGGCCGGCGGACCGTCACCGACATCGCCAAGGAGCTCGACATCCCGCCGGGCACGGTGAAGTCGCGGTTGCACTACGGAATGCGGGCGCTGAAGCTCGCGCTGCAGGAGAGGGGGGTGACGCAGGAATGAGCGATGAGTACCGGGACTGGGACGCGGCCTACCTGCTGGGCGCGTTGTCCGCGCAGGATCGGCGCGCGTACGAGGAGCACCTGCGCACGTGCGCGGACTGTTCGGCGGAGGTGGCGTCGCTGGCGGGCGTCCCCGGGACCCTGGCGATGCTGCCGGGGGACCGGGCGCTCGCCACGCTCGACCCCACGCCGCCCAACCTGTTGCCCGGCCTGGTCCGGGCCGTCACCCGGGACCGTCGTAAGCGGCGGTTCCGGGTCGCGGGACTGGTTGCCGCGACCGCTGCCACCGCAGCCGCGATCGGCGCGGTGGTGGCGGTCCCGCTGGCCCGTGAGGAACCCGAGGGGGACTACGTCGTCCTGGCGCAGACCGTCGCCAGCAAGTTGACCGCCGATGCCCGCCTGGTGGAGGAGCGGTGGGGGACGACGATCGAGATCAGTTGCCGGTACGACGAACTGGCGACCCCGAGCGAACGGGCCCGCGGCTACGACCTGTTCGTCACCGACCAGAGCGGCAAGACCACGATGATCGCGAGCTGGACGGCATCACCCGGTACGACGGTGCGCCCGGGTGCGACGACGAAGCTGCACCGCTCCGAGATCCGGGCGCTCGACATCCGCAGCTCGGACACCGGCCGGATCCTTCTGGCCGTCCACTTCTGACAAGGCTTCTGGCGAACGCCGGGCCAAGTCGGGGACAGCGTCTTCCACGAACGCGCATGACAGGTGCCGGAAGGGGCACCTGAGAGCAAGGAAGGGCCGGTCGCTCGAGAGGCAAGTCGTTCCAGGCCCCGGTGTTCAGACCCGACGCACCGGGGTCGCCTCACGTCCGGGACGCACCGCACGAACGCCCGGGACGCGACGCCCGAACATCCAGGGGCGGGACGCACAGAAGCCCGGCGGGTCGGTGTTAAAGTTCATCGCGGTTGGGAAGTCAGCCGGTGGCGCAGCATGCCGCCCGCAGTGATTTCGACCCGTTGAGGAAACACCCCGGTGAGAGCACCCTTCCAACCGTCGGGCGCAGTGGCCCGGTGAACGACGAGTTCGCCCAGGAGCTGGCCCGGATGGCCCAGGTCCTGCACGAGCAGCCCGATGTGGAACAAACGGCCGAACAGTTCCTCGAGTTCGTGCTGCCCAGGATCGGCACCATGCACGCCAGCCTGCTGCTGGTGCACCGCGGCGGCCGGCTGGAGTCGGCGACCGCGACCGACGCGCTGGTCGAGGAGGCCGACCGGGTCCAGGTCGAGACCGGCGAGGGCCCGAGCTTCAGCGTGGTCCAGGACGAGAAGAGCGTGGTCAGCGGGGACGTCCCGGGGGATCTCCGCTGGCCTCGCTGGTCCGAGGGGGTCGCCGGCGTCGGCTTGCACAGCGTCCTCAGCGTCAGACTCCGGACGCCGACAACAACCGTGGGAGTACTGAACCTGTACGACCCCGCGACCAAACGCTTCGGCCAGAACGACGACGTGATCGCGCAGGTCTTCGCCGACCACGCGGCGGTGGCGGTCTCCAACGCGCGCAGCGAGTCGACGCTGTGGCAGGCGATCGACGCGCGCAAGCTGATCGGCCAGGCGCAGGGGATCCTGATGGAGCGTTTCGACCTGAGCGACGAGCAGGCGTTCGCCGTACTGCGTCGCTACTCCCAGGACAACAACGTGAAGCTGCGGGACGTCGCGCAGCGGCTGATCGAGACGCGCAAGCTGTCCTGACGCAGAAAAGTTCCTGACGTGTGTAACACCGGCCGTGTTGTCACCGATACAGAGGGTGTAACGCTGGATCCCGCCCCAGGTCAACCGCCCGAAGGGCCTGGGGCGGGATCCGCTTTCGCACGAGGCGCCCGAAGTACCCGTTACACGCGAAGGCCCCCGAGGAGATCCTCGGGGGCCTTCGCGTTGTCGTTCCTCCTACGACGCTTGCTCAGTCGGTCGGTCCGACGCCGGCAGAGCGATCCGGTCGGCCGGTAGCCGTTCGGTTCGCTCGACGCCGTCGTCGCCCTCGTACTGCACCGTTCCGGTCCATCCTGTGTCCTCGTGCTCGCGGCCGATCAGCCAGCCGCGGCGCCACGCACCGTCAACCTGGACGACGACATGGCTGGGCAGAGGCAGGCTGGACACCAGTTCGGTGTCGGGCTCGAAACCAGTCATGGCCGAAGGCTAGGCGCTTTCGCCGACACTTGCCTCTCGAAGGTGTGTTCCCTGCTGCGAATCTCACACCCTGGAAGCGAGTTCTCGCACCACACCAACAGAAAGCCCTAGCTCGGTCAGCGATCCGGACACCTTCAACGCGCGTCCGCCCGGAATGCGGTGCACCCAGCCCTGCTCGAGCGCGTGCAGGCACAGCGCGGAGCCGACCGCGCCGGCCAGATGCGGACGGCGTTCGGTCACGTCGAGGCAGGATCGCACGAGCGGGCGGCCGCGACCGGTCTTGACCGCAATGCCGAGATCTTCCAGCCAGCGCGTGCCGTCAGGCGTCAACGCGAGTCCGTCGGACCAGTCGAGCAGGCCGCGTTCGGTCATCGTGTCGATGACGGCGATGCCGAGCCGGCCGGCCAAGTGGTCGTAGCAAGTCCGGGCCCGCGCGAAGGCGTCGCGGCGGCTGGCGCTCTTGAGGCTCGTAGCGATCTCCGTACGACGAGGAGCCAGCGCCGACAGCCCTTCCAGCAGTTGCGCGGTCTCAGGCCCGGCCAACTCGACGTACCGGTGCCGTCCTTGCCGTACTTCGCTGAGCAGCCCGCCTTCGACCAGCAGGTTCAGGTGCTCGCTGATCGTCGGGCGGGAGACGCCCGCCAGCTCGGCCAGTTCCGTTGCGGTCCACGCGCGGCCGTCGAGCAGCGCGAGGCAGACGGTCGCTCGCGTGCCGTCGGCGAGCATCCGCGCCCACGCGGCCAGTTCCTGCCCCTCGGTCGTCGTCATTCACCCATCGTGCCTCGCGGTCGGTTCGGCCAGGGCCGAAGCGATCCGGACCTAGGTTCGGCGGCATGACGCATCTCACCATCGAGCCCTCCATCCTGTACGCCGGTACGCCGGTGGCCCTGATCACCACGGACAACGGCGACGGGACCTTCAACCTGGCTCCGATGTCGTCGGCCTGGGCGCTCGGCGACGTCGTCGTGCTCGGTCTCGGCGGGGAAGGCCGGACCGGGACGAACGTGCGCAGCCGGCCCGAGCTCGTCGTCAACTACCCGTCGCCGGCGCAGTGGGACGCCGTCGAGCGGCTCGCGAGTCTGACCGGCAGCAATCCTGTGCCGGAGCACAAGCGTCAACGATTTCGGTACGAGCCGCGCAAGTTCGAAGCGGCCGGCCTGACCGAGCAGAAGTCCGAGCTGGTCGCGCCGCCGCGGGTCGGCGAGTGCCCGCTGCAGTTCGAGGCAACGGCGGTCAGTGTCGATTTAGATGCTGGCGGCAACTTCTTGCTCGTGCAGGCGAAGGTGCTCCGGGTCCACGCGGCCGCCGAGATCGTCGTACCGGGCACGTCGTACGTCGATCCGCGGGCCTGGTCGCCGTTGATCTACAACTTCCGCCACTACTTCGGTCTCGGCGAGCAGCTGGGCGAGAGCTTCCGGACCGAGACGCCTAGCGCTTCAGCAGCAGCCGGTCCAGCTCCTCGTCGTTGAGTACGACGTCGAGTGCGGCCAGCGCCGGGCCGAGATCGTCGGCGGTGAGCGTGCGGTGCTCGGTCCGGCCGTCGGCGTACTCGGTGGTGAGCTCGGTGCCGACCACGCGGCGGCTGACGCCGTCGGCGAGGCGCATCACGACGAGCTTGGTCGAGAACGGCGAGTGCGGATTGGTCGCGACGTAGTGGTGGTAGACGGTGTAGTCGATCAGGCGTTGCGGCTCGTCGTTCGAGGCGTGCTGGGGGATCCAGCCATCGGGAGTCTTCTTCGCCAGGGTCCAGGTGCCGGCATCGTCCGTCAGCCGGTGCTCCCAGCCGCCCTGATTGACGACCGCGCCGTCCTTGAGCGGCATCGGGTGCAGGATGCCGGCGCCGAAGCCGACATCGGCCAGCCACTCCTCGCCGTTCACGCGGACGAGCAGGTTCATGTGCGTCTTCGGCCCGGACTTGTGCGGCTGGACCCGCGCCACCCGGCGCTCGACCTCGAAGCCGAGCGTCTCCAGTACGGCGGCGAACAGCAGCGCGTGCTCGTAGCAGTACCCGCCGCGTTGCCGCGCGACGAGCTTGGCCTGGACGACATCGAGCTCCAATCCCGGATGGGTGCCGAGCACGACGTCGACGTTCTCGAACGGGATGCTCCGGACGTGCGCCGCGTGCAGCCTGTGCAGCGTTTCCACCGAAACGTCTCCGGCGGGCTGGCCGATCCGGTTCAGGTAGGCGGCCAGGTCGAGCCGCTCGATGCCCCACTCGTTGGTCATGGCGCCCATCTCAGCGGTTCAAGTCGACTTGAGGTCAAGTGCTCTCGCGGAGCGCGTCGACGAAGGCGACGGCACCACACGGCTCGTCGGCCGCCCGTGTCGCGACGTACACCGTGCAGCCGGTCCTGATGGAACCGTTTGAGGGTCAGTTCCATTGGCGGCAAGGTATGCCGCGAGCGCATGGCTCGTGTGCGGAGTATGCGCTGGTGCGATACGGGGCTCCCGGGTCAGGATGGAGGCCGGTTCACGATCCTGGAGGGTCTCTTGAGTCAGCTTTCCTACCCGCAGCCCGAAGGTGTTGCCGCGGGCAATGGGTACAGCCATGTCGTCACCGGGCCCGGACGCTGGGTGGCGATCGCGGGACAGGTCGCGCTGGACGCGGCGGGCGAGATCGTGGGGGTCGGCGATCCGGAGGCGCAGGCCCGGCAGATGTTCGCGAACCTGGCCGCGTGTCTGGAGGCGGCGGGGGCGAGCTTCGCCGATGTGGTGAAACTGAACCTCTACGTCACCGACATCGGCGTGCTGCCCGCCGTACGGGTGGCTCGGGATGCGTACGTCGACACAGCGAACCCGCCGGCCAGTACGGCGGTGCAGGTGGTCGGGCTGTTCCGTCCCGAGCTTGTGCTCGAAGTCGAGGCGTATGCCGTGGTCGCCGACTAGCGCAGCCGGTCGACGGCGTACCGGGTGGCCTGGCCGATGGCGGCGTCGACGCGGGGTAGGCGTTTGTCGGCGCGGGCGGCTCGGGTGAGGGCGGCGACGGCGACGGTCGGCCCGCCGGGCAGCTCGACGATGCCGACCTCGTGGCGCAGCGCGCCGAACGTCCCGGTCTTGCCGTAGACGCGGACGGCGTCGTGCGGGAACGCGGACGCGATCCGCTGGGTGAAGACCTGCTGCGCCATCAGCCGTTGCACGAAGGCGGTCTGGCCCGCGGAGAGCAGTTCGCCGGACCACAGCTTGGCGAGCAGCGTCGTCATGTCGCGGGCGCTGGTCGCCGAGCCGTTGGCCGCTTCGTAGACGCCGGACGGGTCGGTGGTGTCGTTGTCGGCCAGTACGGCGAGCGCGGCGTCGGCGTCGCTGGCTCGCGTACGGCGTACCAGCTCACGCAGGTTGTCGGCGGTGCCTCGGCGGACCCGGGTGCTGGTCAGGCCGGCACGTTGCAGGAGGTCGGCGACCTGGTCCAGGCCGACGACCTCGAGCAGCGCGTCGGCGGCGGCGTTGTCGGACAGGGCCATCGTCGACGCGGCCAGGTCGCGCAGGGAGAGGGTGACCGGGTCGCTGAAGATCGCGAGGCCGGTCGGGCCGGGCGTGCGTTCTGCAGGCTGGAGTGTGACCGCCTGCTGGGGATCCAGCGAGCCGCGGTCGACCAGGTCGGCGAAGGTGATGACCAGGGGGAGCTTGTAGACCGAGGCCATCGGTACGACGTGGTCGGCGTCGAGGGAGATCGCCTCGTCCGGGCGGTCCAGCGAGACCGCGTGGAACCAGCCGCGGGCGCCGGCGTCCTCGAAGATCGCGCGCAGGTGGTTCGCGGCGGAATCGCGAAGTGGGGCGCTCACCGTGTCACCGCCAGGGACTCGGCGCGTCTGCGGAGAGAGCCGCTCATGGCGTCACCGCCAGGGCCTGGGCGATGCGAGCCAGGGCGTCGGGGAGCAGCGCTGACGGCGTACGGGCAGCTGGCCAGACCAGGCGGAGCCGTACAGGCAGTGGGTCGTCGACGATCGGATGGCGGCCGAGCCCAGCCGCGTGCAGCGAGCGGTCCGGTGTCACCACGATCGCCTGCCCGGCAGCGGCCATCGCCAGAGCGGCCCGCTCGTCGGTGACCACGACTGTGCCGCCTGCTGGGCGGTGGAGATCCAGCGTGTCCAGCACCAAGTCCCTGGCAGCCGGCGCCTCAGCACGCGGCCGTACGGCGATCGGCAGCGCGTCCAGGTCGCGCAGCTTGAGCGGTACGCCGTCGTCAAGGTGCAGTGCGGTCGGCACCAGCGCCTCGGTCGGCAGGAGGGTGACCGGCCCAGCCTCCAGCCCGTCGAGCACAGCCGGATGCAGTACGACGGCCAGGTGCAGGCGACTGGACGTCAGCTGAGGCAGGAGCTGGCTGGTCGGCGCAGTGACGACGGTGACTCGCCCGCTGGGCAGTGCAGCGGCTACAGCGGCGCCGATGGCCGGCGGGACCTCCGACGTCAGGCCGAGGCGTACCTCCGGCCCCTCGGGGTCCTGAGCGCCCGCGGCGTGGTGGAACTCGTCGAGCGAGCCCAGTGCGCGCCGGGCGTACGGGAGGAGGGCTGCACCGGCCGCGGTGAGCTCGACTCGGCCGGGGCCGCGTTCGAAGAGCTTGGCGCCAACCAGGGACTCCAGGCGGCGCAGGCCCTGGGAGAGCGGCGGCTGGGTGATGCCGACGACCCGGGCCGCGTCGCCGAAGTGCTGCTCGTCGGCGAGCGCGACGAAGATTTGCAGGTGGCGTTCAGTGAGCATGACCCGGCTGACCTGGGGTGATATGTGCAGGCAATCGGATCATATGTAAGAGCATATTCGACATCGGTCCATCGCAAAGCCTTGACTGGGCGGCACGTCGAGGTGAGGAGAACTGGGGATGACGGTGAGCCGGAGAGGTGTGCTCAGAGGTGCCGCGGTCGCGGCGGTGGGTGCTGCCGGGACAGCGGCAGGAGTGCGGGCAGCGACAGCGGACGAGCCTGCAGTGGTCAAGGCGGGGCGGCAGCCGGTCGAGCTGACCTGGTGGGGCAACCACGCGTGGCAGATCCGGTCCGGGGACTCGGTCGTGCTGACCGACCCGTGGCTGACCAGATTCCGCACCGGCACCTACACGCCGGAGGGCGCCGACGACTCGACCCGGATCGTCAGCAAGCCCAGTGTGATCGACAAGTACGTCACCAAGGCCGACGCGATCCTGGTGCACCACGGGCACTACGACCACCTCCCTGATGTCCCGTACATCGCCCGCAAGACCAAGGCGACCGTGCTCGGCAACGAGACGCACCTCAACCTGCTGCGGGCGCTGCGCGCGCCGGGCGACCAGCTGACGCAGGTGGTCGGCGGTGAGTACCTGCCGTTCAAGGAGGGATTCACGGTGGAGGTGTTCCGGTCGCTGCACTCGTGTGGTGGCGCGCGGCACCAGTTCGCCTTCCCAGGAACGCGTCCGGCCGTCGTACCGCCCAGGCCGCGGACCATCGCCGACCTGGTCGAGGGCGGAACGCTCGCCTACGTGCTGACGATCGGTGGCCTGCGCATCCTCAGTCTCAGCACGGCCGGCTTCGACCCGGTCGCGCTGAAGGACCTGGAGGTCGACGTGGTCCTGGCCGCGCCCGGTGGAGAGCCCGGCGTGACGGACCGGCTGCTGAAGACCATCAAGCCCGTGCCGCTGGTGATCGCGACGCACTGGGACGACTTCGACGAGCCGCTCGACAAGCCGGCCGAGGACTGGGGTGGTCTGGCGAAGCTCGAGGCCTCGGTGCTCGCGGCGGGTGCCGAGTTCAAGAAGGTCGACCACCTGGAGTCGATCACCCTCTGAAAGCTTCACGCCGGGCGCACTCCAGCGGCCAACGCGCCCGGCGTGAACCACTCAAGCCAGGCTGGTCCCGGTCGCTGGAGTCAGGCGGTAGCCCTGGTGAGCGGAGAACTCCGCGGCCAGGGCGAAGCGGTCACCGCGTACGACGGTGTGCCGCCACTCGATCGGGCGCCCCTGGGCGTGGGCCAGGCGGTTGATGGAGAAGACCGCGGCACCGGCGGGACAGTGCAGCAGGGCCCGCTCGGCCGACGTCGGGTTGACCGCGCGGATGTCCTCACGGCCGTGGTCGAGGCGCAGGCCGGTACGGGCCGCGAGTTCGGCGTACAGGCTGGTGTGGCTGAAGTCGGCCTCGAGCAGGCTCTCCGCAACAGCGGCCGGGAGCCAGACGCGGTCGAGCGCGAGGGGTTCGTCGCCGGCGAAGCGGACGCGTTCGAGGTAGACGAGCGGGATCGACGCCTCCAGGCCGAGGCGGCTGGCGATCACGCCGTCGGCGCGGACGTCGAGGGCCCGTACGACGCTGTGCTGGGGCAGGCCGGACGCCTCGACCGACGAGAACAGGCTGTAGAGCGCGCCCATCGGCTGCCGGATCTCCGGAGCGGTCGCGACCCGCGGCTGGCGGCCGCGCTCGGCGACGATCAGACCGTCGGCGCGGAGCTGGCTGAGCGCCTGGCGGACGGTGTGGCGGCTGACCTGGTAGTCCTCGACCAGGGCGAGCTCACCGGGGAAGACGTCGTCGAACTCGCCGGCGCGAAGCCGACGGACCAGCTCCTCCTGGAGCTGCTTCCACAGCGGCCGGCCGCCGCCGCGGTTGAGCTTGCGCTCGGTCATCGAGGCCTTCCCGTCTGAGCCGTGGGTCACCCCGGCTTGCCAAATGTCCGGTCATCTCTTAGCTTAAATGTGCGTACATTTAAGAGCGAGGGGTCCCGGCGTGCAGATCGAGGTTAGGTCACCGGCGTCGTCACAAGCGGCGGCAAAACCTCATTTCGTCGAGCGGCTGCCGGGGCTGCTGGTGGTGCTCGTGCTCGCGATGGCGGCGGTGCCGCTCGGGCGGCTGGTGCCGGTGGTCGGCGGGCCGGTGTTCGGGCTGGTGCTGGGGGTCGTGGTCGGCTCGGTCGTGCCGGTACTGCGGGGTGAGTGGTCGCGGCCGGGGTACGAATTCGCCTCGAAGTTCCTGCTGCAGGTGTCGATCGTGGTGCTGGGCACCGGGTTGTCGTTGCAGCAGGTCGCGCGGGTCGGCGCCGGATCGCTGCCGGTGATGCTCGGGACGCTGGCGATCGCGCTCGGTGGGGCCTGGTTGTTCGGCCGGTTGCTCGGGGTGCGTGGGGACACGCAGATCCTGATCGGCGTCGGTACGGCGATCTGCGGCGCGTCCGCGATCGCCGCGACGACGGCGGCGATCGAGGCGAAGAAGTCGTCGGTCGCGTACGCGCTGGCGACGATCTTCACGTTCAACGTGGTCGCCGTGCTGGCGTTCCCGCCGCTCGGCCACCTGATGGGTCTCGGCCCGGAAGCCTTCGGCCTGTGGGCCGGTACGGCGGTCAACGACACGTCGTCGGTGGTCGCGGCCGGCTATGCGTTCAGCCAGGAAGCAGGCGATCAAGCGCTGGTTGTGAAGCTGACCCGCTCGCTGATGCTGGTCCCGATCGTGATGGGCCTGGTGATCCTGAAGTCCCGCCGGGACGCCGCTTCTGAAGGATCGGTACGACGCAAGCTTCCCTGGCGGCGGATGTTGCCGCTGTTCCTCGTCGGCTTCCTGGTGGCGGCCGGGCTGCGGACCGCCGGTTTGGTGCCCGACGAGCGCCAGGCGGACCTGGCGCTCGTCGGGACCTTCCTGATCACCAGTGCGTTGGTGGCCATCGGCTTGTCGCTGCGGGTGGGCGAACTGCGCAAGGCCGGGCTCCGGCCGCTCCTGCTGGGGGCGATCCTGTGGGTCAGCGTGAGCTTGGGGAGCCTCGGCCTGCAGTTGGCGACGGGGACGCTCTAGCCCTGCTGCTGCTCGAAAGCGGCCGCGCGGATCTGCACCTTGCGGACCCGCTCGACGTCCAGCTTGCTGGAGCGGTCGAAGCGGTAGATGCCGTTCTCCTCCTGGAAGACGTCGGTCAGCTGCGTGTAGCAGTAGCCGAACATCCGCGGGTCGTCGAGCAGTACGTCGACCAGCCCGGTGAAGCGGTCGTAGAACTCCGCCTCGTCCTTCACCCGCTGGCCGTAGCCCCACGACTCGGCCCGGTCGGTCCCCGCGAGCTGGACCGCCTCCGGGTTCCACCAGATCCCACCGAACTCGCTGCAGAAGTACGGCTGCCCGTTGTACGGCTGCGAGATCGGCCGGTCCTCGCGGCCACCGGTGTTGCCGTACGGCGCTCCGTCGGCCAGCCCGGCCATCTGCTTGCCGAACTCGACCGGGTCCTGCTCGTAGTTGTGCGAGTCCCAGATGTCCGTCTCCGGCACCCGGTGCGAGTAGCCGGACGCGTCCAGCACCGGCCGGCTCGTGTCGGCCGCCTTGGTGGCCAGGAACATCGCCCGGGTCACGTCGTCCAGCTGGGTGATCCGGTCGTGCAGCAGCTGGTGGGTCTCGTTCAGCGGGCACCAGCCGACGATCGACGGGTGGCTGTAGTCCCGCTCGACCGCCTCCAGCCACTGCGTCACGAACGTTGCGGTCGGCAACTGGTTGTTGTCGCCGGTGTCACCGACGCCTGCACCCCAGTCGCCGAACTCGCCCCAGACCAGGTAGCCCATGCGGTCCGCGTGGTAGAGGAACCGCTCCTCGAACACCTTCTGGTGCAGCCGGGCGCCGTTGAAGCCGGCCGCGAGGCTCAGCTCGATGTCCGCGACCAGCGCCTCCTCGGACGGCGCCGTCATCAGGCTCTCCGGCCAGTAGCCCTGGTCCAGCACGAGCCGCTGGAAGACGTGCTTGCCGTTGATCAGTACGGCCTGGCCGTTGATCGACACCGACCGCAGGCCGGCGTAGCTGGCGGCCTGGTCGACCACAGCGCCGTCGGCGTCCACCAGCTCCAGCCGTACGTCGTACAGGTGCGGGTCGGTCGTGTCCCACAGCCGGACGCGATCAGCCGGTACGGCGAGCACCAGGCGCGGCGCCAGGTCCAGGTCGGCGCGGACCTCGGCAGCGACGACCTCGCCGTCGCTGTCGGACAGTACGGCGCGGACCTTCCAGCCCGGCTTGTTCGCCGAGACCGGGACGGCCAGGTGGAATGCCGAGCCGGCCACGTCCGGGGTGATCCGCGGCCGCCCGAGGTGGACGGACGGGACGGCCTCCAGCCAGACGGTCTGCCAGATACCGGTGGTCCGGGTGTAGTGGCAGTCGCGGTTGAAGTAGATCGTGCTCTGCTTGCCACGCGCCTGCGACCCGTTCTTGCTGTCGCGGGCGCGGACCACGATCAGCGCCTCCTCGCCCGGTCCGGCGACGCCGGCCAGGTCGGCGCTGAACGGCGTGAAGCCGCCGCGGTGCCGGACGACCTCGACACCGTTCACCCAGACGGTGGCGTCGTGGTCGACGGCCTGGAAGTGCAGGACGGCGTCGTTGCCGGTCCAGTCGGCGGGGATCGTGACGGTCGTCCGGTACCAGACGGCTTCCTGGTAGTCGACGTCCTCGATCCCGGACAGTTCGGACTCGGGCGCGAACGGAACGGTGATCCGGCGCTCGAGCTCGCGCTCGGCCAGGCCGCGTTCCAGGCCGGAGTCGGACTTGTCGGCCTCGAACTGCCACTCGCCGTTGAGGTTCAGCCAGTGCGGGCGGACGAACTGCGGCCGGGGGTGCTCGGGGCGGGGCTGGGTGCTGGGCATCGAGAGGCTCCCGTGAGGTGTGCTGAGCAGGTCGGCGTCGACTTTACAACGTTGGAATAGGCGGGGCAACGGGTGGACGAAGAGTGGACACGGACGTCCGCACGGACCGGGCAACGTTGTCAATGGTTTGTCCTGCGGCAGAAGTGTCAGCAAGTTGTCAGCCCGTTCGTGCAACCCTTTCGGCATCGGTTCGTTCTTTGTCAGAAGAGGCAAGTCGCGGCCGAGGACAACAAACCGTCCGCCCGGAGCGTCATGCTGGTCAGCAGGGCTGTGCGAAGCGGGGAGAGGGAGAGGTCGATGGGTGGGAACTGAGCGCACCGCCGAGGTCCGTGAGCTGCGGCTGCGAGTGCCGCAGGGTGATCTCGACGCGCTGTACGACCGGCTCCGCGCGTTCCGCGACGGAGGTGGGTACATCGCCGCGGGCCTGGACCGGGTGGTGCCGGCGGCGTACGCCGACGAGCTGCTCGACTACTGGCTCGACGGCTACGACTGGCGCGTCCACGAGGCCCGGCTGAGCGCCTACCACCACTACGCCACCGAGATCGGTGGTCAGTTCGTCCACTTCCTGCACCTGCGGTCCGCGCATCCGGATGCTCGGCCGGCGCTGCTGACGCACGCCTGGCCGAGTGGGGTGATGGACGTGCTGGACGCGGCCATGCGGCTGGAGGTGGCCGGTAGCCATCACCTGGTCATCCCGTCGATCGCCTGGACCGCGCTGAACGGTCCGGAGGGCGGTTCGCCGAGCAGCCGGGCCGCGGCGGGCTGGGACGAGCTGATGTGCCGCCTGGGCTACGACGAGTACCAGGTGGGCGACGACCGCGAGGGCCTCGGCGCCACTCCGGCGTACACGGCTGTGTCGGAGGCGGTCGCGCAGCAGCGCGGGCTGGACGCTGCCGAGCTGGCGGAGGTCCGCTGGTTCAACGAGAACCTCACGGCGTTCAACGAGGGTCAGCAGATCTCCGCGCTGGTGCTGAGCACCGCACTGCTCGCCTGGAACGCGCAGCTGGTCAGCCTGGAGATCGACCGGGACGCACTGCTCACCGGGCTCACACTGGCCTGGTTCGCCTCGCAGCTACCCGTCGAGGAGCCGTAGGCCGTTCTCCCAGCAGACGGCGCGCAGCCAGTCGTCGCCCAGGTCCAGCCGCTCCAGGGCTTCCAGCTGTACGGCGTACTCGTACGGGATGTTCGGGAAGTCCGAACCGAGCACGACCTTGTCCTGCAGTGCCGCCATCCGCGGCCGGAGCTCCCGCGGGTACGGCGCCAGTGACTCTGTGAACGGGGTCAGCGCCATCGTCGTGTCCAGGTGCACGTTCGGGTAGGTCTCGGCGAGCGTCAGGTGCTCGGCGTACTCCGGCATGCCCAGGTGGGCGATGACGGCCGTCAGACGCGGGTGCTTGGCCAGTACGTCGCCCATCGGGCCCGGCCCGGTGTGACGGCCCGGGATCGGTCCTGACCCGCAGTGCACGACCACCGGGACGCCGGCCTCGGCCAGCTGTCCCCAGACCGCGTCCAGCTCCTCGTCGCGCGGGTCGTAGTCACCGACCTGGACATGCACCTTGAAGATCCGGGTGCCCAGCTCCAGCGCTTCCTTCACGTACGACGCGGCGCCGGGCTCGGGGTAGAACGTCCCGCTCGCCACGCAGCCAGGGGTCTGAGCGGCGAAGTCCCGGGCCCAGCCGTTCAGCCAGGCGGCCATGTCGGGCTTGTGCGGGTAGACCAGCGCGGAGAACCGGCGTACGCCCAACTGCCGCAAGGTCTCGACGCGCTCGAGAGCCGGCGTCCGGTACTGGACCGGCCAGGCGACGCCGTAGTGCTGCTCGGCCTGGTCGAAGTACGCCCAGACCGCGTTCATCACCTGGTCGGGCAGGAAGTGGACGTGCACGTCCACCAGCCCATCCAACCCCAGCCGCCGCCACCAAGCAGGCACTTCGTCGTCACGCACCCGAACACTCTAGACACGCTGATGTTTTGCAGGAACTACGTAGCTACGTACTATCCACAGTGTGGAAAGACCTGTGGATAACCGGCTCGCGGAGCTGGAACGGCGCGTTGCCGCGCTGGAATCCGCCCGGCTCGATCCACGGCAACGGCCGCGGCCGACGGGCGACGCAGGCCCGGCCGACATCCTGGAAACGGATTGGACCTCCCGGGCGTCGACGCTGGCCGCGCTCGGCCATCCGGTCCGGCTGACACTGCTCCGCGAGATCCTGAACGGACGAACGACGGTCAGCGCGCTCAGCGAGGTCGAAGGCCTCGGGACGAGCGGGCAGATCTACCACCATCTGCGGCAGTTGACGGCCGAGGGCTGGTTGCACACGCCCAGCCGCGGCGTCTTCGCCGTACCCCCGACCCGGGTGGTCGCGCTGCGCGCGATTCTGGTCGCCCTGGAGAGGTAAGGCATGAAGCTCACAGCCGTACTGCTCGCAGTCGCCCTCGCCGTCGGAGGCTGGCTGATCCGGCCCGGTGCGCTGCACCTGGCCGAGTCCCGGACGGGCGACACCGAGCTGCAGCGCTTCATCGACGACAACTACGAGGGCCCGGGCCACCGGCTGTCCGTCGCGGTCGTCGAGGACACCGCGACGCGTTTCGCGGGCCGCGGCACCGACGAGCACGGCAGCTTCGAGATCGGGTCGATCAGCAAGGCGCTCACCGGGATCCTGCTCGGTGAGGCCGTACGACGCGGTGAGGTGAAGCTCGACCAGCAGGTGGGCTCGCTGCTGCCGCTGGACGGGTCCGACGTCGCCAGTGCCACGCTGGAGGACCTGGCGACTCACCAGTCCGGTCTGCCGAACACGACCAGAAGTCCGCTGCCCGCGGCCCGGTCGTTGCTGGCCAGCCTGGCCGCGGGCAACCCCTACCCGTACAGCGTCGACCAGCTGCTCGACCAGGCCCGGTCCGCGAGCACCAAGGGCCGCGGCAAGCCGACGTACTCGAATCTCGGCGGAGCCCTGCTGGGCCAAGCCCTGGCCCAACAGGCCGGCATGGCCTACCCGGAGCTCCTGCAGGACCACGTCTTCCAGCCAGTAGGCATGACGGAATCCCGTACGCCGGTCAACGACGTCGGCGCGGCTCCTGACGGCTACGGCTCGGGCGGACGCCAGCAGGCGCCCTGGACCCAGACCGGCTACGCCCCGGCCGGTGGAGTCGTCTCCACCGCGTCCGACCTCGCACTGCTCGCCCGGACCCTGCTCAGCGGCAAGTACGTCGAAGCGCTGGCCCCGCGCCGCGACTTCGACGAGGATCGGGTCGGATTGTTCTGGCTGACCACTCCGCTTCCCGACAACCGCAGCATGGTCTGGCACAACGGCGGCACCGGCGGGTACCGCTCGTTCATCGGCATCGACCTGGAACGCCGCCGCGCCGTGGTCGTCCTGTCCGACGTCGCCGTACCGGTCGACGACTTCGCGACCGAGCTCCTGGAGGCCCAGTGAGAGACGTCATCCTGATCGCCTTGGCGGTCGGCTACCCGGTCCTCGCCCTCTGGCAGGTCCACACCCGCAAGCTGCGCGACCGCGCCGACGTACTGATCGTGCTGGTCACCGGAGTGCTCTTCCTGCTCATCGCCCGCGCTACCGCCGACTGGAACTCGCTGCCGTCCTGGCTCTGGCTCGTCGGCCTGGCCCTGATGGCAGCAGCGACCGCACTGGCCGGCTGGACCTGGTCGAGCCTGCCCTGGTTCAAGGCTCACCCAGTACGGCGTGGAGTCTCCACTGCTCTCCAGCTGCTCGTGGCCGGCGCCTTCTGCGCGGTGCTCCTGTGAACGACCTCGCCCGCGGCTGGGACGAGGCCGCCGCCGGCTACGAGCAGTACTTCGTCCCGCGCTTCCGGCCGTGGGTGGAGGCGGCCGTCGCGCAGCTCGGCGACCTGCCGCCCGGTCCGATCCTGGTGCCGTGCTGCGGCACGTTCCCGGAGCTGGACCTGCTGCTCGAGCAGTTCCCCAACCGGGAGATCGTCGGCATCGACCTGTCGGCCGGCATGGTCCGCCTGGCGCGCGAGCGCGTCGGAGGCCACGACCTGGTCAGCGTGATTGAGGGCGACGCCTCGACGCTCGACCCCCGCTGGCTCAACGCCTGCGGTGCGGTCGTCTCCGTCTTCGGCCTGCAGCAGCTGCCCGAGCCGGAGCAGGCGATCAGGTCCTGGTACGACGCACTGCGCTCCGAAGGCCGGCTCTCGGTCGTCTACTGGCCGTCCGTCACCGAGCAGACCGGCCCGTTCAGCCTGATCAAGGAGTTACTCCGCCCCGGCCAGTCCGATCCCGAGAAGGACTTGGCCAAGGTGATCGCGGTCGACCGGTACGAGCTGATCAAGTTCCCGATCACCTACACCGACGCGGCGGAGTTCTTCGAGGCCTACGCCCGCTCCGGCCCGATGCGCGCGACCGCGATCGCCCGCGGCGAAGCCTTCGTCGAGGACCTCCGCGCGAAGTTCCTGCAGCGGGCGCCGGAAGGTGAGTGGACCCACCACCCGGCAGCCCGCCTGATTACCGCGACTGGTCGATGACCCACAGCCCGGTGAGGCCGCGGAAGTGGGCGCGGAACTTCTCCTGCTCGTGGGCCGGGTAGGTTGCCGCGACGGTCTCGGTGAGGATGCGGTCGAAGTCGGGGCTCTTGACCCACTCGACCAGCTGCTCGTCGAAGTTCGGCAGGTTCTGGGCGCACCACTCCTGGTACTTGGCGGTCTCGAAGTGCTCGTCGGCCAGCTTCAGGTACGCCTCGATCTTGGCGTCGTAGTCGAGCGACTCGTCGTCGGCGATCGCGAAGTAGCGCTCGGTGTGGAGATCGACCTTCGTCCGGCGGCCGGTGGCGAGCGAGAAGATCGACCACTTGACCAGCGCGCCGATCGCCCACGGGAAGTAGTAGTGCAGCGAGGTGATCGCGACGTCGGGGCAGGCGTTGGCGTAGTCGATCGGGTGCACCGAGTCGCCCGCGACCAGCATCTCGCAGGAGTTGAACTCCCAGCCGAAGAAGGCGTTCACGATCCGGCTGATCGCGACCGCCTGGTGGCCGGCCGACGGGCTGAGGAAGTCGTGCGAGACGGCGTACCGGTTGTGCATCGGCTCGTCGGGGCGGAAGTCCATCACCATCGTCTCGGCGCCGATCGACAGCGCCCGGGCGAACTTCTCGTACTCGACCGTCGCTTGCAGGTGCATCAGCATCTCGCCGGACTCGTCGTACGCCGTGTGCAGGTCCTCGCGGTTGTTGATCCGCGAGACGCCGCGCCAGCCGCCGCCGTCGAACGGCTTCATGTACATCGGGTAGCCGAGGTCGTCGGCGATCGCGTCCAGGTCGAAGGTCTTGTTGTACTTGGCCGACGTGTAGGCCCAGCGGACGTTGTCGACCGGGTTCTTGTACGGCACCAGCACGGTCCGCGGGATCTTCAGCCCGAGCCGCAGCATCGCGCAGTACGCCGAGTGCTTCTCCATCGCCTGGAACGTGAACGGTGAGTTCAGCAGGTACGTGCCGTTCATCAGCGCGGCCTTCTTCAGCCACTCGCGCGGGTGGTAGTACCAGTACGCCAGCCGGTCGATCACCAGCTCGACCCGGACCGGGTCGTTCAGGTCGAACGGCTCGATGGTGAGCCGCTCGGTGCCGAACTCGTGCGTGGTGCCGGCGGTCTCCACCGGACCGACGCGGCGCAGCAGGGCTTCGAAGGCCTGCGGCCAGTCCTCCTCGGCGCCGAGCAACAACCCGATCAAGTGCTGAGAGCGGTCAGCCACAGTAGCTCCAAAGAAAGAAAGTGAAACAGGAAAGAGTCAGGAGAATCGGGGCAGGTGATGAGCGATCTGCTTGCGCCACCACGGCCAGTCGTGAGCTACGTCGTGTCCCCACAGGTCCAGCTCGTGGGGGATGCCCTTCGCCGCCAGCAGCGCGGCGGTGGCGCGGGCCGACGGCAGCGAGCCGGTCGGGTGCGTCTCCCAGTCGCCCTGCCCGACGGTGAGGACCAGGAAGATCCGGCTGCGCAGCCACTCCAGGTGGTCGCCGTCCAGGTTGGGCAGGTAGTCCACCGGGTTGTTGAAGTACGTCGCGTCGCCGCGGTCGCCCCAGGCGTGCCAGCTGGACGCGTCGTAGTTGCCGGACTGGCAGATCGCGATCGGGAACAGGTCGGCCCGCTTCAGCGCGAAGTTCAGCGCGTGGAAGGCGCCCAGGCTGCAGCCGGTGGTGATGATGTCCGCGGCGCCCGGAGTGTCCCGGCCGATCGCCGGCACCACCTGGTCGAGGATCCACGACTCGTACAGCCCGTGCCGGCGAGCGCGCTCCTCCAGCGGGATGCTGCGGTCGGACCAGCTCACGTGGTCGTAGGAGTCGACGCAGTACAGCTTCACCCGGCCGGCCTCGATCAGGTCCGCCACGGCGCCGACCATGCCGTTGTTCTCGTAGTCCCAGGCCCGGCCCTGCTCACTGGGGAAGACCAGGACCGGCCGGCCGTAGTGGCCGTAGCGGATCACTGTGCCCGGACGGTCCAGCCCCGGCGCGTCCAGTTCGACCTGCTCACGTTCCACGCGGCCTCACCCCTTCACTGTCCTGCCGGTAACCCTCGCACGACTTCAGGTCGGCTGTCTGGTCCCCGCGCGTCCCGCGACCGGTCCGAGCAGGGCGACGACTACAGCGAGTACAGCGACCCCGGCCAGGGCGGCAGGCAACGACCAGACGCTGGAGGCCGCGCCGACCGCGGCCGGGCCGAGCAGGAAGCCCAGGTAGGCGATCGTGGTGACGGTGGAGATCGCACCGGCCCGCCGCTCGGGTCCGGCCCAGGCACCGGCCATGCTGATGATCGTCGGCGCGCAGACCGACGTACCGAGCCCTGCGATACCTACGCCGACGAGTGCCACCCAGGCGTTGCCCGCTGTAGCGGCCAGTAGCGAGCCGACGGCTGCAACGGCGCCTCCGGCAACCAGTAGCTGGGCTGGGCGGAGTCGGGCGAGCAGTGCGTTGCCGCTGATGCGTCCGGTCGCTGCAGCTGCGGCAAACACGGCCGGCGCGCTCGATGCGAGACCAGGTGCCGCGCCCAGTGAGGTGTCGAGGTGTACGGCGCTCCAGCTCTGCCAGGCGTTCTCCACGACGTACGCGAGAGCGCAGAGCCCACCGAAGACGAGCAGGGCGGGCTCCAGACGTCGCCGCTTGGGCTTGTCGGCCTGGACGGCGACAGAGCGGGGTGAGTTCGGGTGGAGCAGCAGTACGGCGACCAGCGCGATCACCACGAACACACCGCCCAGCACCGGCAGAGCCCCGGCGCCTGCTGAGCGCAGACCCGCGGTGCTCAGGCTGGAGACCACCACGGCGATCGAGAACAGGCCGTGGGCCAGGTTCATCAGCGGCTTGCTGGTCTCGGCCTCGGCCGCCGTACCGGTCGCGTTGATCGCCACGTCGGTGGCGCCCGACGTCACGCCGAGCAGGAACAGGGCTGCACCGAGTGTGACCGCCGAGCCTGCGAAGGCCGGCAGGACTCCGCAGGCGCCGAACAGTACGACGACCACCGGCAGCACCACACCGCCGTACCGGTCCATCAGGTAGCCGGTGAAGCGCATCGAGACCAGGGCGCCAAGGCCGACCATGAGCAGCGCGCCGCCGAGCTGGGCGTCGCTGACGCCCGCCTCCGAGCGGACCGCGGGCAGGATCGCCCCCCACGCTCCCCAGAAGAGTCCGAACGCGCCGAAGCCTGCGAGTGTTCTGAGCACCCGCTCTACCCTAGGCGGCCCAGACCCGCTGCAGCAGCTCGATTAGACAGGGGTCGAAGGTGTCGCGCCAGGCGGTGAAGTTGTGCATGTCCGGCGACTCGTTGAAGTCGACCTCCAGGCCGAGCGTGGCCAGGTGCGCGGCCATCACGCGGTTGTTGTGCACGTTCTCCTCCGGCGTGCCGGCGGTCATCGCGATCTCCGGCGTGCTCGGCGCGGAGGTTGCCGCGAGCACCTGGTTCACGAAGCCGGTCACCTCGGCGTAGTACTCGAAGTCGGACTCCTGCGGGTCCGTGGTGAGCGTGAAGAACGAGCCCGACTGAAGGAACAGCCCGGCGAAGGTCCCGGGGTGGTTCCACTCGGCGTACAGCGCGGCGAGCGCGCCGAGGCTCGCGCCCATCAGCACGGGCTGCTTGCTCTTGTACTGCGTGGTGATCGCGGGCAGCACGTGCTCGACAAGCGTCTCCGCGTACGACGGGTTGGCGGCGTACCAGAGATTGCGCGACCCCGGCCGGACCAGCGCCAGCCGGAACGGCGGAAGCGTGCCCTCGGCCACCATCGCGCCGGCGAAGTGCGTGAGCCCGGCGTACATGGCGAACTCGGGCCCGTCGTGCGACAGCAGCAGCGGTAGCTCGAACGACGGCGCGATCCCGTCCGGCGCCCACACCTGGACGTCGACCGGCCCGACCGGTGAGGTCTCGACCGGCAGCGGAGTCAGCCCCGACGTGATCGGCTCGACCGAGATCCAGGCGGGCTCGACGTACCCGGGCAGCGGCAGCCACGAGTGCTCGCCGAACGCGCCGCCGACCACGCGCGGGTTGGTCGGGTCGGTCCGCATCCCGGTGTCGGCGACGTCGAACAGGTACTCCATCCGGTGCACCGAGGGCCGTGGGAGCCGCAGTTCCCAGCCGTACTGGACCGGTTTGAACTCCAGCTGCTCGGCCGCGAGCCCGAGCTCCTCCCACAGCCGTACGCCGGGCAGCGCGTGCTCGGGGTCGGCGAGGCGGAACACCACCTCGGCCCCCTCGACCGCGCTCTTCACCTCGTCAGGCATCCGACCACGGTACGTCCCACGCTCCGGAAGCCGGTCATCGCGTGATCACTGACACACCCTGTCAGCGTTTCGGCGTACCGTCGAAGGATGGTCGATCTCGAGGACATCCGCGCCGCGACCGCCGACCTGCCCCGCAGCTACGAGGTGCTGGTCCGTGACAGCATCAAGTGGCGGGTCGGGCAGATCGTCTACCTCGCGGTCTCACCGGACGAGCAGACGATGGGCATCGCGTTCCCCAAGGAGGAGCGCGATGCGGCGATCGCAGCCGAGCCGGACAAGTTCTTCCGGCCGAAGCCGTCGGACGAACGCTTCCGCTGGATCCAGGTCCACCTGGACGCGATCGACGCCGACGAGCTGCGCGAACTGGTCCTGGACGCCTGGTCGATGGTCGTCCCGAAGAAGGTACGCGCCGAGGTTTTCCGGTAGCCGTCAGTAGCCCTGGGCAACTATCTCCTCCCTGAGGATGAGGCCCCTGCGACCTGGGGGCGACTTCCGTCACAGCAGGATCGTCCCGGCGGCCGATGGCTGCGCGCCGGATTCCTTGCAGGCTTGGGGGTATGACCGGAGACTTCCTACCCCGCCGCCGCCAGGCGTCGGTGCTCAGCCAGATCCTGACCGTCCTGCTCGTGCTCGCCGTCGTCGCGGGTGTCTTCTGGCTCTTCTTTTAGACGAGCACAGTTAGGACTCCCACCGAACCTCGGCCTCACCCGGCCGGACCACCCCGGCCTCGTAGGCGACCACCACGGCCTGCACCCGGCTCGACAACCCCAGCTTCGACAAGACGCTGCTGACATGGGTCTTCACCGTCGTCTCGCTGACGAACAGCTTCGCCGCGAGATCCCGGTTCGACAGCCCGCGGGCCATCCACACCAGTACGTCGCGCTCCCGTTCGCTCAGCTGTGACAGCGCCCCGGTCCACCGCCCGGCGTCCTGCGGCGCCGGTGCGGTCTCCCCGCCGTTCCCGACTTTGCGCTCCAGCTCCACGCACCGCTCGAGCAGCACCCGCGTCGACGCCGGATCCACCAGCGAGTCCCCACGATGCACAGCCCGTACGGCGGACACCAGCAGATCCGGGTCCGTGTCCTTCAGCAGGAACCCCGAAGCACCGGCCCGTACGGCGCTCAGCACGTACGCCTCGTCGTCGAACGTCGTCAGCACCAGGACCGCGGGCTTGCTCTTCCCCGCCGCCTGGTTGGCGCGGGTGATCCGCTCGGTCGCGACCAGCCCGTCCATCACCGGCATCCGGATGTCCATCAGCACGACGTCCGGGTCGAACTGATCGACCATCCGCAGCGCTTCCTCACCGTCGCCGGCCTGCGCGACCGTGGTCAGGTCGGCCTCGTGGTCGAGAATCATCGCGAGCCCGGTCCGGATCACGCCCTGGTCGTCGGCGACCAGCACCCGGATCTGATCCGTCATCTCTGCTCACTCATCTCTGCGGCGGCAACCATGCCTGCACTCTCCATCCACCCAGTGGTCCAGCGGCCACGGCCAGTGTGCCGCCGACAGCCAGCGCGCGTTCGCGCATTCCGATCAGTCCGTTGCCGCGGCCGCTCTCGCTCCGCCGGGCGGTTTCCAGCACGTTCACCGGTGGTGGCCCACCGCTGCCGTTGTCGTCGATGGTCAGCAACTCGCCCTGCGGCCCACTCTGCCAGCTCACCTGAGCCGCCGAGGCCTTCGCGTGCACCATCACGTTGGTCAGCGCTTCCTGAATGATCCGTACGGCGGTCAGGTCGGTGGCGCTGGTCAGCTCGCGACTGCGGGTCGGGAGGTTCATCGTGACGTCCACCCCGACGGCCTTGAGCCGGTCGCCCATCCGGGCGACGTCGGCCAGGTCCGGCACCGGAGCGGTCTCGGCGCCGCCGCCGGGCGACGCCGTGTTGAGCACCCGGACCGTCTCGCGCATCGCGGTCAGCGCTTCCTTGCCGCTGGTGATGATCCAGCGGACCGCCTCGCGCAGGGCGGCCGGGTTCTGGTCGGCGACCCGGTCGGCGGCCTGGGCCCGGATCACCACCGCGCTCATGTGGTGCGAGACCACGTCGTGCAGGTCACGGGCGATCCTGGTCCGCTCGGCCGCCGCGACCCGCTCAGCCTCGATCTTGCGCAGCCGGACCAGCTCGGCGTTCCGGTTCTCCAGCACGAGGACGGACTTGCGGCGGCGCAGGGCGTTCGCGCCGAGCAGCACCATGCCGGCGATCAGCGCCTCGGCGAAGACGAACAGCGAGACGTCGATGTAGCCGTACAGGCTGTAGAGATCGCTCGGCAGGTTGCGGTAGCGCCGGCTGATCACGACGTCGGAGTTGGCCAGGACGAGCGCGACCACGGTCGGCAGCCCGATCATCAGCCCGGCCAGGCTGCCCATGGTGAAGAACAGACAGGTGAACCGCCGGACGCCGCTGGCCGCCGCGACGTACCCGACGACGAGCAGCGGGACGAGATGGATCTCGGACTGCAGGGCCGCGTTGCTGATCACCGGCTGCCCGAAGACGTGGAAGCCCGCCTGCGAGGCCAGGCCGGTGCCGGCCGCGGCGTACACGAAGGGGTAGAGCAGCGCGACGAAGACAAGCGTCGTCCGGGGCAGACTGCGGCCGCAGGCGACCGTGATCACCAGGAACAGGCCGGTCACCACCGAGACGCTCGGGTTGGCCGGGCGCAACGAACTGTCGCTGACCACCGCGAGTGCGAGGAACCAGCCGACGCCGATCAGCGCAGCGAGCAGCACATCACGCTGCAGCTGCGACATCCCCCGCCAAAGGCTCCACACCTAGCTCAGCGTAGTCGCGGCAATCAGTAACCGGTTCCTTCGCCCGAACGGGCAAAAGCTCCAACTTTAGGACGAGGTGACGCGTCGGACCTGCTACCAGGGTCCGACTTCCGGTCGCGCAGGACGGTCCCTGGGAGGGATGTGACCGGCGCCGTGAACCGAGAGGCTGTACCCCATGAACTACGAGGAGCCGCCGCGGCGGAGTCTGTCGGTCCGGGCCCGGTTGCTGTCCGTGACCGGGATCGCAGTCCTTGCCTCGTTGCTGGTCTGGCACGGGCAGCTGGCGGACTTCCTCGGCTTCGACTCGCCGGGGGACAAGGCACCGGTGATCGGCGGCGCGGGAGCGCCGGACACGAAGCCGCTGCGCGCCGACGACGACGTACCGAGTACGCCGGTCAGCAAGCCGACCGTCACCCCCAAGCCGAAGCCCAAGCCGACGAAGCCGCCGAAGAAGAAGCCGAAGCCGACCACGAGCGAGAACGGCCAGTACGACGAGGAGTCGACCGAGGGCATGTCCCCCAAGCTGCGGTCCCGGTTGCTGAAGGCCATGGCAGCCGCGAAGGCCGACGGGGTCAGCCTCCGGATCAACTCCGGCCGTCGCAGCGCCACCAAGCAGCGGCGCCTGCTGGACGAGGCGATCGTCAAGTACGGCTCGTACAAGGCAGCGGTCCGCTGGGTCCTGCCGCCGGAGTTCTCCGAGCACGTGAAGGGCCGCGCGGTCGACATCACGCCCGCGGCCGGCGCGAAGTGGCTCGAGCTGAACGGCTACCGCTACGGGATCTGCCGCCGCTACGACAACGAGCCGTGGCACTTCGAAGCCCTGACCACGCCGGGACGCAAGTGCCCGGCCCGCGAACCCTACGCACTCGCCAAATAACCAGGAGCGCCCGATATGACGATGACCATGCCCGTGACCAGCACCCGGCTTTCCACCCGTCGCCGCAATCGCCCGGTCGTTCCCGCGCTGTGGCGCCAGGTCGTCCGCGGCGGCGCCCGAGGAGAGGACCACGCCGTGCAGCCCGAGCCCGACCGGTCGGCGTACACGCAGCTGGAGATCTACGACGCCGTGCTGGCCGCCTTCGACCGGCGCGACGAGGTGCTCGACGTGATCGCCGCGGCCCCGGACCGGCACACCGCCGTACGGCGGGTGCGCGCGCTGCTCGCCGTCAGCCAGGGGCAGGCGGCCGCGGTCGTGGACCTGCCGCTGCACCGCTTCACCACCGGGACCCGCGACCGGATGCGGCTGCGCGCGACCGAGCTGCGCAAGGCACTCACCCGCTGAGGCTTCCGTCGTTTTCCTTGTCCGGACGCGCGCGAAGGTGTGGGGATTTGATCGGGCGAGGAAGATGGTTACGTGATCACACTCGAGCAGGCGAAGCGGTTGAAGAAGGCCGGCGCGCTCTGGGTGCCGGGCGCGGGTGACCGGTTCGTCGTCCCGGACCGGGAGATGGACGACGACGTGTTCGTGGTCAGCGACATGACCGTCGAGGTGCACGACTACCCCGGCGGCAAGGTGATCGGCTTCAACGGGACCACCGAGTGGGCGCTGGACAGCATCGAGCAGCGTGAGGTGATCTGGCTGCCCCGCGAGGAGCAGCTGCGCACGCTGCTCGGCGGGCAGTTCGTCAGCCTGGAGGCGACCGACGACGGCTACACGGTCCGCACCAAGGGCGGCTCGACGTCCGCTCCGGACGCCGAGCAGGCGTACGCCGACGCAGTGCTCGACCTGCTGGAGTGACTCAGCGGGCCGTCGGGCGCCAGTACTGCTTCTTGTCCTGGTCCCGTACGACGTAACCGAGCTTCGCGATCTCGCCGCGGAGCTCGCGCAGGTCCGCCTTGGAGTCGATGGATTTCGCCCGGGCGCGCAGGACGGCGTTGACCGCGGGCGGCAGCTCCGGGTCGTCCTCGACCCAGCGGCGGAAGCGATCGCCGTACGGGTCGCCGCCGTCGGACCACGGGTAGCCATGAGCGCGGAACGCGGCACCGATCTTGGGAGTGTCGCCCTTGAGCTGGTCGTGCTTCTCGCGAGCCAGTTCGAGCGAGTCGCGGTCCTGCAGGACCAGTTCCTTGCCGTCCAGGAAGACCGCGGCGACCCGCTCGCGCGGGATGACGGTGGTCTTCTCGTTCTTCAGCAGCTCGACGTCGTTGTTCGTGACCGTGATGCGCAGGGTGTCGTCCATCGCGATCGCGCCGAGCAGGAAACCGGCGACCAGGCCGACGGCGATCGTGATCAGCTGCACCCACCAGCCGTCCCAGCCGGCGATCGCCTCGAACAGGCCCTGCCAGGGGACCCAGCGCAGGTCGGCGGCCCAGTCCGCGATCCGCGGCAGGAAGAAGCCGAGCGCCCCGCCGACCAGCGGCAGTCCGCCGTACAGCAGGATCTTGTCGGTCGCCGAGTGCCCGACCACCGTCTTGGTGTCCGTCGGCATGGTCGTGCTCCCTTGGTCGCGGATCGTCACTGGTGATCGACGCTAACAGCGCGCCACGCCGGGGGTCAGCCGTTGAGACGGTTCGCGATACCGAAGTCGGTGCCTGCGAACCTGGTCGAGACCAAAGTCGCAGTACGAGAAGGAGCTCCGCATGGCTGAGGGAATCTGGTTGCGCTTCCTGTCCGGGCCCGAGATCGAGTCGCTCGGACTCACCCGGACGGAGATCGTGGACGCCGTCGAAGAGGCGGTCCGCGACCACGGCGAGGGGCAGACCAGCTTCGAGCCGCGGGTGCACCTGGTCCCCGACAACGGTGGGATCGGGCACTTCAACGTGCTCCGCGGGCATCTCAACCGGCTCGGCGAGCACGGCGTCAGCGGGGTCAAGGTGGTCGGCGACTTCGTCCCGAACTACCAGGTCGGGCTGCCGAGCGAGCTGGCCGTGGCGACGCTGTTCGACCCGACGACGGGCGTGCCGCTGGCGATCCTGGACGCGACGATGATCACCGCTGCCCGGACGGGGGCGATGACTACGGTCGGGGCGCGGCATCTCGCGCGGCGGGACAGCAAGATCCTCGGGCACGCTGGGGCGCGCGGTACGGCGTGGTGGAACGTGACGATGCTGGATGATCTCTTCGACCTGGAGGAGATCCGGGTGACGTCGCGGCGGCCGGAGTCGCGGGAGAAGTTCGCCGCGGAGCTGTCGGAGGAGCTGTCGACGCCCGTGCGCGTGGTGGCGACTGCTGAGGAGGCGTTCGACGGCGCTGATGTGATCGTCGAGGCGACGCGGTTGAACGAGCCGGAGGTGTTGTTGCGTACGGCGGCGGTGAAGCCTGGGGCGTTTGTTGTTCCGTACGGGACGGTGAGTGCGGTCGAGCTGGATCTGCTGGATGTGATCGACAAGGTGGTCGTCGACGACTGGCGTGAGGCGCAGTCGGGGCGGTTCGGGTCTTTGCGTCGGCATGTCGACACGGGGCGGTTGTCGCCTTCGTCGTTGCACGCTGAACTGGGCGAGATCGTCGCGGGTCAGAAGCCTGGACGGGAGACCGACGCCGAGCGCACGCTGCTGTGGCACCGCGGCCTCTCGCTGCTCGACGTCGCCATCGCCCACCTGATCCTCCGCCGAGCCGAGCAGTCCGAGATCGGCACGATGCTCAGGTTCCACTGATGCTGATCGAACGCGCTGAAGACCTCACGCTCGCTTCCCCTGGGCCCTTGGAGCTTTCGCCTGCCCTGCTGGCCTCCCTCCGCTTGAACCGCGAACGCCTGCTGGACGCGTTGTCCTCCGGGACTCCCGTCTACGGCGTGAACACCGGCATGGGCGCCATGAGCAAACGCCGCCTCGACGAGTCCGAACAACGAGTCCACCAACGCAACCTGCTCCTCGGGCGTGCCGTAGGTGGTGCCCCTTGGCTCCCGTACGCCGAAGCCCGAGCCGTCGTCCTCACCCGCCTCCGAACCTTCCTCACCGGCGACGCAGGAGTGTCAGCCGAGCTGTGTCTCCAGCTGGTCGCCCTACTCAACAGCGGCTACGTCCCAGCTATCCCCCTGGAGGGAGCAGGCTCCGCCGGCGAAATCATCCCCCTAGCCCACGCCTCCGGCCCACTGGTAGGAATCGGGACAGTGCTGGATGCCGAAGGCAACCTATACCCCGCAACTGAAAGTTCTTTTGAACTGGGTCCCAAGGAAGGAATTGCTTTACTGGCTGGCGTTCCGGGGGCTACTGGGCGGGTTTGGCTGCAGGTAGAAGCTTTGACTCTGTTGGTAGAGCGGATGGGGGAGGTGGCTGCGGGGGCTTTGGCTGTGGTCGGGGGTAGTCGGGATCCTTATGACCGGCGGGTGGGGCGGGGGGATGAGGTGTTGGCGGGGGAGCAGGCGAGGATTCTTCAGCTTGCTGGGGATGAGATGTCTCCGGTGGCGCTGCAGGCGCCGGTTTCGTTTCGGGTGGCGGGACAGGTGGTCTCGCATGTCAGGCGGACGGTTGTGCGGCTGGCGGAAGCGGTTGACCGTGGACTGGACGGGGTTACTGATTCTCCGGCGTTCCTGGAGGGCGAGTTCCTGGGGACTGCCGGGTTTCACGGGATCGACCTGGCGGCGCACTGCGATCACGTGGTGGCCGCGTTGACGCATGCGGCGGAGGTGTCGACGGCTCGGATTCATCGACTGTTGGATCCTGCGGTGACGGGGCTACCGGCGCAGTTGGCGCGCGTGCCCGGGCCGCAGGCGGGGCTCGTGTCCGTGCACAAACGCGCGGCGGCGACCACGCACGCGCTGCGGCGGCTCTCGTTGCCTGCGGCAATCGGTGCGATGGAGACGTCCAACGGGCAGGAAGATGTCCAGACCTTCACCTGGGAAGCAGCCGGAAACCTCACAACCGCGGTTCGGTTGGCGCGCGAAGTCGTTGCGGCTGAGTTGCTGGTGGTGCACCAGGCGTTCGCCTTGTCCGAGCGTGAAACGCCTGCTGGGCTGGAGGAATTGCACGCCGCCGTACAGGCGGTGGTTCCCCCGATCGACGCGGACCGCCCGTTCGGGCTTGATCTGCAGGCGATTCTCGACCACGTGATGTGAGTGCTCACGGCAACAGGTTGTTTGCCCTCGGTAACCGCGGGTACCCGGCCGTCGTACAGAAGTTGCCGTCGACAAGCAGAACGGGGATGAGTCCAGATGAGCACCGCGCAGGAACTGGAACGCACCATCGGGCAGGACGTCTACGACGTGGAGGGCCAGAAGGTCGGCACCGCCGCGAACCTGTACGCCTCCGACCTGTCCGGTGAGCCGGAGTGGGTGACGGTGAAGACCGGCCTGTTCGGCAGCAAGGAGTCGTTCGTCCCGCTGGCCGGCGCGCACGCCGAGCAGGACGGGCTGCACGTCGGGCAGCGCAAGGACCTGATCAAGGACGCACCGCGGATCGACGACCAGGGTCACCTGTCGGAGGCCGAGGCGAGCGAGCTGTACCGGCACTACAGCATGCAGGCCGGCGGGATGGACCGCGGGATGGCCGACGGCAGCATGCAGCCGGGGCAGGACATGCGGACGGGCAAGGCCGGCAAGAACAAGGACATGAAGGGCGCCGGCCGCGAGGAGATGATCCGGTCCGAGGAGCGTCTGCACGCGGGCACCGAGACGGTTGAGACCGGCAAGGTGCGGCTGCACAAGCGGGTGGTGACCGAGGAGCAGCAGATCACTGTGCCGGTCAGCCACGAAGAGGTGCACGTGGTCCGCGAGCCGATCGAGAACGGTCGCGCCGGCGGCAAGATCGGTGAGGAGGACGTCGAGGTGACGCTGCACGAGGAGCGCCCGGTCGTCGCCAAGGAGACCGTCGCCGTCGAGCGCGTCGGCCTGGACACCGAGACCGTCCGCGAGGAGCAGCAGGTCAGCGAGAAGGTCCGCAAGGAGCAGGTCGAGGTCGTCGACGACGCGGACCCCAAGCACCGCAAGCGTTGATCCCACGATTCCACGGGACCGCGGGCGCCTAGGACAAGGCGCTCGCGGTCCCGTGTCTTGTCAGCTGTGAGTGACTGTTACGCCGTACAGGGTGGTCTGGCCGTAGTTGGTCGAGTCGCAGGGGGACGAGTTCGTGCAGTTGGCTTGGGTGTAGACGCCGGCCTTGAAGTAGCCGGTGGTGAAGCTGACGGGGATCGTGGTCTGCAGGACGCCGTTGTAGTAGGCCTTGATCGAGCCGTTGCTGACGACGAACTTGGCCTGGAAGCGGGTGCCGAGCACGTAGTTGCTGGTGATCAGCTTGTACTTCGTGTCGTTGTCGCGGGTGACGTACAGGCTCGAACCGTCGATCCGGAACGTCGAGCGGTCGTTGCCGTCGTGGATCTGGCCGGCGACGACCTGGCGCTTGGTGTTCGGCAGGTGGTCGATCGACTGGTCGATCACCATCGTGTGGGTGCCGGAGTTCGACGACCACTTGATCTCGCTGGTGCCGTTGCTCTCCATCTCGCGCAGCTCGGAGCGGGCGTAGCTGGTGTTCGGCGTGGTCACGCCGTTGACGGCGTTGCGGAACTGCACGCCGCTGCACGACGAGTTCGGCTTGAACCACGGGTTGACGACGTACGTGTTCAGCCGCGGCCGGGTGATCTGCAGGACCTGGGTGCCGGACTGGTTCGGATCGTCCAGCGGGAGCTGGAGCTTCCACCGGCTCAGGTTGAGCACCTCGGCGGGGTAGGTGCACGCGGGAGCGGCGGTCGCCGTACCGGCGCTGGTGAGGGCGGTCGCGCTGGCGACGAGGGCGGCAAGAAGGGCAAGGGGGCGGGTACCACGCATGGTCGAACTCCTTCTTCGGGCGGTTTATGAGGCCTTGCAGAACCTCCGGGTCAGAACCACTGGGTCTTGTCCACGACGTTGATCAGTTCCTGGCCGGCGACGAACCGCCGGCAGTTCTCCACCAGTACGGCGTACCGTCGCTCGGCCTCGTGCGGGCCGGCGCCGGCGACGTGCGGGGTGAGGACGACGTTCGGTCGGTGCCAGAGCGGGTGGTCGGCGGGAAGCGGCTCGATCTCGTAGACGTCAAGAGCGGCGCCGCGGAGTTCGCCGGCTGCTAGTGCGGCGTCGAGGTCGTCGAGGCGGACTGTTGGGCCGCGGCCGACGTTGACGAAGAGCGCGGATCGCTTGCACTGCTTGAGGAATCGGGCGTCGACCATGCCTTCGGTGGTCGGCGTGTGGGGCACGGTCAGGATCACCAGGTCGGCATCGGCCAGCTGCTTGTCCAATGCCTCGACCGGATGCACCGCGCCGAAGCCAGGAGCCTCGGTGCTGTGGGCGTCGACGCCGGTCACCGTCGTACCGAAGGCCGCGAGCAACCGGCCGATCTCGGCGCCGACCGCACCGACGCCGATGACGAGAGCTGTTGCCTCGGACAACGGGATGACCGAGGTCGGGTCCCAGTCGGGGTTCCACTCCGCGCGGGTCTGGTCCTGGACGTAGCGGGGAAGGCCGCGGGTCAACGACAAGATCAGAGCGAGAGTGTGTTCGGCGACGTGGTCGGTGTACGTCGCTCGCATGTTGGTGACGACAAGCGGGTGGGCTACGAGTTCGGGGTAGTAGAAGCCGGGCGGTGGTCCGGCTTGCTGCGCTTGGAGCCAGCGGAGTTTGGTGGTCACGGCGAGAAGCTCGGCCGGAAGGACACCGTAGGCGGCATCGGCAGTGTGCAGTGCGTCCACTACTTGGTGGGGTGGTGGGGTGAGGACGGTTAAGCCGGGTACGTCGGCCATCAGGCGGTCCGCCCAGCCAGCTGTACTTTCCCTTTGAGGTGGGATCATGACCAGCTTCATGCTGACCTCGACTGGCCGGCCTCGAAGACCTCGTGCTGCAACGGTTCATCGGCGACGTACCGGGCCAGTTCTTCGGCCATCAGGCGGCCGTGGCGGCGGCGCTCGGTGTTGAGGGTGCCGGCGAGGTGGGGCGTGACCACCACGTTGGGGAGCGTGAAGAGGGGTGAGCCGGGGAGCGGCGGCTCGGGGTCGGTGACGTCGAGGACTGCGAACAGGTCCGGGCGTTCCTGGAGTACGGCGATCAGCGCGTCCTCGTCGATCAGCGCGCCGCGGGCGGTGTTGATCAGCGTGGCATCGGGCTTCATCGAGCGGAGGAGTTCGGTGTCGACCACCTTGCGGGTCGCGGGCAGGACCGGCGCGTGGAGGCTCACCACGTCCGAGGTGGCGAAGAGCTCCTCGAGAGAGACCAGGCGGACGCCAAGCGATGCGGCGACCGCCGGGTCGACGTACGGGTCGTAGGTCTGGAGCACCAGCTCGTGCCGGCCCAGCAGGCGAGCCGCCGCGCGGCCGGTGGCGCCGAGCGACATCAGGCCGACGACCGAACCGTTGGCGCCGGGCTCGTTGGTGGCTCGGGGCAACGACTCGGAGCGGGCGCGAGAGCCGAGCACGTACCGCCAGCCGTGCTTCAGCGCGTACAGCACCTGCGCGAGCGTGAACTCGGCGACCGACGCCGCGATCACCTCGTTCGCCGTCGTCACGCGCACGCCCCGAGCCCACGACTCCGGCGTCACGATCGCGCGGACCGACCCGGCGCCGTACAGGACGAGCTTCAGCCGAGGCGCCGAGGCCAGGAGTTCGGCGGTGAGTTGCGGGCCGCCCCAGGAGGTGACGAGGACCTCGACGTCTGCGAGCAACGAAGGAGTCAGATCACCAGGCGTCAGCGGTGGTGCTGTGATCTTCAACAGCTTCTCCAGAGCCGCGCGCTCCTCCTCGCCGTACACGTCGGGGAAGCGAGCCAGGTCCATCACGTAGAGACCGTTGAGCATCAGTTGACCTCCTGGACGGCAGCGCGGATCGCCCGCTGACGGGCCGGCGAGGCGAGGCCGGCGTGGTAGTAGCGCACCTCGCTAGCACCGGCTGCGACGAGTCGGCTCACCAGCGACGGCAGTTCGTCCGGACGATCGCCGAGAGCGTTGACATTGGCAACCAGCGGTACGTCGGTGCGAGCCGACTTGAGTCGCGCGATGGCAGGCTCGGCGTCGTCCCAGCACTTCAGCGTGTACGCCGTGGGAGAAGCGGACGACAGGTCGAGCCCGACGTCCGGCCCGGTGACCTGCGGATCATCGGTTGCCATCAGCAAGATCTCGCGATCGCCCGCCAGTTGGGTGATGTCCTGGACAAGTCCGCTGATCACGGAGGCCCGATGCTCGTAGAGAGCGTTGGCCAGCGCGGGGCCGAGGGCATCGACCAGGCTGTCTCCGGCAACCACACCGTCCTGCAGTTCACGGTCGACCAGCGTTCGGATGCGCACCGCAAGCTCGTCGACCGGCAAGACCTGAGCACACGCCGCGCACGAACAGATCGACAGCAGATCCCGCGCACACGGCGACAGATCCGCGCCGCCCGTCTTCTCGTGCGCACTCAAGTGGTCGAACCCGAGCCACCCGCACGCCTCCAGCATCAGTGCCGGTACGTCGTACTGCTCGCAGACCTCCCGCACCAGCGTCAGCGCGTACTCGCGGACGTCGGGCTGCGCCGGGCAGAGCGCGTGCGCGAACCGTTCGCCGTACGCGTTGCGCACGGTGAGATCCAGCGCGGACCGCCCGAGGATCGACGAGTGGGTGAGCACCATCCACGCCTCGGTCCGCAGCCCGGCGGCGGTGAGCGTCGCGGACGCCGTACCGAACCGGTCCTCGTCCTCGACCGCCCAGCTCGGCGCCGGCGGACGAAGCCGTCCACGCCAGCGATCCGGACGCAGCCGGAAGTACGCCGCAGCGTGCTCGGCGTGCACGACCCGATGCCGCGGATGCCAGGCGGTCGTCGCCCGAACCGAGTGGTACGCCGCCTGCAACGTCACCGTGTCGACGCCGAGTGACGCGATCCGCGAAGCGCCGGCCGGATCGCCGACGAGATCCCACGTGTAGGCGAAGGCGCCGTGCCTCACCACCGCGGGATCACCGGGTTCCAGTCCGGCTGGACGGCGCGCATCGGCGTGATGTCGTCGCGGGTGTCGAACCCGCACTTCTCGTACTGTTCGGCGAGCCGCGCCAGCGAGTCGAGGTCGAGCTCGACGCCGAGTCCCGGGCCGCTCGGGACCTGCACCGCACCATCCTTGAAGCCCAGCACGCCTTGAACAACGACATCCTCGACCAGGTACGGGTAGTGCGTGTCGCAGTCGTAGGTCAGCTCGGGCGTCGCGCCGGCCAGGTGGGTCATCGCGGCCAGGCTGATCCCGAGGTGCGAGTTCGAGTGCATCGACAGGCCGATCCCGAACGTCCGGCAGATCCCGGCCAGCTCGCGGGACCGCCGCAGCCCGCCCCAGAAGTGGTGGTCCGAAAGGATCACCTGGACCGCGTCGACCAGTACGGCGGGCTTCACGTGCGCGAACTCCGTCACACACATGTTGGTGGCCAAGGGCATGGAAACCTCGCGAGCAACCGCGGCCATCCCGTCGATCCCGCCGGTCGGGTCCTCGAGGTACTCCAGGACGCCGTCCAGCTTCTTGCCGACGGCAATGCTGCTCTCGACCGTCCAGCCGGCGTTCGGGTCCAGCCGCAAGGGGTGGTTCGGGAACTCGTCGCGCAGGGCAAGGATCGCGTCGGCCTCGTCCTGCGGCGGCAGCACGCCGCCCTTCAGCTTGAGCGACTTGAAGCCCCACCCGTCCACCATCTTGCGGGCCTGCGCAACGATGCCCTCGGCATCCATCGCCTCGCCCCACCCATCAGTCGGGTAGTCCGGCAACGGTGTGTGCCCAGCCGGCTTGAAGAACAGGTAACCGCTGTACGGAACGGCGTCACGAACCTTGCCGCCGAGCAGGTCGACAACCGGCCGCCCGAGCGCCTTGCCTTGCAGGTCCCAGCAAGGGATCTCGAACGCCGAAAGCACGGTCGAGATGGTCTTCTCGTCGCTGGCTTCACCAACGAGCCCGTGCGTGGCCAGCCCGGCGCTCGCGCCGAGGGTCTCGCGGATGATCCGCTCGAGCCCGTTGAGGTCGAGTACATCCAGGCCGGTGAGGCGGGGAGCGACCTTGCGGAGGGCGTTGAGGATCGCCAGGTCGCCGAACGTCTCGCCGAGACCGGTCAGGCCCTCGTCGGTGTGCACCTGCAGGATCGAGCGCAGCGCGTACGGCTGGTGCACGCCGTGGATGTTGCGCAGCGGCGGGTCCTTCATCGCGATCGGCGTGATGTTGACGTCGGTGATCTTCATGCGGCGGCCTTCCGGACGACGGTCAGTCCCTGCTCGAGGATCTGGTCGAGCTCTTCCAGGTGCTCCGGCAGTGGGTCGGTCAACGGCGATCGCACCGATCCGACGTCGACGCCGCGACGCCGTACGGCGGCCTTGACCAGCGAGACGGCGTACCCGGCGCCCTTGTCGCGGAGCTTGACCAGCGGCAGGTAGAACTCGGTCAGCAGCTCGTCGAGACCGGCCTCGTAGGCGTGCGCGATCTCGGGAGCGAAGCAGTGAACGGCCGAGGAGTACGCCTTCACGCCCACCGCGGCGTACGAGCGCGCGGTCACCTCGGCGGTCGGGAGTCCGTTGAAGTAGGTCAGGTCCGGCGCGACGGCCATCATCCGCTGCAGCAGGTCGAGATCGCCGATGCCGTCCTTGAAGCCCTGCACGCTGGGGATCCGGGCGAGTTCGGCGACCGAGTCCGGGGTGAAGACGGCGTTGTCGCGCTGGTACGCGATCAGCGGCAGGTCGGTCGACGCGGCGAGCGCGCGGAAGTGGTCGAGCAGGCCTTGCTGCGAAGGCTTGATCAGGTACGGCGGGAGAACCAGCAGGCCGTCGGCCCCGGCGTCGCGGGCTGCGGCGGCGTACTGCTTGGCCATCGCGGTGCCGTAGCCGGTGCCCGCGAAGACGGGGAGTGCGCCGGCGGTCTCGGCCACCGCGGCGCGGACCGCTTCGGCGTACTCGTCGAGCGTGAGCGAGAAGAACTCGCCGGTCCCGCAGCAGGCGAAGATCGCGGCCGGGCCGGCGTCGATCTGGTGTCGCAGGTGCTCGCGGTACGGCCCGAGGGCCAGCTCGCCGGCGGCGTCGAACGCCGTCACCGGGAAGGACGAGAGACGGTCCAGCTGCATGGAATCACCCTTCGAGTACTTCGGTAAGCGCTTGCCGATCGACGGTAGTCGCCGGTCGCGGCGCTGGCAAGGGGTCGTCTGAAAGCGATTTCAGGTCGGCTGACACGTTTCGCTGAGCGGCTGCGGCGGTTAGCCTGTGGCCTTGCGTGCAAGCGCTTTCTCAACAAGGGAGGACCGCCGTGCCGAGCCGCCCCGGCCGGCCGCCACGCGTCACGATCAGCGACGTGAGTACGGCGGCGGGCGTCTCCGCCGCGACCGTGTCCCGGGTGCTCAACGGGACCGCGCGGGTGGACTCGTCGCTGATGGATCGGGTGCACGAGGCGGTCGCGTCACTGGGCTACCGGCCGAACGCGGCCGCGCAGGGCCTCGCGCGCGGTGAGTGGGGGACGATCGGCGTCCTGGTTCCGGACCTGGCGAACCCTTATTTTCCGGACGTCCTGAAGGCGGTCTCCGCGGTGGCGCGTTCGCACGGGCGCCGGATGATGGTGATGGAGTCCGACGAGGACCCGGCCGTCGAGCACGACCTGGTCGAGGACCTGATGCGCTGCTGCGACGGCGTACTGCTGTGCTCGCCGCGGATGCCGCGCGCGGAGCTGGCGGAGCTGGCCGGGCGGAAGCATCCGATGGTGCTGTTCAACCGGATCGTGCCGGGGCTCGCGGTGCCGTCGATCTCGGTCGACTTCCACGGTGGGATGACGCAGGTGTGCGGGCATCTGGCGCAGCTCGGGCATCGGCGCGCGGCGTACTTGAGTGGGCCGTCGGCGTCGTGGGCGAACGCCGAGCGGCTGCGGGCTTTCGATTCGGCGCGGGCGTTCGGGCTGGAGGTGGAGGTCGTTGAGTGCGGGGCGACGAGCGAGGCTGGTTATGACGCGGTTGGTGCTTTGCTCTCGTCGGCGGGGGTGACGGCGATCCTTGGCTATAACGACCTCGTCGCGCTGGGGGCGCTGGCGCGGATGCGGGAGCTGGGCGTCGCGGTGCCTTCGGCGTACTCCGTGGTGGGGTTCGACGACATCTCGCTGGAGCGGGTCGCGCACTCCAACCTGACCACGGTGTCGGTGCCGCGCGACGAGCTCGGGCGGCGGGCCGGTGAGTTGCTGGAACAGCTGCTGGTGAACGGCGACGACGCCGAGCCGACGTACTTGCCGATGAGGCTTCAGGTCCGGGACACCAGTGGGCCACCGCCCCGATGACTCACGCCGTACGCTCTGCGCATGACGTCGACGCCCGGTGACGAGGCTGCCGCGCAGTACCCGGATCTCTACCAGGCCGCGACGCACGGACCGGCGACGTTTCGGCATCTCGTCCAGGCGCACCAGCTGGCGGCGTCGACCGATCCCGCGGCCAGTACGGCGGGCTTCTGGCTGATCCCGGCGCTGTCGGAGAAGTTCGCCGAGCTGCACGGCGGGATCGAGAAGGAGTACTACTGCACGGCCGTCGTCGGCGGATGCCTGCTGGCCAAGGACCGGATGGTCTACTCGATCCTTAACTCGCCGCCGCCCGAGCTGGTCGACGAGGAGATCGCCTGCAAGGTGATCGCAAAGGAAGCCGGGTACGGGCTGCGCGGCAAGCACGTCGTACAGCAGCTCGAAGAGGCGACCGACCATGCGTACTCCGGGCTGACGCGGGTGATGGTCGCCGCCGATCTGGTCGCGAGCAACGCTCCCGAGGAGGAGATCGCCGCCGCCGTCGCGGCCGCGAAGAACGAGATCGACGTCGTGAAGGCCCGCGTCGAGGTGCTGCTCCAACGGCAGGCGCGGCTCGAGTACTTCCAGGGTGTTCTGGCCGGCATCGTGCCGACGTTCCTGCTCGTCGTCTTCCTCGGCCTGGCCGCACACGCCTGGTGGCGCAGCGCTCTCGTCCCTTCGGCTCTGGTCGCCGCGGTCGCGATGTCCGCGCTTGGCGCGACGATCTCGGTCATCCAGCGGATGTCCAAGGGCTCGCTGGTCATCGACCACAGCGCTTCCCGCTGGCACCGCACGCTGCTCGGCGCCTTCCGCCCTGGCGTCGGCGCGATCTTCGGTTCGCTCGCCTATTTCACGCTTCTGGCCGGAATCCTCGCCGGTGGCTCCGCTGTCGGCACTCCCGCCTCGGTGGCAGTCTTCGCGGTCACCGGCTTCGCCGCAGGCTTCAGTGAGCGCTACGCCACCGACATGCTCGACTCAGCCGCCAAACTCATCGGCAAGTAGTAGCGGTCGCACAGGTCGGCGCAGCGCGGTCGCTGCATCCGTTCGCCGGGGTCAGCGCGAGCCGTGCGGCGGGTGAGCGGCGCCTGCGCGCGGTCCGGTGCGGCAATGCCTGGCCCGGCGCGTGAACCTGAGTTTCCTCGCGGGAGCGTGTACTCGGGCGACCCCAGCGCGCGCCTGCGCGTGCGCTGTACGGCGGTGCGCCAGCGCGTGGCCCGGCGCGCCGGCACCTGGGTTTCCGCGCGGTAGCGCGTACTCCGCGCGCCAGCGCGGTGCTTGAGCGCGGCAGCGCCTACTGAAGCGGGCGCTAGCACGCGTGCTGCAACTGGGTGGGCGGGAGCGCTGCGTAGCGCGCGACGGAGGAGCGGGCGTAGCTGCGCGTGGGATGGAAGTAGCTTTTGTGGGGGGTGGGTCGTTGGGGGAGTGGAGTCCTAACGGAAAGCTGACCTGGGCGGGGTTTGTCGGGGTTGGTGGATCCATTAGCCTGGGTCGGGTTTTCGTCGGCGAGGTGGAGGTTGTGTGAAGCGGTTCGTGGTACCGCCGAACTGGCCCACGCCGCCTCGCCGGAGCTGGGTGCCGCCCAAGACGTGGCGGCCTGATCCGGCCTGGCCGCCGGCGCCGGAGGACTGGGATTTCTGGGTCGACGGCAAGGGCAACGCGGTCCGCGGCCCGGTGGGCTTGTACGGCGGTCCGCCGCGGCGGATGGTGATTGCCGGAGCCGGCGGTGTCGCCGCTGTGCTGGTGCTCGCGCTGTGGGGACTGTCGACGTTCGACGGTGACCCTCCGCAGTCGCAGGCCGCGCCGATCCTCGACGATCGCAGCCCGACACCGTCGCTGACGCCGACCCCGTCCGCTCCGCCGACCGTCCGCCCGAGCACTCCGCCGCCGCCTCCGAAGACGACGGCCAAGCCGACGACCGCGCCGACCAAGACCCGTACGACGAAGGCTCCGGAGCACACCGAGGAGTCCGACCCGAAGCCGACGAAGACGACCACCACCACGCGGACGCCTCGCCCGCCGCGGACCACGCCGACCCGCACGATGACCCGCGAAGAGCTGCTCGCCGAGTACTGCCGCCAGCGCGACTGGCCCGCCGAGTGGTGCGACCCGGACAACTGGGAAGACCCCGACGACCCGCAGGGCGCACCCACCCACCGCTGAGCACTCGGGCTGCCGCTGACCAGGTGGCAGCTGTCAGCGTTCTCCGCGCGGGGACGGCCAGCGATGCCCACCGCTGAGCTGGTACGACGTACAGCCCCTCGCGCCGTTGACATCGGCAGCGGTCTCGGCACATCCTTAACCATATGGTTCTGAAACCAGGTGGTTATCGATGGATCAGCTGAGCGGCGTGTTCGGCGCGCTCGCTGACCCGACCCGTCGCGAGATCCTCTGGGCGCTGCGGCGCGGTGAGGCGACCGTGGCCGAGCTGGCCGCGCCGTTCGCTGTCTCGCAGCCGGCTGTCTCCAAGCACCTGAAGGTGCTCGAGCAAGCAGGCCTGATCACCCGCAGCCGCCGCGGCACCGCCCGGTTGAGCCATCTCGACGCGGCGCCTCTAAAGGCAGCGGCCGAGTGGCTGATCGACTACCGCGCCTACTGGGGCGAGAGTTTCGACCGCCTCGACGACCTGCTCGACGAACTCAAGGAGCAGCCCTGATGCAGATCGTCGCCGACCCCGGCGTCCCGCTGGTCCTGATCACCCGCGAGTTCAACGCGCCGCGTCGGCTGCTCTTCCGCGCGTACACCGAGCCCGACCTCGTGGCCCGCTGGCTGGGCCCGGCCGGCCTCACGCTGACCGTCAACCAGCTCGACCCTCGTCACGGCGGCCGCTGGCGCTGGACGCACTACGACAGCGACGGCAAGGGGTTCGTCTTCCACGGGCTGTACCACGGGACGCCGAGCCCGGAGCGGATCGTGCAGACCTACGAGTTCGAGCTGCATCCAGGAGTCGTGTACCTGAACACCATCACGTTCGAGGAGACCGACGGCGGCACCACCCTGCGGCAGAGCACGGTGTTCCCGACCGTCGAGGACCGCGACGTGTACGTCGAGGGCGGCATGGAGCTCGGCATTCGAGCCTCCATGGACCAGCTCGACGCGCTCGTTGCCCAACTGGTGAAGGAGTAGCCGTGCGTGAGTTGATCGTGGACATGTTCAGCACGCTGGACGGGTTCGGGGACGGTGGGCCGCAGTCGGCGGCGTACTGGGGGTACGACGGGCCCGGGCTGTCGGCGTGGGTGGAGCGGAAGCTCGCCGAGGACCACGTCATCGTGATGGGCGCGACGTCGTACCGGATGATGGCGGAGATCGTCCAGGAGGGCGACGACCCGTCGTTCGCGCGGATGGCCGAGCTGCCCAAGCTCGTGTTCTCGAAGACGCTGACCCAGCCGCTGAGCTGGGCGAACACGACGATTGTTAACGAGCCGCTGGAGACCGCGGTGCCGGCCTTGAAGGAGCTCGACGACCGGCCGATGGTCACGCTCGGCAGCCCGTCGCTGGTGCAGAGCCTGTTCGACGCCGGACTGGTGGATCGACTGCGGGTGATGGTGTTCCCGACCATGCACGGGCGCGAAGGCGAAGGGCCGCTGTTCACCAAGCTGCCGTACAAGCAGTTGACCTTGCTCAGCAACGAGGTGGTCGACGACCGCCTCATCGCACTGGAGTACAAGGTCAACTGAGGAAGTCGATGCTCCGACCGACCCCCGTCGCCTGCGCAGCCTGATAGACCGGCCAGGCGATCGCGAGATCCTGCCAGGGCAGCCCGACCGGCGCGTAGACCGTCACCTGCGCGGCGGACTCCCTACCAGGCTTGGCGTTCGACAGTACGTCGCCGAGCGTCGCGCCGATCGACGTCTCGTCCAGGCCAACGTTGCCCACAGCCCCCATCGCGGTCGCGAGTCGAACATCGTCGACCACCACGCGAGCCCCGGCGAGCAGGTCAGCGCCGACCTCGATCTTGCCCGGCTCGTCCGCGCCGAGCGTCGTGAAGTGCCGCCCGGGCCGGACGTCCGCCGCGGTCAGCAACGGCTCCCGAGACCAGGTCGCCAGCACGACGATCTCGGCGCGCGCAGCGACTCCGGTCGCGCTGTCGACGACCGCACCCGGGATCCCCGCCTGCGCCACGAACTCCTTGGCCCGCACGCGATCGACGTCGTACCCGACCAGATGCTCGACCTCGCGCAGCGCGCGCAGACCCCGGACCACCATCGCCGCCTGCGCGCCCGTCCCGACGACGCCGACCGTCCGGGCCGTCTTCGCCGCCAGTACGTCGGTCGCCAGCGCCGCCGCGAGCCCGGTCCGCCACGCGGTGATCGTCGCCGAGTCGAGAATGGCCAGCAGCGTCCCGTCCCTCGCGTCGTGCAGACAGACCACGCCACGCAGCGCCGGCGTCGCCTGCGGGAACTTCGCGTTGACCTTCACCGTGTACGCCGGAATGCCCGGGATCGTCCCCGGCAGCAGCGTGGTCGCCGTACCGGGGCCGGGCAGGTCCGTCCGGATCCGCTGCGGTTCGACGTCTACGGCGGCGGTGAATCCGGCCCGCAGCGTGCGCAGCACGGCCGGGATGTCGAGCAGCCCGAGGATGTCGGAGCGTTTCAGCAGCAGTGTCATCAGACCACGTTGAATTCCGCGCGAGCCGTCGCGTCGCGGAAGCGACGGGCGTGCAGTGGGGACACGTCGACGAACGGCGCTTGCTCCAGCCAGAGGTCCCGGATCACCTCGCCGACCGCCGGGCCCTGCAGGAACCCGTGCCCGGAGAACCCTGTGGCGTAAAGGAATCGGCTCACGTCGTCCGCCTCACCGATCAGTGCGTTGTGGTCGGGCGTGTTCTCGTACAGACCGGCCCAGCCGCCGGTCAGGCCGACGTCGAGCAGGCTCGGCGCGCGGCGCTCCATCGCTTCGGTCAACGCGGGCAGCCAGGCGTCGGAGCGATCGAGGTGGAAGCCGGGCTGCTCGGACGGGTCCGACATGCCGACGAGCAGGCCGGGGCCTTCGCGGTGGAAGTAGAACGTGCTGCCGAAGTCGATCGTCATCGGGAGGTCGTCGGGCAGACCAGCAACGGCTTCCGTGACGACGATCTGCCGGCGCAGCGGGGTCACCGGGAGCTCGACCCCGGCGTACTGGCCGACCTCGGCGGACCACGCGCCGGCGGCGCAGATCACCGTCGACGTCCGGACCGGCCCGAGCGTCGTTCGTACGCCGTGGATGTTGTTGCCCATGACATCGATCCCGGTGAGCGCGCAGCCCGTCACGAGCTGGGCACCAAGCCGTCGGGCTGCCGTCGCGTAGCCGAGCACGACCGACTCCGGCGAGCAGTGTCCGGCATCCGGCGAGAAGCACGCACCGACCAACCCGTCGGGCGAGATCAACGGCGCCAGCGCGACCGCCTCGTCGACCGAGATCATCCGGGTCGGCCCACCGGCCGCGTTCTGCAGGCGGGTGCTCTCCTCGAACGACGCCACCTGCTCGTCGGTCGACAGCAGGAACAGATACCCCACCTGATGCAGATCGATCTCCTGCCCAGGCCGTACGGCGAAGTCCTGGAACGCCCGCAGGCTGCGCGCACCGAGCGCGACGTTCACCTCGTCGGAGAAGTTCGCCCGGACCCCGCCGGCCGCCTTCGACGTCGACCCGGCACCGAGACTGTCCTGCTCGAGCAGCAGCACCCGTCGTACGCCGGCCTCGGCCAGGTGGAACGCGATGCTGGTCCCCATCACGCCACCGCCGACGATCACGACGTCGGCGGACTCGGGCAGCGTCGTCGGGCTCAAGGCAGCAGGAACCCGAAGTCGGCCTCGACCGTGACGGTGTCCATCTGCGCTTTCTGCAGCTTGCCCGAGTAGTCCCAGTTCAGCGACTGCCAGCGGGTGAACTGGTCCAGCACCCAGATGCCGCTCTGCCGCGACCCGTTGCCGGACTTGCCGTTGCCGCCGAACGGCAGGTGCGCCTCGGCGCCGGAGGTCGAGTTGTTCACGCTCACCATCCCGGCCGAGATGCCCTGCGCGAACTGGAACGCCTGCTGCGGATCGGTGGTGTAGATCGAGCTGGACAGGCCGTAGCCGGATTTGTTGCCCAGGGCAATCGCCTCCGGCAGGTCGCCGTACGTCGTGATGCCGACGACCGGGCCGAACGTCTCGTTCAGGAACAGCTCGTCGTCCGGCTGCACGCCGTCGACGACGGTCGGGTGGTAGAACAGCCCGGCCGCCGGATCGCCGACGAAGCCCTCGCGGGGGTTGTCCGAGGTGACCCGGCCGGTCTGGCCGAGCACGCGGTGGTGGTCTCCGATCCAGCCGAGCGACTTCTCGAAGCCGGCCGCGAACTTCTCGTCCAGCAAGGGACCGAACAACACGTCCTGCGTCGGGTCGCCCATCTTCGCTGCCGACACCGCCGCGGCGAACAGCTCGACGAAGTCGGAGTGCACGGCCTCCTGGACGATCACCGTGCCGAGCGAGGTGCACCGCTGGCCCGCCGTACCGAATCCGGAGAACAGCGCGCCCTCGACGGCCAGGTCGAGATCGGCGTTCTCGGTGATGATCATCGGGTTCTTGCCGCCGAGCTCGAGGCACGGGGTCTGCAGGTGCCGGCCGCACAGCTCGCCGATCCGGCTGCCGACCTCGCTCGACCCGGTGAACCCGACCTTGTCGATCAGCCCGGCGATCAGACTCTGCTCGAGCCCGGCGAAGGTGTCCGGGCCGTCGGCGTGCACGACGTTGAAGACCCCGGCCGGTACGCCGGAGTGCGCGAAGATCTCGAAGAACGCGTCGGAGACGACCGCGGAGTACTCGGCCGGCTTCCAGACCACGGTGTTGCCGCAGAGCAGGGCCGGGACGATGTACCACGACGGGACCGCGACCGGGAAGTTGCCGGCCGAGATCACCGCGACCGCGCCGACCGGGCGGCGGAAGGTGAACAGCTGCTTGTCCGGCATCTCCGACGGCACGGTCTGGCCGTACAGGCGGCGGCCCTCGCCGAGGAAGAAGTCGCAGGTGTCGATGATCTCCTGGACCTCGCCGAGCGCCTCCGCGAGCGGCTTGCCGATCTCGCGGGTGACCAGGGCGGCCAGGCGGGACTTGTTCGCCGTCATCAGGCGGCCGACGTTCGCGATCACCTGGCCGTGCTGCGGCGCCGGCAGCGCCGCCCATCCGGTCTGCGCCTCGCGGGCTGCTTTGGCTGCGGCGACGAACACCTCCGGACCGGCCAGGCCGATCTCACCGACCAGGTCGGCGGTGTTCGCCGGGTTGGTCGAAGGGATGGTGCGGAGCGGGTTCGCGACGCGCTCTCCGGCGACGACGGACAGGATGACGGACGACACAGGTGGGTCCTCTCGACGGGCGGTTCCGGTATCCGCCATCGTCCCATGTGAGCATGCACTGTGAGTGGCGTGCGGGTGACCGATGAGCAGATCGCGGCGATGTCTCTGCAGGAGCGGCGGGAGCTGATCCTGCGACTGGCGCCGGTGCCGGCCGGGTTGATGCCGGCGCGGCGGATGATGGAACGGATCCGGCGCTGGCGGTTGGTGCTGCTCCTGCTGTGCGTGGCCGCGCTGATCCCGTGGACGGTCTACCTCGCGGTCACGCTGCCGGAGCGGTACGAGGCGCGCAACTGGGTGGCGACGTGGGTCGGGTTCGACGTCGTCCTGACGATCATGCTGCTGCTGACGGCGATCTTCGGGTACCGGCGGCGGCAGCTGCTGTTCCCGACGGCGTTCGCGTCCGGCGTACTGCTGCTGTGTGACGCGTGGTTCGACGTACTGACGAGCCATCCGGGGTCGGACCTGCTGCAGGCGGTGCTGAGTGCGGTGCTGATCGAGCTGCCGCTGGCGTTCGTGCTGATCGCGGGGCCGTTGCGGCTGCTGCGGTACGTCGCTATTCGGAACGGGCTGGTGGATCCGGGGCTGCGGATCTGGCGGATGCCGATCCCGTTGCCGGAGCTGTGGCCGGCGTCCGCGGGGAAGAAATCGGGCTTGTGAAGGCATTCACAATATGGTTGGCTAGGAAGTAGTCCGGGCAAGGACCCGGGTGTACAGCGACCCCGAGAGCACCGGGAGGCGTCGATGACCGAGCGCAAGCCGCCAGGGATGAACACCCAGGACTGGGTGGAGCTCCAGATCAAGCAGGCCCAGGCACAGGGTGCCTTCGACGACCTGCCCGGCGAGGGCAAGCCGCTCCCGAAGCTGGCCGCGCCGCACGACCCGGACTGGTGGGTCAAGGACTTCATGCGCCGCGAGAAGATCGAGGCCGACGTCCTGCTGCCGCCGTCGGTCCAGCTGCGCAAGGAGAAGGCGCAGGTCGCCGAGAAGGTCGCGACGATGCGCACCGAGACCGAGGTCCGCGACTACCTGGCGGATTTGAACGAGCGGATCCGGATCCAGATCCGCGATGCGACGGGGGTGGTGATCCCGGTTGGGTTTGTGGAGGTTGAGCCGGTGGTCGAGCAGTGGCATGCCGACCACCCGCCAACGCCGCCGCGGGATCGAGCGGAGCACGACGAGCGGCCCGTACGCCGGCGCCGGTCGGTCTGGCAGCGCTTGTTCAGCTGAGTAGTTCTCGGGCTGCTTTTTCGATCGTCTCCTCGCTGAGGAGGACGTGTTGGGCGGCGGCTCCTAGGGGGACGAAGCTGTCTTCGCTGGTGACTCGGGCCATTCGGCCGGTGAAGCCGGCGTCGACCAGTGCAGCGAGGACGCCTTCGGAGACGCCGCCGGAGCGGCGGGTTTCGTCGACGACCAGGACTCGGCCGGTTGCGTTTGCTTCGCGGAGGAGGTCTTCGGTTGGGAGCGGTGCTAGCCAGCGCAGGTCCAGGACTCGTACGCCGGGGAGGCGCTCGGCGACGCGGAGGCTCATCGGGACGCCGTTGCCGAAGGTGACCAGCGTGAGGTCTTCGCCGTCGCCGTACGTGCGGCCGCTGCCGATCGGGACGTGCTCGGTCGGACTGTGCTTGCTCGGATAGGGCGCGAGCCAGGCGGCGTCGCCGTCCTCGTGCAGGTCTCGGCGGTGGTAGAGGGCGATCGGTTCGAGGTAGACGCAGACGGCGCCGTCGTGGCGGGCGGCCGCCGTACAGGTGTGCAGCATCGCTGCCGCGTCGTCCGGGCGGGACGGTGAGGCGATGACGAGGCCGGGGATGTCGCGCAGGACGCCGATCGCGTCGTCGTTGTGGAAGTGGCCGCCGAAGCCCTTCTGGTAGCCGTAGCCGGCGATGCGCAGGACCATCGGGTTGCTGTACTGGCCCTGGGAGAAGAACTTGAGCGACGCCGCCTCGCCACGGAGCTGGTCCTCGGCGTTGTGCAGGTACGCGAGGTACTGGATCTCCGGCAGCGGGAGCAGGCCGGAGACGCCGGCGCCGAGCGCAAGGCCGAGGATCGACTGCTCGTCGAGCAGTGTGTCGAAGACGCGGGCCGCGCCGTACGTCTTCTGCAGGCCGCGCGTCACGCCGTACACGCCGCCCTTGCGGCCGACGTCCTCGCCGAACACGATCGATTCCGGGTACGCCGCGAGGACGTCGGCGAGCGCGCGGTTGATCGACTGACTGAGGGTGAGAGGTTCTTCGGTGCCCGCCGGGGCGCTCGTCGCTCCGCTCGAGCGAGGGCTGCCCGTGGTGCCGCTCGCGCCGAGGATCTTGCTCGGGAGCGAGTCCTCGGGGACCTTCGCGAGGCGGAGCGGAGCGGCGACGGCTTCGGCGGAGGCGAGCTGGGGGAGGCCGGCGACCTCGCGGGCGAGGTCCATCACCTCGGCGCGCTTGGCCTCGTACCGGTCGATGATCTCGGACGGCGAGCAGCCGGCGCCGAGCAGGATCCTGGCCGTGCCGAGCAGCGGGTCGAGCTCCTCGTCGGCGATGATCTCGGCGGGCGACCGGTAGGCGGCCTCGACGTCGGAGCCCGCGTGGCCGAGCAGGCGGACCGTGCGGAGCCGGAGGAACGCGGGGCGGCGGTTGCGTCGTACGAACGTCGCTGCCTCGGTCGCCATCGTCAGGGTGGCGTCGAGATCGGTGCCGTCGGCATCGAAGTACCGGAGGCCGGGGCGCTGTCCGTAGGCCTGCTTGATCCAGCCGTCCGGGGTGCGCACGCTGATGCCGATCCCGTTGTCCTCGCAGACCAGCAGCAGCGGCATCGGAATGCCCTGGTACGACGCGTGCAGGGCGGCGTTGATCGCACCGGTCGCGGTCGAGTGATTCGCCGAAGCGTCCCCGAAGCTCGTCACCACCACAGCGTCCGCCGGCCAAGGCGATTCCACGCCGAGCTTGCCCGCCCGAGCGATCGAGAACGCCACCCCCATCGCCCGCGGCAGATGCGAAGCAATCGTCGAGGTCTGCGGAATCACCGCGAGATCATGCCGACCGAACACCTTGTGCCGCCCGCCAGAGATCGGCTCGGTGGTGGCAGCAGCCACGCCCAGGAGGATGTCGCGCAGTGCGTCCCCCGCCGCGCTGCGCGCGGCGGGGGACGGGAGGGGGAGGGGGCCTGGCGCCCCGCCTGCGCTTCGCGCGGCGACGATCTCGCCGGCTTGTGCGGCTCTTGCCAGGTAGAAAGCGCCTGAGCGGTAGTGCAAGAGAGCCGGATCTGTGGGGCGGAGGGCCGCTGCCACCGCTGCGTTGCCCTCGTGGCCTGAGGAGCCGATGGTGTAGAAGCCGTGGCCTTGGGACTGGAGCCAGCGGGCGGCCAGGTCGGCGTGGCGGCTGCCCAGCTGGGCGTCGTACAGGCGGTTGACGAGGTCAACGGGGTGCGCGGTCGGCGCGGGTTTCAGGGCGCGGACGCGTTCGGGGAACAGCTCGTCGACCTGACTCACCGCGCCACCTCCGGCGGCTCACAGGCCGCAGTCGAAGCCGTCGTCGTTGGGGTTCGCGTCGGCCAGTCGGTCCAGGATCCGTGATGCCCGTCGAAGCTCCTCACCCGGAACATGATCCGCGAAGAACGTCGCGACCACCGCATCGACCACGGGTTGGGCAGTCTTCAGTGCCTCCTGCCCGGCGGAAGTGAGCTCGGCCCAGGTCGCCCGGCGGTCGGTCGGCGACGTCGTCCGGACCACCCAGCCCTCCTTGTCCTCGAGCTTGGTGACCAGGCGGGTCGCGCCGCTGCGGGAGATCATCAGCTTCTCCGCCAGCGGCGCCATCCGCAGCTTCCCGCCGGCCTGGTCAAGCGCCCGCAGGACCTCGTGCTCGAAGTACGTCATCTTGGCGACACTGCGAAGAGTGTTGTCGAGATGCGTGAACAGCAGCGTGTCGGCGCGGTAGAGCGCCCGCCACGCGTCCAGCTGTTCGGTACTCATCTGCTGCGTTGCCATGGTGTCGAGTATACGGATAAACGGTTGACAGGTGAACTGTTGATCAAGGTAGGGTCCTGAGTGAACAGTTTCGCTGTCAACTCTTGAGGTGTGCATCGTGAGCAAGGTCGGTTGGAAGGCAGTCCGTCCGCTGCGGCACCGCGACTACCGCCTGCTGTGGACCGGGCTCGCGGTCGCGCTGCTCGGCAGCGGGCTGTGGCTGGTCGCGCTGGCCTGGCAGGTGATCGAGCTGGGCGGCGGCCCGGTTCAGCTGTCGGTCGTCACTACGGCGTACAGCATCGGCCTGCTGGTCTGCGTGCTGTTCGGAGGGATCGCGGCCGACCGGCTGTCGCAGCGCTCGGTGATCGTCGTGGCAGATTCCGTACGAGGGGTGGTGCTGCTCGGACTTGCCGCGCTGGCGCTGATCGGGCTGCTGGAGATCTGGCACCTGGCGACCGCCGCGGTGCTCGTCGGGGCCGGCGAGGCGTTCCTGATCCCGGCGTACACGGCGCTCGTGCCGCGGCTGCTGCCGCCGGAGGAGCTGCTCGCGGCCAACGGGCTGGAGGGCACGCTGCGGCCGCTCGCGCAGCAGGCGACCGGTCCGGTGGTCGGCGGTCTGCTGATCGCCGCGATCTCGCCGGGCGTCGCGATCCTGGTCGCCGGGCTCACGTACCTGTTCTCGGCGGCCTGCGTCCTGGCGATGAACCTGCGGCACGAGCCGGCGCGAGCCGAGGTGCAGGACGAGGCCGCGCCGACCGGCGTACGGGCGATGGCCGCGGATCTGCGCGAGGGCTGGAGCTACGTACGGCGTACGCGATGGTTGCTGGCGTCGTTGCTGTTCGGGACGTTCTTCGTGCTTCTGATCCTCGGGCCGCTGGAGGTGCTGCTGCCGTTCGCGATCCGCGACCAGCTGGGCGGGGATGCGCGGGAGTTCGGGCTGGTGATGGCCGCGTTCGGGATCGGTGGGGCGGTCGGCGCGCTGGTGATCTCGTCGCGCTCGCTGCCGCGGCGGTACCTGACCATCATGACGCTGATGTGGGGCGTCGGGGCGGTGCCGGTCGTCGTGCTCGGGTTCGCGCAGGAGCTCTGGCTGATGATGGTGGGCGCCGCGATCGTCGGTGCGACCGGGTCGGCGGCGATGGTGATCTGGGGGACGCTGCTGCAGCGCCGCGTCCCGGACCACCTGCGCGGGCGGATCTCCAGCCTGGACTTCTTCGTCTCGCTGCTGCTGATGCCGGTGTCGATGGCACTGGCCGGTCCGGCGGGTGCGCTGTTCGGGGTGACCGCGGTGTTCATCGTGGCCGGGGTCGGTCCGGCGCTGGTGTCGTTCGCGGTGATCTGGTTCGGGCGGATGCGCTCGGACGAGCTCGCGCACCCGCTCGATCAGGACGAGGGCGCGGAGAAGTTGATCACGGCCGAGGCCTGATCGCCGCCCCAGTCGATCGGCGTACGGCCTGTTTCGCGCCAGCCGGCCCGGGCGTAGAGCGCGATCGCGGCGGTGCAGTTGTCGGCGACCTCGAGCGTCAGGTCGAGCCCGTGGTCGCCGGCGACCTTGGCGGTGTGGTCGAGCAGTTGCCGACCGAGGCCCTGGCCGGTCTGCTTCGGGTCGACGAACAGTCGCTCGACCAGCGCCGCTCCTTCGGCCTTGGTCACCGCAACATGTCCGGCGACCTCGCCGTCGACGGTCACGACCCAGCAGCCGAGCGCGTCCGGCGGGGTCAGCCAGGCCTTGGGGTCGTCGGGCCAGTTGATCGGGTACCCGGCCGACTCGTGCACGTCCCGCAGCAGCACCACGCAGCTGACGAAGTCGGCCTCGGTCCGGGGTCTGATGATCGCCACCGGCCTATCAGATCATGCCGTCCCGGGACCGCGGTCGGGCAGCAGGTAGACGCCGGGGTTGCTCGGCGCCCCCGCCTCGATCCACTGCAGGAACCCCTCCGGGTTCCGCCGCTCGAACTCGTCCAGGCAGATCCGTCGTACCTCGGCCACCGCCTGCCGATCGCGCACGCCCGCTCCGGACGCGAGGGTCTTGGTGGTCTCGCGCCAGACTCCGCACAGCTCCTCGATGCTGAGCGGACACTGCAGCCGCGCGATCAGCTTCTCGTCCTCCAGCGCCTGGTCGGCGCTGAGGGTGGGCTCGTCTGTACGTCGCCCCCACGGCAACCGCCGACCGTCCCCGCGGACCGCACGATTCGAGAGCAACAGATCCAGCCCCGCGAACGCCGCTCCCGCGACGACGATGACCGCGAGACCAGCGGCACCCCACGTGAACAGCCGAGCCACGCCCGGCAGGCACAGAACGGCACCCGCGGCGTACCCGGCGATGCTCGCCGACGAGTGGTTGATCGGCTCGTCCGCCAGATGCTTGATCACCGCCGCCAACGGCCAGACCAGCGCGAACACGATCCCGATCAGGGCCAGCGCGGCCGCCGCGCCCAGCATCAGGACAGCGACCAGCGCCCCAGCCGTGCCGATCCCGGCACCCGCCGCCACCGCCGCCCGCTGCGTCCTCGGGGAAAGCTTCATCGCCGAACTCACTCGACTCGCACCGCGGAAGACCCTGCTGAATCCCCCGGCCGGCTCCCACCCAATCTCCACCCGGACCGCCGACAACACCAGAACGAACGACACCCGACCTAGGTTCCTGACGAGTCAGGCAGCCTTCTTCCGGGCCGCCTTCTTCGCGGTGCTCTTCTTGGCCGCGCCCTTCTGGGCAGGCGCTTTCTTGGCCGGCGACTTCTTGCTGGTCGCCTTCTTGGCGGGTGCCTTCTTCGCCGTGGACTTCTTCGCGGTCGACTTCTTGGCGGTGGTCTTCTTGGTGCCGCCGCCGGCTCGCCGAGCCCTGGCGGCCTCGACGCTGGCACGCAGCGCGGAGACCAGGTCGGTGCTGGAGGTGGCCTCCGGCTCCTCCTCGTTGAAGACGACTTCCTTGCCCTTGCGCTTGGTGGAGATCAGCTTCTTCACGCGTTCGGTGTAGCTGTCCTTGTAGTCCTTCGGTCGCCAGTCGCCGGCCATCGCCTCGATCAGGTCGGTGGCCATCTTCAGCTGTTTGCCGGACGTCTTGGACGGCAGATCACCGAGCTCCTTCGCCGGGTCGCGGATCTCGTCGGCGAAGAACATCGTCTCCAGCACGAGCACCTTCCCGTCCGCCCGGATCGTGGCCAGGTACTCCTTGCTGCGCATCACGAAGCTCGCGATCCCGGCTCGGTTGGTCTTGGCCAGGGCGTCCCGCAGCAGCGCGTACGACGACGCGTTCTCGGCGTCGGACGGCGCCAGGTAGTAGCCCTTCTGGAAGTGGATCGGGTCGATCTCGTCCAGGTCGACGAACGTGGAGATCTCCAGCGACCGCGACTTGCCCGGCGCGATGTCGGACAGTTCCTCCTGCTCGACCACGACGTACTCGCCGCCGCCGACGTCGTGGCCCTTGACGATCTTGTCGTAGTCGACCTCGCGCCCGGTCCGCTCGTTCACCCGCTTGTTGCGGATCCGGTCCGACGTCCCGCGCTGGAACTGGTGGAAGTCGAGCTGGTGCTCCTGCGTCGCGCTGTACAGCCCGACCGGCACCGACACCAGCCCGAAGTTGATGTACCCGCTCCAGATCGATCTCGCCATCACCAGCTCCTCTCCGGTGGGCAAGTACCCAGTTACAGCCGGTTGTAGCGCTTCCGCGCCTCGCGCGACTCCTTCTGGGCGTCCCGGGCGGTCTTCTTGGCCTCGTCGAGCTCAGCGGTCAGCCGGCGGACCTCGTCGCGGGCGTTCTCGAGCGCCTCCTGCGCGTCGGTCAGCTGCCCGTCGAGCTCCTCGACCGTCGCCTCGGCGCTCTCGGCCGCCTTCACCGCCGCCTCGAACTCGGCCTGGGCCTCGGCCTTGCGCTCCTCTTCCTCGCGCTCGGCCTTCTCGCGCGCCTTCCGCTCGGCCGCCGACTCCTGCTCGGCCTCCTCGACCTCGACCTCGCGGGCCTTGGTCCGCCGGTCCTTCGCCGCCTGCCGGCGCTCGTCGGTCAGGGCCGTCACGTTGGACGGCTCGCCGTTCTCGTCGACCACGCCGAACCCGACGTGCCGCAGCGCGCTGCTCAGCCGAGCTTCCCGTACGGCGTCGCCCGCGGCCGGGTCGACCAGGGCGGCGTCGAGGGTCTCGCGAAGCTTCTGCCCGACGTCCGCACTGACCTTCTGGCTGTGCTGGTCGGCCAGCTTGCCCGCGGCCTTGACCAGTACGTCGATCGCTTTGTGCCGCTTCGGCGTCAGCTCACGCAGCCGCTCGCCGTCAAGATCGGTCGTGGCTTCCCGGAACTCGTCGCCGAGCGCGAGCAGGTCGTCGATCTCGTCCGGCTGCTCGCGGCTCACCAGGTTCGCCAGCCAGGCGGCCACCGTCGGTTTGCGCAGCGCCTTCAGCCGGGTCGACCCCAGCTGGTCGCCGTCGGCCTTCAGCTGCTTGGCCAGCTCGTTGCGAGTAGCAATGAAGTCGGCCGCCGGTGCGGCGTACAGCGCGTCCGCCGCCTCCTCGAAGTCCACCCGGCCGACGCTAGCATCGACAGGTGCCCAGCGAAATGACGACGAAGCTTCTGCCGCAGTCCGAGCGCGAGGCGTTGGAGAACTTTCTCGACGCCCAGCGCATCGGGCTGATCCGCAAGGTCGAAGGGGTCAGCGACGAGGCGGGGCGCCGGGCGCCGACCGCGAGTTCGCTGTCGCTGATCGGGCTCGTCAAGCACGCGGCGACGTGGGAGCAGCGCTGGTTCCAGCTGGCCGTGGCCGGGCAACCGTCGCCCGACGGGTGGCCGGAAGTCCTCCCGAGCCGCGCGACGCGGCACGCCGGCCACGCCGACATCATCCGCGAGACCCTCGACGGCGCCCGCGGCCTCTAGGCGGACAGAGCGGATCCCCACCGCCCCGAAGGCGGTGGGGATCCGCGGGAAATCCGGGAGAAACCGTCAGTCGCGGAAGGCGTCCTTGGCCTTCTCGCCGGCCTGCTTCAGGTCGGCCTTGGTCTTGTCCGCCTGGCCCTCGGCCTGCAGGTCCTCGTTGTCCGTCGCGTCGCCGGTGCGCTCCTTGATCTTGCCCTTGGCGCTCTCGGCGGCGTTCTTCATCTTGTCTCCGATACCCATGACGTGCTCCTCTGCCGATGGCGTTCCTTGGTCGATCGGCGCCCCGGTGCCCTGGGCCGTCGGGTTCATGCATGCGGTCCGGGTACCGACCGGTATGCGGCTGCGGCGCTCGAACCCCGAGAAACCAGGCCTGTCCCGGAAGGGGCACGGCCGCGGTTTCAGCTACCACGACGAGCACGGGAAGAAGCTCGCCGACCCGGACGTGGTCGAGCGGATCCGCACGCTGGCGATCCCGCCGGCCTGGCAGGACGTGTGGATCTGCCCGTACCCGAACGGCCACATCCAGGCGACCGGCACGGACGAGGCCGGGCGGCGGCAGTACCTGTATCACGACGACTGGCGGACCTCCCAGGACGCCGACAAGCACGACCGCGTACGACGGCTCGCGCGCAAGCTCCCGGCGTTCCGGGAAGCCGTCGACAAGGACCTGAGCAGCACGGGGCTCGGCCGGGAGAGGGTCCTCGCGGTCGCGCTCAGAATGCTCGACTACGGCGTCTTCCGGACCGGGAACACCGAGTACGCCGAGGACAACGGGAGCCGGGGCGCCGCGACGCTGCTGCAGGACGACGTGAAGGTGCAGCGCGGCAAGGTGGTCTTCGACTTCGTCGCCAAGGGCGGGATCGAGCGGAAGCTGGAACTGGACGACGACCGGCTCGTGACCGCCGTACGGTCGCTGAAGCGCGCGCGGCACGGGATGGATCAGCTGCTCGTGTTCCGCGACGGGGACGGGTACCACGAGCTCGACGCGACGATGATCAACGAGCGCTTCCAGGAACTGGTCGGCGAGGACTACACCGTGAAGGACCTGCGGACCTGGACGGCGACCGTGCACGCCGCGATCGACCTGGCCGGCGCCGAGCCGCCGGAGACGAAGAAGGCGACCACCGCCGCGGTGAAGGAGATGCTCGCGGAGGTGTCGGGCCACCTTGGCAACACGCCGACGGTCGCGCGGTCGTCGTACGTCGATCCGCGCGTCGTCGAGCAGTACGAGCACGGCCGGACCATCGCGACCGCCGTCCGGCGGGTCGGCACCGATCTGAGCGACCCGAAGATCCGCGCCGCGCTGGAGCGCTCGGTCAACCGGCTCCTGGACCAGGACGCCCGCAGCTAGCGACACTCCCGGCCGGCGGGCCGCCGCCCTCCCCGCGCATGGGTGGCTTTCCGCGGGGAACCGGCGGGGCGAGCAGGGTTGTCGAGAGGGCGGAGCGGACATGCGGGCCTTGGTGCTGAACTGCACGTTGAAGGCGTCACCGGCGAAGTCGAACACGGACTCGCTCGCGGACGTGGTGGTGACCGCGCTGGAGAAGCAGGACGTTCAGGTCAGCCGGGTCCGGCTGGCCGATCTGGCGATCAAGCCGGGCGTGACCAGCGACGAGGGCACCGGGGATGAGTGGCCCAGCGTGCACGAGCAGCTGCTGGCCTGCGACATCCTGGTCGTGGCGACGCCGACCTGGGTCGGGAAGCCGTCGTCGATCGCCCAGCGGATGCTCGAGCGGATGGACGCGATGATCAGCGAGACCGACGACGAGAATCGGCCGGTGGCGTACAACAAGGTCGCCGGCGTGGTCGTCACCGGGAACGAGGACGGCGCGCACCACGTGATCTCGGAGATCGGCGGCGGGCTGGGCGACATCGGGTACACGATCCCCGGGCAGGCGTGGACGTACTGGAACAAGGGTCCCGGCCCCGGTCCGAGCTACGACGAGACCGGCTACGGCCACGACTGGTCGGCCAAGACCGGGCGGGCGATGGCGAGCAACCTGGTGGCCGTCGCGAAGGCGCTCCAGGCGACGCCGGTCCCCGCTCCGCCGGACTGATTACCGGCGGACCGGTCGGGTACCGGGCGACCAGTACGAAAGGAGTGCACGATGCCCGCAGGATCGAGCAAGAAGCGTGAGCGGCAGTACGAGCACATCAAGGCCGGGCTGAAGAAGAGCGGCCGCAGCGAGGACACCGCTGAGGAGATCGCCGCCCGCACGGTCAACAAGGAGCGGGCCCGCTCCGGCGAGGCCAAGCAGAAGAGCCGCAGCTCCACGCACGACATCTCGTCGGGCAGGCGGGGTGGGCTGCGGTCGCACAGCGGTTCGCAGGGCCGGACCAAGGACCAGCTCTACAACGAGGCCAAGCAGAAGAACATCAAGGGCCGTTCCACGATGAGCAAGGCCGAGCTGGAAAAAGCCGTCGGCCGCTGAGGGAGCGCACGTGAAGGCACTGACCTGGCAGGGCAAGCGCACGATCGAGTACGGCGACGTCCCGGACCCGACGATCGAAGAGGCGACCGACGCGATCATCAAGGTCACCTCGACCGGGATCTGCGGGTCCGACCTGCACCTGTACGAGGTGATGGCGCCGTACCTGGACGCCGGCGACATCCTCGGGCACGAGGCGATGGGCGTGGTCGCGGAGGTCGGTTCCGCGGTGACGAACCTGAAGCCCGGCGACCGGGTGGTCGTGCCCTTCCAGATCGCGTGCGGCAGTTGCTACATGTGCGACCAGGACCTGCAGACGCAGTGCGAGACGACGCAGGTCCGCGAGCAGGGCATGGGCGCCGCGCTCTTCGGCTACACGAAGCTCTACGGCCAGGTCCCCGGCGGCCAGGCGGAGTACCTGCGCGTTCCGCAGGCGCAGTACGGGCCGATCAAGGTCCCGGACGGGCCGTCGGACGACCGGTTCGTCTACCTGTCCGACGTGCTCCCGACGGCCTGGCAGGGCGTCGAGTACGCCGACGTGCCGGACGGCGGCACTCTCGTCGTACTCGGGCTCGGTCCGATCGGCGACATGGCGACCCGGGTTGCCATGCATCGCGGCCTGCGCGTGATCGCGGTCGACCTGGTCGCCGAGCGGCTCGAACGGGCCCGGCGCAACGGTGTCGAGACGCTGGAGTACTCCGACGACGTCGCCGAGGCGATCCGGACGCTAACGGACGGTCGTGGGCCGGACGCGGTGATCGATGCCGTCGGCATGGAGGCGCACGGGTCGCCGAAGGCGCGGTTCGCGCAGCAGGCGGCCGGGCTGTTGCCGGACGCCGTGCAGCGGAAGATGATGGAGACCGTCGGCGTCGACCAGTTGGCCGCGTTCTACCTGGCGATCGACGTCGTCCGTCGCGGCGGCACGATCTCGCTCAGCGGCGTGTACGGCGGGGGCGCGGACCCGCTGCCGATGATGACGATCTTCGACAAGCAGATCCAGCTCCGGATGGGCCAGGCGAACGTGCACCGGTGGTCGGACCAGATCCTGCCGCTGCTGGACGACAAGGACGTGCTCGGGGTGGAGAGTTTCGCGACCCACCACCTCGACCTGAGCGAAGGCCCCGCGGCGTACGAGATGTTCCAGAAGAAGCAGGACGGTGCGGTGAAGGTACTGCTCAAGCCTTAGGAGACTCAGTGCAACACGTCGACGCCACCCCGTTGAGCGACGAGGAGTTGCAGGGCCTCGACGCGTACTGGCGGGCTGCGAACTACCTGTCGGTCGGGCAGATCTACCTGCTCGACAACCCCTTGCTGACCGAGCCGTTGCGGCCTGAGCACATCAAGCCGCGGCTGCTCGGGCATTGGGGGACGACGCCGGGGCTCAACCTGGTCTACACCCACCTCAACCGGGTGATCAGGCAGCGCGAGCGCGAGCTGATGTACGTGATCGGCCCGGGGCACGGTGGGCCGGCGATCGTCGCGAACACCTGGCTCGAGGGCAGCTGGACGGCGACGTACCCGAACACCGAGCGGGACGCGGCCGGGATGGCCCGGCTGTTCAAGCAGTTCTCGTTCCCCGGCGGGATTCCGAGCCATGTCGCGCCCGAGGTGCCCGGGTCGATCAACGAGGGCGGCGAGCTGGGGTACTCACTCAGTCACGCGTACGGCGCGGCCGCGGACAACCCGGGCCTGGTCGTTGCCTGTGTCATCGGTGACGGTGAGGCCGAAACCGGGCCGTTGGCAACTTCCTGGCACTCGAACAAGTTCCTCGACCCGCGGCGGGACGGCGCGGTGCTGCCGATCCTGCATCTGAACGGTTACAAGATCGCCAACCCGGCGGTGCTGGCCCGGATCGGCGACGAGGAGCTGAGCGCGCTGCTGCGCGGGTACGGCCATGAGCCTTACCTGGTTGAGGGTTCGGACCCGGCGACCGTGCACCAGGCGCTGGCCGCGACGCTGGATCGTTGCCTGGACCGGATCGATGAGATCCAGCTCGAGGCTCGTTCTGCGGGCTCGGCGCCGACCAGGTCGGCGTGGCCGATGATCGTGCTGAGGACGCCGAAGGGCTGGAGCGGTCCGCACACCGTCGACGGCGAGCCGGTCGAGGACACCTGGCGGGCTCACCAGGTCCCGCTGTCCGGCGTACGGACGAACGAGGATCACCTGCACCAGTTGGAGGACTGGCTGAAGAGCTACCGGCCGGAGGAGCTGTTCGATGCCGAGGGCAAGCCTGTCGCTTCGGTGCTGGAGCTGGCGCCGAAGGCGTCGCTGCGGATGGGGTCGAGCCCGCACGCGAACGGCGGGCTGCTGACGCGCGATCTCGAGCTGCCGGATCCCGCGGAGTACGCCGTACCGGTGAAGGCTCCCGGGGAAGAGGACGGTGAGCCGACGAAGGTGTTCGGGCAGTACCTTCGGGACGCGTTCACGTTGAACGAGGAGCACCACAATCTCAGGCTGTTCGGCCCGGACGAGACCGAGTCGAACCGGTTGAGTGCCGTGTACGACGTGACCGGCAAGGCGTGGATGGGTGAGAAACGGGACACCGATCAGCACCTCGCCGCGGACGGACGGGTGCTGGAGATGCTCAGCGAGCACACCTGTCAGGGCTGGCTGGAGGGGTATCTCCTGACCGGCCGGCACGGGCTGTTCTCGTCGTACGAGGCGTTCGTGCACATCGTCGACTCGATGGTGAACCAGCACGCGAAGTGGCTGAAGACGATCAACCGGCTGGAGTGGCGGCGCAAGATCCCGTCGCTGAACTACCTGCTCACCTCGCACGTCTGGCGCCAGGACCACAACGGGTTCTCGCACCAGGACCCCGGGTTCATCGACCACGTGATGAACAAGAAGGCCGAGGTCGTCCGGGTCTACCTGCCGCCGGACACGAACACGCTGCTGTCCACGATGGACCACTGCCTGCGGACCCGGAACTACATCAATGTCGTTGTCGCGGGCAAGCAACCGCAGCCGAACTGGCTGGACTGGGAAGACGCCGCGCTGCACTGCGCGCGTGGGATCGGGGTCTGGGACTTCGCGTCCAACGACGACGGCGATCCCGACGTGGTGATGGCGTGCGCGGGCGACGTACCGACGCTGGAGACACTCGCCGCGGTCGACCTGCTGCGCGAACACCTGCCGGAGTTGAAGATCCGGGTCGTGAACGTGGTCGACCTGATGCGGTTGCAGGATTCGAGCGAGCATCCGCACGGGCTGCCCGGACCGGAGTTCGACGCGCTGTTCACGACCGACAAGCCGGTGATCTTCGCGTACCACGGGTATCCCTGGCTGATCCATCGGCTGACGTACCGGCGTACCGGGCACGAGAACCTGCACGTCCGGGGATACATCGAGGAGGGCACCACGACGACGCCGTTCGACATGGTGGTCCTCAACAACCTCGACCGGTACCACCTGGCGATGGATGTGATCGACCGCGTGCCGTCGCTGCGGACCCGCGCGGTGAAGGCGCGGCAGTACTTCGTCGACCAGCGCGTGCGGCACCGCGCGCACACCACGACGTACGGCGAGGACCTGCCCGAGGTCCGCGACTGGCGCTGGGGCGCCCGGGGATGAGCCTCAGCTTTGCGGTTGGGGAGCGCTGAGCTGTGAGCGGAGGCGTTCGAGGATGCCGCGGAGCAGGCGGGAGACCTGCATCTGGCTGACGCCGAGCTCGTTGCCGATCTCCTCCTGGGTGAAGCCGTTGCAGAAGCGGAGCTCGAGGATGCGGCGGTCGCGGTCGTCGAGGTCGGAGACGGCCGGCGTGAGGGTGTGCACGTTCTCGACCAGCTCGTAGCCGTCCTCGGCGTCGGCGACGGTCTCCATCAGCGTCGCGCCGCCCTCGGTCGGGCCGGGAGCGTCGAGGGACAGCGTGCTGAAGCAGCCGCGGACCGACGTCGCCTCGGCGACCTCGTCGGGAGCGGTGCCGAGCGCCTCGGCGGTCTCCCGGTCCGACGGGAGGTGACCGAGCTTCTGGGTCAGCTCCGGCTCGGCGGCCGCGATCGTGCCCTGCATCTCCTGGACGCGACGCGGCGGCCGGACGGCCCACGCGCAGTCGCGGAAGTAGCGCTTCAGTTCGCCGCGAATCGTCGGTACGGCGTACGCGAGGAAGTTGCTGGCCTCGTCGACGCGGTACCCGTTGGCGGCCTTGACCAGGCCGAGGCAGGCGACCTGCTCGAGATCGTCGGCGTCGACGCCCTTGCGCCGGTACCGGGAGGCGATCGAGCGGGCGATCGGGGCGTTCAGGATGACCACCTGGTCGAGCAGAGCCTGGCGCTCCGCCTCGGGCAGACCGTGGGCCTGCTCGAGAAGTTCTTGGGTGTGATCGGCGATCTGCTGCTTGCTGAGCGATTGCTGGGCGTGGGGCTTGACAGGTGCGATCGTCACGGGAGGAACCTCGTCGTGTCGTCCTGCGGGAGGCGGCGTCATGGGCTGAGCCACTTCCTCTCCACCAGACCAAACCCACGCGCCGCACGCAACCCCGCAGTTGTTACAGCTGTTTGAAACCTCAGTGGAATGGGCTTACCACCGCGCGGGCACCGGAGGGACTGTGAACGACTTCACTGGCGCCGAACAGTTCGTCCCGGCCCGCGGCGGCCTGCGCGGCCTGCGCGCAGCCCTGCCGGACTGCCGCGGCTGCGACCTGTGGGAGGACGCCGAGCACGCCGTACCGGGTGAAGGCCCGGCGCGGGCTCGCATGATGCTGATCGGCGAGCAGCCCGGCGATGTCGAGGACAAGGAAGGGCAGGTCTTCGTCGGCCCGGCCGGCCGGTTGCTGGACAAGGCGCTGGATGCCGCGGGCATCGAGCGTGACGACGTCTACCTGACCAATGCGGTCAAGCACTTCCGGTACGAGCGTCGTGGCAAACGCCGGATCCACAAGACGCTGGCCGTCGGGCACATCGTTGCCTGTAGCCCGTGGTTGGAGGCGGAGCGCGGGATCGTGAAACCGGCCCTGGTGGTCGTGCTCGGTGCGGTGGCGGCGCGCGCCGTGCTCGGGCCGGGGTTCAAGGTGACGCAGCATCGCGGGGAGGCGATCGAGTTGCCGGACGGTACGCCGGCGACCGCCACCGTGCATCCTTCGTCGGTGGTGCGGTCGGAGGAGTACCGCCGGGACTTCGGGCTGTTCGTCGACGACCTGCGGGCCGCCGCGGAGTTACTTCGTACGGCGTAGTTCGGGGAGGACCTCTTGGCGGTAGAGGGTCATCATGTCGATCGTGTGCGGGCCCATGTTGGCGACGTAGACCTCGTCGAAGCCGGCGTCGGCGTACGGCTTGAAGGCTTCGAGGTGGACGTCGGCCTTGGGGCCTGCGGCAACGGACTTCGCCGTGGCCTCCTTGGTGACGAGCTGCGTGGCCTGCTCGAAGTGACGCGGCGACGGCAGGACCTGGGCGAGCTCGCCGGGGAGGCCGGAGTTGCCCCAGATGCGGTGCGCCTGCTCGACGCCCTCGTCCTCGGTCGGGGCGTAGCTGACCTTGAAGCCGGCCTGGGCAGGCTTCGTGCCGCCGCCGTTCTTCCGGAAGCGGTCGATGAGTTCCTCGTCCGGCGAGGTGGTGATGTAGCCGTCGGCGATGCGCGCGGCGACGTCGGTCGCCTCCGGGCCGAAGCCGGACATGTAGATCGGGAGCGGGCTGTCCGGGCGGGTGTAGATGCGCGCGGTGTCGACCGTGTAGTGCTTGCCGTGGTGCGAGACGAACCCGTCCTCGGTCCACAGCCGGCGCATGATCTCGACGGCTTCCTCCAGCATCTCCAGCCGGACGTCGACGGTCGGCCAGACGTCACCGAGCACGTGCTCGTTCAGCGCCTCGCCCGTGCCGATGCCGAGCCGGAAGCGGCCGTTCAGCAGGACGGCGCTGGTCGCGGCGGCCTGCGCGATCACGGCCGGGTGGATCCGGACCGTCGGGCAGGTGACCGCTGTCGTCACCGGCAGCTCACACACCTGCGAGATCGCGCCGATCGTCGACCAGACGAACGCGCTCTGGCCCTGCTCGTCGTTCCACGGGTGGAAGTGGTCGCTGATCCACAGCCCGTCGAAGCCGGCCTCCTCGGCCAGCCGGGCCTGCTCGATCAACTGAGCGGGCGTGTACTCCTCGCTGGACAGGAAATAGCCGATCTTCACGGGGTCTCCTCAGGTCGCGGCGGTCTCCTGCCCGGTTCCCGGTGGGCGTGCCGCTATTCGCCGTACCGGGGACCGTTTGTCACCGGTAGTGGCGGGCACTGGATGTGTGGGCGGGTAACCGCTGCACGAAAGCACGGGGTACAGCCGCCGGGCAGATCGCCCGGCCGTCGAGAAAGGAACGACCATGGGCTTGGTGCTCTGGATCATCGCGGCGATCCTCGTCATCTCCGGAATCGTCTCGCTTGTTCGCGGCCAGCTCCTGATGGGCGCCGCACTGATCGTCGTGGGCCTGCTGGTCGGCCCGGGCGGTGTCAGCATCTTCACCTGACCTTGGGGAAACGCCTGAACGTCAGAGGCGTCGGGAGGGCCGCAGCCGACTGGGGTGCGGCCCTCTCGCCTTGTCCTGTGGGATTTAAGGCTTTTCAGGCCGGGCGCCGGAAGACGCGGCGGGCGGTGTCCATCCGCAGTTCCTCGAGTTCCTTGATCTGCTGCTCGGAGTCCGCGATCAGGGCGTCGAGCTCGGCGACGTCGAACAGCGGCTCCTCGTCGGCGAGTGCGCGCAGCACTCGCCAGCCGGCGCCCTTGCCCTCGACCGCGATCCGGAGCATCTCAAGCTCCAGTACGTCGCTCAGCGGTGACCGGCGTACCAGCTCACCGTTCGGCTTGAACCGGCCGAGCTTCTCCGCGACCCAGGCGCCGGCGTTCTTCACCGGGTCCGGCTTCGCGTCGACGAACGCCAGGTACTTGGCCAGGACGGTCCGCTCGTGCTCGACCTTCTCGGCCATCGCGGTGAGCGCGGTCCGGACGACGGCGTCGGTCTGCTGGTCGGCCGCCCGACGGAACAGCTCGATCCCGGCCGACGATCCGGCGTAGTGGTCCTGCATGTAGGTCGCGAGGCGTGCCTGGTCGATCATCGGCTCTCCTGGCTCGTCCCTGCCGTGGCCTGGTCGCTTGACGGGTACCCATTGTGCCCGGCCCGAATCACTGACAGCCGGTGGCAGGTATTGCCGGTTGACTGGTGGCTCGACCGAAGGAGACCTGATGGAGTGTTGTGCCGTGCTGGACCTGCGCCAGTACACGTTGTTCCCGGGGCGCCGCGACGAGCTGATCGAGCTCTTCGACCGGGAGTTCGTCGAGGGGCAGGAGGCGTACGGGATGCACATCGCCGCGCAGTTCCGCGACCTCGACGACGAGGACCGGTTCGTGTGGCTGCGGGGCTTCGCGAGCCTGGAGGCACGGGCGGAGGCGCTGAACGGGTTCTACTACGGACCGACCTGGAAGGCCCACGCGGCGGCGGCGAACGCGACGATGCAGGACTCGGACAACGCGCTGCTGCTGCGGCCGGTCGAGCTGGGGTCTGGTTGGCCGGCGCTGGACGCGCCTCGTGATGGTGCTGATTCCGGTGCGGTGGTCGTCGGTGCGGTCTACCACCGGCCGTCGGTCGACGACGGGTTCGTCGAGTTCTTCACGTCGGAGGTCGCTCCGCTGCTGCCTCCGCTGGTTGCTGTGCTCGAGACGCTGCCGGCGGAGAACAACTTCCCGGCGTTGCCGTTGCGGGACGAGTCGGTGCTGGTGTGGTTGGCGCGGTTCGACGACGAGTCGGCGTGGGAGGGGCAGCGGCTTTCGGAGTCGGCTGAGTGGCGATCCGTCAGCGCCGAGTTGGAGCGGCGGTGCGTCGCTCCGGCCCAGGAAATGCGGCTGCGGCCGACCTCGCGATCGCAGCTCAGATAAATCAGTTGCGCTGCCGGTCGGCGGTAGGCATCCTGATCGAGCTTGTGCGGCGACAATCGCTGCCTGGACCTGAGGAGGGCTGACGAATGGCTATCACTGTGCTGCGGCATGCCCGCGTCAGCCTCACTTCTCACTCCAGGAGCACACCAGTTGTCTTCCGACGTTTTCCGTACCGAGCACGAGCTCTCTGAGCTTCCCTGGACCGACCTGCCCGAGCAGCGGTCCGCCGAGTCCCTGGACGAGAACTTCGTCTTCCAGTTCGCCGAGGTCGACGAACGCCTGGGACCGGACCAACGCTGGACCACCTGGCTGGACGTCGAACGCGGCTGCCGTGGCCCGGAACCACGCCCTGACTGGGTCGTGACCGAGCAGGCCGCGATCGACACCGAGCTGGGCATTCTCAAGACCGGCAAGGAAGCCGACGTCTTCCTGCTCGAACGCGCCGTCGAAGCCATCGGCGACAACCCGGCCCGCTCGTCGCTGCTCGCGGCGAAGCGGTACCGGACCGAGGAGCACCGGTCCTTCCACCGCAGTACGGCGTACGTCGAAGGCCGGCGGACGAGGAACAGCCGTGACAGCCGCGCGATGGCGAAGAAGTCGACGCACGGCCGGAGCGTCGCCGCCGGGCAGTGGGCCTACGCCGAGTGGGACGCGCTGAACCGGCTGTGGACGGCCGGCGTACCGGTCCCGTACCCGGTGCAGGTCGACGGCACCGAGTTGCTGATGGAGTTCATCGACGACGGCGAAGGCGGAGCCGCGCCACGGCTCGCCCAGGTCCGGCCGTCGAAGGACGTGCTCGAGCTGTACTTCGAGCAGCTCCGCGGCGGCATGCGGGAACTGGCTCGGGCCGGGCTCGCGCACGGCGACCTGTCGCCGTACAACGTGCTCGCCCAGCCCGAGCGCATCGTGATGATCGACCTGCCGCAGGTGCTCGACATCGTCGGCAACCCGAAGGGGATGGAGTTCCTGCTCCGGGACTGCCACAACATGGCGACCTGGTTCACCAACCGCGGCCTGGAGATCGACGAGCAGGAGCTGTTCGCCGACCTGCTGTCGATGGTCTTCTAGATCGCCCTGTTCAGCAGGGGGACAAGAGGTGTCAGCCGGTCGGGGTAGGCGTCGACGAGACCGTCGACATGATTGCCTGCCTCGATCCGCTGGTACCTGTGGAGATGTCCCTTGCCTGCCTTGAGAACCATCGCTGCGTAGACGTCCGAGTCCTGGGTGATCGGGAGCAGGCTGTCGTAGGTGCCGTGGATCGTGGTCAGCGGTCGCTTGATGTTCCCGGTCAGGGCGATTCGTCGTACGGCCTGGTGTGCTTGGGGTCTGGTCGTGTAGTCGTAGTCGCCTTCTGTTCCTAGGTAGGAAGGGTCCAGCTCGGCGGCGTAGATGCGCTGGGTCAGCTTCCAGTAGACGGCGTAGTGATAGTCCCAGAGGAATTCTGACCTGCTGTCGAAGCCTGCGTTGGTGATCAGCTGCGGGTTTTGTTGCTCGTAGCCCCTGATCGCCGGCGGGAGGAACGTGAAGAGGTTCGGGCCCTTCTCCGTCCACAGCGTGCCTTCGAGATCAACACCGCGGGTGTAGAGCTCAGGATGATTCTCGAGCTGCCAGCGGACGAGATACCCGCCGTTGGAGATCCCCGCCGCGATGACTTCGCGGGGCTTTCTCTTGTAGTACTGGGCTACCGTCGCGCGTGCCGCTCTCGTCAGCTCGGTCATCCGCTTGTTCCACTCAACCATCGCATCACCGGGCCTTGTGCCGTCCCGGTAGAACTCGGCCCCGGTGTTCCCCTTGTCGGTCGCCGCGTAGGCAAACCCCTTCGCCAGTACGTCGTCCGAGATCGCCCTGTCGTTCGCGTACTGCGCCCTCACTCCCGGCGACCCCGCCACCACGAGCCCACCGTTCCACCTGTCAGGCAGCCTGATCACGAACTGCGAATCGTGATTCCACCCGTTGTTGGCATTGGTGCGCGAGCTATCGGGGAAGTACCCGTCGACCTGCGTCCCTGGAACGACCTTCGGCAGTGGAAGACCCGCGTGGGTGAGGCCCGCGTAGTCCGCCGGGTTGGTTCGCCCGCCGATCGTGCTGAGGTCCCGAAAGCAGGTCGTCTCGGCGTACTCGGCACCAGGGACTCTCACGTGCCGGCAGCCACCGGCCTCCGCCGGAACGGCGAGACCACTGGCCACCAGCACACCAACAACCACAGCAGCAATGCGACGCATGTGCCCTCCAGATCTCCGGAAGGCCCCAACGTACGAGCCGAAACCCCGCCAGATCAGGTGACCACAGCCCACACCCCACTCACGGCGGATGGCCCGTCACCACACCGACTGAACGCCGAACGGTGTGCTTGACCTGGGGAACCTACGGTCGCGAGTAGTTCTTCAGCGGACCCCGACGGTCCGGGGCTGAGGGTCGACCTCGTGCCCCGAGTAAATTGCTCCGGTGAGTAATGCGCCGCGCTGGAGGACCCTGCCGCGGTGGACGCGCTGGACCCTCGCGGTGTACCTCATCGGCTTCGTCGAGGGGGCGTGCGCTCATGTCCTGGATCTGGCCCGAGGTGGCATTCACGTCTACGCGTCGTTCGCGCCACTCCCGTTGCAGGTGCTCTTCGTCTGCCTGGTGGTGCTCGATCCGCTGGTCGTCGTGCTGGTGGCGCTCGTCCGCCCCTGGGGTGTCCGGCTGGCGTGTGCGGTGATGGCACTGGACGTGACGGCGAACTGGATCACCAACTGGCCGCAGCTCCAGGACGACCCGACCAGCCTGATCCGCCCGTACGGGCTGCTGCCGATCACGCTGTTCGGGGTGTTCGTGCTGGGTTCGGCGCTGCCGGTGCTGCGCGTGCTGAGGAGCAGCCGTTCGTTGAGCGATGCGGGGCGCGGTTCACGGAACCAGTCGACCGCCCGCGGAGCGGGTACCGCGTAGCCTCGCGGGGTGGCGGAGCTTCGTGGGCAGTTGAAGGTCTGGGGGCAGAAGTGGCGTTGGTACCAGCGGAACTCGTTGCCGTGGAACCGGGCGCGGATCCACTGGGAGTTGATGCGCCGCGAGGCGTTCGCGCGGTGGCCGTTGCACGGGAACGTGCTGGAGGCTTTGCGGGACGGGCGGCTCGAGGTCGGGGCCAACACGATGTTCGAACCCAACGTGTGGATCACGATGGGCGACGAGGGTCGGGTGCGGATCGGCGAGGGAACGTTCCTGAACGTCGCGGTCATGGTCGCGGCGCTCGACCTGGTGGAGATCGGCTCCCACTGCATGCTGGCGAACGGATGCTTCGTCACGGATGCCAACCACCGGTACGACGATCCGGATCGGCCGGTGCCGTGGCAGGGGTTCGAGTCCAAGGGGCCGACGCGGATCGGCGACAACGTCTGGCTGGGGGCGAACGTCGTCGTCACGAGCGGGGTGACGATCGGCGAGAGGTGCGTGATCGGCGCCAACAGCGTTGTCACGCAGGACATTCCGCCGTACTCCGTCGCGGCGGGCGTACCAGCGAAGGTCATCCGAGCCGTCACCTACTCGAAGGCCCGGCCCTGACCGCCAACGGCCTCAGTTGCTAGCACCTCCACCAGACCGTCGACCAAACCAATCAGCCGGTCTCACTCGGCGCCGGAGCGGCCTCGACGACACCGTGCCGCCGACTTCGGAAGGCGGGCAGCCGAGTGGGGAATTGAGCCGGGCCGGCGTCTGCCCAGCAACGTGAACAGCACCAGATGATCGTCGCGGTGATCGGTACGACGCTGTTGTAGCTTGAGCGCGCCAGCGCGCACTTGAAAGCGGGCGAAGCACGCGCACAGGCGGGCGCTAGCCCGCGAACAGGCGGCGCCAGCCGCGTACTCGAGGGCGTCAGCCCGCACTCATGTTGCAGGGTGGGAGCTGGCACCGTGCGAGCGCTAGCGAGCTGAGGCGCCCGCGTGGGTGGGAGCGCCCGTCAGCCGGGTGGGAATCGAGCTGGGCTGGCGGGCGATCACCTGTTGTTGCTTGAGCGCGCCAGCGCGCACTTGAAGCGGGCGCTAGCACGCGCACCTACTGCAAAGGGTGGGTGGGAGCAGGTCTCGGAGGGAGCGCTAGCGACCGGAGGGACCTGCGTGGGAATGAAATCAGCTGACTGCCCGCGCGGCTGCTCGGCCGGCTGTGCGGCCGGAGAAGAGGCAGCCGCCTAGGAAGGTGCCTTCCAACGAGCGGTAGCCGTGGACTCCGCCGCCGCCGAAGCCTGCTACCTCGCCGGCTGCGTAGACGCCGGGGAGAGGGGTGCCGTCGGGGCGGAGGACTCGGGAGGAGAGGTCGGTTTGCAGGCCGCCCAGGGACTTGCGGGTGAGGATGTTGAGTTTCACCGCGATGAGCGGGCCGGCTTTGGGGTCGAGGATGCGGTGCGGGGTGGCGACGCGGATGAGTTTGTCGCCGCGGTAGTTGCGGGCTCCGCGGAGGGCGGTGATCTGGAGGTCCTTGGTGAAGGTGTTCTCCAGTTCGCGGTCGCGGGCGACGATCTGGCGTTCGAGGTCGGGCAGCGAGATCAGGTCCGTGCCGGTGATGGCGTTCATGCCGCGGACCAGGTCGGCGAGGTTGTCCTTGACGACGAAGTCGGCGCCCTTGTCCATGAAGGCTTGCACGGGAGCGGTCGCGCCGCCGCGGGCTCGGCCGAGGACACCGCGGATGTCCTTGCCGGTCAGGTCAGGGTTCTGCTCCTGGCCGGACAGCGCGAACTCCTTCTCGATGATCTTCTGGGTCAGCACGAACCAGCTGTAGTCGTACCCGGTGGTCATGATGTGCTCGAGCGTCCCCAGCGTGTCGAAGCCCGGGAACAGCGGGACGGGCAGCCGCCTGCCGGTCGCGTCGAACCACAGCGACGACGGGCCGGGCAGGATCCGGATGCCGTGCATCGGCCAGATCGGGTCCCAGTTGCGGATGCCTTCGACGTAGTGCCACATCCGGTCGCGGTTCACGTACCGACCGCCGGCGGTCTCGGTGATCGCGAGCATGCGCCCGTCGACGTGTGCCGGTACGCCGCTGATCATGTTCTCGGGCGGCTTGCCCATCCGGGCCGGCCACTGCGAGCGGACCAGGTCGTGGTTGCCGCCGATGCCGCCGGACGTGACGATCACGGCCTGCGCGGTCAGCGCGAAGTCCTCCACCTCGACCCGCGAGCTCTCGACAGCGCGACCGACGGAGCTTGCCTCGAGCACCTTCCCCGAGACGCCGTCGACGACCCCGCCGGTGACGGTCAGCTCGTCCACACGGTGCCGGAAGCGGAACTCCACCAGCCCCTTCGCCACGGCCTCCCGCACCCGCCGCTCGAACGGCGCGACCAGACCCGGCCCGGTCCCCCAGGTGATGTGGAAGCGCGGCACCGAGTTCCCGTGCCCGTCGGCGTTGTACCCGCCGCGCTCGGCCCAGCCGACGACCGGGAACCAGCGAACGCCCTGCGCGTGCAGCCACGGCCGCTTCTCACCGGCGGCGAAGTCGACGTACGCCTCCGCCCACTGACTGGCCCAGTGGTCCTCGTCGTCGAGCCGGTCGAACCCGGCCGAGCCGAGCCAGTCCTGCAGCGCGAGGTCGTGCGAGTCCTTGATGCCCATCCGCCGCTGCTCGGGCGAGTCGACGAACATCAGACCGCCGAAGGACCAGTGCGCCTGCCCACCGAGCGAGGCCTCCGGTTCCTGGTCGAGCAGCAGCACCTTGCGTCCCGCGTCGGCCAGTTCAGCGGTCGCCGCCAGCCCGGCCAGCCCCGCTCCCACGACGATCACATCTGCATCCATCGGCCCATCCCCTCGCGTCGGTCGTCCATGGATACCAGACAACGGCGGTTGTAGACCGCAGGTGCGCAGTCTTGCAAGAATTGTCCGGGTGACGATCCTTTCTGCGCAGACTCTGACCCTGCCCGTCGCCGACCTCGGCGAGGAGAACCCGTTGCCGCCGCTGCGCGGTCACCGGGACCTGCACCGCGTCCAGAATGTCGACGAGCTCCCGGAGGATCTCGCCGAGAACATCCGGTACGGCGGACTGCGCAGCGTCCTGCCCTGCCTCGACCAGGACGGCTACGGCCGCACCCTGACCGAGCGGCCGCTGCCCGCGCTCGTCCTGGAGAACGACCAGCTCCGCGCGACCGTCCTCCCGAGCCTCGGCGGCCGGCTCTACTCGCTCGTCCACAAGCCGTCCGGCCAGGAACTGCTCTACCGCAACCCGGTGATCCAGCCCGCGAACCTTGCCCTGCGCAACGCCTGGTTCGCCGGCGGCGTCGAGTGGAACCTCGGCAGCACCGGCCACTGGACCGGCACCTGCTCGCCGATGCACGCGGCGCGCATCGAAGGGCCGGACGGTACGCCGGTCCTGCGGCTCTGGGAGTGGGAGCGCAGCCGCAACCTCGTGGTCCAGCTCGACTTCTGGCTGCCGGAGGACTCGGATCTCCTGTACGTCGGCGCGCGGATCCAGAACCCGTCGACGGACGTCGTCCCGGCGTACTGGTGGTCGAACATCGCGGTCGAGCAGTCGCCCGAGACACGGGTGCTGGTACCGGCGGAGGAGGCGTGGAGGTTCGGGTACGGCAAGAATCTCGAGCTGGTCGGGGTGCCGGAGTACGACGGGATCGATCTGACGTACCCGATGCGGCACAAGCGGGCGGTGGACTTCTTCTTCGAGCCGTTGCCGGGGCAGCGGCCGTGGATCGCGGCGTTGGATGCTGAGGGCAACGGGTTGGTGCAGGCTTCGACGGAGCGGTTGCGGGGGCGGAAGCTGTTTGTTTGGGGTGAGGGGCGGGGTGGTCGGCGGTGGCAGGAGTGGTTGTCGCCGGGGCTGGAGGGCCCGGGGTACTGCGAGATCCAGGCGGGGTTGGCGCGGACGCAGCTCGAGCACTTGAAGTTGCCTGGTGCAACTAGTTGGTCGTGGTTGGAGGCGTACGGGCGGGTGTCCGTGGATCCGGTTGCCGCGCATGGGGAGTGGAGTGCGGCTTGGGGTGCGGCGGACGGGGTGTTGGGTGGGCGGTTGGAGGGCTTGGAGGGGCGGGAGCGGAGTTGGCTTGGGATCGCTGATGCGGTGCCGGGGGAGCGGTTGGCAGTCGGTGCTGGGTGGGGTGCGCTGGAGTTGAAGCGCACTGGGTGGACGGTGTCGGAAGGGACACCGTTCGGCGAGGAGACGATCGGCGAGCGGGAACGGGCTTGGTGGCCGGTACTTGAAGGCGGTGCGCCGGGGGCGGAAGGTCGTGCGCCGGAGACGGTGGACGGGACTCTGGTTGCGTGGAAGGACTTGTTGGAGCGAGCCGAGGACAGTTGGTTGACCTGGTATCACCGGGGGGTTGCTCGGTGGTTCGCGGACGATGAGGCCGGTGCGGTCGACGCCTGGCGGGAGTCGGGGGACAACCCCTGGGCGCTGAGGAATCTGGCCGTGGCGACGGGCGATCTGGCGGCGTACGAGCGGGCGACCGAGCTGAGGCCTGACCTGGTGCCGTTGGTGGTCGAGGCGGCGACTGCTGCGCTGCAAGAAGATCCAGCCAGGGCTGGACGGATTCTCGATCGGGCGCCGGGGGACGATCAGCGGATCCGGTTGCTGCGGGTGCGGTACCTGCTGGAGATCGGCGACGCAGCAGCGGCCGAGGCCTTGCTGGACGAGGGAGTCGAGCCTTCCGGCGTACGGGAGGGAGACAACCCGCTGGCGGATTACTGGCGGCGGGCGCAAGAGCTTCTGGGAACAGCCAGGGAGGTGCCGGCGCGGTACGAGTTCGGGATGGCCGGCGACTGACGGCTACCTGGCGATCACCTTCGGCGAGTTTGTCAGGACGTGGGAACCAAGCACCTCATGGCGGCGTCTCACGAGTGTGCGGCGAGGGCCGCCGCAGGAAGTGACGAGAACGACGGTCGCGGAACTGCACAGGTCGCAGGGACCGGCCCGTCGGGGGTGAGTGCCATGTTGACGATCATTGTGTTGGGCGGATTCGGCCTGGTGCTGCTGGTCAGCGCATGCATCATGTCGGACGTGTTCGCGGGCGGCCGGAAGCAGCGTCCCGGACTCGGTGAGGAGAGGACCGCCGGTCGGGTGGTCCGGGTCCGCGGACCGATCCGCGGTCAGGTCGAGGGCGGTGCCCCGGCGGAGTACGTCGAGGTCGTCGTCGAGTACTACACGCGGCGCGGCGAGGGCCCGTACGAGGTCCACCGCCGGCTGCCGATGGGGAGCAGGAACCTGTACGCCGCGGAGGACCGGGTGATCGTCAGCTACGACGTCCGGGCGCCGCGCCGGGGCCGGATCGAGGGTCGAGTGAGCCACTGGCCGCAACTCGGACCGAGATCGTCGGACCCGGTCCCACAACCGTAGATTCCCGCACCACGAATCCCTCGCCCGACCGGCGAGGGCCTTGTCATTCCTGCTCGAGCCAGCTTGTCGCCTGCACATCTTTCAAGTACCAACCCCCGAGCGGTGGCTGGTACTTGAAAGACGTTGGCCTCAAACGGATGGAGGCCGGGGCTCGAGCTACGGCAGGTAGGGCTCCAGCAAGCGGTGCAGCGTCGGACGGCCCTGGGCCAGTACGACCTCCGCGTCCACGGGGTCCAGGCGCTCGGACAGGTGCGACAGCGCCTCGCCCATGGTGATGGTCAGCGTCACCGTGAGCCGGAACTCGCGGCTGTCGGTCGCGCCGAAGCGCTGCGTCAGCAGCTCGGCGAACTCACCGGAGTGCTGGTCGTCGAACTCACCAGGCGTCGCCTCCAGCTCCGGATCGCCCAGTCCACTCAGTACGACGGCGCGAAAGCCCGGGTCGGTCCGGTGCATCTCCCGGAACGTGTCCAGCGTGACGTCGACGGCCTCGCGCCAGTCCGCGACCACGGCGAGCCGCTCGCGGACGGCCTCGGTGTAGCGGTGCTGGTTGCGCCGCTCGATCGCCTGGATCAGTGTGCGCTTGTCGGGGAAGTACCGGTAGACGCTGCCGACCGCGATCTCGGCGCGCTTGGCGATGCTGCTGGTCGACGCGGCGTCGTACCCGCGCTCGACCACCTCGGCGCAGGCCGCGTCGAGGATGCGTTCGACCTGACGGCTGGCCCGGTCCTGGGTCGGCATCCGCCGCAACGGATACGCACCCGGCTCCTCACCAGCGGTAGTGGAGACCATGAGGTCATTGTGCCCCGCGAAGGGGGACAACGTTGCCATTCGCCGTCGTTCAGTTCGATGACAGGTTCAGGTCAGGTGATGTGACCTCCGGCTGGACACAATCAGGCTTGGCAGTCTGCCCAGATCGACGGAGGGGAACTCCAGCATGCGGATCAGCAGCAAACTCACCGCCGGCCTCGCGTCCGCGGCGGTCGCCGCCGCGGGACTCGCGGGTGCATCACTCGGCAGCGGTTCGAACGGCGACCGATCGAGCGGCGACCAGGCGAACGGCGTACAGGCGAACGGCGCACAGGCAGCAGCCGACAAGCAGCAGACCCGGTCCGCGCTCCGGATGAACCAGATCCAGACCCTCGGCGCGCACAACTCCTACCACCGCGAGCTGAGCGCCACCGAGAAGCAGGTGCAGCAGGCGCAGGACCCGGGCGCGGCGAACATCTGGTACTCGCACGCCTCGATCCCGCAGCAGCTGCAGAACCAGAACATCCGGGCCCTGGAGCTCGACCTGTTCCCGGACCCGGCCGGCGGCCTCTACACGTACCCGCTCATCCGGAAGCTGACCGGTCAGGGCCCGCTCACCGACCCGGAACTGGCCAAGCCCGGCGCCAAGGTCATGCACATCGCCGACTTCGACTACAACACCACGTGCCGGTCCTTCGTCGTCTGCCTGCAGCAGGTGAAGGGCTGGTCCGACCAGCACCCGGACCACGCGCCGATCGTGATCCAGCTGGAGCTGAAGCAGTCCGACCCGCGGATCGTCGCGGCCGGCGGCGTGCAGTCGCCGCCGTGGGACGCGGCCAACCTGAACGGCGTCGACACCGAGATCCGGTCGGTCTTCGGTGAGCGTCAGCTGCTGTCCCCGGACGACGTCCGCAAGGCCGGGCTGACGCTGGAGCAGTCGGTGCTGAAGAAGGGCTGGCCGACGCTCGACCAGGCCCGCGGCAAGGTGATGTTCTTCTTCGACAACGGCGGCGAGGGCGAGATCCGCGACCTCTACCGGACCGGCAAGCCGAACCTCGAAGGCCGGGCGGTCTTCACCCGCGGTCCCGAGGGTCAACCGGACGCTGCGGTCACGATGGTGAACGACCCGCGGGGCGCGAACCAGGCCGAGATCCAGCGGCTCGTCCGCAAGGGCTACCTGGTCCGGACCCGGTCCGACGAGCCGATGGCGACGGTCCTGGCCAACGAGACCAGCCGGGTCGGGATCGCGCTGGAGAGCGGCGCGCAGTGGGTGACCACCGACTTCCCGGTCGCCGGAATGGCCGCGCGGTACGACAGCGATTTCGTCGCGCAGCTGCCTGGTGGGGTCGCAGTACGCTGCAACCCGGTGTCCTCCCCGGCGTGGTGCAGGGGGAACGTCTCGGAAAGGTGAGTCCTGTGTCGGAGCACGTGGTCGACGTCAGCTGGAGCCGCGGTGAGCACGAGTTCACCTACCAGACCTACAACCGCGACCACGAGTGGCGCTTCGACGGCGGGGTGACCGTGCCCGGGTCCGCCAACCCGGCGTACCTGGGCAATCCCGGGCCGGTCGACCCGGAGGAGGCGTTCGTGGCGGCGCTGTCGTCGTGCCACATGCTCACCTTCTTGTCGATCGCGGCCAAGAAGCGGCTGGTGGTCGACGCGTACGACGACCACGCGGTCGGCGTGATGGCCAAGAACGAGCGCGGCAAGCTGGCGATCACCCAGGTGACGCTGCACCCGAAGATCGTGTTCGCCGGCGAGCAGCCGGACGCGGAGACCCTCGCGAAGATCCACCACCTCTCCCACGAGGAGTGCTTCATCGCGAACTCGGTGACGACGGAGATCGTCGTCGCCTGACCTCGGTGCGTACGGCGTTCGTCGTACAGAACCCCTGGAATGCAGAGAACCACCCGGCCCCTGGCCTGAGCCTCGCGCAAGCGGCGTCAGGACAGTGGTCGGGTGGTTCTGCGTGCACCGCTGTGGCGGTGCACTCGACGGAGCCGGCGGCGCCTCGCATGGGCGCCTCTGCGTTGGTGTGCGACATCCGTGCGGTCTACCTCGGTGGGGAAGACCGTCCGGGCGCGCCGCCTGGCTCCGTCCGTCCGGTTCGCGCCTAGTGGAGCTCAGCGGCGGCGTCGCTCCGGTCGTCGGGGGTCTCGTGCGGCTCGCCGTCGCGCAGCACGACCTGCTCGGTCGCGATGGCTGCCATCAGTCGGTGGATCGTCATGCCTGTGAGACGCACCGACCGCCCGGGTATGACGGAGATTCGGCAGAACTTTTCGATGTGACCTAGCGCACGTAGGGCGACGGCTACTTCTCGTCCAGGCCGTCCGCGCGGAGCGGGACCAGCTCGCGGGCTTCGTCGTACGTCGTACCGGTCAGCTCGAGCAGGTCGACGACCGTGGAGCGGATCTGGCCGAGCACGACAACGGCGGACAGCGAGCCGGGGATCGGCATCACCGCCGTACGGCGGCCGAGCTCGCCGAGGACGCGGTGGGCGGCGACGTCGGCCTGCGGCTCGAACAGCGACTCGGCGATCAGGCGGGTGCCGTCGGCGAGGCGTTCGAGGAGCATCGGGTACTCGGCGGGCATCTTCTCGTCACGCCAGACCGAGACGGCGCAGCGGCGGACCAGGACGCGGATGTTGCGGATCGCGCGGTCGAGCGGGATCACCAGGTCGGCGATCTCCTTCACCCGCCCGCGGTGCCGGCGCCGGAATGGCGAGAGGCGGACCACGGCGACGCCCTCGTCGGCGGCGCTGCGCAGGTCGTCGAGCAGGCCCTCGCTCGCCCGGGCGCGGCGCAGCGCGTCGGTGACGGCGTCCTCGTCGCTGTTGCGCAGGCCTTCGGCGGTCTCGATCAGGATCGCGGCCAGTTCGTTGAGTACGCCGGACGCTTGTTGCCTGGGGCGACGGATCGCCGCGGCGGGGGCGATGGTTGCCGCGGCGAGAGCGACGAGGCCGCCGAGCACGGCGTCGAGCCAGCGGTTGAAGCCGGCGCCCGCGTTGGGCATCAGGGTGGTGACGATCGCGGCCTGGACACCGGCCTGCGTGGTCATCAGCGTGCCGGCGCCGAGCAGGACCGCGACGCTCATCGCGAGCGCGATGACGAAGACGATCTGGACGATACCGGTGCCGAAGAAGCGGACGAACAGGTCGCCGACGCCGACCCCGACGGCCACACCGACCATCACTTCGGCGACCCGGCGCAGGCGCTGGCCGAAGCTGAACCCGAGGCAGACCATCGCCGCGACCGGGGCGAAGAACGGTTGCTGGTGGCCCACGACGTACCGGGCGATCGTCCAGGCGACGGCCGCGGCCAGGGCGCACTGGGCGATGAAGAAGCTGCGGCTCTGCCAGCGGTCGATCCGGCGGCGGACCGAGGCGCGGGAGCGCTGGGCGGCGTGCGGGGCGATGTCGTCGCGGAGCTCGCGCAGCTGATCCAGCGTCAGTCGGACCGGGTCCATGGGCCCATCATCTCCGACACGACCGCGCTCTGCCTTGATTCACACGGGTTGGAAGGTCAGGGTGGGGCCATGACCGAGAACAACCGTGAGGACTACGGCAGCTACAGCGTCGACGACGAGGACCAGTTGCAGCCGGAGGACACGCTGAACGACCGCGGCGTCGACGACCTGCTCGACGAGGGGTACTCGCCGCCCGAGAAGTGGTCGGCCGGCGAGGGGTTCGGTACGACGGCCGACGAGGCGCTGGAAGGCGAGACGCTGGACCAGCGGATCGCGCAGGAGGAGCCGGACGTCGACCCGTACGCCGAGGACGGTGAGAACGTCGGCGGCCCTGAGGTGGGGACCGAGCGCTCCGGCCGCCTGGTCGCGCCCGACGAGGGCGCCCACGAGGACGAGGACTCCGAGCTGACCGCCTCCGACGTCGGCTTCGACGGCGCCGCCGCGAGCGCGGAAGAAGCCGCCGTCCACGTGGTCGACGACGACGAGCCCTTCGAGCTGGACGACGAGGACGAGACCAACCTCGCGGACGTCCAGGACGTGGACCTCGGCGACGTGGGCGACCCGGAGAACTGACCCGGCCTCAGCCCACCGCAGGCCTTTTCAAGTCTTCCCCGGATTGCGGGGAAGACTTGAAATAGCTGTTGTATCTGATTCTCAGCGGTGGGTGGCTACTACCTCGCAGCCCCTCGACGGGACCAACGTGACGTTGCGGGGAGTTGCTGTTTCCGGGGCGGCGTCGACCGGGCGCACGTCGTACCGGGTGAGGACCGCTCGGAGGATCTCGGTCGCCTCCAGCACCGTGAAGCCGGCGCCGATGCAGCGGCGGGCGCCGCCGCCGAAGGGGATCCAGGTGCCGGCGGCCGGCGGGTCCTCGGACAGGAAGCGGTCAGGCCGGAACTCGGCGGCGGCCGGGTAGTTCTCCGGATCGCCGTGGACCAGCCCGATGGCGGCCATGATCGTCGTGCCGCGCGGCAGGCGGTAGCCGGCCAGATCGACAGTCTCGGTGACTCGCCGGCCGACCTGGTAAACGACCGGGTGGAGCCGCATCGACTCCTTCGTGATCGCCTCCAGACGCTCGTCGTCGCCCTCGTCGGCGGCCTGCTGCGCAGCGGTCAGTTCGGCGGGCATCCGCGCCAGCTCGTGAAACGCCCAGGCCAACGCCGTTGCCGTCGTCTCGTGCCCGGCTAGCAGCAGCGTCACCAGCTGGTCCCGGAGTTCCACATCCGACCACTCGCCAGCTGCCAGCAGCCGGCTGAGCACGTCGTTGCGCCCCGCATTGTCCGTACGACGGCGCGCGATCTCGTCGTACAGGATCTCGTCGACGCGCTTCTGCGTCTCCAGGTACGTCCGCCACGGCGGGTACTTCAGCAGCCGCGGGTAGAACCCACCGAGCATCGTGATCGGCCGGACCGTGACGATCTTCTCCACCAGCGGCCGCAGCTCGGCCAGCCGCGTCGAGTCGGTGACCCCGAACACGACCTGCAGGATCACCTCCAGCGTCAGCTCGCGCATCCGGTCGTGCAGCTTGAACGGTTTGCCCACCGGCCACGACTCGACGTCCGCCCGGGCCAGCTCGCCGATCATCCCGGCGTACCCGCGCAGCGCGTTGCCGAGGAACGCGGGCATCAGCTGCCGCCGCATCCGCGCGTGGTCCTCGTCGTCGATCAGCAGCAGCGAGTGGTCGCCCATGATCGGCGCGAGCACCTCGTTGCCCTCGCCCGCGTGCATCACGGTCGGCGGCGTCGTGAACACGTCCCGGATGTCCTCGGGCCGGCTCAGGACGACGCAGACGCGACTCGACGGCACGATGCGGATCGTGAACACGTCGCCGTACTTCGCCCGCATCCGCGGGAAGAACGTCTTGCGATGCGCGGCGAACAGCACCGTCTGGACCAGCGTCGGCAGCTTCGGGCCGGGCGGCAGCGTGCGGGCGGTCTGCCGGTCGAGCGTGCGGGCACCAAGCAACGGTGTCGGCGTCATGCCACCTCCCGGGTGAGGGCTGAGGTCTTCAACGCTACGACGGCCAGATGAACGTCAGCTTGCGTCGTACGCCGCCAAGGCCGCGACCAGTCGCGGGAGATGGTCGGCCTGGGCCGGATCGAGCCCGGTGAGCCGACCGACCTGGCGGAGCCTGTAGTCGACGGTGTTCGGGTGGACGTGCAGGTCCGCGGCGGTCTGGCGGCGGTTGCGGCTGTTGGTGAGGTAGCAGCGCAGCGTCGCGAGCAGGTCGGCCCGATCGCTCAGCGGCTGCAGCAGTACGGCGAGGCGATCGCGGGCGGGGCTCGGGCGGCTGAGCTGGTACTCGAGCACGAGGTCGTCGAGCTGGTACACGCCCGGCGGGCGGCGATGGATGCGCACCACTTCGAGCAGATCGCGGACCAGACCGACCGCTGCGGGGACTTGCTCGGGTACGGCGGTGGTGACGGACAGGAAGAGCTCGACGCCCGCGGCCTTGCTGAGCTTGGCGTGCAGCGGATCCACAGGTACTTGAGTCGGGAGAAGGACGACGCCGTCGGCGGGCGAGAGACTGGCCATCGCGCCGACGCGGTCGAGCTCCACGCGGATGCGGCGAAGCTTGCGGCGGGCAACGATCTTCGGGTCGACGCCGGGTTGCAGCTCGTCGGCGTGCGCGCCGTACGCGAGGCCTAGTACGACGTACTCGGCGGGCAGTTGCAGCCCGGCGCGACGAGCGGCCTCGGCCGCGGGTCCGCCGTCCAGGAGCGTGGTGAGCAGCGACTGGCGGCCGGCCTGCTCCTCGCCGGCGATGACCTGGCGTTCCTCGAAGTAGCTGGCCGAGACCGTCGCGGTGACCTGCTGGAGGAAGTCGAGGATCAACCGGTTGAGCGCCAGCGCGTCGGGCAGTTCCTCGGGCCGGAACCCGTCGGCGACGAAGTCCGCGCAGACCCGGCCGCCGAGATGGTACGCCGCGAGCAGTGCCTCCAGCGGGACGCCTTCCTCGGCTCGGCGGGCGGCGGACTCGCGGAGCGGTTCGAGCGTCGGGCCGGTCGGGATCACGCCGGTGCGGAAGGTCTCGGCGAAGGCGCGCAGGGTGCGCTCGGTGATCTGGCGGATGTCGCCCTGCAGTTCCTCTCGCGGCAGCTGCCCGTACAGGGGGATCTGGTGGACGAGGTGGTCGAGCACCTGGTCGACGAGTTGCCCGAGGTTTCCGAGCAGGACGCGGTCCACCGGTACGCCGTTCGCGGTCAGCGTCTTGTGATCCGTCACAAGCATCAACCCCGGAAGTCTGGGTGTGGCCCCAGCGACCTGGGGTGGGTTTGTGCTGGAACATTACTGGCAGCTGAGTGACAAAGCGACTGCGAAGGGTGATGAGGATGAGACGAGCTGCTTGGATGGCCGCGGTCGGCGTACTGCTGGGTGCTTTTGCACAACCGGCCGGAGCGGCCGAGCCGGTGGAGTACGTCGCGCTGGGGGACTCGTCGGCCGCCGGGCCGCTGATTCTGCCGCAGATCGACCTGGCCTGCCTGCGGTCCTCGGCCAACTACCCGCACGTCGCGGCCAAGGCGCTCGGCGCGAAGCTGACCGACGTCACCTGCTCGGGCGCGGTGATCCCGGACTTCACCGGGAAGCAGTTCGGCTTCGTACCGCCGCAGTTCCGCTCGCTGTCGGCGTCCACCGACGTGGTCACGGTCGCGATCGGCGGCAACGACACCGGGCTCGTCACGGCCGCGCTGTCCTGCATCAACCTGCTGCCGCCACCTGCCGGTACGTCGTGCAAGAGCCGCTTCACCGCCGGCGGCAAGGACCAGCTCGCCGCCCGCATCACGGCCACCGCCCCGGCGTTCGGGCAGGCGCTCGCGAACATCCGCCAGCTCGCGCCCAACGCGAAGGTCCTCGTCACCGGCTACGGCACCTACGTCCGCCCGAACGGCTGCTGGCCGACAGTCCCTGTGTGGGCCGTCGACGCCAACTACCTGCAGGCCACGATCGACCGCCTCAACCAGATGCTCGCCACACAGGCTGCTGCGCATGGAGCCCAGTACGTCGACCTCCGCACCCCCAGCATCGGCCACGACGCCTGCGCCCCACTCGGCCACCGCTGGCTCGAGGGCCTGGTCCCCAGCTCGATCGCCGCACCCCTCCACCCGTCGGCCCAAGGCATGAGCGCCTTCGGCGGAATCGTCGCCAAGGCAGCCCGCTGATGCGCGTCCGCAGAGGGTGGACGGCGTTGGCCGCCGCGGCCGCACTGATCGTCGGCGCGCCGTCGGCGCTCGCCGCGCCTCCGGTGCTGGCGGCACCCGCGCCCACGGTGTCCGCGGCGCCCGCGGCCGCGGGCGATCCGGCGTGGGCTCAGCCCGGACCGAGCGCGGTGAAAGTACAAGTACTACCGGCACACACCTTGTACTACCCGGCATCACTCACCAGCCGCGCGCCAGTAGTTGTCTGGGGCAACGGAACCTTCGCCGTCACCTCCATCTACGACGGGTTGCTCAGACATCTCGCCAGCCACGGCTTCATCGTGGCCGCGGCGAACACCACCTTCTCCGGGACCGGCGTCGAGATGCGCGCGGGGATCGACCTGCTCAGCCGGCTCGACCAGCAGCCGGGAAGCGAGTTCTACCAGCACGTCGACCTGCAGCACATCGGCGCCGCCGGCCACTCGCAAGGTGGGCAGGGCGCGATCAACGCCGGAGTCGACGCACGGATCGACACGGCGATCCCACTGCAACCCGGCCCACTCGCCGTCCCCGGACAACTGAAGGGCCCGGCCCTGTTCCTGTCCGGAGCATCCGACATCGTCGTCCCGGCTCCGCTGGTGCTCGCGATGTGGTCGCTCGCACCTGAAGGCGTCTACGCCTCGCTCAAGGGTGCCGACCACAACGAGACCACCGGCGACGCCGGCGGCTTCCGCGGCGTCGTGACCGCGTGGTTCAAGTACCAACTGACCGGCAACACAGCAGCCGCGAAGGAGTTCACCGGCACGGCGTGCGGATTGTGCACCGACGCGGCCTTCACCGGCGTACGGCGCAAATGACAAAGGGCCCCGGGCAACAATCTGCCCGGGGCCCCACAAGTCACCTCAGCTACGCGTGAAGCGGAGCGTCAGGATCTGGAACGGACGCAGCGCGATCGCCACGCCACCGTCGGCCAGCTCGCGCTCGGCCAGCGGCCGCTCGAGCAGGTCAACCTCGGTGACGGACCCGGCCGCGAAGCCCGGCGTCACGGTCGCCCGCGACTTGCCGCCGCTGGACTCGTACAGCCGGACGACGACGTCGCCGGACTGGTCGTCGGCCAGCTTGATCGCCTCGACGATCACGTTGCCGTTGCTGACCTCGACCAGCGGCGCGACACCCTCGGCACCGGTGACGACGCGCTCCGGCAGGTTGATCCGGTAGCCCTCCTCGATCGCCTCGGGGATCCCGGCGCCGACGACCAGCGCGTGGTTGACCACGTGCAGGCCCTGGTCGGTCTTCGGGTCGGGGAAGCGCGGCGCGCGGATCAGCGACGTACGGATGGTGGTCGTGGTGCCACCGTCCTCACGCGAGGTCCGGTTGACGTCGTGCCCGTACGTCGAGTCGTTGACCACGGCAACGCCGTAGCCGGGCTCGCCGACGTGCACCCAGCGGTGCGCCGCGATCTCGAACTTCGCCGCGTCCCACGAGGTGTTGGTGTGGGTCGGCCGGAAGATGTGCCCGAACTGGGTCTCCGAGGCCGACCGGTCGGCGTGCACGTCGACCGGGTACGCCGCCTTGAGGAACTTCTCCGACTCGTGCCAGTCCATCGCGGTCTCGATGTCGACCCGCTTGGTGCCCGGCCGCAGCCGCAGCGTCTGGGTGACCGTGGACCGGTTGAACGAGCGCTTCACGACGACGGTCGCGACCCCGTCGACGCTGCTGAAGTCGACGCTGTCGACCTCGGTGACGTCGCGGACGTTGTTCTTGTAGAACGAGTCGACGTCCCAGGCGTCCCAGTGGTTCGGGGTGTCGACGTGCAGCTGCAGCAGGTTCGCCGCGGTGCCCGGGGCAACGACCTCGCGCTCGGCGGCCACGTCGTACAGGGACGTGATCAGGCCGCGCTCGTCGACGGTGACCCGGATCAGGCCGTTGTCGAGAACGTTGCCGTCGATCGTCGCCGCCTGGCCCTCGCCGGCTGTGATGCCGGCGCCGAGACCGGCGACGCCACCACGGGTGTGCGGTGCGGCGTTGAAGACGATCTGCGCGTCACCGGAGCCGGCCAGCGCCTGCTGGGCCTTGCCGATGATCGCCTCGAGCTCCTCGGCCAGGCGGGCGTACGTCGCCTCGGCCTCGCGGTGCACCCAGGAGATCGACGAGCCGGGCAGGATGTCGTGGAACTGGTTCAGCAGCACGGCCTTCCAGATCCGGTCCAGGTCCTCGTACGGGTAGGCGTCCAGCTTGCCCGCGACCACGGCGGCGGCCGACCACAGCTCGGCCTCGCGGAGCAGGTGCTCGCTGCGCCGGTTGCCCTGCTTGGTCTTGGCCTGCGAGGTGTACGTCGCCCGGTGGATCTCCAGGTAGAGCTCGCCGGACCAGACCGGCGCGTGCTCGGCGTACTCCTCCTCGGCGGCGCTGAAGAACTCGGTCGGCGACTCGATCGTCACCCGCGGCGAGGACTCCAGGTTGGCCACCCGGCGGGCGGTCGCGACGAACTCACGGGTGGGGCCGCCACCGCCGTCGCCGTACCCGAACGGCACCAGCGACCGGGTCGCGGCGCCGTTCTCCTGGAAGTTGCGCTGGGCGTGCGCCAGCTCACGACCGGACAGGTCGGAGTTGTAGGTGTCGATCGGCGGGAAGTGCGTGAAGATCCGGGTGCCGTCGAGACCTTCCCAGTTGAAGGTGTGGTGCGGGAAGCGGTTCTCCTTGTTCCAGGAGATCTTCTGGGTCAGGAACCACTTCGAGCCGGACAGCTTCACCAGCTGCGGCAGCGCGGCGGTGTAGCCGAACGAGTCCGGCAGCCAGACCTCCTGGGTGTCGATGCCGTACTCGTCCAGGAAGAAGCGCTTGCCGTGCACGAACTGCCGGGCCAGCGCCTCGCCGCCGGGCAGGTTGGTGTCGGACTCGACCCACATCCCGCCCACCGGGACGATGGTGCCGTCGGCAACGGCCTTCTTCAGCCGCTCCCAGACCTCGGGGTAGTTGTCCTTCACCCAGGCGTGCTGCTGGGCCTGCGAGAACGCGAAGACCAGCTCCGGGTACTCCTCGGCCAGCGTGGCGACGTTGGAGACGGTCCGGGCGACCTTGCGGCGGGTCTCGCGCAACGGCCAGAGCCAGGCCGAGTCGATGTGCGCGTGGCCGACCGCGGACAGCTGGTGCGCGCTGGCGTGCGCCGGACGGCTCAGTACGTCGGTGAGCTGCGCGCGGGCCTCGGTGGCGGTCCCGGCGACGTCCTCGTAGTCCAGGGCGTCCAGGGCCCGGCTGAGCGCGCGCAGGATCTCCCGGCGACGCGGCTCCTGCGGCGACAGCTCCTTCTGCAGGCCGTCGAGCGCCTCCAGGTCCAGGATCAGGTTCCACACCTCGGCGTTGAACACGGCCAGGTCGGCGCGGGTCAACTGGTAGATCGGGGTCTCGCCGCGCTTGGCGCCGATGTCGACCTTCGCGTAGGCGTTGTCGAGCGGGATCTCCGGGTTGGCGGCGCCCTCGACGTAGAACTCGATCCGGTCGCCCGGCGAGGCCGCCGTACCGTCCGGTCCGAGGATCGACAGCGGCGCGTAGGTCTGCCGCGGGTGCAGGCCCTTCAGCGGTACGCCGGAGGTGGTGTGCACCAGGCCCTCCGCGGAGAAGCCCGGGCCGCCGCTGAAGCCGAGGTCGATCACGGCCTCGATCTCGGAGCCGGCCCACTCGGCCGGCACCTGGCCGCTGAACTTGAACCACGCGGTGCCCCAGGCGGGACCCCAGGGCAGGCCGATCGCCGCCGGCTCGAAGGTCTGAGCCAGGGCCTCGGCGGGGGAGACGGGCTCACCGGGTGCGTGCCACACCTCGATGTCCAGCGGAACGGAGGCGCCGTAGACCGCGGGGCGGATCCGCTCCCGCAGGGCGCGCTTGAGCCGCTCCTCGATCAGTTGCCGGTCGTCGTGCACGAAATCATCCTCCGCTGACGGGGTTTCCGCGGCCATCCAGGCCGACTGTGTTGACAACGCTGTCACATGATGCCCGGGCCCGTCCAGACGCCAGCCGTACCTCGGCCTCCCGCAGCGTCGATTCCCGGCCTTCGAAGACCGCGATGGCGTGCTCACCCCCGGCCCGACTAGGTTGTCCCTCATGGATCGTCCCCGCCTGCTGACCCGCCGCCACTTGCTGGGACTGGGGGCAGCGGCCTCCGGGGCCCTCCTCGTCCCAGGCTGTTCCCGTGGCCGCTCCGACGAAGCGGCGCCGGACGGCGCCGCCAAGCTCGCCACCGGCAACGCGGGCGGTGTGTACGACATCTACGGCAGCGGCCTGGCCAAGCTGGCCACCGAGCAGACCGGCGTCTCGATGACGTCGGTCCGTACCGACGGCTCGGTCCAGAACCTGAAGATGCTGGCCGCCGGGACCGCGGACATCGCGTTCAGCCTGTCCGACTCGGCCCTCGACGCCTGGGATGGCGCGCCCGGCACCGCGTTCTCCTCCGGGGCGCTGCGGTTCTCCGCACTGGCCCGGACCTACGACAACTACGTGCACGTGGTGGTGCCCACGTCGTCGAACATCTTCGAGCTGAAGCACCTGGCGGGCAAGAACGTCAACCTCGGCCCGACCAGCTCCGGGACCCGCGTGGTCGCGAACCGGATCCTCCAGACCGCCGGGATCAAGGTGGTGCCGAAGTCCCTCGGCCTGGAAGCCGCGGTGAAGGCCCTCGCCGTCGGGATCGACAAGCCGAAGGACGGCATCGCCGCCCTGATCTGGAGCGGTGGCCTGCCGACCGAACCGATCCTGGAGTTCCAGTCGACGATCGGCTTCCGGCTGGTCGACATCGGCGCCGCCGCCCAGGAGCTCGCGAGCCGGCGCTTCGGTGGCTACGTGCTGTCGTCGATCCCGCCGTCGGTCTACAAGCTGTCCAACGCGGTGCCCACCCTGGCGGTCCCGAACTACCTGCTGGCCCGTCGCGGCCTGTCCGACCCGTGGGCGTGGTGGACGGTGAACACGATGTTCCGCCGCCAGTCCGAGCTGCGCGAGATCCACCCCGAAGCCGGGTCCCTGGACAGCCGGTCCGCGATCGCGACGATGCCGATCCCGCTGCACCCGGCCGCGGAGCGCTGGTACAAGGAAAACCACGTCTGAGGCCCTGTACGACGACGAAGGGGCGGTGAAGGCCACGTGGCCCTCACCGCCCCTTCTGACGTCTGTCAGTCCTCGTAGTCGTCGATCAGCGGAACCCTGACCTCGATCACCAGACCGCCACCGATCGGCGGGCGGGCGACCACCCGGCCGCCGACGCGCGCGGCCTCGGAGCGGACGATCGCCAGGCCGAGGCCCGTACCGGGCATCTCCCGGTGGTGGGCGCTGCGCCAGAACCGCTCGCCGACCTTCTTCAGGTCGCGCGACCCGAGCCCGAGGCCGTGGTCGCGGACCGACATCACGACCTCGGTGCCGTCCCGCGTCACTGAGACCTCGACCGGCGGAGCGCCGTACTTGCTGGCGTTGTCGAGCAGTACGTCGAGGATGTCGTCCACCTCGAGCTCGGCGGCGACACCGCCCGGCACCATCTCGCCGATGATCAGCTCGAGGTCGTCCGCGGCGTACACGGCCTTCCAGCCGACCAGACGCTCCTTGACGGCCTGCGCGAGGTCCAGCGGGGCCTCGCTGCCCTCGATGTCCCCAGGGCGGTCAGAGCCCGCCAGGCGGGACAGCCGCTGCACGATCCGGCCCAGCCGGTCGATGTCGCTGAGCGCGAACCGCGCGGTCGGCGACAGCCGGGACAGGCCCTCGATGTGGATCCGCGCCGACGTCAACGGCGTACGGAGTTGGTGCGACGCGTCGGCGACGAACTCGCGCTCGCGCTGCCGCGCCTGGTGCAGGCTGAGGGCCATCGAGTTGAAGCTGTCGCCGAGCCGGCGCAGCTCCGGTGCACGGCCATCGGTCGAGACCCGGGTGTCGAGCGCGCCGCGGGTGACCTGGTGGGTGGCGTTGTCGAGGTCGTTCAGCGGCCGGAGCACCCAGCGGGTGACCGGGCGAACGATGCCGATGACAACAGCTCCGACCGCCATCAGCAGACCGCCGAGCAGCAGGAGCAGACCGTTCTGTACGTCGTTCCGCCCGTTCTCGGTCGGGACCCGCAGGACCGAGGCGCCGAGCACGCGGCCGTTGTTGACCACCGGGCGGGAGACGACCATCTCGCCGGACTGCCACGGCCACAGGGCCTTCGGCTCGGCCGGCAGCCGGCCGGACAGCGTGCTGTCCAGGACCAGGTCGATGTCCGGGTCCTTCACGTCGACACCGGACCGCGAGGTGGCGACCACCCGGCGGTCCACGTCGACGACGAACACGGGCGTGTTGTAGAGCTCGTGGTAGCGCACCGCCAGCTCGCGCAGCGTGGCGATGTCACCCGACTGCAGCGGCGACTCGGCCATCGTGGCGAACCAGTCGGCGTCGTTGCTGCGGGACAGGAACAGGTTGCGGGTCGTGTTGGTCGCGATGAAGTTGGCCAGGGGGACGGCCGCGACGATCGCCAGGATGGCGACCAGGGGGACGAGGGACTGCAGCAGGCGACGACGCAACGGTCAGTCCGAACCGAGGCGGTAGCCGACGCCGCGGATGGTCTGCACCAGCTCCGGGCGGCCGAGCTTGGCCCGCAGGCTGGCGACGTGGACGTCCATCGTTCGCGACGACGCTTCGAAGACGGACTGCCAGGCGTACAGCGCGACCTGCTCACGCGGCACCACCCGGCCGTGGTGCGCGGCCAGCACAGCTAGCACGTCGAACTCCTTGCGGGTCAGGCTGATGGGCTTGTCGGCGACCTGGACGGTGCGCGCCTCGATGTCCACGGTCAGATCGCCCACTGTCACCCGCGGGCGGGGTTGGAGCAGTCCGGTACGGCGCAGTACGGCGTCGATGCGGGCGAGCAGCTCGGAGATCGCGAACGGCTTCACCACGTAGTCGTCGGCGCCGCTGCGCAGACCGCGGACGCGGTCGGCGGCCTCACCGCGCGCGGTGACCGCGATCACCGGTACGTCGGACACCGTACGGATCTGCCGGCACACGTTGATGCCGTCGCCGTCGGGCAGTCCCAGGTCCAGCAGGACCAGGTCGCCAGGGTCCGCGGCGAGCGCGTCCGCCGCCGTCCGGACGTGCGTCACCATCAGCCCGTACCGGCGCAGCGCAGGTATCAGAGCATTGGCGATATCTAGATCGTCTTCGACCAACAAAATCCTGACGGCGCCGCTCATGCCGTGATCGTAGGGCAGTCGACGCTCACATGTGTCAGATCTTGGTAAAGACGTAGTCACGTGACTCCGCGCCGTGGTCGGCGACACTAGTCTCCGACCACGGGAGGGAACCGGAAGATGACTGTGAGTGTTGGTTCGGGGGGCGGCACCGCCGCGCTCTCCGACACCGAACTGGCCGAGTACGAGCAGGAGAAGCCCGCTCGGCGGCTGCGGCCTGCCCTGGATCTGGTGATCTCGGCCTGGTGCGCCGTCGTCAGCGTGGGTGTTCTGCTCCAGGTGTTCTTCCCGTTGTCGGCCGGCACGCAGTACTACTTAGTGATTTTTCTCGCAGCCGTCCTCCCGATCACTTTGTTGTGCTATCGGGGCTGGAAGGTGCCGGCGTTCCTGAACCCGTTCAAGGGGCGGACGCACGACGACCCCGGTGTCCTGGACTGGGTGCTGGCCGCGGTCGCGCTCGTCGTCTGTCTGTACCCGCTGCTCGACTTCGACGGCTTCCTGGAACGCCGCCAGGCACCGACCTCGACCGATGTCCTGGTCGGCGCGCTGCTGCTGGTCCTGCTGCTCGAAGCCTGCCGTCGTACGACGGGCTGGGTGCTGCCGGCCTTCAGCCTGCTGTTCATCGCCTACGCCTACTACGGCGGCTACCTGCCCTACACCTGGTCGCTGGCCCACCAGGGCTTCAACTTCGACGCGATCATCGCGCAGTTCACGATGGGCACGGCCGGCTTCTACGGCACCCCGCTCGGCGTCGCCGCCAGCTACATCGTGCTGTTCACCATCTACGGCGCCGTGCTCGACTACTCCGGCGCCGGCAAGTTCTTCATCGACCTGTCGTTCGCCGCGTTCAAGCGCAGCCGGACGGCGCCCGGCCGGACCGTGACGCTGGCCGGCTTCCTGCTCGGCAGCGTGTCCGGCTCCGGTACGGCGACCGCCGTGTCGCTCGGTACCGTCTCCTGGCCGATCCTGCGCCGCGCGGGCTACCCGCCCGAACCGGCAGGTGGAATGCTCGCCGCCGCGGGTATCGGCGCGATCCTGTCCCCGCCGACGCTCGGCGCGGCCGCGTTCATCATCGCCGAGTTCCTCCAGGTCTCGTACCTGACCGTGCTCGGCTTCGCGGTGATCCCGACGATCCTGTACTACCTGGGCATCCTGCTCGCGATCGAGATCGACGCCCGCCGGCACGGCACCACGTCGGCCGAGACCTCGACCCAGTCCGCGCGCAAGCTGCTGCTGCGGTTCAGCTACCACTTCCTCTCGCTGTTCGTGATCATCGGCTTCATGGCGGTCGACGTCCCGCCGTTCAAGGCCGTCGTGTACGCCGTGCTGCTGCAGATCGTGCTGTCGTTCCTCGACCGCGAGCACCGGCTGACCGCCGGTCCGCTGTTCAAAGCGCTTGCCCAGGGCACCCGATCGGTGCTGCCGGTGGCGGCCACCTGCGCGACCGCCGGCGTGATCGTCGCGGTCACCACGCAGACCGGCCTCGGGCTGAACCTGGCCGAGATCATCGTCGAGGCCGGCCGCGGGTTCACCGACGACCCGACCGTCGTACTGATCCTGACCGTCGCGCTGTCCGCGATCGCCGTACTGATCCTCGGCCTGGCCGTCCCGGTCACCGCGTCGTTCATCATCGCCGCGGTGATCATCGCGCCGGCCCTCGTGCAGCTCGGCGTCACCCAGGCCGAGGCGTACATGTTCATCTTCTACTACGCCGTGCTGTCGGAGGTGTCGCCGCCGACCGCGCTGGCCGCCGTCGCGACCTCGGCGATCACCGGTGGCCGGACGATGGCCACGATGTGGCAGGCCTGGAAGTACACGCTGCCCGCGTTCCTGGTGCCGTTCGCGTTCGTGCTCACCGAGAACGGCGCGCACCTGCTCGGCCAGGGCTCGTTCATCGGCATGGTCTGGACGCTGGCGGTGTCGATGCTGGCGGTCGCGGCGCTGGCCGTGGTCACCGGCGGCTGGATCCTGGTCGCCACCAGCTGGGTCGAGCGAGCGCTCTGCGTCCCGGCCGCGCTGCTGCTCCTCTACCTGGCGCCCGTAACCATCGCCGTCGGAATCGGTTTGCTACTTGTTGCCGTCGTCATCAACCTGGTCCGGCGGCAGCGCCAGGCCGGACAACCGGAAGGATCCGTCACTTCATGAGAACCCGACGCCTCCCCGCCGCCGTACTCGCGCTTGTCGCCGCCGTGTCGTTGGTGGCCTGTGGTGGGCAGCGTGAACCCGAGGCCGGTGGGGCCGGTACCGACGGCGGCCGGCTGACGATTGCCACCGGCAACACCACCGGCGTGTACTACCAGCTCGGCGGTGCGCTCGCCTCGGTGATCTCCGACAAGGTCGAGGGCTACCGCGCGACCGCCAGCGAGACCGGCGCCTCGGTGCAGAACGTGCAGGGCCTGGTCGCGGGCAACTACGACATCGCGTTCTCGCTCGGCGACACCGCCGCCGACGCGGTCAAGGGGCAGAACAGCTTCCAGCAGGTGCAGGACGTCGTCGCGCTGACCCGGCTGTACCCGAACTACACGCAGGTCGCCGTACGGGCCTCGTCCGGGATCACGAAGTTCGCGGACCTGAAGGGCAAGCGGGTCTCGACCGGCTCGCCGAACTCGGGCACCGAGGTGATCGCCCGGCGGCTGCTCGAGGCGGCCGGGCTCGACCCCGCGAAGGACGTCACCGCGCAGCGGCTCGGTCTGCCCGAGTCGGTCGACGCGATGAAGAGCGGCTCGATCGACGCGCTGGTCTGGTCGGGCGGCCTCCCGACCGGCGGCATCACCGACCTGACCACGAGCCTCGGCAACGGCGTCAAGCTGATCCCGATCACGGACCTGCTGCCGGCGCTGAACACGAAGTACGGCACGATCTATGCCGAGGGCACCATTCCGGCGGCGGCGTACAAGCAGCCGGGCGATGTGAAGACGATCATCGTTCCGAACGTGCTGCTGGTCCGCAAGAACATGCCGGACGAGCTGGCCGAGAAGCTGACCAAGGTGATCTTCGACAACAAGGACGCCCTGGTCCAGGTGAACGCGGCCGCCAAGGACATCACGCTGGAGAACGCGGCCAAGACCGACCCGGTCCCGCTGCACCCCGGCGCGAAGAAGGCGCTCGAGTCGCTCAAATAACTTCACACGCGCTCTCCCCCGCACACCAGGCGCAGCGGGGGAGAGTACCGGTCCCGTCCCAGTCCGTAGGCGCGGCGGGACGGGCCACACCCCTCCTCCGCTTCCAGGCGCTGTGGAGAAGGGACGCCCCCGCCACAACCAGGCGCAGTGGCAGGGGCACCGGCCGGACCAACCCGCGGGAGGCATCCCAAGGGTTGGTCCGGCCACCTGCTTTCTAGCTGCCGTTCCCCTCGGGGATCTGGGAGCCGCGCAGGTAGTGCGACAGCGCCGAGTCGCGCTTGGGATGAGCGTGGTAGTTGGTCGGTACGACGCGACCCTCGGCGCTGTCCCACGCGGTGTCGGCGACGCGCCACATCCGGTGCGCCATCCGCCCGGCCACGCCGGTGTGCGGGGAGAACGGATGCGCCCTGGTCGGCGCGACCTCCTCGGCGCTCAGCAGCCGCTCGGTCAGCGCGCTGACGTCCTCGCCGTCCATCGACTCACAGAGCTGCCGGCTGTAGTCGGCTTCCATCCGCTCGTGCTCGTCGAGCTGCCGGTCGATCACCTGCCACACCTCGTCCGGATGCAGATGCAGCACCCGGCTGTCGCCGTACTGCCGCGCCTTGAGGAACCGCAGCGACCGCTCCAGCTGCTTGACGTTCCCGACGTACGCCGCCACCAGGTACCGCCCGTCCGGCAGTCGCCGAACCTGCGGCAGCAACACGTCCTCAGCAGCCGCCAGATGCTGGGCCGCGATCGCGTAGAACCAGTCCGTCTCGTGCCGCCGCTGCGGCAACCCAGCATCCGCCTCGTGCGCCGGCGCCGCCAGCTCACGAATCTTCCCGTGCTCGTAGCCGAGCGCCACTTCAAGAGTAGAAGCGGTCATGGGAACCACCTCCTGGGGTTATCCCAAGCCTGTGCCCGGTTCCCACTACAAGCAACCACTCCACCACCACGCGTGACCGGTCCGTAAGGTCGCCTGCCTGTGGAAAGACTCTGGGGGTCACCAGGCTGTGCCCGGTGACCCCCAGGGTCAGGTGTCCGACCGATCAGTGGTCGGAGCTCTTCTTCCAGAGGTTGATGCCGGCCTCGACGGCGTCGGCGTCGATGGCGTCGAGCTCTTCCTGGCTGAACTTGAGGTTCTTGACCGTGGCCAGGTTGTCCTCGAGCTGGGCGACGCTGGAGGCGCCGATCAGGGCGCTGGTGACGCGGTCGTCGCGCAGCGTCCAGGCGAGGGCGAGCTGGGCGACGGACTGGCCGCGCTGCTTCGCGATCTCGTTCAGGGCGCGGACGTGCTTGAGGGTCTCCTCGGTGAGCATGTCGGTGCTCAGGGACTTGCCCTGGGCCGCGCGCGAGTCGGCGGGGACGCCGTCGAGGTAGCGGTCGGTGAGCATGCCCTGGGCCAGCGGCGAGAACGCGATCACGCCGACGCCGAGGTCGCCGACGGCGTCGAGCAGGTCCTCCTCGATCCAGCGGTTCAGCATCGAGTACGACGGCTGGTGGATCAGCAGCGGCGTCCCGAGCTCGGCCAGGATCGCGGCCGCCTCGCGGGTCTTCTCCGCCGAGTACGACGAGATGCCGGCGTACAGCGCCTTGCCGGAGCGGACGGCGGAGTCGAGCGCGCCCATCGTCTCCTCGAGCGGGGTGTCGGGGTCGAAGCGGTGCGAGTAGAAGATGTCGACGTAGTCCAGACCCATCCGGTCCAGCGACTGGTCGAGCGAGGCGAGCAGGTACTTGCGGGAGCCGCCGCCCTGACCGTACGGCCCCGGCCACATGTCGTACCCGGCCTTGGTCGACAGGATCAGCTCATCGCGGTACTTCGCGAAGTCCCGCGCGAAGTGGGTGCCGAAGTTGGTCTCCGCCGAGCCGTACGGCGGGCCGTAGTTGTTCGCCAGGTCGAAGTGGGTGACGCCCAGGTCGAACGCCCGGCGCAGGATGTCGCGCTGCGTCGCGAACGGCTTGTCGTCACCGAAGTTGTGCCACAGACCCAGCGAGATGGCCGGCAGCTGCAGACCGCTGCGTCCCGTCCGCCGATAGGCCATCTGGTCGTCGTACCGGTTCTCAGCTGCTGTGTAGTCAGTCACGATTCTCAGTCTGCACCATGTCGTGACAAGTCCGCGAACCCCTTGTATTCCAGCACAACCAGCGTCGATCAGACCCAGAGATCCACCTTCTTGATCAGGCTGCCCCAAGGCTCCGGTGGGTCCGAAGCGAGGAAGCGCAGCACGCCGAGCACCCGACTGGCAGGCGGAGCAGTCCAGTGCCGCTCGCCGATCCGCGGCGGGCCGGTCAGGTTCGACAGCCCCCACTGCAGGTGGAACCAAAGCACCGCCGCCTCCAGCTCACCGGTCTCGAACCGCACATCCGCAGCATCCTTGTACGCCGGCAGCACGCGATCCACGTCCCCCAGCCGAAGCTTCGCAAATTCCATCCCCCGCGGCCCCCACGCGGCATCACCCCAGTCGATCACCGCCACAAACCGCCCGGCGTCGTCCACCATCAGGTTCTGCGGAGCCAGATCCCCATGCAACAAAACCTTCGGCAAGTCCTCGCCGAACCGCCCCCGCAGCTCGCCCATCCACAACCCAACCCAACGCCCCGTCTCAGCATCGAGATACCCCCGCTCAACCAGTTCGTCAGCCGACCCACGCCCATCCCCGGAGTCCTCGGGAATGCTGCCTAGTTCTTCCTGGTGGACCCGGTGAATCAGGGCGACCTCTCGGCCGAGGGCTGCCCAGAACTCGGCGCTGGGCCGAGTCCCCACGGAGCCGCGCTGGGTTCCCACGGCGCCGGACTGGGTTCCGACGGAGTCGGAATGGGTTCCGACGGCGCCTGGCTGAGTCGCCACAACGCCCGGCTGAGCTCGTACGGCGCCCGGCTGAGTCACCACCACGCTGGGCTGAGCTTGTACGGCACTCGGCTGGGTTCGTACGGCGCCGGGCTGAGTTCTCGCGGCGCTTGCGTGGGTGACCAGGTCGTGGCCGTGGACGCGTTCCATCACGACGTACGGGCTGGGGATGTTGTCGAGGGGGATGGTGCCTTGGGCCACGATGGCTGGGGTGCGGACGCCGGCGGCGCGGGCGATGGGGATTACGGCCGCTTCCTTGTGGAGGTCTGCGATGAACGCGGGGGAGCGTGGGATTCTCAGGATCAGCGTGGGGCCCAGGCGGAAGACGTGGTTGGCTACGCCGCCGGGCAGTTCGGTGACCTGGGAGGGGTCTACGCCGTGGGCGGCGGCGATTGCTTGTGCTGCGGTCTGGATCGGAGTCATTGGTGCCAGTCTGCGGGGGAGTCCGGTGCGGGCCCAGTGGTTTTCGGGCGGGATACTGGGTGGGTGCGAGTTGATCTGGATCCGGACGTCGTTGGTGGCAGGGAGTTCTACGCGGCCTTGAACTCGGTGGTCGTGCCGCGGCCGATCGCGTGGGTCTCGTCGGTCTCCGCGGACGGCGTACTGAACCTGGCGCCGCACTCGTTCTTCACCGTGTCTTGCGTGCGCCCGCCGATGGTGCAGTTCACCTCGGTCGGCCGGAAGGACAGCCTGAACAACGTCGAGGCGACCCGCGAGTTCGTGGTGAACTTCGCGACCGAGCCGCTGTTCGAGCAGGTCAACGCCACCGGGACGAACTTCCCCGCGGGGATCTCAGAGTTCGAAGCCGTCGGGCTCACCACCGAGCCCTCGAAGACGATCGCGGTCCCGCGCGTCGCCGAGTCTCCGGTCGCCATCGAGTGCACCCTCCACACCACCCTCGAACTCGGCGACTCCACGGTCGTCATCGGCCGCGTCCGCCACCTGGCGATCGCCGCTGACGTGATGGACGGCGACCACCCCGACATCCACCGCCTCCGCCCGCTGGCCCGCCTCGGCCAGAACGAGTGGTCCACGATCGGCGAGATCCTCGACATCACCCGAATCCGCTACGACGACTGGCCCGGCCACTACCAGCAGACCGACTGAGCACGCGGGCCCTGCCGAGTAGGCAGGTCACCCGTTGCCCCGTCCCTACGTCATCCACCACCCGTTGAGCCGCACCGGTCTGACTCACCACCGTCCGGACCGTCCCGGCGGACCGCAACGCCGCCAGCAGCCCGAGAAGAACCCGCCGAAGAACCGCGCGGCCAAGAAGACCGCCGCCAGCACGTCCGCTGCGCCGCAGGCGACCGCTCCGGCCCTCGGGCCGAAGTCCGCCATGGTCAAGCTCGGCAGGCTCGGTCGCCAAGCTCCCCGAGCCGTCGATCGCGCTGGACCTGCGACGGCCGAGAGCCTGTGCCGCGAACGCGGTCTCAACCGCCGGCAGGAGCCTGTGCCGCAAGCACGGCCTCAATCGTCGGCGAGAGCGTGTGTCGCGAACGCGGTCTCAGGCGCTGGCGAGAGCCTGTGCCGCGAACACGGTCTCAACCGCTGGCGAGAGCCTGTGCCGCGAACACGGTCTCAACCGCTGGCGAGAGGCCTGCCTGGTCGACCGCCTTGGTCAGCTCGGCGGGCTCGGGCGTCAAGCTTCCCGAGCCGTCGATCGTGCTGGACCTGCGACGGTCGAGAGCCTGCCGCGAACCCAGTCCCAGGTGTCGGCGAGAGTCTGTGCGGCGAATACGGTCTCAGCCGTCGGCGAGAGCGTGTGTCGCGAACGCAGTCTCAACCGCTGGCTAGAGGCGTGCCTGGTCGACCGCCTTGGTCAGCTCGGCAGGCTCGGGCGCCAAGCTCCCTGAGCCCTCGATCACGCTGGACCTGCGACGGTCGAGAGCCTGCCCCGCGAACACGGTCTCAACTGCCGGCGGGAGGCTGTGCGGCGAACGCGGCCTCAACTGCCGGCGAGAGGCCTGCCTGGTCTCGCTGAGGAGGAGCAGGCGAAGCTGGAACGCTTTCCCTGCCGTGTCGGCTCCAGCTTGGGGAGCGGTGGTGAGTGCCGTGGGAGAGGACGCTGAGCGAATGGCGTGCCGACGTGGACGGGTGCGGCGCTGGGGCCGGTACGGCGCTGCACCTGATCGTTGAGGTCGGCATCGGCGGCATGCTGCTGGTGGACGGCGTGCCGGCGGATGGGGCGAGGGGGACTGCCGGGGACGACGGGCGCACGCCGTCCAGCGATCGCAGGGCGTGCTGCCCGTGTGGTGTCCGTGGGTGCTGGGATCTGGCGATCGACGGGCGGGCTCTGGCTTGGCACCTGGATGAGCCGGCGCCGGACGATCCCTATGCCTACGCCGACGAGCCGACGTGGTGTGGGGATGGGAGGGTGTCGAGCTGGCCAATGAGGCACGGCCGGGAGGGCTGGGCGACGCCAGTCGGCGTGGTGCGGGGTGCGACTGAGCCAAGCGCGACCAGCGCAATGCAAGCGTTGGCGACGGATGGAGCCCGGCAGCACGCCGGCAGCAGCGCCCGGCGCAGGGCCTGGAATAGCGCCGGCAGGAGTGCCGGGAGCAGTTGCGGCCGCCGCTGTCGTGATTGCTCTGGCTTGAGGTGGGCGTGAGCGCTGTTGGTGAAGGGCGGGCCGGGTGGCGCGGGTTTGTCGGGGTGGGAGGGGAGCGGGGTGGGGCAAAGGAGGTGGCGTCGGTGAGGAGTTGGCTGGGCTATGCGGGCGTAGGGGGAGTGATGCGCGGACGGGGATAGTGGCTGATTTGTCAGGGAATGCTTGAGGGGTAGGGGTTTTTGGGGAGGTTCTGAAGTTTTCCTGGGTGGCGACCTATCCGGGGGTGGAACGGGTCCGAAGTCCGGGTATGACTTCGCATCAGCGGATCCCTGCAGCGTTGGGTGGCTTGCTTGCCGCCGCGGCCGGTCTTGGCCTCGGTGAGTTGACGGCTGCTCTCGCCGGCGGGACGTCGCCGGTGGTTGGGGTCGGGACTCAGTTGATCGATCTCGCGCCTGGGCCGGCCAAGGACTGGGCGGTGAAGAACCTTGGTACTGCCGACAAGCCGATTCTTGTTGGTGGAGTGCTGGTTGCGGTTGCGGTGTTCGCGCTCGTGGCTGGTGCGGTTGGGGTGAAGCGGCCTCGCGTGGCGCTGGGGATGACGGTTCTGCTGGGGCTGTTGGCGATTCTTGCCGCGGCGACCGGGCGGTCGTTGGCGTCCAACGCGGTGGTGCGGGTGCTGCCGGGTGTCATCACGTTGCTGGTGGCAACTGTTGGGATGTACCTCGTACTGCGGACTCGCGGCTACCGGCTGCGGGGGAAGAGTGCGCCGACGGAGGCCGAGGCGCCCGCTGGGTTCGATCGGCGGAAGTTCTTGGTGACGACCTTCGCATTGGGTGCGGCGGGTGTCGCGGGTGGTGTAGTCGCTCGGGTCCTGCCGGCCGGCGTTGACGAAGCGACTCGGCGTGGGATTCGGCTGCCGGTGCCTGCGAGTCGGGCCAAGGCCCTGGCGAGTGGCGTGGCCGCGGATGTGCCGGGGGTCAGTGCGTTCACCACGCCCAACAAGTCCTTCTACCGTGTGGACACGCTGCTCACGGTGCCCAAGGTCGACCCGCGGAACTGGGAACTGCGCATCCACGGCATGGTCGACCAGGAGATCCGGCTCAACTTCGCCGATCTGCTCGAACGGCGCCTGATCGAGCGGGACATCACCCTGACCTGTGTCTCCAACGAGGTCGGTGGCCCGTACGTCGGGAACGCCCGCTGGATCGGCGTCCCGATCGCGGAGATCCTGCGCGAGGCCGGTGTCCAGGCCGGTGCGGACGCGGTGAAGTCGACCAGTGTCGACGGGCTCACCATCGGAACGCCGCTGGCCGCGCTGACCGACGGCCGGGACGCGATCTTCGCGGTCGGCATGAACGGCGAGCCGCTGCCCTTCGATCACGGCTTCCCGGTGCGGATGGTCGTGCCGGGCCTGTACGGCTACGTGTCTGCCACCAAGTGGATCGTGGACTTCGAGGTCACCAAGTTCGACGACTTCAGCGCCTACTGGACCGACCGCGGCTGGTCCGTCGAGGCGCCCATCAAGACCTCGTCGCGGATCGACGTCCCCAAGGGCTTCGCCCGGGTCAAGCCGGGACCGGCGGTCGCCGCCGGCGTCGCGTGGGCACAGCACCGCGGGATCTCCAAGGTCGAGGTCCAGGTCGACGACGGCCCCTGGCAGGAGGCGAAGCTCGCCGACGAGGCGGGGATCGACATCTGGCGCCAGTGGACCTTCCGCTGGGACGCGACCTCCGGCAACCACACGCTCACCGTCCGCGCGACCGACAAGACCGGACAGGTGCAGACCGCCGATCGTGCCGCTCCCCGACCCAACGGGTCGAGCGGGCTGCACAACACGGTGGTGATGGTCGAGTAACCGACGCCGCCGGACGGCGCCAACACCAACCGTCCCGCACCTGCTCCACCGCCGTCCCGATCGCGCGGGGCGCGCACAGATTTCCAGCACTACCTCTCTCAGCACCAAACCTCTCAGCACCGCAACAGCACCATCCAAAGGAGAACGATCGTCATGTCGAACACCCTGAAGCGCGTCACCATCTCCGCCGCCGCCGTGTCGTTGCTCTTCGCAACGGCTGCCTGTGGTGGTGGCGACGACAACTCCAACAGCTCCGGCGCCAGCACGCCGTCGACCAGCACCTCCGAGTCCACCTCGACCGAGCCGTCCGCGACGCCGTCGGCCGACAACATGTCCGGCCTCGTCGGTCCGGGCTGCGCGGACTACGCCAAGGCCAACGCCACCGGTGCCGGTTCGATCGACGGTATGGCTGCCGCTCCGGTCGCCAGCGCTGCCGCGGGCAACCCGCTGCTGAAGACCCTGGTCGCTTCGGTGTCGGGTCAGCTGAACCCGAAGGTCAATCTGGTCTCGACGCTGAACTCCGACCAGTTCACCGTGTTCGCGCCGGTCGACTCGGCGTTCGCGAAGATCCCGGCCGCGACGATCAACACGCTGAAGACCGACAGCGCGCTGCTGACCAAGATCCTGACCTACCACGTCGTCCCGGGCCAGCTCGACGCCACCGCGGTGGTCGGCAAGCACCCGACCGCGGAGAAGCAGGAACTGACCGTCACCGGCTCCGGCGACAACCTGAAGGTCAACAACGCCAACGTCATCTGCGGCGGCGTGAAGACCGCCAACGCGACCGTCTACCTGATCGACACCGTCCTGATGCCCCCGATGAGCTGATCGCAGCTCCCCACCGACCTGGGCGGTGTCACCTTTCATGGTGGCGCCGCCCAGTTCCATTGCCGGCGGCAATGATCGCCCGCACTGACGTGGCGACGTCGGCCTCGGTGGTGAGGTGGTTCGACACGGAGATCCGCATGTACCGCCGGCCGCGCCACGTCGTACCGCCCATCCAGCAGACGCCTGATCGCTGCACCTCCTCGACCACGCGATCGGTGTCGGTGTCCGAGCCGAACGAGACGAGGACCTGGTTGAGTACGACGTCGTTGCCGATCTCGTAGCCGGCCGCGCTCAGCTGGTCGGCGAAGGAACGTGCGAGGCCGCAGCAGCGGTCGACGAGATCGCGAAAGCCCATCCGACCCAACTCCTGCAAGCCGGCCCAGGTGGCCAGTCCGCGAGCGCGGCGGGAGGACTCGATGGCGTAGTCGCCGGGCTCGGGTTCGCCAGAGGCGACCAGGTACGACGCGCTGTACGCCAAGGCGTTCGCATGCGAAGCGGGATGGGCCGAGAAGACGAAACCGCTGTCGTACGGGAGATTCAGCCACTTGTGGCCGTCGCAGGCCCAGGAGTCCGCGCGTTCCACACCGCTGACCTGCGAGCGCAGAGCCGGACTGGCGGCCGCCCAGAGACCGAAGGCGCCATCGACATGGACCCAGCCGCCGTACTCGTGGACGAGATCGCAGGCAGCGCCGAGTGGATCTGCGGCGCCGGTGTTCACGTTGCCGGCCTGCAGGCAGACGATCAGCGGGCCGGTGTGATCGGCCAGTCGAGCCCGCAACAACTCCAGATCGAGCGCGCCGTTCGAATCGGCAGCCACCAATTCGAGGGATCGGGAGCCGAAGCCGAGTAGTCGCAGCGAACGGTCGATGGTTGCGTGGCGCTCTTCACCCGCAAGTACCCGGACCTGTGGTGCGCCACCCAGGCCGTCGGCTTCGACGTCCCAGCCCGCTTGGCCGAGCACGTGGTTCCGCGCGGCGGCCAGGGCGATCGTATTCGCCGATTGTCCACCAGTGGTGAAGCCGGCCGAAGCTGTCGCGGGGAGGCCGAGCAGTTCCTTCAGCCAGTCGGCGGCCGCTTGCTCGGCCGCGGCTGTGGTGGGCGAGAGCACGCTGTTCCAGGCGTTCTGGTCCCAGCCGGCGGCGAGGATCTCGGCAGCGGTCGCGGCGGGTAGTGCGCCGCCGACGACGAAGCCGAAGTAGCGCGGGCCTGCACTCGCGACGATCCCTGGGTCGGCGACAGCGATCAGTTCGTCGATCACCTCGGCGGCTGGTCGTCCGGCCTCCGCGAGTGGCCGACGGAAGTCGGCGCGGACCTCTGGGTACGACCTGGCCGCGTGGACCGGGCGTTCGGCGAGGGAGTCGCGGAAGGCGGCGGCGTGTGCTGCGGCGCGGGTGAAGAGCTGGTGCGAGAGCGACGAAGGCTGCATGGTCCGACTGTCCCATTCGGTCGAGGGGTGGGCGGGTCAGCTGAGAGTGCGCGTCAGGGCTTGGAGAACGGGCGTGAGGTGGATGGCCTCGAGGTCCTTGGGCTGGGTGGTGGCGGGATGCCAGGTCGCGTCGGCGACGTACTGGATCCAGGGCGTCAGTGGGCCGGGCTGGATCGCGTGGGCACGGAGGGAGAGGCCGAGCATGACGGCCAGGGCGGGCAGGATCGAGAGATCGGTGACGACGTGCACGAGCAGCAGGCCGCGCGCCGGGAGGGCGACGAGGACGCCGTGCGGTGGGTTCTCGACGCGGAGGCTTTCGCGCAGGACGGTGTCGAGGACCAACGCCCGCGAGGCGGCGAAGCTGGAACCGCCGATCACCGCAATGGTGGCGCCGTCGTGGTCGACGTACTCGACCTGGTCGGGAAGGCGACGGAGGTTGGCCAGGGCGGCGTCGAGAGCCTCGGCACGGGTCATGCCGAAGTCGGCGGGCTCAAGGTGGAGGGTGACGACGCCCTCGTCGTGAGTGGCCGGTACGGCGAGCAGACCGGGCAGGAACTCGGGTGTGCCTGCCGTCCAGGCAGGTGGCAGTGAGGTGGTGGGGACAAGTCGGGCGACGAGGTCGCGCACCGGATCGGTGGGTGGCGCGGGTGGACCGTGGCTGAGGTGCTCGCCGAGGCGGTTGAAGTGGTCGCTGACCAGCTGGGGCCAACGGTGTGGATGTTCGCCGGCGACGATGCGGGCAAGGTTGCTCAGCCCGGCGATCAAGGTCGCGTCGAGCGGGCCCGGCGACAGCAGCAGTGCGTCGGTACCGTCGAAGGTCGCCCGCAGCCCGCGCTCGCCGGCGGCGTCGAGCGCCAGCCGGACGAGATGTGCAGCCTGCGGCTCCGTCAACGGCGCCAGCGCGCAGTTGTTGCCTGAAGCCCGTTCCGGGGGATGGTGGATGGTCATGAGTACCTCCTCGCCAAAGAAAGTACGAGGATTGCGTCACCCTGGACGTGACGAGTTCGCGAGCTGTGGACAACCCGGCGGTTATCCTGCCCGCAGTCGAGTCCTAGGAGTGTGAGGTATGTCGGACACCCCGGCGTCGCGGCCGTCGTCGGCGGCCCGGCTCTCGCTGTCGCACATCACGGCGCAGAACGAGACGAACCTGCTCGGCACGGTGCACGGTGGCGTGATCATGACGCTGGTCGACTCGGTCGCGGGCGTCGTCGCGGCGCGGCACTCGGGAGGTCCGGCGGTCACCGCGTCGATGGACGAGATGCAGTTCCTGGTTCCGGTCCGGGTCGGCGACGTCGTGCACTTCACCGCCCAGGTGAACTGGACCGGCCGCAGCTCGATGGAGATCGGCGTCCGGATCACCGCGGACCGCTGGGACTCGGTCGGGCCGCAGGTGCACGTCGCCACGGCGTACCTGGTGTTCGTCGCCGTCGACTCCGACGGCCAGCCGCGGCACGTGCCGCAGGTCGAGCCGGAGAACGACGAGGACCGGCGCCGGATGCGTGAGGCCGAGATCCGGCGCAGTCACCGGCTGGCCCGGCGCAAGGCGATCATCGCCTCCCGCGAGGATCTCGATGACGCTGTTCACTAGCGCCCGGCGGCATCCGTCCGCCATCTTGCTGGTGGTCCAGCTGCTCGGCGTACTGGTCTATCCGGCGATGGAGGGATCACGCGCCGGCCGCGTCGGGTTCGAGACGCTGGGCATCGTCGTGCTGGTGCTGGCGGTCTTCTCGGTCCGCTCGACACCTGGCCTGACCTGGGTCAGCGTCTGCCTGGGCATCCCGGCGGTGGTGCTGTCGCTGGTCGACGCGATGCGTCCGACCGAGGCGATCGTGCCGATCTCGGGGGCCTTTCACGCGGCGTTCTACTTCTACGCGGCGTACAGCCTGCTGCGGTACATGCTGGCCGATCACGACGTCAGTGTCGACGAGCTGTACGCCACCGGCGCGACGTTCACTCTGGTGGCGTGGGGATTCGCGTACGTGTTCGTCGCCGTCCAGGCGCTCGACCCGGGCAGCTTCACCGCCGCGGTCAACCCGCAGCAGGACCGCTCGTGGATGGAGTTGTTGTTCCTCAGCTTCACCACCCTGTCCAGCACCGGGCTCAGCGACATCGTTCCGATCAAGTCCTGGGCGCGGTCCGTGGTCATGCTCGAGCAGCTCGCCGGTCTCGGGTACGTCGCGATGGTCGTCTCGCGGCTCGTCGGTCTCACTGTGGCCAAGCGCAGCAAGTAACCCTCAGCGGCGCGGCCAAGACGCAAGCAGATCACCGGCCGCTCGGAAGGCCACCTCGGGCGCGTGCTCCATCGCCGCCACCCGGTAGCTGACCAGAGCGCCTTCGTGCAGCAGCAGCAACCGATCCGCCAGCTCGTCCACCTCGTCGAAACCGGCCAACGAGGCCTGCGCGACGAACTCCGCCCGCATCCATTTCTTCTGCCCGACGATCACCGGCATCGCGGGGTGGTCCGGAGATGCCAGCTCGACGCTCGCGTTGATGAACCCGCAGCCTCGCTGCGACTCCGCCATCCACTCGCTCAGGGAAGCGAACAGCGCGAGGATCACCTCTTCGGGACCGGCGGGCTTCCGCCGCGCGAGCTGGTCGTCGAGGAACGCGTGCCACTGCCGGTTCCGCGCTTCCAGGTACGCCGCGATCAGCCGGTCCTTCGACCCGAACCGGTCGTACAGCGTCTTCTTGGTGACCTCGGCGGCGTCCGCGATCGCGTCCACGCCGACCGTCCGGATGCCCTGGGCGTAGAACAGCGCCGACGCGGCCGCCAGGATCCGCTCGCCGGCCGGCGTCAGCCGCTCGGCCGGGATCAGGGCACGCTCCACGAGCAGGGTGGATCTCAGCTGTTGGTCGACCATACTGACAGTATACCGACCGGTGTGGTTACGTCGAAGCATGACGGCCACGGAAGTCCTGCCCCGCACCACCTCGGTGGTCCCGCTGCTCGCCGGTGCCGGGTTCGTCGTGTTCTGGAGCTCGGGCTTCATTGGCGCCCGTTGGGGTACGACGTACAGCTCCGCGGTCGACCTGCTGGCCTGGCGGTTCCTGCTCGCCGGAACCGTGGCCGCGCTGATCCTCGCGATCCGCAGGCCGAGGATCAGTCGCGCGGACGTGTTCACCCACGTCGCGATGGCGTTCCTGACCCAGTTCATCTACCTCGGCCTGATCTTCACCGGGATCGACCACGGCATCCCCGCCGGGTTGACGGCGTTGATCGGTTCACTCCAGCCGATCCTGATCGCCACCGTCGCCGGACCGCTGCTCGGCGAGCGCGTGACAGCGCTGCAGTGGACCGGCCTGTTGGTCGGCCTCGGCGGAGTCGGCCTGGTCGTTGCCGACGACCTCGGCCACGGATCACCGTTGCTCTTCCTGCTTCCCTTCGGCGGACTGCTCGGCCTGGCTGCCGGGACGTGCCTCGAACGCAAGCGGAAGCCGCAGGCCCACCTGCTCGACGCGCTCTGCCTGCAAAGCCTGGTCTCCGGCGTCCTCTTCCTCGCCTTCGCCGCCGCGACTCAACAGATGACCGTTCCGCACGAACTCGGCTTCTACGGCGCCGCGATCTGGCTGGTCGTCCTCTCGACCACCGGCGGCTGGGGGCTCTACCTGGTCAACCTCCGTCTGTCCGGCGCGACCCGCGTCAGTTCGCTGCTCTACCTCGTGCCGCCGACGACGATGGTGCTGGCGTTCCTGATGTTCCACGAGACGATCGGACCGCTCGCCGTCCTCGGGATCCTCGTCTGCGCGGCCGCGGTTCTGCTGATTCGTTGGCCGAACGCCAAGCAAAGCGGGCGTCACGACCCTGAGATGGCTACGCTGCGGTCATGGCGGAACCCCGGTGGCTGAACGAGCAAGAGCAGCAGGCCTGGCGTGCGTTCATCGCGGCGCAGCGCGTGGTCAACGGGCGCATCGAGCAACAGTTGCAGCGCGACGCCGGGATGCCGCACACGTACTACGAAATCCTGGTCCGGCTCTCCGACGCGACTGATGGCCGGTTGCGGATGAGTGAGCTCGCTGTCGCCACGCTGGGGTCCCGCAGCCGTCTCTCGCACGCGGTGAACCGGCTCGAGCAGGTCGGCTGGGTCCGCCGTGAGGGGATCACGTCGGACCGTCGGGGTCAGGTCGCCATCCTCACCGACGCGGGCCGGGAGAAGCTGAAGGAGACCGCGCCGGGGCACGTCGAGACAGTTCGCTCGGCGGTCTTCGACCCGCTGTCCGACGAGCAGGTCCAGCAGTTGCACGACATCTGCGCCGCCCTGGTTCGCCACTCCGGTGGCAGCGAGGACAGCGCCACCTGGGAGTCGAGCTGAGGCTCGTCGGTCACAATGGGCGGCGATGAAGACTTTCCAGGGAGTCGCCCTCCTTACAGCTGCTGCACTTCTTCTGGCCGGATGCGCCGACTCGAGTACGCCAACCGCGGGGCCCAGCACGGCTCCTTCGTCGTCGGTGCCGATCCCGCCGCCGACGGACACGCCGCCGCCCGCGACCCCTTCGACGCAGCCGTCGAGCACACCACCGGCCACTCCGCCGGTCGGCTGCCTCGACCAGAAGCTGACCGGGCTGACCCTGCGCGAGCGCGCGGCGCAGCTGATCATGACGGGCATCACCGCGACCGGCATGACGTCGGCCGAGCGGACCGTCGTACGGGGTCGTAAGCCGGGCGGCATCCTGCTGATGGGTACGGGCGGCAGCCTCAGTCACACCCGTACGGCGATGGCCGCCGTGACCGCCGCGGCCACGGTCGACGGGATCAAGCCGTTCGTCGCCGCGGATCAGGAAGGCGGCAAGATCCAGCGGCTCAAGGGTTCCGGCTTCGACCGGATCCCGGCCGCGACCGTTCAGGGCGGCTGGTCCGCCGAGAAGCTCACCAGCCAGGCCACCCTGTGGGCCAAGCAGCTCAAGCAGGCCGGGGTGAACCTCGACCTCGCGCCGGTCGCCGACGTCGTACCGAAGTCCCTGGGTGACGACAATGCGCCGATCGGAGCCCTTGACCGCGGCTACGGCAGCGCACCGGGCCCGATCGGCGAGCACGTCGCCGCGTTCATCAAGGGCATGGACGCCGCCGGGGTGATGACCTCGGTCAAGCACTTCCCGGGCCTGGGCCGGGTCCGCGGCAACACCGACTTCTCCTCGGGCGTCGTCGACACCGTCACGGTCCGCGGCGACGCCGACCTCGCGCCGTTCGCGGCCGGGATCAAGGCGGGCAGCGACCTGGTGATGGTCTCGACCGTCACCTACACCAAGATCGACAAGACCAACCGCGCCGTCTTCTCGCCGGCGATCGTCCAGGGCATGCTCCGCGGTGACCTCCAGTACGACGGGGTGGTGATCACCGACGACGTCGGAGCCGCCGCCGAGGTGGCCTCCGTGCCGGCCGGGGACCGGGCGACCTTGTTCATCGACGCGGGCGGTGATGTGGTGATCACCGCGAAGGCCTCGCTGACCGCCACGATGGTCGACGCCGTGGTCGCCAAGGCCCAGCAGGACAAGGCGTTCGGCGCCAAGGTCGACGCCAGCGTGCGACGGGTTCTCACCCTGAAGCAGAACCGCGGACTGGTGAGCTGCGGGTGACCGCCGTACCGCCTCCTGTCGACGGCGTTGAACCCGACTACCGGTTCACCCTGGCCAACGAGCGGACGTATCTCGCCTACCTGCGGACATCACTCGCCTGTTATGCCGGTGGTCTGTCCGCGGTCCAGTTCCTCGACCTGGGCCCGGACCGCTGGGTGGCCAAGATCATCGGCATCGTCCTGGTCGGTGCCGGACTGGTCACGACAGCAGGCGCATTCCGCCGCTGGCAGGCGAATCTGGTCGCGATGCGTGGCGGCCGACCACTCCCGGTGACCCGGCTGCCGTTGATGCTCGGGGCAACGATCGTGGTGGTCGGACTGGTCGGCCTGTTGTTCAGCCTGTGGCGATGACCCGCGACCCCGGTCTGCAGCCCGAGCGCACGCTGCTCGCCTGGCGACGGACCGCGCTCGGCCTGGTCGCGAACGGTGTTCTCCTGCTCGCATCCGGCCACGGGACGTCAGGAGTCCGGACCGGGCTCGGCATCGTGGTCGTCGTACTGGCTCTGGGGTGCTGGGCCGCCGTGAGTGCCGTCTTCCGGCGGGCCGCAGGGTCCCACCCACCGAGCTTCCTGGGACAGCAAAGGGTGCTGCAGACCGCCGCCGGTCTGGTCCTGCTGGTGGGGCTTTTCGACCTGTACGCCGTGATCACACGCTGACACCGTCTGGTCACGGATTGGTCGCACTGAGTCAATGTGTTCACAATCTCGCGGTACCTTGCCAGGACGGATGCCAACTCAACGGTCCGTTGCCCCTAGCATGTTCACGGTTTGTCCCTCGTTCACCCGGAGCTTGAAGTGCCGTTACGTCTGCGTCCGAACGACCCGACGTTCTACGACCTTTTCACCGAGTCCGCCAACCACCTCGTCGACGGTGCCCGCATCCTGGCCGATCTGCTCGGCAGCACGGCGGGGACCGGCCTGGCGGCCAGTCACCAGATCGCCGCCCAGATGAAGGACGCCGAGCACGCGGCCGACGAGACCACCCACTCGATCATCCGCCGCGTCAACTCGACCTTCGTCACGCCGTTCGACCGCGAAGACATCTACCGTCTCGCGTCCGACCTGGACGACGTGATGGACTTCATGGAGGAGGCCGTCGACTCGATCCACCTGTTCAGCCTGGAGTCGCTGCCGGCCGAGGTGGCCGAGCAGATCGAGGTTCTGCAGCGGATGGCCGCCCTGACGTCGGAGACGATGCCGCGGCTGCGCACGATGAAGGACCTGGCCGAGTACTGGATCGAGATCAACCGGCTGGAGAACACGGGTGACGCCGTGCACCGCCGGATCATCGCCAAGCTGTTCAGCGGCGAGTTCGACGCGCTGACGGTGATGAAGGTGAAGACCGTGATCGACCTGCTGGAAGACGCGGTCGACGCGTTCGAGCACGTCGCCAACACGGTCGAGCAGATCGCCGTCAAGGAGAGCTGAGCGTGGAGCTCGCGCTCGTCATTGCCGTCATCGTCATCGCGCTGGCGTTCGACTACACCAACGGCTTCCACGACGCCGCCAACGCGATCGCCACCTCGGTCTCGACCCGGGCGCTGACGCCCCGGGTGGCCCTGCTGATGGCGGCGGTGATGAACTTCCTCGGCGCCTTCCTCGGCACCGAGGTGGCCGACACCGTCGGCAAGGGCATCATCACCACCCCGAGCGGCCAGCACGGCCTGGTGATCGTGCTGTCGGCGCTGATCGGCGCCATCACGTGGAACCTGATCACCTGGTACTTCGGGCTGCCGAGCTCCTCGTCGCACGCGCTGATCGGCGGTCTGGTCGGTGCCGGTCTGGCCTCGACCAGCGTCGTGCTGTGGTCGGGCATCGTCGACAAGGTCGTCATCCCGATGGTGCTGTCGCCGGCGATCGGCTTCCTCGGCGCGTTCGCGCTGATGACCGCGATCCTGTGGATCTTCCGGCGCCGGAACCCCGGCAAGACCACCCGTGGCTTCCGCCTGGCCCAGTCGCTGTCCGCGGCCGCGATGGCGCTCGGTCACGGCCTGCAGGACGCTCAGAAGACGATGGGCGTGATCTTCTTGGCGCTGCTCAGCACCGGGCACGTCCAGCCCGGCCAGGGCATCCCGGTCTGGGTGAAGATCTCCGCGGCGACCGCGATCTCGCTCGGCACCTACTCCGGTGGCTGGCGGATCATGCGGACGCTGGGTCGCCGGATCATCCACCTGGACCCGGCCCGTGGCTTCGCCTCCGAGGCGGTCGCCGCGACCGTTCTCTACGTGATGGCGATCGGCCTGCACGCCCCGGTGTCGACCACCCACACGATCACCTCCGCGGTGATGGGAGCCGGCGCGACCAAGCGGCTGTCCGCGGTCCGGTGGGGTGTCGCGAAGGGCATCGTCATGGCCTGGGTGCTGACCATCCCGGCGGCCGGTGTGGTCGCCGCTGCCTGTTACTGGCTGGCTCACCTGATCCTGGAGTAGCAGTTCACGGCCAGTTCACCCGGAAGGATTAGCGTCCGACGCGTTCCTGACGCCGCCCACTTCCGGGATGTGATCGTGATGGATCTGTCGTTCCTCGTCGTCGTGGTGATCGCCACCGCTCTGGTGTTCGACTTCACCAACGGTTTCCACGACACCGCCAACGCGATGGCCACGTCCATCGCCACCGGAGCGCTCAGACCCAAGGTCGCGGTCGGGCTGTCCGCCGTACTGAACCTGGCCGGGGCGTTCGTCTCCACCGAGGTCGCCAAGACGATCTCGAGCGGGCTGGTCGACGACGCCAAGGTGACCGTGCCGATCATCTTCGGCGGTCTGGTCGGCGCGATCCTGTGGAACCTGATGACCTGGTACGTCGGACTGCCGAGCTCGTCGTCGCACGCACTCTTCGGCGGCCTGATCGGGGCCACCTGGATCGCGGCCGGCAGCGGCGCGGTCAACTTCGGCACCGTGGTCCAGAAGATCGTCATCCCCGCCGTCGCGGCGCCGATCGTGGCCGGGATCGTCGCGCTGCTCGGCACGTACCTGGCGTACAGGATCACCCAGCGCGGCCGGAAGAAGACCGTCGACGACGGCTTCCGGGCCGGGCAGATCGCGTCCGCCTCGCTCGTCTCGCTGGCGCACGGCACCGGGGACGCGCAGAAGACGATGGGCATCATCACGCTGGTCCTGATCACCTCGGGCAGCCTCGCGCCGGGTTCGCGGCCGCCGCTGTGGGTGATCGGGTCGGCCGGCCTGGCGATTGCCCTGGGCACCTATCTGGGCGGCTGGCGGATCATCCGCACGATGGGCAAGGGGCTGACCGAGATCGAGTCGCCGCAAGGGTTCGCCGCGGAGACCAGCTCCACCGCCGTACTGCTGGCCTCGTCGCACCTGGGCTTCCCGCTGTCGACCACACAGGTCTGCTCGGGCAGCATCCTCGGCGCCGGCCTCGGCAAGCGCCTCGCTGAGGTCCGCTGGACCGTGGCCGGGCGGATGGCGCTCGCCTGGCTGTTCACGCTGCCAGCGGCCGCAGTGGTCGGCGCATTGGCCGGCCGGGTGGCCAACTCGGGCAACGCGGGCGTTGCCATCATCGCGGTGGCCGCCGCAGCTGCCGGCCTCGGCATCTACGTCGCCTCGCGCCGCAAGCCGGTCACCGCCGGCAACGTGAACGAGTACCCCGGCACCTCGGTGCCGGTGGCCTGAGAGGAGTCAGCGGATGCACATCGACTGGAGCGCACTCGGACAGGTCGCAGTGGTCAGCCTGATCTTCGGAGTCGGGGTGGCGGTGCTGTTCGCGTTCGGCGTGACCGCACTGTCGCGGCGAGCGGTAGCTGTCGACGAGAAGCGGTCGGTGTCCCCGGTGGACACGGCTGTCGCGGGGCTCTGCTTCCTGGCCTGCGTCGCGGCGGTGCTCTACGGGCTGTACCTGATCATCCCGCAGTTCCACTAGCTAGCGGTTCCAGCGGCGTACGGCCTTGACCATGTCCTTCGGGCGCAGGGAGCTCAGGTACGTGTCCCAGGTCGCGTAGAGCTTGTCGCCGAGCAGTCCGACGTCCAGGTACGCCTGCGGCCGTACGGCGACCACCCAGGTCGCCGCGGCCGCGTGGCCCTGGGTGAGCAGCAGGTGGTTCGAGGTGTCGTCGATGAGGCGCTTGGACTCGCCCGTCCGCCCGTGGTCCGGCAGCGCCCGGGTCGCCCAGCGGCGCAGGATCTCCGGGTCCTCGGCGGTCATCCGGGCCAGGTAGGTCAGCGGGCCCGGCCGGAAGCCGCGCAGCGGGACGCTGCTCAGGCTGCCGAGCGGGAACCAGCCGTTCGTGCAGCGCCGGCCGTTCACCGCGGACTCGATCTCGCGGGCCTGGTCCGGACGCAGTCCCTGGGTCGCCCAGGACAGGAAGAAGACCCCGGCGTCCGGGATCTCTTCCGCGATATGAGGGGCGACCTTCAACCGCCCCGGTTCGAAGAGGTGCAACTCCTCGGAATCGAACACCACAAACCTTCCCCCGACCCGCCTGGAACCGTCGGCCGGCGCCCCCGCCCGGGGAACCGTCGACCGTCGCCGAGAGGGACCCCCCAGGTCCAGCACGACAATCAAAGGCCTTTCGTACTCCCGAGTCAGCCCGGGGTCAAGGTCTTGTCCACTGTCGAAAGGAGCAGCCGGTACGTTCGTACAGGCTGGTCGTCGTACCGGCTGTGGTGGTCAGCGCTTGCGGCGCCGGGCCAGCTCCTCCTGGTCGAGGCGCTCGGCCTCCTCTGGCGTGGGCGCGCCACCGCCGTACGAGGCGGGCAGCCACCAGGCGCCGGCGGGCCGCTCGGAGTACGCCTTGATCGTCTCGTCGAGCATCCCGGCCATCGTGGTCCGCAGGTGCTCGGTCGCCTCCGTCGCGTCGTCCTGGCGGGTCACCGGGATCGGCGCGCCGACGGTGATCGACACGTTCTGGTGCCGGGAGAAGTCCTTCGGGTGGTCCTTGGTCAGCATCCGCTGGGTGCCCCACAGGATCATCGGGATCACCGGTACGCCGGCCGCCGCGGCCATCCGGACCGTCCCGGTCTTGAACTCCTTCAGCTCGAACGACCGTGAGATCGTCGCTTCGGGGAAGACGCCGACGATCTCGCCGGCCTTCAGGTAGCTCAGCGCCTGCCGGTACGACGCGGAGCCGGCGTCGCGGTCGACCGGGATGTGGTGCATGCCCCGCATCAGCGGCCCGGAGTACCGGTTGCGGAACAGCACCTCCTTGGCCATGAACCGGACCAGCCGTTTGCTCGGCTGCGCGCCGAAGCCGCCGATCACGAAGTCGACGTAGCTGATGTGATTGAGCGCGATCACCGCCCCGCCGGTCCGCGGCACGTGCTCGGTGCCGACCATCGTGAAGTTCAGGTCGAGCACCTTGAACGCGGTCTTCGCGAAGGCGATCACCGGCGGATAGACAATGTCTCGCATGGCTCGACGCTACCGGCCGCCGTCAATGACCTGCACCACCTGAACGACCGGCGACTCGCGGGATCCCGTACGCAGTACACCGGCGGTTGGCTATGGTGGGCGGCGGAAAGTCGAAACGCGGGAGCTCGCGCCGAAGCGGGCTGAGAGGGCGGCTGGACTGCGCACCCCTGGTGGACCGGGAGACCGGACCGGCCAGGCTGGGCGAACCGGTGTCGCCGACCGCCGAACCTGTCCGGGTAATTCCGGCGTAGGGAGCAGCATCGTGACAACCATCGGCAACAACTCCGTTCGCCCGACCGTCACCACCGGCCCCATCTCGGGCTCGGAGAAGATCTACCGGGGCGACCTGCGCGTCCCCGGCCGCCGCGTGAACCTCACGAACGGCGAGCACTTCGACCTGTACGACACCTCCGGGCCATACACCGACTCGGCGGCCGTGATCGACGTCCAGACCGGTCTGCCGCCGATCCGCGAGGACTGGGTCGCCGGGCGCGACCGGCTGACCCAGCTCGCGCACGCCCGGGCCGGCACGATCACCGAGGAGATGCGCTACATCGCGGTTCGCGAGGGCGTCGACCCGGAGCTGGTCCGGTCCGAGGTGGCCCGCGGCCGCGCGGTGATCCCGGCCAACCACAACCACCCGGAGTCCGAGCCGATGATCATCGGCAAGAAGTTCCTGGTGAAGGTGAACGCGAACATCGGCAACTCGGCGGTCACCAGCTCGATCGAGGAGGAGGTCGAGAAGCTGGTCTGGGCCAGCCGCTGGGGCGCGGACACCGTGATGGACCTGTCCACCGGCAAGAACATCCACGAGACCCGCGAGTGGATCCTGCGCAACTCCCCGGTGCCGATCGGGACCGTGCCGCTGTACCAGGCGCTGGAGAAGGTGAAGGGCGACCCGACCGAGCTGTCCTGGGAGGTCTACCGCGACACGGTGATCGAGCAGTGCGAGCAGGGCGTCGACTACATGACCGTGCACGCCGGCGTACTGCTGAGGTACGTGCCGCTGACCGCGCGGCGGATCACCGGGATCGTGTCGCGTGGTGGATCGATCATGGCCGCGTGGTGCCTGGCGCATCACCAGGAGTCCTTCCTGTACACGCATTTCGAGGAACTGTGCGAGATCCTGCGCGCGTACGACGTGACGTTCTCGCTCGGCGACGGGCTGCGGCCGGGGTCGATCGCGGACGCCAACGACGCGGCGCAGTTCGCGGAGCTGCGGACGCTGGGCGAGCTGACGAAGATCGCCTGGGCGCACGACGTACAGGTGATGATCGAGGGGCCCGGGCACGTCCCGATGCACAAGATCGCGGAGAACGTGCGGCTCGAGGAAGAGCTGTGCGGCGAGGCGCCGTTCTACACGCTCGGGCCGCTCGCGACCGACGTCGCTCCGGCGTACGACCACATCACGAGTGCGATCGGTGCTGCGCAGATCGGTTGGCTCGGTACGGCGATGCTTTGCTACGTGACGCCGAAGGAGCACCTCGGGCTGCCCGATCGGGACGACGTGAAGACGGGCGTGATCACGTACAAGATCGCTGCCCACGCGGCTGATCTGGCCAAGGGGCACCCGAACGCGCAGGACTGGGACGACGCGTTGTCGACGGCGCGGTTCGAGTTCCGGTGGGAGGACCAGTTCAACCTGTCGCTGGATCCGGACACCGCGCGCTCGTACCACGACCAGACGTTGCCGGCCGAGCCCGCGAAGACGGCGCACTTCTGCTCGATGTGCGGGCCGAAGTTCTGCTCGATGCGGATCACCGCCGACATCCGCAAGTACGCCGAGGAGAAGGGCCTGGACTCCGAGGAGGCCATCGAGGCCGGCTTCGCGGAGATGTCGGAGAGCTTCAAGTCCCACGACAAGAAGCTGTACCTGCCGCTCGCGGACTGATCGCTGTGGTGGCCCCGGGCAACAGGCCCGGGGCCACCCTACGATGGCGGTCCATCCTCTCGCCGCACAGGAGTCCGCCATGAGCCCGCAGGAACAGGCGAAAGCCGACCTCGCCGAACGCCTCGGCGTTCCCGTCGACGACGTCACCGTCGTCAGCTCCGAGGAGGTCACCTGGCCGGACAGCAGCCTCGGGTGCCCGCAGCCGGGGATGATGTACGCCCAGGTCCTCACCAACGGCAGCCGCATCGTCCTGAGCGCCGGCGGGCAGACCTACGAGTACCACTCGGGTGGACAGCGCGCACCGTTCCTGTGCGAGGGCTGACGTGCTGCTGAAGACGCACAGCCCGGTGCTGTCGCTCGCCTGGGACGGCGACGACCTGTTCGACGCTGTCGGGGGAGGCCGCCGCTGGACGCCGGACGGCACGGAGCACAGCGGGCACGTGTTGTGGGGAGAACTGTTCGACCGCGCGATCAGCCACGGCCCGTACGACGTCCTGTACGGCGAACGCGGGACCAAAGCCGTTGTGCTGAAGGACGGACGCCTGGTGCGGGAGCTCAACCGCAGCTTCTACCAGGCCGAGAACTACGACTACCCAGTTGCGCTCGGCACCTTGCCGGACGGGCGGGACGTCGTGGTGCACTGCCCGGACGAGTACAACATCCTGCAGGTCGAGGAGCTCGAGTCCGGGCGCAGGATCAGCGAGGGGGAACGCGATCCGGCCGACGTGTTCTACTCGCAATTGCGGATCAGCCCCGATGGGCGTCGGTTGCTGTCGGTCGGTTGGGTCTGGCATCCGTTCGGGCTGGCTCAGGTGTTCGACCTGGAGCGTGCGATCGCCGTACCGGCTGTGCTTGATGGTGACGGTGATCTGGTGCTGCCGATGGCCGAGGTCGCCGAGGTTGTCTCGGGGTGCTGGCTGGATGCCGACCGGGTGGTGGTTGCCACGGGCGACGACTCTCCGCAGCGGGCGGTGCTGGGGCCGCATTCGTTCGGGGTCTGGTCGGTCGGTGAGTCTGCCTGGTTGCACCGGCATCGGAGCGACCGGCCGCTCGGGACGGTCCTTGGGCAGGGCAACAGCCTGGTCTCGTTGTCCGGCTCCCCGCGGGTGCTGTCGGTCCGGACCGGGGAGGTGCTGGCGGAGTGGCCGGAGATCGAGGTCAGCGACCGGCAGACCTGCTTCGGCGTCGAGCACGAACCGACTCCGGTGGCCGCTCTGCATCCCGACGGGGATCGGCTGGCGATTGCGGTCGAGGACGGGATTCAGGTCCTTGGGATCCCTGACACGGAGTGAAGTCGGGCGGTGAGTCGGTGGGCGGACTGGACCGTTTTGAGCGGAGAATTGGGGAATCGGTGAGTTCGGGGATCGGTCACTGCGAGTGATCGAGCGAACCGGTTCAGGTTTTTTCCTTCACTCTACGTGAATAAGACTGTAGCCTTAATCTTGCGTCGAGAAGGAGGTGCAGGGCGGTGGTCTTCGTTCTCACGGTAGATCAGCGGGGCAGCGGCGGCGCGAGTGATCTCGTACCCGAGCTGCTGAACACGCTGAACCGGCGGCCGCGCCGGACCGGTCTGTTGCGCAAGTTCGAGCGAACGGCGGGCGACGAGGTGCAGGGCGTGCTGTCCGAGGCACGCGCGACGGTCGAGGTGATCGTCCAGCTGATCCGCGCCGACCACTGGCACATCGGTCTGGGCATCGGCGCGGTCGAGCAGCCGCTCCCGCGCAGTACCCGGGCAGGCAGCGGTACGGCGTTCTTCAACGCCCGGATCGCCGTCACCAAAGCCAAGTCGAGTCCGCACCACGTGAACGTCGTCGGCGACGACCCGCGGGTGGCCGACCAGGTCGAGAGCGTGCTCTGGCTGATGGCGTCCGTACTACGGCGCCGCAGCGAGCGCGGCTGGGCGGTGGCCGACCTGCTGGCGGAAGGGCTGACCCGCCGGGAGATCGGCGTGAAGCTCGGCATCAGCCAGTCGGCCGTGACGCAGCGGGCGCAGGCGGCCGGCTTCGCCGAGGAACAACGGGGGCGGCTGCTGGCCGCCGAGCTGCTCGCACCGGGTGCCGCTGCATGACGGCGGTTGTCCTCGCGCTCACCGTGGTCGGGCTGATCCTTGCCGTGGTGGCGCTGATCCTGCCGGCCGGGTCGACCAGCGAGATCGTCGTCAGCGGCTTCATGCTGGCCTGCCTGGTCGCGGACGGCGTCATCCTGCTGGCCGGCGACGGCATCACCGGCTGGAGTGAGGGCTGGTGGAACGTACTGCTCCTGGTCTCCGGCGCGTTCGCCGTAGCCGGTGGCGGCCCGCTGACCACGTCCGTCCTGTCCCTGGTGGACCGCAACAACACCAGGTCCCAGTCGACCCAGCAGGCCGGTGAGGTGCTGCGCGGTGGCGCGCTGATCGGTGCGCTGGAGCGCGGTGCGATCTACGGCTCGATGGTGGCCGGCTGGCCCGAGGGACTGGCGATCGTGCTGGCCATCAAGGGCCTGGCCCGGTATCCCGAGCTGCGCAGTCCGGACCAGCCGGCCTCCGTCACGCCGCAGGCGGTGGCGGAGCGGTTCATCATCGGCACGTTCACCAGCGTGCTCTGGTCGGTCACCTGTGCGGGGCTGCTGCTGTCCCGTTAGAGCTTGATGACGATGTCCGAGGCGACCTTGTCGTGCCAGGTCTGGTGCTTGTCGTCCCACAGCGGCCAGAGCACGTTCAGGAAGCAGAAGTTGTTGAAGATCAGCGCGCAGACCTCACGGCCGAAGTTGCGGCCCATGCCGATCAGCTCGCCGGTCTCGGGGGAGACGACCTTGAGACCGACCACCTTCTTGCCCAGCGACTGACCGGTGCGGCCCTGCCGGATCACCCGGTTCCAGATCTGGTAGACGATCGAGGCGATGTACCCGATCGCCATCGCGACACCACCGGCGTCGCTCATCTCCTCCATGTTGCCGCTCAGCGCGAGCGAGGTGATCACGCCGGCGACGATCAGGACGATCGCGATGATCGAGTCGACGATCGACGCGAGCGCCCGGGAGCCCCAGCTGGCCAGCTGGCCCGGCAGTGAGTAGTTGTAGCCGAAGCCGCCCCCACCACCGGAGTACGGGTTGTAGCCCGGCTGTGCCGGGTTGTACTGCGGCGCGTAGTTCCCCGGCTGGTTCGGGTACGACGGCTGGTTGGGATAGCCCGGCTGCTGCGGCTGTCCCGGATACTGCGGCTGGCCCGGCTGCTGCCCCGGTACGGCGGGGTACTGCGGCTGGTCCTGCGGGCGGTTCGGGTCGAACGGAGGGGTGCTCACGACAGTCCTTTCTACGACACCTTCGGGGACAGCAGAACGCCGTGGCCTCGACAGGCCACGGCGCTCGGAACGCAGACGGGTACGAGGTCAGAGCTTGACGACGTACGTGCTGTTGATCTTGTCCGCGAAGGTCTGCTTCTTGTCGTCCCACAGCGGCCACAGGTAACCCAGGTAGCACGGCAGGGCGTCCAGGATGTGGGTGATCTCGCGCAGGAACGCCTTGCCCACGCCGACCGGCTGACCGGAGTCGGCGGTGACCAGCTTGAGGCCGAGGGCCTTCTTGCCCCAGCTCTGGCCGGTCTGGCCCTGCAGGACCAGGCGGTTGTAGATCCAGAGGCCGACGCCGACCAGGCTGAACAGCAGGCCGACGATGGTGGTGCCGGCGCCGCCGTCGCCCGCGCCGGAGATCAGGTTTCCGATCCAGCCCGGGATGGCGACGATGATGCCGTCGATCAGCGAGGCGCCCACGCGGACCGGCCAGGTGGCCAGTTCACCGCCGGGGTTGCCGTAGCCGTAGCCGCCGTAGGGCTGCGAGCCGTACGGCGTCGCGCCGCTCTGCGGGTACCCCGGGTAGGAGGACCCACCCGGCTGTCCCGGCTGCTGACCGGGCTGCTGGCCGTACTGGCCGCCCGGCTGACCCGGGTACGCACCCGGCTGCTGCGGCTGGCCGTACTGGCCCGGCTGCTGGCCGTACTGCCCGGGCTGCTGCCCGTAGTCCGGCTGGCCCGGCTGTCCCGGCTGCTGGGGCTGCCCGTACTGACCCGGCTGCTGACCGTACTCAGGCTGCTGGCCGTACTGGCCCGGCTGACCCGGGTAACCGCCGGGCTGGTCCTGGGGCGGCTGGCCGTACTGGCCCGGCTGCTGACCGTACTGTCCCGGCTGGTCCGGTGTCTGATCCCCGTTGCCCTGGTTCGGGTCCTGGGGGTCGAAACCCGGTGGTGGCGTCGGAGTGCTCACGACGATCCCTTCTGATCTTCGTTGAGGAGTCATTGCAGGCTAGCGAGTCTGAGGCTCACCGGCCACGCACCGCTCCGGAGAGTCCGGATCACGGGCACCGAGACGGTTTACCGTGGATCCATGCATCCGGCACACCCTAGATGGAACGAGCGCGGCGGCGCCACGCCCGAGCCGCTGGACCGCCGGGTGCGTGGCCTGGCGGCGGTCCTGGCCGGGGGTGGAGTACTTGCCGCGGTCAACGGACTGTCGGGTGGACGGATCGGACTGCCGTGCCCGTTCCACGCCCTCACCGGGCTGAACTGCCCGTTCTGCGGGACGACGCGGATGGCCGCCGCCCTGCTCGAGGGCGACGTGGCGCGCGCCTGGCCGTACAACCCGCCCATGTTCGTGGTGCTCCCGGTCGTCGCGCTGGTGGTCGGTTACCTGCTGCTGGCATGGACGCTGGAGCGGCTCGGCCGGTTCCGCCTGCCCCGGCCGCGTCCGGGCGAGCGGTTCGCGCGGACGGCGCCGATGGTGTTCCTGGGCGTGATGGCGGCGTACGGCGTACTGCGGAATCTGGTCTAGATCCCTTCCAGGCAACGAAAAACGCCGCAGGCAAGGTCGTTGCCCGCGGCGCCTTCCAGGAAACAGCAGCTCAGCCGAAGCGGCCGGTGATGTAGTCCTCGGTCGCCTTCTCGGTCGGGTTGGAGAAGATCTGCTTGGTCGCGCCCATCTCGATCAGCCGGCCGGGCTTGCCGGTCGCGGCCAGGTTGAAGAACGCGGTCTGGTCCGACACCCGGGCCGCCTGCTGCATGTTGTGCGTCACGATGACGACGGTGAACCGGTCCTTCAGCTTCTCGATCAGGTCCTCGATCGCGAGCGTCGAGATCGGGTCCAGCGCCGAGCACGGCTCGTCCATCAGGATCACCTCGGGCTCGACCGCGATCGCCCGCGCGATGCACAGCCGCTGCTGCTGACCACCGGACAGGCCGGCGCCCGGCTTGTCGAGGCGGTCCTTCACCTCGTTCCACAGGTTGGCACCGTGCAAGGACTTCTCGACCACCTCGGTGAGCTTCTTCTTGTCCTTGACGCCGTTCAGCTTCAGACCGGACGCGACGTTGTCGAAGATCGACATCGTCGGGAACGGGTTCGGCCGCTGGAACACCATGCCGACCACGCGGCGGACCGCGACCGGGTCGATGCCGGTGGCGTACAGGTCCTGCTGGTCCAGCAGCACCTTGCCCTCGACCCGGGCGCCCGGGATCACCTCGTGCATCCGGTTCAAGGTCCGCAGGTAGGTGGACTTGCCGCAGCCGGACGGGCCGATGAACGCGGTGACCGAGCGGGGCTCGATCGTCATCGACACGTCCTCGACCGCCTTGAAGTCGCCGTAGTAGACGTTGAGGCCGCTGACCTCGATGCGCTTTGCCATATCGGTTCAGTACCTCTCGACTATTTGGACTTGATCGTGCTGAACCGTGCGACCAGGCGGGCCAGCACGTTGAGCAGGAGGACGAGCAGGATGAGGGTCAGCGCGGCCGCCCAGACCCGGTCCGCGGCCGGCTGCAGCGCCAGCTCGGTCCGGTCCTGGTTGATCATCGTCGGCAGCGCGCCCATGAACCCGTCGAACGGGTTCAGGTTGATGTTCTTGGAGTAGCCGACCAGGATCAGCAGCGGCGCGGTCTCGCCCATCACGCGGGCCAGGCCGAGCATCACGCCGGTGATGATGCCGCCGAACGCGGTCGGTACGACGATCTTGAGGATCGTCTTCCACTTCGGCACCCCGAGCGCGTACGACGCCTCCCGGAGCTCGTCGGGCACCAGCTTGAGCATCTCCTCGGTCGAGCGCAGCACGACCGGCAGCATCAGCAGTACCAGCGACAGCGAGACGGCGAACCCGACCCGGTTGAAGCCGAAGACCGTGATCCACACCGCGTAGACGAACAGTGCCGCGACGATCGACGGGACACCGGTCAGGATGTCGATCATGAAGCTGACCACCTTGGCGGCCTTGGTGCCCTTGCCGTACTCGACCAGGTAGATCGCGCCGAGGATGGCGATCGGGACCGCGATCACCGCGGTGATCAGGGACATGATCAGCGTGCCCATGATCGCGTGGTACGCGCCGCCGCCTTCGCGCCGTACCGTGATGCCGCGCTGCGACTCGCTCCACCAGCCGGCGTCGAACAGCAGGTGGTAGCCCTTGCTGATCACGGTCCACAGGATCCACAGCAGCGGGACCAGCGCGATCAGGAAGCACAGCGTGATCAGCACGCTGGCCAGGGTGTTGCGGAAGGCCCGGCTGCCGGACTTGCCGGTCAGGTCCAGGGCCTTGCCGTCGTACGCCGGACGGTTGGCCGCGAGAGTGGTGGTCACAGCGCTGCTCCTTCGCTCTGCGGCTTGTCGCCGATCCGCTTGATCCGGCGCGGCCGCTTCCCGCCCGGCCCGCTGCGCGCGACGATCAGCCGGGCGGCGGAGTTGACCAGGAAGGTCACCACGAACAGGACCAGACCGGCCGCGATGTACGCGCCGGTCTTCTCCGGCGAGTCGAACTCGGCGGCATTGTTGGCGATCTTCGAGGCGAACGTCTCGCCGCCGGCGAAGATCGAGGAGTTCCACGGGTCGTTGCCGTTCGGCACCGACAAGATGATCAGCACGGCGACCGTCTCGCCGAGCGCGCGGCCCAGTCCGAGCATCGACGCGCTGACCACACCGGAGCGCCCGTACGGCAGGACGGCCATCCGGATCATCTCCCAGCGGGTCGACCCGAGCGCCAGGGCGCCCTCGCGGTGCGCGACCGGCGTCTGGGCGAAGATCTCCCGGCTGATCGCGGTGACGACCGGCAGGATCATGATCGCCAGCACGACCGACGCGGTGAACACCACCCCGACGTTGTCGGTCGGCGGCTTCTCGAAGATCGGGATCCAGCCCAGCGCCGAGCCGATCCCGTTGATCACCGGGCGCAGGATCGGGGCGAAGAACAAGATGCCCCACAGGCCGTAGATGATCGACGGTACGGCGGCCAGCAGGTCGATCGCGTGCGACACCGGCGCGGCCAGCCGCTTCGGCGCGTAGTACGTCGTGAACAGCGCCACCCCGACCGCGATCGGGACCGCGATCGCCATCGCGATGATCGAGCTGATCACGGTGGTGTAGAACAGCGCGGCGATACCGAACTGCGGCGGGACCGCGCCGGGCTCCCAGATCCGGGAGAAGAGGAAGCTGCTCTCGTTCTTGGTCAGGGCCGGGATCGCCAGCGCCAGCAGGAAGATGCCGACGAACGCGACGATCAGGACCACCAGGGCGCCCGACCCGCGGGCCAGGCCGGCGAACAGCCGGTCGCCGAGGTGACCGACCGGCCCCAGCTCGACCTTCTGGTCGTCCCGCGGCAGGCCGGGCGGTTCCGTGCCGTCTGTACTACTCATGGGTGCTGCTCCAAGCGCCGGGTTGTAGGGGTGCTCCGGTCACGAGGCGAGCCCCGGCTGCCCGTAGGAGGGAAGCCGGGGCTCACATCACGCCGTACTGCGGTCGTTGCAGGTCAGCTGATGCCCTGGACGGCGGCGTCGACCTTGGTCCGCAGCTCCTCCGGGAGCGGCGCGTAGTTCAGCTCGGTCAGCGAAGCCTGGCCCTCGGTGCTGGCGAAGTAGGTCAGGAAGCTCTTCACCAGCGCGGTCTTCTCGGCCGGAAGGCCCTTGCTGCAGGCGATCTCGTACGTCGCCAGGATGATCGGGTAGACCCCGGCCGCCTTGGTGGCGTAGTCCAGCTTCAGCGACAGGTCCGCACCGGTACCGGCCGGCTTGGCCGCGGCCAGCGCCTTCGAAGCCGACTCGGCGGTCAGCTCGACCGGGCCCGCGCCTGAGTCGACCTGCGCGATGCCGAGCTTGTTGTCGACCGCGTAGGACCACTCGACGTAGGTGACCGAGTTCTTGGTGCTCTTCACGCCCTCGGCCACACCGGCCGACTTCTCCTTGCCGGCGCCGGTGCCGGTCCACTTCTTGGCCGGCTTGCCGGTCCAGGCGCCGCCACCGGCCGCCTGCAGGTACTTGCTGAAGTTCTCCGTGGTGCCGGACTCGTCGGAGCGGAAGAACACCGCGATCGGAGCCGACGGGAGGGTGACGCCCGGGTTCAGCTTGGCGATCTCCGGGGCGTTCCAGGTCTTGATGGTGCCCTGGAAGATCTTCGCGGCGGTCGGGCCGTCGACGATCAGCTTGCTGACACCGTCGACGTTGTAGGCGATCGCGACCGGGCCGATGACCATCGGCAGGTTCAGCGCCGGGCTGCCCTGGCAGCGCTTGGCCGCGGCGGCCGCCTCGGACTCACCGCCGTCGGCGCCCTCGGTCTTCAGCGCCGAGTCGGAACCGGCGAAGTCGACCTGGCTCGCGTTGAACTGCTTGATGCCCGCACCGGAACCGGTCGGGTTGTAGTTCACCGTGACGTCGGCGCACTTCTCGTTGTACTTGGCGATGACTTCCTCGATGGCGTTCTTCTGCGCCGAGGATCCCTCGGCGTTCAGGGTGCCCTCGGGGCACTCGGCGCCACCGGTGGAGGCCGAGTCGGAACCTGACGGGGTCGAGGAGCCCGACGGCTCCGGGTCACTGCCACAGGCGCTCAGAGCGAGGACGCCGAGGGAAGCCACGGCGACGGTGCCGACGCGGAGCAGGCGATTGACGGACACGAGAGTGTTGCCCTTCTGCGGGAATTCAGACTTTGTGAACTTCCACAGACGGTAGGGAGAGCAAGTGACCGCATGGTCCGTCGCGGGTGAACGAGCGGTGAACGGTTCCGGTAGCGCTCGCGACGGTTGGCGTGCCGCCAGGAGGCCATCAGGTGAACTGAGTTAAGGACCGTGACGCTCAGTGATTTCAAGCGCCTGTTGGTCACGGTCCGATATCAGCGCACGACCAGCGGACGCGACGCCGATGGCGTCACGGTGAGGTTCAGTTCGCCGTACGTCGTACTGCAGGCGAACAACTCAGCTGGAGAAGTCCTCCGGGGCGACGCCGTCGAGGAACTGGCGGAAGCGTTCGAGCTCGGCCTGCTCCTCCTCGGGAGTGGCGACGCCGGCCTCGCGCAGGACCTGCTCGGTGCAGCGGATCGGCGTACCGAGTCTGACGGCCAGGGCGACCGAGTCGCTCGGGCGGGCCGAGACGCGGGCGCCGTTGGCCAGCACGAGTTCGGCGTAGAAGACCGCGTCGCGCAGCTCGACGATCTCCACCGCCTCGATGTGCACGCCGAACGCCTCGATCAGGTCGCGCATCAGGTCGTGCGTCAGCGGGCGGGAGGGCCGCAGGCCCTGTTCCTCGTACGCGATCGCGGTCGCCTCCACCGAGCCGATCGAGATCGGCAGGTAGCGGTAGCCCTCGGTCTCGCGCAGCATCATCACGGGCGCCCTGTTGGGCGACTCCATCCGGATCCCGATCAGAGTCAGTTCGCGCATCGATGTCATGGTGCGGTCCCGGCCTCTCCGTGCCGCCGGCTCCCGGTAGGGCGCCGGTTTCCTCGGTAGGAACATACCCGGCAGGGCACACCGCACTCGGCGGCGACCCCGACTGTGACGATCTCTTTGCATTGGCGGGGTCGCGCGGAGTCACAGCCTTTACGGCGCGCTGAACCGTTCGTGGGCCACGCGCCCGTCGGCGAGCAGGTGCGCGACGACGAACGCGCCCGGGGAGAACTTCCCGACCGGCAGCCCGAGCTCCCTCGCCAGCGCGGGCAGCACGGGCCGGTGCGAGCAGACGACGGTCACGTGGCCGTGCTTCCAGGCGGTGCCGGCCAGGCCTTCCATCGCCTGCGCGTCCGCCTCGAACCCGCGCTCGGAGATCTCCGGGTGCAGGTGGATCTTGCGGCCGATCGCCGCGGCGTACGGCGCGACCGTGGTCGCGCACCGCTCCGCGTCGCTGCTGCGGACCCGGTCAACCCCGAGCGCGGCCAGTACGTCGACCAGCCGCTCGGAGGTGACCCGGCCGTGAGCAGTCAGCGGACGATCCGTGTCTTTGCCGTCCCAGTCCTTGCGCTTGATCGCCTCCGCATGCCGGATCAGGACCAGCGACGCGACCACCGGTACGGCGCGCTCGAGGTTGCGCAGGATGTCCACGTCCCGCGGGTAGCTGAGCCGGCCGGCGGCCTCGTCGGCCGGCAGCCACTCGATCCGGTCCACCTCGTCGTTCGGGACGAACTCGCCGTCGCCGCGGGTCTCGGCGGACCAGTAGTGCACGAGCTTCGGCACGGTCCCGCCGTTCTTGCGGACGTCGTACCGCTGGACGCCGAGGGACGGACCGAGCACGACCCGCAGGCCGGTCTCCTCCTCGATCTCGCGCTGCGCCGCGGACAGTACGTGCTCGTGTGAGGTCAGCTTGCCCTTCGGCAGCGACCAGTCGTCGTACCTGGGGCGGTGCACCAGCAGGACCTGCCGCGTGCCACGGCGCTCCCGCCACACGACACCACCCGCGGCGATCACGGTCGCCGGGTTGCTCATCGTCTCCAGCCTTCGGCCCTCGATCAGGCTTGGTTGGGATCGGCCTGGCGCCGCCGGCCGCGGGTCGCGATCAGGCGCTCCTGCAGGTCCCGCAGGGGTTCGCCGTCCGGACCGGTGAGCTTGGCCTGCCAGGTGTCGTCGGGCTGCAGCCACCACGACCCGGTCCGCTCGTCGAAGCCGAGGTCGAACAGCTCGCGCAGCTCGGTGATCTGGTCCTGCTGCTTGAGCTGGACCAGCACCTCGACGCGGCGGTCCAGGTTGCGGTGCATCAGGTCGGCCGATCCGATCCACACCTCGGACTCGCCGCCGTTGTCGAACCAGAAGACCCGGCTGTGCTCCAGGAACCGGCCGAGGATGCTGCGGACCCGGATGTTGTCCGACAGCCCCGGTACGCCGGGCCGGATGGTGCAGATGCCGCGGATCCACAGGTCGACCGGTACGCCGGCCTGCGACGCGCGGTACAGGGCGTCGCAAAGGGCCTCGTCGACCAGGCTGTTCACCTTGATCCGGACCCGGGCCGGGCGGCCGGCCAGGTGGTGCTGGACCTCCCGCTCGATCCGGTCCAGCAGCCCCCGGCGTACGGACTGCGGAGCGACCAGCAGGCGGCGCGAGCCGGTACTGCGGGCGAAGCCGGACAGGTGGTTGAACAGGTGCGCGATGTCCTCGGTGACGACCTTGTCGCTGGTCAGCAGGCCGAGGTCCTCGTACATCCGGGCCGTCTTCGGGTGATAGTTGCCGGTGCCGATGTGGGCGTAGCGGCGCAGACCGTCCGGCTCGTCGCGGACCACCATCGACAGCTTGCAGTGGGTCTTCAGCCCGATCACGCCGTACACGACGTGGCAGCCGGCGTGCTCGAGCTGACGGGCCCACTTGATGTTGGCCTGCTCGTCGAACCGCGCCTGGATCTCGACCAGGACCAGCACCTGCTTGCCGGCCTCGGCGGCGTCGATCAGCGCGTCGACGATCGGGGAGTCACCGCTGGTCCGGTACAGGGTCTGCTTGATCGCGAGCACGTGCGGATCGGCTGCGGCCTGCTCGATGAAGCGCTGCACGCTGGTCGAGAAGCTGTCGTACGGGTGATGAACCAGTACGTCGCGCTGCTTGAGCGCGTGGAACATGTCGGCCGGGTTCGAGGTCTCGACCTCGGCCAGGTGCGGGTGCGTCGACGGGACGAAGCCGGGGTACTTCAGCTCGGCGCGGTCCAGCGACGCGATGTCGAACAGGCCGCGCAGGTCCAGCGGACCCGGCACCTCGAACACCTCGGCCTCGGTGACGCCCAGCTCGGAGACGAGCAGCGCCCGGACCTTCGGGTCGATCGACTCCTCGACCTCGAGCCGGACCGGCGGACCGAACCGGCGCCGCAGCAGCTCTTTCTCGAGCGCGGCGAGCAGGTTCTCCGCGTCGTCCTCCTCGACCTCGAGGTCCTCGTTGCGGGTGACCCGGAACGTGTGGACCTGGGTCACCTCCATGCCCGGGAACAGCTGGCCGAGGTGCGTCGCGATCACGTCCTCGAGCGGGACGAAGCGGCCCTCGGCGACCTTCACGAACCGGGGCAGCAGCGGCGGCACCTTCACCCGGGCGAAGTGCTCGCCGCCGGAGTCGGGGTTGCGGACGACGACGGCCAGGTTGAGCGACAGGCCGGAGATGTACGGGAACGGGTGCGACGGGTCGACCGCGAGCGGGGTCAGGACCGGGAAGACCCGGTCCTTGAAGAACTGGGTCATCGCCTCGCGCTCGGCGTGCTCCAGCTCGTCCCAGCGGAGGATGTCAATGCCCTCTTTGACCAGCGCGGGCAGGACGACCTTGCGCCAGGTCTCGGCCTGGCGGTCCATCAACTCGCGGCTGCGGGTGAGGCTCCGGTCGAGCACCTCGCGCGGCATCAGACCGCTGGCAGCCCGTACGGCGACGCCGGCCGCGATGCGGCGCTTCAGGCCGGCCACGCGGACCATGTAGAACTCGTCCAGGTTGCTGGCGAAGATCGCCAGGAACTTGGCCCGCTCCAGCAACGGCACGCGGTCGCTCTCGGCCAGCTCGAGCACCCGCTGGTTGAACGCCAGCCAGCTCAGCTCGCGGTCCGAGAACCGGTCCTCGGGTAGGTCGCCGGCCTCCGTGATGTCGTACGGGGGCTCAACGTCGTACTCCCGGTTGTGCGACGCCAACAAGTCTCCAGCCACGTTGACCAGCATCCCATCCTTTGGTGAACGGTAGGTGGCGTCACGCATGTCCGGGCTGTGTCTGCGCGATCTCGCCGGTTGTTGCTAGCGTCACTCTTTGTGAACCCACGAGTGGACGCGCTGCTCCGAACCGTCCAGAAGGCTGTCCAGGGCCATGCCCTGACGCCGGTCTACGCCCTGCCCCCAGCGGTCCGGCACCGCCTGGCGGGAGCGCCGATCGTGATCGACGGCAACGTTCTCGACCCCGATCTGCAGCTCCTGCTCCGGCTCGAGGCCCTACTCCCGGGCAGCGGCACGCCGAAGTCGGTCGCAGCGGCGCGCGCCGGCCTGCTGCGCGGGACCGCGCTGGTCGCGGGCCCGCTCCGCGAGGTCCAGCGCGTGACCGAACTCACCGTCCGCGGCGCGGACGGCCAACTCGGCGCCCGCCTCTACGTCCCCCGTACGGCGGGCCGCGGGCTGCTCGTCTTCTTCCACGGCGGCGGCTGGGTCGTCGGCGACCTCGAGACCCACGACGCGTACTGCCGCGATGTCGCTGCTGAGACCGGTGTCCGAGTCCTGTCGGTCGACTACCGCCTCGCCCCCGAAGCTCCCGCGCCGGTCGCCGCCGAGGACGCCATCGCCGCCTTCAGCTGGGCCGTCGAACACGCCGAGGACCTGGGCGCCGACCCCTCGTTGGTCGCCGTAGGCGGCGACTCAGCCGGCGGCAACATCGCCGCGGTCGTCGCCCAGCAGTGCGTCGTCCGCGACCTGCCGGCCCCCGCGTTGCAGCTGCTCCTCTACCCCGCCGTCGACCTCGTCGGCCGCCGCCCGTCCCGAGACCTCTTCTCCGAGGGCTTCTTCCTCACCGAAGAAGAGATCCTCTGGTACCGCGAGCACTACACCCCCGATCCTTCGCTCCGCCCCGACCCCCGCGTCTCGCCCCTCTTCGGTCCCCTCGAAGGCCTGGCGCCGGCGTACGTCGTCACCGCCGGATTCGACCCCCTCCGAGACGAAGGCAACGAATACGCTCTCGCCCTGATCGCGGCCGGGGTCCCCACCACCCACCACCAGGAGCCGACCCTCATCCACGGCTTCGCCAACATGCTCACCCTGGGCGGCGCCACCCGAGCAGCCCAACTCCGAATTCACACCCACCTGAAGTCAGTCCTGAACCCCTGACCTCAGGAGTCTCTCAGCTGCACCTCGTACATCACCCAATCCCCACCCTTGGGCGCCAGGGCGATCTCCTCGACGTACTCCGTGGCTTTACTGACCACAGGGCTGGCACCAGGCGATCTCCGCGTCGTGTAGGTGCCAACGGTGACCACGGCGGATCCTCCAACCCGACCGTCTTCGCCATGGGTCAACTCCGACACTTCCTCGACCTTCTCCGCGTAGTCCCCGTCGATCCCGCCATTGACCACGTTCACGGCCGCGACGAAGTCCGCGTAATCCCGGCACCCTTCGCAGCCACCATCACTCGCAGCAAGCAGCCCAGCCGTCTCACCGGTCTTGGCAGCGTGGTTCATGAGGTCGACGTAGTGCCGGTAGAAGGCTTCCCCCGCCTCAAGCTCAAGCCCTCGGGCAGCAGGCGGACGCTCTGGAGCCTTGCTTGTGATTGACGGCGCCGACGTCGACGACGGCGTCGTCTGTTGGCCACCCGCTGCACAGCCGACGACCGAGAGCGCGCCGAGGCTCATGCACACAGTCCTCAAACCCCAACTCGGCCTTGGTCCGACGCCGGTCCGGGACACCGTCATCAATTCGGCGGATCCACCAGGACCGGTACGGCTTCCTGGATCTGGAGGGGTGTTGCGGGGCCGGTGATCGGGACGGTGCCGGTGATGTACTGCCAGCCGGTGCCGTCGACGTTGAAGCGGGCTGCGTAGTTGGTCGTCAGCGTGATGCTCACCGACGCGCGCTTCAGGTACTTGTGCGTGATCTCCTTCGCCGGATACGGCTTCCCTGGCGACTCGGTCGTCACCGTCGTCCCGTCGCCGAAACGCCAGGTATAACTCATCGGCGTCGCCTCGACCACCACGGGGAACCCGAGCAGCATCACGGTCGTATTCGACACTTTGGCCTGGTCGGTGTAGACGATCGTGTCCAGATTCACCAGGGTCTTCCCCGCGGGCTGCACCTTCACCCGCAACCCCGGGAATGCCACGTTCTTGGTCTCGCTCAGCACCTGCTCCCAGGTGACGTCCTCGGGCCGAGGCAAGTCCCGCTGAACTCCAACCGAAGGCGTCGGCTGATCCGGCTCCAACCGCTCAGCCTCTTCACAACGCGCCGGCCCCATCCGCCCGCCGCCATCAGCAGCCGGCAATCCGCAGATGCCGGTATTCAACCGGAACGGCGTGATGCGTTTGTTCGCCGCCGGCGTACGGATCTTCGACTCTGACTCGGATTCCTTGGAATCGCTATTTTTCGAGTCGGGTCTGGGTTCCTGGCGGTTCTGCTCCTTCTTGCTGAGGGTGACCGTCCCACCGGACTTGATGAGCTTCATCTTGCCTTTGGGTTTCGGTGGCGGCGTTCTCGTCAGTGCGCGCTCGTCCTGCCCAATCGTCATTGCCTGGTTCGGAGCCGCGGACGTGACCGTCGCGGTGCAGACTGTCCCCGAGAGAACGGTCGCAAAGGCCGCTACCGCTCCGATGGCTTTGACAGTCATCCGTCAGCCTCTATTTCGTACATCACCCAAGCGTTGCCGGCCGCGCTGAGGGTGAACTGCCATGTCTCCGTGTGGGCGTTCTTCTGGACCGGAGATGCTGACGGCGAGCTTCGCTCGACGTAGTTCCCGGACTGAACAGCCAAGGACCCGCCGATCCTGCCGGACGCGCCTTTGAAGATCTCCTTGACCTCGACCAACCGGTCGGCGTAGTCGCCGGCGAGACCACCATTCCGTCCGTTGACCTTGGTGAGATAGTCAGCCGTCCCTTTGCATCCCACGCAACCCTTGTCGCTGGCAGCCAGCAGTGGCGTGGTGTCGCCGGTCGCGTAGGCGAAGTTGAGCAGCGCGAGGTAGTGACCTAGAAATGCCTCGGCAGCAGAAAGCGAGAGGCCTTCGGCCGGCGCGGGGCGCTCCGGGGCCGTGCTCGCCTGTTCCGACGGGGTCGTTGTCGGCGAAGAGGACGACGGTGTGGTGGATGAACCAGTTGCCGGCGGGGGCGCCGTGTCCGGGCGGCCGGCTTCTGGGCTGCTGTTGGAGCAGGCCGCTAGGGCTGTGGTGAGCAGGCTGGCGGTGATGGTGGCCGTCAGCTTGTTGCGGAATGTCACGTTCGTCAGCCCTCCGTAGTCGACTGGTCGATCGTAACTGTCCGTGGGGGACCGGTGCGGGGGAGAAGCTGCAGGCTGTGGACAACGGGTTGGGGGCCAGGAGCCGCCCGGCTGGGGGGTGAGAGGCTCGGACGGCTCCTGGTTGGTGGTGGGACGACCACCAACCCGGTTTATGACGCGATGTGAGCGAGTGATTTCGGTGTGACACCGTTCACAGGGCGTACTGGACGTCCAGAGCGGCGGTGGTGAAGCCGAGGGACTCGTACAAACGGCGGGCAGGGGTGTTGGTGCCGTCGACGTACAGGGTGATGGCGTCGAGGCCCCGGGTCTCCTGGAGGTGGTGGAGGCCCTGGAGGGTGAGGGCCTTGCCGAGGCCGGAGCCCTGGTGGGTCGGGGAGACGCCTACGACGTACACCTCGCCCTCGTTGTGCTCGATCTTGGTCCAGTGGAAGCCTGCGACTTCCCCGGACGAGCGGTCGACGGCGAGGAAGAAGCCTTCAGGGTCGAACCATTCCTGGTTGAAGCGGTCGGTCAGGTCGGCGGCCGTCCACGCGCCCTGTTCGGGGTGGCTGGCGAAGGCGGCGGCGTTGACCTTCAGCCAGGCGGCGTCGTCCTGGCCGGGGACGAAGGCGCGGACCTCGATGTTGTCGGGCCAGGTGATCTCGGGGAGCGGTGCGCTCGTACGGCGTAAGAAGTACAGCTCGCGCGTCACCTTCAGGTCGAACGCAGCGGCCAGTTCGTCGGCGCCCGGCAGGCGGCCGTGGGCCCAGACGCGGAGCTTGTCGCGGCCGTGGTCGATCAGGGTGCGCAGCAGCGCCGTACCGGTTCCTTGGCGGCGAGCCGCTGGGGCGACGACGAGCTCGGCGGATCCGTCGGGGCCGAGGGTGGCGTAGCCGACCAGGTCGCCGGGAGTGGTGGCCAGGCCGGCGACGTCCAGGGTTCCGGGCTCACCGGCGTACGCGAGGACGTGCAGGTCGCCGTGATGCTCGCCGTCGAGGTGGAGCAGGGTCTGCTCGGACAGCGGGTTGACGTCGTCGCTCTGCGCGGCCAGGCGAGCGAGTTCGGTGACGGCGGCCGCGGTGGCCGAGGGCAACGGTGAGGGAACTGCTTCGAGAGTCACGTGAATACCGTAAAAGGTCCTGGCCAGTTCATCGCCAAGTCCTTGGACGGTCCACTACGTGTCAGGTAATTTCGCGGCACCGCATCCACTGCGGACCGAAACTACAACGGAGTAGACATGGCCTTCACAGGACGAGACAAGACGTGGTTCAGGGGTCCGCGGGCGGTTGCCCTGCTGGCTGCCGGAGCCGCGGTGGCACTCGGCTTGGCCACGGGGGGAACCGTGACCCAGGCTGCGCCGGCCAAACCGAAGCCGACGCACACCCAGATCAACCTGCTCGCGCTGAACGACTTCCACGGCAACCTGGCGCCCAACCCGGCGACCAGCTCCAGCGGCAACGTGAACGGGACCCCGGCCGGCGGCGCGGAGTACCTGGCCACCCACCTGGAGAACCTGCGCGCCGCCGCGAAGGCGCAGGGCCAGGAGAGCGTCACGGTCGCCGCGGGTGACCTGATCGGCGCGTCCCCGCTGCTCTCGGCCGCGTTCCACGACGAGCCGACCATCGAGGCGATGAACGAGATGGGGCTGGACGCCGCGTCGGTCGGCAACCACGAGTTCGACGAGGGCTGGCACGAGCTGCTCCGGATGCAGACCGGCGGCTGCCTGAACGACGGCGACGGGCAGAACAACCAGAACTCCTGCCCGGACAAGAAGGCCAAGTTCAAGGGCGCCGACTTCGACTACCTGTCGGCCAACGTGTTCTTCGACAACACCCAGCAGACCCTGCTCGACGCGTACACGGTGAAGAAGTTCAAGAGCGGCCAGAAGATCGCCTTCATCGGCATGACACTCGAGGCGACGCCGAACATCGTCACCAAGTCCGGTGTCGAGGGGCTGAAGTTCACCGATGAGGTCGAGACCGCGAACGCGCTGGTCCCGAAGCTGCGCAAGCAGGGCATCGAGTCGATCGTCGTGCTGCTGCACGAGGGTGGGCTGCCGAGCGACCCGAAGGCCTTCAACAGCTGCCCGGGGATCTCCGGCCCGGTCACCGACATCGCCAAGAACCTCGACCCGGCGATCGACGCGGTCATCTCCGGCCACACCCACCAGGCCTACAACTGCTCGATCAACGACCCGGCCGGCAAGCCGCGGCTCGTCACGAGCGCGTCGTCGTTCGGCAAGGTCGTCACCCAGGTGCGGCTGAGCATCAACAACACGACGCACGACGTCGACCGGCTGAACACGCTGGCCAACAACCTGATCGTCACCCAGGACGTGCCGAAGAACCGTGAGCTGACCAAGCTGATCACCAAGTACCAGGGCCTGGTCGCGCCGATCGAGTCCAAGGTGATCGGCCACATCACGACGCCGTCGGTGGTCCGTACGCCGGACGACTCGCAGGAGTCCCCGCTGGGCAACCTGATCGCGGACGCACAGCTGGCCGACCCGTCGACGGTGACCGGTGGCAAGACCCCCGTGGTCGCGTTCATGAACCCGGGCGGGATCCGGGCCGACCTGGCCTCGACCGGCGGCGCGGTGACGTTCGGGCAGGCGTTCACGGTGCAGCCGTTCAACAACTACCTGGTCTCGATGGACATGACCGGGACGCAGATCAAGGCGCTGCTGGAGCAGCAGTTCTCGGGGCCGAACCAGGCCGCGAACAAGGTGCTGCAGATCTCCGGGATCACCTACACCTACAACCCGGCCGGTACGCCGGGCGCGAAGGTGGACGCGGCGTCGGTGAAGATCGCCGGGCAGCCGATCGTGGACGGTACGTCGTACCGGATCGTGACGAACAACTTCCTGTCCGACGGCGGCGACGGGTTCCCGGCGTTCACCACGGCGACGAACAAGTTCTTCGGCGGGCTCGACATCGACGCGTTCGCGGCGTACCTGGCCGCGCACGACCCGTACACCCCTGGCCCGACGGACCGGATCAGCATCTCCTGATCAAGTTCTTCGGTACGCCGATCGCCCGGGTCGCCTTCTGCTGAAGGTGATCCGGGCGGTTGCGTTCAGAGGACGAACTTGAGGACGACGAAGGCGAGGGCCACGCCGGTGGAGATGGCGGCGCGGCCGGAGCCGATGCCGCGACGGATCCCGGTGCCGAAGACGGCGAGCGTGAGCGGGATCAGCATCACCAGCAAGGTGATGCCGGCCGCGTGGACGCCGACGTGCGCGCGGCTGCTGAGCAGCAGGCCGAGAGCCAGGGCGAAGGTCAGGCCGAGCCAGGTGGTCGTCTGGATCGGTCCGTCGGACGGATCGCTGCGATGCGTTGCGTGAGCAGCACCACCACCGCGGCGGTGCGAAGTCGGAGCGTGCGCCATCGGTCACCTTTCGTGAACAGACCGAATACGCAAGGTAGCACCCCGGCTACACGCCGGTCCAAGCCCGAAGTTGTGCAGCCTGTCGGCGGTCAGATCCGTTGCAGGGTGGGAAAGCAGCCGGAGGTGGGACGCGTGTGACTGGTGTGACTGATGAGGTGCGCCGTACGCCGTGGCTCAGTTAATCAAGTACGCCGTACGGCGTAGCTCAGGCCTTGGAGTCGGCTGTTTCGCGTTCCTTGGTGGTGGGCGGGACGACGAAACGGTAGCCGACGTTGCGGACGGTGCCGATGAGGGACTCGTGCTCGGGGCCGAGCTTGGCGCGCAGGCGGCGGACGTGGACGTCGACCGTGCGGGTGCCGCCGAAGTAGTCGTAGCCCCAGACCTCCTGGAGCAGCTGCTCGCGGGTGAACACGCGGCCGGGGTGCTGGGCGAGGAACTTGAAGAGCTCGAACTCCTTGTACGTGAGGTCGAGCGCGCGGCCGTTCAGCTTCGCCGTGTACGACGCCTCGTCGATGACGACGTCACCGCTGCGGATCAGTGTGGTCTCGGGGTCCTCGTTGCGGGCGGCGGCCAGGCGGCCGATCACCAGGCGCAGGCGCGCCTCGATCTCGGCGGGGCCGGCCGTGTCGAGCAGGACGTCGTCGGCGCCCCAGTCGGCGTTCACCGCGGTCAGTCCGCCTTCGGTGACGACCAGGAACAGCGGTACGTCGATGCCGGTGGTGCGGATCAGCCGTGCCACCCCGCGGACCGTGACCAGGTCACGGCGGGCGTCGAGCAGGACCGCGTCGGCGTCGGGCGCGTCCACCAGGGCCGCGACCTCGGACGGAAGGATCCGGATCTGGTGCGGGAGCAGGGCGAGGGAGGGCAGCACCTCGGTGGAGGCCTGCAGCGCGTTCGTCAGCAGCAACAACGTGCTCACGCTGTCTCCTTGTGCGGGTCGGCGGATCGCGGGTGAGCGATCCGGTCCTGAAGCACGTCAGGCCCCAACGGCGTCATTGCCGGGGGCCCGAGACACACTGGTGTGGAACAGCAAGCTGACATAATACTCCAGGAACCCTTCGATGAGTGAGGCGTCTTCCCACATGCCGGAAGTGACGATCAGATACTTCGCCGCCGCACGCGCCGCGGCCGGGGAGTCGACCGCGACCGCACGCGCCGGTTCGGTCAAGGAACTCGTGGGCACGGTCTCCGCCGACCGCCCGGAGCTGGCGCGGGTGCTCGGCATCTGCACGTTCCTCGTCGACGGCGAGCGCGTGGAGCTCACGGCCACGCTCGAGGACGGTGCGCTCGTCGACGCCCTGCCCCCGTTTGCGGGCGGCTGAGTCAGCCTTTGCCGCCGTACGCCGGAGGCTGTTGTGTGTCTGGTACGCCGCTGTGGTGGAGGTTGCCGGCGATGCGGCCGGGTAGGTCGGCGTCGGCTGAGGCCGCTGCGGCCGGAAGAGAAGAGCGTGAGGGGGTTCGCGTGCCTGTCGGTGCTGGACCGGCGGCTGAGTCAGCAGTTGCCGCCGCACGCCGGGGGCTGAGTCAGCGGCTGCCGCCCTTCGCCGGCGGCTGATTCTCTCTGGTACGTCGCTGTGGTGAAGGTTGCCTGCGATGCGGCCGGGGAGGTCGGCGTCGGCTGAGCCCGCAGCGGCCGGATGAGAAGCGTGTGGGGTGCCCGCGTGGGGGACGTGGTGGTGCTTGAGGCCTGGCGGGCTACGGGGCGCGGCGGGCGAGGTGGAGGGTTAGGTCGGCGTTCATCGTTACTTCCAGGGGGAGGATCTGGAGGGCTTCGGTGAGGGCCTGGACTCGGGTTTGCTCGGGGAGTTGCAGGTACGCCGAGATGGTGGACAGGTGGGCTACGTACTCGTGGCCGGGCATGGTGAGGCGGCGTTCGATGGTGGACTGGTGGACGTCGGTGAAGAGCGGGGAGCGTTCGAGTTCGGTGCCGGGCCATTGCATGGGGCTGTCCTCGGGGGTGCCGTCCGGCGAGGGGATATCGTCGGTCTCGAGGTAGGGGCGGGTGACGGCGCGGAGCGCCTGCTCGACGGCCGGGTCGGCCAGGTTGAGGGAGCCGCCGAAGGAGGCGAAGACGCCCGTCGGGTTGAGGAGCGCTGAGACGCGTTCCCATCGGCCCGCCGGCTCGGTCCAGTGGAGCGCTGCGGCTGCGAAGACGAGGTCGTACGTCGTACCGGTGGGCAGGTCCTCGAAGGCGCTCTGGAAGGCCGTCGCGCCGGGGACCTGGCGGCGTAGCTCGGCGAGCATGGCGGGGTCGGGCTCGGTCGCGGTGACTGCGATGCCTCGGGTGGTGAAGGCTCGGGTTGCTTTCCCGGTACCGGCGCCGATCTCCAGAGCTGTGTGGACTGGTGTTGCCGCGTACTCCAGGACCGCGTCGACCAGTTCCGGTGGGTAGCCCGGGCGGTAGCGCTCGTAGGTGGCTGCGACGGATCCGAAGCTGAGGGCTCGTTCGTTCACCGGTCGATGGTGCCAACCCGAAGGCCCGGCGGCTACCTGATTACGCGCGAGGACGGCCTCCTGGGCCGGTAGATTGCGCGGTTGTGGCACAGGACACGGGGACCCTGCTCACTACGGTGGGCCGGGCGGCGGGGTTGTTCGGGCGGGCGTGGCCTCGGCTGCTGGCCGTCTTCGTGGTTGCCGAGTTGCTGCATCGCGGAGCGCTGTGGGTCGCCGTGCAGGCAGGAGCGCGGGCGCAGGCGGCCGGGATCGCCGTACTGGCGTTGCTGGTGGTGATCTCGCTGGCGATGTACGTCGCGATGTTCCTGGTGCTGCGTGGTGAGCTGCCGTTCCACCGGCGGGCGGTGTCCGAGGGCGTGCTCGCGCCGGACGGCGTCGAGCCGGGCAAGGAAGCGGGGGCGGTCGACGCGCTGGCGTCGGCGTTGCTGCCGTTCCTCGCCTTCTACGCGGCGTACAAGTTCCTGCAGAGCGAGGCGCTGAACTACGAGTACCAGCTGGCCGTGCACAACCTGATGGACGATCTGGCCACCGGACTCAGCGGCGGCACGATCCAGCAGACGCCGACCGGACTGCAAGCCTTGTCGACCTGGCTGTTCATCGGCCTCGGCATCGCGGCGTACCTGCTGCGTCTGGGGTTCAAGAAGAAGCGCGACGGCGGCCCGGTCCGCAAGCTGTTCGTCACCTATCTCGAGGCGCTCTGGATCTTCGTCGTCGCCTACCAGGCCTCGGCCTACCTGCCCTCGCCGAAGGGGTGGCTGAAGGACCGGCAGCTGTGGGAGTGGGGCCACGACGCCTACCTCTGGGTGCTCGACCACGTGCTCGGCGTCGAGCGGATCCGGGAGATCTGGGACGCCGTCACCGGATTCGTTGCCGCAGGCATCGGTGATCTGTGGAGCGCGGCCGTGCTGCCGCTGATGTGGATCACGATGACCGCGGTGATCTACGGCCGGGCGGTGCCGAAGGCCGAACGGGTCGAGCAGCTGCGCTGGCGGTTCGACCGGATCAGCAACCGCTGGCAGCGCACGCCGCGGCTGGTCCAGGTGGCCGGCAACTCGATGGTGTCCGACTGGCGGGACCGTTGGCGGCCGGTCCGGGACGCGTTCCGCCTGGTCGCGCGCTCGGGGATCCGGCCGATGCTCGGCTACTTCCTGGCCTGGGCCGTCGTCACGTACGCCGCCGGCGCGGTCTGGATCCTGCTGCGCGACTACGTGATCGGGCCGCAGTCGCTGCAGTTCTGGAAGGTGATCGACGAGCCGATCGGGCTGGCGGTCGAGGCGCTGAAGATCATGCTGCAGATCGCGTTGCTGGCGGCGGCGTACGACCGGATGGTCGGCGGCCTGGCCGGTTACCTCAAGCCGCGGATCCGGCCGGTGCACCCGACCGGCGACAGTGGCGAGGACCACGGCGTCACCGACCTGACCGCCGCTACCTCGGGAATGCCAGGTACTGCGGAAGCCGGGTCTCCCACGTGATCGTCGGCCGGACCTCGGCGGCGACAGCAGTCGGTACGACGAACACCGCCACCGTCTCGTACGGCTTACCCGCGACAGGCTTCAGGAAGTACGGCGCGAGCTGCGGATCCCGCCAGCTCTGCGGCTTCTCGTCGTAACCACCCGTACAACCGGTCGGGCGGTCCTGGAACTCGTCGTCCAGGATCGACTCGTCCCAGGTCCGGCCGTCGTTCGCGCGTAGGTGCATGAGGCAACCGCCGAGCTTCTCCAGCTTGGCGACGTCGTCGACCTGCAGCTGGAAGTAGACGCGGATCCGCGTGGTGCCGTCGGGCAGTGGTGTGCCGGTCCGGTTCGCTCGCGGCGACGGGTCCGTCTCGACGCTCGCCGCGAACCAGGTGGCGTCCTGGTACGACGTACCGCCGGCCGCGACCTCGACCGCGTCGCGCGGTTCGCTGTCGTACCAGGAGTCGTAGTCGCTGCGCACCGACCACCAGCCGAGCAGCGGGATCGTGAGAACGAGCGACGCCAGGGCGATCGTGTTGCGCTTGATCCAGCCCGGACGGGCGCGGCGCGCGGTCATCGTTCCACCGCCGGGTTCAGGATCGCGACGTCCTCGCGCAGGCCGTCGAGCTGGTCCTTCGAGATCTCCAGCGCGATCGTTGCCTGCGGCTCCAGATCGGTGAAAATCTGCTTCTCCAGCACCAGCAAGGTTGCACCAGGCAACTGATCGGCCGGCATCTCGACGACCAGCGGGCCGCGGACCGGGATACCCGGCGCGAACTGGAAGCCGGTCAGGTCGCTGCGGTCCAGCTCGCTGCGGTTCGCCGCGGCGTACGTCGTACCGTCACTGGCCCGGATCCCGATCTTCTGCAGGTGGATCGGCTCGCGGTTCGCGGTGACCACGGCGTCGATCACGACGAAGTCGGTCAGCGTGTCGCGGTCCGGCGTCGTCCGCGGGATCCGGAGCTTCTTGCTGATCCGGACCTTCTCGACGGTGAAGTCGAAGCGTGGCGTGTGAACGGCCTGACCGGTGACGCCCTTGACCGCGATCGGCTGCTGGAAGTCCTTCGGGGTCGGCGTGAGCCGGTACAGACCGACGATCGCGACCAGGACGACGGCGACCAGGACTCCGTCGACGAGCTTGCGGCGGGTCATTTGGTGTTGTCCTTCACCGGTGAGGTCACCTCGGCGGCGATGGTGTCCTTGGTCCAGCTGTCGTGGTGGTCCAGGACCGACTCGCGGAACTCGTAGTGCTGGACGCTCAGCTTGACCTCGCGCGGGAGATCGGTGGCCTTGGGCAACTTCCAGACATAGGCGACGTCCTCGGCGTAGTGCGGGGTGAGCACCGGGTCCGAGGTCTGGTCGCGCAGGTTGGTGGTGCCGATCGGGCCGTCGGTCGGCTTGACGCCGTTGACGTCGAGCAGCCGGATCAGGTCGCGCGGCGGTTCGACGCCGGTCTTGTCGGTCAGTTCGAGCTTGAGTACGACGCCGATCAGGACACCGCCCTCGTCGGGGGTGAAGAGCGGTTTGAGGTCCTTGACGACGACCACCCGCTGCACGGTCACGCTGAACTGGCCGGCGTCGACGGCCGTCCCCGCGCCGACCGTGGGGGTCTCGTCGGCGGCCTTCGCGAGGCCTCCGAACGCGGCCGAGACCGCGAGCAGTACGACGACCAGGCCGATCACCCAGGTCCTGACCGACCGCCCCCGGACCTTGAGGTCCTTCAGCTCGGGCAGTTCCTCCCGTTCCCCGCTCCCCGTTTCCTGCACGGCCGAAGCGTATCCACGGCGAGGGGCGCCACGGGCTCAGTCGAAGGGCCGGCCGCGCAGCTTCTTCGTCTGGCCGCGGCGCTTCTTCTCGTCCAGGCGCCGCCGTACGGAGCCCTTCGACGGCCGAGTCGCCCGCCGCTGCCGAGGTGGCGCTGCGATCGCATCCCGCAGCAGGCTGGCCAGCCGGGCCCGAGCCGCCTCGCGGTTGCGCCACTGGGACCGGTGCTCCGACGCGGCGATCGTCAGTACGCCGTCCACCAGCCGCGTCGCCAGCCGCTCGAGCGCCCGATTCTTCAGGGGCTCGCCCAGCGCGGACGTCGCCGCCAGGTCGAAGATCAGCTCCACCCGGCTGTCCGCCGTGTTCACCGACTGCCCGCCAGGCCCGCTCGAGCGCGAGAACCGCCAGCCCAGCTCGGCCTCGGGGATCACCACCCCGGCGCGCACCGTCAGCCCTCCGTCCACACCCCCATTCAACCCGAAATCCCCAGGCCAGGCCTGCGCATTACCGCCAGACTGCTCCCCATGGACTGCGTCTTCTGCGACCTGATCGCCGCCGATTCCGCCCAGTGGGTCGCGAAGGAGCAGGCCGCCGTGGCCTTCTCACCCCTGCCCGGCTCGGAGATCGCGCCCGGCCACACGCTCGTCGTACCGCGCCGGCACTGCGATCTCGGCATCCTCGACGTCGGCCCGGACGACCTGGCCGCGACCACCGAGCTCGTACGCCGGGTCGCCCGCGCGATGGTCGACGCGCTCGGCGCGACGGGCGTCTGCGTGCTCAATGCCTCCGGCCCCGACTCCGGCCGGAGCCTCGACCACCTGCACTGGCACGTCGTACCGAGGTACCCCGGCGACGGCGACGACTCCTTGCCCTGGCCAACGGGCCGGTCGGCGCACCAGCTGGACGGCGATCCCCGAGCGCTGCTGGCGGCGGGGCTCATGTCCAAGGGGTGAACTGCCGCGTGGATCTGAAAGTGCAGCGACGTACTCTCGATTGCTGTGAGTACAGGGATTGTCGTGCTGGTCGCCGCGGTCGTTGCCGGGGTGCTGCTGAGCGTGCTCAAGACCTGGTACGACGGAAGGTTCCGCGCGACGCGCGCGGTGGAGAGGCGAGCGGTGGAGAACGGCGATCAGCTGACGGCTGACGACATCGGCATCGAGCTGGGGGAGCGGGCGACGTTGCTCCAGTTCTCCTCGGCGTTCTGCGCGCCCTGCCGGGCGACCCGGCGGGTGCTGGCCGAGGTCGAGGGCATGGTCGACGGCGTCCGCCACGTCGAGATCGACGCCGAGTCCAACCTCGAACTCGTCCGCCGGCTCAACATCCTGCGGACGCCGACGGTCCTGGTCCTCGACGCCACCGGCGACACCGTGACCCGCGCCAGCGGCGCACCGCGCAAGGCCGACGTGATCGCGGCCCTCGGTACGGCCGTCGCCCGCGCCAGCTGACCGGCGTAGTACACGCTGAACCGATTCACCCATCCCACATCGCGATCAGTTGTCTCAGGAAGTGGGACCACGGCTGGCGGGTCTCCGGGGTTTCCGTACTCTCGACACGTGGCTTACACGACATGGCTGACCAAGCGCAGGGCAGTGGACAACTGCCGCATGCGCTCGTCCCTGTGTCGATGCCCCTGACCAGGCGGCGTCCCGAGCGCTCCGGAACCGGCAGCTGAGCACGGTTCGGATGTACGTCGCCTCCCGCGGTACGCCGGGCGGGCAAGTCTCGATCCAGCTCCTTGTCGAGGAGTTCGTATGTCCCAGCAAGCGGCAGTCACCCCCCAGGTCGACCCGCGCGGACTCCGGTTCGCGGCGGCACTGACGACGGTCGTCCTGGCGCTCACGCTGATCCTGAACAACCCCTGGCCGCTGGCCGTCCAGGCCGTCGTGTTCGCGATCTCGGTCGCGTTCGGCGTCCAGGCGTCGCCGTACGGGCAGTTGTTCAAGCGACTCGTCCGGCCGCGGCTGGGCGCGCCGAAGGAGCTGGAGGACGCGGCCCCGCCGCGGTTCGCCCAGCTGGTCGGGCTGGTCTTCGCCGTGCTCGGCCTGATCGGTTACATCAGCGGCGCCGAGGTGCTCGGCGTCGTGGCCACCGGATTCGCCCTGGTCGCCGCGTTCGTGAACGCGGCGGTCGGGCTGTGCCTCGGTTGCGAGGCCTATCTGCTGATCCAACGCATTCGTACGCCAAACCCCGCAACTACCACCTGAGGAGCAGCACCATGAGCAGGGAATCCGCTCTCGTCTCGGCCGACTGGGTCGAGGAGCACAAGTCCGACGAGAACGTCGTGCTGATCGAGGTCGACGAGGACGTCTCGGCGTACGACGCCGGCCACATCGCCGGTGCGATCAAGCTGGACTGGAAGGACGACCTCCAGGACCAGGTCCGCCGCGACTTCGTCAACCAGGAGCAGTTCTCCGCGCTGCTGTCCGAGCGTGGCGTGAAGAACGACGACACCGTCGTCCTGTACGGCGGCAACAACAACTGGTTCGCGGCCTACGCGTACTGGTACTTCAAGCTCTACGGCCACGGTGACGTCCGCCTGCTCGACGGCGGCCGCAAGCGCTGGGAGCTGGACAGCCGCGAGCTGACCGACGAGGTGGTCAAGCGCGACGCCACCGAGTACGCCGCGAAGGAGCCGAACCTCGAGATCCGGGCCTTCCGCGACGAGGTCGAGAAGGCGATCGGCGTCAAGAACCTGGTCGACGTGCGCAGCCCCGACGAGTACGCCGGCCGGCTGCTCGCCCCGGCCCACCTCCCGCAGGAGCAGGCTCAGCGCGCCGGGCACATCCCGACCGCGGCCAGCATCCCGTGGAGCAAGGCGGCCAACGACGACGGCACCTTCCGGTCCGACGACGAGCTGCAGAAGCTGTACACCGAGGCCGGTGTCGACTTCGGCAAGGACACGATCGCGTACTGCCGGATCGGCGAGCGCTCGGCGCACAGCTGGTTCGTGCTGCACGAGATCCTCGGCCAGGAGAACGTCAAGAACTACGACGGTTCGTGGACCGAGTGGGGTTCGCTGGTCGGCGTACCGGTGGCGCTCGGCGACGAGCCCGGGGAGGCCTGACATGTGCGGAGCCAAGAAGGGCGGCCTTGACCTCAAGGGCGTCGACATCGACAAGGAAGCCGTGATCCAGGGCCAGGTCCTGCGCGGCGAGGACCCGGTCGGCGGCGCGTACGTGCGGCTGCTGGACTCCTCCGGCGAGTTCACCGCCGAGGTGCCGACGTCGGCGACCGGGCACTTCCGGTTCTTCGCAGCGCCGGGCAGCTGGACGCTGCGCACGCTGGCGCCGAAGGCCGATCCGGTCGACCGCCAGGTTGTCGCGCAGTACGGCGAGGTGGCCGAGGTGGCCGTCACGGTCTGACGCTCTGTACATTGATCGACCCTGAGGGGCCCGGGCCTTGCGCGCTCGGGCCCCTCGGCTTGTGTCCGTCGTACTGGTTGCCGGGCGCCAGTACTCGTACACCAGAAGTGCCGAAACACCAATATTTGCAGGGTTCTCGGCGCGTCAGGCAATTAAGTAACGGTTTGGTTACGGACTTCCTTCACCTCGTTACCTACTGCGACCGACTGAGTTGTGTCTGTGTCCTGGCCCGGAGTTTGGGTCACGTCATCACTCAGGGAGAAGAAGTCTTAATGAAGCCCCGCATCAACAAGAAGCTCGCTGCCGTGGGCGTTGCCGCGGTTGTCGGCGTAGCTTCGACGATCGCGCTCACCTCGGGCTCGGCGAACGCGTCACCGGTCTACGGCTACAACGGTTACTCGATCGGCACCGACGTGCAGGGCGGCATCGTTGCCAGCGGCCCGCAGGTCAAGGCCGAGATCAGCTGCACCACCGACGCGAACCGCAAGTCGCGCAACGACCTGGCGACCGCGAACGTCAACAACCAGGCGATCGCCAAGACCGTCACCACCGACACCTTCGCCTTCGCGGAGAAGCGCGGCAACGGCGTGACCTCGACCGCCACCGCGGCCGACATCCGCGTCGGTGGCCTGCTGCACCTGGTCGGCGCCAAGACCACGACCACCGCGTGGATCAAGAACGGCGTCACCTACTACACCGGCAGCACCACCTTCGCCGGCGTGAAGATCGGCGCCGTGACCGTTCCGTCGCTGCTCAAGGCCAAGCCGAACACCAAGGTCGCCGTTCCGGGCCTGGGCTACATCGTGCTGAACCGCGTCGGCGGCGTGAAGACCGACGCCGGCATCTACTCGTACGCGCAGGCTGTCGTCCTGCACGCCACGGTCAAGAACAAGTACATCCCGGAAGGTGTCGACGTCGCGGTCCTCAAGACCCGCGCCGAGGTCACCAAGCCGGCCACCGCGCTGGTCATCGGTGACGCGTACGCCACCAAGGCCAACGTCGACAAGCTGGTCAAGTCGGGCCCGACCTCCTACCAGGCCACCTGCCAGGGCACTGGCGGGCGCACCGACCGCGTCGCGGTCGGCGAGGTGAACATCCCGAAGGTCGCCTACGTCGGCGCCGCGTTCACCACCAAGCGGGGCGACATCGGCCCGAACAAGTCCTACGTCGACTTCAGCTCGCACATCGCGGGTGTCAAGGTCGCGAACCTGTCCATCGGCGCCATCGAGTCCTCGGCGTCCGCGTGGAAGACCAAGGACGGCAAGGTCGGTCTGAACTCGCACTCGACCATCGCCTCGATCAAGGTCGGCAACAAGGTCTACCCGGTCAAGACCGGTGAGAACGCCGAGCTGGAGATCCCCGGCATCGCCAAGCTGACCTTCAACCAGGTCCTGCGTCAGAGCCGCTACATCTCCGTCAACGCCCTGGTGATCGATGTCTACAGCCTGAACACCAAGGTTGTCGTGGGCCACTCGGCCGCCGGTGTGATCGGCTGATCCAGCCACACACCCTCCCTGACTGAGTCGAACCTCACCGATCCAGACAGGCACCAGAACGGCCCCGGCCGGATCTTCGGATCCGAGCCGGGGCTGTTTTCTTTGTCCGGTACGTCGGCAGCTTGCGGCCAGCGAACGCCGGCGGTCCGACCGCTCTCTAGCCTGACGTGATGAAGAAGCAGACCTGGGGCTGGCGGTCACCGGGCTCAGCGATCCCGCCGACCAGAAGCTGCTCCGGGGCTACAGGTCCTACTACGTACACGTCGTGATCCGGAACGAGTCCGCCGCGGATCTGACCGGCTACCGCGGGCCGGCGTTCCGCGGTCTCAGTCGCGGCAAGGATCCCCATCCGGGGTTCAGCCAGCTCGGCGTGGGATCGCCGGAGTGCCCCTCGCAGATACCGTGGGACGAGCTCGAACTCCCTCACAAGGGTTCGGTGGCCAACCTGTGCGTGAGCGAGGTCGCCCTTCCGGGCAATCCGATCACGCAGTTCGTCTATCAGGGAATCCCCTACGGTCCCGGACCGATCCCTGATGGCTCGGGAACCGTCGATGAGGAACCGGCGCCGGACTACAACGAGCACTACGACCTCGGTGGCATCACCTGGCAGTAGGTATTCAGGCGTCGAGGATGAGGGTGACCGGGCCGTCGTTGGTCAGGTGGACCTGCATGTCGGCGCCGAAGCGGCCGCGTTCGACCTTGGCGCCGAGGGATTCCAGGGCGGCGCAGAAGGCGTCGTACAAGGGCTCGGAGACCGGACCGGGAGCTGCGGCGCTCCAGGACGGGCGGCGGCCCTTGCGGGTGTCGGCGTACAGGGTGAACTGGCTGATCGCGAGGATCGGGGCCTGCTCGTCGGCGGCCGAGCGTTCGTCGCGCAGGATCCGCAGCGTCCAGATCTTCGCGGCCAGTGCCTTGGCCTTCTCCTCGGTGTCGTCGTGGGTGACGCCGAGCAGCACCACCAGGCCGGGCTGATCGATCGCCCCGACGGTTTCCCCCGCGATCTCGACCGACGCGTCCGTGACTCGTTGCACCACTGCTCTCATGGAACTCAGTCTGCCGTGCCGTAAATCGTCCGGTCTTCGGGGTGGATCACGACCGAATCTCCCGTTCATCGCCGACATCTGGCACGATTCGTCCATGACGTCGACGTTGATCACCGTTGCCCCGACCGGCGCCGAGACCGCGAAGGCGGACTGCCCGGCGCTGCCCACCACGCTCGACGAACTGGTCGAGACCGCGAAGCGCTGCGAGGCGGCCGGGGCCGCGATGATCCACATCCACATCCGGGACGCCGAGCACCGCCCGACGCTCGACCTCGGCCGGCTCACCGAGACCGTCGCGGCGGTCCGGGAGAACACGGCCCTGATCGTCCAGCTGTCGACCGGCGGCGCCGTCACCGATCCGTTCGAGCACCGGCTGCGCGTCCTGGAGGCGGCCCCGGACTCCTGCTCGTTGACGATGGGCACGGTCAACTTCGGCGACGACGTGTTCATGAACCCGTGGCCGTTCGTCACCGAGCTCTACCAGCTCACGCAGGAACGGCACGTCGTACCGGAGTTCGAGCTGTTCGACCTCGGGCACGTCGCCGCGCTGCACCGGCTGCTGGACAAATTCGGCCTGCCGTACGGCGGTCGCGTGCACTGCGATCTGGTGATGGGTGTTCCCGGTGGAATGCCCGGTACGCCGGACGCACTGGTTGCCGCGGTCAACGCTCTGCCGCCGGCAGTGACGTCCTGGGCGGCCACCGGCGTCGGCCGTACGACGATCCCGGTCGCGCTGGCCGCGCTGTCGAAGGGCGGGCATCTCCGGGTCGGCATGGAGGACACCCTGACCCTGGCGAAGGGGCAGCCCGTCACGCACAACGCGGAGCTCGTCGAGCGGGCTGCCGCCCTGGCGGCCCTGGCTCAGCGGCCGCCGATGTCGCCGGACGCCGCGCGCGAACTCCTGAACGTCGCCCGCCGCGACTGAACGATCGCGACGATCACCCCGACCACGATGATCGTGGCCTCTAGCAACAACCAGTCGCGGAGGTAGTCGCGCGGCAGCACGGTCGGGTTGACGCCCTTGCCCTGACGGATCAAGAGCGGGATCGCGACGAGGGTCGTGATCCCGACGTACAGGGCTGTCGTGCGTACGGCGCCGACTGTGCGGTGGTGGCCGGGACCGATCGACCATCGGGTCAGGAGCCATCCGGCCGCGACGGTGAGCGGAACGAGCAGGAAGTCGTCGGCCAGGACGGCACCGCCGAGCCAGAGCGGCAGGCGGATCAGCGCGTCGATGCTGAGGCTCTGCAGGAGAAGACGCAGCCCCCACAGGCCGAGTCCTACGCCGACGGCTGCCATTGCAACGCGGGCGATTCTCATGCGAGCACCTCCAGGCGGTGGACCCACTTGGTCTGCAGGACACCGGGGCGGTTGGGCGCGATGATCCGGGCCGGGAAGCCGTGGTCGAGATCGAGCTCGGAGCCGTTGAGCTTCAGCGCCAGGAGCGTGAGCGGGCCGGCGGCGAACTGGGGTGGGAGCTCGCTGGTCGCGTAGAAGCCGCCCTTCTCCATCGAGACGACGCGGACGGTCGAGTGGTCGGGGGCGCCGGCCAGGCGGAGCAGGTCGCGGATCCGGATGCCTTCCCAGCTGGCGCCTTGGCTCCAGCCCTCGACGCAGGCGATCGGGAGGTCGGACCGGCTCTGCTGCAGGGACCTGAGCTCGGCGAGCGACCAAGATAGTTGCTGAGGGCCACTGATGGTGAAGCGCCAGTCGGCGCCGACCGGTACGACGCCGGCGTCGTGGGCGGTGCGGTTGACCGGGAGGGACTGCGGGCCGACGTTGGGTTTGCGGGGTGCCAGGACGGCGATCGGGCCGAAGGCGGGGGCGGACTGGCCGACCGAGGCGATGCCGACCAGGGCTCCGGCGCCGGCGACGGTGCGGAAGAGGCCGCGGCGGCTGAGGCCGGTGATCTCGGCGGGGAGGGAGTCTCTGGTGTGCGCGGGCGCGGGCTTCGGTGCGTCTGCGTCGGTGGGCTGCTCCGCGAGAGGTGCATCGGCATCGGAGAGTTGCTTGTCGAGCGATGCTTCTGCGTCTTCCTCGGTGAGCGGCGCGTACGGCGTACGGTCTGCTGCTGTTCGGCTCCAGTGGGAGCGGATCAGCGGGAGCTTGACGGCGAGGTGCACGAGCAGGGCGCCGATGATGATCCAGGCCAGCGCGTAGTGCGTTTCCTTGAAGGGGAACGGCCACGGGTACCACTGCAGGGTGTTGAGGAAGCCGATGAACAGTTCGAGCGCCATCGCCGAGACCAGGACCAGGATCGACAGGCGTTCGAGCAGGGTGGCGAGCGCGGCGCGGCTCGGCGGCCACGGGGGCTTCTCGAACAGCTTCGGGTAGACGGTCCAGAGCTTTGCCAGCAGCAACGGAATCGCGACGGTGCCGCTGAGCACGTGCAGGCCCTGCGTGACGCGGTACAGGGACGCCGGGCGGGCGGGGATGTGCAGCCAGCCCGGCGTCGCCTGCTGGAAGTGGCTGAACAGGCCGGTCAGGAAGCAGACGACGACAGCGACCGCCAGCCAGCGGCCGATCACGGTCGCGACCCTGGGGTGGTGCAGCGCGGACCTGAACGCCGGCTGCGGAGGGCTCGGGAGCTTCATTTCTCCATCAGAACGCCTCGCGTGCCGATCCGCGGGGTGGTTGCGGTTACCGCCCGCGAACGGCCGGTACGCCGGCTTACGGGTCGGGGACGGATCGCGGCCGGGGCTGGCGGGCCGCGGCCGGATTGTTGTCGGATTGCAGGTTTTGCCAGGTCGCGAGGGGCGAGGTTGCGTGTAAGGGTGGTTGGTCGCGCGGGCCGGCGGGAGTGGGATCCGCCGGGCCTGTGGATACGTCGGAACGGGTGGCACCGATTCGGCTTAACCTGAGAGTGGTCCAGCCGGAGTGCTGTGGTCGAGGTCGTAGGTCGGAGAGGGGAAGGTCAGTGAGGACGCAGTTGCGGTCGCCGGACGAGGACGTGCGTGCGATGGCCGACCTCGCGGAAGTCGGCGACTGGAGCCGGCTGTGGGGCCCGCACGAGTCCGGGCCCGCCGGGATCCGGTCGCTGGTCGCGCGCGTGGTCGCCGCGACCGGCTGGCAGCCCTGGGCGCCCGGTGACATCGACCCGTCCGAGTACGCGTGGGGGCTGGTCACCCCGCGCGAGACCGTCATGCTCGCGCTGCCGGACGCCGTACTGCCGGAGAGCCCGCGGGGCACCTGGTCGGCGTACAACATCACGGCCGAGGAGGTCCGCGACGCCGAGGACCTGATGGACGACCACTGGCCTGACCAGTTGGCGCTGGCGCGGCAGCACTGGGGCGACCCGGTGTTCGTCGGGCCGGGCGACGATCCGCGGATCCCGGGCGAGTGGCGGGAACGGCGGCGGCACCTCGCGGTGTGGCTGCGGCCCGGCGCGGAGTTCCACCTGTACGCCACCCGGCTGCTGCCGGGTGAGGCGAATCCGGCCGCCGGTTTCGCGTACTCCGTCTATGCGAGCGAGGTGGCGTGATGGCGCGATCGATCGAGGAAGAGGTCTTCGAGGACCTCTACCGCGGGATCAAGCAGGCCGCGCGGATGGTGCGCGCGACGTTCTCCGTGCTGCGGCGGTTGTTGCGTGGTCGCGCCCGGGGGCGTCAGCCGGTCGGCGCGCCGGCGATCGACGGGCCGAGCAACAACGTCCCGCCGAGCAACGAGCCGGAGCTCAGCGAGCGGGAGGTCGCGACGCAGGAGCGGCACCTCAACCGCGCGGAACGCCGGGCGATGACCGAGGCGGTCCTCACGCACCTGCGCAACAATCCGGAGGCCAAGGCCCAGCTCGACAGCCTGACCGACCACCAGCGGCGGACGCTGCTGCACGGCCTGATCGAACGCGCCCTGGACGACGACGAGCTCCGCCCCGAGAACGCCGAGGAACGCCGCGAACTGGAGCAGGGTGTCGACGGTCCCGACGTCGACCCGCTTGACCTCGACGGCAACCGCGTGCTCGACACCCGCGACCGGGACCTCCGGGACCAGGACGTCGACCGCCTGAGCGACCGCGACGGCGACCGCGTCCCCGACAACCTGGAACGCGACCGCGAGGCCGCCGAGGCCGAGCGCGAGACGAGTGAGTCCGAGCAGACCGCGGACGAGCTCGAGCGCCAGGAGGAAGAGCGCGAGGAGACCCGCGAGGCCGAGGCCCAGGAACAAGACGGAGAACGCGAACGCCGCGACGGGCCGGATGCGCTTCCCGCAGCTGCGGCTGGAGCGGCCGTTGCTGAGGGCCTGGACGGCCCGGACGAGCCGGAGGCCGATGCAGCGGTGGACGGCCCAGACGCCGACCAGCCTGCGGTCGACGCGCAGGCCGAGGCCGAGCGCGACGGCCAGGACGTGGATCAGCCGGGGTCCGATGCACAGCCTCTGGCGGACCGTGACGGTCAGGCTGCCGACCAGCCGGAGATCGACGCGCAGGCTGCGGACCAGCCCGAGATCGACGCGCAGGCTGAGGCTGACCGTGATGGGCCGGAGGTGGACCAGTCGGCGGTTGACGCACAGGCTGAGGCGGATCGTGACGGTCCGGCAGTAGACCAGCCGACGGCCGACGCGCAGGCTGAGGCGGATCGCGATGGGCAGGAGACCGGGCAGCCGGCCGTCGACGCGCAGGCTGAGGCGGCGGATCGTGAGCAGGTCGACCGGGCTGAGGGTGACCCGCAGGTGGAGCAGGGCGAGGTTGCGCGCGACGACGTAGAGGTTGATCGGGCGGAGCCTGTGACCGACCCCGAGCAGGCTGACCGCGAGGCCGATCAGGAGCCTCAGGAGGTCGACCAGGCTGAGCCGGCGGTTGACCAGCAGGCGGCAGATCGTGATCAGGAGCAGCCCGATCGCGACCAGCAGGCTGAGCCTGACCGGGATCAACAGGCTGAGCCTGACCGGGACCAGCAGGCTGAGACCGAGCTGGACTCGCAGGAGGTCGACCAAGCCGATCAGCAGCGTGACCCGCAGGAGATCGAGCAGACCGAGCCGGACCGCGATCCGCAAGGAGTCGACCAGGCTCAGCTGGACCGGGATTCGCAGGAGGCCGAACAGGGGCAGCCTGTGGTGGACGAGCAGGCGGCGGACCGTGATCAGGTCGACCGGGCTGAGGGCGACCCGCAGGTGGAGCAGGGCGAGGCCGCGCGCGACGACGTACAGGTTGATCGTGAGCAGCCTGAGGTGGACCGGGCCGGTGTGGATCCGCGCGATCAGTCCGAGGTCGACCAACCCGAACCGGAACGCGACGGCCCCGAGCAGGACCAGCCCGAGCGCGATCAGGCCGAACGCGACCAGGCGGAGCAGAACCCCGACGGCCGGGACGAGGCTGAGCAGGATCAGGCGGGCCGGGACCAGGCTGAGCAGGACCAGCCTGGGCGGGATCAGGTCGAGCAGTCAGGGCAGGAGCAGCTTGCGCGGGAGCAGGCTGAGCTGGACCGGAACGACCCTACGGTCGACGGACCGGAGCGCGACCAGGAGGACCGCCAGGGACCCGCGGCAGAGCAGGACCGTCAGGGGCCTGAAGCGGATCAGGATCGTGAGGGACCCGGTGCAGAGCAGAACCAGCAGGACCCTGAGGTGGAGACTTCATCCCTGCCGACCGGTGGGGACCTGCGCGCCGAAGCGCAGGCACGCGAGGCCCAGAAGCCTTCAGGCCCGCTGGAAACACAGCTGGAAGCCGACCGGAATCGCGAGAACGCTCTGAGGAGTGGCGAGCAGGGTCAGGGGCAGCAGGGGTACAGCCAGCCGCTGTCCGACACCGAGAAGGCCAAGCTCGACTCCCTCACCCGAGGCGGCGTCACCGGCCCCGCCGAACGCGACCCCCGCGGCGACCGCCAACTCGAACCAGCCGGCCAAGCCGGCCGCACCCCCGGCGCCCAGCACCAACGCGACACCCAGCAGCCCTCCCAAGACCCAGAACGAACCCGCTAACCCCCAACGCTCCCGCCGTCCCAGAGACGGCGGGAGCAGACCTGTGCCCAACAAGCGGCCTGCACAGAAGCGCTCGTCGGGGGCCATCCGCACGGAACTGCCTGCTGAGGTAGCCGGTTCCTGTTCAAGGTCGCGGCTCGGGTCCCCGGTTCCTACTTGGGCGGCGGCAGCGGCCGTAGGTGGGATCGGTTGTCTGCCGGGATGCCGGGATGCCGGGATGCCGGGATGCCGGGACGGCGGGATGGCGGCGGGCGTGAGGCCGTGGCGCGCAGCGGCCAGCCGGGTGGGCGTACGGTCAAGCGGCAGGCCAGCCGGGCAGCTGGGCAGGCGTCTGGGCGTGCGGTTGAGCGGCCGGCCAGATGAGCAGGTCTGCTGCGGTCAGTAGACGATGGCTTGGGCGTTGTCCTGGAGGATTTCTTCGGTGAACGCCGGGGCGCCGGCTATGCGGGTGCCGGGGAGGAGGTCTGACTCCGTCAGGGCTCGGCGTTTGGCGCATTGGGTGCAGACGGTGAGGGTTCCGCCGGTGAGGACTGCTGACAGGAGGTCCGCCAGGGGTGCGGCGTGGGGGAGGTCGAAGGCCTCAGCCTTGCCGGGGACGGCGAACCAGACGGCTTCGCCGGTGAGCCAGAGGGAGACGGGGGCGCCGGAGGCGACGGCGGTGGCGGCTACCGTGAAGGCCTGGTTGGCGCGTTCGGGTTCTTCGGCGCCTGCGGTCAGCTTGATCACCAGCGTGCGGGACATCACGCCACCGTAGCCCAGGGCCCGCCGGGGTATCCCCTAGACTGGCGAACGTGCTGCATGTCATCTTCACGACCCTGCTGGTCCTGGTCAGTGTGTTCATGGCCTGGTTCTCGGCGTTCGTCGTCTACCGGCTGTACCGCGGCCGCAGCGCGAACTGACCCGGGAAACCACCGATGGCCTTCGAGATCCCGCAGGACCTGCACCCCGACCTGATGCCGCTCGCCTGGCTGCTCGGCCGGTGGGAGGGCCGCGGGCACGGCGACTACCCGACGATCGAGAAGTTCGAGTTCGGGCAGCAGATCGACTTCAGCCACAACGGCAAGCCGTACCTGCACTACGTCAGCCAGACCTACGTGGTCGGTGAGGACGGCACCAAGGAGCGTCCGCTGGCCGTGGAGACCGGCTTCTGGCGGCCCAAGCCGGACAACAAGCTCGAGGTCGTGCTGGCGCACCCGACCGGCTTCGCCGAGGTCTGGTACGGCGAGATCGAGGGCGCCAAGGTCGAGATGCGGACCGACGTGATCGCCCGGACGGCCACCGCCAAGGAGGTTGCCGCCGGTCACCGCCTCTACGGCCTGGTCAAGGGCGAACTGCTCTGGGCGTACGACATGGCCGCCGAAGGCCAGCCGCTCCAGCCCCACCTCTGGGCGACCCTCGTCCGGGTCTGACCTCCGTCAGATCAGACCTCCGTACGGCGTCTAGCTCTCCGACACCCAGCTGTACTCCACCTTCGGCCGCCCGCTGCGGCCGTCGTAGCGCTGTGTGCGCAGGGCCTGCTGCTGGTCGGCCAGGTGCTCGAGGTAGCGGCGCGCGGTGATGCGCGAGGTCCCGAGCTCGGCGGCGACCTCCTCGGCGGTCCAGCTTTCGCGGTTGCCGAGCAACTGCACCACCCGATCGAGCACCGACCCAGCCAGCCCCTTGGGGACTGACGAAACAGTTGCCGGATGCAACAGTCGGTCGACCTCGTCCTGATCGGCGACGACCTGACCGGCCTCAGCGGCTCGTCGCTGGCGGGCGTAGGCCGACAGTCGATCCCGCAAAGTCTCGAAAGCAAAGGGTTTCAGCACGTACTGCACCACGCCGATCCGCGCAGCAGCCTGTACGGCGGACACCTCGCGCGCCGACGTCACCGCCACCACGTCCGTGACGTTGCCCTGGGCGCGCATCCGCCGTACGACGTCCAGCCCGTGCCCGTCCGGCAGGTTCATGTCGAGCAGCACCAGGTCGATCTGGCCGTGCGACAACACGGACAACGCACGCGCTGCAGTCCCGGCGATACCTACACAAGTGAAGCCAGGAAGCCGATCGACATAAGTACGGTGTGCCTCGGCGGCCACCGGGTCGTCCTCGACCACAAGCACCCGCAGCAGGTCAGGCACTCGCGCTCACCGCCCGAGGCAGCCGCACGCGCACCGTCAGCGCGGGGATCTCGTCCAGCTCGGAGTCCGGGTCGACCATCAACGTCCCCTGCCAACGCTCGACCGTGCTGCGGACCAGCACCAGTCCGAGTCCGTGTCCTGGCTCGTTCTTCGTCGTCCAGCCGCGCTCGAACATCCGGGCCAGTTCGACCGACCCCAGCTCGGCGCCGGTGTTGGTCACCGCGAGGTCGATCGCGTCCGGCGTCGTACCGGCTTTCAGCTCGACGCGTCGGGGCGCCGGTCCGGTCCGAGCAGCCTCGATCGCGTTGTCGAGCAGGTTCCCGACCACGGTCACCACGTCCTGCGCGGGCAGCCGCGTGTTGAGCGCCTCGGAGCCGAGCTCCAGCGTGAGCAGTACGCCGCGCTCCTGCGCCTGCGACAGCTTTGCCAGCAGCAGCGACGCGAGCACCGGGTCGCCAACCGTGCCGACCACCCGATCCGTCATCGCCTGTGCGAACTGCAGTTCCGACACCGCGAACTCCCGCGCCCGCTCCGGCCGGCCGATCTCGATCAGGCTGACGACGGTGTGCAGCCGGTTCGAGGCCTCGTGGTTCTGCGCCTCGAGCGACTCGGCCAGGCTCCGGACCGCGTCCAGCTCGCCGAGCAGCGCCTGCAGCTGGGTGTGGTCCCGCAGCGTCACGATCCGCCCGGAGCGCGCGGGTTGCTGGTTCACCACGACCACGCCGAACGCGCCGAGGTGCAGTTCGTCGTACGCCGTACGCCCGGCCCTCAACAGGTCGGACAACGCGACCGGAAGATGCAGCTCCTCGACGGAGGTGCCGGCGGGGATCGCCTGAAGCCCGAGCAACCGCCGCGCCTCCTCGTTGACCAGCTGGACCCGTCCGTCGGCGTCGATCAGCAGCAGGCCTTCGCGGGCGGCGCGCAGTACGCCCTGGTAGAAGTCGAGCATCCAGGCGAGCGTCTGCGTCCCCATCCCGCGGGTCGCGCGGCGGACCCGCCAAGCGACCAGCGCGTTGCCCGCGATCGCGACCCCGAGCATCAGGCTGGCGATGCCGAGCATCGTCCGGGTCTCGGCCCGCAGCAGCTCGTCCCAGCCCGGGGGCTGCAGACCGGCGGCCGCGGCGTCACGGTCGGCCTGCGAGCGGGCGCGGCTGGCGAGCGTGATCCAGACCATCGCGATCAGCACCGCGACCGTGCCGGTCTGCAGCCAGAGCACCTGGCGCCGCAGCTCCCACGGCCGACGTTTCATGCCGACATTCTCCACACCACCGCCACCACTGGTAGTGCGCGGCATCTGTTCGCCGCCGTACGACGGTTCGCCGCGCGCCGAAGTGTGGGTGACGGCCGCGAACGATATGAACGAAATGCGCAGTTGTCCTGTGCGTCACGTCACAGTTACTCAGAACCGCCCGGAACCAGCTCTGCCGGCCAAGGAGCCTCGTATGTCGAGCACCGATCCCCGTCCCACCCCGGTCCGCAACGACCGGACCCACTTCCTCTACATCGCCGTCATCGTCGCCGTCGCCCTCGGTATCGGCGTCGGGTTCCTGTTCCCGGACTTCGCGGTCGAGCTGAAACCGCTCGGCACCGGGTTCGTGAACCTGATCAAGATGATGATCAGCCCGATCATCTTCTGCACGCTGGTGCTCGGCATCGGCTCGGTCCGCCAGGCCGCCAGCGTCGGCAAGGTCGGCGGCCTCGCGCTGATCTACTTCATCGTGATGTCGACCGTGGCGCTGGGCATCGGCCTGGTCGTCGGCAACCTGGTCCAGCCGGGGTCCGGCCTGAACCTGACCGACAAGCTGCGCGAGACCGGCCAGAAGCAGGTCGGCGCGGCGCACGAGACCACCACCGACTTCATCCTCGGCATCATCCCGAAGACGGTCGTCTCGGCGCTGACCGAGGGCGAGGTGCTGCAGACCGTCTTCGTGGCGCTGCTGATCGGCTTCGCGCTGCAGGCGCTGGGCTCGAAGGGCCAGCCGGTCCTGACCGGGATCGCGCACCTCCAGCGACTGGTCTTCAAGGTGCTGGCGATGATCATGTGGGCCGCCCCGATCGGTGCCTTCGGCGCGATCGCCGCGGTCGTCGGCGCCACCGGCGTGGACGCTCTGGTCAGCCTCGGCAAGATCATGATCGCCTTCTACATCACGTGCGCGCTGTTCGTGATCGTTGTCCTGGGCACCATTCTTCGGGTGGTCACCGGGCTGTCGATCTTCCAGCTGCTGCGCTACCTCGGCCGCGAGTTCCTGCTGATCGTGTCCACGTCGTCGTCGGAGACCGCCCTGCCCCGGCTGATCGGCAAGATGGAGCACCTCGGGGTGTCCAAGAGCGTGGTCGGCATCACCGTCCCGACCGGCTACTCGTTCAACCTGGACGGCACCGCGATCTACCTGACGATGGCGTCGCTGTTCATCGCCGAGGCGATGGACCAGCCGTTCTCGATCGGGCAGCAGGTCTCCCTGCTGGCGTTCATGATCATCGCCTCGAAGGGTGCCGCCGGCGTCACCGGCGCCGGCCTGGCCACGCTGGCCGGCGGCCTGCAGTCGCACCGGCCGGAGCTGGTCGACGGTGTCGGCCTGATCGTCGGTATCGACCGGTTCATGTCCGAGGCCCGCGCGCTGACGAACTTCGCCGGCAACGCGGTCGCCACGCTGCTGGTCGGCCACTGGGTCGGCGAGCTCGACCGCGATCAGGTCAAGCAGGTCTTCGCCGGTGAGGACCCGTTCGACGAGGCTGCTTTCGCCGCCGGGGACACCCACGCGGGCGACGTACCGGAAGCTGTCACGACAGGTCCTGAGACTCAGGACCGCACTCACTAGTCCAACCGTCCCACCCCTCAGCCAGCGCCCGTCAGCCACAGATGACGGGCGCTGGTGCCTTTACTGCCCAGCCAGGATCTCGACCACAGGTGCCAGCTCTTCCAGGTACGCCGAGTTCACGCTGATGTACGACGCACCGAGCACCTCGCGCCGCCGCAGCAGCTCGTCCGCCATCTGACGCGGACCACCCGGCAGCAGCATCAGCGAGTCGGTCGCCCGCAGTGCCTCCGGCTCCACGCCGGTCGCCATCTTCGTCCACGGCGGCAGCTCGCCGTCCCCGGCCGCGAACAGGTTCAGCGCCAGCTCGATGTCGTCGGCCCGGTCGCCCGCCAGCGTCCGCAGTTCGTCGGCGAGCTGGATCACCTCGGCAGGCGGCGTCAGCGCACCCTTCGCGATCGACACCACGTCGGCCCGCTCGGCAGCCAGCGCCAGCGACTTCGGCCCGCCCGCGGCCATGATCACCGGGGTGTGCCGATCGCCGTCCAGCTCGGCCAGGTGGTCGAGCGTCTCCCGCACCTGCTGCAGCCGTTCCGCACCCGTCCCGTACGGCAGCCCGAGCTTCTCGGCGAACTTGTCCGTCCCCGGCCGCCCGGTGCCGATCCCGAACTCGAACCGCCCGTCGGTCAGCACGGTGAGCGTGTGCGCGTCCCAGGCGGCGGCGTACGGGGTGCGCATCGGCGCGGCCGCGACGAAGGTGCCGACGCGGATGTCGGCGACCGCCGCGGCCATCGCCAGCGAGGGGAACGGCGACAGCAACTGCAGCCCGTCGGGCATCAGGACCGTCGAGTACCCGAGCTCCGCGGCCCGCCGTACGGTCTTCGTCCACTGGTCCGGGCTGCCGTCGGCCGGCGTGGCCACGATGCCGAACCTGAAGCGCTTGTCTGTCATCGTCCTGTCCTCTCCGAGTGGTACCTCCAGCCTCGCGATCGGGGCGGTTGTCCACATCCCACAGCGGGAGGCGTTCGCCGTACGCCGGGCGACGTACGCTGGTGACATGTCATCCACGCGCAGCCCCCTGCTGGACCTGCCCGCGGCGGTCGAGGCCGACGGCCTGGACGCCGGAGTCGCGGCGCACTACGGCTCGGACCTGCGCGAGCAACGCGCGCTCGCCCAAGGCCAGGGGTACGTCGACCTGTCCCACCGCGACGTGGTCACGATCAGCGGGCCGGACCGGCTCACCTGGCTGCACGCGCTCACGACCCAGTACTTCGAGGGCCTCGAGGCCGGTACGTCGACGACGGCGCTGCTGCTGTCCCCGACCGGTCACGTCGAGCACGCGATGTACGGCGTCGACGACGGCGAGACGTTCTGGCTGCACACCGAGCCGGGCGCGGCCGCCGCGCTGATCGAGTGGTTGCAGAAGATGGTGTTCATGACCCGGGTGGAGATCACCGACGTCACCGACCGCTTCGCGATCGTGTGGCGTCCGGGCGCGGCGCCGACCGAGGGGCCGCTGACGCGGTCCGGAGGCGACTCGCTCGGTGGGTACGAGGTGTTCCTGCCGCGGGAGGAGCTTTCGGCGTACGCCGAACTTGCCGGCCCGCCGGCGGGCGTATGGGCGTACGAGGCGCTGCGGATCGAGGCCGGTCACCCGCGGTTCGGACTCGACACCGACGAGCGCGCGATCCCGAACGAGCTCGGCTGGCTCGGCGTCGGCGTCCACCTGAACAAGGGCTGCTACCGCGGCCAGGAGACGGTCGCACGGGTGCACAACCTGGGCCGTCCGCCGCGTCGGCTGGTCCGGCTGCACATGGACGGCTCGGTCGATCACCTGCCGCAGCACGGGTACGCCGTACGGGCGGGTGAGAAGCAGGTCGGGTTCATCGGGTCCGCCGCGCGGCACCACGAACTCGGGCCGATCGCGCTGGCGCTGGTGAAGCGCTCGGTGGACAGCGAGGTCGAGCTGCAGGTCGTCGCCGAGGAGCAGCCGACCGTGACCGCGACGCAGGAGCTGATCGTCGACCCGGAGGTCGGGCTGCACGTCCGCAGCCGGCTGTGAGCCTGGGGCGTGTCGCCCGATCCCCCGCCTACTGCGCGGCACCCGGCACGGCATCTCGGCGCACGGGAGCCAAGGGCACGATGCTTCGCATCGCCACCCTCGTCTCCCGCACGCCGAGCTACCGCACCGGGCACCTGCTCGCTACGGCGGGGGATCGGGCGACACGCCCTCATCCCCAACTGGGGTTTTTGCTCCTGACTTCGCGGCCGTACAGTTCAGGCGTGACCGAACCTGTGATCGTGGCCGACGTCGTCCGCAGCGACTTCGTCGAAGGGCACCACCGCGGCTCCGTCGTGGTGACGAACCCCGACGGCGGCGTCGAGTGGTCGGTCGGCGTGGTCGACCAGCCGATGTTCCCGCGCTCGTCGAACAAGCCGATGCAGGCGCTCGGCATGCTGCGCCACGGGCTCGACCTGGACGGCCGGCTGCTCGCGCTCGCCGGCGCCTCTCACTCGGGCGAGCAGATTCATCTGGACGGCGTACGGGAGATCCTTGCGGGGGTCGGGCTGGACGATAGCGCGCTGCGGACTCCGGCGCAGTACCCGGTCGAGGACGCCGTACGGGACGAGTGGGTTCGCGCCGGGCACGGTCCGGAGCCGATCACGATGAACTGCTCGGGCAAGCACGCCGCGATGATCGCGACCTGCGTCGCGAACGGCTGGCCGATCCACGACGACGCGTTCGCGACCAGCCCGGACGGCGTCTGGGGTGCCGACGACTACCGGTCGCCGAAACACCCGCTGCAGCAGGTGATCCGGACCGCCGTCGAGGACTCGGCCGGCGAGAAGGTCTCGCACGTCGCGGTCGACGGTTGCGGGGCGCCGATCTTGGCGATCAGCCTGGCCGGCCTGGCGCGCTCGTTCGGACTGTTCGCGGCGGCTGAGCCGGCGACGCTGGAAGGCCGGGTCGCGGATGCGTTCCGGGCGTTCCCGGAGTACGCCAGTGGTACTCGGCGCGACGAGGCCGAGCTGATCCACGCGATCCCGGGCCTGTTCTGCAAGGTCGGTGCCGAGAGTGTGTACGCCGTGGGGCTGGCCGACGGCCGCGGCATCGCGGTGAAGATCGAGGACGGCAGCGCCCGCGCGCGGGCAGTCGTGATGGCCGCAACGCTGAAGATGCTGGGCCTGGACCACGAGGTCCTCGACAAGCAGCTGCACTTCCCCCTGCTGGGCGGGGGAGTGCAAGTCGGCTCCGTTCGACCGCACACGCCCGCCTTCGCCTAGGCCCCGGCTGCTTCGCCTCCTTCCCCCCGTCCCGCGGGCGGGACGGTGCTTTTCAGCGCCTGTCACTCGGGGTGAGCGGGCTCACCTGTGTTCTGCTTGCAATTGCAAGCACTCTGCTAGCACACTGGACGCATGGCCAGGTTGAGTGATCGTGCGGCGGACGCAGTGGGTTCGGTGGGGGAGTACCTCGCCGAGCAGCGGCGGCACGCGCAGTTGTCGTTGCGGCAGCTGTCCGACCTGGCCGGCGTCTCGAACCCGTACCTCAGCCAGATCGAGCGCGGGCTGCGCAAGCCGTCGGCCGACGTGCTGCAGCAGCTGGCCAAGGCCCTGCGGATCTCCGCGGAGACCCTCTACATCCGGGCCGGCATCCTCGATCCGGACGACGGCGCCGACGGCGCCCAGCGCGCGACCGGCGTGGTCGACGCGATCCTGCTCGACCCGCTGCTGAGCGAGCGGCAGAAGCGCGTGCTGCTCGACGTTTACGGATCCTTCGTCCGGGAGAACGCACCCGAGGACGATGTTCCGGCCCAGAAGACGGCTCAGCCCGTCAAGAAGACCGCGGCGGCGAAGAAGCCCGCGGCCCCCAGAACCCCTGCACGAAAAAGCACTGCCAAATAAACCCGTTCTGCTCCCGAGGAGAAGCCTGATGGCTACCCGTACCCCCGTCACGCCCCTGTACGTCATCGCCGGTGCCGGCGACCTGGCCGTGGAGAAGTTCCGCGCGGTCAGCGAGGACGTCACCGCCCGGTTCGCCAAGCTCGACCAGGACGCCCTGCAGTCGACGCTGCGCACCGAGCTCAACAAGCGCCAGGTCGAGCTGTCCAAGCGCCTCGAGGCGCTGGCCGCCGACGCGAAGACCGTCCCGGCCAAGCTGCGCGAGCTGCCGGCCGTCGCGCAGGCCGGTCTGACCACCGTCCTCGGCCAGGCCGAGGAGACCTACGACGACCTGGCCACCCGCGGCGAGGAGATCGTCGGCCGGATCCGCACCCAGAAGGCCACCGAGGACCTCGAGGCCCAGGCCAAGACCACGGTCAGCAAGGCCAAGGCGACCCGCACCACCGCGCGCAAGACCGCGGACAGCGCCACCCGCAACGTCAAGGCGACCGCGACCAGCGCCCGCAAGACCGCGAAGACGGCCGCCAAGGCCGCCGGCGACGCCGCCGCCAAGGTCGGCGACTGACCGTAGTTCCCGCGTGGCGCCCTGACGCCGTACGCCGCAACACGCCGACGGGTGGTCCGAATCTGCCGCTGAGCAGAGGTGGGCCACCCGTCTGCTTGTTAGGCTCGTACGCATGCTCCCACTCGCCACGTTCCCGACCCTGTTCCCGGGGTTCGGCAATCCGTTCGACGTCATCTGGTGGGTGCTGCTCGGCCTGAAGCTGGTCGCGCTGGTGGACGCCGCCTTCCGGCCACGCCAGGTGTTCGTCGCGGCGGACAAGCTGACCAAGCCCGGCTGGGTGCTGATCCTGGCGACGTTCTCGCTGTCGCAGATCTTCCAGGGCGGCTGGCTGAGCTTCTTCGGCCTGATCGGCATCGTCGCCGCCGGCGTCTACCTGGTCGACGCCCGGCCCGCCCTGCGCGCCGCCAGCGGCCGGGGCCGCGGCGGAGGCTGGGGCATCCGCCGCCGGCGCGGTCCGCGCCCGCTCTGATCCACCCACGCCCCTCGCCCCAGCCCCCGCCCCCCGCGCATTTGGTGGGTTAACCCACCAAATGGCCCCTTGGCCCACGGAATTCCGGTGGGCCAAGGGGCCAACTGGCGGGTTAACCCACCAAATGGACTGGGGCGCTACGACCGGTAGACGATCACCTTGTCGCCGACCTTGACCTGGTCGAACAGCCACTTGAGCTTGGTCAGGTCACGGACGTTCACGCAGCCGTGCGAGGCGCCGGCGTAGCCGCGGGCGGCGAAGTCGGACGAGTAGTGCACGGCCTGGCCGCCGCTGAAGAACATCGCGTACGGCATCGGGGAGTCGTACAGCTTGGAGACGTGGTTGCGGCTCTTCCAGCCGACCGAGAACGCGCCCTCGCGGGTCGCGGTCTTCTTCGCGCCGAACCGGACGTCGAACTGCAGCTTCACCACGCCGTCGACGACGTACCGCAGCTTGCGGGTGGACTTGTCGATGCACAACGCCGTCCCGGTCGCGCAGCGCTGGTCGAGCTTCTTGCCGTCGACCACGGGCGCGGGCGGGAAGAGCTCCTTCTGCGTCGGCTCGTGGGTCCCGGCCTTCAGCTGGTCCCAGGTGTTCTGGTCGACGTAGCCGAGCTCGGGAATCCCCTTGGAGGCCTGGAACTTCTTCACCGCGGTGCGGGTCATCGTGCCGAAGGAGTTGTCCAGCCACTGCTTGTCGAGCAGCTTGAGCTGGATCAGCCGCGCCTCGACCTTGCGGACGTCGGCGCTGCTGGCGCCGTTGCTCCACAGGGCCTTCGGGTAGATCGGCAGCTCACCGCTGACCTCGAACGGCACGGTCTTCAGATCGGTGGAGGCCGCCGGAGCAGCCGAGGCCTCACTTCCGGAACCGTTCAGTCCGTAAACCACCAGCCCGGTCGCCGCCGCGGCGACGACCATCCCGGCCAGCACATGCCGGATCGCCGACGCCTTCCGTACCCAGTTCCGCGCGCGCATTGGTGTACCCCTCGTTCAGCTTTTCCCCTGTACCTACTGGGACGTCCTCACCGGCCCAATGGTTGGCCCCCACCCACAACTGACGAGTCAGAGTAAATCGCCAACCACCGTCGGTACACCTGTCGTGAGCGACTCGTGACCTGTTGCACACCCAGTGTGTGCCTCCCAGTTCCCGCCTACTGCGCGGCACCCGGCACGGCACCTCGGCGCACTGGCGCAAAGCCCACGATGGAAAAGCATCGAGGGCTTCACTCCAGCACGCCGAGCTGCCGCGCCGGGCACCTGCTCGCTACGGCGGGAACTGGGAGGCACACACTGGCCGGATGGAGATCGTCCTGAGTACCGCCGACATCACCACGGTCCCGGCCGACGCGATCGTGAACGCTGCCCACCACGCCCTGCGCGGCGGCGGAGGAGTCGACGGAGCGATCCACCGGGCCGGTGGTCCGACGCTGCTGGACGAGCTGATCGAGCGTTATCCGAGGGGTCTGCCGACCGGCGAGGCGGGCTGGACGACGGCGGGGAAGCTGCCCGCGTCGTACGTGATCCACGCGGTCGGGCCGAATCACCGGGCGGGGCAGACGGATCCGGCGCTGCTCGAGTCCTGCTACCGCAACGTGCTGCGGATCGCGGACGAGCTCGGCGTACGGCGGCTGAGCCTGCCGGCGGTGTCGGCGGGGATCTACGGCTGGCCGGCGCGGTCGGCGGCGGAGATCGCCGTCGGGACGTTGCGCCGTACGGCGTCGGGCGTGGAGACGGCGACGTTCTGCCTGGTCGAACCCCGGCTCTACAAGGCCTTCCACACAGCAACGGCGGCCGAGGAGTAGTCCTCGACCGCCGTACGGAAAGTGCTGTTGATCAGGCGCTGTAGACCAGGATGCGGTCGCCGACCTTCACCCGGTTGAAGATCCAGGCGATCTTGTTCTTGTCGCGCATGTTGACGCAGCCGTGCGAGGCGCCGTTGTAGCCGCGGGCCTTGAAGTCCGACGAGTAGTGGATCGCCTGGCCGCCGCTGAAGAACATCGCGTACGGCATCGGCGACTTGTAGATCGACGAGACGTGGTTCTTGGACTTGCGCTGCAGCTTGAAGAAGCCGTTGCGGGTCGGCGTGCGCGGCGCGCCGAAGCGGGCGTCACCGGTGGCCAGCAGCTTCCCGTTGTACAGGAACGCGACCTTGCGGGTCTTCTTGTTGACGCAGATGATGCGACCGGTCATGCAGCGCTTGTCGAGGCGCAGCTTGCCGGGGACGAGCACGTTCTTCGCCGCCGGCTTGGCCGGCTTCTTCGCAGCCGGCGCCGCCGCCTGCACTACGACCGCCTTGGCCGCGGTCGCGGGCTTGGCCGACGGAGCCGCTCCCGCCGTACCGGTGGCAGCGAACACGCCGACCCCCAGCATCGCGACGGCCGTCGTGGTGGCGCCGAGCTTACGCAGAATCCCCATGAATCCTTGTCCCTTCCCCCAACTGAGTACCGCAAAATGATGTTGCCACTGTGTAGACGACGAAGCAGGCACTCCGGTTGGTCACGATCCGGAAAACTTCCCCCGTGGATCGCGACCAGCCGGTGAACCGCTGCTGATCAGGCCTTGTTCTTGCGGCCCAGCTTCGCGCGCTCGACCTGGGTCAGCGCGACCTTGCGGATCCGGATCGCGTCCGGGGTGACCTCGACGCACTCGTCCTCGCGGCAGAACTCCAGCGACTGCTCCAGCGAGAGCTTGCGGGCCGGGACCAGCTTCTCGAACTCGTCCGCGTTCGACCGGACGTTGGTCATCTTCTTCTCACGGGTGATGTTCACGTCCATGTCGTCGGCGCGCGAGTTCTCGCCGATCACCATGCCCTCGTACACATCGGTGCCCGGCTCGCAGAACATCGTGCCGCGCTCCTGCAGGTTCACCATCGCGTACGACGTGGTGACGCCGGTGCGGTCGGAGACCAGCGAGCCCGACGGGCGCGTGCGCAGCTCGCCGAACCACGGCTCGTACCCCTCGAACACGTGGTGCGCGATACCGGTACCGCGGGTGTCGGTGAGGAACTCGGTGCGGAAGCCGATCAGGCCACGCGCCGGGACCAGGAACTCCATCCGGACCCAGCCGGTGCCGTGGTTGGTCATCTGCTCCATCCGGCCCTTGCGGACCGCGAGCAGCTGGGTGACCGTGCCGAGGTACTCCTCGGGGCAGTCGATCGTGAGGCGCTCGACCGGCTCGTGGCGCTTGCCGTTGATCTCGCGGGTGACCACCTGCGGCTTGCCGACGGTCAGCTCGTAGCCCTCGCGGCGCATCTGCTCGACCAGGATGGCCAGCGCCAGCTCACCACGGCCCTGCACCTCCCAGGTGTCGGGACGCTCGGTCGGCAGCACCTTGAGCGACACGTTGCCGATCAGCTCGCGGTCCAGCCGGTCCTTGACCAGGCGGGCGGTGACCTTGGTGCCCTTGATCCGGCCGGCCAGCGGCGACTGGTTCGTCCCGATCGTCATCGAGATGGCCGGCTCGTCGACGGTGATGAGCGGCAGGGCGACCGGGTTCTCCGGGTCGGCCAGGGTGTCGCCGATCATGATCTCCGGGATCCCGGCGATCGCGACGATGTCACCCGGTCCGGCCGAGTCGCCGGGGACGCGCTCGAGCGCCTCGGTGATCAGCAGTTCGGTGATCTTGACCCGTTGGATGGTGCCGTCGTGCTTGCACCACGCGACCTGCGAGCCCTTCTTCAGCGTGCCCTCGTGCACCCGGACCAGCGCGAGCCGGCCGAGGAACGGCGAGGCGTCCAGGTTGGTGACGTGCGCCTGCAGCGGCGCGCCCTCGGTGTACTCCGGGGCCGGAACGTTCGCGAGGATCGTCTCGAACAGCGGCTCGAGGTCTTCGGAGTCCGGCATCCCGCCGTCGGCCGGCTGGGTCAGCGAGGCGCGACCGGCGCGGGCCGAGGCGTAGACGACCGGGAAGTCCAGCGCGGACTGGTCGGCGTCGTGGTCCAGCAGGTCGAGGAACAGCTCGTAGGTCTCGTCGACGACCTCGGAGATCCGGGCGTCGGGGCGGTCCACCTTGTTCACCACGAGGATCACCGGCATGTTCCGCGCCAGCGCCTTGCGCAGGACGAAGCGGGTTTGCGGCAGCGGGCCCTCGGAGGCGTCCACCAGCAGGACGATCGCGTCGACCATCGACAGGCCGCGCTCGACCTCACCACCGAAGTCGGCGTGGCCGGGGGTGTCGATGATGTTCAGCGTCATCTGCTCGCCGTTGGCCATCTTGTGCCGTACGGCGGTGTTCTTGGCCAGGATCGTGATGCCCTTCTCACGCTCCAGGTCACCCGAGTCCATCGCTCGCTCGTCGACGTGCTGGTGGGCTCCGAACGCGCCGGACTGCCACAGCATCGCGTCGACGAGGGTGGTCTTCCCGTGGTCGACGTGGGCCACGATGGCCACGTTGCGCAGGTCATTACGGAGGGGCATGCGGAAGCGCTCCAAGCAGTTGGACTAGCAAATCAGAGACAGGCAGTGGTTACTGAGAGTCAGGCGGTGGCTACGGCGGGTGTGGTGTCGCTCGTGGAGCCACTCGACTTACTGATCGACGCACTGCGCAGCCATCTCATCCTACCGGTGACCCCACGTGCCGGAGAAACCGGCCGCCGTCGCGGCCGGTGACGCTGTGTGCCCGAAATGCGGTTGAGCCTTTGACATTCGTTGACTGGACGTCCAGTCTGTACATGGGCGCCTGGGGAGGGGCCTTTGTGGAGGGGTACAACGGGGGGTCACAGCCCGGGAGTGCCGAGCACGAGGTGGGGGTTGCTCGGCCTCCGGGGCCTGACCAGGAAAGTAGAAGCGTGCCGCGGTCGGTCGCCACCAACCTGCAGATGCGGGAGCGCTCGCGTGAGCGGATCCTGAGCGCTGCGCTCGAGGTGTTCGCCGAGAAGGGCTACGAGGCCGCGTCGATCACCGACGTGACGGCCCGGGCCGGAGTCTCCCGCGGGCTGGTCGGCTACTACTTCGCCTCCAAGCGCGACCTGGCGGCGCAACTGCTGGACCGCTGGCTGGACGGGATCGCCGGCATCCTGGAGATTCCCGGTACGCCGGACGAACGGCTGGCCGGGATGATCGACGGCGCGCTGATGGCCGCCTCGATGACGCTCCCGGTGCAGCGGCTGGCGATCTCGCTGATGATGCAGCCCAGCACGCACGGCGTCTTCGCCGAGGTCGAGACCGAGAAGTCCGACCGGATGGCGCTGGTCGAGGACGCGATCCGGTCCGTCTTCGCCGCGCGCGGTGCCGAGGACCCGGCGGTCGAGGAGATGTTGCTCAGGGCAACACTCGAGGGCGTGACGGTGAAACTGGCGATCTATCCGGAGACGTTCCCGCTGGAGCCCATTCGGCGGCGCTTGTACGCCGGGTACAACCTCCCGGAGCCGAAGGAGCCGCTGCCGGTGTTCTCGCCTCCGATCGACCGCCTCCGCGCCAAACCCTGAAAGGGGGAGGAGAGGGCGTCTCCGCCCCGAGGCCAGCCGGCTGCGCCGGCGGCCGATCAGCTCGGGGTCGGGGGCTTCCAGTCCATGATCTTGGTGCCGGTGCGTTGGGCGGCTCCTGGCGGAGTCAGCTGCAGCATCGTGTTGCGGAGCCACTGGCCGCGGTCAAGGTGGGCACCGAGCTTGGCCATCTGGGCTGATCGGCTGACCAACTGCTCCGTCCGCCGATACCGCTGGGCCTGGTATTGCTGAAGGTCGAGGACTCCGACTGAGACCCCGTCCTCGAGAGCAGAGTTCGCTCCTTGGCCGAGCGTCGGCACCATCGGGTGGGCGGCGTCGCCGATCAGTACGGTCCGGCCCTCGACATACCGGGGCAACGGCTTGTCGAGCGTCCAGACGTCGTGACGGATCACCTGCTCTGTGGACTCCACCAGCGCGCGGATGTCCGGGGCCCAGGAGGCGAAGTAGTCGCGGGCCGCCTGCGACTCGTCGGGGAAGCGGTGCCCGGCCGGCAGCGCCACGTAGCCGTACCAGTAGGTCTGGTCCTCGCCGATCGCCAGCGAGCCGAACTCGGCGCGTGGGCCCCACACCATCGCGAAGTGATCGTCCGTGGGGCCGTCGACGACGGCGCGCCAGCTGGAGTAGCCGCTGTACTTCAATCGGATGGCGGGGAAGAGTTGCTGGCGTGTGACGCTGCGAATGCCGTCCGCGCCGACGACTAGATCCGCAGAAGCTTCATGGGTGCCGGCGGTCGAGTGCCAACTCACCTGGGCCTGCTCGCCGCCGGCTGTGCCGGGTCGTACGGAGGTGACGCGCGCGCCTGTGGTCAGCTCTGCCGCCGAAGCAGCTTCGACGAGAGCTTGGTGCAGCCGTTGCCGATGGATGCCGATCATCTGACTGCCGGCATCGGCATCAGGGGCCTTGAGCAACCATTTGCCGTCGGCCCGGCGAGTGCCCGCCGGGCGGACCGCAGCACCAGCCCGGCGTACGGCGTCGAGCGCTCCGATCGACTCCAGCGCGCGGGCGCCGTTGACGGTGACGGCAAGGCCGGCGCCGACCTCACCGAGTTCCGGAGCACTCTCCAGTACCCGGACGTCCCAGCCGGACCTCACCAGCGCGGCCGCCGCCGCGAGCCCCGCGATACCGCCACCGACCACGATCGCCTTCATGACCTCGACGATAGGAACCTATGAGGTCGCGCGCGTCCGTCGTACGGCGTATTCGCGACTACTCCTGGACTCGGTGCACCTTGTGCTGGGCCGCCTGGGCACGGGGGCGGACCGTGAGGCGGTCGATGTTGACGTGGGGCGGGCGGGACGCGACCCAGGTGACGATCTCGGCGATGTCGTCGGAGGTGAGCGGTTCGGCGACCCCGGCGTACACGGCGTCGGCCTTGGCCTCGTCGCCCTCGAAGCGGGTCAGCGCGAAGCCCTCGCTCTTGACCATCCCGGGCGCGATCTCGCAGACCCGGACAGGCTGGTCGTACAGCTCCAGCCGGAGCGTGTCGACGACGGCCTTCACCGCGTGCTTGGCGGCCGTGTACCCGCCGCCGCCCTCGTACGCGACCTGCCCGGCGGTCGACCCCATCACGACGATCGTGCCCTGGCTCGCGATCAGGGCCGGGAGCAACGACTTGGTGACCGCCGCGACGCCGATCACGTTCACTTCGAACATCCGGCGCCAAGCGTCCAGGTCGGCCTCGGCGACCGGCTCGAAGCCGAACGCGCCGCCGGCGTTGTTCACCAACAGGTCGACGCGCTCACCGGCGGCCGCGGTCAGCGCCGCGACGTCCTCGGCCGACGTCACGTCGCACTGGACCGCGCGCCCACCGATCTCCTTGGCCAGCGCTTCGACCCGGTCCAGCCGGCGGGCGGCGCAGACCACCTCGAACCCGGCCTCCGCGAGGTGCCGCGCGGTCGCGGCCCCGATTCCACTACTGGCTCCGGTAACCACGGCAACAGGACGACTCGTCATAGCCGCAGTCTTTCAAACCCTGACGGCGGACCGGTACGCCGTCTCATGCCGGAGCGCCCGGAGTTACGCTGGCGGCGTGACCCAACCCTCCGCCGACCGTCCACTTCGGCGGGTCGCGATGATCAGCCTGCACACCTCGCCGATGGACCAGCCGGGGACGGGGGACGCGGGCGGGATGAACGTCTACGTGGTGGAACTGTCCAAACGGCTGGCCGGGCTCGGCATCGCCGTCGACATCTTCACCCGCGCGACCTCGTCGGCCCTGCCCGCGAAGGTCGAGCTCGCCCCGGGCGTCACCGTCCGCAACGTCGCCGCCGGCCCGTACGAGGGCCTGGCGAAGAACGAGCTCCCCGCCCAGCTGTGCACGTTCGCCCGCGCGGTCCTGCGCGCCGAGGCGGTCCGCGAACCGGGCTACTACGACGTCATCCACTCGCACTACTGGCTGTCCGGCCAGGTCGGCCTGCTCGCCCGCGACCGCTGGGCCGTCCCGCTCGTCCACACCATGCACACGATGGCGAAGGTGAAGAATGCGAGCCTCGCCGAGGACGACGTACCGGAACCGCCGGCCCGGCTGCTCGGCGAGGAGCAGGTGGTCGAGGCGGCCGACCGGCTGCTCGCCAACACCGACGACGAGGCGAAAGAACTGATCGGCCTGTACGGCGCGCAGCCGGCCAAGGTCGAGGTGGTCAACCCCGGCGTCGACCTGGAGATGTTCAGCCCGGGCGACCAGGCTGCTGCCCGGCGTACCGTCGGAGTGCGGGAGGACGCGATCGTGCTCGCGTTCGTCGGGCGGATCCAGCCGCTGAAGGCGCCCGACCTGCTGATCCGGGCGGCCGCGCGGATGCTCGAACGCGATCCGGCGCTGCGCGAGCGGCTGGTGGTCGCGATCATCGGCGGGCCGTCGGGCAACGGGATGGAACATCCCGAAGCGCACGCGGAGCTGGCGCGACGGCTCGGGGTCGACGACGTGACGCGGTTCGTGAAGCCGATGGCGCGGTCGGGGTTGGCGGACTGGTACCGGGCGGCGTCGGTGGTGTGCGTTCCGTCGTACTCGGAGTCCTTCGGGCTGGTCGCGCTGGAGGCCCAGGCCTGCGGTACGCCGGTGGTCGCGGCCGCGGTCGGTGGGCTCACGACCGCGGTGCGTGACGGTGAGACCGGGCTGCTCGTGCCCGGGCACGGGGTCGGCGAGTTCGCCGACGCGCTGGCGCGGATCGCGACGGATCCGGCGGCCCGCGAGAGCATGAGCAAGGCCGCGGTCGAGCATGCCCGGGCGTTCGGCTGGGAACAGACCGCGGAGAAGACGCTGGCCGCGTACCGGACGGCCGCGCAGACGATGGCCGCCGAACTGGCGGCGGAGGTGGCCGGATGAGGGTTTCCGCCGCGGACGTGATCCGTCAGGTGCTGACCGAGAACGAGCTCGAGTTCACCGAGTCGACGCCGGGTGCGTTCGCGGCCGAGCTGCCGGGTGAGCGGAAGCTGAAGACCGGCGTCTCGCTGACGGTCGGCGCGCAGGCGGTGCACGTGCACGCGTTCGTCGCCCGGCGGCCGGACGAGAACCACGAGGCGGTCTACCGGTGGCTGCTGGAGCGGAACCTCAAGATGTACGGCGTCGCGTTCGCGATCGACCACCACGGCGACATCCACCTGGACGGGCGGGTCCCGCTGCACGCGATCACACCGGTCGAGGTGGACCGCCTGCTGGGCGCCGTACTGGAGTACGCCGACTCGTCGTTCAACACGATCCTGGAACTGGGCTTCGCCACCTCGATCCGGCGCGAGTACGACTGGCGGATCTCCCGCGGCGAGTCGACCCGGAACCTGGACGCGTTCAAGGGCTGGCTCGAGCCTCGATAACATGCGGGGTATGACCTATCGCCTGATCCTGCTCCGCCACGGCCACAGCGACTGGAACGCCAAGAACCTGTTCACCGGGTGGGTCGACGTCGATCTGAACGCCCAGGGCGTCGAGGAGGCGCACCGCGGCGGCCAGCTGCTGCTCGAGCGCGGCCTGCTCCCGGACGTGCTGCACACCTCGGTGCTGCGCCGGGCCATCCGCACCGCGAACATCGCCCTCGAGGAGGCCGGGCGGCAGTGGATCGACGTCCGCCGCTCCTGGCGCCTGAACGAGCGCCACTACGGCGGCCTGCAGGGCAAGGACAAGAAGCAGACCCTGGAGGAGCTCGGCGAGGAGCAGTTCATGCTGTTCCGCCGCTCCTACGACACCCCGCCGCCGCCGATCGAGCGCGGCTCCGAGTACGACCAGGCCGGCGACCCCCGCTACGCCGCCCTCCCGAGCGAGCTCCTCCCGGCCACCGAGTGCCTCAAGGACGTCGTCGAGCGCATGCTCCCGTACTGGTACGACGCCATCGTCCCCGACCTCCGCGCAGGCAAGACCGTCCTGGTCACCGCCCACGGCAACTCGCTCCGGGCCTTGGTCAAGCACCTCGACCAGCTCGACGAGCAGACGATCGTAGGCCTCAACATCCCCACCGGCGTCCCGCTGTACTACGAGCTCGACGAAGACTTCAACCCCATCACCAAGGGCGGCGAGTACCTCGACCCAGCCGCCGCCGCAGCAGCCATCGAAGCCGTGAAGAACCAGGGCCGGTAGGCAAAAACAGCACCAGCAACACGGCAGTACGAGAACCACAAGAAACAAGACAAAGACAAGAAATAGTTGGGTTGTCTTGGGTGACCGCAGGCGGGAAGACAAAGGCCGCCTGCGGTCGACGGCCGTGACACTCGCCGTAACGCATCGCCGCCGTTCGGACCGTACGGTTGGGCGGTGAGTTTTGTGCGGGCCTCGGTGCGGGCCGTCCAGCGCCTCTTGACCGACGACAACTTCGATCTCTGGTTGCTGACCGGTGCGGCCGGGGTGTTCACGGTGCTCGGCATCGTCGATGTGGCGAGCATGAGCGTGCTCAGTTCGGCGATCCTTGCGTTGCTCGCGGCGTTGGCAGTCGCGCAGATCCGGTCCCGGCGGCTGGTCGCCGAGATTGCCGACCGTACGCAGTCCGTCGACGTGCTGTTGCACGACTTTCCGGACGACCTGGTACGGCGTCGCGCTGAGGCCGACGACGTCCTGCTCATCGGGATCGCCATGGCACGCACGGTCCAGGCCGGGCGTGATGACTTCTATCGCGCGCTTGTTCGCGGTGCCCGACTGCGGGTTCTGGTGGTGGACCCGACGGATGAGGCGCTGGTCGAGCAAGCGGCGATGATGCGTCCGGTCGGCCGCGCGGCCCTGCTGGCGCAGCGGATCCGGACGACCCTGGACGAACTGACCGAGCTCAAGGCCAGTACGCAAGGCAACCTGGAGATTCGGGTCGCACAGTTCATCCCGCCGATCGGCGTCAATGTGATCCGAGACCGCGGTGCGGCGAGCGTGACCGTCCAGCAGCCGGAGCTCAGACCCGCTTCCGAGCCCGGACCGATCATGCACTTCGCCGAAGCCGACGGCGGCTGGTTCGCGTTCTACGCGCAGCAGGCCGAGCGGCTCTGGGAGGCCGGGACCGCGTGGCCGCCGCCGCCCGGCCGGCGCCTGAACGTGATCGCGCGTCCGCAGTTCGTCGCGTCGTTCGGCACCGAGCTGATCGACTCGATGAAGCCCGCGAAGGATCTGTTCATCACGGGCGTCGCGCGCAACACCCTCCTGGTCGAGAACTACAGCGAGTTCGAGCGCTGGCTGCGACGCGGCTGCACCATCCGCATGCTGCTGATCGAGCCGGCCTCGAGCGCGGTCGAGGTCGCGGCTGAGCGGTACTACGCGGAGCGGTCTCCACACTCCGCCCGGACGCGGATCGAGCAGTCCCTGCGCCTGCTGTCGGAACTGGCCACCTCGACCGGGGGCGCACTGGAAGTGCGACTCACGAGCCACCCGATCGCAGTTGGTGTCGTGGCCATCGACGGCGCCGACGGCGGTCACACGGAGCACTCGGCGCTCTTCGCGGAGTACTACACGTTCCAGGCGCAGGGTGAGCCGCGATTCGTGCTTCAGCCGCCCGACCCGTGGTTCGCGCAGTTCCTGGCCGAGGCCGAATTGCTGTGGGATGGTGCCCGGCAGTTCCCACTTGGGCCAGAACGACCTGCGGTTACGGCCGGGTGAGGTCGCCGGCGTAGGCGAGGTCCTTTTGGGTTTCCAGGTCGGTCAGGCGGGACTGGAGGGCGTCGTGGATGTGGTGGTAGGCGTCGCTGCCCAGGGTGATGCGGCGGGGAGCGGGGGACTGGTCGGCGGCGTCGATCATGGACTGGGTGAACTTGTCGGGGTCGCCTCGGAGTTCGAAGGTGCCGTCGGTCATGCCTTGGCGGACCTGGCCGGCTGCGGTTGCCTCGTAGGCGTCCAGCGGGGTGGCGAGGGTTAGGGCGGCGCCGAAGTCCGTGGCGGCGGGGCCTGGTTCGGCGATGGTGAGTTCGATGTTGAACTCGGCTACCTCCTGGGCGACTGCCTCGACGAAGCCTTCGATGCCCCACTTGGTGGCGTGGTAGGCGGCGAAGCCTGGGTACGCGTACTGCCCGCCCTCCGACGCGACCTGGACGATTCGGCCGCCGCCTTGGGCTCGCAGGTGCGGGAGGGCGGCGCGGATCAGCTGCATCGAGCCGATCAGGTTGGTGTCGATCTGGAGTCGGATCTGGTCGTCGGTGAGTTCCTCGGCGGCGCCGAAGAGGCCGTAGCCGGCGTTGCTGACGACGACGTCGATCCGGTCGTGCGCGGCGAAGGCGGCGTCGACGGTACGGCGTACGGCGGCGGAGTCGGTGACGTCCAGCTCGACGACGTCCAGGCGGTCGGCGTACTGCGTCCGCAGGTCGTCGAGTGCGCCCGTACGACGGAGCGTCGCGACGACGGTGTCGCCGCGGGCAAGCAGCTTCTCGGTCATCAGCCGGCCGAAGCCGGACGACGTACCGGTGATGAACCAGGTCTTGCTCATGAGGATCTCCTTCAGGAAGTCAGGCGGGAAAGGCCCGCGCGGGCGTAGTCGAGCACCCGGTCGACCAGCGCGAGCAGCTGCTCGGGGTCGGAAGCCGCGTTGCTCCTGCGACCCGTGGGCTGCGCTTCGGCGGTTTCGTACAGCTCGCGCAGGCCGGTGATCACGGTGATCCCGGCCAGCCGAGGCGCGAGCGCGTCAGGCGACAGATCGAGGTCCGCGGCGACGCCGGCGGCGATCACCTGCTCGTACCGGTAGTACGCCGCGCGCGCCCGGCCGCGGAGGTCATCGTCGGCCACGATCAGCTGGGACCGCAGCGCCCGGCGGCGCCATACCTCCGCCGACGCGCCGGTGGCGTCGAGGTCACGCATCGTCGACGCCATCCAGTCGCGCAGCGCGTCGAGCGTCGGCGTACCGGCCGGCTTGGCGGCCAGCCATTCGTTCAACGACTCGAAACTGAACGGGTCGTCGGCGAAGAGCAGGTCCTCCTTGGCCGGGAAGTGCAGCGTGACGGTCCGCACCGCGACGTCCGCGCGCTCGGCGATCGCGCTGATCGTGGTGTCCCGAAAGCCCTGCGCGGCGAACAGCTCCAGTGCGGTGTCCCGGATCAGCTCCCGGGTCCGCTCCTTCTTCCGCTGCCGCCGCGGCATCGTTTCTACCATGCAGGCAAAATTACCACGCCGGTAATTTTGCATCAAGGTTATGCCGTGAAGACCTCGCTGAGGAGAGCCGCCAGCGCCCCGGGGAAGACCTCGGCGGGGTTGACCTCGGCGTCGCCCATCGTGATGGCGGCGGTCATCGTGCGGGTGCCGTCGGGAGAGCTGTACATCAGGGCGCCGAAGCCGCCTGGGGCGCTGCCGTTGTGGTGGAGGACCGTGCCGGCGGCGCCGAGGTCCTGGACGAAGATGCCGAGGCCGTAGTCGATCGGGCCGACGCCGGTGCGCATCTCGGCGAGCAGCTCCGCGGGGATCAGCCGGCCGCTGTTGAGGGCGGCGAAGAAGACGTGCAGGTCCCGGGTGGTCGAGAGCAGGTCGCCGGCTCCGGCCAGGAGCGAGAGGTTCTGGCGGGTGACGTCCTCGACCTTCCAGTCGTCGCCGTCCTGGTAGCGGTAGTAGCCGTGGGCGTGCTCGCCCGGGAGGTCGGTGAGGTCACCCCGTACGACGGTGCCCGTCAGGCCGAGCGGCTGGGCGATGAGGCGGTCGAGCGTTTCGGCGTACGAGGTGCTGGTGAGCTGCTCGATCAGGAGGACGGCCAGCGTGTAGTTGGTGTTGGAGTAGCTCCAGTCCGCGCCCGGCTCGAAGCGCGACGGCTTGGCCAGCGCCAGGCGGACCAGCTCGATCGGCTGGTAGCTGAGGAAGCGGTTGTCGACCCAGTCCTTGCCGGTCGCGGGGATGCCCGGTGCGAAGGTGCCGTCGGGGTAGTACTCGCCCGTGTAGTTGAACACCCCGCTGGTGTGGTTGAGCAGCATCCGGACGGTGATCCGCTCGTCCAGCCCGAGGTCGGGCAGGTGACCGGCGACCGAGTCGTCCAGCGTGAGCTTGCCCTCGGCCACCAGTTGCAGGACCAGCGTCGCGGTGAAGGTCTTGGTGACGCTGCCGACCCAGAACGAACCGTCGGTGGACGGCGGCGTGGTCTCACCGAGCTTCCGTACGCCGGCGCTGCCGACCCATTCGCCGTACTGGTCGTTGTAGCGGAGCTGGATGCCGGCGAACCCGGTGTCGACGAAGGTCTCGAGGGCCTGCTGCAGGTCAGTGGTGATCGCTGTGGTGTTCATGACCGCAACTCTGGTCAGCCACGCTGACACCGCGCCGCCGTCGTACTGACACGGGCGCTGACACTCAGCCGGAGAGGGCCTCCGAGAGCCACGGGTTCTCCTGCTGCAGCTGCTCGAGGCGGGCCTCCAGCCGGAGCCGCTCGGCCTGCAGGTCCAGCGCCTGGTCGAGCAGCCGCCGCTCCACCGCGCGGGGTGTGTCCGAGGTTCCGGACGGGAAATCCTGGTAGAAGAACATCAACCCTCCCTCGTGCACGGCCGCAGGGCGACGGCCCGCGTCTACTCTGCGGGCCCCGTACGGCGTCCGGACGGATCCCGGACGAATCCGGACGGTTCCGAGGGACGGACAGCCTGCGACGAGAGGACCTGAGGTGAGTTCACGCGCTGGAGAGACCTTCGACGCCGACCGAGCGGCCGCGGAGGTGGTCGACCTGTCGGCCGCCCCGATCCCTGAGGCCGGCCCGACGAACGCCGAGGGCGACCCTGCGACCGGCGAGTGGACCGTCACCACCGGCGCAGGCTTCCGCATCGTTCCCCTCTGGGAGGGCGAGGCACTGACCGGCGTGTACGGCGCCGAGTGGTCCGACGCGACCGAAGGCGGCGCCGAGCACCTGAACGCCCTGAGCAAGGCCCTCGAGACCCGCTGGGGCCCGTACCGGACGATCCAGCTGCACGGCCCGCTCCTCCGCTGGCAGATGGACCAGCCGGTGGATCCCCTCTTCGAGGCCCTCTTCAGTGAGGACCTGTACGGCGACCTGCACGTCTGGGGCCCGCTTCCCACCGGCCGCTGGCTCGCCACCACCATCGGCCACAGCGACGGCGACGCACCCCTGATCCTGGCCGCCCTGGTCACCACCCAGCCGATCACCCAGCCCGAGGGCCCATGACAAACGGGTGGCCGCGGGCGAACTCGCCCGTGGCCACCCGTTGGTGACTGCGATCAGTTGTTGCCGTTCGGGGACGGGGCCGAAGCGCCGGCACCCGAGCCCGCGGCGGTGCCGCCGACGGCGACCGGGAGCTCGCCGGTGACCAGGTAGACGACCCGGCGGGCCATCGAAACGGCGTGGTCGGCGATGCGCTCGTAGTACCGGCCGAGCAGGGCGATGTCGACCGCGACCTCGACGCCGTGCGGCCAGGAGTCGTCCATCATCAGGCGGAACTGGTTGGTCCGCAGCTGGTCCATCTCGTCGTCGGTGGCCTCGAGCTTGTTGGCCGCTGTGACGTCGTGGGACTTGATCACGTCGCCGGCGGTGTCGACCATCTTGCCCGCCACACCGGCCATCTCCTCGATCACCGAGTGCAGGTCGGCCGGGATCGCGGCGGCGGGGTACCGCAGCCGGGCGATCTTGGAGACGTGCGCGGCCAGGTCGCCCATCCGCTCCAGGTCGGCGACCATCCGCAGCGCGGCGACCAGCATCCGCAGCTCGTTGGCGACCGGGGCCTGGCGGGCCATCAGCTCGAAGACCTTCTCCTCGACCCCTTCGCCGGCCGCGTCCAGCTGGATGTCGGCGGCGATCACTTCTTCGGCCTGCCGGATGTCGGCGCTCAGCAGGGCGGTGGTCGACCGCCGGACAGCGGTGGACACCGTCCTGGTCATCCGCTCGAGCTCGGCGAGGATGTCGTCGAGCTGCTCGTGGTAGGTGTCGCGCATTCTGCATCCGATCTGTGCTGTCCGGCCGATCCGGGCCGGAAGGGGGCGCGGGCACGGTTCAGTACCCGCCCACGGGGGACCGTACGGCGTCGAGGTTGCCGGACGGCGACGAGTGGTGAACGCGTGATGAACAGTTAGGACGCGTTCCGGTCATCCGGTGCTCATTCGGTCTTTCCCTGTGCTTTCCCCGCGTAGCATCGATGACGTGGACCCCACGCTGGCTGCGGTGCTGGGCGGCGTCATCGGCGCGGCCCTGGCTCTGCTTTCGCTCGGTGCGATGATGCTGAGCGAGCGTTCCCAGACCAAGGTTCCCGTCTCCCCGGACCCCGCGGTCCCCAGTGGCGTCGCCACCGTTCTGTCCGTACTGCGGTCGTCCGCGGTCGTGATGGGCCCCGAGGACCAGGTGCTGCAGGCCAGCGCCCCGGCGCACGTGCTCGGCATCGTCCGGGGCGAGCGCCTGGTCGTCGACGACCTGCTGACGATGGTCCGGGCCGTACGGCGCGACGGCGAGATCCGTCAGCAGGACCTGGAGATCGTCCGCGGCCGGCTCGGCGCGACCCAGTACGTGAGCGCCCGGGTGGCGCCGCTGGGCAGCCAGCTGGTGCTGGTCCTGGTCGAGGACCGGACCCGGGAGCGCCGGCTGGAGGCGATCCGGCGCGACTTCACCGTCAACGTCAGCCACGAGCTGAAGACCCCGATCGGCGCGCTGATCCTGCTCGCCGACGCCGTCTCGGAGGCCTCCGACGACCCGGAGGCGGTCCAGCGCTTCTCCGGCCGGATGCGGATCGAGGCCTCGCGGCTGAGCCGCCTGGTCAAGGAGATCATCGAGCTGTCCCGGCTGCAGGGCGACGACCCGCTGGAGAACCCGGGCCCGGTCGACATCAACGGCGTGATCGACGCCGCGGTGGACCGCTGCCGGGTCGACGCCGAGGACCGCGACATCAACATCATCGTGAAGACCGACCCGGACCTCGAGGTGATGGGCAGCGAGGACCAGTTGCAGATCGCGATCGGCAACCTGGTCGAGAACGCGGTCAACTACAGCCCCGACGGGACCCGGGTCGCGGTCGCCGCGCACCCGATCGGCGACCTGGTCGAGGTCACCGTCTCCGACCAGGGCGTGGGCATTCCCAGCAGCGACCTGGAACGCATCTTCGAACGCTTCTACCGGGTCGACAGGGCCCGCAGCCGGGAGACCGGCGGCACCGGGCTGGGCCTGTCGATCGTCAAGCACATCGCCTCGATCCACGGTGGCGACGTACGGGTCTGGAGCGTCGAGGGACAAGGTTCCACCTTCACCGTCCGGCTCCCGCTGCGGCTCGATCCCGCCACCGGGCAACCGACCGGTTCCACCAGCCAGGAGGAACCGGCCAACACCCTGACGCCTACCCCGTCAGGTCAGATCGCAAAGGAGACAGCTTCGTGACCCGAGTGCTGGTCGTCGAAGACGAGGAGAGCTACAGCGACGCGTTGTCGTACGTACTGCGCAAGGAGGGGTTCGAGGTCGCCGTCGCGGAGACGGGCCCGGACGCGCTGGACGAGTACGACCGGGCCGGTGCGGACATCGTCCTGCTCGACCTGATGCTGCCGGGCCTGTCCGGTACCGAGGTCTGCCGCGCGTTGCGGACCCGGGGCAACGTGCCGGTGATCATCGTCAGTGCCAAGGACACCGAGGTGGACAAGGTGGTCGGGCTCGAACTGGGCGCCGACGACTACGTCACCAAGCCGTACAGCCCGCGTGAGCTGCTGGCGCGGATCAAGGCCGTACTACGGCGCGGAGCGGACGTCGAGCTCCTGCCCGACACGCTTGAGGCCGGCCCGGTCAGGATGGACGTCGAGCGCCACGTGGTGACGGTGTCCGGGACCGAGATCCGGCTGCCGCTGAAGGAGTTCGAGCTGCTCGAGATGCTGCTGCGCAACACCGGCCGGGTGCTCACCCGGGGGCAGCTGATCGACCGGATCTGGGGCGCCGACTACGTCGGGGACACCAAGACCCTGGACGTGCACGTGAAGCGGCTGCGTTCCAAGCTGGAGAAGGACCCGTCCAACCCGTCGCACCTGGTGACGGTGCGAGGACTGGGCTACAAGTTCGAGGCGTGAGACCCCACCGGCCGCCCCGCCGGTGGGTTAGCTTAGGCTGTCCTTAGTTGATGCCAACTGAGGAGAACCGCCATGTCCTGGTCCCGTCGTACCCGCAGCACTGCTGCCGTCGCCGCGTTGTTGCTGTCGGCAACCGCGTTGAGCGCGTGCGGGAGTGGTGCCGACGACCAGGCCGCTGCGCCGTCCGGTGAAGCCGGCGCAGGGTTCCCGGTGACGTTGAAGAACACCTTCGGCGAGACCACCATCAAGGCGAAGCCGACGCGGATCGTCACGCTCGGCTGGAACGCGCAGGACGTGGTCTACGCGCTCGGCGAGACGCCGGTCGGGATGCCGAAGGTGACGTACGGTCCGACCAAGGACGGTGTCACCGCGTGGGACGCCGACAGGTTCGACGCGGCGAAGACGACGTTGCTCGACGCAACGGACAGCTACCCGTACGAGAAGATCGCCGCGCTGAAGCCGGACGTGATCCTGGCGCCGTACGAGGGCTTCGACGCCACGGTCTACAAGACGCTGTCGGGGATCGCGCCGACCGTCGCCTATCCCGGGGCGCCGTGGCAGACGACCTGGCAGGACCAGACCACGCTGATCGGCCAGGCGCTGGGCAAGTCCGCGGAGGCCGACAAACTGGTTGCCGGGATCAAGGACCGGATCGCGAAGGTCGCCTCGGAGCACCCGGAGTTCAAGGGAAAAACGATCAGCGTCGGGTCGTTCGGGGCCGACAACTACGTGTACACGCCGGGTGATCCGCGGGTGCAGATCCTGAACGAGATGGGTTTCGTGAACGCGCCAGGCGTGGTGAAGCTCGAGGAGACGAACACCAAGAAGGAGTTCGCGCTGCCGATCAGCAAGGAGAAGGTCGGCGACATCGACGCCGACGTGCTGGTCGCATACGTCGACGGGCTGACCGCGGCGAAGTTCGCGGCCGATCCCGTGTACGCCGCGTTGCCGTCGGTGAAGAAGGGCAGCGCTTACGTGCTCGAGGACCAGCAGGTGATCTCCGGGATGAGCTCGGTCAGCGTCCTGTCGGTCCCGTGGGTGCTCGACAAGATCGTCCCCGGCCTCGCGAAGGCGGCCGCCGCCGCGAACTGAGCTCCGCGCGGGCCGCTCGCACAAGACCGCCCGCCGGACCAGGTCCCACCCGGACCGGCGACCGATCCGCCGCCCGGAGGGACCACCCCCGTACGGCGCCCCTGGGCCACAGGACGCCGTACGCCGAACGGGCCGCCCCGCGCCGGGACGGCCCGTTCGCGCTGCTCCGGCAAGGCGGCACCGCCCGCTGTCCGCCCGCTGCCGTTTCCTCCCTGCGCGCATTTGGTGGGTCAACCCACCAAAGAGCCCCTTGGCCCACCGGATTTCCGTGGGCCAAGGGGCCAGTTGATGGGTCGACCCACCAAATGCACGTTGCGGGAATGCGTGCTGCGGGGTGGTCGCTGTGGCGTGCGGCTGGTCAGGAATGCCGACGGGCCGCCTCCGGTGGTGCTGGGGCGGCCCGTACGGCGTACTGCAAGCGGGAAGGTCAGCCGTGGCTTTCTTCGGGGGCGTCGTCGCGCGGGGTGGGGCTGAAGTGGTCGGTGGTGAGCACCGGGACGTGGGCGGTGATCGGGGCCGCCTTGGCGAAGGTGAGGACCAGCGTGACCATCGCGCCGGGCTTGCCGCCGGTGACGGTGAACGGCTTGCCGCTGGTCGGCGGCAGCGTCAGCGACGCGCCCGAGGCCAGCGTCATCGGGCGGACGTTGCCGACCGTGACGGTGGCCGGCGGTGCGGCCGGCTCGGCGCCTTCCTCGGTCTGCGGGGCGCCCGCGGCCGGCTCGGAGGCGATGCCGACGAGGGTGTCGTCGGTCTTGCCGGTGTTCACGACGGCGGCGTGCAGCTCGCCGGTGCCGTCCTCGGCGGCGAGCACCAGCAGGTTACGGACCGCGATCGAGCCCGAGGTGGCGTTGGTGCCCTCGGCGGGCTGGTACGGCTTCATGGTCTGCGCGTTGAAGTTCGCGCCGCAGGCCGCCAGTGCGAGGCTGAGCGTGACGGTGGCGCCGGCCGCGGCTGCGCGGCGAAGAGCCGACGGGGGCAACGTGATGGGCACTGGAATCCCTCTCCTGCAAGCTGTGGACGCCGTCAGGCTGCGGCCTCCGGCGCAGCAAAGCGTAGCGACCGGGCGCCCGCGGCTCGACGGCGGCTCCACCTTCTGGGGATGTCCCGGGCAACCATTAACCGCGCGCGAGGCATGCCGGACAGCGTTTGTCAAGGCGGGAAAAGGCCTCTGACCAGCGCAAACGCCCCGGACGGACCAGCGACTGCGTGGTAGTATTGGTCTTGGAAAGGGGCACGTGACATATGACTTTTTCAGTCGGCGAGACGGTTGTCTACCCGAATCATGGGGCAGCTGTTATCGAGGACATCGAGACCCGTCAGATCAAAGGTGAGGACAAGACCTATCTGGTCTTGAGGATCGTCGCTCAGAACGACCTGGTCGTCCGGGTCCCCGCGTGCAACCTCGATCTCGTCGGCGTGCGTGACGTCGTGGATCAGGCTGGTCTGGAGCGCGTCTTCGACGTGCTGCGGGCGCCGCACACGGAGGAGCCGACCAACTGGTCGCGACGTTACAAGGCGAACCTGGAGAAGCTGCACTCCGGTGACGTGATGAAGGTGGCAGAGGTCGTCCGCGACCTGTGGCGCCGTGAGCGTGACCGCGGTCTGTCCGCGGGCGAGAAGCGGATGCTGGCGAAGGCACGCCAGATCCTCGTCTCCGAGCTGGCGCTGGCCGAGCACACCAACGAGGACAAGGCGGAAGCCATCCTCGACGAGGTCCTCGCTTCCTGACCCACTCCAGGTCAGAACCGATCCGGATCCCGTGACCGTACCGCCCTGCGTGGTCTCTCGATGAGTACCGCGGCAATCATCCCGGCGGCCGGTCTCGGGTTGCGGCTCGGTGGTGAGGCACCGAAGGCGTTACGAGAGGTCGGTGGCGAATCGCTGCTGGTCCACGCGGTGCGTGGACTGTCCGCAGCGACCGCCGTCGGCCTTTCGTGCTTCGTGATCGCCGTGCCCCCGGGCACGGAAGATGCCGTCGGCAAGCTTCTTGACCCGTACGTCGGCGACGCCGACCTGCGGATCGTTGCCGGTGGCGCCGAGCGTACGGACTCGGTCCGGGCGGCGCTCGAACTGGTCCCGGTCGAGGGGATCGACTGCGTGCTGGTGCACGACGCGGCCCGGTCGTTCGTCCCGGTCGCAGTGATCGAGCGAGTCGTTGCCGCCGTACTCGGTGGTGCTCCGGCGGTGGTGCCGGTGATCCCGGTGACCGACACGATCAAACGGGTCGGTGCCCACGGCGAGGTGCTCGAGACCCCGGATCGATCGGCGCTGGTCGCCGTACAGACTCCGCAGGGGTTCGATCCGGAGTTGTTGCGCAGGGCCCATGCCGGCAACGGTGACGGGGCAACGGACGACGCGATGCTGTGTGAGCGGCTCGGCGTGACCGTGCAGACCGTCGAAGGCTCCGAGGACGCGTTCAAGGTGACCCGGCCGCGCGATCTGTTGCTGGCCGAGTGGATTCTGGCGGAGAGGCAACAACTGTGAGACCACCACGGGTCGGCACCGGGATCGACGTGCACCCGGTCGTCGAAGGCCGGGAGATGTGGCTGGCCGGATTGCACTGGCCCGAGGAGACCTCGGGGCCGGACGGACACTCCGACGGCGACGTGGCCGCGCACGCGGTCTGCGACGCGTTGTTGTCCGCGGCCCGGATCGGCGACCTCGGCTCGAACTTCGGTACGTCGGAGCCCGAGTGGGCCGGCGCCTCCGGTGCCACACTGATGGCCGAGGCCGCCCGCCGCGTCCGCGCCGCCGGCTACGAGATCGGCAACGTCGCCGTCCAGGTGATCTGCAACCGCCCGCGCTTCGCCGCCCGCCGCGAAGAGGCCGAGAAGGCGATGAGCACGGCCTGCGACGCCGAGGTCTCGGTCAGCGCGACCACCACCGACGGCCTCGGCCTCACCGGCCGCGGCGAAGGCATCGCCGCCATCGCCACCGCACTCATCTACTGACGGGCGGCGCAGGGGCGCGGACTCCGCCGCGGGAGCCTGCGCGCCGGCCAAGCACATCGCCCCGGCGGGATCGCCCACGGGATCAGCGCGAGGGTGCGCGAGACGCCGCCGCTGCCCGCGGGATCAGCTCGGGGCGTTGAACCGCACTTCGCGGGGTGAGAGTTCGTTGCCCTGGCGTTCGGTCAGCAGGCCGTAGAGCTCAGGTCGACGACCGCGGAGCCACCGCCGGCCGGTGGACAGCGGTACCAGGTCGAGGTCGAGATCGGCGACCACGACAGCTTCGTCAGCGACTGGGGTCTCGGCAACGATCCGGCCGTACGGGTCGAGCACCATCGCGTTGCCGGTCCTGACCTCGTCGTCGTCCCGCCCGACACCGTTGCTGAACAGCACGAACAGCCCGTTGTCGTGCGCCCGGGCCGGCAGCCAGCGCATCAACCACCCACGACCAGAAGCGCCGTTGAAGGCCGCCTCAACGGCCGCCGGATCCGTCGCCCGGTTCTCCCACACCGCGAGCGGGACCGGCGTCATCCCGTGCGGACTGACCGAGTTCGTCCCGCCGGTCTGGTGCGGCGCGACCAGCACCGTTGCGCCGAGCAACGCCGTGGCGCGGACGTTCTCCACCAGGTTGTTGTCCCAGCAGATCAAGATCCCCACTTTCACCTGCCACGGGGTGTCGAACACGGTGAACGAGTCCCCGCTGGAGATCGCCTCGTGCTCGAAGGCGTGCAGCTTGCGATGGACGTGCACGCTGCCGTCGGGCAGACAGACGGCGTACGAGTTGAACAGCCGCTCGCCGTCCGACTCGAGGAAGCCGACGCCGATCCCGGCGTCCAGCTCGCGGGCCAGCGCGCTGACTGCCGCGACCGACGGTCCGGTCCGTGACTCGGCCAGGGCACGGAGCCGCTCGACCGGTTGACGGCGCAGGTGCCAGTAACCGAGCAGACACATCTCGGGGAACACGACCAGCTGCGCACCGTTGTCCACAGCCTCGCCCGCCAGCCGGCGGACTGTGGACAAGTTGGTGTCCGGACGGTCGGGAACGGCTTCGAACTGGACGACGGCGGCACGCAGCATGGGCTTCTCCTCGGCGGTTTCCGCCAGGATCTCGCTGTTTCGAGCATGCCGTCCAATGATATCCACAGGGTTATCCATATCCTGTGGTTATGGAACTGCGGCTGCTCCGGACCTTCGTCACGGTGGCGCGCACGGGCAACGTCAGCGCCGCGGCGGTGGAGCTCTCGACCAGCCAGCCGGCCGTCACCAAGCAGTTGCAGCTGCTCGAGCGCCGGGTCGGCGCGAGCCTGTTCGTCCGCGGTCGCCAGGGCGCCCGGCTGACCGGAGCGGGGGAGGCGCTGCTGCCGGACGCACTGGACCTGCTGGCCCGGTCGGCGTTGTTCGAACGGCGGGCGGAGTCGGTCGCGGCCGGTGAGGACGGCACACTCGCGGTCGGCTTCGGCATGTCCGCGATCGAGGTCGCGCCGAGGGCGGTCGCGCTGTTCCGCGGCCGGCATCCCAGGATCTCGGTCTCCCTCGACGACCTGCCGTCGACGGTTCAGTGCGAGCAGTTGCTGACCGGGACGCTGCAGGCGGGCTTCGTCCGGCTGCCGGTGCCGGACGGGATCATGCGCCGCCGGCTGCAGCAGGACCGGCTCGCGCTCGCTCTACCGACCGGGACTCCGGAGCCGACCGACATCGCGTCGTGGCTCGACGGCCGCCCGCTGGTCCGGCTCAGACCACACCGCGGGCCCGGCCTGGATGGCCAGATCACCCGCCTGTACGACGACCTGGGTTGCCGCCCGTTAGTACTCCAGGAGGCCGACGACCTGCTGACCGTCCTGGCGCTGGTCGCAGCCGGAGTCGGACCGGCCGTCGTACCGGCTAGCGCAGCCAAGGTCGCGCCCGGCCCGGTGCAGCTGATCCCGCTGCGAGCCAAGAGCGCCGCCTGGTGGGTAGGTATCGCCTGGGTCGAGCGCTCGGCCCTGCTGGAGCGCTTCGTCGACGCAGCTACCGCCGCGGTGCAGTGACCGAGGCCCGGCAGGTCTGAGCGCCGGCAGCACCGCGGACGAGCCACCTCATCGGCGGCGTCGGCTCCGAGGGAGCGGGGGCAGCTCGTCCTCGTCCAGCCAGTCCGAGAAGAGCTGGTGGACGGCGTCAGGGTCATCCGCAGCAGCTGCCGCCAGGGCGATGAAGTCGTCGGTTGTCACCGAGCTGTGCCGATACGTCTTGGTCCAGTTGCGCAGCAGGTCGAAGAACGTGGTGTCACCGAGCAGCTGGCGCAGGACGTGCAGGGTGATCGCACCGCGCTTGTAGAGCCGGTCGTCGAACATCAGCTCCGGGCCGGGGTCCGACAGCACCAGGTCCTCGTCCAGCGACGCCAACCTGCTGTGGGCCTTCGAGACCTGCTGCGACGCCGAGAGCCCGCCGGACTCCTCCGACCACAACCACTCGGCGTAGCAGGCGAAACCCTCGTTCAGCCAGATGTGCTGCCAGGTCGCCGGGGTCAGGCTGTTGCCGAACCACTGGTGCGCCAGCTCGTGCGCGACCAGCCGCTCCGAACCGCGCCGGCCGTCCAGGTGGTTGCTGCCGAACACCGAGATGCCCTGCGCCTCCAGGGGAATCTCCAGCGGGTCGTCGGTGACGACCACCGTGTACGCCGTGAACGGGTACGGCCCGAAGAGCGCGCAGAACAGCTTCATCATGTCCTGCTGCCGGCCGAAGTCGGTCCGGAAGTCCTTGATCAGCGATTGCGGCAGCGCCGCGCGCTGGGTCACCGGCGACGACGCCAGTTCCAGTACGTCGTACCGGCCGATCTGGATGGTCGCCAGGTACGTCGCCATCGGCGCGGCCATGTCGTAGACCCAGCTGGTCCGGCTGGCCTTGGTCCGGCGCGAGACGAGCCGTCCGTTCGCGACCACGTGGTACGGCGAGTCGGTGGTGACGGTGATCCGGTAGTGCGCCTTGTCGCCGGGGTGGTCGTTGCAGGGGAACCAGGTCGCCGCGCCGCTGGGCTGGCTGGCGACGATCACGCCCTCGGTCAGCTCCTCCCAGCCGAGCTCGCCCCACGGGCTGTCGGCGGGCGCCGGGTTCCCGGCGTACTGGACGTCGACGACGAACTCCGCGCCGTCCGGGATCACCGCGGCGGGGGTGATGTGCAGCTTGCCGGAGCGGTGCGCGTAGCGGGCCGCGCGACGGCCGTTGACGGACACTTTCGCCACCCGCAGACCGACCAGGTCGAGGCTGAGCCGCGACAGCGCGTGCGTCGCCACCGCGGTGATCGTGGCCTTGCCGGTCAGACGGTTGCTGCTGACCCGGTAGTCGAGGTCGAGCTCGTAGGAGTCGACGGAGTAGCCGCTGTTGCCGTGCGAGGGAACGTAGGGATCACCCGCCGTATCGGCGCCCTGCTCGGCCCGGCCCTGGGAACCGGCGACCATCAACCCTGCCAGGGTGCGATCGGGTTGCCGGCCCAGCGAGTACCGGCCGGCACGCTCTCACCCCGCATCACCAGTGAGACCGGGCCGACGGTGGCGCCCGCACCGATCGACGCGGCCGGCAGCACGATGCCGTGCGGCCCCAGCGTCGACCCTGGGCCGAAGGTGACGGTGCTCATGGACATCACCCTGTCATGGAACAGGTGCGTCTGGAGAACGCACCCGCGATTCACCGTGGCCCCGTCGCCGAGCGTGATCAGATCGGCCTCGGGCAACCAGTACGTCTCGCACCAGACGCCCTTGCCGATCTTCGCGCCGAGCGTCCGAAGCCAGAGCGCGAGCACCGGCGTACCGGCGGCCGCGTTGGCGAACCAGGGGGCTGCGACCAGTTCGACGAAGCTGTCCACGACCTCGTTGCGCCAGACGAACGAGCTCCACAGCGGGTACTCGACCGCGCGGGTCCTGCCGACGATGACCCACTTCGCGACCGTCGCCATCCCGCCCGCGACCGCGCCCGCGGCCAGGATCACCGCGCCGGACAGCAATACGGTCCACCACGGCCCGAGCCAGACATCCAACGCCTGCAGGGCAAACAGCACACCGAGCGCGATCAGCACCGTGCACATCATCGGGACGAACCGGCACAGCTCGACCAGCGCCCGCGCGACCTTCAGCCGGTACGGCGGGTTGAAGGTCCGGCTCTGATCGCCCGCGACGGCCTGGCGGCGCAGCTTCACCGGCGGGCTGCCCAGCCACGACGTACCGGCCTTGGACTTCTTCGGCGCGGCCGACAGCACCGCGACCAGCCCGTTCTTCGGCACCGACCGGCCCGGCGCGGTCATCCCGGAGTTGCCCAGGAACGCGCGCTTGCCGACCTTCGCGCCGGCGACGTGCAACCAGCCACCGCCCAGCTCGTACGACGCGATCATGGTGTCGTCGGCCAGGAAAGCGCCGTCACCGACCGTCGTCATCTTCGGCAGCAGCAGCACGGTCGACGCCTCGACGTCGCGGCCGATCTTCGCGCCGAGCGCGCGCAGCCACCATGGCGTCAGCAGGCTCGCGTAGAGCGGGAACAGCAGCGTCCGGGCCGAGTCGAGCAGCCGCTCGGTCGCCCACACCTGCCAGCCGATCCGGCTGCGGACGGGGTAGTGCCCCGGCTTGATCCCAATTCCGAGGATCCGTACGCCGACCAGCGTCAGCACGGCCAGCGTCACGAAGCCGACCACCGTCATCAACGGGATCGCGGCCAGCGCCTTCAAGGCGGCGTCACCCAACGAAGCAGTCCCCTGGATGTACGTCCCCAGTACGGCGATCGCAGCGACCGCTGCGACGACCGGTAGCAACGACATCAGCGCCGACGCCACGCCGTACGCGAGAACCCACCAGGGCGCCCGCGCCGGGCGCTCCTCGGGCCAGGGGCGACGCGCGCGACCGACCCGGCTGGCGGGAGAACCGGACCAGCGCTCGTTCGACGGGACCTTGCCGGAGACCGCCGACCCGGCCGCGATCTCGGCGCCGCGGCCGATCTCCGCACCGGGCAGCAGCGTGCTGCGCGAGCCGATGACGGCTTCGGCGCCGACCTGCACCGCGCCGACGTGCAGCCGGTCGCCGTCGATCCAGTAGCCGGACAGGTCGACCTCGGGCTCGATCGACGCGCCACGGCCCATCGTCAGCAGCCCGGTCACCGGCGGCAGCGTGTGCAGGTCGACGCCGCGGCCGACCTTCGCGCCGAGCGCGCGGGCGTAGTACGCGATCCAGGGCGCGCCGGCCAGGTTCGCGGCGCCGGCCGCGTCGGCCAGGTTCTCCGCGGCCCAGAGCCGGACGTGCACGTTGCCGCCGCGCGGGTAGACGCCGGGCTTCAGGCCGCGCAGCAGGATCCGCGCGCCGACGACGGCGATGCCCATCCGGCCGGCCGGGGTGATCAGCAGCAGCCAGCCGACGAGGATCCACCACCAGGACACCGTGCGCATCCAGGGGTGGTCGCCGGCGGTCACGGCGAGCACGTTGTTCAGCGTGAACAGGTAGACCAGCCAGCGCACGCCGACCACGGTCTGCAGGATCAGCGTCAGCGCGGTCTGCAGGAGCTGCGTGCCTGGTGGCGTCGGACGGATCTCACGGATCTCGATCGGTTCGTACGTCGCTGTCGAGGAGTCCAGGCGATCGGCGAGAGCGCCGAGCCGCGGGTACTCGTAGATGTCCGCGACGGTGATCTCGGCGTACCGCTCGCGCAGAGCGGAGACCAGCTGCGCCGCGGCGAGGCTGCCGCCACCGTGCAGGAAGAAGTCGTTGTCGGGGCCGGTGACCTTGGCGCCGAGGACGGCGGTCCAGCGCTCGGCCAGCCAGCCCGCCGTACCGTCCAGCTCGGCCACCGGGCCGTCGCCGTCCATGCCGGGCAGGGGCCAGGGAAGCGCGTTGCGGTCGACCTTGCCGGACGTGCGCGTCGGGAGGGTGTCAGTGATCGCGAGCAGCGGGACGAGCGCGGCCGGGAGGGCCTCGCGTAGTCGTTCCGTTGCGGCCTTCTGGTCGAAGGACTCCTCGGCGACCACGTAGCCGACCAGGAGTTGGTTGCCTCCGGCACTGGTCCGTACGGCGGCCGCCGCGCCGGAGACGCCAGGCAGAGCCTGCAGCGCCGCGTCCACCTCGCCCAGCTCGATCCGCCGGCCGCCGAGCTTGATCTGCTCGTCGGCACGCCCCTGGAACAGCAACCCCGCTTCGTCCTTGCGGACCAAGTCGCCGCTGCGGTATGCGCGCTCCCAGCCCAGTGACGGCATCGGCGCGAACTTCTCCGCGTCCTTGGCCGGATCGAGGTAGCGGGCCAGGCCGACGCCACCGATGATCAGCTCGCCGATCGCACCCTCGCCCACCTCGTTGCCCTGGGCATCGACTACGGCGAGGTCCCAGCCGTCCAGCGGCAGGCCGATCCGGACCGGGCCTTCGCCGGTCAGCTGCGCACCACAGGCGACGACGGTCGCCTCGGTCGGGCCGTAAGTGTTCCAGACCTCGCGACCGTCGATCGCGAGCCGTTCGGCCAGTTCGGGCGGGCAGGCCTCACCGCCGAAGATCAGCAGCCGTACGGCGTCCAGCGCGTCGGCGGGCCAGAGCGCGGCCAGCGTCGGGACGGTGGACACAACGGTGATGCCTTGCGCGACGAGCCACGGGCCGAGGTCCATGCCGCTGCGAACGAGTGAACGCGGGGCCGGGACCAGGCACGCGCCGTACCGCCAGGCGAGCCACATCTCCTCGCAGGACGCGTCGAACGCGACCGACAGTCCGGCCAGCACTCGGTCGTCGGAGCTGATCGGCTCTTTCTGCAGGAACATCCGCGCCTCGGCGTCGACGAACGCGGCGGCCGAGCGGTGCGTGACGGCGACACCTTTCGGTACGCCGGTCGACCCGGAGGTGAAGATGATCCAGGCGTCGTCGTCGAGGCTCGGCCCGTCGGTGGTAGTTGGTGCGGTCCCACCAATCACCTCACCCGGCTGGGCCATCCGGGCGGAGTACGGGAAGTCGTAGTAGCCGTCCTCGTCGGGTCCGCTGGCGCGCTTGCTCGCGATCTCCAGGCCGTCGGTGACGACCGCGGCGACAGCCGCCTCGCCGAAGACGAGCTCGGCGCGCTCGGCCGGGTCGTCCGCATCGACCGGAACATAGGCCGCCCCGGCCTGCAGCGTGCCCAGGATCGCGACGTACAGGTCGTTGTGCCCGGACGAGATCCGGACGCCGACCCGGTCACCCGGCCCGATCCCCAACGCGGTCAACCGGGCCGCGAACTTGCCCACCTGGACGAGCAGTTCGCGGTAGCTGAGGCTGACGTGCGAGTCGTCCAGCGCGGGATCGTCGGGGTACCGGCCCGCGGTCTCGTGCAGGATGTCCACCAGGGTGCGCTCGGGTGGCGCACTGTCCCCCCGTCGCAACGTCACGCGCCGGATGATACGCCGCCGCGTTTAACCGCAGGGGAACACGACACCACTCAAGATGGTCACTTCACCAGGCTGGCCGGGGCCGCGAAGGTGTTGCAGGCCTTGGTCTCGCCGATGTTGAAGCCGTTCATGATCCAGAAGCCCTGCGTGCTGGCCAGACCGTGCGTGCGCTCGTCGGGCGGAGTGTCCTCGGACTCGCCGAAGCTGTGGCTGGACTGGAACTCGAACTCCTTCATCCGGTCGGTGAAGGGGTAGCTCTTCTCCACCGCCCGGCTGAACACCCCGCCCAGGCAGGAGGCCTGCACCTCGTTGCGGCGCGAGCTCTCCAGCTTCTGGCTCGGGTGGTCCTGCAGGTAGTAGGCCCGCGCGTAGAACAGCTCGGTGACGCCCTGGATGTGATGGCCGTACTCGTGCGCGATCGTCATCAGGTAGGCCAGGTCCTCCTTCGGCCCGAACGCCTTGTTCATCTGCAGCACGTCGGTGTACATCACCTGGTTGCCGTAGCAGTAGAACGCGAGTACCCGGCCGGACAGCGGGCTGAACTTCCCGCACGCGGTGTTGACCGGCTTGTCGAACACGATCAGGCCTGGGTCGGGCTTGTTCACGCCGATCTTGTTCAGCGCCGGACGCCAGGCGTCGTTCAGGCACTTGAACAGCTTCTCGTAGTAGACCTTCTGCGCCGCCAGGCTGCCGTCGCCGAGCTTCTGGGCCGGGCAGTTCAGCTCGCCGAGGCCACCGGCGGTGTAGAGCGCGCTGTTGACCAGGTAGTCCTCGGCGGTGCCCTTGTCCGGCTTGGTGGTCGCGGTCGGCACGATCGACGGGCCGCTGTTCTCGGGGATCGCCGTGCTGTCGGAGCTGTCGGTCAGGACCGAACCGACGACCGCCAGCGTGATGCCGACGAAGGCCAGCGCGAAGAAGCCGAGCAGGATGAACTTGGCCGCACCCGAGCCGCGCCGCCGCGGGGGCGGCTGGAAGCCGTTGAAGTGGTTCGGGCCGCCGTAGTGCGGCTGCGGCCACTGACCGGGCTGCTGCTGGTACTGCGGGTACTGGCCCGGCTGCTGCTGGTACTGGCCCTGCTGCCCGTACGGCGGCTGCTGGTACTGCGGCGGGTACTGCTGCGGCGGCCCCTGCTGCCACTGCCCCGGCTGCGGCGGAGGCAGCACGCCAGGTGGCGGTGCCGGCGGGCGGTAGGCCTGGTTGCCGTGCTGCGGACGGTCCTGGGGACGCCCGTAGTCGTACGGGTTGCTCACTGGTCGCAGGTCCCCTTCTGTGCCGGTGGCAGGTCGTCGCGGGTTCGCAGGGCGAACCGACCCGAGACTACTCTCACCCCATGTCACTGAAGCGCCGCCTCCTACCGGCTGCCCTGCTCGTCGCTCTGTCAGTCCCGTTCGTTGCCGTGGGCGTGCTGCCTGCCCAGGCGGCCGACGACAAGATCACGGCGTACTCCGCCGAGGCAACCCTGACCGGTGACGGCGTGCTCCAGATCAAGGAGACCGTCGACGTCACGGCTGGTGGCGACACCTTCGTCCGCACGCTGGCGACGCGGGTCCGCTCCAACGCCGACGACGACCGGGTCTACGACGTCAGCAACGTGTCGGCCACCGTGAACGGCCAGCCCGCCGGTGGCTTCAGCGATACCGAGATCGACAACGGCCGCCAGCTGTCCGTGCAGGCGTCCGGGCAGGCGAAGATCGTCTACACCTACGACGTCGACAATGTCGTGGCCGACTCCACCGAGGGCCGCGAGGTGAGCTGGCCGGTGCTCCAGGGCTTCGGGGCGGCGATCCCGAAGGCGACCCTGACGGTGAACGTCCCGTTCGCCACCTGGCTGACCTGTTTCGCCGGCCGGACCGGCTCGAGCATGCCCTGTACGTCGTACCAGCTGGGCGAGTCGGCAGAGGTCGTCATCGAGCAGCTGCAGGTGCCGGCCGGTGGCCGGGTCACCTTCCTGACCGGGCTGAGCGGCCAGGCGACGGTCAAGCCGAACGCCGAGTTCAAGACCCGCTGGTCGCTGCACCACGCCTTCACCGCCGACTCCTCGACCATCGGGCTGAGCGCGCTGCTGCTCGGGCTCGGCGTATTGGCCGCGGCCGCGCTGTGGTTCTTCAAGGGACGCGACGCCGGCAAGACCGGTGAGGGCGCGCCGGAGCGCCCGGTGCTGGACGGGGCCGACGGGCCGCAGTTCGCCGCGCCGGACGGAATCCGGCCGGGCCAGGTCGGCACCGTGGTGGACGAGTCGGCCGACGTCGTCGACATCACCGCGACGCTGCTGGACCTTGCCGTCCGCAACTACCTGACCATCGTCGAGCTGCCGCGCGAGACGCAGTTCGGCCGGCACGACTGGCAGCTGGTCCGGCTCAACGAGGGCGGGCCCGAGCTGCTGCCGTACGAGAAGGCCCTGCTCGACGCGGTCTTCGCCGACGGCGAGACCGTGCAGGTGTCGACGCTGGGCTCGTCGCTGCGGCCCCGGCTCAACCTGGTGCGCGAGCAGCTGTACGCCGACGTCGTGACGCAGGGCTGGTTCGCCAGCCGGCCGGACGCCGTCCGGAACCGCTGGACCACCGCCGGTCTGGTGCTGGTCGGTGCCGGTGTGGTGCTGACGATCGTGCTGGCCATCGCCACCAAGTTCGGACTGGTCGGGCTGGCCGTCATCCTGGCCGGTGTGGCGCTGTCGCTGGCCGGACAGGTCGCTCCTGCTCGTACGGCGCGCGGTGCCGCCGTACTGGGTCGAGTGGGTGGCCTGCAGCGGTACCTGGCCGACGAGACCTCGGCGAGCCTGCCGCAGAGCCACCGGCTGGAGTTCGCGTCCCGCTGCCTGCCGTACGCCGCTGTGCTCGGGCTGACCGAGAAGTGGGCGCTGGAGATCGCCGCCACCGATGACGACGACGACCCCGATGCCGGCATCGGCTGGTACTCCGGTCCGGAGAACTGGCACCTGTCCGACATCGGGGAGTCGCTGACGAGCTTCGTCACCACCTTCGGTGGAACGCTGACCGCTGCGCGTCGACTGTTCTGACGTAGCGAAGCCCCGGGATCCCTTGCCTGCGAGGGATCCCGGGGCTTCGTCGTACTGTCAGCTGGTGTACTGCGGGTTGGTGCTGAAGGTGTTGCAGTAGATCGGGTTCTTGAACGTGAAGCCGCGGGTCGACCAGCGGTTGTGGTTGACCTTCGAGCCGTGGTCGCGGACCTTCGGCCTGCTGAACTCGTCACCGGCGTTCGCGACCGCGAACTTCCAGTTGTTCAGCAGGTCGCCGCGCATCGGGATGAACGCCGCGTTCGCGCCCAGGTACGCCGAGCCGAAGCAGGCCGCCTGCAGCTCGCGCCGGCGCGACTCCAGCAGCCGCAGGTTCGGGTCGGCCATCGTCGCCTGGCGGGCGAAGCTGGCCCGGAAGATGCCGGTCAGCTGCTGGATGTGGTGCCCGTACTCGTGCGCGATCGTGTTCAGCATCCACGCCCGGGTGTAGGTCGGGTTGATCTTGTAGTTGTTGTAGTCGACGTTGAACGGCATGTAGATCGCCTCGTTCGCGCCGCAGTAGTAGCCGCGGGTGCCGCGCTCGGTGCCGCACGGCGTCTTCACCGTGTTGGCGTAGACGATCAGGTGCGGCGCGCGGAACGGCTGGCCGGCCTTCTTCAGCGCGAGGTACCAGGTGCGGTTCAGGCACGGCAGGATGCGCTGGTAGTAGGCCTTGGTCGCCGCGAACGTGGTCGGCCGGTACGCCGGCTCCACGCACTTGGTCGGCTGCAGGGCGCCGGCCGCGTAGATCTTGTTCTGCGCCACCACCTCGTACGGCGTGGGGACGCGCGGCTTGGGCTTCGGTTTCGGCGTCGGCGTCGGGGTGGGCGTCGCCGAGGGAGTCTCGCTCGGGGTCTCGGAGGGTGTCTCCGACGGGGTCTCCGAGGGCGTCTCGACGGCGACCGGGTTGGTCGGGGTGTCGTCGCCGGTCAGCTTCAGCGCGACCGTGACGCCGGAGCCGACGACCAGGACGGCGAGGGCCACGAGCATGACGAGCAGGCCCTTGGACAGCTGCCGCGGCTTGCGACGACGGCCCGGGCCCGGGGGCTTCGGGATCGGGATCGGCGGGTACTGCCAGGTCGGCTGACCGCCCTGGGGTCCGTTGGGCCCACCCTGCTGCTGCCAACCGCCACCGCCGGTGGCGCCCGACCACGGGTTCTGGGGTTGCTGGGGGCCGGTGTTGGGGCCGGGCCACCCGCCGGTCGGAGGAGGCGGCACCGGTCCGGTCGAGGCAGTAGGCCAAGACCCAGTGAAGCCACCGGCCCCGCCGGACTGCGCGGGGTCACCAGCAGGAGGATTTTGAGAGGAGTTGCCGACTGCGTGAGCACCACCGGTTGCTGCGTCGTCGCGGCGGCCCCAGCCGGAGTTGGGCGGGGGCGGGCCGTCGGGCGTGCCGCCACTGGTCGGCGGCACGGCGCCGCCGGCCGCGTGTGCGCCGCCGGCTCCCGGGCCACCCGGTGTCGCGCCGGTGCCGGTGTGGGAGCGATAGCCGCTGGTGTTGCTAGGCGGCGCCGAGTGCTGACCACGCGGCGGCTGAGCCGGCTGCCCGTACGGCGGTAGGTTCCACCCGGGGTTCCCGGGCTGGTTACCAACAGGCGGTTGGTTGGGCTGACCGCCCGGCTGACCACCTGAAGGCGGGTTGTTAGCTGACGGGGGTTGCGGCGGTTGACCACCCGTCGGCTGGCCGCCGGTTGGGTCGTCGCTCAGGCCGGGGGTGTACCACTGCGGGGCGGGCGGTGGCCCGGCCGGCGGTGGGGACGGGTGGTTCTGCGGCGGGGAGTCCGGCTTCAGGTACTCCTCGGGCTTGTCGGTGGATTCGGTCCACCAGCGGGGCGACTGGCCATCCCGCGGGGGCGTGCCAGGGTTGCCGGCGGGCTGTTCGCCCTCCGGCTCCGACGGCTCCCGCCCAGGGGGTGGATTCCAGTTGTCCGACATCGATACTCCTCACGAGACCTTGCTGGCCGAAGCCGTGAACGTGTTGCAGTTGGCGCTGTTGACAGTGTTGAAGCCCTGCGCGGCCCAGTACTGGTGACTGGTCCGCGCCCCGTGGTCCCGTGGGCCGCCACGGTTGTTCTCATCCCCGGTCTGAGCCTCGACGTAACGCCGGTAGATGGTCAGATCGAGGCCGGTGATCCCGTACGACGCCTTGTTGGCGCCCATGAACGCCGCCCCGAGGCAGGACGCCTGCAGCTCGATCCGCCGGCTCACCTCGAGCCGCGCGTCCTGGTCCGGCGCGTCGTACTCCAGCTGCGCGGCGGCCGGCAGGATCCCGGCCAGCTGCTGGATGTGGTGCCCGAACTCGTGCCCGGCGGTGTACGTCGCCCACATCCGCGAGAACGACCGGTTCGCGTCGTCCGAGGCCCGGTTCCACAGCTTGATGTCGTCCTCGAACTTCAGGTAGAGCGTCCGGTTCGCCGAGCAGTAGAACGAGGTCGGGGACGAGCTGGTGCACGGCGACAGCACGGTGCCGGCCCAGAAGATCACCCGCGGTGCGGCGTACTGGTCCTGCCCGGCGCGGACCAGTGGAGTCCAGGCGCGGTTCAGGCAACCGATCAGGTTCGCGTAGTAGGTCTGCACCGCCCCGGCCGTGGCCAGCGCGATCTGCGGCTCCCGGCAGTTCACCGTCTTCTGCACCCCGCTGCGGTAGAACCCGTCGGTCCGGACGATCGCTGCACTCTCCTGCGACGCCCCGGGCCCTCCTGGGGTTCCGGGCGGGCTGTCGTCCGGCTCGGTCGGTGCGGCGGTCGCGCTGGTCGGCGCGGCCCCCGGCCCGTACGACGGCGCGACAGTAGGCGCGTTGCCGCTGCGCAGCGTCAACGCGGTGATCACCACGAGCGCACCGACCCCGGCCAGCAGCAGCAGCCCGGCGAGCAGCCCGGTCCGGCGCTTGCGCGGCGGACCGCCGTGCCGGACGTGGCCGCCGTCGAAGTCGGGCCCCCAGCCCACCTTCGGCAACGCCGGCCCGCCACCCGGCGTACCGGGTAGTGGGTAACTGGCATAGATCGGTATCGAGCCGTCGGGCATCGGTCCCGGCGGTGCTCCTGGTGGTGCGCTCCAGTCCTGGTCAGACACGGTCGATCCTCATCCCCCCGGGACACACAGGGCGTGATCCGGACGGCCAGGCTATCCATCAGCACCGGCCCACGTCAGCACATTGCTGCGCCGATCATCCGCGACCACACCAAATACCGGCTACCGCAGGCGTGCCGACGGGGCCGTGAAGGTGTTGCAGGCGCCCGGGTTGCGGCTGTTGAACCCGCGCAGGGCCCAGTACTGGTGGTTCGGGGCGTCGCCGTGGTCGTTGCCGTAGTCGGTCACGTTGACGATCAGGAACCGCCACTGCTGCAGCGAGCGCCCGGTGACCGGGTAGGTCCGCTTGTTGGCGCCGATGAACACGTCGCTGAAGCAGGAGGCCTGCAGCTCCACCTTCCGGGTCAGCTCCAGCTCCTCCGCCCGGGTCTCCGCCTCGTACCGCATGTTGTGGTTGGCCTGGAGGATGCCGGTCAGGTGCTGGATGTGGTGGCCGTACTCGTGCGCGAACTGGTGCAGCATCCACATCCGCGCCCAGACCTTGTCGTACCGGCCGTAGTTGCCGATGTCCTCGCGCAGGTTCATGTAGATGGTCTCGTTGGAGCTGCAGTAGAACGGCGGGCCGGTGTCGCTCATCGTGCCGCCGCACGGCGACTGGACCGTCCCGGTGAAGCTGACCACGGTCGGCGGCCGGAAGGTCGCGCCGGACTTGCGGACCTGAGCGGTCCAGGCCCGGGCCAGGCAGGCCTTCAGCTGGACGTAGTTGGCGTTGGCCCCGGCGGTGTTCGCCGGCCGGGCGCGGCTCTCCTTGCAGCCGGTGCCGGGCATCACGCCGGTCGAGTAGACCCGGTTGCGGCTGACCATCTCGTAGTCGGTCGGCCCGCGGCGGACCGGCGGCGTCGTGGTGGTGGTCCGCGGCGCGGTCGGCTTGGTGACCGTCGGCTCGGTCTCCTGAGGCCTGGTCGGTACTTCGGTCGGCTCGGTCGTCGGACTGGTGGAGGGGTCCTCGGACGGGCTCGGCGAGTACGTCGAGACCGGGATGCTCGGGCTCGAGTAGTCGTCCGGGCCGTTGTGCTTGAGCGTGTAGCTGACAATGCGCAGGCCGAGGAACGCGACGCCGACGACGATCAGCGGTACGACGAACCAGATCGCTTTGCTCTTCTTCCGCGGCCCGCGCGGTCCCTGCGGACCACCCGGACCCTGCGGAGCACCCCAGCCGATCCCGTGCGGCAGTTGCTGCATCGGAGTGCGCGCTGTGTAGTGCGGCTGCGTCTGCCACGGCTGCGGCGCGAGCGGTCCTGGCGGCGGCACCTGTCCGGGGCCCGGGTAGCCAGGCTGACCCCCGTACGGCGGCTGCCCGCCCTGCTGCCCGCCGTACTGCGGCTGCCCGTACTGCGGCGGCTGGCTCTGCGGGTACTGGCCCGGCGGCGGACCCTGCGGCGGGCCCGGCGGTTGGTACGGGCCCTGCGGCGGCTGCTGCGGGTACTGACCAGGAGGTCCCCACTGGTTGTCGGACACGCGCGCTCTCCCATGCCCCGGCGGCGGTCACCTGCGCGGCTCGGGGCGCAGCCGCACCGCCAGACGCTATCCGAGTCCGGGCTCAGCCCGCTGCCAGCCCCTCCCGGTCCACCTGGCGGAATCGTTGCGTCAGGCACGAGTCACGGTAAGGTGCCCGTGCCAGCGGCCACTGCACGTCGTACTGCAGGGGGCCGATCTTCCTGACCCTCTCGATACGGTGTGATTGGGCGATGCGTCTACGTCTGCTCGGGGTATCCCTGTGCGCTCTCGGAATCCTGGTCGTGACCGGTGCTCAGGCCGGTGCGTCCGGTCTGGGGTCTGCCGCCGACCCGGTGGTGACCAACTACGACAGTGAGATCCGCGTGGACCGCGACGGTGCGCTCAAGGTCTCCGAGACGTGGAAGCTGAGCAACGTGACCGGGACCTTCACCCGGTTCCTGCTCACCACCGACCACCTGGCCGACGACGTCGACCACGTGCAGAAGATCGAGGACCTGCAGGTCAAGGCCGGCGGCGAGACCAAGAAGGCCGAGCAGAGCATCGACGGTGACATCACCTCGATCGCGGTCGAGGACGTCAGCGGCGACGCGCAGCTGGACTTCACCTACACCGTTCGCGGTGCGGTGGCGAGCACGCTGAACGGCACGGAGGTCCGGTTCGCGCCGTTGACCGGCCTGTCGTACACCGTGCAGGACGCCAACATCGTCTACAGCACCCCCGAGGTCACGCATGTGTTCTGCGTGGCCGGTGCGGTCGACAGCAACCACCCGTGCACGCTGGCGCAGCTCGGTGAGACCGCCGGGCCGACGTTCCGGCAGCAGGGCCTGCCGCCGGGCAACACGGTCCGGATGACGGTCGGCTTCCCCGAGGGCGAGATCGCCGCGAACTCGATCGTCGAGTACCGCAAGACCTTCAAGCGGGCCTTCTCCACCGACACCGCCCAGCTGGTCACCGCGCTGCTGGTGCTGCTGCTCGGCGCCGGCGGACTGCTCGTCCTGTACCGCCTGCGCGGCCGCGACCAGGTCGACCCGAGCCGCGTCGTACCGGCCTCGCTGTTCAGCCTCGGCCAGGACACCCGGATCGACTTCACCCCGCCGGCCGACCTGCGCCCCGGTGAGGTCGGCACGCTGATCGACGAGCGGATCGACCCGGTCGACGTGACCGCGACGATCATCGACCTCGCGGTCCGCGGCCACCTGACCATCACCGAGCTCGAGCACGCCAACGAGTACGCGCGGCCGGACTGGCAGCTCAAGCGGGTCGCGAACGCCCCGTCGGAGGAGCTGCAGCGCTACGAGAACGTCCTGGTCCGCGCGATCTTCGGTGACAACGACACCGTCCTGGTCTCCGAGCTCGGCCAGCAGGTCCGGGCGAACCTCGGCCAGGTCCAGGACGCCCTGTACGACGGAGTGGTGAAGCGCGGCTGGTTCACCGAGCGCCCGGACCGCACCCGTTCGCTGTGGACGACCGTCGGACTCGGCCTGACCGTGCTGGGCGTCGTACTGATCGTTCTGCTTGCCCTGTTCAGCTCCTGGGGCCTGCTGGGCATCGCCGTCACCGCCGTCGGCGTCGGCCTGCTGGTGATCGGCCGGCACATGCCCGCCAAGGCTCCGGCCGCCGGACGCGTGCTCGGCCAGGTCGCTGCCATCCGCGGCGAGCTGCTGGAGATGGACGTCAGCGAGCTGCCCAGCGACCAGCACGTCGAGCTCTGCTCCCGTGCACTCCCGTACGCCGTGGTCCTGGGCGGTTCGGAGCGCTGGATCGACGCCCTCGTCGCCACCGACGTGGACGACGACGAGGACGAGGGCTTCCCCTGGTACCGAGGACCCCGCGGCTGGCACCTGCAGCACCTGCCCGACTCGCTGCGGAACCTGACCACCAACCTGACCGGGGCCCTCTTCACTCGCTAACGCAGTACTCGGTGACTACCAGTTGTCCTGGGCTCCCGTCCGGGGCAGCTGCTTCCAGGCCGGGTGGATGACGTAGACCAGTCCACCCGAGTGCGGGACCCAGGCGTTCTCGAAGGCCTTGCGGTCGTACGTCGTACGGACCTCGTCGTTGCTCTTGATCAGGTGCGAGGCCGGGTCGTTGACCACCACGTTGCCGTTGCGGTCGAAGCCGACGATCACCATCAGGTGCCCGTTGGTCCCGTAGCCGGCGCCGGGCAGCTCGTCCTTCTCGAACGACAGCGACGCAACCAGCGGGATGCCGGCCTTGATGAACTGCTCCGCCTCGGTCAGCGAGCGCAGCCGGGTGACGAAGGCGTCGACCTTGCGCGTTCCGGCGTACGCCGTGTTGAAGGGCCAGTTGCCGGCACCGTCGTAGTCGTAGTCGAAGACCATCCGGGCCGAGTGGTCGACCTGCGGGTCCGCGTCGGCCGGGTCGACCCAGTCCGTCTCCCGCTTGCCCGGTCCGGCCCGCCAGTAGTCGAGCACCATCGCTGTGGAGGTCGCCGAGCACCAGGCCTCGCCGCCGTTGTCCCACTGCGGGTAGTGCCCGATGTGCGTCTCCTGCGAGTACGTCGGTACGTCGAGCACCTTGCCCCACGCGCCACCACCCGGGCTGACCGGCACGGTCTCCTCGTCAGGCAACCGGGACGCCATCGCCCCGACGGACCGGACCACCGGCGCCTGCCGGCTCCCGGCCTGGCGGAACAGCGTCACCTTGAGCCGCCAGCGGTCCAGCGAGTGCCCGTCGTTGGCCACGAAGGTGTCGACCGCGACGTCGCCGACGGTGTCCTCCTGGTCCGGCACGGAGGTCCGGTGGATCGTCCCGGCGGCGGTGTCGTCACCGCTGGTCCACCGGCCGAGCACGTACCACTTGGTGCTCGTGCCCAGGTCGGACCGGCCGGACATCGACACCTCGATCCAGGTCCCGGCCGGCGTGGTCGCGTTCCAGGACGCCACCAGCTCGGTCAGGCCGAACCCGGGCCGCACCTCCGGCGACACCCAGCTGGCCTGCTCGTAGGTCTTCGCGGTCCCGTCACCGAACGGATCGACGTACGCCGTCGTACCGGTCGGGCGGCGGAAGACCAGGTTGCCGCCGGCCATCGACGTGCCCTGGTGCTGACCGGACAGGAAGTCGACCGGCGAGGTCCACTGGTGGTAGCCGATGTCGCGGTGCGGCGGAGCCGGCGCGGCCTGGGACGGCGTGAGCGTGAGCGGTGCGACCAGTGCCGCGGCCAGCAGGGCGGAGGCACAGCGAGTGGCGGGGGTCATACTCTCCGACGATAGGGCACCCGCCGTGAATCTGTAACGGCCCACGTGTCGTGCGTGTTACTTCTTGCCTGAACTACTTCTTGTCAGGCCACTCTTCGGTGAGCAGCGCGTAGACCAGTTCGTCGCTCCACTCGCCCTTGAGGAACTCGTTGCGGACGAAGTGCGCCTCGCGCCGCATCCCGAGCCGCTCGAGCAGCTTCACCGAGGCGGTGTTGCGCGCGTCCAGCCGGGCGATCATCCGGTGCCAGCCGAAGTGCTCGAAGCCGAGCCGGAGCAGCTCCTTCGCGGCCTCACTGGCATACCCGTGACCGGCCGACTCCGGGTGGAAGACGTACCCGATCTCGCCGGCCTTGTGCTCGGCCGAGTACACGAACAGGGTCACCTCGCCGAGGTGCTGCCCGGTCTCGGTCAGCTCGACGGCCAGCGTCAGCGCCTGGCCGTCGGTGTCCATCGCGACGTCGGCCAGCCGACCGGCCAAGCCCTCCTTGACCTGCTCGGGGGTCCGCGCGTCGTATAGCAGGAAGCGCGCGACGTCCTCGTTGGACTGGAGCTTCAGCAGGTCGTCGTAGTCGGAGTCGCGGTACCGGCGAAGGGTCAGCCGGGCCGTGGTGATCGGCAGGTAGGCAGTCATCGATTCCACACTAGATAAGGCCGCAAGCGGTTTTCAGCGCACCTTGTCCGGAGTCGCCGTGAAGGTGTTGCACAGGGCAACGTTGCGGGTGGTGAAGCCACGGTTCATCTAGTACGGCCGGATGTACTTGCTGCTGTGCGTGCGCTCGGTGTCGTACTCGTGCGCCCCTGGACTTCTTCTTCGGGGGCGGCGGCCCCAGCCGAACGGCTGCTGCGGGGGAGAGGCTGGTCCTGAGGCTGGTACTGCGGGCCGCCGTACGGCTGCTGGTTCGACAAAGGTTCCTCCTCGGGAAGCACCGTAGCGGCCGTCCGGGTTCCCGCCTGTGGAGAATTTGTCAAGAGTGGTGCTCGATGACCGTTACCCTTGATCGGTGACTCTTCGCTTGTACGACACCGCGACGGCAACAGTGAGGGATTTCGTACCGGTCCATCCGGGCAAGGTCGGGATCTACCACTGTGGGCTGACGGTGCAGGGTGCCCCGCACGTGGGGCACATCTACAAGGAGGTCGTGTTCGACGTCCTGCGGCGCTGGCTCGAGCGCTCGGGGTACGAGGTCACCGTGATCGCCAACGTGACCGACATCGACGACAAGATCCTGGCCAAGTCGGCCGAGCGCGGCGTCGAGTGGTGGGCGCACGCCTACGAGTTCGAGCGTGAGCTGCACTGGGCCTACGACGTGCTCGGCTGCCGCCCGCCGACGTACGAGCCGCGCGCGACCGGTCACATCCCGGAGATGCTGGAGATGATCGGCGACCTGATCGAGCGCGGGCACGCGTACGTCGCGCCGGACGGCTCCGGCGACGTGTACTTCGACGTGAAGTCCTGGCCGGCGTACGGCGCCCTGTCGCACCAGAAGATCGACGACATGGAAGAGGCCAGCGACGCGGACCCGCGCGGCAAGCGCGACCCGCGGGACTTCGCGCTGTGGAAGGGCTGGACCGAGGGCACCCCGACGACCGCCTCCTGGCCGGCTCCCTGGGGCCGCGGCCGCCCGGGCTGGCACCTGGAGTGCTCGGCGATGGCCGGCAAGTACCTCGGCGACGAGTTCGACATCCACGGCGGCGGGCTCGACCTGCGCTTCCCGCACCACGAGAACGAGCTGGCCCAGTCGACGGCGGTCGGGCAGAAGTTCGCCCGGACCTGGATGCACAGCGCCCTGGTCACCGCGGCCGGGGAGAAGATGTCGAAGTCGATGGGCAACGGCGCCATCGTCCGCAACGTGGTCGAGCGGGTCCGCCCGATCGAGCTGCGGTACTACCTGGTGCAGTCGCACTACCGGTCCGTCGTGGAGTTCTCGTTCGGAGCGCTGGAGGAGGCCGCGACCGGCTTCCAGCGGCTCGAAGGGTTCGTCACCCGGGCGACCGAGGTGACCGGTGGCGTCGAGCCGTCGACCGAGCTCCCGGCCGAGTTCGGGGCCGCTCTGGACGACGACTTCGGTACGCCGGCCGCGATCGCCGTACTCTGGAACACGGTCAAGGACGGCAACAAGCTGGTCGCCGACGGCGACTCGCCCGCGCTGCGGGAGGCGCTGGCGTCGGTCCGGGCGATGCTCGACGTGTTCGGGCTCGACCCGCTGGCGGAGCCGTGGGCCTCGCGGTCCGGTGGCTCCGGTGAGCTCACCGAGGTCGTCGACGGGCTGGTCGGTGCGCTGCTGGAGCAGCGGCAGGCCGCCCGGGCCCGCAAGGACTACGCCGCGTCGGACGACATCCGTGACCGGTTGAAGGAGCTCGGCGTGATCGTCGAGGACACCCCGCAGGGGTCGCGCTGGACGATCGCCCCGCGCCCAACGAGTGAAGGAAACTAGACGTGCCAGGCAGTAGTCAGCGCAAGGGCGCCATCCGGAAGAAGCCGCGCGGGAACCCGACGGCCGGTTCCGGTGGCCGGGTCCGTCAGGGGCTGGAGGGCAGGGGCCCGACGCCGAAGGCGGTCGACCGGACCAAGCACCCTGCCCACAAGCGGGCCAAGGCCAAGGAGCGCGCCGAGAAGCGCACCACCACCGGCCGCCGTCCGTCGCGCAAGGACGAGGGCGCGACCGTCGAGTGGGTCTACGGCCGCAACCCGGTCGTCGAGGCCCTGCGCGCCGGCGTACCGGCCAGTGCCGTTTATGTTGCCGAAGGCACCGAACGTGACCCGCGGCTGCGTGAGGCGCTGCTGCTCGCCGTCGAGCGTGGCATCGCCCTGCTCGAGGTCCCGCGGATCGAGCTCGACCGGCACACCAGCAACGGCGCGCACCAGGGTCTCGCGATCCAGATCCCGCCGTACGAGTACGCCCACGCCGACGACCTGCTGCGCGCCGCGTACGACGCCGAGCAGGCGCCGCTGATCGTCGCGCTCGACGGAGTCACCGACCCCCGCAACCTCGGTGCGATCACTCGCTCGGCGGCCGCCTTCGGTGCCCACGGCGTCCTCATCCCCGAGCGCCGCGCCGCCCAGGTCTCGGCGTCCGCGTGGAAGACCTCCGCCGGAGCCGCGGCCCGCATCCCGGTCGCCAAGGTCACCAACCTCAACCGGGCCCTCAAGTCCTACAAGGACGCCGGCCTGCTGATCGTCGGCCTCGACATGGGCGGCGAGGTCGAGCTCCCGGACCTCCAGTCCGCGACCGACCCGATCGTCCTGGTCGTCGGCTCCGAAGGCAAAGGCCTGGCCCGCCTGGTCCGCGAGAACTGCGACATCATCGTCTCCATCCCGATGACGTCCGCCACCGAGTCCCTCAACGCCGGCATCGCCACCGGCGTAGCCCTCTACGAAATCTCCCGCCGCCGCGCGCAGTAGCCGGCCACGGACAACAGCGGGCCCCGGACCACTCGGTCCGGGGCCCGCTGCCGTTGTAGGCCAACACCTTCCAAGCACCGGCGGCCAGCCTCTCAAGCACCGCTCGCCACTCCTTCAAGCACCAGCGGCCACTCTTTCAAGTACCGACCACCTGTCGGGGGTTGGTACTTGAAAGATGTCAGGCGACGAGCTTTTCAGCCTGCCTGGGGAGAGGTCAGTAGACGTTGACGCTGTAGACGCCCAGCGCTTCCGGGACGGGCTGGAAGAAGGTGGTGCCGCCGGAGGAGCAGTTGCCGCTGCCGCCGGAGGTGAGGCCGAGGGCCACCTCGCCGGCGAAGAGGGCGCCGCCGGAGTCGCCGCCTTCGGCGCAGACGTTGGTCTGGATCAGGCCGGTGACGGTGCCTTCGGCGTAGTTGACGGTGGCGTTGACGCCGGTGACGGTACCGCCGTGCAGGCCGGTGGTGCTGCCGCTGCGCTGGACCTGCTGGCCGACGCTGGCGTCACCCGCACTGGTGATCTCCTGGAACGAGCCGTTGTAGAGGTTGACGTTGCCGGGCGGCTCCGTCGTACCGGCCGGGTACTTGACCAGGGCGTAGTCGTTGCCCGGGAAGCTGGAGCCCTGGACGGTGCCGACCGAGGTGCCGTGGCCGGAGTCGGCGAACCACTCGGCCGCGATGTTGCCGCAGTGGCCGGCGGTCAGGAAGTAGTACGACGACCCGTCGGTGACGTTGAAGCCGAGCGAGCAGCGGTACTGCCCGCCGTAGATGGCGTCGCCGCCGCTGAGCTTCTTGGTGAACTTGCCGGGCACCTTGGTCAGCGTGACCTGGCTGCCGAGGCTCTTGGTGACGGCCGTCAGGGCGTCGTACTTGGCGCCGGTGACGGTGTCGTCGTACGAGACGGTGACCTTGCCGTCGGAGCCGGTCGCCCAGGCGGTGCCGGGGATCGAGGCCTTGTCGGCGAGCGTGGACACGATGCTGTCGGCCGAAGCGATCGGCGTCGGTGCGGCGGAGGCCTGGGTGGCCAGCAGGGCGGTGGTGGCGGCGAGTCCGGCAGTGGCAACCACTGCGGCGACTCTGCGGACAGGACGAAGTGTCATGGTCAGCCTCCTCACGAGAAGGACGCATTCGGGGCGGACGCGTCCAGGTCGACCGAGGTAAGGCCTACCCACCGGCTCTGCGGGTACTCGAATCGGCGCACATCGTGAGGGCAATCCCTCATCCGGCCGAGCCGAAGCTATGACAGTACATAGTCCGGGAGTGATGACCGGGACAGCAGAACGCCCCCTGCTCCCGAAGGAACAGAGGGCGTTCGCGGAGGCGAGAGCTCAGTACACGCTCACGCCGTACCGGTTGAGGACCTCCACGACCGGCTGGAAGTACGTCGTACCGCCGCTGGAGCAGTTGCCGCTGCCACCGGAGGTCAGACCCAGAGCGGTGGTGCCGGAGAACAGCGAGCCGCCGGAGTCACCGCCCTCGGCGCAGACGTTCGTCCGGATCAGGCCGGTGACCGTGCCCTCGGCGTAGTTCACCGTGGCGTTCAGACCCGTGACCGAGCCGCTGCGCAGACCGGTGGTGCTGCCGCTGCGCCGGACGGACTGCCCGACCGTCGGGTTGGCCGCGCTGGTGATGTCCTGGTACGAGCCGTTGTACAGGTTCACGTTGCCGGGGTGGTTTGTGTACGACGTCGCGTAGCGGACGATGCCGTAGTCGTTGCCCGGGAAGCTGGTGCCGTACCGGGTGCCGAGCACGGTGGTCTGCGACGAGTTGGCGTACCAGGTGGTGCCCAGGTTGGTGCAGTGGCCGGCGGTCAGGAAGTAGTACGTGCTGCCACTGCGCACGTTGAAGCCGAGCGAGCAGCGGTAGCCGCCGGTGTAGATGGCGTCGCCGCCGCTGATCCGCTTGCTGAGGACGCCGGGCAGCTTCTCCAGGGTGACCTGGCTGCCGAAGCGCTTGGTGACGTTGGTGAGCGCGGCGAGCTTGCTGCCGCTCACGGTGTCGTCGTACGAGACGATGATCCGGCCCGACTTCTCGTCGGTCATCCAGGCGGTGCCGGGGATCGTCGCCTCCTTGCTCAAGGTGGCGGTGATGGTGCTCGCCGAGGCGATCGAGGCCTCGGGAGCCGCGCTGGCGGTGGCCAGCTGAACGGTGGTGGCGACCAGGCCGGCGGCTGCCAGCAGGGCCACGGTGCGGCGAATGCGCATGGTTGTGCCTCCTCACGATGAGGACGCCCGGGGCGGGAACGTCCTTGACTCAACCGTGATCTGTTCTACCGGAAACTGTCACAAAGTGCCCGGACGAACCCGGAGAGTAAGGGTTTCCCTTCGCGCGGAAACCGGTCGGTGCGGTGTAAAGGATTAACGGCCGATGTAGCTCAGGGTCCGCCGCAGCAGCTGCCGGTCCTGACCGAGCGCCGCGTGGTCGACGTCGACGGCCCAGCTCTCACCGTCCAGCCGGACGCTCATCACCCCGTTGTCGAACCACGGCCCGTACGCCGTACGCCAGCTCGCCGCGACGTCGTCCACCCCCGCCGACCGCGCCAGCTTGTGCAGCAGCGCGGTCATCCACCGGGTGTCGAGCAGCTTGTTGGCCAGCCGGACGTGCCGCGGGATCGGGTTCCGGAACGGCGACATCGTCAGTTGCCGGATCGCGGTCCCCGGGTGCTCGACCGCGTTCAGCCGGGCCTCGGTCACGTAGCTGCAGTGCACGTCGCCGGACAGCATCAGGATCGAGGCCGGCGGGTTCTCCTCCGAGACCAGCGCGGTCAGCAGGTCGGTCACGTCGTCGAACGACTTCCGGAACGACGCCCAGTGCTCCAGATCCATCCCTTGCCGGATCCGCTCACCGACCTTCGACCCACGCGCTCCCCAGGCACCGGACGAGATCGCCTCGTCCCAGCCCTCCAGGTGGTGCAGCCCCGGCGCCAGCAGGAACGGCAGCGTCGACGCGAGCAGCAGGTGATTGATCGGCGTCGTCGCCTCGATCGTGTGCCGCCGCACCCACTCCCACTCGTGCGCGTCGACCATCGCCCGCTCGCCCGGCTGCAGGTGCCGCGAGCAGCGCGAGTCGACCGCGACCAGCCGCACACCCCGGCCGAAGTCGCGGTAGAAGCTCCACCGCGTCGACGCCGGGTCCTCGTCGGCCTCCCAGGCAAAGGCATCCAGGTACGCCGTGCGCTCGTCGTCATCGCCCAGCGTCCGCATGGCCTGGTACGTCGAGTCCTCGGCCAGCTGCTCCGGCGACAGGTTGCCCAAGTGCTGATAGACCCAGTACGACGCGTAGGCGCCCACCACCCGGTCGTGCCACCACGGCTGCTCGGTCACCCAGCGCCGCCAGGTCAGCGACGTGTTCCAGTCGTCGCGCAGGTCGTGGTCGTCGAGCAGCATGCACAGCGGCACGGTCGAGAACAGCCAGCGCACCGCCGGGTGGATCCATGCGTCGTCGTACAGCCAGGTGTACTCCTCGAAGTTGCCGATCTCGTCCTGCACCTCCGAGCCGGGCCGTCCGCCGTGCGCCTCGCGCAGCTGTTCCAGTACGGCGTCCGACGGGTCGTCGGCGTACACCTGGTCGCCGAGCAGCAGGATCGCGTCCGGCCGCTCGTGGTCGGTCCCGGCCATCCGCTCGGCCAGTGCGACCAGTGCGTCCGGCCCAAAGTCCTTGAACCCCTGCTCGTCGAACGGCGCCGACCGCCGGCACGACCCGAACGTCAGCCGGAAGCCGCCGTCCGAGTCCGGCGTCCGGATCACGCTCGGCCCGTACGGCGAGTCCGCGAGCGGCCACACCCGCTCGCCGTCGCAGTGCACCTCGTACGGCGTACTGGCTCCCGGCTGCAGGTCCTCGATCAGGACCAGCGCGTAGTGGTGGCCGTGCACGGACCACGTGCTCGCCCGGTGGCCGAGGATCTCCACCTCACCCGGCCCGGTCGTCTCCACCCACACGGTCGCCCGCGTCTGGTCGACGTACCGCAGCAGCGGTCCCAGCTTCAGTTGCATCCCGAAAAGCTACTCCGGGGCGCAAATGCGTCAGTCGACGCGCAGCGAGTGCAGCACGAACGACGCGAGCTCGCGGTACGCCTCGGCGTCGTTCAGGCCGGTACGCCGGGCGATGTCGCCGCGCTGGATCGCCTGCATGATGTGCGCGACCATCTCCGCGGCGAAGCCGATGTCGACCTGCCGGAAGGTCTTGCTGGCGATGCCGTCCTCGATCAGCGTGCGGACCCGGTCGGCGGCGATCCGGGTGTTGCGCTCGTAGACCGAGCGGGCCGGCGCGAACGTCGCGACGTCGTCCAGGAAGGTCCGGCTGGCCGGGCGCAGCGCGTCGGCGACGGCGTTCAGGTACGCGGCGATCCGGCGGTCGTGCCGGGTCTGCCGGGCCACGGTCGCCTCGACCTGCGCGGTGGCGTTCTTGAAGTAGTGCTTGACCACCTCGACGGCGAGCTGTTCCTTGCTCGGCGCGAGCGCGTAGAGGGTGGTTTTGCTGCAGCGCAACTCGGCCGCGAGGTCGTCCAGGGTGAATCTGCTGAAGCCCTGCGTGAGAAACAGGGACAGGAGCCGGTCGAGCAGCTCGGACTGCCTGCGCGTGCGGCGTCCCGGGACGACTGTTGTCATATCGAGACAGCATAGAACGATACTCAGCTTGAGTCGACAGTATCAATACGAGTATCGTTCGAGTGAGCCGTTGAGAGGGGTGCCTGATGGCTGTCGACCGGTTGCTGCCGACCGAGGAATCCACCGACCTGCTGGCCTTGGTCCGAGACCTGTGCGAGCACGAGCTGGCGCCGTACGCGGCCCAGGCGGAGGAGTCCGAGACCTTCCCACGCGACGCCTTCCGGACGCTTGGCAAGGCTGGGCTGCTGGGGTTGCCGTACCCGGAGCAGTACGGCGGCGCCGAGCAGCCGTACGAGGTCTACCTGCAGATGCTCGAGGAGATCGCCGCTGCCTGGATGTCGGTCGGGGTCGGACTCTCGGTGCACACGATGACCAGCTACGCCATGGCGACGCTCGGCTCCGAGGAGCAGCGCGCGCGGTTCCTGCCGGACATGGTCGGCGGCGAGCTGCTCGGCGCGTACGCGCTGTCGGAGCCGCAGGCCGGGTCGGACATCAGCGGGATGACGACCAAGGCGGTCCGCGACGGCGACTGGTGGGTGCTGACCGGGACCAAGTCCTGGATCACCCACGGTTCGCACGCCGACTTCTACACGACCTTCGCCCGGACGTCAGCCGATCCGAAGCACGGGATCTCGGCCTTCCATGTCCCGGCGTCGTCCGCCGGGCTCAGCTTCGGGGCGCCCGAGCGGAAGATGGGGCTGACCGGGTCCACCACGACGCTGGTGAACTACGACCACGTCCAGGTCCCGGCCGACCACCTGATCGGCGCCGAGGGTGACGGGATGCGGATCGCGTTGTCCGCGCTCGACTCCGGCCGGCTCGGGATCGCGGCCTGCGCGGTCGGGCTCGCCCAGGCGGCGCTGGACTGCGCTGCGTCGTACGCGCTGGAGCGGAAGCAGTTCGGCTCGGCGATCGCGGACTTCCAGGGCATCCAGTTCCTGCTCGCGGACATGGCCGCGGCGGTCGAGTCCGCTCGTTCGACGTACCTGACGGCGGCGCGGCGGCGCGACCTCGGCCGGCCGTTCACGCAGCAGGCGGCGATCGCCAAGCTGATCTGCACCGACGCCGCGATGAAGGTGACCACCGATGCCGTCCAGGTGCTCGGTGGCTACGGTTACACCCGCGACTTCCCGGCCGAGCGCTACATGCGCGAGGCCAAGGTGACGCAGATCTTCGAAGGAACCAACCAGATCCAGCGCCTGGTGATCAGCCGCGACCTGCTCAGGAGTGTTCGATGAAGCTTGGCCCGTCCGACGTAGCCCTGGTCACCGGCGGAGGCTCCGGCCTCGGTGAGGCGACCGTACGACGACTGGCCGCGGCCGGTGTCGGCGTCGTGATCTGCGACCTCCCGTCGTCCGCCGGCAAGGCGATCGCCGAGGAGCTGGGGGAGCGCGTCGTCTTCGCCCCGACGGATGTTACCGACGAGGCCGCTGTGGTTTCGGTTCTGGATGCGGCGGCCTCTTTGGGTGACCTCCGCGTCGTCGTCACCTGCGCCGGCATCGCCACTCCCGGCCGCGTCGTCGGCCGCAAGGGTCCGTTGCCGTTGGCAACCTTCCGCCAGGTGATCGAGGTCAACCTGATCGGCACCTTCAACGTCCTCCGCCTCGCGGCCGAGCGCATGCTGGCGTTGGATCCTTGTGGAGACGGCGACCGCGGAGTCTTCGTCATGACCGCCTCCATCGCGGCGTACGACGGGCAGGTCGGCCAGGCGGCGTACGCGGCCAGCAAGGGCGGCATCGTCAGCCTCACCCTCACCGCCGCCCGCGACCTCGCCGACAAGGCGATCCGCGTCGTCACCATCGCCCCCGGCACCATGGAAACCCCCATGCTGGCAGGCCTCCCCGAGGAAACCCGCACCGTCCTCGAGCAGCAGGTCCCGCACCCGTCCCGCCTGGGCCGCCCCGACGAGTACGCCTCGCTGGTCGCCCACATCCTCGACAACCAACTCCTCAACGGCGAGGTCATCCGCCTGGACGGCGCTTTGCGGATGCCTCCGCGCTGAAGTAGCTCGACCACGCCTCGGTCGCCAAGATCTTTCTCTCGCAGGTGGGATCGGGGAACCAAGAAACCGGCTACGAACGGTAACGCCATCCTGCCCGAGGCGATACGTTCGGTAGAAGGTGGTCGGCCGGTGGGGGCCGGTGGCCGAGTTCGAGGGGGAGGCCTGTGGCGTCCGTGCCTGGACAAGGGGCATCTGGTCCAGCCGGAGACGCGGAACAGTTACTGAGCCAACTCGCACTCCGTTACGCCGCGACCGTTCATGCGGCAGTCGGGATTCTGTGCGGTGGTATCGGTTTGCTCAGCGCGCCGTCGCAGACACGCTGGTGGGCTGTTGCTCTCATCGGTCTGCTGACGATCTGGACCTGCTTCTACAGTTGGCGTCTCCTCCGTGGCTCCGCGGTCTGGCTGGTCGCGGCCGACGTCGCGGTGGTCTGTCTGGTCTGTTTCGCCGTCGGCATCACCGAGCGACCAGAGATCTTGGTGCTCGGTGCCGGATGGGTGATCAGCTGGGCGAGTTTTGTCTGCGTGTCGTACCAGTTGCACACCTCGCCCGTTGTCGGGTTCGCGGCGGTTGCGCTGATCGATCTGGCTCTCGCCGCCGGCCTCTGGAGCGCCGCATCGGAGTCGTGGCGCGGGTGGATCGTGAGCCTCAGCTGGCTTCTCATCTCCGCGGGGCTGGCGCGGTGGCTGTGGGTACTTGTGCATCGAGGAGGCGTTCAGGCCGACCTGGCCACAGAGGCGAGCGCGCGGCTGCGGCGAGAGCGCGAGGTTGGGCGGGCAGTCCGGACCGATGAGCAGCGCACCGTCCGAATGCTGCACGACACCGCGTCGACCACGTTGCTGATGATCGGCGCCGGGTACGTTCTGCCGACCGACGACTGGCTCCCTCAACAGGCCGCACGGGATCTGGCAGCTTTGTCACGGGTGCCGGAGTTGCAGCCGGCAACCGAAGAAGCTGATCTGTGCACGGCGCTGCAGGCGGTGGCGGGCCAGAGCGTAGTAGCCGTCAGTCTCGAGGCGCCCGCGCACCTTGTGCTCCCGGGCGATGTCGTCGCCGCGCTCGCCGGAGCGGTCCGGGAGGCGTTGGCCAACACACTGCGCCACTCGGGTGCGAGGGCAGTGGCCTGCGTCGTCGCCCGGCTCCCGAACGGGATCCAGATCGAGGTGATCGACCGGGGCACAGGATTCGACAGGACGACGGTTGGGGCAGCGCGACGCGGGGTCAGCCGATCCATCATCGATCCGGTGGCAGCGGTCGGTGGTTCGACGGCCATCGACTCCCAGCCGGGGCGAGGAACCGTCATCAGGCTCGTGTGGCTGTACGGTGCACGGTGCGAGCCGTCGGACACCACCAGCGCGGCAGGATGGCAGGCAGACTTGGCGGTCGCGACCAGTACACGCTTGCAGCGACGGCTCCGGCTCGCGACGGTGATCGTCGCCGCTGCGATCCTGTTCTTCCTCGCGCCCATGACCCTGTTGGGCAACCGATCCGAGTACCGGTCGATCGCGCCGCAGGCCGTCGCGTACGGACTTCTCTGTCTGGTCTTCGCCGTGAGTTGCGGATTCCTCATGATGAAGCGCGACTGGGGTCGTTGGCGGTGGGTGGCGCTGACCGTACTGGTCGGCGCCGGCCTGGTCAGCGCCGCCGGCATCGAGCCGACCCCGCACGCTCTGGCGAGCTACTGGTTCGTTGGCACCGCACCGTGGCTCGTTCTCCTGATCTTCGGCGAGCGACTGCGAGAGGTCGTCGTGATCCTGGTCGGGCATCATGTGGCCGCGATTCTGCGGATGCTGGTACTGCCGGTGGACGGCCTGGCGATTGGATATCTGCCTGGCATGGTCACCAGCGCCGGCTACGCGCTGGCGATCGCCGTCGCCACCTGGATGCTCGCCTCGTTGGCGGGGCAAGCCGCGCGCAGGCGTCGCGAGGACGAGGAGATCCGCATCTCCGACCAGCTCGCGCGACAGACCCACGAGAGTCGGCGGCAGCGGTACGTCGAGATCTCCACCACCGCCGGCCCGCTGCTCGAGGGACTGGCGAATCGGACGCTCGATCCGCAGGATCCCGCGGTAGGGCGGCGATGCGCGATCGAGGCCGCCCGGATGCGTCGGATCTTCGCTGAGTCCGACGAGGTCCCTGATCCGTTGCTGCACGAGCTTCGTGCCTGCGCCGACCTGGCCGATCGTCGCGGAGTGTTGGTGACGCTCGCGACCTCAGGGTCCTGGCCGGATCTTCCGAAGGCGGCCCGGCGGAATCTCACCGAGGCACCACTGATGGTCCTGGCGACCGCGGACAGTCAGGCCCGGGTCACGGTCGCCGGTACGGACGACGCCCTGTCGGTGAGCGTGGTCGCCGATTGCCCGGATCTCGAGTTACCACAACTGTCCGATCAGAAGGTGTGCCTGACGGCGATGCGTCGGGACGAAATGCTGTGGGTGGAGGCGCGATGGGACGCGAACGAGTGGTCGCGGTGATCGTCGAGGACCATCCGGCCACCACGGCCGGAGTCCGGCTGTGGTGCGCCGAGGCGAATCCACCGATCGACCTGATCGACCTGGGGAATCGCGTGAGCGAACTCTGGGTGGAACCGGCCCGCTCTGCCGATGTCGTGATCTTCGACCTCCATCTGGACGACCGTGGGCGTTCGCTGCCGGTCCCCGAGTACGAAGCACTCGGCAAGGTCGTTGACGCCGGACGGACCGTGATCGTCTACTCGTCCAGCTCACAACCTATGACGATCACCCGGTGCATGGACCTCGGTGTCTACACCTATCTGACGAAACACGAAGGGCCGGAGCACCTGGTGGAAGCGATCATGAAGGGGGCGGCTGACCTGCCGTACACCGCTCCGACGCTGGCCGGTGCGATTCAGGCGGACAACCGGGTGAAGCTCAGTACACAGGAGCGCGATGCGCTCCGCGCGTGGTTCCAGACCGGGTCCAAGCAGTTCGCCGCCGAACGGCTTGGTGTGTCGGTCCGAACCATCGAGACCTACATCGAACGAGCGCGGATCAAGTACGCCGCTCTCGGTCGGCCGGCGGGAAGCATGATGGCCCTGATCCGGCGCGCACTCGAGGACGAGGTGGTCACCGTCGAAGACCTCGCTGCCGAGTAGATCGCAGGACCAGGAGCGAAATGACGGTGTTTTCACGGACACCCCACAACGATTCTGCTCGCTAGCCTCCACAGCAGACGCGGACGACAGTTCGTCCGACCAAGTCCTGACCGTGGGGGGAAGGCACAACGATGACGCACGCGCGCAGGAAGGCGCTGGACGGGGACCGGCCACCGAGACCGGCCAAGATCGGACTGATGAGGCGGCTGGCCTTACGGCTCAACGGCCGGATCGATCGGCGACTGGGAGTGATACCGGCAGGCGAGCACACCGATGCCACCAGGCGCCGGCAGGAGCAGGCTCGCGACGGCGAACTGTCCGTCGAGCAATGGCGGATCAAGCGGTGTGAGGGGATCGACCGGAAGCTGGCGGAACTGGAAGCCGAGGTCGACGGGCGGTTGCAGCCGCCGCTCGACGTGCCGCCGGAGCACCCGTCCCCGCCGCAGGGGTTCCCGGGATCGGCGTGGACCGCTCGACGCGCAGGCGAGCGCGCCGCGGCGTGGGACGCGGCGGTGGCGCGAGACCGAGCGGCCGCCGTTCAGATCGCTGCGCTCAAGGCCGATCGGGAGACCGTGACCCAGTCGGCGCGAGCTGCAGCAGCGATGTGGCAGGTCTGGTTCAACGAGCAGGTCGCGATCTACGAACGGTCGCGGCAGCGGCGCCGGACGGAACCCGCTCGGGTACCGCCGGACTATCTGCGGGCGATGCTGTGCGAGATGCCACCCGACGTCGGTCCGGTTGCGACTGAGGGGGGACGATGAAGCGCAGGAGCAAGGACAGGGAACCGGAACCGGAGATCCTGACCGTCCACATCCCGAAAGCTGTTCCGATCCCCGACCTGCCCGACGCGGGCACGTTCCTGGACCTGGTCGAGCAGATGGCCCGGACCGACGCAGCCTCCGGCATGTACCGGGATGCGTTCCTCGCGTCCCACGGCCGGCAGTTGGTGGGCGAGGTACGGCTGACCGAGCAGCTCGCTCGGGCCCAACGAGACGTCGCGGCTCATCGGGCCGAGTCCCGAACGATCGCCCGCAAGCTGATTCGCGAACGGGTCGGAGATGCCCGTCGTGAGGAGCATGCCTCAGCGAACGGGAGAGACGAGCTGGACGAGGCCGAGCGGTCCGTCGCCGAACAGGGCGCCGTACTTCGCGGTGACGCTGTCGGCGTGGACGAGGGCAACTGGACGGATTCAACGGCTTTGACCCACCCAGGCAGTGTGCACGCTGCGCGATGGCGTGACCGGGGTGGCTCGGCGCTGTTCTATCTCGTGTTCGGCGGCGCGGAACTGTACTTCTCGTACCTGGCTCTCAAGCTGATCGGCGAGAACCTTCTGCACACGTGGATGATGGCTGTGGTCGTAGGTGCCGCAGTACTGTTCCTGCCGAAGTACGCAGGCCGTGAGGCTGCCTTCTTCCGGGCCACACGACAGCGACGTCACCTCGCGGTACTCGCCGGTCTGGTGGTCCTGCTCGGCGTGGTTCTGGTCGGTCTTGCCGATCTCCGGACGAAGTACGTCTTCGCGCCGACCACGACACCCGGCGGCAAGGTGACTCCGAAGCTGGCGACGACAGCAGGGCTCGACTCCGCACAGTTGATGATTCTCTGGCTCGCTGTGTCGATGGGAATCGCGGCGATAGTGCTGGTCTACTCGGCCCTGCGGACGAACCCGCACCGGGATGCCTACCGGCGAGCGCTGATTCGGCTCACGAAGGTCCGTGCACAGGTGGTCGAGCAGGAGGAGAAGCGCGCCGACGCGGTCAGCCAGTACGACGATCGGGTGACCGATGCGGCCGAGACCGACGCAATGTGGGCCCGCTTCGACGCGGGGCACTTCGAGCGGCTCGCGCCGGAGGCCATCGCGTCGTACCGGCAGCACCTCGCGCGGGCATTCGCCGATCCGGACATCACCACGGCACTCGAGGTCGGCCTGCCGAACCGGGATCCGGAAGATCTGTCCCTTCCGGCGAGCCGACCGTGATCCGGTTGCTCCGCTGGTCGATCACGCAACCGCGGACCGCGCCGAAGTGCCGCCACTGCAAGGCATCGCTGGCGACCTGCCGCGCCTGTGACGGCGAATGGCGGTCGGGGCCGTGCCAAGAGTGTGGTGTCGGCCTCCGGTGCGGCAAGCACCGTGCCTACTGGCACGCCTGATCATCGACTACTTCACTCACTGGAGACATTCATGCGTACGACATTTCGTACGGCGGTCGCCGGTCTGGCGGTCGCCGGACAGCTCCCGCTGCTCGCGTTCTGCGGGGCGCCCGATCCGCCGGGCATCGCGATCGTGGTGGGGCAGCACGCCAATGCGATCGTGCCCAGCCGGGTCCCTGAGATCGACAGCGCGATCGACGCGACCCGAAGTATCAAGGGCGCCAGGGTCATTGTGGTCCGGGCTGACGGCCAGCCCACCATCGCGTACGACGAGGAGCGGGCCGAGGGCAACGACAACACCATGGTCGCCGACCCGATCGCGACCGATCTCGAGCCCATCTTCGAACAGGGCAAGGCGCAGACGGCCGAGGTTGACCTGCTGGGTGCGATCGATGTCGCCGCCCGCGGGCTCAGCCGCAGCAAGGGACCGAAAAGTCTGTACATCGTCGATTCGGGGTTGCAGACGGCCGGTGCGCTCAAGTTCCAGACCGGCCTGCTGCAGGCGGATCCTGGCGAGGTGGCCGCCTACCTCCAACAGGTCAACACGTTGCCCGATCTACAGGGCATCACCGTCCACCTGGTGGGGATCGGCGCAGTGACTGCGCCGCAGCCGCCTCTGCCGGTCCCTGCTCGTCGACGGCTCGAAGCGATCTGGAAGGCCATCATCGAGGCCTCCGGTGCGCAACAGCCCGTGAATGTCGTGCCGGCGGCGCTGCAGCCTCGGACAACCAAGGTCGCGATGCCTACGGTAACGGTGGTACCCGTCGTGGCTCCGCCGCCGCCACAGCCGTGTCAGCTCAGAGCCGACACGTTGGGGTTCGAACCCGACCGAGCCGACCTGATCGATCAGGCCGCCGCCGTCGCCGTACTGCGGACCTGCCTGGCCAAGCTTGGGGCGGCGCGGCGGATCGAGGTGATCGGAACCACCAGTTCGGCAGGCACCGAGGAAGGCCGAGCCCAACTGTCACAGCAACGCGCCGAAGTGATCCGCGATTTGCTGGTGCGCCTTGGGATCGCCCCGGCCCGCCTCACCGCGCGCGGGATCGGGAACAACTGCCGTCCGCCGTGCGTCGTCGACCGGCACGACGGTGTTCTCGATCCCGTCCTGGCCGTCAAGAACCGGCTCGTCATCATCCGCGCAGGCTGATCCGAACCAACCGAAGGAGAAAGACCATGCCCGGCTACAACCCGAACTGCAACAACTGCTTCAAGTGCTCGACCTGCAACGGCGATGGAACGGTTCAGGTGCCCAAGTCGGGCAAGGGGGAGTCCGGCAAACCCGAGTTCTGGTACGAGCGCGCGACCTGCTCGAGCTGTCGGGGCGTCGGCGGCAGAGTCGGCTCCGGAAAGCACGACCACCGTTAGACACCGGCACGACGGCGCCCTCACTCGGTCACGGGGGCGCCGTCGTCCGTCCAACCGATCACGTCCTCAGGAGGCGGAGTCATGACGAAGCACGAGCCATCCTTCGATTCGTCGGAACTGACTCGGTACGCGGCCCAGATCGCGGAGCGGCGATCGTCGACGCCGCAGTCGACGGTGACCACCCGAACAGAGGAGACCTTCACTGTCAGGAAATGGCTGCGCTCACAGGAAGAGGTACGGATCACGACGACCGTCGATCCGGCAGGAGGCTGGATGCTGCTGGTCGATCCGGACGAAGGCACAGTCGACTTCGTCGGCCGAGGGCCGCAGGATGCGGTCACTGTCGGTTTCGAGGCGGGCCGGTTGATGCTCCTGACGATCGAGGGCGCACTGATGTGCTGCCGGTACTCGGTCCACTTCCGGAAGCCGTTGCTCACTGAGGGGTTCGTAGCCCACACCCTGACCGACCGGCGAGTGGCGTCCGCCCAGGACCTCGTGGACTTCGACGTACTGAACCGGGCGGAGTACGAAGACATCCACGGCTATTACGGCTCGCGTCCGGGGTGGCGGCGGGAGATCGGTGACCAGCGCGGCGCGCAGGTGGCCCACCCCGGCGCCGAAGTTCTGGGCGCTCTGCGGAACTTTGACGAAGGCTCCCGTTACGTTTCCGAGCTCACCATCAACTACTGATCACGAGACAACGACACAGGGGGTCGCATGGAGCGAGAACTGGGGTTGCCGGAGGGGTTCGAGCAGAAGGCACGAAGACTCCACGAGGCCTGGACCGCCGCGGCCGTGGCCGGTGCAGACGTAGTGGGTGACATGCCGGAGCCAGGACCGATCGCCTTGCGCGCCCGGTTCTGGGCGTTGCGTCAAGTGAGTCTGCCGACCGACCGGCCCGAGTCCTTCCGCACCGGCTGGGACGACTGGTGGAACGAGTTGATGCTCGAGTCACGCGGGGACACAGCACTCATCAGCAACGATCTGGCCATCGCTGCGGAGGCCTACGAGGAGCTGGCACGGATCGGCCGGATCCGTACGACGCACCCTGTGGTGTTGATCCAGGCTTTGATCGGGCTGGCTGACGTTGCGCGCCATCACGACGACACCGAAACCGCCGCAAAGATCTACGACGAGGCCTACGCCCTCGCCGTCACCACGGGAAGCACCTTCGGCCGGGTCCGCGTGCTCGTGCCGAAGGGGCATCTCCTGCGGCGGGCCGGCGCCGCGGAGGAGATGCTGACCGCCTTCGTCGAATGCGAACGAGAGGCACGGGTCCTCGGTGACCGCATCTACATCGCCAACGCCCTTGTGGGCCGCGGGGAGGCGCTCGGCCTCCTCGGTCAGCACGACGAAGCGGTCAAGGTCCTCTCGGAGGCGGTCGAGAATTTTCAGCAGCTCGGATCCTCGGTCGGGGTGGCCTCGGCAGCGATCCGGTTGGCCGACGTACTGCGGATGGCGGACCGCAAGGACGAAGCGATGCCGGTCCTCCAACTGGTCATCGACCTGGAGGACGGTCCGGTGGTCGAGGCGATCGACGCTGCGGACGTCCTGGCCGAGCTGTACAACCGGCGGGGGGAGTACGCGGCGGCCCGCCGTACCAGCTCGGCTGCGATCGAGCGGGCGCGAGAGCACGGATACCCGCGGTCCGTCGCGCACCTGCAGATGACGTTGGGACATTGTGAGCGGCTGTCCGGAAGCCCCGGCGAAGCCGCAGAACTGTTCGCGGCTGCGCTCGACTACTTCCAGCGGCGTGCGGACGACCTTGCGATGAGCGCCTACTGCCTTGGGGACCTCGCGTTGTGTGCCGAGGACGCCGGCGACCTCAGCGCAGCTGTTGACCTGAGGTTGCGGTCGATCACTTCCATCGAGCAGATGCGTGCTCGTCAGACCCGGCCGCGGTTCCAGGCGGAGTACCGGCAACGGTTCGGCCGGGTGTACCGAGGTGCGCTGCGCACCGCGGTGGTGGCCCAGGACCCTGCCGCGTTCGTCGCTGTCTTCGAAGGCCTCTGGGGTCGTCGGCTGGCCGGACTGACCGGGAAGGATCTCAAAACCGGAAGCGACCCGGTCGTGATCGCTCAGCTGCTCGCTCGTGCCGAGCGCAACCGATGGCGTCGTACTGCGGATCAGGAACTCGACCCGGCCGAGCGATTTCGGCGGGTCCTCGGCGGCGCGGCACTGGCCGGAGCACTGCCGGAGATGTTCGACGACTCGATCGGTGCGGAACTGGCCGCTGCCTACTCGCCGTTCGATCCCACCGAGGCACAGGGGCTGCTCACTCGGATCCCGGATGATGTCGCTGCTCTGCTGCTGGCCCCCGTACCCGAACAGCGCGGTGAAATCGCCTGGCTCGCCAGAACTCCGCAGGGCGAGATCACCCTCGGGACAGCCTTCCTGCCGGCGGTCGCCAACGATCTCCTCGATGTCGCCGTGAGCCGTGGCATGAAGAATCAGGTGGTTGCGGACGTTGCGCCGTTCGCCGCGCTGGTTCCGTCGTCGATCTCCGAACTGCCGGTCGGGACCAGGCTGCAACTGGTGCCTTTGGAGGATCTCTGGGCCCTGCCGTGGTCCGCGGTCCCTGCAGGGCACGGGATGCTGCTGGGGGAGCAGTTCGCCGTTCTCACCGCTCCCTCTCTCACGGTCGCGGACGTTGTTCGTTCGCGCAGTCAGGGAGCGGATCCGAAGAATCTCGAGATCCGTACCTGGATCGGCCCGGAGGTGAACTACCACAGGCTTGCGGGTCTCCGAGGGACAGCGACCGCGGTCGCTGGTCCCGAAGAAGCGCTGCGCGAGATTGTCGCCACCACTGTCGATGCCGTGGTCGTCGTCGCACACGGCCGACCGGCTGCGGCGCTCGGACACTATCTCGAGCTCGGCGAGGAGGTCCTGCTCACGCCTGCAGATCTGTTCACCGCGGCCACGCCGCGACGGTTGGGGCTGATCGCCTGCTGGGGTGCGCAGGTGCCGGGCGGTGGAACCGGGGACCCGTTGACCTTCGCCACCCTGGCGCTGACGAGATCGAGCGACGTCGTGGTGGCCAGGGTCAGCGAACTGGGCGACGACGCCGTCTCGAGCGCCTTTGTCGACAGCTTTCTGTACAGGGCCATGAGCCTCGATTGGCCGGAGGCGCTCCGTCGAACGACCGCAGAGAGAAGGAGCGACATCTTGTACCAGTGGGCAACGCTCACCATTCTCGGCTCATGGTGAAGTTCAGACCGGCCAAGGCGTCTCGTCCGCTGGGTTACGAGACGACCGATCCCGGTGGCTACGAATGGACGTTGAAGGCGTACGCGATGCTGGTCGACGGCACCTTGAAAGCCACGGTTAGCAATGTGGACGACGTTCTCGTCGCCGTGATCGAGGGAACGTGTCCACGGTGCGGTGATCACTTCTCCGAGTCTCGTGTTCTCGAGGCGCCGTTGGGCACGGCAGGAACACTCGGACCGGGTGGCGGCGTCGTCGACCAGTACGAGGTCCTGAACGTCTCGTGCGGCTGCACCGCCACGCATCCCGGCGGGCCAGCAGGATCGGCCGGGTGCGGCGTCTACTTCCGAATCGATGCACTCCGTCCACAGTCCGGCGGGGCAGATGGCTGACCCGGCGCCGTATCGCAAGCCTCCGGCACCACCAACGCAAGCAAGCGTCAGCGATGCCGAACACTGGAACGACGTCGTCGACAGATCGATCGACGAGGTTCGGACGTCAGCCGGCAAATGGCGCGACGGACTGGCTGCCGTCGTCGCCGTCATCACCGGCGCCCTCGTCATCGGAGGCCCAACCGCTCTGAAGGATCTGACGCCGGCGTTTCGGTGGTTGGTCGGTGGTTTCCTTGGGGTCGGGTACGCCGCAACCTGCGTCGGACTGCTGCTCGCGCTCCGAGCAGCAGCAGGCGCACCGCGGGTCGCTGAGTACCGCGAGGTCATCCACACCTTCCTGAACGTGCGAGCCGCCCAGGTCGCTGCCGCGAAGCATGATGCGGGACTCATCACTGCGGCCAGACGGTTCGTGTACGCCGCTGTCGTTCTGATCTGGGCGGGTCTGGTGCTCTGGTGGGCCGCTCCGTCTGCGGTGAAACAACCGCCTGCCTACCTGAAGGTCGAACTTGCCGTAGGCACGGCCTGCGGCAAACTGCTGAGCGGCGACCAGCAGATGGTGATCCTTCAGGTCGACGGCGAACGTGAAGCGCGACGAGTCCCGTTGTCCGAGGTTCGGAACCTGCGCATCGTCCCCTCGTGTGGTTGAGCCGGGGCGGCCCTGTGAGGATGCCGCTGGGGTATAGCTGGTCGGGGGCCGGGGAGCAAGAGCTTTCCGGTCTGGACCGAAAATGGTTGGTGCCTTTCGGGCTGTTCCGAACAGGGCTGCCGCCGGTCGGTCTCCGGGCGGCACTGTCGAGGTGTTCGGAGTTCGACCCTCACGAAAGGCAGAGCCCATGAATCTTCGCAAGCTGGTGTTCGGCGCCCTGGCCGGTGGCGCGCTCGCGGTCGGCGGCCTCGCCGTACCGGCCGCGCAGGCGGTCCAGGCCCCGGTGGCCTCGACCACGGCGTCCGTCGTGGCCGACAACTGGGAGTACGTCGGAGACTTCTTCTGGCAGTCCGACTGCCACGCGGCCGGCGCGGCGGGGACCAAGTGGAGCAAGTACAAGTGCATCGACGGCTCCGCGTTCCCCGGTGACGACTACGAGCTCTGGGTCGTCTACAAGTAGTCCGAACCCGCCCGGGCTCACCCCGACCGACCGCCAGACGGTCCGGGGTGAGCCCGACGGCTTTAAGAACCCAGCAATGTCCGGCCGGTCGGCTGGAGGGTGTGGGTGACGGCGGTGCCCGTACGCCGGGTGCTGATCAGGCCGGCGTCCTTCAGGATGCGCGCATGCTCGCTGGCCGTCGCAGGCGAGACGCCGGTCCGGGCGGCCAGCTCGGTCGTCGAGCAGCCGCCACGTGCGATGGCGTGCAGCACGTTGGCGCGGGTCCGCCCCAGCAGGCTGCCGAGCGCCTGGGGTCCTGCCGGGCCGGTCTCGGCCACGACTTCGGTCAGCGGCTGATGATCCACCGGGTACACCAGCACCGGCGGGCGGCTCGGGTCCCGCAGTGTGATCGGGTGCCGCCAGCAGAAGTACGACGGCACCAGCCGCAGTCCGCGCCCGTCGAGGTGCAGATCCCGTACGGCGGAGTGCCCGTCGTCGACCAGCAGCGTGGGCGACTCCCAGGTCAACCCGCGGTACTTCTCGGTGATCCCGCGCAGCCCTTCGGTGAGAACCGTCCGCGACCGTACGGCGAGGTCGTGCTCGACCTGCCGCCGAATCGCCACCCAGTGCGGCGCGACAGCAGTCCGGAAGTACGACCCCATCACCCGCGCCAACCGCGCCGGCCCGTCGGACCGCAGCAGCCCATCCGCCCACCGCGGAGCACTCGCAAGCTGGTCCAGATCGTCCCGAACCCGCCCCCGATCAGTCCGCGCAACCGCCGCCAGCCCGGCTTGAAGCCCCTGGCCGCCCTCCCAAGGCGTCAAAAAGTCCGGCGAATACCCCTGCGGCGGCGTCAGCTCCAGCAACTTCCGCACCTGGTCGTCAAGCCCAGCCCGAATCCGCCGCCGCCAAGCCCCGAACACCTGCGCCCCGTCCTCGGTCTGCGCCTGGTGCAGGCTCAGCAACAACTCCCACAACGGATCAGGCCCCGGCGCAAACGTCAGCCGAGCCAGGTCGTCAGTGGTGAAGTGCACCCGCAATGTCAAAGCCGCTCCCCAGGTCGTGAACACCCCAGCCGCCCCTCAGGCCGCCGCGGTCCTTCCCAGCGCGACCACACCCTGTCAACACCCGGTCACCATTCGCTAACCCCCAGCAGCGTCTCACCCCACCGGTTCACCCCACCGCGGTTGGGTGAGGAGGCCTTCTCGCCGAGACTGCCCTGTGGACAACCCCGTCAGCGGTGTCGAAACCTCGTACCTTCCCTGGCGACAACAACTTGGGAAGGCGGGTGTCAGACAAAGATGTACTACAATCTGTCCATGGCTGAGGTGCCGATCAGAGAGCTGAACCAGGAAACGGCCAAGGTGCTGGCGCGGGTGAAGCGCGGCGAGGAGGTCGACATCACCGAGCGCGGCGTGGTCGTCGCCCGGCTGGTGCCGGCCGAGCCATCGCCGATCGGCCGCCTGCTGGCCACCGGCAACCTGCGACCACCCCGGGCCACCGGCCCGCTGCCGCACCCCAAGGGCGACGTACGGACCACTCAGCAGTCAGGCGAGCTGCTCGAGCACCTGCGCGACGAGGAACGCCACTGATGATCTACCTCGACACAGCCGCCCTGGTGAAGCTGGTACGCCGAGAGGTCGCCTCGGATGCACTGGTCGACTGGCTGAACGCCCACCAGGATCGACTTCTGGTGTCGTCGGCCCTGGCCGAGGTCGAGCTGCCCCGCGCTCTCCGCCGCACCGAGCCGGACCTGCTCGCCGCCGTACCGGCGGTGCTGGCGCGCATCGCGGTGTACGAGATCGACGACCTGGTAAGAACCACGGCCGCGGCCTACACCGACGGCCTGATCCGCACCCTGGACGCAATCCACCTCGCAACCGCAGACGCCGTCCTCGGTGACGACCTGACCGCATTCATCACCTACGACCACCGCCTCCTGTCAGCCGCCAAGACCCTGTGCCTCCCCACCAAATCCCCAGGCGAGGACTGACGCGCCGTTGCTCCGAGCATCCCCAGAGCCAGCTCCGCTCCCGGCCCCCAGGGCCAAGCCCCAGCGAGCCCCACCCACCGGCGCCCCATCGCCTCACCACCTGGCCACGGCGACTCCGCCACACCGCCACCGGCGGCCGCGGCATCAGCCACCGCGGACTCAGCAGGCCGCACACCCGCCGATCGCCTCGACGGCCTCACCGCCCGGCTATGGCGGGGCCACCACGCCACCAGCCGCCACAGGCCTACCCGGCCGCGCGACCGAATGGCGGCGGCGTCACCACCTGACCACGGCGACTCGTCCACGCCACTACCCGGCCGCCGCAGCACCAGCCACCGCGGACGCCAGCCAACCGCAGCACCTGCCGATGCCCTCGACCACCTCACACCCGGCCGCTCGGCCCGCCGTCCCAGGCGACTCCTCGACCTCACTACCCGGCCGCCGCGGTGTCAGCCACCACGGACCTGTCCGGCCGCATCGCAGGCGACCCCCGGCCCTGCGAATGCCCCACTCTGGGTGGTCTCAGCCGAACGCGTCGGGTAGGGGTAGTTCGAGGGCTCCGGATCGACGACTGGCCGTGGGCGGCGGGCCCCGGCCCCACGGCCACCGGGAGTCCGGCGCCGAGCGAACAGGTCGACGACCCCGGCCTGCGAACCCTAATCTCCACGCTGAATCTCAGGGCTTTCGGAGCGGCGGTTGTCCGAAGACCAACTCGTACAGGCCGCTGTTGTAGGTGGTTTGTTGGTGGGGGCCGGCGAGGAGGGGCTGGACGACCGCGGGGGTGAGGCGGCGGTGGGTGGTGCTGTCGTCGGTGCCGTTGAAGTGGCAGCCGGCGTAGCGGACGAGGACTTCCTGCTCGCGGTTTCCGGCGCGGATCTTGAGGACGATCAGTTCGCGGCCGAGGATGTCGAGGCAGCTGAGGTCTTCGGGGCCGAAGCCTTCGGGGGCGGCGAGGATGGCTGCGGACAGAGCGGCTGCGGCGGGGCCGTGGAGCGCTGAGCTGGCGATCAGCGGGGCTCGGCGGTGCGGCCGGTTCCTGCTGATGGCGTACCGGCAGACGACGATCGAGTCGACGGTGCCGAGCGAGGCAAGGCCGCCGGAGTTCGCTGGGCGATCCTTCGGTTGATGGCGGCGCGCGGCGGCTGGGGAGGCGGCGATCGGGTGGTGGTCCGGCGGTACGGCGAGTGGATGGTACGGCGGGCAGCCATACGTGTCGGTGCCGTCGATGAGCCGGGCGGAGTCCAGGATCCTTTGGCGTAAGGCGTTGTCGTCGCTCAGGACGGTGAGGTAGACGCCGTCGACGACCCGGGTCTCCTCGGTCCAGCCGTGGTCTTCGGGTTGGACTCCTGGTTCCCGCGGGCCGGCGATGTGCGACGGGATCGGCCGGCCGCGTTTCCTGCGGTCTGCGTCGAACCACAAGTACGGCGCGCGGTACGGCAGGGGCGGGAGCGGGTCGCGGCAGCCGATGGCGCGGATGGCGCCGGGCCGACCGACGTACGGCGGGCGGAGTTCTTTGACCAGGCAGGGCGGGCTGTTGGTCGTGCCGTAGCGCCAGTTGTCGGGGACCTGGACCTCGACGGTTTGGTACGACTCCCAGCGCCAGCCGGTCATCTGTGGATCATCGCACGGGTGGTGGAGTGCCGATCAGGAGTTGGTCGAGGGCCGGGTGGGACTCGTTGAGTTGGTGGACGCCGAGGAAGAGCTGGCGGGCGGTGTCGGGGGTTAGCTGGCGCAGGGTTGTGCTGTCGTCGGTGCCGTTGTGGCGGCAGCCGTCGTAGCGGTAGAGGACGTCTTGGGAGTGATTGGCGCCCTGGACGCGGAGGATGAGGAGGTCGTGGGTGGGTTCGGGCTCGGGTGCGCAGCGTCGGGGACCGGACAGCGTTGGGCCGGTGCCGAGTGGTGCGGCGAGCAGGTCGCGGACCAGGTGGTTGGCGGCGGTGCCGCTCAGGCGGGAGCTGGCCTGGAGGCGGGCGTACCGGATGTCCTCGGGGCTGCCGGTGGGAGCGATTGGGAGGCCTTGAATGGAGTAGCGGCAGATGCTGACGCCGGTGATCTCGCCGACTGACTTGAGGCCGCCGTTCGCCGCTGGGCGGGCGAGCTGACGGTCGACCTGAGGAGCGCATCCGTAGCTGTCGACGGCATTGACGACGGCAGCTGTTTCGAAGATTTGCTGACGCAGTACGTCGTCGCCTGCGGTCACGGTGATCAGCTGGTCGCCGAGCTTCCGGGTCTCGCGAACCCAGCCGTCAGCCAGCTGTACGACGCCCGGCCGTTCGCCGTCGAAGACCACGGACGGTGCGACCTGTTGGGCGGGCTTGGGGGTCGGGCAGAGCTTGAGAGCCAGTCCTCGGTCTCCACCCGGCCGAAAAACCGTTGCCTCGGGCACCCAATCGTCCTCGGTGCAGTCCGGCGGGCCGACCCAGAGGGACTGCGCCCAGCTGTCCGGCACTTGCAGTTGGACGTCGGCGTACGTCTCCCATCGCCAACCAGGCTTGGCCGGAGCCGTCCCGCCGCCTGGCGGGACCGAGGCCGTGCCGCCGCCTGGCGGGACCGAGGCCGTGCCGGCACCCGGTGGGATGGAGGCCGTGCCGCCGCCCGGTGGGGTCGAGGCCATGCCGGTGGGAGTCGCGCCGGGAGGCGCCGTCGTACCGGCCGAATCAGCCTGGCTCGTCAGTGTGTTCGCCCCGAGGACCACCGCGCCGATCGCACCACCGGCCAGCAGCACCGCGCCAACCCGACGGCCGATCATCGGCCGGTCAGGTCGTGGATGATCGGCATGGTCGGGAACTTGGCGTACAACACCTTGCTGAGCGGGACCATCGTGTCCGTGGTGAGCCGCCGCAGTGTCGTGCCGTCGTCCGTGCCGTTCGACCGGCAGGTGGCGTAGCGGACGATGACGGACTGTTCGCCCTTCTCGCCGTACGCCGTCACCAGCAGATCGTCCCGGTCCTGCGGGTGCTCACAGTTGGACGACCTCATGACCGGTCCGACACCAGGCGGCGCCGCACGCAGCGCGTCGCCCAGTCGACGGGCGGTATCGCCCGAGATCTGGAGGCCGGCCCGGAACTCACTGGGCTCGCGCGGCAGCTGGTAGCTGTAGGCACACACCCGGATCGACTTCACCTCACCGATCGCGGCCAGTCCCGGCCCCGTGGGCCGCTGGTTGTCACCCAGTACGGCGGGACGCGCGACGCTGCAGCCGTTCGGATCCGTGGCGCCCATCCGCTCCGCCGAGTCCAGGATCCGCCGCCGCAGCGCGGCGTCGTTGCTGAACACGCTCAAGGGAACACCGTCGACGACCCGCACCTCCGACGCCCACCCGTGGTCGAACCGCGTGATCCCGGACTTGGCCCCGAACTCGTCGAACCACAGATGCGGAACCCGCTCGGCCGGCACCGGCACCGGCGGACAGCCGATCGTGATCTCCGGCCCGCGCCACGGCCGCCCGACCAGCGGCGTCCTGTTGGCGCCGTTCGGACCCGACCGATCCCCGCAGGACCAGATGCCCGAGTAGACGGTGTCCTCCCACCGCTCGGGCACCTGCACCTTCACGGTCCCGTACGACTCCCACCGCCACCCAGGCGCCGCCGCCGGCCCGACGACGGGAGGCGTCGATGCCTCAGCCCCGCCACCCGGATCCGCGCCGCCACCCTTGCCCGCCCCGCCACCGGGATCCGCGCCGCCGGCTTTGCCCGTCCCGCCATCAGTGCCCGCGCCAGCACTCGCACCCACGCCAGCACCCGCGTCGCCCCCAGTTCTGGGCCGCTGATCATCACCCGACCCATTCCCACCCACCGCCAGCACAGCACCCCCGACCACCAGCACGCCAACCCCGACCACAGCAGCGCCCACAGCAACGATTCTCTTCATCTCAAGTCCTCACAGGACGGGCCCGGGCGGGCCGATCAGCAGTTGGGTCATCACATTGGTGTGGCCGCGGGGCTCGTGGGCGCCGACGAAGATCACCTTGGCCGTCGCGGATGTTGCCTGGCGCAACGTCGTGCCGTCGTCGGTCCCGTTGTACTTGCACCCGTCGTACCGGTACAGCACGTCCTGATCGTGCTCGCTTCCGTCGACCCGCAGGACGACGACCTCGCCGCCGGGATCGGCGCCGCAGAGGCGCGAGTCCGTCACCGTCGGCCCGGTCCCGACCGGCGCGGCGACCAGGTCACGCACGAAACGCTCGGCAACGACACCGGTGAGCTGGGAACTCGCCTCCATGCCAAGAGCCCTCGGCGGGTACGGCGTACCGTCCGAACGGTAGATCGGCGCGCCACCCGCGTAGCGACACACGCTGACCGACCGCACGTCGCCGACCGAGCTGAGTCCGCCCAGGGCAGGCGGTCGCAGGAGCTCGTCCCGCGCCAAGGGCGACGCCGGATCGCAGCCGTAGCCGTCGACGGACGTGACGACCCCGGCGGTGCTGAAGATCCTGGCCCGCAACCCGTCGTCGGCAGCAGTCACCGTGATCAGCTGCCCGCCGATCAGCCGGGTCTCCTTGGTCCACCCGTCAGCGAAGCGAACGGTCTCGGGCCGGTCGCCCGCGAACATCACCGACGGCGCCACGTGCCGCGTCACCCGGCCCTCCGTCGGACACTCGGGATCCCCGAAGGTGGCGAGTGCGCCCGGCCTGCGGACGACCGGCTTCTGCTCGGTCCAGTCCGCGCCGCAGAACTTCACCCCGGCGTACAGGTCCTGCGCCCAGCCGTCCGGAACCTGGAGCTGGACGTTTCGGTGCGCTTCCCACCGCCAGCCGGGCGGCACGGTCTGCGAGTCGGCCTGGACTCCGACCGCCGGCTCGCCGTCGCCGAGCACGACCTTCCCGCCGACCCCCAACGCCGTGACCGCGACCACGGCCAGCACGACAGCTCCGATCGCCTTCATCACAGCACCGGTCCAGGGGTTCCGACGAGGAGCTGGTAGAGGACGTTGCCGTAGTCGACGGGCTCATGGGCTCCGGCGAAGATCACCTTGGCTGTCGCGGTCGTTGCCTGGCGCAACGTCGTGCCGTCGTCGGTGCCGTTGTGCTTGCACCCGGCGTACCGGTAGACGACGTCCTGGTCGTGCGCCGACCCGTTCACCCGCAGGACGACGACCTCGCCGCCGGGATCGTCGAAACAGGCGCGCCGGTCGGTCACCGTCGGGCCGGTCCCGAATGGTGCCGCGACCAGGTCGCGGACGAGGCGGCCGGCGACGTCGCCGGTCAGCCGGGAGCTGACCTGCATCGCGAGGTCGTACGGCTTGCCTCCGTGGTGAACGCCGGTGTCCCGCGCCAAGTGGTAATAGCAGACGCTGACCGACTCGACGTCGCCGACCGTCGTGAGCCCGCCGTCCGCCGGCGGTCGCAGGATCTCGTTCCGCGCGATCGGCGACCGCGGGTCGCAACCGTTGCCATCGGCATCGGTAATCACGGTGGCGGTGCCGAAGATCCTGGCCCGCAGGGCGTCGTCCGCGCTGGTCACCGTGATCAGTTGCCCGCCGAGCCGACGGGTCTCCTTGGTCCACCCGTCGTCGTACCGGACCACTCCGGGCCGGTCACCGGCGAAGGCGAGCGACGGCGCGACGTGCCGTTCCTTCGGCCTCGGCGTCGGGCAGGTGATCAGTCTCTTGGGCTCGCCTCCGCCGGGGCGCAGCACGACCGGCTTCAGCTCCACCCCGTCCAGGCCGCAGTTCGTCTTCCGCCCAGCCCCCAATGACTGCTCCCAGTCGGCCGGTACCTGGACCTGGACGTTCCGGTGGGCCTCCCACCGCCAGCCAGGCTGCAACGGCACGGCCCGCGGCTCCGCCTTGACCCCGACCGCGGTCTCGTCCTGGCCGAGCACGACCTTCCCACCGATTCCCAACGCCGCGACCGCGACGGCCGCGAGTGCGATCACCACGGACCTGCGCATCGTGAACCTCATTTCAGGAGGTTGGTGAGGAATGGACCAGGAGACTGGGGCCGCCCGACCGCCGTCACCAGCGGCTCGACGGCGGGCTTGGTCGGCACGCGGAAGTCGACGCCGTCGTCGATGTCGAACGGACCGCACCCGTTCAGCCGTACGACGACCTCCTGGGCACCGCGATCACTTCGCACCCGCAGGACGAAGACCTCGGGGTCGCCGGTGAGGCAGAGTGCCCCCTTGACGGTCGCGGGCCGATCCGGGTGCGAGGTCGTGAACGCGCCGCTCTCCGGGGCGGCCCGCAGGGCTGCGCCGACGTCGCGGGCCTGGTCGCCGCTCAGCGACGCGCTCGCGAGCAGCGGCGGGATCCGCGAGGACGCGGCGGACTTGTAGGCGCAGATCTGGATCGACTCGGCGGTCCCGACCGAGGCCAGGCCCTTGCCGGTCGGCCGGTACGACGGCTGAGTCGCGACAGCGTGCGCCGGAGCGCAGCCGTTGCTGTCGACCCCGTCGATCGTCCGGGCCGAGTCGAGCACCCGCGTGCGGACGGCAGCATCGGCTCCGAACACCTCGACCTGCAACGCCCCGACCGCCCGGACCTCCCTGGTCCAGCCGGCGTCGTACTGCTTCACACCAGGTGTCTCGTTGAAGGTGAAGAGCAGGTACGGCACCCGGTCGGCGAGAGCGGAGACCTCTGATCCGCATCCCATCGCGATCGTCGGGAGCGCACTCGGCCGCCCGACCCAACCGTCCCACGCCGGTCGCTTGCTCGCGCAGGTCGTCAGGCGTCCGGCACTGATCTCCGTCCACTGATCCGGGACCTGGACCTCGACGTTCGCGTACGACTCCCAGTGCCAGCCTGGTGGGGGCTGGGCGATCGACGCTGTCGGGCCGGGGGCGGCGGTCGGGTGGACCAGCGAGCGGATTCCCACGCCGGCCACAGCAACCGCAGCACAAGCCAGTACGGCGACGCCCGCCGACCGCGCCCGGCGGCGACGCCGCAGGCGCCGGTGGACCGTGCCGAGCAGCGTCGCGTCGGACGGCGCCGAGGCGGCGTGCGACTCGAGGCTTTCGGTGACCAGGGTCTCGGCCGGATCGTTCATCGGGGCAGCCTTTCCATGACCATCGGCCTCTGTCGCGGCGAGTAGAGCGCGTGGACCAGGGGTAGCAGCGCGTCCCGGGTCAGCTGCCGAGCGGTGGTGCCGTCGTCGATGCCGTTGTGGTTGCAGGTGTTGTAGCGGACCACCACCTCCTGCTCACCGGCGCTGCCAAGCACGGTCATCAGCAAGTCGTCGCGGAACCGCGTTTCGCAGTTGTACGGGTCGTTCGGGCCGCTCCCGGCCGGTGCGGTCCGGAGAGCGCCGACGAGCTGGCGGGCCTCCTGACCTGAGATCGCTGCACCAGCGAGCAACTCGGCCTCCTGTGGCAGACCGTCGATGCCGTAGCCGCAGATCCGCACCGCGTGGACCTCGCCGATCCCGTCCAGGCCGGGCCCGGTCGGCCGCCGGCCGTCACCCACCACCGGAGGTGGGGTCGGCGAGCACCCGTAAGCGTCCTTGACGTCGATCGGCACCGCCGAGTCGAGAATCCGCCGCAGCAGCTCGGGATCGTTGCCGAAGGCACTCAAATGCACACCGTCGACGACCCGGATCTCCTCCAGCCAGCCGTGATCGTGGCGGTACACCCCCGGCGGCCGGCCCCCCTGGCCGAACCAGAGGTGCGGCATCCGGTCGGCCAGTTCCGGAACGGGCCCACAGTCCTGCATCGTCACGGCGCCGCGCACGGGTCGCCCGACCTGCGCGGTCTTGGGGACGCCGGACGACGGCTGCCCGTAGGTGATCGGCTCGCAGGTCCACAGGTGGCTGTAGAAAGTGTCCGTCCAGCTGTCCGGGACCTGCACCTGCACGGTGTCGTAGGACTCCCAGTGCCAGCCGTCGTCGGCCGACCTGAACACCGCTTCGTCAGTAGGGAGGGACGCGGGGATCGAGGACGGCGCAGCCGCGGGAACAGGCCCGTCGCGAAGCACCCCCACACCGGTCACCGACGCGGCAACCGCCGTACAAGCCAGTACGCCGGTCCCGGCAGCGCGGACGCGGTGACGCCGGCGCATGCGGTAGCGGACGTCGGCGAGCAGGGTGTCGCCGCTAGGGGCGAGGTCCGCGTACGCCGTCAGCGCGCGGGTGATCAGGTCGCAGGGTTCAGTCGAGGCGTTCACAGCTGCTCGACCTCCTTCAGCGTTGCGCGCAGCGAGGACAGTGCGCGGTGGATCTGGGATCGGACCGTGGCCGCCGTGCAGCCGAGGATCTCGGCGATGTCGGCGTCCGGGAGGCCTTCGTAGTACCGCAGTACGACGGCCGCGCGCTGCCGCGTCGGCAAGGACGCGCACAGCCGCCAGACCGCGTCGGCATCGGCGTACGACGCCGCGTGGTCGTCACCGACATCACCCGCCAGAGCCGAGGGGTCGTCGACCGGCGTCTCACGCCGGAAGAACCGCCGCCAGCGCGAGATGTCGGCGTTGACGATGCACCGCCGGACGTAGGCGTCGGGATCAGCGCCGATCCGCGACCAGCGTGGGTACGCCGCGATCAGCGCGTCCTGTACCGCCTCCTCGGCCCGCCCGCGGTCCCGGGTGATCAGGTACGCGAAGCGCAGCAGCCCGGCACCCCGGTGCGACACCCAGGCGTCGAAGTCCGGTGGATCGTCTGTCATCTGGTCCCCTCCCACGTTCTAACCACGCCGGGAGAGGGCCAGACGTTGCACCCCGAGCTACTCGGAATCAGGTGGCGCGGTCGGCAGCGCCAGCTTCTCGTCGGGCTTGGCGGCCAGGACGTTGGCGACGTACGAGCGGGCGGCCTCCATCGTGTCGACCTCGTGGCCGGCCTGCTCGGACAGGAACCAGCGGTGCTCGAGCACCTCGTGGAAGACCTCGGCGGGCTCCAGCTTGCGCTTCAGGTCGCGCGGGACCGAGCGGACGACGGGCTCGAACACGTCGGTCAGCCACTCGTGGGCGACGATCTCCTCGTCCTCGTTCTGCTGGTCGGTCGAGGCGGCGTACGAGTCGAGGTCGTTGAGCAGGCGGCGGGCCTGGTTCTCCTCGACGTCGAGACCGGTCAGCCGCAGCAGCCGCCGCGAGTGGTGGCCGGCGTCGACGACCTTCGGCTGGATCCGGACCTGGCTGCCGTCCCAGTCGGTGATGATGTCGATCTCGGCGACGTCGAAGCCGAGCTCGTTCAGCCGCCGGATCCGGGAGTCCAGCCGGTGCATCTCGTCGGTCGCGAACTCCTCCGGCGCGGTCAGCTCGGCCCACAGGGCGTCGTACCGGTCGTTGATCGACTGGACCGTCTCCTGCGGGTCGATGGCCTCGTCGAGCAGACCGCCCGCCTGCAGGTCGAGAAACTCGCCGAACAGGTTGATCTCGGCGGTGTAGAGGTCGTGCGCGCGCTGCCCGTCGGAGATGTCCTGGTGCAGCTCGCCGGTCTCGGCGTCGACCAGGTACGCCGCGAAGGCGCCGGCGTCGCGGCGGAACAGCGTGTTCGACAGCGAGCAGTCGCCCCAGAAGAAGCCGAGCAGGTGCAGCCGGACGATCAGCGCGACCAGGGCGTCGATCAGCCGGTTCACGGTGTCCGGCCGGAGCGTGCTGGAGAACAGGGCCCGGTACGGCAGGGAGAACTGCAGGTGCCGGGTGACCAGGATCGAGTCGAGCGGTTCGCCGTTCTTGTCCAGCCGGTCGGTGATCACGCCGACCGGTTCGACCGAGGGGGAGTCCAGCCGCTCGAGGTCGCGCAGCAGGCGGTACTCGTGCATGGCGAGGTGCTCCATCACCTCCTTGATCGCGTAGACGCTCCCGTTCACGCGGACGAACCGGACCACGTGCCGGGAGATACCGCGGGGGAGCGCGACCAGCTGGTCCTCGGGCCAGTCCTCCAGCGGGACGTCCCAGGGCAGTGAGAGCAGACCGGTGTCCGGGCGGGTGGCGACGAAACGAGGCACGTCCCCCAGTGTGTCAGTTTCCTGCGGCGGAAGCGGGTGACCGGGGCAGGCCCGAGACGAAGATCTGCCACAACTCGAACGCAAGCGAACGCAAATACTTGCGGAATATGGCGTAGAGTTTGCGTCATGACTCGACGACTTGCTGAGGTGGCGAAGAAGGTCGGCGTCAGTGAGGCGACCGTGAGCCGGGTGCTGAACGGCAAGCCTGGTGTCTCCGAGGCGACCCGGGAAGCGGTGCTCACCGCGCTCGACGTGCTCGGGTACGAGCGGCCGACCCAGCTGCGCGGCGACCGCGCACGACTTGTCGGCCTGGTGCTGCCGGAGTTGCAGAACCCGATCTTCCCGGCCTTCGCCGAGGTGGTCGGCGGCGCGCTGGCGCAGCAAGGTTTCACCTCCTTGCTCTGCACCCGGACGGTCGGCGGCGTGTCCGAGGCGGACTACGTCGACCTGCTGCTCCAGCAGCAGGTGTCGGGCGTTGTCTTCGCCGGCGGTTTCTACGCCCAGGCCGACGCGCCGCACGCCCACTACGAGCTGATCCAGGAGCGCAAGCTGCCGACCGTGCTGGTCAACGCGGCCGTCGACCACCTGGGCTTCCCGCAGGTCTCGTCCGACGACTTCGTCGCCGCGGAGATGGCGATCGGGCACCTGCGCGCGCTCGGCCACCAGAAGATCGGGCTGGTTCTGGGCCCGCGCGACCACATCCCGTCGCGGCGCAAGCTGGAGGCGTTCATGGGGTCGCCCGAGGCGGACCCGGCGCTGGTCGAGCACACGATGTTCTCGCTCGAGGGCGGCCACGCGGCCGCGACCCGGCTGGTCAAGCACGGCGTCACCGGCATCGTCTGCGCCAGCGACATCCTCGCCCTCGGCGCGATCCGCGCGGTCCGCCGGGCCGGCCTCCAGGTGCCCGACGACGTCTCGGTGATCGGGTACGACGATTCGGCGATGATGAACTGCACCGACCCGCCGCTGACCACGGTCCGGCAGCCGATCGACGCGATGGGCCGGGCTGCCGTCGACATGCTGGTCGCGCTGATCGAGCGCGCCGCCGTACCGGCCGACGAGCTGCTGTTCGAGCCCGAGCTCGTGGTCCGTGCGTCGACCGCCCGGCTGAAGACCGACGCCGTCACCGTCTGACAACGAAAGTCACCCCGAAACACACCGAGTAACAACGCGACCACCGAGGGTGGAACAGGCCACGGCCTGTTCCACCCTTTTGCTGTACCCGCAAGTTCCGCAACAAAGTCTCGTTTTTGCAACTAGTGATCGAAGTATTGCGCACATCCGGTCGGGTTGCCTACGGTACGGACCACATCAAGGGGCGGGACTCGCCCTCGGCCGTACCGAGGAAGGGCAGATCGATGAGGACAACGAGCCACCGCAGGGCACTTGGCCTGTTGCTCGTCGCGGGACTGGGGCTGACCGCCGCGTCCTGCGGATCGGGGGACGACGAACCGGCCGCGCAGGGCTCCGGCGGCGCCGACCAGAAGGTGACGATCACCGTCGGCTGCCAGCCGCCGAAGAGCAACCCGAAGGAGCGGGCCGGCTGGGACGAGGACGTCGCGGCGTTCCAGACCGCGCACCCGAACATCACGATCCAGAGCAAGGACGCCTTTCCCTGCATCAACCCCGACACCTTCCAGGCGAAGCTGGCCGGCGGCACCCAGGAGGACGTCTTCTACGTCTACTACACCGACGTCCAGAAGATCATCAAGGCCAAGCAGGCCGCCGACATCAGCGAGTACGTCGGCAGCGTGAAGGCGCTCAACGACGTCCGCCCGGACGTCAAGGGCGTCTTCAACGACGGCGACAAGACGTACGGCGTCCCGCGCAACAACTACAACATGGGCCTGGTCTACAACCGCAAGCTCTTCACCCAGGCCGGGCTGAACCCCGACGCCCCGCCGAAGACCTGGGCCGAGGTGCAGGAGGCGGCCAAGAAGATCGCCGGGCTCGGCGCCGGCTACACCGGCTTCGGTGAGTACTCCGCCGGCAACACCGGCGGCTGGCACTTCGCGGCGTCGCTGTACGCCCGCGGCGGCTCGATGGTCAGCGAGGACGGCAAGTCCGCGGCGTTCAACAGCGCCGAGGGCAAGGCCGTGCTGGAGAACCTCAAGCAGATGCGCTGGAACGACAACTCCATGGGCAGCAAGCAACTGCTGCAGTGGGAGGACCTGATGCGCATGATGGGCTCCGGCAAGCTCGGCATGATGATCGGCGCGCCGGACGTCGTGCAGTCGGTGAACAACGACTTCCAGGGCAAGTTCGAGGACTACGGCGTGACCGCCGTACCGGAGTCCGAGGGCAAGGCGTCGCTGTCCGGTGGCGACGGCTACATGTTCAACCCGAAGGCGTCGCCGGAGAAGATCAAGGCCGGTCTGGCCTGGCTCGAGTTCCACGAACTCACTCCTGGTAAGGGCCAGTTCAACTACGAGCGCGCCAAGACCCAGGGCCGCCCGGTCGGTCTGCCGATCCCGGACCTGTACGGCGACACCGCCCCGGGCAAGGAGATCGTGGCCCTGCGCAAGCAGTTCGCCACCGTGCCGGTCGACCACTTCACGCCGTACGTGTCGGTGCAGGCGAGCATCACCAACAAGCTCGAGCCGCCGAAGGCGCAGGAGCTGTACGCCGTGCTCGACGTGGCCATGTCCGCGGTGCTGACCCGCAAGGACGCCGACATCGACAAGCTGCTCTCGGACGCCGAGGGCAAGGCGAACAAGATCCTCGCCAAGAACACCTGATGGCCACAGTCACCGCCAAACCGCTGGTGCGCCGCTCCCCGAACCAGGGGGCGGCGCGCCGCGCGGTCGGCAGGAACCTCACGGCGTACGGGTTCCTGTGCGGGGCGCTGATCTGTTTCGCCTTCTTCTCCTGGTACCCGATGATCCGGGAGATCGTGCTGAGCTTTCAGCAGACCAACTTCGTCGACCCGCCGCAGTGGGTCGGCCTGGAGAACTTCCGGACCGTGTTCGCCGACCCGGCGTTCCGGTCCGCCTGGCTGAACACCGCGGCGTTCAGCGGCCTGGCCCTGGTGGTCGGGTACGTCATCCCGTTCGTGCTGGCCGTCGTACTGAACGAACTGCGGCACGCCAAGGCGTACCTGCGGTTCGTCGTCTACCTGCCGGTGATGCTGCCCCCGGCGGTCGGGGTGCTGCTGTTCAAGTGGTTCTACGACCCGGGCTCGGGCCTGTTCAACCAGATCCTCGACGTCTTCCACCTCCCGCCGCTGGCCTGGCTCGACTCGACCAGTACGGCGCTGATCTCGCTGGTGATCGTCTCGACCTGGATGAACCTCGGCACCGGCACGCTGATCTACCTGGCCGCGCTGCAGTCCATCCCCGGCGACCTGTACGAGTCCGCCGAGCTGGACGGCGCCGGCCTGTTCCGCCGGGTCTGGCACGTGACCGTGCCGCAGACCAAGCTGATCCTGCTGGTGATGCTGCTGCTCCAGATCGTCGCGACCATGCAGGTCTTCATCGAGCCGTACCTGCTGACCGGCGGCGGCCCGGAGAACGCGACCGTCACGGTCGCCTACCTGATGTACCAGTACGCCTTCAACTTCGGCGACTTCGGTGGCGGTGGTGCGCTCGGCCTGATGCTGATGGTCGTGCTGCTCGTCTTCTCCGCGTTCTACCTGCGCGTCTCGCGCGACAACGAAGGTGGCCGATGACAACCACACTGCAACCCCAACCGGTGCTCCCGGCAACAGATCCCGAGCCGCCGGCAGTGCGCGTGCAGAAGAAGCGCAAGGGCACGGCGTACGAGACCCGCACCCTGGTCTCCCCGCTGTCGCTGCGGACCTGGCACGGCAAGCTGATCTACTGGACCGTCCTGGTCGTCGTGGTGGTCGGCTTCACGATCGCCTTCGTCTTCCCGCTGTACTGGATGGTGACCGGCGCGCTGAAGTCGCCGGACGAGCTGGCGCAGATCCCGCCGAGCTTCTTCCCCAAGGACTACGACTTCGGCGTCTACAAGGAAGCCTGGGACCAGCTCCAGCTCGGCGTCTTCCTGCGCAACACCGCCCTGTATGCCGGGGGCGCGTGGCTGTTCACGCTGCTGGTCGACGTGACCGCGGCGTACGCGCTGTCCAAGCTGCGGCCGTTCTTCGGCAAGCTGATCCTCGGCCTGATGCTGGCGACGCTGATGATCCCGCCGATGGTGCTGCTGCTGCCGACGTACCTGGTCGCCAAGGACGTGCCGCTGTTCCACTTCAACCTGCTCAACACCCCGTGGGCGATCTGGTTGCCCGCGGCAGCGAACGGGTTCTTCATCTTCCTGCTCAAGCGGTTCTTCGACTCGATCCCGCGCGAGCTGCTGGAGGCGGCCGAGATCGACGGCGCGTCCCCGGTCCGGATCCTGTGGTCGATCGTGCTGCCGGTGTCCCGGCCGATCCTCGGCGTGGTGTCGATCCTGTCGGTCGTCACGGTCTGGAAGGACTTCGTCTGGCCGCTGCTGGTGCTGCCGGAGACCGACAAGATGTCGATCAGCGTCGGCATCGCGTCGCTGTCCGCGCAGATGCCGCAGAACGTGCTGATCGCGGCACTGGTGATCGCGTCGCTGCCGACGATCCTGGTCTTCTTCGTGTTCCAGCGCAGCATCATGGCGGGTCTCACCGCCGGCAGCCTCAAGGGCTGATCCCCCCCAACCAAACCTAAGGAGAAGCATGTCGGAAACATGGTGGCGCGGGGCCGCGATCTACCAGGTGTACCTGCGGAGCTTTGCCGACGGCAACGGTGACGGGATCGGCGACCTGGCCGGCCTGCGCGCGAAGCTGCCCTACCTGGCCGACCTCGGCGTCGACGCGATCTGGCTGAACCCGTGGTACCCGTCCCCGATGGCCGACGGCGGGTACGACGTCGCCGACTACCGCGCGATCGAGCCCAGCTTCGGCACCCTGGCCGAGGCCGAGGCGTACATCGAGGAGGCCCACGCGCTCGGCATCAGAACCATCATCGACATCGTGCCGAACCACGGCTCGGACCAGCAGGACTGGTTCGTCCAGGCACTGGCGGCCGGTCCCGGGTCTCCAGAGCGTGAGCGGTTCCTGTTCCGCGCCGGGCGCGACGGCGGGCTGCCGCCGAACGACTGGCAGTCGATCTTCGCCGGCCCGGCGTGGACGCAGGTGCCGGACGGGGAGTGGTACCTGCACCTGTTCGCGCCCGAGCAGCCGGACTTCAACTGGCGCAACCCCGAGGTGGTCGAGGAGTTCCACGACATCCTCCGGTTCTGGCTCGACCGCGGCGTCGACGGCATCCGGATCGACAGCGCCGCCGTCCTGTTCAAGGACCTGGACAGAGTCGAGGAGTCCTACACCGACCACGACGAGGTGCACGAGGTGTACCGCGGCTGGCGGGCGATCACGGACGCGTACGAGGGTCGCTTCCTGGTCGGCGAGATGTGGATGCCGGACCAGGAGCGGTTCGCGCTCTACCTGCGCCAGGACGAGATGCAGACCGCGTTCAACTTCGACTTCCTGTCCCGCCCGTGGGACGCCGACGAGCTCCGGGCCTCGATCGACCTGACCCTGACCACGCACGTCCCGATCGGCGCACCGCCGACCTGGGTGCTCTCGAACCACGACGTCACCCGCCCGGTCACGAAGTACGGCCGCCCGGACACGTCGTTCTCGCACCAGGACCGCAAGCACGGCATGCCGACCGATCTCGTCCTCGGCGAACGCCGAGCCCGCGCCGCCGCCCTCCTGGCGATGGCGTTGCCCGGCGGCCTGTACGTCTACCAAGGCGAGGAGCTCGGCCTCCCCGAGGTCGAGGACCTCCCCGACGCGCTCCTGCAGGACCCGATCTTCGCCCGCTCCAACGGCACCGACCGAGGCCGCGACGGCTGCCGCGTCCCGATCCCGTGGTCCGGCAAGGAACCCCCGTTCGGTTTCGGCACCGGTACGCCGTGGCTGCCGCAGCCGGCCGACTGGAAGAACCTCACGGTCGAGTCCCAGCAAGCCGACCAGAACTCCATGCTCGCCCTCTACCGAGACGGCCTGAAGATCCGCCGTACCGAACTGGGCGACGGCGTACTGACCTGGCTCGACTCGGCCCCGGGCGTCCTCACCTTCACCCGCGACTCAGCCCTCACCTGCATCGTCAACCTCACCCCCGACGCCATCGACCTCCCCACCGGCGAGATCCTCCTGACCAGCTCCCCCCTGGAGGAAGGCCGTCTCCCGTCCGACACGACGGCCTGGATCCGCTGACAGTCGCGCCCGCGGAGGGCCACAGACCTCCGCGGGCGCGACTGTTCTTTTGTCAGTGGTACGCGTGCATCACCGCGTGGCCTCGGCCTCGGCCGATCAACCACCGATTCACCGGAACCGTGAGCACGAAGGCAATGGCCAGCGACGCGATCAAGCTGGCCCAGAACAGCACTGACGCCAGCCCCGCATCCATCGCGCCGGGCACCGCCAGGATGAAGCCGTTGTCCACGATCTCCATCGTCAGAATGCTGAGGGTGTCCGCGGCGAGCGCCACCTTCAGCGCCTGCTTGAAGGCGACGCCGGCGCTCAGGACCGGGCGGATCGTCAGCGAGTAGCCGAAGACGAACGCCAGGGCGATCGACAGGACGACCGTGGCCAGGTTGTGCAGGCCGAGCGCCGTACCGATCACCATGCCGAGGATCTCGCCGATCGCACAGCCGGTGAGGCAGTGGACGGTGGCGGAGATCGCCTGCTTGGTCAGCGCTTTGCCGCTGGGGGCAACGTGGTGGTGAGACATGTCAGTTCTCCGTGGTGAAGCGTCGGAGGCGGAGGCTGTTGGTGACGACGAAGACCGAGCTGAACGCCATCGCCGCGCCGGCGAGCATCGGGTTCAGCAGGCCGGCCGCGGCCAGCGGGATCGCCGCGACGTTGTAGGCGAAGGCCCAGAACAGGTTGCCCTTGATCGTGCCGAGCGTCCGTCGTGCGAGCCGGATCGCGTCCGCCGCCGAGCGCAGGTCACCGCGGACGAGCGTCAGATCGCTCGCCTCGATCGCCACGTCCGTACCGGTCCCCATGCTCAGTCCGAGGTCGGCCTGGGCCAGCGCCGCCGCGTCGTTCACGCCGTCGCCGACCATCGCCACGACCCGGCCCTCGCTCTGCAGCCGCTTGACCGCGTCGACCTTGTCGGCCGGCAGCACCTCGGCGATCACCTCGTCGATCCCGACCTCGGCGGCGACCTTGCGGGCGACCGCCTCGTTGTCGCCGGTCAGCAGCACCGGCTTCAGCCCGAGCGCCCGCAGCTGCTTGATCGCCTCCGCCGAGCTCGGCTTCACCGTGTCCGCGACCACCAGTACGGCGCGCGCCTTGCCGTCCCAACCGACCGCGACCGCCGTACTGCCCTCGGCCTCGGCGTGCTCCTTGGCGTGCGCGAGATCCGCCGGCAGGTACTGGCTCCACTCCTCCAGCAACCGCGTCCGACCAACCAGTACGGCGTGGCCGTCCACGATCCCTTGCACACCAAGGCCCTCGACGTTCCCGAAGTCCTCGACGGACGGCAGCTTGCCCAGCTCGTCAAAGGCGCCCCGGGCAACAGCCTGCGCGATCGGGTGCTCGCTCGAGTGCTCGAGCGCCCCCGCCAACCGCAGTACGTCGGCCCGCTGCTCACCCTCGGCCAGCAGTACGTCGACCAGATCCATCCGCCCGGTCGTGACCGTCCCGGTCTTGTCCAGTACGACGGTGTCGATGCGCTGCGTCGACTCCAGCACCTCCGGGCCCTTGATCAGGATCCCGAGCTGCGCGCCCCGGCCGGTCCCGACCATCAACGCGGTCGGCGTGGCCAGCCCGAGCGCACACGGGCAGGCGATGATCAGTACGGCGACCGCAGCTGTGAACGCGACCTCGACCGCCGACCCGTTCCCGAGCCAGAACCCGAGCGTCAGCAGCGCCAGCCCGATCACGATCGGCACGAAGATCCCCGAGATCCGGTCGGCCAGCCGCTGCACGGCCGCCTTGCCGTTCTGCGCGTCCTCGACCAGCCGCGCCATCTGCGCCAGCTGAGTGTCCGAGCCGACCCGAGTCGCCCGTACGACGAGCCGCCCGCCGGCGTTCACGGTGGCGCCGACGACCGCGTCGCCCTCACCGACCTCGACCGGGACCGACTCGCCGGTCAGCATCGATGCGTCGACCGCGCTGCTCCCGGTGACGATCACGCCGTCGGTCGCGACCTTCTCACCAGGCCGTACGACGAACTCGTCGCCGACGGCCAGTTGGTCGGCCGGGATCCGCTGCTCGACACCGTCCCGCAGTACGGCGACGTCCTTCGCGCCGAGCTCCATCAGCGCCTTCAACGCGGCACCCGAACGGCGCTTGGCGCGGGCCTCGAAGTACCGCCCGGCGAGGATGAACGTCGTCACGCCGGCCGCGACCTCGAGGTAGATCTCCTCGGTGCCGCCACCGCGCGACGGGATCAGCGTGAACGGCATCTTCATCCCGGGCTCGCCGGCCCCACCGAGGAACAGCGCGTACAGCGACCAGAAGAACGAGCTCAGCACGCCCAGGGAGATCAGCGTGTCCATCGTCGCGGCGCCGTGCTTCAGGTTCGTCCAGGCGGCCTTGTGGAACGGCCAGGCCGCCCACGTCACCACCGGCGCCGCCAGCGTCAGCGACGCCCACTGCCAGAAGTCGAACTGCAGCGCCGGAATCATGCCCAGGGCAATCACCGGTACGGCGAGCGCGATGCTCGCCCAGAGCCTTTCCCTGAGCGGCTTCAGCTCGTCGGTCTCTTCTGCTGTGGCCTCCTCACCCGCGGGTGCGGGCAGGGCGGCGGTGTAGCCGGTGGCCTCGACGGTGGCGACCAGGTCGTCGGTGCTGACGCCGTCGGCGTACGTCACCTTGGCCTTCTCGGTGGAGTAGTTCACCGTCGCGGTGACGCCGTCCATCCGGTTCAGCTTCTTCTCGACCCGGGCGGCGCAGGAGGCGCACGTCATGCCACCGATGATGAGCTCGACGGACTGCCCGGTTTCTGGGGTTGTCATGGAGTGCCTCCTCTCAGTGGCCGTGCGGAGTGGCGTCGTGCCCGGGGGTCGTGCTGCTGCTCGGCAGCGCGGTCGGCGGGACGATCGTGGTGCCGTCGGCGTCCACCGTCACGGTGAACTCGGCGGTGTGGACCGCGCCGGCGTGCTGGAAGTCCAGGAACAGCGAGTACGTGCCGGCGGTCGGGAAGGTGGTGCCGAAGGTGATCTGCGGCCCGCCCTTCATGCCCGGCTCGGCGTGCTCCGACGGGTGGTTGTGCAGGTAGGCGAGGTCGCCGCTGCGCAGCGACACCAGGTGACCGAAGGCGCCGAGGTACGGCTGCAGATCGGTGACCGGCTTGCCGTTCTTGCTGACGGCGAAGGTCAGCTCGGACTCCTTGCCCGCCTGGGTTTTCCCGGCCAGCGTCACGTCGTACCCGTGGATGGTGAAGACGCTCGCCGGCTTGCTCAGCGGGACCGGGATGTAGAGGCCGGACACGTTCACGTCCGTGCCGAGCGTGAGGGTCTGGTCGTGCCCGGCCGGCTGGAAGTCGGCGTACAGGCGCCAGGTGCCGCCGGCGGTGAAGCTGAACGGGATCGACCAGTTGCCTGCGGCATCCATTGTCGGGTGCACGTGGTGGAAGCCGGACAGATCACGCCGTACGACGATCAGGTGCAGGTCCTTCTCGTGCGTCTTCGTGTACTGCGTGACCGGCTTGCCGTCCGGACCCGTGATCGTGAAGCGCAACGGGGACTTCTGGCCCGGCTGGAAGAACGTGGCCGACGGGACCAGCGTGTAACCGGCCTGGGACACCGCGAGCCCGGGCGGCTGGGCGCTCGCGTCGCCGTGTCCCTCACCGTGACCGCCGGCCGGTTCCTCGGCCATGCCGTCCATGCCCGGGGAACCGGCCTTGTCCTGCGTCGGTTCGGCTGCCGCGATCGGGTCGACCGCGGAGCCGATCGCGAAAGCACCGGCGAAGGCCAGCACGAGCACGCCGGCGAACGCGCCGAGCCGGAGCGCGACAGCCCGGCTCATGCCGTCGCGCCCGTCAGCTCGTAGCCCGCCTCGTCGACGGCCTCGCGCACGGCGCTCTCGTCCAGCGCGGTCTCACTCGTCACCTGGACGGCGGACGTGCCGCCCGCGTTCAGGTCGATGGTGACGTTCTGCACGCCCGGGAGCTTGCTGAGCTCCTCGGTCACCGCGGAGGTGCAGTGCCCGCAGGTCATCCCGGAGACGGCGTACGTGGTGGTGGTCATCGTGGGAACTCCTCGTGTTGGTGGTGGTGGATCAGCTACGAACCAGGCGGGCGATCGCGTCGGAGGCCTCGCGGACCTTCTCCTCCGCCTCCGCGCCGCCGCGCTGGGCGGCCTCGACCACGCAGTGCGAGAGGTGCTCGTCGAGCAGCTCCAGTGAGAACGACTGGAGCGCCTTCGTCGCCGCCGAGACCTGGGTCAGGATGTCGATGCAGTACTTGTCCTCCTCGACCATCCGCTGCAGCCCGCGCACCTGTCCCTCGATCCGCCGCAGCCGCTTCAGGTGACTGGACTTCTCGCTGGTGTACCCGTGCACGTGCTCGGCGGGGGTTTCGGTCGGCTGGTCGGTCATCGTGGCCCTCTTTCCCTCACTGCTACCCCAGGGGGGTATGTCGACGCCTCGTAAGTTACCCCCTTGGGGTATCAGACGCAACCCCTGGACGATACCCCATGGGGGTAATTCGGCTCACTGCTCTCAGGCGGTGAACCAACCAAACTGGCAGTCTGTGCGTCTCATCGCGTTAGGGATGCGATCCATTGCGGGCTGTGAGCAACAGACCGTGCACGACGAGAAGGGGTGGCATGACGGACCTGGCGATCAGTACGCGGGGCCTGCGCAAGACGTACCGGACCCGGCGAGGCAAGCGGGTGGTCGCGGTCCAGGGGCTCGATCTGGACGTGCCGGTCGGCGGTGTGCACGGGTTCCTCGGGCCGAACGGCTCGGGCAAGACCACCTCGATCCGGATGCTGCTCGGGCTGATCCGGGCCGACGCCGGCGCGATGGCGCTGTTCGGCCGGCCGGTTCCCGAGCACCTGCCCGAGGTGGTGTCGCGGGTCGGTGCGATCGTCGAGTCGCCGAAGTTCTTCCCGGCCTTCACCGGCCGCAAGAACCTGGAGCTGCTCGCCGACGCGATCGGCGCACCGCGCAGCCGGGTCGGTGAGGTGCTCGAGGAGACCTCGCTCGGCGACCGCGGCAAGGACCGGTTCAAGACGTACTCGCTCGGCATGAAGCAGCGGCTGGCGATCGCCGCGACGCTGCTCAAGGAGCCGGACCTGCTGATCTTCGACGAGCCGACCAACGGGCTCGACCCGGCCGGTATCCGGGAGATCCGCGAGACGATGCGCGCGCTCGGCGAGCAGGGCCGCACGGTCCTGGTCAGCAGCCACATCCTGGCCGAGGTCGAGCAGGTCGCCGACACGGTCTCGATCATCGGCCACGGCCGGTTGCTCGCCTCGGGCTCGGTGGCCGAGGTGATCGGCAGCACCGGCAAGTCGACCGTGAAGCTCGCGATCGGCAACCAGGAGGCGGCGGCCGCCGTACTGACGCAGGGCGGTCTGACGGTCCGGGCCGAGGGCAACTACCTGTTCGTGGACGGCGCGGAGGACCCGGCCGACATCACCCGCCGGCTGGCCCAGCGCGAGCTGTACGTCGCCGAGCTGGTTCCGGTCCGGGCGGACCTGGAGTCGGTGTTCCTGGAGCTGACGGCCGACGAGGGGTTGGCCGCTGACGAGACGACCACGGGAGGCAAGCTGTGATCCGGCTGACGGGAGTCGAGCTGCGGCGGCTGGTCGCGCGCCGCCTGGTGATGCTCGGCGTGGTCGCGGTGCTCGGCGTCACGGTGCTGATGCTGGCCGCCACCTGGTGGAACTCGCGCCCGCTGTCGGCCGCGGAGCAGCAGAACGTGAAGGTCCAGTTCGAGCAGGCGCACGCCGACTGGGTGAAGAACCACGACAAGTACGACCAGGAGTGCCGCGACAACTACGCCTCCCAGCCCGACCCGAAGCCGTCGGTCGAGGAGATGTGCACCTACTCCGAGCCGAAGATCGAGGAGTGGGGCAAGCCGCAGACGGTCTTCACCGAGCTGATGCCGAGCCTGCTGCAGGGGTCGTCGTACCTGCTGGCCTTCGCCGCGTTCCTGATCGGCGCGAGCTTCATCGGGGCGGAGTTCAGCAGCGGCTCGATCGGGAACTGGCTGACCTTCGAGCCACGGCGGATGCGCGTCTACGGCAGCAAACTCGTCGCGGTCGCGCTCGGCATGGTGCCGGTCGCGGTGGTGACGCTGGCACTGTTGCTCGCCGGAACGTACCTGATCGTCTCCCAGATGGGCGTGACCACAGGCACCACCGGCAAGGTCTGGGGCAACCTGCTGGAGACGTCGGGCCGGACCGTGATTCTCGCGGGCGTGGCCGGCGCGCTCGGCGGCGTACTGGCGCTGCTGCTGCGGCACACGGCGGCGGCGATCGGCGTGATCATGGGGTACGCCGTACTGGTCGAGGGCATCTTCGGCAGCGTGCTCGTGTCGGCGCAGCCCTGGCTGGCCCGGCTGAACTTCGACGCCTGGGTGCTGCACGGCACGAAGTACTGGGTGAACAAGTGCACCACCGGCAACGACGGCTCGTACAACTGCGAGTCGATCGAGAAGACGCTCAGCTTCGAGCACGGCGCCTGGTACCTGGGTATCGGCGCGGTCGTGCTGATCGCGCTCGGCGCGCTGGTCTTCAACCGGCGCGACGTCACCTGACGTTACGTTTCGCCGTACGACGAACGCCGGCCCCGAGTGGAATCCACTCGGGGCCGGCGTCGTGCTGGTGCGAGACGGTCAGGCCGTCAGGCGCTCCTCGGTCGAGGCCGAGAACAGGTGCAGCTTGTCGGTCTGCGCCTCCAGGTGGATCAGCGAGCCCTTCTCGACGTTCATCCGCGCGCCGATCTTGGCCACGATCTGCTGGTGGTTGCCGTCGTGCTCGGCGGTGCCGTAGAGGAACGCGTCAGCGCCGAGCTCCTCGATCACGGCGACCTTCACCGGCAGGCCGTTGTCGGAGACCTTGAAGGCCTCCGGGCGGACGCCGATCGAGACCGTCTTGTCGCTGCCGGCCTTGGCCAGGATGTCGCGGGAGACCGGGATGGTGTAGTCGCCGAGCTTGGCGCCACCCTCGACCAGGTCCGCGGTCAGCAGGTTCATCGCGGGCGAGCCGATGAAGCCGGCCACGAACAGGTTCTTCGGGTTGTCGTACAGGTTCAGCGGGGTGTCGACCTGCTGGAGCAGACCGTCCTTGAGGACCGCCACGCGGTCGCCCATCGTCATGGCCTCGACCTGGTCGTGGGTGACGTAGACGGTCGTGACACCGAGACGCTGCTGGAGCTCGGCGATCTGCGTACGGGTCTGCACCCGCAGCTTGGCGTCGAGGTTCGAGAGCGGCTCGTCCATCAGGAAGACCTGCGGGTTCCGCACGATGGCGCGGCCCATGGCAACCCGCTGACGCTGTCCACCGGACAGGGCCTTCGGCTTGCGGTCCAGGTACTCCTCGAGGCCGAGCAGCTTGGCGGCCTCCATGACACGCTTGGCACGGTCCTCCTTGGAGACACCCTGCATCTTCAGCGCGAAGCCCATGTTGTCGGCGACCGACATGTGCGGGTAGAGCGCGTAGTTCTGGAACACCATCGCGATGTCGCGCTCTTTCGGCGGACGGTGCGTGACGTCGCGGTCGCCGATGTAGATGGAGCCCTCGTTGACCTCTTCGAGGCCGGCGAGCATCCGCAGCGAGGTGGACTTACCACAACCGGACGGGCCGACGAGGACCATGAACTCGCCGTCCTCGATCTCGAGGTTGAGCTTGTCGACAGCGGGCTTGTCAGAACCGGGGTAGACCCGGGTCGCCGCCTTGAAAGACACAGTAGCCATGACTGTTCGATCCCTTCACCGGCAGGAACGTGCCGGACGATCCGTAGTAAAGGCCCCCGGGCGGGGGTGCGCCCATCCTCACCTGCCCGGCTGCTCCTGACAAGGTTTACGCCGGAAGAGGTGTGCATAGTGTTCACCTTCTGGACAGGTCTGCGCAGTCGGAGTCTGCAAGATCTTGCAGGTTCTTGCTGCAAGGAGCAGCCCGGCTGGGTAGGGTGACCGGTCGTGAGCAGCAGAGCGAGGCTGGCGGACATCGCGGTCAAGGCGGGGGTCAGCGAGGCGACGGTGTCCCGGGTCCTGAACGGCAAACCCGGAGTGGCCGAGGAGACCAGACAGTCGGTCCTGACCGCGCTGGACGTCCTGGGCTTCGAACGCCCGACCCGTCTCCGCCGCCGCTCGGCCGGCCTGATCGGCCTGGTGATGCCGGAACTGATCAACCCGATCTTCCCGGCCTTCGCCCAGGTGATCGAGTCGGCGCTGTCGCAGCGCGGCTTCACGCCGGTGCTGTGCACCCAGTCGCCGTCCGGTGCGAGCGAGGACGAGTACGTCGAGATGCTGCTCGAACGCGGGGTCTCCGGGATCATGTTCGTCTCCGGCCTGCACGCGGACACAGGCGCCGATCACGCTCGGTATCAGGCCTTGGTCGACCGCAACCTTCCGGTCGTCTTCGTCAACGGCTGGCTGCCCGGGGTCGGTGCGCCCTTCATCTCCTCGGACGAGTACGCCGCGACGGAGCTGGCGGTCTCCCACCTGGTCGCCCTCGGCCACCGACGTATCGGCTTCACGTCGGGCCCCGAGCGCTTCATCGTCGTACAGCGCAAACTCGCGGGCTTCCGCACCGCCCTCAAGGCCCAACTGAGCCTCTCCGACGACGAGATCAACCACCTGGTCGAACTCAGCGTCTTCGGCGTGGAAGGCGGCCAGGCCGCAGCCCAACGCCTCCTCGACATCGGCGCCACGGCCGTCATCTGCGGCTCCGACATGATGGCGCTCGGCGTCATCCGAGCCGCCCGCCAACGAGGCCTGTCAGTCCCGGGAGACCTCTCGGTAGTCGGCTACGACGACGCCCCGATGATGGAATTCACCGATCCCCCCATGACCACAGTCCGCCAACCAGTCCAGGCCATGGCGCTAGCCGCCGTCCAATCCCTCCTGGACGAGGTCCGAGGCCACACCACCCCACGCACGGAGTTCCTCTTCCGCCCCGAACTCGTAGTCCGCAACAGCACAGGCCCAGTACGGGGATAGAGAACAAACAGAGGGCAAGAGAAGCAGAACCAAGGACAAAGAGCGGAAAGCCCAACCAAAGAACAAGAACGACAAAGAGCAAGAACAAAGACAGAGAAGAACAGTGCGCGAGGCCCGCTGTGGCTGAGGCCCTGCCGCGCTCTGAGGCAGGCGCGAGGACCGACTGCCATGTCAGATCCGGATCCGCACAGCCGAGGACGACCTGCCGCCCGGGCGGTTCCGAGACGGAGGTTCAGGGAGCGCCCGGGTGATGAGGCGGTAGCCCAGAGTCGGTGACGTGGTGCTCGGTGGCTGGGGGGAGTAGGTGCAAGACTGGCCGCGGGCCGCCGCCGGGACAGTCGGGCGAGGCGTACAAGTCGCGCGGGTCATCGCCCTCGATGCATGCGCGAACTGAGACCGCGCCGCGCACTTCTGGGAGTGGACCACGCGTACTCGGCCAGTGATCAATTAGCGACGCGATCGGTGATCCACCCTCAGTTTCGGGTTCTAGCTCTCGTTCAAATAGCTGAACTCCTTGACAAGTCCTGACACGCTATCGAAACACGCCTTCAGTGCTGCACCCCGTGGCGTATCTTCTTTGCCCATCCACAGCATCGCCAGTTCCATGCACCAATTGCCGAGTGGCTCAACATACTTCTGATACATGTAATCGTTGGGAAGGTCTGCGAGCGTGATATAGGTGCTGAGTACCGCGCGCGCCTTTTCGACGATCTCATCTCCCGCAGCGACTGGTGAGGCGACACTGCCCTCTATCACCCCTGCCTGTAGTTCGCCGATACGATCGGCTGCCGCCTGTAGTTCTTCGTTCGTCTTATACATCGATTCCGCCCCCTGGAAGTTGTCAGTATGCCTAAGCTTCAGGCGTGCTACGGCATAGATTCTCCGACAGTTGTTGGTAGCTCGCCTCCGTTACGTCACCACATCGTCGCCATGTCGGAGTACGTCGCATGCGGCCCGCCACAATCATCTGCCGATTGCGGCCGCCGCCTCCTCGGCGACCCGAACGCTTTTGGAAAGCGAAAGCGTATTTTTGATGCCGTGAAACGCTCTCGAAGCGCCGCCGTCGCCGAGTGCGATGAGTGTGACCTCTCGGTGCTGCTCACGATCGAAGACAAAAACCTGGACTGCCCAGGCTCCGGTGATTGTGCGCTTGTCTGCGACCAGTTCGACGTCTGCCGGGGCTTCGGTGTCCAGCAAACCATTCGTGCTCGACTCGATTGGTCCGAGGTTTGCGCCGCGGAAGACGTCTGCCAGCACCCGCTTGATCTGAGGCACCGTGGTTGACGTATTGAACGAGATCTCGTGCTGTTTCATCTTCTTGGCCTCTTATTGAGAGAATCGTGACGCGTGGTGTCAGTCACTGGCAGCATGCTTGCCGGTAGGACCTGGTCAACTCGTCCGCTGGAGGAGAGCCTCTCGGCGTCGAGTGGCGGCTCCGGGCTCACCGGGGAGATCGACCCAAGGTTCACCGGTTTGCTCGACCGATTGACGAGATTCGGCTCTTGACCTTTTCAACAGCGCGTTCGAGTTCTCGGATCTCGCTCGTCAAGCTGTATGAGTCGTTCGTGAAGCGCTTGTCGTTGCGAAAATCCTGCCCGAGGCGGGCAATGTCGTTCGTGATGGTGGTCGTGTCGCGCTTCATGTTGTCGAGGCGACGTCCACACTCGCTCAACGTCTGGCTGAGCCGTCGTTCATCGAGTGCCAAGGCTTGCTCCCCTGTAATTTCGGCAGGCAAAGACGCGATGTCTGCTGTGCCTTCGAATTCGCCGGATCGTGCTCGTGCCCCCCACGGCACCGGCATGTACAGGGTGTATCGGGGTTGGAGTCGATGTGTTACAGGATGCGTTGAGGTCGTCTATCCGTTGTGGATCGTCGGAGATGCAGCAGATACTGCGCGGATCGCACACTATGCTTCTCTGTCGCCACGCCGAGCCGTGCCCTCGTCCAGACATATCGAGGCTGTGTGACAAGCACGCGGGGATGCCGGACTAGCCTCTTGGTGAGGCAGATACTTGACTGAAGGTGGGCCGATTTCGGACGAGAGAACGTCCGTCCTGGGGTGCATCTCGAGAGGTTGATTAGTTTAGGAAAGTGACCGATCCGTCTCGAGCGCCGATCGGCTAGCGCGTATCGACGCGAGATGACCCTCCGCGCTAGGCCGGGCTGCATGTAGCCGAGTTCCTATGTTCGGTGGCGGCGAGCAAGTGCGGACGCGCCGTGGGGCGGGCGGCGCGTCCGCAACAGTTGGTCTCAGTGCGCGGCAGATGCCTGGCCAGCGCAGACCTTGCGCACTGTTGTTGCTCTTTCCTGCTTCCCTGTCCGGGGAGTACTCCGGCTCGGAACCGTCCCCTGCCGGGCGGTTCCGAGCCGGAGGTTCGGGGTCAGCGCTTGGCGAGGCCGTTGGCCCAGAGGGCGTTGACCTGGGAGCGCTCGGTGGCGTCGGGGTTGGGGTTGGTGCAGGACGGGCCGGGGCCGCCGCCGGACATCAGTTCGCTGCAGGGGCCGGAGTAGTGGTCGGGGAGGCCGAGCACGTGGCCGGTTTCGTGGGCGGTGATGCGCAGCGGGTCGTACTGCTGGGCCTGGGCGTAGTCCAGGAAGATGTAGCCGCTGCCGTGGCCGTCGGTCGAGGCGTACGAACCGCGCGGGTCGTTGCCCTCGGTGTAGTAGAAGTCGTAGTTGCTGCCCTCGACGAGGGTGACGTTGCTGACCGACGAGTTCCAGATCGACGCGCTGGACGAGATCAGGGACGCGAAGGTCGGGGCGTCCACGGCGTACGTGACGGTGACGGCGGCGAGCTTGTTGCCGGCCTTGGCCTGCTTGGCCCGGGCCGACTTCATCACGGCCTCGTAGAACGCCTTGGTGGCGGCGGCGTCCTGCGGCGAACCGGTGTACGCGGCGATCGAGGACGGCGAGCTGGTGGCCGGCGCGGGTGCCGATTGCGCGGGGGCGGCGGCGAAGGCGGGGACTGCCAGGGCCGCGGCGGCCAGACCGGCCAGCGAACTCAGGATACGGCGATGCGACATGGGAGGGCCTCACTCCGGATCTGTGGCGGAAAGCGACCAGCGGATCACTGATCGCTACAGACCGGGATGTTGCCAAGCCGGGACGCAATCCACACCAGATCGGGAAGAAGTCGGGGGTTAACCCTCGTTGGCTGTCACAGGTTCTATGACTGTCATAACTGCGCGCCTATGCCAGGAACGGATTCCGAACGGACGAGGTGCTACTCGCCCGGAATGCCGACATTGAGGATGCGTGCCCCAGGCCCGCGTTCTGCCAGGCGGTCGGACTTGTTGTACAGGTTGCAGCGCTGCAGGCTGAGGCAGCCGCAGCCGATGCAGCCGTCGAGGTCGTCGCGCAGGCGTTCCAGTTCGTCGATCCGCTCGTCGAGACGGCTGCGCCAGGATTTGGACAGCCGGCTCCAGTCCGCGCGGGTCGGCGTGCGGTCGTCGGGCAGCGAGTCCAGCGCCTGCTTGATCTCGGACAGCGCCAGGCCGACCCGCTGCGCCGCCTGGACGAACGCGACCCGCCGTAGCGTGCTGCGCTGGTACTGGCGCTGGTTGCCCGACGTTCGTCGCGAACTGATCAGGCCCTGGTCCTCGTAGAACCGCAGCGCCGACGCGGCGACCCCCGAGCGGCCCGCGATCTCCCCGATCGAGAGCCAGTGGTCCTTGCTGGGCACGTTCTCCTGCGACATGTCTTCACCCTAGGAGACCCGCGCAAGACCTGAAGCTCCCTTGAGACTTTTCCCTCCGTACGACGTACGCCGGGCGCCCGTCGACAGGGCGGAGACAGGGGGTGGTTGCTATCCGTGGTCAGGCTGGTCCCGGAGTCGGGGTATACTTTTTGGCGTCGGTGCGCGCGTCGCGTCACCAGAGCATTTCCCAGGCGCTCCGACCCGTCGGTTTCAGCAACCCGCTGAAGATGATCCGGCGACATGGGTGCAACGCGATGAGCACCCGCAGGTCGATGCCTAGTCTCCTGCCAGCACCAAATTCCGGCCACGCTTCGTGGCCGGCGCTTGTGTGTGGGCGGTCCGGCATCGGGCCGTGACGTTGAGAGAGAGTTTGCGTGTCCCAGCACCACCAGGACCAGTTTGTCCCGAACGACGGCGCTGACGCCGGTGATCGGGTGAAGAAGCCGCGCCACAAGAAGTTCCAGACCCAGTCGTACGGCGAGCGGATGGCCGCGGGCGAGGTCGCCCAGAACACCGCGTCCCGCGAAGCTCGTGGCGAGGTTCGCGACGACACCAAGCTCGAGCGCCGTGGCGGCCCGAGCCAGTACTCCGACCGTGGTTCGCGCGACGGCGGCAACGACCGTAAGTTCGGCGAGCGCGGCACCCGCGGCGGCGGCAGCAGCAACTACCGCGACAACCGGACCAACGGCACCGACAACCGCACCGGCGGCAGCAACTACCGCGGCGGTTCGGACAACCGGACGAGCGGCAGCAGCAACTACCGCGGCACGGACAGCCGGACCAGCGGGAGCAGCAACTACCGCGGGACCGACAGCCGGACCAGCGGCAGCAGCAACTACCGCTCGAACGACAACCGGACCGGCGACCGCCCCGTGAAGGGGTACCGCGCGGAGCAGTCGCGGACCGACCGCCCGGAGCGCACCGACCGGCCGCAGTTCGACCGCAACGACCGCGGCGGTGACCGTCCGTCGTACCAGCAGCGGACCGATCGCCCGCAGTTCGACCGGAACGACCGCAACGACCGTGGCGGCGACCGCCCGCAGTACCAGCGGAGCGAGCGTTCGGACGCCCCGCGTCGGGACGACCGTGGCGAGCGTCCGTCGTACCAGCAGCGCACCGAGCGCCCGCAGTACGACCGGACCGAGCGTCCGTCGTACCAGCGGACCGAGCGCCCGGCGTACGAGAGGACCGAGCGGACCGAGCGCGTCGAGCGTCCGGTCGAGCAGCCGGTCGACCTCGGCACGGTTGCGGAGGGCAATGAGTTCGCCGCCCTCGGCCTCGCGCCGCGTCTGGTGCAGCGTCTCGCCCGCGAGGGCATCGACAAGCCGTTCCCGATCCAGGCCGCGACCATTCCGGACGCGCTGGCCGGCAAGGACGTGCTCGGTCGCGGTCAGACCGGCTCCGGCAAGACCCTCGGCTTCGGGCTCCCGACGCTGATGCGTCTGGCCAGCGGCCACACCGAGTCGCGCCGTCCGCGCGGCATGATCCTGGTGCCGACCCGTGAGCTCGCGATGCAGGTGCACGATGCGCTCGAGCCGCTCGCCCACGTGATGGGTGTCTCGGTCAAGCTGATCGCCGGTGGCCTGCCCTACCCGAAGCAGATCGACGCGCTGCGTCGTGGTGTCGACCTGCTGATCGCCACCCCTGGCCGGCTGATCGACCTGTGCGAGCAGGGCGCTGCCGACCTCGGCGCAGTGGAGATCGCGGTCCTCGACGAGGCCGACCACATGTGCGACATGGGCTTCATGCCGGCGGTCACCACGCTGCTCGACATGACCCCGAAGGAAGGCCAGCGCCTGCTGTTCTCGGCGACGCTGGACAACGACGTCGACACGATCGTGAAGACCTACCTGAAGGACCCGGTCACGCACTCGACCGAGTCCGGCCAGGCCACGGTCTCCACGATGGAGCACCACCTGCTCGTCATCGAGCCGGGCCACAAGCAGTCGCTGACGGCCGAGCTGGCCAGCCGCGACGGCCGCACCATCGTCTTCGTCCGCACCAAGCTGGGCGCCGACCGCGTCGCCACCCAGCTGCGCGACCGTGGCGTGATGGCCGCGGCGCTGCACGGTGGCCTGACCCAGGGCGCGCGCAACCGCACCCTGGAGCAGTTCAAGGACGGTTCCGTACCGGTGCTGGTGGCAACGGATGTCGCTGCCCGCGGCATCCACGTCGACGACGTCGGCCTGGTCGTCCAGGCTGACCCGCCGGCCGAGCACAAGGACTACCTGCACCGCGCGGGCCGTACGGCGCGTGCCGGTGGCAAGGGTGCCGTCGTCACCCTGCTCCTGCCGCACCAGCGTCGGGGCATGATCCGGATGGCCGAGTCGGCCGGTGTCGCCACCGAGCCTGTGCGCGCGCGTCCGGGCGACGAGCTGGTGACCGAACTGACCGGCGGCACGCGTCCGTCGGGCTACCCGGTCAAGCTGCCCGAGCCGAAGCCGAAGCGTTTCGGCAACAAGGGCGGCGGCGGCAAGCGGTACGGCAGCAACCGTCCGAGCGGCCGGAGCTTCGAGGGCCGTGGCGGCGACCGCGGTCGTCGTCCGGAGCGCAGCGGCGGCAAGTCGTTCCAGCGCTGACCTGACGTAGAGGCCCGGTTTTCCCTGCACCCACAGGGGAAACCGGGCCTTCACTTGTCCAGCAGAGCCCAGAGTCGCGCGACCACGGTCGCGATCTCGGCCTCGTCGAGCGACACCAGTTCGAGCATCAGTTCGCCCGCGTCCTGCCGATCGGTCATCACGTAGATCGGCGGCGACCCGGCTTCCAGCTCGCGCGCCAGCCCTGGCGCATCGGCGACCTTGAGCAGCGCGCGCGACAGCGGAAGCGACGTCGGATCGGGCACGACCTCCGCGACCACTCCCGGAATCTCACCGGCCGCCGCGACGAAATCGGTCACCTTCGTCGCCTGATCAGCCGTCCACTTGGCCCGGTCCATCGCCTGCCACTCCTCCAGAGCAGCCAGTACGCCGACCACGGCCTCCTTTGAGGGCTTCATCCCGCGGCCGATCCCGTTGCCCTGGGCCCGCACGGCCTGGACCAACCGGCGCGACCCGGCAACCAGTCCGGCGGTCGGTGAACCCAGGTACTTCTGGCCGCTGATCAGCACCAGGTCCGCCCCGGTCGCCAGCAGGTCTGCCGTACGGGGGAACTGCCCGGCGCCGTCGATGATCGCCGGTACGCCGCGGCGATGCGCGGCGCGGACCGCGGCGGTCAGGTCCAGCGGCTCGCCGGACGTCAGCCGGGACGAGACGAGCATCAGGCAGGTGACGTCCGGGCCGTCGAGCTCCTCGTCCAGATCGTCAAGCCCACAACGGTTCTCGTCGCCCGCGAGCGTCACGTGGGCACCGGCCAGCCGGATCGCCTGCAGGTTGGACTGGCCGTAGTCGATCACGTGGTTGGCCGGCAGGACGACGCGGTTGTGCATGTCCTGGGCGTCCGGCAGTGCGGCGATCCGGCGCGGGTCGGCGCCGGCCATGCAGGCGGCGACGGCGAGCGTGATCGCCGCCGAGGTGCAGTGCACGACGGTCCCGGCCTGGGCGCCGGTCGCGTGCGCGATCGCGTCGCTGGCCCGGTCGCCGAGCTCGTCCATCACGAAGAACTCGGGGAGCGCCTCCGCGACCGCGCCGGCGACCGCGGCCGAGCTCCTGGACACCCCCAGCGGCGTGAACGTCCCGCGCGCGTTGACGACCTCGGTCAGCCGGTGCCGCTCATGGATGCTCATGATTTGATCACATTAGTGGTCACGCACCGTCAAAGGCGAGACCCAATCGGTACTCGGCGTTGCCGGGAGCGTGAAGTACCTGAGACGAAAGTGAAAAGCTGGGTCTTCGCTTGGCGGTGCTCGGGGCGGGGCTCCGTGGGGGCCGTGGTCGGCTGTTTCGACGCCCGCCGAGGTATGGTTGCTGGGAGCAACGAGCGTCAGGAGGCCAACTGCAGCAGGTGATCCACGAACGTCTCCAGCACCTGGACGGCGGCGTCGGTGTCGCGGTCGACGAGCCAGCCGAGGGTGATGCCGTCGGTGATCGCCAGCGTCATCCGGGCCAGCTGGCCGGGTGGGACCGACCACGACACGCCGCAGGCTTCCGAGATCTCGCCGAGGATCTGCTCGATGCCGGCGAGCTGGGACTCGCGCTGTTCGCGGGCGAGCGGCTCGGTGTCGGCGTTGCGCAACGCCCAGCTGGTCAGCTCGTAGGTCAGGAGCTGAGCCTCGGGGGTCTCCTCGACCAGCTTCCAGAATCCGACGAAGGCGTTGCGGACGCTGGACGGCAGGTCGGCGCCGGGGACGATCGCCGTACGGGCTGCCTGGACCTGGGCGTCGGCGATCACGCGGATCACCTCGTGCAGCAGCTCCTCCTTGGAGCGGAAGCAGTAGTGCACGACGCCGACCGAGATCCCGAGCTCCTGGGCGATCCGCCGGGTGGTGGTCGCGGCGAGCCCTTCGCGGGTGGCGACCTGGATCGCCGCCTGGACCAGCTCGGTACGGCGAACGTCGGCGGGCACGCGCGGCATCGGACTCCTCTCGACCGGAGCTCTCACACTAGACGGATCAGGTCAAGCGTCCAAGACTCTTGACCTGATGCTACTAGTGAGTCATCGTCAGTTTTCAGACATTTCCCCTGCCGTCATCGCTCGCCCCGAGTCTTTGAGGGAGGACCCGTGCCGTCCCGCCCAGCACACCGCTTCACCCTGCGCGCCGCCATCGCCGTACTCAGTGTTTCCGCTCTCACCATCGCCGGACTACCACCCCAGGCCCAGGCTGAAGCTCAAGCGGCTCCGCCCACCGACTACTGCGTCGGGCAGTGCTCCGACATCGTGCCGCCCGGACAGAACGGGAACGCGACGTTCACGGATCTGCTGCTGTTCAAGGGGTTCGGCGTTCGTCCACCTCACTTCAGCGACACCGTGAAGCCGTACGAGAAGCTGGTGTGGAACTCCCAGGGGATGACCGACGACAAGCTCTCGCCGTACTTCGACGACGCCTCGTTCGGCGTGAAGTCCGGTGACGTCGCGAGCACCTTCAAGCCGCGCGCCGACGTGACGATCGTGCGCGACAAGTCGCGCGGGATCCCGCACATCACCGGAACCACGCGTTCCGGAACGATGTTCGGCGCCGGGTACGCCGGGGCGCAGGACCGGCTGTTCGTGATGGACGTCTTCCGCCACCTCGGCCGCGGCCAGCTCACGCCCTTCGCCGGCGGCGCCCAGGGGAACCGTCAGTTCGAGCAGGAGTTCTGGAGCACCGCGCCGTACAACGAAGCCGACCTGCAGAAGCAGTACGACGACGCCGACGAGCGCTACGGCGCCGACGGCGTGAAGATGCAGCAGGACATCCAGGCCTGGGTCGACGGCGTGAACAACTACATCGACACCATCGGCATCGCCTACCCCGGCGAGTACGTCGCGCTCGGCCTCGCCTGGCCGACGCCGCGCTGGAAGGTCACCGACGTCGTCGCCACCGCCGCGGTCGTGGCCGGCATCTTCGGCACCGGAGGCGGCGGGGAGATGGCCTCCGCCCTCGCGCTGCTCGAAGCACAGGCCAAGTACGGCGTTGCCGAGGGCACCAAGGTCTGGGAGTCGTTCCGCTCCCAGAACGACCCCGAGGCGAGCACCACGGTGCACAACGGCGCCACCTTCCCGTACGGCACGACCGGCGCCAACCCGGCCGGCCGCGCGATGCCCGACCGCGGCTCGGTCACGCCGGAGCCGCTCGTCGTCGACCAGACGGGATCGGCCACCGCCAAGAAGGCTCAGCCCAAGAGCAGCGACGCCTTCAAACCTCCGAACAAGGCCCAAGGCAAGGAATCCCTGAAGGGCATCTTCGACAGCGGCGTCTTCCCCGAAGGCTTCGGCCCGAAGGGCATGTCCAATGCCCTGATGGTCTCCGGCGCCCACACCGAGACCGGCAACCCGATCGCGGTCTACGGCCCGCAGACGTCGTACTTCGCCCCGCAGCTCCTGCTCCGCCAAGAGCTGCAGGGCCCGGGCGTCAGCTCGCGCGGCGTCGCCTTCGCCGGGCTGAACTTCTACACCCTGATCGGCCGCGGCGCCGACTACTCGTGGAGCGCCACGAGCGCAGGCCAGGACATCACCGACACGTACGCCGTACCGCTGTGTGAGCCCGACGGCAGTACGCCGACCAAGGCCTCGACCCACTACCTGTTCCGCAGCACCTGTACGCCGATCGAGAAGCTCGAGCGCCACAACGCGTGGTACTCCAGCCTCGGCTCGTCGGAACCGGCCGGCTCGTACACGCTGGTCGCGCAACGGACGAAGTACGGCATCGTCAGTCACCGCGGCACGGTCGCGGGCAAGCCGGTGCTGTTCACCAAGAACCGTTCGACGTACGGCAACGAGGCCGGCTCCGCGCTCGGGTTCATGCTGTTCAACGACCCTGACCGGATCCATAACGCGCAGGACTTCCAGACCGCCGCGACGAACATCGGCTACACCTTCAACTGGTTCTACACCGACAAGACCGACATCGCGTACTTCAACTCCGGCGACAATCCCGTCCGCCCGAGCGGCGCGGACCCGAACCTGCCGACCTGGAGCAGCTACGAGTGGCAGGGCTGGAACCCGGACACCAACCGCGCGTCGTACACCCCGCCGAACCAGCATCCGCAGGTGGTCAACCAGGACTACCTGACCAGCTGGAACAACAAGCAGGCGCCCGGCTTCTCGGCGGCCGACGGGAACTTCGGCTACAACTCCGTCTACCGCAGCCAGCCGCTCGACGACCGGATCAAGGCGGTCATCAACGGCGGCCAGAAGTTCACCCGGGGCAAGCTCGTCGAGGCGATGGAGGACGCCGCTACGGTCGACCTCCGCGCCGACCAGGTCCTGCCGTACCTGCTGCGTGTCCTGAAGAGCGCACCGGTCACCGACCCGGCCGTCGCCGACGCGATCGCCAAGTTGACCGCCTGGCAGGCCGCAGGCAGTCATCGCAAGACGCCGAGCGAAGCGTCCAAGACGTACGACCACGCGGAAGCGATCCGCATCCTCGACGCCTGGTGGCCGCTGCTCGTCCCGGCCCAGTTCCGGACCAAGCTCGGACCTGAGCTGTACGACGCGTTGGTGCACACCCAGAAGATCGACGAGCGGCCGAGCGCGCAGGGATCGGCGTTCCAGAACGGCTGGTGGGGATTCGTCCAGCGCGACCTCCGCAAGGTGCTCGGCGACCCGGTCGCGACGCCGCAGCCGGTCACGTACTGCGGCGGCGGCTCGCTGAGCGAGTGCCGGACGGTCCTGTCCGACGCGCTCAAGGCCGCGACCCAGGTGCCGGCGGCAACGACGTACCCGGCGACCGCGGACTGCGCGGCAGGGGACCAGTTCTGCGCCGACCAGATCGTGCACCAGCCGATGGGCGGCATCACGCAGGACCGGATGGCGTGGGTCAACCGGCCGACGTACCAGCAGGTGGTCGAGTTCCCGGCCCGGCGCGGGGACGACGTGAGCAATCAGGCGCTCGGCAAGACGGCGACCGCGAGCAGTCACGAGAGCGGGCTGTTCAACTCGCCGCCCGCGAAGGCGGTCGACGGCGATCTCGGATCGCGGTGGGCGAGCAACTGGTCGGACCCGCAGTGGCTCAAGGTCGACCTCGGCAGCGAGCAGCCCGTACGCCGGGTGGTGCTGCGCTGGGAGTCGGCGTACGCGAAGGCGTACCGGGTCGAGGTGTCGCGGGACAACGTGAACTGGACCCAGGTCTTTGCCACCAGCAACGGTGACGGCGGGGTCGACGTGGTCCGGTTCCCGGCGGCCTCCGCGCGGTACGTGCGGGTGACGGGGACGCAGCGGGCGACGTCGTACGGGTACTCGTTGTACGAGGCGCAGGTCTACCGGCAATGAGTCGACCGTGCCTGGGAGGATGAGGGCATGAACCAGAACTTCCCTCCCCAGAACCCGAACCAGCCGCCGTACCCGCCGCAGCAGGGCTACCCGCAGGGACCCCCTCCGGGGTACCAGCCCCCGCCGCCCGGGTACCAGCAGGGTCCGCCTCCGGGGTACCAGCAGGGCCCGCCGCCTGGCTACGGCCAGGCGCCGGGCCAGTACCAGCCGACGCAAGCGTCGAACGTGCCGCACGTCGCGCCGGCCGGTTCGCCGTACCCGGTGCTGGTGTCGACGATGAACGACCTGCCCGGCTACACCGCGGAGAAGGTGTTCGGCGAGGTCTTCGGCCTGACCGTGCGCAGCCGCGACTTCGGCTCGAACTTCACCGCCAGCTTCCGCTCGCTCGGTGGCGGTGAGGTGCCCGAGTACACCCAGATGCTGGCCGAGTCGCGGCACGTCGCGGTGATGCGGATGTGCCAGATGGCGCAGCAGATGGGCGCCAACGCGATCCTCGCGATGCGGTTCGACTGCAACGAGATCGCGCAGACCATGAGCGAGGTGGCCGCGTACGGCACGGCGGTGATCGTCCGCAAGGCCGAGCCGCCGCGGCCGCAGGACACCTCGCCCCAGCCCGACGACGAGGATGATGCGAATGACAGCTGAGCTGCCGGACTTCGGCCCGGACTTCCGGTGGGGTGTCTCCACCTCGGCGTACCAGATCGAGGGAGCCGCGACCGAGGGTGGTCGCGGCCCGTCGGCCTGGGACAGGTTCTGCGCGGAGCCGGGCCGCGTGCTGGGCGGTGAGACCGGTGCTGTTGCCTGCGACCACTACCACCGGTACGGCGAGGACGTCGCACTGATGCGGGAGCTGGGCGTCGACACGTACCGGTTCTCGTTCTCCTGGTCGCGGATCCAGCCGGAGGGCCGGGGCGCGGTGAATGCCGAGGGCATCGGGTTCTACGACCGCCTGGTCGACGAACTGCTTGCCGCGGGCATCCAGCCGGCGCCGACGCTGTTCCACTGGGACACGCCGCAGCCGCTCGAGGACCTGGGCGGATGGACGCAGCGGGACATCACCGAGCGGTTCGCGGACTACGCCGCCTTGTTGGCCGCGCGGTTCGCGGATCGGGTGCCGCTGTGGATGACGATCAACGAGCCCGTCGTACTGACGATGATGGGGTACGCCGTGGGCGCGCACGCGCCGGGGCTGCAGCTCGGGTTCGAGGCGTTGCCGGTCGCGCATCATCAGCTGCTGGCGCACGGGCGCGCTGTACAGGCTTTGCGGGCAGGTGGGGCGGCCGCGATCGGTCTCGCGAGCAATCATGCGCCGGTGTGGGCGGCGAGTGAGGCCCCGGAGGATGTTGAGGCGGCCGGGCTCTATGACACGTTGATCAACTGGCTCTTCGCCGATCCGATCCTGCTGGGGCGTTATCCCGAAGGGTTCGCGGAGGCGATGCCCGGGCCGGTGGCTGAGGACCTGAAGGTCATCTCGACTCCGCTCGACTTCTTCGGGCTCAACCACTACGCGCCGACGCTCGTGGGTGCGCCGACCGGTGCTGCGGATGTTGGTGCGACCGATGGCATCCCGTTGCCGCCCGGTCTGCCGTTCGAGCCGCGCAAGCTCACCGGCTACCCCGAGACCGACTTCGGCTGGCCCGTCGTCCCCGAGGCGTTCGGTGAGATCCTGCAGATCTTCCGCAAGCGCTACGGCGACCGCCTGCCGCCGATCTACATCACGGAGAACGGCTGCTCGTACGACGGTGTCGACGACCAGGACCGGATCGCCTACCTCGACGGCTACGTCCGCGCCCTGAAGACCGCGATCGACGACGGCCTCGACGTCCGCGGCTACTTCCAGTGGTCCCTGCTCGACAACTTCGAGTGGGCCGCCGGGTACTCGCAACGCTTCGGCCTGATCCACGTCGACTTCGAGACGCTGGAACGCACCCCGAAGGCGTCGTACGCCTGGTACCGCGACCTGATCGCCAAGAGCCGAGGATGAGTACGGCCCTGGCCGAACCTGTTGTACCGGTTCGGCGTGGGTGGACCACCGCCGTTGTCCTCGCCAACGTCGGTGTCTTCGCTGCTTGGCTCGGACCCATTCAAGTGCTCCTGGCGAAGCAGTCCGAAGCTGTTGCGCCTGGCAACAAAGAGTTCGTGCTCGGGTTGGTTACCGGAGTCGGCGCTGCGGTCTCGGTGGTGGCCAACCCCGTCTTCGGTGCGATCTCCGACCGGACCTCCTCGCGTTTTGGCCGCCGTACGCCGTGGGTGTTTGCCGGGGGCATCGGGGGAGCGGTCGGGCTGCTGGTGCTCAGCGGATCGAGCGCAGTGCTGTGGATGCTCGTCGGCTGGTGCCTGGTGCAACTGTTCGGCAACGCGTTGCTCGCGGCCATCACCGCCGCCGTACCGGATCTCGTGCCGAAGAAGCAGCGCGGTGTCGTCGGCGGCTGGGTCGCGCTCGCCCAGACGCTCGGCGCGCTCGTCGGGGTCGGACTCGCCACCGTCGTCGGAGGGGTCGGCGGTGGCTACCTCGCGTGCGCGGCGTTCCTGCTGATCTCGGTCGTGCCGTACCTGCTCCGCAGCGGCGACCGCCCGATGGTCGAGCGCACGCCGCTGGTCTGGCCCGAGTTCTGGAAGGGGTTCTGGATCAGCCCGCGCCGCTTCCCCGACTTCGGCTGGGCCTGGCTGACGCGCTTCCTGCTCAACCTGGGCAACGGGCTCGGCACGCTCTACCTGTTCTTCTACCTGCAGGACGCCGTGGAGTACGACGACCCGGACGTCGGCGTCCTCGTCCTGACCGCGATCTACAGCCTCTGCGTGATCCTCACCGCGGTCAGCTCCGGCGCCTGGTCGGACCGCGTCGGGCGCCGCAAGATCTTCGTCACCGGCTCCGGCGTCGTGATGGCGGTGGCGGCCGCCGTACTGGCTGTTTGGCCGACCTGGACGGGCGCGATCGTCGGCGCGATCATCCTCGGGACCGGGTTCGGCGTGTACCTGTCGGTCGACTTCGCGCTGCTCACCGAGGTCCTGCCGAGCGCCCGCGACCGCGCCAAGGACCTCGGCGTGATCAACATCGCCAACTCACTGCCGCAGGTCCTCGCACCGGCGCTCGCCGCTCCGATCGTCAAGTACGCCGGCGGCTACCCGATCCTCTACGGCCTCGCCGCCGCGGTCACGCTGCTCGGCGCCGTACTGGTTCGCCAGATCAAGACCGTCGCTTAGTCTGGCGCCCATGCCGCTCTACTCCTTCGAAGGCAAGTCCCCGCAGGTGCACCCCGACGCCTGGATCGCCCCGACCGCGACGCTGGTCGGCGACGTGGTCGTCGAGGCGGGTGTCTCGGTCTGGTACGGCGTGGTGATCCGCGCGGACCTCGGCCGGATCGTCATCCGCGAGGGCGCGAACATCCAGGACAACTCGGTGCTGCACGTCGGCGGCGGCAACGTCTGCGAGGTCGGCCGCAACGTGACGATCGGTCACCAGTGCCTGGTCCACGACTGCACGATCGGCGAGTCCGCCCTGATCGGCAACGGCGCGATCGTCCTCGACGGCGCTGTCGTCGGCCCCCGCACCCTGATCGCCGCCGGCGCCACCGTCACCCCCGGCAGCCAGATCCCCGGCGAGTCGGTAGCCCTCGGCAGCCCCGCCAAGAAGATCATCCCCCTCGAAGGCACCGCGCGGTTGTTCGTGGACCACAACGCCGCCGTCTACCACGACCTGGCCCGCCGCCACGCGGAGTCGGTGGAGCTGGTGGAGGAGTAGCAGTCCTCCACTGGGGTACCGGGGCGGCTGATCGTCGTACCGGAGGAGGAGTGGGCTGATGAGCAAGAAGGTCGCGTTTTTGGTGGCGTCCGAGGGGATCGAGCGGGTTGAGCTGACCGAGCCGTGGGATGCGGTGAAGGCGGCTGGGCACGAGCCTGTGCTGCTGAGCCCGAAGACCGGTGAGGTGCAGACGTTCGACCACCTGACGGCTGCTGAGAAGCGGCCGGTTGATCAGGCGGTGGGTGACGTCGCGGTCGACGACTTCGACGCGTTGGTACTGCCGGGTGGCGTCGCCAACCCGGACGCATTGCGGACCGACGCGACCGCGGTCGCGTTCGTCAAGGACTTCATGACCTCCGGCAAGCCGGTCGCCGCGATCTGTCACGCGCCGTGGACCCTCGTCGAGGCCGACGCCGTCCGCGGCCGGCGACTCACCTCCTGGCCGAGCGTGCAGACCGACCTGCGCAACGCCGGCGCGGATTGGGTCGACGAAGAGGTTGTTGTCGACGGCAACCTGATCACCAGTCGCAACCCGGACGACCTCCCGGCATTCAACAAGACGTTGCTAGAGGCACTCAAATAGTCTGCTGGTAGGCCTCGCTGATCAGCGCGACGGCGTTCTGCGTCGACGGATGCGGATCCTGCCGAGGCCAGATCACCCGGACCGGCACGGGCGGCGCGTCCTGCAGCGGAAGGAACACCACCCCCGCCCGCCCGTACTGCGTCGCCGTGCTCTCCGGCGTGATCCCGACGTAGTCCCCGGCCGAGATCAACGCGAGCCAGTCGTCGACGTCCGCCGTGTGCTCGATCCGCGGCGCCGTACCCGCCGGCCAGAGCTCGGGGCTCGTCGTACCAGTACGCCGGTCGACCAGCACCGTCCGGCTCCGGACCTCGTCCAACGCCACCGACCGCCGCCGCGCCCACGGATCGTCAGCCGCCAGCACCAGATGCCGCCGCTCGACCCCGACCACCGTGCTCGCGTACGCCTTCTCGTCCACAGCAGTCCGTACGACGGCCAGGTCGCAAGCGCCCTCCGCCAGCCCGCCGGTCGGGGTGTTCGTCCGCACGAGCAGCAGCTCGACGTCCGGGTACAACGCAGCCCACCGCCGCTGGAACCCCGTCGTATGCCGCCCCAACGCCGACCACGGATGCCCGATCCGCAGCCGCGCATGCCCCGAGGTGGCCTCCCGCACCAGATCATCCACCTCGTCCAGCAGATGCCGAGCCCGAGTCACTAGCTGAGCCCCGGTAGCCGTCAAGGTGATGCTCCGACTGCTCCGATACAACACCCGTACGCCGAGCGCCCGCTCCAGCCCCGCCACCGTCCGCGACACCGCAGCCTGTGACACCCCGAGCACGATCGCCGCATCGGTGAACGTCCCCGCATCGACCACCGCCACCAGACACCGCAGATGCCGCAGCTCAACCTCCATACGCCCAGCGTATAGATCCACCACCAGATGCATTTTGCGCATCACGCCCCCAAGGCGCACCCTGCAAAGATGAGCAGCCCCGCCACGGCCGCACCCCAGCCAACGCCTCCTCACCGCCCCGCGCCCGCGCCGGACGGTCAGACCGGGCCGCTCGCCCCAGCCTCCACCACAACTCTTCCGGCCGCAGCGGCGTCGCCCCAGACGGCCGGGTCCGGCCGCATGCCCGCCGGGCAGCTGCGGGGGATTCTCCTCATGCTCACCAGCGGTGTCTCGAACCAGGTCGGCGCGGCAACAGCCGCCCTCGGCTTCCCCGCCCTCGGCCCCGCCGGCGTAGTCGCCATCCGCCAAGCAGTCGCCGCCGCCGTCATGCTCGCGGTCGTCCGCCCACCGCTCCGCACCTTCACCCGCCGCCAGTGGCTCCCCATCCTCGCCCTCGCAGCCATCTACGCGACGATGAACCTCACCCTCTACACCGCGGTCGATCGCATCGGCCTAGGCCTAGCCGTCACCCTCGAGTTCCTCGGCCCCCTCGCGGTCGCACTAGCCACCTCCCGGCGACGAGTAGACCTAGCCTGCGCCCTGATAGCCGGCGCCGCCGTCTTCGTCCTCATGCGCCCCCAACCGACGACGGACTACCTCGGCATCCTCTTCGGCCTCATCGCCGCCTGCTGCTGGGCCGGGTACATCCTCCTCAACCGCACCCTCGCCAACCGCCTGCCCTCAGCCCAAGGCGCGGCCGCGGCAGCAGGAGTCTCCGCCGTCGCCTACCTCCCAGTCGGGTGCTGGATCCTCATCCACCACACCCCCGCCCCCAAGTACCTCGCGTACGCCGCAGCAGCCGGCCTGCTCGCCTCAGCCGTCCCGTACCTCCTGGACATGCTGACCCTCCGCCTCGTCCCCACCTCGTTCTTCGGCCTGTTCATGAGCGTCAACCCGCTCCTGGCCGCCCTGGCCGGCTGGCTGCTCCTCAACCAACGCCTGGGAATCCTCGAGTGGGCAGCCATCACCGCGGTCATCACCGCCAACGCCACCAGCGCCCTCACCCCAACGCGTAGCTCGAAATCGTCACCCCAGCAGGCGTAGTCCTCGAAGCCGTCAACCGCATCGGCAGCGGCTCGGCCAGCTCCCCGAACATCTTCTTCCCCGACCCGATGACCAACGGGAACGTCAGCAGATGCAGCTCGTCGACCAACCCGTCAGCAAACAGCGTCCGCAGGAGATCAGCACTCCCGAAGACCACCAGATCCTCTGAGATCGCCAGGATCGACGCCACCAGATCGGGGCCCAGGACAACACTGTTCTCCCACTCAGCCGACCCAAGAGTCCGCGACGCCACGTACTTCGGCATCCGGTTCAGCGCCGCCACCGCCGGCTCGCTCTGATCCGCCGGCGCCCACGTCGCCGCGAAGGTCTCGTATGTCTTCCTTCCCAACAGCAACCCACCCGCACCAACCGTCGCCGCCTGCATGAACTCACCGACGACCTCGTCCGACCCCGCCGACACCCACCCGCCGTGCGCGAACCCTCCCGACCGGTCCTCGTCCGGCGACAACACGGACTGCACGACCCCGTCGAGCGACTGGAAGTTCACCACGCTGATCTTCGGCATCCCCCATGCTCACACACGCGAACAGCGGACCAGCCAGTACGTCGTACCGACCGATCCGCTGCTCACCGAACTCAGCCCGAGTGGTTCTCCAGCGCCGCGATCAGCTGCGGCCGCAGCTCCTCGGGCGTGACCACCTGATCGACCGAACCGACCCGCACAGCCCGCCGGATGTCGTGAATCCGGTCGAACTCCGAAGCGACCTCGCCCAGCTTCTCAGCCCGTACGGCGGTCCGTACTTCGGCCAGCTCGTTCGTCACCGCTGCCCGCTCGGCGCCCTCGGTCTCGCCGAGCCGCGTCGTCAGCGCCTTCACCCGCGGGTCGGCCGACGTCCGGTTGTTCACCTCCGCGGAGAACACCACCGCAGCCGCCGGCGCCCCACCGAGCACCGACGCGAACGAGCCCTCGACCGCGAGCACCGTCATCGACGGGTTCAGCGCCTTGGAGAACACCACGAACGCGCCACCGTGGTACCGCGAGACCACGCAGAACACGATCGGCCCGCGGAAGTTCACGATCGCGCGCCCGATCTCCGCGCCGTACTCGAGCTGCAGGTTCCGCATCGAGTCCGGTGACCCGTCGAACCCGGACAGGTTCGCCAGTACGACGAGGGGACGGTTGCCGCTGGCACCGTTGATCGCCCGTGCGACCTTCTTCGACGACCGCGGGAACAGCGTGCCCGCGGTGTACGTGTCCGGCCCGTCGGTGGGCGGGAATCCCCGCCGCGCAACGGGTTTCGACTCGATCCCGACCAGGCACACCGGCAGCCCGCCGAGCCGCGTGTCCGCGACGACCGCGGTCTCCGCGTCGGCCATGCCCGCCCAGCGTTCCAGCATCGGGTGGTCCTGGTCGGTGACCGCGCGCATCAGCGTGCGGATGTCGAACGCCTTCTTGCGGTCCGGGTTCGTCGCGGCCGAGAAGATCTCCCCGACCGTGCTGAACCCACCGTCGACCGGGTCGTGCGGGTACGACGTGACGTCGCGGTCGTGCGGGTCCGACGTCGGCGCCCGCCGCGGCCCGGGCTCACCCGGTACGACGTACGTGTGGTCGTAGTGCGCCATCAGGATGTCGCGCGCCCCGGCCAGGTCCGGCGCCCAGTACTGCGCCTCGCCGTTCGGGCCCATCACCCGGTCGTAGCCGCCGATGCCGAAGTTGTCCTCGGCCGAGACGCCACCGGCGAAGTCCAGCGTCTGCTTGCCGGTCAGCACCATCGCCGAGTCCGGCGTCATCACCAGGATGCCCTTGGTGTGCATCAGCATCGTGGCTTCGGCGTTCCAGTACGGCTGCGCGCCGACGTTGATGCCCGCGACAACGATGTTGATCTCGCCACCGGCCTGGGTGAACTCGACGATCCGCTTGAGCGCCTTCGCGACCCAGTCCATGTTCTCGGTGCCGGAGTCCATCGAGATCCGCGCGCCCGCGGACACCGCGAACCACTCGACCGGTGCCTTCAGCCGCTCGGCCAGGTCGAGCGCGCCAATGATCCGAGCGCACTCGGCCTCGGCGACCGCACCGAGCGCCATCGTCGGGTCACCGCTGAGTACGACGCGGGTGATGCCCTCGGGGTGGCGACGGGTCGGGGTGTTGATGACGCCGGCGATCAGGCCGGCCTTGTTCAGTCCGCGCGGCCGGTCGACCGGCACCAGCGCACCGGTGTCGTCCAGGTCGTGCTCGACATAGGTGCCTCCGGCACCGACCACCAGACCGGCGACCTCGTACGGGTAAACGGTGTTGCGGCGCCGGGCCTTGAGCACCTTCTGCGCGTAGTCGTCGAGCGGCTTGAGCCGCTCCGTCGGCGGGCGGACCACCTTCGTGACGACACCCGAACCGGGCTGGTACGAGAAGCGTCCGACCACCGGCAGCGCCGTACCGTTCGAGCCGGTCACCCGGCCGCTGATGATGACCTCCTCGATGCCCGCACCGGCGGTCATCGGCGCGATGTTGCGCTGCAGGGCGGTCAGCTCCGGGACCTGCCCGTCGACGACCGGCCAGATCGTCACCCAGACGTGGTTCATCTCCAGCCGCGCCCCGGCCGCGCCGCGCGCGGTCCGGGCCCGGCGGATGCCCTCCAGGCAGTTCGCGATCGCGCGCTCGACGTGCGGCAGCGCGGTGACCTTGCCCTCGTCGTCGCGGATCACGGCGAACTGGCGGACCTGCGCGAGTGCGACCAACCGCTCATCTGCCGGGTTGTCGCGAGCGACGCAGTGGTAGAGCAGCACGTCCTCGGGCGCGTCCAGCCGGGTGATCTTGAAGTCGTGCAGGCGCCACAGGTTGAGCCGGCGGCCGACCATCGGGTGCACGCCGCGGACGTTGTCGTCCTCGACGACACCGTCGGCCGACGGGCGGAACGTGAAGTACCAGACCTCACGACCGTTGCCCGGGACAACAGCCAGGGCAACGCGTCGTACGTCGGCAACGAACGGCAGGGCCGCCACGATGTCGCGCAGCCGGTCCGAGGCGTCCTGCGGCGATTGCGGCGTACCGGGCCAGGACAGGTACAGATCCGCGACGGCCTGGTGCCCGGCCGGCGCGGCCGCGACCTCGGCGGCCAGGTCGCGGACCAGATCGCTGCTCGTGTCGGCCAGTTCGTCGACCGTGCCGATCGTGGTGACCAGGTGGGTCGGGCGGTCGTCCAGCGTGTAGTCGGCGCTGGCGAACGCGCGCCCGTCGACCGTGGTGTTGCGCAGGTCGTGCAGCTCGTACTCGAGGTAGTGCCGACGGATCAGCACCTCCAGCATCGGCTCGACCGGGTGCACCCCGGCCTCGATCCGCTCGGCCAGGAAGCCGACGATCTGCTCGGGGATCGCGGCCAGCGCCTTCACCCGCTCGGTGCGGTCCGGTACGTCCGGGTCGTTGGTCAGCGAGTCCAGCTCGGCCGCGACCTCGGTCAGCACCTCCGCGCGGTCGGCGTCGACCTGCGGCTGGTCGAACCAGCGGAACCGAACGCTCCGCGCGAGGTCGCCGATCACCGGGAACCGCAGCTGCGTGGCGACCACGAGGTGATCCAGTACGGCGTACGCCTCGGCGTCCAAAGGGGCCTCAGGCATCGGTTCGGCCAGCCACTGCTGCAGCAGCGAGGTCATCAGCAGTACGTCGGGAGACGTGCGCTGCTGGGCCAGGAAGATCCGGAACACCGCGTCGGTCAGCTCGTCGCTGCGGTCCAGGTCGGTGACGCCGTAGTGGCCGAGCACGCGCGCGAGCCGGTCGCGGAACTGCTCCGGCAGCCCGGCGCGCTCGGCGTCCAGGGTCTGCAGGTACGTGTGGAAGTGCTCCTTCGGGCTGTGCACCCGCAGTTCGGTGTTGAGATCCTCACCGGCCGGCCGGTTGCGGCTCAGCTCGGCGAAGTCCGCGAACAGCCGCAGTACGCCGATCTCCTCGGCGACCGGCGGCTGCGAGAGCTCGGCGCGGGCGGACAGGTACTCCGAGAGCGTCCGGCCCTCGTCGCGCGGGTCGATGTCGAACCCGAGCAGCATGCTGCGCAGATTGTCGAGCCCACGGGCAGCCCGCTCGGCAGCGGTCGGCGGGATCTCGGGGATCGGCAGCTCCAGATCGACGCTGTCCGACACCTCGACCTTGACGTCCGCGTCGCCGACCGGCTCCAGCCGCAGCAGCGGCGCACCCGTTTCGACCTGGCTGCCGGTCGACACCGGCAGCTCCTTCACGATCGCCTTGAACGGCGCGTACAGCACCGTCTCCATCTTCATGCTCTCCAGGACGAGGACCGGCGCACCGGCCTCGACCTCGGCACCGGCGGCGACGGGAGTCGCGACGACCAGCGCCGGAGCGGGGGCGCGCATCACGCCGCCCTCGTCGCGGCTGACCCGGTGCGTGACGCCGTCGACCTCGACCAGGTGCACGGGACCGTGCGTGGCGGTGACGAGCCGGTACCGGCGGCCGGAGACGACCAGCCGGGCGTCGTACGCGTCGAGCCGGTCGAGCTCGACGTCGAGGTAGCAGAGGTCGTCACCGGTGCCGACGCCGACGCGGTAGCGGGCGGAGCCGATCTTCGCGACCGAGACCTTGTACGTCGCGCCGCGCAGCTTGAGCGCGATCGCGCGACCGACCTCGTGCTGGACCTGGGGACGGCCGCCGCGCGCGGAGTCCAGCAGGCGCTGGCGCTCGACCCGCTCGGCCTCCTCGTACGCCTCGATCGCGGCCGCGATCAGGGCGATGCCGGAGTGCCGGCGCAGGACCAGGCGGCCCTCCCCGCGGACCCGGTCGATCCAGCCGGTGTCGGCGGAGCCGTCGATCACCTCGGGCTGGTCGAGCAGGTCGAGCACGAAGCTCTTGTTCGTCGTACCGCCTTCGAGGACGACGGTGGTGTCGCCGACCGCGCGGCGCAGGCGTCCGAGCGCCTCGTCGCGGGTCCGGCCGTAGCCGATGATCTTGGCGATCATCGAGTCGAAGTCGGCGGGGATCGTGTCGCCCTCGCTGACGCCGGTGTCGACCCGTACGCCGGGGCCGGACGGCAGCCGCAGCCGAGCGATCCGGCCGGGGGACGGCGCGAAGTCGCGGTCCGGGTCCTCGGCGTTCAGCCGCGCCTCGACGGCGTGCCCGACCTCGACCGGCTGCGGACCTTCCAGCTTGTTGCCTGCCGCAACGTGCAGCTGCGCGCGGACCAGATCGAAGTCGGTGGTCAGCTCGGTGATCGGGTGCTCGACCTGGAGGCGGGTGTTCACCTCGAGGAACGCGAACAGCTTGTCGCCCGGGTGGTACAGGAACTCGACCGTGCCGGCGCCGGAGTACCCGACGGCGAGTGCGAGCCGCTCGGCCGAGGCCTTCAGTTCGGCGGCCTGGTCCGGCGCGAGGACCGGCGAGGCCGACTCCTCGATGACCTTCTGGTTACGGCGCTGGACCGAGCAGTCGCGGACGCCGAGCGCCCACGCCGTACCCTGCCCGTCCGCGATCACCTGGACCTCGACGTGCCGGGCGCCGGTGACGAGCCGCTCCAGGAAGACCACGCCGCTGCCGAACGCGCGGGCCGCTTCGTCACTGGTCCGCTGGTACGCCTCGCGCAGGTCCTCGTCGTCGCGGACCAGCCGGATCCCGCGGCCACCACCACCGGCCGTTGCCTTGAGCATCACCGGGTAACCGATGTCGTTGGCCGAGGCAAGCGCCTCGTCCAGCGTCGCGACCGCGCCGCGGCTCCACGGCGCGACCGGGACACCGACCTCCTCGGCGATCAGCTTCGAGCCGATCTTGTCGCCCAGCTTGCGCATCGCCTCCGCGCTCGGCCCGATGAAGGTCACGCCGATCCGGTCGCACAGCTCGGCGAACGCCGGGTCTTCGGCGACGAAGCCCCAGCCGACCCAGGCCGCGTCGGCCTTGGTCTCGAGCAGGGCCTTCTCGAGTTTGGCCAGGTCAAGGTAGGGGCGGTCGGCGGCCGGGCCGAGCGGGTAGGCCAGGTCGGCCTCGCGGGCGAACGTCGCCCCACGCTCGGCATCCGTGTACAACGCGACCGTCTCGACCTGGCTCCCCGTCTCGGCGTTGAGCTCACGGACCGCATTGATCAGCCGCATGGCGGCCTCTCCCCGGTTGACGATGGCGATGCGGTTGAACACCGGGCGGCACTCCTGTCGTCGGCAAAGCTGTCACCGCAAACATTCCCAGGCAGTTGCCCCTACCGTCGAGTCGGGGTCAGCTGTGCACTGGTTGTGACCGAAAGGAAAGGTTCCAGCGCCTGCAGGAAATCCGCTGCGTCGAAGAGCGCGCCGGCGGTGACCGCGCCTACTGTCCGTGTCCGGCCGGACAGGATCCGCTCGACCGCTTCCACTGCGAGTGGAGCACTTACGGCGTAAATGTCTCGCCCTGTTGCGGTTGCTCTGCGCTCGACGCCGTCGGCCCGCACGACGACGTCGACCACGAAGGTCTGGTCGGAGCGGCCGTCGGGGTCGCTCGCGGTCGGCGCCGGGGTGCTTGCGTCGGCCAGGTCCTGGGCGGCCTCGGTCGCCATGGAGGTGCCGACCTCGGGGATCTGCAGGTGGCTGGGAACGGTGACGACATCGGCCATCGTGAAGCCCTTGACGACCGTACGGCGGCCGAGTGGTGCCGGGAAGTCCCAGTCCTCCTGCGTCGGGGCCTCGTCGTGGTACTCCAGTACGCCGTTCGTGAAGCGGACCCGGCGTCCGTCGCGCCGATCGTGGCTGACCTTGCCGGCCGTCCGCGTTCCCGGTGTCGGGTGCCAACTGCTCAGCCCGTAAGCGATGTGGGCCTCGTCGGCCGCGGTCCAGTCGCCCATCGCGTGGGTGACGAGCAGGTCGCCGAGGCCGCCGAAGAACGCCATCGCGGGCAGGACGATCGCGCCGGCCTCGCGGGCCTTGTCGGCGTACTCGGTGAGGGTGCTGACGTTCGCCTCGATCTCGGCGGCGACGTCGACGTACGGAATCTTCGCGCGCAGTGCCGCGTCGATGACCGGGCCCGCGGTGAGGGCGAACGGGCCGGCGGTGTTGATCACCGCGTCGGCGCCGTCGAGGGCCCGGTCGAGGGCGTCCGGATCGTCCACCGCGGCGGGGCGGACGGTCAGGTCTTCGTACTCCTTGCTCAGTTTCCCGCCGTCGCGCCCTGCGACGACGAGGGTGATTCCGCGTCGGCGCAACTCGGCGACGACGAACTGTCCGGTGTGCCCGGTTGCTCCGTAGACCACGATCTTCATGGCTCCAGCCTCGCGGTCCGGGGTCACCGACCGTGATAGTCCGGAACGCCATCATGCGTACACTTTCGGACATGCACACCGTCGCCCTGGCCACCGCGGGCAATCTCCTGCACTTCGAGCTGGCCGTGGCGTACGAGATCTTCCGCACACCACCGCTCGATACAGCCGTCGAGGACTGGTACGACGTGGTGCTGTGCGGGCCAGGCGCCGTACGGGTCGGGCCGTTCCTGGTGGAGCCGTCAGACGGGCTCGAGCGACTGGCGACGGCCGACACCGTGATCGTGCCGGCCTGCGCGGACGTCGACATCCCGCCGCCGCCCGAGCTGGTGGACGCCGTACGGGCTGCTCACGACGCGGGCGCTCGGATTGCGTCGCTCTGCACCGGTGCGTTCGCTCTGGGCGCTGCCGGGCTGCTCGACGGTCGCCTCGCGACCACCCACTGGGCGCACACCGCGGAGCTCGCGGCCCGGCACCCGCTGGCCGTGGTCGATCCGGACGTCCTCTACACCGACAACGGCAACGTCCTCACCGCCGCAGGCAAGGCCGCTGCCGTCGACCTCTGCATCCACCTGATCGCGTTGGACCACGGCGCCACCGTCGCCAACACCGTGGCCCGCCGCCTCGTCATGCCACCCCACCGCCCCGGCGGCCAGGCCCAGTTCGTCTCCACCCCCATGCAACCGGCCGGCGACCACGCCCTGGCCGGCGTACTGGCCTGGGCCCAGCAACGCCTCGCCCAGCCCTTGGCCGTCACGGACCTGGCCCGCCACGCGAACCTCAGCCCCCGCCACCTGGCCCGCCAGTTCAACGCGGTCACCGGCCAGACCCCTATCCAATGGCTCAACACCCAACGAGTCCGCCGAGCCCAGCAACTCCTCGAATCCACCGACGAAAGCATCGAGTCAGTAGCAACAGCCACCGGCCTGGGCACAGCCACCACCCTCCGCCGCCAGTTCAAAAGAACAGTAGGAGTCCCACCCGACACCTACCGCCGCAGCTTCCGCGCCTGACCGACCCCGGCCGAGCCGCGCCTAGTCCACCCAGTCGAGCTGCGGCTCCGGAATCGCGAGCGCCCGCCCGTGCTCCTGCGCCTCGGCCCGCGCAGCCTGATCGCCACGCGGATACCTGAAGACCTTCCCCGGAAAGACAACGAAGATCTCGTCCGCGTTGTGAAAGTCGGCGTACCACCCCGGCTTGTCCAGCACCCCCTGAAGCTTGTCGGCGAGCGCCTCGACGTACTGGTCCTCGACGGCGAAGTCCATGATCGTCCACAACAACGGCTGCGCCGCACTCGCGCCGCTCACGGCAACCCGGTTCAGCTTGCTCACCACGAGCGGAATCCCTTCGAGCGTCGCACCCGTGCGCAGACTCTCGAGAATGATCACTCCGTCGTACATCTCAGTCTCCGGTTTGGGAGTTGGGGGCGTGGACTGGTTTGGACTGCGACGACGAGCGTTGGCGGAGGTAGATGGAGCCGCCGATGATCGCGGCGACGGCGAGGAACTCGCTCTGCCAGTTCTGGAAGGACTCGAACCAGAACTGGGAGGTGCCGAGGTACTGCGCAGCGGTGACGACCTCGCCGCCGTGGAGCTGCTGGTCTTCGCTGTAGGCCCGCGCGCCGGTGACGGCGTGCAGCCAGATGGACAGCAGGAAGCAGAGGCCGAAGGCGATCGCCAGGGAGTTCTCGTACAGCTTGAGGACCAGCGGCGAACCACGGCGTACCGGCCAGGGCGCGTCGGGATCGTCGCGGTGCGCCCGCGGGTCCTCGTCCTGCGGCGCGGGCTTGCCGATCGGGCGGGACTCCGAGGAGCCCTTCTGGACCAGGAAGACCGTCAGCAGGACGTACATGCCCATCTGCAGGAACTCGGACTCCCAGTTCTCGAACACCGTCTCACCGAACGACGCCGAACCGGCGTACTGGACGAGCGTCTGGGTCGGCTGCCCGTGTTCCATCAATTCGTCGTTCTCGTGCGCATGCCCGGTGAGCAGTACGCCGATGAAGAACAACGCGAAGAGAAGGAGATTCGCCAGCAGCAGGCCCCGCAGCTTCAGCCAGTTCACCGACCCATCATCACCCCGCGACTCAGTCGACGTGGATTACGCAGAACTCGTTGCCTTCCGTGTCGCGGAGGACGATGAAGTCGTGATGGTCGGGGTAGTTCCAGTCGTCGGCGCGGGTCGCGCCGAGCTTCAGCAGTCGCTCGATGTGCTGGTCGCGCTCGGCGGTGTAGAGATCGATGTGCACCGGCGCGGCCTCGCGCGGGATGTCCTCCGCGCGCTGGATCAGCACCGACGGCCCGTGCCCGGCCGGGTCGTCGAGCATCGCGAACTGGTCGCCGGTGCCGATCTCGTCGCCCAGCTCGTACCCGAGCGTCTGGCTCCAGAACGTCGCGGCCCGATTCATGTCCAGCGCGTTCACCACGATCGTCGCCAACCGCAGGTCGCCGACCGCCGCCGGTCTCTCACCCATTGCCACCTCCTTCAGAAGCTGGTTCAGCCCGCCGGTTTCCCGCGGTGACGGCGGTCAAACCCTGCGGCTGTAGTGCTTCTTGGCCCAGTCGGCGAAGGAGGTGAGGGGAATGTCGTACGCCGCTGCGAACGTGGGATCGGCCGTGCTCGCGCGCTCGTTCATCCCAACCTGGTTGTCCATCAACTGCGGGAGCATCCCGCGCGCCTTGCCCTGCTCGGCGCTGACCGTATCCACGCGCGTCGGCTCACCCGCCGCCGTCAGCGCCGCGGCCATCTCCTTGAGCGACAGCAGTTCACCGGCGAGCTCGACGACCTGCTCGTGAAACCGCGTCGGATCAGCGAGCGCGGCGGCCACCGCCGTACCGATGTCCGCTGGCGCGAACACCGCCAGCGGCTTGTCTGGGTCGATCGCGGTGACGACCGCCTCGCCGGTCAGGTTCTCGAACCAGATCGACGGCCGGACCAGGTTCGACGTGAAGAACGCCGGCCGGAACTCCGTCCAGGACCGAAAACCCGCGCCGGGCAGCGCGAGCCCGACCGCGGCCTTGCTGTGCCAGTAGTGCGGATCGCCCCACGCCTCGCCGCGCCCAGCCGCGGCCTCCTCGAGAAACGCGCCGATCCCCGCCACCGACGAGTGCACGAACTGCTCGACACCGGCCGCGCGGGCGGCGTCGACGAGATTCAGGCCGTTGATCCGCTCGACGTCGGAGCCAGGATCGTTGATGTCGGGCGACTGCAGCGAGAACACCGCCCGGACTCCACTCAGCGCCGGATCGAGCGACGGCCGGTCGGTCAGGTCGCCGACCACCAGCTCCGCGCCCGCGGCCTCGATCGCCCGCGCCGCGGCGGCGTCCGGCCGCCGTACCAGAGCACGAACCCGTACGCCGTCCGCCAAGAGCCGGCGAGCGACGATTCCACCTTGCTGCCCGGTCGCGCCGGTCACCAGTACTAGATCTGTCATACCGTCACGGTAAAACTTGACGTCGACGTCAAGGGCAAGTCCTGAGGAGGATCCGATCGTGCGCATCGGAGAGGTCAGTGCGAAGGCCGGGGTCAGCACGCGGGCACTGCGGTACTACGAGGAGCACGGCCTGATCCACCCCGACCGGACCGGCAGCGGCCAGCGGATCTACCCCGACTCGGCCGTCGAACGGATCCGCCTGATCCAGCAGTTCTACGCCGCCGGCCTGACCAGCCGCCTGATCGAGCCACTGCTGGCAGCGATCGACGCCCAGCGGCTCGAACCCGCCCTCGTCCAACGCCTGACCCATGAGCACGACCGCATCGCGCGCCAGGTCGCCGATCTCCAGGAGGCCGGCCGGCGCCTCGCCGTACTGATCGACATCGCCCACCACCCGCGCGAGACCTGCTCGTCGACCGAGCTCGATCCGCTGACCTGATCCGCCACGGCTGGAGGTCGGTGGTGGGGTCCACCTTTGGTCTCGCGTGTCGTGGTCCGTGGTGGGACTCGCGGACGGCGTGCTCGGGCCACGCTGGGAGGTATGAGCAGCGAACTCGGCGCGGCGTCCCTCGAGAAGAAGCCCCGGAAGAAGCATCGGATCAGGCGGTTCTTCGGACGGTTGTTGCTGCTGGCACTGGTGTTGGTGCTGGTGTTCGCCGGTCGGTCGATGCTCTGGTCGTGGCAGGACGGGCGGAAGGCCGAGCTGACGACGAGCGGGCCTTACACGGCCGAGCTGGACTCGCTCAAGAAGCATCCACTGCCGAAGTGGTTCGCCGACGCGAAGTTCGGCGTGATGATCCACTGGGGGCTGTACTCGGTGCCGGGGTTCGCGCCCAAGGGCACGACGTTCAACAAGCTGCTGGAGACGTCGTACGACGACGCGATGACACGCAACCCGTACGCCGAGGACTACGCGAACGCGATGAAGGACCCGGACTCGCCGACCGCTCGGTTCCACCGGGAGCACTACGGCGATGCGCCGTACAGCGACTTCACTCGGCAGTTCGAGGCGGGGCTGGCGCGTTGGAATCCGGACCAGTGGGCCGAGCAGTTCAAGGCTGCGGGTGCGTCGTACGTGGTCGTGACGGCGAAGTACGCGGACGGCTACTCGCTCTGGCCGACGGCGGTGCACAACCCGCATGCGCCGGACTTCCACGCCAAGCGCGACCTGATGGGGGAGTTGGCCGCGGCGGTGCGCAAGCGCGGGCTGAAGTTCGGCGTGTACTACTCCGGCGGTGTCGACTGGACCTTCCAGAAGAAGGTGGTGAAGACGCTCGGCGACTACGCGTACCTGCCGTACGGCGAGGACTACCGCAAGTACGCTGTCGCGCAGGTGCGGGAGCTGATCCAGCGTTACAAGCCTGACCTGCTGTGGAACGACATCTCCTGGCCGACCGGCTCGAAACGGTTGTACTCGGTGATCGCGGACTACTACAACACCGTGCCCGAAGGTGTCATCGACGACCGTTGGAGTACTGCGTCGTACAGCCGCGAGCTGCTCGGGCTGAAGCCTGCGCGGTGGAGCTTCGACCAGCTGATGAAAGTTGCCTTTAGCACCGAAGAAGGGGCTGGCAGCATCAGTACGCCGAAGGACGTGCCGCACAGTGACTTCCGGACGCCGGAGTACGCCGACTTCGACACCATCCAGCCGAAGTTCTGGCAGCAGGACCGGGGGATCGGCGGGTCGTTCGGCTACAACCGCGAGGAGACCGAGGCGGACTACACGAAGACGCCCGACCTGATCGCCGAACTGGCCAACGCCGCTGCGAACAACGGCGCGCTGATGGTCAACGTCGGTCCGTCGGGCGGTGAGGGGATGATCGTTCCCGCGCAGGCGTCCCGCCTCGGCGGCATCGGCGCTTGGCTTCGTGGCAATCGCGACGCGATGGACGGCACGCGACCTTGGACGCGCTCGACGACCACCACAGCCTCTGGCGAGAAGGTCGTCTTCACCACCAAGGGCGAGGACCTGTACGCCGTCGTACTGGGCTCGCCGAAGGGCGACATCGTGCTGAAGGACGTCGCGCTCGCGGGCAAGCCCATCCGCTTGGCGTCTGGCAAGGCCGTTGGCGCCACGGTCGCAGGCAACAGCACCACGCTCGACGCCGCGGGTGACGGCACCTACGCGCCGGTCTTCAAGTTCCGTGGTGCGGCCAGGCGCTAGGTTTGGATGCATGTTCGTGAGCGCGTTCGTGAACCTGTACACCAGCGACATCGACGCGGGGATCGGCTTCTACCGCGACCTGCTCGGCTTCTCCGAGACGTTCCGTACGCCGACGACCGGGACTCCCGAGCACGTCGAGCTGGTTCTCGGCGGCTTCAAGCTCGGCCTCGGCACTGTTGAGGCGGCCCGCAGGGTGCACGGGATCGAGCCGTCACCCGGCAGCTCGGCGATGCAGCTGGTGATCTGGACCGACGACGTCGACCAGGCGTACGCCGACCTCACGGCGGCCGGCGTACCGGGCTTGACCGCGCCGCACGACACGGGGAACAACAATCGCAACGCCCTCGTCCAAGACCCCGACGGCAACCTCGTCGAACTGGTCGCAAAACGCACCACCGACTGAGCGCTGCGGACGTCGGGAGAGTGTGCCTGGTCGGCAGCGCCTGACCGGTGGGGCTGCGGCTGATCAACCGGCAGTGCGGGCGCGCAGGGCGCTCAGCCTGCGGCCTCCCGGGTGGAGGGCGCCCCGGCCTCCACTGGGTGGAGGGGGCAACGGTATTCGGCTGCGGTTGGGGGGTGGCGGCGGGTAGGTTCGCGGGGTGGAGCGATATGCGGGTGACGTGCTGGGGATCGCGGACGAACTGACCGAGGCGTACGTCGAGGTGTTCACGGCGCCGCCGTGGGGGCATCGGGATCCGGGCGAGACACGTCGGGCGTTTCGGCAGCGGCTCGATGGGGACGCGCAGCGGGACGGGTTCGGGGCGTGGGTCGAGCGGGCCGAGGACGGGCGGATCGCGGGGTTCGTGACCGGGTGGGTCACGCCGGCGCCGTTCCGGACGGATCGGTCGTACGGGCAGGTGCTGGAGCGGCTCGGGGCGGAGCAGGTCGACGCGTCGCTCGTCGGCGCGTTCGAGATCGACGAACTCGGGGTCCTCGGCTGGGCGCGGGGAACAGGGCTCGGTCGACGGCTGCTCGCGACCGCGGCCGATCACCAGCCGTCAGGCGCTTGGCTGCTGACCTGGAACCAGGCGCACGACACGATCGCCTTCTACCGCCGTACCGGCTGGCACGAACCGCCCGTCAAGGGTCCGGAGAACGACATCGTCGTGTTCCTCTCGCCGAACCACCCGAACGCCTAGTCGCCGACGGTACGGCGTACGACCAGCGCTGCTCGAAGGCGGCGGACGGCCTAGTCCTCCTCGGCCAGGCGGGGGAGGGCGGCGAGCAGGTGCCGCCGCTCCGTCGGGCTCAGGGCGCTGAGCAGGTCTTCTTCCATCGCGCGGACATCGGTCTTGGCGGCCTTCAGGCGGGCCGCGCCCTCGGGAGTGAGGCGGACGGTGTGCGCGCGACGGTTGGCCGGGTCGGGCTCGCGGACGAGCAGGCCGTCGTCGGCGAGCTTGTCGAGCATCGGGATCAGGCGGGACTTGTCGTACCCGATCGCCTGCGCCAGCGCCTGCTGGGTCTCGGTCGGCTGCTTCGCGAGGTGGGTGAGCACGGCGTACTCCCACATGGTCAGCCCGTGGGCGTCGAGCAGCGGCCGCTCGGCCGCCATCAGCCGGCGGATCACCCGAGCGAACAGGGCCCCGAGGTCTTCGCGCTCCATTCGATCATCGTAGGCATTGTCCAATCGTAAGCAGGTGCATATGATAAGCACATGCCTACAAACATCACGCTCTCCCGCAGCATCGCGATCGACGCCACGCCCGCCAAGGTCTTCGCCTTCGTCGCCGACCCCCGCAACCTCCCGCTCTGGGCACCCGGCGCCGTCAAGTCCGTCGAGCCGGACGGCGACCTGTGGCTCTTCCACAACGGCGACTCCGCCCGCCCCGTCAACGTCCGTACGTCGGAGGAGCACGGCACCGTCGACCTGCTCGCCCCCGACGACCCCAGCGTCGGCGTCTTCACCCGCGTCGTCCCCAACGGCGCCGGCGCCGAGTACCAGTTCACGATGTTCTTCCCCGCAGGCTCACCCCAGGAGGCCGTCGACGCCCAGTCCGACATCATCGACGGAGAGCTGGTCACCGTCCGCACCTCCTGCGAAAACCAGTAGCACCAGGGGTTTTCGAGGGGTCACCCTAGGTGCCATGCACCTCACCTTCGAGCACGACCCTCGCGGCGAGTGCCGGACGTTGATCCGGCGCGCCGACGGTGCCGAGTTCGAGCTGACGTCGTACTCGCGCAAGCAGGTCGTGCCGCACGACCTCGTCCACGCCGTGATCGAGCGCGAGCTCGGCATTCCCGACGGTATCTACGGCTGCATCGCGGCCGGCGCGGTCTACAGCAGCATGACGCAGACCGGCGGGAAGAAGCGCCACGACGCGAAGGTCCGCAGCGACCGGATCCTCAAGGCGGCCAGGGGGATCGGGATCAGCGAGGCGCTCGTGGGGGTCTTCTTCCACGCGTACGAGCGAGGCCGTCCGCCGCACGTCGACGTACGGAAGGCCTGGGGCGTCAGCAACCAAGGACCCTGCCCGTACGGCGACGAGCAGATCACGCGGGCCGCGGACGCGCTGCGTGAGGTGGGCGCGACCTGGCGGGCGAGTGGCGAGCCGTTCGTCCTCCCCTGGCCGAAGAGCCTGCTGGCCTCCGACGGACCATCGTCCGGACGGCGGGCGCGTGGCCGGACGGGGCGCGGCGCCCGGGCCTGAAGGCGGCAGAAACTCGCAGATCTGCCAGCGGCCGGGGCTGATTCCGGGGCGGGGCTGCGTGCTACCTTCGGCGTCGGTGTGGCTGAGGGTTCAATGATTGGTGGAGGCATGCGGCGGTTCGCCTGGCTGGGGATCGTGGTGGTGGTCGCGGGGTGTGGGGTGCTGGGCGACGATCCCGGCGACGAGGCGATTCGGTACGTCGCGATCGCCGATGCTCCGGCGGCGCCGGTGGCGGTGGCTCCTACGGCGGACGGGTCGACCGGGGTCTGGCGGGTGGACTGCGGGCGGAACGAGGGCGCGATTCGTAACTCGGACAACCTGGTGGTGAATCCGGGAGTGGTCGGGGCGGCGCATCATCTGCACGACTACGTGGGGAACGTGTCGACGAATGCGTTCTCGACAGACCGGAGTCTTGCCGCGGCGGCGACGACCTGCCGGGGTGGGGACAGGTCGAGCTACTACTGGCCGGTGGTCCGCGTGCCCGGCGACAGCAGTGAGCACAGCGCTGATGAACATGATGCCCACGGCAACGAAGGGCGCGTGTTGCCGCCTGCGGCGGTGACGATCGAGTTCCGGGGCAACCCGGTCAGCGACGTCGTACCGATGCCCGAGTTCCTCCGGACCGCGACCGGTAACGCGCACGGCTTCTCCCAGGGCGGCAAGAACACCAGCCACCTGCAGTGGACCTGCTCAGGAGCGCGCGATCACGTCACCAAGGACTACCCGCGCTGCCCGGACGGCCAGCAGGTCATCCGTGCCTTCGACTTCCCGAGCTGCTGGAACGGCAAGTCCCTCGACAGCCCCGACCACAGCTCCCACCTGGTCTTCCCGACCGCGGCGGGTAGTTGTCCGCCGGCCACCTTCCCAGTGCCGCAGCTGCATCTCGAGGTCGCCTACACGGTGCCGAAGGACGCGGACTACACCGTCGACACCTTCCCCGAGGACGGCCGGAGCGCGATGGCCGATCACAGTCACTTCATCAACGTGATGCAACCGGCCCTGATGAACCGGTTGGTTGCCTGCATCAACAAAGACCGCACCTGTACCGCGTGAGTACGCCGTACAGAACGAAGCTCGGGATGGTCCCTGCCCCCAAGGACCACCCCGAGCTGATCGTGCCGGCTCAGTAGCCGGAGCCCGCCCCGGTGTTGGCGACGTCGGACTTGCCGCCCTGCGGGTTGAACGCGAACCAGGTCTGGCCGACGCCCTGGCCGAGGATGTCGCCCGGCACCTGGTCCTTCGCGAAGTAGTACGCCGGCCAGCCGTTGATCGTGACCTGGCAGGTGCCGTCCGGGCGCTCGACGTAGCTGACGATCTTCGGGTCGACGCCGACGGTGTAGATCTTGCCCGGCGACTTGACCAGCAGCGGCGGCCACTTCTTCGCGCACTCACCGAAGCAGGTGGGCTTCGACGGCTTCGCGGAGTCCTTGTCGAACCGGTACAGCGTCATGCCGCGGCTGTCGGTGACGACCTGGTTCTCACCGGCGTTGACCTGTACGGCCGGGCTGCTCTTACCGGCCTGGACCGGCGGGATCGGCGCCGCGGCCGGTCCGTCGAAGATCTTGACCTGGCCCATCGTGCGCTGCAGGGCGGCCGGCTGCGGCTCGTTCGCGGCGGCCTGCGGCTGCTGCGCCGGCTGCTGCGCGGGCTCCTGCTCGGCGGGCTCGGCGGGCTGGGCCGGCTCCTGCTCCTCGGGAGCGGACGTCGCAGGCGCCGGCACCGTGACGACCACCGTCGACGGCGCGGCCGCCGGTGCGGCGTCCGGCTGGTTGTAGTTGCCGCAGGCCACCAATGCGGTGAGACCGGTGGCGACGGCTGCGATCTTCAGCATCGTGCTGCGCATCTTCATGGGTGCTTCCCTCGAGCTCGGGCGGTCCCGTCGGGTCCGTTCAGCAGCACACACGGCGCGACGGTGCTGCCGGGTTCAGGTCTTAAGATGTGACGTGGATCACATTTTTGAGTGAACCCGAGCGGGGTCGAGATCCGTGTGTGAGGGGTCTGGATCACGTGCCGTACGAGGGGATGGCACGTGATCTCCGCGGGTCGCCCGTCGTACGCACCGACGGGCGACCGACCGCGGAGCCGGGCACCGTGGGTGAGAGGATCCGGGCGGCGCGAGCGCGGCCCGGCGAGACGGACCGAGGGAACGTTCCGCGCCGCGGAACCTGCGAGAGGTGGAAGCGAATGGCCGGGTTCATCACCCGACGCCGCCGCGAGACGGCGGACGAGGAACTCGTCCGGACGTTGTTCAACGAGCACGGCAAGGCGATGCTCGCCTACGCCACGCGGTTGACCGGCGACCGGGCGAGCGCCGAGGACGTCGTGCAGGAAGCGCTGGTCCGGGCCTGGCGGCACCTCGACGACCTGAGCAACGGCAAGGGATCGGTGCGCGGCTGGCTGCTCACCGTCGTACGGAACATCGTCACCGACCGGGTCCGGGCGCGGAACGCGCGACCGGCCGAGGTCGCCGAGAGCGAGACCACGGTGCCGGTGGAGCGCGACCACGCCGACGAGGTCGTCGACACGATGGTCGTCCTTCAGGCCTTGCACCGGCTGTCGCCCGAGCACCGCGTGGTGCTCGAACAGATCTACCTGGAGGGACGCAGCGTCGCCGAAGCGGCCGACGTACTCGGCATCCCGCCCGGCACGGTGAAATCACGGTCGCACTACGGGTTGCGCGCGCTGCGCGAGCACTTCCCGGCGGGACGGCACCTCGGGATGGAAGGAGTGGCCTGATGGCGACCGAGAACCACGCGGACATCGACGGCTACGTCGACGGTGAGCTGGACACGGCGGGGGCGGAGCAGGTCGAGCAGCACCTAGCGGGCTGTGAGTCCTGCCGGGAAGAGGTGAACGCGTTGCGTGAGCTCCAGAGTTTCCTGCAGGAGGTGCCGGCGGAGGCGTTGCTCGACGGTCCTCCGGACGACGCGGACCTGCTGCTGCAGCGGACGCTGCGTCAGGTACGGAAGGAATCGGCCGCTGCTGGATCGAGTCGCGGGCGAGTGGCCGCGGTGGCGTCGATCGCCGCTGTGGCAGCGGTCGCGGCTGTGGTTGGCGGGGTGCTGATCGGACGGAACTCCGTCGACGACCAGCCGATCGCCGGACCGGAGCCGACGCCGACCGCGAGCGCTACCGCCGTACCGGGCACGCGTTTCGCCAGCAGCGTCGACGCGCGGACCGGGGCTCGGTTGACGGTCCGGGTTGAACCGGCTGCCGGGTTCGTGCGGGTCAACGTCGCGGTCACCGGGCTGCCAGCGAACGAGCCGTGCCGATTGGTTGTCGTAGGCAAGGATGGTCACCGGGAGACCGCCGGCAGTTGGCTCGTCTCCGAGAAGGGCGCCGCCAACGGCACCACGCTGGACGGCACCGCGTTGATCGACCCGGACGATGTGGCCGCCGTACTGATCGAGAACACCGCCGGCCAGCAGTTCGTTCGTACTGCGGTCTGAGCCCGTCGACAGCGGGCGCTCCCGGGCGCCCGCTGTCGCGGTGCAACAACCTGCAGACCTACGCCGGCTGTCGTTAGGCTCGAGCTTCCCTGACTCGAGGCTGCGTCAGCTGGGTTCGCCGCGTTGGCTGGTGGTGCGTTCGACGAGGATGCTGGTCGCGTAGCGCGGGGTGCCCGGCGGTTCGACGTCGGACCACTCGCCGGCGTACTTCTCGGCGATCGCGCGTTCCAGGGTGCAGTCCGGGTCGACGACGAGGTCGTCGATGGTGCCGCGGAGCTCGAGGTAGTACGTCGGGCGCGCGGGCTCGACGATCACGACGGAGATCCGCGGGTTGCGGCGGAGGTTGCGGAGTTTCTGGCGGCCTTCGACCAGGCTGATCCGCACGCGGTCGCCGTCCCACAGGAACCACAGCGGGGTCGTCTGCGGGCCGCCGTTCTTGCCGATGGTCGACACGAACGCGACCGCCTGCGAGCTGAGCAGGTCGTGGAAGTCTTCGGGGATCGTCACCTCGACGAGCCTACGTTCCGTGCAGGCCGTACGCCGGGCGCGCGAGGGCGCCCGGCGTACGGACAACGACTAGGCCCAGGGGTCGAACGGGATGCCGCTGGGCTTGGAGGCGTTGAGGAGGTTGTGGAAGCGGTTGTCCTTGTCGGTGATCTTGATGGTGGCCGAACCGAAGTCGGCGTTCATCAACGTGTCGCGCAGACCGGTGCTCGGGTAGCCGTCCCAGCCGACGAGCGGCGGGTAACGCCAGTTGTGGTAGTGGTTCTCCGGCGGCTCGTCGTTGCCGTTGGCGAGCCGGAAGAAGTGCGTGCTCGCGCCGTCCTTGTGGTAGACGACCTTCGGGTGCGACCCGTCGAAGCGGACCTGTGAGCGCGGGTACGTGACCTGGCTGCTGTGCTGCGTCGTGGTCACGTACTCGACCTGGTTGCTGGCCTGGTTGATCCACGAGATGACGTGCTCGAAGTCGTGCCGGTGGCCGCCGAGACCGCTGCCGGCGACGGCCTGGTCCTTCTCGAAGTAGCTGGCGTACACCACCGCGCACCAGCCGTTGTTGCAGCTCGACCGCGAGTAGGTCTGGCTGTTGTCCAGGTCGGACTGGTCCCGGCAGCTGCCATTGACCGCGCCGGTCGTGTTGAGCCCAGGGTTGAGCGTGCCGTCGGCGCCGATCGCCGGCGTCGCGTAGCAGCCGTCACCGTCGTAGTCGTACGCCGGGGAGAACGACTGGTCGTACCCGCCGGCGTTCTGCGGCAACGAGGGCGGAGGTGCCGCGTACGCCGCGGCCGCGGAGGTGACCATCAGCGCGGCCGTGGCCAGCGCGACGCCGAGCACCCGGCGTCGGCGCTGCGGAGGGCGTGCGGAAGTGGGTTCGTTCATTCGACACTCTTTTCGAGAGCGGGGGCGGAAGTGAACGCCTCCGAGAATGACAGCCACCAGGCAAGTCAGTACATACGTCACGTGTCTACTGATTGACGCTACGTGAACATCAGACGCCGGCAACTCGCGCTCAACCTTTCGCTGGAGCCAGGGCGTCTTACTGGTGCCTCGGGGTGCGGGGCGTTCACAGATCTGGGGGATGGACATGATGCGTAAGTCTTTGGCGGCGCTGGCTGTGGTGGGTGGGCTGGCAGTGCCGGCGGTGGCGCAGGCGGCGCCGGCGGCGGTGTCCGAGGTGAAGGTGGCGTGGGCCGAGCCGGGCAAGGTGAAGATCAGCTGGACCGAGGCGGCGGGGATCGCGAACGACGTCTATCTCGAGGTGAGCGGCCAGCAGGCCGAGCGCATCGGTACGACGACGGCAGCGGGGGCGAACGAGCTCGTCGTACCGGTCGCTGCGTTGAAGCCGTCGCACGACGCGGCGAGCACGGCGCGGATCTTCGTGGCTGATCCGAGTACGGCGGGGGCGCGGTCGGCGAGCTTCGACCGGTACGTCCAGGGTGAGGCACCGATGCTTCCGGCCATGCTGCGGGGCGTCATGCTGTGGCAGTTCGACGCGGATCCGGCGCAGGACACGACGCCGAACGACCCGCTGGACAGCACGGCTCCGGCGAAGATCACGCCGCGGCTGACCCGGGTGAAGGCGGGCACCGCGGCCCAGTGCGATAACGTGTCGTTGCCTTCCACCACCGAGCGGTCCGGCAAGGTGCCGGCCCAGAGCGGCGCGTACTCGGTCGACCTGGTGCTCGCCAACGAGTGGGGTGAAAGCAAGCTGACCACCGTCCGGGCGCGCACCGCGTCGGTTCCCTTCAACACCCCAGCGACCGGCGTCTACGGCGCCAAGGTGACGATGACCGGTTCGATCGCGCCGAGCAAGCTGAAGAACCCGGCGGCGGGCGACTGCACCTTGGTCCCCGACGCCGTGAACCTCACCCGGCGCACGATGGCGCTGCACGGCCGGAACTCCCCGACCGGCGCCTGGTACGGCATCGGCGCCGCGCTTACCGATGCTAAGGGCAACTACCAGTTCGTGATCACGAACACCGGCGTCCGTGAGTACCGGGCGATCCTGACCGAGTCGAGCGCGTCCGGCACGGTAGACATCCAGTCGATCAGCGCCACCAAGGCGATCCGGGCCACCCCGCAGGTGCTCGACGCCCGGTTCCTGGACTCCGACATCACGCTCGGCCAGCAGCCGAACGCGACCGTCTCGGTGTGGCCGTTCTTCACGCAACAGGCCGCGCTGCAGTTCAAGAACGCCAGTGGCCAGTGGCAAGGACTGATGTACCGCACGCTGAGCGGGGGATCCGCGCAGAGCGGTCCGTTCGCCTTCAACCGGCGGGGTACGCACCAGTTCCGCTGGTGGGTCGGGGCGTCGGTCAGCCTTCAGGGGCTGCACGTCGACGCCGGCTACACCTACCCGTTCACGCTGACGGTTCGCTGAGTCCACCGGGGCGTCCCCGTCGTCGGTCCACGGACGGGGACGCCCTGGCATCTTTCCGCCTTTCGACCGAGGCTCAGATACGCCTTTAGGCTGACGCCCGCACCATGGTCGGGTGGATAGGTTTGCTGCATGAGTCTGTTGGCGGCGGGGGAGCAGCGTGCTGCCCGGGCACATATCGACCGGTTGTACGAGATCGATCTCCTGCGGATCTTCGCGGCGGTGTCGGTGGTCTTGTACCACTACCTGTTCGCCGGGTACTACAAGGTCGTCTCGCCGCTCGGCTTCGAAGCGCCGGGACTGCTGGCCCGGTACGGGTATCTCGGCGTCGACCTGTTCTTCATGATCAGCGGTTTCGTCGTCCTGCTGTCGGCCTGGGACCGCACGCCGCGCAGCTTCCTCGTCTCGCGCGTCGTGCGCCTCTACCCGGCGTACTGGGTGGCTGTCTCGCTGACCGCGGTGGTGTCGGTGCTGTTCGGCGCCGGACGGTTCCCGATCAGTCTGGTGCAGTATCTCGGCAACCTGACGATGTTCAACTCGCTGGCCAACCTCGAGAACGTCGACGTCGTGTACTGGACGCTCTGGGCCGAGCTGCGCTTCTACCTGATCATCTTCGCGCTGACCTTCTTCACGATCACGACGCGGCGGGTGAGCATCGTGATCTGGACCTGGCTCGGGCTCACCGCCGTCTACCAGCTCGGCGTCCTGCCGTCCGGCGCGGACCTGATCCTGAACACGCAGTACTCGCACTACTTCATCGCGGGGATGGCGTTGTGCATGATCTACCGGTTCGGGCCGCGGCCGTCCTGGCTGGTCCTCGTCGGGCTCTGCCTGGTCAACGCGGTGTATCGCGGCGTCCAGTTCGCGGGTGACGTCGAGAATCGCTTCCACACAACGCTGAACACGCCGATCGTGGTCGCGGCGATCGTGCTCGTCTTCGCGGTGATGCTCGCGGTCGCCCTGCGTCTCACGACGCGGCTGGCGCGCCCGTGGTTCGTTGCCCTCGGCGCCCTCACGTACCCGCTGTACCTGATCCACGCGCACATCGGCTTCATCATCTTCGAGCGCCTCGGCAACCAGGTGAACAAGTACCTGCTGGTCGGCGTCACAACCCTCGTGATGATCGTCGCGGCGTACCTGATCAACCGGTACGTCGAGAAACCGCTCGCGCCGCGCCTGAAGCGAGTCCTCCGATGAGGGCCCTGGGCATCGGTCTGCTGGTGCTTGCCCTGGTCACCGGATGTACCGGTGGCGAGCTCGAGGCGGATCCGCCGGTGCAGGCCGAGGGCCCGTCGTTGACCCTGGCCTTCGGCGGTGACGTCAACTTCGAGGGCAAGACCCAGGAGCTGCTGGAGAAGGATCCGGCGACCGCTTTCGGCCCGGTGGTCGACGAACTGAAGAGCGCGGACCTGGCGATCGTGAACCTGGAGACCCCGATCACCACACGCGGGACTCCTCAGGACAAGCGCTATCTCTTCCGTACCGACCCGCGCGCGGTGACGGCGATCAAGTCGGCCGGCGTGGACCTGATCAGCCTGGCCAACAACCACACGCTCGACTACGGCCAGGTCGGGCTGTTCGACACGATGTCCGCGGCCTGGCGAGGAGGACTGCCGACAGTCGGCGGCGGCCGCAACGCCGCGCAGGCCTACGCTCCTTGGCGTACGACGATTCGCGGCATCCGGGTCTCGGTCTTCGCATTCAGCCAGGTTTCGGACCTCGCCGAGGAGTGGACCGCGACGAAGAACCGCGCCGGGCTGGCGCTGGCCATCGATCGCCGCCAGGCCCTGGCCGCCGTACGGGCTGCTCGTGCGACGAGTGACGTGGTCGTCGTCGCGCCGCACTGGGGCTCGGAGCATGATCGTTGCCCCACAGCGGCCCAGCGGTCGTTCGCCGCGGACCTGTCGGCGGCCGGTGCTGATGTCGTCGTCGGCGCTCACGCCCATGTGTTGCAGGGACAGGGCTACGAGGGCAAGACCTTCGTTGCCTACGGCATGGGCAACCTGCTCTGGGGATCGGGCCTCCTGACCCCGGAAGACTGGCGAGGCGGCGTACTGCACCTCACCCTGCACGGCCGAACCGTTGTCGAGCGCAACTTCACCCCGACAACCCTGTCGCCGAAGACCCGACAGCCGGTCGAGTTCACACCCACCGAACGCGACAAGGAACGAGCCCGAGTCAACGGCCTACGAGACTGCGCCCAACTGCAGCAAACCCCTTGATCACTTGGCCGTACGCCGTCACTACGAGCCGTAGACCCGCTGTGGTGTGACGAAGACCGCGGCCCGACGGTCGGCCGCCATCACTCGGTCGTACTCGTCCCAGTCGTCGTGGGTTCCGCCGGCGGCGACGAAGATCTCCCGCAGGAGCAGCCGGAGCCGCTCGGCGTCGATCGCGGGATGCGGGTCGTCCGGCCCGATGATCTCGGCCTGCCCCTCGACCGCCGCCCATTGCCAGCCGGCGCGCACCGCCAGGTTCACCTGACTCCGCGCCCGGAGGTTGCCGAGCTTCACCTTCCCGTACGTCACGAACCCGACCACGGACTCGCCACTGACCGGGTGCTCCAGTACGCCGAGGTTGACCACCGAGGACTGGATGCTCGAATCGGCCCGCACCGTAGCCACCACCGCCAGCCCCTGCTCGCCCCGAGCCATCTCCGCAAACTCGCTCAACGTCGTCATCCCGCCATCACACCACGCCCTCCAAGCGTCGTACGGCGGTCAGGCGACGGAGCGGTGGGTGGAGGTGGTGGCGAGGATGGTCGCGTGGGTGGCGCGGAGGCTGGGGCCTGGGTCCAGGGCGAGGTCCTGGTCGAGGATCTGGGTGATTCGCTCGTACGCCGCCAAGGCCTCGGCGACGCGGCCGGCTTGGGTGAGCGCGAGCATCAGGAGTTCCCAGAGGCGTTCGTGGTACGGGTTCGCTGCTGTCGCTTGGGTGAGGGCGGCGATTGCTTGGTCGTGGTGGCCCAGGTCGATGGCCAAGGACCAGCTGTCCTGGTTGGTGATCGCACGTTGTTCTTCGAGCCAGGTACGGCGTGAGTCGAAGTACGGGCCGGTGAGGCTTTGGAGGGCTGGGCCGTTCCAGAGCGCCAAGGCGCTGCCGAGGAGCCGGGCGGCCTCGGGGAGGTCTCCTCGATCGCGGGCGGTGCGGGCGGCGGCTCTGGTTTTGCGGAAGACCGAGACGTCGACCATCGCGGGATCGACGATGAGCTGGTAGCCGCCGCCGGTGGATCGGATCTCGACTCCGTCGAGCAAGAGACGGAGCCGGCTGACGTACGAGCGCGTCGCCATCAGCGCGCTGCGGGGTGCGTTGGCGCCCCAGACCGCGCTGATGATCTCGTCGGTCGGGACCTGCCGCCGTTTGCTGAGCAGCAGCATCGCGAGGACGGACCGCTGGAGGTGGGAGCCGAGCTCCAGCTCGTGGTCGCCGTACCAGGCCTTGAGTGGCCCAAGCAGCTCGAACCTCACGCCATCGGTCATGTTTGACATGGTGTCAGCAAAGTTGAACCTGCGTCAATCAGATCGACGGACCGTAATATCCGGGCCTGTGGACGCCCGGGAACGCCGCCGCCGGCTCGTCCCCGAGCAGTCGGAACCTGTGGAGGAAGACCGCGCGAACGATCCCGGCAGGACGGCGAGAACCGCGCCGGTGATGGTGATGGCGGCGCCGACGATCTGGACGGCGGTGAAGGATTCGCCGATGAAGACGGCGGACGAGATCGTGCCGAAGATCGGGACGGTGAACATCATGATCGTCGCGGTGGCCGGGCCGACCGTGCGCAGGCCGCGGTAGTAGAGCAGGTATGCGATCGCCGTCGGGCCGACGGCCAGGAAAACCACGTTGGCCCAGGTGGACGTGTGGGTGCCGGACCAGTCGGTTGAGGGCAGGGCCGGGATCGCGAGGACGGCCAGGCCCAGCGCGCCGACGCCGGTTGCGTACGTCGTCGCGCGCAGCGGGTCCATTCCGGTGAGCACCTTCTTCGAGGCGATGCTGTACGCCGCCCAGCAGGCGGCCGCGGCCAGGTAAAGGAGCTCGCCGGCCACTCGGGATCCAGTGAGGGCGCCGCCGCCGATGCCGACGAAGAACACCCCGGCGCCCACGACGCCGAGGACGAGGCCGACGATCCGCAGCGGGGTGGCCGTTCCCCGGCGGGTGAGCAGCAACGCGATCGTGGTCAGGACCGGACTGAGCACCGGCACGATGACGCTGCCGTCGATCGCCGGGGCCAGCGAGATGCCCCAGAAGAAGCAGAAGTTGTACGCCGTGATGCCGATCAACCCGGCCGCACCCGCGACGCGCAGGTCGCGCCACGAGAAGCGGCCGCCGCCGGGGCGCACGAGCAGCAGCACCGCGAGGATGATCGCGCCGCCGCCGAACCGCAGTACGGCCGCCACCTCGTGGGGGAGTTGTCCGACGACGACCTTCGAGCAGGTGAAGGCGGTCCCGAACAGGACCATCGTGACGAGCAGGTACAGGTACGGGGCGGTCCCGGGGTTCGGTTCGTCGGCAGGGGAACTGGGCATGGGGCCTCGTCTTCGGTGGTTGGTTCCTCCAGGTCTACGCGCCGCCCGCAGCGGCCGTCTTGTACGTTCCTGACCTCGGTGACAGGGGTTACGGAACGTCGATCCACAACCGATTTATCGTTTGTTGACAGGCCCAGGTCTATAAAAGACGGGTGACCGATGTCCTAGAGCTGTTGCGCGAGCGCAAGCGCCAAGGCAGCACGCCCGGCGACCGACGCGACGACGCGCGACTGGTGCTGCTGATCGAGGGCGGCAGCTCGCGCGGCGCCTACTCGTCCGGTATGACCGTCGCGATCGAGCGACTGGGACTGCTGCCGATGTTCGACGCCGTGTACGGCAGTTCCGCGGGCGCGCTGAACGGCGCCTGGCTGCTGTGCGGCCGCGCGGAGAGCACGCTGCACGCCTGGTGGACCCCCGCGATCATGGAGACCACGATCAACCCGCGGCGCGTGCTGCGCCGGCTCCCGGTGATCGACACGCGTCACCTGATCCACACGGTCTACACCGAGGTCATGCCGATGGGCTTCCAGGAGGTGCTGGACAACCCCGTCGAGTTCCACCCGATCGCCACCGACGCGCTCACCGGTGATGCCGTCGACCTGCACGATCGCGTCGTCGACCAGGCGACGTTGCAGACCGCGCTGCGCGCGTCGACGGCGATGCCGTTCCTCGCCGGGGAGCCGATCGAGTTCGATGGTCGCGGGTACGTCGACGCCGGGCTGAGTGAGGGCATTCCGGTCCGTACGGCGCTGGCGCAGCAGGCGACGCACATCGTCGCGCTGCGCACCCGGCGTACGGACGAGACGTCGTCGTCCCCGTCGCGCGCCCAACGGATGCTGGTCGCGCGGTGGTTCGCGCAGCACGCGCCGGGGGCGTACGGGCTTTGGCTGCGCAGCAAGGAGATGAGGGCCGAGGAGGAACGGCTGCTGGCCGCGCATCCCGCGACGTTGCAGATCCGGCCGCCGCTCGGGAGCGCCCGGGTCGGACGAACCGAGCGACGCCCGGCGCCGCTCCGCGTCGCCGCAGAGACTGGGCGGGACGCGGCGCTCGGCGTACTGGAGGGTTGTGTGCCTTGTGACGTTGGGTGAGCCGAAGACCGTTGCCCTGACCACCGGAACCATCGCGTACGCCGAACGTGGTGCCGGTCCGGTGGTCGTGTTCGTGCACGGCCTGCTGGTGAACGCGAATCTCTGGCGCAAGGTCGTACCGGCGATCGCCGACGCCGGTTTCCGCTGCATCGCGCCGACCTGGCCGCTCGGCTCGCACTCGTTGCCGATGGCACCTGATGCGGACCTGACGCCGTCCGGAGTCGCCCAGCTGATCGCGGACTTCCTCGAGGCCCTCGACCTAACCGATGTCACAGTCGTTGCCAACGACACCGGTGGCGCGCTCACACAGTTGCTGATGGCAAATCATCCTGAGCGGGTGGGCCGGGTCGTGCTCACGCCGTGCGACGCGTTCGAGGACTTCTTCCCGGAGCCCTTCACGTCTCTCCCCAGCCGGGTCAGGCTGCCGGGCGCGGCGTGGATTCTCAGCCGGGCGCTGCAGTTGCCCGTCGTACAGCGGCAACCGACGGCGTACGGGTGGTTGTCGAAGCGTGGGATCCCAGCGGAGATCATCGCGTCGTACGTGCGGCCGATCTACGACAGCGCGGGGATCCGGCGGGACGCGCAGCGGTTCATCGCGTCAGTGCACAACAAGTACACGCTCGCGGCCGCGGAGGCGCTGCCCAACTTCACCAAGCCGGTCCTTCTGGTGCGTGCGGCCGACGACAAAGTCTTTCGCCCCGACCTCTTCGACCGGCTCCAAGCGACTCTGCCCGACGCCCGCCTGGTCACGGTGCCGGACTCGTACACGTTCGTCTCCGAGGATCAGCCGGCTGAGCTCGCCGACCTGGTCGTCGACTTCGCGAACCCGAGTGGCTGACGGTGTGTCAACTAGGATGACGTGTTGTTGAAATCACTGACGGGCTGTAGTGTCGGGGGCATGTCTGACTACGAGCCGGCCCGGAGTCGCAGCCGGCGGACGCCGCGTGTGTCGGGGGACGACCGTGAGCGGGCGATCCTGGATGCCGCGCAGCGGTTGCTCGGGGAGCGGCCGTTGCAGGACGTCTCGATCGACGACCTGATGAAGAGCGTCGGGATCTCGCGGCCGGCGTTCTACTTCTACTTCTCCTCCAAGGCCGCGGTCGTGCTCGCGCTGCTCGACCGGATGGCGGAGGCGTCGTTCGCGGCGACCAACGAGCGGTTCGAGGACGCCGGTGGTGATCCGTACGAGCAGTGGCGGTCCGCGATCCAGGCGTCGGTCCAGACCTGGGAAGAGCACCGGGCGGTCGTTGCCGCGGTCTCCCAGTCGCGAGCCGCGAACCCGGAGATCCGGGAGCTGTGGGCCGCGATCATGGAGCGCTGGGTCCGCCGGATCACCAACGCGATCGAGTTCGAGCGCGAACGCGGCGTCGCGCCGCCCGGCGTACCGGCCAGGGAGCTCGCGATCGCGCTCAGCCTGATGAACGAGCGGGCCATGCAGGCCGGTTCGATGGGCGAGGAGCCGTCGCTGCCGAAGGCACAGATGGTCGACATCCTCACGCAGGTGTGGGTGAACGCGATCTACCTGACGCCCAAGCCCCGCCGGCCCAAAGGCTGATCCATGGATCGGCTCACCCTGCTCGGGCCGCCGGGACTTCACCGGGGCGACGACGAACTGGATCTCGGATCGCCGCAGCAGCAGGCCGTGCTGATGATGCTCCTGGCAGCGAACGGCAGTTTCGTGAGCAGCGCCGCGTTGGTGGACGGGCTGTGGGGCGAGCACGCGCCGCCGACGGGTGAAACGGTGATCCGGACCTACATCTCGCGACTGCGTCGGCTGGTTCCGATCACCTTTCAGTCCAGGGGCTACGCGCTCGACGCGACGCAGTTTGCGATCGACGCGAGCGAGTTCGGTGAGCTGACCAAGGCGGCTCAGCAGGAGCGTCGCGAGGGCTCCTTCGCGGCAGCTTCTGAACGCTTGGAGGCTGCCCTCGAGCTCTGGACCGGTACGGCGTTGGCCGGCGTACCGGGGGATGCTGCCGAGCGCGAGCGGTTCCGGCTCGAGCAGCTGAAGCTGTCGGCGGCCCAGGAGTTGCTGGAGTGCCGCCTGGAGCTAGGGCAGCATGCGGAGGTCGTTGCCGAGGTCCCGTTGCTGATCCAGCGGCACCCGCTCGAGGAGTCGCTGTACGAGATCTACTTGCTCGCGCTCTACCGGAGCGGGCGGCGGGCCGAGGCGCTCGACGTCTACCGAATGCTGTACGACCTGCTGGCGAAGGAGTTGGGGATCCGGCCTGGCGCCGGCGTACAGGCTGTGCACGAGCAGATCCTGCGCGCGGAGGTCGGTGTTGGCAGGTCGGCTCCGCTGCGTCGGCTCTTCGAGGACGCGCGCGCGATCGGTCGGCGGGCTTGGTTGTTGACCGATCCTGCGGCGGACCTCGCGGACGCGCTGTCGACCGTCAGCGGACCGGTGCTGGTGATCGAGCTCGGACCGAAGACGTAGTACATCGATCGTCGACCGTTTGTGTGCAGGCGTTGCCGATGCTGGCACGGTGACAGTCAACGAGCTCGACGCGTTGGTCGTACGACGTACGGCCGCAGTGGATCAGGAAGCGATCGCGCGGATGCTGGCGGCGATGTCCGACGCGAATCTGTATCACCGGTTCCAAACACCGATCCGGAAACCGCTGCGGCATGCGCTGGTCCGCCAACTCGCCTGCCCGGACGGCGGCGCCTGGGTCGCCGAGCGCGGTGATCAGGTCATCGGCCATGCGATGTGGGCCTGGGTTCAAGGCGTCGCCCACCCGACCGCCGAGTTCGCGGTGATCGTTGCCGAGAGCGAGCAACATCGCGGTCTCGGCGAGCGTTTGTTGCGTGAGGCAACCGAACACGCGGCGAAGGTCGGCGCGACCCGCTTCCTGCTGATCGTCGGCGCAGCGAACGCCGCAGTACTCCGAACAGTCCGCCGTCACTGGCCGACCGCGACGGCGGAGTGGAACGGATCGTTGATCACCTTCACCATCCCCGCAGCGCAAGCACTCTGACAGCAGAACGCCCCGCCCCCGGAAGGCCGGGGACGGGGCGTCAGGAGGTTGCTGATCAGGCGGGAACGGTCCAGAGCTGGTTCGCCGAGCGGGCGCAGTCCCAGATCTGGAGGCGGGTGCCGTCGGCCGAGCTCTGGCCGGTGGCGTCGAGACAGCGGCCGGAGGACGGGTTCAGCAGGGTGCCGTTGGACTGGGGCTGCCAGCCCTGGGCGCCGGTGCCGTTGCAGTCGTACAGCTGGACCTGGGTGCCGTTCGCCGTACCGGCGGCAGCGACGTCCAGGCACTTACCGAGGGCCCGGATGGTGCCGTCACCGACGGTCCAGGTCTGCGCGGTGGAGGCGTTGCAGGTCCAGATCTGGACCGCGGTGCCGTTCGCGCTGTTGCCACCGGCAACGTCGACGCACTTGCCGCCGATGCCCTTGATCGGGCCGGTCTTACCACCGGTCGGGGGCTGGGTGGTGCCACCCGCGGCGTCGAAGATCGCGCTGACCAGCGAGGCGCTGCCGGTCGCGTCCTGGGACAGCTCCCAGTTCATGATGCCGCCGGCGTTCGCGACCGCCCACTGGGTCTTGCGCTTGATCGTCGGGACGCCGTTGTAGCAGTTCTGCGCGCCGTTGATGGTCACGCAGTCGACGTTGGCGTTGTTCGGGTTCATCGCCACGATGTCCTTGTACTGCGTGTAGTTCGGGCGGCTGTAGAACGGCACGCCGAGCACGGTCTTGTTCTTCGGCAGACCGCGGTTCTTCCAGAAGTTCGCCGCGGCGATCGACCAGTCGTAGCCCGCGTGCGGGTTGCCGCCGTCGTACGCCATGATGTTCAGCCAGTCGACGTACCCGAAGACGGCCGGCTGGACGCCGTTCGCGGTGCCACCCTCGGAGACGACGGCCGCGGTCAGCAGCTTGCCGTTGGCGTGCAGCGTGTTGCTCAGCTGCTGCATCAGCGCGGTGTAGTTGTTGCCCGAGGTGCCCGGGTCCGGGTACTCCCAGTCGATGTCGACGCCGTCGAGACCGTACTGGTTGATCACGCCCATCACGCTGTTCACGAACGTCGTCCGGGCGCCGGAGTTGCCCGCGAGCTGCTCGAACGCGGAGTCGTTGCCGTCGTTCCAGCCGCCGATCGCGAGCGAGACCTTGACGCCGGCGGCGTGGCCGCGGCTGACCAGCTGGGACAGCTTCGAGGTGTTCTCGATGCCCTGCAGTGTGCCGTTGGAGTTCGGCAGCGCGAATGCGTAGTTGATGTGCGTCAGCTTCGAGTACTGGATGGCGTTCACGTCGCCGGCCCACGACGGCATGTAGCCGACGCTGCGGAACCCGCTCGGCAAGGCGGCAACGGCGCTGGGGGCGGCGACGGCGGCCTCGGACTGGGTGGCGGCTCCGGCCGAGGGGGCGACGATCGCGCCGGCAGCGGCCGTGGCCACTGCCAGACCGGCGACGGCCCATCGGGTTCGAAGCTTGATCCAAGGTGAAGAAAAAGCCTTCATGGGGGCGGTTCCTTTCGGACGGGTCCTGGGGCGGTACCCCCGAAAGGTCAGCACGACAAACACGTCCTGCGGGACACCTTCCGGGGGCGGTCGTACGAAGGTGTACTTAAAGAAGAGATCTGACCGAAGTCGCGATCAGTGAATCGTGTTTCGCTCCGTGGCGTCAAGAGTTCACAGCGTTAAGAATCCACCCGGCGGCACCGCAGGTACAGGATCTGGGGAGCCTCCCGCCAGACCGCGCTGTCGCCCACCGGCTCGGCCAGGCGCTCGACGGCCAGGCCCGCCGCGACCAGCGTGTTCACGTACGTCGAGAGCGTCCGGTGGTACGAAACCCGGGGCAGGATCTCCCACCGGGTGACGCTGTCGTACGGGCCCTCCTCGAAGTACCGGCCGGTGACGCGACGCGCCTCACCGGTGGTGTGGTCGATCAGCTCGCCGTGCGACGGCGGCTTGGTGCACGGGTGCACGATCGACGCGACGAACCAGCCGCCGGGCTTCAGGATCCGCGCGACCGACCGCAGCGCGGGCTCCAGTTCGGGGATGTCCATCAGCGCCATGTAGCAGAGCGCGCCGTCGTACGACGTGTCCGCCAGTACGTCGAGCCGCTGGGCGTCGCCGTGCAGGTACTCGATCCCGCGCGGGCTGTCCTGCTCGAGCCGGCGCGTGTGGGCCAGCAGGGTCTCGGACGCGTCGACCCCGACGACTGTCGCACCGAGGTCGGCGAGCCGGCGGGTGTCGCGGCCCTGGCCGCACGCGATCGACGCGACCCGCTGACCGCGGACGTCGCCCAGGAGGTCGTCGAGGGTCGGATCGGTCAGGCCGCCGCCGTCGGGATCGATGGTGGCGTGGTAGGCGTCGGCCACTTCGTCGTACGAGCTCTTCAGGGTCATGGGCCGATTCAACCCGAGGACACCAAAGTATCAAGCCGTGCGAGTGCAGCAGCTCGAGCTCCAGGTGCCACTCCACGCCCTTGGGTGTCTCGCCGTGATCTGGAGCGGGATCGACCGGAAGATTGGCGTCGTCGACTGCAGTCACCAGACCGACAAGGGCCGACAGGACCCCAGCTGTGACGACCAAACTCGACACTTCTCGGACCAAAGCGGTCAGTTGGGGCCTTTTCTTCCATAGCCGCCAGGACATAAGCCCAGTTCAGAGAGCCGACGAGGGGACTCGAACCCCTAACCACCGCTTTACAAGAGCGGTGCGCTGCCAGTTGCGCCACGTCGGCGAGTGCTCGTCGATTGTAGTGGATGGGTCAGAGGGTGTGGCGGAGGGCTCGGGCTCCGGGGACTGCGATGAGGGCTATTGCGGTGAGGAAGAGGAAGGCTGGGGTGGGGTGGTTGACCAACAAGCCGACTGCTGTGGCTGCTAGTAGGCCGCCTAGGTTGCCTGCCATCCAGATCAGGCCGGCTGCTGTGCCTTCTGCCTCGCCGGTGCGGCGTTCCACTACCTCTAGGACTACGGGGAGGGCTGGGAGGAGTAGGAGGCCGATGGTGGTTATGGCTAGGTAGGCGACCAGGGTGCTGGGGGCTAGGGCTAGTAGTACGCACGCGATGGCTGTGGCAGTGAGGCTGATCGCCAACTGGGCTGAGGCGGCGTTGTGGCGGGAGACCCAGATGGGGATGGTGGCGCTGCCTGCGACGCCGGCTATGACGTTGACGAGGAGGATCGTGCTGGCGGTGCTGGCGGAGACGCCGGCTGGTTCCAGGAGGGGCTGGGCGAAGGTGGTCATCGCCACGAAGACGCCGAAGGGGAACATCGCCAGGACACAGAGGCGACGGATCAGGGGGTCGCTCCAAGCCGTGCGGAGGGCGTTGCGGTCGGGGCGAGAGACCTGGGGTTTGTGGTCTGCGGGGAGGCGTAGGGCGACCAGGAGAACGAGAGAAGCAACTACTGAGAAGATGGCTGAGATCAGTAGTACGGCGGGGAGCTGGTCGCCGTTGGCGAAGACGGCGGAGAGGACGAAGGCGATGACCATGCCGGCGAAGATGCTGGCTGTGCCGACGGCGATTCCGGCGGGACGGTCGCGGGCCGCGAGGTAGCGGCCGGTGATGCCGGTGACGGCGTTCAGGACCAGGGGCTGGGCGATCGACGCGACGATCTGGCCTGCCAGGAGCCAGGGATAGGTGTCGCCCAGGCGGATCAAAGCGCCGACAGCGGTCAGCAGGGCGCCTACCAGGAGGGACGCGCGGAACCAGCGGTCCAGGAGCAGGCCCGCGGGGATCGCCAGTACGACGTACAAGAGCGGGAAGACCTGGGCCAGCCAGCCGATGGCGTTTTCGCTGACGCCGTAGCGGTCGGCGGCGATGGTGGTGACGCCGGCGAAGTTGAGCCAGACGAGCTGGGTCGCGGCGCCGACCAGGGAGTACGCGACGATCGGCGTCCAGCGGCTGCGCAGCATTACCGAACAGTAAGGCCTTCATCGGCCAGTCGGCGAGCTTCCAGGGACTCGAGTTGTTGGTAGAGGGTGAAGGCTTGCTGACGGTACGACGTCGCAAGCTCGAAGGACCCAGTCAGGCGCAGGCAGTCGGAGAGACCGTCGAGGGCTCGGGCCTGGTCGAAGGCCGTGCCACTGTCGGCGACCAGCGCGAGAGCCCGGGGAGAACTCCTCGGCCGCGCGCCGATGGTTGCCTGCGGCGCGCAGCGTGCTGCCGAGGCGTAGCCGGACTTCTGCCTCGCCGTCGGCGTTGCCGGTCAGCGACGCCTGTTCCAGGGCGCGGTGGTGGGCGTCGAGTGCGCCGTCGATGTCGCCGAGCTGCTCGAGCGCGCTGCCGCGGATGGTCAGGATCTCCGTGCTGAAGCGCGGCGTCGTCGGGCCGCCGAGGTCCGCCGTACGCCGGATGGTCGCGAGTGCCTCGACCGGTTGCCCGAGGTCGACCTGGCAGCACGCGAGGAAGCTGAGCAGCCGGGCCATCCGGAGCCGGAACCCGCCCTTCTCCGCCGCCGAGTACGCCGCGCGGACGGAGTCCGCCGCCTCGGCGTACCGGGCTTGCGACCACAGGCTGATCGCCAGCGTGTGGTGGTACATCGTCGCGTTCCGCGGCGACAGTTCCCCCGACAGCGACAGCGCGCGGGTCAGCTCGGCGATCGCCTGCGCGGGGCGGCCGATCCGGAAGGAAGCACGTCCGCGCTGAGCCGTGGTGTAGGCCTGCAGCCGTACGTCGCCCAGCCGATCGGCCAGCGTGATCGCATGGTCGATCAGCCGGAGCCCGGTCTCCCGGTCGTTCACTGTGAGTTCGAGCCAGCCGGACTGGATCAGGAAGTAGATCTCGCTCGCCCGGTCCCCCACGCGCCTCGCGGCGGCGATCGCCGAGGCCAAGAGCTTGCTGCCGAGGTCGTTGCGGTCGGCAGTGAAGACGAACGGGTAGATCCCGAGCGTGAGAGCAACGGTGTCGGCCGGCCGATCGTGTGCGACCGTCCAAGCGACGGCGTCGAGCACGTTCTCGGCGTCGAGCCCGAGCCAGGCCTCGGCGTCCTCGGCGGTGGTCAGCGGGGGAAGCGCCACCGAAACAGAGGGCTGCTCGAACGGAGGATCACCCAGCAGATGGACGGCGGTCGCCCGCGCTGCCGCGGTGTAGTAACCGAAAAGCGCCCCCGGCAAGGAATCCCCAGGCAGTCCAGCGGCGAATTCGCGGATCAGGTCGTGCAGGCGGTAGCGCCCAGGACCGTTGTCCAGCAGCATGTTCGCGTCCACCAGCGCATCGAGCGCGACCTCGGCGGCCTCGACCTCGAGACCGGACAACGCCGCAGCGCCGTACCGGTCGAAGTCCCGACCAGGGACCAGGGCAACGAGCCGCAGCAACCCTTGCTGCTCAAAGGGAAGTTGCTCGTACGAGACCATGAACGCCGCCGTCACACTGCGCCCGTCGAGACTGAGCTCGGCCAGCCGATTGCCTTTGGCATCCATGCGGTCGTTGAGGTGCGCAACGGTCCAGCTTTTCCGGTGCCGCAGTTTGGAACCTGCGATCGACAACGCCAGCGGAATCCGGCCGCAGCGCTCGACGAGATCCGGCAAAGCGGGGTCGGAGCGTTCGCGACCCGAGACGGCCGAGACGAGGTCGGCGGCGTCGGAGTCGGTCAGACCGCCAAGAGCAAGGCGAGCGGAGACGTCGAGCGACGACAGGTGCCCTCGACTAGTGACCACCACCGCGCAACCGGGTGCTCCAGGCAACAACGGCTGTACGACGGAACCGCTCGGCGCGTTGTCGAGGACAACGAGTACCCGGCGACCAGCGGTCTCCGCACGCCACAGCGCCGCGGCCGCACCAAGATCACCAGGGATTCGATCGACACTGACACCGGCACCACGCAGCAGATGGTTGATCGCATCAGCCGCTGTCATCGGCGTACGGCCGGGCGTGTGACCGTGTAGATCGACGAAGAGCCGACCGTCCGGGAAGGCGTCCGCGACCGCCCGTGCCGCGTGGATCGCCAGCGTGGTCTTCCCGATGCCGGCCATGCCGTCGACACAGACCAGCGGCATCACGCCGGACCGGGTCAACGCTGAGGTCAGAACCTGCAGGTCGGCGGAACGGCCGATGAATGTCGAGCCGGCGTAGGGCAGTTCGTCGCGGCCCGTCGTCCGCTCGGCGTTGTTCAGGACCTGCCGATGGGTCGCGCGAAGGCCCGGCCCGGGCTCGACGCCGAGCTCGGCGATGAGCGCTTCGCGGGCGCGGGCGTAGGCGTCGAGCGCCTCAGCCTGCCGGCCGGCGCGGTACAGCGCGGTCATCAGCTGAGCGGTGGACTGTTCGTCCATCGGGTCGTCGCCCACCCGGGCCTTCAGTTCGGCGATCACCTCGGCATGCCGGCCGAGCTCGAGCTCGAGGTCGATCCGCTCGGCCTGCGTCTTCCGGCGCAGCTCGCTCAGCCGATGACGCTCGGACGCGACGTACCGACCGGGCAGTCCGGCCAAAGGCTCGCCGTCGAACAAGGCCAGAGCAGCACCGAACAGCTCCGCGGCCTCGCACTTGTCCGCCGTACGCCGGGCTTCCGCGACCATCGCCTCGAACGCGCTGACATCGAGCTGATCGGCAGCGAGATCGAGGACATACCCGTGGCGGGTCCGACGCAGCAGATCCCCGTCAGGCAACGCCTGCCGCACCCGATACACGTACGGCGCCACCACCTTCGCCCCACTCGCCGGCGCCGCATCGCCCCACGCCGCACTCAGCAGCTCTTCCGCCGTCAGCACGTGATTGGCGTTCAACGCGAGCACGGCCAGAACCGCCTGCTGCCGCACCGGCCCGAGGTCGAAGCTCTCCGACCCGGCAAACCCCCGCGGCACCCCCAGCAGTTCGAGCCGCAGCCTGTCCATACTCCAGTCTCCCCGACCAACGGCTCGCCAGGAGCGGAAATCTCACCGTTTGACGGCCGCAACCAGTGCCGGGTCGGTGATCTTGAAGTGCTTGGCCAGGGCTCGATCGCGGGCCGCGGGGTCGTCAGGCGACTTGGCGAGGTCGGCGTAGAAGGCGTTCAGGCGGGGAAGCCCGTACGTCGTGACGAGGTGCTCGACGATCAGCCAGCTGACGCCGTAGCTCTGTTCGTCGTAGTCGCCGTGGAAGACGCCGTCGATCGGCAGCACCTTGAGCTTCGGCAAGCCCTCGCGGCGGATCGTGCGGCGGTAGTCGGCGAGCCATTGCGTGTGGCCCTGCTCGGCGGTCAGCTTCATCTCGACGTACTCGGCGAAGCCCTCGACCAGCCACGTCGGCGCGCCGTGGCCGAGCGGCGACATCGCGGCGTGGGTGAACTCGTGCGCCAGCAGGAAACGGTCGGCGTCGGAGCGTTCGCTCGGGTGGATCACGATCCTGCTCCCGGTGACCTTGAACTGGGTCGCCTCGGGGTTGATCGGCGCGTAGTTCTGGACCGCGACGGCGGCTGCCGGGTGGCCGCCGGTCTGCCACGTGGCGTCGAAGGCGCGACCGTCGCCCAGGGCAACGATCAGGATCCCGGCCTGCGCCCGCCGCGTCGCTGTCCGTACGGCGGGAGTAGCGATCCGGGCCTCGCGCAACAACCGCCGCCCGTTCGCGCGTTCGGCCGGCGGCACGATCACCAGTACGCCGGGCCCGCGGACCACGTCGAGCGGGCCGAGGTCCCAGGGCTCACGGGTCTTGCCGCGATCGGCCTCAGTGGCCAGGTCGTCGTCGTCCACCAGCAACCACCGACCGTTGCGCTCGGCAAAGGTGTACCCAGCCGGCACGTAGCGCGCCGAGGTGTCGATCCCGTTGACCTGGACCAGCATCATGACCCGGAAGGCGTACGCCTTCGCGCCGTGCTGGGCCTGCGGTTCGGGCACCCAACCCGCCTCGCGGCGATAGGTCAGCGAACGCAGCCCGATCTTGCGCAGGTTCGTGTACTGCAACTGGTGCCGCGCCCGCAGCTTGGCGTTGCGCGGGTCGAGCTGCCCCAGAAAGGCTGGCAGCTTCCCACCGACCACCGCCGCCGCACGCGCCTTCAGCAACGCGTCGACCTGCGCGAGCATGCGGGCGTCGGTGTCGTCGACCGGAGCAGGCGACACAACAGTCGGCGTCGACGACGTGACGGCGCGCTCGTCCGGCCGTCGTACAGCCCAAGTCACCGCCGAAACCGCAACCGCCAGTACGACGACGCCAGCCGTCCACAGCACCCGTCGCCGGGTCCTGAAATCCCCACCCATGTGTTGTCTCCCCAGCCCACCCCACCCAATCCGCAAAGGCTACAGGTGGCATCAGTTCGTCAACGGGTGACACCGGTCAGGACGCGATGACGGTGTTGCCGCGGTCGCGGATCTCGTCGAAGCAGCCTTCCCTCAAGCCTGGCCGGACGCCGGCCCGGCTTCAGTTGCCGGCGGCGGATTCGCTGGTTGCCTGCCCGGCAGGCCACGGACCGGCGAGCAGAGGAGCTCGATCAGCTGGAAGAGAAGCGTCAATGCGGCGAGGACAAGCGTGACGTAGAGCAGTAGCGCAAGTGCGACGCCCACGATCAGGCCCGCTTTCCACAGGCGCCACCAGAGGACCGCCAGGAGGACCGGAAGAATCAGCGCGGCTAGAGCCCCGTGCCAAAACTCCGTCTGCCACGGTCGATCCCCCATGAACGATTCGCGCAGGTCGCCGATAATCGGCAGGTCATGAGGCGTGACGTCGCCTACGACTGGTATGCGCCGGTCACCTAGGACAGGCAGGGTTACGTGGCGCCAATCCAGGAAGTCGAGACTCGAGAGGATGCCGAGCATGACTATGTACAGCAGCGAGCCGTAGGCAGCCAGCCGGTAGTACGCATTCTTGAGGTGATTCGGTTCGACACTGCCCAGCCGACCAGCTTCTTCTCCGACCAGTGCTTTCGTCCAGGCACCCGCCTTGATGGTTGCCAAGGTGACGGCGGCCCACATGATCCAGCGACGTGGCGCGCTGGTGCCCAGGTCCGCCATGGCGTCACGGAAGATCTCGTCAGCTTGCATCCGCGTCACCGACCGGCCGTCCCTACTCAGGTAGGACTGCGACTCATCCGCGTTGAAAACCAGGCCGTCGTGGACCAGCGCAGCCGGCAGATGCGAACCGGTCCGTGGAATCAGCCAGGTGAAGAGGGTCGGCACTGATGTCAGGTCGGTGCGAAATGTCTCGCCGTCGGCCGGCACCGACACAGTGATCTCGTCATTGCCATCGATCCGGGCGCGGTAGGTAATCCTCTGAGTAAGCTTGAACATCTCCTTCGGCCGCTCCCAGGTGAACCAGAGAAATCGGTGGCCCGCCTTTTCCTCGGTACGTTCCAGCACCACCTTCATCTTGCTGATCGGATCCCAGATCGGTTCGTTGTCGCCAATGGGTCCGCCGTCGAAGAAGCGCTCAGGCTCCCTATGAATCGGCATGAGTTCCACCAGCTTCCCGCAGCATCGCCGGCTTCATGTCGAACCGGAGCCGATTCCCGCAAGGGCAGCTACGACAACGCCGAGAATCAAGCAGATTGCTCCGATCGCCAACACCGGCCCAGCAGAAATTGGGGGCCTTGGCACTCGTTGCTGAAAAATCGAGAACAGTTGCTCTTCGGCAGACCTGGCCTTCTGGAGCAGAAGCGCCGAGGGATGCTCCTTCGTGGCCAGGTCGTTCAATGCCTCAGCCGCTGCCTGGACAGCCATGGCGGTGCCTCGGATCACCCAATAGATCACGCCACCCGACGCGAGGGTGAGTGCTCCTGTGAGCGCTGCCGCGCTCTGGGCGGCACCCTGCTGGGCGGCATCGATGGTTCCCGACGCGAGACCCCACAGTTTGGAGGTCGACCACAGGCCGAAGGCGCCCAGCACACTCGACGCGATCCCGTACAACCAGAGCGCCGTCGTCAGCGGGCTTTGCTCTTTGGTAGCGGTTGCGAAGGCGCGCGCTTCCGTCGCGAGATCACCCGCACTTCGCGCCAACCCTTCGTGGATCGCCAAGGCCTTTGCCCGTGCTTCCAACTGGATGGCGATGACAATCCTGTCGACGAAACCCAGCGTTCTCGACTCGAGAACAATCTCCTTCCACAAGTCCATGACCTGATGATGCGGCGACTCGATCGCCGTCCGATCGACAATAGGCATCCTTTGTCTCCCCCCTGATCAAAGCCATCCCGCGAACGCCTGCCCGACCCCCCGGGCATCGACTTTCGCGCAGCGTGCAGCTATCGAGCTACTCGCATGCAACCGCCCCGCGCATGTCAGCAACCCCGACACGCGACTCGCTTTCTCCCCTACCCCCCGACCGTACGCGCAACTCTGCGTCACGAACAGTGCTGAAACGCGCGGGTCCTTGCGGCGCCCGAGGCTCAACCAACATCACGGACGGTGGCGGATGCCCTGCAGAACCGGTCGACATGCTTCGATGGCAGCTCCCCTCGTTTCCAAGGGGTGATCATGAGAAGTTCGCCAACCTGGCGGCCGCGCGCCGGGCAAGCGAGTTGGCGTAGCCGCCGAAATCGCCATCGCCGATCATTCGATGCAGTTTGTTACGGGTGCCCGGACAGGGATCGATCACCGGGCACCGGATGCTTCGTGGCGAGGAGGGCTCGTACCGGGACCTGCTCGATGTACGGCCGATGGGGATGGAGCACTTCCCGGAGTTCCGCTGCGATCTGTGGACGCTCCTTGGGGGAGGGGAGGCGGTCGACCGGTAGTGCGCTGTAGACGCCGCCGAGTAGGTGGTCGAAGTCGAGCTCGTCGGCATAGTCGAGCTCGACCTGGCTGACCTCGAAGCCGTTGGCTGTCAGGCTCTGGCGATAGCGCTGTTGCGTTGCGTTGTCGGTGCCGCAGCTGTTGGCTGGACGTGCGCCGAACCAGTTGGACAGCCATTCGCGTAACGCCCGTGACCAGTCCGAGTCCTGCAGCCACAGCGGGATGCCGTTGGCCACGACCATGACACCGCCTCCAGGACGCAGGAGCGGACCGACCGCGGCGAACAGCGCCTCATGGTCCATCCAGTGCAGTGCTTGTCCGATCGTCACAGCACCGACCGACTGTTCAGCCACCAGCGATCGCAGGAGCGGAAGGTCGGAGTCGCTGCCGACCATCCATGCCACATTCGTGACGCCCTGGTCCTGGGCGGCTGAGCGGGCGTGGGCCAGCATGTCTGGTTCGGGATCGACCCCGATCACGGCCCGAACGTGCGGGGCGATCGGTGTCGCCAGTTGCCCCGTACCACAACCGAGATCGATCACGAGATCGTCGCTGTTCAACGAGAACGCATCGACGCACGCGCCGATCAACCCTGACGGATAACCGCGGCGGTATCGGTGGTACAGATCAGCAACCTCGCCGCCAAACCCCAGATCCATCGTCTCAGAATGCCTCCTCACGTCGAGGAGCTGACAGGGCTTCTGCCACCGGCATAACGCCTGTCGGCCGTTCTTGAAACTGACCCTTCCACCACCGGGCCGGCACTGAGCGATGGAGCTGCGCCGGCTTCGAACGCGCGACATGGGATCCCGCGAGGTTGAGGGCCCACGGAGCAGTTAGCGTCGGTCCATGACGATCTGGCGGTCGGCCGATACCTGGCGGCGAGTGGCACAGAAGCAGTTGCGGCGTAGTCAGGCCGCCGTCGCGACGCAGAACTGGCGGGTCGCCACGGTCGCCAACCAGCGTGCGCAGGTGGCGATCGAGCGTGCTGACGCGGCGTCGGAGTTGACGTCGAAGGACGAGCAGGTGCTGGCGTCGTTGCACTACGACTTGACCGAGATCCACAGCGTCGGCGGTCATCTGTACGCCGCGTTGGTGCAGGCGGAGAAGGCCTGGCAGCTCTACCACCGGCTCGACCCGACCAGTGGTGATCCGGCGAAGGTGAACAACACCCTCGGCGGCGGGGACGAGCAGGCCGTTGCGCACGCGGCGGACGCGCTGGTGCGGCTCGCCCGGCTCAGGGCGATGCGGCTTGTGCAATCGCGGCAGGTGGCCGATGAGTACAGCCGGTCCTCCGGTCACTACCAGCCGATCGGCGGCCAGCCATTGAGTCCGGCCGATGTCCAGGAGCAGGCCTGGGTTCGCGAGCACGCCGACCTGGCCGTCACCGTCTACGAACGGCTGACGCGGATCAGCGCCCGGTACGGCGAACCGGACCTCGCCCGGGTCCGCAGCGGCCGCGACCGGGCCCTTGCCGCGTTGCGCGAACTCTGAGCTACGACGCCCCGGCGTACTCCAGAAGATCGTCGGCCCTCAGGTCTCTCCATCACGCCCTCGATCTTGATACTTGCCTGTGGCAATCGCTACAAGCCACGGCCGGGGCTCGAGAGGTCGAGCTGATCGTCGGTACGCCGCTGGACATCACACCTAGCGGAGCCCGGCTTCGTACGCGGCGATCACGAGATGGACCCGGTCGCGAGCGCCCATCTTCGCCAGGATGCGGGCCACGTGGGTCTTGGCGGTCAGCGGGCTGACGACCAGGTCGTTCGCGATCTCCTGGTTGCTTCGGCCCGCGGCGATGAGCCGAAGCACCTCGCGTTCGCGCGCCGTCAGGCTGGCCAACCGCTCAGGCGCAGGGGCGTCTGGGCGACCCAGCGCACGGGTGATGACCGCCCTGGTCGCGCCGGGCGACAAGAGCGCTTCCCCGGCCGCGACGGTGCGGATGGCGGCCAGCAACGCGTCCGGACGGGTGTCCTTGGGCAGGAATCCACACGCCCCCGCGCGAAGGCCGCGCAGCACGTTGGTGTCGGTCTCGAACGTGGTCAGGATCAACACCTTGCTGCCGCTCGATCCATCGTCAGCGATGATCTGCCGGGTCGCCTCGATGCCGTCGGTGCTCGGCATCCTGATGTCCATCAGGACGACGTCGGGGCGCAGGTCCCGGGTCAGCGTCACCGCCTCGTCGCCGGTGCCGGCCTCCCCGACGGTCTCCATGTCGTCAGCGGAGTTGACCAGCAGCGCGAACGCGCCGCGTACCAGAGTCTGGTCGTCGGCGAGCAGGACCCGAATCATGACGGCACCCGCCAGATCTCCGGCAGCGGCAGGCTGGCTCGTACTTCGAATCCTCCGGACTCGCCCGGGCCGGCGGACAGTTCGCCGCCGACGGCCTGTGCTCGCCCTGTCATCCCGGCGATCCCGAAGCCGGCCGGTGTCACGGTTGACTCCGGTCGCGCGGGTCCGTGATCGATGACCGCGATCCGCAGCCGGTGGCCGTTCTGGTCGAGTCGGACGGTCGCGTGCGTGGCCGTCGAGTGTCGAATGACATTGGTGAGTGACTCCTGGATGATCCGGTAGGCCACGACGGACACCGTCGACGGTAACTCGTCCGGGAGCCCGTCAGCCTCCACGTCGACCCGGACATCAGCCGCCTCGCCCATCTCCACCAGACGTTGCAGCTCACCGAGGTGGGGCGCCGGCTCGGTCGGCTCGGCCTCGCCACCATGCAGCACGTCCAGAACGGCACGCAGCTCGCGGAGTGTGGCCCGGCTCGTGTCCGACAGGTTGTGCAGCGTGCTGGACAGCTCCTGCAGCGACGTATCCCCGCCCCTCGGCAGCTGGTCGATCAGGTGCGCAGCGACGGACGCCTGGACGTTCGCGACCGCGAGGCCGTGCGCCAGTACGTCGTGCAGCTCGGCAGCGATCAGGACCCGCTCCTCGGCGACCCGCCGCTCGACCTCGTCGGCACGCTCCTGCTCGACCTTCGCGGTGACGGCGGCCTTCCAGTTTTCACGGAATCGGACAGCCAGCCCGGCAAAGAAGGCCATGAACAGCCAGCCGACGCCGAGCAGAGCATCGCTAGGTGCCCCCGACGTCTCGTCGGCCAGGACCGGCACGGTCACCGCGGCCACCGCCAGCAGGGCGGCGGCGGCCCGTCGCCGTGGCTCGCTGTACCGCGCCACGGTGAACGCCGCCACCAGTGAGGCCGGCATCGTGGCCTCGTGGGGATAGTCGAGGATGTGGTACGGCGTCGACACGGCGAGGACCGCGAGTACGACGAGGATCGGCGAGCGCCGGCGTGCCAGCAACGGCGCCGACATCGCGCCCAGGAGCGCGATCGCCCACAGATCCACGCTTCGCTCGCCGTCGAAATCCACCGCCTCGAGCGTGATCGCGACGACGACGCCGAGCACGAACGCCGCCGCCGCCAGCAGCCGATCGGCTACTGGCGGACGGAGCGCCATCATCTTTCACACAGTGTCATCGACACAGTCCTGTCCCGTGCGCCAGAGCTTGCTGGGCCACCAGATCCGCGAACCCAGCGACATCGTCAGTGCGGGAACCACGATGGACCGCACCAGCAAGGTGTCGATGAGCACGCCGACGGCGACCAGTATCCCAATCTCGACGAGCATGACGAGCGGCAGCGTGGCGAGCACCGCGAACGTCGCCGCGAGCACGACGCCGGCCGAGGTGATCACGCCGCCGGTCACCGCGAGGCCACGCTTGGTGCCCTCGACAGTGCCGTGCCGGGCGGCTTCCTCACGGACCCGGGTCATCAAGAAGATGTTGTAGTCGACCCCGAGTGCGACCAGGAAAAGGAAGCCGATCAGGGGTACCGACGGCTCCAGCCCGGCGAAACCGAGCACCTGGTCGAACAACAGGTTGCACAGTCCGAGGGCTCCGAAGAACGACACCACGACGGTGGCGACCAGGACCAGCGGAGCCACGATCGCCCGCAGCAGTAGCCCGAGGATGGCGAGCACCACCAGCAGGATCAGCGGCATCACCAGATTGCGGTCGCTCTTGCTGGTCTCGGCCTCGTCAAGCCTTTCGGCACTCGGCCCACCAACCAGCACGGCCTCACCGGCGACCTCGTGCACGCGCTCCCGCAGCCGCTTGATCGTTGCCGTCTCACCCGCACTTTCCGGCGAGTCGACCGGGATCACGGAGATCTCCACCCAGCGGTCACTGGCCCGGCCGATCTCGGCTTCGGCAACCCCCGGCGTACTTTCGACGGCGGCAAGGACCTCGCGGCTCTGGGCCGGCCGACTCATCACGGTGAGCGGCTGACCGCTCTGGTCGGGGTAGCGCGCCTCGATGAGCTTCGCCCCGGCCACCGACTCCGGTGTCGAACGGGCGAACTGGTCCAGCTGCGGAAGCGAGCCACTGGCACCGAGTGTGCCCAGCGCGAGACCGCCCAGGATCACCAGCGGCACCGCCCAGCTGACGACGCGGCGGCGAGCAACCAACTCGCCAAGCCGAGCCCACCGAGAACCAGCTGCGTGCGCCTCAACCCCGACTCGCGGCACGAACGGCCAAAAGACCCGGCGCCCGAGCACGACCAGCAGGGCCGGAAAGAGTGTCAACATGACGAGCAGCGTGGATCCGATGCCCGCCGCACCCACTGGGCCCAGACCGCTGGTGCTGTTGAGATCCGCAGCCAACAGGCACAACAGGCCGGCTACCACCGTCATCGCCGAAGCGAGGATTGCCGGGCCGGCCCCACGCAGCGCCGCCAGCATCGCGTCGATCGGCCGCTCGTGGTGGTGCAGCTCCTCGCGGTAACGAGACACGAGAAGCAAGGCGTAGTCGGTGCCCGCGCCGAAGACTAGGACGATCAGCAACGCCGAGCTCATGCTCGTCACGGTGAAGTCGAAGATCTGCGTGAGTGCGTAAACAACCCCCATCGACATGATCGCCGCGACCCCGACCGCCGTGAGCGGGACCAGCCACAGCAGCGGACTGCGGTACGTCAGGATCAGCAGGACCGCCACTACTACGGCAGTAGCGAGCAGCAACGTCGAGTCGACGGCATCGAAGACCTCGTCCATGTCGGACCCCAGCGCGGTCGGACCGGTGACATAGGCGTTCAGACCGTCCGGTCGGTCGGCGAGAAGGCCACGCGCATCCGCGGTGGCGCCGGCCTTCTCGTCGATCGCCTCGCGATCGAGCGGCAGCGCGTACATCACGGCCGTGCCGTCCTCGGAGTCGACGATCTGAGGCGGTACGGCGGTGTCGTTGCCGAATCGCTTCGCCAGCTCGGCCTGGCCGCGTACGACCGCCTCCCGATCGCCCGGTCGGAGGCCGCCGGGTCGTTCGTACGCGACCACGAGCAGGCCGTTCTCGCCGCCGGGCAACTCGGCTTCGGCCAGGAGCACCTTGGTCGACTGGGCGCTGGCCGGCAGGTAGTCGGCCTGGCCATCGCGGGTCACCGAGTCGAGCTTGCCGGCGAGTGAGTAGCCGCCCACCACCATCCCGATCCACACAGCCAGCATGAACCACGGCAGCACGGTCTTGGTCCGTGATCTCTTCGGTCTGGTATCGGCGCCGGTGTGGTCGGGCGCCCGTAGTTGGGAAGTCATGGTGATCACGCTGTCAAGCCGACGAGCCTGACGCGTCTGGCCACGGCAGACACTTCGCCGTACTCCGCACGGAGTACGACGAACGGCCGGGGCAGGTTACGGCTGGGAGGAGTTGCGGAGGATTAGCTCTGGAGTGAAGGTGATTTCTCGGTGGGGGGAGTCGGGGCTGTCGGCGCGTTCTGTGAGGAGTTGGGCGGCTGCGGTGCCTATTTCGTACGCCGGTTGGCGGATGGTGGTGAGGGGGACCACTGCCAGTTGGGCGTCGGTGATGTCGTCGTAGCCGACGATCGCCAGGTCGCCGGGGACTGACCAGCCGGTTCGGATGAGGGTGTTGACGATGGCTATTGCGATGAGGTCGTTGCCGCAGAGGACTGCGGTGGGGCGGGGGTGCAGGGCCATGATCTCGGCGGCTAGTTCGCTGCGTTCTCGGGCGCTGCGGCCGGTGGCGTCTACGCGGTGCAGGACCGCGCCGGAGCCGTGCTGTTCGATGGCGGCTAGCGCGCCCTGGTAGCGGGCCTGGATGACTAGCTCGCCGCCTGGGCCGCCGGCGAAGAGGACCTGGCGGTGGCCTTGTTCCAGGACGTGTTGCATGGCGAGCTTGCCGCCTAGGTGGTGGTCGAAGGTGACTCGCGACGTGGTCATCGCCATGCCCTCGCCGCCGACCACGACGATCGGCGTACCGACTGACTCCAGGTCGCCGAGGTCGGGCGGCATCGATGCGGTTGCGGAGATGATCAGGCCGCCGACGCGCATCTCTGCCAGGCTGCGGATGTAGAGCGCCTGGCGCTCGGAGTCGCCGGCGGTGTCGCAGTACACGAGGACGTCGCCGCGGCTGCGGGCCACGTCCTCGACGCCGCGGGCGATCTCGGTGAAGAAGGGGTTGCCCGCGTCGGGGACCAGCAGCCCGACGGTGTGGGTGCGGTTGCCGCGCAGGGTCCGGACCGCGCGGTTGGGGACGAAGCGGGTCACGTCGATCGCCCGTTCGATCCGCGCGCGGGCGTCGGGGGAGACCGTCCGGGTGCCGTTGATGTAGTTCGACACGGTGCCGAGCGAGACGCCGGCCAGGGCCGCCACGTCCTTGATGGTCACGTTCTTCGCCACTACCACCCCGTACGTCGACCTGCCCGGCAACCGTTCCATCCTAGTGCCCGAAGACGTCCCGGATCATTTCCAGGAACCCGTACCGGTGATGGGTGTCCGGCAGCAGCGCCGACCCCTCGGTCCACTCGTTCCAAGCGTTGACGGTGACGATCGGGTACGGCGGCTGGTGCCGTTCGAGAAACGCCTTCGCTTGCAGGAGGCCTTCCCGGAAGTCCGAAGGAGTCGGGTCCCAGACCGGTGTCCACGGGTAGCCGCCGCGGTCGAAGGGCAGCGACTGGTCGGTGCGCGGAGAGGCGTCCCAGCCCACCGTCACGTTCGGGTAGAACGGGACGTCGAGCTCCGCGGCGTACTTCTCGTACTCGGCGAACGCCGTCTCCCGCAACGGTGCGATGTCGGCGACCGGGAAGTCGAAGTCGTTCGCGTCGGCGTGATGGATCCACACGTACGACGTGGCGCTGCGAAACCCCAACGCCCGCACGAGTTCCCGCGGATCGCTCACCGTGATCGCGGCCGGCAGGACACCGATGCCCCAGACAACGGCATCGCAGTGGATCCCCGGATGACCGGCCCGTTGCGTCTCCTGCTCGAACCACCGCAGCGCGTCGGCGGCCGCCTCCACGCCGCCGAGTCCGGTGATCAGGTTGCCGAGCTCGTAGATCGAGAACCAGGGCCTGCCCTCGACGGTGAGGTAGTTCGGCCGGGAGAAGTAGTTGTCGATGACGTGCCGGGCCATCTTCTCGAACGCGGCGCGATCGATCGCCCCTCGCTTGAGCTGCCGAGGCGTGCCGAGCGCGGGATCGCCGTGCGGGAAGATGTCGAGCAGCTCGTGGTTGGCCCACATCAGGGCGAACTCGACGTCGTCGCTGTTGGCCGCGGACAGCAGCCCTTCGTCCAGGGCGCCCTGCAGGTACGGCCCGTCGTCGTACCAGTAGTAGTCGACCAGGAAGCCGTCGACGCCGTACTGCCGGGCGAGGTCGATCTGTGCTTCGGCCGCGTCGGCCGCCGACTCGTCGACGTAGCCGTCCAGCGGGACCCTTGGTTGCCGATGGCCCTCGAAGCGGGGTGCCGCCGAGCGCAGCAGCTCCCACTCGTCCCAGTCGGCGCCGAACCACCGCGCGTTGCGGGGATCGCGGTGCCACCCGGGGAAGTAGTAGGCGAGGACCTTCGGCCTGTCCATCGATCACGCTCCCAGCAGAGCATCGGGTTGAAATATTTCAAGGCTCACCCTAGGTGGCCCGCCGGAGCGCTGTCCAGGGTCGTTGGCCGTCATCGGACAGGCCTTCTTCGAGGTCTTGACGTCACTGGGAGGCGTCCATAACATCCGCTTGTTGAAACATTTCAACAAGCCCAAGGGAGAGTCCATGCGCTCGCGACGTACCCAGCTGGCCCTCGGCATCCTCGCCGCGTCCCTCGTGGTGACCGGCTGCTCGACGGGTGACCAGGAAGGGTCGTCGGACTCCGCCGGTACGACGGCGTCCACGGCCACTCACACCGCGGCGGAGGTCGCGGCTGCCACCGGGACCTACCAGGTCAAACCGTTGTTCGCGGTCCCGAAGACGCTGCCGAAGAAGTACCGGCTGGCGTTCCTGAACCCGGGCCTGAGCTACCCGTTCTTCGCGACCTGGTCGGACGGGATGAAGGACGCGGCCAAGTACTACGGCGTCGACCTCGACGAGGCCGACCTGAACTTCAAGTACGACACCCAGCTCGACCAGTACAAGCAGCTCGCGGTGAAGCTGCCGGACGTCGTCGGCTCGCAGCCGATGAACGACGCAACCTACAACCAGGCCCGGCAGGACGACGTCCGCCTGGTCCTGGTCGACGGTTCGTTCAAGGACGTGCCGAGCTTCGGCGTCGACGACCAGCAGGTCGGGGCGCTGGCGGTGGACACCATGAAGGCCGCCGCGAAGGCCAAGATGAGCGGAGCCTGGAAGGGTAAGAAGGTCATGGTGGCCGGGCTCACCTCGCCGAACTGCGGACCGTGCGACGCCCGGGTGAAGGCCGCGTTCACCCGCGCCGGCACCGAACTGGGGATCCCGGCCGCGAACACCGTCATGCTCACCCCGCAGGGCCAGGACCCGACCACCTCGGCCGGGGCCACGTTCAACGACTTCCTCACCGCTCACCCGGACGACGCCGTACTGATCGTCTCGTACGGCGACGAGCCGGTCGTCGGCGCGATCAACGCCGCCAAGGCGGCCAACCGCGACGGCGACGTCCTTGCCGTCAGCAACGGTGGAGACAGCGCCGCTCGGTTGGCGCTGCGCGACCGCAGCAACGCCGGGGTCCTGGTCGCCGCCGTCGACTTCCAGCCGTACGCCGAGGGCTGGAACTGGGTCGAGGCCGCGATCGCGACCGCGATGGGCAAGCCGTTCGAGAAGTTCGCCGTCGGCCGCGTGCTGACCGCGGCCAACGTCGACCAGTTCTACCCGGAAGACAAGACCAAATGACGACGGACACCACTGCGAAGACCGACCTGCTCCGCGTGCTGAACCCACGCCGCTCGGCCCCTGAGTCCGGCCGATCCGGGCAGCGCCGGGTCTCCGACCGTCTGCTCGACCTCGGCATCTACGTCGCCCTGATCGCCTTGGTCATCTACTTCGCCCAGGCCTCGCCGTACTTCCTGACCCAGCGCAACCTGCTGAACGTGGGCGCCGCGGCGGCGGTCACCGGCGTCCTCGCCGCCGGGATGACGATCGCACTGATCGCCGGTCAGCTCGACCTCACGGTCGGGGCGAACATCGCGCTGACCAGCGTCGTCGTGTCGCTTGCGATCGAGAGCCTGGGCTGGAGTACGCCGGCCGCCGTACTCCTCGGACTGGCGGTCGGCGTCGGGATCGGCCTGGCGAACAGCGTGCTCGTGGTCGGTGTCGGCATCAACTCGATCCTCGCCACGCTGGCGATGGGCATCGTTTTGCGCGGCGTCGCCCTGATCAGCACCGGCGGCCAGACCAAGCCGCTGACCGACCTGGCCCTGCCCGAGTTCATGCAGCTCCGGCCGCTCGGCGTACCGACGACAGTGTGGATCCTGATGACGGTGTTCGTCGTGTGCTGGGTGGTCCTCACCTTCACCCCGGTGGGCTGGCACATCTACGGCGTCGGCGGGAACCCGAGCGCCGCCCTGCGCGCCGGCATCAGGACGAAGTGGCTGTACGCCGGGGTGTTCGTCACCACCGGAGTCCTGGCGGCGATCGGCGGCATCATCACCACCGGGACGTCCAGCAGCGGCGGGCCCAACTACGCCAACGGCGCGGAGTTCGACGTACTGACAGCGGTCCTGCTCGGCGGGATCGGGCTGGCCGGCGGGTCCGGGCGGATCCAGCGCACCCTCGCCGGCGTCCTGCTGATCGGCGTTCTGAACAACGGGCTGACGCTGCTGTCGGTCAGCTCCTACTACCAGCAACTCGCCCGCGGCGCGGTGTTCGTTCTCGCCGTCGTCCTCGGCGCGATGGGCGAACGGCGGAGGGCCCGATGACCCAGACATCCACGGAACCGCTCCTCAGCGCACACGGTGTCGGCAAGCTGTTCGGTCACGTCCGGGCGCTCGAGCAGGTGTCGTTCGACCTGCGCCCCGGCGAGGTGCTCGCGGTCCTGGGGGACAACGGCGCGGGCAAGAGCACACTGATCAAGATCCTCTCCGGCGTCTACGACCTGACCGAGGGCGAACTGCGGGTCCGCGGCAACCAAGTGGTGTTCGGCAATCCGGCGGACGCGGCGGCCGCCGGGATCGCGACGGTCTACCAGGACCTGGCGCTGGTCGACACCCGGGACGTCGCCGCGAACCTGTTCCTGGGCAGGGAGTTCCGTCGCGGGCCGTTCGTCGACCGGCGGCGGATCTACCGCGAGGCCGAGCGGATCCTGGCCGGCCTCACCATTCAGCTCCCGTCGGTCCGGGTCCCGATCTACCTGTTGTCCGGTGGGCAGCGGCAGGCCGTCGCGATCGCCCGCGTCCTGATCGGCGGCGCCGACATCGTGATCATGGACGAACCCACCGCCGCCCTCGGCGTCCAGGAGTCCGAACGGGTCCTGCGCCTGGTCCGCGATCTGCGGGACGCGGGCAAGGCCGTCATCCTGATCAGCCACAACCTCCAGCAGGTGTGGCAGACCGCCGACCGGATCATGGTCATGCACCTGGGCCGGGTGGCCGGCATCCGCCGCCGTACCGACAGCTCGGTCGAGGAGATCGTCAAGCTGATCGTGTACGGCGAAACGCCCGCAACCGACGCTGTCGAAGGGATCTGACATGCCCTCGTTGTCGCGCCGCCGGATCGTCACCCGGCTGCTAGCTTGCCTTGTGACCCTTTCGCTGGGTGCCTTCGCTCTCGTCCCCGGCGCCGCGGCCGGCCCGCGGCCGGCGTCGTACACGGTCGAGACCTGGCGGTCGGTGGAGATCGCGCTGACCTCGACGGCGAGCTACGGCAATCCGTTCGCCGACGTCCAGGTCACGGCGTCGTTCCGCGGACCGCGCGGGCAGGTGATCACACGGCCGGCGTTCTGGGACGGCGGTTCGACCTGGAAGGTCCGCTTCGCGCCGCCGGCGGTCGGGTCCTGGACGATGCGCACCTCGGCGACCAACACCGCCGACGCCGGGCTCAACGGGGTGTCCGCGACAGTGCGGGCCGTTCCGTACCAGGGACAGCTGGCCGTCTACCAGCACGGCTTCCTCAGGCCGAGTGCGGACGGTCACTACCTCCAGCACGCCGACGGGACGCCGTTCTTCTACCTCGGCGACACGCACTGGATCCTCCCGCACGAACGCTTCGACACCTCCAACGCGCCGGGGGTCGCCTCGCAGTTCAAGTACGTCGTGGACAAGCGGGTCGACCAGGGCTTCACGGTCTTCCAGTCCGAGCCGATCTGGCAGCCGCACGGCGGGAGCCACGGTAGGCCGGACGAAGAACCGGCCGCCGATCTCACCGACGGGTTGTCGGCCGACGACCTGGCCGGGTTCGCGCGGATGGACCAGAAGTTCGGCTACATCGCCGACGCCGGACTCGTGCACGCCAACGCGATGGTGTCGTGGGTCGCGCAGCCGCACGACTTCCCCGGCGTGATGACCCCGGACTACATGGCGTCGGTGGCGCGCTACTGGGATGCCCGGTACGGCGCGTACCCGGTGATCTGGACGGTCGCGCAGGAGATCGACAACGACTTCTACGGGGTCTACTCCGGGGACGCGATGGCGCCGTGGGCCGCGGCGATCCAGGCGCTCGACGCGGCCGACTCCTACGACCAGCCGTTGATGCCGCACCAGGAGAACACCGAGCAGACCGCCGTCGGGAACTCCCGGTTCGCTGCCGAGCCCTGGCACGACGGTTTCGCCGCGCAGTTGCAGTACACCGACGGGTGGAACGTCGGACTGGCTGCCGACTACTGGGCCGCCGGCAAACCGAGCCTCGCCTACGAGACGCCGTACGAGGACTTCTGGACCGACGGACGGCATGCACTGAGTGCTCTCTACAAGTCCTACCTGCTGGGCTTCCGCGGTTACGGGTACGGTGTGTCCGGCCTCTGGAACGACGTGTACTCCGCGCCCGGCGAACCGCTGGACGCCGGCACCGACTACGAACTGCCCGCCCGGTACCAGTGGTGGTACACCGGCGCGAATCGGCAGACCGCCGATCAGTTGTCCCACGGCGTGCGGTTCTTCCGCGACCTGGACTGGTGGAAGCTCGTCCCCAGGTTCGGCGACGCGGCCTGGTCCGACTTCGGCGCCGGCTGCGACAACCTGCTGGCCAGCGACGGCGACAAGACCTACGTGGCGCTCTTCACCAGCCAGGGAACGGCGACCGGAACGATCCGGAAGCTCGACCCGGATCGCTACTACACGGGGGAGTGGTTCAACCCGCGCACCGGTCGTCGTACGCCGATCGACAACCGGCTCGAGGCGCCAGGCGGAAACCTGACCGTCCCCGTCCGTCCTACGGCGGAGGACTGGGTCTTGTCGGTCGAGCGCGGTGGACCGATCGGGACCCGGCCGCGACAGCCGGTCGCCGACCCGCCGGGCGGTTCGTACGAGGGCGCGCAGCCGGTGCGCCTCAGCACCTCGACGTCACGCGCGGACATCCACTACACGACGGACGGCAGTACGCCGACGACCTCGAGCGCCACCGGGCCGCTGCAGATCGCCGACCCGATGGACGTTCAGTTGCGCGCTGTCGCCACGCGATCAGGGCAGACCAGTACGGCGATGGTGGTGACCTTCCGGCAGCAGTTGCAGGACCAGGCCGCGGCGTCGACTCTCACCGCAAGTTCCGGTACGGCGGCGAATGTTGCCGATCGCAACCGATCGACGAGCTGGCGGCCGCACGGTGGTGAAGCCTGGGTGGAGGCGGCCTTCGGCGCCGCGACCTCGTTGGACAAGCTCATCGTGACTGGGTCGGGCCGTGCATCGGCGTACCGGGTCGACTATTGGGACGGCCAGGCCTGGCAGACAGCAGCCACCGGGTCCGGGCGGATCGGCCCGACCGGACAGGGAACCGTGCTGAGCTTTCCCCGGATCTCCACGACGAAGGTGCGCTTTGTCGTCGTACCGGATCGGAGGGATCCGCTCGCGATCACCGAGCTCGGGTTGTACCGACAGCCGCGCACCGACGCACCCGACCTCACGGTCGGCGGGACCTACTCGGCGAGCTCGACCTGGGACGCTCAGCAGGTCGCCGCGAATGCGTTCGACCACGACCCCGCCACGAACTGGCAAGCCTGCAACGGCTGCTGGGCCGACCAGTGGCTGGCCGTCGACTTCGCTCGGAGTACGACGTTCAACACGGTGACCGTCTCCGAGTACGGCAATCGCACTACCGCGTACCGGATCGAGTACTGGGACGGCACGAGCTGGCGGACGGCGTACGCCGGCACTGGAGGCTTCGGCCAGGAAGGCGAAACCACCACAGTGACGTTCCCCGACGTCACCGGCACCAAGGCCCGCCTCCTCTACCTCGCCGGCACCGGCAACGCACCGATCGTCTATGGCCTCTCGATCCAGCAGCAGTAGCTTCAAGAGGTCGCGCTCCCGGCGAGGTAGTAGCCGGCGATGTCGGCGGTGAGGTGGGCGGTGCCGGTGCTGTTGTTGGCCAGGGCGACTTTGCCGTTGGCTCCGACGCGGGCTACGACCAGGTTGGGGATGGTTTGGCGGGCGACGAAGTTGAGGTTGGAGGCGGTGGGCATGGTGGTGCCGTCGGGGTAGACAGTGATGTACCCGCCGGTGGTGGGCTGGGTGACGGTCGTGTTGAGGACGACGGCCGAGACGCCCGAGGCCGGTACTCCGTTGCGCGCTAGGACCGACAGGGGAACGACGCCGCGTGCGGGGACCGGACCGATGGCCGTGCCGATCGCGCTGCGGGTGTCCAAGGACCGCGAGGGTGCCAACGACACGAACGCGCCTGCGACCGTCGGAGTGCCGGCCAGGTAGTAGCCGGCGATGTCGGCGGTGAGGTGTGCGGTGCCGGTGCTGTTGTTGGCGAGTGCGATCTTGCCGTTGGCACCTACCCGGGCTACGACCAGGTTGGGGATCGTTTGGCGGGCTACGAAGTTGAGGTTGGAGGCGGTGGGCATGGTGGTGCCGTCGGGGTAGACGGTGATGTACCCGCCGGTGGTCGGCTGAGTGACGGTCGCGTTGAGGACGACGGCCGAGACGCCCGAGGCCGGAACTCCACCGCGGCCGAGGACCGACAGGTGTACGACGCCGCGTGCGGCGACCGGGCCGGCCGCCGCGCCGATCGCGCTGCGAGTGTCCAGTACTCGCGACGGCGCCAATGACGCGAACGTTCCTGCGGCAGTCGGCGTACCGGCCAGGTAGTAGCCGGCGACGTCGGCGGTGAGGTGTGCGGTGCCGGTGCTGTTGTTGGCCAGCGCGATCTTGCCGTTGGCACCTACCCGGGCCACGACCAGGTTCGGGATCGTCTGGCGAGCGGCGAAGTTGAGGTTCGAGGCAGTGGGCATGGTCGTCCCGTCCGGGAAGACCGTGACGTACCCGGCCGTGGTCGGCTGCGTCACTGTCACGTTGAGAACCACTGCTGACACACCCGACGCCGGTACGCCGCCGCGGCCCAGGACCGACAGGTGTACGACGCCGCGTGCGGCGACCGGGCCGGCCGCAGCGCCGATCGCGCTGCGGGTGTCCAGCACTCGCGACGGTGCCAACGACGCGTACGTCCCCGCCTCCGGAGGCGCCTCGCCAACCAGGCTGATCGCTGCCTGGGTCGACTGGGCTGTGTTGCTGGCGCCGTCGTGGGCCACGACGACGAAGCTGTAGGAACCGCTGGTCGGCGCTTGGAAGGTCGCAGATCCAGGGGTTGTCGAGGTGTGCCAGAGCCCGAACGCTCCGCCGTCCTTGGCGACCCGCAGTTCGTAGAGGACGACGCCGGCCGCGTCGTCGCTGCCCGTCCAGGTCACCGTCGCCAAACGCGGGTTGCTTTGCCCTGCCACGCTGACGGTGGCCGAGGGCGGCAGCTTGTCGAGTTTGTTGCTCCAGATCGGCGTCTCGATGGCCGGGTTGGTGTCGAAGACGATCGACGCCTTGTTCGTGACCACGGTCGCCGAGGGAAGCGACTTCAGGCGGACGCTGTACGCGACCCGTCCCTCTCCCTCGGGAGCGGTGTGGTTCGGCGGGAGGAAGCCGGCCAGGGGATCCTCCGGCGGTGCGAGGGTCTCAGGATCGAGGGACTGCAGCTCCCAGGTGATCAGGCCGGCGGTCGTGACGTTCGCTGTGGCGCGGACGAGCAGGTTCTTGGTCGGACGGAGGTCGATGACGTGGTCGATGGAGTGGTCGGCGTACGGCAGCTGGTACACGGTGCTGCCGAACCGGACCTCGCTGAACAGCACCGACGCCGGGTCGAACTTGGTGGTGTCGAGCTGGTTGGTGATCTTGACCGATTGCGCCGGCGCGGTCGCTGCCGGCAGGTTCTCGAAGTACACCTGGTACGACAGTGGTGTGTCGCCTTGGATGAAGCGTTCGTCGCCGCGACCGGCGGGCCCGGTGATGTCGTTGGGATCGAACGACGCGACCCCGCGCTGTTGCAGCCGCGACGACTCGGGCATGAGCAGGCAGTCCTGGATCAGGTCGTTGGCGGTGTTGAGCGATCCGATGATCCCGATGCCGGCCTTGGCGAACGCGGAGGGCGGATAGAGGTCGGTCGCACAGTCGATCGCTCCCCACAGGCCGCCCCACAGGTTGCTCGGGCTGAAGAAGCTGTCGCCGCCGTTGATGGATGCCATGTAGTTCGAGTAGAGATCGACGCCGTACGAAATGCACCCGCCACCCGGTACGCCGTCGGTGACGATCTCGTAGACCCCGCCGACGATCGCCGCGTAGCAGTCCTGTTCGGGGTTGTCCGCCGCGGTCCGACCGGCCTGGCCGCTCTGGCCTGCCGGCGCCATGCACTTGCCGGCGGACGCCGTGATCGCGTACTCGGTGGCCTGCGGTACGACGACCTGCAGGTCCAGGCGCACAGACCCTCCGGCCGGAACCCGGGCGACGACGAACGGGACGGTGATGACGCCGTCCTTGGTGAAGGTGTCGGCTTCCTGGTTGAACGTCGCCTTCGCGGTCGTGAGGTTGGTGTCAGGCCCGACCGGCTTGAAGAGGTCGGTCAGGGAGCTGATCGTGGCGCCTTCGGGGATGCCGCTGATCGTGATGGGCGTCGACAAGCCGTCCACGTTCCCGGTGTTCTTGACCACCACACTGACCGTTGTCGGCTGACCAACCCGGAACACGTCCCGGCCGACCAGCTCGGCGGTGATCACCGGAGGCCGCACCGCCTCGACCGTCACCGCGGACGGGACGGTACGCGTTGTCCCATCCAGGAAAGCGACTTCGAGGTTCCACGCACCGACCGCGGCGCTGGCCATGTCGAATCGCACTCCGCGAGCTCGGCCGTCCTCGGCGGCCTCCTCCGCCGCGCCGGTCACCGTGGCACCGCTCCGGGTCAGCTTTGCTGATTGCAGCAGCTGGAGGTCCTTCCCGCGCAGCAGCAGGGTGGCGACCCTGCCTGCACCGATCCGGGACGGCGTGACATCGGTGACGGTCGTGTCGGACTGGCCGCACGGAATGTTGTTGCAGGCAACGGAGAAGCTGTACGAGCCCGTCTGGGCGGCGTCGTACGGGTAGACCAGGATGGAGAACGGTCCGGCACCGCTCAAGGTGCAGCCGAACTCGGCACCGCCGGTACACCTGTTCACGCCGGTGGCGTCGACCACCGCCAGCCGATCCGCGACACCTGACGCGTGAATCGTGAGGTCGTCACCGGCGAAGCCCTGCAGGCGGTAGCAGTCGATTTCCCCGACGGTGCTCACGTTGCCCGCCACGGCGGGAAGGCCGAAGGCGACTGAAGGCAATGTCGTGCAGCCTTGTGGGTCGGTGGTGCGTTTGGCGGTGAGGTAGTAGGTGCCGGTGGAGGTTCGGGAGGAGTCTTCGACGACGAGGACGTGCTGGCCGGGTTCTTGGAGCAGGCAGCGTTGGTAGTCGCTGGAGGATCCGGAGCACTCCTGTCCGCCGGCGGGGTTGTAGACCCGTAGCGACGGGCTGAGGGTGCCGCTGACGCGAACTGTCCGGAACCAGTACGCACCATCTGCTTCGGCCTGGTCGCGGTTGAACGTGTAGCAAGTCGCGCGCAACGCACCCGAGACGGACCCGTTGATGCGTGGGGCGGTGAAGGACCACGCGGCCGGGTCGCCCAGTGGCGAGCAGCCTTGGGGGTTGGTCACTCGGCGTACCGCCAGCGTGTAGGCGGGTGCTTCGGTGGTGGAGTTGTAGGCGATGACTGTCCAGGGGCCGGTGCCGTTGAGGGTGCACAGGTTGCCTGACCAGATGCTGGCGCACTGCTCGGCGCCGCGACCGTCCAGGACCCTCCACTGGCCCTGACCGCTGGTGGAGGAGTCGACCAGGTTGACGACGTCGCCGGTGCTGACGTTGGGGATGGTGTGGCAGTCGATCTCGCCGGCGGTGCTGATCGTGGCCGAGATCGGGGTGGCGCCGAACGCGATCGACGGCAAGGGGGTGCAGCCCTGAGGGTCGGTGGTGCGTTTGGCGGTGAGGTAGTAGGAGCCCGTCGCGGTGCGCGAAGAGTCTTCGACGACGAGCAGGTGCTGCCCAGGTGCTTGAAGCAGGCAACGCTGGTAGTCACCGGAATAGCCAGAGCACTCCTGTTCGCCGGCCGGGTTGTAGACCCGCAACGACGGACTCAGCGTTCCGCTCACGCGGACCGCGCGGAACCAGTACGCGCCGTCGGGTTCGGCTTGGTCGCGGTTGAACGTGTAGCAAGTCCCACCCAACGCGCCGGGGACCGATCCGTTGAGGCGTGGCGCGGCGAACGACCACACGCCCGGGTCGCCCAGTGATGAACAGCCCTGGGGGTTGGTCACTCGGCGTACGGCCAACGTGTAGGCGGGTGCTTCGGTGGTGGAGTTGTAGGCGATGACTGTCCAGGGGCCGGTGCCGTTGAGGGTGCAGAGGTTGCCTGACCAGATGCTGGCGCACTGTTCGACACCGCGACCGTCCAGGATCCGCCACTGCGCCAGGCCGCCGGTGGAGGAGTCGACCGCGTAGACGACGTCGCCGGTGCTGACGTTGGGGATGGTGTGGCAGTCGATCTCGCCGGCGGTGCTGATCGTGGCCGAGATCGGGGTGGCGCCGAACGCGATCGACGGCAGGGTGGTGCAGCCTTGAGGGTCGGTGGTGCGTTTGGCGGTGAGGTAGTAGGAGCCCGTCGCGGTGCGCGAAGAGTCTTCGACGACGAGCAGGTGCTGCCCAGGTGCTTGAAGCAGGCAACGCTGGTAGTCACCGGAATAGCCAGAGCACTCCTGTTCGCCGGCCGGGTTGTAGACCCGCAACGACGGACTCAGCGTTCCGCTCACGCGGACCGCGCGGAACCAGTACGCGCCGTCGGGTTCGGCTTGGTCGCGGTTGAACGTGTAGCAAGTCCCACCCAACGCGCCGGGGACCGATCCGTTGAGGCGTGGCGCGGCGAACGACCACACGCCCGGGTCGCCCAGTGATGAACAGCCCTGGGGGTTGGTCACTCGGCGTACGGCCAACGTGTAGGCGGGTGCTTCGGTGGTGGAGTTGTAGGCGATGACTGTCCAAGGGCCGGTGCCGTTGAGGGTGCAGAGGTTGTTGGACCAGATGCTGGCGCACTGTTCGACACCGCGACCGTCCAGGATCCGCCACTGCGCCAGGCCGCCGGTGGAGGAGTCGACCGCGTAGACGACGTCGCCGGTGCTGACGTTGGGGATGGTGTGACAGTCGATCTCGCCGGCGGTGCTGATCGTGGCCGAGATCGGGGCAGCACCGAAGGCGATTGATGGCAGGGTGGTGCAGCCTTGGGGGTCGGTGGTGCGTTTGGCGGTGAGGTAGTAGGAGCCGGTGGAGGTGCGGGAGGAGTCTTCGACGACGAGGACGTGCTGGCCGGGTTCTTGGAGTAGGCAGCGCTGGTAGTCGCTGGAGGATCCGGAGCATTCCTGTCCGCCGGCGGGGTTGTAGACCCGTAGCGACGGGCTGAGGGTGCCGCTGACGCGAACTGTCCGGAACCAGTACGCGCCATCTGCTTCGGCTTGGTCGCGGTTGAACGTGTAGCAGGTCGCGCGCAACGCTCCCGAGACGGATCCGTTGAGACGCGGTGCCGCGAACGACCAGACGCTCGGATCACCTAGCGACGTGCAGCCCTGGGGATTTGTTACCCGTCGTACGGCCAGCGAGTAGGTGAATCCGGCAGCTCCGACTGCTGACACCTGAACCTGGTACGGCCCCGCGCCGTACAGCGTGCACAACGAGGTCGAGCTCGTCGAGGAACACACCACAGTCGTCGACGACGCGATCTGGACCCGTGGTGATCCCGTGCTCGAGTTCATGACAACGTTCACGACATCGCCGGCGACGGCCGAGAACTCGAAGCAGTCCACCTCCGACGTCGTCGACAGCGAGTCGGTGATCGGTGCCGCCGCGAATGACGTGCCGATCGTCCCGCCCGCACAGTCGGCAACCTGCCCGGCCGGCAGAACAGCCGGCGCAAGGGCAGGCTTCGACACCGACTCGGTGCTCGCGACCTGCGTCCGGAGCGGTCCGGCGGAGGCCTCCAAGCGAGGTGCGGCGATGGTGTCGCCGGTCTGCGCGGAAGCACTTGCCTGCTGCGGCACAGCGATCGCGACCGACACAAAAGTTGCTGATACGACCAGATACGTCAAAAGACGCATGATTCCCCCCGGCCCGTAGGCCTACTCCCGAGCTGCCACCCCTGACAGATCGTTGGCTACATCGCGTGACCACGGCCTGCCGTTACTGGACTGATCCGGTCGCGCGAAGATCCGCTGGCGTCGCTCCCGGCCAGCTCTGCCGGTGTTACGGGTGCCAGGCGTCGAGGGTGGTGTCGACGATTTCGTCGAGTTGGGCGTGGGTTAGGCCGTTGGCTGCCTGTACGGCGAGGCCGAAGGCGACCGTCATGACGTAGCGGGCGAGCTGGCGGGGGTCGGCGTCGGGCGGGAGGTCGCTTTCGTCGACGGCGCGTTGGAAGCGGTGTTCCAGGCGGAGGACGGCGTCGTTGCGCCAGTTGACGAGGAGGTCGTGGGCGGGGCGGCTGGCTTCGCTCGAGGCGAGGGCGCCCTGGACGCCTAGGCAGCCGGAGAAGGTCTTCGGCTCGGTGGTGGTGCGGGCTGATCCGCGGAGCAGGGCTTCGACGACGCCGCGGGCGGTCGGCTGCTCGAGGGCTTCGAATGCGTACGCGGACGGGCCCTCGGTGTAGCGGTCCAGGGCCTTGCGGAACAATTGCTCCTTGTTGCCGAAGGCGGCGTACATGCTGGTCTTGGTGATCCCCATCGCGCCGGTGAGGTCGGTCAGGCTCGCGCCCTCGTAGCCCTGCTCCCAGAACACCCGCATGGCGCGCTCCAGCGCCTCGTCGGTGTCGAATCCCCGGGGGCGTCCCATCACACGAGAACTGCTCATGCCTCGATTGTACCCCTCGGTACAGAAGTCGACTTGTGTACCGAGGGGTACCGATGTATCACTGTTCTGTACCGATTGGAACGTAACTGGCAGTTCGTGAAGGGAACTCTATGAAGAGCACGACGTTCGGAGGCCTGGAGGTCTCGCGGATCGGGTTCGGCGCGATGGGTATGTCGATGTTCTACACCGGCGCGGGCCGTCCGGAGGCGGAGTCGATTCGCACGATCCACCGGGCCTTGGATCTCGGGGTCACGCATATCGACACGGCGGAGCTGTACGGGCCGTACGTCAACGAAGAGCTGGTGGGCAAGGCTGTGAAGGGACGCCGGGACGGCGTCGTGGTGGCCACCAAGTTCGGGCTGATCTCGCACACCGGTCGTCCGGGGCAGGACAGCAGTCCGGCCAGCGTGCGCGTCGCGGTCGAGGGATCGCTGCGGCGGCTGGGGACCGACCACATCGACCTGTACTACCAGCACCGGGTCGATCCCGAGGTCCCGATCGAGGAGACCGTCGGGACGCTGGCCGAATTGGTTGCCGAAGGCAAAATCAGGCACATCGGGCTGTCGGAGGCGAGCGCTGCGACGATCCGGCGGGCGCACGCCGTCCATCCGGTGACCGCGGTACAGACTGAGTACTCGTTGTGGACCCGCGATCCCGAGGCCGAGATCTTGCCCGTACTGCGGGAGCTCGGGATCGGCCTGGTGCCGTACTCGCCGCTCGGGCACGGCTTCCTCACCGGCAACATCCGCAGCCTGGACGGTCTGGACGCCGATGACTGGCGCCGGACCAACCCGCGCTTCGCCGGCGGCAACCTCGAGCGCAACCTGGCCATCGTCGACGAGGTCAAGGCCATCGCCGACGAGGACAGAGCGACACCGGCGCAGGTCGCGCTGGCGTGGTTGCTGGCCCAGGGCAACGACATCGCGCCGATCCCGGGGACCACGCGGGTCGCTCGGGTGGAGGAGAACGTCGCCGCGGACGGGATCGGGCTCACCGAGAGCCAGGTCGCCCGGCTGAACGCGCTGAGGCCGGCGGTCGGTGAGCGTTTCGACCCGGACAACATGGCGGCCATCGATCGGTGACGCTGAACGGGCGCCGCTGCGACGAGGGTCCGCACCAGATGATCGGGCTGCCTGTCTGAAGTAGCGAGTGGAGGCCGGGGTCCGCCCGGTCGGCGTGGTGATTCGGCGCCGACCGGGCGGTCTCCGTTTCAGAGCTGGTTCTCGCCGCCGTCGACGTACAGGTTGGCGCCGAGGACGAAGCTGCTCTCGTCCGAGGCGAGGAAGGCCACGGCAGCCGCGACCTCTGCGGCGGATCCCATCCGGCCGACCGGGACGTTCGCGGCGAACTCCGCCTTGACCGCCTCGGCCCTCTCCTCGCCCACCATGCCGACGACTGCCGGGGTGTCGATCGAGCCGGGGGACACCGCATTGACGCGGATGCCTCGGCTCTTGAGCTCGTTGGCCCACGTCCGGGTGTACGAACGCAGGGCCGCCTTCGATGCCGCGTAGGTGCCGAACGCCTCCATGCCGTCGTCGGCGCGGACGGAGGAGTTCACGATCACCGAGGCGCCCTCGTTGAGCAGCGGAAGCGCCTTCTGCACGGTGAAGAGCGTGCCCCGGACGTTGACGCCGAAGATGTGGTCGAAGTGCTCCGGCGTGATCTCGTCGAGCGTCGCGAACGCTGCTGTCCCGGCGTTGGCGAACAGCAGGTCGAGGCCGTGGCCCCGGCTGCGGACCGCGTCGTACAGGCGGTCCAGGTCGGCCGGGTCTGCGATGTCACCCGGTACGGCGGTGGCGGAGCCGATGAGCTTGACCGCCGTCTCCAACTCGTCCTCGCGTCTGCCGGTGATGAAGACGTGAGCGCCCTCGGCGGCGAAGCGCTCGGCGACGGCCAGGCCGATCCCGCTGCTGCCACCGGTGACGATCGCTGTCTTGTTGTCGAACTGCCCCATGGTGCTGCTTCTCCTTGATGTTTCGGTACCGATTGGTACTGAAATCCGACAGCAGTGCTCCCGGACCGTGCGGTATTTGATGGGTGTGGGTCTTGCCTGACTCAGCCGGCGAGTTGCCGCTGGAGCGCCTCGGCGTCATGCAGGGCGGACATGGTCTGGAACTTGCCGTCGCGGATCCGGTAGATGGCGTACTCGACGATCTCGATCGACCGGCCGGTGGGAGCGGCCCCGAGCCATTCCTTGGCGGGGGTGCCGGTGTTGATCAGGCGGGCAGCGAGGCTGTCGCCGTTGAGGGCCAGTTCCTGGGTCTCCCAGTGGAAGTCGGGGACCGCGTCGACGATGCTGTTCAGTTGCGCGACGACGGCGGCGCGGGAGCTCGGCTCGCTGTGCAGAACGACGGATTCGTGGATGAACTCGTCCATGCGGTCGAACTCGTGCGCGTTGAGTGCCTCGATGTAGCGCTCGTAGAAGTCGCGGAGGTTGGTCTCGGGCATCGGTGTTCCCTTCTGTGGCCGCGGTCGGAGGACCGGGCTGCTTTCTCGTCGTGGAGTCGCCCGTGGTGGGCGTCTCGACGAGTGGCAACGCGAGTCGGCGTACTTCTATTCCGATCGGTACAGAAGTCTTGAAGGTCAGGCGGTTTCGTCGGCGGGGAGGCTGTGCCAGGTGTCGAAGGCCAGGGCCGCGGCGGCGTTGGCGTCGCCGGCTTCGACGAGGGTGATGAGCTGGTCGTGGCGGGTGACGGAGGTGGGGCCGTCCACGCCGAAGCGGAGGCGTTCGGCTCGGCGGATGAGGGGGTCGAAGCGTTCCAGGACTGCTTCCAGGGCCTGGTTGCCCAGGGCGGTGACGGGGATTCGGTGGAGTTCTTCGTCGGCGTCGAGGGCGGCGGTGACGTCGCCCGAGGTTACGGCTGCGGCGAAGCGCTTGTTGGCTTCTCGCATCTGGGTGACGTGGGCTTTGGTCAGTCGGCTGGTGACTTGGCGGACCGCCAGTTCGTGCATGGCGGCTACTACGTCCTTGGCGTCGCGGACCACCTGGATGTCGATGGCGCTGACTGTGGTGGAGCGGCCGGGCAGGGCTACGACCAGGCCGCTGGCGCCTAGGCGGAGGAGGGCCTCGCGGACCGGGGTTCGGCTGACTCCCAGCCACTCGGCCAGGTCGCCGTCCTTGAGTTGTTCGCCGGGGCGGAAGGTGCCGTCGACGATGGCGTCGCGGAGGCGTCGGTAGACGTCGTCGCGGAGCAGGGTGCGGTCTACGGCGGGGGTGCCCACGGGGATCGGCATGGCAACATATTGCACCCATCACCGCTGTTAATGCCTTATTTGCGCTGGGGCTTGTGAGTGTTCGAGCGGTGCAATATATTGCATATCAGAGGTGGCGACCGCCGGCTCGTGGTGGAGGAGAGGACCGGATCATGGCGATCAAGAACGTTGTGCTGGTGCACGGGGCGTTTGCTGATGGGTCGGGGTGGCGTGGGGTGTACGACGACCTGACGGCGCGGGGGTACCGGGTGTCGATCGTGCAGAACCCGCTCACCTCGCTGGAGGACGACGTCGCGGCGACCACCCGGGTGCTGGATCGGCAGGACGGGCCGACGATCCTCGTCGGACACTCGTGGGGTGGGACGGTGATCACCGAGGCCGGGGTTCATTCGAACGTGGCTGGGCTGGTTTACGTCTCGGCTCTGGCGCCTGACGCCGGGCAGACGACGGGCGAGCAGTACGCCGGGTTTGCGGCGACGCCTGAGTTCGTCATCGACGTGGTCGACGACGGGTTCGGGTTTCTCAACCACGACAAGTTCAAGGCCGGGTTCGCTGCTGACGCGAGCGACGCGGACGCCGCGTTCCTGCGGGACTCGCAGATCCCGATCAACATGTCGGCCTTCGAGACGCCGGTGAAGAACGCTGCCTGGCGGGACAAGCCGACCTGGGCCGTCATTGCGACGGAGGACAAGTCGTTCGACCAGGCGATGCTGCTGCACATGGCGACGCGGGCCGGCGCGAAGATCACCACCGTGTCCGCCAGCCACGCGCTGTTCATCACGCAGGCCGGGGTCGTTGCCGACATCATCGACGAGGCCGCGAAGGGCTCAGTGCGCGCTGAGGGGTGAGGTTGTTGCCGAGCTGGGGAGGGACAGATGGCGGTCAGCCCGTTTCAGGTGACGCTGTGGATTGAACTGCTCGCTGCTGGGCTCGGCGGGCTTCAGGGGGCGTTGTTCGCGGCGGGTGTGAGGGCCCGCCGGATCGACGTACTGGGGGTGATCGTGATCGGGCTGGCTGTCTCGCTCGGGGGAAGCCTGCTGCGGGACGTCGTACTCAATCGGCCGCCGGTTGTTGTCTGGAGCAACTGGTATTTGATGGTGGCCGGTGCTTCGGCCTTTCTGGGCATGGTGCTGCGGCCCGTAGTGGCGCGAGTGGACTGGCTGATCACCGTGCTCGATGCCGTGGTGATGGGGTTGTTCGGCGCGATCGGGGCGTCGAAGGCGCTGTCTCTTGGGGTGGGAGTTGCTGGGGCGTTGGTGGTCGGCGTCATCGCGGCGATCGGCGGCGGGATGCTGCGCGACGTCATGCTGAGCCTGCCGTTCTCCTTCCTGCACGTGGGGACCTTGTACGCCGTCGCAGCGGGCGCCGGCACCGGCGTACTGGTCCTGCTTGCTGAACTCGGTACGCCGATCCCGGTCGCGGGACTCGTCTGCGTGGTGGTGACAACGCTCGTCCGCCTGGCCGCCGTCCGCTTCGACTGGACCTTCCCGGAGCAGTTCGCCGTACGCCGCCCGAAGGCACCGCCGGCCAGTGAGTGTTAGTGCCAGGTGCTGAGTAGGTCGGTGACTTTTTCGGTGAGGGCGAACTGGAGGAGGGGGCCGAAGGTGATGCGGTGGACTCCGGCGGCCTGGAGTTCGGGGTAGGTGCCGGAGTAGGCGCCCTTGACGGGGTCGGCGGTGACGTTGAGGGGGCCGGAGAGTTCTGAGAGGAACGTCTTCAGGGCGTCGGGGCTGGGGATGCCTACGGGGTAGACGCAGCGGGCGCCGGCGGATTCGCAGGCCTTGGAGCGGTTGACGGCTTCGGTCAGCGGGTCTTCGAAGGTTTCGAGTTTGGTGATCAGGGCGTCGGTACGGGCGTTGATGACCAGGTCCACGTTGGCGGCGTCGGCGGCGGCGCGGAGGGCGGCGATGTAGTCGGCGTGTTCGGTGAGGGCACGCAGGCGGGACTCGGAGTGGACGGTGTCTTCGATGTTGATGCCTGCGGCGCCGGCTTCCAGAGTGCGCTCGACCAGTTCGGCGGCGGGGGTGTTGTAGCCGGATTCGAGGTCGGCCGTGACGGGGACGTCGACCGCGGACGTGATTCGGCGTACGCCGTCCAGCGCGTCGTCCAGGCTCATGCCCTCGTTGTCCTTCTGGCCGCGGGAGTCGGCCAGGGGGTGGCTGCCGATGCTGAGCGCGGGGAAGCCGGCGGCTGCGACGGTGCGGGCGGACCAGGCGTCCCAGACGGTGGGCAGGACGAGCGTCGTACCGGTGTGGTGGAGGCGGAGGAGTTCGCTGGCCTTTGCGGCGAGATCGGTCATGCCCCGAGCTTTACACAATGGGTGGCTAGCGGAGGGTGAAGCCGGTCCCCAGAGGGTCGTTCGGATCGAGGGTGAAGGTGGCCGTGCCGGTTTCGTACGCCGTGCCGTTGACCTCGGTGATAACGCCTTGCTGGTCGTCGGAGGCCACCACGCGAGCCTGGAAGGTGGTGTTGATGATCGAGTCGTGGCGGAGGGTTTGGTCGAGGGCGAGCCGGCCGTCGGCGTGGAGGAGGGCGACGCGGGCCGACGTGCCGGAGCCGCAGGGGGAGCGGTCGGCTTCGCCGTCGGCGAAGATCGTGAGGTTGCGTTGGTGGGGACCGTTCGGGGTTTGGCTGAGGTCGTCGTACAGGATCGTGCCGTAAATGCCGTTCAGGCGGTGGTCCGTGGGGTGCTTGGACCACTCGGTGTCGTTGAGGAGCCACTTGATCTCGCGGCCGATGGTGAGCAGGGCCGAGTAATGGGTGGGCGTGACGGACAGACCCAAGGACGCTGCGCTGACGGAGGCGTAGAGCGCGCCGCTGTAGGTGATGTCGGCGTGAGCAGAGCCTCGGGTAGTGAGGATCGGGACGTCCCGGATCACGACGTACGACGGAATGTTGCGGAAGGCAACATTTGTGACCACCCCGGCGGCGCGGGTGACTCGAGCGGTGACGCGGCCTGAGGGGACGTCGATGACGACGTCCGTGTCGCCGTCGCCGGCAGCGGGGACGCGGCCGGTGGTGACGGCCCAGGTCGCCAGGGCGATGGTGCCGTGGCCGCAGGCGGTGGAGTAGCCGTCCTTGTGCCAGAAGAGGACGCCGAAGTGGGCGCCGTCGTCGTCGGGCGGGACCAGGAAACCGCCGTACATGTCCGCGTGGCCTCGCGGTTCCTGCACGAGGAACTTGCGGACGGCATCGACCTCGGGCGATTGCTGGGCGAACGCCCGGCGGTCCAGGATCGAGGTGCCGGGGATCTCCGGGACGCCGGTCAGCGCGATTCGGAAGGGCTCGCCGGCGGTGTGGTAGTCGATGACGGAGATCTTCACGGGCGCTCGATGGTGGGAAGGGCCAGCCAGGCGGCGAGGTTGTCGAGTTCTTCGTTGACGGCCTTGGTGATCGCGCGCGTGAAGCGGACGTCGGGATGCAGAGCATTGACCTGCAGTACGCCGGCCTTGCGATCGGCCTTGACGTCCGCCTTCCCGACCAGTTGCGAGCCGTGCAGGATCGGAAGGGCGAAGTAGCCCCAGCGGCGTTGGGCGGCCGGCTTGTACATCTCCAGCGTGTACTCGAAGTCCCAGAGTTCCACGGCCCGGGCCCGGTTGTGGATCAGGCGGTCGAACGGGGACAGCAGCGCGGTGCGGCCGGTGAAGTCGTCGGCTGACGCCGTGGGATCGAGCTGCCAGATGCCCGGGGTGTCCTCGATCTCGACCGGTTCGCCGACCTCGCCGACGATGGCTGGCTCCACAGGGACCGCGGTGCCTTTCGCGCGGGCGATCCCCAGGGAGCGGAGGCGGCGCTCGTTCTTCAGGCGGGTGGCCTCCGCGGCAGAGGGGACGACCAGGTCGGAGGGATAGACGTTCTCGGCCAGGTCCCAGATGCGTTCGCGGGCGATGCGGCCGGAGATGGCGACCTGGCCGGTCGCCACCAGGAGCTCGAGCATGCGCGTGACGTTGCGGTTGTTGGTCCAGCCGGTGGATTTCCACGGGACCGGGCAGGTGTCGGGGATCTCGCGGGACGTGACCGGGCCGCGATCCCGCAGTACGGCGAAAATGTCCTGCTGGAAGGACTTGTTCGCCGTCATCCACTCCTGGAGGCTCGGGTGCAGGTCCGGGTCGGCCAGGTAGAGGCCGACATCGGTCATCGGGCGGATGAGTGCGTTGAACTCGAAGAGGGCCCGGTCGGTCTCGACCGCCTGCTTCAGCTGCTCCGGCTGGTACGACGGGCCGAGGCGGCTCCAGGCGACCAGGTCGGCGCTGGGCGCGACGGCGGCGGTCGGATCGATCTGCAGCAGGGTCAGCTGCTCGATCGTGGCGACCAGGTCGGTCGGCCGAGGCGCGTCGAGCAGTTGGGCCCGGACGGCGATCCGGCGGGCCTGGTCCCGGGTGAGGCGGCGAAGTCCCATACCCAGCAACCTAGTCCCGGTAGTCCTAGGTTGCGGGGGATCTGGTTGCCCCGAGTCGCGCGCGTAAGGCTCGGAGCATGACGGATTTCAGGCTCGACACAGTCAGACTCGGCACGGACGGACCGCTGGTGGGCCACCAGGGGTTCGGGGCGATGGCCATCAACACCGGGTACTACGGACCCACCGACGAAGCGGCCGCGCGGGCGACGCTGGAGCAGGCGCTCGAGGTCGGGGTCACGCTGTTCGACACGGCCGACGCGTACGGCGACGGGGCGAACGAGGAGTTCCTGGCGCCGTTCCTGGCCGCGCACCGCGACGAGGTGGTGATCGCGACCAAGTTCGGGCTGGGCGAGATTCGCCGTACGGGCTTGATCGTGAACGACGCGGACTCGATCCGGGCGGCGGCCGAGGCGAGCCTGCGGCGGCTCGGGGTGGACCACCTCGACGTCTATTACATGCACCGGCGGAATCTGGAGGTGCCGATCGAGGAGACGGTCGGGACGATGGCCGAGCTGGTGCGGGAGGGCAAGGTGCGGCACCTCGGGCTGAGTGAGGTGACGGCCGAGGAGCTGCGGGCGGCGTACGGCGTGCATCCGATCGTCGCGGTCGAGTCGGAGTGGTCGTTGTTCAGTCGCGACATCGAGGCTCGGGTGGTGCCGGCGGCGGCCGAGCTGGGCGTGGCGATGGTGCCGTACTCGCCGCTCGGGCGTGGGGTGCTGACGGGGGCTTCCGTTCAGCTCGGGGAGGGCGACGCTCGGAAGGACATGCCGCGGTTCGACGGGGACAACCACTCGGTCAACCGGGATCTGCTGGCGCCGTTGCGGGAGGTCGCTGAGGCTCGCCGGGTGACGTTGGCGCAGGTGGCGCTGGGCTGGTTGCACGCGCAGGAGCGGGTGTTCGGGGTGACGGTGGTGCCGATTCCGGGCACGCGGAGTAGCTCGCGGGTGGTGGAGAACGCGCGGGGTGTGCTGATCGAGCTGAGCGACGAGGAGTTGAAGAGGTTGGAGCCGATCGCTGCTGGGGTGGTTGGTTCGCGGTACGCCGACATGAACTTCACGTCGGCCGGGCGGGAGTAGGTTCGCCGTCCGAGCCTGGGTCTGGCAGACCCAGGCTTGGGGGATGGGTGCGACCTACTCTGGAGAGGTGAACGCTCAGCTTGGTGAGTTCCTGCGGTCCCGGCGCGGGCGGCTGGATCCAGATGATGTCGGGTTGGTGCAGCACGGGCGGCGGCGGGTTCCTGGGCTTCGGCGCGAGGAGGTCGCGCAGCTCGCGGGAGTGAGCGCGGACTACTACACGCGGCTGGAGCAGGGGCGTGGGCGGCAGGTTTCGGACGCCGTACTGGATGCGATCAGTCGGGCGTTGCGGCTGAATCCGACCGAGCATTCTTATCTGTACGATCTCGCGCGGCCGCAGCGGGACGAGCAGGTCGAGCGGCCGGTACTGCGGCCGACTGTGCAGCAGTTGCTGGAGAGTCTGCGGGATGTGCCGGCGATCGTTGTGGACTACCGGATGATGATCGTCGGTTCCAACGCGCTCGGTGCGGCGGCGTTCGGGATCACGGATGATCCGCGGACGCGGGATCGGGCACGGTTCTTCTGGCTCGATCCGGCGGCGCGGGAGTTCTTTGTCGACTGGGCCGGCGATGCCGAGACGATCACCGCCGAGCTGCGGTTGCAGACGGCTCGGCATCCGGGGGATCGGTGGTTGGCCGAGCTCGTGGGTGAGCTCAGTATTCACAGCGAGGAGTTCCGGACGTTGTGGGCCGATCACACCGTGCGGGAGAAGACGCAGGGGCGGAAGAAGCTGAATCATCCGCTGGTGGGGGAGCTGAATCTGGCGTACGAGCGGCTGGATGTCGCGCAGGACAGTGAGCTGTCGCTGATCACCTACCTGGCCGCGCCGGGGTCGCCGACGGCCGAGCGGCTCGCGCTGCTGGCGAGCTGGACGGCCGCGGCGGAGGTCCCGGGGATGGACCCGGGCGCTCGGCGAGCGTAGATCTGGGGCCGGTACTTGGTGACCGTGGGCGCGGGCCGGTGCGGCGGACAGAGCCGGCTGCGGAGCTGAGGCCGGTTCGGCAGGGTGCTCAACCGGGCGGCGGCATGCGCCGGCTGCGGAGCTGGGGCCGGCCCGGCAGGGTGCCCTACCGGGCGGCGGCATGCGCCGGCGGCGTCAGACCGTGCGGAGGACCGAGACCACCACGCCGAGGATGGTGGCGTTGTCGCCGTCGATGACCTCGTACGCCGGGTTGCGGGGCTCCAGGTAGACGTGGCCGTTGCGGCGGCGGTAGACCTTGACCGTCGCCTCCTCGTCGATCATCGCGGCGACGATCTGGCCGGAGTGGGCCTCGGACTGCTGGCGGACGACGACCATGTCGCCGTCGCAGATCGCGGCGTCGACCATCGACTCGCCGCGGACGCGCAGGGCGAAGACCGTGCCGCGGCCGGTCAGGTCGCGGGGGAGGCTGAGCTGCTCGTCGACGTGCTCGATTGCGGAGATCGGCGTACCGGCGGCGATGTCGCCGACGACCGGGACGGAGACCGAGTTGTCGGAAGCCGCGGCCGTGTTGTCGCTCTGGAGGAACAGGCGGACGTCGATCGGGCGCGACACCGACGTACCGCGCTGCAGGAAGCCTTTGTCCTCGAGGGCGGCCAGGTGCTTGCCGACCGAGGACGACGAGCGCAGTCCGACGGCGTCGCCGATCTGGCGGGTGCTCGGTGAGTAGCCGTGCCGATTGACCCAGTCGCGGATCACGACCAGGATCTGCTGCTGACGCTGCGGGAGCGATGCTGGGGCCAGGTGCTCGAACGGGTCGGCGTCATAAGTACTCACTCGCGGAAGCCTAGAGGGCCCCACCCCCAAAACCGTCGAGGGACTCGGGCGACCTCCCGCTGCTCGTACGGTGGGGTGATGTTGCCGATGGGGTTGTCGATGTTGTGGGAGCGGGACGAGCCGGAGCAGGCGTTGCGGGAGCGGTTCGGGTTCGAGGGGTTCGCGGCGGTGGGCGCGTGGGTGCCGGGTGTCCTGGCCGAGGTCTGGGGGATCGAGGTCGCCGGTACCGGGCGGATGGTGATCAGCGGGCCCAACGCCATCGTGTGGGTGGACACCGATCGGGGTCCGTTGGTGGTGAAGTGGTCGCGGGTGCCGGAGCTGTTTGGGCAGCTCGAGGCGTCGGCGCGGTTGTTGCGGGTGCTGGACGAGCGGGGTGTGCCCGTGGCGGCGCCGCTGCAGAGCAAGGACGGCCGCGTGCGTGTGGTGATCGACGGGCCGCTCGGCGAGCTCTCGGTGGCCGTGGTGCCGGAGATCACCGGGGACTGGCTCGACATCACCGACAAGGACGCCGTGCACGCGGCCGGAGTCGGCATGGCTGAGCTGCACAACGCATTGCGCGGGTACGAGGACGAGCTGCTGCCGATGACCAACCCGCGCGCGGCGACCGACTTGCCGCCGCTCGACGACGATCCGAAGCAGTTGGTGCACAACGACCTCCGGGCCGCGAACATCCTCACCCAGGGACCGAAGATCGTCGCGGTGCTCGACTTCGACGAGATCGCCTGGGGGCACCGGGTCGAGGACCTCGCGTACGCCTCGGTCTACCTCGCCACGCTCTTCACCGGCTGGGGCCCGACGCCTCCCGACGTACGCCGGACCCTTCGCGCCGGCTACGAGTCGGTGCGCCCGCTGAGCCCGGCCGAGGACGAGCGGTACGACGCCCTCGTCCGTTGGCACGAGCAACGCTGCGGTTTCTGAACCACCGTTCCAGCTCTTGACACACCGTTTTAGCGAGCGAAGGAACGTGGTCAGCTGCGAGGCGATCCGCCAACTGGACCCGGACCCGGCGCGGCGACCGCGTGCACCAGTGGTCGGCCGGCAGCTACCTCCCGGCCGGTCAGAGCGGGTGGATCGGGGTGACCTGCTGGGTGTGGATCAGCACGTCGTGCCACTGCGCCAGCGTGCCGCCGGTCATTTCGGAGGTCGGACCGAGGTGCGGGAAGCCGCGGGTGCGCAGCGGGGCGTTGAGCCAGGCGCGGGCCGCGGAACTCGCCGGGCGCTGGAGGTCGAGGGTGTAGTGCGCGTGACGGACTTGGCCGAGCGGGTGCTCGAACCAGGTCGTCAGCGGCGGCGGCATGTCGACCGGGCCGTGCATGGTGCCGTGGTCGAAGGTGAAGCCGATCGTGCGGTAGCGGTCGCCGTACTGACGACGCAGGTGGGAACCCGCGCTGGCGAAGGCGAATCCGGGGCCCGACGGGTTCGAGACCTCGAGGTCCGGCGCGTTCGCGGTGTGGGCGGCGGCCGCCCAGTAGACGACCTTCTCGCCGGTGAAGCGGACCCACCAGTCGAGGTTCTCGGCGGCGCGGGCGTCGCGGTAGGAGTAGTTGTCCTCCAGGCTGAACGCCTCGTAGAACGACGCGATCTGGCGGGCGTGGTGCAGCACTACGGCGTACGAGCGGCTGTGGTGGTGGAGGCTTTCCAGCAACGCGTGGACGGCCTGGGACTTCTGGATGTACGGCGCTTTGTCGGCGACCTCCTTCCAGTACCAGAAGACGTACTTGCCCATGTCGGTCAGGTGCGGGTAGATCGGCTCGAGCAGGGCGCGGACCTCGGCCAGTCGGTGCGGCGCCTGCTGGGCGACGTACGCGTCGATCGCGTCGTACGCGAGGTGCCTGGTGGAGAAGTACTCGACGCCGGCGAACCGGACCTTGTCGCTGTGCTTCGCGTTGTAGGTCCGCAGGTATTCGAAAACCGCGAAGACCTCCTCGGAGCGCCAGGCGTCGCTCATCTGGCCCATCAGCGCGCGGAGATCGCCGCGGCCGGTGAGGATGTACTCGTTCAGCAGCGTGCCGAGCGACCAGTCGTCCTCCCACGCGATCGCGCGGAAGCCCTGCTGCTCGATCAGGTGGCGCAGCGTGCGGTGCTTGAGGCGGGTGATCTCGGCGGTGTCGTGCGAGGCCTCGCCGAGCGCGACGATCCGGGCTCCGGCGAGCGGGCGTTTGAGGTGCCGCAGATCGTCGAGCGGCGCGTCGGGTCTGGTGGTGCGTAGCGGTGTGGCGTTGCGGGCGAGCCAGTCTTTGAGCGTGGGTTTCGTTGCGGCCGCTGGGATTGCCGGAGTGAGGGCGGCGGTGCCGAGGACGGTGAGGAAGGTTCGTCGATGCATGGTGGGCCTCCGGTCGTTGGCTCACCACGATCGCGGAGGCACACCCCTGCGGGCATCGGCCAGGAGGAGGCACCGGCCGTACGACGTACGGCGTACCGGTTACTGCACGCGCGGTACGGCGGGGGTCTTGTCCTGCCGGGCAACCCGAAGCTTCACCCGGCAGGACAAGTCGTCGCGGCCGACGAGCTGGAGCAGGTCGCGGCCGGTCTGTTCGGCGGCGGCGCGGACCTGGTCGAGGTCGGCGCCTGGTTCCAGTACGGGGTGCAGCTCGGCGACGAGTTGGCCGCGGTCGAGGAGGACGCGGCCGTCGGCCGAGCGGATGCCTGGGGTCTCGGCGAGCAGGTCGCCGGCGGCGGTGAGGGCGGCGTTGACGTCGGCGGTCAGACGGCCGGAAGCGTCGGAACCGGTCAGGCGGAGGCGGCCGTTGCCTCGGCGCGGGAGGTGACGGGCCAGCCAGGAGAGGCCGAGTACGACGAGCAGGAGACCGCCGAAACCTGTTGCCCAGGGCCACCAGTCGGCGGTGGTCGCGGTGGTGATCCAGGGCGAGCGGATGCGGTCGGGGGCGTCCGGGATCCAGTCCTGGCGCCAGGCGAGGGCGGCAGCGCCGGCTACGAGGAGGATGAGGCCGGCGACAAGCGCGGCGAGGCGGTCGAGGGCGATGATCGAGCGGCGCATGTCAGAGCTCCTCGGGGGTGATGTGGACGCGGATGCGTGGGGCCGGCTGGACGGACTGCAGGCGGGTGGCGACCGCGGTGCTGAGGGACTGGGTCAGCTGGACCGTGTCGGGGGTGACCGCGGTGGCGGTGACCTTGACCGTACGGCGGGAGGACTTGCTCGACGCGGTCGAGACCTCGCTCGTCGTACGGGCTGTGTCGGCGGCCAGGCGGGCCAGGTCGCCGGGGCGGATCCAGATGCCCGCGTCGCCGACGGCCAGGTGGGTCGGGCGGCGCGGGCTCAACGCGGTGGCGATCAGCCAGAGGCCGATCAGCGCCGCGGCGATTCCGGCGTACGTCATCCAGTCGGCCGGCTTCAGAACCTCGGCCTTCGTGGCGATCCAGTCGAGCCACGAGGACTCGTTGATCCAGCCGGCGGAGGCCGAAGCATGCTGGACGCCGGCGATGCCGAGGGCGATCACGGCCAGGCCGAGCAGGAGGCCGGCGGTCGCGGCGGCGGGAGCGGCGACCGGGCGCTTGGCTGATTGGTTGCTCACGGCAAGCTCCTGGGGAGTACGGCGGTGATCTCGACGTCCACCAGCTCGACGGTCAGGCCGGTGAGGTCGGCGACGATCGTGGCGACGTGGTCGCGGGTGGCGGCGGCGACCTCCGGGAGTGGGCGGCCCCAGAGGACCGCGAGCTGGAGGCTGAGGCGGACGCGGGTGCCGACCGTGTTCGACGTCGCCTTGGGCAGGCCGCGGCCGAACGTGGTACCGCGGTGGGTGACCTCGGCGATGTCCAGCGCGGCCCGTTCGGCGAGCTTCTCGATCGCTTTCGGGGTGATCTCCAGGCGCCCCCGCGCCCCTGGGGCCGGCAGGGTGGTGGTGTCAGCCACGGCCGCGGCGGGACAGGAGGTCGTCCAGGCCCTTGCTGCCGTCGGACAGGAACCGGCCGGCGACGAAGCCGACGGCTCCGAGGACGAGCGCGAGCAGGAAACCGGCGAACCCACCGGCGGCCGCCGCGATGGCGATCAGCAGTCCGGCGAACAGGCCGATGGTGGATGCGTTCACTGGTTCTCCTTGGTGGGGTGGACGACGTCCTCGACGGTGACCAGGACCGGCGTCCCGACGAGCGACTGGACCGTCGTACGGATCGCCTCGGCGGTGGCGCGGACCGGGTGGTCCCAGAAGATGCTGACGTGGACCTCGGTGTGGTCCGGGCGGATCCGGACGCCGGGGACGCGGCCGCCGGGCAGGTAGGTGGCGACCTCGCCGAAGACGCCGCCGTGCAGGTCGGCGACGCCCGGTACGGCGCGGGTCAGCTCGGCGATCCGCTCCGAGAGCTCCCCGCCGGTGGGGTCGGAGACGGGCGAGGTCGGGTCGGTCACTGGACCCGGCGTTCGGTGACCGGCTCGTCGGCGAGCTCGGTGTCGTCGTCCTCGCCCTCGAGGTGGATGTCGCTGACGGCGATGTTGACCTCGGTGACCTCCAGGCCGGTCATCCGCTCGACCGCGCTGATCACGTTACGGCGGATCGCCTCGGCCAGGTCGGCGATGCCGACGCCGTACTCGACGATGATCTGCAGGTCGATCGCGGCCTGCTTCTCGCCGACCTCGACCGAGACGCCCTGCGACAGGTTGGTCCGCGAGCCCGGGATCCGCTCGCGCAGCATGCCGACGGTGCGGGCCGCGGTGCCGCCGAGGTCGTGCACGCCGGTCACCTCGCGGGTCGCGATCCCGGCGATCTTGGAGACCACCTGGTCGGCGATCGTGGTCTTGCCGTGCTCGCTGGCCAGCGCCGAGGTGTCGACCGCCGGGCTCAGGTCACGCGACGGGACGGCCTTCGGGCCGGTGCTGGTGGTGCCGCTCGGGGTCTGGGTCATCGCACTGCCTCTCGGAAATGGTGCCGGTTCGAGGGGGTTCGGACCGGAAAGGTGTTCGGATCGTTCAGTGACTGAGTCGTGGCCGTGGGCACCGATGTCACGCCGTCGCACTACATTCACGGGTGTGAACAGGGTCACCGGCAGTGCGCGTGACGAACCGCGTGGTGACCTCGTCGTACCAACAGTGACCTCCGACGACTCGTTACGCCGCGCCGCCGCGCTGGGCGACACGGACGCGTTCGCGGAGATCCTGGACCGGCACGGTCCGGCGATGTTCCGGTACGCGCGCCGGTTGCTGAACGATCACGGAGACGCCGAGGAGGTGGTGCAGGATGCGTTCGTCGCCGCCTGGAAAGCGCTCCCCGACTTCCGTGGCGACTCGACGCTGCGGACCTGGTTGTTCACCATCACCGGGCGTAAAGCAGTTGATGTACTGCGCAAGAAGCGGCCGACCCCGATCGAGGACGAGCTGCTGGTCGACGTACCGGCGGCGAACGCCGATCCGGCCGAAGGCGCCGGACTGCTGCAGGCGCTGGACGCCGCGCTGGCCCAGCTGCCGTACCTGCAGCGAGCGGCCTGGCTGCTCCGGGAGGTCGAGCAGTTGAGCTACGCCGAGATCGCCACCGCTCTGAACACCACGCCGACGGTTGTCCGCGGCCAGCTCGCCCGGGGCCGGGTCGCGCTGCAGGACCGGCTGGAGGAGTGGCGATGATCGACGACATCCTGCAGCAGGCAGCAGCCGAGGCGCGCGCGTCCAGCGAGCCGGGCTGGATCGACATCTCGGCGTCCATCCAGCAGCGGCTCAAGTCGGTCACCCGACGCACCAGGCCGCTGCGGGCGGCTACAGAGACCGGCGCTCTGTTCTACGTCGCCGACCACGTTCTGATCAGCCAGCTGCGGCGGCGGATCGCCGCACTGCCCGGCTGCGAGCTGGACCGGGTGCGGCTGATCGGTGACGACGACACCTGCACCGGTGCGGTGGTCGACGTGGTTGTCACGACGTACGGGCAGGACTTGCAGGTGCTGGCCGATCAGGTGCGCTCGCTGGTCTACGAGGTGTTCACCGACCTGCTGGGGCCGGGGTTCGGTGACGACGGAGTGGACGTCACCATCACGGACCTGACGGTAAAGCCTTAGTCAGGCGGCTCCAGGTCGGTCAGCCAGGTCTTCAGCAGGGCCTCCAGCTGGCTGGTCTGCGCTGTACTCAGCCCGGCCAGCAGGCGCTGCTCGTTGGCCATGTGGGCGCTGAAGGCCTTGTCGATCAGCCGGCGGCCGGCTGGAGTCAGCCGTACGACGCGGCCGCGGCCGTCGGTGCTGCTGCGCATCCGGCGGACCAGTCCGGCCTGCTCGAGCCGGTCGACGCGCTTGCTGACCGCGCCGGTGGTGACCATCGTGTGCAGCGCGATCTCGCCGGGCGCCCGCTCGTACGGCGTACCGGCGCGGCGCAGGGCGGCCAGGACGTCGAACTCGCCCTCGGTCAGCCCGAACTTGCCGTAGACCACGACGAGCTCCTCGGTCAGGTGCGCCGCGATCCGGTGCAGCCGGCCGATCACGCCCTGCGGGCTGACGTCGAGGTCGGGGCGTTCGGTCTGCCAGGCGGCCTGGATCCGGTCGACGCGGTCTTCGCTCACCCGGTCAGCATATATCTTCCACGGAAGATATAGTGTCTTCCATGGAAGATAAATCGTGGCGCTGGCTGCTGGTGACGGCGATCGCGCCGATCGCGTGGGGGGCCAACTACTTCGTCACGCACGAGTACCTGCCGGCCGGCTATCCCCTGTACGGCGGGGTGATCCGCGCGCTGCCCGCCGGACTCCTGCTGCTGGCGCTGGCCAGGACCCTGCCGCGCGATGACTGGTGGTGGAAGTCGCTGGTGCTCGGTGTCTGCAACGTGGGCGCGTTCTTCGCGCTGATCTACGTCGCGTCGCAGCTGCTGCCGGTCAGCGTCGCCTCGACGATCATGTCGGCCACCCCGCTGACCATGGGCCTGTTCGCCTGGGTCCTGCTCGGCGCGCGGCCGTCGGGGAGGGCGCTGATCGGAGCGGTCGCCGGGATCAGCGGTGTCTGCCTGATGCTCGGCGGCGGGACCGGCGGCATCCGTCTGACCGGGGTGCTCGCATCGGTGGCCGCACTGACGCTGTCGTCCTGCGGCTTCGTGCTGGCCAAGAAGTGGGGCAGCGGCGGCAGCCTCCTGGCGACCACCGCCTGGCAGCTGGTCGCGGGTGGTCTGGTGCTGGTCCCGTTCGCGGTCCTCGTCGAGGGTGCGCCGCCGGCGCTCGACCTGCGGGCGCTCGGCGGTTTCACGTACGTCGTACTGGTGGCCACGGCAGGTGCGTACGTGGCCTGGTTCACCGGGCTGCGGCATCTGGACGCGGCCACGGTCGGGCTGGTCGGTCTGCTCAACCCGGTCACCGGGGTCCTGCTCGGTACGACGCTGGCGGGTGACCACCTGACGTTGGGTCAGCTGGCTGGTCTGGCACTGGTCCTGACAGGTGTTGCCCTGGGCCGACCGACTCGGCCGACCCGGAAGGAGCCTGTCGCGGTCAGCTCACCCTCTGCCGAGCAGTGCCGGGTGTGAGGGTCAGGTGCCGCTGCGGTGGCATTCGTCGGGTCGGGGTGAGCAGGCCGAGGCGCTCGGCGGCGGCACCGGCCTGGAAGCGGGTCTCGACACCCAGTACGGCGTACAGGTCCGAGATCCGGCGGGCAAGAGTTCGCGGGCCCAGCGACAGCCGTCGGGCGATCGTGGTGTCCGGGAAGCCTTGGGCCATCAGGCGCAGCAGCTGGCGCTGTTCCTCGCGCAGTTCGTTGTCGTAAGCGGTCTCCACGTTTCCCAGAGTCGCGGGCGCGAATAGACAGCCGATAGACGTCTGGTCGTCTATCCGGTGTGTAGGCCCGCGGAGCAGGCTGGCGCCGAGATCGAGCGACGGAGTGGAACAGATGACGACGCCCCACGAGCCAGCCGTTCTGCTGGTGCACGGAGCCTGGCACGGTGCCTGGTGCTGGGAGGAACTCCGCCCCGAGTTGCGGGTGCTCGGTGTGGACACGTTGGCGGTCGACCTGCCGAGTACGGGCGACGCCGAGCAGGGCCTGTACGCCGACGCCCGCGCGCTGCGGGCCACGGTCGACGCACTGGCCCGGCCGGTGGTCGTGCTCGCCCACAGCTACGGGGGATTCCCGGTCACCGAGGGACTGGCCGGTGCGTCGAACGTCGTACGGCTGATCTACGCCGCGGCTCCGCTGGCGGCGGAGGGGGAGCGGGCTGCAGGCGCCGCATTGGTGGAGGGCCGGTTGGTGATGCCGCCCGCGGACAGCGCCACGATGTACGGCGACCTGGCGCCGGACGAGGTCGTCCGCGCGGTGTCGCGGCTGCGCCCGCACAGTGCCCGGGCCTTCACCGACGTGCTGACGCATGCCGCCTGGCGGGACATCCCGTCCACCCTGGTCCTGGGGGACAGCGACCCGTGGATGTCCGAGGAGCTCGTCAGCCGGTCGATCGCGCGTGCCTCCGAGGTCCGGCGGGTCCCCGGAGGCACCTCGCTGTTCTACTCGGCTCCGGCCGAGCTGGCAGCGGTGGTGCACGACGTGGTGCGCCGGACCGAGCCGCGCCAGGCTGGCAAGGGATGTGTCGCCGGACTGGCGTGAACAAGACATCTACGCCGCGTTGACATGCTCCTGGAACGCTGGCGTGCTGCGCCGGGCCAGGGGGATGCCGCACGATTCGTGGGGTGTTGCACACTGGCAGTCGCGGGGATCGAGCGAGTGGGAGTGGAGGAAGGTGTCAGGGCACCTGAGGTTCGCCGTACTGGGTCCCGTCCGAGCGTGGCGGGGCGACCGCGAACTCAAGCTCGGGCCACCCCAGCAGCGAGCCGTCCTGGCCGTGCTGCTGCTCCGGGAGAACGCCCAGGTCTCGGTGTCGGAGATCATCGACGCGCTCTGGGCCGACGACATGCCCAGCTCGGCCGAGCACGTGATCCGCAGCTACATCTACCGGCTGCGCAAGGTGCTGGGCGCGGTCGAGACGGCTGATGTGGGTAGTCCGGCCGGTGTGGGTAGTTCGGTGATCGCGTCGGTCGGCCACGGGTACCTGCTGGCGACCGGGCCGGGGTCGCTGGACCTGGCCACCTTTCGCGAAGGGCTGAGCGCCGCGCAGGAGGCGAGCCGCTCCGGCGAGTACGCCAAGGCCGTGCTGCTGCTCGACGACGCACTCGGTCTCTGGCGCGGTTCGGCGCTGGCCGGCGTACCGGGGGAGTTCGCGGAGTCGCAGCGGATCCACCTGGACCAGCTGCGGCTGACGGCGCTGGAGGCGAAGGCGGTCGCGCAGGTCGAGGCAGGCGCGTACGGCGACGCCGAGGTGCTGCTCGACCAGCTGACGACCGAGCACCCGCTCAACGAGCGCTTCCGGGAGCTGCGGATGCTGGCGCTCTACCGGCACGGTCGTCAGTCCGACGCACTGAACGTGTACCGGCAGACGCAGGTGCTGCTGGCCGAGGAGCTGGGTGTCGATCCCGGTCCGGGGCTGCGGGCGCTGCACGAGCGCATCCTGCGGGGTGATCCGACGCTGGTGCCCAACCGCGCGGTGGTGGTCCCGGCGACGCCTGCGGCTGAGGATCCGGTGGTCGAGGTCGAGGGCGCCGTACGGCCGGTGCAGCTGCCGGCTGGTCTGCGTGGCTTCGTCGGCCGGCAGGGTGAGCTGCGGCGTGCGGAGAGCCTGCTGGTCTGCGAGGACTCCGACGAGATGCAGTCCGTGGTGGTTGTGACCGGGATGGCCGGCGTCGGCAAGACGGCGTTCGCGGTGCACTGGGCGCACCGGATCGCCGACCGGTTCCCGGACGGGCAGATCTACCTGAACCTGCGCGGCTTCGACCCGGCCCGGCCCACGCTGACCGTGCAAGAGGCGCTGATGGCCCTCTTCGACTCGCTCGGCGTCCGCGCCTCTCACCTGCCGGACGACGTGGACCGCCAGGCGGCGTACCTGCGCAGTCTGGTCGCGGGGAAGCGCCTGCTGATCCTGCTGGACAACGTCCGCGACGCCGAGCAGGTCCGCCCGCTGCTGCCCGGTGGCCGCACATGTCTGGTCATCGTGACCAGCCGCAACCAGCTACGCGGCCTCAGCGTGCACGATGGCGCCGGCATGATCGAGCTGGACGTGCTCTCGTCGCAGGACGCCCTGCACCTGCTCGACCGGCGCCTCGGTCCGGCCCACCTGCAGGACAGCACCGAGCTGGCCGAGATCGCCGAGCGCTGTGGCCGCCTGCCGCTGGCTATCGCAGTGGTCGCCGCCCGGGTGGCGACTGCTCCCCACTTCCCGCTGTCTGCCGCGCTGTCCGAGCTGCGTGATCAGCAGGGCGTGCTGGACGCGTTCATGGACGTCGACGCGGTCGTCGACGTCCGCTCGGTCTTTTCCTGGTCGCTGCAGGCGCTGTCGGAGCCCGCGGCCGAGCTGTTCCGGCTGATGGCTCTCCACCGCGCCATGTCCTGCGACGAGTCCGCTGCCGCGAGCCTGATCGGCCGTCCGCTTCCGCTGGTACGACGATTGCTCGGTGAGCTGCTCGCCGCGAACCTGATCTTCGCCGGCGAGCCCGGCCGGTACATGTACCACGACCTCGTCCGCCTGTACGCCGCCGAGCTGGCCGCCGGCCTGCCCGCCGACCAGCGCCGGGCCGCGATCCACCGGCTGCTCGACCACTACACGATCAGCGCCCAGAACGCGGACTTCACCATCAACCCGCACCGGCCGCAGGTCGACCCGATCGCGCCGCAGCCGGGCGTCGTCGTACTGGAGTGCACGAACTACGACCAGGCGTTCGGCTGGTTCGCGACCGAGCACGAGCCTCTGCTGTCGGCGATGAGCCTGGCGGTCGACGAAGGCTTCGACGAGCACGTGTGGCGGCTGGCCCGGGTGCTGGACACGTTCCTCTACCGGACCGGGCGCTGGCGGCAGTCGCTGGCGTCCGACGAGACCGGACTGGCTGCTGCCGACCGGCTCGGCGACCGGGTGCTGCAGGCGCGCTTCCACAACAGTCTGGGCCGCGGCCACGTCCGGCTGAAGCAGTACGACGAGGCGCACGCGCACTTGGTGCAGGCGATCTCCATGTACGAGGAGGAAGGCGAGACCGACCGGGCCGCCAACGGGTACGCCACGCTGGCCACGCTCGCGTCCGACCGCGGTGACGCCCACGAGGCGATCCGGCTGTACCGGCAGGCGCTGGAGCTGACCGAGGACCCGGTGATCCGGGCGATGGCGATCAACAACCTCGGCAACGCTTACTCGAACCTCGGCGACCACGGCCAGGCGCTGACGCTGTGCCTGGAGTCCCTGCGGCTGTGGGGCGAGGTCGGTGACCGGCACGGCGAGGCGAACACCTGGGACAGCGTCGGCCACGCGCACCACATGCTCGGCCACCACACCAAGGCGGCGCGGGCGTACCGGCACGCGATCGCGACGTTCGCGGAGCTGGGCGACCGGGTCAACCAGGCGACCACGCTGATCAACCTCGGCGACAGCCTGATCTTCGCCGACGACCCGGCGGGTGCGCGGGACGCCTGGACGCAGGCGCTCGAGCTGCTGGCCGGTCTGGATGATGCGGCCGCGGCGAAGGTCCGGGAGCGGCTGTCGGACCACTTGTCCTAGCGGACGCCGGGCTGTCGGACCACCTGTCCTAGCGGACGCCGGCTGTCGGACCGCTTGTCCTAGCGGATCCTCAGCGGCCCGGGTGCCGGCCAGAGGTTGCCGCCGACGGTCAGGTCGCCGAGCCGCGACCGCAGTACGTCGGCCGCCGGGTCGCCCAGGTCGTCGAGGATGCCCAGCGCCTCCAGCCAGGAGCGGTCCGCCTCGGCCCGGCGACCGGTGGCCAGCAGCAGGTCGCCGAGCTGCTCCAGCGCGATCGCCTGGAACGCGTGGTCGCCCATGGTGGCGCGGATGTCGACCGCTGCCCGGGCCGCGTCGATTGCCGACTCGTGCTCGCCGAGCCGGCCCCACGCGGTCGCGAGCAGGTGGAGGGCGCCGGCCTCGGCCCGGCGCTGCTCGACCTCGCGGAACAGCGCGCAGGCCTCGACTCCGACCGCCACCGCCTCGTCGTACTTGCCTAAGGCAAGCAATGTCAGCGCGACCTGGTACGCCGACTTGGCGGTGTTACCGGGCTGGCCGGTGGCCTTGTCGGCGACCTGTGCCGAGCTGCCGTAGGTCAGCGCCTCCGTGTGGCGGCCGGCGTCCAGGCAGACCGCCGAGAGGTTCCGCAACGTCGCGGCCTGGCCAGAGGGATCGCCTACCTGCTGGAAGAGCTGCAGGGCCTTCAGCTGCTCGGCGATGGCGTCCTCCTGTCGCCCGGCACCGCGGTGTGCACCGCCGATGCCGGAGTGGCCGTGTGCCTGGCCGATCAGGTCGCCGGCACGTTCTGCAGCACGCAGTCCGGCTTGCTGGATCTCCAGGATGTCCTGCCAGTTGTTGCCGCGGTGCGGGCCGGTCCAGGCGGCGTACGCGAACCTCCAGCCCAGGTCGTCGAAGTCCTGGTCGACGGCGAGCTTCGCCACGGCGACCAGGTTGCGCCCCTCGGTCTCGTGCCAGGCCAGCGCGGACCTGGCGTCCTCGATGAGCTCTGGCTCGCTGAGCCCAGCAGGGAAGGCGATTGCGGGCTCACCGGCCTGCAGCCAAGGCCTGGCGGCGACGGCGGTCTGCAGGTAGTTGTCGACCAGCCGGTGGAGTGCGGCCGACCGCAGCTCGGGTGGGTCGAGCTGTTCGGCCAGCTCAGCGGCGTACGTGCGCATCAGGTCGTGCAGCTCGTACCGGCCGGGTCTGCGGTTCATCAGCTGACTGGTGTCGACCAGCTGGTCGAGCAGGCGAATGGTCTGGCCGTGGGAGAGATCAGCCAGCGCAGCAGCTGCCGGTACGCCGATGTCCGCGCCAGGGAAGGTGGCGACCAGCCGGAGCAGCCCGGCCGCGTCGGGTGTGAGCGCGTGGTACGACCAGGAGAAGACGCTGCGGATGTCGGTGCTCGGGTCGTCGCCGCTGCCGAGGAAGTCGAGCTGGTCGCGTTCGCCGGAGAGTTCGGCGACCAGGTCGTCGAGCCGGGCGTCGGGAGACCTGGTCGCTCGCTCTGCTGCGATCACCAGTGCCAGCGGGAGCCCGTTGCACCGGCGTACGAGGTCGTCGATGGCAGTGGGAGCCAGGCGGGCTCGGTCGCCGATGATGCGGGTCAGGAGCTCGGCTGCCTCGGCGGTCGGCAGCTGGTCGAGTGTGAGGCGGTGGGCACCTTCGCGGACGACCAGGCCGCGCAGCTGGGTCCGGCTGGTGATGAGGACGAGGCTGCCGGAGCCTGGGAGCAGCGGGCGGATCTGGCTGGCGTCTGCTGCGTTGTCGAGCAGCAGGAGCATGCGCTTGCCGGCCAGGACGGTCCGGAGCAGTGCCGAGCGACCGTCGAGGTCCGTGGGGATCTGCTGGTCGGTGATGCCGAGCGAGCGCAGTACGGTCTCGATCGCCATCGACGACTCGAGCGGGCGGCCCGGTCCGTGGCCGCGCAGGTTCAGGTAGAGCTGACCGTCCGGGAACTGGTGCTTGACGCTGTGCGCCCAGTGCACGGCCAGCGCGGTCTTGCCGACGCCGCCCGGACCGTCCAGCGCCACGATGACGACCGGAGGCTCGACGGCGTCCGGGATCAGCCTGTCGAGTACGGCGAGGTCCGCGGTGCGCCCGGTGAAGCGGGTGATGTCGGTGGGGAGCTGACGCGGTCGGTGGTGCTCGCGGCGGCGCTGGACGGTTCTGGGCTCGCCGCTGTTCAGCACTTCGTCGTACAGGGCTCGTAGCTCCGGACCGGGATCGACACCGAGCTCGTCGGCCAGGTAGGTCCGGATGCGGTGGTAGACGTGCAGAGCCTCAGCCTGGTGACCGGACCGGAACTGCGCCTGCATCAGCAGTACGGCGAGACGCTCGCGGGCCGGGTACCGGCGGGCCAGCGAGGTCAGCTGCGGCACGATCTCGGCGTGCTGTGCCAGCTCGAGCTGGTCGGTGGCCAGCAGCTCGATCGCTCGGAGCCGCTCCTCGGTCAGTGCCGGCGCGTTGTCGCGGACCAGCGCTGATGGCGGCAGACCGCTGAGCGGCTCACCACGCCACTGCGTCAGGGCTTTGCGGAACAGTACGACCCGAGCGGTCGGGTCCTGCTCCTCCAGAGCGTCCTCCACGGTCGCCCGGAACTGCAGGAGGTCCAGCTGCGCCGGGTCGATGGTGATCCGGTAGCCGTGCGGCTCGGTGGTGATCTGGTCGCGGCAGGTGGCGAGCGCGGTGCGCAGGCGGGAGACCGTCGTCTGCAGCGCGGCCTCCGGGTTGGCCGGCAGGTCGGACTCCCAGAGGGCGTCGACCAGCTCGTTGCGGGACACCGTGCTGTTCGCGCGCAGCAGGAGCGCGGCCAGCACGAGCCGTCCGCGGCCGGGCGGCACGACGTTGCGCTCCGCCACGACCGCCTCGACCGGCCCGAGCAGGTGAAACCTCATCGCCTCACCATCCCCCAGATCGCTCGTGCTGACGAGGACACAGATGCCGGGCGAGGGGCCGGAGGTTGGCTGCGGCCCCGAGTTCGGCGGATAAGGTGGCTCGGTGAGTCGGCGGACAGATGGTGGAGCACCCAGGCGGGCCTCTGAGGGGCATGACCGGGCGGAGCTGTCGCCGCGGGACAAGTGGATCACGATCTTCGGCCGCAAGCCGGTGCTCGAGGCCCTGAACGACCCCGCGCTGACGGTCGCCAAGGTGGTGATCGCCGACAACGCCGGTGGCGAGTCGCTGGACGAGATCCTGGCCACCGCCCGCAGAGTCGGTACGCCGGTCGAACGGGCCACCGCGACCCGCGTGAAGTGGTTGGCCGGGAACGGCAAGCAGGACCAGGGCGTGGTCGCCGACGTCGACGCGCCCCGGATGACCCCGCTGCAGAACTTCCTGCGCAACCGGGGCCGGAAGCCCACCCAGGTCTTCTTGCTGGACGGCGTGACGAACCCGGGCAACGTCGGGATGATCCTGCGGACCGCCACCGGTGCGGGCTTCGACGGTGTCGTTCTGCCCCGCGCCGGGACGCCGCACGTCGGGCCGCTGGTGATCAAGGCCTCGGCCGGGATCGCGTTCCAGGCGCCGATCGTGAACGCGCCGACCGCCGCTGGTGCGGTGGACGCCTTCCGCGAGGCCGGGTACGAGATCTACGGGCTGTCGGCCCGGTCGCAGCGGTCGCTGTTCCGGACCGAGCTGGCGCCGCGGGCGGTGTTCGTGCTCGGTGGGGAGACGCACGGGATCTCCGTTCGCACCGACACCGACCTGCGGATCCCGCTGCACAACGGCGTCGAGTCGCTGAATGTGGCGGTCGCGGCAGCTGTGGTGGCCTTCGAGGTGGCCAACCGCCGCTGAGCGACGTAGCGTGTGGGTCAGATCACAGGCATGCGGTGCGGACCACGTGGGCACTTCCGTGGAGCACCAGTCACGACGGTGAACTTCAGACGCCGGCGCGAGTGCGGCCAGAGGGGCGGGCCGGGTCTCGTCCGGCGTCTTTCCCGTCCCGGGCGACCTGGTGCAGGTGCGGGCAGCACGCGCCACCGCAGAACCGGTAGTGCTTGGGGCTGCACCACGGCTTGCACTCGGGTTGCTGGTCACCTCTGGTCATCACCCCACTGTTACCCCCTCCGCACCCGTCCGTCCCCCAGGCGCGCCGAGGCAAGCGCTAGCCCGTCCCCACCACCAAGTACCAGCCCCCGAGGCGCTGACCTGCTACGACTCGGCCCCCGCGCCCACCCCAAGTACCAGCCCCCGAGGCGCTGACCTGCCACGACTCGGCCCCCGCGTCCAACCTCAAGTACCAGCCGCCGTGGCCTTCGCGGACTAGCTCTGGAGCTCGCGCAGTACGTCGTGCAGGACCTTCGCGAACGGCTCCGGCTGGTCGGCGAAGCCGGTGTGGTCGCCGGGGAACACCGTCGGTTCGACCCCGAGCTCCGCGCCGAGCCGGTGGCACGTGCGGTCGCACAGCTGCCCACCGGACTCCTCACCGAGCCCAATAAGCACCTTCAGCGAGCGCAGGGCAGCCAGATCAGGCATCCAGTGCGTGCTCGGCCGCAGCTCATGCTCGAACCAGAACCGCTCGTCGGCCACCGACTGCGCGTCGCGCTCGCCGCCGAACATCATCTCCAGCGCTTCGTCCGGCACGTGCAGGTTCGCCTGGTCCATGAACATCCGCCACGCGCCGAGCACGTCCCCGGCCAGGTAGGTCTCGCACATCGCGTCCGTCTCGGCGTGCACGCGCTCGGCGTCGTCCAGCAGCCCGACGATCGGCGGCTCGTGCGCGATCACCGCGGTGAGCTGCTCCGGGTGCGCCTCGGCCAGCGCGAGTACGGACACGGCACCGCCGCTGGAGCCGAAGGCGATCGCCGGTCCGGCGTCGACGTACGCGATCAGCCGGGACAGGTCGTCGGCGCGCTGCTGCGGCGTGGAGTCCTGGTCGCGACCCTCGACCGGGCTGCGGTTGATCGCCCGCGGGTCGGTGGTGAGCACGGTGTAGTCGGTGGCCAGCAGGTCGGCCAGCGGGGCGAAGGACCGGGCGTCCATCGGTGCGCCCGCCAGGACGACGAGCGGGCCGGTGCCGCGCAGTTCGTAGTACAGGCTGGCACCGGGGACGGCGAGAGTGTTCATCGGATTCTCCTTGGTCGTGTGGTGCCTTCGACCTTGCCGGAGGAGGGCGGTGGGACTCCAACACCTGTTCCTGGCCGATTAACACTCCAGGTGTGTTAACTGGTGGCGTGCCCGACGACCTGGAGATCCGACTGCTGCGCTATTTCGTCACGGTCGCCGAGGAGCTGCACTTCAGCCGGGCCGCCGAGAAGCTGTACGTCGCACAGCAGGCACTCAGTCGGGACATCCAGCGGCTGGAGGAGCGGGCCGGCGTACGGCTGCTGGACCGGACCACTCGGCGGGTGACGCTGACGCCCGCTGGGCGGACTCTGCTCGACCGGGCTCGGCAGCTGATCGCTTTGCACGATACGACCGTGCTGGAGCTGCGTGGAGAGGCCCGCTCGCTGACTGTGGATGTCGTCGGGCCTGGGCTGACCCCGTCGCTGGTGCTGGCGGAGGCACGGCGGATCGCTCCGGAGGTGGAGTTCTTCGCTCGCTTCCACACCGGCGGGGAGTCTGCTGCGCCGCACCTGCTGGCTGAGCGGCTCGACGTGACGTTCGGCCGACTCACTGGCTCGTACGGCGAGCTGGAGCGTCGCGACGTACGCCGGGAGCCGCTGACCGTGCTGCTGCCGATCGGGCACCCGCTGGCCGAGCTGGACGCCGTACCTGTGGCTGAGCTGGGACCGGCGGGGGTGTGCTTCCGGGCTGGTGACCACGTGACGGCTGGGTGGGAGCACGCCGTACTGCAGCTGCTGTCGCCGCTGGGGATCGAGGCGGGTGGGGCGCACCCGCATGTGCTGGGGGCTGATGAGGTTGCGCAGCACCTGCGGGACCGGAGTGCGCCGATCCTGGGGCTGACGTCGCAGCCGCGGGTGCCTGGGTCGGTGGTGCGGCCAGTGGTCGAGCCGGTGGCGCTGTACCCGTGGGGGATGTACTGGCGGCGGGAGGCTTCGCACCCCGGGCTGGTGGCGCTGCATGCTGCGGTGGATCGGCTGGCCGCTGCTGAGGGCTGGCTGGACCAGCCGGAGGGGGCGTGGCTGCCACGGCCTGAGTCGGGTGAGTGAGCTGGACGCTCCGGGCGAGTCCGGACCCCGCTTGGCGGAGGTGCGGGTGGAGATCGTCGGTCTGTTGGTGTCGCCGGTGCATGCTTTTGAAGGGCGGCCGCAGGACGGGCCTCGGGTTGATCCGCTCGATGGCGTGGTCGATCGGGTGATCGTGCGTGCGGGACTGGGGCTGGTGGGGGATCGGTACTTCAACCAGGCGGTGCACCGGAAGGCCGCGGTGACGTTCTTCGCGGTCGAGTCCTTGGAGACGCTTGCCGACGAGCTGGGGATTGCAGTGCCTGACCCGCATCTCCTGCGGCGGAACGTCGTGCTGCGGGGATTCCCGGTGGACGAGTTGGCGGCTCAGCGGCGGGCGGACGGGAGCCGGGTGGAGGGGCGGGTGTTCTCGCTCGACTCCGGGTCGGGACCCGTGCGTTTCCAGGCGTATCGGCCGGCGAATCCGTGTGCGTGGATGGATGTCGCGGTCGCGCCGGGCGCGTTCACGGGGTTGCGTGGGCACGGTGGGGTGCGGTGCGAGCCGTTGGACGACGGGGAGCTGGTGCTCGGACCGGCCGTGCTGAGGCTCTGATTTCGGCGGGTTTTCGGTGGGTGGGGCTAACTTGCTGGAATGGTGAGGCGTTGGGTGGGCGCGATGCTGCTGGCCTGCGTGCTGGTCGGCTGCTCGGACGCTCCCGAGGAGCTGGCTGTGTCGCCTGGCCCAACGACTCCTGCTCCGACGAGTCCTGATCCCACGAGCCCGAGTCCGACGAGTCCCAGCCTGACGCCTTCACCGACGCCGACGGTACGGCGTACAGCCCAATCGGTCTTGCGCATGCCGGCGCTAGGAAGCAAGGCGCTCCGCGTGGTCCCGTACACAGGCACCGCAGACGACCGCCCCGGCACCGTCATCCAGAACCGAGGCGTCGCAGCCTCACCGCGCGGCGCGCGCGGCGGAGTCGGACCGGGCGACATCGGGAACTTCATCGTGACCGCGCACCGAACCACGCACGGACGCCCCTTCGGCCGCGTGCCGCAGCTGAAGAACGGCGACCACGTGCTCGTCGCCGCCAACGGCATGATCTACGACTACGTGATCGACCGGACGATGACCATCTCGTTCCGCAAGCCCGCCGAGCTCGCCCAGCAGAACGCCGCCGTTCCGGGCAGCCCGGGCGTGCGGCCCACGCAGGCGAAGATCACCCTGAGCACCTGCGCCACCCCGGAAGACCATGCCCAAGGCAACTACTGGAAAGACGCCCTGGGCAACCCGGAGCACCGCATCAACAAGATCGGCACCCTCGTCGCGACCAGACCTGCTTAAGCGCGGCCGAACTTCCACCACTTGGGCTTGTTGGCCTTGATCTCTTCCTCGGTCAGCGGCGGCGGAACCGGCGGCCGCGACTCCTCGGTGAGGAAGTCGCCGGACTCGGTGTCGTAGGCCGTGACGCCGAGGCGGCGGCTGATCTCCATCACCAGCGGGATCGAGCGGGCGCCGTCGTTCAGGTAGAAGGTGATGTCCCGGACGTCGACCCCCTTGCCGATGGTCAGCTCGACGTCGTGGTCGTCGCCCTGCAGCACCAGCCACGACCGCTTGCTGGCGTCGACGCCGGGCGCGACCGCCCGGACGATCTCGACCACCTCGTCCGCGGTCCCCAGCGACGGTGGCGCGTAGTCCTCCGGCAACTCGTCCAGCCGGCGGACACCACCCGGTCCTCGCAACGCGTAAATAGCCCAGCTCATGCCCCCACAGTACGGGCGGCGAGAAGCGCGAACGTCAGGTACTCACCCTTGTCCTGCTCCAGCATCTCCAGCGCGGCGTCCGGCGCCCCGCGGTGCGCGCTGCAGGCCTGGGCCCAGGCGAGCCAGTCCTGCCAGCCGGACTCCTGCAGCCGGGCCGACGTGACCTCGACCAGCTCGGTGATCTCCCAGTGGAACCGCCACCAGTCCGCGGTGTGCCAGGCGACCGCCTCCCAGCCGACCAGCTTCTTGATGTGCTCCGGGATGTGCCCCAGCTCGCGCACCTCCCGCCGCAACGCCGGCGTGGCGACGCCGAGCTGCCCGCCGGGCTTGAGGAAGCCGGTGAGGTAGGCGAGGTAGCCGTCCGCCGTACCGAAGTACTCGTAGGCGTCGATGCAGACGATCGCGTCGAAGAACCCGCGGGCGAACGGCAGCGCGTGCGCCTCCGCCTTGATCGCGGTGATGTCGAGCCCGGCGAAGTTGGCCGCCGCCTCCGTCGGGTCGATCCACAGGTCCGCGGCCCAGACCTGGACGCCGTACTCCTTGGCCAGGAAGACGCTGGTCGCGCCCTTGCCCGAGCCGAGGTCGAGGACGCGCATCCCCGGCTTCAGGTCGAGATCCCTGGCGAGGTCCTCCAGCAGCCAGAGCGGGTGCGGGCCCATGTCGTTGGTGAGCACCCACTCCGCGTCGTACTTCGAGGACAGCGGGTACTCGGGCCTGTTCAGCAGATCCATGGGGTCAACCCAACCGGGCGTGGCGAGGGGGCCGCAACCAGGTTTCGAGGTTGTGAGCAGCTCCCGGTCCAGGCAGAGTCGTCCTATGCGGATGGAGGCGATGGACGCCGACGGGCTGCGGCAGGTCGAGACCTGGCTGGCGGCCGACCCGGTCGGCGGTGCGATCTTCGGCGGTTTCTACGGTGATGCCGTACGCCGCTGGGCGCCGTTGCTGGAGGCACCCACGCGCTTCGGGCGGCTCGTTCGCGACGACACCGGGCCGGTCGGGTTCGTCGACCTGGAGGTCCTGGACGACGAAGCCGAGATCACGTACTACGTCGTACCGGATCGTCGCGGGCAGGGCCTCGGGCATCAGACCCTGGCACTGCTCGTCGAGTTGGCCCGCGAGCAGGGCGCGACGTCAGTCCATGCCGGCGTCGAGCCGGCGAACGCGGCCAGCCTCGCGACCTTGCGCGCGGCGGGCTTCACGGACCTCGGCGAGGACGAGTACGGCGATGTCGAGCTGACCCTCGACCTCACCGAAAAACAGGTGTCCTGAGGTCGGCGCACTCACCATCATGGGTGGATGGATCCGACCATTGAGCACTTCTACCGCGACCGTTACGTCGAGCACGACCGGCTGTCCCGCAGTGGGCACGGGCAGCTGGAGTTCCTCCGGACGCAGGAGCTGATCCGGCGGCACCTGCCGAAGCCGCCCGCGCGAGTGCTCGATGTCGGTGGGGCGACTGGCGTCCATGCGCGGTGGCTGGCGGCTGATGGGTACGACGTGGAGCTGGTCGATCCGCTGGAGGAGCATGTCGCTCAGGCCTTGCGGAGTGGAGGATTCGCGGCGTCGGTGGGTGATGCTCGCGCTTTGGCTCAGGCTGACGACAGCGTTGACGTCACGTTGCTGCTCGGGCCGCTGTACCACCTGGTCGAGGCGGCTGATCGCCTGCAGGCGTTGCGTGAGGCTCGGCGGGTCACTCGGCCCGGCGGACTGATCGTTGCCGTCGGCATCAGTCGGTACGCCGGGCTGTTGGAGTGGGGGAACAACGGGCGGCTGACCGCCGACAAGCTGCCGGTGTTCGAGGGGCTGTTGTCCACAGGCTTGCATTTCGATGATCCGAACGGCTTCACCACCGCGTACTTTCATGGTGTCGGCGAACTCACCGAGGAGTTCGCCGCCGCAGGGCTGGTGGAGGTCGCGGAGTTCGGTGTGGAAGGGCCGGCCGCGCACACGCTGGAGAACGCCGTCGGCGACGAGATCGACCGGCTGATGCTCGCCGCGGTGACGTTGGCGCGATTCGTGGAGGTGGATCCTGGGATGGTTGCGAGCAGCCTGCACTACTTGGCTGTGGGGCTAGTAGACGGAGTAGCCGCCGTCGATGAGGAGGACTGAGCCGGTCATGAACGAGCTCGCCGGACTGGCGAGGTAGACGACGGAGGGGGCGATCTCATCAGGGGTTGCGTAGCGTTGCTGGGGTGCGTCGAGGATCCAGTTCTGGCGGAACTCGGGCTGGTCGACCGGCGCCATGTCGGTCTTGACGTAGCCCGGCGCGATCGCGTTGACGCGGATGTTGTGCGGGGCCCACTCGGCCGCCAGGCTGCGGGTCAGGTGATGGACGGCTGCCTTCGAGGCGTTGTACGACGCCTGCCACTGCGGGCGGTTGACGATCTGCGCGGACATGCTGCCGACATTGACGATCACGCCACCGCCGGCCGCGATCATGCCGCGGGCGACCGCCGTACTGGTGTTCCACAACGCGGTCAGGTTGAGGTCGATGACCTGCTGCCACTCCTCGTCCGGGACCTCGAGCGCCGGGCGGTGAATGGCGACGCCGGCGTTGTTCACCAGGACGTCGATGCCGCCCAGCTCGGCGGTCACCTGCTCGACCATCGCGGTCACGTCCGCTTTGCGGGTGATATCGGCGGTCACGCCCAGACCCCGGCGCCCGCGCTCACCGATCTCGGCGACCACCCGGTCGTTGCGCTCGGTGTCGCGCCCGGCGATCGCGACGTCCGCGCCCGCCTCGGCCAGCGCGAGCGCGAAGGCCCGGCCGAGACCACGGTTCCCACCGGTCACCAGAACCCGGCGACCGTCCAGCCCGAAAGTGTCCAGCACGCTCATCCGGTACTCCGTAACGTTGGTGGCGGGTGACTCAGCGTAGGACACGGCGCCGAGAGGTCGCGGATCGATGTCAATAGCTGCAACCCGGTACGCCGTCCGGCGTGTCCCGCAGTAACATCATCCGGCGGTTCGGGCCAGGGGGTGGTCACCGGTCGCCGTTGGACTTTGAGCGGGCCGGCTGACGGCCGCGAACTGGGGAGACGCAACACCGTATGGCGAATGATGGAGCACCCAAGCCTGGGCACTTCCTGCCCGGCGGCGACGGCGACCAGCCCGCCACGCCCACACCGGCCGCAGCACCGCAGTCCTCGGTCGCGCGGTTCGCGCCACCCGCCGCGCAACCAGAACCTGCGGGTGCGCCGACCGTCGCGGGGACGACGCCGGATGTCGCCCAGGGCGAGCAGGCATCGGCCACTGCGCCCAGCGCCGAAGGCGCGGGGGCTTCGGGCGGCCAGGCCCCCTTCCCCTCCTCATCTCCCACTGCCACAGGCGGTGCGGGGTGGACGCCTGGTGCGGGGCTGACGCCGTTGGTGGCGCCTACGCCTCGGTTGGGGGCTGATGCTCCGGCTGGGCCGCCGCAGTTGCAGGGGTCTCGGATTGGGGCGCCTCCGCCTGGGGATGCTGCGGTGGCTGCGTTCAATGCTCGGTATCGGCCGGAGCCGTTGCCGTTCGTGCCGAAGAAGCGGTCGAAGTTGTTGGTGGCCGGGGGGATTCTCGGCGTGATCGTGCTGCTCGGTGGGGTCGCGTTCGGTGGGACGAAGCTGCTGTCGTCGTACGACGACTACGTCGCGAACCCGGTGGGTAGGCCGTCGGTGGTTGGTACCGATGAGCCGGCCAACGCGAAGCCGTCGGGTGAGGCGACGCCGGATGCCGTACTGACTGGGCAGAGCAAGCTCTATACGGTTGGGAAGCTCAAGGCGGTCGGGTGCAAGGAACCGGCGTACCGGCCGACGACCAAGGACAACGTTCGGGCGTACCACGAGGCGCTGCTCGCCTGCCTGAACAAGGCGTGGGAGCCGGTGGTGCGTGCGGCCGGTGCCGAGTTCAACCCGCCAAAGCTGGTGATCTTCGACAACGGCCAGGAGACCGCGTGCGGCGTGCACGACAAGGCGCTCAACACGTACTGCGCGGCCGACGGCGGCGTGATGGCGATGGAGTGGGAGGACTGGCCGGAGGAGTACGCGAAGAGCCGGCCGCTGGCGCGGGTCGACATCGCGTACGACCTGGCGTACATGTACGCGCTGCACGTCCAGCACCTGACCGGGATCTTCGAGGCCTCCGGTTCGATGCAGGACACCGCTCCGAACGAGAAGGCCCGGCTGGAGCTGGATCGCCGGCAGGCGTTGCAGGCGGCCTGTCTATCGGCGGTGTTCCTGACGACGGAGAAGGCGACGTTCCCGCTGCGTGGGGAGCTGCTGAAGCAGTACCAGTGGCGGAGCAAGAACAGCGGCGACGAGCTCACCGAGGACAAGGTGCGCGACCACGGGTCCCGCAAGAGCGTCGAGCAGTGGATGGCCAGGGGCTTCGGCAGCGGCGATCCGGGCGCCTGCAACACTTTCACGGCGACCCCCGCCAAGGTCAGCTGACGCGAGAAGACTGGGACCCCGATGACCGAGCTCGACCCGCCCACCCCGTCTCCCGACACCCCTGACGCTGTTACGCCTGCTCTGGAGGCTTCCAGCCCGGAGGGTGCGGGCTCGTCCGCGCCGGAGGTTGGCAGTGCGCCTGCACCGGGGGTTGGCGGTGCCACAGCTTCCGGCGCTCCTGCGCCTGGGCACTTTTTGCCTGGTGGGGGCGGGGAGCGGGGGGCTGCTGCGGAGGCTGTGAGTCGGCCGGTTCGGCGGGGGCAGCCGGTGGGGTTGGGGAAGGCCGAGCCGGTGTCGGCCGGCGAGCCTACTCAGCGGAAGGGGGCTCCGTTGCCGACTGAGCCCGGGCAGGCTGGGTACGGCGCTCCGCCGCCGGCTCCGTTGGCGGGGGCTCCGTCGACGCCGTTGACGGGGACTCGGCAGCGTGGTGGGGCCCGGCCGGTTGGGTGGAGTACGCCGTCGGCTCGGCAGGCGCCGCAGTTCACTGACCCGCCGCTGGCTCCGAAGCGGGAGCTGCCGAAGGCGCTGCTGATCAGCGGCGCCGTGGCCGGAGTTGTTGCGCTGGTCGGAGCGGCCGTCTTCGGGTACCGCGCGATGAACACCTTCGACACCGTCGCGAACCCGCTGTCCAACCCGTCGGTGAAGCAGACCGAGGTCCCGATGGCGCCGCCGCAGCCGACCGTCACGGTGACCGCGACGCCGGTGCCGGACGCCGTACGGGTGAAACAGAACGGCCTCTACAAGGCCGGCAAGGTCGCCGCGGTCAACTGCACCGAGTCCAAGGTCAGGCCGAACTCCGAGGCCAACGCCCTGCGCTACTACCAGGCGATGCTGCCCTGTCTCAACCGGGCGTGGGCACCGCTGGTCCGCAAGGCAGGGTACGAGTTCCGGCCACCGAAGCTCGTTCTCTGGGCCAAGAACCAGTCGGCCTGCACCAGCGAGGGCGATCTGTCGTTCTACTGCGGTGGCGACGAGACGATCAACGTGCGCGTCGGTGACGACGTGAAACTGTTCGGCCGCAACGCCGAAGCCGGTCGCTCGCACCTGCAGAACACGATGGCGCACGAGTACGCCCATCACGTACAGATGCTGACCAACATCCTGATCTCGTCCAGCTCTCGTGAGGGCTGGGCCAAGGGCGAAGCCGCCAAGCTGGAGGAGAGCCGCCGGATGGAGCTGCAGGCCCAGTGCCTGGCCGCGGCCTTCCTCGGCGCCAACAAGTCCGCGCTCCGGCTGACCGGCGAACGCCTGGAGCAGTGGGAGTGGCAGACGCAGCACTCCGGCGACGAGTACAACCCGGACAAGAAGCGCGACCACGGCTCCCGTAAGAGCCAGTGGGCGTGGTCCGCTCCCGCCTTCAAGTCCGCGAACCCGGCGTCCTGCAACACCTTCGTGGTCCCCGCCGCGAAGGTGAGCTGACGCCGCACCGGCAAGCGCGGGCTGGGCGCCGCGCTGACGGAGTGCGAGTCGACGCCGTGTCGCCGGGCGTCAGTTAGATGTCGCGCCTGCAAGCGCGGGCTGATCGGCGTACGGGTCAGAGGGCGAGTTTGAAGCCCTCGTGGCTCATGGTGAAGCCGAGGGTGGTGTAGAAGCGGTGGGCTTCGGTGCGGGTTTTGTCCGACGTGAGTTGGACCAGGGTGCAGCCGCGGTTGCGGGACGCTTCGATGGCCCACTTCATCAGGGTGGTGCCGAGGCCGGTGCCTCGGGTGGAGGGGGCGACGCGGACGGCTTCGATCTGGGCTCGGGTGGAGCCTCGGCGGGACAGGCCGGGGATGAACGTGAGCTGGAAGGTGCCGACCACCTCGCCGTTGCGGTCGGCAACGATGAGGAGCTGGTTCGGGTCGGCGTCGAGGGCGGCGAAGGCTTCGGCGTACGGCGTGAGGTCGCCGAGCGACTCCCGGGTGCTGCCGAGCTGGTCGTCGGCGATCAGCGTGACGATGGCGGGGACGTCGGCGAGCGTGGCGCGGCGGATCTCGACAGCGGTCATGGACAGAGTTTCTCAGGCGGCTGAACCGGTTAGTTGAGCGGGTCAGTACCTTTCGTTCGTCACAGTCATTGCCTTATGCAATCACATTGCGTTAGCCAGAAGGCGTTTGCGGGTCACCCGTGCGGGCACGAGTGGGTCAGACACCACTGCACCGCCCGTGGCCGGGGTCGCGTGGAGGCGGTGCGCGTGGCGGCGGTGCGGGCTCAGTCCGGAAGGAAGATGTCCGATGAGCGCACCACTGGCAATCGACTTCACCCAACCCTTCGAAGATGCCTTCGGCAAGCTTCTCGGGTTCATCCCCAACCTGCTCGGCGGCCTGGTCATCCTGGCGGTCGGGTACTTCGTGGCGAAACTGCTCGGCAACCTGGTCGGCAAGCTGCTCGGCAAGGTCGGTTTCGACCAGTGGATGGAACGGGCCGGCGTGTCCGGCGTCCTGCAGCGGTCCGGCACGGGGCTGACCGCTTCGGCGATGCTCGGCAAGGTCGTGTTCTGGTTCGTGTTCCTGATCAGCTTCACGATGTTCGCCTCCGCGCTCGGCGTACCGGAGATCTCGAACTTCATGAGTTCGATGCTCGGCTACATCCCGCGGATCTTCGCCGCGATCGTGATCGTCTGCCTGGCCGCGCTGTTCGCGAACTTCCTGGCCGCGATCATCCGCGGGGCCACCGGCAACGAGACGCTGGCCAAGGTCGGCAAGTACGCGATCCTCGTGTACGCCGCGTTCGCCGCGCTGACGCAGCTGGGCATCGCCGTTCAGCTGACCGGCAACACGCTGCTGATCGTGCTCGGTGGTGCGGCGCTCGCGCTGGGTCTGGCTTTCGGTCTCGGTGGCCGCGAGATGGCCGGCGAGGCGCTGCGCACGCTGTTCGACCGGGGTCAGGCGATGGCCGCGAACCGGCCGGCCGGCGGGGCTGACGCGTCGTACCAGAACGGCACCGACGCGTCGTACCAGAACGGGAACGGTCAGGGCAACGGTTACCAGACTGATCAGTCCGGTTACCCGAGTGAGCAGCAGTACCCGACCGAGCAGTACCCGGCGACCCACGGTGCGCCGCAGACCGGCGGGTACTCGAACGGTACGACGGGTGCCAACGGCAACTGGACCGGCGAGAACACCACCAACTGGTCGGACGGCCAGCGCTAGACCCTCTTGCCGGTGGGGTCACCACCGGTGGGAGTTACCCGGGTGGGTGCGATCGGATCGGATCGCACCCACCCGGTTTGCTCGTGGGACTTGAACAGGTTGGCGGGACTTCGGACACGCTATGTGTTGTCCGAGGTCCCGCTTTCCTGTTCAAGGTCCCGGGTTCAGTCCTGGGTGGCGTCCGGGCCGGCGCGGCGGACGTCCTCGACCTTGGTCATCGCGTCGCGCAGATCCTTCAGCCAGGTCTCGCTGTGCTGGGCGACCAGCTTCACGCACCAGCCGAGGGCGTCGCTGCGGGAGCGGGCCACGCCGGCGTCGACGAGGGTGTCGAGGACCTGGCGCTCGGGCTGACGCAGGCGGGTCATCACGGGGGCGGACAGGGAGGTGAAGACCGTCCGGGTCTCGCCGCAGCGGACGCCCCACGCCACCTTGCGGCGGGTCGAGTGCTCGAGCTCCTGGGCGATCTCGATCCGGCGCTCACGGGTGTTCTCACGGAACTGCTTGATCCGGCCCTCTTCGGCGGCGGACCGTGCGGCCGGGCTGACGTCCCCGGCCTGCTCGGGCGCGGCGATGGTGCCGACGATCAGGATCTCGTCCCGATCGAGGCTCACCTCCGGGGCGCCTTCGAACCACTCCTGCGGGAGGCGGCCTGTCAGCCAGCCGCTCACCCGGTCATCGTCTGTACTCATGCTTACATGATTACACCGCAATCAAAATCTTGTCAGTAGGTGGGGTGGAAACAGCAGCGGCCCGGTCCGGGACGGGGGCCGGACCGGACCGCTGGGTTCTGGGGATCAGGCGGTCGGCTGCTTGAGCGTGTACGCCGTACGGATTGTTGTGTGGGCCTCGGGGGCGGCTTCGGTGTGGTCGAGGCCCAAGAGGATGGCGCCTACTACGGGTGGGACCTCGACGATCTGGGGGATCGCTTTGGGGGCCGCTGCTGCTAGTTGGGTGGTGATTTCTTCTAAGAGGAGGGGGTGGTTGGCGGTGAGGACTCCGCCGCCGAGGATTACTGGGGTGGGTTCGTCGAGGAGGTTGAGGCGGCGTAGGGCTACTACGGCCATGGTGACGATTTCTTCGGCTTGGCGGTGGACTACTGCGGTGGCTACCTGATCTCCGGTGGCGGCTACCTGGAAGAGGATCGGGCCTGCTTCCAGGCGGCGTGCGAGTGGGATGTCGCCCAGGTGCATCGCTTCGATGAGTTCGGGCATGGAGTGGACGCCGAAGTGTTGGGGGAGGACGGTCATCAGGGCGGTGGCGGGGCCGCGGCCGTCGTCGGCTCTCGCGGCTGCCCAGATCGCCTCTTCGGCGAGCTGCTGGCCGCCGCCCCAGTCGCCGGAGATGCGGCCGACGGCTGGGAAGCGGGCGGTGCGGCCGTCCGGCAGCAGGCCGCAGCAGTTGATGCCGGCGCCGCAGACGACGGCTACTCCGCGGGGTTCGTCGAGGCCGGCGCGGAGGAGGGCGAAGGTGTCGTTGGCGACGTGCACCCGCGACGCCCAGCCGTAGGAGCGGAAGGCGTCGGCCAAACGCTCCTCCTCGATGGGGAGGTCCGCGTTCGCCAGGCACGCGGAGATCTGTTCCACCAAAGGGGGGAGGGAGGGGGAGCCTGCCGCCCCGAAACGCCTGTCGCCTTCGGTGACGGCGCCGGTGGCGAGGCCCGGCTGCAAAGCGAGGCCGTCTCCGGCGAAGGGCAGCCCGGCAGCGCGCGCGGCTTCCGCCACCAGCGGCAGCAGGCCGTCGACGGCGGTCTGGGCGCCGACGAGGTGGGGTTCGAAGCCGCCGCCTCTTGCGGTGCCGAGGATGGTGCCGTTGGCGGAGACCAGGGCTACGTCCGTTTTGCTGTTGCCGGCGTCGAAGGCGAGGACTCCTCCAGGGACCAACGGTGCCTGGAGGGCCTCGGCTTCGTTCGCCACGGTCACGCCCACGGGAGGTACTCGCGGTTGTGCGCGAGCAGCTTGTCGGTGAGCGCCTGGGCGTACTCGATCTGCCCGACGAGCGGGTGCGCCAGCAACGCCGTGAACACGCGGTCCGCACCACCCTTCAGAGCTGCTTCGAGAGCCAGATTCTCGTACGCCGTGACGTTCGCGACCAGCCCGGCGTACAACGGTTCGAGGGGTGAGATCGGCAGCGGCTTCGTCCCGGAGGCGTCGACCGTCGCCGGGACCTCGATCACCGCGTCATCGGGGAGGAACGGCAGCGCGCCGTTGTTCAGCGTGTTCACGACCTGAACGTCGCCGGTGTCGTTCAGCAACGACGACGCCAGCGCGACAGCGGCCTCCGAGTAGTAGGCCCCACCACGCTGCTCCAGCAGCGCTGGCTTCTCGTCCAGCGCAGGATCGGCGTACAGATCAAGCAACTGCTTCTCGATCGCCGCGACCTCGGCGGCCCGCGACGGCTTCTCCAGGAGCTCGCGGACGACCTCGTCGTGCGCGTAGAAGTAGCGCAGGTAGTACGACGGTACGACGCCCAGCTGCAGCAGCAGCGAAGCCGGCAGGTGCAGATCATCCGCCAGTTCACCCACGTGCGAGGCCAACAACGAGGGCAGCCGATCAACCCCGTCAACCCGTACGGCGCGCTCCCACGTCAGGTGGTTCAGCCCCACGTGATCCAGCGCCACCTCCTCCGGCGTCACCCCGAGCAACCGCGCGAACCGCCGCTGGAACCCGATCGCCACGTTGCACAGCCCGACAGCCTTGTGCCCCTCGGACAGCAGCGCCCGCGTCACGATGCCGACCGGGTTGGTGAAGTCGACGATCCACGCGTCCGGGTTCGACCGCCGTACGCGCTCCGCGATGTCCAGTACGACGGGAACCGTCCGCAGCGCCTTCGCGAGCCCGCCCGCGCCGGTCGTCTCCTGACCGACGCAGCCGCACTCGAGCGGCCACGTCTCGTCCTGGTTCCGCGCCGCCTGACCGCCGACGCGCAGCTGCAGCAGGACGGCGTCCGCGCCGTCGATGCCCGCGTCCAGGTCGCTGGTCGTGGTGACCTTGCCGGGATGTCCTTGTTTGGCGAAGATCCGCTGGGCCAGACCACCGACCAGCTCGAGCCGGTCCGCGGCCGGGTCGACCAGGACCAGTTCGTCCACCGGCAGCGAGTCACGCAGCCGGGCGAACCCGTCGACGAGCTCGGGAGTGTAGGTGGATCCGCCGCCTACGACTGTGAGTTTCAACCTTTGACCCCTGTGAGTGTGACGCCTTCGATGAAGGCCTTTTGGGCGAAGAAGAACAGGATGATCACCGGCGCCATCACCAGCAGGGTCGCTGCCATGGTGAGGTTCCAGTTGGTGTGGTGGGCGCCCTTGAAGGACTCCAGGCCGTAGCTCAGGGTCCAGGCCGCCGGGTTCTCGGACGCGTAGATCTGCGGGCCGAAGTAGTCGTTCCAGCAGTAGAAGAACTGGAACAGCGCGACGGCGGCGATGGCCGGGCGGGCCATCGGCAGCACGATCCGGACCAGCGCCTTGAACTCGCCGCAGCCGTCCACCTTGGCGGCGTCGACGTAGTCCTTCGGGATGGTCAGCAGGAACTGCCGGAGCAGGAAGATCGAGAACGCGTCGGTGAACGCCATCGGGATGATCAGCGGCCACAGCGTTCCGGACAGGTGCAGCTGCTTGGCCCAGAACAGGTACATCGGCACGATCACCACCTGCGGCGGCAGCATCATCGTCGCGATCACCAGCATCAGCGCCAGGTTCCGGCCGCGGAACTTGAAGCGGGCCAGGGCGTAGGCGACCGGGATGCTGGACAGCAGCGTCAGCGCGGTGCCCAACCCGGCGTACAGGAGAGTGTTCTTCCACCAGGTCAGGAAGCCCGGGGTCTCCCACACCGTGCGCAGGTTCTCCCAGTGCCAGGCGTCCGGCCACAGGTCGCGGGTCAGTGCCTGCTGGTCGCTCATCAGCGCGGTCAGCGCGACGAACACGAACGGCAGCAGGAAGAACAACGCGGCCGCGATCGCCAACGAGTGCACGGCGATCCAGTGCAGGAACCTCGTACGCCGTGCTGTGCGTCCCGCCGCGGTCATCGCGACCGGGGCGGCGGTCAGGGAAGTCGTCATCGTCATGTTTCGGCCAGGCCCCTCAGTCGTCCGTGCCCAGGAAGCCGCTGCGGCGGCGCATCAGTACGGCGGTGAACACCATCGCGAGCGCGAACAGCACCAGCGCGACCACACTCGCGCCACCGGTGTCGAACCGCTGGAACCCGAGGTTGTAGACCAGCTGCGGCAGCGTGAGCGTCGAGTTCTCCGGGTACCCGGGCTGGAACTGTTGCCCTGAGCCACCAATGACACCGCTCGCGACCTTCCCGGCCACGAGTGGCTGGGTGTAGTACTGCATGGTCTGGATGATCCCGGTGACGACCGCGAACAGCACGATCGGCGAGATGTTCGGCAGCGTGACGAACCGGAACTTCTGCCACGCTCCGGCGCCGTCCAGCGACGCCGCCTCGTACTGGTCCTGCGGTACGTCGAGCAGCGACGCCATGAAGATCACCATCAGGTCGCCGATTCCCCACAGTGCGAGGAGCGTCAGCGCCGGCTTCGACCAGGACGGGTCGTTGAACCAGCCCGGCTGGGGCAGGCCGAGGCTGCCGAGGATGTTGTTCACCGGACCGGTGCCAGGGTTGAGCAGGAACGCGAACGCCATCGTCGCGGCCACCGGCGGCGCCAGGTACGGCAGGTAGAAGGCGGTCCGGAAGAACCCGGCGCCGGTCTTCACCTTGGTGATCAGCATGCCGATGCCGAGCCCGAACAGAACTCGCAGGGTGACCATCACGATCACCAGCCACAGGGTGTTGCGCAGGGCCGGCCAGAAGAACGGGTAGTCGTTGAAGACGTAGGACCAGTTCTTCAGCCCGGTCCAGGTCGGCGGCGTGAACCCGTCGTACTTCATGAAGCTGAAGTAGACGGTGGACAGGAGCGGGTAGAGGAAGAAGACGCTGACGCCGATCAGCCAGGGGGACAGGAAGGCGAGGATGCGGAGCCGGTCCCGGCGCTGCTTGCTACGCAGCCCGGGCGCCGGCTTCACCAGAGTTGAGGCGGTCGTCATCACTTGGCCTGCGCGAGGTCCTTGTCGATCTGCTGGTCGGTCTTCGCCAGGCCGCCGGCCAGATCGGCCTGCTTGCCGGCCTCGAAGGCGAAGCCGAAGTCCTGCAGGGTGAGCTGGTACGCGCCACCGTTCGGGCTGGCCGGGGTGGTGCTGCTCTTCGGGTGCTGGGCGATCTCCAGGAAGACCTTGAAGTTCTCGTCGGCCTGCAGCTTGGGCGACTTCAGCGCGTCCAGCGTGGACGGCACGTTGTGGATCGCGTTGGCGAAGTTGACCACGGCGTCGGTGTCGGTGGTCATGTACTTGACCAGCTCCCAGGCCGCGTTCTGCTTCTCGCTGGTGCTGGCGATCCCGATGATCGTGCCGGACAGGTAGCCCTTGCCGTAGCTGTCGACCTGGTCGTCCGGCACCGGGAACGGCGCGACGCCGATCTCGAACTTGGCGCCGGCTTCCTTGGCCATCCCGAGCCGCCACTCGCCGTCGATCGCCATCGCGACCTGGCCGGTGTGGAACGGGTTCTTGGCACCGAACTCGTCACCGAAGGTGGCCCGGTACTTCTCCAGCTTGGCGAAGCCGCCGAGCTCGGCGACCAGGTTCTTCTGCCAGGTGAGCATCTTGCCGAAGGCCGGGTCGGCGGCGAGGTTCGACTTGCCGTCGGCGGTGAAGTACGTCGGGTTCCACTGCGCCGCGAAGTGCGTGGTGGTCGACTCGTAGCCGTGGAAGTTCGGCATGAAGCCGAGCTGGCTGAAGCTGTCGCCCTTGGCCTTGGTCAGCTTCTTGGCGGCGGCGTCGAACTCCGACAGCGTCTTCGGCGGGGCGGTGATGCCGGCGGCCTTGAACGCGTCCTTGTTGTAGTACAGGCCGTACGCGTCGTTCAGCAGCGGCAGCGTGCAGCGCGTGCCCTCGAACTGGGTGTAGTCCTGCAGCGCCTTCGGGAAGGTCTTGTCCAGGTCGACGTTCGACTTCTCCAGGAACGGCTTCAGGTCCGCGAAGACCTTCGACTGGCAGAACGTGCCGACGTTGTCGGTGGTGAACGACGAGACCACGTCCGGTGAGTTCGGGCCGCCGGCCCGCAGCGCCTGCTTGATCTTGTCGTCGTTGATGTTGCCGACGACCTTGACCTTGATGTTGGGGTGCGCGGCCTCGAAGGCCTTCACGTTGGCGTCGATCGCGGCCGCCTCGCTGGGCGCGGACCAGCCGTGCCAGAAGGTGATCGTGGTTTCCTTCGTGGCGTCGTCGCTGGCCGGCGGCGCGCTCGACGTACCGGTGCAGGCGGTGGCGAGCAGCGCGACCGCGGCGGCGGCGAGCGCGACCCTGTGAGTTGCCCTGTGGACACGGGACATGACGTTTCTCCCTGATCTGGCGCGTACGGATCCACCGGAGCAGGCGGCTCGCCTGTCCGTTGGAGGTTCTCGAGGTGGTGCGGGTGGTTAGTCGGTGCCGCCCCCGCTCGTCGGGCCGGCTGTGTCGAAGACTTCGTCGCGGGTGATGGTCAGGGCGGACTGCAGGGCCCCGGACAGCACAGGGTCGTTGGGTACGGCGGTCATCAGCAGCCGCGGGCGGGGGACGGCCAGCTCGGCCAGCTCCTCCTGGATCAGGCCGCGGAGGCGTTCGCCGCCGGCGGTGATCACGTCGCCGGCCAGGACGATCAGTTCGGGGTCGACCACGGCGACGACGGCGGCCAGACCGACGGCAAGCCGGTGGGCGAACTCGGCCAGTACGGCGTCGCCCGCGCCTGGGGTGTCCAGGGCGGCGGCGATCGCGGCTTCCGCCGTACGGGCTTTGAGGCCGTGGGACCGGGCCAGGGCCAGGACGGGTTCGCCACCGGCCAGTTCCTGGAAGCCGCCCGCGTTGTTGCGGCCGACGTTGCGGACCAGCGGCGTACCGGGCAGGGGCAGGAAGGCGACCTCACCCGCGCCACCGGTCGCGCCGCGGACGAGGCGGCCGTTGATGACGACCGCGGCGCCGATGCCCTCCTCGCCCCAGAGCAGGACGAAGTTGTCGCTGTCGGCGGCGTGGCCGACGCGCTGCTCGGCGACGGCGGCGAGGTTCACGTCGTTCTCGACCTCGAGCGGTACGGCGATCGCGGCGGCGAGCTCCTCGAGCAGATGCGGCGCGTGCCAGCCCGGGAGGTGCATCGCGTAGCGCAGTCGGCCGGTCGTCGGGTCGAAGCCGCCGGGAGTACCGATCGAGACGCGGTGCAGCCGGTCCTTGGTCAGGGCGGCTTCACCGAGAGCGCCTTCGATCGCCTTGACCACGCGCTCGACGGTGCCCTTGGCGCTGCGGCCGGGCGTCGGCAGTTCGTACCGGCCGACGACCTTGCCGGTCAGGTCGGCGACGGCCGAGCGGATCCGGGTCGGCGTGACGTCCAGGCCGGCGACGTACGCGATGCCGCCGTTGATCTCGTAGAGCTGGGCGTTCGGGCCGGGACGGCCGGCGCTGGTGCCGCTCGGGCGGACCAGGCCGACGTTCTCCAGGCGGGACAGCAGCTGGGAGGCGGTCGGCTTGGACAGGCCGGTCAGGTTGCCGAGCGTCGTCCGGGACAGTGGTCCCTGGGCGAGCAGCAGGTCGAGAGCGGCGCGGTCGTTCATCGCGCGGAGCAGGCGGGGAGTGCCGGGTGTACTGGCCATGCGCTAACCCTGCCCTCCTTCGGCCGTCTGATGCGGGTGCCGTGCCGATTCCCGCCAACTGTTAGGAAAGTTTCCTATTATCGCGAGACCGTACGGTGCGCGCCGGGCGGTGTCAATCAGTTGGGCGGACCGGTGACCGAACCGTGCTGGCCGGGCCGAAGGTTAGGGTGGGCTTACCTGGTCCGATCTGTGGGGAGTGCTTGTTCGTGGCGTACCAAGTGGGGGAGACGATCACCGGCGGCCAGGTGCTGCGCCGCGCGGTCGGCCGGCACCGCAAGCGGCTGGCGCTCGGGGTGTTCTGGCTGTCGCTGCACCAGGCGACCGAGGCCGCCGTACCGGTGACGATCGGCATCTTCGTCGACCGCGCGGTGTCGACCGGCCGGCTGGAGCCGCTGCTGTGGTGCGTGCTGATGATGGCCGGGCTGTTCGCCGTACTGTCGACGGCCTGGAAGACCGGTGCGCGGCAGGGGGTGCGCTCGGCCGAGTACGAGATGCACCAGCTGCGGCTGGAGGTCGCGCAGCGCGTGCTGGATCCGCGCGGTCACCGGACCGGGATGCGGGCGGGTGAGCTGCTGTCGATCGCTACGTCGGACGCGGAGAAGGCTGCGCTGATCATGCGGGCGTTGGCAATCGGTACGGCGGCGACCACGGCGCTGGTGGTGTCGTCGGTGGTGCTGCTGCTGATCGACGTGCCGCTGGGGCTGGGTGTGCTGGTCGGCGTACCGCTGCTGGTGGTGGGGATCCAGGCGCTGTCGCCGCTGCTGACTCGGCGGACCTCTACGCAGCAGGAGTCAGTAGCCAGTACGACGGCGCTGGCGACTGATCTGGTGAGCGGGCTGCGGGCGCTGCGAGGGATCGGCGCGCAGCACAACGCGGCGGAGCGGTACCGGCGGTCTTCGCAGGCGACGCTGCGGGCCACGTTGAAGGCTGCTTCGACCAATGGGTTGCAGGACGGGCTCACCACGGCGGCCAGCGGGTTGCTGCTGGCGGCGGTGGCCGGTGTGGCTGGGTGGTTCGCGTTGAACGGGCGGATCAGTATCGGTGAGCTGATCACGGTGGTGGGGCTCGCGCAGTTCGTGGCTGAGCCGGTGGGGACGCTGGGGTACGTCAGCCAGGTGCTGGCGATGTCGCGCGCTTCTGCTGCTCGGTTGGCGTCGGTGCTGAGCTCGCCGCCGTTGATGGTGACCGGGACTGTTGCCTCGGTGGATCCTGAGCGGCCGCTGCTGGAGCTTCGCGGGGTGGGGCACAAGACGTTGGCTGGAGTGGATCTGACGGTTGGGCGGGGTGAGCTGGTGGGGGTGCTCTGCTACGACCCTCGTGACGCGGATGCCTTGCTGGCGGTCGTTTCCGGGCGGGCTCCGGAGCACTCGGGGTCTGTCGCCGTTGGTGGGCAGGTGATGGAGGAGTTGGATATCGACCTGCTGCGGCGGTCGGTACTTGTGGAGCAGCACGACACGGATCTGTTCGAGGGGACGTTGCGGAGCAACCTGCTGGCTGGGTCTTCGGCTGATGAGGGCCGGCTGCGTGGAGTGGTGACTGCTGCGGCGGCTGTGGATGTTGTGGATGCGCACGCTGATGGGCTGGATCATCCGCTGTCGGATCGGGGACGGACGTTGTCGGGTGGGCAGCGGCAGCGCCTTGGTCTGGCGCGGGCGTTGCTGGCTGAGCCGCCGGTGTTGGTGCTGCACGACCCGAGTACTGCGGTGGACGCGGTGACGGAGGAGGTCCTGGCCGAAGGGTTGGCCGAGGTCCGTGGGGTGGCGACGTTGGGGACGTTGGTGCTGACGAGTAGTCCGGCTTTGTTGGGGAAGATGCATCGAGTCGTGGTGCTGGCCGACGGTGGAGTTGTTGCCGAAGGCACGCATGCTGAGCTGGCTGCGGGCAACACTGCTTATGCCGAGGCGGTGCTCCGATGAGTGAGCCTGAGCTGCTACCTATCGCTGGTCCCCGAACTACCTGGTCGGTGCTCTGGCGGGAGATTCGGCAGTTGCCGGGGACGTCTCTCGTTGCTGCTCTGGTGATCACCGTGGCGAGTGCTGCTGGGCTGGTGGCTCCCTGGGCGCTGGGCATGTTGGTGGACGACATCGCCTCAGGGGCCGACCGGTCGGCCGTCGTGCGGGTGGTGCTGCTGATCGGGATAGGCGCTCTGGTGTCCGGTGCGTTGACCACGATCGGCGTGACGCTGGTGGCGCGGGTCGGCGAGACCGTGCTCGCGCGGTTGCGGGAGAAGGTGCTCGATCGGGTGCTGCAGCTTCCGGCGCCCGTGCTGGACAAGGTGCGGACCGGCGACCTGCTGTCGCGCGTTGGCGACGACGTCTCGTCCGTGGCGGCGGCGTTGACCGAGATCGGGCCGGTGCTGCTGTCGGCGACGTTGACGATCATCCTGACGGCCGCCGGGCTGTTCGCGCTCGACTGGCGGCTCGGTGTGGCCGGCCTGCTGTCGATGCCGATGTACCTGTGGGCCCTGCGCTGGTACTTGCCGCGCTCCGCTCCCTTCTATGCCCGCGAACGCGCGGCACTCGGCGAACGCTCGGAGGCGATCATCACCTCGCTGCGCGGCAGCGCGACCGTTCGTGCGTACCGGCTCGAGGACACCCAGCTCGAACGGATCCGCGACCGCTCGGCGGTCGCCCGGGATCTCTCGCTGAACGTCTTCCGGCTGTTCAGCTTCTTCTCGTCGCGGATCAACCACGCCGAGTTCGTCGGCCTGACCGCGATCCTGACCGCCGGGTTCTTCCTGGTCCGCGGCGATCTGGTGACGGTCGGCGCGGTGACCGCGGCCGCGCTGTACTTCCACCGGCTGTTCAACCCGATCGGCGCGCTGCTGATGGAGTTCGACGCCGTGCAGACCGCGGCGGCTGGGTTGGCGCGGCTGGCCGGCGTAGTGGAGATCCCGACTGAGCCAGAGCCGCCCGCCGGCCCGGAGCCCGCCGATGCGACGCTGGAGTTGGTCGACGTCCAGCACTCGTACGACGGCCCGCTGGTGGTCGACGGTGCATCGCTCAAGCTGCTGCCGGGCGAGCGGGTCGCGCTGGTCGGAGCAAGTGGAGCCGGGAAGACCACGCTGGCCGCTGTGGCTGCCGGGGTGCTCGTGCCGACCGGTGGGGTCGTCCGGATCGGCGGAGTGGACATCCGGGAGCTCGGCGAGGCTCGGACGCGTTCGTACGTCGCCCTGCTGAGTCAGGAGGTCCACGTGTTCTCCGGGCCGCTCGTGGACGACGTACGGCTGGCCAAGGCCGACGCCACGGTCGACGAGGTCGAGGCGGCGCTGGAGCGAGTCGGAGCGCTGGCGTGGGTCCGAGCGTTGCCGGACGGGCTGGACACCCAGGTGGGCGAGAACGGCGAGCAGCTGACCGGTGCACAATCGCAGCAGGTCGCGCTGGCTCGGCTGGTCCTCGCAGACCCGGCGGTCGCCGTACTGGATGAAGCGACGGCCGAAGCGGGATCAGCTGGTGCGCGTGAGCTCGAGCGGGCGAGTGCTGCAGCCACAGAGGGCCGTACGACGCTGGTGGTGGCTCACCGGCTCACGCAGGCCGAGCAGGCTGACCGGATCGTCGTGATGGACCAGGGCAAGCTGGTGGAGTCCGGGACGCACGCGGAGCTGCTCGCGTCCCGGGGTCGTTACGCCCAGCTCTGGCACAGCTGGACCGGCACGGCTACTGAAGGCGCCAGTCGATAGGTGAACCGCCCTGCTCGACCAGCAGGGCGTTCACCCGGCTGAACGGCTTGGAGCCGAAGAAGCCGCGGTCGGCCGACATCGGGCTCGGGTGCGCGCTCTCGACGTACGGCGTATCGCCGAGCATCGGCTTGAGCGTCTGCGCGTCGCGTCCCCACAGGATCGCGACGAGCGGACCGCCGCGCTTCACCAGCGCGTGGATCGCCTGCTCGGTGACGGCCTCCCACCCCTTGCCGCGGTGTGACGCGGGCTTGCCCGGCTGCACGGTGAGCACTCTGTTGAGCATCAGTACGCCCTGGTCGGCCCACGGCGTCAGGTCGCCGTTGGTGGGCTTGTCGACGCCGACGTCGGTGATCAGCTCGCGGTAGATGTTCGCCAGGCTGCGCGGCACCGGCCGCACGTCCGGCGCGACCGAGAAGCTCAGCCCGACCGGGTGGCCCGGCGTCGGGTAGGGATCCTGGCCGACGACCAGCACCTTCACGTCCGCGAGCGGCCGCTGGAACGCGCGCAGCACGTTCTCCCCGGCCGGCAGGTACGGCCGCCCGGCGGCGATCTCCGCCCGCAGGAACTCACCCATCCGCGCCACGTTGTCACTCACCGGCTGCAGGGCCTCGGCCCAGTCCGCCGCGATCAGGTCACCCAACTTGGAACTCACCCGCCACAGCATCCCAGTCCTCGGGTCGTCGTGCACCCCGGGGTAGAGGAAGAGAGGAAGAGAGGAAGAGAGGAAGAGAGGAAGAGAGGAAGAGAGGAAGAGAGGAAGAGAGGAAGAGAGGAAGAGAGGAAGAGGATACTGCGGAGGATTTCGCGGGCTGACGTACATCCGTGTCAGGCCGGACCAGATGCTGACGGATGAAATACTGACAACTCAGCAGCGCTGGCTGGTGACAGAATGTAGCCGTGGAGCAGGTGAAGTGGGATGAATGCCGCCGACGGTACAACAGGCGATGGCCGAGGTTCAGTACTGATTTCGAAGGACTGATCGACGGCTTGCGGCGGCTCGAAGACGCGACGTCGGCCACGGTGCTGAGCGTGCAACTGCGGGACGGATATCTCGGCCGGCGCACCTGGCTCGGACAGGTTTCGGCTACTGAGCTCACTGCCATGCTCGCCGAAGCACGGGGATACACGATCGAAGTCACCTATGAAGATGGCTCTGTCGCGCACGTGTCGAATGCCAGGCATCCCAACTACCGGCAGATCTGGCACACAGCCGGCATGGCGCAAGATGCGGTGCACGAATGTTTCCGGGTGCAGCAGCGAATTGGATTACTCCGGCATGGATATGTAGCCCTGCCCGGCCTTGTCGCTTCGATAGGTGCGATCGTAGCGATGGCATTCGCCGTTGAGTTCGTTCCCGATCGCGGTATCTCGGCTCTGATCGGATTCCTCTCGGCCGCATTCTTGGCGCTCTCCGCCGTTTTGTGGCATCAGGGCGATGGAGGCGCGATTGGTGCGAGAAGGCGCGGCCGCGATCTTCGGCGACGTGGTCACTCCGGTGCACGCCGGCCCTCCGCGTTGGCCGGGAAGGTTGTTTTTCCCACCATTGACGGCTCCGACGTTGTCATGGGCTTCCTGGTCGCGCTGAGTGTTGTCCTTGTGGAGCACTGGATCTTCGGGAACTGATCAGGCCAACGGGTGACGTCAGAGCGTCGTGCACGTTGGCAGGGGGAGCAGGTGGCGGACGTCACGCAGTGTTTGCGTGTCGGTTGGTTGGAGGGGTGGTTCGAGCGGGTAGAAATGTCGGCGGCCCCGCAGGGTATGAGCTTGCGGGGCCTTTGCTATGCCAGGGGCCAGCTGAAGGTGGTGGACAGGGCGCCTGGGGTGTGACGGTTGTAGAAGCGGTGGGCGTCGGTGCGGGTGTTGGCGGAGTCCAGTTCGAGGTGGGTGGCGCCCTGGTCGGCGGCCCACTGGTGGGCGGTCTTCAGGAGCGTGGTGCCTACGCCGGTGGAGCGTTGGGTGGGGGAGACGGCGAGGTCCTCCAGCCAGCAGCGTTGGCCGAAGCGGACGGACTCGATGTCCAGGTACAAGGTGCAGAAGGCGATGACCTGGTCGTCGTCGGTGGCTACCAGTACGGCGGTGCGCGGGCCGGGGATGACGTGGGTGAGGCGGTCGGCGGCTGCGGCGGGGTCCCACTGGGTGGGCTTGGTGCCGGGTGGGGCGAAGAGCCAGTCGTAGGCGGCGACCAGCTGGGGGATGTCGGCGGTGGTGGCTTCGCGGATCATGGTCCGGAGCCTAGGGAGCCGTAGGGGATGCCGTACCGGTCCACTTCGGTGGAGGTTCTTCAGGCCACTAGATGCTGCAGGGCCTTGGTGTAGCGGCGGGCGTAGAAGTTCTGGGTGGTGCGGCCGAGGGGGCCGGCGAGCTTGGTGTACCAGGCGCCGGGGCGGCTGTAGGCGCGGAGGGTGAAGAAGACGCCGTCGGCCTCGTTGGTGACGAGGAAGGACTCCTCGCCGGACTCGGGATGGCCGGGGAGGGTGCCGTAGGCGAAGCCGATCTGGCCGTCGTCGTCGGCGGTCCAGACGACTCGGCAGGGGATCGTGAGCGGACCCAGGCGGCCCAGGCAGTTGGCGCCGATGGTGGCAGGGGTGTCGGTGGCGAAGATCCGGACGCCTGCCGCTCGGTGCATCTGCCAGGTGGTGACGACCTCGCCGGCCCGGCGGAAGAGTTTGTCGCCCTCGCCGAGCCGGGTGCGGAGGTCCATCCGGTGATAGCCCTCAGGGGTGCTGTCGAAACGGGTCGACCCGACCGCGTCGTACGAGAAGCGCAACGCGGCCAGGTCGTCCAAGGTCGTCATGGTGGTCAGGTGCCCGGTCAGCTCGACTTCAAGCCGGCGGTCTTGCCCTCCTTGAGGGCCTTGACCAGCGCCTTGACCTTCGCCTCGTCGAGCAGGACGACGCTCTGGCCGTTGCGGCGGGCGTTGGCGTTCTTGACCGGCATCGTCAGCGAGACCCCGTCGCCTCCACTGGCGACCTTGCGCATCGCGAGCGCGAACTTGGCCAGGTCGAACGGGCCCATGTCCTCGTCGACAGTCAGGGCGTCGGCGCTGGAGGTGCCGATCTTGTAGTACCGGTACGGGTTGACGAAGGTCTTCCAGGACACCGCCTTGTCGGCGACCAGACCGATCACCTCGCGCTGCCGGTTGGCCCGGCCGAGGTCACCGAGCTTGTCGACGTAGCGGGAGCGGACGTAACCGAGCGCCTTCGGGCCGTCCAGGTCCTGGCAGCCGGCCGGCAGGTTGATGTGCGCCTTCTGGTCCTTCATCGCCTTGTCCAGGCAGACGTTGACCCCGCCGACGCTGTCGATGATCGAGGCGAAACCACCGAAGCCGATCTCGACGTAGTGGTCGATCCGCAGGCCGGTGTAGTTCTCCAGGGTCTGGACCAGCAACTTGGGGTTCCCGTTGCCGAAGGCCGCGTTGATCTTCTCGTCGCCCTTGCCGGGGACCTCGACCCAGCTGTCCCGCGGGACGCTGATCAGGGCGGGCGGGCCGGAGTCGGGCACGTGCAGCAGGATGATCGTGTCGGTCCTGCTGCCGCCGACGGTGCCGGTGCCGAGCTTCTTCTTCTCCTCGGCGCTCAGCCCCTCGCGGCTGTCCGAGCCGACCATCAGGTACGTCGTACCGGATCCCTCCGCCGGACGCTTGCCGGCGGGGAACGCGTCGACCTTGTCGATGCGGCTCCACGCGTACAGCGGGACGCAGATCAGGGTCAGCACGAACAGCAGGATGACCAGGCCGATCAGGCGGCCGACCAGGCTGCGCCGCTTCTTGGGGCGGACCGGCTGACGGCCGACCAGGCGGGGGTCGATGGGCTGCGGTTGACTCATGGCACGACCGTATCGGGCCCGGCGGCCCTCCCGCCTCACCCCAGCGAACGGTTTGGCCCCAGACTTTCAGACCGTGCCGGGTGCGGGCCTCCGCCGAAAGGAGGAATTCGCCGCCTGGATCGAACCAATCGCCCGGAACGTGCGCGGCGGCTGCCCGGTCCGGGCCGCGAACAGCCTGCTGAAGTACGCCGGGTCGTCGTACCCGACCTCCCGGGCGATCGTCGCCACCGGCAGATCGGTCTCGGCGAGCAGCGCCTTCGCGGCGTTGAGACGGGTGGTCAGGATCACTTCCTGTGGCGTGGATCCGGTCGATAGCCGGACAGCCTCGCGTAGTTCCGGCACGGTGAGGCCGAGCTCAGCGGCGTAGTCCGGAATCGACAGCGGGCGGGTCGCGAGGGCTCGGAGGCGGTCGGCCAAGGTTCCGGTGCTGGGATCGCTGAGGCCGGCGAGTTCGTACAGGGCGGCGAGCAGGTGGACGTCGGGGCCGCCGGATCTCGCGGTGCGGAGGAGTTTGGTGAAGGTGCGTTCGGCGGGGCGCGGGTCGGCGTACCGGCGTACGGGCTGATCCGGGTCGAGATGGCCGAGGTCGGCGAGGGCGTCAGCGGCGGGACCGCCGAAGAGGACCCAGGACTGCTGCCAGGTCGTGGTCGGGCGGTAGGCGTGCAGGACGCCGGGGAAGAGCCAGAGGATCGACGGGCCGGTGATCTCGTGGAGTTGGCGGTCTCCGCCGTGGAGGAGCTGGCCTCGGCCGCGACGAACCAGTACGGCGGCGTGGCAGCCGAGCGCGCGCTCGGGGGACGGCCGGGCGGGGTTGGTCTGCTCGCCGGCGCCGAGGCAGAAGAGTCCAAGTCGGCGCTGGGCCTCGTTGGGGGTCAGGTAGATCGACCAGTCGTCCACAGAGACAAGAGTCCAAGAAGCTGGGCGGCTGTGTCCATTCACCTGACGGGCTTGGGCAGGTGAACTGGATGGGTGCTGACTTCTAACGGGTATCGCCTGGATGAGCGACGGTTGGGACGACTGGTGGAGGTGCCGGCGAACGAGCGGGGTGATCGGGAAGCTCTCAGGGGGCGGCTGTGGCGGGATGGGTATCTGTTTTTGCGGGGACTACTTGAGCCTTCCGTGAGTACGGCGTTTCGGGAGTACTACTTCGAGCGGACCGGCGTGGCCGACCTCGACGGGCGGCCGCGACAGGTCGATCGCGCGGCGCTGCGGGAGGTGCTGTTCGGTGAGGTCGTGCCCGGTCCGGAGTACGACGCCTTCTGCCGGCAGGCCGCGATCAAGGACTGGTTCGGCTGGTTCTTCGGCGCGGAGACGTTCCTGCACCGGCGCAAGATCATCCGGCACACGGCCCCGGGCGAGAACGGCATCGGTACGGCGACGCAGGCGCACTACGACCTCGTCTACCTGCGCGGAGGCACCGACCAGGTGCTGTCCGCGTGGATCCCGCTCGGCGACTGCCCGGTCGAGCGTGGCGGCCTGACGTACCTGGAAGGCAGCCACCATCGCGTACTGCGCGACGAGGCCGAGGGGCGGCTGAAGCGTCCGGCGGCGTCGATCACGGCGGATCTGCCCGCACTGGCCGAGGAGTACGACGCCCGCTGGCTGGTCGCCGACTACGCGGCAGGCGACGTCGTGATCCACACCGCGCACACCGTCCACGCGGCGCTGGACAACGTGGACGACCGCGTCCGTCTGTCGACCGACATCCGCTACCAGCCGGCCGAGCTCGCGGTCGACGGGCGGTGGCAGTCGCACTGGCACGACCGCGACGGACTCTGAATCCACCCCTCGACTCCACCCCTCGATCAGGCCTCTTGCTAACGACAATCATTTTAGTTAGTGTCTCGACCGTGAATCGAAACGAGTTGGTGGCAGGGGTGGCAGAGAAGGCGGGGATCCCGCGCAACCAGGCCGAGCGGGTCCTCGATGCGCTGGGTGACGTGGTCACCGAGGCCGTGCACAAGGGCGACAAGGTCTCGCTGACCGGACTGCTCAGCATCGAGCGGGTGATGCGCGCGCCGCGGACCGGCCGCAACCCGCAGACCGGCGAACCGCTCTCGATCCCGGCCGGTTACTCGGTCCGGCTGTCGTGCGGCAGCCGGCTGAAGGCTGCCGCACGCGGCGACCTGCGCACGATCACCGGCTGACCGGCACGATCAGCGACTGACCGCCGTCACCCAGTACGGCGTCTCAGGCGTCGGCGGGGTGCTGAACCGGGCGTTCGGCAGGTAGATCCGGTTCCCGAAGAACGCGGCCGTGGTCGGTACGTCGAAGTCGGTGCTGGTGATCTCGCGGACCAGCCGGCCCCGGGTGCCCGCGCCGTTGAGGTCGAGCACGGCGATCTTGTTCAGCCGGTTCTGCACGACGTACAGGGTGTCCTTGGACCGCAGCAGCCCGTCGCCGTTGGTCATCACCGCGGCGCCGAGGTCGATCTTCCGGGTGACCCCGGTCCGCGGGTCGACCTTGAACAGGAACCCGGTCGCGGACTGCACGATGATCAGCGACCGTCCGTCCGGCGTCAGCTCGATGCCGTTGGCGTTGTTGTTCACCGCGTCGTGCACGTACTCGCCGCTCAGCGGGATGGTCGTGGCCGGCCCGAGCTTGCCGTGCCGCCCGAACGGGACCTTGTAGAGCACCGGCTGCCGCGAGTCGGTGAAGTACGCCGCGTCACGACCGAGGATCACGTCGTTCACGAACGTCGGGGTCGCGGTGGTGAACGTGTAGCCGGCGAGCACCTTGCCGGTCCGGGTGTCGATCACCCGGCCGTTGCCGCCGCCGGCCCCGGCCACGAACAGGCGGCCGCGGTCGTCGACCTTCATCCCCAGCGACGCGGTCCCGGGGCCCTGGCTGATCACCCGGCCCTTGCCGGTGCGCAGGTCGGCCGCGTAGATGTCGCCGTCGACGCGCGAGCCGAAGTACGCCGTACCGCGGTCGATCGCGATGCCCTCGGGCTGGAAGCCGTCCGGCAGGGCGAAGTGCTTCGGGTACGCCGTACGGGGGGAGTGCGTCGTGCCGGTGGGTGCCGCGGTGGCGGTCCCGGCGGTGGTGAGCAGCAGAGCGGAGACGGGGACCGCGGCGACGAAGGCGCGGCGGGACAGCGGGCCGGACATGAGCTGGATGACCTCCTGGTCGGTGACGACGCGCCGACTTCATCGCCCCCGAAGTCGACGATGTGCTCTTGACCGTAGACAACGGTTCACAGGGCGCAAGGGTTCACCGCGATTGGGTAATGTCGCAGGCACAGAACATGTTCCAGGTCATCGGGCAGGGATCCGCGGGCCGCGCACGCAGGGGAGTTCGATGACCTCAGGGATCGACATTTCGGGGCTGTCCGGAACCGTCCGGCCGCAGGACGACCTGTACCTGTACGCCAACGGCCCGTGGCTGGACGCGCACGAGATCCCCGCCGACAAGGCGATCTACGGCGCCTTCCACGCGCTGGCCGACGACGCCGAGCAGAGCGTCCGCGGACTGGTCGAGCAGACGCTCACCGCCGGGCACCCCGAGGGCAGCGAGGCGCGCAAGATCGCCGACCTGTACGGCAGCTTCCTGGACGAGGAGACCGTCGAACGGCTCGGAGCTGACCCGATCGCGGACCAGCTCGCCCTGGCCGCCGGGATCAAGGACCGCGCCGACCTGGTCGCGGCGCTCGGCACGCTGGAGCTGCAGGGCGTCGGCGGCGTCTTCCGGTACGGCGTGGACATCGACGCCAAGCAGTCCGACCAGTACGTCGTGTACGTGCTCCAGGGCGGGATCAGCCTGCCGGACGAGTCCTACTACCGCGAGGACTCGTTCGCCGAGCAGCGCACGGCGTACGTCGCACACGTGGCCCGCATGCTCGAGCTGGCCGGGATCCCCGACGCCGAGGGCGCGGCCGAGCGGGTGCTCGCGCTGGAGACCCGGCTCGCGGCCGGCCACTGGGACCGGGTGAAGACCCGCGACGTCACCGCGACGTACAACAAGGTCAGCCGGTCGGAGCTGGAGGCGCTGACGCCGGGCTTCGACTGGTCGGCGTGGATGGCGACGGCCGGCGTACCGGACAGCGCTTTCGACACGCTCGTCGTGCAGCAGCCGGACTACCTGACCGTCGCCGCGGAGGCGTTGCAGGAGATCGAGCTCGACCACTGGAAGGAGTGGCTCAGCTGGCGGATCGTGCACGCCGCGGCGCCGCTGCTCAGCTCGGCGTTCGTCAAGGAGAACTTCGAGTTCTACGGCCGGACGCTGACCGGTGCGCCCGAGCTGCGCGAGCGGTGGAAGCGCGGGCTCGGTGTGGTCGAGTCGGCGCTCGGTGAGGCCGTCGCTCAGCTGTACGTCGCGGAGTTCTTCCCGCCGGCCGCCAAGGCGCGGATGGTCGACCTGGTCGGCAACCTGGTCGAGGCCTACCGGCAGCGGATCGAGGCGCTGGACTGGATGGGTCAGGAGACCCGTGAGCGGGCGTTGGAGAAGCTCGGCCAGTTCACGCCCAAGATCGGGTACCCGGACAAGTGGCGCGACTACAGCGCGCTGGAGATCGTCGCGGGCGACCTGGCCGGCAACGTCCGGCGCTCGATCGCCGTCGAGACCGCCCGGGACCTGGCCAAGCTGGGCACGCCGGTCGACCCCGACGAGTGGCAGATGACGCCGCAGACGGTGAACGCGTACTACAACCCGCGCGCCAACGAGATCGTCTTCCCGGCCGCGATCCTGCGCCCGCCGTTCTTCGGGCTGGACTCCGACGACGCGCTGAACTACGGCGCGATCGGGGCCGTGATCGGGCACGAGATCGGCCACGGGTTCGACGACCAGGGCTCCAAGTACGACGGCGACGGCAACATCAGCGACTGGTGGACCGACGCCGACCGGGCCGCGTTCGAGGTCCGGGCCAACGCCCTGGTCGCGCAGTACGACGAGCTGGAGCCGACCGGCGGCGACGGGCAGAAGGTGAACGGCAAGCTCACGCTGGGCGAGAACATCGGCGACCTGGGCGGGCTGTCGATCGCCTACACGGCGTACGAGATCTCGCTGGACGGCGCGGAGCCGCCGGTGGTCGACGGGCTGACCGGGGCCGAGCGGTTCTTCGTGGCCTGGGGCAAGGCGTGGTCGACCAAGACGCGGCCGGCCGAGGTGGTCCGGCGGCTGGCGATCGACCCGCACTCGCCGCCGGAGTTCCGCTGCAACGCGGTGGTGCGGAACATCGACGCGTTCCACACCACCTTCGGCACTTCCTCCGGCGACACGATGTGGCTGCCGGAGGAAGACAGAGTAAAAATTTGGTAGTTAAAAGAACTGAAAAATAATTAGCTTTCCATCCAGTTCTGGAGGGCATCGATCTCTCTCGGCATCGCTGCCGACAGGTTTTCGGTGCCCTCTTCGGTGATCAGGATGTCGTCCTCGATCCGGATCCCGATCCCGCGCAGGTCCTCCGGCACGGTCAGGTCCTCGGCCTGGAAGTACAGGCCGGGCTCGACCGTCAGCACGTAGCCGGTCTTCAGGTCGCCGCGGTACTGCTCGTTGCGGGCCGCGGCGCAGTCGTGCACGTCGAGGCCGAGCATGTGGCTGACACCGTGCAGCGTGTAGCGCTGGTAGATGCCGCTCTCCGGGTCGAGCGCCTCGTCGGCCGAGACCGGCAGCAGCTCCATCGCGTCGAGGCCGCGGACTAGCACCTCGATCGCTGCCTTGTGCCCGGAACCGAACGCGACGCCCGGCCGCAGCGCCGCGATGCCGGCGTTCTGCGCGTCCAGGACGAGCTGGTAGAGCTCGCGCTGACGCGGGGTGAACTCGCCGTTCACCGGCAGCGTGCGGGTGATGTCGGCGGTGTAGAGGCTGCGGTTCTCCACGCCCATGTCGAGCAGCATCAGGGTGCCGTCGTTCACCGGGCCGTCGTTCTCGATCCAGTGCAGGGTGGTCGCGTGCGAGCCGGCCGCGGCGATCGACGTGTAGCCGACGTCGTTGCCCTCCGCGCGGGCCCGGCGCCAGAAGGTGCCCTCGATCCAGCGTTCGCCGTACTTGCGGACCTGCTCCATCTCGGCCAGCACGTCGGAGAAGCCGCGGTGCGTGATCGCGACGGCGTCGCGCAGCTGCTCGATCTCGAACGGGTCCTTGACCAGCCGCAGCTCGGACAGCGTCGCGGCCAGCTCCTGGTCGCGGTCCGCGTCGACCTTCGCGCCGCTCAGCAGGGAGGCCAGCGAGCTGTCCTCGCCCCGGCGTACGCGGGTCGGTACGTCGCTCTTCAGCGCCGCGGCGAGGTCGTCGACGTGCCGAGTCTCCAGGCCGAACTCCTTGGCCGTCTCGGTCAGCGACGGACGGCGACCGGCCCACAGCTCGCCGTACATCCGGTCGCGCCAGAACTCCTCGCCCTGGCTGCGCTCGGAACGGGGACGGAAGTACAGCACCGAGTCGTGGCCGCTGCCGTTCGGCTCGAGCACCAGGACGGCGTCCGACGTCTGGTCGCCGGCCAGCCAGACGTAGTCGGTGTGCGGGCGGAAGACGAAGTCGGTGTCGTTCGAGCGGACCTTGTAGGTGCCGGCGGGGATCACCAGACGCTCGCCGGGGAAGGCCTGCGACAACGCCGCGCGGCGCTTCTCGGTCCAGGCCGCGACGTCGCGCAGGCTGGCGTCGGTGCGCTCGATCTCACCCCAGCCGGAGTTCATGAAGGAGCGCAGCTTGTCCTTCGGCTCGTTGTCGTGGCTGGCCGTCTTCGGGGCCTTCTCGGTCGTCTCGGTCATCGTCGACCAGTCCTCGTCTCAGTGCTGGGTGTGCAGGTGGTCACCGCGGAGCGTGCTGCTGTCAGGCAGCGCCTCGGCGGGGTCGGAACCGATGCGGGTGATCGCGTTCCGCCCGTCCACGAAGACTACGCTCGGCGTGAACGCCTTCGCCTCCGCGTTCTCGAACTGGCCGTACGCGATCAGGATGACCAGGTCACCGGGATGGATCAGGTGCGCTGCCGCACCGTTGATCCCCACCACGCCGGAGTCGCGCGGGCCCTCGATCAGGTACGTCGACAGGCGGTTACCGTTGGTGATGTCGACGATGTCGACCTTCTCCCCGGGCAGCAGGTCCGCCGCGTCCATCAGCGTCGCGTCCAGCGTGCAGGACCCGACGTAGTCCAGGTCCGCCTGGGTGACGGTGGCCCGGTGCACCTTCGACTTCATCATCTCGCGCAGCATGCGGGCCATCATCCAGGGCGGACCTGCCCCTGTCAGTGGCCGTGGTCACGGGCCCGCGAAGGCGATCCGCGTCATCAGGCGAGGAACTCGCGCAGGGCGGTGAGCGGATCGGGTGCCGCCTGAAGGGCGACGCCGCGGGGCAGCAGCATCAGTTGTCCGCTGTGGAGCCGGCCGGCGACACCGGCTCGCTCCCACAGCAGGATCGTCTGGAGCGCGACCGCGTCGTACACAGGTCCGCTCGGGTCGGTCCAGCGAGGATTGCCGAACTGGCGGCGCAGATGCTTGGCGACCTTGCCCGAGGCGGTCTCGCCGGCGAGCCCTACGCCGGTGAAGGTCGGCGCGAAGGCTTCGGCGGCGACGGTGACGAGGTCGGCGTCGAGCATCGCCTGGGTGCTGGTCATGCGTTGAGCTCCTGGAGGTGGGCGAGTGTCGGCTGGCGGCTGGTCATGCGGCGAGATCCCGGAGGTAGGCGTCGAGGCGTTGCCCGGCGGTCTGGACCGTCAGGTCGAGTCTGCCTGCTGCCCGCCAGGCCTGGGTGACCGCGTCGAGGTCTTCGGAGAAGGCGAGGGCGTCGCGGACGAGCCAGTACTGGCGGTCGGCCGAGAGGGTGCCGCCGGCGGTTTCGTAGGCGGTGACGAACTCGAGGCCGTAGGCAGGGCCGTGGAGTACGGCGAGGTTGGTGGCGCAGTGGGCGACGTCGAGATCGGCGGGTCCCCAGCAGGGGCCGGCCCAGTCGACCACGCCGGTGAGGTTCTGGCCGTCGAAGAGCACGTTGCCGCTCTGGAAATCGCGGTGCAGATAGCGGCCGTCGTACGACGGCACCGGCCCGCGGAGGACGTCGATCGCGGCGGACCAGGTCTGCGCGTCGGCGCCCGGGGGGACGACGACGGTGTCGGCGGTCGTCAGGGTCGTGTAGGTGGGAGGCGGCTCGACGGGCTGGAGGGCGTGGATCTTGACGAGCTCACGGGCCAGCAGCGGGATCCGGGTCTCCACTCCCGCGTCGTCGAGGACTGCCCGGCCGCGCAGATGCGTCATCAGCAGCGACGGGTACTCGCACTCCTGTGCGAGTGCATCGACGCCGACCAGTTCGGGAGCCGTCACAGTGGTTGCCGTGAGCATCGTCAGCGCGGCGGCCTCCCTCGTCAGCGCGTCCTCGGCGTGCGCCACATCGACGTACGAACGCAGCACCAACGCGCGGGTCTCGCCGTACGGGCCGGTGATGGTCAGCCGCCGCATCTCGGCGGTGATCCCGCCGACCAGGATCTCGACGCTGGCGATCCGCTCACCGTCGGCGAGCTGATCGGCCACCCAGGCCAGGGTTCTCGGTCGCACAGTCACGCAGCCACCTCATCATTCCGGCGCCCTGCCACGGAAACCCTTTTCGGTACGCCGGCAAGAGGTTGATGCCGGACGGCGTGCGCCGCCAGCTGACGAGTACTACTTCCCCGAGCTGTAGCAAGCTGCCGCCGACCGCCGGCCTCAGCCACAGCGAACCTACTTCAAATCTTTCTTTCTCTTATTTCTTCTTCTTTGATCTTCTGTTTCTGTTGTTTTTCTTCTTGTACTACTTTGTGAGCTCTTGTGATGCCTGGACGGCGAGGTCTCGGAGGACCGTGTAACGCGGGCGGAGGAGTTCGATGCGCTCGACCTCCGGGGGTGAGGGCTTGAGGTGTTCGCCGCCGGGGGTTGGGGACAGGCCGAGGGCTACGGCGGCGGCGCCTCGGGCGCCCACTTCGGCTTCGGCGCAGACGTCGGTGGGGCGGGCGAAGGTGGCGGTGAGGCAGCGGCGCCACCAGGCCGACGCGTCGATGCCGCCGCCGCCGAGGACTACCTCGAGCTCGCGGCCGAAGAGGGTGTCGAGCATGCGGAGGCCGCGGTCGATCTCCAGTGAAGCGCCTTGCAGGGACGCCGCGAGCAGGTCGGCGGCGTCGTCGTCGAAGGAGAGGCCGAAGTAGACGCCGGATCCGCCGGGCACAGTCTCGGGCGGGCGGGTGCCGGCCTGGAAGGGGATCGCGATGACGCGCGACGAGCCGATCTCGACGTCCGTGGGCTCCTGGTGCGCCTCGTCGAGTTGCAGCACGTTGGTGAGCCAGGCGTGCAGGTTCCCGGCGGCGGAGAAGGCCATGCCGGTCACCGCGCGCTTGTCGTCGACGCGGTAGCGCCAGAGCTCCCACGGGAGTTCGGGGGCCTGGTCGATCGGATGCACGACCCGTACGGCGGCCGACGTACCGACCGTGACGGCCGCGGTCGACTCGTCGTACCCGCCGGTGCCCACGTTCGAGGCCGCGCCGTCGCCGGTCGGCGGATGGATCGGTACGCCGACCAGCCCCGGCCAGCGGCGCGCGAACGTCTCAGCCAGTACGCCGGTCCAGCCGCTCGGCACGATCGTGGGCAGGCGGTCGGGCGTGACGCCGGCGATGGAGAGCGCCTCCGCGTCGTACTCGCCGGTGGCCAGGTCGAGCGAACCGGTGCCGGAGGCGATCGAGACCGAGGTGACGCGGTCGCCGGTGAGGCGTTCGAGCACGAGATCGGGGAGGCCCGCGAACGACGCGGCCTTCACCTCGGACAGGAGCCACGGGATGCGGCGCGGCCAGTACAGGCGGTGCAGCCACGCGCCGGTCCGGGCGTGGAAGGCGTGCTCGTCGAAAGCCGGGTCGAGCTGCGGTTCGACCGAGCGGGTGTCGGCCCAGGTGATCAGCGGGGTCAGCGCGCCGCCATCGTTGTCGAGGGCAACGATCGAGTGCCACTGCGAGGAGAGCACGATCGCGGTGATGCCGTCGAGATGGCCGTTCTGCTGCAGCTCGTCGAGGCAGCCGAGCAGGCCCTCGACGTACTCGTGCAGGTCGATCGTCGCCGAACCGCCGGTCGCGTACGTCGGGGAGATCTTGTGCCGCGCCAGCGCGCCGGGGATCGGCGACGCGTCGGCCGCCGACAGCACGAGCGCGCGGGCCGAGGACGTTCCCAGATCCAGTGCGAGTACGCGGTCACTCGGCGGCATGCAGCGCCTCGAGGAAGGACGCGGCCCAGACGTTCACGTCGTGCGCGGCCAGGTGCTTGCGCATCGCCTTCATCCGGCGGCCGAGCTGGCGGTCGTCGGTGTTCATCGCGTCGACGATGGTGTCCTTCATACCGTTGATGTCGTGCGGGTTGACCAGGAACGCCTGCCGGAACTCGTCGGCCGCACCGGCGAACTCGCTCAGCACCAGCGCGCCGGTGTCGTCGTACCGGCAGGCGACGTACTCCTTGGCGACCAGGTTCATCCCGTCCCGCAGCGGCGTCACCACGGCGACGTCGGCGGCCCGGAAGAGCGCCGCCATCTCGGTCCGCGAGTACGACGTGTGCAGGTAGTTGATCGCGGGCGTCCCGATCCGGCCGTGCTCGCCGTTGATCCGGCCGACCAGCAGCTCGATCTCGTCACGCAGCACCCGGTACTGCTCGACGCGCTCGCGCGACGGCGTCGCGACCTGGATGAAGACGGCGTCGTCGACCGAGACGCGCTTCTCGTCCAGCAGCTCGCCGAACGCGCGCAGCCGCTGCCGGATGCCCTTGGTGTAGTCGAGCCGGTCGACGCCGAGCAGGATGTGCTGCGGGTTGCCGACCTCCTTGCGCATCTCCGCCGCGCGCGCCTCGGTCTCCGGCTGCCGCGCGATCTGCTCCAGCTCGCCGACGTCGATCGAGATCGGGAACGCCTTGGCGCGCACGATCCGGTCGTCGGGCAGGTGGATGCGGTCGCCGCGGGTCCGCAGGCCCATCCGGTTGCGGGCCAGGCGGGCGAAGTTCGAGGCGGCGCCCGGTCGCTGGAAACCGACCAGGTCGGCGCCCATCAGGCCGTCCAGGATCTGCCGGCGCCACGGCATCTGCGCGAACAGCTCGGTCGGCGGGAACGGGATGTGCAGGAAGAACCCGATCCGGACGTCGGGACGCAGCCGGCGCAGCATCGCCGGGACCAGCTGCAGCTGGTAGTCGTGCACCCAGACCACCGCGTTGTCGTCGGCGGCGTCCGCGGCCGCCTCGGCGAACCGCCGGTTCACCGCGACGTAGGCCTCCCACCACTCCCGGTGGAACTCCGGCGGCACGATCACGTCGTGGTACAGCGGCCAGAGCGTCGCGTTCGAGAAGCCCTCGTAGTACAGCTCGACGTCCTCGGCCGACAGCGTCACCGGGACCAGGTGCATCCCGTCGGTGTCGAACGGGTCGACCTTCTCGTCCTTGCCGCCGGTCCAGCCGACCCAGGCGCCGTGGTGGCGCTGCATCACCGGTGCCAGGGCGGTGACCAGTCCTCCTGGGCTGCGCCGCCACGCCGTACTTCCGTCGGGCATCTCGACCCGGTCGACCGGCAACCGGTTGGCCACCACCACGAAGGAACTGCGTCCGCTCGGCATCTGCTGTTATCCACCCAGGTATTCGTCGTCGCCGGGGTACACGACCCCGATCTGTCTACGAGTTTCGTCGAGCAGTTCGAGGATCTCGATCGTCGCGGCATGCGGCAGGGCCGGACACTCGATCTGTCCGGCACGCAGGGCGCGCATCACCTCGGCTGCTTCGTAGTGGTACCCACGGCCATGCGTCTCGACGTCGATCCGCTCCTGGCCGGACGCCGTACTGCGCACGTAGTAGTCGGGGTGGTGGAACCGGTTCGGCAGCAGCAAGCTGCCTTCCGGGCCACTCACCGAGGCGGTCCACGGGTTCTGCGAGCGCAGGCCGCAGGTCAGTCCCGCGACCGCGCCCGAGTCGTACCGCCAAGCCATCGCCACGTTCAGGTCGATGCCGTCCTCGTTCAGCGAGCCGACGGCCTTGATCTCGTCGGGACGGCCGAGCGCCATGTGCACGAAGGTCATCGGGTAGATGCCGCCGTCCATCAGGGCGCCGCCGCCGAGCGCGGGATCGAGCAGGCGTGCGGGCAGCTGCGGCTTGTGGAAACCGAAGTCGGCCAGGGCTTCCATCGGCTCGCCGATCACGCCCTTCGCCAGATCCGCGAACATCGCCTGTACGACGGGGTTGGTGCGCATCCACATCGCTTCGGCGAACAAGGTGTTGTGCTCGCGCGCGACGGCGACCAGGTCCTTGGCCTGCCGGGCGGTCAGCGTGACCGGCTTCTCGCACAGGACGGCGATGCCGGCCTGCAGCGCGGTGCGGGCGATCGCGTAGTGCTGCGGGTGCGGCGTACCGATGTAGAGGACGTCGACGGTGCCGGACTCGATCAGTTGCCGGTAGTCGTCGTACCGGTGCTCTATGTCGTGCTCGTCCGCGAAGGCGTTGGCGCTGTCGAGGGACCGGGACGCGACGGCGGTCGCGACCGCGTCGTCGAGCTCGGCGAGATCTGCGGTGAACTGCGTCGAGATGTTGCCAGTAGCAACTACACCCCAACGGACCTGGTCTATACCCACTGTCTGAACTCCGGGGTCGGGAACGGGCCGTCGGTCTCGATTCTCGCGGTCTCGAAGGCGTGGGCCAAGCGAATGAGGGTGGCGTCACTCCCGGCGGTGCCGCCGAGAACGATGCCGACCGGCAGTCCGGCCACCGTCCCGGACGGCACCGAGAGCAACGGGTAGCCGGCCAGCGCGGCGTGCTGGGAGGAACTGCCGAGCACGTGGTCGCCGTTGACCAGGTCGATCGTCCAGGCCGGCGAGTACGCGGGGCTGACCAGGGCGTCGAGCTGATTGTCCCGCAGCAACGTGTCGATCCCGTCACGACCGGTCCGCAGTGCGGACAGCCGGGCGGCCACGTAGATCGGCGAGTCCAGCCCGCCGGTCTCCTCGGCCCGCTCGAACAGCTCCTGGCCGAACCAGGGCAGCTCCTCGTCCGGGTGCTTGCTGTTGAACGCGATCAGCTCGGCGAGCGACCGGGGAGCGCCCTCCTTGCGGGTCGCCAGGTACTTGGCCAGGCCGACTTTCAGCTCGTGCAGCGGGACCTGCAGCTGGTCGTCGTCGCCGAGCGCCCGCAGCGACAGGTGGTCGACCAGGGTCGCGCCACAGCGGCTGAACGTCTCCAGCGCCTTCTCGGTGACCTGGTCGAGCCCGGTCGAGTAGCCCCACAGCGATCCACGCAGTACGCCGATCCGTACGTCGCTGAGGTCCGTGCCGCGACAGGCCTCCAGGTAATCGGTGCCGCCGCCGGTCAGCACGGTCAGCAGGGCCGCGGACTGGGAGACCGTGCGGGTCATCGGGCCGGCCGTGTCCTGCGAGTGGGAGATCGGGATGATGCCCTGCTGCGGCACCAGGCCGACGGTCGGCTTCAGCCCGACGATGCCGTTCAGCGCGGCCGGGCAGACGATCGAGCCGTTCGTCTCGGTGCCGATCGCGAAATCGGTCAGGCCCGCCGCGACCGCTGCGCCCGAGCCGCTGGAGGAGCCGCCGGCGGACCGGTTCAGGGCGTACGGGTTGCGCGTCAGACCGCCGTACGCGCTCCAGCCGGACGACGAGCCGTAGCCGCGGAAGTTGGCCCACTCGCTGAGGTTGGTCTTGCCGAGGATCACGCAGCCGGCCTCGCGGAGCCGTCGTACGAGCACGGCGTCGTCCGGCGGAGGCGGCTGGTCGGCCAGCGCCAGGGACCCGGCCGTGGTGGCCAGGTCGGCGGTGTCGATGTTGTCCTTCACCAGGACCGGTACGCCGTGCAGTGGACCGCGCGTGCGCCCGTCGTCACGCTCCGTGTCCAGCCGTGCCGCGTCGGAGGCTGCAGCGGGGTTCGGCGTACAGACCGCACGGACGAGAGGATCGACCTCTTCCATCCTGGCCTGCAGCTCTTCGACCGATGCGAGGGCGGGTCGAGGGTCCGGTGACACGCCACCGGAGCCCTGTCGAGTTGAGCTCACCTCCAAGATCCTGCCAGAGTTGAGCCTGCCGGGACGGGGCTCGCCGGGAGCACGTGATGGGCGGGGAGTTCCTGGAAAGGGCCGGAAACGACACGGCCGGATCGCTGCCGGGTGAATGACATGGCTGTTGTTCAACCCGTAGAGTGGAGCGCGGACGGACGATCACCGACCGCACGGGAGTCACCAGCAGATGGACAGCGCGAACGCGAGCTCCACCGGCCCGGACGCCGGCACGGCGCAGCCGGCCGTTGCCGGGCTCTCGGAGCGGGACGGCGCCATCCTCGGCTTCGAACGGCACTGGTGGAAGTACGCCGGGGCCAAGGAGCAGGCGATCCGCGACCAGTTCCAGATGTCGGCCACCCGGTACTACCAGGTCCTCAACGCGCTGATCGACAAGCCGGAGGCCCTCGCCCACGACCCGCTGCTGGTCAAGCGTCTGCGTCGGCTGCGTGCCGCCCGCCAGCGCGCCCGCTCGGCCCGTCGACTGGGTATCGAGGTCTAGGTTTTGACCCGCAAGGACGAACGGGGACAGGTTCTCTCCTCCCTCGTGGCGGTGCTGGCCGTCGTAGCGATCGTCGGAGGGCTGCTGGTGCTGTTCGGCACTCGCGGCAACGACAGCGTCGCGGACGACGGGAAGCCGGCTCCTTCAACGACTGGTGTGACTGGTACGACGCCTGCTGTGACGCCTGCTCAGCCGACGGTCGAGCCGAGCTCCGAGCTGACCACCGCGCCGCCGATCGCACCGACATCCGCTCCGACCTCGGCGCCGACGACCGTGCCGACGCCGACTGTCGCCGTACCGCCATCGGAGCGGCCCGCGGTGGAGATCTACAACAACACCGGGCGCAAGGGGCTGGCCCAGTCGGTCGGCAGTCGTGCCCACCAGGCGGGCTGGACCGTCACCGGCGCCGACAACTGGCACGGCAAGATCGTCACCAGCACCGTGTACTACCCGGCCGGCATGCAGGCCGAGGCCGCGCAGCTCGCGCAGGACCTCGGCGTCCCGCGGATCAAGGACGCGCTGGACAACATGAAGAAGGACCGGCTCACCGTCATCCTCACCTCGGAATACTCCGGATGAGCACTCCCGTGCTGGCGACCACAGCCGGGCGGGAGGGCTGGGAAGCGATCGTCGCCGATCCCGCCGGAGCGGTGATCGCGTCGGACTTCGACGGGACGCTGTCGCCGCTGGTCGAGGACCCCTCGCGGTCGCGGGCTGCGGACGGTGCGCTGGACGCGTTGGCTCGGCTGGCTCGCTCGGTCGGGCAGATCGCCATCGTCACCGGGCGTCCGGCGCTCGTTGCCACGGAGCTGTCCGGGGTGACTGGGCATGCTGGGCTTGGTGAGCTGGTGGTGCTCGGGCACTACGGCTTGGAGCGTTGGGAGGCGGCTACCGGCGCTGTGACGAGCGACCCGGTGCCTGCTGGGGTTGCTGTCGCGCGGGAGCAGTTGCCGTCGGTTCTGGCGGCTGCCGGGTTGCCGGACGCGTTCGTGGAGGACAAGGAGAGTTCGCTCGCTGTCCACACGCGGCGGCTGGCCGATCCTGCTGGTGCGCTGGAGGTACTGCGGCAGCCGTTGACGACGCTGGCCGAGTCGGTCGAGCTGCGGCTGGAGCCGGGGAACCTGGTGCTCGAGCTGAGGCCGCCCGGGATCGACAAGGGTGTGGCTATTCGGCGGCTGATCGAGTCCACGGGGGCTCGCTCTTTCCTGTACGCCGGGGACGACCTGGGCGACCTGGCGGCGTTCCGGGCTCTCGGGGAACTGCGGGCGGACGGGCTGTTCGCCGTACTGGTTGCGGCTCGGTCGTCCGGTGCCGCTGAGCTCGTCGATGCCGCGGACATCGTGGTGGACGACCCGGCCGGAGTGGTCACCGTGCTCACCGCGCTGTCGGACGCGATCGCCGCCCGGGGCTAACGCCTTCTGGTGAAGGTCTGTTGCAGCGTCTGGCCGAAGGGCTGGGGCGGGTGCTCGGTGTAGTTGCCGTCCTTGAGGCCTGCCAGGCGTTCGAACGGGTTGCGGGAGGCGGGGCAGCCGGTGCGAGCCCAGGACCAGGCGACGGCGAGGACGTACAGCGGGAGCATCGGCAGGCCGATCAGGCAGAAGTACTGCCAGGAGTGGCGTTCCTCGTGCTTGACCAGGATCGGGTGGGCGTCGAGGTAGGCGCGGTCGTTCTTGGTGAGTACGACGTTGCCGACGGTGAACGCGTTCGCGATCGGGAAGCCGAGCTTGTAGCCGTTGGCGTAGTACAGGCCTCGCGGGCCGCGGCTGAGTTTCGCGCGGCCGATCAGGGCGATCAGGAAGCCGGCGAGGGTGGAGAGGTTGACGAAGTTCACCACCAGCTTGAGCTTCTGCGCGGCGGTCATGAGCCAGTATTGCCCTTCGGACGGGGGTTTGTCGGCGGGATGCGTCAGGATGGTGGGCGTGAGTTCGGTGGTACGACGCTGGCGGCCCGGGCGTCCGGTGGATCCGCACCAGGTGATCGGTGGGTTGCGGAAGGGGCCGGGGGATCCGGCGTACGTGGTCGACCCTGGACGGCGGACCGTCCGGCGGGCGACGCGGACTCCGGATGGGCCGGTGCTGCTGCGGTTGACGCCGTACACGGCGCTTGCCGAGGTGGAGGCTGAGGCTTGGGGGCCTGGTTCCGCGTGGGCGCTGGACGGGGTGCCGGAGCTGCTGGGCGAGGCGGACTCGTGGGACGGGTTTTCGCCGTTGGCCGAGCATCGGGCGCTGGTGGATGCGGCGCGGCGGTTCCCGCACTTCCGGGTGCCGCGGACGCGCGCTGTCTTCGAGGCGATGGCCGCCGCGGGGATCGAGCAGGTCGTCACCGGGAAGGAAGCTTTCCGGGGCTGGAGGTTGCTGCTGCGCGAGTACGGCGAACCAGCGCCCGGGCCGGTCGCTCCTGACGGGCGCGTGCTGATGGTCCCGCCGTCACCTGAGGAATGGCGTCTCATCCCGTCCTGGCAATGGCTCCGAGCCGGAGTAGAAGGCCGGCGTTCCCGCGTGGTCATCACCGCCGCCACCCGTGCTCGCGCTCTGGAACGCACGTTGGAGTTGTCGGACTCGGCGGAGATCGAACGCCGCCTCAGGTCCCTCCCCGGTGTAGGCGTCTGGACCGCCGCCGAAGTCCGCCAACGAGCCCACGGCGACGCCGACGCCTTCTCGTTCGCCGACTACCACGTCTCCCGCAACGTCTCCTACGCCCTCACCGGCGAAGAGTTGGACGACGAAGGCACCGCCGAACTCATCGAGCCCTACCGAGGCCACCGCTACCGAGTCCAAGCCCTCCTCGGCCTGGCCGGCATCGCCCACCCCCGCTACGGCCCCCGCAAGTCCCTCCCCACCCACACCCCCGGAGCCACCCACCGCCTCCGGTGAACCGGGGGGAGTAGGGCAGGCGCCGGCACCTGCGGGAGTGCTCGCCCAGCGCGGTGCCCGCGGGAGGGCTCGCTCAGCGCGGTGCCCGCGGGAGGGCTCGCTCAGCGCGGTGCCCGCGGGAGGGCTTGCTCAGGGCCAGCACCCGCGGGAGGGCTCGCTCAGGGCCAGCACCCGCGGGAGGGCTCGCCCAGGGCCAGCACCCGCGGGAGGATCCTGCCCCACCCGTGCACACCTGCTGCCTGGACATCCCACCCAAGCTCTTTCCGGCCGCAGCAGCCTCAGCCACAGGCCGCGTCCTCGGCCGCATCCCAGCCGGCCTCAGCCGCAGGCCACTGGCCCCGCGCGGCTTCCACACCGGTCAGCCGCGTGCCTCGCAGCCACCTGCACCAGACGACAAGCACCCCACCGGCTGAGCACGGCGGTCATGCGGCCGAGGACGCGGCCTGTGGCTGAGGCCGCGTCGGCCGGTAGGAGTTGGGTGTGCTGGCTAGGCAACAGGTGCACGCGAGTGACGCCGGGTGGGCGCGGAGCCGGGTGCGGTGGTCGGCGAGGTGGGGTGGTCGCCGGGTGGTGGTGCTGCGTGGGGTGGTCGCCGGGTGGGGGTGGACCGCGCGCGGGAGGCCAGCCGGTGGGGTTGTGACTGGAAGGGGGGTCTGCGTGGGGATGGGGGAAGCCCGCGGCGCCCGCCCAGAGTGTCGTGGGCCACCCGGTGTGGGGCGGATCGGGCGGCGGGCAGGTGTCGCGGGTCACCCGGAGTGGGGCGGGTCGGGGGGCTGTGGGTGGGCACTAGGTTCCCATCATGCGGATTGACGGGGACGGGCTTTATCTGGTGGCGGGGTTGGCGCTGCTGGTGGGGGCTGTGTTGCCTCGGTTGTTGCGGCGGTACGCCGTGTCGGCGCCGATCGCGTTTCTCGGGGCGGGGTTGTTGCTGGGGTTTGTGGTGGATCGGGGGAAGTTGAGCCCGATCGCCGAGCCTGGGTTGACCGAGCATCTGGCGGAACTGACGATCCTGGTCGCGCTGATGGGGGTCGGGCTGGCGATTGATCGGCCGATCGGGTGGCGGCGGTGGAAGGTCACCTGGCGGCTGCTGTTCGTGGCGATGCCGGCTTGTGTTGCCGCGGTCGCGGGGTTGGGGTGGTTGCTGGGGTTGGCGCCGGCGGTTGCGCTGCTGGTGGGGGCTGTGTTGGCGCCGACCGATCCGGTGCTGGCGTCCGACGTACAGGTGCAAGGCCCTACGACGGGTGAAGGGGCCGAGCCGGAGGAGGACGACGAGGTTCGGTTTGCGCTGACCTCCGAGGCCGGGTTGAACGACGGGCTGGCGTTTCCCCTGGTCTACTTGGCGATCTTCGCCGCGACCAAAGGCGCGCTCGGCGACTGGGCGCTGGAGTGGGTGGCCTGGGATCTCATCGGCAAGACGGTGATCGGCGTCGCGATCGGTGTCGGTGCGGGCTGGTTGCTGGGGCGGATGGCGTTCTCAGCGCCGTCGCCGAGCTTCCGGCTGGCGGACTCCCGCGAACCCGTGCTCGCCCTGGCGATGACGCTCGGCGTCTACGGCCTCGCGGAAGTGCTGCACGGCTATGGGTTTCTCGCCGTCTTCGTCGCCGCGCTGACCCTGCGTGCGGAGGAACGCGGGCACGACTTCCACGAGGACCTGCACGGGTTCCTCGAGCAGCTCGAACACATCCTGACCTGGGGAATCCTGATGCTGCTCGGCGTCGCCGTGACGGGCGGGCTGCTGAAGCCTCTCGACCTGACCGGCATCGCGCTCGGCGGTCTGCTGATTCTCGTCATCCGCCCGCTGACCGCCTGGCTCAGCCTCCACAAGACCCCGATGCGCCGCTCCGAGCGCTGGGTCGCCGCGTCGTTCGGCGTCCGCGGCGTGGGCTCGATCTTCTACCTCGCGTACGCCGGGTCGGACTTTGCCGACGACCTGCCCTGGCTGTGGGCGACAGTCGGGTTCACCGTCGTGCTCAGCGTGGTTGTACACGGCATCGCGGCGACCCCGCTGATGCGAATGCTCGAACGCCGCCGCGAGGCCTGAGCCCGACGTGCAGCACCGGCCAACCTCCGGGCCGACGGCGGCGACACGCGTGGCCGGCGAAGTTGGTCAGTGGTGCACGTCGGGGACGACGAGTCTGCACCGCGACGCTTGGCCGCGGTCCCGCGGCACTCGCCCGCGCACCCGCGGAGCCGGCCCGTACGCCGGTGCCGGGCGGTTGCGCGTCCGAGCAGGCGGTTCAACCCCGTGCCGGACGGCCGACGCGGCGTTGATCCCAGCAACGAAATCCTTCAGCTTCTCGAACATGACTCCATCCTCCGAGCCTCGGCGCCGCCGCAGAAGTGGCGTAGAAGACGCCGACCGCTAAGATTTAGACATGCCGCAACGAACCGTCTCCGTGCTCGCGTACGACGAGATGACCGCGTTCGAGACCAGCATCGTGATCGAGGTGTTCGGCCTGACGTGGCCCGACATCGACGAGCCCTGGTACGACCTGAAGATCTGCACCGAGACCCCCGACCCGGTCCGCGTGATCGGTGGCGCGACGCTCTCCACGCCGTACGGGCTGGACGAGTTCGCCGCCGCCGACACCGTCGTCGTGCCGAGCGTCAAAGACCCGACCGAGGTCATCTCCCCCCAGCTCATCGAGGCTCTGCAACGCGCACACCAGAGCGGTGCCCGGATCGTCTCGATCTGCTCCGGCGCCTTCGCCCTGGCCGCCGCCGGACTTCTCGACGGCCGCCGCGCGACCACGCACTGGCGGTACGCCGGCCAACTGCGCGAGCGCTACCCGGCGATCCTCGTCGACCCCGAGCCGCTCTACACCGACGAAGGCGACGTCCTCACCAGCGCCGGCTGTGCCGCCGGTCTCGACCTCGCGCTGCATCTCGTCCGCAAGGACCTCGGCGCCGCCGTCGCGAACGCGGTCGCTCGCCGCCTGGTGATCCAGCCCTACCGATCAGGCGGGCAGGCGCAGTACATCGAGTCCCCGATGCCACCCGACCCCGTCGACGCGCCGGTCGCGCGCAGCCTCGGCTGGGCGCTCGAGCACCTGGCTGAGCCGATCGGCGTACCAGATCTCGCGCGCGAGGCCGGGCTGTCGCCGCGGACCTACCTGCGGCACTTCACCCGCGAGACCGGTACGACGCCGGCCAAGTGGCTGATCGCCCAGCGGATCCAGGCCGCGCTCGCGATGCTGGAGACCGGGGACGCGCCGGTCGAGGAGATCGCGCTGGCGGCCGGGTTCGCGACGCCGGTGACGTTCCGGCACCACTTCGCCAGGAGTGTGAAGACGTCGCCCTCGGCGTACCGGAAGACCTTCCGCGAGCGTCGTACGAACTGAGATCCGACGTCTCGAATAGTGGGATCACAGGACACAATATGGACCCGATTGGGTAACCTCGAACCTGCTCATCCAGAGGGACTGAGGGAAACGGCCCGTTGAAGTCCCGGCAACCCTCCCCGTGGAGGCCCCGTCCTGGGGTGCTCGCGGCGGACCGGTGCCAAATCCGTCCCACGCCGAGATCCGGCGCCCGGGGAAGATGAGGAGGAACCTCTCCATGAGCCAGACCGCCACCACCCCGCACACGATCCGTGAAGGGGCCTTCGGCAACGGTACGCACCTCAGCTGCCGTGCCTGCGGCGCGAAGTCCGAGCTCGGCCCGTTCTACGCGTGTATGGAGTGCTTCGGTCCGCTGGAGGTCGGGTACGAGTTCCCGACGATCACCCGCGAACAGATCGAGGCCGGCCCCAAGAACATCTGGCGCTACCAGCCGCTGCTGCCCGTCCCCGTCGACGTGGCCAGCTACCCGAACACCGAGCCGGGCTACACCCGGCTGATCGACGCAGGGAACCTGGCCCGCGAGCTGGGACTGCGCAAGCTCTGGGTGAAGGACGACTCGGGCAACCCCACGCACTCCTTCAAGGACCGTGTGGTCGCGAGTGCCCTGAGCGCCACCCGTGAGCTGGGCATGAAGGTCTTCGCCTGCCCCTCCACCGGCAACCTGGCCAACGCCGTCGCCGCGGCCGCCGCTCGCGCCGGCATCCGCTCGGTCGTCTTCATCCCGAAGGACCTCGAGCGCCCCAAGATCATCACCACCGCCGTGTACGGCGGGACTCTGGTCGCCGTCGAGGGCAACTACGACGACGTGAACAAGCTCGCCTCCGAGATCGCCGGTGAGGAGGAGGGCTGGGCCTTCGTCAACGTCAACGTCCGGCCGTACTACTCCGAGGGCTCCAAGACGCTGGCGTTCGAGATCGCCGAGCAGCTCGGCTGGCGGATCCCGCAGCAGGTCGTGATCCCGGTCGCGTCCGGTTCGCAGCTCACCAAGATCGACAAGGGCTTCACCGAGCTCGGCAAGCTGGGCCTGGTCGACGCGACCGACTACAAGATCTACGGCGCGCAGGCGACCGGCTGCTCGCCGGTGGCGCAGGCGTTCCGCGACGGCCACGACGTGGTCAAGCCGGTCAAGCCGGACACCATCGCGAAGTCGCTGGCGATCGGCAACCCGGCCGACGGGCCGTACGTGCTCGACGTCGCCCGGCGTACCGGTGGTGTGATCGAGGACGTCAGCGACGAAGAGGTCGTCGAGGGCATCCAGTTGCTGGCCCGGACCGAGGGCATCTTCACCGAGACGGCGGGCGGGGTGACCGTCGCGACGCTGAAGAAGCTGATCGAGACCGGGCAGCTCGACCCCGAGGCCGAGACCGTGATCATCAACTCCGGCGACGGGCTGAAGACGCTCGACGCGGTGGCCGACCGGGTCGGCCCGAAGGTGACCATTCCCGCGTCGTACGACGCCTTCGTGAAGGCAGGTCTGCAGTGAGCGTCAGTGTCCGCGTCCCGACCATCCTGCGGCCCTACACCCAGGGCGCGTCCGAGGTCTCCGTCGAAGGCTCGACCCTGAGCGAGGTGCTGGAGTCGCTCGACTCGTCGTACCCGGGCATCAAGAGCCGGGTGCTGGACGACGCGGGCGAGCTGCGCCGCTTCGTCAACGTGTACGTCGACAACGACGACGTGCGCTTCTCCGAGGGTCTGCAGACGGCGATCAAGGACGGCGGGCAGGTCTCGATCATCCCAGCCGTTGCCGGCGGCTGCTGAACACTTCTTTCCGCTGAAGCACCCCTCGATCGGAGGGGTGCTTCGGTGTTTCTAGGCCGGTGGTCGGGCCTGGAACGCCTGCTTCACGTCGTCGCGGAACCCGCACGCGCGGTAGAACGCGTGCGTGGACTCACGCTTCGAGCCGGTCATCAGCATCACCTTGTAGCACCCGGCGTCCCAGGCGGCCTGCAGCGTGCCGGCCATGACCTGCTTGCCCAGCCCGGTCCCGCGCCGGCTCTTGTCGACGACCACGTTCTCGACCACGGCGTACGGCCTGCTGCCGCGCGTGAGGTTCGGGACAAGATTCAGGTACGTCGTCGCGACCACGTCGCCGTCCACCTCGAGCACCCACAACCGGAACGACTCCGAGGCGATGATCCGGTCGAACCCCGAACGGTCCGTCAAAAGCGGCTCGTCCGGATGCAGCTGCTGGTAGAGCCCGGCAATCGCCTCGAAGTCACCGGGACCGGCTGTTCGGAACATGAGGTGATCCTAGGGCCGGGTGGCGGTCAGGGGCGTTGTCGCTGAGGATGGCGGGATGCGAGCGATTGTGGTTGAGCGGTACGGCGTACTGCCTACGGTGCAAGAGGTTGCGGAGCCTGAGGTTGCTGCGGGTGGGGTGGTGCTGAAGGTCGAGTCGACCGGGTTGTGCCGCAGTGACTGGCACGGGTGGCAGGGGCACGACTCGGACATCGTGCTGCCGCATGTGCCGGGGCACGAGGTGGCGGGGACGATTGCCGCGGTGGGCGACGGGGTGCAGGGGTGGGCCGTCGGGGATCGGGTGACGACACCGTTCATCTGCGCGTGTGGGGAGTGTGAGCAGTGCTTGGAGGGGAACCACCAGGTCTGCCCCAACCAGCTGCAGCCCGGGTTCAACTACTGGGGATCGTTCGCGGAGTACGTCGCTCTGCCGTTCGCCGCGGTGAACCTGGTGCGGTTGCCGGACGGGATGTCGTTCGACACGGCGGCGGGGTTGGGGTGCCGGTTCGCGACCTCGTTCCGGGCGGTGCATCAGGTGGGGAAGGTGCAGGCGGGCGAGGACGTCGTGGTGTTCGGGTGCGGGGGTGTGGGCCTGTCGGCGGTGATGATCGCGGCGGCGCTCGGGGCCCGGGTGGTTGCCGTGGACACCAATCCTGGGGCGTTGGAGCTGGCGCGGAAGTACGGCGCTGCGGAGACCGTGGTCGCGGGGCCGAAGGCTGAGGAGGAGATCCGGGAGCTGACCGGCGGCGGCGCGAGGGTGACGATGGATGCGCTCGGGTCCAACGAGATCGTGCAGCAGGCGTTGCGGGTACTGCGGCCGCGGGGACGGCATCTGCAGGTCGGGCTGCTGCCGGACGGCGTACAGCTGGATGTGTCGCGGGTGATCGGGCAGGAGCTGCAGTGGCTGGGCAGCCACGGGATGGCGGCGCACACCTACCCGGAGATGCTGGAGCTGGTGGCGTCCGGCGTACTGAAGCCTGCTGATCTGGTGACGCGGACGATCACACTGGACGACGTACCGGCTGCTCTCGACGAGTTGTCGGCCGGTACGCCGGCGGGTGTGACGGTGATCCGGCCGTCAGGCGTCCTTGGGTAGACGGGCGAGCAGCGTCTCGAGCATCTGGCGTGTGGTCGCGAAGTAGCTGTTCTCGTGGTTGAGCGCACGATGGAACGCGGCGAGCTCGGCGCTGGTGATCGTGCTCGAGAACGTGCTGATCTCGGTGAGGTCGAGGCGGCGGTTGAACAGGTGCACGGTGTCGCGCCAGCGGTGCAGCAGGCCGACGAGCTCGGCGTCGCGGTGCAGGCCGAGGGCACCGGAGACGAGCGCGAGGTCGACCGCCGAGACGACGAGGCGGGGGTAGACCTGGCGGTGGCTCGGTGGGGTGGGTGAGAAGCGTTCGTCGGCGAGGAGGTTGGTGTTCTCCTGCAGTTCCTCGGCGACGGCGCGGAGGACCTCGCTGCGGCGTTCGGCGGCGGCGGTGAGGCGTTCGACGAAGATGCCGGTCAGGCCGGCGATCAGGGTGAGTGAGTTGACCGCCGGTTCCCAGCGGCTGTTGTCGGGCTTGAAGAACCAGATCACGCCGAGCACGAACGCGACGGCCAGGAGGCCGTAGCTGACGACCGAGACGACGGTACGGCGGTACGCCGCCCAGGTGGTCCGGTTGGTTGCCTCGGGCAACGCTTTGGTGAGTTTGCGCAGGCGCCCGAGGACGCGCAGGCGCGCGGTGGCGATGCGACGCTCGGGGGCGCTGATCCGCTTGTCACCCGCCGGTGCGTCAGGTGCGGTGCTCTTGTCGGTGGCCGGTACTTGAGGGCGGGAGGCTCCGCGCCCGCCCTCGCTTCGCTCGGCGCCGGGGCTTCCCGGCGTACCGGATGGGGTGCTCATCGCCAGATGTCGTCGGCCAGGGAGCTGGTGGTGGGGGCGGTGCCGGGGGCGAGCAGGATCAGGTCGAGGCCGAAGGGGCTCGGGCGGCGGGTGCGGCGGAAGCGGGAGCGGGCGTGCTCGACCGGGGTGAGCTCGCAGGCCGACGTGAGCTTCTTCAGGCGATCGGTGGAGAACTTGCGGGTGGTGTAGAGCAAGATCGTGTCGCCCTTGTCGAGCGGGACGGCCGTGTGGTCGGGCAGACCCATCACGATCTGGTCGGGGGTGTTGTTCTGCCAGACGATCTTCACCAGCAGCGCGTCGTCGTCCTCGACCTCGCCGCGGAAGTCGAGGTTGTCCAGCTCGATCCGCAGGTCGGTGTTGTACCGCAGCGCGCTGGTGACGAACTCCGCGAAGGCCCGCGTCTGGTGGTACTCCTCGGCGGCCTCCTTCGCCGTCTCCGCGTTCAGCACGTTCGTACTGGCGACCTCGAGCAGCAGCCGGTCCTGCGGACGCAGCACCTTGGTGAGCGTCTGCAGCAGTTCCAGGTCGCTCTCGAAGTTGGCCAGCGTGTTGCCGGTCAGCCCGTACAGCAACGGCTCGTCGCCGACGAGCTTGGCCAGCATCTGCCCGAGCTGCTCGACGTTGTCCGCGATCGAGAAGTCCAGCTGGACCGGCAGCACCTGCGCCATCGGGAAGCCCGCGCCGCGGACCGGTTCGAGCGTGCCCAGCCGGAGCATCTCCGAGCTCATGTCGACCGGGATGTAGAACATGTCCGGGTTGTACCGGTGCAGGTCGGCCACGATCGTGCGGTCCTTGACGCCGGTCCCGACACCGAGACTGACGAAGTGGAACCCGCCGTGGTCGACGTGCGGCCGGACCTGACGCCAGTGCCGCTGGAACGACTCGGCGCCGGCCTTCATCACCAGGTAGAACGGGTCGTTGGTCGCGTTCGCCCAGGCGATCGTCGGGCCGATACCCCAGTACGAGAAGCCGGACGTGATCTGCTTGCCATCCCCGGTGGTCGAGTACGGGCCGCGCAGGTCGCCGGTCAGCGTGGCCAGCTTGTCGGTCTGGTCCTCACCGACCAGCAGCAACGACCAGGAGAAGTCGTCGTCGACCAGCGCTTTCTCGAGCTTCCTGATCACGTGCACCGGCTCGCTCACCGCGGCAACCCCTCCCAAAGGCGTGGGCGCTCAGGTTATCGGTTGCCGCCGACCCCCGCAGTCCGGAAACCCGCTCCCGCGTCGCGGGAGCGGGCCGGTGTGCTCAGCTGCTCGGGATGATGCCCGGTCAGACCGGGGTGACCGTGTCGGCCTCGCGGCCCTTGGGGCCGTCGACGACCTCGAACTCGACCTGCTGGCCGTCCTCGAGGGTCTTGTACCCGTCGGAGACGATCCGGCTCCAGTGGACGAACACGTCGTCCTGTCCTTCGGCCGCCAGGAACCCGTAGCCCTTGTCGGCGTTGAACCACTTCACGGTGCCGCGCACCATTGGAAACTCCCGTGACCCTCAACGGGACCCGCTGCACTCGGGCCCCTCCGGTGCCCGTCAGCCGGAGTCCGGCCGTGCCGAGCGGTCCACCAGACTAGCCGAACCCCGTCCCGTACGCCGGACCGGTCTCGTGCCTCGCGCCCGCTCAGCCGCCGGACCGGTCCACCGTGAACCGTCAGCGCATCGCAGCAGCACCTTCTTCTGTGCGCGCGAGAATCCGCGCGGCAGCAGCGACGGCGAGCGCACCGGCGACCAGCAACGCGCTGCACCACAGAGGTGCTCGGTCGCCGGTCAGGGTGATGCCGATGCCGCCTGCAACCGGGCCCAGTACGGCGCCCACGTTGAGCGCCGCGGTGGCCAGGCCGCCGGCCAGTACGGGCGACTCCGCCCCGGCGTACAGGGCGAGGGAGATCAGCGACGATCCGACCGCGAACGACAGCAGGCCTTGCACGAAGACGAGCGCGACAGCGGCGGCGGTCAGGTGGGCTGACCAGGCGAACAGACACCAGCCCAGCAGGAGTGCTGCACCGGCAGCGGCCAGTACGCCGTGCGCCCGGCGGTCGGCGTACCGGCCGGCGAGCGTGACGCCCGCGAAGGAGCCCAGGCCGAACAGCATCAGCAGCGCGGGGATCCACGAGCGGTCGAGGCCGGTGACGTCGGTGAGGATCGGGGCGAGGTAGGTGAAGGTGCAGAACGTTGCTCCGTTCACCAATGCGCCGAGCGCGAGGAGCACGACAAGTCGTGTGGACGGTCGGAGCCGCGTGACCGGCGGTTGCGTGGCGTCGGCGCGCGGGATCGACCGGAAGATCGCGACCAGCGCGGGCAGGCAGATCAGCGCGACGGCCCAGAACGCGGAGCGCCAGCCGAGGTGCTGGCCGAGCCAGGCTCCGGCCGGTACGCCGGCGATGCAGGCGAGCGTCGTACCGGCCAGCAGTACGGCGGTCGCCCGGCCCTTGGCCTCCACCAGCGTGGACGCGGTCGCCAGCGCGACGGCGAGGAAGCCGGCGTTGGCCAGCGCCGCGACCAGGCGGGTGATCAGCAGGACGGTGAAGTCGTCGGCCAAAGCACCGACGATGTGGGCGAGCAGGAAGACGGTCAGCGTCGACAGCAGCGTGAGGCGCCGCGGCCAGCGCCGGCCGAGGACGGCGATCGCCGGTGCGCCGACGACCATGCCGAGCGCGAACGCCGACGTGAGCCAGCCGGCGGTGGGAATCGAGACGGAGAGATCGGCGGCGATCTCCGGGGTGAGCCCGGAGAGCATGAACTCGGAGGTCGCCTGGGCGAACACGGCGAGGGCGAGCAGGTACAGCAGAAAAGGCATCGAGGACTCCACGACCACGAGAGCGATGGACGCGGCGAGAGCTGCCGCGCGAGAGAACACATCGCCGACGGCCCGGGACAGGCTGAAGACCCGCACCTGGTGCGGGGAGGCGGATCAGCCACCGAACAGTCGGTGGCTAGCCTCTGTCGGCCTCGGGGGTGGACACGGCTCGAAGCCTAGAAGCGCGGATCCCGCCGCGGCAAAGGATTAACCGCGGCGGGGGCGACTACTTGAAGCAACGGCGCCGGTCAACTGCGGCGGGAGGCGGCGAGGCCTACTGCGCCGGTCAGCTGCGGCGGGAGGCGGCGAGGCCTACTGCTCCGGCGATCACCAGGAGGAGGGCGGCGGTCAGGCCGAGGTCGTCGGTCTGGACCAGGCCTTCCTCGTTGAGCAGGTAGATGGCCGCGGCGCCGGTCAGGACGGTGCCGGTGATGACGCCGGGGACGTCCGCCTTCGTCTTCCTCATCCGCGCTCCACTGTGATGCTGCCGAGTTTGAGCTGTGCGTCGATCACGACCTTCGACGGGCCGGCCTTGCCGTCGGCGCCGAGGTCGTTGAGCGTGACCTTCGCGTCGTGGCCGCCTTCGCGCTGCCCGCCCAGACCGATCACCTCACCGGCCTGCGCACTCAAGGTACCGGTGACGTCCACGTTGGCGGGCACCTTCAGCACGACCTCGCCGACGCCGCCGGTGATCGTCACGTGCGCGCCCGGGGCGAACGTCGTCTTGGTCATGTCGACGTGCACCGACCCGGCGTCGAACGTGTAGTTGTTGCTGGTCGCGGTGATCGGCTGGTCCGGCGTCGAGACCACGTTCACGTCCTTGAAGTCGCGCGGCACGCTCGGGAAGATCGTGCTCGCCGCCACGCCGACCGCGAGCAGGATGCCGAGCGGGAGCAGCGCCATGGTCCGGCCGATGAACCCACCGATCAGCATCCCGGCGCCGAGCGTGGCCACACCGATCGCCAGCATCGTCGGGGTGGACGAGCCCGCGATCCAGGCGATCGCGATCGCCAGACCGGTCAGCGCGACGACGGCGGGCTTCACACCGCGGACGCCCTTGACCGGCGGTTCGGCGGGACGAGTCGGGGACGGGGCATAGCTGGCAGGCGGTTCGTCGACGTACAGGCCCAGGGGGTCGTCCTCGGTCCACACCGGCTGGACCGATTCGACGGTGCGGTCCTGTGGTCGCCGGGTGGCCGAGGACGACGTGCCCGCCGGGGGAGGTGGCGGGCCGTTCTGGGGTGCCTGCTGGCCGACGTACTGGGTGGTCTGCTGGTTCTGGGCGTACGGCGTGGTGCCGGGCTGCGGGAGCGTGGGGTCCTGCGGGCGGTTCTGCATCGACATGCCCTGGTGGGACCAGTGCGAGCGCCCGTTCTTCGGCTTGCGGCGGAAGACGAACAGGTAGAGCAGACCGAGCACCACGATCGGGCCGGGGATCAGCTTGCCGAAGTTGAACGACGACATCACCGCGATCGCGAGGAACACGCAGACGCCGAGCACGACCGGCCACAGCCACGGATGGTCGGGACGGACGCGGTTGCCGAGCAGGCCCTCGACCGGCGCCTTGTTCGAGCCCTCGTCCGGCATCAGGATCCAGCCGGCGATGTAGAACAGGATGCCGGGACCGATGATCACCAGCGTGGCCATCACGACGCGCACCAGCACCGGGTCGACGTTCAGCGCGCGGGCCATCCCGCCGCAGACGCCGGCCACCATCCGGTCGCTTCTGCTCCGTCGCCAGCTCTGCACGTCGCGCAGCTGGGTGCGATCGAAGCCGCTCTGGTTCTGCTCCATGACACCGATAGTGTCCCGCGCCGGGCCCCGGCAACATCGGGGATCCCCCTCTGCCGACCCCTGGAACTTGCCGGACCGGCTGGTTTTCAGGCGGGGACTCCGGGTTGTCCCCGAGCCGACCCTGACCGGCGGGCGCCCACGCTGAGGTGGCGCCCGGGGACAAGCCTGCTGGTGTCGGCCCTGTCCGCGTGTGACGATCGTGGTGATGAGCCAACCAGCCGCAGCCGCGCCCCCAGGCGGACCCTCCAGTGCAGGAGGCCCCGCCGGGCCGCCGCACGGGCAGAACCAGTCCGCCGGGGCCGGCCCGCAGGCCGATCAGTACCGGCACTGGCACGGTGGGCCGGCGAGCAGCGCGGCGTACGGAGTGCCCGGTGCTGGGCGGCCGGGTCAGCCTGGCGGTACGGCGTACGGGCAGCCTCCGTACGGGCCGCCTGGGCCGGCTGCTGAGCCGCCGCCGGTACGGCGGGCCTACCGGCGCTTCGACGGGCGGGTCGTCAGTGGAGTCGCGGGCGGGATCGCCGATCACCTGAACGTGCCGGACATCGCCGTCAGGCTGGTCTTCATCGCCGCGACTGTGTTCGGCGGGTTCGGCGTACTGATCTACGCGGCGCTGTGGTTCCTGATGCCGCTGGCGGCTCCGACGGTCCCGGCCGCGCCGGGGCTGGCGGCGCACACCCGGCAGAACATGCGGTCCGACCTTCCTCCGCCGCCGGTCAGCGAGGCCCGGACGAGACGCCGCGAGAAGAACCGCGGCCAGCTGATCGCGATCGTGGTCGTCGCGGCCGGCGTACTGCTGCTCCTGCAAGCGGCCGGACTCGGCATCGCGGGCAAGATGTTCTGGCCGCTCGTCTTCGCCGGGACCGGTCTCGCGCTGATCTGGCGGCAGGCCGACGAGACGCAGAAGGCCGCCTGGACGAACAAGGCGCCGACGCTCGGCAACCTGCTCGGCAAGGGCGGCGGGATGAAGTCGATCGTCCGCGTCGTCGTGGGCGTGATCCTGCTCGGTACGGCGGTCGCCGTGTTCCTGGTGCAGAACGGCCGGCTCTCGCAGGTCGGCGACGTACTGGTCGCGCTGCTGCTCGCGGTCGTCGGACTCGGCGTCATCGCCGGCCCGTGGGTGCACCGGCTGAGCCGCGACCTGAACGCCGAGCGCGGCGAGCGGATCCGGTCCCAGGAACGCGCCGACATGGCCGCGCACCTGCACGACTCGGTGCTGCAGACACTCGCGTTGATCCAGAAGCAGGCGGCGGATCCCAAGGCCGTGACGCGGCTGGCGCGCTCGCAGGAGCGCGAACTGCGGGCGTGGCTGTACGACGAGGACGACCAGACCGACAAGACCCTGGCCGGTGCCGCCAAGCGCGCCGCTGCCGAGGTCGAGGACTCGCACGGCGTACCGGTCGAGGTGGTCACGGTCGGCGACTGCGACCTGACCGAGGGACTGTCGGCGATGGTGCGCGCGGCGCGGGAGTCGATGGTCAACGCGGCCAAGCACTCCGGCGCCGACAAGATCGACGTGTTCGTCGAGGTCGACGGGGACCGGGCCGAGATGTTCGTCCGGGACCGCGGCAAGGGCTTCGACACCGACGGTGTGCCCGAGGACCGGCTCGGTCTGCGGCACAGCGTGATGGGGAGAATGGAACGGCACGGCGGCCGCGCGACGGTGCGGTCGAGCCCGGAAACAGGCACCGAAGTGCGACTGGAGATGGACAGATGAGTCAACGACGGGTGGTCGTCATCGACGACCACGACATGTTCCGGGCCGGAGTCCGCAGCGAGATCGGTACGGCGGTGGAGATCGTCGGCGAGGGCGCCGACGTGGACAGCGCGGTCAAGGCGATCGTGGCGACCGAGCCGGACGTGGTCCTGCTCGACGTCCACCTGCCCGGCGGCGGTGGCACCGAGGTGATGAAGCAGGTGCACCAGCGGCACCCGGAGATCAAGTTCCTGGCGCTGTCGGTCTCGGACGCGGCCGAGGACGTGATCGGCGTGATCCGCGCCGGCGCGCGCGGGTACGTCACCAAGAACATCAGCGGCACCGAGCTGGTCGACGCGATCGGCCGGGTCGCCGACGGCGACGCGGTGTTCTCGCCCCGGCTGGCCGGCTTCGTGCTGGACGCGTTCTCCGGCGCGATCGACATCGCGTCGGTCGACGAGGACCTCGACCGCCTCTCGCAGCGCGAGCGCGAGGTCCTGCGGCTGATCGCCCGCGGCTACGCGTACAAGGAAGTGGCCCGCGAGCTGTTCATCTCGGTGAAGACCGTCGAGACCCACGTCTCCTCGGTCCTCCGCAAACTCCAGCTCTCCAACCGCCACGAGCTCACCCGCTGGGCCACGGACCGCCGCCTGGTCTGACCTGCTCGGCAGTACGGCGTACCGACTGTTCCGCAGGACGCCGTACCGCCACATGGGACAGCGCTGGCGGATTCCGGACAGGGCACACATGCGCCACCCCGGGAGGAGCGCGAGGGACTTCGGGGCTGAGATACCGTCGATGGTTATGGAGCGGAATCTCACTGCCGAACAGCTGGCGCTCTTCGAGAAGGAGTTCGCGTCGAACCCGCAGTACCGGGTGATGCAGAACGCCGTCACGGAAACGCCGGTCGCCAAGATCGCCCTGGATCGCCAGGTCGTCACCTCGATCGACCACTCGGTGTCGAACCTGCTGGACGACTGGAAGGTGACCAACCAGAAGAAGAGCGGCCGCTGCTGGCTGTTCGCGGGCCTGAACCTGCTCCGGGCCGGCGCCGCCGAGAAGCTCGGTGTGAAGGACTTCGAGTTCTCCCAGAACTACCTGCTGTTCTGGGACAAGTTCGAGCGCGCCAACTTCTTCCTCGAAGCGGTCATCGAGACCACCGACCGGCACGTCGACGACCGCACGGTCGCGCACCTGCTGTCGGACCCGATCGGCGACGGCGGCCAGTGGAACATGTTCGTCGCCCTCGTCCGCAAGCACGGCCTCGTCCCGAAGACCGCGATGCCGGAGACCGAGAGTTCGTCGGCGACCGCCCAGCTCAACGACACGCTCCGCAAGCTGCTCCGCCAGGGCGCGCGCGACCTGCGCAAGCTCGAGGACGCCGAGGCCCAGCGGGCGCACAAGCGTGAGCTGCTGACCACGATCCACCGCGTGCTGAGCATCCACCTCGGGACGCCGCCGCAGAAGTTCCTGTGGCAGTGGAAGGACAGTGACAAGGCCTTCCACCGCGACGGCTGGACCACCCCGGCCGAGTTCGCCGCGTCGTACGTAACGCTCCCCGTCGACGACTACGTGTGCATCGTGCACGACCCGCGCGAGTCCAGCCCGACCGGCAAGACCTTCACCGTCGACTATCTCGGCAACGTGATCGACGCGCCGCCGGTGGTCTACCTGAACGTCGAGATGGACCTGATGAAGCAGCTCGCCCAGGACGCGATCGTCGGCGGCGAGCCGGTCTGGTTCGGCTGCGACGTCGGCAAGCAGATGTCGGCCGACCTCGGCTTCTGGGACGCGGCCCTGTACGACTACGAGGCGGTGTACGACACGTCGTTCACGCTCGACAAGGCCGAGCGGCTGCTGCACCACGAGACGCTGATGACGCACGCGATGCTGTTCACCGGCGTCGACGTCGTCGACGGTGCGCCGCGGCGCTGGCGGGTCGAGAACAGCTGGGGCGACGAGAAGGCCGACAGCGGCTTCTGGACGATGAACGACTCCTGGTTCGGCGAGCACGTCTTCGAGATCGCCGTACGGCGCTCGGCGCTGCCGGCTGAGTTGCAGGCTGCCTTTGACGAGAAGCCGATCGTGCTGCCCGCGTGGGACCCGATGGGTGCGCTCGCGGACTGACCTTCTGTACGGCGTACTGCCTCGCTTTTGGCCCCGGACCCTTGTGGTCCGGGGCCTTTGCCGCTACTTGGTGAGCGCGTCGCGCACGAGAGCGACGCCGTCTTCCCGGCGCTCCAGCGTCGGCAGGTGGCCGGCCCAGTCGAGCTCGACGTACTCGACGTCCGGCAGCTGGGTCGCCAGGTGCGCGGCGCCCGTTCTGAAGAACTCGAGATCGTGCGCCCCGACGAACAGCCGCACCGGCATCGTCAGCTTCTCCGGCGAGACCTCGTACTCCTCGTTCTCCACGTCCCCGGCCGCCAGTTGCAGCTCGAACGCCCGCTTCTGCATCGCGAACAGCAGCTCACGAGCATCGTCGTCAGCCTCCGGTCCCAGCCAGACCCGCACGTTGAGCGCCGTCGCTGCGTCGACGTCCCCCTTCTCGAGCAGCGCCTCCTCCTCACCCCAGAACGCCTGAAGGTCAGCAGTCGGCTCCACCCCGTCCACCGGCGGCGCCAGCAACACCACCCGACTGAACCGCTCCGGCGCCCGACTCACTGCCTGCAGCACCACGTTCCCGCCGTACGACGCCCCGACGACGGCCACCTGCTCGCCGATCACGCCTTCCTGCTGCAGCGAGTCGAGCAGCTCCAGCAGATCCCCTGCATCGGAGTACTCCGCCCCGACCGCGAGCGGAGTCTCGCCGTACCCGCGCAGATCCACGGTGATCACCCGATGATCCCGCCCCAGATCCTCGACCTGCGGCCCCCACATCCGCGAATCCGCAACCCCCGCATGCACCAGCAACACCGTGGGCCCGTCGCCCACCACCTCATGATGATTCGTCATGCGAGGAGCCTCACCGGTACAGCAGCCCACGGCAAACGCTTTACCTCCGCCGACCCACCTTGTGCGCACCTCCGGCCGCAGCGACCTCAGCCACTGCCGAGCGAGTCCGGCCGCATCGCCGCCGGCCTACCCGGGTCGGCCTGTTTCAGTCGAGGTCGGTGGAGTGCGCCAAGTCCTTCGCCGACTCCAGCTCCTGCAACCGCGCGGTGAGCCCGGCATGGATCCACTCGTACGCGTCGCTCCCCAGCGTGACCCGCCGAGGTGCCGGCTCGGCAGCGACCGACGCGATGATCGCGTCGGCGATCTTGTCCGGATCCCCAGGCCCGTTCGCGGTCACTCCCTCGGGCGCCTCCATCGCCGGGCGTGCCTGCCCGATCGGCGTACCGGCGTACGCCTCCATCGCCGGCGCGATGTCGAGCGACGTACCGAACCCCGTCCGCGAGATGCCCGGCTCGACCAGCGTCACCCCGATGCCGAACGGCGCGACCTCGCCGATCAGCGCCTCGAAGAACCCTTCGACGCCCCACTTCGTCGCGTGGTAAAGATTCCCGCCCGGGAACGTCACCTGCCCACCCGCACTCGACAGCTGCACGATCCGACCGTTGCCCTGGGCCCGTAAATGCGGCAATACGGCGCGCGTCAGCTGGATCGGCGCGACCAGGTTGGTCGCGAGCTGCGCCTCGATCTGCGCGTCGGTGAACTCCTCGGCCGCCCCGAACGTCCCGTACCCGGCGTTCGACACGACCACGTCGATCCGCCCGAGCTCGGCGAACGCGCGATCGACGACGGCACGCAGTTGCGGTACGTCGGTGACGTCGAGCTCCGCGGTCCACAGCTGTTCGCCGTACTGGTTCGCGAGGTCGGCGAGGCGCTCGGGCTTGCGCGCGGTGGCGGCGACGCGCTCGCCGGCCGCGAGCAGCCGTTCGGTCAGCGCGCGGCCGATGCCGGACGTCGCGCCGGTGATCAGCCAGGTCCTGGTGGTCATGTGGTCCCTTTCGAAGCGTCTAATCCAACTGGATGGTTTAAACCATAGACCGCTGCTGCCGGAGATTTCAACCATTCAGTTGGATTGCTATCCTGGCGGCATGCCGTACGACTCCGCCGCCACGCGCTCCCGCCTGCTCGACGCGGCGTACGACGAGTTCTCCGCCCGCGGTTTGGCCGGGGCGCGCGTGGACCGGATCGCCGCTGAGGCGCGCGCGAACAAGCAGGCGATCTACGCCTACTTCGGCTCCAAGGACGGCCTCTTCGACGCGATGCTCGCGGTCCGGATGAGCAGCCTCGCCGACGCCGCGCCGTTCACGCCCGACGACCTCCCGTCGTACGCCGGCGCGCTGTTCGACGCCCTCCAGGACAACCCCGACATCCTCCGCCTGACCCAGTGGGCCTGGCTGGAACGCGCCGACGTCACCCCCGCCGAGATCGAGTCCCACGAGGCCAAGGCCAAAGCGATCGCCGCCGCCTCGGCCGCAACCCTTTCGGAGACGAGGGCGATGGACATCTTCATCCTCGTCGTCGGGCTGTGTACGGCGTGGACCACCACAGCCCCCGCCCTCCGCGCGGCAGGGACCGCCAACCCGGCCGCCCGCCAGGCAGCCCACCGAGCCGCAGTCGTAGCAGCCACTGCAGCCGTGGTCGACACGTTGTCCGCCTGACTTCTGGCGGGTCCCGCGCTAGAGGCGGATGACGGTGAAGAGCTCGGCGTAGTGGTTCTCCGGGAGGCCGGACCTGGTGGCGTTCTGGGCCAGGAGTTGGCGGACCCGGGCGAACAGGTGGGTGGGGTCGCGGTGCTGGCTGTGATGGGACTCGAGGGCGGCGAACTTCTGGTCCATCACGTCGGTGATGTCGACGTGGTGGTTGGTCTCGGGGTGCTCCATCATCCACAGTTCGTCGACGTTCCAGGCCGGCTCGTCGAGCTCGGGGAACGCGTACGGGTTGCCGATCGCGGGGAAGAATGCGCGGACGGTCGCCTCGCCGGTCGCCAGGTGGTCGGGGTGTGAGACCGGGAGCTTGGACCAGTTGCGTTCCGGCGACGAACTGACCAGGCGCTGCGGGCGGACCTGCCGGGTGATGCGGACGATGTCGCGGACCAGTGCGAGGGTCGGCTCGACCTCGCCGTCGGCGTACCCGAGGAAGTGCAGCTGGTCGACCCCGACGTGCGCGGCCGCGGCGGTCTGCTCGGCCCGGCGTACGGCGGGCATCTCGGCGCGGTCGCGATCGGGTTCGAAACCGCCGGCCTGGCCGTCGGTCACGAGGCAGTAGTGCACCTCGATCCCGGCCTTCGTCCAGGTCGCGACGGCGCCGGCCGCGGCGAAGTCGATGTCGTCCGGGTGCGCGGCGATCACCAGCACCCGCTCGATCTCGTGGTCCGGACGGGGGTTTGCCACAGGTACGCTCACCGGGCCAGCTTAGTAGAACCTTCAAGCAAACGGGAGCTTGCTGTACGGCGGGGCCGGTACTCGGCCGTGCGGGCTAGGCCCGCGACCACGGCCAACCCAGTACGCCGGCCGCGGTCGACCGGCGTACTGGGACTGCGGCTTCCCGCCGTACGGCCTGCTAGCTCGCGAACGTCGCCAGCGCGCGGCGGTGCTGGATGACCGTGTCGACGATGCCGTAGTCGCGCGCCGCCTCGGCCCGAAGCACGTGGTCGCGGTCCGTGTCGTGCCGGAGCTGCTCGATCGACTGGCCCGTGTGCGTGGACAGGATCGCCTCGACCTCCGCGCGCACCCGCACGACCTCGTCGGCCTGCAGGATCAGGTCGGGAATCGTGCCCTGACCGCGCGCGGCCGGCTGGTGCAGTACGACGCGCGCGTGCGGCACGACCGCGCGCTGACCCTTCTCGCCCGCCGCGAGCAGCACGGCGCCCGCGGCGATCGCCTGCCCGATGCAGAACGTCGAGACCGGCGAACTGATGTACTGCATCGTGTCGTAGATCGCGAGCATCGCGGTCATGTCGCCGCCCTCGCAGTTGATGTACAGGTTGATCGGCTGCTCGGGCCGGTCCGCCTCGAGGTGCAGCAGCTGCGCGATCATCGCGTTGGCGACGCCGGCGTCGATACCGGTGCCGAGGTAGATGATGCGCTCTGACAGCAGGTGCGAGTAGACGTCCATGATCCGCTCGCCGCGCGCGCTCTGCGTGATCACGTTGGGAATCGTGTAGGAGCTCATTTCGCTGCCTCCGTCCGCAGGGGCATGACCTGGTCGAACGACTCCACCAGGTGGTCGATGAAGCCGAACTCCATCGCTTCGCGCGCCGTGTACCAGTGGTCGTGCAGCGAGTCCTCGTACACGGTCTCCACCGGCTGCCCGGTGTCGTCCGCGATCAGCCCGAGCACGGTGTCGCGGATGTGCCGAAGGTCGTTGGCCTGGATCTCGATCTCCACCGCCGACCCGCCGATCCCCGACGACCCCTGGTGCATCAGGATGCGCGCATGCGGGAGGGCGTACCGCTTCCCCTTGGTCCCCGCGGACAGCAGGAACTGCCCCGCACTGCACGCGAGCCCGAGGGCCACCGTCGCGACATCACACGGCACCAGCCGCATCACGTCCCGAATCGCCAGCATCGACGGCACCGATCCACCCAGCGAGTGGATCCACAACGCGATGTCGGTCTCCGGATCCTCCGCCGCCAACGTCAGCAACTGCGTCGCGATCAAGGTCCCGTTGTCGTCGTTGAGTTGCCCGTCCAGTACGACGACCCGCCGCCGCAACAGTTGCAACCGAGCCTGCTCCCCGAACAAGGGCGCTTTGTTGTCATCAGCCATGCACCCACCATGACCGCGCCGGTACGCCGTACCCCACCTTTTCTGCTCCCAGCAACTCTGCTCTCAGCCAACACCCGCTGTGGCAGGCGTGAGCCTCGCGCGGCGGAGGCTGGCAGACTTCAGGTGTGACAGGTGAGCGGTCCCCGGAGACCTCGTGAAGGCCTTCGAGCTGTACTTGCGAATTGCGAGTACGACGTTGCTGCCGGAGGAGATCTCCGAGCGGCTGGGAGTGCCCGCCGATGAGGCGATTCCGATCGGGACGCTGCGGCGGCCGCATGCGCCGGCGTATCGGCATTCGGTCTGGAAGCGGCGCGCGGTGGGGACCGGGGACGGGCGGCCTGAGGACTTCGAGGCGTCGGTTCTTGGGTGGGGGCTGGAGTTCGCGGCGAAGGTGGGGAGCCTGGTGGCGGCGGGGGAGGCGGAGGTGTTGCTGACGATCGTTCAGCGGGTCGACGACCTCGACGACCCGTTGCAGAAGGGGATTTTTCTGTCGCCTGAGTTGGTTCAGTGGATGGCGACTGCGAGGGCATCGCTCGACGTCGATCAGTACTTCTTCCGCGACTTTGAGGGGTAGGGCGGGCCGCCGTACGAGGACTGTCGGAAGGAGCGCCTACCCTGGTGGGCGATGACTACGCTGTTTTCTCCTGATGAGCTTCCGGTGCCGCTCGAGCAGCCCAGGAAGGGTAAGGCCGACCCTGAGGCGTTGCTGGAGGGGTTGAATCCTCAGCAGCGGGCCGCGGTGGTGCATGCGGGGAAGCCGCTGCTCGTGGTGGCCGGTGCGGGGTCGGGCAAGACGCGCGTGCTGACGCGCCGGATCGCGTACCTGCTGGGCGCGCGGGACGCGCACCCGGGCGCGATCCTGGCGATCACGTTCACCAACAAGGCGGCCGCGGAGATGCGGGAGCGCGTGGTCGACCTGGTCGGGCCGCGGGCGAAGCTGATGTGGGTGTCGACGTTCCACTCGTCCTGCGTGCGCATCCTGCGCAGGGACATCAAGCGGTTCGGGATCAGCTCGACGTTCTCGATCTACGACGCCACCGACTCGCGCCGGCTGATGACGCTGGTCTGCCGTGAGCTCGACCTGGACGTCAAGCAGTACAACCCGCGCGCCGTCCTGAACTGGATCTCGACCCAGAAGAACGAACTCGTCGACCACGAGTCGGCCGCCTCCAAGGCCGAGAACCACCTGGAGGAGAAGTACGCCGAGTGCTACCGCATCTACCAGGAGCGGCTCGCGCAGGCCAACGCGCTCGACTTCGACGACCTGCTGATGACCACGGTCAACCTGCTGCAGGCCTTCCCCGAGGTCCGCGAGTACTACCGCCGCCGGTTCCGTCACGTGCTCGTCGACGAGTACCAGGACACCAACCACGCGCAGTACACGCTGATCCGCGAGCTCTGCGGCGAGGACGAGCCGGGCCGCAACGGCCCGAGCGCGCCGCCGGCCGAGCTGATGGTGGTCGGTGACTCCGACCAGTCGATCTACGCGTTCCGCGGTGCCACGATCCGCAACATCCTCGCGTTCGAGGAGGACTTCACCGGCGCCGAGACGATCCTGCTGGAGCAGAACTACCGTTCCACCCAGACCATCCTGACCGCGGCGAACTCGGTGATCAGCCGCAACGAGGGCCGGATGGCGAAGAACCTGTGGTCCGACCAGGGCCAGGGCGAGCAGATCGCCGTGTACGTCGCCGACAACGAGCACGACGAGGCGCAGTTCGTCGCCGACGAGATCGACCGGCTGGCCGACGCCGACAAGGTGAAGCCGTCCGACGTCGCGGTGTTCTACCGGACCAACGCGCAGTCGCGGGTGTTCGAGGAAGTGTTCATCCGCACCGGCCATCCGTACAAGGTGGTCGGCGGCGTCCGGTTCTACGAGCGCAAGGAGGTCCGCGACGCGCTCGCGTACCTGCGCGTGCTGGTCAACCCCGAGGACACCGTCTCGCTGCGACGGATCATGAACGTGCCCAAGCGCGGCATCGGCGACCGCGCCGAGGCGGCGATCGAGGCATTGGCGTCGCGGGACCGGATCTCGTTCGCGCAGGCGATGCGCCGGGCGCAGGACGCGCCGGCGATGGCGTCGCGGTCGGTCAACGCCGTCCAGGCGTTCGTGGACATCCTCGACGAGCTGACCGCGATGGTCGACTCGGGGGCGCCGCCGGACGACATCCTGGACGTCGCGCTGCATCGCAGCGGGTACTACGAGGAGCTGCAGAAGTCGCCGGACCCGCAGGACGAGACCCGGGTGGAGAACCTGGACGAGTTCATCTCGGTCGCGCGGGAGTTCGTCGAGGAGAAGACCGCGGCGGCCGAGCCGTCGGATCTGCAGGCGTTCCTCGAACGGGTCGCGCTGGTCGCGGACGCCGACCAGATCCCGGATGCCGACGACGACGGTGGCGTGGTCACGCTGATGACGCTGCACACGGCGAAGGGGCTGGAGTTCCCGGTCGTGTTCTTGACCGGCATGGAGGACGGCGTCTTCCCGCACTCGCGGTCGCTGAACGATCTGAAGGAGCTCGAGGAGGAACGACGGCTCGCGTACGTCGGCATCACGCGCGCGCGCCAGCGGCTGTCGATCTCGCGCGCCGCGGTGCGATCCGCGTTCGGCGCTCCGCAGCACAACCCGCCGTCGCGGTTCCTGGAGGAGATCCCGCCGGACCTCCTCGACTGGCGCCGCGACGAGTCCGCGATCACGCGCTGGTCGGGGACCGGGACTCGCACGGGCGGTGGTGGCGGCGGTGGTGGTGGGATTCCGAGCCGGTACGAGCCTTCGCGTCGTACGTCGGCGTCGGACAAGCCGGTCATCAACCTGAACCCGGGCGACCGGGTCGTCCACGACAGCTTCGGCATGGGCACGGTCGTCGTCGTCCGCGGCGAGGGACAGCAGGCCCAGGCGGACATCGACTTCGGCTCCGAGGGCGTGAAGCGGTTGCTGTTGCGGTACGCGCCGGTGGAGAAGATCTAGTACGCCGGAGCAATGGCCCGGCGCGCATGCGGCCGGGCGGGTTGCTGATGGGTTCGGTCGCGGCGGCCGGAAGAGAGCTTGAGCGGCCGGCAGGCCTTGCGCGCCGGGCGACTCGGCGCAGTCCGCGCCGTCGGCCGTCGCTTGAGCGGCGGGGCGTTCTAGCCCGTTCGCGTCGTGAGCTGCGCCGTCAACCACTGGGCGAACGCCGGTAGGTCGCGGAGCGTTCTAGCCCGTTCGGGTCGTGAGCTGCGCCGTCAGCCACTGGGCGAACGCCGGTAGGTCGCGGAGCGTTTCTTTGCCGATCGTGAGTTCCTGCGCGCCCGTGACCGGACGCAGCACGACCTGATCGTCCGCGAAGTTCACGCTGCTGATCTCCGACCACGCGAGCTTTCGGCTGCCGAGAGCGACGCCGGCGGCGTCGACCACCACGACCCAGCGGCGGGTGCGGAGGTTGTTCAGGACTCCCAGGACGACGGCGGCGGCGAGGATGGTGAAGGCCACGCGGAAGTACTCGAAGAATCCCCACGGAACACCGTCCGACAGCTGACCGATGATGCGATAGCCGTTGAGCAGAAGGAGTCCAGCGGGGAGGGCGAGGGTGATGAGCAGTCTGTTGCGCTCGGGCCCGGTGGTCAGGCGGCCGTTCTCCCGCAGCGCGTTCGTCCACTCGGCGGGACTGTCCTGCGGCATCGGCGGCCTTCCTCGGAGGTGAGCCGCGATCGTCCCACGGCAGGAGGTCTGCGGGCGGTCTCCTCGTACGGCGGCAGGACCGCGGTGGCGTCGTACGGTGATGGCTCGTCGTACCGGCAGCAGGTCTGCGGCGCTTCGTCGTACCGGCAGCAGGTCTGCGGCGCTTCGTCGTACTGGCAGCGGGTCCGCGGTGGTTCGTCGTACTGGGGCTAGCGGTGGGATTCCAGTTCGCTGGTTAGCCAACGGGCGAAGGCTCTTGGGTCTTTGAGGGTGTTGCCGGTGATGCGGAGGTTGGGGGCGTCGGTGCGGGAGGTGATGGTGACTGCCTGCTCGGTGGAGGTGATCTCGGTGATGTCGGGCCAGGGGAGGTGACGGCGGCCGATGGTTACGCCTTGGGTGTTGATGGTCAGGGTCCATGCGCCGGTGAGCAGGTGGAACAGGTAGCCCGCGACTACGGCCAGGGCTACCACGGCGAAGGTGGCGCGGAAGTAGGCGAGGGGACCCCAGGGTTCGGCGCCGGTGAGGCGAGCGATGGTGCTGATGCCGTTGGTCAGCAGGAGGCCGGACCACACGACGAGCATCAGGATGGGGAACCGGCGGGCGCGGGTGACGAGGCGTCCGGTGTCTCGGAGCGTGTTCGTCCATTCGGTGGGGCCGTCGGGCGGCATCGACGTGACCTCCTCGGGGGTGGAGAACCGCGATCGTCCCACGGGAGCAGGTCCGCGGCGGGAGTCGTCGTACCGGGAACTAGTGGTGGGTTTCGAGTTCCGTGGTCAGCCAGAGGGCGAAGGCGGACGGGTCGCGCACGGTGCTGTTGGTGATGCGGAGGTCTTCGGTGCCGTGCACGGTGACCTGTTCCTTGGCGGACGTGACGGTGGTGATCTCGGACCATGCGAGGTGCTGGGGGCCGAGGGTGACGCCGGTGTCGTCGACCACGACGGTCCAGCGGCGGGTGCGGAGGTTGTTGAGGATCATCAGGAGCGCGATCGCGGCGCCGGCCGCCAGGATCGTGCGGACGTAGGCGAAGAAGTCCCAGGGCGCGCCGCTGGAGAGGTGGCCGACGGTACGGGTGCCGTTGACCAGGAGGATTCCGCCGGAGACGACGAGGCTGAGGGTGAGCCGGGTGCGCTCGGGGCCGACGGCCAGGCGGCCTTGCTCACGGAGCGTGGTCGTCCACTGGGTGGGACCGTCTGATGCCATGATGGCCTTCCTCGGGGCGGGGAGACCGCGATCTTCCCACGAAGCCGGTAAGGAATCGGGCGTTCGCGTTGCGCGGTGAGCCTGCCGTGGGTCACTCTGGGTCTTCGGCCCCTCCCGGACGACAGGTCCTCCCATGCCCAAGGCAGCTGACAGCTCCAACCGCCGGATCATCCTGGCGGGAGCCAACCCTGGGCTGCGGCTGTTCGACGAGCACGGCAAGGTCACGGCGTACGCGTCGATCTGGATGGTCGACTGGTCGGTGCGCGGATCCGGTACGGCGGTTGTGCTGTGGTTCGACGGGATCGTTCGCGTGGTGTCCGAGGACGTGGATCTCGCGGCCTGGCTGGAGCGGTACTTCGTCCGCTCGTTCCTCGAGGTCCAGGGCCTGCCGTGGCACGAACCGGCGGTCGAACGCGACCTCGTCCAGGTCTCGATGAACCTCGCCGACGGCCTCAGCGCCAAGGCGGCCGACATCCAGATCGAAATGGGCGGCGTCCTCGACCGCCGGCTGTTCGCGACAGACACCTTCCAGCTCGCCGAGGGCATGCACAGCCTGAGCCTGGTGATCGCGCCCGTCCGCTCCGCCACGGTCTCGATCGGCGGCGCTTCGGTTCCGGGCTTCGTTCAGGTCGACGGGTCGCAGGATCGACCGGGGTCGTCCGCGTTCCTCACCACGGCCGAGGTCTGGCGGCGTTAGTCCGTACGCCGAGTGCCCGCTGGTACGCCCGAGCAGCCGCTCCTACGCCGAGCAGCCGCTCGCACGCCGATCAGCCGCTGGTACAACGTTCCCGCGCTTGCCCGGCGCAGCTAGTACGTGAACCCCGCGGCGCCGTGCTCGAGCACGGCGCCCGTCAACTCCTCCACCCACGTCGCGCAGCCGCTCGTACGATGTCCTGGCGCGTGCTTCTCTTGCCGCACCCACCGCTCCGCCGACGTGCACCACTGATCAACGTCGCCGGCGACCGATGCGTCAGGCGTGAGCGGGCCGGAAGAGGCGGGTGATGAGGTGGTTGGTCAGTGGTGGGTGTCGGCGCTGGTCGCCCACCAGGTGTCCATGCGGGGCTGAGGCTCGGCCGCCGCGCCCTGCTCGACGACGCGGGCCATGTGCAGCAGGTACGCCGCGATGCCCGCGGCGCCCTGCATCCAGCCGACGGCTGGTGGGAGGAGCGGGTCCTCGTTGCGGTGCTCGGTGAAGCGCCAGTAGGTGCCGCCGTCGTGGACGGCGTGCTCGACGAGGGTGTCGGCCAGAAGCGTCGCGAAGGCCAGGTCGTCGCTGGAGCCTGTGCGGTGCCAGGAGTCGAGGAGGATGTCGCCGACGCCGGCGGTACCGCAGCAGCGGCCGTCGTTGTCCCAGAAGCCGGGGTGGAGTCGCGCGGGCAGGCCCGACGTACGGACGCTGTACAGGCAGCGCTCCCGCCAGTCCGCCGGCGCCGTACCGGCGACCGACTTGATCCCCGCGGCGTCCAATGCGGCGAAGGCCAGCGACGTCCCCGAAGCGCCGTGGCACCAGGTGTAGGTGAACTCGTCCTCGTCGTTGGTCTCCGTCGGGATGTACCGCTGTACGACGAACCCGCGCCCGTCCGTCACCCCCAGCGGGACCAGCTGCTCGGACACCTTCGCAGCGGCGGCAACCAGCTCGGGCCGCCCCAGCGACAGCCCGGCGGAGGCGAGCGCGGCCGAGACACCGGCAAGACCGTGGGACAGGTTAGGCATCACAGCACCCGGCTCGCTCCGAAACCGCCGCGGCACAAACGGCCAGCCCACGTCAGGTGCCCCGGCTCCGCCGGCTCCGGCCGAGGCCTCAGCTCCAGCCGCGGCCTCGGCCTCGGCTCCGACTCCAGCTCCAGCCGCGACCTCGGCTCCCGCCCCGGCCGCAGTTCCAGCCCGGGCCTCGGCTTCCGCCTCGGTCCCGGCTCCCGCCCCGGCCTCGGCATGAGCGATCTCGGCGAGGAGGATCTCGGCTGCGCGGTCGGCCAGTTCGCGGCCGCCGTCGACGCCGTGCCGGGCCGCCCACACTCCGCCGAGCAGCACTCCCGCCGTACCGAGTGTCATGTCGTGGATCCGCGTATCCGGCGAGAACCGTGGCGGAAGCATCATCGTCTGCGGCCATCCGTCGTCAGCCGCCAGCTCGTGCAGGCGTTCGACAGCAGCCCGTACGCCGTCCGGCCGGTCGAGCGTGACCAGGGCGCCGATCGTACTGACCAGCCCGTCGAAGAAGGTGACGTCGGAGCAGCCCGGGATCTCGCGAATCAACCGCTCGGCGATCGCATCACCCAGCTCAACCTCGGCGGCAGTCCACGGCCGACTCAGCCGAATCTCCGCCAACGTGTGCACCAGCCCCGCGATCCCACTGTGCATCCCGTCGCGATCGTCCGGGACGACTGGCTCGTCCCCGGTCACGTTGGTAGGAATCCACAGCCCGTCGTCCGCCCACCGCACCTGCCCGAGCACCCACCGCCAGGCCGCCTCAGCCGTCTCCCGGTACACCGCCCCACCAGTACTCACCGGCTCATGGTGCCACCACGCTTCGCCACTCAACACGGCCGCCCGCCCAACCGCTGCCTCGCGGTAGTCCACGCGGGGCCCGCGGTGCTTGTACGACGTCCGCCCATCCCAACGTCTCCTGGTGGTCCACGTGGTGCAGGCGGCGCTCGTACGACGTGCGCCCGCTCCAGCGCCTGCTGGCGGTTCATGCGGTGCAGGCGGTGCCGCGACGAGCGGCCTGCAACCCGGGCGGCCCCAGGCGCACGTCGTACGGCGTCTGCCTGTGCGTCCCACACCGTGCGCGGGGTGGTCCACGACGAGCGGCGTACGCCTTGCAAGCCCGCTCCCACATGCGCCCGCAGTCCGCGCAAGCGCAGCAGCATTCCGTACGGCGCTTGCCCACGCTGCCGTCCCTCGCACGCGTGCAGGTTCTTCGGACGTCGCGGAGCCGCGTGGCGGGCGTGGGCGGTGATGCGGCCGGGAAGGTCGCATGGGGTGAGGTCGCGGCGGCCGGAGAACTACAAGAGGGAGCTGGCCAGCTGTAGTCGATCTGCGGCCGGCCGGGTGGGGTCACTTCGTCGGAGGGCACGCCTAGATCGGCGGGCGGCTGGGAGCCATCGAGCTTGGGACCGGTTGCGGGTGCCGGGTTGAGCGGGGCGGTGATGCGGCCGGGGAGGTTGCGTGGCGTGGGGGCGCGGCGGCCGGAAGAGGTGTGAAAGCAGGAGCTGACTGGAGGGGGCCCTGCGGATGAGGCCGGGGCAGGAGCTCGGGGCGGTGTGTTCTCGGCTAGGTCTGGGTGGCTGCTGGGCGGGGGAGGGCGTTGCGGAGGCGGATGGCGCTGTATTCGAGGGTGGTGGTGATGACTTCGTCCCAGAAGGCGTGGAGGTTGGGGAGCACTCGGAGTTGGATGCCGGCTTCGGCGTGGAGGGTGAAGAGGTTGCCTACTCGTTCGGGTGGGGCTAGGGGGACGACCTCGGTGGTGGCGACTACTGCGGCGTCGTATTCGGTGAAGGGGGCTGCGGGGAGTCGGTAGGCGTAGAGCTCTACGGTGCGGATCGCCTCCAGCCAGGCGTACTCGACCGCGTGGACGCGGGGGAAGGAGCCGGGCCCAATGATGCGGGCGAGGTCTTCGGGGGTGGTTCCGGGGCCTGCCCACGTCATCGCGCGGGGGCACTGCCGGGGGAACCAGTAGTCGGGGGCACGGTCGTGCCCTACGGCCCAGACGTACGGCGACTTCTGCTGGGCGGTGGCGGCGACGTGCGGGCGGAAGACCTCGATCGTCGGGTCCTCGGAGAAGTGCAGGACCTCACCAGGCGCCGGACGCATGCCGTGCAGCTTAGGAGGTACGGCGGCCCGTCGGCGAACCGATTCCGGGCCGGGCACGCTGGTCGGTCAGAAGCACCAGCGGCGGGGGCGAGCAGGCTCGGAGCAAACCCGGGGTCAAGCAACCAGCAGGTGGATCAGGGGTTGAGGCCGCAGACCTCGCGGAGCCAGGGCATCGGGTTGATGGCGGAGCCGCCGTTGGGGTGGACCTCGAAGTGGAGGTGGGGGCCGGTGGTGTTGCCGGTGACGCCGACCGCGCCGACCTGGTCGCCGGCGTACACGGTCTCGCCGACCTCGACGCTGAACTTCGACATGTGGTTGTACCAGGTGACGGTGCCGTCCTCGTGCTCGACCTGGACCTGGCGGCCGTAGGCGCCGGCCCAGTCGGCGTGGATGACCTTGCCCTTCATCACCGAGCGGATCGGCGTACCGATCGGGGCGGCGAAGTCGGTGCCGGTGTGGTTCGCGGCCCAGCGGCTGCCGCCCTGACCGAAGGTGGCGGTGATGTGGTAGCCGGAGATCATCATCTCGCAGCGGGTGGCGGACTCGCGGGCCTTCTCGGCGGCGGCAGCAGCGGCGGCCTTGGCGGCGGCCAGCGACGACGCGCGCTTGGCGGTCAGTGCGCGGGTGGCGTCGAGCTTGGCGGCGCGGGCCTTGGAGAGGCGGTCCGCGGCGGCCTGCTTCTTGGTGGCGTCGGTGCTGGTGAGCTCGACCCGGGAGGAGTCACGGGTGGCCAGCTGACGGCGCTCGATCCGGGCCGTGGTGACCTCGGAGAGGCTGTTGCCGCCCGACAGTGCGGCGATGTTGACCGCGGAGTTCGCCTGCGTCGGCGACGCCAGGGAGCTGTGGCTGAAGCCGACAGCGCCTGCCGCCGCAGCGAGCGCTGCGGTCAGACCAACGATTTGGGTACTGCTGGGGGTGTTACGCCGGGCAACACGATGTTTGGCGTGACGTGATGCGCCGGTCTTGCGCGCAGCACTGTTGCCTGGCGTGACGCGGTTTCCCGCGGCACGGTGCTGGGACACAACGTGGCCTTTCGGTCACAGGGGAGGGGCACTGTCCGCTCGCCCGGAGGATTTATTCCCCCTGGCGGGCTCAAGCACCATAACGGACGGGTCACGAGGCGACAAACCCCGGCACCCCCTTTCGGGGCCGTCCTTCACGAAACTTTTGCATGAGCCGCTGCACGTGCATCCGCTCGCCCGCCTGACAACCTGCTAGGTCAACCAGTTTCGGGCCGAGATCCTGACAAAGATCCGGCAAGTTCGGTTTCTGTGATCAGGCGTGTCCGGGCAGTGAACAGCTGCGAACCCCGTACGACGAACAGCTCAGGCGACCTGCTCGTCGTCAAGGTGAGCCAGAACACCAGAGATCTGGTGCACCACGTCGCCGTGGAACGGCAGCGACAGGTGCCCGACCCCGCGGATCCGCACGTTCCGCGCGATCAGGTCCGGATGCGCGATCCGCGCCCGCCGCTGCGGCACGATCAGCTGGTCGACGTCGCTGTAGAACGCGACGAACCGCGTCCGGCAGTCCGGAGCCGGCTCGGCGAGCTCGTCCATCAGGTCGCTCTCCGGCCGGAGCTGCTTCACCAGCGGCCATGGCAGCAGGCGGGCCGCGACCGTGCCCTGGTGCGGCGTGCCGAGCGTGACGCAGGTGTGCACCCGCTCGTCCCCGCCGAGGCGCTGGACGTAGTACCGCGCGATCAGCCCGCCCAGGCTGTGGCCGACGATGTGGATCTGGTCGGACCCGTACTCCTCGCACAGCGCCTCGACCTCGGCGGCCATCCGCTCGGCGGTCGAGCGCACGTCCAGCGTCAGGGGTGAGTAGGAGAAGGTGTGGATGCGCGTGAACCCCCGGCGCAGCAACTGCCGGCGCATCAGTGCGAAGACGGTGTGGTTGTCGACGATCCCGTGCGCGAGAAGGATCGGCGTACCGGCCGCGCGGACGTCACCGACGAGCAGGCTGCGCTGAGCCGGGGTGAGACCGTCCAGGCTGAGTCGGTCCGTACGGCTGCCCGCACCGCCGACCAGGCCGAGCGGGTACATGGCCAGATGGGTGGTCAGCCACCCGATCTCGACCGCGGCGCCCTGGAGCACCCGAGGGGACAGCGCCGAGCGTGCGCCGTACCGGAGTCCGTCCAGTGCCTCGCGCAGCCCGCTGCGCACAGCATCAGTCGAAGAGCCCTCGCCAACCGCCTCTGCACTCATCGGCGACTCCTCACCTCGAATCAGACCCCCCGCGTCACTGGTCTGACTTCTCTTTCACGGTAACCGGTTCCCCGATCGCGTGTCGGGGAACACACGCCTTCGTGTCTTATCCGTGAGGTGCCGCTCGGATAACCTGCGAAACTGGACGCAACGCGGCGCTCCAGTACTGAAAGGCCGATCCATGCCTGCCACCAGCACCCTGCGCATCGTCGTCGCCAAGCCGGGCCTGGACGGGCACGACCGGGGCGCGAAGATCGTCGCCCGGGCGCTGCGCGACGCCGGGATGGAGGTCATCTACACCGGCCTGCACCAGACCCCGGAGCAGATCGTCGAGACCGCGATCGCCGAGGACGCGGACGCGATCGGCCTGTCGGTGCTGTCCGGCGCGCACATGACCCTGTTCAAGAAGGTCCGCGAGCTGCTGGCCGCCCGGGACGCCGACGACATCGTCGTGTTCGGCGGCGGGATCATCCCCGAGGCCGACCTGGCCCCGCTGGCCGAGCTCGGCGTCCGCCGGATCTTCACCCCCGGCGCCCCGACCCACGAGATCGTCGACTGGGTCCGTACCAACGTCGGCGACGCCTCCGCCACCACTGCCTGACGCCGCAGCCACCCTCCCGGTCCCTGCCGCGGAAGTGGAGCATCGGATCCGCTCCGGAGTGTGACGACAACAGTGCGGAGTCGTTCTGAAGCCGATCGGTCGTTTCAGGTTAGTTACTAATCGGTAATACCGAATCGTTAAGAAACACCTGGTTGTGCGGGCTGTCGAATCGCGGTCGCATACAGCCATGCGTTTGTCCGTACAGACGATCGGTCAGGTGTGTGGCTCAGGACACATCGCCCCCGATCTCGGTTACTGTCCGGACAGGGCGGATCGCAGCGTGGTGGGGGACTGTGGACGACCTGCGCAGGACCAAGTGAGATCCCATCGGGAAAGGGCAGGTACACGATGAGGTTTGAACGATCACACGCACGCCGGGCGGTCGCTCTGGCCATGACCGGCAGCCTTGTGCTGCTGGCCTCCGCGTGCGGCGGTGACGACGGGGACAGCGGCGACAGCGGATCGGCCGGGGGAGCGCTCGAAGGGCGCGGCCCGATCACGTTTGCCACCGGCAAGGACACCTCCGGAAACCTGGTGAACCAGGTCAACGCCTGGAACTCCCAGCACCCGGAGGAGAAGGTCGAGATCAAGGAACTGCCGGAGTCGGCCGACACGCAGCGCCAGCAGATGGTGCAGAACGCGCAGGCCAAGTCCGACGCGTTCAGCGTGCTGAACCTGGACGTGGTCTGGACCGCCGAGTTCGCGGCCAACCGCTGGATCACCGCGCTGCCCGAGGACCAGTTCCCGGACCTCGGCAAGCTGCTGCCGTCGACCGTTGACACCGGCAAGTACCGCGACAAGCTGTACGCCGTACCGGTGACGTCCGACGGTGGACTGCTGTACTACCGCAACGACTGGCTGCAGAAGGCCGGCGTCACGGCGCCGCCGAAGACGTGGGACGAGATGAAGGCCGCCTGCACCAAGGTGCTCGCGCTGCCGGACGCCAAGGGCGCCAGCTGCTACGCCGGTCAGTTCGAGAAGTACGAAGGCCTGACGGTGAACTTCTCCGAGGCGGTCAACTCCGCGGGCGGCGTGGTCGTCGGCGAGGACGGCAAGCCGAACGTCGACACCCCGGAGGCCCTGGCCGGTCTCGAGCAGCTCGTGAACGGCTTCAAGGACAAGGAGTTCCCGGCCGCCGCGATCACCTACAAGGAAGAGGAGGGCCGCCGCGCCTTCCAGGAGGGCAAGCTCGTCTTCCACCGCAACTGGCCGTACGTGTACGCGCTGGCCGGTAAGACCGACGGCTCGTCCAAGGTGGCCGGCAAGTTCGCGGTCGCGCCGCTGCCGGGCAAGGCCGGACCGGGCGTCTCGACGCTGGGTGGCCACAACTACGGCATCTCCGAGTTCACCAAGAACAAGGCGACCGCGGCCGACTTCATCAAGTTCATGTCCAGCGAGGAGCGCCAGAAGGCCAACGTCGAGAAGACGTCGCAGGCCCCGACCTGGGCCTCGCTGTACGAGGACCCGGCGCTGAACAAGCAGTTCCCGTACCTGGCGCCGCTGAAGGCGTCGATCGAGTCCGCGAAGTCGCGGCCGAAGGTCATCAAGTACGGCGACGTGACGACCGCGATCCAGGAAGCGGCGTACGGCGCGATGACGAACAAGACTCCGCCCAAGGATGCGCTCACCGAGCTGCAGACCAAGTTGAGCTCGCTCATCACTCAATGATCGAACTGGCGGGGCCGGTGTGTGGCGGGACTGCCACGCACCGGCCCCGGCCTGTCCCTGCCTGCACTTCCAGGCAGACAGAAGGAGGCTGAGATGAGTGCATCCGCCCTGCCCGCCGAGCCGAAAGGCAAGGTCAAGCGGCAGACAACATTCGACGAGGGCACCGGCAAGCTGGCCGCGCTGCTGCTGTCCCCGACCCTGCTCGTGCTCGCCCTGGTGGTCGTCTACCCGATCATCTCGGCCCTGCGGGAGTCGCTGTACACCAGCGGCCAGAAGGTCGACGCCGACGGCTTCGTCATCGAGGGCTCGTCGTTCGTCGGGCTGGACAACTACACCGCGATCTTCTCCGGCGAGACCGGGGAGCGGTTCTGGAACGCTTTCTACAACACCACGTTCTTCACCATCACCTGCGTCACGCTCGAGACAGTGCTCGGCGTGGCGATGGCCTTGGTGATGCACAAGGCGTTCAAGGGCCGGGCCATCGTCCGGGCCAGCATCCTGGTGCCGTGGGCGATCCCGACCGTGGTGTCGGCGCTGCTGTGGAAGTGGATCTTCCAGGCCGACGGTGCCGCGAACGCCCTGCTGGGCCAGCAGATCCTGTGGTCCACCGAGGGCTGGCAGTCGGTGCTGTCGGTGATCGTGGCCGACACCTGGAAGACCGCGCCGTTCATCGGGCTGCTGGTGCTCGCGGGCCTGCAGACCATTCCCGAAGAGGTGTACGAGGCGGCCAAGGTCGACGGTGCCAGTCCGTGGCAGTCGTTCCTGCGGATCACGCTGCCGCTGGTGAAGCCGGCGCTGCTGGTCGCCGTCCTGTTCCGCATCCTCGACACGCTGCGGATCTTCGACCTGCCGTTCGTGCTGGTCGGTGCGAACAAGAACTCGGTCGAGACGCTGTCGATGCTGGCGTACGACGAAGCGTCCAACACCAGATACGGGCCGGCGTCGGCGTACGCGACGATTCTGTTCCTGTACGTCGCGGTGGTGGCCTACGCGTTCGTGAAGCTGCTCGGGGCCGACGTGCTCGGTGACCGGGTGCAGAAGAAGAGCAAGAACGGCAAGAACGGCAAGAAGAAGGACAAGGACCAGGCGCCGGAGGGCGCGACCATCACTGCCATGGCCGGTATGCACAGCGGCGGAACGGGGTACGGAGGATGAGCATCGACGTCAAGGCGGCCGAGGCCAGCCCGATCCGCAAGTACCTGCCGTTGCTCGGTGTCGCGATCATCGTGCTGTACTGCCTGGCACCGTTCTACTGGATGGTCGTGTCGGCGTTCCGCCGGCCGCTGGACCAGTTCGACAACTCGTTGATCCCGGCACCGTTCTCGCTGGACAACCTGCAGGCCGTCTTCGGTGAGGGTGTCGGCTTCGGCCGGGCCCTGCTGAACAGCCTGATCGTGGCCGGGGTGACGACGGTCCTGACCCTGATCGTCGGCCTGGTCGCGGCCTACACGCTGGCCCGGCTGGAGTTCCGGTTCAAGAACGTGGTGCTGGCGATCATCATCACCACGTCGATGTTCCCGGGCATCTCGCTGGTCATCCCGCTGCTGAAGCTGTTCATCGACATCAAGTGGATCAACACCTACCAGGCGATGATCGTGCCCAGCCTGTCGTTCGCACTGCCGCTGGCGGTGTGGACGCTGACCACGTTCTTCCGGCAGATGCCGCGAGAACTGGAGCAGGCGGCGATGGTCGACGGCTGTACGCCGGCGCAGGCGTTCTACAAGGTGATCCTGCCGCTGGCGGCACCTGGTGTGTTCACCACGGCGATCATCACGTTCATCGCGGCCTGGAACGAGTTCCTGATCGCGCTGAGCATGGTGAACAAGTCGTCGATCCAGACGGCGAACGTGGCGATCTCGAAGTTCCAGGGCAGTTCGGGCTTCGACCAGCCGTTCGGCACCCAGATGGCCGCCGGGGTCGTGGTCACGATCCCGCTGGTGATCGCGGTGCTGATTTTCCAGCGGCGTATCGTCGCTGGTCTGACAGCTGGAGGTGTGAAGTGAGCTACGGCGACGAGCAGAAGCGGCGCGATCGGGAAGACCGTGACCGCCGGGACCGCGAAGAGGCCGACCGCCGCGATCGTGAGGACCGGGAACGGCGCGATCGGGAAGACCGCGACCGCGACCGGCGCTGACCGCAAGGAACACCGAACACAGGAACGGCGCCCCGGGATCCCCGGGGCGCCGTTCCTCTGTCTCAGACCTTCAGCCAGACCGTCGCGTCGACGGGGAGCTCGCCGGCGAGCAGCGGCTCCGAGGCGAGCAGGATCTCGCCGGTGGGCAGGTCGATCGGGGAGCTGCCGAGGTTGACCACGCAGCGGAAGCCCGGGTCGCGGGTGAACGACAGGACTCCGGCGGGAGCGTCGTCGTCCCAGGCGAGGCGGCCTTCGCCGAGGGCCTCTTCGGCGCGCCGGATCTTCAGCGCGGCCCGGTAGAGGTTCAGGTGGCTGTCCGGGTCGCTCTCCTGGGCCTCTGCCGTCAGCGGCGCCCAGTCGGCAGGCTGCGGCAGCCAGGGCTGGCTCGTACCCTCGCCGAACCCGTACGGCGGCTCGCCGCCGCCCCACGGCATCGGCACCCGGCAGCCGTCGCGGCCCCGGACGGTGTGGCCGGAGCGCTCCCACGTGGGGTCGTCCAAGGACGATTCGGGCAGGTCCTCCACCTCGGGCAGGCCCAGCTCGTCGCCCTGGTAGATGTACGCGCCGCCTGGCAGCGCCAGCTCCAGCAGCGCCGCGGCCCGGGCCCGGCGCAGCCCGAGCGCCAGGTCGGTCGGGACCTCACCCGCACCGGCCAGCGCGTCCTGCAGCGCCCGGCCGTACCGCGTGCGGTGCCGGATGGTGTCGTGGTTGCTCAGCACCCAGGTCGCCGGCGCACCGACAGCCCACAGGCTCTCGGTGGTGTAGTCGATGACCTGCCGCAGCTCCTTCGCGTCCCACGCGCACCGCAGTACGTCGAAGTTGAACGCGGAGTGCAGCTCGTTCGAGCGCACGTACTGGGCCAGCCGCTCAGCCGGTGACAGCCAGGCCTCGGCGACGAAGACCCGCGGGCCCTGCGGCGTACCGGCGTACTCGTCGGCGATCGCGCGCCAGCGCTGGTGGATCGTGTGCACGCCCGGCTGGTCGTAGAACGGGTTGCCGACGTACTTGTCGCGGGTCGGCTGACCGTCCTTCAGCGGTACGTCGGGCAGCGAGGCGTCCTTGGCCATCGAGTCCGCGACGTCGATCCGGAACCCGTCGATGCCCCGGTCGAACCAGAACCGCAGGATCGCGTCGAACTCCTCGATCACCTTCGGGTGGTCCCAGTTCCAGTCCGGCTGGGAGATGTCGAACATGTGCAGGTACCACTGGCCGTCCTCGATCTGTTGCCAGGCCCCGCCTCCGAACGCGGCCGGCCAGTTCGTCGGCGGCTGCCCGTCGACGCCGTCGCGGAACCAGAACAGGTCGCGCTCGGGAGATCCCTTGCCCGCGGCCAGAGCCGCCTTGAACGCGGGGTGCTCCCAGGAGCAGTGGTTCGGCACCAGGTCGATCAGGATCCGGATCCCGAGTGCGTGCGCCTCCGCGATCAGCGCGTCGGCGTCCGCCAGCGTGCCGAACTCGGGGTTGATGTCGCGGTAGTCGGACACGTCGTACCCGCCGTCGAGCAGCGGGGACGGGTACCACGGGCTGATCCAGATCGCGTCGATGCCGAGCTGGGCCAGGTAGGGCAGCCGGGCCCGGATCCCGTTCACGTCCCCGGTGCCGTCGCCGTCGGCGTCGGCGAACGACCGGGGGTACACCTGGTAGACGACGGCACTGCGCCACCAGTCGTCAGCTGGTCTGGTTGATCCTTCAGTCATGCCGACCAGCCTGTCACGAGTCGGCAAGAGTGCTGTGACAGTGGTCTCAGCGTGTACCCCGGCTGTTGCCACGAGCGTCGGGGTGGCTAGTCTCAGGCCGACGGAACGCGCCGGCGACCGTGCCTCTCCGCACCGCAGCCTGCCGCGGCCTAACTCGAAAAGGCGAGAGAGGGACCACAGTCGTGGACTTGATGGAGTACCAGGCGAAGACTGTCTTCGCCAAGCACGGTGTACGGACGACGGTGGGTGAAGTCGTCCACACGCCGGAGGAAGCCCGCGCGGCGGCCGAGAAGCTCGGTGGCGGCACGGTGGTCGTGAAGGCCCAGGTGCTGACCGGCGGCCGCGGCAAGGCCGGCGGCGTCAAGATCGCAACCTCGCCCGACGAGGCGGAGGCCCGAGCCCGCGAGATCCTCGGTCTCGACATCAAGGGCCACATCGTCAAGACGCTGAACATCGTTCCGGCGGCCGCGATCGCGGAGGAGTACTACTTCTCCTTCCTGATCGACCGGGCCAACCGCAACTACCTGTGCATCGCGTCGGCCGCGGGCGGCATGGAGATCGAGGAGGTCGCGCACACCAACCCGGACGCGGTCGCCAAGATCTCGATCGACCCGGCCACCGGTGTGGACGAGGCCAAGGCCCGCGAGATCGCGACGTCGGCGGGCTACCCGGCCGACATCATCGACGCGGTCGCGCCGGAGATCGTCAAGCTGTACCAGGTCTTCCTCGCCGAGGACGCGACGCTGGTCGAGGTCAACCCGCTGGTCAAGCTCAAGGACGGCAACGTCGAGGCGCTGGACGGCAAGGTCTCGCTCGACGAGAACGCCGAGTTCCGGCACCCGGAGTTCGCGGAGTTCGCCGACTCGTCGGCGGCCGACCCGCTGGAGGCCAAGGCGAAGGCCAAGGGCCTGAACTACGTGAAGCTCGACGGTTCCGTCGGCATCATCGGCAACGGCGCCGGGCTGGTCATGTCGACCCTCGACGTCGTCGCGTACGCCGGTGAGGAGTTCGGCGGCCAGAAGCCGGCCAACTTCCTCGACATCGGTGGCGGCGCTTCCGCCGAGGTGATGGCGAACGGTCTGGAGATCATCATCTCCGACCCGCAGGTGAAGAGCGTGTTCGTCAACGTCTTCGGTGGCATCACCGCGTGCGACGCGGTCGCCAACGGCATCGTCCAGGCCTTCGCGCTGCTCGACGGCCGCGGCGAAGCGGTCAGCAAGCCGCTGGTCGTCCGCCTGGACGGGAACAACGCCGACGAGGGTCGCCGGATCCTCGACGAGGCCGGCCTGGCCGGTCTGGAGCGGGTCGACACGATGGACGGCGCCGCCAAGCGGGCCGCCGAGCTGGCTGCGAAGTAAGGGATCGCTGAACATGTCTATCTTCCTGACCAAGGACAGCAAGGTCATCGTCCAGGGCATGACCGGCTCCGAGGGCACCAAGCACACCACCCGGATGCTTGCCTCCGGCACCAACATCGTCGGCGGCGTGAACCCGCGCAAGGCCGGCGAGAGCGTCGACTTCGACGGCAAGGCCGTTGCGGTCTTCGGTGGTGTCGCGGACGCGATCAAGGAGACCGGCGCGAACGTGTCGGTCGTCTTCGTGCCGCCGAAGTTCACCAAGGACGCGGTGATCGAGGCGATCGAGGCCGAGATCCCGCTGGTCGTGGTGATCACCGAGGGCGTTCCGGTGCACGACACCGCCGCGTTCTTCGCCGCCGCGCAGGCGTCCGGCAAGACCCGGATCATCGGGCCGAACTGCCCGGGCATCATCACGCCGGGTGAGTCCAACGCGGGCATCATCCCGGCGACCATCGCCGGCGCCGGCCGGATCGGTCTGGTGTCGAAGTCGGGCACGCTGACCTACCAGATGATGTACGAGCTGAGCGACTTCGGCTTCTCCACCGCGATCGGCATCGGCGGTGACCCGATCGTCGGCACGACGCACATCGACGCGCTGCAGGCGTTCCAGGACGACCCCGACACCGACGCGATCGTGATGATCGGCGAGATCGGCGGCGACGCCGAGGAGCGGGCGGCGGCGTTCATCAAGGAGAACGTCACCAAGCCGGTCGTCGGCTACGTCGCGGGCTTCACCGCGCCGGAGGGCAAGACGATGGGCCACGCGGGCGCGATCGTGTCCGGCTCGTCCGGTACGGCGGCCGCCAAGCAGGAAGCGCTCGAGGCGGTCGGCGTGAAGGTCGGCAAGACGCCGACCGAGACGGCCAACCTGATGCGCGAGATCATGCAGGGCCTGAGCAAGTAGTAGTACTTCGAGAGTAGGCCGCAACCCCTCGGGGTTGCGGCCTACTTCTTTATTTGAAGGTGGCTGACCGGTCTGCGGCGCGACTGAGGACGTCGGTGAAGACGCTGTCGGTGATGTCCAGGTTCTTCAGCACCGGATACAGCAGGTAGACCGCGCGGTCCCCGGAGCCGGCGATGCCGATCCGGAAGGTGAAGATCTTGCCGCCGCCGGTGTCGTAGCTGGCCTTCCACGCCTCGCCCTTGAGCGCGCCGACGCTGATCGAGCCGGTCGACTTCACCGTCGCGGTCGAGGTGGACTTGGCGCAGCCGTCGACGTTCTTGCGGATCTGGGCGACGAACGCCGACGCCGCGGCCGGCGTACCGAACTTGGCGACGGTGGCGTCCATCCCGAACTCGGTCGGCACCTGGGCGTCCGGTACGACGTACGTCTGCGTCTTGTACTTGGTCGCCTTGGCCTTCTTCAGGTCGATCTTCTCGCACAGCGTGCCGGAGCGGACCTCGCCGTCGACGCTGACCCACGGCTTCTCGACGCTGGACAGCACCGGCAGGTCGATCGGCGCCATGAAGCCCGAGGTCTCCTGGGTCGGCAGCAGCCCGGCCTTCGCGGCCAGTGTCCCGGTGCCGCAGTCGGCGCCGGTCTCGGCGCAGATCCGCTTCAGCCCGGCGCTGGCGGTGGCCAGGACTCCGTCGGGCTTGGGCGTCGTACTGCCGCTGGTGTCGTGCTCGACCACCATCGTCGCCTGGCCGGCCGTGGTCACGCTGACGGTCTTGTACTTGCTCGACTTGCTGCCGGTCGGCTGGCCGAAGACCGCGATCACGCCGCGCTCGCCGAGACCCTCGGTGACGTAGCTGGCGACCAGGCGGACCTGCGGGGTGTTGCACTGGCTGAGCCAGCCGGTGATCGTCGTGTACGACTTGCCGGCCGCGGCGGTGTCGTTGGAGACCTCGACGTACTGGACCGCGGTGTCCTTGGTGGTCGCGTTCTTGAACGTCCGCACCCATGTCCGGATACCGGCCGGGTCGGCGAAGCGCTGGGCCTGGCAGATGAATGACTTGTCCGGTGCGCTGCTGCCGTCCGCAGTCGCGGCGATCGCCCAGCTGCCGGTCGCGGTCAGCGGCTTGGCCGCCGGGCCGTCGATCAGGACCTTGGCGTCGGCCAGCGCGTTCTCGTCGCCACCGCCGCTCTTGTCGGCGTCGGGACTGGACTTGGAGTCGCCCGGGGAGTCGCCGCCGCCGAAGGCGTTCACCGCGGCGATTCCGCCGCCGCCGAGCAGGACCACGACCGCCGCTCCGGCGCCGAGGACCTGGTTCCGGCGGCGGGACTGCGCACGCCTCGCCTCACGGGCCGCGGCGCGACCTCCGCCGCGGGGCGCACGGTGGGAACCGGACAATGACTCCAGACCTCCTGACTCAACCCCTGGTCCACGCCGAATGTACCCGGTAGCAACCAAGAACAAGAAGCCACGCCGGTGTAGCTCGGGGAAGTCTTCCACATCCGGCGTGTCAGAACGAGCTGTGTCCCAACGAGGGGGACGATGGAGGCTAGATGACCGACATGCTGAGCCGTCCGGGCGCCCGTGACGGCGGATCTCACCAGGTGCCCGGGCCCGCCCAGCCCGCGCCGACTGTCCCACCCAGGCCGGTGGTGATCGCTGCTGTCGTCGGAGCGGGTGCCTGTCTGCTGGCGGGGCTGCTGGCCTGTGCCGCCGTCGCGGTGATCGGCTGGCTGGCCGCGACGTTCGGTGGAGCCTCCGGCGCGGTCCGGGCCGGTGCCTCCGTGTGGCTGCTCGCCCACAAGGCCGGAGTCAACCTGGACGGCGCCACGATCTCGGTCGCGCCGCTCGGCCTGACCGCCTTCATCGGCTGGTGCCTGTACCGCGGTGGCCGGTTCACCGCGCGGATCAGCGCCGCCGACCGGGGCAAGGACCTGCTGACCGCCGCGGGTGTGTTCGCTGCGACGTACGGGCTCGGTGCGCTGATCATCGCGCTGCTGACCTCCGAGGGAGCGCTGAAGATCTCGCCGCTGTCGGCGTTCCTCGGTGCCGCCTCGCTGGCGATCGTCGCGGGTTCGGCCGGGATTCTGGTCGAGTCCGGTGCCGCTGCCGACCTCGCCGACGCCACCCCGCCGGGTCTGCGCGACGCCGTACCGGCTGCCGCGGCCGCCGTACTGACCGTGATCGGCTTCGCCTCACTCCTGTACGGCGTACTGCTGGCGATCCGCTTCTCCCGAGTGACCGCGATGCTGGACCTCCTGGACACCGGCATCGTCGGGTCGGTCGTGCTGTTCGCGATCTGCCTCGGCCTGCTGCCGAACCTGGTCGTCTACTTCGTGTCGTTCCTGGCCGGGCCGGGGTTCCAGCTCGGCGTCGGGACGTCGATCGCGCCGACCGGCGTGGACGTCGGGAACCTGCCCGCCCTGCCGCTGCTGGCCGCCGTACCGAGTGACGGCGGGACGCCGACGTACTTCCTGGTGCTGACCGCGATCGTGCCGTTGCTCGCCGGAGTCGCCGCCGGGCTCGTGGTGGCTCGGCGAGGGCTTGCCGAGCCGGAGTCGGACGCGCTGGGCTGGGACGCCTTCGCGCTGCGCGGCGCGATGTCGGCGTTGCTGGCGAGTGTGGGGCTGCTGATCCTGATGCTGCTGGCCGGTGGTTCGGCCGGTCCGGGGCGGATGGCCGACTTCGGCGTTTCGAGCGCGCTCCCGGCCGCGGGGCTGCTCGGCGCCGGGATGGCGATCGGCGGGGCGGTCGCGGCCGGCGTGCTGGCGGCTCGCCGGAAGGCCCCCGACCACATCGTCTGAACGGGCGGCGATCAGCGCGCTGAACCCGGGCGATAAGGTTTGGCGCGTGACAGACCCGGTGGCGCCCACGCCTCCCCCCGCGCGGCTGGTCGTGCTCGTCTCCGGCTCCGGCTCGAACCTGCAGGCCCTGCTCGACGCCTGCCAGGACCCCGCGTACGGCGCCCAGGTGGTCGCCGTCGGCGCCGACCGGGACAGCATCGCCGGCCTCGACAAGGCCGCGGCGGCCGGTGTCCCGACGTTCGTGCACAAGGTCAAGGAGTACGCCGAGCGGGCCGAGTGGGACCGCGCGCTGACCGCGTCGGTCGCGCAGTACCAGCCTGACCTGGTCGTCTCGGCCGGGTTCCTGAAGCTGGTCGGCGACGACTTCCTGGCCGCCTTCGGGGACCGCTACATCAACACCCACAACGCGCTGCTGCCGGCCTTCCCCGGCATCCACGGCCCCCGCGACGCGCTCGAGTACGGCGTGAAGGTGGCCGGCGCGACGCTGTTCTTCGTCGACGGCGGCGTCGACACCGGGCCGATCATCGGCCAGGTCGTCGTGACCGTCGAGGACGACGACACCGAAGAAACCCTGACCGAACGGATCAAGGAGGTCGAGCGCCGCCAACTGGTGGACTGGGTCGGCCGGCTGGTTCGTCACGGCTGGACCATCACCGGACGAAAGGTTCGACTGAAGTGAGCACCGACCGCAGGCCGATCCGCCGGGCGCTGATCAGCGTCTACGACAAGACCGGTCTGGAGGAGCTCGCGAAGGCGCTGTCCGATGCCGGCGTCCAGATCGTGTCCACCGGTTCGACGGCGGGGCGGATCGCCGCGGCCGGCGTCGCGGTGACCAAGGTGGAGGAGCTGACCGGCTTCCCCGAGTGCCTGGACGGGCGGGTCAAGACCCTGCACCCGAAGGTGCACGCCGGGCTGCTGGCCGACGTCCGCAAGCCCGACCACGTCGAGCAGCTGGCCGAGATGCGGGTCGAGCCGTTCGACCTGCTGGTCAGCAACCTGTACCCGTTCACCGAGACGGTCGCCTCCGGCGCCTCCACCGAGGAGTGCATCGAGCAGATCGACATCGGCGGTCCGTCGATGGTCCGTGGTGCCGCGAAGAACCACGCGAACGTCGCCGTGGTGACCTCGCCCTCGCAGTACGACGCCATCTACACCGTGCTGGACGAGGGTGGTTTCTCGCTGGCCGAGCGGCAGAAGCTGGCCGCCGCAGCCTTCGTGCACACCGCCGAGTACGACGTCGCCGTCGCTTCCTGGATGGGCAGCGTGCTCACCGACACCGGCGAGGGTTCGGTCTTCCCGGCCTGGGTCGGATCGGCGTGGGACAAGAAGGCCGTCCTGCGGTACGGCGAGAACCCGCACCAGCCGGCCGCGCTGTACCTGAACGGCCGCGGCGGTCTGGCCGGCGCCGAGCAGCTGCACGGCAAGGAGATGTCCTACAACAACTACGTCGACGCGGACGCCGCGCGGCGGACGGCGTACGACTTCGCCGAGCCGGCGGTCGCGATCATCAAGCACGCCAACCCGTGCGGCATCGCGGTCGGCGCCGACATCGCCGAGGCGCACCGGCGCGCGCACGAGTGCGACCCGGTCTCGGCGTACGGCGGTGTGATCGCGACCAACGCGCCGGTCTCGGTCGAGATGGCCAAGCAGGTCGCGGAGATCTTCACCGAGGTGCTCGTCGCCCCGGCGTACGAGGACGGCGCGGTCGAGATCCTGCAGGGCAAGAAGAACATCCGCCTGCTCGTCGCGCCGCCGCGGTCGGAGGCCGAGCTGGTCGAGATGCGCGCGATCAGCGGCGGGCTGCTGCTCCAGCACAGCGACCGCTTCCAGGCCGAGGGCGACGACCCGAACGCGTGGACCCTCGCCGCCGGTGAGGCCGCCTCGCCCGAGGTGCTCGCCGACCTCGCCTTCGCGTGGAAGGCCTGCCGCGCGGTCAAGTCCAACGCCATTCTGCTCGCCTCGCAGGGCGCTTCGGTCGGCGTCGGCATGGGCCAGGTCAACCGAGTCGACTCCTGCCGCCTGGCCGTCACCCGCGCGGGCGAACGCGCCGCAGGTTCCGTGGCCGCCTCTGATGCCTTCTTCCCGTTCCCGGACGGCCTGGAGGTCCTGCTCGAAGCCGGCGTCACCGCGGTGGTCCAGCCCGGCGGCTCGATCCGCGACGAGGCCGCCATCGAGGCCGCGCAAAAGGCCGGCGTCACCATGTACTTCACGGGGACCCGGCACTTCTTCCACTGAGTTTCTCCACCCCGAGAAGGCGATCGCACTCCTGCGGTCGCCTTCTCGCCGTTCTGGAAGGATCACCATGCCCATCGAGTACGAGGCGAAGGTGCTGGAGATCGACGTCGACGAAACCCGGCGTCGGATCGCGAGTGCTGGTGGGCATCGGGTTGGGGAGGTGCTGCTCCGACGCTTCGTGTACGACGTGGAGGCTGGTGACGCGTCTCGCTGGATCCGTCTCCGCGACGACGGCACCCAGGCCACCCTGACCGTCAAGGAGATCACGCACGACGGGATCGACGGAACGACGGAGACCGAGGTGACGGTCGGCGACTTCACCACCGCGCACGAGCTCCTCCAGCGCATCGGTTTCAGCGCGAAGTCGTACCAGGAGAACCGGCGAGAGAGCTTCGAGCTGGCGGGAGCGCGGCTGGAGATCGACAGCTGGCCGCTGATTCCGGCGTACCTGGAGATCGAAGGGGACTCGCGAGAGCACGTGCTGGAGGTGGCGGAACTGCTCGGAGTGCGGGCGGAGCAGCTCACCGGGGAGAACACGGTGAAGGTCTACGCGCGGTACGGGATCGACCTGGCGGAGATCGCCGAGCTGCGATTCGAATGACGCCGGAGCGCGCGGTGTTTGCCACGTGGCAAAGCGTGGGAGACAAGGGGTATGGCGAAAACCGCGGCGGTGCTGGTCGGTGGTGGGCGGGTTGGCTTCCGGGAGGTGGAGCGGCCTGAGCCGGGGCCGGGGGAGTTGGTGCTGCGGTGCCGGGCGAATGCGATCTGTGGGAGCGATCGGGGAGCTTTCGCGGGTGGGGTCGAGGTGGTGCAGGGGCATGAGGCCGCGGGGGAGGTGATCGCGGCCGGGCCGGGGACGTCGACGGCGGTGGGGACGCGCGGGGTGGTCTACCTGATGGTGTTCTGCGGGGAGTGCCGCAGTTGCCGGGCCGGGGCGACCAATGTGTGTCTCGACAAGCAGGGGGACATGGGGTTCAACCGGGCGGGTGGGTTGGGGCCGTACGAGGTGGTGGACGAGCGGGTGTTCTTCCCGGTCGACGAGCGGGTGCCGTTCGCCACCGCTACGGCCTCGCTGGATGTGATGGGGACGAGCGGGCACGCGCTGGATCGCGCGCTGATGCTGCGGCCGGAGATCGAGGATCTATACGTCGCAGGGGTCGGGCCGGTCGGGCTCGGGATCCTGGTGATGGCGAAGCTGCGGTTCGGGGCGGATTTCCCTGTGTACGTGAGCGATGTGTCGCCGTGGCGGTTGGACTTCGCGGCTGGGCTGGGTGGGTTGCCGGTTCGAGCGGAGGACCTGCCGTTGGTGGACGCGGCAGTGGACGCGAGTGGGCGGACGGACGCGCGGCAGGCCGCCGTACGGCGGTTGGGACGGCGTGGAGTGCTCGTCTGCGTGGGCCATGGGCAAGGCCTCGAGCTCGATGTGTCGCCGGACCTGGTGTCGAACGAGGCCGGCGTGATCGGGAGCGAGTACTTCCCGTACGGCGACTTCGCGGCGAACCACACGCTGCTGCTGGAGAACCTCGACCAGGTGAGCAAGCTGATCACTCACACCTTCGACCTGTCCGAGACCCAGTTGGCGTTCGAGACGTTCCTGTCCGGCGAGAGCGGCAAAGTCGTGGTGACGCAGGATGCCTGAGCCGATGCGGGTCGCGGTGGTCGGTGCGGGCGGCTGGGGTCGCCAGCACGCGCGGGCTTTCGCGCAGCACCCCGAGGCCGAGCTCGCGGGGATCTGGTCGCGCGATCTCGGCCGCGCGCAGGCTCGGGCTGCCGAGTGGCACACGACCGGGTACGACGACGTCGACCGCATGCTCGACGCCGTACAGCCCGATCTCATCTCGGTCTGCCTGCCGAACACCGAGCACTTCGCCCTGACCCGTCGTCTGCTCACGCGCGGAATCCCTGTGCTGGTGGAGAAACCGCTCGTCTTCGACGTCGACGAAGGACGCACGCTGATCCAGGAAGCCGGTGACCTCTTCTTCGCGATCAACTTCAACCACCGGTACGCCGTACCGGTGCAGCGCGCGTACGACGACGTGACGGCCGGGCGGCTGGGTGAGCTGGAGTTCCTGACCTGGCGGTTCGCCGGCGAGGGCAGCTCGGCGCATCATCCGTACGCGAACCTGATCGAGACGCAGTGCCACGGCATCGACATGCTCGAACACCTCGGCGGCCCGATCGAAGCGGTGTCCGCGGAAATGAAGGGCGGCACGATCGCCGCGGCGCTGCGCTTCGCGAGTGGGGCGGTGGGTTCGCTGGTCGGCAGCTACGACTCGTCGTACGCGTATCCAGGAACGCATCTGCTGGAGGTCAACGGTCGCGCCGGGCGGGTGCTGGTCGAGGACACGGTGAAGCGGTACACGTTCTCCGCGGCCGGCGACCCGACTCGCGAGGTCTGGGAGGCCGGCTACTTCGATGACCGGAGCCGGTCGTTCGAGCAGACCTTCGACCGGCATCTCGACGTACTGCTCGAGGCTCTGCGTCGTGGCGAGCGGCCGCCGGTGCCCGCGACGGCGGGGCTGCGGGCGCTGGAGGTCGGTGCTGCGATCATCGAAGCCTTCGAGAGTGGTCGGCGGACGCGGGTGTGAGGAGCGCGGGTGGTAGTGCGGCAGAGCGACGTGGCCCGGTACGCCGGGGTGTCGCCGCGGACCGTGTCGAACGTGGTCAACGGGTACGTGCACGTGTCGCCCGAGGTGCGGGCGAAGGTCCAGGCGGCGATCGACGAGCTCGGGTACCAGCGGAGTGCGGCGGCGCGCGGGCTGCGGCTGGGGCGGACCGGGCTGATCGCGCTCGGCGTACCGAGCCTGCGGGAGCGGTACTTCGCGGACCTGGCCGAGGCGGTCGTGCACGAGGCCGAGCGCCACGAGCTGACCGTGATGGTCGAGGTGACGGGCGGCCGGCGCGAGCGTGAGCGGCTGGTGCTCGGCGGTGGGCGGAGCAGTCTGACCGACGGGGCATTGCTGAGTGCGATCGAGCTGACGAAGGCGGACGCGCGGGTGGCGGCTGGTTCGGCGTACCCGCTGGTGCTGATCGGGGACCGGCAGCTCGACGGGCCGTTCGATCACGTTGCGATCCCCAACGTCGCGGGGGCCGAAGCGGCCGTTGGGCATTTGGTTGCTGTGGGCAAGCGCCGGATCGTGCTGCTGGGCGATGCGAAGGCGAACAAGTCGGGCCGGCTGCGGCTTCGGGGCTTCCTGGCGGCGCTGGCCAAGGCAGGGCTGGAACCTGCGGCGGAGCTGGCGGTGCCGTGGACGCGCGAGGCCGGTCGGGCTGCGGCGCACGAGCTGGGTCAGGCCGACGGGGTGTTCGCGTTGAACGACTCGCTGGCACTGGGCGCACTGGTGGGCTGCGCCGAGCTCGGGATCGACGTACCGGGTGAGCTGGCGGTGGTCGGGTTCGACGATGTGGAGGAGGCGCAGTACAGCAATCCGCCGTTGACCAGCGTCGCGCCTTCGGTCGGGGAGATCGCGCGGCGTGGAGTCGAGCTGCTGGTCCGGCGCCTGGCCGAGCCGGAGCGCGCGGCGGAGCACGTGACGACCGACTTTCGGCTCGTCGTCCGGCGGTCCAGCGACTAACCCAAGGGTGTGGGGAAAGAAAGCGCTCTCTCAGCTGGCGAGGTTGTGCCAAAGTGACTTCGGTAGAGACATTGCCGAACTCCCCGGTGGCACCTAGGGTGAGCCGCACCTGTCCCAATGTGACCGCCCGGTGGGGAGATCGATGTCAGTGAAACGTCGTCGGAGTTTAGTGGTGCTCACGGCCTTGGCCGTGGTGGCGCCGGTGGGGTTGACCGCGGTGCCGGCGGAGGCGCACGGCAGCGGCAAGCGCGTGGTCGGGTACTACACGCAGTGGAGCGGCTACGACCGGAACTTCCTGGTCAGCGATCTGGTGAAGAACGGGACGGCCGCGAAGCTGACCCACCTGAACTACGCGTTCGGGTTCCTGGACGAGCAGGGCAAGTGCATCAGCAGCGACCCGTGGGCCGACTACCAGCGGCCGTTCACCGCTGAGCAGAGCGTCAACGGCAAGGCCGACGTCGCCGGTCAGGCACTGTCCGGCAACCTGAACCAGCTCAAGCAGCTGAAGCAGAAGTACCCGCGGCTGCGGATCAGCATCTCGCTCGGCGGTTGGACGGGCTCGAAGTACTTCTCCGACGCCGCGCTCACGCCGGCCAGCCGGGCCGCGAGCGTGAAGTCCTGCCTGGACATGTGGATCAAGGGCAACCTGCCGGGCGCTCCGGCCGGTGCCGCGAAGGGCGTCTTCGACGGCATCGACCTGGACTGGGAGTGGCCGGGCAGCGAAGGTGCGCCGGGCAACGTGGTCCGGCCCGAGGACAAGCAGAACTTCACCGCGCTGGTGCACGAGTACCGCAAGCAGCTCGACCGGTCGTCGTGGCCGTTCAAGGGCCGCCACACGCTGTCCGCGTTCCTGCCGGCCGCACCGGCCCAGGTGGACAACGGGTTCGAGGTCAAGAAGATCTTCAAGGACCTGACGTTCGGTACGACGCAGGGCTACGACTACCACGGCACCTGGGACCTGCAGACCAACCAGCAGTCCGCGATCGACGGGCCTGCCGGTGATCCTGCGCCCGCCGAGTTCAGCTCGCAGGTGACGATCGACGCGTACCTGACCCGCGGCGCGCCGCGCAGCAAGCTGGTGATGGGCGTCCCGTTCTACAGCCGCGGCTGGACCGGCGTGACGAACCAGAACAACGGCCTCTTCCAGGCCGCCACCGGCGCCGCGCCTGCGACGTACGAGGCAGGCTACGAGGACTACAAGCTGCTCAAGGCGCAGCTGGGCAACTTCACCGTCCACCGCGACGAGAAGGCCGGCTTCGCCTGGCTGTTCGACGGTACGACGTTCTGGACCTGGGACGACCCGGTCGAGATGAAGCGCAAGGCCCGTTACATCAACAACCGCGGCCTCGGCGGCGCGATGATCTGGTCCCTGGACGGAGACACCTCCAACGGGGAGCTCATCACCTCCCTTCACCGCACACTGCGCTGACCACCCCTCGCCCCCGCCGGAGCCCAGCTCTCCGGCGGGGCTTGGTGGTTTATCGGGTGGTGGGTGCCGGCCGGCCGCGGCTAGGGTGACGCGGGTGGATCTCCAGGCCCTGACCGATCGCTTCGGCGCGCGGAACGCCGAGCCGGTGGACGTCGGGTGCTCCGGTGCGACCGTCGTACGGCTGGAGCGTGCCGGGGAAACCCTGTACTACAAGGCGGGTCCGGATGTCTCCGACGAAGCCGATCGCGTCGCCTGGCTGAGCGCGACCGGCTTCGGCAGTCCGCAACTGCTTGATCGAGGCAACGACTGGATGCTGACCTCCGCGTTGCCCGGACGGGACACCTCGCAACCGTGGCCCGCCGCCGAGCGCCCCGCCGTACTGCGGGCTGTTGCCGAGTGCCTTCGCGAGTTGCACGCGCTGACCGACTGCCCGTTCGTCTCGCCGTTCCCCGGCGACGGGACGGTGGTCACGCACGGCGACTACTGCATGCCGAACGTCCTGGTCGACCCGGACACGCTGCGGTTCACCGGCGTACTGGATCTGAGCCGACTCGGCCTCGGCGACCCGTACGTCGACGTCGCGCTGATGACGATGAGCCTGTCCGGCGACCTGAACCCCCAGTACGGCGGCCCGCCGGCCGCGCGTTCCTTCGCGCTGGACTACGGCGCCGATCCGGACGATGAACGCATCCCCTTGTACATAGGGATCGACCAGCTCTAGAGGCCTTGCAGCAGCGTGAGGACCTGCGGCCAGGCGTTGGCCTGGGCTGCGGCGTTGGTCGGGCGGTCGCCGCCGAGGAGGGCGGTGTGGTCGGCTAGAGGCTCGTAGAACTGGGTGCCCTGAGGGAGGTACGGAAACGTGCCGACGTTGTGGCCGGCGCCGGGATAGACCAAGGCCTTGTGGGGATAGCGGTTGTGGGCGGCGGTGAGTTCGGTGTCGATCAGCTGGGCGGCCGGAGCCGACTGCCAGATGCCGTCCGCCGTACCTGCGACGGCGAGGACCGGGCCGCTGACGTGGTCGACCGGGATGAGCTCGTCGGTGGTCAGCGGCTTGTGGTCGAGAGTCCAGGATTTCTCGAGGTAGTTGGGGAAGCCGGGCGCGACCTTCGAGGTCGGGGCGAACAGGACCGCGCCGTGGAACAGCGTCGGGAAGTTCTGCGCGAGCAGCAACGAGGCCTCGGCGCCGCGCGACGGGCCGAACGCGATCACGTGCGCGGGATCGACCGCCGGCTGGGCGGCGAGGAGCTTCGCCGCGGTCACGAAGTACTCGAGCGGTATGCCCTGCAGGGTCTTCGGCAGTCCCGGCGCACCGAAGTACGCGACGGTCATCGCCGGGAACCCGTGGGAGGCAAGGAGCGCGGCCGTCGCCGCCTGGCTCATCCCGCCCTCGGATCCACCGAGCAGGAACACCGCCGGATGCCGCTTCCCGTCAGGCTTCGGCAGGAACATCCGCCCGACCACCTTGTCCTTCGCCGGCGTGAGCACCCGGTCGGTCACTCCGTCGCTCACCCACCGCCGCGTCTGCGTCCCCGTGGCGAGCGTCTTGTCGCCGTCCCGCACGCTGATCCGCACCACCTCTTGAGGCCCGCCGCCCTTCACCTCCGGCAGATACAGCTGCTGCTGCGGATCCCCGTCCGGCGGGTCCATCGCCCAGAACAGGCCCATCCCGTCCACCCCGGCGTAACTCCCACTCACCGGCGCGGCCTGGTCGAGATCCACGACCCCGTGATCATCAGCCTTGTACGACGCCGAAGCCCGCCAGTCCTTCCCGGCTTGATCGGTGGCCTCCGCCACCACCTCAACCCGGTCGCCGCTGCCGAGCCCGCTCACCTTCACGTGAGTCACCGCATCAGCAAGCGCCACCTCGGGCCCCAGGTCGACCCGCACCTCACCAGGCCCAGAACACCCCGCCACCACCAGCACCAAGACCAAAAGCACTCGCCGCATCGCGCATCACCCCACCAACCGGTCTACACCTGCCGTGGGTCACCCGGCGTACGGCAGCCTCAGTTCTTGAACGCCCGGCGGTAGGCGCTCGGTGTGGTGTGGAGGGCGGACTGGAAGCGGCGGCGGAGGTTGACCGCGGTGGAGAGGCCGACCTGGTGGGCGATGGTTTCGACGGGGAGGTTGGTGGTTTCGAGGAGCTGGCGGGTGCGGGCGATGCGCTGGGCGAGCAGCCATTGGCCGGGAGTGATGCCGAGTTGTTCGGTGAATCGGCGGGTGAGGGTCCGGGGCGAGAGGGCACACTGGCCGGCGAGATCTTCGACGGTCAGGGGCTCGGACAGGCGGTCGGAGGCCCAGTCGAGCAAGGGTGCGAGGGAATCGACCGCGGGGTTGGGGGTTTCGACGCGGTACTGGACCTGCCCGCCCTCGCGCTGCGGCGGCATCACCATCCGCCGCGCGACGCGGGCGGCGTACGCGGCGCCGTGGTCGGTGCGGACCAGGTGCAGGCACAGGTCGAGCCCGGTGCCCGAGCCGGCGCTCGTGGCGACGTCGCCGTGGTCGATGTAGAGCACATCAGGATCAACCCGTACGGCGGGGAAGCGGCGCTGCAGCTCCTCGCCGTACGCCCAATGCGTGGTCGCGGTTCGCCCGTCCAACAGACCCGTCGCGGCCAAAGCGAACGCGCCGGAGCAGATGCTCACCAGCCGCGCCCCACGCCGATGCGCCCGCTGCAGCGCACGAAGGACGGCCGGCGACGGCGCCTCGTCGATCGGCAACCAGCCAGGCACGATCACCGTGTCGGCGCGATCGAGCGCCCGCAGTCCCAACGGCACGAGCATCTCGAAGCCGTTCAGCGTCTCCACAGCGCCCGGCGTCTCGGTGCACACGCTGAAGCTGTAGTCGTCGCCGCGAAAGACCCCCGCCGCACACCCCAGCTCGAAAGTGCTCTGCGGCGCTTTGACCAGCGCGACTACCCGATGACCCACCATGGCAGAAAAGTACCCGATAAGGACTTTCCTGACACTGTCCCAGACAGTAGGCCAACGGCAGGCTAGAGCCCATGGACTTCGAGTGGACCACCCCAGCCGACGACCGACCCACCCGCGAACTCTTCCCCGGCATCCGCCTGCGCTCACTGTGGAAGAGCCCGGCCGGCGCCTCAGCCCACGTACTGCAAATGGAACCCGGCTCAACCTGGCAAGGCATCGATGTGCACGAGCCAGGCCCCGAGGAGGTGTACGTCGTCGACGGCGTCTTCAACGACGGCCTCCGCGACTACCCGGCCGGCAGCTTCATCCACTGCCCGGCCGGCAGTCAGCACATCCCTCAAACCACCAAGGGCTGCACGATCTTCGTCTTCTACCCCGAGGGTTAGTTCGACTCGCGCAGCTCGGTCGGCGCACCGTGCACGGCGGGGATCGTCCCGAGCTTCCCCGCCTGGAAGTCCTCGAAGGCCTGGACGACCTCGTCGCGCGTGTTCATCACGAACGGCCCGGCCATCGCCACAGGCTGACGAATCGGCCGACCACCGAGCACCAGTACGTCGAGGTTCGGCTCCGCCAGCGGCTGCGAGGTCGACGCGGCCGTCCGGATCGTGTCACCAGGACCGAAGAGCGCGAGCTGTCCCTTCCGGAACGGCCGCCGTTCGGCACCAACCGTGCCCTGACCGGCCAGCACGTAGACGAGCGCGTTGTAGTCCGCCTGCCACGGCAGCACCATCTCCGCACCCGGGCTCACCGAGGCGTGCACCAGCGTGATCGGCGTGTGCGTCGACCCAGGACCGTCGTGCCCGTCGACCGAACCCGCGATGATGCGAATCAGCGCACCGCCGTCCGGCGTCGACAGCAGCGCCGAGTCGCCACCACGGATGTCCTGGTACCGCGGCGCCGCCCACTTCTGCGCGGCCGGCAGGTTCACCCACAGCTGGATCCCGTGGAACAGCCCACCGCTCACGACGAGGTGCTCCGGCGGCGTCTCGATGTGCAGCAGGCCGGACCCGGCGGTCATCCACTGCGTGTCACCGTTGGTGATCACGCCGCCGTTGCCTTGCGAGTCCTGGTGCTCCATGATCCCGTCGAGCATGTAGGTGACGGTCTCGAACCCGCGGTGCGGGTGCCACGGCGTGCCCTTCGGCTCGCCCGGCGCGTACTCGACCTCGCCCATCTGGTCCATGTGGATGAACGGGTCGAGGTCCCGCAGGTCGACGCCCGCGAAGGCCCGCCGTACCGGGAACCCCTCGCCCTCGTACCCGCTCGGGGCCGACGTCACCGACCGGACCGCGCGCTCACGGGACACGGCCGGGTCGGGCTGGTGGACGCGGGGCAGCACGGTGATGTCGCTGACGGTGACGGCGGGCATGAGAGGTCTCCTCGCTGAGCAGGTAGTTCAAGAATAAACTAACCGTCCCAACAGCGGCAAGGCCGCAGAAGATTCCCTTTACAGGTACTGCCCGACCAGCCGCGTGCTCTGCTCCTGCCAGTACGACGGAACGTCGGCCGGCAGCAGCTCGGCCAGCTGCGCGTGGTCCGGCTCCGCGATCCCGGCGATCCGCTCGGCCTGCCGGGCGACCGTCGCCTCGAACACGCTGCGCGCCTCCCGCCCGTTGCCGAACCCGTACTGACCTCGCAGCGGTCCGAGCAGCCGCCCGACGCGTTCCGCTACGCCGTCCCCGAGCGTGAACCCGGCGTCCTCGGCGAGCCCGCGGAAGATCCCCACCAACTCGTCGGCCGAGTAGTCGCCGAACCGCAGTGTGACCGGGAACCGTGAGCGCAGCCCGCTGTTGGCGTCCAGCAGCGTCTTCATCTCCCGCGAGTAGCCCGCGAGCACCACCACCAGGTCGGTCCGGTGCAGCTCGATCTGCTGAACCAGCGTCGCGATCGCCTCCGCGCTGAACGCGGTGCTGTCGGCCAGCGCGTACGCCTCGTCGATGAACAGCACGCCGCCGATCGCGCTCTCGACCACCTTGCGGACCTTCGGCGCGGTCTGTCCGACGTACTGCGCGATCAGGTCGCCGCGGCTGACCTCGACCAGCTGCCCGCTGCCGAGCAGGCCCAGGTCCCGGTAGATCTCCGCGACCAGTCGCGCGACCGTCGTCTTGCCGGTGCCGGGGTTGCCGACGAAGACCATGTGCCGGGACTGCTCGACCGGCTTCATCCCGGCCTTCGCCCGCAGCACCTCGGCCTCCGCCTCGGCGGTCAGCCGGTGGACGGCGTCCTTGACCTCGCGCAGGCCGACCAGTCGGTCGAGCTGCTCCAAGGCGGAGTGGTTCGTCGCCTGCACCCCGACGCCCTCGCTCGCGAGCAGGGGTAGGTCCTCGGCGAGCAGCTCGCGAACCTGTTCCGGCGCGGGGTCGGCCAGCGCCGCGATGCGGACCGCTTGCCGGACCGAGATCTGCTCCAGCAGCGAGCGTGCCGCCCGGGCGTTCCCGAAACCGATTGCCCTAGGCAACCGCTTCAGCGGCAACGGGATCCGGTCGGCGGCGTCGTCGGCGAGCACGTAGCCCGCCGTACCGGCCAAGGTCCGGAAGAGCGTGAGCAGCTCGGCGTCGGTGTAGTCGGGGAAGTTCAGCACCCGCTGCACCCGCGACCGCAGCGCGGGGTGACTGTCCAGCAACTCGGTGATCGCGTCCGGGTAGCTCGCCAGTACGACGACCAGGTCGTCGCGCTGCTCGTCCATCGCCTGGACCAGCGACGACAGCGCCTCCGGCTGCTTGGCCAGCCGGTGCACCTCGTCGACGTACAGCAGGCCGCCGACCGCGCGGGCGACGGCGCTCCGGATGTTGGCCGCCGCCTGACCGATGCCGCCGGCAAGGATCTCCGCGCGACCGATGGCCACGACGTGCCCGGAGGTGAGCCGACCGTGGTGCCGGTACGCCGTCGCGAGGTGACGCGCGACGGTCGACTTGCCCGTCCCCGGACGGCCGACGAACAGCAACGGCCGGGTCCGCCGGGTGATCGTCATCCCCGCCTCGGCCCGGAGGCCGGCGACCTTCGCCTCGGCGACCAGTTCGCCGATCTGCTCCTTCACCGCCGTCAACCCGACCATCCCGGCCAGCTCGCCCATCGGATCCGGGCCGGCGGCCGTGATCGTGTGGTGCCGGGCCGCGGCCCGCAGGTCGTACAGGGTGCGCAGGTTGCGCAGGAACCGCGTCGGCAGACGCAGCTGGTCTGAAGGACTCGGCCACTTCGGCAGTCCCTTCAGACATCCGCCCACGAGGTAGGCCGCAGCCACCCAGCGCCGGACCGGATGCGCTGCACCAGCCTCGCAGGCCCGCGCCATCCAGCCTTCCCGGCGGCGGATCCACGCCGCCCGGTCGTGCCGCTTGGTCAGCTCGTCGAAGTGCTCCTGGACCTCCGCCGTGCTCACCCCGGCGAACAGCAGCCCGGCCGGTACGTCGGTCCGCTCGACCTGGTGCAGCAGCTCGGCCAGGTGCAGCTCGAACGACTGCTCCCGCTCGGGAGTGATCGCGGAAATCTCGGCGTACGCCGCGCGCAGCCGGGTGATGCCCCAGATCAGCAGCTCCAGCGGGTTCGCCGACTGCTCCGGCAGCACCTCGAACGCCTCGTCGCCGGCGCACAGTTCGCTGCGCCACAGCTCCTTCAGCTCGGCGTACGGCAGCTCGCGGTGCGCGCGGAGCAGATCGGAATCCTCGGCGACGCGGTCGAAGAGCGTGGCCAGCAGCGTCCGCCGAGGCTCCAGCGGCTCGACGCCGCGGAACAGTTCGAGCACCTGGCGGGAGAACCCGACCAGCCGCTCCCGCAGTTCGGGGGTGTCGCTCAGGTCCCGGAACCAGAGGCCCGGCAGCTCGAACCGGGTCCGGTACAGCCAGTCGTCGTACTGGTACGGCTTGAACGGCGTGGTCCGGAACTCCTCCATCAGGTACGCCGTGAGGTTCGCACCCGGTCCGCTGGCGACGCTCATCGGTGGGTACATCCGCGCGGTCACGTCCTGGAAGAACGAGGCCAGGATCGGCGCGTCCTCGCGCAGGTGCGCCAGCTTGAACTCACCGGTCAGGGTCAACCGTTCGAACGCCGGGTCCCGGACCAGTTCGACGGCCCGTGCCCTGGTCTCCTCGAGCCAGCCGTCCGGGAACGGCCAGGGCGCGCTGGGCCCGAACACGTGCAGGTACGGGCGGTCGTCGCTGAGCAGGATCCGCAGGTCTTCGGGCAGGTCGGCCATGCGCCCGAGACTAGGGCGCGGCCGTGTCAGCCGAGGGGTGCGACGGGGTCTGCCCGAGGGGTGCGACGGGGTCTGCCCGAGGGGTGCGACGGGGTCTGCCCGAGGGCGCGGCCGGGTGGCCGCGCCCTGGGTCGTCAGGCGCCGACGAGGTCCTTCTCGGCCGGCTTCTCGACCTCGTCCACGCGCAGGGACTCGCCCTCGATGTCGACCTTCGGGGTGATCTTGTCGAGCCACTTCGGGAACCACCAGGCGCGGTCGCCGAGCAGCGAGAGCACCGCCGGGACGATCGTCATCCGGACCACGAAGGCGTCGATCAGGACGCCGACGGTCAGGCCGAAGCCGATCGTCTTGATGATCGGATCGTGCACCAGGATGAAGCCCGCGAACACCGCCGCCATGATCAGCGCGGCCGCGGTCACCACGCGGGCGCCGTGCCCGACACCGGCGATGGTCGCCTCGGTGGCGTGCTTGCCGTGCACGAACTCCTCGCGGACCCGGGACACGATGAACACCTCGTAGTCCATCGCCAGGCCGAACAGGATGCCCATCATGATGATCGGCAGGAAGCTGACCAGCGGCCCGGGCGAGTCCACCCCGAACAGCGCCGCACCCCAGCCGAGCTGGAAGACGCCGACGGTGATGCCGAACGTCGCGCCGATCGTCAGCAGGAAGCCCAGCGTCGCCTTCAGCGGGACGAGGATCGACCGGAACGCCAGCAGGAGCAGCAGGAACGACAGCCCGATCACGACCAGCAGGTACGTCGGGAGCGCGTCGGTCAGCTTCTGCGAGACGTCGACCCCGATCGCCGTGTTGCCGGTGATCGAGATGTCGGCGCCGTTGGTCGACAGCGGCTTGAGCGTGTCCCGCAGGTCACCGACCAGGTCGGCGGTCTGCTCGCTCGCCGGGCCGCTGGCCGGGATCACGCTGATCAGCCGGGTCGCGCCGTCCTCGCTCGCCGGGCCCGGCTGCGCCGCGACGATGTCCTTGAGGCCCTTCGTTGCCCCGAGCACCTGACCGACGAGCGCCTCGGACTGCTGGGCGTTCGGCGTCTTCACGACGACCACGAGCGGGCCGTTCGAGCCCGGACCGAACGCGGCCGCGGACAGGTCGTACGCAATGCGCTGGTTCGAGCTCTCCGGCGCGGTCGCGCCGTCCGGCATCGCCAGCCGCATGTCCTGGACCGGCAGCGCCATCGCGCCGAGCCCGAGGATGCCCAGGGCAACGATCGGGACGCGGAAGCGGGTCACCAGGCGGGCCCAGCGGAAGCCGAAGCCTTCCTTGGCCGCAACCGGTTCGGCCGCGTGGGCGCCGTGGTTGCGCAGCTTGCGTGGCAGGACGCGGTTGCCGACGAAGCCGAGCATCGCCGGAAGCAGCGTCAGGGCCACCAGTACGGCGGTCAGTACGGTCGCGGCCGCGGCGAGACCCATCGCGGTGAGGAACGGAACCCCGACCAGGCTCAGCCCGGCCAGTGCGATCACGACGGTCGCGCCGGCGAACAGTACGGCGGAACCGGCGGTCGCCGTCGCGCGGGCGACCGATTCCTCCGGGTCCATGCCCTCGGCAAGCTGCGAGCGGTGCCGGGAGCTGATGAACAACGCGTAGTCGATGCCGACGGCCAGGCCGAGCATGAGCGCGAGGATCGGAGCGGTCGAGGAGACCTCGGTGAACGCGGTGACCAGGAAGAGCCCGGCCATTCCGGCCAGTACGCCGATGAGTGCCGTCAGCAACGTCATGCCCGCGGCGACCAGTGAGCCGAAGGTGATCACCAGGATGACGGCCGCGATCGCGACACCGATGATCTCGGTGCTGCCGATCTCCGGCGGCCCACCGACCACGGCGCCACCCGGGACGACCTGCAGGTCACCGGAGCTGAGTGCGTTCAACCCGTCGTACGCCGTGGTGCTCTCCTTGGAGAGCTGGTCGGCGGACTTGGTGAACGAGACCTGGATGAGGCCGGTGGAACCGTCCTGGCTGATCGCCTTCGCCGTGTACGGGTCGACGGCGCCCGCGACCTCGGGGACCTTGGCCACCTTCGCGACGGTGACGCCGACCGCGGCCTTGACCTGCGGATCCATCAACGTCTTGCCGGCCGGAGCCTTGACCACGACACTGGCCGACGCCCCACTCGCGGCCGGCATGTCCTTGGCCAGCGCGTCGAGCGCGCGCTGCGACTCGGTGCCCGGGATCGAGAACGTGTTCGCGGTCTGGCCGCCCAGGGTCAGCGCGCCGACCCCGAGCAGGACCAGCACGAAGGTCCAGATCGCGGCCACGAGCCGCCGGCGTTGGTAGGAGAACCGGCCGAGCCGGTACAGGAGATTGGCCATCAGTCGCTACATCCGTTTCGGTTCGGCAGGGGAGTCAGGCGGGGCGGCCGGGGGATCGAGGCGGGGCGGCCATGGGATTCAGGTGGACGGTCAAGGGATTCAGGCGGGGCGGCCGGGGGATCGAGGCGGGCGTTCGAGGGATTCAGGCGGGGCGGCCGTGGGTTCTCACGCGGGTGGTTCGGCGGTCTCAGGTGGGGCGGGTCGGTGGTCTCAGCAGGCGGCGGAGCGCGGTGTTGCAGAGCTCGAGCAGCTCGGTGTCGGAGCGCTCGCCGGGGTGCCGGCACTCGCCGAGCAGACCGTTGATGGCGAACTTGGCGACGTCGAGCTCCAGCTGGTCGTGGCTCTGGCCGGCCATGATCTCGGTCAGCCGGATGCCCTCGCTGATCAGCTCGGCGAACTCGGGCATCTCGTCGATCGTCGGGAGGATGTCCGACAGCACGGCGATCAGCCCGCGCGCGCCGACCGCCAGCTCGCTGAACCGCACGATCGCGAGCTCCTGCGCCTCGTCGGCGGGGAGCTGCTCGGCCTCGGCGATGACCTCTTTGAGGGCGTGCTTGGACGGTTCGAGCGCGGCGGCGAGGACGGCGGCCTTGCCGTTGAAGTGGTAAAGCACGGTCGCCTTCGAACAGCCGGCCGCGGTCGCGATGTCCTGCAGCGAGGTCGCGCTGTACCCCTTGCGCGCGAACAGCGCGACAGCCTGCTGCTCGATCTCCCGCCGGGTGCGCTCGCGGGCGGGGGTGCTCTCTGCCATGTCAACCAGCTTGCCTGACCGATCGGCCAGTTTTCAACCGATCGGTCAGGCTGTGTGGTTCAACTCACGTGATGTGCGCCTGTTGTTGGCGGGCGGAGGCGCGCGGGGCTGGGGTTGTTGGTCGGGTGCGGGAGGTGCGGGGCTGAGGGCGAGGCAAGCTCGCAGACGTGCGCTGGGGTGAGGATTCGCGAGCCTCTGGGCAGGTGGGCCTGAGAACAGCTGTGCGGGGGACGGGGGTCGGTACTTGCTGTGGCAGATGTGTTCGGAGGTGGTGCTTGTGGCGGGAGGCGTGGGGCGGAGGTGGTGGACGTGGGCAGGAGGCGTGCGGCGGGGGCGATGGGCGGATGCAGACCTGCCATGCCTTTCAAGTAGTTGCCACCGACGTGGTGCTGGGTAGCGCGTGGGCGGGGAGCGTGGGGCGGAGGTGGTGGATGTGGACCTGCCGTGCCTTTCAAGTAGTTGCCACCGACTTGGTGCTGGATAGAGCGCGGGTGTGGGCGGGAGGCGTCGGGCGGAGGTGGCGGATGTGGACCTGCCGTGCCTTTCAAGTAGTTGCCACCGATGGGGTGCTGGGTAGCGCGTAGGTGTGGGTGGGGGGCGTGGCAGACTCCTGTGTTGTGACGGCTCAGGTTTTGGATGGCAAGGCGACGGCGGCGGCGATCAAGGACGAGCTGAAGGTGCGGGTGGCCAAGCTTGCGGAGCAGGGCGTCGTGCCGGGGCTCGGGACGATCCTGGTGGGCGACGACCCGGGGAGCCGGGCGTACGTCGCGGGCAAGCACCGGGACTGTGCTGCGGTGGGGATCTCCTCGATCGAGATCGAGCTGCCGGCCGACACCACGCAGGACGAGATCGCCGCGAAGGTCCGCGAGCTGAACGAGAACCCGGCCTGTACCGGCTTCATCGTGCAACTGCCGCTGCCCAAGCACGTCGACACCAACGAGATCCTCGGCCTGATCGACCCGCTGAAGGACGCCGACGGCCTGCACCCGTTCAGCCTCGGCAAGCTGGTCCTCGGCCAGGAAGGCCCACTGCCCTGTACGCCGAAGGGCTGCGTCGAGATCCTCCGCCGGTACGACGTACCGATCGCCGGCGCGCACGTGGTCGTCGTCGGCCGTGGCGTCACCGCCGGGCGCCCGATGGGGCTGCTGTTCACCCGCAAGTCCGAGAACGCGACCGTCACCCAGTGCCACACCGGCACCAAGGACCTCGCCTCGGTGGTCCGCACCGGCGACATCGTGATCGCCGCTGCCGGCTCGGCCGGCCTGATCACCGCCGACATGGTGAAGCCGGGCGCCGTACTCCTCGACGTCGGCACCAGCCGCAGCGCCGAAGGCAAGATCGTCGGCGACATCGCCCCCGCAGCCCGCGAGGCCGCCGCCTGGATCGCCCCCATGCCCGGCGGCATCGGCCCCATGACCCGAGCCATGCTCCTCACCAACGTCGTAGAAGCCGCCGAAGCAACCACCGGCTCCGCCGCATGACCACCCCCACCCCGGGCACCCCCGCTTTCACCCCGGGCATCCCCACCCCTCACGCCGGCGCGGCGAGCTGATGGCGGCCGCGACCGAGCAGCGGCGGAGCGAGTGGCCGCTGGCTATCTGCGTCCTCGCCGGCCTCGCCGGGTTGATCATTTTGACGTTCTACAACTGGCGGAACGGCATTCTCACCTTCTCCGGCAGCGTTCTGCTCGCCGGGCTGCTGCGGCTCGTGCTCAACGACGACCAGGCCGGTCTGCTGCATGTCCGCAGCCGGATGTTCGACACCGCGCTCCTGCTCGGCGCGGGCGCAGCCATCCTCGTGCTCGGCCTGATCGTCCCGAACGGCTGACCGAACGGGCACCCTCCAAAACCTGCGGCATCTTTTCTCTCCACTCACGCGTCGTACCCGTGTGGTCACCGTCCGGTGACGGAGGGGAGAGCGGGAGATGGAGCGCAGGAAGAGATGGTTGACAGCGGCAACCGGCGTACTGGCCGGAGCGCTCGCTATCACTGCGGTGCAAGGGCCAGGAGCGCAAGCTCAGCGGCAGGAGCCTGACCCAGGAGCGTTGCCGTCGGCTACGAGTCAGCCGGCGAAGAAGCAGGTCGTCACGCTGGTCACCGGCGACCGAGTCGTGGTGAACGGCAAGCACGTCTCGGTCGACCCCGGTCCAGGCCGGGACAAGGTGGTCTTCAAGCTGCAGCGGTCGCACGGCCGGCTGTCGGTGCTTCCGCTCGACGTCAGCTCGGCGGTGACGTCGGGCAAGCTCGACCGGCGGTTGTTCGACGTGTCCGGCCTGCTGGAGATGGGGTACGACGACCAGGGGTCCACGACAATCCCGCTGATCGTCTCCACCAAGGGTCGTTCAGCCACCAACCCCTTGCCGGGAGCAACGAAAACCAAGGACCTGCCGGCGATCGGCGCCACCGCCCTAACGGTCGACAAGAAGACCACCGGGCAGTTCCTCCGCCAGGTCACCGGCCAGACCCGCGACGCCGCCGGCATCGACCACGTCTGGCTGGACGCCAAGCGCAAAGTGCTGCTGGACAAGTCCGTCCCGCAGATCGGCGCACCGAAGGCCTGGCAGGCCGGCTTCACCGGCAAGGGCGTCAAGGTCGCGATCCTCGACACCGGCATCGACCCGAACCACCCCGATTTCAAGGGCCGGATCGGCGCCACCAAGAACTTCACCGCCGACCCCGCGGGCGACCAGTTCGGCCACGGCACGCACGTCGCGTCGACGGTCGCGGGTTCCGGGGCGGCGTCGGGCGGCAAGTACAAGGGCGTCGCGCCGGACGCGACGCTGCTCGACGGCAAGGTCTGCGACGGCGGTGGTAGCTGCTCGGACTCGGCGATGCTCGCCGGCCTGCAGTGGGCCGCGGTCGAGCAGAAGGCCAAGGTCGTCAACTTCAGCATCGGCGGCCCGGACACCCCGGAGCTCGACCCGATCGAGGCCGCGATCAACAAGCTCACCGCGCGGACCGGAACCCTCTTCGTCGTTGCTGCTGGCAACGAAGGTCCGGGCGACGGCACGATCGCGTCCCCGGGCAGCGCGGACGCCGCGCTGACCGTCGGCGCGGTCGACAAGTCCGACCAGCTCGCGGAGTTCTCCAGTCGCGGCCCGCGGGTCGGCGACGGCGGACTGAAGCCCGACGTCACCGGTCCCGGCGTGGACATCGTCGCCGCCCGGGCCAAGGACGCTGACATCGGCGACCCGGTCGGTACGTCGTACATGATGCTGTCCGGTACGTCGATGGCGACGCCGCACGTCGCAGGCACGGCCGCGCTACTGGCGCAGCAGCACCCGACCTGGAAGGCCAACGAGCTCAAGCCAATGGTGATGGGATCGGCGAAGGTCATCGCCGGCCAGACTGTCTACCAGCAAGGCGCCGGCCGGGTCGACGCGGGCAAGGCGATCACCCAGTTGCTGACGGCAACGCCGGGCAGCATCTCGTTCGGCAAGGCGCTCTGGCCGCACACCGACGATAAGCCGGTCGCCAAGCCGGTTACCTTCCGCAACCTCGGCAAGGCGGCCGTCACGCTTCAGCTGCAGCTCACCGCGACCGGCCCGGACGGCAAGCCGGCGCCGGCGACCGCGTTCAAGCTGGCCGCGCAGAGCGTCACCGTCCCCGCGGGCGGCACGGCGTCGGTCACGGTCACCTCAGACACTCGGCACCAGGGCGCGGACGGCCAGTACGTCGGCCGCCTGGTCGCCACCGGTGGGGGCACCAGCCTGGGTGTCCCGTTGGCCGTCGAGAAGGAGGTCGAGAGCTACGACGTCACTGTCAAGCACCTCGGCCCGGACGGCAAGGGCACCGACGTGAACTACACGACGTTGCTCGGCATCACCGGCGACCAGTTCGTCGAGGTCCGGACCGATGCCCAGGGCACGGCGAAGCTGCGGCTGCCGAAGGGCGAGTACTTCGTCGACGGCAACCTGATGGACGCCAAGGAGCGCGTGTACCAGCTGATCTGGCCGAAGCTCGTGGTCGACCGGGCGACGACGGTCGCGGTCGACGCCCGCAAGGCCGGGCCGGTCCGGATGACGCTGCCGAGATCGGACGCACGACTGGCGCGGGTCGAGATCGGCTTCGAGCGCCTGATCGGCGAGTGGGTGCAGGCCAACTCCACCTTCGCGGCCGCGCTCGACCAGGTCTTCGTCGGTTCGATGGGCCCGTCGGTGTCCGCCGACGAGATGAGGTCGTTCGTCGCTTCGCGCTGGGGTGTGCCCGGTAAGAGCGGCGACTTCCGCAACACGCCGTACACGTACAACCTGCTGCAGGGCCGGACCGGGAGCTACTACACCGGTTACCAACGGACCGTGCGGGACTACGAGCTCGCGAAGGTGTCGACGCTCTACACCGCGGACCACCCGGGCCAGCAGGTCTTCGACGAGCGGTTCGGGATCCTGCCGGGGATGCACATGAGCGCCTCCGGCTGGCCCATCCCGTACAGCGTGCCGAGCCGGGTCACCCACCTGCTCGACGCCAAGGGCGTCACCTGGGCGGCTCAGGTCAACACGTTCGTCGAGGACGGCGACTACTACACCTTCCCGGTGTCGTACTCGTTCACCGACAAGACGTTCCGCTCCGGTGCCTCGTACGGCGAACGCTGGGGCGCCGCGGCCGCGACGATGGACGTCGCCGGCGGCGGGGTCTACCGCGAGGGCAACGTGATGGACCTGTTCCTGTTCCCGAACGGCGACGGGGACGGCCACGACGGGATGTCGGACGAGTTCGTGGCGAGCGGCACCAAGCTGTTCCGCGACGGCAAGCTGTACGACGAGTCGCCGGTGCCGGGGCAGCTCTACCTGGAGGATCTGCCGGCCGGCAAGGCGTCGTACCGGCTGGAGATCGTGCAGAACCGGCCGATGCTGCAGCTGGCGAACCGGATGCAAGGCGTCTGGACGTTCAGCGCGCAGGACACCGGTGAGGCCAAGGTCCTGCTGCCGTTGAAGGCGGTGCGGTTCACGCCACGGGTGGACGAGCGGAACGCGGTGAAGCGGCTGCCGATCAGCGTGCTGGACCTCGCGGTCACGACTGCGCCGGGGGCGAAGGCGTCGCCGACCAAGTCGGTCGTCGTACAGGTCTCGGGTGACGCGGGGAAGACCTGGCAGCGGGCGAGTGTGCTGCCGGCCGGGAAGGGCAAGTACAAGGCGGTCTTCACGACGCCGGCCGGTCAGCTGGTCTCGCTGAAGTCCGTCGTCGTCGATCAGGACGGCAGCACGGCGACTCAGACCGTGGTCAACGCGTACCGGTTGCGGTAAACGAACAAAGGCCCCCGGGGAGAAACTCCCCGGGGGCCTTTCACGTTCTGGATCAGCCGATCAGGCCGAGCGCCTTGACCGCGTCGCGCTCCTCGCCGAGCTCGGCGGTGCTGGCGTCGATCCGGCCGCGGGAGAAGTCGTTGACGTCCAGGCCCTGGACGATCTCCCAGTTGCCGTCCTTGGTGGTCACCGGGAACGACGAGATCAGGCCCTCCGGTACGCCGTACGAACCGTCGGACACGACCGCCATCGACAGCCAGTCGCCGTCGGCCGAACCGCGCAGCCAGTCGCGGGTGTGGTCGATCGTCGCGGCCGCGGCCGAGGCCGCCGACGAGGCGCCGCGGGCCTCGATGATCGCCGCGCCGCGCTTCTGCACGGTCGGGATGAAGTCGTTCTCCAGCCAGGCCTGGTCGTTGACGACCTCGGCCGCGTTCTTGCCGCCGACCTCGGCGTGGAAGATGTCCGGGTACTGCGTGGCGCTGTGGTTGCCCCAGATCGTCAGCTTCTTCAGGTCCGTCACGTGCGTGCCGGTCTTCTGGGCCAGCTGCGCCAGCGCGCGGTTGTGGTCCAGACGGGTCAGCGCGGAGAAGCGCTCGGCCGGGATGTCCGGCGCGTTCGACTTCGCGATCAGCGCGTTGGTGTTGGCCGGGTTGCCGGTGACGGTGATCCGGATGTCGTCGGCGGCGTGGTCGTTCAGCGCCTTGCCCTGGCCGGTGAAGATCGCACCGTTGGCCTCGAGCAGGTCGCCGCGCTCCATGCCCTTGGTCCGCGGGCGGGCGCCGACCAGCAGGGCGACGTTCGCGCCGTCGAAGATGACGTTCGGGTCGTCGCCGATCTCGACGCCGGCCAGCGTCGGGAACGCGCTGTCGTCGAGCTCCATCACGACCCCCTCCAGCGCCTTCAGCGCCGGGGTGATCTCCAGCAGCCGCAGCTCGACCGGGGTGTCCGGGCCCAGCAGTGCACCGCTCGCGATCCGGAACAGCAGGCTGTAACCGATCTGACCGGCGGCGCCGGTGACGGCCACCTTCACGGGGGTAGTGCTCACGACACGCTCCTTGGGAACTCGACTGGCTGTACTTCGGACGCTAGCAACCCGCACGCCCGCTGGCGACGGTGGGGCCGGTGATTCCTGCCACCTCCGGTACGCGATCGTTCACCGGGGCGGCCGGACTCCCCACCTCCCGATGGGAGGATGGCCCGATGGAGCGCACAGTCGGGTCCGGGACGGCGACCGTCGAGGCCGTGGCCGACGGGACGTACGTCGTACGGGTGGACGGCTCCCTGCAGTCGCAGGTGGATCTGGCCGACCCCACTCATCTCTCCTTCGAGTACGTGCGCCGGATCGGCGACGTCGTGGACGCGGTAGCCGCCCGCAAGCAGCCGATCTCCGTGCTGCACGTCGGCGGCGCCGGGCTCTCGCTCGCGCGGTACGTCGCGGTGACACGCCCGCGCTCGCGGCAGATCGTGCTCGAGCCGGACGAGGACCTGACCGAGTTCGTCCGCGAAGCGCTGCCGTTGCCGAAGCGCTCCGGGATCAAGGTCCGCCCGGAGACCGGCCGGGCGGGGATCAGCGGCGTGTACGAGGACTCCGTCGACCTGCTGATCGTCGACGCGTTCGTCCGCGAGGCCGTCCCGGAGAACCTCGTCACCCGCGAGTTCGCCGCCGAGTGCGCACGCGTTCTGCGCCCGGGCGGCGTTCTGGTCCACAACCTCATCGACGGCTCCGCAGGCCTGGCCTTCGTACGGCGAGTAGCCGCGACCGCCCGCGAAGCCTTCGGCGGCGGCGTCGTACTCGCCGAGCGGAAGGTCCTCCGCGGCAAGTCCTTCGGCAACGTCGTCCTGGTCGCATCGCGGCAGCCGGTCCCCGACCTGACGGCCGCGGGACGTCGCGCGCAACCGCCGTACGAGGTGATGCCGCTGGCCGAGCTCGCCGGAAAGGCCGACCCGCTCACCGACGGCGAAACCTTCGTCTCGCCGGCCGCGCCCTCGGGGACCTTCGGCTAACTGAACAATTCGGCGTCAGCTTTGAAGTCCCAGGGCCCCGGCGCCGATTAGGGTGTGGCGCGTGGCCGACGTCCGAGTTTCCGCGCTGACCTACTACCCCGTGAAGGGTCTGGCGGGTGTCTCCGCCGACCGCGCCGAGATCGGCGCCACCGGGCTGAAGCACGATCGCAGCTTCATGCTGGTCGGCCCGGACGGGTCCTTCTACAGCCAGCGCAGCCTGCCCGCGATGGCGCCGCTGCGGGTCGAGGTGCTCGACGGCGACGGGCTGCGACTGTCCGACGGATCGACCACCTTGGACATCGAGGTCGCGTACGACGGGAAGCGGCGCGACGTCAGCCTGTTCGCCAAGTGGTTCGGCGCCGGCGTGGTGCAGGACCCGGCGGCCGACGCCTGGTTCACCGAACGCCTCGGCAAGCCGGCCTCGCTGGTCCGCGTGACGCCCGAGCACGAGCGGCCGGGATGGGGTGTGCACGGCGGGCAGACCGGCTTCGGTGACGCGCACGCGCTGCTGATCACGTCGCTGGCCTCGCTCGATGAGCTGAACGCGCGGATCGTGGAGTCCGGCGGTGACCCGATCCCGATGAACCGCTTCCGCCCGAACCTCGTTGTCTCCGGCTGGTCCGAGCCGCACACCGAGGATCGGGTGATGCGGGCAACCGCCGGCTCGCTGGAGCTCGGGTACGCCGCCCGCGCGATCCGCTGCGCGGTGCCGACGGTGGACCAGGCGACCGGTCGCAAGAGCGGCCCGGAACCGACGCGGACGCTGGCCAAGTACCGGCGCGAACCGTCGTACGGCGGTGGGGTCAGCTTCGGGATGAAGGCCGCGGTGCTGACGCCCGGGGTGGTCGCGGTCGGCGACTCTTTCGCCGTGGCGGAATGGCTGCCCGAAGGTCCCGATCCCGCACCTCTGACTCGGTAGTCTCGTCGCACCGATGACCTGGGAGGTCACTGTGCGACGGATCGTCTGCGTGCTCGGACTCGCGCTCGCCACCGCGGCGGGAGCGCTCGCCTCGCCTGCTGTTGCTTCGGGCAACGCTCTGTCTGTTGCGCAGAGCAACGAACCGGTCGTTGCCTCGGGCGGCAAAGCTGCCGGGCGTGACCTGAGTGCCGGGCGGACGCCCGGGCAGGCGGCGTACGACGTACGGCTTGCTGCTGATGCGAGCGGGGTGACGTGGACCGGGCGGGAGAAGATCTCGTTCACCAATACGGGTGACACGCCGCTGCGCGAGGTGTATCTCCGGCTCTGGGGCAACGCGTGGGACGGCTGCAAATCGCCGGTCAAGGTCAGCCGCTTCGACGGCGGGACCGCGGCGACGCCGACGGTGAACTGCACCGCCGTGAAGGTCGCTCTGAAGAAGCCGCTGCGACCCGGCCAGCGTGGCTCGGTCGCCTTCGATATCACGATGACGGCGCCGGCGCGGGGCGAGCAGTTCGGCCGCTCGGGCACGTACAGCTTCTTCGGCAACGCCCTTCCGGTGCTGGCGGTCCGCGACCAAGCCGGCTGGCACCTCGAGCCCGATGTCGGCATCGGCGAGAGCTACTACACGCTCGCCGCCGACTTCACCGTCCGGCTCGACCACCCGGCTGGGCTGGTGGTCCCCGCTACCGGCACGGTCACTACGTCACGTCGTACGACGACCATCTCGAAAGCCAAGCAGGTAAGGGACTTCGCCTGGGCTGTCGGCCCCTTCAAGCAGGCGGTCATCAAGTCGCCCGGCGGCGTCACCATCCGCACCTCGTGGACGAACGTCGTCACGCCTTTCGCGATCAAGGACGCGCAGACCCGCGCCGCCGCCGCGCTCGAGGACTTCGGCCGCCGCTTCGGCAAGTACCCGTACGGCGAGGTCGACCTGGTGCTGAACGACAACTGGGAGTCCTTCTACGGCATGGAGTACCCCGGCTTCGTCCTGCTGATCGCCCCACCGAACGAGGAGGGCCCGGTCGTCCACGAGCTCGCCCACCAGTGGTTCTACGGCATCGTCGGCAACAACGAGTACGCCGACCCGTGGCTGGACGAGTCGTTCGCCGTCTACGCGTCGTACATCCACACCGGTGACAACCAGCCCGACTGCTGGCCCGGCCAGCTGGACCACCTGATCACCAACAACATGGGCTACTGGCAACAAACGCCCGGTTGGTCGGCGTACGTCTACTCGTACGGCGGCTGCATGCTCCACGACCTGGAACGCACGCTGGGCACGAAGCCGATGGCCAAGATGCTGAAGTCGTACACGGCGGCCCACTGGTACGGCGTAGCCACGCCCCAGGCTTTCAAAGCCGCCGCCCAAGCCGCGACCACCAAGGACCTCACCCAGTTCTGGAAAGACCACGCGATCGGCTAGTCCCAGCTGAGCCGGCCGTTCTCGAGCTGCGGCCGGTACTCGGTGGAGTCGCCCGACTGGTACGTCCACTGCACCGGCCGCCCGAGCACGAACGCATCCGCGACCTGCGACAACATCACCGCTGTGCTCGGCCAGATCGGTCCGCTGCTGCCGTCGGTCGCGTCGAGCGCGTCGACACAACCGTGCAATTCGCCGTCGCGGAGGTCCACGAAGAGGTCGACGTCGGTGCCCGACGCGGCCAGCGGCAGGAACGTGTCGAGCCACACGAACGAGTACGAGCCGGCCGGTTGGTCGTCGCTCTCGTGCGGCATGTCCCTGTAGACGCTGCGCATCATCCGGTGGCGAGTGAGCATGGCCTCGCAGGTCAGCGGGGTGAAGAAGTATGGCAGCAGGTTGCCGAAATCCGTCACGACCCGCATGCCGTTGCTGAGGTTCAGCCAGACCAGCACATCGGGCGGCAGCGGGCGACCGACAGCTTTGCTGATCGCATCCAGAGCTGCCGGTGAAGCGGGCGGCTGGAGTGCTTCGTAGGCGGCAGGCAGGTGCTGCTCGAGCCAGCCGGTGATGAGATTCCAGGACTCTTCGACGGTGCGTTCCACTGCCGCATTCTGCGGGCTTGGAGGGTCTGCGGCCCCGCAATCCGCGGTCTGGGGTCAGGGGCCGACGCCCACCACTGATCAACCTCGGCCGCTTGCGGTTCTTCGCGCTTGAAGCTGGCTCGATCGGGCCTGGATCTGGTGGTTGATCAGTGGTGGGCGTCGGCGTTCAGCGGTGTCGGGGGAAGGCGCTTGACGGCCGGGTTGTGCAGGCCCGGAGTGGCGAGTGCGCCTTTGACAGGTTATCTTGACGTCAAGAGAGATGTCTTGACGTCAAGATAGTGGAGGATCGCGTGCGGCGGATCAAGGTGGAGCGGCCGGTGGTCGAGCTCGACGGGGACGAGATGACGCGGATCATCTGGCGGTTCGTGAAGGAGCGGTTGATTCATCCGTACCTGGACGTGGAGCTCGAGTACTACGACCTCGGGATCGAGCACCGGGATGCGACGGGCGACCAGGTGACGGTGGATGCGGCGGAGGCGATCAAGCGGCACGGGGCGGGGGTGAAGTGCGCGACGATCACGCCGGACGAGGCGCGGGTCGAGGAGTTCGGACTGCAGCAGATGTGGGCCTCGCCGAACGGGACGATTCGCAACATCCTCGGGGGAGTGGTGTTCCGCGAGCCGATCATCCTCCGGAACGTGCCGCGGCTGGTGCCCGGGTGGACCAAGCCGATCGTGATCGGGCGGCACGCGCACGGGGACCAGTACAAGGCGACCAACTTCACCGTCCCCGGTGCCGGCGAGCTGACCATCACGTTCACGCCGGAGGACGGGTCCGAGCCGATCCAGCACGTCGTCGCGAACTACGGGCCGGACGGCGGGGTCGCGCTGGGCATGTACAACTTCACCAAGTCGATCGAGGACTTCGCGCGGGCGTCGTTCGCGTACGGGCTGAAGCGGGACTACCCGGTCTACCTGTCGACGAAGAACACGGTGCTGAAGGCGTACGACGGGCTGTTCAAGGACGTCTTCCAGGCGGTCTACGAGGCCGAGTTCCAGGACGAGTTCGTACGGCGTGGGCTGTCGTACGAGCACCGCCTGATCGACGACATGGTCGCGTCGGCGCTGAAGTGGGACGGCGGATACGTCTGGGCCTGCAAGAACTACGACGGCGACGTGCAGTCGGACACGGTCGCGCAGGGGTTCGGGTCGCTCGGGCTGATGACGTCGGTGCTGATGACGCCCGACGGTCGGACGGTCGAGGCCGAGGCGGCGCACGGAACGGTCACCCGCCACTACCGCCGCCACCAGCGCGGCGAGCCCACCTCCACGAACCCGATCGCGTCGATCTTCGCGTGGACGGGCGGCCTCAAGCACCGTGGTGTGTTGGACGGTACGCCGGAGGTCATCACCTTCGCCGAAACCCTCGAACAGGTCTGCGTCCAGACGGTCGAACAGGGCCAGATGACCAAGGATCTCGCCCGCCTGATCGGCCCGCACCAGGACTGGCTGACCACCGAACAGTTCCTCGCCGCATTGGACGAAAATCTCCAGAAGCAGGTCAGCCAGCAGTAGCCCACCCAGCCTGGGGATCCGGGAGGGGGGAGGGGGCGCGCCGCCCCGGGCCTTCGCTTCGCTCGGCTAGAGCAGGGCGATCAAGGTGTACAGCGCGGGGGCGCTGAACATGATGAGGAGCAGCCAGGCCACCATGCGGTGGCCTGGTTTGGCTCGGTCCAGCGACGAGGCGAAGGCCAGGACGGCGCCTTCCTCGGTGTGGCGGCTGAGGCCCATGCGTTTGGCTTCGCCGGGGCGGTTGTCCGGGCGTTCGTCGGCCAGCGCGTCGGGTGGGATCCCGAACAACGCAGGCCGGGCCGGATCGAGATCGTCGCGCTCCCCGGACATCCGGCCTCCCACGGATCGGTGGAGGCTCAAGCTAACCCCGAGAACGTTGTCGGCTCAAGCACCTTCCACCATGTTCTCACCTAGTCGAAGTCGACGACCCAGGCATAGCGGGTTTTCTCGCTGCAGATCAGCGGGCACAGGCCGATCTTGCGGGTGGAGTCGCCCTGACCAACCCCGAGCTCGGTGTGTCCGCAGTTGAAGAGGGTTCCTGAGCTCTCGGTCTTCAGTTTGTCGAAGGCGTCCTTCGCGTTCATCCCATCGCCGCCGACGGCAGCAGATGACGAGCCGGTGCCGCTGACGTCACCGCTGGAGGCTCGACTCTCGGCGTCGCTTTCGGCGCCGTTGTCGAGGTTGGTGTCCTTCTGCAGCGGTGCACAGCCACGTTCCTGGCGAGCGCTGTCGATGTAGCTGAACAGTTCCCGCTCAGCGTCGTCCTGGTTGCCATAGTCCTTCGGCGGCTCCGGCGTGGTCGGGTCAGCAGTCGGCGTCCGGGTCGGGGTCTTCGTCGGCCGCGGGTTCTGGGTCTCGCTACTGGGCGGCGGCGTGGTCGTCGTACCGGACGTCGGCGTGTCGGTCGGGCGACCGGTCGGCCCGTCCGTCGGCGTGACCGTGGGATCCGGCGTACCAGACGTCTTGCCCGGCGTCGGCGTCACGCCCGGCGTCGTCGGGGTCTGACCCGGCGTCGGCGGCGTGGACGGTACGGCGGTGGGCGGCGCGTCCGTGGTCTCGACCACGGGATCGGTCGACGCCGTGATGTACGTGTCGTCGTCGCGGGTGACGTACGGGACGGACGCGTCGGCCTGGTCGCTCTGCGGCTGGTGCAGGAGGATCCAGGAGATCGGGGTGATCACCAGGATCACGGTTGCGATGGCGATCAGCGGACGGCGGACCCGCGACGGTTGCGGGGCGGCCCTTCTGCTGCGCCGGCGCCGAGCGGTGGCTCCGGGCTCTGACATTTACCTGCGTGTTCCCTTCACGGTCGCCCCCAGACGTGCCTCATTCGTCTCACCACGACGCCGTGAGGGGCGCCGAGCGAAGTGCAAGGACGGATCTACCCGCTGCGTTCACCGGCCAAGCGGCCGGCGGCTGTTGCTGTTCGACAAACTGCACCGGCCGCACAGTGGGACGGCGACAAAATATTGTCCTGACAAACTAGCGACAGCGTGTCGCGCTCGACAAGAACGCGAGCTCAGCTGCTGACCCGGCCGAAGTCCTGGACCCAGCTGCCCGGGCCCCACTCCGACTTGACCTGGCCGTCGTCGTACCCGATGCCGATCCGGTTGAACTTGCAGTTCAGGATGTTGGCCCGGTGCCCGTCGCTGTTCATCCAGGCGGAGAACACGCGCTGCGCGGTGCTGTAGCCGGCGGCGATGTTCTCGCCCCAGCCGTTGCCGTGGAACCCGGCCGCCGAGATCCGGTCACCCGGGTCCTGACCGTCGGGGTTGGTGTGGTCCATGTAGTGCCGGCGGACCATGTCCGACGCGTGCCGGCCGGCCGCCTCGACCAGGCTGTCGTCCAGCTGGAGCGGGCGGCAGCCCTGGTTGCGCCGGGCCTGGTTCGTCAGGTCCAGTACGTCCCGCTCGATCGAGCTGGTGCCGCCACCACCCGACGGAGGCGGCGGCGGGTCGTCCGGCGTCGTCTCGGTCGTCGTCGGCGGCCGCGGGGTCTTGGTGGTCGTCTTCGTGGTCGACGGCTTCGGCTTCACGGTCTGGCTGTCGAGCGTCGGCTTGCCGCTCGGCCCGACCGTCACGGTGACGACGCCGCCCGGCGCGGAGGTGACCACGGTGCTCGGCGCGTTGGTGGCCGTCGACGTGGTGGTCGACTCGGCCGAACCCAGCGCCGGCGTACCGGTCGGAGCGATCGTGGTGGTGACGCCGTTCGGCAGTGTCTTGGTGACGGTGACCAGCGGCTTGCCGGGCTTGCCCGGTGCGGAGGTGTCGTCGACGGCGGCGGGGCCGGCGTTGTCCTCGGAGACGTTCAGGACCTTGGTCTGCCCGTCGGCGACGTCCGAGCCGTCGCGGTGCGACATCAGGTAGACCACGGGTCCGATGGCCAGCAACACCGACAGTGCGCTCACGACCGGGCCGATCAGGCCTCGGCTGCGTTTGCGCGCTGCTCTTCTGCTCCGGTGTCGCCCAGGGGTTGGCGAGTCCGTCATGGGTGGGCGAATCCTCTTCGTTTTCGTTCGTACCGAGTCGTCCGTCGATCCCCGCGCGTAGCTCCAGGCCCCCCTGGTTACCGAACAGAGACCTTAACCGATCAGCAAGGCCACTGTTACAAGCGTTCGATCGGTCTTAACGCTCCCCGAAGATTCGGTCCCGACGCATGACTCAGCCGCCGAAATCCTGGACCCAGCTGCCGTTGCCCCAGTCGGACTTGACCTGGCCGCTGTCGTACCCGACGCCCATCATCGTGTAGCTGCAGTTGAGCATGTTCTTGCGGTGGCCCTCGCTGTTCATCCAGCCCTTCACCACGGCCGCCGCGGAGCTGTAGCCGACGGCGATGTTCTCGGCCATCGACCCGCCCTTGAACCCGGCCGTCTTCATCCGGTCGAACGGGCTGCGCCCGTCCTGGCTGTTGTGGTCGAAGTAGTGGTTGTCGACCATGTCGGCGGCGTGGTCCTCGGCCGCCCGGGCCAGCGCGCTGTTCGTGCGCAGCGGTCCGCAGCCGGCCTTCTGGCGCTCGTTGTTCGTGAGCTGCAGGACCTGGGTCTCCATCGTGCCGCCGGTCGGGGCCGGCTTGGTGGTGGTCGGCTTCGGCGTACTGGTGTGGCTCGGCGACGTCCTGGTCGGCTTGGGCGACGGCTTCGGCGTCCGCGTGGTGCCGCGGCTCGGTGCCGTGGTCGACCGGGTCGGCGTGGGCGTCGCGCTCGGCGTCTTCGACGGCGTCTTGCTGGGCGTCGGGGTCGGCGTCGCGCTCGGTGTCGGAGTTGGGGTCGGGGTCGCGTCGTCGACGGGCGGGGTGTCGGAGGTGACGACGGTCAACGGCTCGTCCTGGCTGGTGGGTGCGGCGTCCTTGCCGTCCCGGGTGAAGTACCACCCGCCACCCGCGACCAGCCCGAGGACGACGAGAGCCGCCAGCACAGGTCCGGCGACGCCACGTCGTTTCGCGCGCCGAGGACCTTGGTGGCCAGGGAATTCGTCGTACTGAGTGTTGGACACCCGAGGCAACGTAGCGGAGATCGCCAGCCCCGACGAGCCCTTGTGACGAAGGACGTTCAGGCTCTTACAGACCTTTGACGTACCGGCGTTCAGCCCTAGTCCACAATCTGAGGAACTAGCAGCGGGCGATCACGATGTCTGCGACGACCTTCCAGCCCAGGCTCCGGTAGAGCCGCAGGCCGTCGATCGACGCGATCAGGATGCCGCGTTTGGCGCCGTGCGCCGCGGCGGTCTCGACGAGCGACGCCATCACGGCGCTGCCGAGGCCGCGCCGCCGGTGCTGGGGATCCGTCTCGATCCGGTCCGCCACGGCGTCCTCGCCGACCACCGCCATCCGGCCGCTCGACACGACGCCGCCGTGCACGGTGGCACGGCACACGATCAGGTCGGACTCCAGCTCGGTGTGCAGGGCGTACCGGTCGTTCAGCTGCAGCGCCGGTTGCTCGGACAGCTGGATGGTCATCAGCCAGTCCTGCTCGCGCTGCACCTCCAGCCCGAGCTCCTCGAACTGGTCGACCCGGGCCTCACGGTCGTCGGTGGCCAGCGTGATCCAGCCGGCGCCCCGGCCACCACCGGCAGCCATCGCCAGCTCGGCCGCACGCTCGACCCGTTCCGGTTTGTCGTCCGCGTCGAGCACGACGTACTCCATGGCGCGGTTGTCCTCGCCCGCGCGCACGGTCAAGATCCCGTCGTTGTCGTCCTCGACCTTGGTCCAGCCCCTCGACACCGACCACCCCGCCTGCCAGCGGCGGACGAGCTCCTCACGATCTCTCACCTGTCGATTCAAGCAGTCCTGGCGCCGGACGGCGAGGGGAACTGGTGTCGCCAGTCGAACAAATCCCACTCACACTGTGGACGACTCGCTCAATCCGGCACGTTTTCCAAGAGTTTCCGGTAGTCAGGGTGCTCGGTCGCGAGCAGGTCGAAGCAGATCAGGTCCTCGTACCGTCCGTCGCGGCGCGGGCTCGCGGCCCGGGCCAGACCGGTACGGGTGAAACCGTTGACCTCGGCCACGTGTGCGGACGCGGCGTTCGGCGCGGCGGCGTACAGGACGAGCCGGCGCCGGCCGAGTCCGCCGTCGTCGAGCGGGGTGAACGCGTGCTTGATCGCGAGCCCGACCGCGGCCGACATCACGCCGCGGCCGCGCGCGTCCGGGTGACCCCAGTAGCCGATCTCGGCGATCGTCGGGTCGATCCGGTTGCGCAGGTCGAAGGCGCTGACGTTGCCGAGCAGGTCGTCGGTCTCCGGATCCGCGATCGCCCAGGAGACGCCGTCGCCGTTGGCGGCCAGTTCGGTCCGGCCTTCGATGAATCCGTGCGCGTCCTCCAGCCCGTACGGCGAGGGCAGGCCGGCCAGCCAGAGCTTCGTGCGCTCGTCGTTGCACGCGGCCATCACTCGCTCGGCGTCCTTCGCCTCGAGCGGGCGCAGGCGGACACCGTTGCCCTCGACCACCGGAATGGTCCACCAGTTGCCCTGCGGCTCGAGCTCGTCGTCGCGGGTGACCGACGCGACCCACTCGTTCCGTCGTACGCCGCGCTGCAGGCCCTCGTCCGGCATCGTCACCAGCGACCGGAAGCCGGCCTTCCACGCCACGCGCCGCGATCCCCAGTTGCCGACGTACGCGCGCCAGACCACCCGGTGCCAGCCGGACTGCTCGAACGCGTACCGGACCGCGAGCTTCACCGCGCGCGTCATCACGCCGTTGCCGCGGGCCCACGGTGAGACCGCGAACCCGATCTCGCCGACGCCGCCCTGGCGGTCGCGCAGGTCGACGGTCCCCGCGTAGCGGCCGTCGTACTCGATCGCCCAGGCGTACGTCGTGCCCTCGCGCCAGCCGGCCGGCACCAGCTCGGTCAGGAAGGAGACCGCGTGCTCCTGCAGGTACGGCACCGGGATCGTCGTCCAGCGCTGCATCTCCGGGTCCTGGCACGCGTCGTACGCCGGGCCGATGTCGGCCGTGGTGTGGGCGCGCAGGGTGACGGGGCCGTCGGTGAGCACGGGGACGTCGTCGGGGAATCGCATACCCGAAGCGTGACGCTCAGGACCGTTGATGGGCAACGGCATTTAGGGCAGGCCGCACGGAAATCAACAGTTTCCCACTGCGCCCGGGCGTCGCAGACCGTAGTCTGTGCGTGTGAACGCTGCCGGAAACGCCGAACCGACCCGCGGCCGGGGCGGTCAGCTGGCTGCCCAGCGGCAGGCCACGATCGTTGCCGAGGTCAACAGCCGGGGCGCGGTCACGGTCGCCGAGCTGGTCGATCGCTTCGGGGTCTCGGACATGACCATCCGCCGCGACCTGGACGCGCTGGACTCCAGCGGCCTGCTGCACAAGGTGCACGGCGGCGCGACGTCGGTCGGGTTGCGCAGCGCGCACGAGCCCGGGTTCGACGCGAAGCTGACGCAGGAGTCGGGCGCCAAGCAGGCGATCGCGGCCGAGGCCGCTCGTCGCGTTCGGCCGGACAGTGCGATCGGTATCGGAGCCGGTACGACGACGTACGCGCTCGCTCGTCAGCTGCTGCGCGTGGAGAACCTGACCGTCGTGACGAACTCGGCCCGCATCGCCGACGTCTTCCACGGCAACGGCCGCTCGGACCGGACCGTCGTACTGATCGGCGGCATCCGTACGCCGTCGGACGCGCTGGTGGGCCCGATCGCGACGGCTGCGCTGCAGTCGCTGCACCTCGACATGCTGTTCCTCGGCGCCCACGGCGTGGACGCCGAGCACGGCCTCAGCACCCCGAACCTGATGGAAGCCGAGACGAACCGGTCCTTCATCGCCGCCAGCCGCGAGGTCGTACTCGTAGCCGACCACACCAAGTGGGGCACAGTCGGCCTGAGTACCTTCGCCACCTGGAACGACCTAGACGTCGTAGTCACCGACACCGGCCTCACCCCCGCAGCCCGCAAATCCATGCGAGACACCGGCTGCGAACTGGTCCTGGCTGCCGGCTAGAGCTTGGCGGCGGTCACCTGAGTCGGGGCGCCTGGGCTGAGGTCCACTGCAATGCGGCCGGAGAGGCCGCACGGGCTGGGACCGCTGCGGCCGGAGAAAAGCAAGATGTGCCAGGGAGCGGAGCGGCGAAGCCCGCGATCGGTCCGCGCTGCGGCGAAGCAAGCGCGCCGCTGCGAAGCCCGCGACCGGTCCGCGCTGCGGCGAAGCAAGCGCGCCGCCGCGAAGCCAACCGCCGGCCCGCGCCGCAGCGAAGCAAGCTCAGCCCGCCCGCGCCGCGGCGAGGCCGCCGCGTCGCGCCACCCCGCGCCGCGGCGGAGCCGCAGGCGCTCCGGGCGAGCGTGCCCACCCCCCACCCCCAGCACCAGCGGGGGGCGAGCTAGTGCAGCTTCGATGCTCCGGGGGATGGGGTTGCCGCGAGCGAGCTGGGTGCGCGGAAACCGTGCTCCTGGAAGGCCTTCTCGATGGCGGTGAAGGTTTCGTCGGCCTTCGCCGTTTCGACCAGGGCGATGATGCAGCCGCCGAAGCCGCCGCCGGTCATTCGGGCGCCGAGGGCGCCTGCGGCGAGGGCGGTGTCGACGGCTACGTCGAGTTCGGGGACGGTGATCTCGAAGTCGTCGCGGAGTGAGGCGTGGGACGCGGTGAACAGGGGGCCGACATCGCGCAGGCGGCCGGCGTGCATGAGTGCGACCGCGTCTTCGACCCGTCGGATCTCGGTCACCACGTGTCGCACCCGGCGCCGGTCGACGTCCTCGGGGAGCTTCGCCAGTGCGGCGTCCAGTTCCTCGAAGGCGATCGAGCGCAGTGCCGGTACGCCGAGAAGCTCGGCGGCCTTCTCGCAGCTCTTGCGACGCGCGGCGTACTCGCCGTCGACGTGCCGGTGCGGCGCCTTCACGTCGATCACCAGCAGCGTGAGCCCGTCGGCCTCGGGGTCGAACGGGATCTGCGTCGTCGACATCGCGCGGATGTCGAAGTACAGCGCGTGCCCGGCCGTGCAGCACATCGACGCCATCTGGTCCATCAGCCCGACCGGCGCCCCGACGTACTGGTTCTCGGCCTTCTGCGCCAGCCGCGCGACCTCGGCCGGGTCGACCTCGATACCGCGCAGGCCGAGCAGCGCGACGCCGGTCGCGCAGAGCAGCGCCGCCGACGACGAGAGGCCGGCGCCGGTCGGCAGGTCGGAGTCGACGAAGAGGTTCGCCCCGCCGATCGCGTAGCCGGACTCGCGCAGGATCCACGCCATGCCCGCCGGGTACGTCGCCCAGTCGGTGACCGATCCCGGCGCGAGCGAGTCGAGGGCGAACTCGATGATCGCGTCCTGACCGTTCGACGAGACCGCGACGATGCCGTCCTCACGCGCCGACGCGGTGACCGAGATCTGGTTCGGCAGCGCGATCGGCAGTACCAGACCGTCGTTGTAGTCAGTGTGCTCGCCGATCAGGTTGACCCGACCGGGAGCCCGCCAAGCGCCGTCCGGCGTCGTACCGAAGATCTCCTCGAAGGTGCTCATGCGCCGACCTTACGAAGCATCTCGGCGACGTCCTCGGGGCGGGTGTCCGAGATGAAGGCACCCATGCCCGACTCCGAGCCGGCCAGGTACTTGATCTTGTCCGCGGCCCGCCGGATCGACAGCAGCTCGAGGTGCAGGTACCCCAGTTCGCGGTCGACGCGGACCGGAGCGGCGTGCCAGGCGGCGATGTAGGGCAGGCGGTCGTCGTACAGGCCGTCGAAGCGACGCAGTACGTCGAGGTACAGCTGCACGAAGTCGTCGCGCTCGGTCTCGGTCAGCTCGCTGATGTCGGCGACCTGCCGGTGCGGGTAGAGGTGGACCTCGACCGGCCAGCGGGCGGCCTCCGGGACGAAGGCCGTCCACGTCTCGTTCTCCGCGACGATGCGCGTGCCGTCCTTGCGCTCGGCGGCCAGGATGTCGGCGAACAGATTCCCGCCGGTCGCCTCGAAGTGCTCGCGGGCGCGCGCCATCAGCGTGCGGATCCGCGGTGGGAGGAACGGGTAGGCGTAGATCTGGCCGTGCGGGTGGCTCAGCGTGACGCCGATCTCGCGACCGCGGTTCTCGAACGGGAAGACGTACTCGACGTCCGGCCGGGCGCTCAGCTCGGCGACCCGGTCGGCCCACGCCTCGACGACGAGGCGGGCCTGGCCCTGGGATAGGTCGGTGAACGACTTGGTGTGGTCGCTGGTGAAGCAGACGACCTCGGTCCGGCCGGGACCGGCGAACGAGGGGAACCGGTTCGCGAAGACGGCCACGTTGTAGTCGTGGTCGGGGATCTCGGTCGGGTTGTCCGGCGTACTGGCGTCCAGCGGGCACTGGTCGGCCGGCGGCAGGTACGTCCGCGTGTTGCGGTGGGTCGCGAAGGTGATCACGTCGCCGGTGAGCGGATCGGTGCGCAGGTCGACCTGCGGCTTCGGTGCGGCCAGGCCGCGGGTGTCGGCCAGCGGGACCCGCACGGGAGCGTCCGCCGGGTCGTAGTAGATGAGGTCCCGGCCGTCGGACAGCTTGGTGTCTGTCCGTCGCGCGCCACGCGTCGTCATACGAATGATCATAAACCAACAGAATTGAACATGCATCGTGAGACCCGGCGCCGCTACTCTTGATCGATGGACGTCGCCCTACTTCCGCGTCCTCTCCCGCTGGCCCGGAGAGGACGCTAGGAACACCCAGCCCATGAACGAGACCCTGCTCAACATCGTTTTGATCTTCGTCTTCGTGCTGATCGGTGGTGTGTTCGCCGCCGCCGAGATGGCCCTGGTCTCCCTTCGGGAGAGCCAGATCAAGTCGATCGCCACCCGAGGCCGGCGCGGCGAGACCGTCGCCCGGGTCGCCGCGAACCCGAACCGCTTCCTGTCCGCCGTGCAGATCGGCGTCACCCTGATGGGCTTCCTGTCCGCCGCGTTCGGTGGCGCGACACTGGCCGACGGGCTGGCTCCGCACCTGCAGGACCTCGGCCTGCCCGAGTCCGTCGCCGGCACCATCGCTCTGGTGCTGATCACGGTGGCCATCTCCTACGTGTCGATCGTGATCGGCGAGCTGGCGGCCAAGCGGCTCGCGCTGCAGCGCGCCGAGACGTTCGCCCTCGGCCTGGCGCCGCTCGTCGACCGGATCGCGTCGGCCGTCCGGCCGGTGATCTGGCTGCTGTCCCGGTCCACCGACCTGGTGGTCCGCGCGCTCGGCGGCGACCCGAACGCCAACCGTGAGGTGATGAGCGACGAGGAGCTGCGCGACCTGGTGTCCGGGCACGAGTCGCTCGGCGAGGAGGAGCGCCGGATCGTCGACGACGTCTTCGAGGCCGGCGGCCGGCAGCTGCGCGAGCTGATGCTGCCGCGGACCGAGGTGGACTTCGTCGACGCCGAGATGCCGGCGTACAAGGCGGTGAAGTTCGCCGCCGAGCGGCCGCACTCGCGCTACCCGGTGATGAACGGCTCGGCCGACGACATCGTCGGGTTCGTGCACGTGCGCGACCTGTTCGACCCGGCGGTCGCGTCGCGGTCGGTCCGGGTCGGCGACCTCGCGCGCGACGTACTGATGCTGCCGGACACCGCGAAGCTGCTGCCGACGCTGACCGAGATGCGCCGGCGCTCGACGCACCTGGCGATCGTGCTCGACGAGTACGGCGGCACCGCCGGCATCGTCACGCTCGAGGACCTGGTCGAGGAGCTGATCGGCGACATCAAGGACGAGTACGACGAGGAGGCGGGCGAGACCACCCGCCTGCGCAGCGGCGACGTCGAGGTCGACGGGCTGCTCAACCTCGACGACTTCGCCGACGAGACCGGCGTCGAGCTGCCCGACGGGCCGTACGAGACGGTCGCCGGATTCCTCGCCGCCCAGCTCGGCCGCGTCCCGGCGGTCGGCGACGAAGGCTCCGTCGACGGCTACAACATCACCGTCACCGAGATGGACGGCCGCCGGGTGGCCCGCGTCCGGGTCCACCGCGTCGCTGCCGAAGAGGTCAGCTAACCGGTACGAGGGCTGGTGCCTTCTCCTCGAGCAGACTGCTCCTGGCGAGGACCACCAGCCCTCCGACGGTGAAGCCGAGGCCCTGGAAGATCAGCACCGGGATGATGCCGACGACCTCGCCGAGCAGGCCGGACGCGGTGATGCCGACCAGGACGGCGAGACCTTCGGCGGCGAACAGCGCGCCGAAGACGCGACCTCGTGAAGCGTCGTCGGTGAGCCGCTGCACCACCGTCATCGAGGCGGCGACGACGAAGGCTCCCGGCAGGCCCACCGCGATCATCAGCACGTACGCCGGTGTCAGACCGTCGTAGAACAAGGGGTAGCAGAACAGCGCCAGGTCGATCAGGCCGAACAACACGGCTCCGACGCCCCAGAGCTTCGCCGCCGCGAACCGCGCGCCGACCGCCGCCGCGACCAGCCCGCCGACGATCCCGCCGACCGCCTGCGCCGAAACGATCAGCCCGTACGCCGTACCGTCGCCGCCCAGCTCGGTGCTGACGAACGGCGCGAACAGCGTGCTCATCGCGCCCTCGCCGACACCGGTCACCAACCCGAAGACGAACACGATCCGCATCGCCTTGCTGCTGAGGCAGATCCGCAACCCGTCCGTCCACTCGGTCTTCAACCGCTGCACGGCGCCGGAGGTCCGCTCCCGCACCACGGCCACTGCCCGGTGCTTCACGCCGCACAGCAAGCCCATCGCCAGGAGATAGGTCGCGGCATCGACTGCTGCCAGCAGCGGAAGCCCGCCCGCGGCCGCCAGCAGTCCACCGAGCGCGGCACCGGTCAGCCGGGCGATGTCGTTGCTCTGGCTGTTCAACGCGTTCGCCGTCACGAGCTGCTGCGGATCGACCAGGTGCGGCACCAGCGACTGCTCGGCCGGCCGGAAGAACTGCTGCAGGCAACTCTGCGCGAGCACGATCACGTAGATCACCCACAGCCCGCTCTCGTCCCGTACGGCGAGCAGCGGCAGCAGCACGAGCGCGTGCAGCAGGTTGACCACGATCATCGTCCGCCGCCGGTCCCACCGGTCGACGAACACCCCGGCCAGCGAGCCCAGCACCACCAGCGGCACGAACGACGCCAGCAGCAGTCCCCCGGATGCCAGGGTCGAGCCTGTCAGCGTGTAGACGTGGAAGGCGAGCCCGGTCCGCAGGACCCAGTCGCCGGTCAGCGAGATCAGTCCGGCGCTCAGCACCAGCCGGTAGTCGCGGCGCCGTACTAGCACTGCCCACAGGTCTTTCATGGGGTCTCCTCCTCGGGGAGCACGCTCACGATCCGGGTGATGTCGACCAACCGGCTCCCCGGGGGACGGGTGGACTTGTCGTCGATCGGCCGCTCGTCGACGTACCGCTGGAGCAAGGCGTTGATCTGCTCCTCGAGCTCGGCCAACTCCTCGCTGGTCAGGTAGATCCCGGTGTGGCTGATGCCGGAGTTCTCGACCAGTACGTCGGGCTCGGTCCGGCGCCGCTGCTGCCAGTCGGTCAGGGTGTTCAGCGCGCGCTCGGCGATCAGCTGCTCGAGGATGTCCGCGGCCGCCGCGCCTTCGGTGGTCAGCCGCGCGCTGCGCCAGGTTTGCGAGGTAGAGACGAGTCGCCACGGACGCTCGCGGTTGTCCTTGCCGGGCGCCGGTTCGACGAAGTCGTACTTCGCCAGCTGCCGCAGGTGGTGTGAGGCGAGCGCCTGGCTGATCCCCAGCCGGCGCGCTGCGTCCGCTGCGGTCAGGGGGCCTTCCTTGCCTAGCAACGCCTGCAGGTCTAGGCGCACCGGGTGGGCCATCGCCCGGATCGCGAGCGGGTCGTCCAGCAAGCGGCGCCGGCGGGGATCCTCGTCTGATTCCAAAGACATGCTTGGAATATGCGGCAGGGCTGAGCGGATGTCAAGCTGTTGCTTGGAATAGGGCTAGGGCTTGTTCGGGTTCTTGGCCTTCGACTTGCTCTGGCCGGGGTTGTCGGGCTTGCCCGGCTGATCGGGTTTACCGGGCTTGCTCGACTTGCCGTGGCCGGGCGGGGTGCTCGCCGCGGGCGGTTCGGCCGCGGGCTTGCGCGTCGTGGCGACCTGGTTCGACGTCGTACGGGTTGCGGTGGGCTTGACCGAAGCGGGCGGTGCGACCGGCGTGGTTCGTGGGGTCGAGGATGGGGTCAGCTCGGCGGTCTCGGGCAGGCGGCGGTCGCGGTGGTCCAGTACGACGCCAGTGCCTGCCGTGGCGAGGATCGCCAACGCGGCTCCGCCGCCGATCAGTCGCCGTCGCGACCACCAGGCGCCGGGGAAACGCCCGGGCCTACCGGGGTCCGTCGTGCCGCGACCGAGCGGCGGCAGGACCGCCGTACCGCTGGCGATCTGTGCGGCGGTCGGTCGATCCGCCGGGTCCTTGGCGAGCATGCTCATCAGGAGCGCCTCGAACTCGCCGGCCAGCTGTGGGCGCAGATCGCTCGGGGGAGTCGGCGTCGTGCTCACGTGCTGGTACATCACGCTGGCCGGCAGGTCGCCCTGGAACGGCGGGTGCCCGGTGACCAGTTGATACAGCACGCATCCCAGCGCGTACACGTCCGACGCCTTGCCCGCGGGCAGCCCCTGCGCGCGTTCGGGCGCCAGGAAGTGGCTCGTTCCGAGCACCTGGCCGGTCGCGGTCATCGTGGTCGTCGTGTCGGTGAGGAACCGTGCAATGCCGAAGTCGGTGACCTTGACCGTGCCGTCGGCGGTGATCAGCAGGTTCTGCGGCTTCACGTCGCGGTGCACGATGTCGTTGCGGTGCGCCGCGGCCAGTCCGGCCGCGCTCTGCCGGATCACGTCCAGCGCGCGGTCGGGACCGAACGGGCCGGACAGCCGCAGTTCGACCGCGATGGTCCGGCCTTCGACGAGCTCCATCGCGATGAAGAAGCCGTCCTCGTACGGGCCGAAGTCGTACGCCGCGACGACGTTCGGGTCGGAGAGCGAGGCAGCTGCCCGAGCCTCGCGGTGGAAGCGTTCGGCCATCTCCGGCTCGCGCCGCGCGGGCAGCAGCAGCTTGAGCGCGACCTCGCGACCGAGCAGTTCGTCGGTCGCCCGGAACACCTCGCCCATGCCACCGCGCCCGAGCGGATCACCCACCCGGTACCGCTCCGCCACCAGTACGTCGCGCCTCATCCGCCCCAGGTACCCGCCCTACACCCGAACGAACCGGGCGGCCGCCGTACCCAGCCCGCCTTTCAGTCCAGCGGGTACGCCGTGGCGCCGTCGGCGTGGTCGCGGAGCCAGTCGAGGGTGGACTCGGCGTGGGCGAGGATCGAGATGTGGCTGTCGGCGTCGTACCGGTTGAGCTCGGCGCACGGGATGTGCTCGGCCAGCCAGTCGGCGTGCGCGGGCGGGATGATGCGGTCGATGCCGCCGTGGGCGAGCAGGACGGGCGCGGTGATCTCGGCCGGATCGCAGCCCCACGGGAGCAGGTAGGAGACGTCGTCGTCGATCGGTCCGTACGGACCTGCCTTGAGCGCGACCGGCCCGGCGACCTGCCCAAGCCAACCCCATGGGCCCTCGAAGAGCGCCAAGTCGACCGGCGCGAATTCAGGGTCGTAGTCCGCGTCCGACAACCCCGCCCGCGCCTCCCGACCGGCCCGCGCCGCCTGCAGCGCGGTCACGCCCGACGGAATCATGCCGCCGAACCAATCCAGCCCCAGTACGCCGTACGGCGCGATGCCCGCCAGGCTGACGACCGCCTGCACCCGGTCGCCGAGCGTCGCCGCGCAGCCGAGCGCGTACGAGCCGCCGCCGGAGAAGCCCATCACGGCGAACCGGCCGAGCCCGAGCGTGTCCGCGACGTGCTCGACGTCCCGCGCGACCGACCGCATCGTCCGGCCGGGCGCGACCGTCGACCCGCCGTACCCAGGCCGGTCGAACGCGACCCAGCGCAGCCCGAGCCAGTCGGACGCCTCGCGCAGCGGCTCGGGCGGCGTACCGAGGTTGGGCGTGCCGTGGTGCCAGACGACCGGGACGCGGCAGTCGTCGCCCGGGTGCGTGTCGTACACGTGCAGCGTGCGGCCGTCGGGCAGGCGCAGATCGGTCTCGTCCATCACAGTCCTTCGGGTTGGCGCTGGTTCGGACGGTACGTCGCCGCGGGCCTCGACGGCTCGACATTTCGCCGGTTCCGGCCGCAACGGGCGAAATGTCGACGGACGCGCGCCGCCTCCGACCTCTGCTGCGAAGATCCGTTCCGACGAAAGGACGTCTCGTGAAGTACCTGCTGCTGATCCACAGCAACCCGAAGACCTGGGGCCACCCGTCGTTCCTGCACACCGAGGAGGGCATCGCGCTGCCGAGGGCCGCGCGCAACGCGCTCACCAAGCAGCTCGACGACCTGCTCGCCGAACTGTCCGCCAACGGCGAGCTCGTCTCGGCCGACCCGCTCGAGGCGCCGTCGCGTGCGAAGGTCGTTCGCGTCCGCGAAGGCGTCCGCGCCACCACCGACGGCCCGTACACGGAGGCGAAGGAGCAACTCGCCGGCGTCTTCATCGTCGACGTCGCCACCGAGGAACGCGCCGAGGAGATCGCCGCCCGCATCCCGGAGGCAGCGTTCACCGCCGTCGAGCTCCGCCCGATCGCGGTGCTCGATTGACCGAACGGCTGGACAAGTAGTACTGCCTCGTCCTTTCGGCCAAGGGACAGTCCAGCCGTCGAGCTGACGTGCTGGGGTGGGCCGAGAAGGCATGCTGGGAGCATGACGAGCCCGGGGATCTCCTCTCATCGGCGGCGTGCGCCGCTGGTGGTGGAGGTCGCCGCGCTCGTCGTACTCGCGGCGGCCGATCTGGCGATCACGCTGTTGCATCCTGCACCGACCAACGGCGGCCTCCTGGCTGCGGCGTTCATCGCGATCACCCCGGCGATCGGCATCGGTGCGGCAGCGGTCGCCGTACTGCGCCAGCGCCTCGGACGGATCGCGCTGCTGACCGTCGTGGTCGCATCGGCCTCTCTGCTGGTCAGCGTCGCGAGCGGACTGGCGACCTGGGCCGACGCGCCCGTGCAAGCACAGTCGCCCCTGACCGAAGCCCTCGCTCTGGCCCTCCTGTGTGGCGCGGCCTGCCACCAGCTTCCGTCGCGCTCGATCGCGCCTCTAGTAGTACTGGTCGGCATCGCCGCGACCATCGCCGCGCCGCTCCGGTTCGGCCTGGACTCGTCCTGGGCGCTGCTCGCCGTACCGACCGCTCTGATGTGGGGCGGCAGCGTCGCGACCGGCCTCGTCCTCCGCGACGCCGACAGCCGGTACGACGCGGAGCTGGCCAAGGCCCGCGAGTCCGAGCGTCTCGCGCTCGCCCGCGAGCTGCACGACTTCGTCGCCCATCACGTGACCGGCATCGTCGTCCTCGCCCAGGGCGCGCAGGTCGCCGCCACCCGGCGCGACGAGAAGCCCGGCGCCTACCCCGAGATCGAGCAGGCAGGCAGCGAGGCCCTGAGTGCGATGCGTCGCCTGGTCGGCATGCTTCGCACCGAAGAGCCGAGCCCTCCCCAGTCGAACCTCATCACCGAACTGAAAGAAGCCTGCGGCAACGACCCCCGGGTCGAGCTGACCACCGACCTCGACCAGCTGTCGTTGCCGCCAGCAATCATCACGGCCGCCCACCGCATCGTCCTGGAAGCCGTCACCAACGCCCGCCGCTACGCAACCCCCAGTTCCCCGATCACAGTCTCCGCAGCCATCCGCCGTAAAGGACTCACCGCCGCCCTCCACCTCGACATCGCCAACGCCGTACCGCCGCACACCGAGCGCGGCCACGGCTACGGCCTCCTGGGCATGGCCGAACGAGCCCAGGCCGTCGGCGGTACGTTGTCGTCCGACCAAGCACCCGACGGACGCTGGCGCGTGCACGCCACCCTCCCGGTCGAACCAACGCGGTGAAGGAGACGATCGCGATGCCCGTACGCGTCCTGCTGGCCGACGACCGGGCCATGGTCCGGACCGGCTTCCGCCTGATCCTCGAGTCCGAGCCCGACTTCGAGGTCGTCGCCGAGGCGGCCGACGGCGAAGAGGCCGTACGCCGAGCCCGCGAGCTGCGCCCGGACGTCGTACTGATGGACATTCGCATGCCGCTCATCGACGGCATCCAGGCGACCAAGCTCCTGGCCGGCCCCGGCATCGCCGACCCGCTGCGCGTGGTCGTGGTGACGACCTACGACGTCGACGAGAACGTGTACGCCGCGCTGCGCGCCGGAGCGTGCGGCTTCCTGGTCAAGGACGCCGGGCCGCGGCTGCTCCTCGAGGCCGTCCGCGCGGCCGCCGACGGCGAGTCGATCGTCTCCCCGTCGGTCACCGCCCGCCTGCTCGAACGCTTCACCGAAGCGGCCGCACCGACGACGCCCGTGGCGCACCCGCTGACCGAGCGCGAGGCGGACGTGGTCCGCGCGGTCGCGCGCGGGCGGATGAACAGCGAGATCACCGACGAACTGACGCTGTCACTCTCGACCGTCAAGTCGCACCTGGCCAGCGCCCAGCGGAAGCTCGGGCTGCGCAACCGCACCGAGCTGGCCGTCTGGGCCTGGGAGAACCGCCTGGTCGGCTGACACCACGACGGTCCCGGCCGCGAGGTCGCCGACGCGCTGCCGGTACGGCGTACGCGCCATCACGACGAGCCCGACGAGACCCCACAACAGCCCGTCCACCACCCAGAGCAGGTGCCGGACGAAGTAGTGCTTCAGCCCGGGCGCGGTCCCGTCGAGCAGCATCACCCGCAGCCGCAGGGCCTTCATCCCCAGCGAGGCGCCGCCGTTGCGCCAGGGCAGCAGGACCTCGTTCAGCAGCGAGCCGACCACCAGGACACCGACGAACGTGCCCGCGGCCGCGTGCGCGACCGGATCCTCCGCCGCACCGAGTCCCTGTAGTACAGCCACCACCAGCACGGCCAGCCCAACGGCCAGGACGACAACCAGCAACCGGTCGATCACTCCCTGAGCCACTCGGCGCCGGACGACCTGGGTCTCATCAGCAGTCACCGACTCAGGATCCCTCAGGTGGGCGGCGCGACCAATCGGGTGTGGTTGTCGCGGGTCGCCAGTGCCGGGTCGAGGGCGCCGAGCGCGAGCCAGGTGGCCCCGCCGACTCCGTCGTGGGCGGTGAGGACCTCGCCGTGGAAGTGGTCGCGAATGCTCTGCCGCAGCAGTCGGCCGACCGGAGACGATTCGCCCGCGACACTGCCCGCGAGCACCAAGGGGCCGTTGTCCGACGTTGTCCTCAGCCGGCTGACCGTTTCTGTGAGCAGTTCGGCTGCGCGTTTCACCAGCGCGTGGGCGGTCTTGTCGTTCTGGTCGAACGCCGCCACCACCGTCCGGGCCAGTTCGGCCAGCAGGACCGGCGGACGCGAGTTCACGGTCCTGATCAGGTCGTCACGCAGCAGATCGTAGCCTTCACGCTCCGCCACAGCGCCCGGATCCCAGCCCGGCAGGACGGCCTGGACCACGGCCTCGCCGAGCAGCCCGATCGGCTCGCCCAGGTCGAGCGCGCGCAGCAGACTGCGCATCGCCTCGCGGCCGAGCCAGAAGCCCGAGCCGTCGTCGCCGAGCAGCCAGCCGTGGCCGTCCGCCGTACGGACCAGACGGTGGTCGCGGACCAGGCCGGCGGCGCTGCCCGTGCCCGCGATCAGCACGGCGCCGTCCGCCTCCGGCGTACCGGAGGCGAAGGCGACCTCCAGGTCGCCGATGTAGCCGGGGGTGCAGACCAGTCCGGCGCCCGACCAGGCGGCGTCGAACTGCGCGGCGACCTCTGGTTTGGACAGCGCCGAACCGCCCGCCGCGCCGATCACGGCCGACTTCACCAGCGTCGGATCGAGGCCCGTGAGCGCCTGCCGGACGGCCTGACCGAAGTTCGCCGCCGCGCTGGCGGGGTGGCTGGTCGGATTTCCGCCCGCGGCCGCCCCGCGACCGACTACGTTGCCCTCATGATCAGCGATCACGATCCGAGTGGACGTGCCGCCGAGGTCGCCGCCCAGGACCAGTGTGGTGGCAGGTCGCATGACCACTGTGTCCTGTGGTTCCGGAAGAGCGTGGTCGACGGACATAGGCGGTGCTCCAAACTGCTCAATCAGAGCCGTTAATGGACAACAACGTGCAAGGTCACGCAACGGTCCCGATCTGGAGGGAAGAGTGAGATGAGCCTTGACTTTAGCTGTCAGGTGAGAAAAGTTCTGTCCAGCAAACCGCAAACTTGCGCACTTGTCGGCACCAGGTGTGTCGCGGCGAACACATTAGTCGAGGGGTGGGGCCTCTGATGGCCAGTACGACGGACGGCAGCACGGGCGCGCACGCGGGATCGGGAACAGACACCGGTGGCGTCAGTGCGCAGTCGTATGTTCACACCCTGACACCGATCCTGGCCGCCGTCACCGAGCAGATCGACGGCCCGATCCAGGCCGCCGCGGACCTGTTCGTCACCTCGCTGCGCAACGACGGCGTGATCCAGGCCTTCGGGTCGGGACACTCCGAAGCGCTCGCGATGGAGATCGCCGGCCGCGCCGGTGGCCTGATCGCCACCAACCGGCTCGCGCTGCGCGACCTGGTCCTGCTCGGCGGTGAGCCGATCGAGCTGCTGCGCGGCGGCGAGCTCGAGCGCGACCCGTCGATCTCGCGCCGGCTGTACGAGCTGAGCGCCGCGCAGAAGAACGACCTGTTCGTGATCGCCTCCAACTCCGGCGTCAACGGCTCGATCGTCGAGCTGGCGAGCGTCGTCAAGGAGAACGGTCACCCCCTGATCGCGATCACGTCGCTGCAGCACACCGCCGGCGTCGACTCGCGGCACCCGTCGGGCAAGAAGCTGATCGACTTCGCCGACGTGGTGCTCGACAACCACGCGCCGTACGGCGACTCCGTGCTCGAACTGCCGGGATTCGGCAAGGTTTGCGCCGTGTCGTCCATCACTGCCGCGCTGATCGCGCAGATGCTGGTAGCTGAGGTCCTGCGGCGGCTCGCCGAGGCAGGGGAAACCCCACCGGTCTACCTGTCGGCGAACATTCCCGGCGGCGACGACCACAACCACGCCCTGGAAGCAAAGTACGCCGGCCGGATCCGTCGTACTGCCTGAAACACACCTTGGAAGGCGGGACCAATGACCACTCCCAACAATCTGTCGCGGCGCCTGTTCCTGCAGCGCGCGGCGGTCGGCACCCTGCTGGCCGCCGGCGGCAGTACGCTCCTGTCGGCCTGCGCCGGCAGCGGCAGCGACGACAGCGGTTCCACCGGTGGCGGTGCCGACAAGACGGCGGACAACCCGTTCGGCATGGCGGACAAGGCGACCATCGAAGCGGTGATCTTCAACGGTGGGTACGGCTACGACTACGTGTCGTTCGCGGCCAACCTCGTGCAGCAGAAGTTCGCGGGCTCGACGGTCAAGGTCGCTCCGTCCACCGAGATCGCCCAGCAGTTGCAGCCGCGCTTCGTCGGCGGCAACCCGCCGGACCTGATCGACAACTCCGGCAAGGCCCAGATCGGCTTCGGCACGATCCTGGACCAGCTGGAGACGCTGGACGACGTCTTCGAGGCCAACAACTACGAGGGCACGAAGATCGCCGACACCCTGTACCCGGGCGCCAAGAACCCGGGCACCTTCGACGGCAAGTTCGTCGCGATGAACTACGTGCTGACGCTGTACGGCCTGTGGTACTCCGACAGCCTGTTCAAGGAGAACGGCTGGGAGCCGCCGAAGACCTACGACGGGCTGCTCGAGCTCGGCGCCAAGGCCAAGGCCAAGGGCAAGTACCTGTTCGTCTGGGGCAAGGAAGCCGCCACCTACTACCACACGATGGCCGTCGACGGCGCCATCAAGGAGGGTGGCGACGAGGTCCGGCTGGCGCTGGAGAACCTCAAGGAGAACTGCTGGTCGATGCCGCAGTTCCAGGGCATCTTCAAGGCCCTGGAGACCATGATCAAGAACGGGTACTTCGTGCCCGGCGGCGCCGGCACCCAGTTCACCGCCGCCCAGGCGAAGTGGAGCAACGACCAGCAGGCCATCCTCTACCCCTCGGGCTCGTGGATCGAGAACGAGATGAAGAAGGCCACCAAGTCGGGCTTCAACATGAAGGGCGTCCCGGAGCCGACCCTGACCGAGAGCCCGAAGCTGCCCTACGCGGCACTGCGCAGCGCGGCCGGTGAGCCGTTCATCGTCCCGGCCAAGGGCAAGAACGTTGCCGGCGGCAAGGAGCTGCTGCGGGCCATGCTCTCCAAGGAGGCGGCGACCAACTTCGCCAAGACCCGGCTCGCGCCGACCATCGTCAAGGGCCTGGTCCCGGCCGACGGCTTCGGCTCGACCGCGCTGCAGTCGCAGACCGCCATGCTGGACGCCGCCGGCACGAACGTCTTCGACTACCAGGTCTTCGGCCTGTACGGCATGAACACCGACCAGCTGGTGGTCTGGAACTCGTTCCTGTCCGGTCAGCTCGACGCGGCCGGCCTGACCAAGGGCCTGCAGCAGATCACCGACAAGGTACGGAACGACAGCTCCGTCAAGAAGATCCCGGTCACCAAGTGACCATGACGCCAGATGTCGTGCCGGACGGTGGACCCACGCGGTCCGCCGTCCGGCGGCGCCGCCGGCCGCTGACCTTCGACCGGGCCAGCTTCATGGTCGTGTTCCTCGGCCTGCCGCTGGCGGTCTTCGTGATCTTCGTGGTGTCGCCGTTCGTACAGGCGCTGTGGTACTCGCTGACCGACTGGTCCGGGTTCAGCTCGGGGATGAACTTCGTCGGCTTCGACAACTACGTGAAGCTGTTCCACGACGACATCTTTCTCAAGGCCGTGCGCAACAACGTCCTGCTCGTGATCGTCGTGCCGATCGTGACGATCGTGCTGGCGCTGACGCTGGCCACGCTGGTGACGATCGGCGGCTCGGGCACCGGGACCGTCCGGGGACTGCGCAACGCCGGCTTCTACCGGATCGTCTCGTTCTTCCCGTACGTGATCCCGGCGATCGTGATCGGCCTGATCTGGGCCCAGGTGTTCACCCCTGGCTCGGGCGTGCTGGACGCGCTGCTGTCGAAGATCGGTCTGTCCGGATTCGAGAACTACGCCTGGCTCGGTGACGCGCGGACCGCGATGCCGGCCTCGATGTTCGTGATGATCTGGGGCTTCGTCGGCTTCTACATGGTGCTGTTCATCGCCGCCATCCGGGGCATCGAGCCCGAGGTGTTCGAGGCGGCCCGGATCGACGGCGCCGGCCGGTTCCGCAGCGCGGTGTCCATCACGGTGCCGCTGATCCGCGACAACGTGCAGACGGCGTACATCTATCTCGGGATCGCCGCCCTCGACGGGTTCGTCTACATGCAGGCGCTGAACCCCGGCGGTGGGCCCCAGAACTCGACCCTGGTCATGCCCCAGCAGCTGTTCACCACTGCCTTCACCAAGGGGCAGTTCGGTTACTCGACGGCCATGGGCGTGATCCTGGCCGCGGTGACGATGCTGTTCGCGCTCCTGGTCTTCACAGTGAACGCCCTGACCGGCGGACGCGAGCGGAAGGTGAAACGCCGATGACGACAACCACTGCCGACCGGGCCGTCGCGGCCGATTCCCCTGCGCCCGAGCGGCGTGCCCCGGAGGGCCGGGGCGTGGCGACGACCGCCCACATCGCGCTGATCCTGTGGTCGCTGCTGGTCATCCTGCCGCTGGTGTGGACGGTGCTGTCCTCGTTCAAGTCGACGCAGGAGGTGCTGGGCAACCCGCTGGCGCTGCCGGGCAAGCTGCGCTTCGAGAACTACGTCAACGCCTGGACGACGGCCGGCATCGGTCGCTACTTCGCCAACACGGTGATCGTCGTGGGCACCGCGCTGGTGCTGGTGATGATCCTCGGCGCCATGTGTGCGTACGTGCTGGCCAGGTTCTCGTTCCCCGGCAACCGGCTGATCTACTACAGCATGCTGGCCGGACTGACGTTCCCGGTCTTCCTGGCGATCGTGCCGCTGTTCTTCGTGCTGAAGAACTTCTCGCTGCTGAACACCCTGCCAGGGTTGATCATCACCTACGTCGCGTTCGCGCTGCCGTTCACCGTGTTCTTCCTGCACAGCTTCTTCAAGGCGCTGCCGCACGAGATCTACGAGGCGGCGCAGATCGACGGCGCGGGGGAGTGGCGCACCTTCTTCTCGGTGATGCTGCCGATGGCACGGCCGGGAATGGCGTCGGTCGCCATCTTCAACTTCCTCGGGTTGTGGAACCAGTTCCTGCTCCCCGTCGCCCTGAACACCGACTCGAACAACTACGTGCTCTCGCAGGGCATGGCGTCGTTCGCGTCGCAGGCCGGCTACGCGGTCGACTTCGGTGCGCTGTTCGCGGCCGTGGTGATCACGGTGGCACCGGTGCTGGTCGTCTACATCATCTTCCAGCGCCAGCTGCAGGTCTCCGTCACCGCCGGAGGCGTGAAGTAGCCTTCGGGACGTGCTGAAGCGGCGTACGGTACTGCAGGGCGCTCTCGCGAGCGCCCTGCTTGCTGGTTGTTCGACCGAGAAGCCGAGCGGACCGGCACGGACGAAGGCCAATCCGTTCGGAGTGGTTGCCGACCGGCCGCTCGAGGTGGTCGTCTCCGAGGAGTACGGCGGCTTCGGTGCGCCGCAGTACCGGGCCAAGTACGAGCAGGCGGTCGTCACCGTCACGCCGACCAAGCAGCTGCGGGACCTGCTGCAGTCGCGCTTCGCCGCGGGCAGCCCGCCGGACGTCGTACTGAACACCGGAGCCAAGGCGCTGAGTGTGAGCCGCCTGGTCGCCGACGGGCACCTGACCGACCTCGGGCCGCTGCTGACCGCCCCCTCCTGGGAGAACAAGGACGAGGCCGTCAAGGACGTCGTACTGCCCGGTCTGCTCGAGTCCGGCCGGTACGACGGGACGCTGCGGTCGCTGAACTACCTGGTCGACGTCTACGGGCTCTGGTACTCCGCCCGGCTCTTCCAGCAGCGCGGCTGGGACGTGCCGCGCACCTGGCCCGAGCTGCTCGCGCTGGGCGCCGAGATGAGGGCCGCCGGGCTCGGGGCGTTCACGTACGCCGGAGTGCACCCGTACTACGTGTTCGAGGCGGTGATGACGCTCGCGGTGAAGACCGGCGGGCACGACGTCGCCAAGCGGATCGACAACCTCGAGGACGGCGCCTGGAAGGACCCGAGCGTCACCCGGGCGATCACCGCGTTCGGTGAGCTGACCAAGCGCGGGCTGATCGCGACCGGGAGCGCCGAGCTCGACCACACCGGCTCGCAGACCCGGCTGATGCAGTCGAAGGCCGGCCTGCTGCCGTGCGGGAACTGGCTCGAGAACGAGATGAAGCCGGTCATCCCGGCGGGCTTCGGGCTGACGATGTTCGCCCTGCCGCCGCTGGACGGGTCGCCGGCGCTGCCGCGCGGGGTGCACGTCGCGCCCGGGTCGCCGCTGCTGGTGCCGGCCAAGGGCCCGAACGAGCCGGGCGGGGTCGAGTACCTGCGGGCGATGCTGTCGCGTGAGGTCGCCGGGCAGGTCACCAAGGAGACCAACCGGCTGACCGTCGTACGGGGTGCTGCTGACGGTCAGGAGGTCAGTACGGCGCTGCGCTCGGCGCGCGACCTGCTGACGGCCGCGGGGGATCAGGCGATCAGCTGGTACTTCGCCGACTGGTACCCGAAGCTCGGCGCGGCCGCCGGGCAGCTCACGGGCCAGTTCCTCGCAGGGGCCTTCCGGGTGGACGAGTGGACCGCCCGGATCCAAGCCGTCGCCGACCAGGTCAAACAAGACAAGTCGATCACCAAGTACCACCGCGACTGACAGAGCCCCACCAATTGAGGGAGCAAGTAGTCCCCCAGGTAAGGTTAGGGCAACCTAATGCGCCGACCCGCCCAGTCGGTCCTTTCCTTCCCTTGCTCTCTGTCCTTCCTGTGAGGTCTCCATGCGCTCCCTCCTGCGGCCGCTCGCGCTGCTGGTCGTCGTTCCGTTGTTCGCTCTGACCGCCTGTGGCTCCGGCTCCGACGAGCCCGCCGCGGAGGGCGGGGCGACGGCAGCCTCCGAGGCCGGGGCGTTCCCGGCGTCGATCCAGCACAAGTTCGGCACCACCGAGGTCAAGGCGGCGCCCCAGCGGGTCGTCTCGGTCGGCCTCGTCGACCAGGACGCGCTGCTCGCGCTCGACGTCGCGCCGGTCGGCACCACCGAGTGGTTCGGCGAGAAGCCCGGCGCGCTGTTCCCGTGGGCCAAGGAGAAGCTCGGCGACCGGCCGCTGCCGACCGTGCTCAGCGACAAGGACGGCATCCAGTTCGAGAAGATCGCCGCGCTCCGGCCGGACCTGATCATCGGGCTGTACTCCGGCGTCACCGCCGACGACTACAAGAAGCTCAGCGCGATCGCCCCGACGGTGGCGCAGCCGCCCGGCGTACCGGACTACGGCGTCGCCTGGCAGACCGTCGCCCGTACCGTCGGCCAGGCGGTCGGCAAGCCGAAGCAGGCCGACGAGCTGGTCAAGGGCATCGAGGCGCGCTTCGCGACGGTCCGCTCCGAACACCCCGAGTTCCAGGGCAAGCCGGCGCTGATGGCGACGCCGTACGAGGGGTACTTCATCTACGGCAGCCAGGACCCGCGCTCGCGCCTGCTGACCGACCTCGGCTTCACGCTGCCGAGCGGGCTGGACGGGCTGATCGGCGACAAGTTCGGCGCCAACATCAGCAAGGAGCGGATCGGTCTGCTCGACCAGCAGGCGCTCGTCTGGTTCCCGACCAAGGGCGGCACGGCGAAGCTGCAGGCCGACCCGCTGTACAAGAACCTCAAGGTCCGCACGCAGGGGCGTGACGTGTTCGTCGAGGAGAACTACGACGACGAGCTGTACGGCGCCAGCAGCTTCGTCTCGGTGCTCAGCCTGCCGATCGTGCTCGACCAGCTCGTCCCCAAGCTGAAGGCCGCCGTCGACGGCGATCCCGCCACCACGGCCTAGACCCAGACGACCTCGTCGAGGAAGTCCTCGACCTTGGTCACCACCTGACCCAAGATGTCGGCGGACGCCGCGAGCCGACCCGGGACGTACATCCCGTGGTCGGCCTCCGGGATCTCCAGCACGTACGGCGTCAGCTGCCGCGCCACGTCCCCGTCCCACAGCGGATCGGCGGTCCCACCCACCAACAGGAACGGCGCCCTCGACCGCTCCAGAGCCTCCACCACCTGCCGATGCTTCAGCAACGGCGTCAGCCACACCGCCGGGTGCCCTCGCTCAGCCGCCAGCGCCGCCGCATGCGTCCCCAACGACTTCCCGATCAGCAACAACCCGGACCCAGCAACCCCGATCGGAAGATGCGGCGAAACCTGCCCGATCACCCAAGCCAGCAACTGCTCCTCGGTCAGCGTCGTCGCCGCCTCCCGGTTCTGCCAGTTCACCGGATGAACCGACGCCCCCCGCCGCTCAGCAGCCTCCCCCGCAAACATCAGCAACGGCCCCTGAGGCCCGTACTCCCCACCAGGAACCACCACAGCCAACCGAGAACCCATCCCCCGACCCTACGACCCCCCAGGCCCACCCCCGCCACCACGCGGGTATACACCCCACCTCCACCACCACGCGGGCACACCCCCACCTCCACCACCACGCGGGCCCACCCCGCCTCCGCCACCACGCGGGCCCACCCCATCCCCACCACCACGCGGGCCCATCTACCTCCACCACCACGCGCGCCCACAGGCCCTCGCCACCACGCGGGGCCACCCGCCCTCGCCACCACGCGGGGCCACCGGGCCCGGTCACCACGCGGGGCCACCGGGCCCGGTCACCACGCGGCCTACCCCACCTGAGTGCCCCCGGGCCCACCCGCGCCGACGGCGTCGCCTGCCCAGCCCAGCCCAGCCCAGCCCGCCTACGCCCCACCCCACACCCACCCCTCCCAGGGCTCCTCCTCACATCTCTCTTTCCGGCCGCCGCGACCTCAGCCACACGCCACCTGCCCGGCCGCATCCCCGCCGGCCTGTAGCCAAGCGACCCACGCCCCGACCCCTCACCCACTCCCAGGCCCCCAACCACTCCTCTCACGGGCCGAGGCGACCCCAGCCACCCACCACCACGCCCCCGGCCGCACAACCGCCGAACGTGTAGCACCTCATAACGCAATTACTATGAGCAACCCGACACAGTCCCGGCTACGGATCCGACCCGAGGCGGTGTCAGAATCGAGGTATGCCAGCAGCCGTCCTCGAGCCCGCGCACCGCACCAGCACCCCCGCCGCCCCGGCTGCGGGGCGGTAGGCGGATGGCGACGATCGGTGTAGCGATTCCGATCGCCGAACCCTTCGGCTCGGAGCTGCAGAAGTACCGGGCCGACTTCGGCGACCCGATGGCCAGCTCGATCCCGACCCACGTGACCCTGCTCCCGCCGACAGAGGTCCCCGACGAGGACCTCCCACGCATCGACGAGCACCTGCTGGAGCTGGCGGCCAGATTCCCCAGCTTCCGCATCCGCCTGCGCGGGACCGCCACGTTCCGCCCGATCTCCCCGGTGGTCTTCGTCACACTCGCGGAAGGCATCTCGTCCTGCGAGGTCCTGCAGTCGCAGGTCCGCTCCGGCCCGCTCGCGGTCGATCTGCGGTTCCCGTACCACCCGCACGTGACCGTCGCCCACGACCTCGACAAGGAGTCGCTGGACCGCGCGTACGACACGCTCGCGGACTACGACTGCGCCTTCGACGTCGCCGCGTTCAGCCGGTACGAGCACGGTGCCGACGGCGTCTGGCGCCCGCAGCGCGCCTTCCCGCTGAAGGGCTGAACCACCTGCCACGCTGTACGGCGTACAGGCCGGCAGGACGGGTACAGGAGAGCAATGGGCGTCAAGGAACGGGGCAAGGCGGTCTGGGCGCGGTTCAGCCGCACGCAGCTGTGGCGGGCCTGGAAGCGGTACGGCGACCGGCGCGGCAACCGGTTGGCCGGGGCAACGAGCTTCTTCGGCTTCCTGTCGATGTTCCCGCTGATCGTGCTGGCCGCGGCCGTGGTCGGCGCGCTGCTGCCCAAGAGCGCGATCGACGTGATGAAGACGGCCCTGGCGAAGAACCTGCCGGGCATCGGCGACCAGATCGACATCGACGCGCTGATCGCCAACGCGGGCACGATCGGGCTGATCTCCGGCGTCTCGCTGCTGCTCACCGGCCTCGGCTGGATCGACTCGTTGCGCGCCTCGATCCGGTCGATGCACGAGCTGGACGACCAGCCGGGTAACGCGATCAAGCTGAAGGTGACCGATCTCGGCGCGCTGGTCGGCCTCGGCCTGATCGGCATCCTCGCCACGCTCGCCTCGTCGGTCCTGTCCGGGCTGTCGAAGAAGATCGTCGAGTGGGTCAACCTCGACGGCACCTGGCTGGCGAACTGGGGCCTCGGCGCGATCAGCGTGGTGGTCGGCATCGCGGCCGGCGCGATCCTGTTCCTGTACCTGCAGACCGCGATGCCGCGGATCATCCTGCCCCGCAAGGTCGCGCTGATCGCGGCGGTTGCCGGCGGCATCGTGTTCTTCGCCGCCCAGAAGCTCGGCAACGCCTACGTCAAGAACGTGATCGGCAACAACGCGGCGTACGGCGCTCTGGCGCTGCCGCTCGCGCTGCTGGTGTGGATCTACCTGATGACGCGCGTCATCATGCTGATCGCCGCGTGGACCAAGGAAGCCACCCTCGACCACCGCTGGCACACCGGCGAGGCCGAGGAAGCCGCCCGCGCCGCCATGCCGTTCGAAACCGAGCAGGTGCTCCCACGCCGCCGTACGAACGGCTCCACCAACCCCGAGCCGGACGAGAACGGCCTCCTCCCCGGCCCGCCCGGCAAGAAGTTCAAGGTCGTCCCCATCCCCGCCCGCAAGGCCGACACCGTCGCCGTAGCCGCCGGAGCCCTCCTCGGCGCCACCGCCACAGCCCTCACAGTCCACCTGGCAAGAGCAGCCCGCTCCCTCAAGCGCTGACAAACGAGTTGCAGTAGGCGCCAGCCCGCCGCGACGGCACCGCGGGCCCCCGCGCCGAAGGCAGCGGTCGGGGCGGCCAGGCTCCCTCCCCCTCCCCACTTCCCAAGGGGAGAGGTCAGTGGCGCCTGGTTTTGCTCTTCTTGTTGTGGAGTTTCAGCGCCCTCGGTCTGCGCAGGAAGATGGCCAGCAGCAGGAACAGTGGGGCGGCGTACGCCCAGGACGGGATCCTCAGCGCCAGCGACTGCACGGCGAGCGCCGGCATCAGGACGGTGTGGGTGCGCTTCGGCAACGGCGTACCGGCTGCGGACTTCTTCGACACGTTCGGACCGGTCTTGGCAGCGCTCGCAGGTTTGACCAGCGTGCCGACCGGGCTCAGCGCCTCGTAGTGGCTGAAGGACCAGTCGAGCAGCTTCGTTGCGTCCTCGGTGATGCCGTGCGGCGAGTTCATCAGCGTGACGACCAGCGTGTGCCCGTCCCGCCGGGCGGCGCCGATGAACGTGTTGCGGGCCAGCGTCGTGTAGCCCGTCTTGACCCCGAGCGCCCCGTCGTAGTTGAACAGCAGCTTGTTCTGGTTCGCGACCTGGTACGTGCCGGCCTTGGCCAGCGGGAAGTTCGTGTACTTCGTCGACGCGTACTTCGCGAAGTCCGGCCGCCCCAGCCCCGCCTGCGCAAACAACGCCAGGTCGTACGCCGAAGAGACCTGCCCGTCCGCATCCAGCCCTGTCGGATCCGTCACATGCGTGTCGAGCGCACCGATCTCCGTGGCCTTCGTGTTCATCCGGTCGATGGTTGCCGCGGTCCCGCCCTGGTCGTGCTCGGCGAGCGCGTGCACGGCGTCGTTGCCGGACGCCAGGAACATCCCCTGGAACAGCAGGTCCACCGAGTACCGCAGCCCCGGGTACACCCCGACCTTGCTGCCCTCGATCCCCGCGTCGCCGTCCGACCCGACCACCACATCAGCCTTGTTGAGCCGCGGCAGCAGCACCAGCGCCGTCAGCGTCTTCAACGTGCTGGCCGGCCGCAACTTGGCGTGCGGCGCCTTCGCAGCCAGCACCGTCCCGGTATCGAGATCCGCGACCACGAACGACCCAGCCTGCACCGCCGGCGGCGTCGCCCCGGCGGCGACAACCCGCGACTCCGAGGTCAGCTGGACGCCACCGACCGGGCTCCGCGAGCCCTGGGCGGCGGCGGTCGCTGTGAGCGGGCCGGCCACCAGCAACACGGTGGTCGCGCACGCCGTCAGGAGCACACGCATCGGCGGCACTCTAGACAACCTCCAGCCCAAAAACCACGCGGACTCCCTGCCGAGGCCGCACCCTGCCACCCTCCAGGCCGCCACAACGACCAGCCCGCAGGCAGCTCCAGACCGTCCCGCGGACCAGCCCACCGCCGTACGGCGACCAGCCCGCCGCCAACTCCAGCAGCCCTCTCACGGCTCTCTTTCCGGCCGGCGCGGCCTCAATCACAGACGACCCCGCCGGCCGCATCGCAGGCCTCAGAAGCCCCGCCAACTGTCTAGTACTTGAGCGTCCCACCAACCCGGTAGCCCCCAGCCCCCGCGTGCGGCTGGAAGAGCACCAGGAAGCACGTGCCCTTCGCCACACCGGTCGCCAGCACGTGGCTGGACGCGTTCTTGGTGAAGACCTGCACCTCACCCAGGTCCCCGCCCTCGTCGCACTCCTCGACCAGGACGTCGGTCGCCTTGGGCAGCGTCTTCAGCGTCAGTTCGATCTTCCCGCTCTTGGCGACGTACGCCCCACCCGTGCTCCACGTCGTACCACTGACGAGATGCCCGTACGGCTGCGTGACCCCCGCCGGAGCCGCCTGCGCTCCAACCGGTACGGCGGCAACAGCCGCGGCGGCCACGACGGACACGATGACTGCGGACTTCCTCAAGGCACTTCTCCTTCGCTCGATGGTCTGTTGCCCGTCCTGACGCGACGGCACCGGCAAAGGGTTGTACGCCGTGGAGCCCGTGGCCGGTCCCCGCCAAGGTTGAGGGACCGGCCACGGAGCACTAGAGCGGCGTACGGCGTACGAGCGTCAGGCCCGGTACGCCGTCCACATGTTGCTGATCCGGGTGCTCTGCCCCGGCGTGAACTGGTTGTAGCAGGAGTCGTAGGAGTAGTCCATGTAGTTGTGGATCGGGTCGACGCCGGGCAGCGAGCACGAGTTCCGGCCGGTCGGGCAGCCGCTGCTCGCACTGCCCTGGGCGGGCGTGTCGCTCACGGAGTCGTTCGTCGACGTACAGCCGCCCTGGAACGTGTGGTAGAGCCCGAACCAGTGACCGGCCTCGTGCGTCGCGGTCTTGCCGAGGTTGAAGTTCGTCGACGAGCCGCCGGGCAGCGAGCTGTACTGCACCCGGATGCCGTCGATCGACGGGTTGCTCGCGTAGTCCCACGGGAAGGTCGCGATGCCGAGGTAGCTGAAGTTGACCAGCCAGATGTTGAGCGCGTTCTTGCCGCCCTTGCGGGTCTGCGCCCGGTACGTCGTGCTCTGGCCGTCGCGGTGCCAGGTGTTGTTGTTGTACCGGTAGGTCCCGGCCAGCGAGAACGTGAACCCGGTGTTCGCCGCCGCGCTGGACTCGCCGCCGGCGAAGTTCTGGTTCAGCTCCGCGATCTGCTGGGTGATCTGACTCGCGGTGACGTCACCCGCGCCGGTGCTGCTGCGCATGACGTGGATGTACACCGGCACGTTCGCCGCGGCCAGCTTGCCGGGCGCCGGAGCGAGCCCACGAGCCCGCTTGGCCGCAACCAGCTCGGCGGTCCGGGCCTCGATGGACTTCTGCTCGGCAGCACTCAGCTCCCGGTGGTCAGCCTCCTGACCACCCCGAGCCGACGTGGCCTCGGCCGGGCTGTAGCACGGGTTCCCGCTGACGTCGGCCGGCAACTTCGCCTCGGCCTGACCACCGAGCGGACTGAACGCGAGCGCCGTACCAGCCAGCAGTACGGCGAACGCGCGGGGACGGTTGACGAAAGATCGCATGAAGCGCTCCTCCAGATCGGGCCACTTGGGCGGTGCGGCCGAATCACCCGATTTTCAGCACCATCCCCCCAACCGCCAAGACGTCAACAGGCGCACCAGTGCCACGGCAGTACTGCGCCGCGACCAAGGGAAAGCCCAGCACAGACGCAGAAGAGGAGGGACAGGAACAAGAACCAACAACCAAAGACAACAACAAAGAGAGAGTTCGGAACGCAGTCACTGGCTGAGGTCCGCGCCGACCTACCGCAAGCGTGGGGCTGAGGAGCGGTGTCAGTCCACTTGGTCATGCGGGACTCTCGACGAGTCTGACCGGATCCGGACAACTTGTCATAACCCCTTAAAAACAAGGCTTTCCATCGAAAACTGTCGGCGGCGGGGTTCATGCTCTTCTGCATGACGTACTGCGACGAGCGGCCCCCGTGGTCCATGACCGGCAGCGAAATGCTGTCGGCGCTCGACGCTGCCCAAGCCGAGATCGCCCGCGTGCAGGCCTACCGCCTGCGGTTGTTGTCGGCCCTGGAAATCAACGGCCATGCCGCCGAGATCGGTGCTCGGGACACGGTGCAGCTAATCGCGGTCCGGCACCGCTTGGATCCGGCGGAGGTCCGGCGGGACCTCCGCCTGGCCACGGCGCTGCCGAAGTACGGCGACGTTCAAGCAGCCCTCCACGGCACCGGCGAGCCCCCAGCCGCAGGCCCCGCCGTGGGCGAGCCGGTGCTGCATGTGGGACAAGCCGAGGCCATCGTCACCACCCTCGAACGCATCCCCGCCACCGCAATGGTCTCCGTCGAGACCCTCCAAGTCGCCGAACACGAACTCGTCAAAGCCGCCCAGACCCTCTGCCCAGGAGACTTGCGCAAACTCGGCAAACACATCCGCAACACCCTCGACACCGACGGCCCCGAACCCGAAGCCCAAGCCCTGGCCGCCGAAACCCTCTGGTTGAAGCGCGGCGAACTAGGCACTGAGTTCGGCGGCTACCTAGCCGGCGACAACGCCGAACTTCTCCACACCCTGATCTTCGCCGGCGCCAAACCCCACCAGACCCCCGACGGCGCCCGCGACCCCCGCAGCCGCGGCAAACGCCAAGCCGACGCCCTCACCGCCATCCTCACCACTGCCGCATCCACCGGCACAGCAGCCCCCGCCCACGGCGACATCAAACCCCACATCACCGTCACTGTTGATCTCAACGACCTGACAGCGGGTATCGGCGCAGGCACCCTCGCCTCCGGCGCCACCTTGTCCACCAGCGCCGTACGCCGCCTAGCCTGCGACGCCGGCATCATCCCGCTGGTCCTCGGCTCCAACTCAGAGCCCCTGGACGTAGGTACCGAACACCGCTTCGTCACCCGAGCCATCCGCCAAACCCTCAACGCCCGCGACAAAGGCTGCGTCATCTGCCAGGCCCCACCCGCAATGTGCGAAGCCCACCACCTGGTCCACTGGGCCGACGGCGGCCCCACCACCATCACCAACCTCGCCCTGCTCTGCAAAGCCCACCACATCGACGTCCACCACAACCACTGGACCATCACCATGAACCAAGGCCACCCCCAGGCCAACCGCCCCACCTGGGCCGACAAAACCAAACCCCCGTGAGCCCGCAGCCGCGCCAAGAACGACAAGCCCCGAATCCGGCCGCCCCCAATCCGACAGCACCGTCGCTGAGCCGACGGCCAACCAGGGCGCGCCCTCTTCGGATCACTCACACGTCCGTTCGACAGCGGACGGTCCGCCGCCCGGTACGTGGGGTCGGCCAGCTCCGGACCATCCTCTAGCCGCGCGCGGCGCAGCCCACTGGCCTGCCGGCTGCTCCAACCTGACGTAGAACGGCGCGCCCAAGCCGGCCAACGCACCCACGCGTGTATCCGGCCGCTGGCGGAGAGCAGCCGCTGGGGTGCCGGACCGCTGGCGGAGAGCAGACGCTGGGTGTCGGAGCGCTGGCGGTCGCGTGCTTCGTGATCCCCGTGCTGGAGCCCGGCGGTGCGCCACCGCAGCCCAACCAGCGGGGCTGCAGGGCAAGGAGCAGGTCGTCGTGCTCGGGCCGGGGCCTGGATCGGGGTTGCGAGCGGCTGACTACGGGTTCGAAGCACGGTTCAGTAGGTCGACCCGGTCCTCGTGCTCGTAGTGGTCTGCCGGCACGAGTCGCCGCTCCGCCGGCTTTTAGACTTCCTCGGCCAGCCGAGAGCGACGAGCGCGCCCGGTACGTTCCCGACAGGTCAGCTGGCCTGGCCGACTGGCGGTCCTGCCTGACCAGCGAACTGGCCGTCCCTGCCTGACCGGCGGTCCGGCAGGGACCGGCGGTCAGGCGAACCGGCGGTCCGGCGAACCGGCGGTCCGGCGAACCGGCGGTCCGGCGAACCGGCGGTCCGGCGGTATCGGTCTACCGGCGTCTGCGTTCTGGGAATCGGCTGGTGGTCCTCGTGTGCTGGTGGGTAGGTGATGTTGTCGCGCAGGGGAGACCGGTGGCCTGCTGCTGCGGCCGATGAGCAGCCCTGTTGGTTCGACGGTGGCAGGGCCGACGTACTGATGTCTACGTGTGCGTCGGCGAGTACGGCGACGACGTCGGGGTCCTTGCTGTTTCGGCGGTTCTCGTATGTCGGTGCCGGCTGGTGGGGGCGGAATGCGCTCAGGTGGGTGGGGTCGGGAAGTGCGCGTCGACAGGGGGTGGGGCGAAGAGGTGTTTGGCGGTTTGGACGGTGGCGGTGAGGTAGAGCAGGGCAGTGGCGGCGCCGGTGAGGACTGTGACGGTTGAGGGTGCTCCGGCGGCGCTGGCGATGAGGGCTCCGAGGGTGCCGGCGACCATCGTGTTGACGATGGTCACGAACATCGTCGTACTGGCCAGGTGGTGGGTCGCGACCGGACGGGTTCCCATCGTGTACGTCGTCAGCACCCCGGCCGGGTCGTCGTGCCAGGACGTGACGAAGTAGTTCGCCAGCGTCGGGTCCATCTCGAGGTACGCGGCGCGCAGCCGGTTCATCCCAGTGACGAGCGCTACGTCGTCCGCGGTCGCGTTGTGTACGCGGAGGGCGGTGAGCGTGCCGAGGACCAGCACGACCGAGCTCAGGCCGATCGAGAGCACTTTGAACGCGTGGCCGAACCCGGAGGCCTGCGTCACCAGCGCGATCACCACCAGCGATGCCGACGCGACGGTGAGGTGGATGGAGATCCTGCTCATCACCTCCGACCAGATCGTGCCGCGCGTCCCGAGCAGACTCCAGTGCTCGGTGGCGAGCAACGTCGCCCGGACCGCGTCCGGTACACCCGCCGGTGCACCGACCTGTGCCGCCGGCGCACCGACCTGTGCCGCCGGCGCCCCGGCCGGTGCCACTGGCGCAGCTGCCGCTTCCGCCTGCGCTGACGACGTACCTACCGTTGCTGCCTGCGCTGCCTGCGCCGCGGGCGGGCCGCCGGCAGCTCCTGAGGCAGCTGGTACGGCGGGAGGTTCGCTGCGGGATGACGGCATGGTCTCTCCTCGGGGACGCGGACGGTCGCACCCCGTCGGCCATCCAGTTGGCGTCGACCGATGCGGCGCCCCGCCATTGTCAACCCGCTGCGACCTCAACCGCTGCAGCCTCAACCCGGTGCAGCGCCAGGTTCGACCTACGACTGCACCGAGTCGCCCTACGACAGCGCCGAATTGGCCAATGGCAGCACCGAGTTGGCCAATGGCAGCGCCGAATCGCTCCACGACCGCTCCGACTTGGCGTGTTGGACAGCGGCGAACTCCTCCTCGGGACAAGGTGGTGGCGGCTGTGGAACAGAAGTAGGCGCTGGCAGCGGCGAAGACGGAAGCCGTGAGGCCGGCGGTGATGTCACTACCTGCAACTACCTGGTGTTGCCGTCGGCTTCGGGAGAAAACTGGGACCGATCGAACCCCTTACGCCTGAGAGCGAGCCCTCCGATGACCTTCTTCCGTACCGTCGCCGCGGCGAGTTTCGCCGCTGTCGCCGTCGTGACCGCCACCCAGGCGCCCGCCTCGGCGAGTGTTCAGTACGCGCGGGACCACATCCCGAAGCTGTGTGTCTTCGGCTCGGTCATCGACCCGGACTGCAACGAGTTCGCCGAGGGGTACATCACCTGGGGCAACCGGACGGCGACCATCACCGTCACGGTCGGGGACAAGTCGACCGGTGGCACCACGCGGGTCTTCTTCGACGCCTTCGCGGGCTCCACCAAGGTCGACAGCGATGTCCGTTCGGCCGGCAACGTCACGGTCACCTTCACCCCCTTCGCCATCGGCAATCCGGGCCTGCCCGGCGGCATCAACCGGATCCGGACCCAGGTCTGCTACTTCAAGCCCGACGGCCAGCGCATCGCCTGCAGCGGTCAGTGGAACGACATCCGCGACTGACCCGTGCCGTCCCAAGAGCCGGATCCCTCGCTGTGCAAGGGATCCGGCTCTTGCTACGACAGCTCCGACTCGCTCTACGACAGCTCCGACTCCGCTTGCTGGATGGCGGCGAACTCTTCTTCCGGGGCTGAGGCGACCAGGTGGTGGCGGCTGTAGAACCAGAAGTAGGCGAGGGCTACGACGAAGAGGGCGGCGGTGATGCCTGCGGCGAGTTTGTCGACGAAGAAGGTGGCGACGACCGCGATGACGGCGAGGACGAGGGCGATGCCGGTGGTGATGGTGCCGCCGGGGGTGCGGTACGGGCGGGCCAGGTCGGGTTCGCGGACGCGGAGGACGATGTGGGACAGCGTCATCAGGACGTACGAGACCGTGGCGCCGAAGACCGCGATGTTGATCAGGAGGGCGCCGTCCTGGGTGATGGCGGCGAGCAGGAAGCCGATGGCGCCGGGGACGAGCAGGGCCAGGTACGGCGTCTTGCGCTTGCCGGTGACGGACAGGAAGCGCGGGAGGTAGCCGGCGCGAGACAAGGCGAAGAGCTGACGGGAGTAGGCGTAGACGATGGAGAAGAAGCTCGCGACCAGGCCTGCCAGGCCTACGTAGTTGACGAAATCGGCGACCCAGGGGTCTCCGCCTAGTGCGGTACGAAGGGCCAGGGGCAGAGGATTGTCCGAGTCGGCGACAACAGATGAACCAGCTCCGCCGGCGGTGAAGACGAGCATCAGCGCGGCGAAGACGAGCAGGATGCCCATCGCGGTGATGATCCCGCGCGGCATGTCGCGAACGGGGTCGCGCGCTTCCTCGGCGGCCAGCGGCACGCCCTCGACGGCCAGGAAGAACCAGATCCCGTAGACCAGCGCGGCCAGCACCCCGGCGTACCCGAACGGGATGAACTCGCTCGCCCCCGCGGCGTCGTTCGGCACGATGTCGAACAGCTTGTCGGCGTCGAACTGCGGCACCATCGCGACCACGAACACCACCAGCGCGACCACCGCGACCACGGTGATGCCGAGTGTCAGCCGCAGCGCCTCGCCCACGCCGTACAGGTGGATGCCGATGAAGATCACGTAGCAGCCCAGGTAGACCGGCCAGCTCGACGTGAGCCCGAAGAGCCCGAGCGCCTCGATGTAGCCGCCGATGAACGTCGCGATCGCGGCCGGCGCGATCGCGTACTCGATCAGGATCGCCGTACCGGTAGCAAATCCACCCAGCGGTCCCAGCGCCCGCCGCGCGAAGCCGTACCCGGCGCCCGCGACCGGGATCGCCGACGCGAGCTCGGCCAGCCCGAACACCATGCAGGTGTACATCGTGGCCATCAGCACGGTCGCGATCAGCAGCCCGCCCCAGCCGCCCTCGGCCAGGCCAAAGTTCCAGCCGGCGAAGTCGCCGGAGATGACGTAGGCGACACCGAGTCCGGCCAGCAGCACCCAGCCGGCCGCGCCCCGGCGCAGCTGGCGTTGCTCCAGGTACTCCTTGCCCACCTGCTGGTAGTCGACGCGCGAGGTCTTCCGGCTCATCGTGGCTCCAATGGTCTACGGGCATACCACTAGGAATGGCCACGAGGTTCCTCGCGCCGGACCCCTGTGTCAAGGGAACGGACACATTGACATCGCGCCGGAGCCTTGCGTCAATGGACTGTCTGCAGACCAATGAAACCCGGGAGAGACCGTGGCATCGAGCACCGGCAAGCTGACCGTGCAGCAACTGCGGGACCTGGTGGGCAAGGGGGAGATCGACACCGTCCTGGTCGCGATCACCGACATGCAGGGCCGGCTGCAGGGCAAACGCTGCGGTGCGCGCTACTTCCTCGAGGAGGTGGTGCAGCACGGGACCGAGGGCTGCAACTACCTGCTCGCCGTCGACGTCGACATGAACACCGTCGACGGCTACGAGATGTCCTCGTGGGAGTCCGGGTACGGCGACCTCCTGATGGCTCCCGACCTCGCCACGCTGAGAGTCCTGCCCTGGCTCGAAGGCACCGCCCTGGTGATCTGCGACGTCCAGTGGCTCGACGGCAAGCCGATGCCGGCCAGCCCGCGGCAGATCCTCAAGGCGCAGCTCGACCGGCTCGCCGAGCGCGGCCTCACGGCGTTCGTCGGCACCGAGCTCGAGTTCATCGTGTTCAACGACACCTTCGAGCAGGCCTGGTCCAAGACGTACAAGGATCTCGACCCGGCGAACCAGTACAACGTCGACTACTCGCTGCTCGGCACCGCGCGGATCGAGCCGCTGTTGCGCGATATCCGCAACTCGATGGAGGGCGCCGGCCTGTACGTCGAGTCCGCCAAGGGCGAGTGCAACCTCGGCCAGCAGGAGATCGCCTTCCGGTACGACGAAGCGCTGAAGACCTGCGACAACCACTCGATCTACAAGACCGGCGCGAAGGAGATCGCGGTCAAGCACGGTAAGTGCCTCACCTTCATGGCCAAGTACGACGAGCGCGAGGGCAACTCCTGCCACATCCACCTGAGCTTCCGCGGCGCCGACGGGGACCCGGTCCTGGCCGGCGATCGCGAGCACGGGTTCAGCGTGCTGATGGAGCAGTTCATCGCCGGCCAGCTCGCCTGCCTGCCCGAGCTCACGTACCTGCTCGCTCCGAACATCAACTCGTACAAGCGTTTCCAGCCCGGCAGCTTCGCGCCGACTGCAGTCGCTTGGGGCCTCGACAACCGCACCTGCGCGCTGCGCGTCGTCGGCCACGGCCAGTCGTTGCGCGTCGAGAATCGCTTACCTGGCGGCGATGTGAACCCGTACCTCGCCGTCGCCGCGCTGATCGCGTCCGGCCTGCACGGCATCGAGAACGAGCTTGAGCTCGAGCCGCTGCTGGCCGGGAACGCCTACACCAGCGACAAGCCGCACGTCCCGACCACGCTGCGTGAGGCGTCGGCGCTGTTCGGCGGGTCGAAGCTGGCCCGCGAGGCGTTCGGCGACGAGATGGTCGACCACTACCTCAACGCGGCCAGGGTGGAGCTGGACGCGTACGACGCAGCCGTCACCGACTGGGAGCGCGTCCGTGGCTTCGAGAGGTTGTAAATTTTGAAAAGCGTTGAAGTGCCTTCCGCCGACCCTTCGGGCACGGAGGGTCGGAGTCGGCCCCGGATCGGCATCACCACGTACCTCGAGCCGACCATCTGGGGTGTCTGGGAACGTGACGCGGCGTTGTTGCCCAGGGTCTATCTCGATTCGGTCGTCGCGGCCGGCGGTACGCCGATCCTGCTTCCGCCCGTCGGCACCGACCCGTCGATCCTGGACATCCTCGACGGGCTCGTGATCGCCGGCGGGTGCGATGTCGATCCCACCTCGTACGGCGCTGTGCCGCACTCCGAGACGGTCGACACCAGACCGGGCCGTGACGACCACGAGAAGGTCCTCATCGAGGCCGCCCTCGACAGAGACCTCCCGCTGCTCGCGATCTGTCGCGGCCTGCAGATGCTCAACGTCACGCTCGGCGGCACCCTGCAGCAGCACCTGCCCGAGGCGGTCGGCCACGACGAGCACCGCCCGTCGCCCGCGATCTTCGGCCGGACCGACGTGAAGATCGACCCGGACACCCTCACCAGTCGGCTGTTCGGCGACCGCACCACCGTGCACTGCTACCACCACCAGGCCATCGACGTCGTCGCCGACGACCTGCACGTGACCGCCCGCGCGGGCGACGGCACGGTCGAAGCGGCGGAGGTCAACGGCCACGCCTTCGCGCTCGGCGTGCAGTGGCACCCCGAGGAGAACCCCGACGACCTGCGGCTGTTCGCCGCCCTGGTCGCCGAAGCAACGAGGAGAAGAACCCCGTGACGTACGACGTGATCAACCCGGCCACCGAGAAGGTGGTCCGCACGGTCGAGCTCGCAACCGAGGAGCAGACCGACGCGGCCATCCGACGCGCTGCCGAGGCGTTCACCACCTGGCGCGCGGTCGCCCCGGCGGACCGCGGCCGCCTGCTGCGCCGGTTCGCCGACGCGGTCGACGCCGACCTGGAGAACCTGGCCGCGCTCGAGGTCGAGAATGCCGGCCACACGATCGGCAACGCCCGCTGGGAAGCGGGCAACGTCCGCGACGTCCTGCACTACTACTCGGCCGCGCCCGAGCGGCTGTTCGGCCGGCAGATTCCCGTTGCCGGAGGCATCGATCTGACCGTGGCCGAGCCGCTCGGTGTGGTCGGCGTGATCGTGCCGTGGAACTTCCCGATGCCGATCGCCGGCTGGGGCTTCGCACCGGCGCTGGCGGCCGGCAACACCGTCGTACTGAAGCCCGCCGAGCTCACCCCGCTGACCGCGATCCGCCTCGGCGAGCTGGCGCTGGAGGCGGGGATCCCGCCGGGCGTGCTGGAGATCGTTCCGGGCGCGGGCAAGGTCGTCGGGCAGCGGTTCGTGACCCACCCGGCCGTGCGCAAGGTGGTGTTCACCGGCTCGACCGGCGTCGGCAAGCAGGTGATGGCGGGCTGCGCGGACCAGGTGAAGCGGGTGACGCTGGAGCTCGGTGGCAAGTCCGCGAACGTCGTCTTCGCCGACGCGGACCTGGAGAAGGCCGCCGCGCAGGCGCCGTACGGCGTGTTCGACAACGCCGGGCAGGACTGCTGCGCGCGGTCGCGGATCCTGGTCGAGCGGTCGGTGCACGACCGGTTCCTGGAGCTGCTCGAGCCCGCGGTCAAGGGCGTTCGCGTGGGCGATCCGAGCAGCGAGCAGACCGAGATGGGGCCGCTGATCTCGGCGCAGCAGCTCGAGCGGGTGGCGTCGTACGTCGACGACAGCGCGGTCGCGTTCCGCGGTACGGCGCCGGACGGGCCGGGGTTCTGGTTCCCGCCGACTGTCCTGACCGGGCTCGCGGAGGATGCACCGGCGCTGACCGAGGAGATCTTCGGCCCGGTCGTCGTGGTGGTCCCGTTCGACGACGAGGCCGACGCGATCCGGCGCGCCAACGACTCGGCGTACGGGCTGTCCGGTTCGATCTGGACCCGGGACGTCGGGCGCGCGCTGCGGGTCAGCCGCGGGATCGAGGCCGGCAACCTGTCGGTCAACTCGCACTCGTCGGTGCGCTACTCCACGCCGTTCGGCGGCTTCAAGCAGTCCGGGCTCGGCCGCGAGCTCGGTCCGGACGCGCTGGCCGCGTTCACCGAGACCAAGAACATCTTCATCTCCACGGAGGACTGAATGACTGACGTGAAGGCGCACCGCCTCGAAGGCCGCGTCGCCGTCGTGACCGGCGGCGCGAGTGGCATCGGCCTGGCGAGCGTACGGCGGCTCGCGGCCGAGGGCGCGAAGGTCGTGATCGGCGACCTCGACCCGGTGGCCGGCAAGACCGCGGCCGACGAGGTCGGCGGGCTGTTCGTGCCGACCGACGTGACCGACGGCACGGGCGTGGACAACCTGTTCCAGCAGGCCTTCGACACCTACGGGTCGGTCGACGTCGCGTTCAACAACGCGGGCATCTCGCCGCCCGAGGACGCCTCGATCCTGGACACCGGGCTGGAGGCGTGGCGCAAGGTGCAGGAGGTCAACCTGACGTCGGTCTACCTGTGCTGCAAGGCGGCGATCCCGTACATGCAGCGCCAAGGCAAGGGATCGATCATCAACACCGCGTCGTTCGTCGCGGTGATGGGCGCGGCGACGTCGCAGATCTCGTACTCCGCGTCGAAGGGCGGCGTACTGGCGATGAGCCGCGAGCTGGGCGTCGAGTTCGCCCGCCAGGGGATTCGTGTGAACGCGCTCTGCCCGGGGCCGGTGAACACGCCGCTGCTGCAGGAGCTGTTCGCGGCCGATCCCGAGCGCGCCGAGCGCCGTCTGGTGCACGTCCCGATGGGCCGCTTCGGCGAACCCGAGGAGATCGCCGCGGCGGTCGCGTTCCTCGCGTCGGACGACTCGTCGTTCATCACCGCCAACACGTTCCTCGTCGACGGCGGCATCTCCGGCTCGTACGTCACACCCCTCTAGCGCGACTTTGAGCACCGGCCAGTCACGCGAGGTCCGTGGAGACGGCTGGTCGGTGCTCAAAGTCGAGGGGGCGGGGGAATTAGGGTGAGGGGACTGACGGGGAGAGGTGGCGGTGTGGTCGAGGAGGCGCGAGCTGGGGAGGCGCTGTTCCGGCCGGTGCGGGCGGGCAACCCGTTCGAGGAGACCGTCGAGCGGCTGCTGCAGTCGATCAAGCTCGGCGTGGTCGGCCCGGGCGAACGCCTGCCGTCCGAGCGCGACCTCGCGGCGCGGCTCAACGTCTCCCGCGTCACCTTGCGGGAGGCGATCCGCGCGCTCACCGAGGCCGGGTACGTCGAGTCCCGCCGCGGCCGGTACGGCGGAACGTTCGTCAACGCCCGCCTGCCGAGGCCGAAGCGTGTCGGTGCGAAGAAGCTGGTCAGAGAGCTCGGTGACGGACTCGAGGACGCTCTGGTCTTTCGCGGCGCACTGGAGGTCGGTGCGGCCGAGGCCGCGGCCTCTCGCGCACTCGGCGTCGAGGAGCACGACCATCTCACCCGCTGCTTGGCCGACACCGCGACCGCCAAGCTGACCGACTACCGGCGGATGGACTCGCGGCTGCACCTTGCGATCGCCGAGGTGAGCGGTTCGCCGTCGCTGACCACCGCGGTGGCCGACGTACGGATGCGGCTGAACGCCCTGCTCGACGCGATCCCGCTGCTCGAACGCAACATCGTGCACTCCGACGAGCAGCACCGGCAGATCGTCGACGCGATCCTGGCCGGCGACGCGCCCGCGGCGCGCACGGCGATGCAGGAACACCTCGCGGGGACGGCCGCGCTGCTTCGGGCTTTCCTCAGTTGATCCGACAATGTGGGAGGTTCAGACGGGAAATTCGGCGTCTTGACGGGCGACACGCCGGACGTTTGTGCATCGCCGAACCGGGGCCGCCGTGAACAGATGGGTAACGAGGGGGTGGCGTCCGGATATCCGTGTGTGACACTCGCCGTGTCCAGTGGCACTCGACTGTGATGTCCGCGAATGTAATCCTTCGGGGAGAATGTTGATCGATGACTGACGACGAGCTGGTCGGGCGCGCCGGACTGGTCGAGCGCGCGCGGACGCAGCTCGAGACCAGTGGCTCCGTGCTGCTCTACGGCCCGACCGGAATCGGCAAGTCCGCCCTCGGCCGCGCGCTCGTCGCCGACCGCGCCCGTTCCGGCTGGCGCGTGCTGAGCGCTGCGCCGTCCCAGAGCGAGGCCGGCCTGCCGTACGTCACGCTGCTGGACCTCCTGTCCAACCAGCTCGAGCTGGCCTGGCAGGTGCTGCCCGACCACCTGCGGCAGCCGCTGGAGGTCGCGCTGCTCAAGGCCAGCGCGCCGGACACGGTCCGGGACGAGCTGGCCGTGCGCCTCGCCGTACTGCACGTACTGCGGCGCCTGGCGGCGTCCGGGCCGGTGCTGCTCGTCGTGGACGACATCCAGTGGGTCGACCCGTCCAGTCTCGAAGTGCTGACCTTCTGCGCCCGCCGGCTGACCGAGGGCGTGCACATGCTGGCCACCGAGCAGGTGGCCGACGGCGACCTCCCGACGATGGCTGAGGCGTGCCCGGAGCCGGTGCTGCAGCTGGAGGTGCCGCCGCTGGCTGAGCCCGACGTACTGGCTCTGCTGCGCAACCGGCTGTCCAGTCCGCTCCCGGTACGGACCGCCCGCCGCATCTACACCGCCAGCGACGGCAACCCGTTCATGGCGCTCGAGCTGGGCCGTGCGGTGCTGCGGCACCCGCAGGGCGTCTCGCCGAACGACCCGCTCCCGGTGTCGAGCCGGCTGAAGACGCTGCTCGGCGACCGCCTGGCAGACCTCAGTACGGCGACGCACGAGCTGCTCCTGCACGCCTCCGCCTCGCCGCGTCCGACCACCTCCCAGCTGGCTGCCGCGCTGGGCCGCTCGGTCGACGCCGAGCTGGCCGAGGCGGAGGGGCTCGGGCTGATCGACGTCTCGTCGGAGCGGCTGCGGTTCAACCACCCGCTGCTGCGCGAGTTCGTGTACGCCGAAGCGACGTCGGCCGCGCGACGGCAGGCACACGCCCGGCTGGCCGCGGTGGTCGAGGAGCCGGTCGAGAACGCCACTCACCGGGCCCTGGCGACCCAGGAGGCCGATGCGGACCTCGCTGCCGCGCTGGAGGAGGCCGGGACGACCGCAGGCGCCCGTGGCGCGCTGGGCGCCGCCGCGACGCTCTGGCGCCTGGCGGCCGACAGGACCCCGGCCGACTCACCGGACGACCGGGCCAGGCGACTGACCCGAGCCGCTGACGACGCTGCGGCCGCTGGGCACTTGGTGGAGTCGGCGGAGATGGCTCGGCTCGCCGTACAGTCCGCGACCGTTGCCGAGGTCAAGGTGCCGGCCCTGCTGCTGCTCGTCGACGCGGCCTGGCCGGAGCGCGACCAGCGGATCGAGCTGCTCGCCGAGGCGTTCGAAGCCGCCGAGGGCAACGACCGGCTCGAGGCGCAGGTCCGGATCATGCGCAGTCACAGCGCGTACTTCGACCGCCGGCTCGACGACGCCCGCGAGGACGCGCGCATCGCCGAGGAGCTGGCCCGTCGCTGCGGCGACACCGAAGCGCTGGTCGACGCGTTGAGCGCGGCGCACCCGGTCGAGGTCGCGGTCGGTGGCGGCCAGACGTCGGACCGGCTGCTCGGTCTGGCCGGTGAGCTCGCGATCGGGCTGCCGCTGACCAAGAGCGTCGTGCACGCGCGGCAGATGGCCGCGATGCGTGAGCTGTTCCGCGGCAACAACGCGGCCGCGATCGAGGGCATCAGCACGCTCGTCGAGGAGGTCCGGGTCGGCGGCGCGGTGCGCTGGCTGGCCGGGATCCTGATCTCGGCGACCGCGATCTACGAGCGCAGCGGCCGTGGCGCCGACGCGCTGGCCTCCGGGCACGAGTGTCTCCAGCTGATGCAGGACCTGGGCGACGAGCCCGAGGTCGGCATGGTGATCGCCGCCCGCGCCGAGTGGGCCGGCGGTACGGCGACGATGGCGCGCGAGATGGCCGAAGCGTCGCTCGAAGCGGTGCGCGTGATCGGCAACGACGAGTGGACCGGTCCGGCGCTGTCCGCGGTCGGGCTGGTCGGCGTACTGGTCGGTGATCCGCAGCGCGCGGTCGAGGCTTTCGACGCGATCGCGGAGTCGGGGGAGGCGGCGATGCCGTACGACCCGGCCGTGATCCCGTGGCACGCGGACTACGCCGAGGCGCTGGTCGCCTCCGGCCGGCTGGACGACGCGGCCGCACTGATCGCGGAGATTCGCGAGCGGGCCGACACGCTCGACCGCGAGGTGGTCCGGGTCGGGCTGGCGCGGTCCGAGGCGCTGCTGATCGCCAAGCAGGGCGACCCGGCGGCGGCGCTCGACCTCCTGGAGAAGACGATCGCGACCGCGGGTGACCACGTGTACCCGCTCGACCTCGCGCGCTGCGAGCTCACCCGCGGACGGGTCGCGCGGCAGGCGCGACGGCGGTCGGTGGCCCGTACGGCGTTCCTGGACGCGATCGAGCAGTTCGAGCAGTACGGCGCGCCCGCCTGGCGGGAGGTCGCCGAGACGGAGCTCGCGCGGCTCGACGTACCGAGTCGTAGTCGGCAGCCGTCCGAGCTGACCGACAACGAGCTGCAGATCGTGGCGATGGTCCGAGACGGGTCCACCAACCGCGAGATCGCCGCCGCGCTGTACCTGAGCGTGAAGGCCGTCGAGTCGCAGCTCACCCGGCTGTACCGCCGCTTCGGCGTCGCCAACCGCACCCAACTGCTGCGCACGGTCGACCGGGGCCCGAACTCGTGAATCGCTGCCTTTGAGCGCGTGCTGAAATGGTCTTGTGAAGGAGTTTCGGGACCTTGTGGAGCGGCACGCGCGACCTGACCTGACGACGGCCATCGACGGGGTCCGGGTGTGCAGGGCCGACCGGGAGGTGGCGCCGGAGTCCGGCACGACCGGTACGGTCCTGGCGATCGTTGCCCAGGGCACCAAGCGGCTGGCGCTCGGGGAAGACCTCTTCGAGTACGGCCCCGGCCAGTACCTGGTTGCGTCGGTGGACCTCCCGGTGACCGGGCACTTCGTCGAGGCAACGCCGGCCGGCCCCGCGCTGGCGTTCGGGATGACGCTCGAGCCCGCCATGATCGCGGAAATGCTGCTGCAGGCCGGACCGGCGGACCTGCCCGAGACCTCGGGAGTCGCCCGGCCGGGGCTCGCGGTCAGTGACGCACCGGCGGAGTTGCTCGACGCCGTCGTACGGCTGCTGCGTCTGCTCGACCGGCCGCGGGACCGCAGGACGCTGGTCCCGCTGGTCAAACGTGAGATCCTGTGGCTGCTGATGACCGGCGAGCACGGTGACGCCGTCCGCCAGCTCGGTCTCGCGGACAGCAGTCTGAGTCACGTCGCGCAGGCGGTGCGCTGGATCCGGGACAACTACACCGAGCCCTTCCGGGTCGAGGAGGTGGCGGGCCGGTCCGGGATGAGCGCCTCCGCCTTCCACCGGAACTTCCAGGTGGTGACGGGAATGAGCCCGATCCGTTTCCAGAAGCAGATCCGCCTGCAGGCCGCGCGGCTGCTCCTGGTGAACCGCCCGAACGACGTCACCGGCGTCGGCCACGAGGTCGGCTACGACAGCGCGTCCCAGTTCAGCCGCGAGTACCGCCGCGAGTTCGGCGCCCCACCCAGCATCGACGCGGCCCGGCTGCGCGGCCGCACCGACCTGGCGGCCGCCGCGCTGCCGTGACGGACGTGCTCGGGAGGATTGTGCAAGCAGGCGAGAGGATCTTGCTGGTTCGGTGATCGCGCCGAAGGTTTCCTGGAAGTAGGCCGAACTGGCACCTTCCGAAGGAGAACGATGAAGTACCGCACGCTGGGACGCACCGGCATCGAGGTCAGCGCCTACTGCCTGGGCGCGATGAATTTCGGGGCCATGGGCAACGCCGACCACGACGACTCGGTGCGGATCGTGCACCGAGCGCTCGAGGGCGGGATCAACTTCGTCGACACCGCCGACGTCTACTCGGCCGGCGAGTCCGAGGTGATCCTCGGCAAGGCGCTCCAGGGTCGGCGCGACGACGTCGTACTGGCGAGCAAGCTGCACTACCCGATGGGCGACGGCCCGAACCGTGGCGGCAACTCGCGGCGCTGGATCGTCAAGGCGGTCGAGGACTCCCTGCGCCGGCTGCAGACCGACCACCTCGACCTGTACCAGGTGCACCGCCCCGACCCGTCGGTCGATCCGGAGGAGACCCTGTCGGCGCTGTCCGACCTGATCCACAGCGGCAAGGTCCGCGCGATCGGGACGTCGAGCTTCCCGGCCTCGGACATCGTCGAGGCCCAGTGGATCGCGGAACGGCGTGGGCTGGAGCGCTACCGCACCGAGCAGCCGCCGTACTCGATCATCAACCGCGGCATCGAGCGCGAGATCCTGCCCGTCGTCCAGCGCTACGGGATGGGCGCGCTGGTCTGGAGCCCGCTCGGCCAGGGCCTGCTCACGGGCCGGATCCGGAAGGGACAGCCGGCCGGGACGCAGCGGGCCGGTGCCATGCCGCAGCACTTCACCGACCAGCGCAAGCTCGACGTGGTCGAGCAGCTCGTTCCGCTCGCTTCGGAGGCGGGACTGTCCATGACGCATCTCGCGATGGCGTTCGCGATCGCCCATCCGGGCGTCACGTCGGCGATCATCGGGCCGCGCACCGGGGAACAGCTCGACGACCTGCTCGCGGGAGCCGACGTCACCCTGGACGACGAGATCCTGGACCGGATCGACGAGATCGCCCCACCGGGGACCGACGCCGGCCCGAACGACGTCGCCTACACCCCGAGCTTGAGCCTGGCGGAGCGGCGGCGGCCCCGCGGTGAGCGTGCGGCCGCCTGAGGGCTGGGCACAGGTTAACCCTTGATGTGACCCGCCAGTAGCTTCTTTCGCTTGCGAGTCGGCGCGGCCGTCGAGCAGGGTCGATCTCACGTAGAGAGCTCGCCCCTCTGTGGGGCGGCCGAGTGAGGCGCGGCCGCCCCCTACGTGCACACTGGCAGGGTGAAACTCGAACGCAAGCATGCCCTGGTGCTGATCGCGATCGCGGTCTGGAACGTTGTCACGTACGTGACGTTCATCAAGAACCTGGCCGCCACGGAAGACCGCCCGACCGGGTACTACGTCGCGCACACCGTGCTGATCGTGGTCAACCTGGGGATCGCGGGGCTGCTCGGTACGTGGGGCTTCAAGGCGTACAAGGCGGCAAAGGCCTCGAAGGTGGAGAAGGTCGACGCGCTGTAGCTCGCGTACGCCGTACGGCTGTCAGGGCCTGGCGAAGCTGCTCGGCGTCACTCCGAGCATGCGGCGGAAATGCCTGGTCAGGTGGGACTGGTCGTAGAAGCCGGCCAGCGCCGCGACCTCGGCGGCCGGGCAGCCCTCCAGGAGGTAGCGGCGGGCCAGGTCGACGCGGCGGCCAGTCAGGTACCGGTGCGGTGGCATGCCGAACTCCCGGCTGAAGGCGCGCACCAGATGCGCCGGGTGCGCGTGCACCAGCGCTGACGCCTCGTCCAGCGTGATCCCGCCGGGCAGGTGCGCGTCCAGCACCTCCCGTAGCCGGCTGGCGACTCCTGCGTCCCGGCGGTCGGGCGGTGCGATGACCTGGCGCTTCAGGTGCTGCCGGAGGCGCTCCTCGATCAGCGTGAGGCGGCTCTCCGCCTCCAGCGTCTCCTGGCCGAGAGCCAGTACGCCGTGTAGCTGCTCGATGCGCTGCCGGAGCAGGGGGTCGAGCAACTCGGGCTGGTCGACCGCAGCCCCGGTCAGGTCGGTGCCGAGCCGGTCGGGCTCCAGGTAGAGCACCCGCTTGCGGAAACCCTCCGGGCGGATCGAGCGGCCGTCGTGCGGCACGTTGGGCGGCAGGATCGACACCTGCGCGCGGCTCAGGTCGTGCTCCCGCTGGTCCAGGTCGTACCGGACGACGCCCTCGTCGACGAGCAGGATGGTCCAGGCGTCGTGGGTGTGGCTCGGGTACGCGTGCGACGGGAAGTAGGCGTGCAGTACCTCGACGACACCGTTCAGTTCCGGTCGCCAGGCCCGTACCTGCGCACTCGCGCTCACCCTTCAGAACACTACGCTTGCCAATTGACAGTGGCGAAGAGGCGGGGGACTCGGGTGAAGGTGTACATCAGCGCGGACATGGAAGGCATCACCGGCCTGGTCGACGCCGAGGACGTCCAGCCGCCCGGCCGCGACTACGAACGCGGCCGCGGCCTGATGACCGAGGACGTGAACGCCGCCGTCCGCGGCGCGTACGCCGCCGGCGCGAAGTACGTCCTCGTCAACGACGCCCACGGGCCGATGCGCAACCTGCTGCCCGACCTGCTCGACCCCCGAGCCCTCCTGATCAAGGGCCGCCCCAAACCGATGGGCATGATCGAGGGCCTGACCCCCGACTTCGACGCCGTCGTCTGCGTCGGCTTCCACTCCAGAGCCGGCACCCTCGGCGTCTTGAGTCACAGCTTCATGGGCCACGAAATCGAAGACATCTGGCTCGACGACAAGCCGACTGGCGAAATAGGCCTCCTCCACGCGGCCGCGTCGGCGTACGGCGTCCCCGTAGCCGCCCTGACCGGCGACAACACCGCCTGCACCGAGGCCACCACCTGGGACCCCCAGATCCACGCCTACCCGGTCAAGCAAGCCAAAGACCGCTTCGCCGCCCAGCTCGTCCCGGTCGCCGAGTCCCGAGCAGGTATCGAACAAACAGTCCAAAGAGCCCTCACCACCCTCCCCACCAGGCCCGAGCCCACCGCCCCCGCGGCGAATCCGCCGGCCCCCTCCAAAACCATCCACCAGTTGACCGTCCGCTGGCAGTCCGCCTCAGTCGCCTCCCACCTCTTGGCCATCCCCGGCCTCGAGAAAACCGACGACCGCACCATCACCACCCAAGGCGACATGCTCCACCTCTACCGCCTCTTCAACCTCTACCTCCGCGTCGCCACCGCGGTCACCAACAATTCGCCCTATTGCTAAGAACGTACAAGCCACAGGCCCTGGGGAGCGGGCAGATTGGGGCCTGTGGATGAGATCAAGTTCGACACGAAGATCGCGGTTCTGCTGCGGGACGACCTGGCGACCTGGCAGCGATTGAACGTCACGGCCTTCCTGGTGTCCGGGTTGGCGACGGCTCAGCCGGAGTTGCTCGGATTGCCGTACGAGGATGCCGACGGCACGCAGTACCTGCCGATGTTCCGCCAGCCGGTGCTCGTGTTCGAGGGGTCCAAGGAGCAGATGGCGGTCTCGCACGGGCGAGTGCTCGGGCGGAGCATCCCGCACTCCGTGTTCACCGCGGATTTGTTTGCTACAGGCAATGACCGGGACAACCGGGCGGCCGTGAAGGCGGTCCGGCAGGGCGAGCTCGAGTTGGTCGGGATCGCCCTGCACGGACCGAAGAACGCGGTGGACAAGGTGCTCAAGGGGGCACGGATGCACCCGTGAGGGTTACCTCGGCGTCTGGATCACCACCTGGCCTGATCTGGTCAGGGTCTTGCCGGTGACCGTCACCGGCGTGGTGTTGCCGTGGAGCAACGGGATCTGGACGAAGGTGTGCATCCAGCCGGCGGCTGAAGCTCGGCCGTGGGCTACCGGGAACACACCCAGCCAGACGGTCCACGGCTCGTTCGGCGACAGACCGGCGGCGGTGACGGACACCGTGGTGCCCGTGTGGGCCGGTGAAGGTGCTGCGTCGACCGCGAAGGTCGAGCTGCCACGCACCGGCGCGAGGTCGGACTGGGTGAGCGGCGTCGCGAGCATCGTCCGTACGGCGAGGTACTGGATGTCCGGCCGGACCACCTCGTAGAACGCGGTCGCCCACAAGGCCCGCCCGGCAGGCACGTTCAGCGTCCGCGAGACCGGCGCCTTTTCCTCGGGGCTGTACACGACGGGGATGTCCTCGGCGTACAGCTCCTTAGGCCCGGTGTAGATGTCCGTGCCCTGCCCCACCAGCAGCGAGAACAGCCCGCTGTACCCGGCGGGCCGGTTCGTGAGCGTCAGCTGCAACTGCTGGCCGGTGCCGCGATGGAACGTCGCCCAGAACGGCTCAGCCAACGCAGGCGGCCCGTTGAGCCGGCTCTTGTCCAGGTTCCGGTACGTCGCAACAGCGGCGCCGTCGAGCACCAGGTCGAGCCGGTCGACACCAGTCACGTCGTACGTGCGCGCGAGAGTCTGGTCCGGGTCGACCTGCAGTGTCGCGAAGACGACGTCACCACTGGTCAGCTTGTAGCGCAGCGTCGGGAACACCACGCGCTCACTGTGGTTCACGTACGTCACCCGAGCCTGCCGACCAGAGCCCACGATCGAAGCAGTACTGGCCGCACCAGCCGCAGGGGTCCAGCTGACCGTCTTGCTCTGCCCAGCCTTGCCACGGTCGAGCTGCACGGTCAGAGTCGCGGTGAGCTTCTCCGCCCGCGTCTCCACCCGAGCAGACGCCCAGTCGATCGCCTGCAGCGTCCCGCTGTCCACCGGCATCGTCTGGTCGAGGTACACACTCGTGCGCCCCTTGATCGTCACCCGCACCGACCCCTTGCCGCTCACCGCACCCACCAGCGCGACAAACGGGTTCCCGTCGAACGCCTGCCGGTCGTCACCCGACAGCCCGCGCAGCACCACCGGAGTGATCGTGAAAGCGTCAGCCACCGTCTTCCCGGCGTACCGCAGCTCAACAGTCTGCTGACCAGGCTTGAGCCCAGCAGGCAGCGTGACCAGCAGCCCCACCCGTCCGTCGTCGCTGACGAGCCCACTCGCGAGCACCTGGCTGGCGCCCTTCAACCGGACCTGGTAGCCAACAGCCGGCACCAGTCCGCTCCCGACAACAGCCACCGTCCGCCCAGCCAGCGCATAGTCAGGCTTGACCGACACCTGCGGCCGAGCACCCGGGTCACCAACAGGCGGCCCAGTCCGGGGGTCGCTGGTGATCACCACGTACGACGTACGCCCGGTGTCGCCGTAGCTCACCCGGCCCAGGTACTGCCCGCCCGGCCGCAGCCCCTGCCAGGACAGCTCGACCGGCGTCCTGCTGCCGATGCTCAGCGAGACCGTCGTCGGCGAAGCCGCAAAGGCCCCCTCTGAAGCACTCAGCACATAGCTGGTCAGGCTGTACCCGAGCGCCCCAGCACCCGCGTAGAAGCTCACCTCAACCTGGTACAGCCCAGCCTGCGGGTCGTCCAGGTCGATCTGCTCACCAGCAGACGGCGTAGCCGCCCGTGCGACCAGCAACCGGTCCCCGTAGTCGTTGACCCGGTAGACCGACAGGTCCAGGTCCGCACCAGCAGTCCCAGCACTCAGCACGAACCGGGCGTGCGGCGTACCGGCCGGCACCTCCACCACCTGGCTCTGCGTCGCCCCACCCGCAGTACCGGAGCCGTCGAGCCGCTGCCCGCGGCTGAGCCCCGTCACAGCGAGCGGTACGTCCAGCGCGTCGCCACCTGCCACAGTCAGCGTCGTACGGCCGGTGCTGCCGTTGGCCGACACCTCAGCCGGAGTCACCAGCGCAACAGGCCGTACGGCGACAGCGCTGCGCACTGTCTGCTCGCCACTGCGCCAGACCAGCTGCCCGGTCGCGTACGCGTCGAGCGGAGCCGTGGTCCGCGTGAAGGTCACCTGGAAGCTCTTGGTCTGCCCTGCGGCCGTGAAGCTCAGTGTCGACGGCTCGACCACAGTCTGTACGCCGGGAACCGCGACCGGGTCAGCCGTGAACGTCCCGGCGCCGGTGGAGGTCACAGAGCGGGTCACGGTCTGCCGCCCGGCCAGCGATCCGACGCCGATCGACGCCAGGTTCAGGTCCGACGGATCAGGCGCCGACGCATCACCATGAATCGCCGCGATGTACCCGGCCCAGTCGTCAGGCCCGTTCAGATAAAGCAGTCCCGGGCTCAGATACCGCGTCGGATCGACCTGCCCGTTGCCCTCGGCAAACACATCACCGGCGGACTCGCCGGCCGTCGGCCGGGTCGTCGTCATCAGCGCCGACTTGATCTCGGCCGGCGTCGCCGCAGGGTGCAGCCCGAGGTAGAGCGCCGCCAGCCCGGCGACGTGTGGCGACGCCATCGACGTACCGGAGAGGAACGCGTACGCCGGCCGCGCACCGGCCGCATTGGCTGCAGCAGCAAGGATCCCGACGCCCGGCGCGGCCAGGTCCGGCTTGATCAGGTCGCCACCATCGGCGGTCACCGGGCCGCGCGAGGAGAACCCCGCGATCTGCGGCGCCGCGGGCTCGGGGAGGTTCGAGGGGTTCCCGTCGACCAGCGTCGCGGAAGCTCCATCGCGAGCGGCGTACGCCGTCAGTACGTCGTACCGGTCGGCGTCGATGGCGACGGTCGGCAGGGTGTGCGCGTCCAGATCGAGCGAGTCCGGCGCCGGGTTGACCAGGATCACGCCGATCCCGCCGGCGCGCTTGACCTCGGCCGACTTGGCCAGCCGATTGACGATGCCGCGCTCGCAGAGCACGATCTTCCCGGTGACCTTCGCGGGATCGAGGACGCCCGGCCCACACAACGAAGGCTGGGAAGCAGTCGCGGTACCAGTGGCCGATGCGGCGACCAGCGGCCCACTGACAGGGGCACTCGGCACCGAGACCGAAGCCCCGAGCAGCTCGGTCCCGTCGCCGAGCCGCACCGTCGCGCTCCGGTTCGGGATCGTGCTCGCCGCGGTCGTCGTGATCCACGGCGACGCGTTGTCGATCGTCGAGCTCCCCGGACCCGCGTTGCCGCCCGCAGCGGCGACGAAGATGCCGGCCGAAGCGGCGTTGCGGAACGCCTCGTCCACGATCGAGTCCGTGCTCTCGGCGCCCGAGGCCATCCCGATCGAGTAGTTGATCACGTCGACGTTGTCGGCCACCGCCGCGTCGATCGCGGCGAGCAGGTCGCCGGTCGCGCAGCCGTCGTCCTCGGGACCGGCCGCGGGGCCGCTCCAGCAGGCCTTGTACGCCGCGACCTTCGCGGCCGGGGAAACGCCGGAGATCTTGCCCACCGGTACGCCGGCCAGATCGGCCTCGACGTCGTGCGCGCCGACGGCGGTGCTGCTGGTGTGCGAGCCGTGCTCGTTGCCGTCGCGCGGGGACAGGTACTCGCCGGTCTCCGGGGTGCCGATATGGTCGGCGCCGAAGTTGTCGACGAAGTACCGGGCCGAGATCAGCTTGGTCGTGCAGGCGGCGGCGGTGAACTGGGCGCCCGTCGTACAGGCTCCGGTGAAGGTGCCGCCGTCGGCCTTGCGGTACTTGATGGCGCCGCCGTCGAGGTACGGCTCCGCGCCTGCGGTCGTGCCGAGTTGGGCTCCGGCGAACGCGGGGTTCTCCGGCGCGATCCCGGTGTCGACGACGCCGACCACGACGCCCTGGCCGGCCTTGCCGACGCCGCCGTTGGTTGCCCAGACGCCGTTGTCGCCGCTCAGCCCGAGGTAGTCGGTGGAGGAGACGGCGAGCGGCTTGCGCAGGACGTCCTCGACGACCGACAGCACCGACGGATCGGTGCGGAGCTGCTCGGCCTGTACGGCGGACAGCTTGGTGGTGAAGCCGTTCAGAGCGGCCGAGTACGACGAGATGACGCGGCTGCCGACGGTCGCGGCGGTGGTGTTCTGCTGTGCGCGCAGGTACTCGCGGTAGGCCTTGACCGGGGCCGAGTCGGCGCGCAGGCCTTCGCCCTGGCGAGGCGCGGTCCGTGCCTTGCCGGTGACGCCGCCGACGTACGAGGCTGCAGCAGGGTCTCGCAGGGTGACGATGTACCGGCTGGGAGCAGGCGGTGCAGCAGCCGGGGAAGGGATCGGAGGGGGAGCGGCGGAGGCCTGAGGGACTGACACCAGAGCGGTACCAAGGACCGCAAGTGTCAGCAGGAGTGAAACTCGTCTGCGAGATCGGGCAGGAGGCACTGGGCGGTCCTTAGGCAGGGAGCTCACGCGGAGTCGGTGAGCGGTCACATAGGTTTCTAGCGCCCTGTGTCTGCCGCCTCAACAATATTCGTGACCAATCTGGCCATGGCGCCGACCGGCCAAACGCCCCGGGAACCAGTCGGTCCCCGGGGCGTCGCCATGATCAGGTCAGCAGACGAACTGGAAGCTCTCCGCGTCGTTGTCGAAGCCGACCTGCTCCAGGTTGGAGTAGTTCGTGTTCGCGGCCAGGTCGACCGAGCGGCCGCCGAAGTTGTCGTCGGCGTACAGCCGGATCTTGCAGGCGGTCTCGTTGCGCACCGAGGAGATCTCGTTGTCGCCGTCCCAGCCGTCGATGTCGCAGCCGTCCGGGCAGTTGTCCGGGGTCGCGGTGACGTACTGGCTGCCGGTGTAGTCCGGGTCCTCCCACATCCGGACGTTGCCGGCGGTCGGTGCGTTCTCGGTCGCGTTCGCCGGGCTGATCACGCCGAACCCCGCGACGGCGAGTCCACCGGCCAGGATGACTGCTACACGCTTGCGGTACATGTCGCTCCTTCTGTCAACGGATCACTGAACGCCTTCCAGCCAAGGCGTCCCCGGTGTCAGCCCGCTGTCAGCTGACTGTCGACACGAGCCCGTGCACAGCCCGAGATCCGTACGCCGACCGATCGTTGCCTGGCCGACATGTTCTTTCCGGTACGACGGGGTACGCGCGCGCGAGCGATGTCACTTCCTGCAACCGAGTAGGCGCCCGGTCCGTCCAGCGGGCAGACTAGGGGCCCATGGCAACAAACTCGGAGCAGGGGAGAGTCGCAGTGGTGGGATCGGTACGGCGTGGTGTGGCAGTACTCGCGGCGGCGGCCGCGGTGGCGGTGACCGGACAGACGGCGGCAACGGCCGCGACGGAGAGCACGCAGTACGCCAACGACAGGTTCGCGGTCTGTCTGTCCAACTGCTACCAGCGCGCCTACGGCGGCGTCGCCTGGACCAGCCGCAACGCGACGATCAGCGGCACTGTGTACGACTTCGACTCGGCCGGCTATGCGACGGTCTCCTTCGAGGCCTTCCGCGGCAGCAAGAAGATCGGCACCCAGTACCGGACCTCGGAGCACCTCAGCAGGTCCTACCGGTTCGTGATGTCCGGCAGCCCCGACCGGGTCCGCGTCCAGATCTGCTACACCGGCATCGGCAACGCGAAGGACTGCAGCGAGCAGCAGAACGCCGTCCGCAACTGACGGACCCACGACACAACAAACCCCCGGACCACGGGGTCGCCCCACTGCTTGGTCTGCAGCCGGCGCCGGCGGTCCGGGGGTTTCGTCGTACGACGGATCAGAAGTGCCCAGCGAGCGTGAACGCGGCGATGGCCAGCGTCAGCGCCACAACGCCGACGACGGCTTCGGCCACCCAGCGGCGATCGAGCCGAAGCCAGCGGTGGCGAGGACGGTCCACAAGGGCGTACAGGGCGGCGTGCGGAGCGGCCTGCTGATCGGAGACCACGGTCCGCGGAGCTTCGAGTGTGGTGAGCACGGGAAGTACCTTCCCCATCAAGGTTCTACTACGGGCGACATGTCTGTACCCAACGGGACATAGTCACCAGCGAACGTCCTCGGCAAACCTCACAAATCGGCAACGGAGCATCCCCGCAGTCGCATCCCGGGCGCGTGCATGCCGGTGATCGGCCCGTCGACGACCGACGCGCGGTCATTCCGCGCCTCTCCCCGACGCCCCGCACCCGGTCGAGGCCACTCAAGCCCCAACGCCAGGGCGCACCGCCGGTCATCGAGCACCCCACCACTCGACCAGCCCCACCACTCGACCAGCCGGCCGCCCGACGCCGTCCAACCAGCCCCCCGCCAGACGCGTCCAACCAGCCCCACCGCCAGACGCCACCCGACCCGCCCCGCCGTCGGATGGAACGGCGGGCGCGGAGGTTGGTGTGCGGCTGGGAGCGGAAGCTCCTTTCGGCCTGAGCTCAGACGCGGCGGAAGATCAGGGCTCGTTTGACTTCCTGGATCGCCTTGGTGACCTCGATGCCGCGGGGGCAGGCGTCGGTGCAGTTGAAGGTGGTCCGGCAGCGCCAGACGCCTTCCTTGTCGTTCAGGATCTCCAGGCGCTGCTCGGTGCCCTCGTCGCGGCTGTCGAAGATGAACCGGTGCGCGCCGACGATCGCCTGCGGGCCGAAGTACTGGCCGTCGGACCAGAACACCGGGCAGGACGTCGTACAGGCCGCGCAGAGGATGCACTTGGTGGTGTCGTCGAAGCGCTCCCGGTCGGACTGCGACTGGATCCGCTCGCGGCTCGGCTCGTGCCCGTCGGTGACCAGGAACGGCATCACCGCGCGGTAGGCGTCGAAGAACGGCTCCATGTCGACGACCAGGTCTTTGAGCACCGGCAGGCCCTTGATGGGCTCGACGGTGATCTCCTTGTCCGGGTTCAGGTCCTTGATCAGCGTCTTGCAGGCCAGCCGGTTGCGGCCGTTGATCCGCATCGCGTCCGAGCCGCAGACCCCGTGCGCGCAGGAACGGCGGAAAGTGAGTGTGCCGTCCTGCTCCCACTTGATCTTGTGCAGCGCGTCGAGCACCCGGTCGCCCGGCTGGAGGGTGACGGAGTAGGTGATCCACTCGGAGTCCTCGGTGACCTCCGGGTTGTAGCGGAGGATCTTGACCTTGACGTCCATCAGTACTTGCGCTCCATCGGCTTGTAGCGAGTCTGGACGACCGGCTTGTAGTCCAGCCTGATGTTGATGTTGCCTTCGGCATCGACCTCGCGGTACGCCATCGTGTGCCGCATGAAGTTCACGTCGTCGCGCTTGTCGTAGTCCTCGCGGAAGTGCCCGCCGCGGGACTCCTTGCGCTCCAGCGCCGAGAACACCAGTACCTCGGCCAGGTCCAGCAGGAAGCCCAGCTCGACAGCTTCGAGCAGATCGGTGTTGAACCGCTTGCCCTTGTCCTGTACGGCGACGTTCGCGAACCGGGTCTTCAGGCCCTCGATGTCGAGCAGCGCCTGCTTCAGCGAGCCCTCGGTCCGGTACACCTGCGCGTTGATGTCCATCGTGGCCTGCAGGTCGGTCCGGATCGCGGCCACCCGCTCGGTACCGGTGGCGTTGCGCAGCCCCTCGACCAGGTCGACGACGAAGTCCTCGGGCTGCTCCGGCAGCTCCTCGAACTCGGCGGTCTCGGCGTACTCCGCGGCCGCGATGCCGGCCCGGCGGCCGAACACGTTGATGTCGAGCAGCGAGTTCGTGCCCAGCCGGTTCGCGCCGTGCACGGACACGCAGGCGACCTCGCCCGCGGCGTACAGGCCGGGGATCACGTCGTCGTTGTTGGCCAGCGCCTCGCCGCGGATGTTGGTCGGGATGCCGCCCATCGCGTAGTGCGCGGTCGGGAAGACCGGGATCTGCTCGGTGTACGGCTCGACGCCGAGGTAGGTCCGGGCGAACTCGGTGATGTCCGGCAGCTTCGCGTCGATGTGCGCGGGCTCGAGGTGGGTCAGGTCGAGCATCACGTACGCACCGTCCGGGCCGCAGCCGCGGCCTTCGCGGACCTCGTTGGCCATCGCCCGGGCGACCATGTCGCGCGGCGCCAGGTCCTTCACGGTCGGCGCGTACCGCTCCATGAAGCGCTCGTTGTCCTTGTTGCGCAGGATTCCGCCCTCACCACGAGCGGCCTCCGACAGCAGGACGCCGAGGCCGGCCAGGCCGGTCGGGTGGAACTGGAAGAACTCCATGTCCTCCAGCGGCAGGCCCTTGCGCCACACGATGCCCATGCCGTCGCCGGTCAGGGTGTGCGCGTTGGACGTCGTACGGAAGACCTTGCCGAAGCCGCCCGAGGCGAACACGATCGACTTGGCGCTGAAGATGTGCAGCTCGCCGGTGGCCAGCTCGTAGGCAACGACGCCGGTCGCACGACCGGCGACCATCAGCAGGTCGAGCACGTAGAACTCGTTGAAGAACTCGACGTTCTGCTTGATGCACTGCTGGTACAGCGTCTGCAGGATCATGTGGCCGGTGCGGTCCGCCGCGAAGCACGACCGCCGTACGACGGCCTCGCCGTGGTTGCGGGTGTGGCCACCGAAGAAGCGCTGGTCGATCTTGCCCTCGGCCGTCCGGTTGAACGGCAGGCCCATCTTCTCCAGGTCCAGGACCGCGTCGACGGCCTCGCGGCACATCACCTCGGCGGCGTCCTGGTCGACCAGGAAGTCACCGCCCTTGACGGTGTCGAAGGTGTGCCACTCCCAGTTGTCCTCCTCGACGTTGGCCAGCGCGGCACACATGCCGCCCTGGGCCGCGCCGGTGTGCGACCGGGTCGGGTAGAGCTTGGTGAGCACGGCGGTCCGGGTCCGCTTGCTGGACTCCAGGGCGGCGCGCATCCCCGCACCGCCCGCACCGACGATCACTACGTCGTACTGGTGCCGCTGCATTAGAAGCTGTCCTTACTTGCAGACCGTCAGCGTGGAGCTGGGGTCGAGGCAGGGGTCGAAGGTGAAGATGACCAGGGTGCCGAGCACGACGATCACGATCGAGGCGGTGATCAGCAGGGCCTTCAGCCAGAACCTGGTCTGGTCCTTCTCGGCGTAGTCGTTGATGATCGTGCGCATCCCGTTGGTGCCGTGCAGCATCGCCAGCCACAGCATCAGCAGGTCCCAGACCTGCCACAGCGGGTTGGCCCACTTGCCGGCCACGAAACCGAAGTCGAGCGCGGTGATGCCGCCGCCGAGCATCAGGTTGACGAACAGGTGGCCGAGCACCAGTACGACGAGCGCCAGGCCGGACAGCCGCATGAACAGCCAGCCGTACAGCTCGAAGTTGGTCTGGCCGGAACGGTTGCGGCCGCCGCCCTTGAGCGAGCGGGACCGGGTGGAGGACCGCGGCTGGGCGATCTCAGGAGTGGTCATCGGCGATCAGCCTCCGAAGACGTGCATCAGGTGCCGGATCACGAACGGCACGAACAGCACGACCCAGACGACGCCGACCCCGATCATCAGCTGGCGCTGGTAGCGCGGGCCCTTGGCCCAGAAGTCCACCAGGATCAGCCGGATGCCGTTGAAGGCGTGGAACAGGATCGCGGCGACCAGACCGACCTCCATCAGGCCGACGATCGGGTTCTTGTAGGTGCCGATCACCTCGTTGTACGCCTCCGGGGAGACCCGGACCAGCGCGGTGTCGAGCACGTGCACCAGCAGGAAGAAGAAGATCCCGACGCCGGTGATCCGGTGCGCCACCCACGACCACATGCCCTCGCGGCCGCGGTACAGGGTGCCGGCTGGTTTGCTGGGCAAACCGATCCTCCGATCGGACGACAGACCGAGAGCCGGGGGACGCGACTCCAGGGGGCGGGGACTCAGCACTTGGCCGCGATCGGCTCGGTCCGGAAGGGAACCAGACCGTTTCTGATGCTATCGCTGTGCCGAACCCTTTCCTGACGGTCCTCATGTGACATCGATCTCCCAGGTGTCGCGGGCAGTGACCGGGCTCACTGGACCGCGTGATTCCGGGGTGATTGGCCCGCCCTGTCAGCCCTTTTCGGGCCTACTGTCGGCAGGACTGGTGGTGGCCGGGAGGCCACGGAGAGGGGACGAACGGTGAACTTCTGGATCTGTGCGACCTGCGCGGTCGAGCACAGCGAGCAGGTCGAGGTCTGCGCGATCTGCGCCGACGAGCGGCAGTGGGTGCCGGCCGACGGCCAGCACTGGACCACCTTGGAGGAGCTGGCCGCGGCCGGCTACCGGGTGAACTTGAAGGAGGTCGAGCCCGGCCTGCACGGGATCACCTCCGAGCCGGGTGCTGGTATCGGCCAGCAGTCCATGCTGGTCCGTACCAGTGCGGGCAACCTGCTCTGGGACCCGATCGGCTTCCTGGACGACGCGGCCGTCGAGGCGGTGCGCGCGATCGGCGAGGTGAAGGCGATCATCGCGAGCCATCCGCACATGTACGGCGTACAGGTGGAGTGGAGCAAGCGGCTCGGCGACGTACCGGTGTACGTGTCGGAGGCCGATGCCGAGTGGGTCGCCCGACAGGACCCGGCGATCCGGACGTGGTCGGGTCAGCTCGATCTGCTGCCGGGGGTGACGCTGATCCAGCCGGGTGGGCATTTCCCGGGCAGCGCGGTGGTGCACTGGGCGGAAGGGGCCGACGGCAAGGGCGTGATCCTTGCCGGGGACACCCTTTTCGCGAACCCGGACCGGACGTCGGTGAGCTTCATGCGCTCGTACCCGAACCGGATCCCGCTGTCCGGTGCGGTGGTCGACCGGGTCGCCAAGGCGTTGGATGTCTTTGCCTATGACCGCCTGTACGGGAACTTCGGGGCGTCGATCCCGGTCGACGCCAAGCAGGTCGTGCGGTTCTCCGCGGACCGGCACGCTGCTTGGGCCCGCGGGGATTACGACCACCTGACTTAAGCGGCCAGGCGGTTCTGGGTGAGTTGGGTGTGCAGCCTGAGCATGTGCTGCACGCAGGTGTCCCAGTCGTAGAGCTCGGCCCGCTTCCGGGCCGCGGCTCTGCGGCCGGGCACGGTGATCAGCTCCTGTACGGCGTCCGCGAGCGCTCGCGGGTTGGCCGGGGCCCAGCGGCCGCAGGTGGCGTCGACCAACTCGCGGGCGCCGCCGGTGTTCGCGGTGACTACCGGCGTACCGGCTGCGAGTGCTTCGAGGACGGCCAGGCCGAAGGTCTCGCCTGGGCAGACGGACAGGGCGATGTCGGCTTCTGCGAGGTGCCGGGCGAGCGTCGTCCGGCCGTCGACGTACCCGTGGAAATGGATGGGTGCGTTGCCCGCGATCGCGATCAGCTCGTCGAGGTGCGGGCCTGATCCGTAGACGTCCATCCGCAGCGGTACGCCGCGGCGGTGCAGCTCGGCGGCGGTCGCGACGGCGAGGTGCGGGCTCTTCTCGCGGGACAGACGGCCGGCGTGTACGAGCTTCAGCAGGCCGTCGTCGATCGGTTCGGCGCGGGAGGGGTGGAAGGTCTCCAGGTCGACGCCGAGCGGGATCCGGATGAGTGGAGTGGTGACCTCGTCGAACTCGGCGGCCGCGTAACGCGAGGTGACCACCACCGCGTCGTACGTGCGGCTGAGCAGTTTGTAGAGCGCGCCGACACCGGCAGCAACGCCGAGCTGGCGGTACTGGCCCGGCTCGCCGCCCCACCATCCTGGCCGGAGAACCTCCCCGCTGCGGCGGGTGGGGCGAGCGGTGCGCAGCGACAACATGGCGTCCAGGCGTTCGTGGCTGAACAGCACCGAGCCGATGTCGTTCTTCTTGGCCCAGCGGGCGACCGGGAGCAGGGTGGACTTGTCCGAGATCTCGACCGTGGTTGGCTCGAAGCGTTCGAGGGTTTCGATCACCCGCCACGGGTCGGTGATCAGGCGGTAGCCGCCGCCCACCTTCGGCGCCTTCATCCGGACGATCGTGCCGTGCTCGGTCCGGGTGACGCTGTCGCGCTCGCCTGGTGTGATGAGGATCCGTTCGGCGCCGGCTTCGACGTAGCCCTGACCGAGGTGCTCGATCGCGGTCCGCATACCGCCGGACGTGGGCCCAACGAAGTTCGCCAGCTGGGCGATGCGCAGGCCCGCGGTGTGCTGTTCGCCGTACGGCGTCATGCGGCCCGCCGGACCTTCGCGGTACGGCGACCGGCCGCGGTTGTGCTCGCGGTGCTGCCGGCAGTCCCGCCTGCGAGCGCGGCGCTGGTGTGTTGCTTCGCCGCGAGCACTTCCGCGTAGTGCCGGTCGACCAGGTCGTCGACCACCGCGGGCCAGGTCCTCGTCTGCACGCGGCGCAACCCGTGCGCCGCCATGGAGGCTCGCGCGTCGGGGTTGTCGAGCAGGAACGACACGGCGTCCTTGAGCGAACCGGGCTTGCCAGGCTCGAACAGCAGCCCGTTCTCACCCGGGTGGATCAGGTCGAGCGGACCGCCCGCGGCCGGGCCGACCGTCGCGACGCCGGACGCCTGCGCCTCCTGGATGGTCTGGCAGAACGTCTCGTGCTCACCGGTGTGCACGAACACGTCCAGCCCGGCGAAGATGGACGCCAGCTCGGCGCCGCGCCGCATTCCCAGGAAAGTTGCCTCAGGCAAATTGTGCTCCAGTGAGGTGCGGTCCGGACCGTCGCCGACGATCACCACGCGGCAGCCGAGATCCGTCAGCTCGGCGAGCCGGCGGACCTTCTTCTCGGCGGCCAGGCGGCCGACGTACCCGACAATCGGTTTGCCGTCAGGGGAGATCTCCCGACGCCACTCTTCTGAACGATGCGAGGGATCGAAGAGATCGAGGTTCACGCCACGACCCCAGTGCTGCACCCGCGGTACGCCGGCCTCGACCAGCTGCTGCATCGCCGCGGACGAGGGAGCGAGCGTCCGGTCGACCCGCGAATGCGTTCTTCTGAGCCAGGCCCACACAGCCCGATCCGTCTTCGCGAACCACGGATACTGCCGAGCAAATCCGGCGATGTCAGTCTGAAAGATGGCCACCGTAGGCAACCCGAGCCGCCGCGCGGCGCGCAGCCCGTACGCCCCCAAGATGAACGGCGAAGCGAGGTGTACGAGATCCGGCTTGAAGTCGGCCATCGCCCGCTCGATCCCCGGATCCGGCAGCCCCACCGGAAACTCCTTGTACCCAGGGATCCCGAAGCTCCGGGCGCGAATCACCCGCACCCCGTGGTAACTGTCCGGCCCCGGGCCGGCGGCAATGATCAGCAGCTCGTGGTCCCGCGCGAGCAACCGGTCGGCGACATGACGAACCGTGTTCGCCACGCCATTGATCTGCGGCAGGAAGGACTCAGCGACCATCACGATGCGCACGCCTCGAAGGTTCCCCACCCCCGATGAACCCTCGGCGACGCCTCCATGACCGAATGCCGATCCGTGGACGACACTGTCCGGGCCACCGAGTGACGCGCTGGTAACCACCAGACGATCGCCGATGGCGCCCAGCCGAACACCCGGCGTCACCACTCGGCACGACCGCCGTCGCTTGCCGGCCGCACCCTCTACGCTCGGGTCCTCCAGCGACCCCAAGGACTTCGAGTGCCCGGTGCCCTGCCGTCAAGCATTGCCGGACCGACAACCCAAGAGGCCGGCTACTTCGCCGCGCCCCACACCCGGGTCGCCGACTGGTTTCATGCCGACGACGGGAAGTGGTCCGTAGGATCGCCGCGATGGACGTCGCTCCAGGATGCCGCCGCCGCACTGACACCGACGGCCCCCATCACCCGCTACGCGTTCGTCGACCTGGCCGGCTGGACCCTGATGCTGAACAACGGGCCGAACGGCACCGACGTCGGCCTCATGCCGAGTCTGGCCGCCCGCGAACTCCGGTGCCGCGCGATCCGCGCCGTGTGCGTCCCCGACGAGGGGCCTGGGTACCCCGCACGGATCCTCGAGGTCTACGGCCCGGACACGGAGTCACCCTTGGCACTGGAACGGTCCGTGGTCGCTGCCGATGACGGCGGACGGTGGGTCTTCGAGGCCAGCGGCCGCCCGTACGAATTCGAGGATGGCGACAGCCGTCACCGCCGGCACAAGCGGGATCGCTTCACCTGCGAGATGCTCCACCGCTACCTGCGAGCCCTCGGCGTCCCGGCCACCGCCGAGCCTGACTGGGCTACCGCCGTACTGATCGAATTGCTCCCTACGTGAACCCGACACCGCTGCTCCCACAGCCGCTGGGCGTTTTCGGGTTGGTCGGAGCGCGGCCCTTCGAGCTGCTCGCGCACGCGCTGGAGCCTCTGAAGGGAGCAGTGCCTCCCCAGCTTCGGCCGATGGTCGCGCACTATCTGCGCGAAGGCTCTGTCGTCCTGCCGGTCATGGAGTACGCGGAGGACGTTGTGGGCGGCACCTTCGGAGTCTCCGGCGGCTCAGGCGTGCTGTCGGACGGTAGGTACTACTGGCGAAGAGACGCGGCCGAGTACGTCGCGCACTACGGAACAGATGTCGGCGCGGCCGCAGTCGAGCACATGCGCGCCCAGGCCTGGACCCCTCCCGAGCTCAACGCCGATGAGCTGGCATCGCTCGACAATCAGATCTACCAATCCCTGCGATCGAGGAACAGAGGTGCAGCAGGCTGATGGCGAATGAACGAGTTCAGATCGAACTGACCGGAGATGAAGCACTCGTCCTGTTCGAGTGGGTCAGCCGGTTCAACAAGCGCGAAGACGTCGAGTACGAGGATCAGGCCGAGCAGCGTGTGCTCTGGGACGTGGAGGCCACGCTCGAGGCGGCGCTGGTGGAGCCTTTCAGCAGCGAGTACGTCCAGCTGCTCACAGCGGCACGGGCGCGCGTGAGGGATCGCCTCGAGTGATCGAGTACGCCGTACCGGCAGGGCAAACCCGATGCGATGGTGCTGTGCACCGTCGGCAGGTGAGACCTCGCTCACGGTGCGTGCTCGATCTCACCAGGGTGGGCGTACCAGTACGAGCACTGGGCGGCTTACCGTGGGGGGATGAGCCATCAGACCGAGTCCGGATCGGACTTTCAGCCCGTGTACGGGCCGCTGGACGGGTTTGATCCGGCGGAGAAGCTGGGGGAGCCGGGGCAGTACCCGTTCACGCGGGGGGTCTACCCGACGATGTACACGCAGCGGCCGTGGACGATGCGGCAGTACGCCGGGTTCGGGACGGCGAAGGAGTCGAATCAGCGGTATCACCAGCTGATCGACGCCGGGACGATGGGGCTGTCGGTGGCTTTCGACCTGCCGACGCAGATGGGGTACGACTCCGACGCGGAGCTGGCGCACGGCGAGGTGGGCAAGGTCGGCGTCGCGATCGACTCGATCGACGACATGCGGATCCTGTTCGACAAGATTCCGCTGGATCAGGTGTCGACCTCGATGACGATCAACGCGCCGGGCTCGGTGCTGTTGCTGCTGTACCAACTCGTCGCGGAGGAGCAGGGGGTCAGCGGCGACAAGCTGACCGGGACGATCCAGAACGACGTGCTCAAGGAGTACATCGCCCGCGGCACCTACATCTACCCGCCGAAGGAGTCGCTGCGGCTGATCAGCGACATCTTCGGGTACTGCCAGGCCGAGCTGCCGCGGTGGAACACGATCTCGATCTCCGGCTACCACATGGCCGAGGCGGGGGCGACGCCCGCGCAGGAGATCGCGTTCACGCTGGCCGACGGGATCGAGTACGTCCGCGCGGCCGTCGCCGCCGGGCTCGACGTCGACAAGTTCGCGCCGCGGTTGTCGTTCTTCTTCGTCGCCCGGACCACGCTGCTGGAGGAGGTCGCGAAGTTCCGCGCCGCCCGGCGGATCTGGGCGCAGGTGATGCGGGACGAGTTCGGCGCCAAGAACCCGAAGTCGCTGATGCTCCGCTTCCACACCCAGACAGCCGGCGTGCAGCTCACCGCGCAGCAGCCCGAGGTCAACCTGGTCCGCGTCGCCGTGCAGGGCCTGGCCGCCGTACTGGGTGGCACGCAGTCACTGCACACCAACTCGTACGACGAGGCGATCGCCCTGCCGACCGAGAAGGCGGCCCGGCTCGCGCTGCGGACGCAGCAGGTGCTGGCCTACGAGACCGACGTAACCGCGACGGTCGACCCGTTCGCCGGCTCGTACGTCGTCGAGGCGCTGACCGACGAGGTCGAGGTCGCGGCGCGCGAGCTGATGGACCAGGTCGAGGAGTTCGGCGGCGCGGTGGCCGCGATCGAGAAGGGCTTCCAGAAGCAGGAGATCGAGCGTTCGGCGTACAAGATCGCGCTGGAGATCGACAGCGGCGAACGGGTCGTTGTCGGGCTCAACAAGTTCAAGGCCGCCGAGGAGGAGCCGTACGAGCCGCTCCGCGTCGACCCGGCGATCGAGGCCCAGCAGGTCGCCCGGCTGGAGAAGCTGCGCGCCGAACGCGACCAGGCCGCCGTCGACAAGGCGCTGACCGACCTGCAGAACGCTGCCCGAGGCAACGACAACTGCCTCTACCCGATGAAGGAAGCCCTGCACGCCCGCGCGACCGTCGGCGAGGTCTGCAACGCCCTGCGCGAGGTCTGGGGCGTCTACGTCCCCACCGATGCGTTCTAGTCGAGCAGCGCCGAGGACACCAGCACCTTCGTCCCGAGGGTGATGGCGTCCTCGGACGGGTCGAAGCCCGGCGTGTGCAGGTCAGCCGCGCTCTCCTGACCAACAGGCCGTACGCCGAGCCGAGCCATCGCACCCGGCACATGCTCGAGGTACCAGGCGAAATCTTCTCCGCCGAGGCTCTGATCCGTCTGCGCGAGCGCGTCCTCTCCCAGCGTCTGCGACACCGCGGTCCGGAACACCTCGATCGCGGCCGGGTCGTTCATCACCGGCGGCACGCCATGCGTGACCTCGGTATCAACCTGTACGCCGTACGGCGCAACCAACTGCTCGGCGAGCCCCGGGATCAGCTCGGCGGCCAGCCGCCAGGCGCTCACGTCGAGGCAGCGCAGCGTGCCCTCGGCCTCGCCGCGCGCCGGGATCGCGTTCGCGGCCGAGCCGGACGTGATCCGACCCCACACCAGCGACATGCCCGCCCGCGGGTCGACCCGGCGGGACAGCGCGGCAGGAAGCTCGGTGACCAGCGTCGCCAGCGCGTAGACGAGGTCGCCGGTCAGGTGCGGCCGCGACGTGTGCCCGCCCGGACCGGTCAGCCGGACGAGGATCCGGTCGGCCGCAGCGGTCAGCGCGCCGACCCGCAGGCCGACCTGGCCGACCTGCAGCCGGGGATCGCAGTGCAGCCCGAAGATCCGCCGTACGCCGTCCAGACCGCCGGCCGCGATCACGCCCAGCGCGCCGCCGGGCATCACCTCTTCGGCGGGCTGGAAGATCAGCCGCACCCGCCGGTCGAGCAGCCCGTCGCGGGCCATCCCCGCCAGCACCAGCCCCGCTCCGACGAGCGCGGACGTGTGGATGTCGTGGCCGCAGGCGTGCGCGACGCCGTCGATCGTCGAACGCCACGGGTTGTCGATCGCGTCCGGCACCGGCAGCGCGTCGATGTCGGCGCGCAGCGCGACGCAGGAGTCGCCCGACCCGATGTCGCAGATCAGCCCGGTCCCGGTCGGCAGCACCTGCGGCGAGAGCCCGGCGTCGACGAGTTGTTGCCTGATCACCTCGGTCGTGCGCACCTCGTGCCATCCGAGCTCCGGGTGCGCGTGCAGGTCACGCCGTACGGCGATCGACTGCTCCCGCACCTCCTCGACGCGGGCCGCGACGTCGGACAGCAACAGGTGGCGCGAGTTTCCCATCGGCCGATCATCTCATCCGGTGCTGATGGACTTCGGGGAGGCAACGACCACCGTCCAGGTGGCAGCGGCCGGCGCGCTGATCGTGAGCGTCTCCTCGGCGGCGTCGGTGATGACCTGGTGCCGCGACCGAACCTGGTCGCAGGGCGTGGAGATCATGGTGCCGGTGCCGATCGAGTGGACCTGCAGGGCGCCGCCGCCGGCGCAGCGGATGTAGAGCGTGTACTTCGGTGCCGCCTTGATCTTGAACGAGTTCGGGTCCGGGCCCTTGCCGGACCTGGTCGCCACGGCGACGTCGGTCCGATCGAGCTGGACCGAGACGTCCGGGCCGGTCGGCGGCGGCGTGCCGAGGGAGGACGTCGGAGCCGCCGTCGCGCCGGGGGTCGTGGAGGCGGGACTGGGCGCGGCGGGCGGTGCGGCCGAGGTCTCGCCGTCGCAGGCTGTGAGCAGGGCGAGCAGGAGCACGAGCGCCCCCGTCGTACGGGCTGCTGACATGCAGTGATCCTTCGAACGGAGCGGGCGGCTCGGCGGTCACCGAGGGTGATCGCACTTTAACCCGCGACAAGGCGAAGGAAGGCGCTGCGTGATCCGGGAGGCGCGGACCGTGACCGATCCGGAGAAGTTGCGGAGTTGTGACGAAAGCGCCGGTCACTTTCCGGTATCGAGGCCGTCTTGACGTTCAAAGAAGGCCACACCGGCCCCTATAGTCTGCGGATGCGGCACGCTGGGGAAGGTGTGCCGCGTACAAAGCAATCGGTTCGACGAAGGAGACGTCCGGTGAAGAAGTACGTGCGGGGACTGGCGATCGTGGGCGCGGTGACGCTCGCCGTCGCCGCGTGTGGCAGCAAGCCGACCGAGGACTCGGCCGGCGGCAGCGCCAACAAGGACTTCAAGGCCTGCATGGTCTCCGACTCGGGTGGGTTCGACGACAAGTCGTTCAACCAGACGTCGTACGCCGGTCTCCAGGCGGCCGTCAAGGACAAGGGCCTGACCGAGGTCAAGGCCGAGTCGAAGTCGGACAACGACTACCCGACCAACATGACCGCGATGGTCCAGGCCGGCTGCAAGGTCATCGTGGCGGTCGGCTTCAAGCTCGAGGACGCCACCGACAAGGCGGCCACGGCCAACCCCGACATCAAGTTCGCGATCGTCGACTCGGCCCCGGCCAAGCCGATCGCCAACGTCAAGCCGCTCGGCTTCAACACCGCGCAGTCCAGCTTCCAGGCCGGCTACCTGGCCGCCGCGATGTCCACCTCGGGCAAGGTCGGCACCTTCGGCGGCATCAAGATCCCGCCGGTGACCATCTTCATGGACGGCTTCGCCGAGGGCGTGCGCTACTACAACCAGGCCAAGGGCAAGAACGTCCAGGTGCTCGGCTGGGACGACGCGAAGCAGTCCGGTCTGTTCACCGGTGACTTCGAGGACAAGGCCAAGGGCCAGAACACCGCGCAGAACCTGATCACCCAGGGCGCCGACATCATCTTCCCGGTGGCCGGCCCGTCCGGTCTGGGCGGTCTGCAGGCGGCCAAGGCCAGCAACGGCAAGGTCAACGCGATCTGGGTCGACACCGACGGTTGCGAGAGCGCCGCGGAGTACTGCTCGGTGCTGATCACCAGCGTCAAGAAGGGCATGGACGTCGCCGTTCAGGACGCCGTCGTCTCCGTCGTCGACAACAAGTTCGACAACAGCCAGTTCATCGGCACGCTCGACAACGGCGGTACGTCGCTGGCGCCGTTCCACGAGTTCGACAGCAAGGTTCCGGCCGAGCTGAAGGCCGAGCTGGAGCAGCTGAAGACCGACATCGTCAGTGGCAAGGTCCCGGTCGCGTCGAAGGCGCAGCCGAAGGCTTCCTGACCCTGGAGACATCTCCGTAGTACGGTGCGAGCCAGGAAGGCAGAACCCCCACCGGGGTCGCCTTCCTGGCTCGCCGTCTGAAGAGAGGCCGCAGATGCATCTAGAGCTCTCGGGGCTGACCAAGAGCTTCGGCTCGCTGGTCGCCAACGACCACATCGACCTGGTGATCGAACCGGGCGAGATCCACTGCCTGCTCGGTGAGAACGGAGCCGGCAAGTCGACCCTGATGAACATGCTCTACGGGCTGCTGCAGCCCGACTCCGGCGAGATCGTGATCGACGGCGAGAAGGTCGCGATCACCTCGCCCAGCGACGCGATCGGTCACGGCATCGGCATGGTGCACCAGCACTTCATGCTGGTCCCGGTCTTCACCGTCGCCGAGAACATCATGCTCGGCCGGGAGAACACCCACGCCGGCGGTGTGCTGGACCGCAAGAAGGCGCACGCGCTGGTCACCGAGCTGTCCGACCGGTACGGGTTCGAGGTCGATCCCGAGGCGCTGGTCGAGGACATCCCGGTCGGCGTGCAGCAGCGGGTCGAGATCATCAAGGCGCTCACCAACGACGCCCGGGTGCTGATCCTGGACGAGCCGACCGCGGTGCTCACCCCGGCCGAGATCGACGAGCTGATCACGGTGATGCGGCAGCTCAAGGAGAACGGCACCTCGATCGTCTTCATCACCCACAAGCTCAAGGAGGTCAAGGCGATCGCGGACAAGATCACCGTGATCCGCCGGGGCAAGGTGGTCGGGCAGGCCGAGCCGTCGGCGTCCGAGGAAGAGCTGGCCGAGCTGATGGTCGGCCGCGCGGTCGACCTGGTGGTGGACAAGGAACCGGCCCAGCCGGGTGCCGCGGTGCTCACGATCGAGGGCCTGACGGTCATCGACGAGCGTGGCTTCACCGCCGTCGACGCGGTCGACCTGGAGGTCCGGGCCGGCGAGATCCTCGCCGTGGCCGGTGTCCAGGGCAACGGTCAGACCGAGCTCGCCGAGGCGCTGCTCGGGCTCACCCCGATCGCGGCCGGCAAGATCTCGCTGGACGGCGCCGACCTGACCGGCCGGAGTACACGGGACCGGCTCGACGCGGGGATCGGGTACGTGCCGGAGGATCGCGGCCACGACGGCAACGTCGGCTCCTTCACCGTCGCCGAGAACCTGGTGCTGGACCTGTTCCGCAACGAGCCGTTCGGCCGCGGGCTGTCGCTGCGCACCGACGAGATCGAGAAGAACGCGTACGCCCGGATCGAGGAGTTCGACATCCGCACGCAGGGCGCGGACCTGCCGGTCTCGTCGCTGTCCGGCGGCAACCAGCAGAAGGTCGTGCTGGCCCGGGAGCTGTCCAGGCCGCTGAAGCTGCTGGTCGCGTCGCAGCCGACCCGCGGTGTGGACGTCGGCTCGATCGAGTTCCTGCACACCCGGATCGTGAAGGAACGCGACCAGGGCACCGCGGTGCTGATCGTGTCCACCGAGCTGGACGAGATCGCCGCGCTGGCCGACCGGGTCGCGGTGATGTACCGCGGCAAGGTCGTCGGCGTCGTACCGTCCGACACCCCTCGCGACGAGCTCGGCCTGATGATGGCCGGGGCGTCCAAGCGCGAGGCCGAGGTCGTGGCGACCGAGAACCCGACCACGTTGGGAACCATCTAGATGAGCAACGACACGGCCACCGAGCCGGAGCAGACGCCGGCGCCCGCGAGCCCGGTCAAGGAGCCGGCCGCGAGCGGGCTGCCGTCCTGGGCGGTGCAGGGCCTGGTCTCGCTGAGCGCGATCGTGCTGGCGCTGGTCGTCGGCGCCATCCTGATCATCGTCGGTGACGACGAGGTGAAGGCCGCCGTCTCGTACTTCGGCGCCGCGCCGCTGGACACCCTGTCCGCCGCGCTGACCGCGGTCGGTGAGGCGTACAAGGCCCTCGCCGTCGGCGCGCTCGGCGGGATGAACCCGATCGCGGAGTCGCTGACCCAGGCGACGCCGCTGATCTGCGGCGGCCTCGCGGTCTCGCTGGCGTTCCGGACCGGGCTGTTCAACATCGGTGCCCAGGGCCAGCTGATCATCGGCGCGATCCTGGCGGCGTACGTCGGGTTCGCGTGGCACCTGCCGCCGGTCCTGCACCTGGTGCTGGCGATCGTGGCCGGTCTGATCGGCGGTGCGATCTGGGGCGGTGTGGTCGGCCTGCTGAAGGCGCGGACCGGGGCGCACGAGGTGATCGTCACGATCATGCTCAACTACGTCGCGATCTACCTGCTGCAGTGGTTGCTGACGACAACGGCGTTCAAGCGGCCCGGCCGCGAGGACCCGATCAGCCCGATCGTCGACGCGAACGCGCAGTACCCGCAGATGGGCGACACCCGGCTGCACGTCGGGTTCCTGCTCGCGCTGCTGGCCGCGGTCTTCGTCTGGTGGTTGCTGAACCGCTCGACGATCGGCTTCGAGCTGCGCGCGGTCGGCGCCAACGCCGACGCGTCCCGTACGGCGGGCATGTCGGTCGGCCGGGCCTACCTGATCGCGATGGTCGTGGCCGGCGCGCTCGCCGGTCTGGCCGGAACGCAGCAGGTGCTCGGCACCGATCTGCCGCTGACCGACGGCGTCGCCGCCTCGATCGGGTTCGACGCGATCACCGTCGCGCTGCTCGGTCGCGGGACGCCGCTGGGCACGGTCCTGGCCGGGCTGCTGTTCGGCGCGCTGAACGCGGGCGGTCTGCAGATGCAGTTGCAGACGCAGACCCCGCTGACCCTGACCACCGTCCTGCAGGCCGTGATCGTGCTGTTCGTCGCGGCCCCGGCGCTGGTGCGCTCGGTCTTCCGCTTCCTGCCCAAGGAACGCGGGATCGGCGCCGTCCTCGCGAAAGGCTGGAACGGATGAGCGACACCAAGGTTCAGGACGCGGTCCGCGAGCCCGCGCCGGCGGCGATCGAGGCTCCGGCCGACCGGACGCGGCGGTTGCGCGTCGGTGGGCTGATGCTGGTGTTCGCGCTGATCGGGTTCGGGCTGGCGATCTTCACCAACGGCGGCAAGGCGACCTTCCAGCTGGTCTCCGGCGACCTGCAGAACAACCTGCTCGGCGTACCGGCCCAGCCGGTGGCGATCTTCCTCGGCGTGCTCGGACTGGTTGCCGCAGGCGCCTACGTCGTACGGCGGGTGCCGCAGAAGTACTCGGGCTGGCTGGCCGTCGTACTGGGGATCTGCTTCATCGGTGCGTTCCTGTGCTGGGCGGCGGCGGGCAAGACGTTCCCGCTGGCGAACCAGTTCCAGGGCACGCTGAACTTCGCGACCCCGCTGATCCTCGGCGCGCTCGCCGGCGTGCTGTGCGAGCGGGCCGGCGTCATCAACATCGCGATCGAGGGGCAGTTCCTGGTCGGCGCGTTCACGGCGGCCGTCGTGTCCAGTACGACGGGCAGCGCGACGGCGGCGCTGATCGCCGCCGCGGTGAGCGGCGTGCTGATGGCGTGGCTGTTGGCGATCTTCTCGATCAAGTACCTGGTGAACCAGGTCGTGCTCGGGGTTGTGCTCGTGGTGTTCGCCTCGGGGATCACCGGGTACCTGTTCGACCAGTTCCTGCAGGAGGACGCGGAGAGCCTGAACACGCCGAGCGTGCTGTCGGCGGTGAAGATCCCGGGGCTGGGTGACATCCCGTTCGTCGGGCCGATCCTGTTCAACCAGACGGTCCTGGTCTACCTGACCTACCTCGCGGTCGCCGTCGTCACGTTCGTGCTCTTCCAGACCCGCTGGGGCCTGCGGGTCCGCGCGGTCGGGGAGCACCCGAAGGCGGCCGACACGGTCGGCATTCGCGTGAAGCGGGTGCGGTACTCCGCCGTCCTGTGGGCGGGTGTGCTGGCCGGTCTCGGCGGCGCGTTCTTCACCGTCGGGTACGCCGGGTCGTTCTCGAAGGAGATGACCGCGGGCAACGGGTTCATCGCGCTCGCGGCGCTGATCATGGGCCGCTGGCACCCGATCGGCGCGATGGTCGCGGCGCTGTTCTTCGGCTTCGCGACGCAGCTGCAGTCCCAGCTCCAGATCATCCAGACGCCGATCCCGGGCGAGTTGTTGCTGATGGCGCCGTACCTGGCGACGGTGATCGCCGTGGCGGGGCTGGTCGGCCGAGTGAGAGCTCCGAAGGCCGATGGTGAGCCCTACGTCACCGAGTAGCTCGGCCTCCGGCCAGGCTCCGGCCTCGGCCTCCTCCTCTTCCCGTCCGTCCCCGCCCGCAGGGCGGGGGCGGGCGGTGGGGGATGCTGGTGGGGTGGATGTCGACTGGGAAGCTCTGCGGGCTGCTGCTGTGGCTGCGATGCGTCGCGCGTACGCGCCGTACTCCGGGTACGCCGTGGGGGCGGCCGCCCTGGTGGACGACGGCCGGGTGGTTGCCGGGTGCAACGTCGAGAACGCGTCGTACGGGCTGACCTTGTGTGCCGAGTGCGGAGTGGTCTCCGCGCTGCACGCGACCGGCGGCGGACGGCTGGTGGCGTTCACCTGCGTGGATCACAACGAAGAGCTGCTGACGCCGTGCGGGCGGTGCCGGCAGCTGCTGCACGAGCACGGCGGGCCGAACCTGCTGCTCGAATCGAAGACCGGCAGCCGACCGCTGCGCGAGTTGCTGCCGGAGGCCTTCGGGCCGGAGAACCTGGAGGACTAGTGAGCTTCGACGCGGTGGACGTCATTCGGACCAAGCGTGATCGAGGTGAGCTGAGCGACGGGCAGATCGACTGGGTGATCGACGCCTACACCCGCGGCGCGGTCGCCGACGAGCAGATGTCGTCGCTGGCGATGGCGATCCTGCTGAACGGGATGACCCGGCGCGAGATCGCCCGCTGGACCGCGGCGATGATCGCGTCCGGCGAGCGGATGGACTTCGCGAAGCTGTCCCGGCCGACCGCGGACAAGCACTCGACCGGCGGGGTCGGGGACAAGATCACGTTGCCGCTGGCCCCGTTGGTCGCGGCGTGCGGCGTCGCCGTACCGCAGCTGTCCGGGCGGGGACTCGGGCACACCGGCGGGACGCTCGACAAGCTGGAGTCGATCCCCGGCTGGCGCGCCGCGCTGTCGAACACCGAGATGATGAACCAGCTCGAGGACGTCGGCGCGGTGATCTGCGCGGCCGGCGACGGGCTCGCGCCGGCCGACAAGAAGCTGTACGCGCTGCGCGATGTCACCGGTACGGTCGAGGCGATCCCGCTGATCGCCAGCTCGATCATGAGCAAGAAGATCGCCGAGGGGACCGGCGCGCTGGTGCTGGACGTGAAGGTCGGCACGGGTGCGTTCATGAAGGACCTCGCCGACGCGCGCGAGCTGGCCGAGACGATGGTTGCTTTGGGCACCGATGCCGGCGTACGGACTGTTGCTCTGCTGACCGATATGTCGACACCGCTCGGGCTGACCGCGGGGAACGCGCTCGAGGTGCGCGAGTCGCTGGAGGTCCTCGCGGGAGGTGGTCCGGCGGATGTCGTCGAGCTGACTGTTGCTTTGGCGGCGGAGATGTTGGCGGCTGCTGGGGTGACTGATGTCGACCCGGCGGAGAAGCTGCGGGATGGTTCGGCGATGGATGTGTGGCGTCGGATGATCGCGGCGCAGGACGGCGACCCGGACGCGGAACTGCCGATCGCGCCGGAGCAGCATGTGGTCAAGGCGGAGTCGTCGGGCGTTTTGAGTCGCCTGGACGCGCTGTCGATCGGTGTCGCCGCTTGGCGTCTGGGTGCTGGTCGGGCGCGCAAGGAGGACCCGGTCTCGCCGGTCGCGGGCATCGAGCTCCACGCCAAGCCAGGCGACGAGGTCACCGCCGGTCAGCCGCTGCTCACCCTCCACGCCGACGACGCGAGCCGCTTCGAGCGCGCGCTGGAGTCTCTGGCCGACGCAGTAGAAATCGGTACGCCGTACGAGGCCCAGGCGCTGATCATCGATCGCATCACCGCCTGACCCGCTTGTGGTTGGTCGCCGCTGTCTCGCCGGATCACGTGGCTGGAACGTCCCGCCGCGGCCGGCGGGAAGAGCGTGAGATAGAGAGCCGAGTTTCTCCCCGTGGATTGTCGGTGGGGTGGGGCAGGGTGGGGTCTGTGACCTCTTCCGAGCACCAGCTGACCGCGGCGGCGCCGTTTGACTTTGGGTTGTCGTTGCGGTTTGTGGGTGGGTTCTCGCCTACTGCTGGGGAGCAGCAGGTTGGGGGTGGGCGGCTGGTGAAGGCGTTGCGGGTGGGTGGGGAGACCGTGCTGGCCGAGGTGTCGGCGCAGGGGACCGCGGTGGAGGTCCGGCTGACCGGCGCGCGGGGGGACACGGCTACAGAGGCTGCGTTGGATCGGGTTCGGTTCTTTCTGAGTTTGGATGATGAGCTGGGGGAGTTCTACGCGCTGGCGGACGACGCGTTCCGGCCGGTGGTGGAGCGGTTGTACGGGTATCACCAGGTGAAGTTCAGTTCGCCGTGGGAGAACGTTGCCTGGGCGATCCTGTCGCAGCGGACGCCGAGAGCTGTTGCGGTGCAGGCGAAAGCGGCGTTGATCGAGCGGACCGGCAACCTGTTGGAGGCCGACGGCATCGTTCACCCGGCGTTCCCCGACGCCGAGCAGGTGGCGGCGCTCGACGATCTGGCCGAGGTGGTCGGCAACGTGCGCAAGGCCGGCTACCTGCAGGGCGCGGCCCGGCGCTGGCTCGACCTGTCCGAACAAGAGCTGCGCGATGCGCCGTACGACGAAGCCAAGGAGCAATTGCTGTCGCTGCCAGGGATCGGCCCGTGGTCGGCGATGTTCGTGATGATCCGAGGCCTGGGCCGGACCGACGAGCTGCCGACGGAGAAGGAGTTCCTGCGGGCCGCCGCCCGCGTCTACGGCCGGGCGCTCGACGAGGAGGCGCTCATCCAGTTGTCCGAACGCTACGGCCCTTGGCGCGGCTACTGGGCGCACTACCTGCGCGCTGACGGATGAGTGAGATACCGGTGATGAGCAGCCAGAGTGGTACGCCGTAGGCCGTCACGCGCTCCATCCCGCCGACGCCGATCCCCAGTCCGTGGCCGCCGAAGTGCAGCACCATCGCGACGACCCCGAGCAGGCCGAAGCCCACGGCGTACCAGCGGGTGCGCGTGATCGAGCCGGACGGCAGCAGACCCACGAGCAGCAGAGCCAGGTTGCCGAAGAGGAAGATCACCACCGCGCCGCCGAGGACGTGCAGGTCCTCGTTCACGTCGGCCGGCGACAGCCCGGCGACGATCCATCCACCACCGGTTGCTGCGAGCAACAATCGCACGAACCAGGACACCACCCCGCGCGGCCAGGCGCGAGCGGTCAGTAGCACGCCGCCGATGACCAGCACCCCGCCGAGCACGAACGAGACGTTCATCAGGTCGTGCAGCGGAGAGCACACCCAGCGCCCGCCGAACTCGCCGCAGTGAACGTTGCCCAGGTCACTGATGTTGTTGTCCGCCCAGCTGTACGGCGTCTCCCAGCCGAGCTGCACCACCACCATCAGTACGAAGAACTGCAGTACGCCGACCGCCCACGCGATCGCCCCAACCCTCGTCGATCTGTCCATACGCCGACGCTAGGGACCGGAGCGCCCGTCTCCCAGCGCGGCGAAGCCCGAGTACAGGTAGCGCCTGCGCGACCCTCAGCCGGCAGGCTTGCTGGTGAGGCGCTTGTACTCCTGCTGGGCCAAGGCGGTCACCAGCGTGGTGTCCGGCTGGAGGTCGCCGGTGATCGGGCCGGTCTGGCGGACGGTGATCTGGGCGACCAGGCTGCCGGTGACGAAGGTGGCCTGGGCGACGGCCTCGAACTCGTCGGGGACGCCGCTGGGTCCGATCCGGCGGCCGGCGCGGATCTCGGGAACGCCCGGGACCGAGAACTTGCCGTTGAAGGTCTCCTGGCTCCAGAAGCCGGCGCGCAGATCCTGGGCTTTACGTTTCGAGCCGGTCCGGAACAGCCGGATCGTGTACTGCTTCTCGCGGTCCGGGCTGATCCGCACCGCCTGGTAGCCGTCCTTGAAGCTCGCGTTCAGCAGCAGCGCGCGGTCCTCGGCCGGTACGCCGGAGATCGTGCCGAGGAACGACTGCAGCGTGAAGGGCCCGCTCATCTCGCGCTCGTCCGGGCCGTACCCGTCCGGTACGACGATCAGCGCGGCCAACGCACTCTTCGGCGTCGCGGGCCCGGGAGCGGCCGGCGCGGCGGCGTTGTTCGCCGTACCGGTGGTGACCGCGCCCGCGTCACCTCCCGCGCAGCCCGGCAACGCCAGCAGGGCGCACACGACCAGTACGGTCACGCCCGGCGCAGTCCGCCTCACAACTCCTCCGCCAGTTCAGGGAACTCCTCAGCCGGACCCCATCAGACGAAGGTGAACGTCAGGCAACCACCGAACGACAAAACCCGGCGTGAGCAACCGGCGACGCATCCGGTCAGCGGCCGGCGAGCGCGAACCCGGCGTTGTTCACCGTACGGCGGACGCGGCCGATCGCGGGGTTCTGCCGGGTCGGATGGACCCGGTTGGTCAGCAGCACCACGTAGTTGCCGCGCTCCGGATCCACCCACAACGACGTCCCGGTGAACCCCAGGTGCCCGTAGCCGCGGGGCCCGATCAGGTCGCCCGCCACGGAGTCGACAGGGTCCACGCCCTGCCAGCCCAGTGTCCGCCGCAACGTCAGATGATCGGTCCGCGGCGCGATCATCGCGTCGTACCCGGCCTCCGTCAGCACCCGTCCGTCAGCGCCGCACCCCCGTGCGCACAGCGTTCGGCCGAGAGCCTCCAGATCGGCCAGCGTGCCGAACAGCCCGGCATGCCCGGCCGGTGCACCGAGCACCACCGCGTTCTCGTCGTGAACCTCACCCTGGACGAGCCGTCCACGCCAAGGATCGTCCTCGGTCGCCACGGCGAGCTCACGATCCGGTACGCCGAACCCGGCGTTCGTCATCCCGGCCGGACGCGTGACCCGCTCGGCCACCAGTACGTCGAGCGTCGCCTCGGCGGCTGCCTCGGCGATCAGCCCGAGCAGGATGAAGCCCTGCGAGCTGTACGCGACCTGACCGCCGGGCGGTCCCAGCAGCGGCAGCGCGCGGACCGCGGCCAGCAGCTCGTCACGGGTCCGGGCCCAGCGGTAGAGCGGTTGCTGCCCGGGGATGCCGGACGTGTGGGTGAGCAGTTCACGGATCCGGATCCCGGCCTTGTCGGTTCCCGCGTACGGCGGCAGGTGGTCGGCGATCGTGTCGTCCAAGGTGAGGACCCCGTCCTCGACCAGCGACAGCACCGCCATCGCCACCACGGGTTTGGTGACGGAGGCGAGGTCCCACCGGCTGTCCTCGGTCACGGGAACCTCGGCGCTCCAGGCCGTCGTACCGAGCAGTCCGCGGCTGTGCGTCTGGTCGGCGGTGCCCACCGACCAGGCCGCCGCCGAGAACACCCGGCGTCGGCGTGCCTCGGTCAGCATTTCCTCGATCACCGGCATCACTTGACCAGGTCGCCTTCGCGGGCGTTGAGCGCGGCGTAGTGGGCCAGCTTGTCCTCGTCCACCCGTACGCCGAGGCCGGGGCCGTCTGGGACCGTGAGCCGGCCGCCGTGCAGCGGGATCGGGTCGATGATGTCGTCGTCGTGCAGGTAGTACATGCTGTCGATCGCCCGGTTCAGCACCGGCGTAGAAGCGACCACGGCCAGGTGCGCCGCGGTCGCGATGCCGAGCTCACCGCCGCTGTGCAGGTTCATCCCGAGCCCGAAGGTCTCGCAGTGCGCGGCCAGGTCCTTGGTGGCCTTGATCCCGCCCCACTTGTAGACGTCGCCGTGGATCACGTCGACCGCGCCGAGCCGCATCGCCGGGGCGAAGTCCTCGAACGCGACCACGCACATGTTCGTGCACAGCGGGATCCGGATCTTCTCCCGTACCTGGGCCATCCCGTCGATGCCCCAGCAGGGGTCCTCCAGGTACTCCAGGTCGAGCTCCTCGAGCCGGAGTCCGGCCCGGATCGACTCCGGCACGCTCCACGCGGCGTTCGGGTCGACGCGCAGTTCGGCCTCGGGCAGCCGGTCGCGCAGCGCCCGCATGATCCGTACGTCGCCGTCGACGTCCTTGGTGCCCTTCAGCTTGACCGCGGTGAACCCGCCCTCGGCGACCACCTTCGCGGCGTGGTCGGCGAGCGCGGCCGGAAGGTCCGCGTCGTTCGCGTCCGCGGCGTCCGCGCGGGTGATCAGCGCGGTGATCGGGACGGTGTCGCGGACCCGGCCGCCGATCAGGTCGGTCAGCGGGCGGCCGGTGATCTTGCCCATCAGGTCCCAGCAGGCGACGTCGAGGCCGGCCAGCGCGGCGTACCCGACGTACCCGTAGAAGAACGGGACCATCGTGTGGGTGGCGTGGAACTCCTCCAGCGCGAACGGGCTCTTGCCGATCAGCGACGCGGCCAGCTGCTCGGTCAGCCGGGCCACCGGAGCACCCCACATCGTCTCGCCCCAGCCGACCTGACCGTCGTCGGTGCGGATCCGGACGACGGTCCGGGTCTCGCCGGTCTTGGTCTCGAACGAGCTGCGGAACGGACTGGTCAGCGGCAGGTTGACGACCTGGACGTCGATGCCGGTGATGATCATGCCTGAGGACCTCTTTCGCGGTCGGTGGATGGGAATCGGTGGCCGGGGACCGCGTCGAGCGCAGGTGCGGTCGCCCGGTCGAGCCCGCGCAGGGCGGCGACCAGGCCCGCGACGCGGCGGCCGAGCAGCAGCCGTCCGATCGCGGCGGTCGCCTCGGCGGGGTCGTCGGTGAGGCCGCCGACGCGCGGCCACTCGCCGTACCGCTCGACCGTGAGGCCGGGCGCGGGGCTGCGGTCGAAGAGCGGGGGCGGATCAGCGGGCACGAATGGTCGGTCGTCGGCGACCAGCTCCGGGTGCGCGGCCAGCATCAAGGAGGTCTCGAACCAGCCGGCGTGGCCGGGCGTGCGCTCCGGGCGCTCGGCCGCCGCCGCCTCGGCGGTCGTCTCCGCGCTGAGCGTCCAGTACGAGCAGGCAGCCGCGGTTCCTTCCGCCTGCAAGGCGTGCGCTTTCACCGCCAGCCGGACGAGCTCGTCGTTACCGCCGTGCCCGTTGACGATCACGATCCGCCGGAAACCGGTCTGGCTCAACGAGGAGAGCACATCGGCCAGCACGTCGGACAGCGTCGACGGCCGCAGACTCACCGCGGCCGCGAACAGGTGGTGCGGGCTGTGCCCGAACGTCATGGTCGGCAGCCGGACCCAGGTGGTGTCGTCGTCGGCCAGCTGCTCCAGCGCGCGGTCGAGGACCGCTTCGACCAGCAGGAAGTCCGTCCCGAGCGGCAGGTGGTCGCCGTGCTGCTCGACCGCACCGATCGGTACGACGGCGACCGCACCCTCCGTCGCGAGAGTCCTGGCGACTCCCCGGGGCAGCGTGCTGAGGTGTCGTACAGTCATCGCGACGAGCTCCGATCGAACAGGCCGGAGCGCGTACGCCGTACCAGGCACGAGCTCGCAGGCAGGATGGGACGATGGCCGACACCCCGCACCGGCATCTGCAGGCGGTCGGGTCCGAGACCCTGATCGGCAGCGTCGAGCTGCTCGCCGGATCGGTCCGGGTCGCCCTGGTGAGTCCGGCGGGCCGGATCGTCCAGCGCGCCGAGCAGGAGTTCCCGGCGACCGACGACCCCGGCGTACTGCGTGCCGCGCTGGAGGACACGGTGGAAGGCTGCCTGGCGGGCAGCAACCCGTGCGGCGTCGGAGTGGCCAGCGCCGGTCTGGTCGACCACACGACCGGCGTACTGCGCCGGATCGACGACCGGCCGGGCTTCACCGGGTACCCGATCGCGGCCTCGCTGACCAAGCTGCTCGGCTGCCCGGTCTTCGTCGACCACCGGGCCCGGCTGCAGGTGCTCGGCGACCGCTGGTTCGGTCAGGGCGCCGGCCGCGCCTCGTTCGCCTCGGTCGCGACCGGTGACACGCTCGGCGTCGGCCTGCTGTACGAGGGGCAGGTGATCGCGCCGCTCGGCGGTCGCAGCGGAGCGCACATCACGGTCGCGGTGGGCGGCCGGCGTTGCTCGTGCGGGAACCTCGGCTGCTGGAAGACGATCGCGACGTCGACCTGGCTGCGGCAGGAGGCGACGGTTCGCGGCCTCGGTGAGATCACCGGCGTGGGTGACCTGATCGCTGCCGCCCGGGAGAACACCGGGGCGCGCCGACTGATGGCCGAGTACGCCGACAACCTCGCCGTCGGGCTCTCGTCCGTCCAGCACCTGCTCGCCCCCGGGCTCTACATCGTGCACGGAGACGCTGCCGTCGGTGGCGGCGAGTTCCTCGGCCGGATCGAGGAACGGCTGCGCGCGGTCAGTGACTGGGCCGACTTCGCCGAGCGGCCACGCGTCGTCGCGGCGGACACGGCTGCCGACGACGTCGCGCTGCTCGGCGGCGCGGGCCTCGTACTGTCCCGCCTGTCCGGGCAGTGAGCCGCCGCCTCGCCGTCGCCGCGCGAGCTGCGCCGCCCGTTGGTCGCCGGGCCTCACGCCACGTCCAGCGTCCGCCGGCGCCGGGCCCGGCGGGGATCCGGTTCCAGTACGGCGTCCAGCAGCGCCTGCGTGTACGGGTCGGACGGGCTGTCGAACACCGTCGCGACCGGCCCGGTCTCGACCACGGCTCCGGCCCGCATCACGGCCACCCGGTCGGCGAGCTTCCGCACCACGGCCAGGTTGTGGGACACGAACACGTAGCTCAGGTGGAACTCGCGCTGCAGCGACGACAGCAGGTCGAGCACCTGCGCCTGGACCGAGACGTCGAGCGCGCTGGTCGGTTCGTCCAGGACGATCACCTCGGGCCGCAGCGCCAACGCCCGCGCGATCGAGATTCGTTGCCGTTGGCCACCGGAGAACTCGTGCGGGTACCGGGAGGCGACGTTCGCCTCCAGCCCGACGGCGGTGAGCAGCTCGGCGACCTGTGCTTCGCGCTCGCCCCGGCCGCGCCGGCCTCGCAGATGCGGCTCGTGGGTGACGAGCGGTTCGGCGACGATGTCGACCACGCGAAGCCGCGGATTCATGCTGGAGAAGGGATCCTGGAGGACCACCTGCAGATCGCGACGCAGCGCGCGGAGTTCACCAGCCGGCAAGCGGAACACGTCTCGCCCGCCGACCTCGACGCGGCCCGAGGTCGGCGGCAGCAGGCCGAGCATCATCCGGGCCAGCGTGGTCTTGCCCGATCCGGACTCGCCGACCACCGCGAGCGTCTCGCCGGCCCGGAGCTCGAGCGAAACGTTGTCTACAGCAACCACTGGCGCCCGGCCGCGGACGTCGTACTCCTTGCACAGCTGGGAAGTGCTGAGCAGCACCCGTTGGTCGGTCATGCCGGGGTCTCCTCGCGCAGTCGGGGTGTCGCGGCCAGCAGTTGCTGGGTGTACGGGTGTTGCGGATCGGTCAGGATCGACAGCACGTCGCCGCTCTCGACGACCTCGCCGGCCCGCATCACCAGGACGTCGTCGGCCATGTTCGCCACCACGCCGAGGTCGTGCGTGATCAGCAGCAAGGCCATCTGACGTTCCTGCTGCAGGTCGGCCAGTACGTCGAGGATCTGCGCCTGGACGGTGACGTCCAGCGCCGTGGTCGGCTCGTCGGCGATCAGCAGTCGCGGCCCGGCGACCAGGGCCATCGCGATCATCGCGCGCTGCCGCAGCCCGCCGGACAGTTGATGCGGGTACTGCGCCGCGCGGCGTTCGGGATCGTCGATGCCCGCGGACACGAGCGCGGCCAGGACCTCGTCGCGGTAGCGTGCCGCGCGCCCGCCGCGGTGCCGGCACAGCACCTCCGCGACCTGCGCGCCGATCCGGCGTACGGGGTTGAGGCTGGACATCGGGTCCTGGAAGACCATCGCGATCTGGTCGCCGCGGATCTTGCGCAGCTCGGGTTCGGCCAGCTGGAGCAGGTCGTGGCCGTCGTACAGGATCTTGCCGGTCGGGTAGCTCGCGGGCGGCTCGGGATTGAGGCGCAGTACGCCGCACGCGGTGGCCGACTTGCCGCTGCCGGACTCGCCGACGATCGCCAGCGTCCGGCCTGCCCGCAGCTCGAAGGAGATGCCACGGACGGCGTGCACGGTCTGGCCGGGCAACGTGAAGTCGACGCGCAGGTCGTCGACGGTCAGGATCGGTGCGCTCATCGGCGGTACGCCCTCGGGTCGACGGCGTCGCGGATCGCGTCGCCGGTGATGTTGATGGACAGTGCGGTCAGCATCAGCGCCAGGCCGGGGAACACCGCGATCCACCAGGAGGTCCCCAGGTACAGCTGCCCGTCGGCCAGCATCGATCCCCAGGTCGGGATCTCGGCCGGTACGCCGAGGCCGAGGAAGCTCAGCGCCGACTCCACCACGATCGCCGAGGCGACGTTCAGCGCGGCGATCGTGATCAGCGGCGCGAACACGTTGGGCAGCAGGTGACGACGCATGATGGTGGCCGGCCCGACGCCGATCGCGCGGGCCTCCAGGACGAAGTCGCGTTCGCGCAGCGACAGCACGCTCGACCGGGTCACCCGGGCGTAGGACACCCAGTTGGTCACCCCGAGCACGATGATCACGACCCACAGGCCGTTGCCCAGGAACGCGACCACGGCCAGCGCGAGCAGGATCGACGGGAACGCGAGCTGGACGTCGGCCAGCCGCATCAGCACCCGGTCGGCCCAGCCGCCGCGGTAGCCGGCCACGATCCCGATCACCGCGCCGATCGTGCCGGAGATCAGCGCGACGGCCAGTCCGACGAACAGCGAGATGCGGGCGCCGTAGATCAGTCGGCTGAGCACGTCGCGCCCAAGGTTGTCGGTGCCGAGCAGGTGGCCGCCGGTCCAGCCAGGCGGGCTCAGTCTGGTCAGCAGGTCCTGGGCGTTGGGATCGTCGGGCGCGACCACCGGCGCCAGGATCGCGCACAGCACGACCAGGGCCAGCAGGATCAACGCGGGCAGGGCCATCCGGGCCCGGAGAACACGAACGATCATCGGCCGAGCCTCACTCTCGGGTCGAGCAGCGTGTACGACAGGTCGACGAGCAGGTTGACCACGACGAAGACCAGCGCGAAGAACAGCACCGCGCCCTGGACCAGCGGGAAGTCCCGGTTGGCGATCGCCTCGACCGTGAGCCGGCCGATCCCCGGCCAGGAGAAGACCTGCTCGGTCAGGATCGCGCCGCCCAGCAGGGATCCGAGCTCCAGCCCGACCACGGTGACGACGGGAAGCGAGGCGTTGCGCAGCCCGTGGCCGAGCACGACCTGGCCGCGGGTCAGCCCCTTCGCGGTCGCCGTACGGATGTAGTCGGCCGACAGTTCCTCGGCCAGCGAGGTCCGCAGGACGCGGGCCACCACCGCGATCGAGTAGATCGACAGCGTCACCGTCGGGAGGACGAGATGCGCCACGCTCCCGTACCCGGCAGCAGGCAAGGCGTGCAGCCGTACGGCGAACAGCAGGATGAACACGATGCCCACCCAGAACGCCGGGGTGGACTGCCCGATCAGGACGATCCCGCTGATGATCGTGTCGGTGATCCGGCCGCGGTGGATGCTCGCCAGGATGCCGGCGGGCAACGAGATCAGCAGCGACAGCACGAGCGCGGAGACCGCGAGCAGGGCAGTGGCCGGCAGGCGTTCGCCGATCAGCGACACCACGGGCTGGTCGAAGAAGATCGACCGCCCGAGGTCGCCCTGGACCAGGCCGCCGAGGTAGTCCAGGTACTGCGCGAACAGCGACTGGTTCAGGCCGAGCTCGGCGGCGAGCTGGTCGGCCTGCTCCTTGGTGGCGTCCGGTGGCAGCAGCAGCGCCAGCGGGTCGCCGGAGATCCGAACCAGCAGGAACGCCACGGTCGCGACGACGAGCAGCACGATCAGCGACGAGACGACCTTGCCGAGGATCGTTCGCCCGAGACTCAACGCCCGGGCCTGTCCGGTACGCCGTACGGCGGTGGCCGGTGACGCGGTCAGGTCAGTCATCGCGCACCGCGCTCTGCAGGGCGAGGTGGCCGATCACGTTCGGCGTCCAGCGCACCCGGTCGTTGGAGATCACGATGGTGTCGGCTTGGTAGAGGAACACGAAAGGGGCCTCCTGGGAGAGCAGGCGCTGCAGGGAGCCGAAGGCCTTCTGCCGGTCGGCGGGGCGGATCGAGTTCTCCTCCCGGTCGATCAGCTGGTCGGCCAACGGGTTCGTCCAGCGGCTCTGCCGGCGGCCGGTCCGGACGTTGGACTGCACTGGGCTGGAGCCGTCGAGGGTCCAGCCGGTCGTGGATGCCAGGTACATCGGGCCGAGCGCCTTGCGGTTGTCGCTGGTCAGCCGTTGCGAGTACGTCGAGGGGTCCAGCAGCGAGACCTTCGCCTGGACGCCGACCTTGGTGAGCAGGCCCGAGATCGCCTGCGCCGTGGTCGCGTCCGTGCTGGACGCGGTGAGCGTGGTGGACAGGCCGCCCGAGTGCCCGGCCTGAGCCAGCAACCGCCGGGCCTGGTCGAGATCACGGGCGTACGGCGCGACCGCCGGGTCGAAACCGAACGACTCCCGCGGGATCATCGTCGGCACCTCGCGGCCGTGACCGTTCAGCGTCGCCTTCACCAGCAGCGGTACGTCCATCGCGTGGTTCAGGGCCCGGCGGACCCGTACGTCGGAGAACGCCGGCTCGGTGGTGTCCAGCGACAGGTACGACATCCGCAGCCCGGGGAACGAGCTGACCCGGACACCCTTGTAGCCCTCGAGTTGCAGCGCCGCGTCCGGGACCAGCCCGGTGACGAGATCGACCTCGTCGCTCTGCAACGCGGCCAGTGCCGAGGCCGGGTTCTGGATCGTCTGGATCTCCAGCTCGTCGTACCCGGGTCTGCTCTCCCAGTGCTGCTCGTAGGCGCGCATCCGGATGCCGACGCCGCGTTTCCAGCTTTCGAACCGGAACGGGCCGGTGCCGACCGGCGCGGCGGCGAACTTCTCGTCGCCGACGTCGGCCAGGTACTTCGGCGGCACCATCACGCCGCCGAACAGCGACAGCTTGGCGGGGAGCACCGGATCGGGCTGGTCGAGCACGAAGTCGACGGTGTACGGATCGACGACCCGGACGCCGGTGACGTACCGCAGCTCGACGATCGGCGACTGCGTCTTGGGGTCGAGCAGCCGCTCGATGCTGAACTTCACGGTCTGGGCGTCGAACCGCTCACCGTTGTGGAAGGTCACCCCGCGCCGCAGCACGAACCGCCAGTGGTGGTCGTCGATCGCCTTCCAGCTGGTGGCCAGCCGGGGGACCAGTTCGTTGTGCACGTCCCGCGCGGTGAGAGTGTCGAACAGGTTGATCAGGACGTTCATCGTCGTCATCCCGCCCTGCTTCTGCGGGTCGAGCGTGGTCGGGTCGACCGACTGCGACACCCGGATCCGGCGTCCGGTGCCGGCCTGCGGGTCACTCCCGCAGCCGGTCAGCAGCGCCGGCATGCCGAGCAGCGGGACACCGACGGCCGCCGTGGTGAGCAGTCGCCGGCGGGAGAGCGATGGCTGGAGGTTCCTCAACGCGCAGTCCTCCTCGGGGTTCGACGAGCAGGGGGCTCGCCGCCCATAGCGGCTAGAAATGAAACTCCGGTTTCATCTGACGAAACGCTGGTTGCTTACAATAACCTGTGATCATGACGAGCGACAGTGGTTCGGAAAACTCGCCGCGGGCGTCGGCGGTCAAGGTGCTGGACGTGCTCGTGGCGCTGTCCGAGCGCGGCGGGAGCCATCGGATCGTGGACCTCGCGGCCCGGACCGAGCTTCCCAAGGCCACGGTGTACCGGCTGCTCCAGCACCTGGTGGCGCAGGGATTCGTCGTGGCCGAGCCGGACAGCACGTACCGGATCGGACCGCGCTTCCTCGGGATCGCCGCGGCCGCGTTGTCGGACGCGCCGTGGCGGAAGGTCGTGCGGGCGGCGCTGGAGTCGCTGCGGACCTCGACCGGGCTCAGTGCGCATTTCGCTCAGCCGTACGGCGGTCATCTGGTGGTGGTGGACGCCGCCGAGTCGCTGGATCCGTTCGGGATCCCGGTGCGGCCGGGGGTGACGAGCGCGATCGAGCAGACTGCCTTCGGTCAGGTGATCTTCTCAGGTGCGCCAGATGCGGTGGTGCGGCTGGATGACGTCACCCACCTGCGGTCGGTCGCGGCCCCGGTCTTCCACCGCAACGGCGAGGTGCTTGGGGCGATTGGTGTTCTGGGGACGGAGTTCACCCTTGCGGATCAGGCTTCCGAGCGGATTCGCACGTTGGTTCAGTCGGCCGCCGGTGATGCGTCGGCAGTCCTCACGACCCCGTCCTTCGGCCACCGCACGGGTACTGCCTGATCACCGCAGCCTTCAGCGGCGGCGCGCGGCCTGACGAGGTTCGTTCAGTGCGTCGCGGCGGCGGCGAGGAGGTCGGCGATGCGGCGGCGGGCGGCCTTGGGGTTCAGAGGTTCGCAGCCGGCGTCGAGGCAGCGGCGGACCACTCGCGGATCGTCCTTCAGGAGCAGCAATCCACGCCGTAGCAGGGTGAACGGTGGCTTGCGGTGCTCGCGCAGGTCGCGCTGGAACCGCCGCAGGAACGTGACGATCCGGTGGTGCCGTACGCAGATCGCGGCCGCCAGGAGCCCGCGGCTCTTCAGCTCGCCGACGATCTGGTCGGCGAAGATGCCCTCGGCAATCACCAGCGGCTGCCCGGCCGTACTCACCCGGTGGTGCCCGACGGTCGCGTTCGCCCTGATGTCGTACGTCGGAAGCTCGCCCGACCCGGTCGCGCACAAGGCCTCCAGCGCGTCGACCGCACGCTCGGCGTCCCACGACGCGGGGTCGTCCCAGTCGACGATCCCGAGCGGCGACCGCGGCATCGCGGCGTCGTCACCGTCACGGTAGAAGTCGTCGAGGCGGACCACCGGCAACCCGACCAGTTCGGCCAGATGGGACTTCCCGGTCCCGGACGGCCCGGCCAGCAGCACAACACGCGCACTCACCGGGCTATTCTCCGTCATCCTGGGTCTTGCTGAACGCCCGGGTAACACCAGGCGCCCGAACGCCGATGTCACCGGAGACCCACCCCCACGAGCGGAGCCCGCACGCCCGCCCCCTACGAGCGGAGCTCACCCCAATGCCGAACCGGCTGACCCGCCCCGGCGCGCTCGCCTACGCCTTCATCGCGGTGACCCTCGGCGCCCAGGCGGTCCATCTGCTCCGGCTCGACGGTGTCTGGGGCACCGACCAGACCTGGGTGGCGGTGACGCTGCTCGCGATCAGCCTGGTGTCCGGCGTGCTCTTCGCCGCCTCGGCCCTCACCCGGACCCCGCTGGTGGAGAGCGCCGCACCCGACGCCGGCGACGCCCACCTGCTCAGCCGCTTCGGGGCGTGGGCGGTGATCGGCCTGACAGTCGTCGGCGTGCTGGTCGTGACGGTGGGTGACCTGGACGCCTTCGGCCTCTGGCCGAACCTCCCAGCGGTGTTCACGCCGTTCTGGGTCCGGCGGCTCGAGACGTCGTACTTCGAAGGTGTCGAGGAGACCCGTCGGGCGGCTGCCGCGGACCTCTAACCCTCCAAAATCACGAACTCACAACCCCCGCCGCTCACCTGAGCGCGGGGGTGCTCTCATGTACGCCGAACTCTTGACACCACCCCCGCGCAAACGCTTCACTCTACTTTGAGCAACGCCCTGCTCAGATGAGCGAGTCCGACGGAACGAAGGAGCAGCTCGTGCTGGAACAGCGGAAGCGGGTGGGGGCGGCGGTACTCGCCCTCGCCTTGGTGACAACGGCCGGCGGGTGCGCCGGCTGGGGTGGTGGGGCCGGTGGTGGGGGCGCCGACAGCATCAACGTGCTGATGGTGAACAACCCGCAGATGATCGACCTGCAGAAGCTCACGGCCGACAACTTCACCAAGCAGACCGGGATCAAGGTCAACTACACCGTCCTGCCGGAGAACGACGTCCGGGACAAGATCAGCCAGGAGTTCTCCAGCCAGGCCGGCCAGTACGACGTCGCCTCGCTGAGCAACTTCGAGATCCCGATCTACGCCACCAGCAAGTGGATCGCGCCGCTGTCGGACTACATCGCCAAGGATCCCAACTTCAACCAGGACGACGTCCTGAAGCCGATGACGGAGTCGCTCAGCGGCGCCGACGGCAAGGTGTACGGCGAACCGTTCTACGGCGAGTCGAGCTTCCTGATGTACCGCAAGGACGTCCTGGAGTCCAAGGGCGTCACGATGCCCGCGAAGCCGACCTGGCAGCAGGTCGCCGACATCGCGGCCAAGGTCGACAACGCCCAGCCCGGCATGCGCGGCATCTGCCTGCGCGGCCAGCCCGGCTGGGGCCAGCTGTTCGCGCCGCTCACCACCGTCGTGAACACCTTCGGCGGCACCTGGTTCACCGACGACTGGCAGGCGAAGGTCAACGCGCCGGAGTTCACCGAGGCGACCAAGTTCTACGTCGACCTGGTCCGCAGCCACGGCGAGCTCGGCGCACCGCAGGCCGGCTTCACTGAGTGCCTGAACAACCTCGTCCAGGGCAACGTCGCGATGTGGTACGACGCGACGTCGGCCGCCGGTTCGCTGGAAGCGCCGAACTCACCGGTCAAGGGAAAGATGGGGTACGCCCCGGCGCCGGTCGTGAAGACCGACAGCTCCGGCTGGCTGTACGCGTGGTCCTGGAGCATCCAGGAGGCCAGCAAGAAGAAGGACAACGCCTGGAAGTTCATCTCCTGGGCGTCCAGCAAGGAGTACGAGGAGCTGGTCGGCAAGGAGCTCGGCTGGTCCCGCGTCCCGGCCGGCAAGCGCGCTTCGACGTACACGAACCCGGAGTACGTGAAGGAGGCGAGTGCGTTCGCCGAACCGACCCGGCAGGCGATCGAGGCCGCCGACCCGCGCAACCCCGGCGTCCAGCCGCGGCCGGCGATCGGGATCCAGTTCGTCGACGTACCGGAGTTCCCCGACCTCGGGACGCAGGTCAGCCAGGACGTCAGCTCGGCGATCGCGGGCCGGATGAGCGTCGACGAAGCCCTGAAACGTGGGCAGGTGCTCGCCGACGACGTCGCCGAGCGCTATCGCTCCCGAGAAGCGAAGTGAGGAAGCCGTCATGAGTGTCGACACCGAGGCACGCCCCAGCGGGCGGCACGCGGCCGGACCGCCCGGATCGCAGTCCACGATGCTGCGCAAGACCGGTGACTGGGCCCGCCGGGCACCGTTGCTGCCGGCCCTGATCTTCATGATCGTCGTGACCCAGCTGCCGTTCGTGGTCACGATCATCACCTCGTTCATGGACTGGAACGCCTACTACCCCGACGAGCGCGGCTTCGCGGGCATCGACAACTTCCGCCGGGTGCTGACGGACGCGAACACGCGGCAGGCGATCCTGGTGACGATCCTGCTGACCGCTGCCGTCGTCCTGATCAGCCTCCTGCTCGGACTCGGCATCGCGCTGCTGCTGGACCGCCGGTTCCGCGGTCGTGGCGTGGTCCGGACGATGATGATCACGCCGTTCCTCGTCGTACCGGTCGCGGCCGCGCTGCTGTGGAAGCACGCGCTCTACAACCCGGAGTACGGGCTCTTCAACGGCTTGCTGACGTGGATCTTCGGGGACAACGCGCCCCAGCCGGACTGGATCAGCAACCAGCCGTTGTGGTCGGTGATCTTCGCGCTGGTCTGGCAGTGGACGCCGTTCATGATGCTGATCCTGCTGGCCGGGCTGCAGAGCCGGCCGCTGGACGTGATCGAGGCCGCGGGCATCGACGGCGCCAGCCAGTGGGACATCTTCCGCTACATGACGCTGCCGCACCTGCGTCAGTACCTCGAGCTCAGCGCGCTGCTCGGCTCGATCTACGTCGTGCAGAACTTCGACGCCGTCTTCACCATCACGTCCGGTGGACTCGGTACGGCGAACCTGCCGTACACGATCTACCAGACCTTCTACACCGCGCACGACTACGGCCGGGCCTCGGCCGCGGGCGTGATCGTGGTGATCGGAACGATCATCATCGCGACGTTCGCCCTGCGGTCGGTCTCGTCGCTGTTCAAGGAGGAGAGCCGATGAGCAACACGGTGACGATCGTGACGGGCAGGAAGAAGCGCGGCGGTGGCATCGCGCTGAGCGGGCTGGCGTGGATCGTCGGCACGTTGTTCGTGCTGCCGGTGCTGTGGATGGCGCTGACCTCGTTCCACGCCGAGGAGGACGCGGCGAAGAACCCGCCGGCCATCGCGGCGCCGCTGACGCTGGACGGCTACCGGTCGTTCTTCGACAGCGGTCCGTGGCCGTCGATCGCGAACTCGCTGACCGCGAGCATCCTGTCCACGGCCCTGGTCATCCTGCTGGCGTTCCCGGCGGCGTACGCGCTGTCGATCAAGCCGGTCCGGAAGTGGACCGACGTGATGTTCTTCTTCCTGTCCACCAAGATGCTGCCGGTGGTCGCCGGGCTGCTGCCGATCTACCTGTTCGCCCAGTTCACCGGGCTGCTGGACAACATCTGGCTGCTGATCGTGCTCTACACCTCGATGAACCTGCCGATCGCGGTCTGGATGCTGCGCAGCTTCCTCGCCGAGGTACCGGTGGAGATCCTGGAGGCGGCCTCGGTGGACGGCGCCGGGCTGGTCCGGACGTTGCGCTCCGTGGTCGCTCCGGTGGTCACACCGGGCATCGCGTCGGCGGCGCTGATCTGCTTCATCTTCAGCTGGAACGAGCTGCTCTTCGCCCGGGTGCTGACAGGTACGGTGGCCCAGACCGCACCGGTGTTCCTGACCGGCTTCGTCACCAGTCAGGGGCTGTTCCTGGCCAAGGTCTGCGCGGCCTCGCTGGTGGTGTCGCTGCCCGTCCTGATCGCCGGCTTCGCCGCCCAGGACAAGCTGGTCCAGGGCCTGTCGCTGGGAGCCGTCAAGTGACCTTGCAGAAGCTCAGTTCCGCCACGCTGTCCTCGCTCGACCCTCAGGTGGGCGTTCCGGCCTACGACCGTACGGCGGTCAGCCCGGGCATCGTCCACTTCGGGGTCGGCGGGTTCCACCGGGCCCACCAGGCGATGTACCTGGACCGCCTGATGGCCGATGGCAAGGCACTGGACTGGGGGATCTGCGGCGTCGGCGTGCTGCCGCAGGACCGGCGGATGGCCGACGTGATGGCGGCGCAGGACTGCCTCTACACGCTGGTCGTGAAGTACCCGGACGGCACGCTCGAGCCGCGGGTGATCGGGTCGATCGTCGACTACCTGTTCGCCCCGGACGACCCGGAGGCGGTGCTGGCCCGGATGACCGATCCGGCGACGCGGATCGTGTCGCTGACGATCACCGAGGGCGGGTACCACGTCAACCAGGTGACCGGGGAGCTGGACGCCAACGACCCCGGTCTGGCCGCCGATCTGGAGCCGGGGGCTGTCCCCGGTACGGCGTTCGGGCTGGTCGTCGAGGCGCTGGCCCGGCACCGTGCGGCGGGGACCAAGCCGTTCACGGTGATGTCCTGCGACAACATCCCGGGCAACGGGCACGTCGCGAAGAAGATGCTGACCGCGTTCGCCCGGCTGAAGGATGCCGAGCTGGCGGACTGGATCGAGGCCGAGGTGCGGTTCCCGAACTGCATGGTCGACCGGATCACGCCGGTCACCGCCGACGCGGACCGCGAGGCGCTGGCCGAGCGGTTCGAGGTGGAGGACGGCTGGCCGGTGGTGTGCGAGCCGTTCACGCAGTGGGTGCTGGAGGACGACTTCGGGGGCGTGCGGCCGTCGTACGAGGACGTCGGTGTGCAGGTGGTGGAGGACGTCGAGCCGTACGAGCTGATGAAGCTGCGGCTGCTCAACGCGAGCCACCAGGCGCTGTGCTACCTCGGGTACCTGGCCGGCTACCGGTACGCGCACGAGGTGTGCCAGGACAAGCTGTTCGTCGACTTCCTGCTCGGCTACATGACCGAGGAGGGCCAGCCGACGCTGCCCGACGTACCAGGGGTGGACCTGGAGCAGTACAAGCACCAGCTGATCGAGCGGTTCGCCAATCCGGAGGTGCGGGACACGCTGGCCCGGCTGTGCGCGGAGAGCTCGGACCGGATCCCGAAGTGGCTGGTGCCGGTCATCCGCGAGCAGCTGGCCGCTGACCGTGGGGTGGAGCGGTCTGCCCTGGTAGTGGCCTCCTGGGCCCGGTACGCCGAGGGCGTGGACGAGCAGGGCGAGCCGATCGAGGTGGTCGACCGGCTGCGCGACAAGCTGGTCGAGCGCGCCCAGCACAACCGGGAGGACCCGCTGGTGTTCATCTCCGACCGGGACCTGTTCGGTGACCTGGTGGACGACGAGCGGTTCGTGACGGCGTACAAGGCCTCGCTGGCGTCGCTGCACGAGCGTGGTGCTCGGGCGACGCTGGAGGACCTGGCCAGATGAGCGGGGAGGGGGTCGAGAGCTGGCGGGGGGAGGACGACGAGCTGCTTGCGGACGTCGCCCGGCGGTACTACCTGGACAACACCTCCAAGGTGGACATCGCCAAACAGCTCGGCCTCAGCCGTTTCAAGATCGCCCGGCTGCTGGAAGGCGCCCGGGAGCGGGGGATCGTCCAGATCCAGATCAAGAGCCCTTCGCCGGTCGACCGAGGCCTGTCCGAGGAGCTGGCCGGCGTGCTCGGCATCCCGCGCTGTGTGGCGACCACGGCGACCGGGTCGGCCGAGCAGGTCCGTGCGCAGGTCGCCGAGGCTGCTGCCCGGACGGTGATGCCGCTGGTTCGTGCGGGTGACCTGCTGGGCCTGACGTGGAGCCGGGCGGTCGACGCGATGGTCGACCACTTCGACGCGCTGCCCTCCTGCACGGTGATCCAAATGGCGGGCTCGCTGCACTCACCAGCAGGTGGCGGTACGACGGTCGACCTGGCCCGACGCGCGGCCGAGCTGGCCGGCGGTACGGCGTACGCGGTGCACGCGCCGCTGGTCGTGGACGACATCGCCGCGGTGACCGCGCTGCGGCGGCAGCCGGGGATCGCCGACACCCTGGCGATGGCGGACGGGCTGGACATCTCCGTGGTGGCGATCGGCGCCTGGCGGGCCGGCTGTTCCACGGTGTGGGACGCGGTGTCGGAGGCGGTCCGCGACGAAGGGGTCGCGGGAGGCGCCGTGGCCGAGGTGAGTGGGCATCTGCTGGACGTGGACGGCAAACTGGTCGAGTCACCGCTGGAGCAGATGATCATCGCGGTGTCGATGGACCAGCTGCGCCGCCCGCGGGAGCGGGTCGCACTGGCCGCCGGCGCGCACCGGGCTCCCGCGGTGATCGCAGCGGTCCGGTCGGGGCTGGTCAGCACCCTGGTGACGACCACAGACTTGGCCCGCGAAGTCCTGCGCCTACTTGCCGCCTCCGAGAGGAACTCCGTCTGATGACTCAGCCGAAACTGGTCGCCGGTGTCGACTGCTCCACCCAGGCCACCAAGGTCGTGGTCTGCGACGCCGAGACCGGGGAGGTGCTGCGCGAGGGACGTGCGCCGCACCCCGACGCCACCCAGGTCGACCCCGCCGAGTGGCTCAAGGCCTGGCAGATCGCCTCGGAGGGACTGCTGGACGACGTACAGGCGCTGTCCGTCGGTGGGCAGCAGCACGGGATGGTGCTGCTCGACGGCGACGGTGGCGTGGTCCACCCGGCTGTGCTGTGGAACGACACCAGCTCGGCCGACGCCACTGTGGAGCTGGTCGCCGAGCTCGGCGGTGCTGAGGCGTGGGCCGAGGCGATCGGGTCGCTGCCGGTGCCGAGCTTCACGGTGACCAAGCTGCGCTGGGTGCAGTCGGCCGCGCCGGAGGCTGCGGCCCGTGCCGAGGCTGTGGCGTTGCCGCACGACTGGCTGACCCACCAGCTCGCTGCTGGGCGCAGTGGGATCGGCGACCTGACCACTGACCGCGGCGACGCGTCCGGGACCGGCTGGTGGTCGCCGGCGACCAACTCGTACCGGCCCGACCTGGTCGAGCGGGCCTTCGGCCGATCGCTGGCGCTGCCGCGGGTCGCTGGGCCTCGGGAGATCGTCGGCGAGACCGCTGGTGGTGCGGTGATCGCTGCCGGGACCGGTGACAACATGGCGGCTGCTCTTGGGCTTGACCTGCAGCCGGGCGATGTCGCTGTGTCGCTGGGGACTTCTGGCACGGCCTTTGCGACCAGTACGACGCCGACTGCTGACCCGAGCGGGTTTGTCGCCGGGTTCGCGGATGCGACCGGGGGCTACCTGCCGCTGGTCTGCACGCTGAACGCTGCGCGGGTCATGTCGGCAACGGCCACGTTGCTGGGCATGGAGCTGGCCGAGCTCGACGAGGCCGCGCTGAACTCGTCCGGGAGCAACGGACTGGTCCTACTTCCCTACCTGGACGGTGAGCGGACGCCGGACCTCCCGCACTCGACCGGCCTGGTCTACGGGCTGACCCGCGCGACCATGCAGCCCGCGACGATGGCCCGCGCGGCTGTCGAGGGCATGCTGTGCGGTCTGGCCGATGCTGTCGACGCACTGCGCGCGCAGGGCCTCCCGGTCGAGCGGGTGCTGCTGCTGGGTGGCGCTGCCCGCTCCCGCGCCGTACAGGCTCTTGCTCCTGCGTTGCTGGGGGCACCGGTCGTGCTGCCCGAGCCTGGTGAGTACGTGGCGCTCGGCGCGGCCCGTCAGGCTGCGTGGGCGCTGTCGGGTGCCGACACCCCGCCGACCTGGTCTGTTGCCGTCGGCAAGCCTGAGTCGTCGATCCTCAGCGATACAGAGGCTGCCGAGGTCCGTGCCCGCTACGCTGCCGTCCTCAAGGGAACCCGCCCGCTCCTCACCCAGCCCTAGGGAACGTCCGCACCGGTCGGGACGTCCCACTCCCGACCAACCGGTGAGGACCGATGACGAGCAACAAGACGCAAGCGACCCGCCGGGCCAAAGCCGCCCGGCGGGCCAAGCGCGTCGCATCGAGACACCGACGCAAGGAACAGGGCCGCCGGCGGTGGCACTGGGACGTGGACGGGCTGATCACCCTCGTGTTCGCCGTCGCCGTCCTGACGTTCGGAGTCTGGGTAGGTCGCGACACCTACTTCCTGCAGCAGCGCGGCGAGGTCGTCCCGGCCACGGTGCTCGACGTCGGCTCCGGCAAGCACCCCAAGATCGAGGTCCGCTACACGACCAAAGGCGGCCAGACCGTCCAGGACGGCACGACGAACTACGACCAGGCGACGGCCGGCGGCACGATCGACGTGGTCTACGACCCTAGGAAACCGACCAGGATGCAGGCCGCCGACTACGGCTTCGACTACGTCCTTCCTGGGCTGGCCGGTGCACTCGGGGTGGGCCTGCTCGCCTATGCCGGCACGCAGTTCTACCGCCGAGGCAAGCATTCGTGAGCAAGTGGAGGCGCCGGTACGAGGGCGCCGCGATGCTCTTGCTCACGGTCGTGTTCGGAGCGCTCGCCTGGGCCGAGGCCGACGACCTGCGGTGGTTGAGGGAGCGGGGTGCGGTGGTACCGGCCGTCGTCCTGGCCAAGGAGGGCTGGAAAACCGAGCGGATCACCGTCCGGTACGAGACCTTGGCCGGGCAGACGATCGTCGAGAGGACCAGCAACTTCCTCGAGGCCGACCAGGGGCAGACCATCGACGTGGTCTACGACCGCGAGGATCCGCACCGGATGCAGAGTGCGGACTACGGAACGGATTACTCAGGGCCCATCATTTTCGGGGTTTTCGCCGTACTGACGCTGGTGATCGGCATCGTGCTGCTCAAGCGCTGACTGCAGCTTCCTGCCACGGCGTAACGAAAGGGCCTTGGGCAACGATAGGCCGGTGAGGCGCGCGTGTGCGGGCCCGTAGCTGCTGGGGGAAGTGTGCGGTCGTACGTGCGGTCGGTAACGGCGTTGGCGGTGGGCGTTGTGGCCCTGGGAGCGGGGATTCCTGCTCAGGCGGTGACGGAGGCGGTGCCTTCGGTGCCGTTGGACGTGAAGGCAGTGGGGACCTTCACCGGTGTAGAGCTCAGCTGGCAGGCGCCGGCCGAGTGGGAAGGGCTCACCGGCTACGTGATCAAGCGGACCGTCGGCGGGACCGTGACCACCTACCCGTGGGTGGAGACCTCGAGCGTGTCCACCGAGCGCGCGTGGGTGCAGTCCGAGCGGATCGCCGGTGCGACGTACTCGGTCGCCGCGACCAGCGACGAGGGCGAAGGCCCGGCCAGTACGCCGATCACGCCCGCGGCGACCACCGAGACGATCGGCCTGACCAACACCGTCCCGGTCGAGGGCGGCAACTACCGCACGTACGCCGCGCAGGTGGCCGTCAGCGGCGGCACCTCGGTCGTCCCGCTCGCCGCGGACGGCCAGACGCACGTGGTGGGCGACTCGATCGCGACCTCGCCCGACGGCAAGGAGATCGTCTTCGCCAAGGGCCAGCAGAGCTTGTGGCGCGTCCGTACCGACGTACCGGGGGCGACGCCGGTCCAGTTGGTCAGCGGCTCGACCGGCATCATCCGGATGGCCTGGTCGCAGGACGGCACCAAGATCGCGTACGAGCGCCTGCAGCCGAGCGGAGACTCCTGCCTCGACCTGGTCGCCGCCACTGGCGGTACGCCGGTCCGGATCGGCTGCAACCTGGCGATGCCGACCTGGCTGCCGGACAACCAGACCCTGGTAGCGAAGGACCAGAACGGATCGCTGCTGGTCCGCGTCCAGGCGCGCGCCAACGGCGCCGTCCTGGGCAGCCTCGCCGGGACCGTGCAGAGCACCTTCCCGACGGTCTCGCCGGACGGACGCTGGATCGGCTACGTCAGCGGCAAGGCCCCGGCGGTCATCCCCGTCGGCGGCGGTACGCCGAAGCTCGGCGCGAGCGGCGAGCAGGGACTGGCCTCGATCGCGTGGTCGCCGGACGGGACGAAGCTGCTGATCAACCGCAACATCGCACTCGGCGGCAACGTGCTCCAGGTTCTCCCGGTCGACGCGGCCGGCCAGCCGGGCACCGCGGTCAACGTGTTCCAGCGCCCGTGGAACGAGCGCCTCGGCTCCGCCGTCTGGCAGGGCCCGCGGGTCGCGATCAAGCCGACCGCGACCGTGAACGGCCCGAACCTGAGCATCCCGTTCGACACCGCCGGCATGGCGACGCCGCTGACCGTCACCTGCCAGCTCGACGGCGCGCCGGCCACGGCCTGCACTTCGCCGTACACGAAGGCCGGGGTGGGCAGCGGGACGCACGTCTTCCAGGTCAAGGCGGTCGAGCCGGGTGGTCGGACGACGGTTGCCGTTCGCTACCTCAACGTCGACGCGGTCGCGCCGACGGTCGCGTTCACCTCGGGTGCTTTCGAGCTCACCAAGGCCGCGTCGGTCAGCTTGTCGTACGGCGCGACGGACTCCAGCGGGGTCGGCTCGTACGACGTGCGCTACCGGACCGCGACGTATTTGGCCAACTTCGGTGCGTACGTCAGCGCCGCCTCGGCGACGAAGGCGACCTCGATCACGCTTAATGTTGCTGCGGGCAACGAGTATTGCGTGTCGGTGCGAGCTCGCGATGTGTTCGGCACGGTGTCGGGGTGGACTGCTGAGCGGTGCTTCTCGCGGCCGATGGACGACCGGGCCTTGACGGCCTCGGCCGGTTGGTCGCGGGGTGCGAACGGCGTGTACTACCTGGGCACGGTCACCAGCGGCACGGTGAAGGGCATCTCGCTGACCCGCACGGTGCAGGCGAAGCGGCTGTTCCTGATCGCCACTCGCTGCCAGACCTGCGGGAGCCTGCAGGTCTACTACGGCGGGAAGTCGGTCGGGACGGTCAACCTGAACAACGCGACTACGCAGTACCAGGCGGTGATTGCACTGCCGACGCCGACGGCCTTCCTGTCCGGCACGGTGCAGCTGACGGTGCGGGACGGGTCGATGACCCACCAGATCGATGGGCTGGCCGTACGACGTACGTGAAGGTAGCGGGGGCCGGTACTTGGGGGAGAGGGGCCGGGAGCGGGTGTTGCGCGCCGCGCCCGCGGCACGCTGCCGGGCTATCGGGTGCTGCGACGGTCAAGGCGGCGGTGATGGCAGCAGCGGCGCTCGCCGGCGTACCGGGCTTTGCCGGGTTCTTCTCGAAGGACGCCCCGGCGCAGTCGCCGGTGCTGGTCAGCTGGCTGACGTCGCTCGGATGTGGTTGGCCAAGGCGTCTGTTGCTCGGCGGGAGGCTGGGCGGCGGGTGCCGTGGGCCAGGAGGTGGCGGCGTAGGGACCAGGGGTCTGTCAGTGGGCAGATGTCCAGGTCGGGGCTCGCCGTGACCGCCCGGCGTGGGGTGATGGCGAGGCCTGCGCCGGAGGTCGCCAGGGCGATCAGTGTGTGGAGGTCGGGGACGAGTGTGCGGTAGCGGGGGACGGGTGCGTTGGCCGGGAGGTGGCGGTCGATCCACTGGCGCAGGGACGAGTCGAGGGAGAGGCCGACCATCGGGTGTTCGGCGGCCTCGCGGTACGTCATGCCGGTCCGGCCGGTGAGTACGCCGCCTGCTTGGCCGATCACCACCAGGTGGTCCTCGCTGAGCGGTTCGAGTCGGAGGTCGGCGTCCTCGGCCTCGTCGTGCAGGACGATGCCCAGGTCGGCCTCGCCCTCCGCGAGCATGCGGAGGCTCTCCGGGGTCCGTTGCTCGGAGACGGAGACGTCGTACTCGGGATAAGCCCGCAGGAACGTCGTCAGCGCGAGCGGGACGATCCGGTGCATCCCGGAAGCACCAGCGACGAGTACGACGGGCCTGCGCGGCGCCGCTGTGTAGCTCGCGAGAGCGCTGTCGAGGCGGATGGTCTCGGCGAGCACCGCCTCCGCGTGCCGGGCCAGCGTGCTGCCGGCCGGAGTCGGGCGGATTCCCCTGCGTTCGCGGATCAACAGAGGCAGACCGGCCTGCGCCTCGAGCGCGCGAACCCGGGCGCTGGCCGACGGGAGGCTCAAGTGCATCCGCCGGGCGCCTGCCGTGATGGACCCTTCGGTCACGACGTGGACGAAGAGCCGGAGGTCCTCGAGGTCGTAGCGCATGAGCTCAGCCTATGCCCTGGACAGAGGCTGACTGCGGGAATCCCGCATTGTGCCGGTCGCCCCGGGCCTTGATGCTCGAGACATGGAAGAGGCCGTGGCACGCGTCGCACTGTCGTACGAGGCCTGCCAGCTCGCGGAAACCGCCGGAGCTGCTGTTCCCGCGGCAGCCGAGGAACTCGGCGCCGCCCGCGCGGTCCTGCAGGCGACCGATCGGTACGTCGAGTCGGTGATCGCGCTCGCCAGGCTCCGGGGGAGCAGCTGGCAAGAGATCGCCGCTGCCCTCGGCCGATCCGAGCAGTCCGTCCGCGCCCAGCACGCGCCCGCGCTCCGCGCGGGGCGCGGGGACCCGGAGCGCGGGGACCCGGAGCGCGGGGACCCGGAGCGCGGGGACCCGGAGCGCGGGGACCCGGAGCGCGGGGACCCGGAGCGCGGGGATCCGGCGGGTGGCGGTGCCGGGGACTGGTGGCGGGAGCACCTGCTGTGCGATCCGGCGGAGGCGGCCTTCGACCTGGACGACTGGGTGCGGCGGCATCTCGATGCCGATTCGGGGCCGGCGCCGGTGTCCGGCGTACTGCGGAGACAAGCGACCGTTTGACCAGGGGTTCTTTCGGCTACCAGGTCGGTGGAAGGGAGAACGACGATGACTGAGCAGTCGCAGGTATCGCTGGTGAAGCTGGGGTCCACCGATCTGGTGCTGGCCGACCCGGGCGACGACATCCGGGGTCGGACCGTGGTGGACGCCGCCGGCGAGAAGGTCGGCAAGGTGGACGGTCTGTTCCTCGACCACGACGAGGCGAAGATCCGGCTGCTCGAGGTCGTTGACGGTGGCTTCCTCGGGCTGGGCAAGGAGTCCCGGCTCGTGCCGGTCGAGCTGGTGCGTTCGGTCGACGACGACCAGGTCGTGATCGACCGTGACCAGGCGACGGTTGTCGGTGCCCCGGCGTACGACCCGGAGCTGACCGACGCCCCGGACTACTTCAGCGGGCTGTACGAGTACTACGAGATCGGCCCGTTCTGGGCGCCGGGCGCGATCTACCGCCGGCCGCCCTTCCACCCTTAAGCACCGTCACCTCTGGACAAAAAGCCTCGGCCCGCCGCGTGGCATGGAATCCGCGGCGGGCCGAGGCGTCTGTCGTCCAGTGAAGCAGACGATCAGTCGATCAGCCCGCGAACGATCGTCGTCATCCGGTCGACCGGGATCGCGAAGCCGATGCCGATGTTGCCCGACCGGCTGGAGCTGCCGAGGGTCGCGATCGCGGTGTTCACGCCGACCACCTGACCGGCGGCGTTGACCAGCGGGCCGCCCGAGTTCCCCGGGTTGATCGCCGCGTCGGTCTGGATCGCCGTCTGCCGCGCGCCGCTGTCCCCGAACCGCGCCTGCCGGTTGACCGCGCTGACGATGCCCGCCGTCACGGTCCCTTCGAGCCCGAGCGGTGACCCGACGGCGAGCACCGGGTCGCCGACCTTCAGCTCCGCGGACCGGCCGAGCGGGAGCGACCGCAGTCCCGAGCTCGACGCGTTCCCGGAGACCTGCAGGACCGCGAGGTCGTTGTCCGCGTCGACGCCGATGATCTCGGTGTCCAGCGTCCGCCCGTTCGACAGCACGATCGACACATCGCTGGCTCCTTCCACCACGTGCGCGTTCGTCACCACGTGGCCTTCGGAATCGATCGCGAAGCCCGAACCGGTCGCCCGCCCGGCCCGGACCGACACCACGCCGGGCAGCACGCTCTCGGCCGCCGACGCGATCGACGGACCGCCGCCGCCGCCCGCGGAAGGAGCCGATGCCTGCGGCAACTGTGCGGTCGCGGCCGGTGGAGTGTCGTCGCCCCACCCGCCGGTCACCGCACCGGCCAGCCCGCCGGCCAGGATCGACAGCGCGATCCCGGCGGCGAGCGTGCGGCCGGTACGGCGTACCGGCTTGTCCGTCACCCCGGCCTGAGGTGCCGCAGCCGGAGAGGGGGGAGCCGGCGGGGCGGAGGCCGGGGTGACGGGGAACGGGAAGGCCGCCTGCTGCTCCGAAGGTGGCGGGGCGGCCGGTGGGGGACCGGACTGGTAGTGCGGCCCGCGGAAGGGGTGACCCAGATGAGGACTCACAAGTGCTCCTTGGTGCTCACGGGAGCCGCGAGAACCACAGCAGCGACGCCAGCCCGGCCAGCAGCGCCGCGGCCAGGGCGATTCCCGCCACCAGGTTGGTGATCTCGCGTGGCTCGGTGGTCCAGCCGATGGACGACTGGAGGTCGGAGTACACGTCGCGCAGTTCCTCGTCGCTCTCGGCGGCGTAGAAGGAACCGCTGGTGGCCTCGGCCAGTCCCTGCAGGGACTCGGCGTCGGCGGGGACCGGGATGGACCGGCCTTCGAGGTCGATCGTGCCTTCGGGCGTGCCGTACGCGATCGTCGAGACCGGTACGCCGGCCTGCGTCGCCTCCTGGGCGGCTTCGTCGATCGGCCGTCCGGCGGTGTTGCCGCCGTCGGACAGCAGCACGATCCGGGCCGGCGGCAGGTCCTCGGCCGCCTGGCTGTCCAGCGAGCGAACCGCTTGCAGGCTGGTCAGGACGGCCTCGCCGATCGCCGTGCTGTCGGACAGCGTGAGCTGCTCGATCGCGTCGACGGTGGCCTGGTGGTTGGTGCTCGGCGGCGCGACCACGGTCGCGGTCCGGGCGAACGAGACCAGGCCGACGTTGAACTGCTCGGGCAGGTCGCGGACGAACTGGGTCGCGGCCTCCTTGGCGACGCTGAACCGGTCCGGCGAGACGTCGGTCGCGGCCATCGAGTTGCTGATGTCCATCGCGACCACGACCGTCGCGCGTTCGCGGGGCACCCGGACGTCGGTGACCGGGCGGGCGATCGCGATGGTCAGCACGACGATCGCGGCCAGGAACGCGAACGCCGGCGCGTGCCGGCGCCAGCCGGGCCGCTTGGGGGCGACCTTGTCCAGCATCGGCAGGGTGGCGAAGCGGACGGCGTACTGGCTGCGGCGGCGCTGGGCGATCACGTACGCGACGACCAGGGCGGCCGCGACCAGCAGCAGCCACAGCCACAGGGGTTGCTCGAATCTCATCGGATACCGGTCCTCCCTCGAGGGGTTCGGCGGGCGGCGGCCCGCTTGCGGGCGGAGGCGAACGCGGCGACGTCCCGCACCCAGTCGGTGTCGGTCCGCAGCACGAGGTGCGCCGCTCCCGAGGCACGGATCGCCTGCGCGGTGCGCTCCCGGTGCGCCTCCATCGCGTCGGCGTACCGCCGCCGCAGTTTCTTGCTGGACGTCTGCACTTCCCGCCGCCGGCCCGTCTCGGGATCCACCACGGTCAGCAGTCCCACTTCGGGAAGCTTGAGCTCCCGAGGATCAAGCACCTCAACAGCAATCACCTCGTGCCGAGCGCTCAATCTCCTGAGTGCGTCTCCCCAATCAATACTGTGAAAATCGGAGACAACTACTCGGAGACCTGGTCTGGGGTGCTCCCGGTTGAGTCTTGTGATGGCTGTGGCGAGATCCGTCTCCGGGTGCTCGCCTGGTGTTGCTCTGGGCAACGACAAGAGCGTGCGGAACGTGCGACGCAGAGCCGCCGATCCACCGACGGCCGGGATCCTCCGGACTTGGTTGCCCAGGGCTACCCGGACCCCGAGCGTGTTGCCGGGGCGGTCGGCCAGCAGACCGACCGCGCCGACAACAGCGATCGCGAGGTCGCGCTTCTCGCTCAGCGCCGTACCGAAGTCCATGCTGGCCGACGCGTCGATCAGCGCCCAGGTCTCCAGCTCGCGCTCGGCGAGCGGCGCCCGGACGTGCGGTTCGAGCGAGCGGGCGGTCACGTTCCAGTCCATCCGCCGGACGTCGTCCTGCCCGGCCTGGTACGGCCGCGCCTCGTTCGGCTCACTGCCCGGACCGCTGAGCAAACCCGTGATCTCGCCGTGCAGAAAGCCTTCCAGCTTCCGCTTCACGGAGAGCTCGAGCGTGCGCAGCGCCCGCTCGCGCCCGGCCAACAGATCGGGACCTGTCATGCCGCGGTTCCACCACTGGCGTCGAAGCCCTGCACCGCGTTGATCCCCGGCCCGTCATCAGCCGGTACGACGTGCGGCTGCTCGACCGCGTGCAGCACCCGCGAGACGACCGCCCGGGGATCGACTCCGTCGGCGAGCGCGTCGAAGGTCAGCACGAGCCGGTGCGCCATCACGTCGTGCGCGACGTCGTACACGTCGGCCGGCAGCACGTAGTCCCGCCCGCGCAGCAACGCGAGCGCCCGACCGGCGGCGACCAGTCCGAGCGTCGCCCGCGGGCTCACCCCGAACTCCAGCACCCCACCGAGATCGTTGATCCCGTACTGCTGCGGCTCCCGCGTCGCGTGCACCAGCCGTACGACGTACTCGGCGACCGCGTTGTGCACGAAGACGTCTTCCGTTGCCTCCTGCAACTCACGGACCATGTCCGGCGTCAGCACGGCGTTCGCGTGCGGCCGGTGCGAGCTCATCCGCTGCAGGATCGTGAGCTCCTCCATCGGGGTCGGGTAGTCGACGGTGATCTTCAGCAGGAACCGGTCCCGCTGCGCCTCGGGCAACGCGTAGACGCCCTCGGACTCGATCGGGTTCTGCGTCGCCAGCACCAGGAACGGCTCCGGCAACGGGTAGCTGACCCCGCCGATGCTGACCTGCTGCTCGGCCATCGCCTCCAGCAACGCCGACTGCACCTTGGCCGGGGCCCGGTTGATCTCGTCGGCGAGCACCAGGTGGGCGAAGATCGGGCCGAGCTCGGTGTCGAACCCTTCCGCCGACGGCCGCCAGATCCGGGTCCCGACGATGTCGCCGGGGACCAGGTCGGGGGTGAACTGCAGCCGGGCGAACCGGCCGCCGATCACCTCCGCCAGGGTCCGGACGGCGAGCGTCTTGGCGACGCCCGGGACGCCTTCGAGCAGGCAGTGCCCGCGGGCCAGCAGGCCCACCAGCATCCGCTCGACCAGCTGGTCCTGGCCGACCACGACCCGCTTCACCTCGAAGAGGGCGCGCTCCAGTACTGCGGTCATGCGTTGCCCTGGGGGTCGGTCTGCTCCGGCTGGGTCTGCTCGGGCTGGGAGGGCTGGCCCTGGCTCTGCTCCGGCTGGGCCTGGCCCTGCCCGGACTTCTCGGGGCAGTCGCGGCCGTCGCGGGTCTGACCCTCGGTGCCCTGGCCGGTGCCCGGCGACGGGGTGGTCGCGCCGTCCTCGACGGTCACGTACCCCTGGGACGGCACCGGGTCGTTGCCGGCGGCGTACGCGAAACCACCGACGCCGAGGGCCGCGACGGCGACCGCGCTGCCGAGCAGGACACGCTTTCCGGGGAAGTTCATCTGTGACTCCTTCTGATCGGATCGTGCGACCAATTCATCACCCGCCTGCGAAAACGACCGGAAAGCCGAACGAAAGGCGACCGAAAGCGCATCCCGGAGCACGCCGCGATCGCCGTTACCTTTGGCTTGTGCGACTACTGGTGGTGGAGGACGAGGAAGGCCTGGTCAGCGCTCTGCGCTCGGGACTCGGCCGGGCCGGCTACGCCGTGGACACGGCGATGACCGGTGCCGAGGCAGTCGAGAAGCTGGCGACCACGGCGTACGACCTGGCGATCCTGGACATCACGCTGCCCGACACCAACGGCCTCGACCTGTGCCGTGCGGTACGGCGGGGCGAGATCGAGGTGGCGTCGGGGCGCGAGCTGCGGGTGCTGATGCTGACCGCGCGGGCGTCGCTGGCCGATCGGGTGCGCGGGCTGGACGAGGGCGCCGACGACTACCTGACGAAGCCGTTCGCGCTGGTCGAGCTGCTCGCGCGGATCCGCGCGCTGCTGCGGCGCGACGTGACGAACGGGTCGACGCAGTTGCACGTCGGCGACCTCGTACTGGACTCGGCGCGGCACCTGGCGACGCGAGCCGGCCGGGAGCTGCCGTTGACGCTGAAGGAGTTCGGCGTACTGCGGTACCTGATGTCGCGGCCTGGGCATGTCGTGTCGGCCGAGGAGTTGCTCGAGCATGTGTGGGACGAGAACGCGGATCCGTTCACGCAGAGCGTGCGCGTGACCGTCGGGACGCTGCGGCGCAAGCTCACCCAGGAGGGCGAGGACCCCTTGCTGGAAACGGTGATCGGCCGGGGCTACCGGCTACGAGGTGAGACATGAAGCTCTTCCGGCCCGGGATGACGTCGAGGCTGCCCGGTTGGGCGCAGACGATCCGCTTCCGGCTCACGCTGGCGTACTCCGCCGTGCTGATCGCGCTGTCGGCATTGCTGCTCGGGGGCCTGTACTTCGCGCTGTCCGCGTACCTGGATCCCAAGCCGCTCGACCCGATCACGGTCAAGAAGGTCATCTACGACCACGACGAGATCAAGCTCAAGCCCGGGTACGTGATCCAGGCCGCGGAGATCTCCAGCATCCAGTCGGCGGTGAACTACCAGACCCTGCAGACGCTGCGGAACTACTCCGCGGCGGGGATGGGCGTGCTGTTCCTGGTCAGCCTCGGCACCGGCTGGTGGTTGTCGGGTCGCGCGCTGCGGCCGGTCCGCGCGATCACGGCGACCGCGAAGGACATCTCCGCGACCGATCTCTCCCGGCGGATCGCGTTGAGTGGTCCGCGTGACGAGCTGCGCAACCTGGCCGACACGGTCGACGACATGCTGGTCCGGCTGGAGTCGGCGTTCGTCGCCCAGCGGCAGCTCGTCGACGACGCGTCGCACGAGCTGCGCAATCCGCTGGCGGTGATCCAGGCGAACGTCGACGCCGTACTTGCGCACGACGACACGCCTGCTGAGGACCGGGCGCAGGCGACCGCGATCGTGTCGCGCGCGATCCAGCGGATGACGCGGCTCGTCGAGGATCTGCTGGCCTCCGCTCGCCGTTCGTCGCCTGCTTTCGTTGACGCGGACGTAGACCTCGCCGCGATCGCTGGTGAAGCCGCCGAGGAGTACGCGCTGCTCGCTGCTGACCGAGAGATCCACCTCGTACGCCGGCTGGCGCCTGGCCCAATCGCCGCCGGTGACGCGTCGGCGCTGCGCCGAGCCGTCGACAATCTGTTGTCGAACGCCGTCCGCCTCGCCCGAGGCGGCAGCGAGCTGGTCCTGGCCGTAGGCAGCCGCAACGGCTGGGCGTGGATCGCCGTCCGCGACGAAGGCCCCGGTATCGCCGAGGAGGACGCCGACCGAGTCTTCGACCGCTTCTTCCGCTCCGGCCAACGCCAGTCGCCCGCCACAGTCCCGTCGACAGGCCAACGCCGAGCCGGCCTGGGCCTCGCCATCGTCCGCCAGATCGCCGAGTCCCACGGCGGCTCGGTCACCCTCTATTCGGAGGTAGGCGTAGGCAGCACCTTCGTCCTCTGGCTCCCCGAACGCTCCCTCACCAGCGACACCCGCCGTACCCCGACCCCACCCGCCGACGAGGACCCCCTGGGCCCACGGGCCTAGCCGTCACCCTTAGCCGCCTGCGACAGCCGCCGGGCCCCCGTCCCCCGTCCCCCGGCCCCCGTCCGTCCCCCCGGGCCACCCGTCCGTCCCGCCGGCCATTCGTGGGTCAACCCGTGAGGTTGCCCCTTGGCCCACCGAATTTCGGTGGGCCAAGGGGCAATTTGGTGGGTTAACCTACCAAATGCGAGCGGTGCTTTCGGGGGAGCCCTCCACCGCCGGTGGCCGTAGCCGTGCGCGGAGGGTCGGGTCGCGTGTGGTGCGACCTCTTGGTTGCTAGGTTCGGGGGATGCCTGCTCTGACTGTGGATGATGCGCGTGGCCGGGCCGAGGTGGTGGAGGTTCGGGGGTACCAGCTGGACTTCGACTTCACGGGTGGGGACGAGACGTTTCGGGCTGTGTCGACCGTGTGGTTCGCGGCGAAGGGTGGCGCGACCTGGGTGGATGTGAAGGCTCGGGAGGTGCTGTCCGCCAAGCTCAACGGCGTACCGGTTGAGGTGGGGCTGGTAGAGGACGGACGGTTGCCGCTGACCGGGCTGGCGGGGGAGAACGAGCTCGTGGTGGACGCGGTGATGGCGTACGCGCGCGACGGCGAGGGGATGCAGCGGTCGGTGGACGCTGCCGACGGGCGGGTCTATCTGTACGGGATGTCCTCGCTGGAGTCCGCGCCGCGGTACTTCGCGTGCTTCGACCAGCCTGACCTCAAGGCGCCGTACCGGATCACCGCGACCGTCCCGCCGGAGTGGATCGTGCTCGGCAACGGACCGGCCAAGGAGATCGCGCCAGGGCGGTGGGAGATCGCCGAGACCAAGCCGCTGTCGACGTACTTCGTCACGCTGGTCGCCGGCCCGTACCACCTCATCCGTTCCGAGTACGACGGAATCCCGCTCGGCCTCGGCTGCCGCCAGTCGCTCGCGCCGCACCTCGATCGCGACGCCGAGGACCTGTTCACGGTGACCGCGCAGGCCTTCGACGAGTACCACCGGCTGTTCGGCTACCGCTACCCGTTCGGCGAGTACCACCAGGTCTTCGTGCCCGACTTCAACCTCGGCGCGATGGAGAACCCGGGCTGCGTCACGGTCGCCGACACCCTGGTCTTCCGGTCGGCGGTGACCGACGCCGAGCGCAGCACCCGCGCGCGGATCCTCGTGCACGAGCTGGCGCACATGTGGTTCGGCGACCTGGTGACGATGAAGTGGTGGAACGACCTGTGGCTCAACGAGTCGTTCGCGGAGTACATGGCGCACCGCGTCTCGCACGACGTGACCGACCACCGCGGGCACTGGGAGGACTTCGGCTACGTCCGCAAGTGGTGGGGCCTGCAGGCCGACCAGCGTTCGTCGACGCACCCGGTCGCGTCCGATCCGGTCAAGGACGCGCGCGAGACGCTCGAGGACTTCGACGGGATCTCGTACGCCAAGGGCGCGGCGGTGCTGAAGCAGTTGGCGGCGTACCTGGGTGACGACGTGTTCCTGCGCGGCGTGACCGCGCACCTGGCCGCGCACGAGTACGGCAACGCGGACCTGCCGGAGTTCGTCGCGAAGCTCACCGAGGCCGGCGCCGTGGGGCTCGCGGAGTGGTCTGCGCAGTGGCTACGGACGTCGGGCCTGGACACGATCAGCGTCACCCGTACGGCGGACGGCGTCGTACTGCACCGTTCCCGACCGGACGACGCCGAGCGGCCGCACCGGCTGAAGGTCGGCGCGTACGACGAAGCGGGCCGGCCGACGTCGGTCGACGTCCTGCTGGACGCCGACGAGGTCGCCGTTGCGCTGGACCCGTCGGCCGCGCTCGTCGTACCGGACTCCGGCGACGACACCTGGGCGAAGATCCGGCTCGACGCGGCCGGCCTCGAAGCGCTGCCGCGCGTGCTCCCGCTGATTGCCGACGGCACCACCCGGGCGGTGATCTGGAACAGCATCCGCGATTCGGTGGCCGACGGCGACCTGAATCCCCAGCAGGCGTTGGAGATTCTGCTCGCGGCGCTGCCCGCGGAGGACAGCGACATCGCGGTCGGGTCGTTGCTGCGGTGGGCCGAGGACAGCCTGCTCGGCCGGGCCCTTCCGTACGAGCCGTTCCGCGGGCAACTCGCCGACGTGCTGACCGAGCGCCTCGCGACCTGCCCGCCCGGCAGCAGCCTGCAGCTCGCGATCGCGCGCGGCGTGATCGCCACGACGAGCGACGCCGATCTTCTCCAGACCTGGCTCAGCGACTCCTCGAACAGGCCGGGCAACTCTTCAAGTAGGCCGGGCAACTCCTCAAGCAGGCCGGGCAACTCCTCGAGCAGGCCGGGCAACTCCTCAAGTAGGCCGGGCAATTCTTCAAGTAGTCCGGCCGGTCTGGAGGTCGACGCCGATCTCCGCTGGGCCCTCACACTCCAGCTGGTCCGTCTCAACGCCTTCGGCGCCGCCGAGATCGACGCCGAGCTCGCCCGCGATCACTCGACCGAAGGCACGATCCACGCCGCCAAGTGCCACGCCGCGTTGCCGGACGGCAAGGAAGCCGCCTGGAACCGCGTGATGACCGACCCGACGGTCGGCGTCAACGAGCTGTACGCGCTGTGCTCCGGCTTCTGGCACCCGTCGCAGGCCGAGCTGACCGCGCCGTACGTCGACCGCTACTTCGCCGAGATCGCGGGGACCGCGAAGATCCGCGCGGGGATCGCGGTCGGGCTGACCGCGGGCCGGTTCTTCCCGCGGTTCGCGGTGGAAGAGCGGACCGTCGTACGGGCTGAGTCACTTGTTGCCGACGACACCGTCCCGCCCGGCATCCGGCGAGCGGTTGCCGATGCGGCCGACGATCTCAAACGCACGTTTGACGCCTTGAGCCTGTGGACGAACACCTCGCGGTAACAGGCGATCCGGCCTAGTCTTTGGAGCTGTCGCCCCCAGCAGAGGAGCCGTCATGCGCCGGTTCGTTGCCAGTGTTGTCGCAGTACTCGTTGCCGCCCTGATCGGATCTTCGCTCACGCCCGCGGTGGCCTCGGCCGCCGTCCTGGACGACGTCGCCGCGAAGCTCGCGACGATCCCGGGGCTGCGGATCGAGAGCAGCGCCGTGATCAGCGGCAAACCGTTCTTCGTGCTGCGCTACACGCAGCCGGCCGATCACAAGAAGCCGAACGGGGAGAAGTTCGAGCAACGCATCACGTTGTGGCACCGCGACTTCGCCCGCCCAACCGTCCTGCACACCACCGGGTACGGCGGGGTCGGCGGCGCGTTCACGTCGGAGCCGACCCGGCTCGTCGACGGCAACCAGCTGAACGTCGAGCAGCGCTTCTTCAACACCTCGACGCCGGCCAGCCAGGACTGGTCGAAGCTGAACATCTGGCAGGCCGCGACCGACCACCACCGCATCGTCCAGGCGTTCAAGAAGGCCCTGTACGGCGGCAAGTGGGTGTCGACCGGCGCCTCGAAGGGCGGCATGACCTCGGTCTACCACCGCCGCTTCTACCCGAACGACGTCGACGCCACGGTCGCGTACGTCGCCCCGCAGGACGTCATCAACAAGGTCGACTCGTACGTCTCGTTCATCCAGAAGGCCGGGACCGACCCGCAGTGCAACCTCGCTCTGCGCAACATGCAGCGCAACACCCTGCTCCGGCGGCCCGCGATGCTGGCGAAGCTGAAGGAGTACGCCGCCGCGAACAACCTGACCTACGAGAGCACCTTCGGCTCGGCGGACCGGGCGCTGGAGGCCGCCGTACTGGACACGCCGTTCGCCTTCTGGCAGTACGACACGCAGGCGAGCTGCCCTTCCGTCCCGGGGACCGCGGCCGCGACGGATCAGCAGCTGTTCGACTTCATCGACCGGATCTCCGGCTGGTCGTTCTACTCCGACGAGGGCACGGCCGGCTTCCTGCCGTACTACTTCCAGGCGACGCAGCAGCTCAACTGGCCGGACGTCGCGAGCAAGACGACGTGGCTGAAGGGCCTGCTGCGGTACCGCGAGGCCGGTGACGCGCCGGCCGCCGTACCGGACAGCATCGAGCCGCGGCACGAACCGTTCGCGATGCTCGACGTCGACCTCTGGGTGAAGACGCAGGCGCGGCGGATGCTGTTCGTGTACGGCGAGAACGACCCGTGGAGCGCGGAGAAGTTCGCGCCGGGACCGGGGACGCGGGACTCGCACTGGTACACCCAGCCGGCCGGGAACCACGGGTCGAGCATCGGCGGGTTGCCGGACGCCCAGCGGGTGGAGGCGACGACGATCCTGCAGAAGTGGATGGGCGTCGCGGCCCAGCCGGCGGTTCAGCAGACGACGGTGGATCCGGGGGCGCGGCAGTTCAAGGCCCGCTAGACCTGCTTGGCTGACCGGCCGCGGCCGGGGATGACGAGAACCGCCGGCGGGAGACTCCAGCGTCTCCGGCCGGCGGTTCGCCGTACGGGCCCTCAGGCCAGCGTGGCCTCGATGATCGACTGCGAGGACGGGGTGTCGATGATCCGGTCGACGGGGAACCCACCCTCGGCGAGCAGCGTGTACCACTGGTCCGCGGTGCGCTCGCGGCCGCCGAGCAGCGTCATCATGATCATGTCGGTCGTCGCCGCCGGGTGCGTCGTACCGTCTTCCGGCAGCACGGCCTCGAACACGACCAGCCGCGCCTTCGGCGGCGCCGCCTGGGCGATCGTGCGCAGGATCCGCACGCACTGCTCGTCGCTCCAGTCGTGCAGGACGTACGACATCACGTAGAGGTCGGCCGCCGGCACGGACTCGAAGAAGTCACCGCCGACGACCGCGACCCGGTCGGCCAGACCGGCCTCGGCGATCCGCTTGCCGGCCCCGTCGACGACGCCGGGCAGGTCGAAGACGATGCCCTGACGCTCGGGGGAGCGGCCGATCAGCTGCAGCAGGATGTTGCCGTCGGCGCCGCCGATGTCGGCGACCGTGCGGCCCTCGGGCAGGTCGTACGCGTCGAAGGTGCCTTCGCGCAGCGCGTTGCCGTAGCCGGCCATGAAGTTGCTCATCACCTGCATGCGCTCCGGCGACTCGACCACGTGGTCGAAGAACGGCTTGCCGTAGTAGTTGCTATGGGCACCGGTCTTCACGGTGCCGACCAGATCCGACAGCGGCAGGTAGTGGGTGCCGACCCAGAAGCGGGCGATGTCGTAGCCGACGCCGCCCTCGACTATCGTCGTACCGATCTCGTCCAGCTCGATCAGGTCACCCTGGCGGCGGAAGACGCCGACCGGCTCGAGGAACCGGATCACGCGCTCGAGTCGGCCGGCGTCGAGGCCGGTGGCCGCGGCCAGTTGCCCGATGGTCAGCGGACCGGCGGCCAGCGGGGTGGCGATGTTCAGCTCCGCGACGGCGTACAGCGCCTGCGAGACGATGAAGCCCGCGCTCAGGTCCGCGACCCGCTGCGTCAGTTGACGGTCGTTCATGAAGGTCCCCTCCGAGGATTTCCGTACCAGTTGACGGCGAGCTGGTTGAGTTCTGAACCAACTGCTCGCGATGCAAGCTAGTGCGAAAACCGCGCCGGAAAGGCTGTGGAAGAGGTCTGCGGCAAGAAGTCGCCGGGTCAGCGGCTGCCGAGGCGCTGGGCTACTTCCTTGCGGGCCTGGTGGATGCGGGCCTTCACGGTGCCGAGCGGGACCTGGAGTTCTTCGGCGATCTCGGCGTACGTGAGCGCGCCGAGATCGCGCAGTACGAGCGGCTGGACGAGCTGCGGGTGGTGGGACTCGAGCTGCTCCAGCGCCTCCAGCAGATCGAGGCGCGAACCGGCGATCACCGAGGTCGTCCGCGGGTCGATCGACTCCGGCATGACCTCGGCCGACTGCTCGACCGAACGCCGCTTGAGCGTGCGGTAGGTCTGGCGGGCCTGGTTCGTCGCGACGATCGTCAGCCAGCCGGCGAACGTCCCGGTGCCCTTGAAGGTGTGGATCTTGGTGGCGACCGTCATCAGCGTGTCCTGCGCGGCCTCTTCGGCGTCCTCCCGGTGCGGCAGGAACTTGGCCACCCGACGCTGAACCTGCGGCCGGATCGCCTGCAGCAGCTCCGGCAGGGCAGCCTCGTCCCCACCCGCCGCGCGCACCGCCAACTCCTCGAGCTCGTCGTTCATGCTCCCCCAGGTGTTCGCCATGATCCTCTCTGTCACCGACAATAGTCGTGATGGATGCCATCGGAAGGTATCGCCTGCAGTCGAAGGTTGGCGCGGGTGCTTTCGCGACGGTCTGGCGCGGGTACGACGACGACCTCGATGTCGACGTCGCGGTGAAGGTCCTCGCCGACAACTGGGCCTCGCGGGCGGACGTCCGCGAGCGGTTCCTGTCCGAGGCGCGGCTGATGCGCCGGATCGCCAGCGATCGCGTGGTCCGCGTCTTCGACCTTGGCGCGCTCGAGGACGGGCGGCCGTACTTCGTCATGGACTACGTCAGCGGGGGGACCCTGGCCGACGTACTGGCTGCTGGTCCGGTCGATCCGGCGGACGCGCTCTGGTGGGGTGCTGATCTCGCGCGGGCCGTTGCCGCGCTGCATGCCGAGGGGGTCGTGCATCGGGACATCACGCCTGCCAACCTGTTGCTGCGGCCGTCTGGTGGCAAGGAGTCGGGTGGTGGCACGCATCGCATCGTTCTCGCTGATCTGGGCCTCGCCAAGCGTGCGGCCGAGGCCTCCGGGCTGACCGAGGCGGTCGGCACGCCGTCGTACATGGCGCCTGAACAGGGTCGAGGCGACGGCGGTTTCGACGAGCGTGCCGATGTGTACGCCGTGGGCGCTGTCACCTATGCCCTGCTCACCGGGCGCGCTCCCTTCGTGGCGTCGTCGATCACCGATGTCGTCGGGCGAGACCCCGACCAGGATCCGCCGAGCCTCCATCCGTTGCTGCACGACGCCATCGGTCAGGTCGACGAGCTGTTGGCCCGCGCGCTTGCCTACCGCGTGGGTGACCGCTGGCCTCAGGCGCACACGCTTGCCGAGCGGTTGGAAGCGGAGGCCTACCGGTTGGAGCAGGAGGCGCCGCTGCTTGCGTCTCTGCGTACGGCGGCTGGGGACCAGGACGCCATCAGCACCACAGTCGGTTCGCCCAGTACGCCGTCGTCACGCTCAGCCGCCTCCACCGAGTCGGCCACCAACTCATCCACCCAACCTGCCGCCGCATCCACCGGATCAGGCTCTGGGCTGGCCGCCGCTGTCCCGCCGGGTGACGTCGCCGGAACGTCCCGCCGCGGCCGGCGAGGAAAGCGGTGGAGGGGCCTGGCCGTCATGGTGCTGGTGCCGGTGGTGTTCGCGGCAGCTGCCGTGGGGGCTTGGTACGTGGCCGGGCGCTGACCCGCGTCCCGCCGGCTCCGCGTTCGCGGGTGCTGCTGCGAGGCTTGGTACGTGGCTGGGCGTTGAACGGCCGCCCACTGGCTGAGACGGCAGGTCTCAAACCACCGGGTGACTGCTTAGAGTAATCATATGACTACTCTACGGAAGTTCCTTGCTCCCGTGATGGTTGTCGGGTTGGTCTTCGTTCCATTGACTGCACAGGCTGCCGGGGCGGCGGTTAGTTACGCGTGTCGGGCTGACACCAAGTTCGGGCAGCATCAGCTTTCGTTGCGGCAGGGGGCTGAGGCCAAGGCGCCGGGGACTGTGCGGCCTGGGGCTCATTTCTATGTGGTGGTTGATCTCAAGCCGGGCTCGCTGCCGGGTGAGGTCAAGGGGTTCAAGTTGAAGGAGGTTCGGGATCTCTCCCTGCGGATTCCGATTCCGGCCAATGCGCAGTACGTGTCGGCCTGGCTCTCGGGTGGGTCGGGGTTGAACTCCACACCGACCATCCAGGCCTCGAACGGGGTGGCGACGCTGAGGGTGGCCGGGCCGATCGCGGGTGGGGCGTCGTACAAGCTGCCGCAGTTGACCGTGCATCTGAAGGCGGGACGCTCGGGAGTGGTCGAGACCAAGTTGCAGGGGTCGAGCTTCGACAATCCGGGGCTCGAGCTGCAGGCCACGATCAAGTGGAAGTTCGTCACCATCAAGTCGCCGGTGAAGTGCTACCCGGACCCCAACCCGGCACTCACCCGCACGGAGATCCGCTGAGTCAGTAGGTGACGGTGATCCGGCCTGCCGCCGGGTCGACCTCCGCGTGCCCGCCGTACGGGAGGATCAGCTGCGGATCCGTGTGGCCGATGTCGAGGCCGGTGACGACGACGGCGTCGGGGTTGTACTCGGCGATCGTCGTACGCGCGGCCTCGTACTGATCGACCGCGTACGCCGTCGCGACCTCGTCGCTGACCTGGTGATCGAGCGACCACCCCTTCGGCCGGGCCCAGAGCACGGCCTGGAAACGCTCCAGCAGCCCGCGTTCGCCGAAGTTGCGCAGGATGCGGTGGACCTGCTCGGCGCTCGGAACTTCCTCACTGGTTTCGAGGAAGAGAACACCGGAGTACGAATCGACCGGCAGCATCCAGCGACCGACCGCCAACTGCCAGTCCAGGATCTCCAGACACCCGCCCCACAACCGCCCACTGACCGGCGTCGACGGCCCCGACCACTGCCAATCCGTCCCCGCGAACAGCTCCGGCGACGACTCGAAGGACCTCGGATCGGCCCAGTCCCGATCGCGATCCGTCCAACCATCCGCAGCCGTCAACTCGAACGGCCCCGACGAAAAGAGGGCCGCACGCAACGACTTCTCCGTGTCGGCGTGCATCGCGCCGCCGCGCCCGAGCTGCACCATCACGCTGCCGCCGTGGAAGGCCGGAATCCCCAACGAGTACAGGAAGTTCAGCAGGTTCGTGTTGTCGGAGTACCCGAAGAACGGCTTCGGGTCCGCGCGGAAGATCTCCGGGTCGAGATGCTTCAGCACGGTGATCTGGTCGTCCCCGCCGATGCTCGCGAACACCGCGCGGATCGACGGGTCGGCCCAGGCCGCGTGCAGATCGGCGGCACGCTCGGCCGGCGTCGTGGCCAGCCGACGAGTGGTCGGATACTCAACCGGCTCGAGGCCGAGGGATCGGAGCCGCTGCAGGCCGAGCTCGTACGGCGCCGGGAACAGCTCCGGCAGTCCGCGCGACGGCGACACCACCGCGACCTTGTCACCCGGCTTCGGCTTGGCAGCGAAGATCATGGCCCGACCCTAGTGCGACGGATCGGGTCGGCGCACCGAAGTTTCGGTCCAGTACGGCGAAGCGACCACCGCGAAGCCCTTGGCGCCCGACCCCCGCGCGGAATAGGTTGCAGCATGACGGACGCAGGCACGGGCGGCGGCTACGACCCGGCAATCTTCGAGAAACTGTTCGCGCTCGAGGCGAACAGCTTCTGGTACCGCGCACGCAGCGACCTGATCAACTGGGCGCTCGACAAGTACTTCCCCGGCGCAGGCTCGTTCCTGGAGCTCGGCTGCGGCAACGGCTACGTGCTCGACCGCGTGCGTCAGATTCACCCCGACTGGCGACTGGTCGGCACCGAGCTGTTCGAGGAAGGCTTGGTGAACGCCCGGATCCGGATGCCGGACGTCGAGCTGCGGCAGATGGACGCGACGCGCAACCCGTACGACGCGGAGTTCGACGTCGCCGGTGCGTTCGACGTGATCGAGCACATCGAGGACGCACCGCTGGTCCTCAAGGGCATGCTCCAGACCGTCAAGCCCGGCGGCGGAGTCCTCATCACCGTGCCGCAGCACCAGTGGCTCTGGAGCAACGCCGACGTCGCGGCCCACCACGTCAAGCGCTACAGCCGCGGCATGCTGATCGACGAGCTCCGAACCGCCGGCTTCGAGCCGGTCAAGGTGACGTCGTTCGTCTCGCTGCTGCTGCCCGCGATGATGGCCGCCCGCCTGCGCAGCAAGGAAACCGCCGACGTGGAAGGCGAGCTCGGCATGGCGGCCCCGCTGAACAGCGCGTGCTTCGCAGTCATGCGACTGGAAGCCGCGCTGATCCGGGCAGGGGTGCCCATGCCGGCGGGCGGCTCGCTGCTGGCCGTCGCCCGCCGTCCGAGCTGAGTTTCAGACGCCGATCGGGTGCCAGACGGTCTTCAGTTCCAGGTACTGCGTGAGGCGCGACAAGCCGGGAGACTCGAGCCAGTCCTCGTCCGCGGGGCGACGGACGCGCTTGAGGTTCTCGGCGGACGCGGCCTCCAGGTCGCGGGCCTCGTCGGCCGACTCGATGCCGCACAGGTCGATGGCGTTGACGTCCATGTGGGACGCGAGCCAGGGCCCGATCTCGGTCGCTGAACCGGTGAGGATGTTCACGACTCCACCGGGCAGGTCCGACGTGGCCATCACCTCGCCGAGCGTGATCGCGGGGATCGGGCGCTCGAAGGACGTGACCACGACCGCGGTGTTGCCGGACACGATCGCGGGCGCGATGACGCTGGTCAGGCCGAGCAGGCTGGAGTCCTGCGGAGCCAGCAGCGCGACCACACCCGTTGCCTCAGGCACCGAGAAGTCGAAGTACGGGCCCGCCACCGGGTTGCTCGACCCGACGACCTGGGCCAGCTTGTCGGCCCAGCCGGCGTACCAGACCCAGCGGTCGATGGCGGCGTCGACCAGCGGCCGCGCCTTCGCCAGCGACACGCCCTCGGCCGCGGCGACCTCGGCGCTGAACTGGTCGTGTCGGCCTTCCATCACCTCGGCGATCCGGTAGAGCACCTGGCCACGGTTGTACGCCGTACGGGCCGACCATCCGCCGAACGCCTTGCGGGCCGCGACGACCGCGTCCCGGCCGTCCTTGCGGGAGGCCTGCGACGCGTTCGCGAGGAACTTGCCCTTGGCATCGTTCACCACGTACGACCGGCCCGACTCGCTGCGCGGGAAGGCGCCGCCGACGTACAGCTTGTAGGTCTTGCGCACGTCCAGCCGCGCGTCCGACTTAGTGGGCAAGGTAGGCCTCCAGACCGTGGCGGCCGCCCTCGCGGCCGTAGCCCGACTCCTTGTACCCGCCGAACGGCGAGGACGGGTCGAAGCGGTTGAACGTGTTCGCCCAGACCACGCCGGCGCGCAGCTGGTTGGCCATCCACAGGATCCGCGAACCCTTGTCGGTCCAGACGCCCGCGGACAGCCCGAACGGCGTGTTGTTGGCCTTCTCGACGGCCTCTTGCGGGGTGCGGAAGGTGAGCACCGACAGGACCGGCCCGAAGATCTCCTCGCGGGCGATCCGGTGCGCCTGGGAGACGCCGGTGAAGATCGTCGGCGGGAACCAGAACCCCTGCGTGGGCAGCTCGCACTCGGGCGACCAGCGCTCGGCGCCCTCGTCCTCGCCGACCTGCGACAGCTCGCGGATCCGGGCCAGCTGCTCGGCGGAGTTGATCGCGCCGATGTCGGTGTTCTTGTCCAGCGGGTCGCCGACCCGCAGCGTGCCCATCCGGCGCTTCAGCCGCGCCAGCACCTCGTCGTACACGCTCTCCTGGACCAGCAGCCGCGAACCGGCGCAGCAGACGTGGCCCTGGTTGAAGAAGATGCCGTTGACGATGCCCTCGACGGTCTGGTCGATCGGCGCGTCCTCGAAGACGATGTTCGCGGCCTTGCCGCCCAGCTCGAGGGTGACCTTCTTGTCGGTGCCCGCGACCGAGCGGGCGATCGCCCGGCCGACCGCGGTCGAGCCGGTGAACGCGACCTTGTCGACGCCCTCGTGCTCGACCAGCGCCTGCCCGGTCCGGCCGGCGCCGGTGATGATGTTCACGACGCCCGGCGGCAGGTCGGCCTGCTGGCAGATCTCCGCGAACGCCAGCGCGGTCAGCGGCGTCGTCTCGGCGGGCTTCAGTACGACGGTGTTGCCGGCCGCGAGCGCCGGCGCGATCTTCCACGCCAGCATCATCAGCGGGAAGTTCCACGGGATCACCTGCGCGGCGACGCCGAGCGGCTGCGGGTCCTCGCCGGCACCGGCGTACTCGAGCTTGTCGGCCCAGCCGGCGTAGTAGAAGAAGTGCGCGGCCACCAGCGGCAGGTCGACGTCGCGGGACTCGCGGATCGGCTTGCCGTTGTCCAGCGACTCCAGCACGGCCAGCTCGCGCGACCGCTCCTGGATCAGCCGGGCGATCCGGTACAGGTACTTGGCGCGGTCGCGGCCCGCCATCGGGCCCCAGACCTTCTCGTACGCGCGACGTGCCGCGCGGACGGCCTTGTCGACGTCAGCCGGTCCGGCCTCGCTGACCTCGGCCAGCACCTCCTCGGACGCCGGGCTGACGGTCTTGAACGGCTTGCCGTCGGTCGCCTCGGTGAAGCTCCCGTTGATGAACAACCCGTACGACGACTTGATGTCGACGATCGCGCGCGACTCCGGCGCGGGTGCGTACTCGAATCTGCTCATGCCTCAGTCCAGCGTGAAGTAGTCGGGGCCGGGGTAGTGCCCGGTGGCCAGCTTGGTGCGTTGCATCAGCAGGTCGTTCAGCAGACTGGACGCCCCGAAGCGGAACAGCTCGGGGTCCAGCCAGTCCGGTCCGGCCGTCTCGTTGACGGTGACCAGGTACTTGATCGCGTCCTTCGCCGTACGGATGCCGCCCGCGGGCTTGACGCCGATGTGCAGGCCGGTCGCCTCGTGGTAGTCACGGACCGCCTCGAGCATCACCAGCGTGACCGGGAGGGTCGCGGCGGGGGAGACCTTGCCGGTGGAGGTCTTGATGAAGTCGGCGCCGGCCAGCATCGCCAGCCAGGACGCGCGCCGGACGTTGTCGTAGGTGACCAGCTCGCCGGTCTCCAGGATCACCTTCAGGTGCGCGTCGCCGGCGGCCTCGCGGATCGCGGCGATCTCGTCGAAGACCAGGCCGTACCGGCCGGACAGGAACGCGCCCCGGTCGATCACCATGTCGACCTCGTCGGCGCCGGAGGCGACCGCGTCCTTGGTGTCCTGGATCTTGATCGCCAGGCTGGACCGGCCGCTCGGGAACGCCGTCGCGACGCTGGCCACGTTGATGCCGGAGCCGTGCAGCTCGAACTTCGCGGTCGCCACCAGGTCCGGGTAGACACAGACGGCGGCGACCTGCGGCGCCGTCGGATCGGCCGGGTCCGGCCGCTTCGCCTTCGCGCACAGGGCCCGGACCTTGCCCGGGGTGTCCTGACCCTCCAGCGTGGTCAGGTCGATCATCTGGATCGCCAGGTCCAGCGCGTACGCCTTCGCGGTGGTCTTGATCGACCGGGTGCTCAGCGTCGCCGCCCGCGCCTCGGCGCCGACCTGGTCGACCCCCGGCAGACCGAGCAGGAACCGGCGCAACCGGTCCTCGGACGAGGTCACGTCGGCGAGGCTGTCCACCCCTGCGCCGGGGCTGCTGTCGGTAGTCGTCACCTGTCGCAGTCTAGGGCGTGTCGCCCGAACCTGTGTGGTCGCAGGTACTACTCGAAGGTGTAGGTCCCCGAGGCCGGACGCCAGCCTGCGGGCGGGTCCTCGCCGACCCGGCCGTCGACCGCTTCGCGCAGGAGGTCGGCGTGGCCGGTGTGGCGGCCGTACTCCTCCAACCGGTCGAACAGCAGCCGGCGCAGGCTCGCGTGGTTGCCCTCGGGCCAGGCGACGTCGGCGTCCTGGTCCAGACCGCCGTTGGCCAGCGCCTCCGTGACCATCTGACGCGACCGGGCCACGGCGTCGTCCCAGTACGCGTAGAGCTGCTCGGGGGAGTCGTGGGCCGCCGTCTCGAACTCCCAGGTCTCGCTGCCGTCCGCGCCGAGCTCCTCCCACGGCGACCCGAGCTTGCCGCCCAGGAACTTCACCCGCAGCAGGTAGTCCTCGTTCATCGCCAGATGCTTCAGCAGCCCGCCGATGGTCAATGACGACGCCCCGATCCGCAGGTTCAGCCCCTCGGCGTCCAGCCCGTCGGCCTTCCAGCGGAACGTCGCCTGCATCCTGCCCAGCGCTCCCAGCAGGTGCTCGACCTCCGTCCCGGCCATCGGCGGCTCCCACGGGTACTCGGTCGCGTTCCGGTCATCACTCATGCACAGCACGCTAAACCGCTACCCGGACGATCCCCGTCCGCGAAGCCTCCGCTCGTCCGGCTGGGCCCGAGCGGCTACCTTGTCCGGGTGAAACCGAAGGTGACCGAGAACGAGCAGTACCTGTCGGCGTCGAACCGCATCACCGGCGTCGTCGTGATGGTGATCGGCCTGGCCGGGCTGGTCGACATCGTGCTGGAGTGGCGGACGGCGGGCGGCCTGCTGGTCGGTGCCCTGATCGGCATCCTGATCCTCGTCGCGTACGTCGGCCTGGTGCGTCCTTCGGTGACGCTGCGCCCCGACGGACTGCTGATCCGCAACCACGTCCGCGACCACCACGTCCCGTGGCACCAGATCGAGGAGGCCGACGTGACCGACATCCTCCGCGTGCACACCACCGCCGGCAAGATCCGCTGCCCCGGCGTGCAGTTGGTGATGAAGGACCTGCGCAAGAGCCGCGTCGGCGGCCGCAAGCTCGCCGCCGAGAACTCGATCAGCCGCGCCGAGTTCGTCGTCGACCGGATCGACAACCACCGCGAACGCCACGCCGCCACCGCCGAGGGCGAGGTCGTCACCACCTGGGCCGTCCCCGAGCTCGCCGCCATCGCGGTCCTGGCCGTCGTCGCGGTAGTCGCTCAGATCCTGCGCTGACCTGCCAACCACACAGCTGTTGGCGTCGTCTCACCCCGCGTGACCCCACGACTGACGCGCCGCCGCCTGTTGCTGTCCGCCGCGGGCCTCGGCGTCGCCGCGGTCGGCGGCCTGGAGAGCGGGATCGTTCCCGGCCGCACCCGCGTGCACACCGCCCTCGGCCTGACCGGTGACGACGGAGTAGTCCCCGAACTCACCGCCGGTCCCGTGGTCAGCGGTACCTTCCGGTCCGCAGCACGCCGTACGACGGTCGGCTGGTCCGTCATCTATCCGCACGGCCACGCACCGGACGCCAAGCTCCCGGTCGTCGTCGTGATGCACGGCCGCGGCGGAGACCACACCTCGGCGATCAACGATCTCGGCGCCGACAAATACCTCACCCAAGTGGTCCAGTCCGGCACGCCACCCTTCGCGCTCGCCGCCGTCGACGGCGGCCGCGACTCGTACTGGCACCGGCGCTCCACAGGCGAAGACCCGCAGCGCATGGTCACCGCGGAACTCCTTCCCCTGCTGGGGAAACGCGGCCTCCGGACCGACCGGTACGGCGTACTCGGCTGGTCGATGGGCGGGTACGGCGCACTGCTCGCCGCCCGCGACAGCGACGGCCGTGTGGCGGCCGCCGCGGCGATGAGCCCGGCGTTGTGGAGCGCCGCCGACGAGACGGCGCCGGGAGCGTTCGACGGCGCGGACGACTTCGCGACGTACCGGATCAGCGCGGACCGCCTCGGATCAGTTGCCCTGCGCATCGACTGCGGCCGGGACGACCCGTTCGCCGGTGCCGTCCGGAAGCTGCGCCGCGACGTCGTCGCCGAGGGCGGTCTCCAGGCCGGGGCGCACACGGCCGGCTACTGGCGGCGGATGCTGCCGGACCAGCTCCGGTTCCTCGGGAATCGGCTGGCCGGAACCTGACACAGCGCGACGACGGCCTGACGGAACGGAGAAAATCGGCGAAGTGAGGGGAACTTCACGCCCAGATGCTGCGTCCGAACCCGTGTTCAGGCCGGAGTGAACCTCTTGGTGATCCAGGATGGCTCCGGTATGTCCCCCCAGTACTCGAGAGTGGAGCGCATGAACTATCTCTCCAGCAAGAAGCTGCGCGTCCTGGCCGGCGCCGTCGCCGTGGCCAGCTGCGCGGTCCTCGCGATGCCGAACGCGCAGGCGGCGCAGTCCTCGCCGGCCGGCGTTCAGGCCGAACGCCCGGTCCCGGGCGTCATCGACACCCCGGCGAACGTGCCCGACGCCGGTCGCGACGCCGGCTGGAACGCGGCCAGCGCGCTGAAGGCCGTCAAGAACAACAAGCTCTACGCCACCGGCAACATCGCGGCGTCGAAGTGCAAGCGGCCGGCCGTCGCCCTGAACACCGAGGCCAACGTCCGGTACTTCGAGACCGAGCTGGTCCGCTGCCTGTACGCCGCCTGGAAGCCGAACCTGTGGCGGATGGGTGCCCGCTGGGACGTCAAGCCGGCGCTGGTCGTGCACGGGTACAACACCGTGAAGACCATCTGCGGCTCGGTCACCGGCTGGACCTCGTTCTACTGCTCCTACCGCGCGGGCACGATCTACATCCCGTGGCGTCAGCTGGTCACCTGGTACGCGCAGAACCCGACGTACACCGTCGCCTACGCGACCAACACCATCGCGCACGAGTACGGTCACCACATCCAGAACATGACCGGCATCCTGACCGCGTCGCACTGGCGTGGCAGCAACATGACGTACGACGCGTCGCTGGCCGAGAGCCGTCGTCGTGAGCTGCAGGCGTCCTGCCTCGGCTCGGCGTACATCGGCGCCAACAAGGCCTACTACCCGATGAGCGGCGGTCTGCTCACCGAGTGGAAGTACGTCGTCTCGCACTCCGGCGACATGCCGGGCTACCCGCGTGACCACGGGTCGTGGACCAACCACAACTTCTGGTCGCTGGCCGGCTTCACCGGCAACGGGAAGAACACCCACCCGGGCAGCTGCCAGACCTGGTCGGCACCGGCCACCCGGATCGCCTGATCCAGGCATGAGTTCGGTTCGGTGAAGGCTTGGGCCTGAGCCGTAACGAAGGCGCCCGGAGAGCGTTGGCTCTCCGGGCGCCTTCGCGTTTTGCCGACACGTACACGATCTGCGATCGTGTGGTTACCGCGTTTCGGGTCCGCACGCCTTAGAGTCTGGGTCGAACGTCGAACGGCAGGAGTCAAGGACAGTGAACTACGACGAGTTCAACACCGAGTACACCAAGGTGCTGGACAAGATCAAGAGCGGTAAGTGCAGCTGGTCGGAGCTGTCCGGGCATGTCACCCGGCTCCGCCAGTCGACCGCGGGCATCACGGTGCCGGTCGAGCGGAGCCAGATCGACAGCGATCTCGCCGCGCTCAGCCAGATGGTCGACCTGTCGCGCCGCACCAACGACAAGGAGGACGTCTGGACGGTCACGTCCGAGGCGATCCGCCGCGCCAGCAGCCAGGAGGGAACTGTCGCCGACCGCATCGCCCGGATCGAGGCGAGCATCAACGACATCACCGCCCTGGCCAACCGCAACCCCGACGAGCGTGACGCGCTGATGCAGTCCACCAGCACGCTGCGCATCCTCCACTCGTCCCTGCAGAGCTCGCTCCGTTCCGAGCAGGCCGAACAAGAAGCCGCCGCGGTCCGTTAGGACCTCAACCGCAGGGAGTTTCCCGCCAGGTACTCCCTCACCTCGTACACACAAGTTGAAGGGCCCCTCGTTGAGGGGCCCTTCAACTTTTACTTTTTGTTCTTAGATTCCAGCGGCTGCGGCGAGGTCTTGCTTGATGGCAATCAGTTCTTCGGTGGCCTGGGTGCGGGCTGCTGGGACGTCGTCGCCGTCGACGGGGATGACGACCTCCAGGTAGCACTTGAGCTTCGGCTCGGTGCCGGACGGGCGGACGACGACGCGGGCGCCGGCGGAGAGCGTGTAGCGCAGACCGTCCGTGGGTGGCAGGTGTTCGCTGCCCTCACTCAGGTCGTCGATGCGGTCGACGCTGTGGCCGCCGAGTGTCGTCGGCGGGGTCGCCCGCAGGCGATCCATCGCGGCCGCGATCAGGCTGAGGTCCTCGACCCGCGCGGACAGTTGGTCGGTCGCGTGCAGCCCGTACTTCTTCGCTAGATCGTCCAGCAGGTCGAGCAGCGTGCGCCCCTCGGCCTTCGCGCGGGCGCCCAACTCCAGCACACGGACGAGCGTCGAGATGCCGTCCTTGTCCTTCACCGCCGTCGGATCGACGCAGTAGCCGAGCGCTTCCTCGTACCCGAAGACCAGCTCCGGCACCCGGCCGATCCACTTGAAGCCGGTGAGCGTGTCCGTGTACTTCACGTCGTACGCCGCCGCGATCTTGCCCAGCAACGACGACGACACGATCGAGCACGCCGCGACCCCGTCGGGCCTGCTGGAGAGCAGGAACTCGCCGAGCAACGCCCCGAGTTCGTCGCCGCGCAGCATCCGCCAGCCACCGTCGGCCGCAGGATCAGGTACGGCGACCGCGCAGCGGTCCGCGTCGGGATCGTTGGCGACCGCGAGATCGGCGCCCTCGGAGCGCGCCAGGTCCAGCGCCGCGTCGATCGCACCGGGCTCCTCGGGGTTGGGGAACGCGACGGTCGGGAAGTCGGGGTCCGGGTCGGCCTGCGTCGCCACGACAGCGGGAGCGGCGAAACCTGCCCGGCGTACGGCGTCCTCGACGAGCAGCCGGCCGACGCCGTGCAGCGGGGTGTAGGCGACCTTGAGGTCCCGCGGGGCGTCGGCGGGGACGAGCGTGGCGATCCGGTCCAGGTAGGCGTCGAGCAGGTCGTCGCCGGCGGTCTGCCAGTCGTCGCCGCGCGGGACCTCGGCCAACGCGCCGACGGCGTCGATCGCCGCGGCGATCTCGTGGTCGGCCGGGGGGACGATCTGGGAGCCGTCGCCGAGGTACACCTTGTAGCCGTTGTCCTGCGGCGGGTTGTGCGACGCGGTCACGACGACACCCGCGACGGCCTTCAGATGCGGGATCCCGAACGCGACCACCGGGGTCGGCGTCGGGCGATCGAGCAGTACGGCGTCGAGCCCGGCGCCGCGGATCACGGCGGCGGTGTCCTGCGCGAACACGTCGGACTTGTGGCGCGCGTCGTACCCGATCAGCACGGGACCGTCGGTGAGTCCGTTGTCCTTCAGGTACGCCGCCAGCCCCGCGGCGGCGCGGATCACGACGACCCGGTTCATCCGGTTGGGCCCAGCCCCGACAGCACCCCGCAACCCGGCCGTCCCGAACTCGAGCTTCCCACCGAACCGGTCGGCCAGCTCGGCATCAGCCCCAGCATCCAGCAGCCCCCGAAGCTCGGCCCGAGTGTCCTCATCGGGATCCTCAGCCAGCCAGGCCTCAGCAGCAGTACGAATCAGAACGGCGTCGTTGACGGTCACCACCGCACGATACCGCCCGGTACACCGAGCGACAGATCAGTGACCTGAAGACTGGCAAGGGCGGGCGCGGATGTCTGCGACGTAGTCGTCGGGGGCTCCGGCTGCTTCTGCTGCTTCCGCGAGGATGCCCAGGTAGCGCGCTGAGGGGAGGCCGCCCTCGTAGGCGTTCAGGACGTACATCCAGGCGAGCTGGGTGCCGTCGAGGGTTTGGACGCGTACCTGGATCTTGCGGTAGACGCCCTGGTCGATCCACTCCCACTCGTCCAGGCGCTCGACGTCCTTGGGGTGGACGTCGTACAGGGCCACGAAGACCTGGTTGGTCGGGTCGGCGGGGTCCTCGACGACCGTGGCCATCGAGCCCTCCCAGCCGAGCTCCTCCCCACCGAAGGTGAGGCGCCAGCCGACGATCCACCCGGTCCCGCGCAGGGGCGAGTACGGGCACCGGTCGGACATCAGATTCGGGTCCAGATTCGACGCAAACGCGGCGTACAGGGTCACGAGATCACAGGATACGGAACAATGGCCTCTCGTGGCGCGAGTTGTGATCATCGGTGGCGGTCCTGGCGGGTACGAAGCGGCGAGTGCGGCCGCCCAGCTGGGAGCGGAGGTGACGGTTGTCGATTCCGACGGGATCGGCGGTTCAGCCGTGCTCACCGACTGCGTCCCCAGCAAGACTCTGATCGCCACCGCCGAGGTGATGACCGAGGTGGAGGAGGCCGGCGAGCTTGGCCTGCGGGTCGACGACGGCGACGACGACCCGGCCAACTCGGTCAGCGTCGAGTTCACGGTGGTCAACCAGCGCGTCAAGGCGCTCGCGGCCGCCCAGTCCGACGGCATCGCCCGCCGACTCGCCGACGAGAAGATCCGCCTGATCCACGGCCGCGGCAGCCTCGACGGCCCGGAGACGGTCGTGGTCGGCGACGAGCGCCTGGAGGCGGACGTCGTCCTGATCGCCACCGGAGCGAGGCCGCGGATCCTGCCCGGCTCCGAGCCCGACGGCGAGCGGATCCTGACCTGGGAGCAGGTCTACGAGCTGCAGGAGCTGCCCGAGAAGCTGATCGTGGTCGGCTCCGGCGTGACCGGCGCCGAGTTCGCCAGCGCGTACGACGCGCTCGGCAGCGAGGTCGTCCTGGTGTCGTCGCGCGACCGGGTCCTCCCGGGCGAGGACGCCGACGCCGCCGCCGTACTGGAAGACGTTTTCCGCCGCCGTGGCCTGACCGTCCTCGGACGCTCCCGCGCCGAGTCGGTGAAGCGGCAGGGCGACGGGGTCGTCGTGACGCTCACCGACGGCCGGACGGTGCACGGTTCGCACGCGCTGCTGGCGGTCGGTTCGCTGCCGAACACGGAAAACATGGGACTTGTCGAGTCGGGCGTGTCGCTCGACGACGGCGGCTTCATCAAGGTCGACCGGGTGTCGCGGACGTCGAGCCGTGGGGTGTACGCCGCGGGCGACTGCACCGGCGTCCTGATGCTCGCGTCGGTGGCCGCGATGCAGGGCCGGATCGCGATGTCGCACGCGCTCGGCGACGCGGTCGCGCCGCTGGACAAGTCGACGGTCTCGTCGAACGTCTTCACCGCGCCGGAGATCGCGACGGTCGGTCTGACCCAGGCGACGCTGGACGCCGGCGGCAGTACGGCGATGGTCGCGAAGGTCCCGCTGGCCGACAACGCGCGCGCCAAGATGCAGGGCGTGCGCGACGGTTTCGTGAAGCTCTTCTGCCTGCCGAACACCGGCATCGTGGTCGGCGGCGTGGTCGTCGCGCCGCGGGCGTCCGAGCTGATCCACCCGATCTCGCTCGCCGTCGCCGGGCGCCTGACGGTCGACCAGGTGGCGCAGGCTTTCACCGTCTACCCCTCGGTCACCGGCTCGATCGCCGAAGCCGCACGACGGTTGCACCTGCGGTCATGAAGTTCCTCGTGCTCTGGCAGATGGAGCTGAGCCTGCTGTCGCCGGAGATGGCGCGGGCGGTCGGCGCCATGCCGGAGTACGGCGAACGCCTGCAGCGCGAGGGCAAGGTGCTCGCGCGCTACCACGTGGTCGGATCGCACGGCGGGGCGTGGATCTACGACGTCGAGTCGCACGAGGAGTTCGAGCGGCTGCTCGGGCGGGCGCCGGTGTTCAACTTCGCCCGGTACACCGTGCACGCGCTCGCCGAGATGGAAGCGCCTTCGTAGCCGGTCCGCGATTGACGGACTTCCTGACCCGGAGGATGGTGGAACCGACGGGAGGTCCCGCATGTTCGACGACGTGGACGACCCGACCCTGGACCGGCACCTGATCGTCACGCACCGGCTCCGGACCCGGCGGATGCAGCTCGGACTGACCCAGAAGCAGGTTGTCACCCGGCTGGCGCGCCGCGGGATCCGTACGACGAACAAGACCCTGAGCTCCTTCGAGCACGGCGCCGGCGTCGATGTCGTCCGTCTACCTGAGCTCGCGGCGGCCCTTGATTGCACGGTCACCTACCTGCTCGGCCTGACCGAGCACCCGGCCCACTGGGAACCGGACCACCATCCGCCAGTACGCCGTACGCCGGACACCACGACCCCCAGCTGGATCCTCGGCCCCGACATCCCGAACCGGCCGCACCGGCATCTGTAGACCATCCGCCCCGGTCGCCCCCCGCCCCAACCTTGACTTTGAGCACGGGCCAGCCACCCTCACGCCGGTCTGGTGGCTGGCACGTGCTCAAAGTCGGCGATGGGTCTGCGCCCGGGCCGGAGAGGGGCCGGGCCCGGGCGCAGATCAGCCGCGCGACTACGAGGAGGCCGCGCGGCTGGACGGCGCCAACCGGTTGGGGTCAGCTGGGGGTGTTGGCGGAGTTCGCCGTGTTGGTGTCGCCGGGGGTGTTGGCCGAGTCGGCCGTACCCGGGGTGTTGGCGGAGTTGGTGTCGCCCGGGGTGTTGACCGTGTTGGTGTCGCCCGGGGTGTTGGCGGACGCGGCGCCGGCGGGAGTGTTGGCCGATGCCGTGTCGCCGGGGGTGTTCGCCGAGGCGGGCTCGCCCGGGGTGTTAGTGCTGGCGGTCTCGCCGGGGGTGTCGGCGGACTGGACCGCGCCGCTGGTCGGCTGGGCCGTGCTGCCCTGGTTCACGGTCGTGGTCTGGGTCGGCTGCGCCTTGGCGGGATCGTTCAGATCGGCGGGGGCGGCGTACGCCGCGGTTCCGATCCCGATGCCGGAGATGGCGGCGACGGTTCCGACTACGGCCCACTTACGCGTTGCTCTCATGGTGGTTCCTTTCTTCGAGGGGGAGCGCGATGCTCCGGTGAACCCGGTGGGCGGCGTCGTACCAGCGTTCGGCCAGTGCGACCCGCTCCCGGGTGGCTTGCTGCCAATCGGCGTCCTGCACGCGGTGCGGTCCGGTGGCGAGTGAGAGGACGACCGACGCGATCCGCAGCCGTAGCTGGCCGGGATCGACCTGCCGGTCGAAGGTGGACAGGCAGTGCTCGGCCAGTCCGTCGATGGATTCGGTGTGCGCAGGCAGGACCTGCGCGAGCACACTGAGATGCCCGACCAGGCAGGCCAGATCGTCGAGCCGATCACCCGGCCCGGCCGTGTCGACGTCGAGCAGCCCGACGATCGCGCCGGACCGGTCGACGTGCACCTGCGCCTCGTAGAAGTCGCCGTGCACCGGCACCGTCGGCCCGATGATGCCCTCGGCAACAATCGCCGACGACAGGTCGGTCGGCCAACTGCCCAGCTCCGGTACGACGTGCGCGACCGAGCGTGCGTAGTACGCCGTCCGCTCGAGCCACGAAGTACGTCGAGGAGCCTCGAGCAACTCGGCCGGCAACCGATCGAGCATCCGGGTCAACTCAGCCGGATCGGTGCCGACGTGCCCGGACCGCAGCGCCGACCGAAGCGTCCGCCCACCCAGCGCCTCCAGCACCACGAGCCCGTCGTCGGTCCACCCCAGACTCCGCGGAGCCGGTACGCCGGCGCCGTTGAGCAGCCGATGCCGATCGTGCAGCGCTTGCCCTTGGTCAGTCGGAACAACCTTCAGAAACAGCCGTCCGAGCGGCCCGACAGCCTCAACTACAGCCCGCCGCAAGGGCCGGTAAGCCCGCAGCTTCACGGAAACCGGGTGGTCCCCCAACCCACATCGAGCAAAGAGGGAAGAGACAGCAACCGGATCCATTGCAGACCGCAGCCCAGGAAGCCGAGGATCGTTGGCAGCACTCCAGACACCGATCTGTGTCTCAGCGTCTCCGACCACCGTGACACCGGCTGGTACTTGTCCTCCTGCAGTCGCCCCGAACACCTCTTCGCTGACAGCCCCTGCTGAAGAGACAGTGACCCGGTAAGCGACCGTGGCGGTTTCAGCGTGGTGGGCGACCTCGGTGGAGCGCCACTCGATCAGCTCTCCGCCGGCGGCCTCTACCGCGGCGGCGAGGATCTCGCCGGCGGTCGGGCCGGTGAGGAGCTCCAGGGCCTCGCCGTGTTCTGCCATGCCCTGAACACTGCCGGGCCACCATGAGCGACCCGTGAGCCCAATCTGAGAGACCTCTCATCAAGACGCGAACCCTGCGTTGGCGATCGTGAGGTGGTACGACGAGTAGGCGCGCAGCGCGGTGAGCTGCTTGGCCGTGAGTCGGTCGCACACCCACTGCCAGTGCAGCGAGACCCACTCACCGGGGACGAGCGGGGCGAGCAGGTCGTGCCGTCGGACGGTCTCCCGCCGAAGGGGGCCGAGGGCAAGCAGTCGCCCGTTCCAGGTCAGCGGCCGCGACTCGACCACCACCTCCGAGCCGGTATCGGCGACCACCCGCCCCCACCGGATTCGGCACTGGTCGAGCACGTGCAGTGCCTGCACCCCTGCGCGCTCATCGCCAAGCAGCGCGACCCACGGATAGACGCAGAACACCTGGTAGCTGTGGTGCGGCCGCCCACCCGCCTCGAACATCGCACCGAGATCGTCGAGCAGCGGATTGCCGATCCAGTACGCCTCCACCACCTGCTGGTCGAGCGGATCGTTCAGCCCAGCCCCACGTGCGATCAGCTGCAGGCACGGCCAAGCACTCTCGAACTGCCGCGCCAGATCGCGCACCTCGTCCACCGCGCCTCGCACGGACGAGGTCATCAGCGCGCCTATGTCGGTAGGACCGCAGTACCCGAGCAGATTGGGCGCCATCGCGTACCGCACGAACAGCAACGGCCCGGCATCCGTCGCCGCGGTGATCATCACTCGCCGCCGAAGAACGCCAGCGCGTCGGCGGCGCGCTCAGCAGTCATCCGTTCCAGCGCGAACCCACTGTGGATCAAGATGTACTCACCCGGCACGAACGGCCCGTCCAGCAGCGCCAGGTTGATCTCCCGCACCACCCCGGCCACCTCCACCTGCCCGAGGTCGAAGCCCTCGACAGTGCTGACGATCCGGCCCGGAATCCCGAGGCACATTACGGCGACACCCGCTCACCGACGACGAGTTCGGTCACCAACCGCGCCGCGGTCTCCACCGCGCCCTGAACCGCCGGAGTCAACCCGATGCCCGCCTCGAGATCAGCCGGCTCACACCCGACCACCACCACCCGCCCCAACGTCCCACCCAACCGCGGCACCAGCGCCAGCACGGCATCCGGCCCGAGATCGTGCGCGTCCATCGCGACCTCGTCCTCCGGTACGGCGCCTGGCTCGGCCTCCATCACGTACACGGTCCCCGGCACCTCACCCCGCTGGACAGCATCCACCAGTACGACGAGCTCGTACGGCTCCAGCAACTGGTACGCCAGGTGAATCCCGCGGATCCCGAAGTCGCGCACCTCCACCGCGTCGGCCCACGACTGCCGCGCCAGCACCTCGATCACCGACACCCCGAACGCGTCGTCGGTGCAGAACACGTTCCCCAAGCCGGCAATCAGAACAGTCATCCCGCACCCACCAAAGGCTCCAGCTCGTCCGGCGCGAAGTACAGGTACCGCCCGTGCGACCGCTGCACCTCGCCCTCCACGCCGTCCAGCGCCACCGCCACATGCGTCTGCCCGTCGACATCAGCCAGTACGGCGACCACGGTCCCCATCCGATCCGCCAGAAACATGTCCTGCGCGTCAGCCCGCCGGATCCCTGGCCGCAGCCGCACCCGTACGCCGTTGCCCACGGCAACCCCGCCGACCTCGACCGTGTCCGTCTCCGGCGACACCGACGAGTCGTTCCCCGGATCCCACCACGGAACCTCCGTCGGCTCCGGCGCGGTCACCTTCCGGACGTACCGCAACGTCCCGTGCAGCCGGTCGAGCAGCTCCTGCGGCATCGCGTCCACCCGGTCGAGCATCGCCGCCGCCCGCGGATCGGTCCCGCGAACCTCGCGCTTCTCCTCGTCGGTCAGCGTCATCGTCCGCAGGCTGAGGATCTCGTCGATCTCGGTCGCGTCGAACAGATCCCCCTGACTCTCGGGCGCGATCTGCGGGTGGTCGTACAGGATGATCGGCGACGACAGCAGCAGGTCGCCCGCGAGCACCGGGAAGATGCCGACGTTCTCGCACGCCGCGACGTACCCGGTCGCCCACTCCGGCGGTTCGAGCAGCGACAGGAACCGCGCCCCCTCCGCGGCGACCAGCACGTGATGAGCGATCAACGCCCGCTGCAGAGCACCCGCCCGTTCGCGATCGCCCTCGGCACTGGTGTTCTCGACCCGGAGCCGCAGCCGGCACACGCCGTACGGCCCAGGCAGCTCGACCACGCTCAGCTCGACGAACCCGGCCAGCGGTTCACGCGCACGGCGAAGCTGCCCGACGCCCAGGTCCTCGTAGATGCTCCCACCCGGGATCGAGAACGCCTTCCGCAGCGGAAGCTCCGACAGCCGCACCACGAAGTCGACACACTGCTCGACCGCCTCGTCCCACGGCACGTACGTCGCGTCCGCGGTCTCCAACGCCTCGACCTCAACCCCGGAAGCATCCAGAACCGTCCGCCGCTGCGCCTGCAGAAACCGCAGCCGAATCGTCACCTCAGCATCCGAGCCGTCCAGCAGACAGTCGGTCTGCGACCACGACCGCTCCGACGGATCCGCGTACCCCGGCGGCATCAGTACGCCGAACTGCCAGCGCACCCGGTTCTTCCCGTCCGACGCCCGGTACGGGTACAGCACGTACCCCTCGAACAGCAACGCGTCCGCGACCTGCTGCACCGCCTCGAAGCGGCTCATTCCAGCTTCTCCTTCAGCAGCCGCTCGATCGCGTCGTCCCAGCCGGGCAGCGCCTCCCGCGCCCGGTAGTCGTACAGCTTGTCGAAGGTCTCCCGCCGCAACCGCAACCACGCGGCGCCCGGGAAGTGCTGGTCCATCGCCGCCCGCCAGGTCGGCACCGGCAGCGCGTACGACGTCTCCTTCTGCCACGCGACCGGTGTCACCGACAGCGTCCCGGGCCGCCCGGTGAAGATCGTCCCGTTGAAGAGCAGCAGCAGCGGTACGCCGCCCTCGCGCAGCGCGTACAGGTACTTGTGCGCTGCAACATCGAAGTCGTAGCTGCACGGCAGGCCCAGGTCGACCTCGGCCGACCCGGTGAACCCGGGCACCATCTGCGTGACGAACGCCAGCTGCAACGGCTTCAGCGTCTCGCCCCACCGAGCCCGCTCGCCGAACAGGTCCGCGAGCGCCTCGCCCTCCGTGTCGTCGTACCGCCGACGGATCGGCTCGATCCGGATCTGGCAGCGCAGCGCGAGCGCATGCACCGGCGTACCGGTTGTCTCGGTGATCCGCAGGTGCAGCTGGATCGTGGGCGTCGCCGCGTACCGGTCGGCATCGGCGCCCAGGCAGGTGAACTCGAGGTCAACCACGGCACTTCTCCGCGACCCCGGCGAAGAACGCGTCGATCTGCTGCCAGACCTCCTCGCCGCCGGCGAACCCTTCCCAGTACTGCCGGACCAGCCCGACGAGCTCGTAACAGGCGTCGATCGGCACCAGGTAGCAGACGAACCCGTCGTCCAACCGCCGCAGCAGCACAGCCTCGACATCCGGTACGAGCCCTGCCAGCAGGGGATCGCCGGCCACGACCTCGGCCCAGCTCGCCAGATCCAGCAGTGACTCCGTCGCCCCACCGGGACTTGGGTAGAAGGCGACGTGCCGTCCTTGATCGGTCTGGTGGAACATGAACGCCAGGTCGACCGGGATCCCGAGCGATTCCCACTGCACCGAGGTCATCGCGAAGTCCACGTCGTGCCGGTAGTTCTCCGGGACGGCGCGGTAGTGCCCGCGCGACGCCGCCTCGACGTCGAACAGCAGGTAGCACGGCCGGCACGTGCACAACAACCGATGATCCGGTACGTCGGCCACATGCGGGTGCATGGGCCCGATCGGGACCGCGCACATCTCGCACTGCTCACCCGGCGCGAGCTGCGGCCGGACCCCGCCGGTGAACCCGCGGAGGATCGCGACCGGATCCACCACGGGCGGCGGCTTCTCCCGAGCGAGGGCTCGCAGCGTCGAGGACGGCCTCACGCGGGCTGCCTCCCCGGGATCGCGACCTTCCACTCGACCCCGTCCGGCAGCAGCGGCATCGCCTCCAGCGGCGGAGCGCCGACCGGTGCGAGCGCACGACCTGCCAGGCGTACGTCGTACTGGGCTGTGCAGCGCGGGCAGGTGAGCAGATCGCCCTCGAGCAGGCCGTGCTGCAGGACCGATGAGCAGACCGGGCAACTGTTGCGGTAGGCAAAGAATGTCCCGGCCAGGTTGGCGACCAGCAGCTCGAGATCGGCGACCACGAGCTTCTGCAGCTGCCCCGGCGCCGTGACGAGCGCGACCGGGTGCCAGCCTTCGGACTGCGGCCGGAACGGCTCGATCGTCAGCAGCGTCTGCTTCGGCTTCGTCTCGACCATTCCCTCCACCGCGACGGCGACGGCCTCGGGCGCGGCGTCGAGCACCGCGTTCTCCACGGTCAGCCGGACCGTCGCGGTGGAACCGGGACATCCGTCGCAGCTGCCCTGCAGACGCAGCTGGACCACACCGTCGTCGTCGATCCCGAGGTAGTCGATACCGCCGGCATGGGAGCCGAGGTACGGGCGCACGCTGTCCAGCGCGTGCTGGATCCGCGTGGCCACGTCGTCGGGATGGAGGTCGTGCAGCAGCAACATGCCCGCGACCAGGTCGTCCTCGAGCACGGTCCTGACCTGCGGCTCGTCCAGCCGCACCAGTAGTTGCTCGAGGCCCGCACCGTGCAGCGCCAGTACGGCGCGGACCAGCTCCTCGACCTTGGCCGTGATCTCCGGTTCGGCGCGCCGCTGGACCTCGTCCAGCAGCACGTCGATCCGTTCGCTCAGTTCCTGGACGTCACGTCCACTCCCAGTCGACGCCGTCATGTCAGTACGGCTTCACCGCGAGGGTGGGCGAGTGCAGATGGGTCTTCTCCCGCCCGTTGCCGACGAACATGTGCACCCCGCACGGCAGGCACGGGTCGAAGCTGCGGACCGCCCGCATGATGTCGATCCCCTTGAACTTCTCCGGCGGGTTCTCCTCGAAGATCGGCGTGTTCTGGACCGCGTCCTCGTACGGGCCCGGTGTGCCGTAGCTGTCCCGGACGCTGCCGTTCCACGGCGTCGGCGGGTACGGGTGGTAGTTCGCGATCTTGCCGTCGCGGATCACCATGTGGTGCGACAGCACGCCGCGGACCGCCTCGGTGAACCCGCACGAGATCGCGTCGTCCGGGACCTTGAACGGCGTCCAGGTCTCGGTCCGGCCGGCCCGGACCTCGGCCACCGCCTTCTCGCAGAAGTGCAGCGCGAGCGCGGCGGCGTACGCCTGGAAGTAGGTCCGCGCGCGGTTGCGCTCCAGCGCGTTGCTCCACCGCGGGATCTTCCACTCGTACTCCGTGGCCGGCTTCAGCGCCGTCCGCGGCAGCTGGATCTTCACGCTCTGCCCGGTCGCCTGCACGTAGTCGGTGTTGACCAGTCCGGACAGCGCGGTCGACCAGAGCCGGGCGAGCGGGCCGCCGCCGGTGTCGAGCGCGAGGTGGTCGGTGCCGTCGAACCAGCGCGGCGACATCGTCCAGCTGTAGGCGCCGGAGAAGTCGCGCTTCTGCGGCTTGGGGATCGTGTGCTGGTTCCACGGGTGCCGGACGTCGATCGGGTTGCCCAGCGAGTCCTTGTCGACGAACTTCTCGTGGCCGCCGCCGGCCCAGTCGTCGTAGAACGAGCTGCCGAGCAGGATCCGCAGGCCGAGGTTGATGTCCATCAGGCTGTTGGTGACCAGCTTGCCGTCCACGACGATGCCCGGCGTGACGAACATCCGCCTGCCCCAGGCCTCCATGTTCTCGTACTTGAAGTCGCAGATCGCCGGGTCCTGCAGGCTTCCCCAGCAGCCGAGCAGGATCCGCCGCTCGCCGACGTGCTCGTACCCGGGCAGGGCCTCGTAGAAGAAGTCGAACAGGTCGTCGTGCAACGGCACGACCTTCTTCATGAACTCGATGTAGCGCATCAGCCGGGTCAGGTAGTCGGTGAACAGCTGGATCGTCGCGACCGTACCCACCCCGCCGGGGTACAGCGTGGAGGGATGCACGTGCCGGCCCTCCATCAGGCAGAACATCTCCCGCGTGTAGCGGCTGACGTGCAGCGCCTCGCGGTAGAAGTCGCCCTCCAGCGGGTTCAGCGACCGCATGATGTCGCCGATCGTCTTGTACCCGTGGTCGCCCGCGTGCGGCGCCTCGGTCCGGTTCGCCAGCTCGAGTACGCCGGGGTTGGTCTCCTTGACCATCCGCTCGCAGTAGTCCACCCCGACCAGGTTCTCCTGGAAGATGTTGTGGTCGAACATGTACTCCGCGGCCTCGCCGAGGTTGACGATCCACTCGCCGAGATGCGGCGGCGCGACGCCGTACGCCATGTTCTGCGCGTAGACCGAGCAGGTGGCGTGGTTGTCGCCGCAGATGCCGCAGATCCGGCTGGTGATGAAGTGCGCGTCGCGCGGGTCCTTGCCCTTCATGAAGATGCTGTAGCCACGGAAGATCGACGACGTGCTGTGGCACTCCTCGACCGTCTTGGTCTTGAAGTTGACGTTGGCGTAGATGCCGAGGCTGCCGACGATCCGGGTGATCGGGTCCCAGGCCATCTCGACGACGTCGGAGCTCTTGCCCGCGTCCGGTTCCAGGTGCTCGCCGATCTTCGGTTCGGTGGTGGTCATGGCTGCCGCACCTTCTCGTAGCCGGTGGTCAGGTTCGGGCCCGGGTGCCGCCACTTGGGCTCTTTGTTCTTCTGGTGCTGGGAGATCTTGCGCAGCCGCCGGATGACGGTGCCGTAGACCGTGCTGGCCGCGGTCGAGATCCGGGCGCCGGTGGGCTCGTCCATGAACGGCATGAACTTGTCCGGGAAGCCGGGCATCGTGCAGGCGATGCAGATCCCGCCCACGTTCGGGCAGCCGCCGACGCCGTTGATCCAGCCGCGCTTCGGGACGTTGCAGTTGACCACCGGTCCCCAGCAGCCCAGCTTCACCAGGCACTTGGGGGATCCGTACTCCTTGGCGAAGTCGCCCTGCTCGTAGTACCCGGCGCGGTCGCAGCCCTCGTGCACGGTCGCGCCGAACAGCCACTGCGGCCGCAGTTCGGCGTCCAGCGGGATCATCGGCGCCTGGCCGGCCACCTGGTAGAGCAGGTAGACGAGCGTCTCGGACAGGTTGTCGGGATGGATCGGGCAGCCGGGCACGCAGACGATCGGCAGGCCCGCCTTGGACTTCCAGTTCCAGCCCAAGTAGTCCGGGACTCCCATCGCGCCGGTCGGGTTGCCCGCCATCGCGTGGATCCCGCCGTACGCCGCACAGGTGCCGACGGCAACGACCGCGGTGGCCTTCGGCGCCAGCCGGTCCAGCCACTCCGACGTCTTCATCGGCTGGCCGGTCGCCGGGTTGTTGCCGAAGCCGGCCCAGTAGCCCTCGGACTTGATCGCCTCGTTCGGGATCGAGCCCTCGACCACCAGCACGAACGGCTCCAGCTCACCGCGGTCGGCCTTGTGCCACCACTCGATGAAGTTGTCCGCGCCGGTCTCCGGCCCGCACTCGAAGTCGATCAGCGGCCAGTGCACCGCGATCTTCGGAAGTCCCGGCAACGCCCCGAGCACGATCTCCTCGATGCTCGGCTGGGTGGCCGCGGTGAGCGCGACCGAGTCGCCGTCGCAACTGAGCCCACCGTTCATCCAGAGGATGTGCACGACACCCTCGTCGGCCTCCTGCTGCGCCTGCTCGGGTTCCAGGGTCGTCGACATCGTCCGGGCCTCCTCGTCACAGGGAGTTCCCTTCGGAGGCTACGTCGCCACCGCGCACCGGGACAGACACTTGTGTCGGATATTAATGGCACTGTCGGGAAATCCCGGATTCCCCGATTTCCTGACATTCCTTGGTGCTTAGGCAATCCTAATTCACGCGATTTCCACTGGTGCCGGTGCGGGGGCTACGGTTGGGCATCGGACCACCCCTGAGGACCGTGCTGCGATGTCTGAGCTCCCGCCGGGGGACGCCGACCCCGGTCTGTACGTCGCGCCGGTGTTCGTCGTCTCCCACACCTTCCCGGACAGCGGTTCTTTCGTCGTCACGGTGCGGATCTTCCCTGACGGCGTGGAGGTCGAGGTGCTGCACGCAGGAGCGGTGCACCGCCTCGGGACGTCGCCTCGGGTGGGGGACGAACCGTTCGCCGCGTGGCTGGAGAACGTGCTCACCCGGCAGGGGTTGTCGCAGGAGGCGGCCGCGCAGCGGGTCGGGGTGTCGGTCCGGACGATCAGCCGGTGGTTGCACGGCGATACCGAGCCACGGCTGCGCGACCTGCGCCGGGTGCACGCCGTTTTCGGTCCGCCGGCCGCCGGATAACGGACCCCGGTATTCCGGAATTGTTCCGCACTGGTGCCTGTCCGCGTCCGGGTCTACGCTGCGGAAATAGTCCGTCGATGACCGATTTCGCCATCTGCGATCGGCCTGCACCAGGTAATTCCTGACAATTCCATCGGCAGGTGGTGGGTGCCACGGCTGCGCAGGGTTCCCGGCTCCGGGTCCGGATCACCGTGTCCGGCGTGGTCCAGGGCGTCGGCTTCCGGCCGTTCGTGTACGCCCTGGCGCGGGAGCTCGGGCTGTCCGGGCAGGTGGCGAACACGGCGGCCGGCGTGGTCGCCGAGGTCGAGGGCGCGCCGGAGGCGGTGAGAGCCTTCGGGCGCCGGGTCGGGGCGGACGCGCCGCCGTTGGCGGTGGTGGAGTCGGTGGGGTGCGAGGAGGTGCCGGCGCGGGGCGGCACTGTCTTCGTCATCCAGGACTCCACCGGCGGGACCGGCCGGACGCTGGTCTCGCCGGATGTTGCCCAGTGCAACGACTGTGCAGGCGAGCAGGACGATCCGGCCGACCGCCGGTACCGGCACCCGTTCGTCACCTGCACGAACTGCGGGCCGCGCTTCACGATCATCACCGGGCTCCCGTACGACCGGCCGGCCACGACGATGGCCGGGTTCCCGCTCTGCCCGGACTGCGCGCGCGAGTACGCCGATCCGGCCGACCGCCGGTTCCACGCACAGCCGATCGCGTGCCCCGCCTGCGGGCCGCGGCTCAGCTTCCTGCGGCCGGGCGCCGACCCGTCGTACGACGAGAGCGCGCTGGCCGAGGCGCACCGAGTGCTGATCGACGGAGGGATCCTCGCGGTCAAAGGGATCGGGGGGTTCCACCTGGTCTGCGACGCGGGCGACTCGGCGGCTGTGGCAATGCTCCGCAAGCGCAAGGATCGCGGCGACAAGCCGTTCGCGGTGATGGCGGCGGACCTGGAGACCGCGCGGCAGATCGCGATGATCGGGCCGGCCGAGGAGGCGTCGCTCACCGGGCACCAGCGCCCGATCGTCCTGCTCCGCCGTACCGCGTGCCCGGCCGTCACCGTGGAAGTCGCACCGGGCAACCCGGATCTGGGCGTGATGCTGCCGTACACGCCGTTGCACCGGCTGCTCTTCGACCAGCCCGGGCCGACCGTGCTCGTGATGACCAGTGGGAACGTGTCGGGCGAACCGATCGTGATCGACGACGCCGAGGCGCTCGATCGCCTGGCGCCGCTGGCGGACGCGTGGCTCGGGCACGACCGGCCGATCCACGTGCCGTGCGACGACTCCGTCGTACGGGTGGTCGACGAGGTGGAGCTGCCCGTACGACGGTCGCGCGGCTATGCGCCGTTCCCGGTCGCGCTGCCGTTCCCGGTGCGTCCGGTGCTGGCGGTCGGCGGGGATCTGAAGAACACGTTCGCCGTCGCCGACGGGCGCTACGCCTGGTTGTCGGCGCACGTGGGGGACATGGACGATCTCGCGACGTTGGCCGCCTTCGAGCGGGCGGAGCAGCACCTCGAGCAGTTGACCGGCGTACGGCCGGAGATGCTGGTGGCGGACAAGCATCCGGCGTACCGGTCGCGGCAGTGGGCACAGTTGCACGCCGACGGGCGGCCGGTGGTCGGCGTACAGCATCATCACGCGCATCTGGCGTCGGTGCTCGCCGAGCACGGGTACGACGACGGGCCGGTGATCGGCTTCGCCTTCGACGGGACCGGGTACGGGGACGACGGCGCGGTCTGGGGCGGCGAGGTGCTGCTCGCCGACTACGCCGGGTTCGAGCGGTACGGCCACCTGGCCTACGTTCCCTTGCCCGGTGGGGATGCGGGGGTCCGGAATCCCTGCCGGATGGCGCTGGCGCATCTGCACGCGGCCGGCGTCGAATGGGATCCGCGGTTGTCGGCGGTCCAGGCCTGCACGGGGGAGGAACTGGACCGCCTGGCGCTGCAGCTGGATCGGAACCTGGCGTGCGCGCCGACGTCGAGCATGGGCCGGCTGTTCGACGCGGTGTCGTCGCTGGCCGGGGTGTGTCATCGGGCCGGGTACGAGGCGCAGGCCGCGATCGAGCTGGAAGGCGTCGCGCTGGGTGCGCCGTCCGGCAAGGCCTACGGTTTCCGTTGTGGTGAAGGGGTGATCGACCCGGCGCCGGTGCTCGCGGCCGTCGTACGGGATGTTGTCGACGGGCTGCCGCCCGCGGTGATCGGGGCTCGGTTCCATCAGGGGCTGGTCGACGCGATGGTCGAGATCGCCGAGCAGGTCCGGGCCGCGCGCGGGTTGTCGACGGTCGCGCTGTCCGGCGGGGTGTTCGTCAACCAGTTGTTGCTGTCAGCAAGTAGCCGGGCGCTGCACGCGGCCGGCTTCGCCGTACTGCGGCACCGGAAGGTACCGCCGACCGATGCCGGGATCGCGCTCGGTCAGCTGGCCGTCGCGGCCCGCGTTCCCGTACCGAAGGAGGAAGCAGCATGTGTCTAGCGGTTCCGGGACGGGTCGTGGAGATCCGGGAAGAGGACGGCACGCGGATGGGAATGGTGGACTTCGGCGGCGTGCTGAAGGACGTCTGCCTGGCCTACCTGCCCGACCTGGAGGTCGGTGAGTACACGATCGTGCACGTCGGCTTCGCGTTGCAGCGCCTCGACGAGGAGTCGGCGCAGCAGTCGCTGGCGCTGTACCGGCAGCTGGGCGCGCTGGAGGAGGAGTTCGGGGACCACTGGGGACTTGCGGCGCAGCAGGCCGGGGAACGGCGGCCGCCGGGGACAGAGGAGACGATGTCATGAAGTACTTGGCCGAGTTCAGTGATCCGGTGCTGGCGAAGAAGCTGGTCGACCAGATCCACGCCACCGTCACGAAGCCCTGGGCGATGATGGAGGTCTGTGGCGGGCAGACCCACACGATCGTGCGGCACGGGATCGACCAGCTGCTGCCGGACGGCGTCGAGATGATCCACGGGCCGGGCTGCCCGGTCTGCGTGACCCCGCTGGAGATCATCGACAAGGCGCTGGAGATCGCGTCCCAGCCCGGCGTGATCTTCTGCTCGTTCGGCGACATGCTGCGGGTGCCGGGCAGCGGCCGCGACCTGTTCCGGATCAAGAGCGAGGGCGGCGACGTCCGGGTGGTCTACTCACCGCTGGACGCGCTGCGGATCGCGAAGGACAACCCGGACCGCGAGGTGGTGTTCTTCGGGATCGGCTTCGAGACGACGGCGCCGCCGAACGCGATGACGGTGTACCAGGCGAAGAAGCAGGACATCGCGAACTTCAGCCTGCTGGTCTCGCACGTCCGGGTGCCGCCGGCGATCTCGGCGATCATGGAGTCGCCGAACTGCCGGGTGCAGGCGTTCCTCGCGGCCGGGCACGTGTGCAGTGTGATGGGAGTGTCGGAGTACCCGCCGCTCGCCGCGAAGTACCAGGTGCCGATCGTGGTCACCGGGTTCGAGCCGCTGGACATTCTGGCGGGGATCCTGCGCACGGTAACGCAGTTGGAGCGTGGCGAGCACGTGGTCGAGAACGCGTACCGGCGTGCGGTCACCGACGAGGGCAACACGGCCGCTCAGGCGATGCTCGAGGATGTCTTCGAGACGACGGATCGTGCTTGGCGAGGGATCGGGATGATCCCGCAGAGCGGCTGGCGACTGTCCGAGCGGTATCGCGCGTACGACGCGGAGTACCGGTTCCACGTGCGCGACATCGCGACCGAGGAGTCCACTGTCTGCCGCAGCGGCGAGGTGCTGCAGGGGCACATCAAGCCGCACGAGTGCGAGGCGTTCGGGACGCTGTGCACGCCGCGGAACCCGCTGGGCGCGACGATGGTCTCGAGCGAAGGCGCCTGTGCGGCGTACTACCTCTACCGCCGGCTGCAGACGCCCGAGGTGGTGAGCTCCGTTGGCTGAGCAGGTGATGCTTCCGGATCCCGCGATGCCGAACTTCGACGGGTGGACCTGCCCGCTGCCGCTGCGCGACCACCCGGCCGTGGTGATGGGACATGGTGGCGGTGGGCAACTGTCTGCCGAGCTGATCGAGCACCTCTTCGTCCCGGCCTTCGCGAACCCGTTGCTGGAGGGGATGGCCGACTCCGCCGTGGTCACGCTCGGCGGCGCCCGGCTCGCGTTCTCCACCGACTCGTTCGTCGTGCAGCCGTTGTTCTTCCCCGGCGGCAGCATCGGGGACCTCGCGGTCAACGGCACCGTCAATGACCTGGCCATGTCGGGCGCGCAGGCGGCGTACCTGTCCTGCGGGTTCATCCTGGAGGAAGGCGTCGAGCTGTCCGTCGTCGGCCGGATCGCGGAAGACCTCGGTACGGCGGCCCGCCGGGCCGGCGTGATCGTCGCGACCGGCGACACCAAGGTCGTCGACTCCGGCCACGGCGACGGCGTCTACGTGAACACCGCCGGGATCGGTCTGGTCCCCGACGGCGTCGACATCCGCCCGCAGCGCGCCGTACCGGGTGATGTCGTGATCGTCAGCGGGATGATCGGCGTGCACGGAATCGCGATCATGAGCGTGCGGGAGGGCATCTCGTTCGGCACCGAGGTGGTCAGCGACTGCGCCCCGCTGAACGGGCTGGTCGCCGCGATGCTCGACGTCACGCTCGACCTGCACGTCCTGCGCGACCCGACCCGCGGTGGCGTCGCCACGTCCCTCAACGAGATCGCCAAGGCGGCCGGCGTCGGCATCGAGCTGACCGAGAGCCTGCTCCCGATCCCCGAGACCGTCGCCAATGCCTGCGCCTTCCTCGGCCTCGACCCCCTGTACGTCGCCAACGAGGGCAAACTGCTCGCCGTCGTCGCCCCGGAGGACGCCGACGCCGTACTCGCTGCGCTCCAAGCCCACCCGCTGGGTGTCGACGCCGCCGTCATCGGCGAGTGCGTGCCGGACCACCCCGGCATGGTCGTCACCCGCACCACCTTCGGCGCCACCCGCGTCGTCGACACCCCGATCGGAGAACAACTGCCCCGCATCTGCTGAGGTCAGGAGGTCACCCGGTCCGGCGGTATCGTTCGCTGCGTGCGGGGGAACTGGCGGTGGGCTGCGGCTGCGGTCGTGTGTGTTGCCGCGTGCATCGTTCTCCCGCTGCTGTGGCGACACTCGATGGTGGATCTGAAGGTCTACCGGCTCGGCGGCGAGACGCTGCTGGACGACGCTTCCGCCTTGTACGACGTACGGCTGGGCGGGACGCCGTTGCCGTTCACCTACCCGCCCTTCGCGGCCGTAGTGATGGTGCCGTTCGCGCTGGTGCCTTGGCCGGTCGCCGCGGTGGGGTGGACCGCGATCACGTTGGCTGCCCTGGTCGCGGTCTGGCGGCTGTGCGTTCAGGCGCCGTCGGCCCTGCTGCTCGGGCTCGTCGCCGGATCCCTCCTGCTGGAACCGGTCCGGGAAACGCTCGGTTTCGGGCAGATCAACCTGATGCTGTGCGCCCTGATCCTGTACGACGTCCTGAACCGCAAGCACCCCGCACGCGGGATCTGGATCGGTGTTGCCGCAGGCATCAAGCTCACGCCGCTGGTCTTCTTCGGGCTGCTCGTCGTCACCCGCCAGTGGAAGGCGCTGGGGTACGCGACCGCAGGGTTCGCGGCGACCGTGCTGATCGGCTTCGCGGTCACGCCGCACGCGGCCGCGACGTACTGGACCTCGCTGGTCTCCGACGCCACCCGGGTCGGCGGACTTGCCTTCTCCAGCAACCAGTCCTGGAACGGCTTCCTTGTCAGGATCCAGGGCGACCTGGACGGCGGCGGCCCCGTCTGGCTCGTGCTCGTCGCGCTGACCGCCCTCGCCGGTCTGTACTTCTGCCGGGTCCTCTGGGACCAGGGCGACCGGCTCGCGGCCGTCTCCGTCTGCGGACTCCTCGGGCTGCTCTGCTCGCCGGTCTCCTGGAGCCATCACTGGGTCTGGTGCATTCCGCTCGGCGTCGCGCTCCTGCAACGCCTGAACGGTCAGGTAAAAGTTGCCGTCGGCATCTTGTGGTTCACGGTCTTCGCCGTCGCGCCGATCTGGTGGCCGCCGAACCACGAGAACCACGAACTGGAGTGGACATTCGCAGATCAACTGGCCGGTAACGCCTATCTGATAGCCGCGACTCTGGCTGTTGTTGCTCTAGTCACCTATTCGGTGAAAAGTTCCCGACACGCCGTGACATCAAGCTGCCAGTCGGTCTAGCCCGGTCTGACCCTGGCGGGCTGTCACTCTCAACGGGTGAGTACGGGGATCCTGGGGGACCCGGTCAAGCGCCGCTGGTGGCTGACCGTGGGAGTTTGTGTTGCCGTCGGCATCCTTTTGCCGTTCGTCTGGGACCACACCGGTGCGGACCTGAAGGTCTACCGGCTCGGTGGTTCGATGGTGCTCGACGACCCGTCGTCGCTGTACGCGGCGCGGATGCGCGACATCTCGATGCCGTTCACCTACCCGCTGTTCGGCGCGATGGTGATGGTCCCGGTCGCGGTGATGCCCTGGCCGGTCGCGTACGGCCTGTCGATCGCGGTCTCGCTGTTCGCGGTCGTGGTGATCTGGCGGCTGTGCCTGTCCCGCCTCCCGCTGGCGGCATCGTGGGGCCCGGCCGGACTGATCGCCGTCAGCGCCGCGTCGCTGCTGGTCGAACCGGTCCGCGAGACCCTGTCGTACGGACAGATCAACCTGATCCTCTGCGCGCTGATCCTGTACGACGTACTGGAGGTCCGCCGCCGCCCGCGCCGCGGCATCTGGCTCGGCATCGCGGCGGGCATCAAGCTCACGCCGCTCGTCTTCTTCGGGATGCTCGTCGTCACCCGGCAGTGGCGCGCGCTCGCGCACGCGTCGGCGGCGTTCGCCGTGACCGTGCTGGCCGGGTTCCTGATCGCGCCGTCAGCAGCCTGGGAGTACTGGACGAAGCTGCTGTCCGACACCAGCCGGATCGGCGGGCTGGCCTATTCGGGCAACCAGTCCTGGAACGGTTTCCTGATCCGCGTCAGCGGTGACATGGACGGCGGTGGCCTGGCTTGGAAGGTCGTCGTCCTGCTGACGGTCGTCGCCGGTCTCTGGCTGACCCGCGTCTTGTGGTTGCGCGGTGAACGACTCGGCGCCACCGCGGTCGCCGGCATGATCAGCCTGCTCTGCTCACCGGTGTCGTGGAGCCACCACTGGGTCTGGATGATCCCGCTCGGCGTCGCGCTGCTCACCGGCACGCGGGCCGGCCGGCGGTTCCCGGCGTACACGGCCGCGGTCTGGTTCGGGCTGATGATGCTCGCGCCGATCTGGTGGGTCCCGCGACGCGGCAACCGGGAGCTCGACTGGAACATGCTGGAGCAGGTGCTGGGCAACGCCTACCTCTGGCTCGCCCTCACCGCCGGCATCCTGCTGGCCGCCGGCGGCCGACTGAAGAAGGTGCCGTCGGCAACGGTTGTTCGGGAGGAAGTGCCCGGTTAGAGGGCGTCCAGCCAGTCGTACCAGGTCTGCATGCCGGTGCCCTTCGTAGCTGAGACCTGCAGGACTTGCGCGCCGGGGCGGACCTCCTCGATCAGCCGCAGGCAGAGGTCGACGTCGAAATCGACGTACGGGAGCAGATCGACCTTGTTCAGCAGCACGAGGTCGGCGGTGCGGAACATGTACGGGTACTTGGCCGGCTTGTCGGCGCCCTCGGTGACCGAGATGATCACCACCCGCGCGGCCTCGCCCAGATCGAACAGCGCCGGACAGACCAGGTTGCCGACGTTCTCGACGAAGACCAGCGAGCCGTCCGGCGGCTCCAGTCGGGTCAGCCCGGAGGCGAGCATCTGCGCGTCCAGGTGACAGCCCGCGCCGGTGTTGATCTGGACGACCTTGCTGCCGGTCGCGCGGATCCGCTCGGCGTCGTACAGGGTCTCCTGGTCGCCCTCGATCACCAGCGCCTGACGGCGGTCGCCGATCGCGCGGATGGTGTGCTCCAGCACGGTGGTCTTGCCCGAGCCGGGGGAGCTCATCAGGTTGACCGCGGCGATGCCGTGCTCCTGCAGGCGGTGCCGGTTGGCGGCGGCGAGCGCGTCGTTCTTGGCGAGGATGTCCTGCTCCAGCAGGACGGTCCTGGTCTCCGGCGCGGTCAGCTCCTCGACGTGCCCGTGACCGTGGCCATGGCCGTGCCCATGCCCATGACCGTGCTCGTCGTCGTGCTGGTGGTCGTGCACGACGGTCAGGCGGGTCCCGGCGCCGTCCGGTTGGCCGCAACCGCAGGTGCTGCACATGTCAGGGCACCTCCACCGAGATGATTCTCAGTTGCTCGCCACTGAGGATGTCGAGGTCCGCACTGCCGCACGGGCACAGCAGGATCGGCTCGTCGAGGCCGAACTCGTCACCGCACGTTCGACAGTACGCCCGCCCCGACGGCTCGTCGATGTCCAACCGGGCGCCCTGCAGGCCGGTGCCCTGCGCGACCACCTCGAAGCAGAACCGCACCGAGTCGGCCACGATGCCGGACAGCTTGCCGATCTCCAGCCGTACGGCGGCGACCGGTCCGTCGCCGATCTTCTCGACGATCGCATCGACAACGCTCTCCGTAACGGCGAGCTCGTGCATCTCTCGACGCTAGGCGCGTCCACGACCCACGGCAAGACAACGGCCCCCGGGAGCAGTGCTCCCAGGGGCCGTCGGTGCTGCTGAACTCAGAAGTCGAAACCGCCGAAGTCGCCGAAGTCGCCGCCGCCCATGTCGCCGCCGCCCGGGTCCTCGCTGAAGTCGAAGCCGCCGCCGTCGCCACCGTCGCCGCCCATGTCGCCGCCGCCGTCACCGCCGTCGAAACCGCCGCCGGCCATGTCGCCGTACCCGCCGCCGGCGAACATGCCGCCGAGCATCGTGCCGATGAACATGCCGGTCATCACGCCACCCAGCGCACCGAACATGCCCTGCGCGTACGGCGCGTACGCCGGTCCGGCCTGCCAGTACGGGACGCGCTGCGGGCCGACCATCACCTTGCGGATGTCCGGGTCGGCACCGGCGCGGACGCGCTCGGCGTCCGCGGCGCAGGCCGGGACCTCGCGCGGCGCGCCGCCGGCCGGGGACCAGGTGACGTCCTCGACGGACGGGCCGTGCTGCGGGTTGAAGAAGCAGGACGGACGACGCTGCGGGAGCGGCTCGTTGTTGACCCGGGCGCGCACGCAGGCCATCGCGTACCGGCCGTCCTCGAGGATCTCGATCACGTGCTTGATCTGGTCGGCCGCGGTGACCTGGGCGACCGCCGACTTCGCGGACTCGTAGGAGTCCAGCGCGCGCTGGTAGTCCTGCCGGGCGCCGTCGCCGAGGTCCTTGCCCACCATGTCCAGGTCGAGGTCCTGCAGTTCCTCACCGAACTTGGTGATGTCCTCGTCGGCGGTGCGCTTGACCGACTCGAGCTCGGCCGAGGTCACCTCGTCCCGCTGCTTGGTCTGCAGCTGGGTCCGGCGGTAGGAGCGGTAAGCCAGTACTGCGATCACGACCACCGCGATCAGCAGAATCAGTTCCATGACGTGCCTTCCTCGACGTGCCCTCTAAGGGGTGCAGTGGGTCGAGCCTACCGAGTCGGTCCAATTCTCCTGCGTGAACAGGTGTTCACCGCTCGTCGTACCGCTCCCGCATCGCCCGGCTCGCGGCCGGGCCGGAGGTGAACACGTAGCGTGGCCCGTCCACCGGCTGCCCGGTGGCCCGATCGACCAGCACCGGCTCGACCTCTTCACCGGTCTCGGAGTCGATCAGGATCATCGTCCGCTCGGCCGGCGCGAGCCGCTCGTTGCCCCAGGCGGCCAGCGCGACGATCACCGGCCGCAGCGACCGGCCCAGCTCGGTCAGCACGTACTCGTAGCGAGCCGGACGGTCCTGGTACTGCCGCCGTTCCAGCAGCCCGTCGTCCACGAGCGTCTTCAGTCGCGTGGTCAGCATGCTGGAGGAGATCTTCAGGTTCCGCTGGAACTCGTCGAACCGCGTGAACCCGTCGAAGGCGTCGTGCAGGATCAGCAGCGTCCACCACTCGCCGACGTGCCGCGCGGTCGTCGACAACGGGCAGGACAGATCCTCGAGCCGGAACTGGTTCCGCATCCACATCCCCTCACTTCGATTTCCGAAGCCAGTCTAGGACGGCGGCCACCCGACACCTCAGGTCCGGTCGGCGTACCCGGCGGCCGCCAGCAGATCGGCCACCGGGCCGTCCTGCTCCTCGAGCAGTGCGGTCACGAGGTGCGTCGTTCCGATCCGTGGCGCGTTCTCCCCGGATGCGAGCAGTTGAGTTCGCAGCCGGGCCCGCTTGGCCGATCCGTCGGCCGGCAGCGTTGGCCCGAGGGGCTGGGGCGGGTCCACCACCGCGGCGCCGAGCACCGTCTCGAGCTGGATTCCCCGGGCGGCCAGGATCGCGGCGCCGGTGTCCACGGCCGTCGCCTGGTCGCACCTGGCCTGGGTCACCAACCGTTCGAGCGACAGGACCCCGAGCAGCAGGTCGGCCGAGTCGACCGCGGCTCTGCCTCGCCGTACGGCCTGACGCCGGGCCTCCATCCCCACTCCGAACAGCATCGGCGACTCGCGGCCCTTCAGCCGCTTCACCACCCACCTGGTGATCCCGTGGCCGTGGGCGCCGGACCTGCGCAAGACGTCCTGGGCCGCCTCCTGCGGCGAGGTCCCGGCCGCGGGGTCGAGTGCCGCGGCGACGGTGTCGTGGTCGACGCCCCGCAGCCGAAGAGCCTCGGCCGCGCGGGATCCGGGCAGGTCCAGGAGCGCCAGCAGGAAGTGCGACGGCGTCACGACGGGTCCGGCGGCGTGGACGAGCGCCCCGCGCAGGCACTCGCGCAAGGCGGGTGTCGCCGGCGTCGACGCAACCTCCCGCTTCCGCCGCCGCGAGTCCGCTTCGCGCAGTACGGCGGAGACGATGCGATCCGCGGCCGCATCAGGCCTGCCCGCGACACTGTCACTGCTGATCCACTCGGCCGGGTCGAAGGCCGCGATCGTGCCCATCAAGGCGCCGGCGTCGTTCGACCCCGGAGCCAGTGCCTTCGCGGTCGGCGTCTCCGCGTCCAGCAAGGCGAACAGCAGGTGCTCGGTCCCGGTCGCGGGGTGCCCGAGGCGGACCGAACGGGCGAGGGCCTGGGACAGCATGCGGACGGCTTCGGTGGTGTGGTCGATCTCCATGCCACGACGCTAACCAGCCGGTCGCCTGCGCCGCGCCTGCCGATCGGGCTCGTATCATGGCCGATCGGACAGCATCGCGAGCCGATCGGCACTGGTGTCCGGCCGGAGCAGCCGCCAAGAATCGCCTAGGTCAGCCGACCCACCGATGGAGTTCCCATGCCGACGGCCCCGCATCTGGCCGAACTGCGCGACGAGTTGCGCGCCGTGCCGCGAGCGGTCGTCGTGCGCGAGTCCGTACTGGTGGTTCTGGTGGCCGGTGCCGGATTGGTCCCGATCGCCATCGGTGGGCCCGATCCGGTCCTGACCGTGGTCGTGGTGCTGGCCAGCAGCGTGCTGTTGCTGCTGCGGTCCCGCCGGCCGTTGTTCGCCCTGCTCGGCACGGCGCTGCTGTGCTTCCTGCCGGTGTTGTCGCCGGCGCTGAGTGGGTCGTTGATCGCCTTCACCGCCGGCCGCCAGGTCCGTCCGCGGTGGCGTTTGTGGCTTGCCGTCGGGGCGACGGTCGCGATCACTCTGGCCGCCGGTCTGGTGTCCGAGGAACAAACGGACGAGGTCGGGCCGGGCCCGCTGGTCGCCGTCGGGGTGATTTCGGCCCTGTTCCTGATCGCCGTACCGGCACTGGCGGGTGTCCTGCTCGGCCACCGACGGCCGGAGACCCGGCTGCTGCGTGACCGCAACCAGTACCTCGAGCGGTCGCGATCACTGGCGGGCGCGCAGGCGCGGGCGGTCGAGCGGACCCGGATCGCGGGCGAGATGCACGATCTGCTCGGCCACCGGCTCAGCCTGATCTCGCTGCACGCGGGCGCCCTGGAACTTGCCGTCGGCAAGGATGCGCCCCAGCTGACCGGGCAGGCCGAACTGCTCCGCACCACGGCGAGCACCGCGCTCGTCGAGCTGCGGCAGATCCTCGGTCTTCTGCGGGTCTCGTCCTCACCCGCCGGTGACCTGCCCGACGGCCTCGGGTCGCACACCGGGACGCGGGCCGACCTCGCCGTACTGGTGGACGCGTCGCGGCGGGCAGGCATGGAGGCGGAGCTCGTCTGGACCGGCTCGGACCTGACCGAGGCCGATCCCCGCACCCGGTACGCCGTACACCGGGCGGTGCGCGAAGGCCTGACGAACGTCCATCGGCACGCTCCCGGCGCGCACTCCGTGGTCGAGGTGCTCCCGATCGGCGACAGGGTCCGGGTCACGATCTCGAACAGCCCGGGGACGGCGTCGCGGCATGCACCGGGAACCAGGCGCGGCCTGGCCGGACTGGACGAACGCCTTGCCCTGCTGGGCGGTTCTCTCCGAGCAGGTCCCACTCCGGCGGGTGGCTTCGGCCTGATCGTCGAGCTGCCGGTGCATCCCCTCGGCCCGGTGCCGGAACTCGATCTGCCGGCACCTGGCGACGAGCCACCGGTGGTGGACAACGCGGAGATCCTGACGGTGCCGAGGCTGCTGGGAACGGGTTGTCTGGCGCTGCTGCTCGGAGTTCCCGTCGCGGCCTCGCTGGTGCTGGTGGTGATCGCGTTCGTCGTAAGGTAGGCCGGGTGATCCGGGTGCTGCTGGCCGACGACGAGGCGCTGCTGCGCGCCGGCGTCCGGATGATCCTCGAGCACGCGCCCGACGTCGAGGTGGTCGCCGAGGTCGCGGACGGCGTCGCCGCCGTACGGGCCTGTCAGGAGCATGCCGTCGACGTTGCCCTGCTGGACATCCGGATGCCGGGCGGCGACGGTCTCACCGCGGCGGCCGAGCTCGCGCGGCGGTTTCCGGCCACTCACGTGGTGGTGCTGACGACGTTCGGCGAGGACCGGTACGTCGCGGAGGCGCTCGCTGCCGGTGCCGTCGGGTTCCTGCTGAAGGACATCGGACCGGCCGACCTGATCCACGCTGTCCAGGTCGCCGCCCGTGGCGAGTCGGTCCTGGCGCCCTCGATCGTCCGCAGACTGGTCGAACGCCACCTGGTGTCGGCCGAACGCGGCTCCGCGGCCGCGCGGCTGGCGCCCCTCACCCCGGCCGAGCGGGACGTGCTGCGCCAGGTCGGCAGCGGCGCGTCGAATGCCGACATCGCCGCCGCTCTCTACCTCGGTGTCGGCACGGTGAAGGCCCACATCAGCAGGATTCTCACCAAGCTCGACTGCGACAACCGCGTCCAGGCAGCGATCCTCGCGCACGAGGCCGGCCTGCTCACCGAACGGGCCGCGGGCAACTAGGGCGTGCCGCCGGGACACGCCACGCAGGGTGACGGGAATCCCGGAGATCCGATCACTCTTTGCGCATAATCGGACACGGCTGCTCATCAGCGGACAGAACTGCCGGAGGCTCTCCGATGCGTGTGACCACAACCTTGCGCCTGACCCTGACCGCGGTGACGGGGCTTGCCCTGTTCGTTCCGGTGATCAACGTCCCGTGGAACGATCCCGCGCCGGCTGATGCCGCGCCGGCCTCGGCGTACGACGTCGAGCCGTCGTACCGGGAACTGCCGTTGCGGCAGGCGACCGGGACGAAGGTGGCGAGCGCCTCGGCGCAGACGCAGACGTTCGGGATGGTCGGGGTGACCTGGCCGGCCCGGAAGAGCACGGCCGACGTCGAGGTGAAGATCCGCGTCCAGCGCAACGGCACCTGGGCGGCCTGGGAACGGCTGACCGTCGAGGACGAGCACGGCCCGGACGGTGCCGAGGGCAAGCAACGATCCGGCACCGAGCCGATCTGGGTCGGGACGGCGGACGGTGTCGAGGCGGCGGTGACCACCACCGACGGTACGACGGTGCCGGACGCGAAGGTGATCCTGATCCAGCCAGGATTCCGGGCCGCCGACAACGATCCGCCGACCACGCCCGAGCAGCCGATCGAGCCCGAGGCCAGTCGCGCGCCGTACGGAATGCCGCGGATCGTCGGGCGGCCGGGCTGGGGTGCCGACGAGAAGCTGCGGTCGCACAACGGCGCCGCCTGCGCGAAGCCGAAGTACACCAGCACGGTGCAGGCCGCGTTCGTGCACCACACCGCGGACACCAACAACTACACCAGCGCGCAGGTCCCGGCGATGATCCGCGGGATGTACACGTACCACGTGAAGAGCCGCGGCTGGTGCGATCTCGGCTACAACTTCCTGGTCGACAAGTTCGGCCGCGCCTGGGAGGGCCGGTACGGCGGGATGCAGCTGCCGGTGCTCGGCGCGCACACCGGATCGTTCAACGCGAACTCCTTCGGCGTCTCGCTGATCGGCAACTTCGACAAGGTCGCGCCGACCGCCAAGATGATGGAGATGACGGCCCGGATCGTCGCCTGGAAGCTGGACGCGAACTACCGCTCCCCGCTGGCCACGGTGATCCTCGACGGCAGCAAGCTCGGCACGGTCTCCGGTCACCGCGACACCAAGGCGACCGCGTGCCCGGGCAAGAACCTGTACTCCAAACTCGGTTGGCTGAAGCAACGAGTGAACGCGCTGATGGGCAAGAGCGTCTCCACCGAGATCTACCGGCGGGCGCAGCAGCACGGCGGATATCGCGCGATCGGGCAACCATTCTGGGGCGAGCATCCGACGAAGACCGGCAGGGCGACGTACTTCGGTGTCCTCGACATCTACTGGTCCGCGCGCACCGGCGCGTGGTCCGCACGCGGCGGCTTCAAGGCGCAGTTCCGCAAGATCGGGCCGGACGGGTTCCTCGGGATGCCGACCGGTGAGCAGCGCAACGGTCGCGTCAGCGGCAGCCGGTTGCAGCCGTTCCGCAACGGCGGGCTCTACTGGTCGCCGAAGACCGGCATGTTCCCGGTCGCCGGGCTGATCTCCCGCAAGTACGGCGCGCTCGGTGCGGAGGGTTCGCGGCTCGGCCTGCCGACCTCGGGGATCTACAAGGTCAACGGTGGCCAGCAGCAACGGTTCCAGCACGGCAAGCTCACCGCGAGTACTCGCACGCAGAAGGTCTACGTCTCGTGAAACCCCGCATCGGACGACGCAGCATCGTTGTGGCTCTGGTGGCGGCGACCTTGCCGAGTGGAGTGGCGGTCGCGCACGAGGGCGCCGCGCCGCCTGAGGCCGAGGCGACCCAGACGATCACTGGCCGTGGCTTCGGCCACGGTCGCGGCATGTCGCAGTACGGCGCGCAGGGCGCGGCCCTGGCCGGCAAGAACGTCAAGCAGATCCTCGACTTCTACTACCCCGGTACGGCGGTCGGCAAGGCCACCGGGACAGTCCGGATCCGGATCACCGCGGACAACACCGACGGCGTCCGGGTGCACTCGGTCAGCGGGCTCAAGCTGCGCGACCTGAAGACCAACAAGGTCTACACGTTGCCCGTAGCAACCAACCGCAACCAGTGGTCGATCGACCCGCACGGCGAGCACGGCACGCAGGTCCGCTCGTTCGACGCGAAGAAGCGGACCTGGTCGCTGTGGCGGACCTTGAGCGGTACGGCGCAGTTCGAGGGGCCGGCCGTGATCGGGCTCGTCCTGCCGAGCGGAGCCCAGGCCAAGTACCGCGGGGCGATCCGGGCCGCCGATGTCGGTGGCGCGCACCTGGACACGATCAACGTGCTGCCGCTGGAGACCTACCTGCGCGGGGTCGTTCCGCGCGAGGCGATCACCAGCTGGCGGCCGGCCGCGTTGCAGGCCCAGTCCGTTGCCGCGCGCACCTATGCGGCGTACCACCGCAAGCGCGCTGGGAGCCGGGTCTACGACCTGTGCGACACGATCTCCTGCCAGGTGTACGGCGGCTACTCGTCGGAGAAGACGTCGACCAACGCGGCGATCGCGGCCACGGCCGGGCAGATCCGGCTGTACCGGAACACCCCGATCATCGCGGAGTTCTCGTCCTCGAACGGCGGCGCGACGACGGCCGGCACGGTCGCGTACCAACTGGCCAAGGCGGACAGCTGGGACGCGTACCCGGGCAACAAGAACCCGAACGTCACCTGGTCGACGACGCGGACGGCCGCGCAGCTGCAGGCCGCCTTCGGGGTCGGCAAGCTGAAGGGCGTCTCGATCAGCCGGCGGACCGGGCTCGGGCCGAACGGCGGCCGGGTGACCCGGGTGGTCGCGACCGGCGCGGCCGGGACGCGTGCGTTCACCGGCGATCAGGTGCGGGCGAACCTGCATCTGAAGTCGGCCTGGTTCGTCTTCGGCAGTTGATATACCAATAACCGACCTCTTGACGCTGTGCTCCCGCGCCGGTTAGAACGTGACATCGATGTCAGTCGCAGCCGCCCCTGAAGGAGTGCTCGATGCGCAGAAGAATTGGTATATCAACTAAAGCCTTCTCCGGCCTGCTGGCGGTGGCGCTGGTCAGCGCCCTGCACGCACCCGGCGCCGAGGCTGCCCCGGCAGGCGAGCAGACGGGTGGACATCCCGGCAGCGCCGCGGCGCGCGCCAACACGTCGTACCAGGCTCTGAACAAGTACTTCGCTGCCGGACCGGGGCTGCTGCTGGAGGAGTACCCGAACGAGCAGCAGAACCCGTACTCGTACGTCTGGCCGTACTCGCAGGGCGCGGTCGCGGCGGAGAACCTCGCGGGCATCCCCGGCTCGGGCCGGAAGGCGGCCGCGGAGGCGGAGCGGCGACTGGACGGGTACAAGCCGTACTGGAACGCCGGTACGACGCCGAAGGGCTACGACTCCTACCTGCGGCCGCCGCTCGGCCAGGGCGGCGACAAGTTCTACGACGACAACGAGTGGATCGGGCTGAACCTGATCCAGCACTACCAGCGGACTGGTGACCGCTCGTCGTTGAGTCGGGCGAAGGAGATCTTCGGTCTCGTCGTGCACGGCTGGGACACGGACCCGGCGCACCCGTGCGCGGGCGGCGTCTACTGGACCCAGGCACCGTGGAGCCAGGACCGGAACACGATCTCGAACGGCCCGGGCGCGGAGCTCGGCGCGCACCTGTACCTGCTGACGCGGGACACGTCGTACCTGACCTGGGCGAAGAAGATGTACGAGTGGGCGCGGACCTGCATGCTCGCGCCGAACGGTCTGTACTGGGACCACATCGACCTGGCCGGCACCGTCGAGAAGACCCAGTGGAGCTACAACCAGGGCGTGATGCTCGGCGCCGGAACCCTGCTGTACAAGGCGACCGGGCAGAAGCGCTACCTGAACGAGGCGAAGGCGTTGGCGAACGCGTCGCTGGCCTTCTACGGCAGCGAGGACCGGCTCTGGAAGCAGCCGACCCGCTTCAACGCGATCTGGTTCAAGAACCTGCTGATCCTGGACTCGGTCTCCTACGACCCGCGCTACACCGCGGTGATGAAGGCCTACTCGGCCCGCGCCTGGTCCGAGGTTCGTGACCCCGCCACCGGCCTGTTCCACTTCGCCGACGGCCCGGTCCAGCTCCTCGAGCAAGCCGGCATGGTCCAGGTCGACTCCCTGCTCGCCTGGCCCCGCAGCCGCTACAACAAGCTGGCCTGACGAAGGCAGCCCCTGGGTCCGCCTTGCGGCGGGCCCAGGGGCTGAGTTCTGTTCGGGGCTAGTTCTTCGACGCCGTGACGGCGGCGGTGATCTTGACCTCGGTGGCGGGCTTGCCGTCGCCGGGGGCGCTGTCCTGGCTCGGGACGACGCCGGCGTTGGCGACCTTGTCGACGGCCTTCAGGCCGGCGGCGTCGAGGGTGCCGAAGGCCGTGTACGCCGGGTCGAGGCCGGAGCCGTCGCCGTACACGATGAAGAACTGGCTGCCGTTGGTGTTCGCGCCGGAGTTGGCCATCGCGAGCGTGCCGCGGCCGTACTTCAGCTCGGGGAAGACCTCGTCCTTGAAGCTGTAGCCGGGACCGCCGCGACCGTCGCCGCCCGGGTCGCCGCACTGCAGGACCTGCAGGCCCTCGCCGACGGTGAGCCGGTGGCAGACGGTGTTGTCGAAGTACTTCTGGTTCACCAGGCTGACGAAGCTGTTGACCGTGCAGGGCGCGAGCGCGCTGTCCAGGGTCAGTCCGAGGTCGCCGACGCTGGTCTTGAGCGTGACGTCCGTCGTACCGCTGGCCTTGACCTTGCCGTTGGCCGGCGCGTTCACCTTCTTCGCCGCCGGACCGCCCTTGGTGTAGCTGCAGTCCACCTCGGCCGGCAGCGCGGTCGGCCGCTTCAGCGGCGCCGCGAGCGCGGTCGGGATCGAGACCGGCTTGTTGCCCGGACCGGCGTCCGACGGCAGCGAGGTCGGGGCCGTGTCGCCCGCGACCGGAGTCTCCTTGCTACCGGTGTTCGCCGCGATCAGGACGACACCGACGATCACGACGACGACAGACACGATCGCCGCGATGGTGATGCCGAGCATCCGCCGCTGCTTGGCCCGCTCGGCTGCCCGCTCCGCCTGCCGCTGCGCCTTGCGCGCCGCGAGCTGCTGCTCGTGGGTCTTCTTGGACATCGCACTCCTCACCTGGAACGGGCCAACGCTGCAGGGAACCTACAACCAAACCCTGAGAAACACCTGTTAACTGCGCGGGTCGTACGCCTCGGGGCCGCCGTTGGCGTTCACGTAGAGGGAGTAGAGCGACGTCGTCGCGGTCAGGAACAGGCGGTTGCGCTTGGCACCGCCGAAGCAGAGGTTGGAGACGATCTCGGGCACGAGCAGCTTGCCGAGCAGGGTCGCGTCGGCGTCGTACACGTGGACGCCGTCGGCGGCCGCGCCCCAGACCCGGCCGGCGGTGTCGAGGCGGATCCCGTCGAAGGCGCCGTTGCCGCACTCGGCGAAGACCTCGCCGCCGGACAGCGCCGTACCGTCGTTCACCACGTCGAAGACCCGGATCGTGGCCTCCTCGGTGTCGGAGATGTACAGCTTCGAGCCGTCGGCGGAGAAGACCAGCCCGTTCGGCCGGTCGAAGTCGTCGGCGACCTTGGTGATCGCGCCGTCCGGAGCGATCCGGTAGACGTGGCAGCCCTCGGTCTCGATCTCCGCCTGGTGGCCTTCGTAGTCACTGTCGATCCCGTACGCCGGGTCGGTGAACCAGACCGAGCCGTCGGGCCGGACCACCACGTCGTTCGGGCTGTTCAGCCGGTGCCCTTCGTAGCCGTCGGCAAGGACGCGGACGGACCCGTCGTGCTCGGTCAGGGTGACCCGGCGGTTACCGTGCTCGCAGCTGACCAGACGGCCTTCCTGGTCGCGGGTGTGCCCGTTGGTGTTGCCGGCCGGCTCGCGGTAGGCCGAGACCTGGTATGACGTCTCGTCCCAGCGCAGGATCCGGTCGTTGGGGATGTCGCTGAACAGCACGTACCGGCCCTGCGGCGAGTAGACCGGTCCCTCCAGCCAGCGCCCGCCGGTCCACAGGCGCTCAAGGTGTTTGTCCCCCAGCGGACCGTTCCACCGATCGTCGAGCTTCTCCCAGACAGCGGGAACAGTTCCGGCCAGCGGCTCGAGCAGGGACATCCGCACTCCTCACGATCGGGTGACAGCGTGGTCACCCGTGATCGTACGGCGGTCGCGCCCCGTCCGTCGTGATCAGCCAGGACCAGACCGAGGTCGTCGCGGTGACGAACAGCCGGTTCCGCTTCGGGCCGCCGAAGCAGAGGTTGGACACGATGTCGGGCAGCAGCAGCTTGCCGAGCAGCGTGCCGTCCGGGTCGAACACGTGCACGCCCTCGTGGGTGGCGGCCCAGACCCGGCCCTCGGCGTCCAGCCGGATCCCGTCGAACATCCCCGCCGTGCAGGGCGCGAACACGTCGCCGCCGGTCAGCCCGTCGTCCTTCACGTCGAACCGGCGGATGTGCTTCTCCGGGGTGTCCACGACGTACAGCTGCGTCTCGTCGCGCGAGAAGGCCAGGCCGTTCGGCCGGACGAAGTCGTCGGCGACCACGGTCAGCTCGCCGTTGGGGGAGATGCGGTAGACGTGGCAGCCGTCGAGCTCCTGCTCGGCGCGGTGGCCCTCGTAGTTCGAGGTGATGCCGTACGGCGGGTCGGTGAACCAGATCGAGCCGTCGCGCTTCACCACCACGTCGTTCGGGCTGTTCAGTCGTCGGCCGTCGAGGTGTGACGCGAGGACCGTCAGCGAGCCGTCGTGCTCGGTCCGGACGACCTGGCGGTTGCCCTGGGAGCAGCTGATCAGCCGGCCCTGGGCGTCGAGGGTGTTGCCGTTGACGTAGCCGGACGGCTGGCGGAAGACGCTGACCTGGCCGGACTGCTCGTCCCAGCGCAGCATCCGGTCGTTGGGGATGTCGCTGAACACCAGACTGCGCCAAGCGGGCACGTAGACGGGCCCCTCCAGCCAGCGGCCGGCGTCGTACAGGCGTTCCAGGTACTCGTCGCCGGCGATCTTGGTGAACCGCTCGTCGAGCGTGACTAGCTCTGCTTTCATTGAATGGCCTCCTGCTAAAGTTCTAATCGACAGGATCAGATTCGGCAAGGGGCTTCGATGACTGTAGATGATGTCGACCGGCGGTTGCTCGGGCTGCTGCAGGAGGATGCGACGCAGTCGTACGCCGTACTGGGTGAAGCTGTCGGGCTGTCCGCGGGAGCCGCGCACGAACGGGTGCGGAAGCTGAAGGCGGCCGGGGTGATTCGGCGGACGACGGTCGAGGTGGATCCGGCGGCGCTCGGACATGGGGTTCTGGCGTACGTGATGCTCGACAGCAACGCCTGGATGGGCGACCAGCAGGCCGCGCTGGAGGCGATCCCTGAAGTCGAAGAGGCGCACATCGTCGCCGGCCCGGCATCCGTGCTGGTCAAAGTGCGCACCGGAAGCACGGAAGCGCTCCAGGCCACCCTGCGTGCTCTCCACCAGGTGGACGGTGTGACCAGCACTCAGACAGTCGTCGTGCTGGAGTCCTTCTTCGAGCGCCCTCCTGCCGTGGTGTGACCCACAAACCGCCCTCCCGGTGAGTAACTTCGTCCTACACTCAGGCGACGCCGAGAGGAGCTGCGCTGTGCCGAACAGCAACAAGATCACCAAGGTCCTGGTCGCGAACAGAGGCGAGATCGCCGTCCGGGTCGTGCGCGCTGCCGCCGACGCCGGGCTGGGCAGCGTCGCCGTGTACGCCGAACCGGACCGCGACGCGCTGTTCGTCCGGCTCGCCGACGAGGCGTACTCGCTGGACGGCGCCACACCGGCCGACTCCTACCTGAACATCGCCAAGATCCTGGACGTCGCGGCCCGCTCCGGCGCCGACGCGGTGCACCCGGGCTACGGCTTCCTGGCCGAGAACGCCGAGTTCGCCCAGGCCGTGATCGACGCCGGGCTGATCTGGATCGGCCCGCCGCCGTCCGCGATCGACTCGCTCGGCGACAAGGTCAAGGCGCGGCACATCGCCGAGAAGGTCGGCGCCCCGCAGGTCCCCGGGACGCCGGACCCGGTCGCCGGCGCCGACGAGGTCACCGCCTTCGCGCAGGAGTTCGGGCTGCCGATCGCGATCAAGGCGGCGTACGGCGGTGGTGGCCGCGGGATGAAGGTCGCGCGGTCGCTGGAGGAGATCCCCGAGCTGTTCGAGTCCGCGACCCGCGAGGCGATCAGCGCGTTCGGCCGTGGCGAGTGCTTCGTCGAGCGGTACCTGGACAAGCCGCGGCACGTCGAGACCCAGTGCCTGGCCGATGCCCACGGCAACGTTGTCGTGGTGTCGACGCGCGACTGCTCGCTGCAGCGCCGGTACCAGAAGCTGGTCGAGGAAGCGCCCGCGCCGTTCCTGAGCGACGAGCAGATGGAGATCCTGTACCGGTCGTCCAAGGCGATCCTGCGCGAGGCCGGGTACGTCGGTGCCGGCACGTGCGAGTTCCTGGTCGGTCAGGACGGGCTGATCTCGTTCCTCGAGGTGAACACCCGCTTGCAGGTCGAGCACCCGGTCTCCGAGGAGGTCACCGGGCTGGACCTGGTCCGCGAGATGTTCCGGATCGCCGACGGCGAGGAGCTCGGGTACGACGACCCGGCCGTGTCCGGGCACTCGATCGAGTTCCGGATCAACGCCGAGGACGGCGGCCGCGGCTTCCTGCCGGCACCGGGCACGCTGACCCGCTGGCACCCGCCGTCCGGACCGGGCGTCCGGCTCGACGGTGGGTACGACGAGGGCGAGACCGTTCCGGGGTCGTTCGACTCGCTGGTGGCCAAGCTGATCGTCACCGGACGCGACCGCAAGCAGGCGCTGGAGCGCTCGCGGCGCGCGCTGAAGGAGTTCGTCGTCGAGGGCATGCCGACGGTGATCCCGTTCCACGCGACGGTCGTCAGCGACCCGGCGTTCGTCGGGGACGACGGGTTCAAGGTGCACACGCGGTGGATCGAGACCGAGTACGACAACCAGCTCACGCCGTACGACGGTCCTGCCGCGACCGTCGACGAGGGCGAGCGGGAGAAGGTCACGGTCGAGGTCGGTGGGAAGCGGCTCGAGGTCGTCCTGCCTGCTGGGCTTGGTGCTTCGGCCGTTGGTGTTGGCGCTGGCGCCGGTGCGAAGAAGAAGCCGGCCAAACGTGCTGGGGGTAGTGGGAAGTCTGCCGCGTCGGGGGACTCGTTGACGTCGCCGATGCAGGGGACGATCGTCAAGATCGCCGTCGAGGAAGGCGCGACGGTGGCCGAAGGCGACCTGGTCGTCGTGCTGGAGGCGATGAAGATGGAGCAGCCGCTGAACGCGCACAAGGCGGGGACGGTCACGGGGTTGTCGGCCGAGGTCGGCGCCACGGTTGCCGCGGGTGCAGCAATCTGCGAGATCAAGGACTGAACAACCCGCGCGAGCACCGGGCGTCGCCCCGCCAACTCTGACAAGCACCGCCCTTGACGCACCATCTCTTTCAAGTACCGGCCCCCGATCGGGGGCCGGTACTTGTTTGGTGTTGGGGGGGTAGGGCTGGTTGCGAACGTCAGAAGTTCTTCTTCACCTGGTCGATGATCGTGAACACCGCCAGCGCGCCGAACGCCAGGAAGGCGAAGGCCAGGACGGCGGTCCGTACCGCGCTGATCCGGATCGGGGCCGGCAGGGCCCGGGAGTTCATCCACCACAGCAGGCCGGAGTAGACGAACATCATCGTGCCCGCCGTACAGGCCGAGATCACCAGCAGCACCAGCGGCTGGTCGAGCCCGGCCAGCAGCACGATGATGCCGAAGGCAACCAGTCCCCAGACCAGCCAGAAGTACAGCTTGGACTCGGTCACCGTGGAGGTGCGCAGGTAGCGGGACTTGATCATGTCCGCCGACAGCCGGGAGGTGTAGTCGACGATGCCGGCCGCGGCCGCGAACAGGCTGAACGCGCCGATCGCCCAGAACAGGTAGCCGAACCAGCCGCCGACCAGCGCCTGCAGGTTGACGCCCTCGATCTTCAGGAAGCTGATGTTGTTCTTGACCGACGCGTCACCGAACAGGGTCGCGTGCGCGAGCATCGAGGTGAACAGGATCGTCAGCACGGTGATCAGGACGAAGGTCAGCGCCTGCTCGAGGTTGGCGAACTTCCACCAGCGCTTCCAGCGGGCCAGGTTCTCCTCGTTCGGCGGGAAGGTGTAGCCGTTGGCGTGCGGGTCGGCCTGCTTCTCACCGGTCACCGGCGACGTCAGCCGCGGCACGTGCAGGCCCATCCCGAAGCCCTTGTCCCGGATCCAGTTGCTCTGGCACAGGTTCTGCCCGCCGCCGGCCCCGGCGTACGCGATCGCGCCCATCATCAGCGCGAAGCCGAGCTGGTCGACCGGGAACTCCGGCGCGGTGACGGCCTCGCCGAGCGCGCTGTAGGTCTTGGCGCGGATCGCGAAGATCAGGGCCAGTACGACGAGCAGCGCGACCGCCGCGATCTTCACGAAGATCAGCCGTTCGAGCATCACGTAGACCACCGGCGCGAGCGTCAGGATCAGGCCGATCACGACCAGGATCCCGATCGCGATCCAGCGTGGGTCGCCGGCGCCGAACAGGTAGGTCAGCATCGCCGCCGAACTGGTCGCCCAGCCGGGCCAGAGGTTCGCGAAGTACGTCATGATCGCGAAGAACAGGCCCCAGTGCTTGCCGTACCGGTTGAAGCCGGTCAACGCTGTCTCACCGGTGGCCAGCGTGTACCGCTCGATCTCCATGTTCAGGAACCACTGGATCGCGACCCCGACGACGGCGCCCCACAGGAAGACCAGGCCGACCTGTGACGAGATGTAGGGCCAGAGGATGAACTCGCCGGAGGCCAGTCCGACCCCGGCACCGACCATGCCCGGGCCGACGATCCGCCAGGTGTTCGTCGGTGGTTCGGGCAGGTCTTTGACCTGCGGCGCGGGCAGGTTCTTGGTGAGCAGGTTGAAGCGGTGTGGTGTTGACGTGGTGTCTGCCATGGGCTCCTCGCTCCCGGTCGACCCCCGTTCATCCGGACAGTAGCGAAGGTTGGGCGCACGGGCGACCCGACACCGCCGAGCGGTACGGTCGGGTCGCCGAGCGGTCGTCCGGTACCGGTCAGGGGCGTCCGGTGCCGGGGACATCGACCCGCTGCGTGAGCACCTGACCGTTGCGCGGACCGTTGGTCAGCCGGTCGAGGTTGTCGGCGATCGGTTCGTCCGCGTGCCACTCGGCGGTGAGGACGAAGAGGGTACGGCGATCAGCCCCGCCGAGCGCCAGCGCGAACGGCGCCCGGTGCTCGTCCAGCTCGATGCGCTCGAGGACCTCGCCGCCTTCGGCCACCCGTACGACGCCAGAACCGCCCGTGGACACCCAGATCGCGCCCTCGACGTCCGTGCAGATCCCGTCCGGACCGAGGCCTCCGGCAAACACCCGGCGGTTGCTCAGACCGCCGTCGGCCTCGATGTCGAACGCGGTCAGCCGCCCGACGAACGACTCCGAGATCACCAGCGTCTTCTCGTCCGGCGTGATCACCATCCCGTTCGGGAACTGGATGTCGTCGGCAACCTCCCGGACGGCGCCGTCGGGTGTGATCAGCTTGATGTAGCCGGGCGTGAACTCCTCGCCCCCGGCGAAGTCGAAGTCGGCGCCGTTCACGTACGCGTTCCCCCGGCTGTCCACGACCAGTTCGTTGCCGTCCTGCTCGGCGTGCACGACGAACGACCCGTCGGCCCGCTGCCGCAGCAGGTTGTCACCGGTGGTCACCAGACTCCCGTCCGGCAGCCAGTCGATCGACCAGCCCATCAGCCGCTTCGCCGGCGCCGGCGTGGTCTCGACCGTCCCGTCCACGTCGACGGCAACGATCTGGTTCTCGATCCAGTTCGCGAACCACAACCGCCCGTCGTGCCACCGCGGAGACTCCGGAATCCCCAGCCCGCTCAGCAAGACCTCCATGACCGCCACCTCGTTCTCGTAGGTTTTACCCCTACACGAACGGCCGCGGCCCAGATCGACAGTCAGCCCCGCAGCATTTCCAGCGCCTTCGCGATGCGCCGTCCGCGGGTCTCCGGCTTTTTGGCGTCCAGTACGGCGTTGACGTGCTCGCGGCGGTGCGAGTAGCTCAGCCGATCGAAAGTTTCGCGGAGGCCGGCCTCGGCCAGGGCCGTGGCCAGGTCTTCGGGGACGTCGACCGTGCGTTCGGTGGTGTCCCGGGCGACGGTGACCGTCACCGTGTCGCCGGGAGCCTTCGACAGCGTCGTACGGACGCCCTTGAGTACGCCGAGGGCTTGGCAGCCGCCCATGGAGACGATCGAGCCCTGGTACGGGACGGTGTCGAAGGTGGCCTGGACGGGGATGCGGGCGCCGCCGCCGAGGGCGGTGAGCACGTCAGCGGGGATCTCGACGTACGCGCCACCGCCTCCGGCGTCCTGGATCACTGCTTCGAAGGTCTCCATGCGGTCAAGCCTGCTCCGGCTGGTCGGCCTTGGCCAGCTTGCTGGGCCACCAGATGCGGCGGCCGATGTCGTGGGACAGGGCCGGGACGAGCAGGGAGCGGACGACGGTGGTGTCGAGCAGGACGCCGAAGGCGACCATGAAGGCGATCTGGGCCAGGAACAGGATCGGCAGGACGGCCAGGGCCGAGAAGGTCGCCGCGAGGACGACGCCGGCCGACGTGATGACGCCACCGGTGACGGCCAGAGCGACGAGGATTCCCGGTCTGGTGCCTTGCTCGATCGACTCCTCCCTGACGCGGGTCATCAGGAAGATCGAGTAGTCGATGCCCAAGGCCACCAGGAAGACGAACGCGTAGAGCGGGATCGACGGATCGGCACCGGGGAAGTCGAAGACGTGGTTGAAGAACAGCGCGCTGACGCCGACGGTCGCACCGAACGACAGCACGTTGCAGATCACCAGCAGCAGCGCGGCGGCGACCGAGCGGAGCAGCAGCATCAGGACGACGAAGATCACCGCCAGGATGGTCGGGATGATCACCTTCAGGTCGCGTTCGCTGGAGTTCAGGACGTCGAGGTTGATGGCCGTGTTGCCGCCGACCAGGATGTCCGGGCTGACCGTGTCCAGCTCGCTGCGCAGGTGCTCGACCACCTTGGTCGCCTCGGGCGAGTCCGCCGCGACCTTGAGCGTCGCCTGGACCAGAACCTTGCCCTCGACAACCTTCGGCGGCACGCCCGGCGCGACCGACGCCGAGGCGGTGGCGACGCCGTCGACCTTCATCGCGGTCTCGACGACCTTGGCCGCCTGGTCCTCCCGCGCGAGGATCTGCACCGGCGTACCGGCACCGGCGTCGAAGTGCTTGGCCAGTTCCTCCTGGCCGGTGACCGACTCGACCTTGTCCAGGAACAGCTCCTCCTGGGAGATGCCGGAGGCCTTGAACGTCGGCAGGAACGCGCCGCAGATCAGCAGCGCCAGCGCGCTCAGCGCCCACACCTTGCGCGGGCTGCGGCCGACCAGCCCGGAGACCCGGCCCCACAGCTTGCGGCCGCCGACCTGGTCGCGCGCGTGCACGTGGTCGACCCGCGGGATCGACGGCCAGAAGATCCGTCGGCCGAAGGCGAGCAGCAGCGCGGGCAGGAAGGTCATCGCCGAGATCAGCGCGCCCGCGATGCCGATGGCACCGACCGGGCCGAGGCCCTTGGTGCTCCCGAGCTCGGACAGCAGCAGGCAGAGCAGGCCGAGGATGACGGTCGCGGCGCTGGCGGCGATCGGCTCGATCGACGCCCGCCAGGCGACCTTCATCGCGTCGAACTTGTTCTCGAAGTCGTGCAGTTCCTCCTTGTACCGGGAGACCAGCAGCAGCGAGTAGTCGGTCGCGGCACCGACGACGAGGATGAACAGGATGCCCTGGCTCTGGCCGTTCAGCTCGATCACGTCGGCCTTGGCCAGCGGGTACACCACCAGCGCGGCCAGTGCGAGGCCGAAGACAGCAGTCAGCAGTACGGCGATCGGCAGCACCGGGCTGCGGTAGACGATCAGCAGGATGAGGAAGACGACGGCCAGCGCGACGCCGAGCAGGATCCCGTCGATCCCGCCGAAGGCGACCACGAAGTCGGCGAACACCCCGCCCGGACCGGTCACGTAGACCTGCAGCCCGGTCGGGGTCAGCGACTCCTTGATCTCGCCCCGCATCTTGTCGGCGACCGCGAACAGCACGGTCTCGCCTTCCTTGACCACCTCGTCGGCCTGGTCGCCGTTCAGCTCGACGGTGACCAGCAGCGCCTTCTTGTCCTCGGACGGGATCACTGTCTTCACCGGCGCGGCGAGGTACTCGCCGATGGTCTTGCCGTTGCCGAGGTCAAGCTTCGGGACCTGCGCCAGGAACGCGTTGGTCTTGGCCAGGTCCTCCGGCGTGATCCCGCTGTCGCGCTCGATCAGCACGAAGTACGGCAGCGCCTTGGAGTCGACGAACTTGGCGGACTGGTCGGCGACCAGCGTCGACTCGGCCTGCTTGGGCAGGAAGTTCGCGTTGTCGTTCTCCTGCACCTCGCTCAGCCGGCCGACCGTCGGTCCGCCGAGCGATCCGACCAGCAGCCAGGCCACCAGTACGGCGGCGATCGCCGCCCGCCAGATCCACCGGCCGCCCTTGCGCGGCGCCGCGTGCTCGGCGTGGTGGTGCTCCGAATCCCCCGTACCGTCCTGCTGGTTCACCCGTGGTCCCCTCATCGGTCTGCCGCCGGCTGTCTGACCCGCACAGTACCCAGCGCAGGGGACCGAAACGGCCGGCCCTCGCCGTGACATCTCCCACCCGCCGCCTGGCTCCTGTCACCCGTCTTCTCTCACCACCCGCCGGGCAGTGTGCGGAGGCCGTTTCGGCGGCGTAACAACGAGATGACTACTCGGAAACACCCCGGTCATAGGTTCCTGGCCTAATCAGTGAGGTCGGATGATCGGAGACGAACGATGACGCTCGAGGCACGACCGGACACGGTCACCGTGCGCGAACGCGCTGGTGCGGTGGGTACTGTCGAGGCGCCGCGGCGTGGGCGCTGGATCGACGTCTGGGACCCCGAGGACGGCGCGTTCTGGGCCGAGAAGGGGCGCCGGGTGGCCCGGCGCAACCTGTGGCCCTCGATCTTCGCCGAGTTCCTGGGATTCTCGGTCTGGCAGCTGTGGAGCATCGTCGTGGTCTCCCTGCCGGCCGCCGGGTTCGGCTACAGCACCGACCAGATGTTCTGGCTGGTCGCGCTGCCGAGCCTGGTCGGCGCGACGCTGCGCCTGCCGTACACGTTCGCCGTACCGAAGTTCGGCGGCCGGAACTGGACGATCGTGTCCGCGCTCCTGCTGCTGATCCCGACCTGCGGCCTGGCGTACTTCGTCAGCCGGCCGGACACGCCGTTCTGGCTGATGGCGCTGGTCGCGGCGACCGCGGGCGCCGGCGGCGGCAACTTCGCGAGCTCGATGACCAACATCTCCTTCTTCTTCCCCGAGCGCGACAAGGGGTTCGCGCTCGGCCTGAACGCGGCCGGCGGCAACCTCGGCGTCGCGGTCGTCCAGCTCGTCGTACCGGCCGTGATCGTGATCGGTGCCGGGCTGTCGCTCGAGCGCGCCGGTCTGATCTGGCTGCCGCTCATCGCCCTGGCCGCGGTCCTGGCCTGGAAGACGATGGACAACCTGTCCGCCGCGACCTCGTCGTTCCGGGCCTCGATCACCGCGGCGAAGCGGCCGCACACCTGGGTGATCTCGTTCCTCTACATCGGGACGTTCGGCTCGTTCATCGGGTTCTCGGCGGCGTTCCCGCTGCTGATCAAGACCACCTTCCCGGAGGTCGCGGGCGTGCAGCTCGCGTTCCTCGGCGCGCTGGTCGGCTCGGTCTCGCGACCGTTCGGCGGCAAGCTGGCCGACCTGGTCGGCGGTGCCTGGGTGACGGTCTGCGCGTTCGTGGTGATGGGCGTCGGCATCCTGTCGGCGATCGCCTCGCTGAACGCGGGCAGCTTCGCCGGGTTCCTGATCAGCTTCCTGGTGCTGTTCGTGGCCAGCGGCGCGGGCAACGGTTCGACGTACCGGATGATCCCGGCGGTGTTCCGTTCGACGACGCGCGACCTGGACGGCGGCGTCGACCTGGTCCGCGCTCGGCGTGAGGCGGCGGCGTGCATCGGGATCGCCTCGGCGATCGGCGCGTACGGCGGGTTCCTGGTGCCGCGCGGCTTCGCGATGTCGAGCGGCGCGTACGGATCGCTGGTGCCGGCGCTGTACTGCTTCTGCGGGTTCTACGTCGTCTGCCTGCTGGTCACGTACTTCTGCTACCTGCGCAAGGGTGGTCCACTCAGCGGGGTGCGCGTGTGACCGCCACCCACTGCCCGTACTGCGCGCTGCAGTGCGCCATGACACTGACACCGTCACTGTCCCCGGCGCCGGCGCCGGTGACGGTCACGCCGCGGGAGTTCCCGACCAACCGCGGCGGGCTGTGCCGGAAGGGCTGGACGTCGGCGGCGGTGCTGACGGTGCCGGACCGGCTGACGGCTCCGCTGGTGCGGGACGCGGACGGCGTACTGGTGGAGACAACCTGGGATCACGCGCTGGATGTGGTCGCGGACCGGATCAAGGCGTTGCAGGCGTCGTACGGCGATGACTCGGTGGCCGTGTTCGGTGGTGGTGGGCTGACCAACGAGAAGGCCTATGCACTGGGCAAGTTCGCACGGGTTGCTCTGCGTACTGCGAACGTGGACTACAACGGCCGGTTCTGCATGTCCTCGGCCGCTGCGGCTGTCAATCGCTCGCTGGGAGTCGATCGCGGGCTGCCGTTCCCGCTGACGGATCTCGGTGGGGCTCAGGCGATCCTGCTGGTGGGAAGCAATCTGGCCGAGACGATGCCGCCGGCTGTCGCGCATCTGGCGGCAGCGCGCGACGCGGGTGGGCTTCTGGTCGTCGACCCGCGTCGCTCGGCCACTGCGCAGCTGGGCCTTCACCTGCAGGCCACGCCGGGTAGCGACTTGGCACTGGTGCTGGCGCTGACTCATGTGGTGCTGCAGGAGGGCCTGGCGGACACTTCCTACCTGCTCGAGCGGACCGACGACCCGGATGCGCTGTACCGGTCGACGGCGGCCTGGTGGCCCGAGCGGGCTGAGCGGGTGACCGGCGTACCGGCTGGAGTCATTCGGCAGGCTGCGCGAGTGCTGGCGGCTGCTGCGCCGGTGCACGGCGGTGCTGGGGCGTTCGTGCTGACTGGGCGTGGGGCTGAGCAGCACAGCAAGGGGACCGACACGGTCACGGCCTGCATCAACCTGGCGCTGGCGCTCGGACTGCCTGGGCGGGTTGGTAGTGGCTACGGGTGCATCACTGGCCAGGGCAACGGGCAGGGTGGGCGGGAGCACGGGCAGAAGGCTGACCAGCTGCCGGGCTACCGGAGCATTGCTGATCCGGCGGCTCGGGCGCACGTTGCTGGGGTTTGGGGTGTTGACCCTTCGGCGTTGCCTGGGCCTGGGAAGAGTGCTGTCGAGCTGATCAACGCGCTGGGGACCGACGGTGGGCCGCGGGCGTTGCTGGTGCACGGGAGCAACCTGGTGGTGTCGGCGCCACGGCTGGCGTCGGTGCGGGAGCGGCTGGCTTCGCTGGACCTGCTGGTGGTTGCGGACGTCGTACCGTCCGAGACGGCGTTGCTGGCGGACGTGGTGTTCCCGGTGACGCAGTGGGCCGAGGAAGACGGCACGATGACGTCGCTGGAGGGGCGGGTGCTACGGCGGCGTGCTGCGGTTGCGCCGCCTGGTGACGCTCGGAGCGATCTGGCGGTGTTTGCCGGGTTGGCTTCGCGGTTGGGGTGCTCGGCTTCGTTCCCTGTCGACCAGGCGGAGGTGTTCGAGGAGCTGCGGCTGGCGAGTGCTGGTGGCGTGGCGGACTACTCGGGGATCTCGTGGGAGCGGCTGGATGCCGGCGAGGCGTTGTACTGGCCGGTGCCTTCGGCTGATCATCCGGGGACGCCTCGGCTGTTCGCCGATTCGTTCGGTACGCCGTCTGGTCTGGCTCGGGTCGTTGCTGTTGAGCACCAGGCGGTTGCGGACGATCTGCGGTCGGATGCGCCGCTGTACTTGGTGACTGGGCGGCTGCTGGAGCACTACCAGAGTGGGGCGCAGACGCGGCGCGTGCCGGAGTTGCTGGAGGCGGAGCCGGAGGTGTTCGCGGAGATCCATCCTCGGGTGGCGGCTTCGCTCGGAGTTGCTGACGGCGGGTTGCTGCGGTTGCGGACTGCGCGGGGCTCGTTGGTGTGCCCGGCGCGGGTAACCGGGGATGTTCGGCCGGACACGATCTTCGTGCCGTTCCACTTTCCTGGAGTGAACGAGCTGACGAACGACGCACTCGACCCGATCTCGAAGATGCCGGAGTTCAAGGCGTGTGCGGTCGAGGCGTCGGCCGTCGTACGGGCTGAGGTGTCGGCATGAAGATCGTCATCATCGGCGCGGGGATGGCTGGGACCCGGTTGGCGGAACTGCTTGGCTCGCACGAGGTCACGGTGTTGGGGGACGAGCCGTACTACCAGCGGCACCGGTTGACCGAGTACGTCGCCGGGCGGGCGGCGGAACCCCTTGTGGAGGGGGAGGTTCTCGCTGCTGCGCGAGTCGACCGTCGTCGTCGGGTGGTGGTGGACAGCGCCGGTGGGGAGCACTCGTACGACCACCTGGTGTTTGCGACCGGGGCTACGCCTGCTGAAGCGGGTGGGCTGGTGTTGCGGACGGCCGGTGATGCTCGGCGGGTTGTCGAGGCGGCCGTTGGTGCTCGGCGGGTGGTGGTGTTGGGCGGCGGTGTGCTGGGCGTCGAGACGGCGTGTGCCCTGCGAGAGCGGGGGATTGCGGTGACGCTGGTGCACGACGGCGAGGCGTTGCTCGACAGCCGAGCGCGGGCGACGGCTGGGCGGCAGGTCACGCGGATGGTCCGCAGGCTGGGGATCGAGGTGGTGCTGCAGGCGCGGGTGCAGTCGACCGAGACTCGGGACGGGCGATTCCGGGCGCTGGTCTTGGCGAGTGGGCAGACCGTCTTTGGTGACTTGCTGGTGAGTGCTTGTGGCGTGCAGCCTCGGGTCGAGCTGGCTGCCGGGCTGGCGATCGGGACTGCCGGCGGGATTGCTGTCGACGCGTCGCTGACGACGGCGGATCCGAGGGTGCATGCGATCGGGGACTGCGCCGAGGTCGACGGAGTGGTCTCCGGGACGGTCGGGGCGGCGTGGGATCAGGCCGAGGTGCTGGCGGATCTCCTGAACGAGCAGCCGGTGCGCGAGCTGGCGCCGGAGGTGCTGCGGCTGACCGCCGGTGGGCTGGACGTGATGGTCCTCGGCGACCGCGAGGCCGACGGGCACGTCGTACGGCTGGCTGATGGTGAGCGGTACGTACGCGCCGTGCTGGTCGACGGGGTCGTGCAGGCGGCCGTGGCGGTGAACGCGCCGGAGGTCGCGGCCGAGCTGGTGCTGCTGGCGGACCGGCGTACGGCGGTGGTCCCGGAGATGTTGCTGGGGGCAACGGAGACGCCGAGGCAGGCGAAGCCGGTGTGCCGGTGCAACGGGGTGACGCGGGCCGTGATCGAGGCGGCGTGGAAGGCCGGTGCCGACAGTGTCGACGGCATCGCGGCACAGACCAGAGCGACCACCGGGTGCGGCAGCTGCACCGGCGCGGTGGGTGAGCTTCTCGAGCGATTTCGGCGCGGTGAGACCGATCCCGTCCCGACCAGGAGGGCAACGATGACAGAGCTCGGCAAGGCGAAACACCTGGTGGTGGTCGGTGGCGGCATGGTCGCGCACCGGCTGGTCGAGGCGCTGCGCTCGCGCGACACCGGTGTCGAGTGGCGGATCACCGTGCTGGCCGAGGAGCCTCGGCTGCCGTACGACCGGGTCGCGCTGACCAGCTACTTCTCGGGTCGCGATCCGCACGATCTGAGCCTGGGGGAGCCGGAGCTCTGGGACGATCCGGCGGTCACGCTGCGGAAGGGTGTGGCGGTTGCGTCCTTGGATGTCGAGGCGAAGACGGTACGGACTACGCGCGACGAGGTGATCGCGTACGACGAACTGGTGCTGGCGACGGGGTCGAGTGCGTTCGTGCCGCCGGTGAAGAACAGCGATGCGCAGGGATGCTTCGTCTACCGGACGATCGACGACGTTGCTGCGCTGCGGACGTACGTCGAACGCTTGCGGACCGAGCGTGAAGCGCAGGGAGAGGCGCCACTCCGGCTGGGACTTGGTGGCCAGGCGGGGCGCGAGCCTCGGCCTGTCCATGGGGTCGTGGTCGGCGGTGGTTTGCTCGGGCTCGAGGCAGCGGGTGCGTTGCGAGCGCTTGGTGCTGTCACCGAGGTCGTCGAGTTCGCGCCGCGGTTGATGCCGTTGCAGGTCGATGAGGGTGGCGGTAGTGCGTTGGCTCGGCTGATTCGGGGGCTTGATGTCGGCGTCCGCACGTCGACTCAGACGACTCGGGTCAAGCTCACCTCGCAAGGGTCGGCGCGGGCGATGGCCGTTGCCGACGGCCCTGATCTGCCGGCTGATGTGGTGGTGTTCGCGACCGGTGTGCGGCCGCGGGACGAGCTGGCTCGGGCGGCTGGGCTGGCTGTTGGTGAGCGTGGCGGTGTGGTCGTCGACGACTCGTGCCGTACGTCGGTGCCGGGTGTCTGGGCGATCGGTGAGGTCGCGTGCATCGAGGGGCGCGTGTGGGGTCTGGTCGCGCCGGGGTACGCGATGGCGGAGATCGTCGCCGACCGGCTGCTCGGTGGCGCGGCGACGTTCCCGGGCGCGGACTCGTCGACCAAGCTGAAGCTGCTCGGCGTCGACGTGGCGAGCTTCGGCGACGCGTTCGGGGCGACCGAGGGCGCGCTCGACATCGTGTACGCCGACCCGGTGGCGGGTGTGTACAAGAAGCTGGTGCTGTCCGACGACGCGCGCACGCTGCTCGGCGGGATCCTGGTCGGCGACGCTTCGGCGTACGCGGCTCTGCGGCCGATGGTGGGCCGCGAGCTCGGCACCGACCCCGCGTCGTACCTGCTGCCCGAAGGTGCGCAGCCGGTCAAGCTGGAGCTGCCGGACGACGCGCCGGTCTGCTCGTGCAACAACGTTGCCGCGGGCACCATTCGGTGTGCTGTGCGGGAGGAGGGGTGCGGCGATCTGAAGTCGCTGTGCTCCAAGACACGTGCGGGGACGAGCTGTGGCTCGTGCCTGCCGATCGTGAAGAACCTGCTCAACGCCGAGCTCGCGGCGGCCGGTGTCGAGGTGAGCAAGGCGCTGTGCGAGCACTTCGCGCTGTCGCGGGCCGAGCTGTTCGACGTCGTACGGGTGACCGAGCTGCGGACGTTCAGCGAGATCGTCGAGCGGCACGGGACCGGCCGCGGCTGCGACATCTGCAAGCCGGTGGTCGCGTCGATCCTGGCCAGTGTGGACCCGGGCGGGCACGTGCTCGAGGGCGAGCGCGCGACGCTGCAGGACACCAACGACCACGTGATGGCCAACATCCAGAAGGACGGCACGTACTCGGTCGTCCCACGGATCCCCGGCGGCGAGGTGACGCCGGAGGGGCTGATCGTGATCGGCGAGGTCGCGCGCGATTTCGGGCTGTACACCAAGATCACCGGCGGTCAGCGGGTCGACCTGTTCGGCGCGCGGATCGAGCAGCTGCCGGCGATCTGGGCACGGCTCGTCGACGCCGGGTTCGAGTCCGGGCACGCGTACGGCAAGGCGTTGCGGACGGTGAAGTCGTGCGTCGGCTCGACGTGGTGCCGGTACGGCGTACAGGACTCGGTCGGGATGGCGATCGCGCTGGAGCTGCGGTACCGCGGGCTGCGCTCGCCGCACAAGCTCAAGCTCGGGGTCTCCGGGTGCGCGCGCGAGTGTGCCGAGGCGCGCGGCAAGGACGTCGGGATCATCGCGACCGAGTCCGGCTGGAACCTGTACGTCGGCGGCAACGGCGGCATGACGCCGCGGCACGCGCAGCTGCTGGCGTCCGACCTGACCGACGAACAGTTGCTGCAGGCAATCGACCGGTTCCTGATGTACTACATCCGGACCGGCGACCGGCTGCAGAGGACGGCTGTGTGGATCAACGAGATCGACGGCGGGTTGGACCACGTGCGCGACGTCGTACTGAACGACAGCCTGGGGATCGCGGCCGATCTCGACGCGGCGATGGCGGCGCACGTGGACTCGTACGTCGACGAGTGGCGGGCGACGCTGGACGATCCGGCGAAGCTGGCGCGGTTTGTGTCGTTCGTGAACGCGCCGGACCAGCCGGACGCCGACCTGCGGTACGTGGTGGAGCGCAGCCAACCCCGGCCGGCCACGGCTGACGAACGCGGAACGCTGGAACCGGTCCTGCTGGCCGGTCCCCGACTGGAGGTACGCCGATGACCGTCCCGACCACCACCGCCGCCGTGGCGGTGTGCGCCTACGAGGCGCTGCTGCCCGAGCGTGGCGTCGCCGCCCTGATCGGCGACCGGCAGGTCGCGTTGTTCCGGACCTACGCCGGCGACGTGTACGCGCTGGCCAACACCGACCCGTTCAGCGGGGCGAACGTGCTGTCGCGGGGGATCGTGGGGAGCCGGGGGGACGTGCCGACGGTGGCGTCCCCGATGTTCAAGCAGGTCTTCGATCTGCGGACCGGGGTGTGTTTGGACGATCCTTCGGTGGCTGTTCCGGCGTACGCGGTGGAGGTCGTGGACGGGCAGGTGCTGGTGGGTCTGGGCGCGGCTGGGCTCGAGCTTGGCGGTGGGTCCGGCGGGGCTGTCCGTGGTGGTCTCGGTGAAGGCTAAGCCGGGGCCGCTCAGCGGGTGCACGATCGCGGTGACCGCGCACCGGCGGGCCGACGACCTGATCGCGTCGTTCGAGCGGCGCGGGGCGAAGATCCTGCACGCGCCGACGCTGCAGATCGTGCCCGCGCCGGACGACCAGGCGCTGATCGAGGCGACCCGGCGGGTGATCGCGAACCCGCCGGACGACGTCGTGGTGACCACTGCGGTGGGCTTCCGCGGGTGGGTCGAGGCGGCCGATACGGCGGGGCTGGCGGCTGATCTGCTCGGGACGTTGGAGCAGTCGCGGCTGCTGGCGCGTGGGCCGAAGGCGCGGGGGGCGATCCGGGCTGCTGGGTTGGTGGAGCACTGGTCGGCTCGCTCGGAGACGACCGCCGAGGTGGTCGAGTGGTTGCGGGATCAGGGCGTGAGTGGCCGGAAGATCGTCGTACAGCTGCATGGTTTGTCGGACCCTGGGCTGCAGGATGCTCTGCGGCAGGCGGGGGCGTCTGTGCGCGGGCTGGAGGTGTATCGATGGGGGCCGGCGCCGGACCCCGCGGCTGTCGAGCGGGTGATCGGGCAGATCATCGGCGGGGCTGTTGACGCTGTGGTCCACACTTCGGCTCCGGCTGCCCAGGCGATGCTGGATGCTTCGGCGTTGCATGGTCAGTACGACGCTTTGGTTGCTGCGCTGCGTACTGGGCGAGTGCTCAATGCTTGTGTGGGGCCTGTGACGGCGGGTCCGTTTGTTGCTTTGGGGTTGGATCCGTTGGTGCCTGACCGGTATCGGTTGGGCGCGTTGATCCGCAGCGTCACCGATCGGCTCACTGACGACAACGCTCGCTCGATCGAGACCGCCTTTGGTCAGTTGGTCATCCGGGGTGGTGCTGCTGTGCTCGACGGTGTCGTGCTGCCGCTCGGGCCCGGGCCGCGGGCTGTGCTGTCCGCGTTGGTCGATGCCGGGGGTGATGTGGTCTCGCGGCCGGAGCTTCTGGCTGTCCTGCCGGGGGCCGAGGACGTTCACGCGGTGGAGGTCACGGTCAATCGGTTGCGTACTGCTGTCGGGCGCCCGGAGTTGGTCCGCACCGTCGTACGCCGTGGTTACCGCCTGGCCGTCGAGCCCGCGGCGGTCCCGACATGAACGACGGCGAGTACTGCTTGATCCGCGCCAGCCGGCCGGATGTGCCGACTGGCCCGCGCCCTTTCAAGTACCCACCCTCGGAGGTCTGCCGATGACCGACCTCATCGCCGCGGCCCACGGCACCGCCGACCCGCGTGGGATCCAGGTGATCCACGCCCTCACCCGCGAGATCGCACGTCAGCGTCCCACCGTCCCCGTCTCCCTCGGCTTCGTCGACGTAGACATGCCCGCTCTCCCGTCGCTGGTCGAGCGAGTAGTTGCCGACAGCAACCAGGCGGTCATCGTCCCACTGCTGCTGAGCTCCGGCTACCACGTCACCACCGACATCAACGCCGAAGCCCACCGCCGTCCGCACCGAGTCACCGCGGCCGAACCGCTAGGTCCCCATGCCGTCCTCGCCCAGATCCTCGCCGACCGCCTGGCTGACCAACCCGTCAGCCGTGGCGCGGACGGCCTGCGCGGCGTCGACAGCGTTGTGCTGGCAGCGGCTGGGTCGTCTGATCATCGGGCGCTACTCGACTGCTCCAGCGTTGCTGCGGACCTGTCTGAAGTGATCGACCGGCCGGTCGAGGTCGGCTACGTCTCCGGCGCGGGCGAGCGCCTGCCCGCCGTACTGGCTCGCACGTCCGGTCGGGTTGCCGTTGCGACCTATCTGCTGGCACCTGGCTTCTTCGCTGACCGCGTCGCCGCTGTCGCCGGCGCTGCGGGTGCCCTGGTGTCCGCACCGCTCGGTGCCGACCCGCGCCTGGCGACCTTGGCCCTCCATCGGTACGACGAGGCCCTCACCCGAACTGTCCAAAGAGTCTCCTGAATCCCTTGTCTACAACGCCCTAGGGCCCCTTCGTTCGGGTGGGTCAGCCGAGTCGGATTTCGCTCAGCATGGTTTCGAAAGCCGCGAAATAGGTGGTGGCTTCGGGGTCGTTCTGGTCGGTTCTCGCCCAGGCGAGCAGCGTGCGGGTCCCTACTGGGATCACTGCGATTCGCAGCGAGAAGTCGGGCTGCAGGCCGAAGCAGACATCGATCGGCGTTTGTGAGTCGGGGCAGCCGAGTGTGCCGTCCAAGGAGGTGGACGTGTTGGCGGTGAGCAAGGTCGCCGGGCGGCCGTCGACTGTGGTGGTGGTCTGGTTCGTGAACGTCGCACCGGCGCGGGTCAGCCCGCGGAGGTAGGCCAGGTACGCCGTCGGAGGTGGTTTCGGAGTACTGCTTCCGGGCTGGTGCAGCACGATCGGCAGGAGCACCCGGATGTACCGCTCCCCACGACCGCGGACCAGGACACGAAGGTCCGCGTGTTCTCGGTCGGCGCCGACCCGAACGAGGGACTGCCAGAGCTGAGTCCGTTTCGGTGGATTCCCTTGGCCGGTAGGAATGTTCCTCTGCGTCAGGCGTAGCGGATCGGGGCGGGGAGTGCCAGGGTGATCGGTGGGGGCTGGTATGAGAAAGACACCACATCTACGGACCATGGCGTGCGCGCTGACGCTGGTCGTCACCGCGACGGCCTGCAGCGGCAAGGCGACCGACACCGACACGGTCGACACGGCGGCACCGGTGACGTTACGACTCGGCACGGCCGACGACGACGCGAAACCGGGCGGACTCGCGATCGTCCAGTTCGTCCAGCAGGTCAGGACGCTGTCGGGCGGCAAACTGTTGATCTACCCGGTCTGGGAAGCGTCCGGCTCCGACGTACGGCAGTGGGACCAGCTTGTCGTGCGGATGCTGAAGAACAGGCAGCTCGACCTCGCGATGATTCCCGCCCGGACCTGGGACACCGAGGGGGTCACGAGTCTGCGGGCCCTGAACGCGCCGTTCCTCGTGACGTCGGACGCGCTGGCCGACAAGATCGTCACGAGCCCGGAGCTGTCGGACGAACTGCTGGCGGGCCTGGATCAGGGCGGTGCCACGGGGCTCGCGTTGATGCCTGAAGGGCTGCGTCATCCGTTCGGCTTCAAGCGCGCACTCGTCTCGCCGGCGGCCTTCGCCGGCGCGGGGATCCGGGCCGCGAAATCGAACCTCGGTGACGCGACCATCCGTGCCCTTGGTGGCAAACCGGACGACGCAGTCGGGGAGTCGTACGGCGCCGGGATCCGCTCAGGAGTCCTGGGCGGCGCCGAGACCGGCTTCGTCCTGTCCGACCTGCTCCCGGTCGCCGGGATCGCGGCGGCCAACGTCACCTTCACCACCAAGGTGAACACGCTCGTCGCGAACTCGGCGGTGCTGAACGGGCTGTCGCCCGACAACCAGAAGATCCTGCGGTCGGCCGCCACGGCGACCCGCGAGTGGGCGCTCGGTCACCGGGTGACGGAGTCCGCCACCGCTGCTGCGTACTGCAACCGCGGCGGCAAGGTCGTCAACGCCACCCCGGCCGAGCTGCGTGCGCTGGACCAGGCCGTCCGACCCCTGTATGCCGAACTGGAACGGGACCAGAAGACCAAGGCGATGATCGATCGCATCCGTACGCTGAAGCAGTCCGTCCAAGTGCCGTCCACTGGTGTCGCGGCCCTGTGCTGAGTCCGGCCGGTCGCCGTACGCGAGGTACCGGCCTCTCTGGTCTGGCGCCCGTCTGAAGCATCGAGCTGATCCGCAGTGCGGTCGCTGCGGAGGTTGTCGGTGCGGTCTGGTTACGCTTCGCGGGTGGGGATCTTCGACAAGTTCAAGCGCCGCCCGAGCGCCGACGCCGACCGGCAGGCGGCCGGAAGCGTACCGGCGAGCGGCGAGCAGCCGGTCGCCGTACCGGCTCTTGATGCTGATCAGCAGGTTGCTGATTTGCGGGAGCAGGTTGAGCTTTGGGTGCGGCCGGGGTTTCTCAGCCGCGCGGACGTGCTGGAGTATGCGCGGGAGTTTCGGGATGACGATGAGGTGCCGGTTGACGACGAGCAGTTGACGCGGCTGGTGGAGGATGTCTGGCAGGCTCGCCTCGCCGAGGAGGTCTCTTGGCCGGCGTACACGGATGCCGATCGCGTTGCCGCGGCCTTCGCCGAGCTCGACGCGAACGGTGTGGTCGCGCGGATGAACTTCACGTGTTGCCAGAACTGCGGGGTCACCGAGATCGACGACGAGCGGCCGACTGATCGGCCGTCGAGTGGCTATGTGTTCTTCCACCAGCAGGACGCCGAGCGTTTGGCCGAGGAGCCGGCTCAGCTGTACCTGGCGTTCGGGACGCTCGAACCGGAGCAGGGCCGTGTCGCTGAGCAGGACCAGGCGGTTGGCGAGCAGATCCGCGCTGCGCTGCTCGCCCAGGAGCTGCCGGTGGAGTGGGACGGCTCCGCGGCTCAGCGGATCTCAGTCGGTCCCATCACCTGGCACCGCCGACTGCTCTAGCCCGTCCGCGAGGTCGAGGGCGACGACCTGGATGAGGCGTGAGGTGCCGTCCTGGTAGGCCTGGAACGCCGGGTCGCGGCGCGCTTGTTCGGCGTACAGGCGATCGCGTTCGGGGCCGGTGAGCTCGGTGGCGGTGGCTTCGATGCGGGTGGTGCCGAGTTCGACGGTGACGGTCGGGTGGGCGCGCAGGTTGTGCAGCCAGGCGGGCGCGGTCGAGCTGCCGGCGTTGGTGGCGAACACGATCAGGCGACCGGCGTCCTCGGCGTACACGGCAGGAGTGGTGTGCGGCCGACCCGAGCGGGCGCCGGTGGTGGTCAGCAGGAGCAGCGGCGCGCCCTCGAACATGCCGCCCACCTGCCCGCCGTTGGCACGGAACTCGTCGATGACCGGGCGGTTGTAGTCGCTCACGGGGATACCCTCACGGTGGCAGGAGTGTTAGCTTTGCAAGCAAAATAGTTTTGAGGACAAAGGTATGTCAAGCGTCGACGAGAGCATCCGCACGCTGCTGCTGCTGATGCCGCGCGTGATCGGCCGGGCCAAGCGGACGAAGATCCCCGACGAGCTCGCCGGGATGAACCTCGCGCCCCGGCACCTGTCGCTGTTCGCCTACCTGCTGTTCGACGGCCCGCTGGGCGTCAACGATCTGGCCGAACGCCTGGAGGTCACGCCGGCCACGGTCAGCCTGATGGTCGGCGACCTCACCCGCCAGGGCATCCTCGACCGCCGCGAACACCCCGACGACCGCCGCCGCGCCATCGTCACCCTCGCCGATTCCCACCGCGAAGCCATCGACACCTGGCTCGCCCAAAGCGCCAAAGCCTGGCGCCAGGCCCTGGAGCCCCTCACCGACGCCGAACGCCACCTCTTCGTGCAGACCCTGAGGGCCTACGAGGATGCGATCTGAGTGGACCGATGCCTGGGTAGCGTCGGGTTGTGAAGTACTGCTGCGACTACGCCTACTCGTGCCCGGAGCGTGGCGCGGTGGCTTGCTATGCGCACGGTGGGTCTGACCCGTGCTGTGGTGATGAGCAGGCGCACGAGTGCTTGCGGGACATGTACGGCAGCGAGGATGGGTTGACGTATGGCGATGGGTTCTTCTGTCGCCGGTGCGGGAACTACGAGCTGACCGGGCTGGAGCACGAGCGGGCCAAGGAGCCTGGGTTTCCGGCGAAGTACGCGCCGGGCTGGTCGGCCGAGGGGTCTAAGGCCGGTCCAGTGGTGTTCCTGGTCGAGGACGTGTTCGACATCGCCTCGCGGGGCGGGGTGCTGGTGTCCGGGCGCCTGTACGGCGGAGTGGTGGCGGCGGGGTCGACGCTGTTCACCTACGACCGGCGGCCGGTGCGCGTGATGACCATCGAGTTGGTCCGCGGGAAGACCGACGACGCGGTGACGCTGCTGGTCGAGCGCGCGGAGGAGCTGCGCGTCGTACCGAAGATGTATCTGCGCAGCTGATCAGGCGCCGCGGAGGTTTTTGAGGTCTGCGTGGCAGCGGGCTTCTACTTCGGCGAGGTCGTGGAGGGTTTCTTCGATGTCGTGGCGGCGTTGTTCTAGGTCGGCTCTGCGTCGGGTGATCTGGTTGAGGAGGTAGACGAGCTGGCCCTCCTCGCCCGGTTCGGCGTCGTACATGTCGACGATGGTGGCGATCTCGTCTAGGGAGAAACCCAGGCGTTTGCCGCGGAGGATGAGGGCCAGGCGGACGCGGTCGCGGGGGTGGTAGACGCGGGTGGTGCCGCGGCGTTCGGGGGTGAGTAGGCCGCGGTCCTCGTAGAAGCGGATCGTGCGCAGCGTGACGTCGTACTCGGACGCCAGCTCGGTGATCGTCCAGGTCCCTGACTCGGCACTCACCGGAATATTGTGCACCTACGGCATCGTGCTTTACGTTTACGTAAGCGTCAACCAGCAGCCGGGAGCAGAGATGTCGTTCGAGTTGTCCGAGGAGCACCGCGAGTTCCGTGCCAGCGTGCGCGACTTCGCGCAGGCCGAGATCACGCCGTACGCCGCCGAGTGGGACCGCAAGCACCACTTCCCGGTCGAGACCGTGCAGAAGATGGGCCAGCTCGGCCTGTTCGGGCTGACCGCGCCGGAGCAGTACGGCGGCGCCGGCGGCGACTTCACCAGCCTGTGCGTCGCGATCGAGGAGATCTCCCGCGCCGACCAGTCGATGGGCATCACGCTCGAGGCGGCGGTCGGGCTCGGGATCAACCCGATCCTGACCTACGGCACCGACGAGCAGAAGCAGACCTGGCTGCCGGACCTGGTCGCCGGGCGCACGCTGGCCGGGTTCGGGCTGACCGAGCCGGAGTCGGGGTCGGACGCCGGCGCGACCAAGACCCGCGCGGTGCTCGACGGCGACGAATGGGTGATCGACGGCTCGAAGCAGTTCATCACCAACTCGGGTTCGGCGATCACGTCGCTGGTCACGGTGACCGCGCGGACCGGCGACCGTCCCGACGGACGCCCGGAGATCTCCACGATCATCGTCCCGACCGGTACGCCGGGGTTCGTCGCCGAGGCGCAGTACGACAAGCTCGGCTGGCACGCTTCCGACACCCACCCGCTGTCGTTCGCGGGCTGCCGGGTGCCGCAGGAGAACCTGCTCGGCGAGCGCGGGCGCGGCTTCGCGCAGTTCCTGGCGACGCTCGACGACGGCCGGGTCGCGATCGGCGCGGTCGCGCTGGGCTGCATCAAGGCCTGCCTGGAGATGTCGGTCCAGTACGCCGGGGAGCGCAAGACCTTCGGCGTACCGATCGGGCAGAAGCAGGGGGTGGCGTTCCAGATCTCCGACCTGAAGGTGATGGCCGACGCGGCCGAGCTGCTGGTCTACCGCGCGGCGGCGTTGAAGGACGCCGGTGCGCCGTACAAGGAGTTCAAGCAGGCGGCGGCGGTCGCGAAGCTGTACTCGAGCGAGGCGGCGGTGACCGCGACGCGGATCGCGACGCAGGTGTTCGGTGGCTACGGCTTCATGGAGGAGTACCCGGTGACCCGGTTCTACCGCGACGCCAAGATCCTGGAGATCGGCGAGGGTACGTCGGAGGTGCAGCGGATGCTGATCGCCCGCGGCCTCGGCCTTCCTGTCGAGTGAAGCCCGCCCAGCTGAGTGACAGGATGACTGCATGAGCAGGGATCACTGGACCGAGGTCAAGGTCGCCCGTGAGGCGACCCTGGCGCCGTCCGAGAAGGCCAAGGCCAAGCTCGACTCCCAGAACAAGCTGTACGTGCGCGACCGGATCGCCCTGCTCGTCGACGAGGGCAGCTTCGTCGAGGACGCCCAGCTGGCGAACGCGCTCAACCCGGGCCTGCCCGCGGACGGCGTCGTCACCGGGCGGGCGCTCGTCGACGGCCGGCCGGCGCTGCTGGTCGCGAACGACCCGACTGTGAAGGCCGGGTCGTGGGGTGCGCGCACGGTCGAGAAGATCGTCCGGATCACCGAGGTCGCGCTGCGCGACGAGCTGCCGATCTTCTGGCTGATCGACTCCGCGGGCGCCCGGATCACCGACCAGGTCGACCTCTTCCCTGGTCGACGTGGCGCGGGCCGGATCTTCCACAACCAGGTCGCGCTGTCCGGCAAGGTGCCGCAGATCTGCTGCCTGTTCGGCCCGTCGGCGGCCGGCGGCGCGTACATCCCGGCGTTCTGCGACCTGGTGATCATGGTCGACGGCAACGCCTCGATGTACCTCGGGTCGCCCCGGATGGCCGAGATGGTCGTCGGCGAGAAGGTGACGCTGGAGGAGATGGGCGGCGCGCGGATGCACACGTCCGTCTCCGGCTGTGGTGATCTGCTCGCGAGTGACGACGCCGAGGCGATCGAGCTGGCGAAGCAGTACTTCTCGTACCTGCCGGGTTCGTGGCAGGTCCGTCCGCCGTCGTACGACGCCTCGGAGCCGGGACGCGATTTCACTCGCGACCTGGTGCCGGCCGAGGAGTCGGTCGGGTTCGACATCCACGACGTGATCGACGCGCTGCTCGACGCGGACACGTTCTTCGAGATCAAGCCGGCGTACGCGCCTGAGCTTGTGGTCGGGTTCGGGCTGCTGGCCGGGCAAGTGGTCGGGATCGTCGCGAACCAGCCGGCGGTCAAGGGTGGCGTGCTGTTCGTCGACTCCGCGGACAAGGCGGCCCGGTTCATCTGGTTGTGCGACGCGTTCAACGTGCCGCTGGTGTACCTGTGCGACGTCCCGGGGTTCATGATCGGGTCCGAGGTCGAGCGGGCCGGGATCATCCGGCACGGCGCGAAGATGATCACCGCGGTCTCCGAGGCGACCGTGCCGACGGTGTCGGTGATCGTCCGGAAGGCTTACGGGGCCGGGCTGTACGCGATGTGCGGCCCGGGGTTCTCGCCGGACGCGTGCGTCGCGCTGCCGACGGCGAAGATCGCGGTGATGGGGCCGGAGGCGGCGATCAACGCGGTCTACTACAACAAGATCCAGGAGATCGCCGAGGAGACCGAGCGGGTCGAGTACGTCGCGAAGCTGCGCGAGGAGTACGAGACCGACATCGACATCCTGCGGCTGGCCGCGGACCTGGTGATCGACGCGATCGTCGAGCCGGAGAACCTGCGCGAGGACCTGATCGCGCGACTGGCCGCGGCGCAGACGAAGAACCGCCACTTCAGCACGAAGCGCCACGGGGTACCGCCGGTCTGAGTCCGGGGGCTACCGCAGGAGTTCAGGCAGATTCGACAGGTAGGCCTGTAGGCCCGACCGCCAGCTCTTCGCCTTGGAGCGGCGGTCGGGGTCGAGGGTGTCGTCGGCGATCCAGTCGTCGAGCCAGCCTTCGGCCAGCCAGCCGATGGCGCCGGTGATGCGGTGCAGCGCGGTGGTCTCGGGGCGTTCGCCGTACGACGCGTAGAAGGCGGGCGGGACTTCGGCGCCGAGCAGGTAGACATGTTCCTCGAAGGCGGCGATCTCGATTCCGGGGTCGCCGACCTGGGGCGAGTCCCAGTCGATCAGGGTCGTGCGGTCGGGGCCGACGATCACGTTCGCGGGGTAGATGTCGCGGTGCAGCAACGCGGTCGGGGTTTCGCGGAGCTGGCCGGCGTACTGGTCGATCAGGGCGTGGAGCTTCAGCAGGTGATCGGCGACGAGGTCGAGGCCGGCTTGGTCGACGAGGTCGTGCTGGGTCTGGACGGGGTCGGTGAAGTGCAGGTCGAAGGTGCCGTTGCCGAAGGCGCCGGTCAGACCTTTGGGGAAGCGGACGGCGTGGAGGCTTTTGAACGCCGTACCGACTGAGCGCCAGGACTTGTCGGTCATGCGGTCCTGGTCGATGAGGGTCAGGAGCATGTCGCCGGGGGCGAACTCGTAGAGGCTGGCTTCGTCGGTTGCCGCGAGCAAGGCGGGGGCGGGGATTTCGTGGGCGGCGAGGAACTCCGCGCGGCGGAACAGCGCCTGCGCGGAAGTGGCGTCGGTGGGATCGGGGCGCTGCCGGAGAACTACCTCGCGGCCGTCGGTCAGTACGGCGTGGTGGATGTTGTGGTCGAAGCCGTGGCCGGTGAGGGGTGTGCTGGTGGCGACCGGCGGGAGGCCGGCGGCGGCGACGAGTTGGTGCAGGAGGTTCGGCGTACTGGGCATGGCCGGAATTGTGGTGGTGGTTGGTTTGGGCGGCCAGCGGTTTTACGCTCGGGGGTATGAAGGCTCCTGAGCGTGGGGCGTTGCCGTTGTGGCCTGCTACGACGCTGGGCCGGGCCTACGGGCGGGTGACCGAGGTCGTCCAAGGGCTGTCCGACGCGGATTTCGCGCGGGCGACGCGGTGCCCGGGGATGGCGGTCGGGCCGCTGCTGGTGCATCTGCTGTACGACGCGGAGCGGGCGCTCGCGACGTTCGCGACGCCGTCGGTGGACGAGCCGGACCGCGACTTCGTGTCGTACTGGAAGGACTTTCCGCCGGGGGACGGTGACGACACGTCGTTCGTGCAGGTGGTTGCCTCGGCGTACGAACGGCCCTCGGTCGGGCTGGTCGGGCACTGGCGGGAGCTGTCGGAGGCGGCGGTGCGGGCGGCGGCGTTCGGGCTGGTGGAGAAGGGCAAGCGGGTCCAGACGCAGGGGCATGTGATGGCGGCGAAGGACTTCGTGGCGACGCTGATCCTCGAGGCGACGGTGCATCACCTGGACCTGATCGTCGAGCTGCCGGACGCGCCGGAGCCGGATCCGGAGGCGCTGCAGGTGACCGCGCGGACGCTCGACGGGCTGTTCGGGCCGGAGGCCTGGGACGTGATCGGGTGGGACACCACGACGTACGTGCTGAAGGCAACCGGCCGGCTGCCGCTCGACTCCGCGGATCGGGAGATGCTCGGGGCGCATGCGGAGCGGTTGCCGCTGATCGGGTAGCTCGTACGGCGCGGTGTCCGGAAGCGGTCGGGCGGTGTGCGGGTTTGTTCGGGTTGATCGGGTAGAACAGCCGGGTGACCAACTTTGCTGCTCGTCTTCGTGCCCGGGAACAACTGGTCGGCTACTGGGTGGTGCTCGACGCGCCGCCGTCGACGGAACGGATCGCCCGGGTCGGGTACGACTACGTGGTGCTGGACGCCCAGCACGGGCTGCTGAGCACGCGTGGGATTCTCGACGGGCTGATGGCGATCGACGCGGCCGGTGGGGCGTCGGTTGGGCTGGTGCGTGTGGAGGCGAACAACGCGACGCCGATCGGGCGGGCGCTCGACGCGGGGGCGACCGGGGTGATCGTGCCGCTGGTGGACAGCGGTGAGGACGCGGCGTACGCCGTACGGGCGGCCAAGTACCCGCCGAGCGGGATCCGGTCGTACGGACCGACCCGCGCGGGGCTGCGGATCGGGCCGGTGCCGGCCGAGTCGGACGCGGCGACCGTCGTACTGGCGATGATCGAGACCGCGTCCGGCCTGGAGAACGTCGAGGAGATCTGCGCGACGCCGGGCCTGGACGGGATCTACGTCGGGCCGTCGGACCTGTGCCTGGCGATCGGCGGGAAGTTCCCGGGTGATCCGGACGTGGCCGACGAGTTCGAGGCCGCGATCAAGCACATCGCCGAGGTCGCCGCGGCCGCGGGTGTTGCCGCCGGCATCCACAACCGCGACGGCGCGACGGCGAAGGCGCGGCTCACCGAGGGGTACACGTACGCGACGGTCTCGTCGGACATCGACCACCTCCACGGCGTCGCCGCGGAGCACCTGGCGGTCGTGAAGGGCTAGAGGACCCCGGCGAAGGGGTCTTCGAGGGACTGCCAGTCGAGGGTGGCCAGTTCGGACTCGGTGAGGAGGCAGGCATCGAGGACGGATTGGAGGCGGGCGGGGTCGAGGCCTACGCCGGTGGCGACCACGGTGCACTCGGCGAGGTGGTTGGTGTCGGACCATTCGCCGAGGGTGCCCAGGGAGGCGCTGTAGCCGGCGGATTCCCAGCGGACTCGTTGGGTGGGGCGGTTGGCCAGCCAGACGACGCCTCGGCTGCGGACCACGCCGTTGACGATGTCCTCCAGGGCGTCGTTGAGGCGGGCCGGGTGGAGTGGGCGGGTCGAGCGCCACAACACCGTCGTGACGCCGTCGCCGCTGGGTTGGAGGCGGTCGCCGTCGGCGAAGTCGCCGGCCCACGCCTCGGCGGCGGTGAAGTCGAAGAGGCCCGTGCGGGCGACCGGAGCGGCCGGTACGCCGGCAGGGTCGGCGGCGACGACCGTCGTCCGCGGGTTGAGGTGGAGCAGGAGGTTCTGCAGACGCTCGGGAGCCTGGCTGCGGTGGGCGTTGACGAGGACGCAGACGTCGGCGTACTCGATCTGCCGTGCGGTCAGCTCGGCGACGTTGCGCCGGTCGGGTGGGCCGAGGGCGAGGCCGCGTTCGTCGAGGAGTTCGTCGCCGGAGAGCTGCTCGACCAGCAGTACGGCGTCGACGACGCAGGTGACGGTGTCGACCTCGATCTCCGGCATCGTCGCGACGAGCGCGCTGGCGAGCGGCCGGGCCTCCATCGCGGGCGGGGTCGCGAGCACGATGTGTTGCCAGTGGCCGCGCGCGACGAGCGTCTCCAGCAGCGGGAGCAGCGACTCGATCAGCTGGCAGGCACCGCAGTCGTCGTCGACGGTGAACTCACCGGCGTCGATCCGGCCGCCGGCGTCGACGACCTGCCAGGTCAGGACGCCGCGGCTGCGCAGCTCGTCCTGGTCCACCACGATCGCCACGGTGGTCGCGTCGACGACGGCGTCCAGGACGGGCCCGCGGAGGGTCGTCGAGAGCCCTACGAGCAAGGACAGCGGGGTCTTCCGGTGGGCGGCCATGACCTGAGTATATGAAAACGGTTTTCATCAGTCTAGAGGCTGACGCGCCAGACTTTCCCGGAAGGGCGGGAAATTTCCGCGGTACGGCGCGGAATCGCGGTCGCCGAGCTGTTAAGTGTTAAGCCGGTCACGCTCAAGCCCGCAGCAGGCCGAGGCTTCCCCGCGCCGCTGGCTGCGGGCTAGCCTCCAGGGGAGAGGCATGGTCGCCGGAGTGAGCAGGCCGCGCCGGGCCCGGGCGGGGCGTGCGTCCGCCGGGCAATGCCCTCGTAGGGCGCGATGGTCGACCTGAGGAGGCACCGTGCCGGATCGGTCGGAGGCGGCGGCGGACGAGTTCGCAGGCGTGCTGCGGGCCGCGATCCGAGCGCGCGGGCTCGGGTTGGAGCGGATCCGCGACCGGCTGCGGGCGCAGGGCGTGACGGTCAGCCTCGCGACGCTCAGCTACTGGCAATCCGGCCGATCGCGGCCCGAGCGACGGGACTCGCTGGTCGCTGTCGCGCTGCTGGAGTCCGTACTGGAGGTCCCGGCCGGCACGCTGTCGTCCTCACTCGGTCCACCGCGCCGGCGTGGTCGCTGGCTGAGCACGGTGCCGTCGTCGGAAGTGGCCGCCTTCTGGGCCGAGCCCGACCCGGTCGAGGACGCGGTCAGCGAGGTCGACATCCGCTGGGACGAGCGGCTGACGCGGATCAGCCAGCACGATCGCGTGTACGTCGGGGCGGAGGGCGGCGAGCTGGCCTACCACTCGCGCCAAGTACTGCGCGCCGAGGCGGACGGCCCGGACCGCTGGGTCGTGATCATGCACCTCGACGAGCACGACCGGCCGCTGCCGGCGATCCGCCCGCTCAGGCACTGCCACCTCGGACGGGTCGTCTCGCGTCCGGCCGACGGGCTGCTGGTCGCGGAGCTGCTGTTCGATCGCCCCCTCCGCAAGGGCGAAACGGTGATCACCGAGCACGAGCTGGTGAACTCCCCGCCGTACCCGCCGGCCGACAACTACGAACGCAAGTTCCGGCTGCCGGTGCGTGAGTACGTTCTCGAGATCTCCTTCGAGCAGCCGCCGGCCTGGTGCGAGCAGTACTCGCAGCTCGACGACGACGCCGAGCAGGCTCGTGCGGTCGACCCCAGCTCCGCCGTCCATGGCGTGGCCCTCAACTTCGGCCCCGGCCGGTACGGCTTCCGCTGGACGTTCTGACCGGCTCAGCTGTGAAGTGTTGAGGCGTTTTGTTAAGTGTGAAAGGGATCTGGGCGATTTCCGTCGCCGTTGTTCGCTCCTAGGGTCGGGCCACCCCTCCCGGATGAACAAGGAGCAAACGCATGAAACGGCGCAGAACGATGATGATCGGTGGATCGGCGGTGGTGGGCCTGATGGCCGGCCTGGTGGCGATCGGTGGGCCGGCGACGGCGGCTCAGCCTTCCCCGGTGGGTCCGCAGCAGGTCAGCCCGCAGCAGGTGTCCGAGCGGTTGCCCAAGGCATCTGATCTGGCCGGGCGGTGGATCGCGGACGACGGGAAGCTGCACGTCGCGGTGACCGGCGCGGCCGCGGCTGACCGGGTTCGGCAGGCGGGCGGTACGCCGAAGCTGGTGGCGCGTAGCCAGCGGCAGCTGGACGAGCTGCTGGCGAAGGTGGACAAGGTCGTGCGGGCCGACCGGCCTGCGGGACTGCAGAGCTGGGGCATCGATCCGGTGTCCAACAAGGTGGTCGTCAAGGTGCGTGGCGCGTACGGCGCGCTGAACGGGCTCGGCGACGGCGTACAGGTCGTTCAGACCAAGAGCGACTTCCGGCAGCAGGCCGGCGACGTCCACCCGGGTGACCCGTGGTGGCCGGGCAGCGAGAGCAACTGCTCGGTCGGGTTCCCGGCGACCGATGCTCAGGGCAACAAGCACTTCCTGACCGCCGGGCACTGCACGAACGATGCGAACCAGGCAGCGTACGGCGCGAGCAGCCAGCAGAACCGGCTCGGGACGTCGAACGTCGGTGGTAGTCGCAGCATCAACGCTCGCGAAGGTGACATGGGCGTCGTCGCGGTGACCGAGGCCGGGTGGAACATCTCGCCGGAGGTGAACACGTGGGGGCAGCCTGCGATCACCGTCACGGGTTCGGCCGAGGCGATCGTGGGAGACACGGTGTGCCACTCGGGGAACACTGCGCCGAAGTTCGAGTGCGGCAAGGTGCGCGCGGTGAACCAGTCGATCGACTACGGCAGCGTGGTGATCGACGGGCTGACCACCACGGACGCGTGCTCGCAGGGTGGTGACTCCGGCGGGGCCTGGCTGCGTGCGGACAAGGCGGTCGGGCTGCACTCCGGTGGTAACTCGAGCTGTGTGTCGAACGACGACAACTCGATCTTCCAGCCGGTCAACGAGGCGCTGGCCAAGTGGAACCTCACGCTGCTCATCGGCGACGGCGGACCGGGCGACCCGGACGACACGCAGGCGCCGACCGCACCGGGCAACGTGCGCTCGACCGGTACGACGAGCAACTCGGTCTCACTCGCCTGGAACGCTGCCAGCGACAACGTCGGGGTCACGGGGTACGACGTCTACAACGGCAGCACACTGGCCACCTCTGTCGCCGGCACCTCGGCGACTGTCAGCGGACTGAGCGCAGACACGGCGTACTCGTTCACCGTGCAGGCGAAGGACGCTGCGGGCAACAAGTCGCCGCAGAGCGCTGCCGCGTCGGCGCGGACGCAGCCGGGGAGCAGTGGGGGCCGGACGTTCAGCAACGGCACCGACTACCCGATCCGCGACTACCAGACCGTCGTCAGCGCGGTCAGCTCGACGGCGACCGGCCGGGCGACCAGTCCGGTCAAGGTGACGGTCGAGGGCAGCCACACCTGCCTGGAGGACCTCAACATCAGCCTGGTCTCGCCGAGCGGCCGCTGGTACTACCTGCAGCGCTACGGCGGCAGCACCTGCCACCCGCTGCCCGCCAGCAAGACCTACTCGGTCCCCACGACGGAGAACGCCCCCGGCACCTGGACCCTCCGCATCGGCGACAACGGCCCGGGTGACACAGGCACGCTGACCAACTGGTCCATCACCCTCTGACCAACCCAACCCCAAGGGGTGGGGGTGGGAGGGCCGGTCGCCCCGGGCCCTGGCGGCTGCGCCGCCGGGCAACCCGGAACCGGCCCTCTGACCATCAGCTGGGTTGGGGTGTCGTGGGGACATGCTCCGGCCTGCCGGCCATCGCTTCTGAAAGTCGGGGGCGGTGGCCGGGTGGTTCTGGTAGGCAGGGGCCATGACGAACGTGATCGGGCGGTACGACGGTGAGTGGGACGAGCTGGTTCGGCTGTTGAACCTCGGCTTTGCTGAGCCTTGGAGCGACGCGCAGCTGGCAGCTGAGCGGAAGATGTGGGAGTCGGCGCGGAGCATCGTGGCGCGGGAGGACAAGGAGCTCACCGGGCACACCACCTCGTTCGGGATGACGATGACGGTGCCGGGCGGGCAGTTGCCGGTGGCGGGGGTGAGCATGGTGTGCGTCAGTCCGACGCACACCCGCCGCGGGATCCTGCGGGAGCTGATGCTGGCCCAGCTGACCGAGCTGCACGCGACCGGGGTCGAGCCGGTCGCCGTACTGACTGCCAGCGAGCCGGTGATCTACGGCCGCTTCGGCTACGGCCTGGGGTCGGACCACCAGAGCATCACCGTGCCGAAGGCGTCCCGCGCGCTGCGCCCGGTCGCGGGGGTCGAGGACGTCAGGATCCGGTACGCCGACCCGGTGGAGGCCCGGCCGCTGACGACGAAGCTCCACAACGACGAGGCGCTCGCCCGGCCTGGGATGTTCCAGCACGACGAGCGGTGGGAGGACTACGCCGGCGGCGAGAACGTCGTGACCGACACGAGCGGCGCCTCACCGCTGCGCTGCGTGCTGGCCTCGGTCGACGGCGAGGTGACCGGGTACGCGTACTTCCGCACCCGCCGTACGACGAAGGGCTTCGTCGACGTCTCCCGGGTGCATGCGCGCGACCTGGCCTCGCACGCGGCGCTCTGGCAGTTCCTGCTGAACCAGGACCTGCTGAGCGAGACGACGTACAAGCAGCTGCCGTCCGACGACCCGCTGCTGGCGCTGCTGGTCGACCCGCGCGCGCCGAAGCCGATCACGGCCGACGGCCTGTGGGTGCGGCTCGCCGAAGTCGGCAAGGCACTCGCTGGACGCACGTACGCCGAGGAGATCGACGTGGTGCTCGGTGTCACCGACGAGTTCCTGCCGTGGAACGCCGGGCAATGGCACCTGGTCGGTGGGCCAGCTGGTGCGACCTGTGAGCAGACGGACCGGCCGGCCGACGTACTGGTCGACGTACGGGAGCTGGGCGCGGTGTACCTCGGTAGGCCGTCGCTGGAGCTGCTGGGAGCGGCTGGACTGGTCGAGGAGCGGACCGCGGGGGCACTTGCTGCAACCTCCAGGGCATTCCTCGGAAAACGCCTACCCTGGCTCGACACAGGCTTCTGATTCGGAGCTACTCTTCCCGGATGCAGCCGACGCGACGCAGTGTGCTGGCAGTGGCTGCTGCCCTCGTCCTGGGGGTTGCGGCCGTTGTGTTGGTGGTGTTCGCGTCGGCCGGCGGCAGTGTGCAGCCGCTGAGCGAGAGCACGCGGACGGCCGCCCCGCGGACTCCGCCGACGTTCAGCGTGACCCAGTCGGTGCCGGAGCAGACGGCCGGCCCGACGCCGTCGCCCAAGGAAGTGAAGCCGGTCGAGTTCCCCGACTGGCTCAAGGCGTTGTGGATGGCCTTGGTGTACGCCGCTGGGGTGCTGCTCGTGCTGTTCCTGCTGCGGCTGGTCTACCGGATCTTGCGGAAGGTGGAGCTGCCGCAGGCCGAGGACAGCGACACGGACTGGGAGCGAGTGAAGGTGGACCGGCTCGCTGAGGCTGTGGAGTCCGGTCTGTCGGCGATGGACTCCGGTACGGCGACCGACGCGGTGATCGCGTGCTGGGTCGCGCTGGAGGAGGCCGCTGCGTCAGCTGGTGTCGCAAGGGAGCCGTCGGAGACGCCGGCCGAGTTCACCGTGCGGGTGCTCGGTGTGGGCGGGATCTCCGAGCCGGAGCTGCTTCGGCTCGGCCAGCTGTACCGGGAGGCGCGCTACTCCACGCACGGCTCCACCGAAGAGGCCCGTACGCAGGCGCGGGCGGCGCTGCTCAGTCTGCGGGTCGAGCTCGCTGCTGCGGTGGCGGCCCGATGAGCACGTGGCCCACCGAGGAGACGACTCCCACCAGCCCACCGCCCGCCCGGCGCCGCCCGGCTGATCGAGCCCGCGCGCTGAACAGGGTCCTGCTGCGGCACCTGTCGATCTGTGTCGTTGCTGCGCTGCTGCTGATCGCGGCCTTCGGGATCGCCGGTACGTCGCCGAGGCCGATGTGGTTCGTCGGACTCGCGCTGGCGATCGGGTTCGTGTCGGTGGCGGTGCGGCTGGTGTTCCCGCAGATCATCGAGACCACGTGGCCGTCGCGGTTCGACGAGAAGTGGGCCGAGCTGCGGAGCCGGAGCAACGACAACCGGACGCAGTTCCTGGCCACCTGGGTGCTGGAGTCCTCGCGGCAGCGGCGGGCCGGTGAGGGGTCGATGACCTTCACCCGGCGGATCCGGCCGATGCTGCTGGAGCTGACCACCGACCGGCTGGTGAACCGGCACGGCATCGACCCGCAGCTGGAGCCGGACCGCGCCCGCGCGCTGGTCGGCGACCAGGTGTGGAACCTGATCACCGGGACCGAGGCGGCGACGGCGTCGTTCGCCGAGCTCGAGCACGCTGTCCAGACCATCGAGAAGCTGTGAGGAACCGTGACTGACTCCGTAGAAGCCCCAGGTGCAGGCCCCGGAGCTGGGCTGACGCCCGACGACGTGTCGGAGCTGAGCCGGCGGGTGCTGGAGCGGGTCGGTGAGGCCGTGGTCGGCAAGGGCGAGGCACTGGAGCTGGTGCTGGCCGGGATCCTGGCCGGTGGCCACGTGCTGCTGGAGGACTACCCGGGCCTCGCGAAGACGCTGGCCGCGCGGTCGTTCGCGCAGGCGCTCGGGCTGGAGTTCCGGCGGGTCCAGTTCACGCCGGACCTGCTGCCCTCCGACGTCACCGGCGCGTTCGTGTACGACCAGAAGAACGGCGAGTTCGTCTTCCGGCCCGGACCGATCTTCACCGGCCTGCTGCTCGCCGACGAGATCAACCGGACGCCTCCGAAGACCCAGGCCGCGCTGCTGGAGTCGATGCAGGAGCACCAGGTCACCGTCGAGGGCGAGACCTTCCCCCTGCCGGTGCCGTTCCACGTGCTGGCCACGGCGAACCCGGTCGAGTACGAGGGCACCTACCCGCTGCCGGAGGCCCAGCTCGACAGGTTCATGCTGCGGATCGGCTTCGGCTACCCCAGCGCCGACGAGGAGTGGCAGGTACTCCAGCGCCGGATGGCACGCCGTCAGGAGGACCAGCACGTCGAGCCGGTCACCGACGCGGCCGGTCTGCTCGCCGCACAGCGTGCTGTCGAGACGGTGACCGTCGACGACACCGTCGGCCGGTACTGCGTGGAGCTGGCCGCCGCTACCCGGCGGGACTCGCAGGTGCTCGTCGGTGCGTCGCCGCGTGGCTCGCTGGCGCTGCTGCTGACCGCCAGGTCGTACGCCGTGATTCAGGGCCGCGACTACGTCGTACCGGAGGACGTGAAGGCTGTGGCCGTGGCTGCGCTCGCCCACCGGATCACTGTGCGGCCGGAGCTGTGGCTGCACGACGTGACCGGTGCGAGCGTCGTACGGGCTGTGCTCGCGCAGGTGCCGGCGCCGCCGACCGTCGTGGGCGCCCGGCAGTGACCTGGCGGCCGACCCACGCGCAGGTCCGGGTGGTCTGCGTGGCCGCCGGACTGCTGGTGGTCGCGGTCGTCGCCCGCCGGCCGGACCTGGCCGTGCTCGGGATGCCGCTGGCCTTCGTCGCGGTCTGGGGACGGTTCTTCCGGCCGCGGACGGTTCCGCAGGTGGCGACCGAGCTGGACGCGGACGTGCTGTTCGAGGGGCAGGCGACGACATACCGGGTGCTGGTGCCGGGCACTGTCGACCCGGACATCGACCTGGTCGTTGCCGCGGTGCCGCGGACGCAGTGGTTCCGGTACGACCCGCCGCAGGCCGCAGTGGCCGAGTCGGCGGCTGACGGGACGGTGTCGGTGGAGGTCGGCGTACGGTCCGAGCGGTGGGGGCTGCGGCGGCTGGAGCGGCCGCAGGTGATCGCCACGTCGGACCTGGGGTCGTACCGGGTGCAGCTGCCGGATGCTGAGGCGCACAGCGTCTCCACGCTGCCGTTGCGGGAGGGCTTCGAGGCTGTTGACGCCGTACCGCGTCCTGCTGGGCTGGTCGGCCTGCACCGGTCGCGGCGGCCGGGTGAGGGCACCGAGCTGTCGGGTGTCCGGCCGTTCCGGACCGGTGACCGGCTGCGGCGGATCAACTGGTCGGTGTCGGCCCGGACGCGTGAGCTGCACGTGACGTCGACCTGGTCGGACCGCGACACCGAGGTCGTCATCCTCCTGGACACCAGCGGTGAGGTCGGGATCAGTGAGGGGATCGACGGGCGGTCCAGCAGCCTGGACACGGCAGTGCGGGCTGCTGCTTCGATTGCCGAGCACTACTTGCGGCACGGCGACCGGGTGCGCTTGGTGGACACCGGTACGGCGGTTGGTGGCGTGCGGGCCGGGAGCGGTCGGGCGCACCTACGGCGGATCCTCGATGTGTTGGTGCATGCGGGTCAGAAGGGGCGCCAGCAGGACGAGCACTCGCTGGCGCGGCGGCACCGGATCCGGTCCGACAGCCTGGTGCTGGTGCTCAGTCCGCTGCTGCGGCCGGCTGTGCTCGGGTACGTGGTGACGCTGGTGCACTCGGGGTGCACGGTGATTGCTGTGGACACGTTGCCTGATGACGTGGCGGACGTGATCGACCTGGACCAGCACGACTCCCAGACGTGGCCGCTGGCGTGGCGCCTTCGTTTGCTGGAGAGGCGTCGGGAGCTGGACCGCCTGGGTGACCTGGGCGTGCCTACCGTGCGCTGGCGGGGTGCGGGCACGCTGGACGAGGTACTGCGGGATGCGGCCCGCGTAGCTGCGGCACCGAGGATGCGCTCATGAGCATCGCGGATCGGTTGACTCGGTGGTTGGGGGAGCTGCGCGCCTTCGGGCGTGGGCCGTTGATTGCTCGGCTGCTGATCGGGCTGGGCGGAGCGATCGCTCTGGCGGTGCCTGCTCTGGAGCCGTGGGATCAGATGGATGCGGTGTGGGTCGCCGGGATCCCTTTGCTGCTGGCCTGCTTGGTGCTGCCCGATTCGGCGGCCGGGTTGCTGTTTTTGGTCGTCGTACTGGCCGGGTGGTTGCTCAGGGCGCCGGGAGACGTGGGCTGGTCAACGGTGCTCACTGCGCTCGGGTTGCTCCTGCTGCACCTGGCGTCGGCGTACGCGGCGCAGTTGCCGTCGTACGCGAAGGTCGGGCCGCGGTCCCTGCGCAGGTGGTTGCTTCCGGCAAGTATTGCCGCGCTGCTCGCGCCGCTGGTCGCGGTCGGGGGAGCTGTCGTGCGCGGTGCTGACGTGCCGGGCTCACTGGTCGTCACCGTCGCCGCGCTGGCGGCCGCGACGGCGGCGGTCTGGTTCGCCTCCGGTCAGTCGGTGAACGACTAGAGGTTCTCCAGCAGGTCGGTCGCCCAGTTGCAGGCGACCGGGTTCGGGCCGACGACCTGCATGGCGGCCATCACCGTCAGCAGCATGCCGGTCGCCATGAACTCGCGGGTCTCCTCGGGCGTCGCGCCGGTGAGGTCGCGGACGGTCCGGTAGATCTGGCCGAAGCGCTCGCGGGACGCCTTGCCGATCGCCGGCTCGGCGCTCGCGGCGAACCCGTGCAGCAGCACGACCAGCAGCTCCCGCCTCTCGAGCAGCTGGTTGAACGCGTCCCCGAGCGACGCGAGGTCGGCCTGCTTCTCGGCGGCCGCGCGGAAGGCCTGCTCGATCTGGTCGCAGACCCGCTCCAGCGTCGCCAGGAACAGCTGCTGCTTGGTGCCGAACAGCCGGATCACGTACGGCTGCGAGACGCCCGCGAGCCGGGCGATCTCGTCGGTCTTCGTCCCGGCGTACCCGGACTCGCCGAACGCGATGATCGCTGCCTCCAGCACCTCTTCGCCGCGCTCGGCCGCGGTCAGCCTGGTTCTGGTCATGGTTGCAATGTTATCAGTCAATGCATACAGTGCTTGTTATCAGTCGATAACAACTAAGGATGCGCTATGACATCGACCGTCCTCGAGCCCGAGGTCCGAGCGACCCGCTCGCTCGGCACCGTGCTGGCCGTGGTGGGCATTCCCGTCTTCATGGTCACGCTCGACAACCTGGTGGTCACCACGGCGCTGCCGGTGATCAAGCACGACCTGGGCGCCTCGCTGACCGACCTGCAGTGGTTCGTGAACGCCTACACGCTGTCCTTCGCCGCGCTCCTGCTGACCGCCTCGGCGATCGGGGACCGGCTCGGCCGCCGGCGGATCTTCCTGGCCGGACTGGCTCTGTTCACGGTCGCGTCGGCGGCCTGCGCGCTCGCGACCGAGCCGTGGATGCTGATCGGTGCCCGCGCGATCCAGGGCGTCGGTGCGGCCGCGGTGATGCCGTTGTCGCTCACGTTGCTGTCGGCCGCCGTACCGGCTGACAAGCGGAGCGCCGCGATCGGGATCTGGGGTGGGATCTCCGGGCTCGGCGTCGCGGTCGGGCCGGTGGTGGGCGGCGCGGTAGTCGACGGTCTCAACTGGCAGTGGATCTTCTGGCTGAACGTGCCGATCGGCGTACTCGCGCTGCCGTTCGTTGCGCGGGTGCTGACCGAGTCGTACGGCGGTAGCCGGCGGTTCGACGTGGTCGGGCTGGTGCTGTCGGCGGCCGGTCTGCTGGGCGTCGTCTGGGGTGTTGTGCACGGAGCTGACGACGGGTGGACGTCCGCACCGGTGCTCGGCGGGCTCGTCGGTGGCGTTGCTCTGCTGATCGCGTTCCTGGTGTGGGAAAGCCGGTCGCCGGCGCCGATGCTGCCGCTGCGGCTGTTCCGGATCCGGGCGATCAGCGTGGTGAACGCGACGTCGTTCACGTTCTCGCTGGGGGTGTTCGGGGCGGTGTTCCTGCTGGCGCAGTTCTTCCAGGTCGTGCAGGGGTACTCGCCGCTGGACTCGGGGCTGCGGACGCTGCCGTGGACGGCGGCGCCGATGGTGGTCGCGCCGATCGCCGGTCTGATCGTGGATCGGGTTGGTGCGCGGGTGCTGATCGCAAGTGGTCAGGCGCTGCTCGCCGTGGCGCTCGGGTGGATGGCTGTGGTGACGACGGTCGACGTCACGTACGGCTCGTACGTCGTACCGTTCTTGCTGGCCGGGGTCGGGATGGGACTGACCTTCGCGCCGACCGCGAGCGTGGTGATGGGGGCTGCGGCGGAGAACGACCGGGGCGTTGCGTCGGGGACGAACAACACGGTCCGCGAGGTCGGCGTGGCGATGGGGGTCGCGGTGCTGGCGTCGGTGTTCGCCTCGGCTGGTGGGTACGAGTCGCCCGCTCAGTTCGTTGACGGCCTGGTCCCGGCGGTCTGGGTCGGCGCCGCGGTGGTCGCTGTCGGTGCTTTCGTTGCCCTGCTCATCCCGGGACCGAGCAAGACCCGCTGAGTGTCCCCGACGTACGGCAGGATGGTCCCCTCGCAGTGCGAGGGGACTGTTCTGCTTGGGAGGACTGCAGGGTGCTGAGTGCGGATGATGTTCGTCGGGTTGCTTTGTCGTTGCCGGGGACGGTGGAGAAGCAGCGGTGGAACCATCCGACGTTCGACGTCGGTGGGCGGATGTTTCTGACCGTGCCGGACGATCAGACGTCGTTCGCGGTGCGGTGTCCTCGGCTGGAGCGGGACGAGTTGATCGCGGCTGAGCCGGAGAAGTTCTGGGTGCCGCCGCACGAGGCCGGTTCGGCGTGGGTCCGGGCTCGGCTGTCGGCGCTGGAGGGCACCGACGAGCTGTACGACATCGTGCTCGACTCCTGGAAGCAGACCGCGCCGGACGGGCTGGAGGCCTAGTCCTCCTCGCCCTTGAAGCGGGACTCCTTGAACCACAGGGACTGGTCGATTCGGCGCTCCAGCTCGGCGACCACCTTCTTGCCGCCGCGGTAGAGGTCCCCGGAGACCGGGAACACGCACCCGTCCGCCCCGAACACCACCGTCGTACCGTCGCCGGCCCGCATCACCCCAGCGACGTCGTCCCACGGCAGGTGGTGCACGCCGTCCTCGTCCCGGACCGCCAGCTCGTCCGGCGCCAGGACGAGCGTCATCTCCCGCGCCTCCCGCATGAACAGGCGCGCCACCCGCGGCGGCCGGAACTCCTCCCCAGCAGCCAGTTCCCCGCCGACCGGGCAGAGCGGCACCTCGGTGAACCCGTGCTTGGTCCACTGCTCGACCGCATCCTCCGCGGCGTACCCGATCGCGGTCGGCAGGGCAGCACGCAGTACGGCGGCCAGGTCGTCCGGTCGCACAGCCCGCACCTGCTCAGGGTCGAGCGGCTCGCCCACCGGCTCGTCGAACATCTCCCGGCGCAGCACAGCGAACTCGGTGCTCAGCTCGGCGTCGCTGGTCGCGAGTTGCTCCTCGAACCGGTCCAGCGCGAACCGGAGCTCCTCCTCCGACGGGCCGTTCGCTGCCAGGTCGGTGAGCGCCTCGACCACAGCCAGCGAGACCGCCTCCTCGGTGCCCTCGCGCGCCTCGGCGTACAGGACCCAGTCGGTCGTGCCGTCGGGCTGCTGCACGGAGTCGTAGTCGACGACGTAGCTGTGGCCGCCCGCGTGCCGGGCGCTCTCCTCGATGCGCTGCTGCAGCACGTCGGTCGCCAGCGAGGCGATCCGGGCCGCGTCACCGTCGGGTAGCGAGAGCAGTACGGCGGCACCGGGGATGCCGTAGCCGACGACCGACGGGCCGGGGAACCGCCGGGCGGGGTAGTGCCCGTGCCGCGGCCGGGTGCCGGCCTGCGGCCTGGCGGCCTCGGCGCTCACCGACTCAGCGCCAGCGGGCTGCGCGTCGGCCCACTCAGCACTGGCGGGCAGGGGCAGCTTCAGGTCGGCCGGGATCGGCCCGGTGATCTGCAGGACGGCGTTGTCGGCGGTGAACCACTGGCGGGCGAAGGCGTTCACGTGCTCGGCGGTGATCCCGTCCGGACCAGGCCCGTCGAGCCAGTCGAGTCCGGCGCCGCGGGCGCCGTACCGGACGTAGTAGAGCAGCGCGGCCATCGGGTGAGTTACCCAGCCGTCCTCAGCAGCCAGTACGCCGGCCTCCACCTCCAGCCGCTCGACCGGTGGAGCGGAAAGCGCCGCGCAGACCCCGGTCAAGAATTCGCCGACGCGTTCCGGCGTACCGGACGCCACGAAGCTGGTGACGGTCGTGGAGACCGTGGCGTCGATCTGGATCGGCAGGCGGCGGACCGTGCTCATCACCAGGTGCTCCAGCGCGTGCGCGACGCCGACCGTGGGCAGTGTCTCGTCGCGGGCGCCGACGGCGAAGGTGAGGGTGGCATCGGTGGTGGACTGCGGCTCCTGGTGGTGCAGCAGACGAACACCGTCGAGGTACTGAGGCATCGGACGTCCTGTCGGAAGAGGAAGTGCTGAGGCTACCGACAGGTCACCGCGGAGTCGGTGGGAGAGCGCGGGGTGGCGGGGGAAATGGGCGGGATCGGCGGAGCGGGGGCAGGTAGGGTCGTGGCGTGACGGACGCGACCACACCGAACAGCCCGATCGACCAGGTTTCCGAGCGGTTCCTCGAGCAGTACCTCGAGCTGATGCCGACCGCGGCGACCTTCATGGGAGTCGAGGGCCACGACCACGAACTGCCGGACTTCTCGCCGAACGGGTTCGAGGGCCTGCTCGAGCTGCACCGCCGGGCCCTGGCCGAGGCGCGCGCGATCGCGCCGGGTAGCCCGCGCGAGGAGGTCGCCCAGGACGCGTTCGTGGAACGGCTCGGGCTCGAGGTGGAGAACCTCGAGGCCGGCGTACCGCAGGCGCAGCTGAACGCGCTGACCTCGATCCCGGCCGAGATCCGCCAGGTGTTCGACCTGATGCCGACCGCGTCGGAGTCGGACTGGGAGCGGATCGCGATCCGGCTCAACCAGGTCGGTACGGCGCTCGACGGATACCGCGACACCGTGCTCGAGCAGGCCGGCCAGGGCCGCGTGTCCGCCGTACGGCAGCTGAACGACCTGGCCACCCGGATCGCCAGCTGGACCGGCGCCGAGGGCGACGACTTCTTCGCCGGCCTGGCCGCACGGGCGCCGGAAGGACCGGTGAAGGCGTCGGTCGAGGCCGCGGCCGCGTCGGCGCGCAAGGCGTACGACCAGTTCGGGCAGTGGGTGACCGCCGAGGTGGTGCCGCAGGGCCGGGCCCGGGACGCGGTCGGCCGGGAGATCTACGAGCTTGCCTCGCGCAACTTCCTCGGTGCGGCCGTCGACCTCGACGAGACCTACGCCTGGGGCTGGCAGGAGCTGGCGCGGATCGACGCCGAGATGCAGACCATCGCGGCCTCGCTGAACGGCGGCGATCGCAGCATCAACGCGGCCGCCGAGCTGCTCGACAACGACCCGGCGCGCAAGATCCACGGCAAGGAGGCGTTCCGGGACTGGATGCAGCAGCTCGCCGACGCCGCCGTCAACGAGCTGGCCGGCGAGCACTTCGACATCCCGGACGCGATCAAGAAGATCGAGTGCATGATCGCGCCGACCTCCGACGGGTCGATCTACTACACGGGGCCGAGTGAGGACCTCACCACGCGCCCGGGCCGGATGTGGTGGGCGGTGCCGAACGGCATCGAGGACTTCGCCACGTGGCGTGAGGTGACCACGGTCTACCACGAGGGCGTGCCGGGCCATCACCTGCAGGTCGCGCAGACGATGCTGCGCGGCGAGACGCTGAACCGCTGGCAGCGGATCGGCTGCTGGGTCTCCGGGCACGGCGAGGGCTGGGCCCTGTACGCCGAGCGGCTGATGGAAGAGCTCGGGTACCTGGAGGAGCCGGGCGCCCGGCTCGGGATGCTCGACGCGCAAGGCTTCCGGGCCGCGCGGGTGATCGTTGACATCGGCATGCACCTGGAGCTGGAGATCCCGCGGGACAACCCGCTCGGGTTCCGGCCGGGGGAGCGGTGGAACGCGGAGCTCGGGTTCGAGTTCCTGCGGGCGTACTCGCGGATGGAGACCGAGTTCCTGCGCTCGGAGCTGAACCGGTACCTCGGGTGGCCGGGGCAGGCGCCGTCGTACAAGGTGGGTGAGCGGATCTGGCTGCAGGCCCGCGAGGAGGTCCGCGCGCGGCGCGGCGCCTCGTTCGACCTGCGCAGCTTCCACCGGGAGGCCCTCGACCTCGGCTCGATCGGGCTCGACCCGCTGCGTCGCGCCCTCGCCCGCCTGTGAGCGCGAACACGGGGGATCAGGTGACGCAGAGTTCGGTAGCTCCGCGGCCGCGGTTCGTGCTGGCCTCGCAGTCGCCGGCGCGGTTGAAGACGCTGCGCAACGCGGGCGTCGAGCCGGAGGTCATCGTCTCGGGCGTCGACGAGGACAACGTCACCGCCGAGAACCCTGGGGAACTGGCACGGCTCCTTGCGTGCTTGAAGGCACGGGCTGTTGTCGCGACGCTGGACGACCACGCGACGGTGCTCGGCTGCGACTCGGTGCTGGAGATCGACGGTGTTGCCTACGGCAAGCCCGGTACGCCGGAGATCGCGCGCGAACGCCTGCGGATGATGCGCGGGCGGAGCGGCGTACTGCACACCGGGCACTGCCTCTTCGACACCAACAGCAAGCAGGAACTCCGCGAGCTGGCGTCCACCAAGGTCTTCTTCGCCGACCTCACCGACGCGGAGATCGACGCGTACGTCGCGACCGGCGAGCCGTTGGTTGTTGCCGGTTCCTTCACCGTCGACGGCATCGGCGGGCCTTTCGTCACGGGCATCGAGGGCGACTACCACAACGTCGTCGGCCTCTCGCTGCCGTTGCTCCGCCGCATGCTGGCGGACGTAGGCATCCCATGGCCGTCCCTGTGGCAGGCCCCCCACTTCGCGTACGACGAAGCAGAAGCCGCGATCTACGACGAAACCCGCGGAGGGGAGAGCCGAGCGAAGGCCGCGGCTCAGGCGGTCCACCAGCTGTTGCCTGCGGACACTTCCCGCGTACTCGAACTTGCTGTAGGGACTGGGTTTGTCGGGGCGGAGCTTGTTGCTCTTGGCAATCTTGTGCACGGGGTGGATCTGTCGCCGGCGATGTTGAAGCATGCTCGGTACCGGTTGCCGGGGCATGTGGCGGCGGCTGATGCGGCGCGGTTGCCGGTGGCGGATCGGCGGTGTGATGCGGTGGTGGCGATCTGGCTGCTGCATCTGCTGGACGACACCGAAGGGGTGATTGCCGAGGCGGCGCGGGTGCTGCGGCCGGGCGGGGTGTTCATCACCACGACGGAGAAGTCCGACGCGAGCCGGTACGCCGCTGGGCGGTCGCCTAAGGAGACTCGCTCCGGCGACGCGCTGTCCCACCTGGTCGCGCGGGGCGCCGAGCACGGGTTGGTGCTCGACGGCGCGACAACCTTCGAGGGTCCGGCTCACGGTGGTCCCGCCGCGCCGGTCTATCCGTTGGTGCGCTTCCGCAAGCTGTAGAGGGCCAGTTCGTTCACTTGATGCCGGCCTTGGCGTCCAGGAGTTGCAGGAGTTCGTGTGCTGCGAGCTCCACGTCCTTGTGGCGCCATTCTGCTGCGCGGTAGACGCAGGCGATCAGACCGGTCCGGTGCACGCGGCGGAAGTCGCCGTACACAAAGGCGTGCCGGGCCTTGGTCTCGTCGTTGGCGCCGTCGGTCAGCCCGAGATGCCAGGCGCCGTACTCGTCCCAACCGTGCCCGTTCAGATAGTCGTTCTGCGCCTCGGCATCCGGCTGCGACTGACCCCAGTCGCTGTCCAGCACGTACTGCCGCCCGTCGATCAACTTCCGCGCGTACTCGACCGCCGCAGGGTTCACCTCGTACTTGGCCATATCCCCAGTGTTGACGGGTGAGCGTTTGCGCGCCACCTGGTGGCCGTTGACCGTGCGGAGGTGGAATCCTGCTCGCATGCGATTCGACGAGTTCTCCGCCGAGCGGGCCAAGGTCGTCGGCGTGGCGGACGACGTACCCGCGTTCAAGGCCGGAGTGGAGCGGTTGCGTGGGCTGGCGGCGACGGTGGACGACGATCCGGCGAAGGCCCAGCGGTACCTGGAGGCCACCGAACGCATGTTGCTGGAGCTGATCGCGCCGCAGAGCGAGACGGTGGACCTGGCGTTCGAAGCGATGCTGCGGGCCAGGCAGGTTCCCGCCGGTACGGCGGTGGAGCAGTGCGCCCACGTCGAGGCCGGGATCGCCGAGATCGCCAGGATCGCGTCCGCGGCGCCGACCGATGGTGAGCGGGACGCCGCGTTGGAGATGAACGCGGCGCTGCTCAGAGTGCTGGAGCGGATCGAGCGGCGGTGATACGCCGCGATCCGGCCAGCGAGGTCCCCGACTTCGACGGCCTGTGGGATCGCATCGCGGCCGACGTGATCAGCTACCAGCGCGCCGAGGCGTCTCTGTGGAACGGCCGGGTCGACTACCTGCCGGCCGATCGCGAGCACTCCGTCAGAGGCCAGGCCACCGCGGACGGACGGTTGCTGCTCAGCCGTCCGCTGGTCGTCGAGCCGCTGCAACGCCTGTACGCCGAGGGCCCGCGGGCGTTGGCCGACCCGAAGTTCGCGCAGCTGTGCTGGCGGGTCTCAAGACCGCCGCTCACGAGTTCGGGCACCTGACCGCACCGGGCGACTGGACCCTGGCGGACCGGATCCGCGACCTCGACCGCGAGGAGCAGGACCCTGCGGAGGAGGGCTTCATCGAGGCGCTCACGCAGGTGGAGCTGCCCGGAATGGTCAGCCGGGTCCTGCCGGCTGAGCTCGCCGTACCGATGGCTCGTGCTGTCGAGGCCGGGCCGAAGGCGCTGCCGTCCTATCCGGGCTGGACGAGTGCGACCGGCATGTTCGCCGCGGAGCTCGCGGCGGAGTTCGAGGGCCTGCGAGCTGTCGACGTACTGCGTGCCGGTGCGCGCGAATCGGCGTCCCGCCGGCCGGACGCGCTGGCGGGGTTGATCATCGCCCAGACCCAGTTGCCCGAGCTGTTGCAGGACCCTCGACGCGCGGCCGCCCTCCGCGCGGACCTGGGCCGCGCCATCGGAGCGGACTTCGCGCGACTCGGAGACATTCCGACCGCCCGCTCGGCCGGGGCGCAACGCGGCCAGGAGGTCGCCACGGGAGCGATCGAGAAGGTCCGCACCGGGGAGCGGTTCTTCGCCCAGATGGCGGACGTCGGCGGCCTCGTGTTCGACCGCGGCATCGCACCCGCGACAGGCCCCGCGCCCGTAGTGGACGCTGCCCCTGGCCAGGACCAGCCGAGGCCGGCCGATCGCTCACGCGGGCCCAGGGACGAACCCGGCGGCCGGAGCTGAAGCGGGCGACCCACGAGTGGCCGGTACGACGGGTGCTCAGACCTCGTCGTCGAAATGGATCCGAATGCGCCGCGGCCTGAGCTCCGCCCCGAGGAGGAGCCGGAAGCCTTCCAGCCGCTGCCGGCGAACTCGTCCGGACTCAGCCCGAACGACCACAGGCTGTCCGAAGCAATCGCCTCCAGCGCGGGCGTCACGTCGTACTCGAGTGTGCAGCTCAGCTGGCTGATCGCGTCCGCCGTACTGATGAACTGCCGGGTGAAGTCCAGCGCGAAGTGCCGGCCGGCGTCGTCGCCGAAGTCGACCACGCCGTACTGAACGAGCAGCCCGTCGCCGTCGTCCTCCGGGCCGAGAACGCCCTTGGCCGGGACGGCGCCGAAGCCGAGGAACGCCTTCCACACAAGGCGGATGGACGGCTGGGAGAGATCGACGCCTCCGGCGAGCAGTTGCTGCCGGAGCGCCTTCGCCGAGTGCTTCGGAGTCACGGGTGGGCGCTGGCGCGCCACCTGTTGGGGCCTGCGTGGAGGGGGCGTTTGGCGTGGCGCCAGTACGTTGCCCAGTCGCTGGCTCGTTCGGGGTCGGCGGGGGCCGGTACGGCGGCGGCGCGGGCGGCGACCACGGCGACGAGGGCGGCGAGTTCCTCGGGGGTGGGGTCGCCCTTCACCACGCGGAGGACCGGGGCTTCGGCTGGGGTGTCGGTCATGGAAGGGGCTCCCGTCACAGGGGGATGTTGCCGTGCTTCTTCGGGGGCAGCGTGTCGCGCTTGGTGCGCAGCAGACGCAGGGCGCGGACGATCTCGGCGCGGGTCTCGCTCGGCTTGATGACCGCGTCGATGTAGCCGCGTTCGGCGGCGATGTACGGGTTGGCGAGGTGGTCCTCGTACTCCGTGATCAGCTGCTGGCGGCGGGTCTCGACGTCCTCGGCGGCGGCGAGCTCGCGGCGGTGCAGGATGTTGACGGCGCCCTGCGCGCCCATCACCGCGATCTGCGCGGTCGGCCAGGCGATGTTCATGTCGGCGCCGAGGTGCTTGGAGCCCATCACGTCGTACGCGCCGCCGTACGCCTTGCGGGTGATCACGGTGATCATCGGGACGGTCGCCTCGGCGTACGCGTAGATCAGCTTGGCGCCGCGGCGAATGATGCCGTTCCACTCCTGGTCGGTGCCGGGCAGGAAGCCGGGCACGTCGACGAAGGTCAGGATCGGCACGTTGAACGCGTCGCAGGTGCGGACGAACCGGGCCGCCTTCTCGGAGGCGTCGATGTCGAGCGTGCCGGCGTACTGCATCGGCTGGTTCGCGACCACGCCGACCGGGCGGCCCTCGACCCGGCCGAAGCCGACGATGATGTTCGGCGCGAACAGCGTCTGCACCTCGAGGAAGTCGCCGTCGTCGACGACGGTCTCGATCACCGTGTGCATGTCGTACGGCTGGTTCGGCGAGTCCGGGACGAGCGTGTCGAGCGCCGCGTCGAGGTCGTTCACCTCCAGGTCGGCCGGGGCGTCGTACACCGGCGGGTCCTCGAGGTTGTTCTGCGGCAGGTGCGAGACCAGGGCCTTCACCCAGTCGATCGCATCCTCCTCGTCGCTGCCCAGGTAGTGCGCGTTGCCGGACTTGGTGTTGTGCGTCCGGGCGCCGCCGAGCTCCTCCTGGGTGACGTCCTCGCCGGTGACGGTCTTGATCACGTCCGGGCCGGTGATGAACATGTACGACGACTCGTCCACCATCACGGTGAAGTCCGTGACGGCCGGCGAGTAGACCGCGCCGCCGGCGCACGGGCCCATGATCAGCGAGATCTGCGGGATCACCCCGGACGCGCGGACGTTGCGGCGGAAGATCTCGCCGTACAGGCCGAGCGAGACCACGCCCTCCTGGATCCGGGCGCCGCCGGAGTCGTTGATGCCGATCAGCGGGCAGCCGATCTTCATCGCCAGGTCCATCACCTTGACGATCTTCTCGCCGAACACCTCACCCAGCGAGCCGCCGAAGACGGTGAAGTCCTGCGCGAACACGCACACCTGGCGGCCGTCGATGGTGCCGAACCCGGTCACCACGCCGTCGCCGTACGGGCGGTTCGCGTCCAGCCCGAACGACGTCGACCGGTGCCGGGCGAACTCGTCGAGCTCGGAGAACGACCCCTCGTCCAGCAGCAGCGCGATCCGCTCCCGCGCGGTCTTCTTGCCCCGCGCGTGCTGCTTCTCCACCGCGCGCTCGGACCCGGCGTGCACGGCCTCGTCCAGCCGCTGCTCCAGGTCCGCGAGCTTCCCGGCGGTGGTGTGGACGTTCACGGTCTCTCCCATAGTCGGGCAGCCTAACTGGCTAGTAGCACTTTGGCCTGTGACCTCTGCCGCAGCGCAGCGCTGAACCGGTCCGACGCTAGGTTTCCGCCGTGGCTGACGAAGCGGTCGACAACCTGATCGTCCTGATGAACCGAGCCGTCGTCGAGCACACCGGTGGTGTCCCGTCGGTGTACGGACGGGAGGTGCTGGAGGTCACGCCGGAGCTGCGGGCGGCGATCGAACCGATCGCCGACAACCTCGACGTCCCAGCCAGGCTCGCACCGAACCTGCGGGCCGTGCTCGCCCACCGCGATGGGCGAGTGGTCGACGAACGCCAGTACCTGCACGAGCAGCTGACGACGCTGGTGGCGACGTGCGCGGGCGCGTTGGAGCCCGACGACCGGCTGCCGGGCACGCCCGAGTCCCCGGAGCGCGACAGGCTGGCGGCAGCGGTCAACAAGGCCTACGCACTCGAGGCCACACCCGCGCTGGTGCCGAAGATCATCGAGAACGGCCGGCCCGACGACCTGGGGACGTTCAGGTGGCGTGTTCCGGAAGGCGACGTGGTCGCCGCGCGGGCGATGGCAGTGGCGATCGGCGCGCGGACCGGGCGGCAGTACCCGGACGTGCTGACCGCAATGGCGGCCGCGGGGAAGGGCGGTGCGGCTCCGGCGGCTGCCGAGATGCTGCTGAACAAGCAGGGGACGGCGTACGGGAGTCTGCCGCAGCCGGAGAAGGACGCGCTGCTGACGCAGGTCGCTCGTGGGCTGGAGACCGGGTTCGCCCAGCGTGATCTGCGCGGGGCGGCGAGCCGGGAGTTGACCACGGTGGTGGAGGCGCGGCAGATCGACGTACGGGGTGGGGTGACGCCGGTTGATCAGGCGAGCGCTGGTGCTGCCGCGGAGGTTCGGTCGCTGCACGATTTTCTGGACAGGCTTCCGGAGTGGCACGCCGTTCAGCGGGCGGTGGGGGGTGATCCGGCGGTTCCGCCGTTGACTGCTGTTACCCGTTCGGGCGGCGGGGGGTCGCTCAGCCGGTCGGGGGGAAGGTGGGGGGAGCAAGGGAAGGAAAGGACCGACAGGGGGGAGGGGCGGGGATAGGTGTTGTGCGCCTGGCGGGGGTGACTACTTGCTAGGCGAACGGCGGTGCTGACTGCTTGTACGGCGTTAGTGGGGGCCTACGGCGAAGATCTTGGTGAGGCGGGCGGCCAACGCCAGGTCGCCTCGGACTGAGAGGCGTTGTTTGAGGACGGCGGTGACGGGGTCCTCGTTGCCGGTGACGATCTTCAGCAGGGTGGCTGGGTCCGTGCGGACGGAGATCTGGGCCGGGCCGGTGTGACCGGGCAGCAGTTCGCAGCGGCCGTCGGTGATCTGGATGTGGTACTCGTCGACGCCCTCGCCGTGCACGCCGCCAGCCGCACCCGTGATCTGCCAGGTGACGACCGCGTCGAAGCCGCTGGCCCGGGCCGGCCGGAGGTACTCCGGCATCCGGCGAAAGATCTCGCGCAACGCGACCTCTCGCACACCCCCGATGAGTCGATGCCGAAGCTCCCGTTCCGACGTCCGGTCCACCAGCCGGGCCAGCTCGCCCAGTTCGAGCCCTGACCAGTCGCGGGACTCCAACCAGTGCGCACCACCACGCTCGGTCAAGCAGACCTCCCCGTGGCAGTTCCTACTAGACCGTAGGAATTTCCTACGACCTGGTAGGTTTGTCAAGTGGTCAGCCCCGACGAGCCGGTTGCGGAACCTCGCCGCCGGGCCGCGCACCTCGGTCCGGAACGCCGGCGGCCGATGATCCTCGAGGCCGCCCTGGGCGTCTTCTCCGAGCGCGGTTACGCCGGTACGACGATGCAGTCGGTCGCCGACGCGGCCGGAGTCACCAAGCCGGTCGTCTACGCCTCGTTCGCCAACCGCGACGAGCTGCTGCTGGCGCTGCTGGCCCGCGAGGAGCAGCACCTGGTCCTCTCGATCATGGCCGCGCTGCCCGCCGATCCGACCGTCGGGACGCCGCAGGACCACGTCCTCGAAGGCCTGACCGCGTTCCTGGAGACCGCGGCGAAGAATCCCCAGTCCTGGCGGATCGTCTTCGGAGCCCAGTACGGCGCGGCGCCGGCCGTCGCAGACCGGGTCCGGGCGGCGCGCGCGTTCCTCGTCGAGGGCCTGCGGCTGACCCTGGTGCAATCGTTGCCGGGTGTCACCGCGCCGGACGCGAACCTGCCCGTCCTGGCCGAGATGCTCGCCTCGATGACCGAGTCCTGCGCCCGGATGCTCGTCGTCGACGGCACCGACCGCACGCCGGCCGAGCTGGCCCAGGTGGTCTCCCAGGTCGTCGGCGGCGGCTTCGGTTCTGTCTGAGCTGTCCGTCGTGCCACCATCACGCTCGGTCACGATCTGCGTTCACTGGCCGGACCATGCGGCAAGAGAGCGCGGCCACAGATATCGTGGGCGAACGTGACCGAGACCGGCAGTCAGGCGAACGCCCGCACCCGTACCCGCGCACGTTTCGAAGTCCCCGAGGAGCTGCGGGCCGATGTCCGCCTGCTCGGCGAGATCCTGGGCCGCATCCTGGTCGAGTACGCCGGGCAGCCGCTGCTGGACGACGTGGAGAAGCTGCGGGAGCTGACCATCGCCGGTGACGGCGAGGCGGCCGAGCGGCTGGTCGCGACCTGGCCGCACGAGCGCGCCGAGGACGTGGCCCGCGCGTTCACCTGCTACTTCCACCTCACCAACCTGAGCGAGGAGCTGCACCGCGCCCGCGTCCTGCGCGAGCGCGACCGCTCCGGCGACGCCCCCGCGGTGTCCGAGCTGGCCCAGGCGGTCGAGCAGATCTCCACCGATGCCGGCGAGCAGCAGGCCCGCGCGCTGCTGAACGGGCTGGAGTTCCGCCCGGTCCTGACCGCGCACCCGACCGAGGCCCGGCGCCGCGCCGTACTGGCGACCATCCGGCGGATCTCGTCGCTGCTGGAGGAGCGCAACGACCCGCGCGCCGGTGACGCCGAGCTGGCCGAGAACCGGCGTGGCCTGGTCGAGCAGGTCGACATCCTCTGGCGGACGGGGCAGCTGCGGACCAGCCGGCCGACGCCGCTGGACGAGGTGCGCTCGGCGATGGCGGTCTTCGAGGAGACCCTGTTCGATGTCGTCGGCAACGTCTACCGCCGGCTCGACGACGCGCTGGCCGGCGACGCGGCCGGGACGCGCCCGCCGGTGGTCGCGCCGTTCGTCCGGCTCGGTTCCTGGATCGGCGGCGATCGCGACGGCAACCCGAACGTCACCGCCGCGATCACCCGCGAGGCGATGCAGATCCAGGCCGACCACGTCTTGCGTGCGCTCGAGCAGGCCACCGACCAGCTCGGCCGGTCGCTGACGCTGGACGCGGCGACCACTCCGCCGTCCGCGCCGGTCCGCCGGATCCTGGAGGACGCCCGCGCGGTCAACCCGGAGCTGATCGCCGACATCGAGACCCGCTCGCCGTCCGAGCCGCACCGGCAGCTCCTGCTGCTGGCAGCGCGCCGACTGGCCGCCACCCGCGGCCGGGACGCCGACTTCGGCTACCCGCGGGCCAGCGACTTCGCCCACGAGCTGAAGGTCCTGCAGGACTCGCTGGTCTCGGCCGGCGCACCCCGCCAGGCGTTCGGGCAGCTGCAGCAGCTCATCTGGCAGGTCAGCTCGTTCGGCTTCCACCTGGCCGAGCTGGAGGTCCGCCAGCACTCGTCGGTGCACGCCAAGGCGCTGGAGGAGGTCCTGGGCGGCGGTGAGCTGTCCGACCAGACCGAGGAGGTGCTGGCGACCCTCCGGGTGATCGGCCAGATCCAGCAGCGCTTCGGCCCCGAGGCGTGCCGCCGGTACGTCGTGTCGTTCACCCGCAACGCGGGTGACCTCGCCGCGGTCTACGAGCTGGCCGACGCGGCGCTGGACGGTCGGCCGATCGAGCTGGACGTCGTACCGCTGTTCGAGACCGGCGAGGACCTGCAGAACTCCGTCGAGGTGCTGGACAACGCGATCCAGCTGACCCGGGTCCGGCACCGCCTGACGGCGAACGACCGCCGCTTCGAGGTCATGCTCGGCTACTCCGACTCCGCCAAGGACGTCGGCCCGGTCTCGGCCACGCTCGCCCTGTACGACGCGCAGGCGCGGATCACCGCCTGGGCCCAGCGCAACGCGGTCCGGCTGACCCTGTTCCACGGCCGCGGCGGTGCACTCGGCCGTGGCGGAGGCCCCGCCAACCGTGCGGTGCTCGCGCAGGCGCCTGGCTCGGTCGCGGGCCGGTTCAAGCTGACCGAGCAGGGCGAGGCCATCCCGGCCCGGTACGGCAACGCCGCGATCGCGCAGCGGCACATCGAGCAGGTCACCGCCGCCACGCTGCTGGCGTCCACCCCGGCGATCGAGGAGCGGGCCACGGCGGCAGCCGACCGGTTCGGCGAGATCGAGAAGGTGCTCGACGAGGCGGCGCGTACGGCGTACCACCAGCTGGTGAAGGCCGACGGGTTCGCGGAGTGGTTCGGCCGGGTCACCCCGCTGGAGGAGCTCGGCCAGCTGCCGCTCGGGTCGCGTCCGGCCCGTCGGGGCGTGGCGGTGTCCTCGCTGGAGGACCTGCGGGCCATCCCGTGGGTGTTCGCCTGGTCGCAGGCCCGCGTGAACGCGCCGGGCTGGTACGGCCTGGGCTCCGCGCTCGCGGCGGTCGGCGACGTCGCCGCGCTGCAGGACGCGAACAAGAACTGGCCGCTGTTCCAGGTGATGCTGGAGAACGCGGAGATGTCGCTGGCCAAGACGGACCGGCGCATCCTCGGCCGCTACCTGGAGCTGGGCGACCGCGACGACCTGACCCAGCTGATGCTGGACGAGCACGAGCTGACCACCGAGTGGGTGCTCAAGGTGCTCGGCGGTGACCGCCTGCTGGCCGGACGCCGTGTGCTGGGCCGTGCGGTCGAGCTGCGCAACCCCTACGTCGACGCGCTCAGCTACCTGCAGCTGCGAGCGCTGCGGACCCTGCGGACGGACGACTCACTCGACGAGGAGCAGATCGTGCGCACGCGCCGACTGCTGCTGCTGACCGTGTCGGGCGTTGCCGCCGGCCTGCAGAACACCGGCTGATGTTCGGTGACCTGGAGCGGCCCCCGTTGGACGAGAAGTTCCTGCGGGCCCGCTTGCTGCGTCCTGGTGGGTTGTGGACGCAGATCGACGTACTGACCGAGACGCCGTCCACCAACGCCGTCCTGGCCGCCGCTGCACGCACCGGAGCCCCTGAGGGTCTGGTGGCGACAGCGGAGTACCAGTCGTCCGGACGTGGACGACTGGGCCGTACCTGGACCACTCCGCCGCGCTCTGCGCTCCTGACGTCGGTCCTGCTGCGTCCGACTGCGGTCCCTGCTGCCCGCTGGCCGTGGCTGGGCCTGCTGGTCTCGCTGGCCGTCACCTCCGCCGTACGGCGGGTTGCTGAGGTCCCGGCGCTGGTGAAGTGGCCGAACGACGTACTGATCGAGGACCGGAAGCTCGCGGGCATCCTGCTCGAGCGGGTCGAGGGCCCGGCGGCGATCGTCGGCATGGGCATCAACGTCACGCTGCGCGCCGACGAGCGGCCGCTGCCGACGGCGACGTCACTGGCGCTGGAAGGCGCGGCAACGACGGACCGGGTGACCGTGCTGTCCGCCGTACTGCGGGAGCTGGCCACGCGTTATCAGGAGTGGGTGGCCGCGGCGGGTGATCCGGCGGTGATCCTGCCGGACTACCAGGAGCTGTCGGCGACGATCGGGCGGTCTGTCCGGGTCGAACTGCCGGACGGGAAGTTCCTGGAGGGCAAGGCCGTCGGGCTGGACACCGACGGACGGCTACTGGTCGACACCGCCGACGGCCAACGAGCGCTGGCCGCCGGCGACGTGACGCACCTTCGTACTAGTTAGTGAAGAGCTTCGCTGCGGTGATGAGCGTCTGGATGACGCCGTAGCCGAGCAGTACGGCGACGAGCGCCCAGGAGACGACTAGGCGAGGAGTCTGGTTCATGACGCGGCCTCCGATGCTGCGGTGCTGGACTTCTCGTGGAACCGCTCGGCGACCGGGCGGATCAGCAGGTTGGCGATGAATCCGATCGCCAGCACGCCGACCATCGTGAACAGAGCGGGCCGGTAGGCCACCTCGGTCAGCGTGCCCGGCTTGCCCTCACGGTCGAGGAAGCCGTTGATGATGAGCGGTCCGGCCACACCCGCCACCGACCACGCGGTCAGCAGCCGGCCGTGGATCGCGCCGACCTGGTACGTGCCGAACAGATCCCGCAGGTACGCCGGTACGGTCGCGAACCCGCCGCCGTAGAAGGACAGGATGACCGCGGCCAGCAGGACGAACAGCGCCGTGCTGTTGTGGCCGACGGTCGCCAGCAGGAAGTACGCGACGATCCCGACGCCGAGGTAGAGCGCGTAGATCGGCTTGCGGCCGATCACGTCGGACGTCGTCGACCAGCCGAACCGGCCGGCCATGTTGAAGATCGACAGCACGCCGACGAACCCGGCCGCCGCGGCGACCGCGACCGAGGACTTGCCGTCCGCGCCGCGGAAGAAGTCCTGGATCATCGGGCTGGCCTGCTCCAGGATGCCGATGCCGGCGGTCACGTTGCAGAGCAGCACCACCCACAACAGCCAGAACTGCGGGGTCTTGATCGCGTTCGCGGCCGAGACGTTCGAGGTCGTGACGAGCGCCTTCTGCTTGACCGTCGACGGGTCGAAACCGTCCGGCTTCCAGCCCTCGGCGGGAACGCGGATGTTGAAGACGCCGAACATCATGATCACGAAGTAGCCGAGGCCGAGCGTGACGAACAGCGCGACCAGCGCACTGCCGCCGGCCACCGACGCCGAGTTGTTCGGGTCGTAGCCGTCGTCGTACAGGCTGAGCAGCTGGCGCGACAGCGGGCTGGCGACCAGCGCGCCGCCGCCGAAGCCCATGATCGCCAGTCCGGTGGCCAGGCCCGGGCGGTCCGGGAACCACTTGATCAGCGTCGAGACCGGCGAGATGTAGCCGATGCCCAGACCGATGCCGCCGATCACGCCGTACCCGAGGTAGACGAGCCAGAGCTGACCGGTACCGATGCCCAGGGCACCGACCAGGAAGCCGGTCGCCCAGAAGCACGCCGAGACGAACATCGCCTTGCGCGGCCCGTTGCGCTCGACCCAGGTGCCGCCGACCGCGGCGGACAGCCCCAGCATCACGATCGCGATGCTGAAGATCACGCCGATCGAGGTCTGGCTGGCGTCGAAGTGCTTCACCATCGACGTCTTGTAGACCGAGGTCGCGTAGGCCTGACCGATGCACAGGTGGACCGCCAGCGCGGCCGGCGGGATCAGCCAGCGGCTGTAGCCCGGGGGTGCGACGCTGTGCTCCCGGTCGAGGACCGACAAGATGCCCATCAGAACTGACTCCTTAACAGGTAGCCCCCTGGCGCATACTGTCTCGCTGTATGCATTCTGTAAAGCATTAAATCATTTTGTTCTCCTGCTGTATCTCGTCTCGTGATTGACTGATCTCATGGCGATCTCGGCGAAGTTGTTGGGCGAGGACGAGTACGTCGTCGTCAGCACGCGGACGCACTGGAAGGCGCTGATCTTCCCGGTGTTCCTGCTGCTCGTGGTGGCGGGCGGCGGTGGGTTCCTGGCCGCGGTGGTGCCGTCGGGCGGCCTGCAGACCCCGGCCCGGATCGCGATCGGCGTGGTCGGGCTGCTGGTCCTGGTGGTGTTCGGGGCCAAGCCGTTCCTGAACTGGTTCTTCTCGACGTACACGCTGACCAACCGGCGACTGATCACCCGGCACGGCATCCTGACCCGGACCGGCCGCGACATCCCGCTGATGCGGATCAACGACGTCTCGTACGAGCACGGCCTGATCGACCGGATGCTCGGCTGCGGCACGCTGGCCATCGAGTCGGCCGGTGAGCGCGGTCAGGTGATCCTGCCGGACGTCCCGCACGTCGAGCACATGCACCTGCAGATGTCCGACCTGCTCTTCGGCGGGCCCGAGGGCAAGCCCGGCGACGGGATCCTGGACGACGAGGCGCCGCCGGAGCAGCTCCGCCGCCGGCCTTCCGAGGCCGCGCCGCAGCCTCCGCGAGAAGACCCGGACGCGGAGACGCTGTTCAGCTCCGAGGACAACGACCGGCGCTGATCTGCCCCGCGATCTGCCCCGGGGTGCCCTGCTGCGCGGACCCGGCGCGCGATAGCCTCGGCGTACGGACCGTGACGGGTCAAGCACCTGTCCCGAACGTCAAGAAATGAAAGGGTTTCGGCAATGATCGATGCAGTCGGTGACGACCAGAACGAGCCGCCGCTGACCATCGACGTGACCAAACCCAGCGTCGCGCGGGTCTACGACCTGCTGCTCGGCGGCAAGGACAACTACGAGTCCGACCGCGTGATCTACCGCCAGATCATGGAGGTCGCGCCCGACCTGCCGGTCTGGGCCCGGGAGAACCGGCGCTGGCTGCAGCGCGCCGTCAGCTGGCTGACCCGCGAGCATCGGATCACCCAGTTCCTCGACCTCGGCGCCGGCCTGCCGACCGCGCAGAACACTCACCAGATCGCCCAGGGCATCAACCCGGTCGCCAAGGTCGTGTACGTCGACAACGACCCGTCGGTGATCGCGCACGGGCGCGCCTTGCTGCTCGACAACGAGTACACCGACTTCACCGCGGCCGACTTCACGCGACCGCACCAGGTGCTGTCCGACGAGGCCGTCGTGGTCGGCCTGGACACGGCCCGCCCGATCGGCCTGATCGAGGCGCTGGTGCTGCACCACGTGCCCGACCTCGACCACGCCCGCGAGATCCAGGCGGCGTACCTGGACAAGCTGCCGTCCGGCTCCTTCGTCGCGATCAGTCACGCCTGCAACCCGCGCGACGGCAGCGAGACCGCCCAGATCGCCGAAGCCTTCGAGAACAAGCTCGCGCCGAGCTTCCCCGACCTGCGCTTCCGGACGCCGGAGGAGATCCTGTCCCTGTTCGGCGACCTGAAGGTGCTCTCCCCGGGCCTGGTCCGGCTGTCGGACTGGAACCCGTACGGCGAAGCCGACCTCGAGGCACCGGACATCGACGACGCCAGCAACTTCCTGTACTGCGCGGTCGCCCGCAAACCCTGAGCCCGCTCGCTCCTGGGGCTGTCCGCCGGAATACGCTGATCACCATGAACCGCGTGGTGGAAGCAGCCGAGAACGTCTTCCTGGTCAACGGATCGGCGGTCAACTGGATCCTGCTGCGTGACGGCACGGACCTCACCCTCGTCGACGGCGGCTACCCCGGCGACGTGGACGACGTCGAGGCCTCGATCCGCTCGATCGGCCGCCGCCCCGAGGACGTCCGGGCGATCCTGGTCACTCACGCGCACGCCGACCACCTCGGCGCGGTGAACCCGTTCCACGCCCGGTACGGCACTCCGGCGTACTTCGACCCCGTCGAGGTCGCCCACGCCCACCGCGACTACCTGGAGCAGCTCACCCCGCCGACGCTGCTCGCCAACCTCTGGCGCCCCCGCGTCCTGCCCTGGGCCATCCACATCCTCCGCAACGGCGCGACCTCCGACGTCGCCGCCCCACACGCCCAGCCCTTCCCCACCGCCGGAGCCCTCGACCTCCCCGGCGCGCCCGTCCCCGTCCCCACCCACGGCCACACTTCCGGCCACACGGCCTTCCACCTCCCGGCCGTCGGCGCGGTCATCACCGGAGACGCCCTCGTCACCGGCCACCCGCTCTCGCCAACCACCGGCCCGCAGTTGCTCCCCGCGATGTTCGCCCACACCAGCCGCACTGACCTACTGGCCGCCCTCACGCCGTTGGAGTCCCTGGACGCCAACCTCATCCTCCCCGGCCACGGGCCTCTGCACCACGGCCCCATCGCGGACGCCGTGGTCACGGTCCGCTCCTGACTCCTCCGACCGAAGACTGCGTTCAGGGCGATCCTCAGTCGAGGCGCTTGAGCGATTGGCGGGCCATGACGATGCACTGGACTTGGTTGGTGACTTCGTAACTTTGGGGGTAAAGGTCCGCTGAACTGCCTAGCAGGTCATGAGCGACACACAGATGACGCCGCCAGACCGCACACCGTCGCCACCCGTGTGCAAGGTCCCAATGCGCCTGGCCGACAACCCAGCGCAGCGCTCGGCAATGGACACGAATAACGGCCAAGCGCCGTTCGAGAAGGTGATCATCCTGGCCGCGATGGGGCACCTCCTGGACATCAACCAGCGCCACCTGGATCACCTGCGTCGCGAGGACCCGACCTCTCCCTGGGCGTGATTGTCTGGCGCCTCCGGTAGAACCCGGCAATCGTCCATCGCTGGCTCGAGGGCCCGTCTCACACGGGGTGGCTCAAAAGCCGTCAAGTCCGAGCCGTCGGCATCCCAGACCGGAGGCCTACGCGTGGTGCAAGCGGTCGCGGCGGCGCCCAGCGCCGCGCTAAGCCCCCGGAGCTGTACGTTCTGCGAGGAGTCGCAACTGCCTACGAGACCTAGCAACTGTCGCTAACGCCTGCGCTCATCGAGCCAGCTTCGCAGCGCTTCGTGGCCTCGGACACCGACATTCTTCGGTCGCGCCGCTTGTTCCCAGACGCGCCTGGACAGGCTCCAGTTTGCGTACGCCGTGCGCCTAGGCACGGTGTAGGTCGTCTCCCCTTCGGTGTACCCGAGATTGTGAGAGATCGTGTTGGAGCCGACGTTGTCGGGTCGCGCGCGGGAGTGGGCTACGTCGGCGTCCAGCCCATCGAAGGCTAGGACGAGCAGGCCGTAGCGAATAGTTGTGGCGTGTCCTTTCCGTCGATATGAGGGTGCCACCCAGGAGCTTGATTCCAACTGTCGGCCCGGGAGTTTGTCCTCGGGTTGCAAGGATGCCCAACCGATGGGGCAGCCTGGCGCGGCTTCGACGATCAGGTCAAGGTTCCACCATTCGCTGCCAGACGGATGCGGGTTTCGTTCTATTCGGGTTAATATCCCTTGGCGTGCTTGAACAAGTTCAGTGGCCGGCCGAGGTTGAGGCTCGAGGTTGAAGTCGTCGTCAAAGACCGCCATGAGCTTATCAAGGTCGTTCACGTACGGGACTCTTAGCGTCAGCTCTCCGCACTCGACGCGTAGCTGCTCAATGGATCCGTCAAAAGGCACCCGGTCACGTCCTCGTATTTCCTTTATAGATCCGACGCTGCCGCCAGAGTGGGCCGGATCTGACACACCAGACGGCGCTCAGGCCTGCCGCGCTGAGCGCAGTTGCGACGGTACTGTGTCGCGAGCGCTCTCAGCCAGGGGCACGACATGGGCGGGCACCAAGTCACCGGACCACGGATGGTTGGGGCAACCGCGCCAACACATGCCGTCAGCTACTGCGCCGCATCAGTCACATCGCGCGCCTTGACAACAGCCCACGCCTGGCGCGGCCAATGTGTGACGTCCCGTGGCCATTCAACCCGTCGCCCCATCGCCAGCTGGAAATGAGATGGTGTGGGCGCCATGGCCTCGCTCCGAGCCGAGGATCGTCATGGAGGCTCGTACCGACATAGTCAGGGAAGGTGCGCGACAGCGACGGTGCCATCTTCGCTGTTGACGTCACGGACTTGACGTGGCACGAAACCTTCCAGCACACCTCGAAGACTCATTCTCAACTAGAGCGTGGTTTTCACAGCACCGTGGGGTCGCGCTCACGACATCCGACCCTGTCGGTTTCTTTCGAGTTTTCTCTGCGTTCCCAACGAGGAGATGTGCGAGCAGGGGCGCCCTTCCTGGGAAGCGTCGTACCTGTACCTGAGGTGCACGGGCTCCACCGCCGCACCAGATCCGCAAGTTCGAGGCCGTTCAAGCGTCTGCGTCACGGCCGGCGGAGGCCGGATGCTGCGGCTGATTTCGAGCAGTTGTCGATCTCGAGGACCACGGACGTGGCAGGCCTGCATGAGTCCCGTTCATCGCGATCTTGACTTCTGCCAAGCTCAAGGAGAAGTTCCGCACCCGCTGAGACGCACCTTTAACCGCCAATGTGTCGGTGCCCGTCGCTAGAGTTCGCATCGAGTCAATCCGGGGGAGCACCCATGAAGCTGAAGATGCTGTACGTACGGTTCTACAAGGCGTTCAACTACGACTACCTGCGCAAGGGCCACCCGAAGGCCGTTCCCGACCCTTGGGATTTGCTGCCTGAGTCCGAGTTCTTCTTCCCTTACGTCCGCGTTCCGCTCGAGGAAGGCATCACGACCGTCGTCGGCGCGAACGAGTCTGGCAAGAGCCAACTGCTCGGCGCGATCAAGTGCGTGCTGACCGGGGAGGGCATCGAGCGGCGCGACTTCTGCCGATATTCGCAGTTTTTCACCGTCGGCGGGGCTATGAAGGTCCCCGAGTTCGGCGCAGAGTTTAGCGGCCTCAGTGACCAAGAGCGTGACACCATCGGCAAGCTCGCCGGGCTGCACCCGACAGCCTCGATCGGCACCTTTCACTTCTTTCGCGAGAACGGTGGTCCCTCCCTGTACGTCCGCGACGGGGCCGAGTGGAAGACGGTGCCGTTGAAGCCCGCGGCGGTTAAGTCGCTCGGCCTGCCGACGTTCTTCCTCATCGACGCCAAGACCCCACTACCCGACAGTGTCCCGCTCTCCTACCTAACCGCTAGCGAAAGGCGAAGGTCGCTCGGTCGCGCAAGCAAGTCTTCGGCTGGCTCGAGAAGCTGATCGAGAACCAGGACTGGTTCGGCAGCAAGGAAGCCATCGATAAGGCCACACCCGAGATGCTCAACGATTACGCTGCGCTGTCCGCGGACGAGAGTGCGGACGAGGCACAGTTGCTGCGACGTCTCAAGCTCGCGGAGAAGCTCCTAATCCAGGTCGCCGGCATCGGCAAGGAAGCGTTCGAGCAGCTTCGAACCGCAGTCAAGAGCCACGACGGCTACGCCAACGCGATCGTGGCCAAGATGAACGACGACCTGGCCAAGGCCCTCAACTTTCCTAGGTGGTGGTCGCAGGACCGGGAGTTCTCGTTGACGTTGACGCTGCGCGACTTCGACCTGGTCCTTACCGTCCGCGACCGCACCGGCAGCGAGTACGCATTCAGTGAGCGCAGCGGAGGCATGTCGTACTTTCTGTCCTACTTCGTGCAGTACCTATCGCACGTGCCTGCCGATGGGCAAGAGGTGCTGCTAATGGATGAGCCGGACGCGTACCTGTCGATGCTCGGCCAACAGGACTTGCTCAGGATCTTCGACTCATTCGCAGCGCCGGAGGACCCCGATACACCCGCCGTTCAAGTCGTGTACGTGACCCATTCACCGTTCCTCATCGACAAGAACCACAGTGAGCGGATCCGCGTATTAGAAAAGGGAGACGGCGACGAGGGCAGTCGTCTAGTCGCCAACGCTGGCCGTAACCACTACGAGCCGCTTCGGTCCGCGTTTGGTGCCTTCGTCGCCGAGACGACCTTCATTAGTAACTGCAACCTGATGCTTGAAGGACAGGCTGACCAGGTCCTCCTGGCTGGCATCAGCTCGCTGGCGCGTCGACTCGGCTCCCTTGGCGAGTCGCTCGACCTCAACAAGCTCTCGCTCGTCCCGTCGGGTTCAGCCGAGCACATCCCCTACATGGTCTACCTTGCGCGCGGTCGCGACGTTGACACTCCCGCCATCGTCGTCCTCCTCGATGGCGACGGTGAGGGCGATGGAATCCGCAAAGAGCTGAGGAACGGCTACCGCAACAAGAAGTACGTTGAAGACGCCTACGTCATCCAGACCAGCGACCTCGACCTCGCGAACCTCAGGATCGACACCAGCGGCGTGCTCGAAATCGAGGATCTTATCCCAGCCGACCTCGCCGTCATCGCCATCAAAAGGTACGCCTCCGAGGTGCTAGCGCCCGAGGAAGCGGCCAAGGTCGAGGCCACGGCGATCGAGCTCACAATTGAACCCGGCGAGAAGCTCTTCAAGACCGCTGAGGCAGTGTGCAAGACCCTTCCGCACCCGCTCCGACTCGACAAAGTCGGCTTCGCCAGGGCTGTGCTCCACAGCCTGGAGCACAAGGGCGATGACGACCTGCGATCGCGTACGCTCGCGAATTTTCAGGTCCTCTTCGACCGGGTCAACAAAGCACAACGACAGGCGGTCCGCGCAAACAGTCGAGAGCGGGTCCGGCGTACGTTGCGACGTTTCGTCGATGCCTTCCGACGTGACCACCCAGCGTCGGCTCTGAACCGCGACGTCGAGGCGCTGCTCGAAGACGTCGAGGGCCAGCTCACGGAGGTCACTGACGAAACTGAGGAACTGCGCTCGGCTGTACGGCTGATCCGCTCCGACTTCAAGCTGGAGGATGCTCCCGGTGCGCCGGTCGCGAGCTACAACCAACTCCTGGTGCGGCTTGCGGCACTGCCAGACACCGGTGTTCGAGTTGCCCAGGATGACAGCGCGCTTTGAACACTACCTCGGCTCGCAGCCGATCAACGTCGTTCGAGAGGCAACGACTCCCTGACCGCCGGCGGGGCCTAGGAGTCAACGATTTGCGACTGGTTCGGGCTACGGGTGGACCTGAGAGCGGACGGCCGAAATACGTCGGCGTCATCAGCACTAGCCGACGTAGAGGCCAGCGTGTGCATGCAGCGTCCACACCTAATGGCTCAGCGCAACCGTCCGCATGGACATGGCAACAAACTGACACATAGAGCGCGTTTCTCACAGTGTCACGACGTGCTCAACGTGCGGTCACGTCTGGCTCGATTTGCAGGCCGCCCATCAGGCGGTTCGACTGGGCAGTCATACCGCCGGGGAACTGGACGGCGTCGGTGGTGACGGCCATCGCGATGTCGGAGGGAAGTGCTTTGGCGGCCGCCGAAGTAGGTGATGTCGGGCGCGTTCCGCTCGGCCTACTCGGCGCGGGCGACGGTTTCGAGGTGGATGACGGCGAGGTGGCCGTCGCCGGTGATGCGTACGGGTTCGTCGAGTTCGGCGACGTCGCCGGGGCTCAGCGTGGTGTTCGTGGGCTGGAGGGTGGCGGATCCGTCCAGGCACACAAGGACCAAGGGGTTTGCCTTGGGGATCGTCAGCGGGGCGAGCGACAGCTGCTCGATCGACACACTGGCGGTGGCGCGGCCTCGGCGGGTCATCACGTTGAGGTCGCGGGTCGGGCCGGAGACTTGGCAGCGGACCTCGAGGCCTCCGTCGAAGTGAAAGGGCTCGTACGACGTAAGCGTGTGCCCGATCCCGGCTAACCGCAGGGTCATCGGCGGGCCATCGATCAGGATGATCGTCCGGTCGACGTCCGGGAAGACCGAGAAGTCGCAGTCCTCGGTGACCTCGGCCAGGCTCACACGCCAGACGAAGTCACCCGAGGAACCGCCGCTCGCCAGCTCGGTCGTCAGGCCGGCGCCGTTGCGCCACGGCACTCGTTGCTGGTCCGCGGCCCGCTCGTAGCGCAACGCCTCAGCCCAGCCCCTTCAGCAGCTGGCGGGCCATGACGATGCGCTGGACCTGGTTGGTGCCTTCGTAGATCTGGGTGATCTTGGCGTCGCGCATCATGCGCTCGACCGGGTAGTCGTGGGTGTAGCCGTAGCCGCCGAGGAGCTGGACGGCGTCGGTGGTGACGGCCATCGCGACGTCGGAGGCGAAGCACTTGGCGGCGGCGCCGAAGTAGGTGAGGTCAGGAGCATTCCGCTCGGAGCGCGCGGCAGCGGCGTACGTGAGCTGGCGCGCGGCCTCGAGCTTCATGCCCATGTCGGCGAGCATGAACTGCAGGCCCTGGAACTCCGCGATCGCCTTGCCGAACTGCTTGCGCTCCTTCACATAGCCGAGCGCGTAGTCGAGCGCCCCCTGCGCGATGCCGAGAGCCTGCGCGGCGATCGTCACGCGGGTGTGGTCGAGCGTCGCCATCGCCGTACCGAAGCCCGTGCCCGGCGCTCCGATCATCCGCGACGCAGGGATCCGGACGTTGTCGAAGTAGACCTCGCGGGTCGGCGACCCCTTGATGCCGAGCTTCTTCTCCGGGGCGCCGAAGGACACGCCCTCGTCGGCCTTCTCGACCACGAACGCCGAGATGCCCTTCGACCGCGCGTCGGGATCCGTCACCGCGAACACCGTGTAGAAGTCGCTGACGCCGGCGTTGGTGATCCAGCGCTTCACGCCGTTCAGCACGAAGTCGTCGCCGTCGGCGACCGCGCGGGTCTTCATCGACACCGCGTCCGAACCGGCCTCCGGCTCGGACAGGCAGTACGAGAACATCGCGTCACCGCTCGCGACCGGCGGCAGGTACCGCTGCTTGACCTCCTCGGACGCCGACAGCAGCAGCGGCAGCGAGCCGAGCTTGTTCACCGCGGGGATCAGTGAGGTGGACGCGCAGGCGCGGGCCACCTCCTCGATCACGATCACCGTGGCCAGCGCGTCCGCGCCGGCGCCGCCGTAGGCCTCCGGGATGTGCGGGGCGTGGAAGTCCGAGGCCTTCAGCGCGTCGTACGACGCCTTCGGGAACTCGGCGAGCTCGTCGACGTCCCCGGCGTGCGGGGCCACCTTGGCGTCGCAGACGTCGCGGACCGCCGCCCGGATCGCCTCGTGCTCCTCGGACAGCGCGTACAGGTCGAATGAGTTACTCACGAGTTTCAATCTACGACGGATCGCCGCGGACCGGGAGCCGACGGCACCGGAAAGTGACGTACGGCGCACCCACCGGCACCGGGCCGACCAGCGCCGTTCACGGAACGGAAAGTCGCGTCGGTAGAGTCGCCCGCATGACTGAAGGCACGCCCACCGGCTCGCTGCGGATCGCGGTGATCGGGACCAACTACCTCGGCGCCAACACCGCCGCGGGCATGGCCGAGTTCGGTTTCGACGTGATCGGCGTCGAGATCGACGAGCACCGGCTGAAGCTGCTCAACGACGGCAAGGCCCCGCTGTACGAGCCGGGACTGGACCCGCTGCTGAAGAAGCACGTCGACTCCGGGCGGCTGCGGTTCACCAAGGACTACCGCGAGATCGCCGACTGGGCGGACGTGCACTTCGTCTGCGTCGGGACCCCGCAGACCGAGGGCAGCGACGCCGCCGACCTGGCGCAGGTCAACTCGGTCGTCGACATGCTCGCGCCGCTGCTGACCCGGCCGACACTGGTCGTCGGGCGTTCGACCGTCCCGGTCGGTACGTCGAAGCTGGTCGAGCAGCGGTTCCACAACGAGGCCCCGGCCGGCGCCGGCGTCGAGATCGCCTGGCAGCCGGAGTTCCTGCGCGAGGCGCACGGCGTCGACGACACGCTGCACCCGGATCGCCTGGTGTTCGGCGTACAGACCCCGGAGGCCGAGGCGACGCTGCGCCAGGTGTTCGCGACGCCGATCGCCGAGGGCGTGCCGGTCGTGGTCTGCAACCTTCCGACCGCCGAGTTGGTCAAGGCCGGCGCGAACGCCTTCCTGGCCACGAAGATCTCGTTCATCAACGCGCTCTCGGAGATGGCCGACGCGACCGGCGCCGACGTCACCCAGCTCGCCGACGCGCTCGGCTTCGACAAGCGGATCGGCCGCGGCATGCTCAACGCGGGACCGGGGTACGGCGGTGGCTGCCTGCCCAAGGACCTGCGCGCCTTCATGGCCCGGGCCGGTGAGCTCGGGGTCGAGGAGGTGATCACGCTGCTGCGCGAGGTCGACGACATCAACTACCGGCGCCGCGCGCGGATCGTCGACGTCACCCACGAGCTGCTCGGGGCCGCGTGGATCGGGCGGAACGTCACGGTGCTCGGTGCCGCGTTCAAGGCCGGCACTGACGACGTCCGGGACTCGCCCGCGCTCGACATCGCCGGGCGGATCCAGCTGCACGGCGCGACGGTCACCGTGTACGACCCGGAGGCGATGGAGAACGCGCGCCGGGTGCGTCCGACTTTGCGGTACGCCGCTTCGGCGCTCGAGGCGTGCGAGGACGCGCACCTGGTCCTGCACCTGACTGAGTGGCCGGAGTTCCGCGCGCTGGACCCGGTCACGCTGAAGGACGTCGTGGACACCCCGGTGATCCTCGACGCGAGGCTGCTGCTCGACTCGGCCCAGTGGCGCGCGGCCGGCTGGACCTACCGGGCGCCGGGAAAGCCGTAAGGCCAATCAGCTGACGGTCGCGTTGCGCATCACCGGGCGGGTGAGCGCAACGAGGCCGATCAACGCCGACGCGACTCCGATGCCCAGGCAGACACCCGTGATGCCGACGCCGTCCAGGTCGGCGAACGTACCGAGCACCGGGTTCATCACCACGAGCGCGAGGTTCTGGCACAGTACGACGACCGACTGCAGCCGCGACTGGAACTCACGCTCGACCGAGTTCATCAGCAGCGGCAGCACGTGCCCGGTGAACAGGCCGACGCCGATCCCGCTCACCGCTGCGGCAGCGATCGTCAGCGGCAACTGGTCCGACAGCGACAACCCGAGCAGCCCGACCGCCGCGAAGAAAAGCCCAATGGCAGCGACCATCCCGGGCCGGCTGAACGCACCGCGCATCAGGATCCGCAACGCGATCACGCCGACCCCGAGGCTCCGGGCCGCGATCAGCACACCCGCCGTACCCGCCGACCACTGGTGATCGCGGGCGAGCAACGGCAGCAGCAGGATGTCCAACGGCATCAGCAGTCCGGCCGCGAGCGTCATCGTGATCAGCAGCGTCCGCGTGAGCGGCCTGCCGAACGCGACCTTCATCCCTTCGGCGATCGACCGGAACATGCCCAGCGTCGCCTTCGGCGGCAGCTCGATCGTCTTGCCCAGCAGGGCCAGTACGACGATCATCACCGCGAACGTCAGCGCGTCGAACCCGGCCGCCGCGGTCAGTCCGGCCCACCCGACCAGCAGTCCGCCGACCAGCGTGCCGATCACCGCGAACACCATGCCGGTCACCTGGAAGCTCGCCATCGCGCGCGGGATCTGCGCGGGCGGCACCAGCAGCCGGGGCATCGCACGCGACGACGGCAGGAAGAACGCGTCGATCACGCCGACCACGAGGGCCGTGGTGACCAGCAGCCAGACCGGCTCGTCGACCGCGATCGTCGCCGGGACCAGGGCCGCGGTGACCACGAACATCGCCGTACAGCTGACGATCAGGACGCGCGGTGCCCCGAACCGGTCACCGATCGCGCCGCCGATCAGCAGGAGTGCCGCGCGCGGAGCTGCGGCGAGCAGCAGGACCAAACCGGCGACCTGTCCGCCGTAGTGGCTGGCGGACCAGCCGATGGCGAACGACATCGTGAGATCACCGAGCAGGGACACGGCAGCACCGAGCAGCCAGATCCAGTAACGGATCGGGATGCGCTGAGTGTCCGGTTCTGCGGGCGGAGTCACGATCGACGACCTTAGACGACAATGGTTGGGATCTCACGGCTACCCGCCCCGAAGGTGTGGAAAACCGTCTTGCAGCAGCCTTAACGCAGCTCTTCTGCGCCCTCACGCACCGCGACACCCTTGGCCTTGGCCAGCTCCGCCAGCGACTCTTGAAAGTCTGTCATCTTCTTCAGGAGTTCGGGGTCGTGCGCGGCGAGGATGCGCACCGCCAGCAGCCCCGCGTTGCGTGCGTTGCCGATCGACACCGTCGCCACCGGGACGCCGGCCGGCATCTGCACGATCGACAGCAGCGAGTCCATCCCGTCCAGGTACTTCAGCGGCACCGGTACGCCGATCACCGGCAACGGCGTGACCGCGGCCAACATGCCCGGCAGGTGCGCCGCGCCACCGGCTCCGGCGATCAGCACCTTGAGCCCGCGGCCGTGCGCCTCCCGGCCGTACTCGATCATCTCCACCGGCATCCGGTGCGCGGAGATCACGTCCGCCTCGAAGGTCACGCCGAACTCGGCGCACACCTCCGCGGCGGCCTTCATCACCGGCCAGTCGGAGTCCGATCCCATCACGATGCCCACGGTCATGGCCGGTTCCTCACTCGTCGATCGTGCCGGTCAGGTACGCCGCGGCGTGCCGCGCGCGTTCGCGAACCTCGTCCAGGTCGTCGCCATACGCCGTGACGTGCCCGACCTTGCGGCCCGGCTTCACGGACTTGCCGTAGAAGTGCACCTTCAGACCCGGGTCGCGGGCCATGCAGTGCAGCAGTCCCAGGTGCATGTCCTCGACGTCGCCGCCGAGCACGTTCACCATCACCGTGTACGGCGCCCGCGCGGCCGGCGATCCCAGCGGCAGGTCCAGTACGGCGCGCAGATGGTTCTCGAACTGGCTGGTGACCGCGCCCTCGATCGACCAGTGGCCGGTGTTGTGCGGACGCATCGCCAGCTCGTTGACCAGCAGGCGGCCGTCACGCGCCTCGAACATCTCGACCGCGAGGATTCCGACCACACCCAGCTCGCCGGCGATCCGCAGCGCGGTCTGCTGCGCCTGCGCGGCCTTGTCCGGGTCCAGGCCGGGGGCCGGTGCAGTCACCTCGACGCAGATGCCGTCCCGCTGGACCGACTCGACGACCGGGTAGGCGACGGCCTGGCCGTGCGGGCTGCGGGCGACGATCGCGGACAGCTCGCGGACGAAGTCGACCTTCTCCTCGGCCAGGATCGGTACGCCGGAACCGAACGCCTGCGCCACCGCCGCGTCGTCCGGACCGTCGACGAACCAGACGCCCTTGCCGTCGTACCCGCCGCGGGTGGTCTTGAGGATGATCGGGAAGCCGCCGACGCGCTTGGCGAAGTCCGAGACATCAGCCGGTGTCGCGACCACCTGGTGAGCCGGCGCGGGCGCGTCGATCGTGTCGAGGCGCTCCCGCATCACCGCCTTGTCCTGCGCGTGCACGAGCGCGTCCGGACCAGGCCGTACGGCGACGCCGGCCGCCTCCAGCTCACGGAGCAGGGCGGTCGGCACGTGCTCGTGGTCGAAGGTGACGACGTCCGCCTCCGCGGCGAACGCCTTGACCGTCGCCGGGTCGCGGTAGTCGCCGACCGGAGCGTCGGCCACCGCCTGCGCCGCCGACACGGTCGGGCCCTCGGCCAGCACCCGCAGCTGGATGCCCAGCGCGACCGCCGACTCCTGCGTCATCCTGGCCAGCTGACCGCCGCCGACCATGCCCACCACGGGGGTCCCGACGGGGAGATCCTTACGCTCGAACTTCACGGCCCCGAGCCTAGTGGTTGAGGATTCTTCCGCTTACATCACCCGGGGCCGGGCGGCCACCCCGCCGCGCGGGCGATTTTCGTGTCGGCCCCCACGGCGGGTACCGTGAAGATTGCCCCACTGACTGCGCTCAGCCAGTTGTCCGTTCACAGAGAGTCCACTGGTCCGTTGAAGATCTTCACCACGCTGTACCGCCAGGTCGAGCACCTGGTGCACGAAGTGGCCAAGTTCGGGCTGGTCGGTCTGCTCGGCATGGTCGTCGACCTGCCGATCTACAACTGGCTGGTCTTCGACAACCCGCTGGTCGTGTTCGGTACGCACGGCGACGGCATGCTGCACGACCGGCCGGTGACGGCGAAGTTCATCTCGGTCACGGTCGCCACCGTCGCGACGTACCTGGGCAACCGGCACTGGACCTGGCGGCACCGCGAGCGCACCGGGCTGCACCGCGAGTACGTGCTGTTCTTCGTGCTGAACGGCATCGGCCTGCTGATCTCGGCCGGCTGCCTCGGCTTCTCGCGGTACGTGCTGGACATGCACAACGCGCTCGCCGACAACATCTCCGCGAACGTGATCGGCCTGGGGCTGGGCACGCTGTTCCGCTTCTGGTCGTACCGCAAGTGGGTCTTCCGCGAGGAGCTCGAGCTCGACGAGGCAGAGCACCAGGCCAAGGCGCCGGACACCCCGGCCGGCCTGGACGCCGAGAACACCGGCGACATCCCCGTGGTGCGCTGACCCCCACACACTCCTTGGAAGGCCCGGAACTCTCCTGTTCCGGGCCTTTTCGCGTCAGGCGGTGAGGATCGCGTGCAGCCGGCGGGTGGCGCGCCACTGGAGCTGCTTGATCGCGCCCTCGGTCCGGCCCATCGTCCGGGCTGTCTCGGCGATGGACAGGCCGCTGAAGAAGCGCAGCACGATGCATTCGCGCTGCTCCTCGGCAAGGCCGCCGACTGCTCTGCGGAGCAGCTCCGCGTCCAGGGCGGCGAGGGCGGCCTGCTCGGGGCCGGCCGACGGCTCGTGCTCCGGTTCGATCTCCTCGGTGACGACCGCCAGGCGGACCCAGCCGGAGCGGTAGTGGTCGAAGATCAGGTTGCGCGCGATGGTCAGCAGCCAGGCGACGAAGTTGCCGCCGGGCGCCGAGTACGAGTCGAGCTTGCGGAGCGCGCGGACGAAGGTCTCGCTGGTGAGGTCCTCGGCGACCGGTACGGCGGAGACCTTGGCCAGCACGTACCGGTAGACCGTCGCGACGTAGGCGTCGTACAGGTCGCCGAAGGCGGCGGTGTCGCCGGACTGGGCGCGCCGAACCGTCGCCTCGATCCCGTCGATCTCCGGGCCGGCGACGGTCGCCGTCCGGTCGGGCACGCTCGCTCCTCGCCGTAGGTGTTCGCTTCCTTACCCAGCGCGTTCGGAGCGGGGTGCCCGGTGGATGGGTCCCATCCGGAGCGGAGGCGGCTTCGAATGCCCGGGGATGCTTCGGGTCCAGAGCAGGGAGAGTTCATGTACGCACCGGCACCGCTTCGTCGTCAGCTGAACCGATCGGGCTTGATGCTGCTCGGGCCCGCGTTCGTGGCTGCGGTCGCGTACGTGGATCCGGGGAACTTCGCGACGAACATCGCGGCGGGAGCGACGTACGGGTATCTGCTGTGCTGGGTGGTCGTCGGGGCGAACCTGATGGCCGTGCTCGTGCAGTACCTCGCGGCGAAGGCGAGCATCGCGACCGGGAAGACATTGCCGCAGCTGTGCCGGGAGCATTTCCGGGCGACAACGTCACGTGGGTTGTGGGCTCAGGCCGAGTTGGTGGCGATCGCGACCGATCTGGCCGAGGTGGTCGGTGGGGCGATCGCGTTGAACCTGTTGTTCGGCGTACCGCTGCTGCTGGGCGGTGCGATTACCGGGGCTGTCTCGTTCGGGTTGTTGATCTATCAGTCGAAACGCGGGCAGCGGCCGTTCGAGGCGGCGATCATCGGGCTGCTCGCGGTGGTGCTGGTCGGGTTCGTCGTCTCCACCGTCAGGGCCGAGCCGTCGGCGGGAGCGGTGGTGAACGGGATGATCCCGCGGCTCGACGGCACCCAGTCGTTGGTGCTGGCCGCCGGGATGCTCGGTGCGACGGTGATGCCGCACGCGATCTGGCTGCACGGTGCACTGGTCACCGACCGGCACTGGAAGTCGATCCGGTCGGCGTCGGGCAAGCAGCGTGTACTGCGGGCGACCCGCATCGACGTCGCCGTGGCGATGGCACTGGCCGGCGCGGTCAACCTCGCGATGGTCGTTCTGGCCGCGGCCGCACTGAGCGGATCAGGCGCTGACTCACTCGATGCAGCCCACGCGGCGATCGGCGACAGGCTGGGTCAGCTGCCCGCGCTGCTGTTCGCGCTGGCTCTGCTGGCGAGCGGTTTCGCGTCGTCCTCGGTCGGCACCTACGCCGGATCGGTCATCCTGGAAGGGTTCTGGCAGCGCCACGTGCCGCTCGCCGTACGGCGCCTGATCACGCTGCTGCCCGCGCTGATTGTCCTTGCCATCGGCATCGATCCGAGTCGGGCGCTGGTCGTTTCGCAGGTCGTGCTGAGCTTCGGGATCCCGTGCGCGCTGTGGCCGTTGGTGAAACTGACCGCGTCCCGGCGGGTGATGGGGGCCTTGGTCAACAAACTGCCGACCACCCTGCTGGCCTGCCTTGTTGCGACGGCAGTGACCGCGCTCAACGTCGTACTGATCGTCCTCACCCTGAAGAACTGAACTTCCACCCATCCGCGACGGCACCGGGCCCGAAGGACCACTGCCGGCCGGAGAGAGCCGGCGTCCGTGCTGGTGCCGTCGCGGCCTGACGATCCCCGTTGGCGGCACCAGTCGGGCCGATCCCTATTACGGACCCTGTCGTCTCGTAAAGAGGTGTCTCCTCACCACGGGCGGCCTCGTTGGGTTCAGTGGATCGTCAATCCACTGCCCGGCGGTATAGCCGGGCGAACCGCACCATCGGAGTGTCTCCGCGTATGTTCGACAAACTCTTCATCCGTAACGCGATCGACCGCAGTGCCGAGAACGGCGTCGACCGGCGCAAGTTCCTGCGGGCTGCCGGTGTCACCACCGTCGGCGCGGGGCTGGCCGGCGGCGGGCTGCTCGCCGGCGGCGTCCTCAACCCAGCCGCGGCCGACTCGGGTCCGCTCGGACTGGACCTCGGGCTCGGCGACAAGCACCACCCGAGCGCTCAGCCGAGCGACGGCGCGGTGCTGAACTTCGCGCTGAACCTGGAGTACCTGGAGGCCGAGTTCTACCTGCGCGCCGTCCGGGGCTACGGCCTGGCCGCCACCGAGGTGCTGGGCAAGGGCAAGCCGGGCGCCGTGCGCGGTGGCCGCAAGGTCAAGTTCCAGACCAAGGCCGTCAAGGCGTACGCCGAGGAGATCGCTGCCGACGAGCTGGCGCACGTCCGGTTCCTGCGCAAGGCGCTCGGCGGCGCGGCCGTCGCGCGGCCGGCGATCGACATCGACGCGGCCTTCACGGCGGCGGCGACCGCGGCCGGGCTGATCAAGCCCGGTCAGAAGTTCGACGCGTACGCCAACGAGAACAACTTCCTGCTGGCCGCGTACGTGTTCGAAGACGTCGGCGTCACGGCGTACAAGGGTGCCGCGCCGCTGATCAGCAACAAGACCTACCTGGAAGCGGCGGCCGGCATCCTCGCCGTCGAGGCGTACCACGCGGCGAACATCCGCACGAGCCTGGTGGCGGCCGGTCTCGAGGTTCCCTCGGTCGCGATCTCCAACGCGCGCGACAGCCTGGACGGCAAGTCGGACGTCGACCAGGGCGTCACGTACCAGGGCAAGACGAACATCGTGCCGACCGACGCCAACGGCATCGCCTTCAGCCGCGGCGCCGACCAGGTCCTGAACGTCGTCTACCTGACCCCGAAGAAGGCCACCAAGGGCGGCTTCTTCCCGGCCGGCGTGAACGGCGAGATCAACACCAGCCGCGCGAACTGACCTGCGCGGTACGCCGCCTGATCCCCGCGGTCTGACGGCACACGCACGGCCCTCGTGGCGCCGATCCCGGCGCCACGGGGGCCGTGCCATTTCGCCGTCTTCCGCAGTGAAACCGTCTAACCCAGCTTCTTGAACATGTGGACGTCTTCGGCTCCGCCGGGGATGCCGAGGGTGCGGCCGGTCTCGGTGTAGCCGTGGCGTTGGTAGAACGCCGGGGCCTGGAAGGTGAACGACGAGACGCACGCCCGGTCGCACCCGCGGCGACGAGCCTCGTCCTCAGCAGCCTGCAGCAGCTTGGCGCCCCAGCCGTCGCCGCGGCTGTCCGCGCGGATCCACACCATCTCGATCCCAAGCAACCCGGCCCACGTCCAGGCCGTCAGCCCACCAACAAGCTCACCGGCGTCGTCCAGCACCTTGACCGACAACTCACCCTGATCCGCCGCGGTGGTCCCCGTCGCCGCGAAGTTCACCTCGTCCAGCCCGGCCGACAGTTGCTCGCCGAGCTCCTTGTCCCCGTCCCCAACACTGAGCGTCCCGGTGGCCTGATCCGTCATGCCGCTCAGTGTGCCCGGGCGAGGGCTCACTGTCCGACCTGGTGCTGGGGATCCGTCGGTATTGTCGCAGCATGACTCCCGCCCTCCAGAGAGCGCTGTCCACAGTGGGTCGGTTCAACGACGCGCATCCTTGGTCTCACAACGATGCCTATGCCGCGCTTGTACTCCACCATGCGCGTCGGGTCCGTGCGGCTGGTGGGACGGAGGCCCTGGATGTCGGGTGCGGGACAGGGAATCTCGTACGTCGGCTCGCGGGCGTCTTGCCCGCGGTGACAGGGATCGAGCCCGATGGCCCGACCGCGGAGCTGGCTCGGCGTACGACTGCTGACCTCGCCAACGTGCGCATCCTGTCCCAACCGTTCGACGAGTCCCACAAGGACCGCTACGACCTCATCACCTTCGTCGCGGTGCTGCATCATCTGCCGTTGGAAGCCACGCTGGAGAAGGCGCGCGAGCTGCTGCGCCCGGGTGGCCGGCTCGTTGTCGTCGGCCTCAGCCGGGAATCGCCTGCAGACCTTCCCTGGTCGATTGCCTCGCTGGTCCTGAATCCGATCGTCGGCGCCGTCGTACACCCGCGACGAGCAACTGAGACGCCGACACAGATGACCGCGCCCACCGCCATGGCGGCGGAATCCTTTGAGGAGATCGCCCTCACCGCCGAACGCGTCCTCCCCGGCGTACGCCTGAGGCGAGCTCTGTTCTGGCGCTACACCCTGACCTGGACCGCTAGCTGATCCTGAAAGGATGTGGCTATGGAACAGGTCTTGAGTCGGCAGGAAGCATCGGACGCGGTCCAGGACGCCGGGTGGCGCTTCTTGCTGGGCGCTTTGCGTACGTCGGTCCCGGTCGAGTCGTTGACTCGGGCAATCGCCTTGGCGGCAGACGCCGTCGCGGTGTGCGGCGACGACGCCGATCAGCACCTTCAGGTCGATGCACGCCCCGATCGGGTCGTCCTCACTCTGCAGTCGGTGGAGCACGCGGCGGTGACCACCGTGGACGTCGAGCTCGCGCTGCGGATCTCTGCCGCCGCGGACAAGGCCGGGCTGCAGGCGGAGCCCGAGATCGGCACGGGAGCACCGCGATCCGTCCAGGTGCTGGAGATCGCGATCGACGCACTGGACATCGCCGGGATCCGGGGGTTCTGGAGGGCGGTGCTGGGCTACACGGGTGAGGCGGGTGCCGAGGGACCGGAGGATCCGCTCATCGACCCGGTCGGGCAGGGGCCGGCCATCTGGTTCCAGCAGATGGATCAGGCGCGCCCGCAGCGCAATCGGATCCACTTCGACATCTGCGTTCCGCACGACGAGGCACCACGGCGCATCGAGGCAGCGCTGGCGGCCGGGGGCCGGCTGGTGTCCGCGACGCGTGCGCCCGCTTTCTGGGTGCTGGCCGACCTGGAGGGGAACGAAGCCTGCGTGACCACCTGGCAGGGCCGCGACGGCTGACAGCGTTCGGATCAGCTGGCGGTGGCGGCCTGGTGCAGAGCGGCGGCGACGGCTTCCACCGCGGGGGTCCGGGTAGCGCGGGTGAGCAGGAAGACCTCGCGGTCGATCGGGCCTTCGGCGAGCGGGCGGACGGCGACGCCCGGTACGCCGTACCCGAGAACCAGATCGGGCAGCAGTGCGCAAGCGCCGGCGGTGCGGACCATCTCGACGAGGATGAGGAAGTCGTCGGAGGCGTAGCGCAGGTCGGGCTCGAAGTGGCCGAGGTCGCGGCAGGCGCGGATCTGCATGTCGCGATGGCCGGTGCCGGGTTGGCAAGCGGCCCAGCGGGCGTCGGCGAGGTCGGTCATGCGGACTTTCGCGTTACCTGCTTGGGGATGTGACTCGGGCAGGACGAGGCGGACCTGCTCGCGGACGAGCGACTCGCGCGCCAGATCGGTGTGGACCGGGCGCGGCTGGCCGGAGTACTCGTCGCCGACGACCGCGTCGAGCTGTCGCAGCCGCAGGGCCGGGATCGACTCCTCGACCTCGGCTTCGGTGACCTCGACGCGGACGCCGGGATGACTTGCTGCGAGCGCGGCGACGGCCGGGGCGACGATGCGGAGGAAGGCCGACTGGAAGGCCGAGACCCGTACGACGCCTGCTGGGTGACCGGCCGCGATCGCGGCGACCTCGGCCTCGGCGGCTTCCAGGCCGTCGAGCAGTACGGCGGCATGGCGGACGAGCGCCTGGCCGGCGTCGGTGAGGCGGACGTTGCGGCCGGTGCGTTCGAGCAGCTTCGCGCCGGCTTCGCGTTCGAGGACGGCGAGCTGCTGGGAGATCGCGCTGGGCGTGTAGCCGAGGGCCTTCGCGGCGCCGTGCATCGTGCCGCGAGCGTGCAACTCGCGGAGCAGGCGGAGTCTTCGGAGATCGAGCATCGTTCACCAAAGCTATCTGGTGTCATGCAGAAACGTGAGATGGACGTGAACAGTTGAGCGCTGCGAGCATCGTCGCGTGGGTGCCTTCCTCTGTCTCCTGTCCGCCGCCTGCTTCGGTGCCATGGCGATCTTCGGCAAGCTCGCGTACGACGCGGGCGTCGACGTCGGCGACCTGTTGCTCGTGCGGTTCGCGGTCGCCGCCGTCCTGCTGCTCGTCGTCGCCGGTACGACGGGCGCGCTGCGCGGCGTACCGCGTCGCTCGCTGGTCGCCGGTCTCGCGATGGGCGGGATCGGGTACGCGACGCAGTCGGGTCTGTTCTTCGGTGCGCTGGAACGGATCGACGCTTCGCTGCTCGCGCTGCTCCTGTACGCGTACCCGGCGCTGGTGACGATCGGCGCGATCGTGCTGCGTCGGGAGCGGGCTTCGGTGCGGAGGGTTGCCGCGCTGGTGATTGCTTCGGCCGGTACGGCGTTGGTGCTGGGCGGGGCGGCTTCGGGGAGCCTTGATCCGTTGGGTGCGGCGATGGGGTTCGGTGCGGCTGTTGCCTACACGGTCTACATCCTGGCGGGCGACCGCGTCGGCGGCGGCGGTCAAGCAGGTGATCGCGCCGGGATTCCGCCCGTTGCCTTGTCCTCTCTGGTGTGCACCGGCGCGGCCTGCACGTTCGCCGCTTTCTCCGCTGTACAAGGTGGTCCGCGCCTCGACTTCGCGCCGAGCGGCTGGCTCTGGCTGACCGCGATCGCCGTGATCAGCACCGTCGCCGCGATCCTCACCTTCTTCGCGGGCCTCGCCCGCGTCGGCCCGTCGGCCGCGTCGATCCTGTCCACTCTCGAACCGGTCGTCACGGTGTTGCTGGCGGCAACTATCTTCGGCGAGTCCCTCAGTCCGGTCCAGCTCCTCGGCGGTGCGGTCGTGCTCACCGCCGTGCTGGTGATCCAGTGGCCGGTCAGTCGTGCGCGGGAACCTGAGCTGCTCGTCCGCGGGTGACGAAGTACGCGGCGATGAATGCGATCGAGGCCGCGACGATCACGCCGGCGAGTACCGGGTGCATGTCCTTGGACAGACTCGGTGCGCGGTCGGGGCCGATCGCCCACGCGGCGAGCGGGATCGCGTACGCCGTCGCCAGCGCCGCGGCCCACCAGCGGAGGGCGCGAAAGCGGGCGGAGCACAGGGTGCCGGTGAGCAGCACGGCGACCGGGATGATCGCGAGCATCGCGAACTGGCCGACGACCATCACCGGGATGGCGAAGGCCGCGATGATCACCGCGCGGGACGGGCGGCGAACGGCGGTGGACTCGACGGTGGGCTGAGCGGTGGTCGTCATGAGTTGCTCCTCTGGATACGCATGTAAGTTTACGACTGTAACCTTACGCTTTGAGTTAACAGCTGTAAAGTGATCGGCGTGGAACAGCGCAAACGAAGTCGACGGGGCGAAGGCGGGCAGTTGCGCGACGAGATCGTGGTCGCCGCGGCACGGTTGCTCGACCAGGAGGCGGGGGAGCAGGCGGTGACGCTGCGCGCGGTCGCCCGCGAGGCGGGGATCAGCGCGCCGTCGATCTACCCGCACTTCGCCGACCGCGACTCGATCCTGCTCGCGGTCGCCGAGCAGGCCTTCGCCGAGCTGGAGACGCACCTGCGCGCCGTACCGCCGAACCTCGGTCCGGCCGAGCGGCTGCGAGCGATCTGTACGGCGTACTTGGCGTACGCGCAGGAGAAGCCGAACCGCTACCGGACCATGTTCGGCGCGGTCTGGAGCGCCCCCAAGTCCCTCGAACGCGTCCCCGACCTGGCGATCGAAACTCTCGGCATGAACGCGTTCGGCGTCCTCGAGCAGGCGTTGACCGACTGCGTCGAAGCTGCCGAGTCCACCAGCGCCGCCCCCACCGCCGACGCAGCCGCCGTCTGGGTCGCCCTCCACGGCCTGGCCCAACTACGAGTCGCCGCGTCCCTCTTTCCTTGGCCCGCCGACCTCGAAGCCACTCTTGTCGGGCGACTGGCCCTCCTGGCGCCTAGGCGAACGCCAAGCTGACCGCGTGGGTGTCTTCGAACAGGTGCATCTTGACGATCTGGTCTTCGACGACTCGCAGGCGCAGTGCGACCGGGGTGGTGAAGACTCGGCCGGTCGAGGCTGCGGTGTGGGTGAACTCCGCGAAGACGACCGCGGTGTCGCCGTCCATGACGATGCTGTCGGGGCTGACCTGGCTCTGGCCGGCGACGAAGTGCGACCACATCGTGCGGAGGAACACCGGGACGTCGGAGCCGTGCTCGCGGGCGCCGGTCCAGGGGAGTGTCGGGCTGCCGGGGACGTACCAGTCGATGTCGTCGGCGAACAGTTCGCCGACGCCGTCGGCGTCCTGTGCGCCGAGCCGGCCGAGGAAGTCCTGGACGACGGACAACGTACTCATGAGATCTCCCAGATAGTTTTTGACGAGACAGTCCAAAAATAGCGTTTTAGACTGAATAGTCAAGTACGCGCTACGCTCGTGCCATGGGACGACCGCGCAAGTTCGTGGAGGCCGACGTGCTGACCCGCGCCGGCGAGACCTTCGCCAAGCAGGGGTACGGCGGCACGAGCGTCGACGACCTGGCCCGCGCGACCGGCGTCGGCAAGCAGAGTCTCTACAACGCGTTCGGCGGCAAGCGCGAGCTGTTCCTCAAGGCGTTGTCGGCGAAGACCGCCGAGGCGATCGCCCTCGTCGACGAGGAGCTCGGGAGCGAGACCTCGACGCCGCTGGAGCGGATCAAGGCCCAGGTCCTGCGGATGGCGATCACCTTCAGCGATCCCGCGCCGTCCGGGTTCTTCGTCACCAAGGCTGCCGTCGAGATGGCCGACCAGGACGAGGAGGTCGCCCAGTCGGCGCTGGCGGCGTACGAGAGTCTCGAGGCGATCTACAAGCACTGCATCGAGGAGGCCCAGGCCAGCGGTGAGGTCGACGGGTCCGCGAACGCGGGCGAGCTCGCCGGCTACTTCGTCGCGGTCACCCGCGGCCTGGAGGTGCTCGGCGCGGCCGGTATCGGCCGGGCCCGCCTGACCGGGATCGCGGTGACGTCGCTCAGCGTCCTCCTGGCGCCTCACGCCGGGTGACAACCCGCACACTCCACGGGGTCGAAACCGAAAACTTTCGGGTTATCCCCATTGCGCTGAGTGGTCGATCGGATACATGCTGCGGAAGGTTGTAAGCAGCAACTGTCGTGCGGCTCTGTGAGGGAGCTTGCTCTCAGCCGCTGACCGGACCGAGGAGATCCGATGACCTTCCGCCCCCGCCCGCTCGTGCTCGCCACTTTGAGCTCGTTCGCCCTGGTCGCCGCCGCGGCCGGCGGTGCCGTCGCCGCCGTTGCACCGGACGACGCGCCCCAGGCCAAGGCCCCCGCCGTACCCCAGATCAAGGTGCCCGCGGCAACAGACACCGACGGCGACTCACTGCCCGACACCTGGGAGACCAGCGGCTACGACGCCAACGGTGACGGCGTCGTCGACGTCGACCTGCCCGGGATGGGCGCGACGCCGAACAAGAAGGACCTGTTCGTCGAGATGGATTACATGGACGGACGCCTGGCCAGTACGGCGGCGCTCGACCGGATCGTCCAGAGCTTCGCGAACGCGCCGATCAGCAACCCCGACGGCAGCACCGGCATCCGGATCCACCTCGACGCCGGTTCCGCCCGCGGTACGGCGTACGACCTCGGCGGCGGCAACCAGGTGCCGTACGACAGCAACCTGCAGCCGGCCGAGCAACAGACCGACGCGATCAAGTCGGCGAACTTCGCCTCGGCCCGCAAGGCCGTCTTCCACTACATGCTCTGGGCCGACGACTACGACAACAGCTGCAGCAGCGGCAACGCGTTCGCGATCCCGAACGACACGTTCATCGTGACGATGGGCCCGAAGTGCAGCTGGACCGTCACCGAGGACATGAACGTCGGCACGTTCATCCACGAGCTCGGCCACGACCTCGGCCTGACCCACGGTGGGTCGGACTCGGTGAACTACAAGCCGAACTACCTGAGCGTGATGAACTACCACTTCCAGTTCGCCGGCGTCCCGCGGACCAGCGGCGCGGCCTGGTTCAGCTACTCGAACTTCGCTCCGCCGGCGCTGACCGAGACCAGCCTGAAGGAGTCGACCGGCCTGGGCAGCGCCGCCTCGACCTGGAAGACCAAGTGGAAGTGCCCGGACAACACCACCCGGACCTCGGGCGCGGCCAACCTCGGCATCGACTGGAACTGTGACGGCGACACCGTCGACACCGCGTCGGCCGACATCAACCGCGACGGCGGCAAGACGACGCTGACCACCCAGAACAACTGGGCGAACGTCCGCTTCGGCGGCGGTGACGTCGGGGGCGGAGCCTCGCAGAACAAGGTGAGGACCCCGGCGCACGAGCTGAAGGAAATGACCCAGCAGGAGTACCAGCACGAGCACTGAGTACGACGAAGGGGCGCTCACCATCACGGTGGGCGCCCCTTCGCGATGGATCAGGAAAGCGTCGCGAGCGCGTCGTTCCAGGTCTTCGACGGACGCATCGCGGCCGCGGCCAGCTCCGCGTTCGGCTGGTAGTACCCACCCAGCTCGACCGGGCTGCCCTGGACCGCGAGCAGCTCCTCGACGATGGTCTGCTCGTTGCTCGCCAGGGTCTCGGCGACGGCGGTGAACAGCTTGGCCAGCTCCGCGTCGTCGGTCTGCTTGGCCAGCTCCTGCGCCCAGTACAGCGACAGGTAGAAGTGGCTGCCGCGGTTGTCGATGCCGCCGATCCGACGGGTCGGCGACTTGTCCTCGTTCAGGAAGGTCGCGGTCGCCCGGTCGAGGGTGTCGGCCAGGATCTGGGCCTTGGCGTTGCCCGTGGTCTGGGCCAGGTGCTCGAAGCTCGCGGCCAGCGCGAAGAACTCGCCCAGGCTGTCCCAGCGCAGGTAGTTCTCCTTCGCGAACTGCTGCACGTGCTTCGGCGCCGAGCCGCCCGCACCGGTCTCGAACAGCCCACCGCCGGCCATCAGCGGTACGACGGACAGCATCTTCGCGCTGGTGCCCAGCTCGAGGATCGGGAACAGGTCGGTCAGGTAGTCGCGCAGCACGTTGCCGGTCACCGAGATGGTGTTCTCGCCGCGGCGGATCCGCTCCAGCGACAGCTTGATCGCGTCCACCGGGGCCAGGATCTTCAGCTCCAGGCCGTCGGTGTCGTGCTCGCCCAGGTACTCGTTGACCTTGGCAATGATCTGCGCGTCGTGCGCACGGGTCTCGTCCAGCCAGAACACCGCCGGGTCGCCGGTCGCGCGGGCCCGCGTGACGGCCAGCTTGACCCAGTCGCGGATCGGCGCGTCCTTGGTCTGGCAGGCGCGGAAGATGTCACCGGCCGACACGGCCTGCTCCAGTACGGCGTTGCCGTCGGCATCGACCAGTCGGACCGTACCGGTGGTGGCGATCTCGAAGGTCTTGTCGTGGCTGCCGTACTCCTCGGCCTTCTGCGCCATCAGGCCGACGTTCGGGACCGAGCCCATCGTCGACGGGTCGAAGGCGCCGTTGGCGCGGCAGTCGTCGAGCACGACCTGGTAGATCCCGGCGTAGCTGCTGTCCGGCAGCACGGCGAGCGTGTCGTGCTCCCCGCCGTCCGGGCCCCACATGTGGCCCGACGTCCGGATCATCGCCGGCATCGAGGCGTCGACGATCACGTCGGACGGCACGTGCAGGTTGGTGATGCCCTTGTCGGAGTCGACCATCGCCAGCGCCGGGCCGTCGGCCAGCTCGGCGTCGAAGGACGCCTTGATCTCGGCGCCTTCCGGCAGCGCGGCCAGGCCGTTCAGGATGCCGCCGAGGCCGTCGTTCGGGGTCAGGCCGGCCTTCGCCAGCACGTCGCCGTACGCCGCGAAGGTCTTCGGGAAGAACGCGCGGACGACGTGACCGAAGACGATCGGGTCGGAGACCTTCATCATCGTGGCCTTCAGGTGGACCGAGAACAGCACGTCCTCGGCCTTGGCCCGGGCGACCTGCGCGGTCAGGAACTCGCGCAGCGGCGCGACGTGCATGACCGACGCGTCGACGATCTCGTCGGCCAGCACCGGCACCGACTCGCGCAGCACGGTCGTCGTACCGTCGTCACCGACGAGCTCGATCCGCAGCGCGCCGTCCTTGGCGATCACGACCGACTTCTCGGTCGAGCGGAAGTCCTCGGCGTCCATCGTGGCGACGTTGGTCTTGGAGTCCGGGGTCCAGGCGCCCATCCGGTGCGGGTGGGTCTTGGCGTAGTTCTTCACCGAGGCGGGCGCGCGGCGGTCGGAGTTGCCCTCGCGCAGCACCGGGTTCACGGCCGAGCCCTTGACCTTGTCGTAGCGGGCCTGGATCTCCCGCTCCTCGTCGGTCTTCGGCTCGTCGGGGTAGTCCGGCAGCGCGTAGCCCTGGCTCTGCAGCTCGGCGACCGCGGCCTTCAGCTGCGGGATCGAGGCCGACACGTTCGGCAGCTTGATGATGTTCGCCTCGGGCGTCTTGGCCAGCTCACCCAGTTCGCCCAGCGCGTCCGCGATCCGCTGGTCCTCGGTCAGGTGCTCGGGGAACAGCGCGATGATCCGCCCGGCCAGCGAGATGTCCCGGGTCTCGACGGCGACCCCCGCCTGCCCGGCGTACGCCTGGATGACCGGCAGGAACGAGTACGTCGCCAGTGCCGGCGCCTCGTCAGTGTGGGTGTAGATGATGGTCGGGTCAGTCACCGTGTACTCCGCTCCCAGTGTGCCTACGTGCTGTGTTTGCCTACGTTCTGGCGCCTCCACCTTAGTGGCGGCCGATGCCTGACCCGGCCACGGGTTTCGGTGACCTGGGCCACCTGTACGGAGGGTGACCGGCCCTTCGGCCCTCACACGCTCGGCCGCTCGCCCGTTCCATGGGTACAACGAGACGAGGAGAGCACCATGAGCATCCGGCACGCGGTCGTCGGTACGACGCTGGGCGACCTGACGCTGGTCGCGTCCGGTGACGCGCTGACGGGCGTCTACTTCCCGCACCACTGGACCCGGCCCGACCGGACGACCCTCGGCGACGAGGTCCCGGCCGAAGGGGACCCGGTGCTGACCCAGGCGGCGACCGAGTTGCACGAGTACCTGGCCGGCACGCGGCGGACGTTCGACGTACCGCTCGCGCTCGACGGCGACGATTTCCAGCAGCGGGTCTGGGCTCTGCTGGCCGAGATCCCGTACGGCACCACCACGACGTACGGCGAACTGGCGGCGCAACTCGGCGACAAGGCACTGGCCCAGAAGGTCGGCCAGGCCGTCGGGCACAACCCGGTCTGCGTCGTCGTCCCGTGCCACCGGGTGGTCGGCAAGGGCGGCAAGCTCACCGGGTACGCCGGAGGCCTGCGCCGCAAGCAGCTCCTGCTCGACCTGGAGGAGCCCAGCGAAGTCCGCGCCGGGCGGCTGTTCTAGAGGTCCTTCGAGTAGGCCTCGTACGACCAGGGCGCCAGGACCTTGGTCTTGAGGCTTGCGCCGAGGCGGGCGTAGAAGCGCTGGGCGCCTTCGTTGCTCTCGCGCATGCCCCAGCTGATGGTGAGCTTGTGGGGCGCCGCGACCTGGCGGGCGAGCTCGAGCATCAGGAGCTCGCCGATGCGCCGGCCTCGGAAGCGTTCGCGGACGTAGAGGTCGTCCAGGCCGAGCACGTCTCCGCCGGTCCACAGGTGCAGGCGGCGTACGGCGGAGACGTAGCCGGCGGGCTCCCCGTCGTACTCGGCGATGAGGACGGTCACCGTGTCGTCGGCGAGGAACTCGCGAAAGCGGTCGACGGTAACGGTGACGTACTGGCCTTCGTCCTGGTGGTCGGCGATCTCGCCGATCAGCGTGCGGACCAGCTCGGCGTCCTCGGGGACGGCGCGGCGGACAGTGGTGGGCATGCTCGCACTGTACGGAGCCGCGCGGGTCGGCGGCGAGCGTTTGCTTCCTGGGTCAAAGCTTGCCGTTGGTGCGGAGGGTGGCGATCGCGTTCATGGTCGCGATGCCGCGCCAGTCGAGGGCCTGGCCGGGGGACCAGTGCAGGTAGTCGACGTCCCAGCCGCCGTCGTCGTGCTGCTCGGCGGCGAGCCGGTCGAGGTCCGCGTCGAGCTGCTCGGGGGTGAACAGCGCGCGGCTCGGCGTACCGGGGTGCGGGGACATCGTGATCGGGGTGATCTTCTCGTCCTCGGTGCCGCCCTCGACGGGAAGGTTGCCGTTGGCATCGAGTGAGGTACGCAGGCGCTCGACCGCCGCCGCGGCGCGGGCCGGGTCCGGTACGGCGTCGAGGAAGTCGAGCGCGAACTTCACGGTGTACCCGCCGACGCCGTCGGCCTGCTCGATCGTCGTCCAGCACCATTCGGTGGCCTTGGGCAACCACGCGTGCTTCGACCCGGCCTGCCAGAGCTTGCCGGCGATCGCGTACGTGAGGAACCCGCTCTCCGGCGCCGGGACCATCCAGGGTGCGCGCGGGTAGCCGTCGGCGCTCGGCAGGACGGTCGGGATGCCGCCGTCCGGGTTGGTGATGGTGGTCAGCCAGTCGCCGATCTCGTCGACCATCGGATCGTCCAGGGCGTCGATGCCGGCGAGGACGTCCAGTGCGTGCAGTACGGCGGAGGTTTGGCTGCCTGGGCAACGTACGTCGGGTTCGAGTGCGTGCCCGAAGCCGCCGTCCTTGGTGCGGTAGGCGCGCAGGGTGGCGACGACTTGGTCGGTCGGGGCGCCGTGCAGGAGGACGGCAAGCCGGTGCCGATCGATCAGGCGAGCGTTGGCGAAGACGAACTGTTCTGCTGCGGTGAGGTCGATCATGGGTACGACGTTAGGCCGCATGCATCGGCTGGTCTTTCAGGAAACGGTCACGCGGCTGGAATTGGGGGAACGGTCATGCGGCTGGTGGTTCAGGAAACGGTCACGCGGCGGTGAGTGTGGCGTCCTTCAGGAACTGGACCGGCGTCAGCCCGGTCAGCCGGCGGACCTCGTCGTTCATGTGCGCCTGGCTCGCGTACCCGGCGGCGAACGCCCGGCTGGCGAGCGCGTCGTCGCCCGGCTGCACGATCAACCGTCGGAGCCTGGCCACGCGCGCGAGCATCTTCGGCCCGTAGCCGACGGCGTTCTGCATCCGCCGGTTGAGCTGCCGCTCGCTGATCCCGAGATCCGCGGCCGCCGTGGACACCTTCGCCGCCGGCTCCGCGAGCTTCCGCGCCGCTGCCACCGCGAGTGGATCAGGAGCCGCCCGCCGCTGCAGCACGGTCTCGGTCAGAATCCTCAGCCGCTGCGCCGGATCCGCCGATCCGAGCGCGTCGCCGAGTGCTCGTCCCTCAGCACCCCACACCAGGTCGATCCCGACCCGAAGATCCCGCAACTCCGAAGCCGGCAAGCCCAGCACCGCACCTGCCGCTCCCGGCCGCAACCGAATCGCACAGCTGTTCTCCGTCGCAGGGCCTGTCACCCAAGGCCCGGTGTCCGGCCCCGCCACCACAAGCTGAGCCCCGAGCCACACCAGATCAACACAGCCATCGGGGATCACCCGAGTGGTCTTCCCCGCGACCGGGTCGCTCTCCCACAAGCAAGCAACCAGCGGCTCCAAGCCCACCGGCGCCCGGTACTCGCGGTAACTCATACATCCGACCCTAACCCCGCCCACCGACAACAAGCAGGCGAGAGCGAACACCGAGCATCAGCAAGTCCAGTCCCGCGGCGAACAACTTGTCCGGGCCGTCGGCTGCTACCGCGGCGAGAGTCCAGTGGGCGATTGTTTCGAAGGTTACTCGGGCTGTGCTTTCCGGGACACCTAGAGCGACCAGTGCACCGATCTGCGCTCGGACGAGGGCGGCTCGCGAGCCGTCGCCGAGGTCCCGGTACGGCGTTGCCTTCGCCTGGATCAGCGCGGCCAGGCCGGGGTGCTCGGCGTAGAAGCCTCGCAGCCGATGCGAACCAGAGGTGGTGACCGCGATCCAGTCGTCCAGCGTGCGCACTTCCGCGTACGCCGTACGGTCGGCTGCGAACGCGTCGAACGCGTTCCGCGCCACCAGTTCGAGCAGCTCGTCCTTGTTGCGCACGTGGTGGTAGAGCGACGGCGCCCGAACAGCCAGCCGCTCGGCCAGCGACCGCATGGTCAACCCGCCCACCCCATCGACCCGGATCACCCCCAACGCCGCCTCGACAATCGCGGACACGGTGAGGCCGGCCGCCACGTGGGACGAGGCGTCGCGCGGCCCGGCGCTCCGCGCCGGAGCGCCCTGCGCCGGAGCGCCCTGCGCCGGAGCGCCCTGCGCCGGAGCGCCCTGCGCGTCGCGGCGTACCGGCATCGCGGAATCTCCCTTGTCGCGGCTGTCCACCGCGCCTAGCCTACTTGTCTAACGTTGTTAGACGAGAGGACCATCATGCCCGGAGGACTGCGTCCCGACTATCCCGTGCGGACCGATCGGCTGGATCTGCGGCCGCATCGCCGCGAGGATCTGGACGATCTGCTCGCCTTCCACTCCGACCCCGACGTCGTCCGCTACACCCCGTGGCCCGTCCGCGACCGCGAGCAGACCGCGGCGACCCTGGAGACCAAGCTCGGGCAGGGCGAGATCACCGAGCCGGGCCAGTGGCTCGTGCTGGCGGTCGAGCTGCGTGAGACCGGCACGGTGATCGGCGAGGTCCTGCTCAAGTGGGCCAGCGACACCGACCGTCAGGGTGAGCTCGGTTACGCGCTCAACGCCGAGTACCACGGCCGCGGCTACGCCGCCGAAGCTGCCGAGGCGATGCTCGAGCTCGGCTTCGACGACCTCGGTCTGCACCGGATCATCGCGGTCATCGTCGACCGCAACGAGGCCTCGGCCCAGCTCGCGAAGCGCCTCGGTATGCAGCAGGAAGCCCACTTCGTGGACGCCGCGTTCTTCAAGGGCGAGTGGATCGACGACCTGGTCTTCGCCCTCCGTGAGGACGACTGGCGAACCCGCCGGGTCCACCAGGTGGCAGACCGGTGAAACGTTCGGGCCCCTTTCTCCGATAGACGGTAGAGAGGGGGCCGGGGGCAATGAAAATGACGGGGGAGCCGGCGTGGCGCTTGATCGCGCTGCTGCGGCTGGTCGAGCGTGAGCAGGTCGAGCTGGTCGAGGCCAGCGGGGAGGACGTGGTCCTGGACGCCTGGTTCGGGCCGAACTCGCCCGCGTCCCGCACGCCCCGGCCCTGGACCTGCCTGCACTCGTCCCGGCGGGGCGAGCCCCCGATTTCCTGAGTCCGTCCTCCGACACCCGGCGTCATGGATTGACCACACTTGGTGTGGGCACTTGACTGGGGAGAAGGAGGTAGAGATGGCGGCTACGGGGTTTTTCGGTGGGCAGCGCTATCGGATCGTCTGGACGGCCGTGGTCGGGTTCCTGCTGCTGGCCGGTGCCGGCGCCGCCGTCCTGCTGATCAGTCCGGCCACCTGCCTGATGACGTTCGTGATGGGCGCGGGCACGGTCGGCTCGGTCTACCTCAGCGCGGGTCTTGCCGACGGCAAACCGGCGAAGTATGTCGCTCGCCAGGTCGGCAAGTGGTCGCTGCGGTCGGGTGCCCTGACGCTGGCCGTCTGCGGGTACGTCGTGACTGCCGGCTGGACGACGATCGCACTCGTCGTCGCGGTCGCCGCGACCTCGCCGTACGTCGTGAAGCACTTCTGGACGCCGGCCTCGACGATCGAGCAGTACTCCGACGAGGAGCTCTGTCTGGCCTGGTGCCTGAGCAGTACGGCGCTGGAGTCGGCGGCGGGCGCTGACGAGCGGATGGCGATCACCGCGACCCGGCTCAGCTACCTCGACGAGCTGGAGCGTCGGCAGCCGGAGACCTTCGCCGCCTGGCTGGAAACAACTCCCCGGCCGACGGCCGATCCGAGTGACTTCTTCACCAGGACGGACCACCACACGTCGTCGGAGTAAGAATCAGTTAAGCCGCCGCTCACCGGACCCCTGGCGCCGGACGCGGTCGGTAGGATCGCTCGGATGCCGGGGCCGACGAGTGGGGGCGTGATCCGGGCTCGCGACCAGGTGGTCGTCGGGCGGGACCCCCAGGACACGTACTTCTTCCTGACCATGCCGCGCAACGTGCTGCGCACGCATCCGCTGGTGGTGCACACGACCGGCGTCACCGACCGCTGCGCCGTTGCCGGCGACCAGGTCACCCAGGTGCTCGCGAGTGGTGACGAGATGTTCTCGGCGACCTGGACGGTCAGCCGCGCCGAGTGGGGCCGGCAGTGGACCGTCACCACCGACCAGTACGGCTGGCGGGGCGTCGGCGCCCAGGTCGACTACCTCTTCGAACCCGTTGCCGAAGGCACCCGTCTGACGCGGGTGATGACCGTCCGCCTCGCCCCGGGCCACCAGGAGTGCGAGGCGCTCCCGCAGTTCACCGACCACTCGATCCCGAAGCGCTTCCTGCACAACGTCAAGCACCGGGTCGAAGCGGTCCGCGCGGCGTTCTCGTTCTGAACAAGGGGATCACAAGGTGGTCTTGATGATGCCCATCAGCAGTTCCTCAGTCTCGCGCGGAGTACCGGCGGAGATCGAGAGCGCGTCCATGGTGATGACGTACTTGTCGAGGTCCTCGCGCTTGTCCAGGTAGACGGCGCTGGTGAGGTGCTCGATGTAGACGACGTCGGGCAGGTCGGTCTCGGCGAACCGCAGGATGCTGAAGGCGCCGCCGGTGGCGGCGTACAGGCCCTTGTCGAACGGGATGACCTGCAGCGTGACGTTCGGGCGCCGCGAGACCTCCAGCAGGTGCTCGAGCTGCTCACGCAGTACGCCGGGCTCGCCGACGCCGCGGTGCAGGACCGATTCGTCGACAACGGCCCACAGGCGCAGGGGTCGCAGCCCGCGGGTCAGCACGGCCTGGCGCTCGATCCGCAACGTGACGAGCCGCTCGACCTCGGCCGGCGGCAGCGGCGCCTCGCTGTGGCCGAGTTGCATGACGGCGCGGGCGTACCCGGCGGTCTGCAGCAGGCCCGGGATGAACTGCGACTCGAAGGTCCGGATCATGTCCGCGGCGACCTCGAGGCCGAGGTAGGCGTGGAACCAGTTCGGCGTGAGGTCGTCGTAGCGCTGCCACCAGCCGGGGTTGTTCGCCTGCTGGGCAAGGTCGAGCAGCCGCTCGCGCTCCTCGACGTCGTTCATCCGGTACAGCGTCAGCAGGTCGTCGACGTCGCGCGGCTTGAAGCCGACCTTGCCGAGCTCGAGCCGGCTGATCTTCGACTCCGACCCACGGATCGCCCAGCCCGCGTCACCGCGGCTGATCCCGGCCTCTTCGCGCATGCGGCGCAGGTGGGCCCCGAGCATGATCCGCAGGGCGGTCGGACCGCCCAGCGCGCCCTGCTCCTCGGACACCAGGACCCTCCCCATCGACTATCCCGTGACGTGCCCGCCGATCTTTGCACGTCCGATGCGGCAATGGGGAGTCCGGACTCGCTACGGGGTGTGATATTTCCGCTCCGATGTGGATAGGCTCGGATCTTCAGCCGAACCTTCCCCGAGTGAGGTCGCCGTATGTCCGATGCCACCAAGGCTCCGAGTTCCGTCCCGGTGGGTGTGGACACCACCAGGGCCAGTATCGCCCGGGTGTACGACGCCTTCCTGGGCGGCAAGGACAACTTCGAGGTCGACCGCGAGGTGCTGCGTGGGGTCCAGGCCGCCGCGCCGCAGGCCCAGGACCTGGCCTGGTCGAACCGGAACTTCCTGATCCGCTCGTGCCGGTTCCTGGCGGGCCAGGCGGGGATCACGCAGTACCTGGACTGCGGATCCGGTCTGCCGACCGCCGAGAACACCCACCAGGTCGTGCAGCGGATCCAGCCCAGCGCCAAGGTGCTCTACATCGACAACGACCCGGTGGTGCTCGCGCACGGCCGCGCGCTGCTCGAGGAGAACGAGAACACGCTGTTCCTCAGCGCCGACATCTTCGAGCCGGACGAGGTGCTGAGCAAGCCCGAGGTGCGTGAATTCCTCGACTTCAGCCAGCCGATCGCCGTGATGCAGGCCGGCACGCTGCACCACTACATCGGCACCGAAGGTGCGCAGATCATGCAGAAGTACGTCGACGCGGTGGTACCCGGGTCGTACACGGCGATCTCGCACTTCTTCGACCCGGAGACTCCGGAGCACACCGAGGTCGCCCAGAAGATGGAGGAGAAGTTCATCCACAGCCCGATGGGCAGCGGCAGGTTCCGCACCCGCAAGGAACTGATGGAGTTCTTCCCCGGCCAGGAGCTGGTCGCCCCGGGCCTGGTGCTCTGCGACGACTGGTGGCCGGACGGCCCACGGCTCAAGCCGCTGAACCAGGTCGAGGAGTGCATCGTCGGCGCCGTCGGCCGGAAGGTCTAAGCGGACTCCGACACCAGCACGAGGGTCGTGCCCGGCTCCAGTGCGCGGAAGACGTGCGGGAGGTCGCCCGGGTAGGCGATGTAGTCGCCCGGGGCGAGCTCGACCGGCTCGGTGCTGAGACCGATGAGGGCCCGGCCCGAGCCCAGTACGACGTGCTCGATCGTGCCCGGCATGTGCGGTTCCGAGTTGCGGCCGGGGCCGGGTTCGATCGTCAACCGGTAGATGTCGCGGCGCGCGTTCGGCGGGCAGGACGCGACCAGCGTCGCGCTGTAGTCGGCCTTCTCGGACCGGATCGCCGGGCCCTCGTTGGCCCGGATCACCTGCACCTTCGGCCGCGGCGGGTCGATCAGGTCGCCGAACTGGATCTCCAGCGCCACGCACAGCGCCCACAGCGTCTCGACGCTCGGGTTGCCGGTCCCCGACTCCAGCTGCGACAGCGTGGACTTGGCGACGCCGGCCCGTTTGGCGACCTCGCTCAGCGACAAGCCCGTCCGGGTGCGCTCGCGGCGCAGCGAGCCCGCGATCACGTCGAGTGGTGCCTTGGCGTCCATCAGTGTTCGCCCCATCGGTCCATGCGTTCGACTTGACGAACGCCCTCCGTCTGTTCATCATAAAACCCATGCGTTCGATCTGGCGAACACTCGACCCAGGCCTGGCCCGTGACATCGCACTGGTCTGCCTGGCCGACGGGGTCGTCGGGCTCTCGTACGGCGCGATCAGCGTCGGCGGGGGACTGAGCCTGTGGGTGCCAGTCGCGATGTCGCTGCTGGTGTTCGCGGGGGCGTCGCAGTTCCTGTTCGTCGGGATCGTGGCGGCCGGGGGCTCGCCGATCGCGGCGACCGTCGCCGGGCTGCTGGTGAACAGCCGGCACGTCGCGTTCGGGCTCGCGGTCAGCGACGTGCTCGGCGGCGGCTGGCGCCGGATGGCCGGCAGTCACCTGATGACCGACGAGAACGTCGCGTTCGCGCTCGGCCAGGAGGAGCTACGACACAAGCGCGCGGCGTACTGGCTGTGCGGGATCGGGATCTTCATCAGCTGGAACGTCGGGGTGGTAGTCGGCGCGCTCGCCGGGTCGGTGATCACGGACACCGACGCGTTCGGGCTCGACGCGGCGTTCCCCGCCGTACTGCTCGCGCTGGTGCTGCCCGCGCTGAAGGACAAGGCAACCCGTACGGCGGCGCTGGTGGGCTCGGTCGCCGCGCTCGCGGCGACGCCGTTCCTGCCGGCCGGGCTGCCGGTCCTGCTGGCTCTCGTCGGTCTGCTCTTCTACCGCCCGATCACGACCGACAGAACCCTGGAACCCGCCTGATGAACAATCCCGCCCTGGTCCTCGTCGCGATCCTGATCCTTGCCGCAGGCACCTTCTCGCTGCGCGTCGCCGGCCCGATGATGCGCGCCCGCTTCGAGCTCTCCGACCGGGCGCAGCAACTGCTCTCCACCGCCGCGGTCGTCCTGCTCGCGGCGCTGGTTGCCACCGCCACCTTCACCGCGGGCCACACCCATGCCGGGATCGCGCGGCCCCTCGGCGTACTGGTCGGTGGGGTCCTCGCGTGGCGCCGAGCGCCCTTCGTCCTGATCGTGGTCGCAGCAGCGGCCACCGCCGCGGGGCTTCGCCTGCTCGGCGTTCCCTAGAGCACCTGCTGCAGGTAGGTCTCCAGCCGATCCTGCAGTACGCCGGGCGTCAGGTCGGTGCGCCCGAGTTCGCGCCACGGGCCCGCGACCTTCTCGGCGTCGGGCGCGAAGCCGAGCGCGTCGAGGACCTGCCAGTGCCGGAGATCCTTGGAGAGCTGCCCGCCTGCGGCGACGTAGAGGTCGGCAAAGCGCAGGCCGACGTCCGCGCCGTGCAGCAACGCGAGTGCGGTCGAGCAGTGCGCGACATCCAGATCGGCCGGTCCCCAGGAGGTCTCGACCCAGTCGACGACGCCGCTGACCTGGTCGCCGTCGAAGAGCACGTTGCCCGGATGGAAGTCCCGGTGCAGCAGCACTCCGTCGTACGGCGGAAGCTCGCGCGCGACGACCTCGACCGCGCGGGTCCAGACCTCCGGCCGGTTGGTTGCCTCGGGCACCCGAACCTTGTCGGCCGAGACCCAGACCTGGAACTCGCGCGGCCTGGGATCGACCTGGACGCGGTGGATCGCGACCAGTTGCTCGGCGAGCTGACGGGAGCGGTCGGCCTGGACGTCGACTGCGCCTGGCAGCAACGACATGACGAGCGACGGCGCTTCGCCGTACTGCGCTGTCGAATCGACGGCTAGCAGGCGCGGCGCCGGGACGCCGTCGACGTCGGCGAGTGCGCGGAGCATCCCCGCCTCCCGTTCGAGCAGACCTTGCGCGTGCCGGCGGAAGAACTCGGTCACGAACGAGCGGACCACGACCTCCCGCCCGTCGACGAGCCGGACGCGGCGCATCTCCGACGTCCAGCCGCCGCGCAACGGGGTCACCGTGTCGACGCGGCTACCGGTCTGTTCGATCACCCAGCGCAGCAGCTGTTCCACGCACCGCACCCTACGTCGCCCTTTCGGGCAGATTGGCCTGGCGGGATCCTCCGGCGGGTTAGCGTGCGGGGTATGACGAGCTACTCCGGGGGACCTGTGGCACCGAAGCGGACACTGACGTGGATCGCGATCGGCTGCTTCGTCCTCGGGCTGGTGCTGAGCGGGATCTTCGTGGTCCGCCTGGTGCAGAACCTGCCGAAGGCCCCGACCCGGGTCGACGGCGGGACCGTGCAACTGACCGACGACGGGCTGACCGTGTACTCGACGGTCCCGACCCTGATCCCGCCCTGCACGGCGAAGGATGCCTCCGGCACCGACATCCCGCTGGAACGGGTGAAGGGGTCGCAGCAGATCACCCTGAACGGCGACACCTGGTACGTCGTCGCCCAGTCGGTCCGCAAGGTCCCGGCCCAGGAGATCGTGGTCGACTGCGACGCCGCCGGCACCGGAGGAACCTTCTACGCCGGCCCCAAGCTCGCACTCGGCTCCCTGGTGGTGTCGGTGCTGCTGGCGATCGGCTCGTTCGTGATCTTCTTCCTGATCGGCATCGTGCTGATCATCGTCGACAACGTCCGCAGACGCCGCATGAGAAAGGCAACCATGGCTAACCCCGGCCCGAACAACCCTCCGACCCAGGCCAACACGTTCCCGACCTTCGGCCAGAACGGTGTGGACCCGGACTACCCGGTCCCGCCCGCCGACGAGCCCCGCGGCTACACGCAGCACGGCGGCCCCGGCACCGGCAACGACGGCGTAGACCCCGACTACCCGGCCCCCCAGCCGGCCCCGCCCGGCCCGGGCAACGACGGCGTCGACCCGGACTACCCGGCCCCGCCCGCCGAGACCGACGGCGTGGACCCGGACTACCCGGCGCCCCCGGCTGAGACCGACGGAGTCGACCCCGACTACCCGGCCCCGCCGCGCAGCTAGTCAATACAGACCGAAAGAGCTCGACCACCAGGTGGTGGTCGAGCTCTTTCGGTTCAGGGTCGAGCTAGGAACTCGCTCCCACCGATTTCGGGCGGAGGAGGAACGCTCCGATGTAGAGCAGGGCGGCGATGACGATCAGGCCGTCGAAGCCGATGATCAGGGCTGCGTACTCGAGGCAGCCGCCGAGCAGGGCGCCGAGGAGGTTGGCGCCGAAGCTGGCGGTGCCGTCGGCGGTGTCGGTGAAGCGCTTGGCGAAGATCACGTTCGCGGCGAAGATCGGCAGGAACGCGATCACGACCGCGACCAGGGCCCGCAGGCCGAGCGGCATGCCGAGCAGCCAGCTGTCGGGGAAGATCCAGCTCAGGAGCAGACCGCCGAACAGCACGACGTACATGGTCTTCAGGGGTGGAGTCTTGAAGCGTCTGGTGACTTCGACGGCGGCCAGTACGGCGACCAGGACGCCGGCGAAGACGATCGCGTTGACCACCCACGTCGTCCCGAACAGCAGGGCGAAGCCGGTGATCGACTTGGTCTCCAGCAGCATGAAGCCCGCGCCGAGCAGGAACAGGTCGGCGTACGGCCGCATCCGCCGGTACGACGAACCGCCGCCCGCGATCCCCACGCCGATCAGGCCGGCGACCAGGATCAGCGCGATCGTGATCAGGTACAGCGACGGGATCCGGTCGGTGAACAGGTACAGGAACGGCCGGTTGTCCGTCGCCGGCGGCGGCGTGGTCGCGGACGCACCGGCCCACTCCGACCCGCAGGCCTGGTCCGCGGTGGTCAGGCCGACCGTGACGACGGCCTGCTGCAGGTCGTCGCCGACCTTGTCGACGCACGGCTTGTGCCCGAACGCCTTCTGCGCCGTCGAGGCGAGCCGGTCGATCAGCCACGTCTCGCGGTAGTAGTTGTACATCGCGAACGCGCCGCCCGGCGCGAGGTGCTCCTGCGCGCTCTTGAACGCCTGCTCGGTGAACAGGTAACTCTCCAGCCGCAGCGAGCTCGCGCCGTTCACCAGCGTCAGCGAGTCCGGCAGCGCGAGCAGGATCAGGTCGTACTTCTTGTCGGTCCGGGACAGGAACGCCCGCCCGTCGTCGATGTGCGAGGTGACGCGCGGGTCCTGGTACGGGTGGTCCGGGTGCTGCTCGCGGCCGATGTCGCGCAGCCGCGGGTCGATCTCGACCGCGTCGACGTGCTTCGCACCGTTGCGCAGGGCAACGGCCACGTCGGTGCCGGAGCCGGCGCCGATGATGAGGACGTTCTCCGGGTTCTTCTTCGCGGCCCGCTCGTACGGCAGCCCGTACTGCGGCTCCCACTGCAGCCGCTTCTCGGCCGGGATCGCCTGCTGGTGCGGGACGCCGTTCACGGTGATCGTCAGCAGCGGCGTGTTCTCGTACGTCGAGGAGGAGGTCTGCACCTTGTAGTACGGCGACCAGCTGTTCTCCGGCCGGGTCGACTCGTGCAGCAGCACGCCGAGCATCACCAGCAGCGGAGTCGCCACCAGCGCGCCGCTCAGCGCGGCCGCGGTCGCCTTCTTGCCCGGCACCATCAGCGCCAGGAACCCGACGGTGACCAGCAGCCCCCACCAGATCGGCGGCGCGCCGAGGAACGACAGCAGCGTGAACGTCACGATGCCGGTCAGGCTGCCGATCAGGTCGTACCGGTACGCCGTGAGCCGCGGCAGCTCGGTGAAGCAGCGCCCGACCAGCTCGGCCGGCCCGGCCAGGATGACGGCCGCGGCGATGAAGATGATCGGCAGGATCACCCAGACCGGCGGGCCGGTGGTGTCCAGGCTGGTGAAGTAGATGACGCTGTCGCCGGACCGGTTGACGGTCACCGGCTTCCACGCGATCACCAGCACCAGCAGGCCGAGCATGATCGGGGAGTAGTACGGAAGCCGCTTGGCCTTGCCGGCGCGCAGGATGCCGATCCCGATGCCGAGGAACGAGCCGAGCAGCACGAAGTTCGAGAAGTAACTGAGGTGGACCACGTTCGAACCGGTCCAGCGGATCAGCGCGAGCTCCAGGAAGAGCATCAGGGCGCTGGCGGCAACCAAGCGGGGTTTGACCCCGATCGGACTCTGCCACTGGGGAGGTTCGGCCGTACGAGGGGTTGACGAGTCGACTGCCATGGGCTGGGACCTTACCCAGGACAGTGGCCTACGTCACCCCTCGTCCGGCTTTGGAACTACCGGCGTGCCGGTTTCACCAGCTGGCAGCCCGACTTGTTCAGGTCGATCGTGCGGGAGGCGGTCAGGCAGGTGTAGAGCCACCAGGTCTGCTGGCCGTACGCCGCGCCCTGGTCGACGGTGACGTTGCCCGCCGCATCGACCTCGCAGGGGTTGTTCACCGTGCAGCGGGCGCCGTCCTCGTTGCCGGTGTTGTTGACGCCGATCACCTCACCGGTGCTGGTGCTGACCACCGGCGAGCCCGACGTACCGCCGATCGTCTCGCAGCCCGGCTGCAGGTACTTGATCGAGCTCTTCCAGGTCCAGTTGCCCTCGCGCAGCTCGGGAATCGTGGCCTGCACCGAGCAGGTGTAGATCCGCTTCCAGTAGCCGGACACGACGGCCATGCCGGCGCCGTTGGCCGGGCCCTGCTTGGCCAGCGTCAGCGGCGTGACGTTGAGGCGGGTCTTGATCGCGTTGTAGGTCTCGTTCACCTCGTACACGATCATGTCGGTCTTGGTCATCGTGCCGTAGAGGATCCGGCTCGCGCGCACGGTCCCGGCGTTGCTCGCGTTCGGGCGCAGCAGCGTGATCGAGCGAGTCGAGGCGCGGTTGACCAGAACGACGCCTGGGTTGAGGAATCCGCCTTCGTAGCAGTGCCCGTTGGTGAGCACCATCGCCTTGTCGGTACCGACCGACTCGGCGTACCGGACCAGCGAGGCGGAGCAGTTGCTGAGCGCTGCGATGCCGGTGTAGTCGGCACCCGGCGCGGCGGCCTTCGCGGGTGCCGCCGGCGCTTCGGCGACCTCCACCGCGTGGGCCTGGCTACCGCCGAGCAGCACGGCGCTGCAGGCGAGAGCGGAAACGAGAACGGAACGGACGAGTTTCATGGGCGGTGATCCTTTGTCCTCACAGGTGTCCGCGAACTGGGCGGTTGCAGACAGGGCGTAGTGGCCTTGGAACTCTTCGTATCCGAAGACCCGCCGCCGAAACCATCACAAACGCGTGAAACCTGCCGATCCAGGGGCGGTTGCAGGGGTTTCCCTCCGCACCCGCAACCATCCACCACCCCAGCGGACACCAGCAGGTATGCGTTCACTCACCCTGTTGGTGTCTTCCGCCCTTCTGCTCTCTTCACTGACCGTCATGCCGGCGACCGCCCAGCCACCGCCGCCCCCGTCCGAGCCGGTACTGACAACAGTGCCGGTGCTGAAGACGGTGCCGGGCCGCTCGACCCGGCTCGACCCAGGAGCACCCGCGAAGGCGCCCGCCGTACTCGCGAAGCGCTTCGCCGCGGCGAAGACCGCCGCATTGACCCTGCGTCATCTCGACCGGACCGGAACGCTCTCTCCCGGAGCTGAGACCGCGATCGCGAGCCTCGACGGGATCGTCAACGAGCCCGTGGACGTCGGCACCGGCGAGGTGACCGTCGAGCTCCCGCTCGGCCGGTACGTCCTGGTCAGCGTCGTGCCGACCGGTACGACGGCCAGTGTGCTGGTGCAGCCGTTGCTCGAGCTGGGTGCGGCCTCGACGGTCGTGCTCGACGCGCGACAGGCGAAGCCGTTCGACGTGACGGTCGCGGACCACGCCGTCGCGTCGTCGTTCGCCGCGCTGTACTTCTCCCGCCGTGCCGACGACGGCTCGCAGATCCAGTTCCAGCTTCCCGCCGAGACGATCACCGACGTGTTCGCCGCGCAGACGGGTCCGGCCGTTCCGGCCGGGGAACTGACCTCGAGCGTGATGACCCAGTGGGCCGTGCCGGGCAAGGCCGGGGACTTCACCGGGACGCCGATCACCTACAACACGATGAACACCATCCGGGGCACGTTCTTCACCGGCCTCCAGCGCGTGGTCCAGCCGAAGACGCTGGTCCCGTTGGAGGCCCGCCTGTTCACCACCGGTCCTGGCCTGAGTACGACGAAGTCGGTGCATCTGCTCGCGCCGGAGATGTACTCCAGCTGGGGCAAGGGATACGGCGGCCCCGGGCCGCGCACGGTCACCGAGTACGTCGAGCCGGGCGCCGAGGTGCTCGAGAGCTTCCAGGAGCGGGAAGAAGGGCCGGACGCTCTGCTGGTCACCGCGCAGGACGACCGGGCCACCCGGACGATCTCTCCCGGCCGGACCTACACAACGCCGTGGAACAAGGGCGTGCTCGGCCCGTTCGTCACCGAGAGCGCGGCGATGCGGTACGGCGACTTCTTCGGCGTCGGCATCGGGATGTCCAACGACTCCGCGGGCCACACGGGCTGGGGTCAGGACACCGCCGCCGTCACCAGGCTGTACCGCGACGGCGTCCTGGTCGTGGAGGCCGACCGGGCCGGAGATCTCGGTCGCGATGCTCAGGTGGAGCCCGGCCTGGCGTCGTACCGGTTGGAGAGCGAGGTCGTGCGCAATGCCGCGGCGCGTCGATCGACACAGGTGAAGGCGTCCTGGACGTTCCGCTCCGACACGGCGAGCGAGGACGGCGAAAGGCTGCCACTGTGGTCGATCGGCTTCCGGCCGGCCGTCGACGCGACCAACGACGTACGGCGGACCGCGATCACGAAGCTCCCGTTCACCGTGACGCCGCAGCCGGGAGCGACTGTCGGCAAGGTCGGGAAGCCGGTCGTGGAGCTGTCCGGTGATCGCGGCAAGACGTGGCAGCGAGCGACGGTTGTCACGCAGCGCAACGGGTTTGTCGCGGTCGCCGCGACGCCGCCGGGTGCGACGATCTCCTTGCGGGCCAACGCGACCGACTCGGCCGGCAACACGATCGAGCAGACCGTGGTGGACGCGTACGGGCTGCGCTGAGACCTACGTTACGAAGGCGTCGACCCCCGCAGGTCGGCGCCTTCGTTGTGCACTCAGGCTGTTACTCTCCGACTCGGAATCCGCCCAGCTCGAACCATCCCCCGGTCGCGTACGTCGTACGAAGTGACCCTGGGGGAACAGGAGGTGGACGTGATGCGGCCGGAGAAGCCGGAGCTGAAGAATCTGAGTGAGCCGGTCCGCTTCAAGCGGGCGCTGGCGCTCCTGCTGATGACGCTGGTGCTGCCGGGCTCCGCGCAGATCGTGGCGGGCAGCAAGAAGGCCGGCCGGTACGCCTGGCGGGTGATCGCGGGACTGGTCGCGATCGTCGTGTTCCTGGTGCTGCTGTCGCTGGTCTGGCGGTCCGGGACGATCAACCTCATCGTGTCGCCGACCACGCTGCGGATCGTGCAGGTGCTGCTGATCCTGCTGGCCGTCGGGTGGGCCGCGCTGTTCGTCGACGCCTACCGGCTCGGCCGGCCGCTCACGCTGGAACGCAACCACCGGCTGACCGCGAGCATCGTGGACGGCGTGCTCGTCGTCCTGGTGATGAGCGTCCTGATCTGGGGCAGCACGATCGTGTCGGCGCAGCGCGACTTCGTCGCCAGCGTGTTCGGCAACGGCGAGAAGTCCAAGGCGGACAAGGGCCGCTACAACGTGCTCCTGCTCGGTGGCGACTCCGGCGCCAACCGGATCGGCGTCCGGCCGGACAGCCTGACGCTGGCCAGCATCGACGCCGAGACCGGGCGGACCGTGCTGATCGGTCTGCCGCGGAACATGGCGAAGGTGCCGTTCCCGGCCGGGACCGAGATGGCCAAGCAGTTCCCGAACGGCTTCGAGTGGGACGGCTGCGGCCACGACTGCTACCTGAACGGCGTCTACACCTGGGCGATGGGACACAAGCAGCACTTCCCGGGTGTGAAGGAGCCGGGGTTGGTGGCGACCCAGCAGGCGGTCGAGGGACTGACCGGGCTGAAGGTCAACTACTACGTGCTGATCGACATCGCCGGCTTCCAGCACTTGCTCGACGCGGTCGGCGGAATCACTGTCGACGTGGGCAAGAAGGTCCCGATCGGCGGCATCGGCGGGCCGATCAAGGGCTACATCAAGCCGGGCAAGGACCAGCACCTCGACGGGTACCATGCGATGTGGTTCGCCCGGTCCCGGGCCGGGGCCAGCGACTACGAACGGATGACCCGGCAGAAGTGCGTGATGACCGCGATGCTCAACCAGCTCTCGCCGCAGAAGGTGCTGACCAAGTTCCAGGGCATCGCTTCGGCCAGCAAAGAGGTGGTCCAGACCAACATCCCGTCCGGTGAGCTGGGGACCTTCACGGACCTGGCGCTGGACTCCAAGAAGCTTCCGGTGTCATCCTTCTCGCCGGTGCCACCGCTGATCAAGACCGGTGACCCGGACTTCGACCTGGTCCGGACGAAGGTCGCGGAGGCGGTGGGCAAGTCCGAGGCACTGGACAAGGGATCCGACGACGGGGACGGTAAGAAGTCGGACACACCGAGTAGCGTGTCTCCCAGTAAGAAGCCGAGTTCGCCCGGCAAGACCCCGTCCAAGCCATCCACCGACGTCGACGACGTCGCACAAGTCTGTAAGGCCTGACCTGAAGATGCTGTCCAACTGGCCCCCGGTCTCCGTCGTGATGCCCGTGCTGAACGAGGAACGCCACCTCGAGGAGGCGGTCGGCCGCGTTCTCGACCAGGAGTATCCCGGCGAGCTGGAGGTCGTGCTCGCGATCGGTCCGGGCAAGGACCGGACCGAGGAGATCGCTGCCCGGCTGGCGGCCGCCGACGCCCGGATCACGATCGTGCCGAACCCGACCGGCAAGACGCCGGCCGGGCTGAACGTCGGCATCGCGCACGCCCGGCACGACATCGTCGTCCGGGTCGACGGGCACGGCGTGCTGACGCAGGGCTACATCACCCGCGCGGTCGAGGTGCTGGACGAGAGCGGCGCGGACAACGTCGGCGGCGTGATGGCGGCCGAGGGGCGTACGCCGTTCGAGATGGCGGTCGCCTGCGCGTACCGGTCCCGCCTCGGGCTCGGCGCCTCGACGTTCCACCAGGGTGGCAAGGCCGGACCGGCCGACACCGTGTACCTGGGCGTCTTCAAGCGGACGGCGCTGGAGCGGGTCGGCGGCTTCGACGAGTCGATGCACCGCGCCCAGGACTGGGAGCTGAACTACCGGATCCGCAAGACCGGCGGGCTGATCTGGTTCAGCCCCGACCTGTCGGTGACGTACCGGCCGCGCTCGTCGCTGTCGGCCGTCGCGAAGCAGTTCTTCCACACCGGCCAGTGGCGCCGCGAGGTGATCCGCCGGCACCCCGAGACCGCCAGCAAGCGGTACCTGGCGCCCCCGGTCGCCGTCGGCCTGCTCGCGGTCGGGCTGATCCTCGGCGTCGTCGGCCTGATCGTCGGCAGCGCGATCCTCGACCTGGGCTTCATCATCCCGCTCGGGTACGCGCTCGCCGTGATCGCCGGCTCCGCGATGGAAGGCCGCTACCTTCCGTGGAAGGCGCTCTTCTGGCTGCCCGGCGTGATCGCCACCATGCACGTCTCCTGGGGCCTCGGCTTCATCGTCGGCCTGCAGGAGAAGCCGGCCGGCCCGGCGCTCACGTCACCGGGCGCAGCCTGACGCTCTGACGTATGCGATCGGGCCGCTCGGACATGGAGCCGCCCGATCCAATGTCGTTGAATGGGTGGCATGACTGAACTGCTGACGCCCGAAGACCTCGAGTTCCTCGCCCGTCCGCTGCACGGTTTCCTCACCGTGGCCGAGAGCCCAGCTCCGGCACAGCCCCGGCCCGTGTGGTTCGAGGCCACCGACGACGGGACGATCCAGCTCTTCACCGAGCCAGGTGCGCTGAAGGTCCGGCGCCTGCGCCGCGACCCGCGGGCCTCGATCGTGGTTGCGGCGCCCGTCGGTGAGCCCGAGCGCTGGGTGTCCGTGGTCGGCCGAACGACGATCGAGGACGACGGCGCGCACGACCTGTGCTCCCGCCTCGCCGCCCGGTACTGGGACCTCGGCGACGAGGCGCTGGCCGGCGCCCTGAAGGAGATGCTGGGCGCCGACCTGCTCCGCATCGTCATCCACCCGGAGTCCGTCCGCCGCTACGCCCTCTGACGCTCGGCCGGGCGTCGTACGGCGTCAGCGGCGGGTCATCGTGGAGTCGTAGCCGCCACCGCCGGGGTAGATCCACTCGCCGACCATCACCCGGTCGCCGTCGGTGAAGGTGCCCTCGAAGTACGCCGGGCTGCCCTTCGCGCCACCCCAGATGGTCAGCTTGTCGCCGTCCAGTTCGTAGGTGTAGTCGAGCGTGTCGCCGGTCGAGCCGTAGAACCGCGAGTGCACATCGGCACTGGTCGGCTCCCCGAACGGCCGCAGGTTGCCGATGATCTCCACCCCACTCACTCGGTGCCCGGAGTGCTCGAGCTCCACGGTCTGCAGGAGGAAGTAGCCACCCTCCATCCACTCGTACTTCACAACGCCCTCGGCGCCGCCGGTCACGGTCCACTCGCCGACCAGCCGGTCGAGCGCCTTCAGCCCGGCGGTCGGGGCGGGGGTCACGTGGTTCTCGGTCATCGTCGTCTCCTCGGTTCCGGTCCGCAGTTCCTGCGCACTCACCGCCACCTCGGATCCGCCCGGCCGGCTTCAACATCTGCTGGTCTGTGAGGTGGATCACACGTCGGCTGATGTTGAAGCAGCTCTCTCGGCAGCGAGGTAGCGGTGACACACCGACCCGAGGAGCACCCGATGACCACTCTCACCGCCACCAGAACGTCCACCACCCGCCAACTGCTGACCGCCGCGGCGATCGCCGGACCGTTCTTCTACGCGGTCGCGATCGCCCAGATGCTGACCCGCGACGGCTTCGACCTGCGGGTCCACCCGATCAGTCAGCTGGCCACTGGATCACTCGGCTGGATCCAGATGATCAGTTTCGTACTCACCGGCCTGGGCGTGATCGCGCTCGCGGTCGCCCGTCGCCGACTGATCACCGAGGGCACCGGCCGCCGCGCGGTCCCGCTCTTCCTCGGTCTCTTCGGCGCCGGCCTGGTGATCGCCGGCCTGTTCCCGATGGACCCGCAGAACGGCTTCCCGACCGGCGCACCCGACGGCACGGTCGAGATGTCCTGGCGCAGCGTCGTCCACTCGGTCGGCGCGGCGGTCGCCTTCACCGCGCTCGCGGTCGCGTGCATCGTCCTGGTCGTCGACGCGGTCCGGCGCCGGTTCACGAAGGCGGCGGTCGGGCACGGAGTGGTCGCGTTGGTGATGCTGATTCCCGTGTCGCCGACCGGGGCGAGCCTGCAGATCGCCTTGACTGGAGCGGTGGCCTTCACCTGGACGACCGTGTACGCCGTGCAGCTGACCGACCGGAGGACGAGATGAAGTTTCTGGTGCTGAGTTACACCCCGGCGGACAGCTGGGACGGAGCGACGGCTGACGTGCCGTCGGAGGAGGCGCTGGCGGCGTTCGCGGCGTACCAGGTGTTCGAGAAGGAGCTGCGGGAGACGGGGGAGTTCGTCACCAGCGAAGGGCTGGGGCATCCGGTGGTGACGACGACCGTGCGGAAGACGAGCGCCGGGGTGGTGGCGACCGACGGTCCGTTCGCGGAGCTGAAGGAGGTGCTGGCGAGTTTCGCGGTGATCGACTGCGTGAGTCTCGAGCGGGCCACCGACATCGTGAAGCGGATGGTCGACGTCCTGGGCGAGCCGATGGAGATCCGGCCGATCATGGGTGACGACTTCGCCGGCTGAGATGCCTTCCACCGAAGAGATCGAGCACCTGCTGCGCACCGAGGCGCCGCAGGTGCTCGGTGCGCTCGTACGACGCTTCAGCCGCTTCGACACGGCCGAGGACGCGACGCAGGAGGCCTTGCTGGTCGCGAGCCGGCGATGGCCGAAGGAGGGAATCCCGGACGAGCCGCGGAGCTGGCTGATCCGCGTCGGCTATCGCCGGATGGTCGACCTGCTGCGCTCCGAGCAGGCGGACCGCCGCCGCGAAGAGGAGGCCGCCCAGGCCCGCGCCGCTCAAGCTCAGGCCGCCCAAGCCCAGGCCGACCCGGCCGGCCCCGCGCCGCAGGTCGCCGACCAGGACGACAGCCTGCTGCTGCTGTTCCTGTGCTGCCACCCAGCGCTCTCCCCGCCGTCCCAGGTCGCCCTGACCCTGCGCGCCGTCGGCGGCCTGACGACCGCGGAGATCGCCCGCGCGTACGGCGCTGCCGAGCGCTCGATGTCGACCCGGATCAGCCGGGCCAAGCAGACACTCAAGGACAGCGGCGCCCGCTTCACCGCGCCGACCGACGATCAGGACGAGCGGATCGCGGCCGTCATGCACGTGCTGTACCTGATCTTCAACGAGGGCTACACCGCCACCGGCGGGGACCAGTTGGCCCGAACGGACCTGTCTGCCGAAGCGATCCGGCTGACCCGCATGCTGCACCGCCTGCTCCCCGACGACCACGAGGTCGCCGGCCTGCTCGCGTTGATGCTGCTGATCGTCTCCCGCGACGCGACCCGCGCCGACGAGCAGAACCACCTGGTCCAGCTGGAGGACCAGGACCGCTCGCGGTGGGACCAGGCGTTGATCGCCGAGGGCGTCGCGCTGATCGAGGGTGCCTGGGTGCATCGCCAGGTCGGCCCGTACCAACTCCAAGCGGCCATCGCCGCCATCCACGCCCAGTCGAAGGACGCCGCGCAGACCGACTGGCCGCAGATCGCCGCCCTCTACCTCTGGCTGGAACGCCTGGCGCCCACCGCCCCGATCCGCCTGAGCCGCGTCGTCGCCGTCTCCAAGGCCTTCGGCCCGCAGCGTGCCCTGGCCTTGCTGGACGATCTCAACCTTGCCGAAGATCCGCTCGTCCATCACCGCGCGGCCGCCGTACGGGCTCATCTGCTGGAGTCCACCGGCCGCCCAGCAGAAGCCCGGGCCGCTTATCTCGACGCTGCCGACCTCACCGCGAACGAGGTCGAACGTCGCTACCTGCGAGCCCGGGCCGAGAAGCTCTAGTGCCAGTTGGAGATCTGCACGTCGTCCGGCGACGGTGAGCCCTTGCCGGTCTCCACGTAGTCCTTGAGGCTCAGCAGGTACGACGCCCACTTGGTCGAGCAGTGGTTCATGAACTCGACCGGCTCCTTCCAGCCCTCGTGGGCGAACAGCACGACGGTGTGCTCGCCGTCCTGCTTCAGGTCGAACGTGATCGTCGTCCCCATCCACTCCTCGGGTCCCTCGGCGACCTCCCAGCGGACCCGGTCGGGCTTGATCTCGATGACCTTCATGTCGAACCCGCCCGGGATGAACCGGAACTTGATCACCCCGTCGACCGACGCGTCGCCCGCGGTGTCGGTGGTCCACCACGAGGCCAGGCCGTCGATGGTGGTGAGGGCCGGCAGGACGTCGTCCGCGGTCGTGGCCTTGGTGGCGATGCGGTGCAGGATGTCGGGCATGGTCAGTGCTCCTTCTTCTTCGGTGGTACGGATTCGGACTTCTTCTGAATGGTTTCGGCGAGGCGCTTGATGCGCTGCAGGCGGCGGTCCCAGGTGGCGCCGACGTCGGCCAGTTGGGCCGCTGCCCGGGCCAGCTGCGCGTCGTCGACCTGGTAGCGCATCTCGCGGCCCGCAGGGGCGACGTGCACGAGTCCGACCCGGTCCAGTACGCCGAGGTGCTTGGCGACGGCCTGGCGGGTCACGGGGAGCTGATCGCTGAGGCTGGTCGCCGTACCGGGGCCGTCGGCGAGCAGTAGATCGAGCAGCCGGCGTCTGGTCGGGTCGCCGATCGCGGACCAGAGGTCGTCGTCGATCATCGCGCGGCCAGCTTGTCGACGTACCGGCCGAGCCGCGACAGGAAGTGGTCCCAGCCGTTCTCGTGGTCGCGGTACTGCTCCTCCAGTACGGCGACCTCCCAGCCCTGCTCGCGGAAGCCGGTCTCGGTCAGCTTGAGCGTCGTCCCGGTCCCGTTCGGGACGAGCTCGAAGGTGACGAGCAGCGAGTTGGCCGTGGCGGCCGGCTCGCCGACCGGGTGGGTCCAGCGGAACGAGAACAGCCGGGGCTTCTCGACCTCGACCACGGTGATCGCGACGGCCTTCGGGTCGTCGGTGCCCTGGTCGAAGACGATCCGGCCGCTGCCCCCGGGGACGAGCGGGTAGTCGGCCTCGTCGGGCCACCACTCGCGCAGGTGCTCGGGGCTGCTGACCACCTCGAACACCACGTCCGGGCTGGCGTCGATGTGGATCTCGCGTTCGAGGGTGCCGTACTCCATCGGGAACTCCTGGTGATCTGCAACGTTTGGTTGCGCATCACTGTAGTCACGCAACCATCGGTTGCACAAGCCCTCACAGAAAAGCCCCCGGGACCACCGAGGTCCCGGGGGCTTCGCGGCAGGCTCAGCGCTTGCCGGTGGCTTCCTTGTTGTACGCGTCGACAACTTCCTTCACGTCGCCGTCCATCTTCAGGACGCCCTTGTCGAGCCAGATCGCCCGGTTGCAGGTGTCCAGCACGACGTCGAGCGAGTGGCTGACCAGGAAGACCGTGCCGGCCTGGTCGCGCAGGTCCTTGATCTTCTGCTCCGAGCGGACCCGGAACTCCGCGTCACCGGTGGCCAGGGCCTCGTCGACGAGCAGGATGTCGTGCGTCTTGGCCGAGGCGATCGCGAACTTCAGTCGCGCCGACATGCCCGACGAGTACGTCGACATAGGCAGGTCGATGAAGTCGCCGATCCCGGAGAACTCGACGATCTCGTCGTACCGCTCGTCGATCTCGGCCGGGCTCATGCCCATCGCGAGACAGCCGAGCACGACGTTGCGGTCGCCGGTCAGGTCGTTCATCATCGCGGCGTTGACACCCAGCAGCGACGGCTGGCCGCCGGTGTAGATCGCGCCCGAGGCCGGCGGCAGCAGGCCGGCGATCGCGCGCAGCAGCGTCGACTTGCCGGAGCCGTTACGGCCGATCAGGCCGATCGCGTCACCCTTGTTGGCGGTGAAGGTGACGTTCTTGACCGCGTGCACCTCGCGGATGGTCGGCCGGTCCTGACGCTTGAGAATGCGCCGGAACGCGGTCGCCGCGGTGCCCTTGCCGCCGGAGCCGGCCGCCACCTTGTAGATGATGTTGACGTTGTCGGCGATCACGGTCGGGACAGCACCTGACGGCGGCGCGGGGGCCGCCGGGGTAGGAGCTGCCGTCTCAGCCACGGCCATACCTGTCCTCCGCTCGCCAGAAGTAGATGAAGCCGCCGACAAAGGCGATGACCGCCCAGCCGATCGCGATCGGCCACGCGTGCGGGAGCGCGTGCTTCTCGTGCGACTCCAGCAGCGCGCTGCGCATGATGTCGATGTACGCCGAGATCGGGTTCAGCGCCAGCACGTGGATGACCCAGCCCGGAGCGTCCGCGTCGCGCAGCTTGTCCGGGATGGAGAAGAAGATGCCGGACGCGTACAGCCAGGTCCGCGTGATGAACGGCAGCAGTTGGCTGATGTCGGTCAGGAACGTCCCCAGCCGCGCGAAGATCAGCGTCACGCCGACGTTGAACATGGTCTGCAGCAGTAGCGCCGGCACCACCAGGAACCAGCTCAGCGACGGCCCGTCGGTGAAGCCGACCAGCAGCAGCAGGATGCCCATCGAGATGAACAGCTGGTTCAGCTCGTTGACCACGTAGGCCAGCGGCAGCGTCGCGCGCGGGAAGTGCAGCGTGCGGATCAGTGACATGTTCGTCGCGATCGCCCGCGAACCCTCGGTCATCGAGCGCTGCGTGTAGGTGAAGATGAACATGCCGCAGATCAGGAAGGCCGGGTAGTTGTCGATCCCGCCCTTGGTGCCCAGCAGGACACCGAAGGCCAGGTAGTACACCCCGGCGTTCAGTAGTGGGGTGAGGATCTGCCAGACCGATCCCAGCCGAGCACCCGCGTAGAGCGCGTACGTGCGCGCGCGGGCGTAGCTGTAGATGAACTGGCGACGGCCCCACAGTTCACGGAGGTAGCCCCAGAACGGCGGACGTGCCGCGCTCTTGGACAACCCGTAGCGTTCGGCCAGTGCCGCGGCGTCCGCGGTGGTGGCCGACTCGGCGGCGGTTGACATGCGGGACAATCTACTGGGCCCCGGGCTGTGCTCTCACATCGGCGCGCTCTGAACCGTTTCAGTCGGTGACGGATGGTCGCGGCTCGACAACAATTCGCCACAGCCCGAGGCGATCGGCCGACGACCGCATACGTTCTGCGGGTGAAGGATTCCCGCCCGCACGACCTGTCCGAGGAGCAGCTCGGATTCCGCCGCCGGGGAGCTGTTCGCTGGCTCCTCCCGACCGTTCTCGCGAGTGCCGGACTGAAGGCCGTGCTGGCCGGCATCTTCGGCGCGTACGCCGACAAGCGCGAGCTGCAGAGCGGCCTCCAGGCCGAGATCTACCACCACGGCGACGACGAGCTGTGGTTCGACTTCGTGGCCGATCTCGGCGACGGCTTCGACGCGACGTACTCGATCGCGTCGGTGCTCGCGGCGCCGGCGCTGTCGCCCGCCGACAACCTGCACCTGCCGCGTGGTCAGGTGCTCGTGATGGGCGGTGACCAGGCCTACCCGGCCGCGTCCGCGACGGCGTACGAGGATCGGACGAAGGGCCCTTACCGGGCAGCCCTTCCGCGCGATGACACTGCGCGCGAGGATGAGGTCGAGGACAGGCCGACTCTCTTCGCGCTGCCGGGCAACCACGACTGGTACGACGGCCTGACGGCGTTCCTGCGGGTGTTCGCGCAGAGCCGGCCGGTCGGCGGGTGGGACACCGAGCAGGCCCGCAGCTACTTCGCGATCCAGCTGCCGCAGCGCTGGTGGCTGCTCGCGATCGACACGCAGTTCGACGAGTACATCGACGCGCCGCAGCTGGCGTACTTCCGGCGCGCGACAACACAGATGCGCGAGGGCGACGGCGTGATTCTCTGTACGCCGAAACCCGCGTGGATCAAGGCCGGGTCGGGCGGCGACGCCCGTGGGTACGACGCGATCCGGTTCTTCGAGCGCGAGATCGTCCGGCCCGCGGGGGCGACTGTGCACGTGATGCTGTCGGGGGACTCGCACCACTACGCCCGGTACGCCGAGCAGGACGGGACCGGGCAGCGGATCACCAGTGGAGGTGGTGGTGCTTACCTGACCGCCACGCATCTGCTGCCGAAGAGTCTCGAGCTGCCGCCGAAGACGTCGCGGGTGACCGAGACCGATGAGCACACGACGTTCTCTCGCGCGCAGACCTATCCGTCGCGGGAGCAGTCGTCGCGGCTGGCGAACGGGATCTTCCGGCTGCCCTGGCGTAATCCTGGATTCTGGGGACTGACCGCGTTCCTGCAGACGGTGATCGCGTTGCTGCTGCAGTTCGGGCTGGCGTCGGATCCGCAGGGGGTGTTCGGGACGCTGGCGGTGTGGGCGCCGGCGGCCTTTGCCGCGCTGGGGACCGTGGTCGGTGGAGTGCTGTTCGCTCGGTTGGGGTTGGAGCGAAGTTCGTTCGCCGCTGGGATTGCGGGGGTTCTGCACTCGGCGGCGCATCTGGCGTTGGCCGGCTTCTGGGCGGTGGTGCTGTACCGGCTGGAGGCCAGCGCTGAGCAGTGGATCACCGTGGTGGTCGCGTTGGTCGGTACGCCGGTGGTGGTGGGGTTCGTGGATTCGTTGGTGGTCGGGGTGTACCTGCTGATCGCTTGCCGGTTCGGGTTCAACACCAACGAGGTCTTTGCCGGGCAGAGTCTCGAGGACTACAAGGGGTTCCTGCGCTTGCACATCGATCGCGAGGGAGCGCTGACGATCTACCCGATCAAGGTGCCGAAGGTCTGCCGGGAATGGAAGGCCAATCCCGAGGGCGAGCCGGGGACTCCTTGGCTGATTCCGGCCGAGGGATCGATCGTGACCGAGCTGATCGAGCAGCCGGTCGAGGTCACCCGCGCGAGCGCCGCCACGACCGCGCGGGTGTGAAAGGGGGAAAGCCTGGCCGCCCCGAAGCGGCTGCGCCGGCCGGGCTCGCGCCCAAGTAGTCGGCCCGTTTCAGTTCTTGACCTCGCGCAGCCGGCCGGTCTCGACCTCGTAGACGAAGCCGCGGACCGAGTCCTTGACCGGGATGAACGGGTCCGCGGCGATCCGGGCCAGGGACTGGCGGATGTCCTCGTCCAGGTCGGAGAAGGCCTCGGCCGACCAGTCCGGCTTCTGGCCGGTCTCGTCCTGGATCGACTTCTTGAACTCGTCGTCGGTGAAGGTCAGCATCCCGCAGTCGGTGTGGTGGATCAGGATGATCTCCTGCGTCCCCAGCAGCCGCTGGCTGATCGCGAGGCTGCGCCGCTCGTCGGCGGTGATCACCCCGCCCGCGTTGCGGATCACGTGCGCGTCACCTTCGGACAGCCCGAGCAGCCCGTACGGGTTCAGCCGCGCGTCCATGCACGCGACCACCGCGACGCGCTTGCCGGGCGGCAGCGGCAGGTCGCCCTTGTCGAAACTCGCTGCGTACTGCTCGGCGTTCGCCAGCAGTTCGTCGGTCACGCTTATCGTCGCTCCCCAAAGTCGAGTAATCAGATAGACAAAGCTAACTTTTCCTCGTCGTTCCGGGGTGACGTCCCACTAGGCGGACAATCGAGTCCTCACAGCGTCCAGCTCGTCGTCGGTGAGCCCGGCCTGCCGCAGATAGGCGACCGGACCGCCGTACGTCGTGTCGAGGTGCCGCAGGATCGCCGTCATCGACTCGGCGCGGGTGTCGCGGAACTCGAGCAGCTCGGCGTGCAGCGACTCGTCCGGCTCGGCCGCGAGCTGCTCGGCCATCAGCGACGCCATGTTGTCGCGGGTCAGGAAGTAGTCCGCGACGATCTCGTCCTCCGGTACGCCGGCCACCGCGAGCGCCAGCGCGACGATCACGCCGGTCCGGTCCTTGCCGCCGAAGCAGTGCACGACGACCGCCCCCTCGGGCGCGTCGATGATCGCCCGGAAAACCGCCGCGACCAGCTCGGGGTGCAGGTCGAGCATCTCGTTGCAGGAGTCGACGATCGTGGTCGCCGTACTGGGTGGGTCGGCCGGGTCCTGTAGTGGCAGGTGCGCGCCGATCGGGTCGTCGGTGAACGGCGTCGGGTAGCCGCCCACCTCACCGTGCGAGCGCAGGTCGATGATCCGGCTCACGCCGGCCTGCCGGATCGTCTCGACGGCGGCGGGCGTCACGTACTGCAGGCTGTCCGCGCGGATCAGCGCGTTCTCGCGGATCCGCCCGCCGTCCGCGGTCGGCAGCCCGCCGAGATCACGGACGTTCCTGCAGTCGGGCCAGTCCAGTCTCATGAGGTGGTCCGCGTCCGGACCTGGTCGTCGAAGTCGGCGACCGCCTTCGCGATGCCGTCCGCGGTCAGTGCTGACTCTTCCAGAATCGTGATGCGCCCAGGTCTGGTCTGCGGTGCGTACGCCACGATCTCGCCGAACTCCTCCAGCCCGAAGCCGAGCTCCTCCGGTCGGACCGGCAAACCGTGCCGGTGCAGGCAGTCGACCGTCGTCCCGAACGCCGCCTCGTCGCCGCGCAGGTACCACGCGAACGCCGCGCCGAGCCCCACCTGCTCGCCGTGGAAGGCGCGCCGGCTCGGGTGCATCAGGTCGATCGCGTGCGAGATCTCGTGGCACGCGCCGGACGACGGCCGCGACGTACCGGCCACCACCATCGAGATCCCGGACAGCACCAAGCCCTCGGCCAGCGTCGCCAGGAAGACCTCGTCGACGATGCCGCCGGGGTGGTTGACCACGGCCTGCGCCGACGTCCGCGCGAGCGACACCGCGAGGCCGTCGATCTCCTCGCCGTGCGCCGCGTGCGCGGCCTCCCAGTCCGCGATCGCGGACAGGTTCGAGGTGATCTCGCCGATCCCGGACCGGACCGACCGCGGCGGGGCCTGGGCGATCAGGTCGAGGTCGACGATCACCGCGATCGGCGCCGGTACGCCGTACGAGCCGCGCCCGGCGTCGTTGTCCAGCGTGCTGATCGGGGAGCCGATGCCGTCGTGGGCCAGGTTGGTGGCGACCGCGACCATCGGCAGCCCGAGCCGCGCGGCGGCGAACTTGGTCACGTCCAGCACCATGCCGCCGCCGATGCCGACGATCGCGTCGTACCGCTTCTGCTTGATCTGGTCGACCAGCTTGATCGCGGTGTTGATCGTGCCGCCGTCGACGGTGAACCAGTCGGCGTCGACCAGCCCGTGCTCGAAGGCGTTCTGCACGATCGGCCCGTACGTCGGACCGACCGCGATCGCGACCCGGCCGGACGTCGAGATCCGCTGGTCGGCCAGCACCTCGGCCAGATCCTTGAGGGCACCACGCCGGACGTCGACGACCAGCGGCGCGGTGACGAAGCGGGCTAGGAGGGGCATACGATCTCGCGGGCCCGGACCAGGTCGGCATGGTTGTCGATCTCGACCCAGTCGAGCTTGCCGATCGGGGCGACGTCGATCCGGAAGCCCGCGTCGGCGAGCACCTGGTACCCGTCCTCGTAGTACAGGTCGGGGTCGTTCTCCCAGGTCTTGCGCAGCGCGGCGGCCAGGTCGTCGGCCGCGGACGGCTCGATCAGCGTGACGCCGATGTACTCCCCGGTCGCGGTCGCCGGGTCCATCAGCTTGGTGATGCTGCGGACGCCGTGGTCGTCGTGCCAGACCACCTTCATCTCCTCGTCCGCGAGCGTCTTCTCGGTGTCGAGCGCGAGGATGATGCGGCGGTCGTCGCCGCGGGCGTCGAGCAGCGTGCGTTCCACCGAGACCGGGTGCACGGTGTCGCCGTTGGCGAGCACGACCCCCTCGGCGAACAGGTCGCGGGCGCACCACAGCGAGTAGGCGTTGTTCCAGATCTCCGCCTTGTCGTTGTGGACCAGCTGCAGGCGGACGCCGTACCGGTCCTGCAGGTCGCGGACCCGGGCCTCGATCGCGGCCGCGGCGTACCCGACGACGATCGCGACGTCGGTCAGGCCGACCTCGGCGAAGTTCGCCAGGGTCAGGTCGAGCGGGGTGGTCTCCGCGTCGATCGGAACCAGCGCCTTGGGCAACGTGTCCGTGTACGGTCGCAGGCGGCGGCCGGCCCCGGCGGCGAGAACCAGTCCGATCATTGGCCGATGATACCGATTCGGGCCTGTTCGGACAGGGCATCGGCGAACTGGCAGGATGGGCCTCATGACTTGGCTGGTGACTGGCGGGGCGGGGTACATCGGAGCGCACGTGGTGCGCGCCTTCGCGGCGGACGGGATCGACGTCGTCGTGATCGACGACCTGTCCAGCGGGAAGCCGGAGTTCCTGGTCGAGGGAGTGCCGTTCGTCGAGGCGAACCTGCTCGACACCGACGTGGTCCGGTCGACGCTCGCCGGAATCAGCGGTGTGGTGCACCTGGCCGGGTACAAGTACGCCGGGGTGTCGGTCGAGAAGCCGATGCACACCTACACGCAGAACGTCACCGCGATGGTCTCGCTGCTGAACGCGATGGCCGAGACCGGTGTCCGCAACATCGTGTTCTCCTCCAGCGCGGGCGTCTACGGCACGCCCGAGGACGAGATCGTCACCGAGCAGACGACGCCCGACCCGCAGAGCCCGTACGGCGAGACGAAGCTCGTCGGCGAGTGGCTGCTCGCGGACCAGGCGAAGGCCGTCGAGCTGAGCCACACGTCGTTGCGCTACTTCAACGTGGTCGGCTCGGGTGACCCGAAGGTGTACGACGCGAGCCCGTACAACCTGTTCCCGATCGTCTGCAACCTGCTGACCCAGGGCAAGGTGCCGCAGATCTACGGCACCGACCACCCGACGCCCGACGGTACGTCGGTCAAGGACTACGTCCACGTCGCCGACCTGGCCCGCGCGCACGTCGCGGCCGCTCGCGCGCTGGACTCGGGCAAGACCCTCGAGCCCGTCTACAACCTCGGCTCCGGCACCGGCACCAGCGTCCGCCAGATCATGGACGCCGCCCGCCGCGTCACCGGCATCGACTTCACCCCGGGCGAAGCCCCGCGTCGCCCCGGTGACCCTTCCCGCGTCGTCGCCTCCGGCGAGCTCGCGGCCCGCGACCTGGAGTGGAAGAACACCCACACCGTCGACGAAATGTTCGCCTCGGCGTGGGAGTCCTGGCCGCGGAGCTAGAACGTCGTCAGTGCCTGCCGCGCGGGTGATCTCCACCTGCGCACGCCGGCGACCGGTCGGATCCAGGTGAGTCAGCCGTCGCGCTTCTCGATGCCGTAGGCCATCACGATGCCGGCCGGGTTGCCGGTGGTCGCACAGAAGACGGAAGAGCTTCGCACCTTGCTCGGACTCGTCCAGGGGCCGTGCACCTTCGACGCGCTCCAGTTGCAGCGGGCCCAGACGCGGAACGTGCCGTACCCGGACTTGCACATCGCCCACGCCTTCGCCCTGCGGTCGACGCCTGAGCTGCAGCTGGTCGGCGGTGAGGGCTCGCGAGCCTCGGCCGGGGACGTGGTGCCGACCGTCAGGGACAGGCTCGCCGCGGCGAGCACCAGGACCATCGACGCCGCTCGGTTCGGCATCGACACACTTCGTACGGGCAACTTCACGAACGCTCCTTCGCTGGGGTCTCGGACGACGCAAGGCTAGGAACCCCGGCTGTCGTCGTACTGCCCGTACTGCGCCCGTACCCGCAGGTTGTCAGGTGCGGTCGTGGAGGGTGATCTGGTAGCCGTTGGGGTCGGCGAAGGTGAAGGTGCGGCCGAAGGGGCCGTCGGTGGGGGCGGAGACGATGGGGTGGCCGTCGGCGGTCAGGGCGTCGTGGATGGACTGGACGTCGGTGGCGTGGAGCCAGATGGCGGCGCCGATGCCGGGGTGGGGGACGGACGCGAGATCGGTGCCGGGGACGACTTCGCGGAGGGCGAAGGCGATCGGCTTGGTCTCGAAGACGACGGCGTGCGGCGGGCCGGCCGGGGAGCGGACGAGGCCTAGGTACTGCTCGTAGAACGCCTGCGAGGCGGGGAGGTCGTGGGCTTGCAGGGAGATGAAGTCGGGGCCGGTGACGGGCACGGTGATGCTCCTTCGTGGTGTGTGTCAGTTTTCTGACATACCCGAAGCTATGTCAGAATACTGACATGAGTCAAGACGGTGTCGACCTGCAGACGTCACTGGGCTACCTGCTGAAAGAGGCGTCGAGCGCGCTGCGCGCCGCCATGGAGGAGGTGCTGCGCCCGCTCGGGATGAGCGTCACGCACTACTCCTGCCTCGAACTCCTGGCTCAACGCCCGGGCCTGTCGAACTCCGAGCTCGCACGCGGTGCGTTCGTCACCAGACAGTCGATGAACGTCCTGCTCCAGACCCTGGAACGCGACGGCTACGTGGTCAGGCCCGCCCAGGCCCCCGTCGGAAAGGTGCTCCCCACCCAGCTCACCCCCCGAGGCCGAGCCAGCCTCGAGAAGGCCTCCGTCGCGGTCCGTTCCGTAGAGGTCAGAATGCTGTCCGGCATGACCAAGCCCGAACAGACAGCCGCATTCCAAACCCTCCAAAGCATGATCCACTCCCTGCGCGAGGCAAGATGACCGACGGACAGCTGAGCGGCTATCAGCCCGACGGCCCAGCGGGTCCTTGGCGGGCGGTCGAGGGGAGTACGTCGTGCCCGTGCGGCCTGCCTGTCCAGCACCCCTGGAAAACCAGGGACGACACCTTCAGTCCGGCATCCTTCATCGGCGGTCTGGTCTGGTACGTCGTACTCGCGGGCGCCTTGCTCGGCGAGTTCTACCTGTTCAGCTGGATCCTCGGCGGCCTCCTGATCGCCTCGCTCGCCGGATCCCTTGTGGTGCAGGCGATCCGGCACCACCGCAAGTTCTGCTGGCTACGCCGAGGCCTGTGGTTCGGCGTCGCCACCCCCGGTCTGCCTGTGCGGGTTGTGTCGGCCTTCAGCGTTTGACCGCGTCGAAGCAGGCGGCGGGGATCGTCAGGTTTACCTCGCCGCGGCGGTTGAGGTCTTGCTCGACGGCGGTGAGGTCTTCGGCGAGCTCCAGCCAGCCGTCGAGGAAGCCGAGGCGGATGAAGTAGTGGTTGAGGAGGGCGGTGCCGTCGGCGAAGCGCCAGGTGAAGGTGGTCTGGTCGACCGTTGCGTCGAAGCCTGCTGTGGTTAGTAGCTGCAGAGTGCCGTCGACTGTTGCACGGTGGGCCAGGTGCTCGTCCAACGCCTGCTGGTCGACGTACTCACGCAGTACGTCGTAGAACTCCTGCATGTGCCCGACCAGGTTCGTGCTGATCAGCAGCCGCCCACCCGGCCGCAGCACCCGGTGGCACTCAGCCAGTACGACGGAAGCGTTGTCGAAGTTGTTGATGCCCAGGTTGGACACCACGACGTCGACCGACTCATCCGGTAGGTCCAGCGATGCCGCGTCCGAGACGACGAGTTCGACCTCGCGCAGCCCGAGGTACTCGACCTTCCGGCGCAGTACGTCCATCGCGTCGGCCCACGGGTCGACGGCGATCACCCGGGCGGCCGAGCGCTGGGCGAGTTCGACGGTGAGGAAGCCGGTGCCGGCGCCGATGTCCAGGATCGTCTGGCCGCGCCGCAGCGGGACGCGGTCGAGGATCAGCTGGCCGAACGGCGCCGACCACAGCGGTAGTTCGTCGTACTGGTTGGCTACCTCGCGGGTGATCTCCACCCGTGCACGCTAACCACCGGCGGGGTGCAGCTTGACCTCGGCGATGGAGAGCGGGTTGGACTGGGACTCGAGTTGGATGCGGACGTAGCGGGCGGTGGTGTCGAGATCCACGAGCGAAGGCGAACCGGCGGCCGTGGTTTGGCGGAGGGCGGTGACGCCGGGGGTGTTGCGGGCTTCGTCCAGCGAGGTGGCGGTGATGGGGGAATCCGACGTGAGGACCCAGTAGTTGCTGAGGCGGTCGGAGCAGCAGTCGGTGCGGTTGTAGAGGGCCAGCTGCGAGAGCGCCTCGGGCTGCCCGAGGTCGACCTGCCACCAGGCTTCGGTGGACGGCTCGGCGGTGTGGGTGACGGAGTTGTCGCCCCAGCTGCCGCTGGTGTTGCCGTCGACGGCTCGGGAGGCTTCGGCGTTGTGGGCCGTGGTGCTCTGGGTGGCGGGTTTGCCGCGGGCGAGGTTGACGCGCCAGAGGCCGGTACCGGCGCGGGCGGTGAGTGTCCCGTCGGGGCTGGTGTGCGAGGCGGTCAGGGTGAAGTCGCCTTCGCCGGACGCCATCGTGGGCGTGACGGTGAAGACCCCCGTGAACGGCTTGCCCGGTTTCACGGCGGCCGCCGCCACAGTGGTCGGAGAGACCGTCCAGCCGTCCGGAGCGGTCAGCTTCAGCTCGCCGGCGGCGAGCGTGCCCGTCACCGCCGCCTTGACCTCGACCGGCGTCAGCGCGACAGCGGTCGGGGCTGTGAGCTGGAGCTGGGACTTGGAGTGGATCACGTACGTCCGGCCGCCGGCCGCATCAAAGGTGATCGTGTCGGCGGCGGTCCGTTGGTACCTGACCGGTCGCCCGTGCGGATCGACCACGGTGAACGGCCCGGCGAGGATCTGGTTGCGCAGGGCAACGGATCCGGCACGGTCCGGCCGGACCCGGATCTCGGAGGCCGACCCCGACTGCCAGGTGGCGCCGACCGTGATCGCGCCGCGCGCCCGCAGTCCGTCGTACGAGCCCTTGTCGGCCCAGGCATCGGGCAGCGCGGGCAGGACGTCGATCACGCCGGCGTGGCTCTGCAGCAGCATCTCGGCGACCCCGGCGGTCGCGCCGAAGTTGCCGTCGATCTGGAACGGCGGGTGGGTGTCCCACAGGTTTTTCAGCGTGCTCGTCTTCAGCAGCTCGGACAGCATCTTGTGCGAGTGGTTGCCGTCGAGCAGCCGGGCCCAGAAGTTGATCTTCCACGCCTTGCTCCACCCGGTGCCGCCGTCGCCGCGCCCCTCCAGCGTCTTCACCGCGGCAGCTGCCAGCGCGGGGTCCTCCGAAGGAACGATCTGCCGCCCAGGGTGCAGCCCGAAGAGCTGCGACGTGTGCCGGTGCTGGTCGGTCGGGTCGTCCCAGTCCTCCTTCCACTCCTGCAGTTGACCCCACGAGCCGACCTTCGTGCCCGGGTCGAGCCGCTCAAGGATCGATGCGAGCTGCGCCTTGTACGACGACGATTCGCCGACCAGCGGCGCCGCCTCGGACAGGTTGGTGAACAGGTCCCACACGATCTGCTGCGGCATCGCGGCGCCGGCCGAGTAGTCGCCGTGCTCGGGCGAGAAGCTCGGGCTGACGACGAGCTTCCCGTCCCGCGGATCGACCTGCAGTTCGTCGATCCAGAACGCGGCCAGCTCCTTCATCAACGGGTAGGCCCGCTCCTTCAGGAACCGCTTGTCTTGCGTGAACTGGTAGTGCTCCCAGTAGTGCTGCGCGAGCCAACCACCAGCGTCCGGCATCCAGAACGCCAGCGGGTACCCGATCACGCCGGTGAAGCCGAACGGATTCGTCTGGCTGTGGACGACCCAGCCATCAGCGCCGAACATCTCGCGAGCCGTCACGCGTCCCGGCGGCACCAGCGCGTCGACGAAGTCGAACAACGGCGCCGTGGTCTCGCTCAGGTTGGTGGTCTCGGCCGGCCAGTAGTTCATCTGCAGGTTGATGTTGACGTGGTAATCCGAGCGCCACGGCGGGGTCGTCGAGTGGTTCCAGACGCCCTGCAGATTCGCGGGCAGGGGCGAGTTGCCGCGCGACGACGCGATCAGCAAGTACCGCCCGTACTGAAAGAACAGCGTCTCCAGCGCCTTCCGGGCCTCAGGCGTTGCCGTCCCTTGCTGGTACTGCGCGAGCAGCTCGTCGGTCGGCACGTCCGGCATCACCTGCCCGAGCTCCAGGTTGACCCGGTCGAACAGCTTCCGGTGATCGGCGATGTGCCGCGCCTTCAGTACGCCATACGGAAGCTTGCTCGCGGCATCGACCCGGCTGGTGACGCCGGCGTGCGGATCCTTGCCGCGGTACGTCGGGTAGACGTCGGAGTAGTCGGTCCCCGAGCTCATCACGAGCACGGCGGAGTCGGCGCCCGCGACCGTGACGGTGCCGTCGGCGTTGTCGGTCCTCGTGCCGCCGGTGGTGATCACCTGCGCCTGCAGCTCGTACTTGAGACCGTTGTCGAGCAGCGCGCCCTTGACGGTGATCCGGCCGCGTTCGGCGGTCGCCGTCAGCGTGCGGTTCGCCTCGCCGGTCAGGCTCGCGGTGAAGCCGACCTTGCCGCGCCGGTCGGCGTCGATCCGCGCGACGATCACGTTGCCGGGCGCGCTGGCGAAGTATTCGCGGGTGTGACGGACGCCGTCCACGGCGTACTGGACGCCGGCGAGCGAGTTCTCGATGTCGAGGTGCCGTCGGTACGACGTCGCCGTGCCACTGTGCTGCATGGCGAGCTTGAGGTCGAGCAGCGGCTGGTAGTCGCCGAAGCCGATCTCGTTCTGGGCCAGCATGTTCGTGGCGACGTCGGGGGCGACCTTGAGGTCGCGGTTGATCATCGTGCGAATGTCGGTCAGCGCGTTCGGCCGCGGCGTACGCCAGTTGCCGAAGTCGTAGCCCTGCTGGGATCCGGGGCCGCCGGTCCAGAGGGTCTTCTCGTTCAGTTGCAGGTGCTCGGTCGCGGTGTCGCCGAACACCATCGCACCGCTCGCGCCGTTGCCGATCGGCAACGCCTCGGACTCCCAGTCGGTCGCGGGCGCGGTGTACCAGAGCGCCAGTTCGCCGGGGCTCTTCGGTGGTGGTGCCGCTTCGGACGGCTCGGACGGCATCGTCAGTCCGGCCATCAGGGTTGCCGCAGCGAGTAGGGCGAAACCAGCTGTGCGCATCCGAGCCCCCACAGAGATCCGATGAATTCCGCACACTGTAGGCGGGTGGTCACGCTGTGTCTACAGGTCGTCTGCATGCGTCATAGGATCTCTTACCGGTTCAGCGCCTCGGCAATCAGGTCGCCGACCTGGTCGAGCTCGAGCAGGAATCCGTCGTGGCCGTACGGGGACTTCACCAGGTGCAGAGGAGCGTTGCTGGCCTCGGCCAGTTCGGTGGAGAGGCGGGCCGGATAGAGGCGGTCGGAGTCGACAGCGGCGACCACCAGGCGGGCTTTCAGACCGCTGAGGGCTTGGGTCAGGCCGTTGCGGTCCCGGCCGATGTCGTGGGAGTTCATCGCGCGCGTCAGTACGACGTACGAGCCGGCATCGAAACGATTGGCCAGCTTGGTCGCGTGGTGGTCGAGGTAGGACTCGACGGCGAACCGGCCGTCGCCCTGGGGGTTGCGGCCGAAGCGCGTGGCCAGCTCGTACTCCGAGCGGTAGGTGACGTGCGCGATCCGGCGGGCGATGCCGAGTCCTTCGAGGGGTGCCTCGCCGGTGTCGTAGTAGTCGCCGCCGTGCCAGTGCGGGTCGGACTCGATCGCGGCGAGCTGCGGCGCGCACCACGCGATCTGCTCGGCGGTCGCGTACCCGGTCGACGCCAGTACGACGGCCGTCGCGACCCTGTCCGGATAGAGCAACGGCCATTCGAGCGCACGCATCCCGCCCATCGAGCCGCCGATCACAGCGGCCCAGCGGTCGATGCCGAGCTGGTCCGCGAGCGAGGCCTCGGCGGCGACCTGGTCGCGAATGGTGATCGCCGGGAACCGGCTGCCCCACGCCCGGCCGTCGGGCGCCAGCGACGACGGCCCGGTTGAACCTTGGCATCCGCCGAGCACGTTGGCGGCCACGACGTACCAGTCGTCCGGGTTGACGTACGCCGGGATCAACCCGTCCCACCAGCCCGGCGTCGGCTGCCCCGGACCGGCGGGCCCGACGACATGCGCATCCCCAGTCAGCGCATGGCAGATCAGTACGGCGTTGTCGCCGGCCGCGTTGAGCCGGCCCCACGTCTCGTACGCGATCGTCACGTCCGGCAGCGTTCCGCCGTACTCCAACGGCAGTCCGCCGATGCCGGCGAACCGCCGGGTGCCGACAGGATCGCCCGCCCGCCACCCACCGGCCACCTGACCTGGTGAGAGGTCCGCCTCCACGGGCGGGCGATCCTGGTTCATGGACGGCCGTCAGGCCGACTTGGCCGCGGCGAAGCCGACCTCGAGGTCGGCCAGGATGTCGTCGATGTGCTCCAGGCCGACAGCCAGCCGGACCAGGCCCGGGGTGACGCCGGAGGCGATCTGGTCGTCGCCGGACAGCTGGCTGTGCGTGGTCGAGGCCGGGTGGATCACCAGCGACCGGACGTCGCCGATGTTGGCGACGTGGCTGTGCAGCTGCAGCGCGTTCACGAACCGCTTGCCCGCGTCGACGCCGCCCTTGATCTCGAACGCGACCACGGCACCGGCGCCGCGTGGCGTGTACTTCTGCGCCAGCTCGTAGTACTTGCTGGACGGCAGGCTCGCGTACGCGACGCTGTCGACCTCGTCGCGGGCTTCGAGCCACTGGGCGACCTTGAGCGCGTTGTCCAGGTGCCGCTCGATCCGCAGCGACAAGGTCTCCAGGCCCTGGGCGATGAGGAACGCGTTGAACGGCGACACCGCCGTACCGAGGTCACGCAACCACTGAACGCGCGCCTTCAGGATGTACGCCAGGTTGCCGAGCTCGGAGCCGACGCCGAGCGCGGTGCCGTAGGTCAGCCCGTGGTAGCTCGCGTCCGGCTGGTTGAAGCCGGGAAAGCGGTCGGGGTTGGCGGCGTAGTCGAACTTGCCGGAGTCCACGATGACGCCGGCGATCGCCGTACCGTGACCGCCCAGGTACTTCGTGGCCGAGTGCACGACGACGTCGGCGCCGTGTTCCAGCGGACGCAGCACGTACGGCGTGGCGACGGTGTTGTCGACGATCAGCGGGACGCCGAACTCGTGCGCGACACCCGCGATGCCCTCGATGTCGAAGATCTCACTCTTCGGGTTCGCGATCGTCTCGCCGAAGAAGGCCTTCGTGTTCGGCTTGATCGCGGCCTTCCAGGACTCCAGGTCGCTCGGGTCCTCGACGAAGCTCACCTCGATGCCGAGCTTCGGGAACGTGTAGTGGAACAGGTTGTACGTGCCGCCGTACAGGCTCGGGCTGCTGACCACGTGGTCGCCGGCCTCCGCGATGTTGAGCAGCGCGAGCGAGGTCGCGGCCTGGCCGGACGAGACCAGCAGCGCGGCCGTCCCGCCTTCCAGGCTGGCGATCCGCTGCTCGACGGCGTCCTGGGTCGGGTTCTGGATCCGGGTGTAGATGTTCCCGAACTCCTGCAACCCGAACAGGCTGGCGGCGTGGTCGGTGCTGTCGAAGGTGTACGACGTGGTCTGGTAGATCGGCAGCGCCCGCGCCTTGGTGACCGCGTCGGAGGTCTGACCGGCGTGGATCTGCCGGGTCTCGAAGGACCAGCTCGGGGTAGTAGTCATACAAAGACGATAGAGTTACTACACATTCACCTCGGGTGACCATCCACATGGTGGACGGTTGGGTTGCCTAGTCCTTCGCGGCGAGGTTGAGGGCGGCGGCGCCGAGCAGGACCCCGCCTTCGACCGGGAGGGTGAGGCCGGTGATCCAGGCGGCGTCGTCGGAGGCGAGGAAGGCGACGGCCGCCGCGATGTCCTCGGGTTCGCCGACCCGGCCGAGCGGGTACATCTTGGCGAGCCGGACCAGGGCGTCGGGCTGGTTGTCCCAGTTCGGCGTCCGAATGGTGCCGGGGGCAACGATGTTGAAGCGGACGCCCCGGGATCCGAAGCGGGCGGCGAAGTTCTGGGTCATCGCGGTCTGACCGGCCTTGGCGGCGGAGTACTCGACGTTGCCGAAGGCGGCGAGGCCGTTGACCGAGCTGATCGTCACCACGTTGCCGCGGGACTCGAGCAGGTGCGGGAGCGCGGACTGGATGCACCGGGTGGCGCCGACCAGGGTGAGGTCGAGCTGGCGGTGCCAGTCCTCGGCCGTGGTGTCCTCGGCCTTCGAGTTCACGATGCAGCCGCCGGCGTTGTTCACCAGTACGTCGAGCCGCCCGAACCGCTCGACCGCCGCCGCGACGGCCGCGTCGATCTCCTCGCGGCTGGTGACGTCGACCTTGACCGCGAGGGCCTTGTCGCTGCCGAGCTCGGCGACCAGCTCGTCGAGCCGGTCCTGCTGCAGGTCGGTGGCGACGACCGTGCCGCCCTCGGCGACGATGCGTTGCGCCACCGCGGCGCCGATGCCCTGCGCTGCCGCCGTGACCAGCGCGACCTTGCCCTCGAACCGCTGCACCATCAGTCCTCCACCACCCGGTCGACCTTCTCGTCCGCCATCCGTCGTTCCAGCTTGGCGGGATCGAGGTTGCGGCAGAGGACGATCGAACCACCTCCGGAGATCACCCCGACCAGCAGACCGAGTCCGGCCGGGTCGACCAGGTCGCGGGTGACGAGGATGCGCTCCGCGATCGGCGCCGCGGCCGCGATCACCTCCGCGTGCGTGCGTCCGTCGTATGCCGGGCTGTCGGCCGTCGGCGGGTTGAACGGCACGAACAGGTCCGGGTGGTTGTAGACCTCGGCGCCGTAGTCGTGCACGCCGTCCGGCACCGGGTCGCGGAAGCGCCCGCCGAGCGGGAGCAGCGCGGACGCGATCGACTCGCGGTTGCCACGGACCCGGAAGTCCGGGCCGGTAATCGCCAGATCGCCCTCGCCGGTGGTCACCGACGCGCCCGCCGACCAGGTCGCGAGCGCCCAGACGACGCCGAGCCAGTGCGGCGGCAGACCGATCGCGACGGTCTCCTCCGGCTCCAGCTCGTACTCGTCGACGAGCAGGTTCGCGGTCTTGGCGACCCAGTTCGCGGTGGTCACCGCGCTGAGCTCGATCCGCTCCCCGGTGACGTCGTCGTAGTGCGTGAGGAACGGACTGGCGCCGTCGCGGCGTACCGCGGCGGCAAAGAGTTCGGGCAGGGTTCCGGCCATGCCCCGAAGCCTACGTTTCGCATCCGGGGCTAATGTGGTCGGGGAGAAAGAAGGCTTTCGATGGAGACACTGCTGGCGCTGCCCGAAGGCGGCGAGTGGATCGTGCTGCTGATCGTCGTCGTCCTGCTCTTCGGCGCGAATCGCCTGCCCGAGCTGACCCGCAACACCGCGCGGGCCCTGGTCGAGCTGAAGAAGATCACTCGCGAGGCGGAGCAGCCTCCGATCCCCCCGGAGCCGTCCGCCGCGGAGCGCGCCGAGCCCGCTGCTGCCGAGCCGCCCGCTGCCGAGCGCCCAGCCTCCGCCGGACCGGCCACAGACTCCTCCCAGCAGCCGCCTTCCCCCACGAACTAGCTGCCGTACGGACGTCACCAGCGACGACTCCCCGGCGATCGCGCAGGGATGAGTACGACGAAGGGCTGACGACGGTTGCGACCGTGGGTCGATGTTTGCCGACGGCCCGCTTTCTAGGGTCGGGAGCATGTGGACTCCTTTGGTTGCAGCAGTTACCAGCCTCAGCCTCTTCGGCCTCGGCGATCCCGTCTGGCCCGAGCTCGGCAACGGCGGGTACGACGTGGTCAGACAGAAACTCGACTTCGCCTTCGCCAACGACCTGACCAAGTACACCGCCAGTACGACGCTCACCGCGCAGGCCACGGATCGGCTGCGGGAGTTCGATCTCGACCTGCTCGGCCCGCAGGTCAGTGCCGTCAAGGTGAACGGCCGCCCGGCGACCTGGCGGACCACGCCGGAAGGCGAGCTGGTCATCAAGCCGGCCAAGGTGGTCGCCAAGGGTCAGGCGTTCGTCGTACGGGTCGATGTGCGCAACGACCTGCCGGAGACGAGCGAGCAGACGCCGTTCCCGCCGGGGTTCATGCGGCAAGGCCAGTGGGTGCAGGCGGTCAACCAGCCGTCCGGCGCGCGGCGGATGCTCGCGGTCGACGACCATCCCGCGCAGAAGGCGCCGACGGCGGTCAGCATCACCGGCCCGGCCAAACTGAACTCGATCGCCAACGGCCGACTCGTCGCGACTGTGAAGAGCGGTGGCCGGACCACCCGGTTCTTCCGCGAGGGCCGCAAGCTCGCGACCGAGCTGCTGCAGGTCGGCGTCGGTCCGTTCACGGTGATCCACGCCAGAGGACCGCACGGCATGGACCTCCGGTACGCCGTACCGACCGCGCGGCGCGGCGAGATCGAGCCGCAGCTGAAGTCCTTCGACCGGTCGGTGCGGTACCTGGAGCAGCGCCTCGGCACGTTCCCCGGCCGCCGCGCCGGTGCGTACATCACGCCGATGGGCGGCGAGCTGGAGACGCAGGGGCTGACGCTGCTGGCCGCGGACGAGATGACCAAGGAGTCGTTCGAGAACAACGGCAGCGAGGCCGTCGTCCTGCACGAGGTCGCGCACGAGTGGTTCGGCAACTCGGTGTCGCCCCGGCAGTGGTCCGACCTGTGGCTGAACGAAGGCCACGCGGTCTTCTACCAGGGCCAGTGGGCGGCCTCGAAGTACGGCACCTCGGTCACCGACTCGATGCGGCACGTCTACGAGGACCGCGAGCTCAACCTGTTCGAGCACGGACCGATCGCCAAGCCCGATCCGAAGACGTTCCCCGGCGAGCAGAGCCTGATGAAGCCGTACGCCACCCCGGCGTACGAGGGTGGAGCGCTGACACTGTTCGCGCTGCAGCAGAAGGTCGGGGCCGCGACGTTCGAGCGGATCGAGCGGACCTGGGTGCGTGAGCACGCCAACGGACTCGGCAGCACCGAGGACTACATCGCGACCGCGTCCCGCGTCGCGGGCCGAGACCTCGGACCTTTTTTGCGCGGCTGGCTGTACGGGATCAAGCTGCCCCCGATGCCGGGCCACGCGGACTGGAAGCCGGGCAGTGGCAGCTGAGTCGGTCGCCGGTAGGGTCGGTGCATGCTGATCCTGATCGGCCTCGCGCTGATCCTGGCCCTGACCGTTGCCACGGGCTACTTCGTCGCGCAGGAGTTCTCCTACGTGGCGGTGGACCGGAATCGGCTGCAGGGCCTGGCCGACGAGGGGAACGCGGCCGCGGCCCGGGCCCTGAAGGTCACCGCCCGGCTGTCGTTCGTGCTGTCCGGCGCGCAGGTCGGGATCACCGTGACCGCCCTGCTGGCCGGGTACTTCGCCGAGCCGTACCTGGGTGAGGGCCTGCAGAAGATCTTCGGCTCGGCCGGGATGCCCGAGGGCGTCAGCCTGACCGTGTCGGTGATCGTGGCGCTGCTGCTGGCCACCGTGATCCAGATGGTGTTCGGCGAGCTGGCCCCGAAGAACCTGGCGATCGCCCGGGCCGAGGCGATCGCGCTGCGGCTGTCCCGGTCGACGCTGATGTACCTGACCGTGTTCGGGCCGATCATTCACCTGTTCGACGCGACCTCGAACCGGATCCTCCGCCGGGTCGGCATCGAGCCGGTCGAGGAGCTGCCGCAGGGTGCGACCGCTCAGGACCTGGACCGGATCATCGCGACGTCGTACGAGCAGGGCCTGCTGGACCGGGACACCACCCGGCTGCTCGACCGCGGGCTCGACTTCCGCGGCCGGCTCGCGGGTGAGGTGATGGTGCCGCGGGTGGACGTGATCACCGTGCACGAGGACGATCCGCTGACCCGGGTGGTCGAGCTGCTCGAGACCGGGCACAGCCGCTTCCCGGTGGTCGCGTCCTCGGTCGACGAGGTGGTCGGGGTGATCGCGATCGGCGACGTGGTCGAGGTCGAGCCCGGTGATCGGCACCACGTGACGACGGGGTCGCTCGCGGCGCCGCCCGTCCTCGTGCCGGACACGCTGGCGCTGCCCGCCGTACTGGAGCAGCTGCGGACGACGCACCGGCAGCTCGCGATCGTCGTGGACGAGTTCGGCGGGTTCGCCGGGGTGGTGTCGCTGGAGGACATCGCCGAGGAACTGGTCGGGCCGATCCGGGACGAGGACGACCTGCCGGAGGGCGATCTGATCAGCAACGGCGACGGGAGCTGGACGTTGCCGGCGCGCTGGCGGCTCGACGAGATCGAGGAAGCGACCGGGATCTCACTGCCCGAGGACGAGGACTACGACACGGTGTCCGGACTGGTGATGGCGCGGCTCGGGCGGGTCCCGGTGGTCGGTGACGAAGTGGTGATCGACCTGCCGCCGCGGTTCGACCACGACGGGCGCCAGGTGCCGTTGGAGCGCGCACGGGTAACCGTGCAGACCGTGCTGCGGCACGTGCCGGGCCTGATCGTGCTGGAGCGGCTGTCATGAGTACGACGGTTGCGCTGCTGATCTCACTGGTCCTGCTGGTCTGCAACGGGTTCTTCGTGTCGGCCGAGTTCGCGCTGGTCGCCTCGAAGCGGCATCGGCTCGAACAGGCCGCGGCCGAAGGCAGCCGGGCCGCTCGTGCCGCGATCGCCGGGGTCAGCGAGCTGTCGCTGATGCTCGCGGGCGCGCAGCTCGGGATCACGCTCTGCACGCTGGGACTCGGCTCGCTGTCGGAGCCGGCGGTCGCTCACCTGCTGCATCCGCTGTTCGAGCTGGTCGGCCTGCCCGAGAACGTCGGGCACGTGATCGCGCTGATCATCGCCGTCGGTGGGATCGGCCTGCTGCACGTGCTGCTCGGCGAGATGGCACCGAAGTCGTGGGCGATCAGCGATCCGGAGCGGTCGGCGTTGATCCTGGCGCTGCCGTTCCGCGGGTTCACGTACGTGTTCCGGCCGCTGCTCGTCGTACTGAACTGGATGGCGAACGTGTGCGTCCGGGCGGTCGGCGTGACGCCGCAGAACGAGATCGCCAACGCGCACGGTCCCGACGAGCTGCGGTTGCTGATCGAGTCGTCCGGCGAGCACGGCACGCTGGAGGCCGCCGAGCACGACCTGCTGACGGCGATGCTCGCGCTGCAGAACACGACCGTCGCGCAGGTGATGACGCCGACGGCGCAGCTGGCGACGGTCCGCGCCGAGGCGACGGCTCGTGAGGTCGAGCTCGCGAGCCGGCAGCAGGGACGGTCGCGGCTCGCGGTGGTGTCGGCCGAGACGCGGACGCTGTGCGGGATCGTGCACGTTCGCGACGCGGCGCGGGCGACCACGCGGGGTGGCAAGACCTTGCACGCGTTCGACCTGATGACCGAGCCGTTGCGGCTGCAGGCCGGTACTCCGGTGGCGGCGGCGATCCGGGTGATGCGGGAGCGGCGGTCGCAGTTGGCCGTCGTACAGGAGGAAGAGCGGCCTGTTGGCGTGGTCGCGCTGGAGGATCTGCTGGAGGAGGTGATCGGGGAGTTCGACGACGAGACCGACCCGATCATCACGGCCGCGCGGAACGTTCCGGAAGAATGATCGGAGCGCCGGTCGTCGGGTGCGGCCAGACCTCGACCCGGTGCTGGTAGACGTCGGTGACGAGCTCGGCCGTGAGGACCTCGGCAGGTCGCCCGAACGCCGCCAGGCGGCCCTGCGACAGGACGGCGATGCGGTCCGCGTAGCCGGCCGCGAGGTTGAGGTCGTGCAGGACGATCACGACCGCGTCCCCTTCCGCTGCGCGCCGACGGGCGAGCTGGAGCACGTCCTCCTGGTGGTGCAGGTCGAGGGCGGCGGTCGGCTCGTCGAGCAGGAGCAGCTGGGTCTCCTGGGCGAGGGCCCGGGCGAGTGAGACGCGGGCGCGTTCACCGCCGGACAGGGAGTTGAAGACGCGGTCGGTGAAGGCCTGCGCGTCGGCGCGGTCGAGCGCCGTACGGATGGCGTCGTCGTCGTGGTCGGCGCGTTCGGTGCCGTCCCACGGTGCGCGGCCCATCGCCACGATCTGGCCGACCGGGAACGGGAACGAGATCGTTGCCTGCTGCACCATCACGGCGCGGCGCATGGCGGCCTCGACCGGTGACCAGTGCTCGAGCGGTTCGCCGTGCAGCTCGACAGTGCCGTGGTCGGGGTTCAGGTCGCCGCTGAGTACGCCGAGCAGAGTGGACTTGCCGGCGCCGTTCGGGCCGACCAGGGCGAGCACCTCGCCGGTGCGGACGGCCAGAGTGACGTCGTCGAGGACCTGGGTGCCGCCGAGCTGGACGGAGACGTCGTGGGCGGCAGCGATCGTCGTAACGGCTTCGATGCGGTCGGGCAGTCGGCGTTTCATCCCCAGCCTCCTTGCCGGGCGCGAGTTCGGCGGAGCAGCCAGAAGAAGAACGGCGCGCCGACCAGCGACGTGATCATGCCGATCGGCAGGTCGGCGTTGCGGATCAGGATGCGGGCCAGCAGGTCGGCGCAGATGACCAGGACGCCGCCGGCCAGAGCGCTTGCCGGGAGCAACAATCGATGGCCGGGGCCGGCGATCATCCGGATCAGGTGCGGGACGACCAGACCGACGAAGCCGATGATGCCGCTGAAGGCGACGCTCGCGCCGACCAGCAGCGCGACCACGACGATCGCGACGAGCCGGAGCTTCTCGACGTCGACGCCGAGGTGCGCCGCGGAGCGGTCGCCGAGGGACAGCAGGTCGAGTCGCTTGGCGAGGACGAACGCGGCGGTCAGTCCTACCAGCGTGAACGGCGCGACTGCGGAGACGGCCTGCCAGGTGGCGCCGTTGAGGCTGCCGAGCTGCCAGAAAACCAACTGCTCGCGGGCGCTGGTGTCGGCGATGAACGTGGCGAACGAGATCAGCGTGAACGCCAGCGAGTTGACCGCGATGCCGGTGAGGACGAGGGTGACGATCTCCGTACGACGGCCGGCGCGGGACAGGCTGTGGACGAGCAGGGTGGTCGCGAGCCCGGTGGTGAAGGCGGCGACGGCGATCGTCCAGTTGCCGAGCCAGGTGATGCCGGTGACGATCACGAGGCTGGCGCCGACGGCCGCGCCTGAGGAGACGCCGACGACTGATGGCTCGGCGAGTGGGTTGCCGAAGACCCCTTGCATCAGGGCGCCGGCGGTCGCGAGGGAGGCGCCGACGAGGACGGCCAGGGCGACTCGGGGGAAACGCACCTTCCACAAGGCGTTGTCGCCTTGCGGGTGGTGTGGCAGTGGACCGAGATCGAGGGGCAGCTTGAGGTGTAGCAGTCCTTCGAGTCCGCTGTCGATGCGATGCAGAACCGAGCCGATGATCTCTGCCGGTGGGATCTGCAGTTGACCGACACCGGCAGCGACGACAGAGATGATGAGCAGCGCAATTGTCAGGCCGGTCAGCAGACCGGCGGACCGCAGACGCTTCACGGGGTGTAGACGGCCTTGGCCAACGCCTCGACGGTGCGGCCGGTGCGGGGGCCGAAGCTGAGCAGCTCGGTGTCGTTCATGTCGACGATGCGGCGGTGCTGGCCGGCGGGCGTCTGCGCGATGCCGGGCAGTTTGAGCAGGCCGTCGACGCCCTTGAGCGACTTGAGGCCCTCGGTCATCACGATGATCAGGTCGGGCTGCGACCGGATCAGCGCCTCGCTGGTGAGCGGGACGAACGGCTTCGTCAGGCCGATGTCCGTGCCGGTGTCGACGCCGCCGATCGACTTGATCATCGCGTCGGCGCCGGAGCCGGGGCCGCTCATCAGGTAGACGCCCGCCGAGCCGCGCACGTACAGGAACGTCATCCGCAGCGGCTTGGCGGCGGCCGGGGCGAGGCCGAGGGACTTGACGATCTCGTCCTGCGTACGGCGTACCAGCTGCTCGCCGCGCTCCGGCACGCCGAGGGCGCCGGCGACCGCGCGGATCTGGCTCGGGATGTTGTCCATCGTGCGGGCGTCGTCGAAGAAGACCACCGGGACGCCCGACGCGCGCAGTTGCTGGAGCACCTCGGGCGGGCCGATGCTCTTGTCGGTCAGGACGACGGTCGGGTCGAGCGCGAGGATCGCCTCGGCGTTCAGGTCGTGCGCCGACGGGGTGACCTTCGGCAGGCTCGCGGCCTCCGGGAAGCCGGTGGAGGTGTCGCGGCCGACGACCTTGTCGCCGAGGCCGAGGCTGAAGACGATCTCGGCGAGCGTGCCGTACAGGTCGACGGCGATGATCCGGCTGGCGTCCTTGACTTGGACCTGCTTGCCGTCGCAGGACTTCACGTTGACGGGGAGCTTGGGCTGGTCGCCTTCGACCGCGTGGATCGAGTGGTCGGCGAGGGTGGCGGTGGAGGGGCCGGTCAGTTCGTGCGGATCCTGGGTGCCGGCAGTGGTGGTTGCTTTAGGCAAGGGCTTGCCGTCGGCGTCGGTGCTGATCGCGAAGCCTTTGACGGCGGGAAGACAAGCGTTGACCACGCCCGGAGCTGCGGCTTCTTGGAGGGCCGCGGGTCCGGCGCAGCCTGCGGTGATCAACAGAGCGCAGGCCAGGAGAACTCTCACGACGCGACCTGTGGCTGGACGAGTTCGGCCAGGGATGCCAGGACGTCGACGTTGAAGCGGTAGGCGAGCAGCACCTCTTCGAGCACCTGGTCCTGTTCGCGGACGTCGAACGGGGTCTCGTCGAGCAGAATCCGGTAGCGGTCCTTGAACGGCTTCACCGCCGGGACCTGCTCGAACGTGTAGAACCGCACGCCGTCCTTGTCCAGCCCGTACGCCGACGCGACCAGCCGGCCGATCGCCTGCCCGCCGGACAGGTCGCCGAGGTAGCGGACGTAGTGGTGCGCGATGAACCCGCCCGGCCAGGTCGCCAGCTCCTCCAGGCGCCCGGCGTACCGAAGTGTGGCGGCGGTCGGCTCGGGGATCTCGACGCCGACCGAACGCAGGTACGCGAGGTCGGCCTCGAGGGCCAGGCAGCGGTTGAGCTGCGGGAAGTGGAACGGGCCCGCGACCAGGTCGTCGGCCAGGCCGGCGCCGACGCGTTCGAGGGCTTGGTAGATGACCGCGTGCTGCGCGACCAGCGCGGCGTACGCCCCGAGGTCTAGGCGGCCGGTGGTCAACGCGGTCAGGTAGGTGCTCCCTTCGGCGTCTCGGTGCAGGCTGAGACTCCGTTCCCGGAGTCGCTGCGAGAACGGCGGCTGAGCGGTGGCCGTCGGGCCCGATGGTGAGGTCACGAGACTTAGGTTAACCTAAGTTAGGTGAGGCTTACCTATAAAAGTGTCGCTGGGTTGGTGGTTCTAGTGGTTGGGGGTCTGGTCTGGGGGAGCTCCGTCGCGTCCGCCGCACCGGCCGCGACCGGGCCGCAGGGGCAGGTGGTCACCGTGTCGCGGAGCCTTGGGCTGGATCCGAGCGGGACCTCCGTCACCGTGCGTGGCCGGGGATTCGACCTGAACAAGGGGATCTACGTCGCGTTCTGCGTGAACAAGGGCCCAGGGCAACTGCCGTCGCCCTGCCTCGGCGGGGTGGACATGCAGGGCGCCTCCGGGACGTCGGCGTGGATCTCGTCCAACCCGCCGTCGTACGGCGAAGGGTTGGCGACGCCGTTCACGCGGAGCGGTGGCAAGGGATCGTTCGAGGTCCGGCTGACGGTGAAGGCGAAGGACCAGTTCACCAACTGCCTGGATCGCAAGATCGCGCCGAACGGGTGCGTGATCGGGACGCGTGCTGACCACACGCGGACGGCCGACCGTACGGCGGACGTGCTGATCCCGGTCACGTTCGCCGGTGCTGCCTCGTCGAAGCCGACACCGACGCCGACCGCGACTTCGAGCAAGTCCTCCACCGTTGTGAAGCCGTCCGCGGACGATCCGACCACGCCGGTCAAGCAGGAGGGCGGCCCGCTCGCCAACACCGGTGGCACGACGATGACGCTGCTCGTCGCCGCCGCCGTACTGGCTGTCGTCGGTACCACCACCATCGCCGCTACCCGCCGCCGCAAGGAGCCCACCGCATGACCGCCCGCCTGAGTCGACTACGTGGAGTACTGGTTGCCCTTGCTTCGTTGGCCGTTGTTTCTGCTTCTGCACTTCCTGGTGTGGCTGCGCCGACCCCAACAGTTTTTGAACCGAAGCTCGAGGTCTCCAAGACCACCGGAGTGACCGACGGGGAAGAGCTCACCGTGCGCGGCTCCGGCTTCGATCCGGCGGCCAACCTCTCGACCCGCGTCCCGGTGACTCCCGGGCAGCCGGCCGGGGTGTACGTCGTGTTCGGCTCGTTCGCCGACACGTGGCGGCCGTCCGCCGGCGCCGACTCGACGACGCGCACCCTGATCGACACGAAGTGGGCGCTCCCGCAGACCTCCTTCGACCAGGTCGGCACCGACTTCCCGAACCAGAAGCCCCGCCTGGTGCTGCTGAACGCCGACGGGACGTTCGAGGTGAAGGTGAAGGCGAAGACCGTCGCCGAGAACCCCCGCAACTACGGCGTCTACACCTACCCGGGCGGCTCGGCGATCAACGCGGCCCACGAGCTCGCCGTACCGGTGACGTTCGCCGGTGGCGGTGATCCCGAGCCGGAAGGTCCGCCGCTCAACACCCTCGACTGGGGGCTGAAGGCATCGTTCCGCACCTACATCGAAGGCCCGATCGCGCACGGCTCGATCGCGATGCGCGAACCCGCGACCCGCAACGGCGACAACACCTTCCGGTTCCCGGGCGGCAGCGGCACTGCCGAGCAGGTCGGCTTCACCGGTGGCGTGTACTTCAAGGGCCACGAGATGCAGGCCGGCAACCCGCTGCTCGAGCTGACGGTGACCGACGTACGGGTCACCACCTCCGGCAGTACGGGCACGGTCGTCGCGGACGTGGTCAGCAAGAGCCTGGAGACCGGGCAGCCCGCGACGTACGACGACGTCGTGCTCGCCGACGTCGACTTCAGCACGCACCCGGTGGTCGTGAAGGACGGCGTCGCCACGGTGATCGCCGCGCCGACCAAGCTCACCGAGGCCGGCGTTCCGGCGTTCGCGAACTTCTACACCGCCGGTACGGCGCTCGACCCGATCAGCTTCTCGGTGAAGCTCACGACCGCGCCCGTCTGGACACCGAAGCTCGAACTGTTCGGTGCCGACGGCAACCCGCTCGGCACGGTCCCCGCGGCCGGTGCGACGGTCACCGTCCGCGGCAGTGGGTACGACCCTGCCTCCAATCCGTCCACCCGGCCGCCGGTGACGCCCGGTCTGCCTGCTGGCGTGTACGTCGTGTTCGGCAGCTTCGACCAGGTCTGGCAGCCGTCCAAGAACGCGGTGCCCGAGACCCGGCGCGTGCTCGACCAGAAGTGGGCGCTGCCGGATGCGTCCCGGCCGGGCGGCGCCAACCCGGCGTACGTGACGTTGAAGGCGGACGGGACGTTCGAGACGACGCTGACCGTGAAGCCTGCTTCTGCCGCGACCGGGACGTACGGCGTCGCGACGTACGCGGCGGGTGGAGCGTTGCCGAACGCCACGCAGGAGCTGCTGAAGGCCGTTGCGTTCGGCACCGTTGAGAAGCCGGTGCTGACGGTGACGCCTGCCGTTGAACTCACCGACGGGCAGGCCGTCGTCGTGAAGGGGACCGGCTTCGCGGCGCAGCGCGCGCTGTACGTCGCGCAGACGCCGCAGGGCACGGTCGGCGAATCCAACCCCTCGCCGTTCTCGGGCGCTCAGCGCGTCGTCACCACCGCGGCCGGAACGTTCGAGGCGACTGTCGAGACGGCGGTGACGTTCACCAACGAGGGCGCTGACGTCGACTGCCTCGCGGTCGCGTGCCACATCGCGAGCTTCAACTCGCCGCTCGCCTCGGACAACGAGGCCGTCGACCACCGGAGTGACCGGTCGCAGGACGTGTTCCAGAAGATCACCTTCAAGCCGGCCGGGCCGCAGCCGGTGCTGCCGGTGGTGACGAAGCAGCCTGCCGCCGTCTCGGTGGTTGCCGGAGGCGCTGTCACGTTCACCGCGGCGGCGACCGGTACGCCGGCGCCGACGGTGCAGTGGGAGCGCAGCGCTGACGAAGGGAAGAGCTGGGCTCCGATCGCGTCGCCGTCGGCGGTGACCACGACGCTGAGTCTCGTCTCGGTGGTTGCGGATGGCGGGTCGCGGTTCAGGGCGGTGTTCAGTAACGAGGCGGGGTCGGCGACGTCGGCGGCGGCCGTGCTGACCGTCACCGGAGTTGTCGATCCTGCGGTGAAGGTGTCGCCGGATTCTGTGGCGCCGGGTGCGGAGCTGTTGATCGAGGGGACCGGGTTCCCGGCGGGGGCTCGCGTCACCGCTGTCGTGGACGCGGAGTCGACGCCTGGGGTGCCCGAGTTCACGTTCAAGAACGCGAACGGGCAGTCGGTCGTGGTCAGTGGGGTCGGGCTGAAGGTCGCCGAGGGCAAGCTAGTCGTCGCGGAGGGGGCGAAGGTCTCGGCGCGGATCACCGGACTGGTCAACAGCAAGGCGAACACGGCTGCTGCGCCGAGTGGGTTCTACCTGCTGACCGCGGTCGACAACGGGCCTGGCAAGCAGGCGTCGCCGGCGATCGGCGGGGCGGACATGACGGGTGCGTCGGGGACGTCGCAGTGGATCACGAACTTCCCGTACGCCGGGTCGGAGGAACTGGTCGTGCCGATCGGGACTGACCTGGTGGCGCGGACGTCGGTCGAGGTGAAATCTTCCGACGAGCACACCCAGTGCGCGGAAGCACCGAACGGGTGTGTGCTGTACGTGAGGGCGGATCATCGATCGACGGGCAACCGGACGTTCGACGTGAGGATCCCGCTGCAGTTCGCGCCTGCCGGAGCAGGAGGTGCGAGGGCCGTCGCGGATGCTGGGCGGCGGGCCGCCGGCGCGGTGGGCGAGCAAGTAGTTGCCACCGACGGGAGTGTGGGCTTCCGCTGGATGGTGCCCGCGTCACTTGCCGTGGGCAAGCACACGATCACCTTGTCGGCCGGCGACGGGATCGTCGCCTCCGGCGACTTCTCGGTGAAGGGCGCGGCGACGCCAAGTCCTACTCCTGCTCCTACTCGTACTCCGACCGCCACACCGACCAGCACTCAGACGTCGGAGCCGCCGGTGAGTGACACACCGACCAAGCCGACCGGTGCTTCGTTGGCCAGCACGGGTGGCGCGACGTTCTGGGTGCCGGTCGTCGGTGGCTTGCTCTTGCTCGCGGGCGCGGCGCTCGTACTGACGGCTCGACGGAAGAAGGCCCAGGCATGACCGACCCGTTCACTCCCGAGATCGTGTCCGCCGTCCTGCGGCACATGAACGAGGACCACGCGGACGACTCGTTGCAGATCGTCCGCGCCCTCGGCGGTCACCCGGACGCGGTCAATGTCCAACTGGCTACCCTCGACCCCGCCGGCGCCGTGTTCGCGGTCACCGTCGAGACGGGCGACGTCGTACGGGTGCAGCTGCCGTGGTCGGAGCAGATCGTCGAGCGCCCGCAGTTCCGCCACGAGTTCGCCCGGATGCACCGGGAGGCCTCCGGGGGTTAGCCGGCCGGCAGGCGGACGGTGAAGGTGGAGCCTTCGCCGAGGGTGCTGGTGGCGGTGACTTGGCCGTGATGGGCTTCGACCAGGCTGCGGACGATGGCCAGGCCGAGGCCGCTGCCGCCTGTGTGGCGGTTGCGGGACTGTTCGGCGCGCCAGAAGCGGTCGAAGACCTTGGGGAGGTCTTCGGGGGAGATGCCGGCGCCGGTGTCGATCACGTCGATGATGATGTCGGCGCCGTCTCGGCGGCCTTCCAGGCGGACGGTTCCACCCGGTGCGGTGAAGCGCAGGGCATTGGTGACCAGGTTGCCGAGGATTTGCCGGAGACGTACAGGATCGGCGTCGAGTTCCAGATCAGGAGCTGTCTGGACGAGGTCGACGCCGTTGGAATGTTGGGTAGCAACCACCTGCTCGAACAGCGTGGGTAGGTGGACGCGTTCGGGGTGGATGCGGAGGTTGCCGGCGTCGGCGGTGGCGAGGTCTCGGAGGTCGTCGATGATGTGCTGGAGCAGCGCGGCCTCCTCGCTCATCGAGCGGATGAACGCCTCATCGGGCTTGGTCACGCCGTCCTCGACGGCCTCCAGCCAGCCGCGGATGTTGCTCAGCGGCGTTCGCAGCTCATGGGCGATGTCGCTGACCATTGCCCGGCGCAACGACTCGGTGCGGGCACGGCTGTCGGCCAGTTCGTTGAAGGCGGCCGACAGCTGACCGATCTCGTCGCTCCCGCGCACGCGGACCCGGATCGACTCGTCCCCGCCCGTCATCCGCCGCGACGCCCGGGTCAGTGCACGCAGCGGCTGCACCAGCCGGAACCCGCCTGCAACGGTGATGATCACCGTGATCAGCAGGACGGCGGCCGCGACGCCGGCGATCCGCTTCTGGTTCGCCGGGGAGAGGTCGAAGCCGGCCTCGGCGCGGCTCGGGGTGTTCACGAACAGGCGCGCCAGCGGTGCGACGTACGGGTCGAGCTGGGCGCGTTTGGACTGCGTGACGCACGACTCGATCCGCTCGGTCGGCAGGTCGTCCGGTGGTCGGGGACCGCTCTCGTCGGGGTCGAAGACCGTCCAGGTCAGATCCGGCTGCAGCTTGACCGGGAACTGGATGTTCTGCTCGGCCAGGCAGGTGTTGATCATCGACTGCAGTTGCGAGTACGGCGTGCGTTCCGCCCGGGTCAGCGCGTTCAGCACGTTGCCGGAGTCGCACGAGTTGACGGTCGCGTCGCCCGCGCCGACGATCTTCGGCCGTCCGGTCGGCGACGTGACGATCGCGCCGACGCCGGTCCTGATCCGGACGCAGCCCAGCACACGCTTGGCAACGTCGCCGAGGTACTTCTGGTCGGCCGGGCTGAGCTTGTACGGGCCGACCGCGCGCGGGTCGATCCGCTCGGCGCCGCCGAGGTCGGGATCGACGGCGAACGGGTCGATCGCCACCGATGACGCGCTGGCCAGATCCTTCGACGGCCCGGCGATCAGCTTGCGATCGTTGGTCGTCAGGGTGATCTGACGACCGGTCTCGCGGCTGAGCTGCTCGATCAGCTTGCCGACGCCGGGCCAGGCCGCGTGCGTCGCGGCGTACCCGAGCAGGGCGTCGTAGATCTTGCTGTCGTCGGCCAGCGCGCGGCCCTGCTCCTGCTGGATCGCGACCGTCGTACTGCGAGCAGCGAGCCAGGCGGTGGCCGCGATCGAGCAGAGCGAGACCAGTACGGCGCCCGCGAGCAGCCGGACCAGGATGCTCCTGCGCGCTGCCATCTCAGGTGTCGGTCAGCTTGTAGCCCACGCCGTACACGGTGAGCAGGCGGACCGGGCGTCGAGGCTCCGGTTCGATCTTCTTGCGCAGGTTGAGCACGTGGGTGTCGATCGTGCGGGTGGTGATGTACTGGTCGATGCCGTGCAACTGCTCGAGCAGCTGGGCGCGGGTGAAGACCCGGTGCGGCTTGGCGGCCATCGTGGCGATCAGGCGGAACTCGCCCGGCGTACAGGCGATCTTCTTGCCGTCGGCAAACAGTTCGTGGCGGTCGAGGTCGACGGAGACACCGCCGACGCGGAGCAGTTGGCCCTTGTCGGCGCTGCTCGTGGTCGGACGGCTGCGGCGGAGCAGGGTGCGGACGCGGGCGGCGAGCTCGCGCGGGCTGAACGGCTTGGTCATGTAGTCGTCCGCGCCGAGGTCGAGGCCGAGCAGCATGTCGTCCTCCTCGGTCCGCGCGGTCAGCATCAGCACCGGGAGATCGGACTCGCGCCGCAGGATCCGGCAGACGTCCAGGCCGTCGACACCGGGCAGCATCACGTCGAGCACGAGCAGGTCGGGCTGCAGGCGGCGGACCTCCTCGAGCGCCGAGCGGCCGTCGCTGACCACGACGACCTGGTGGTGCTCACGCTCGAGGTACCGGCGGACGAGCTCGGCCTGTTTCGCGTCGTCCTCGGCCAGCACGACCTGCGCACACATGGTTCCTACTGTAGGTCGAGGGTTGGCAGCTTCCGGCGTACTGCGGCGGACCGGGACGAGATCCTGACAATTGCGGTCAGTCGGCGGCGAGAGCCTCCGTGGGGGTGAGGAGGGACGCTCGTACGGCGGGGTAGACGCCGGCCAGGACGCCGACGGCGATGCTCGCGCCGATGCCGGCGAGGAGGGCGTTGACGGGGATGACGACCGGCCAGCTCTGGGAGTCGGCGTAGCCGATCACGCCGAGGACGCCGAGGCCCGCGCCGAGCAGGCCGCCGATCGTGCAGAGCACGACGGACTCGGTGAGGAACTGGCCGCGGATCTGGCCTCGGTTGGCGCCGAGGGCTCGTCGCAGGCCGATCTCGCGGCGTCGTTCGAGGACGGAGATGACCATCGTGTTGGCCACGCCGATGCCGCCGACGAGGAGGGCTACGCCGGCCAGGCCGAGGAAGAGGGTGGAGAAGGCGTTCTGGGTGATGCGTTGGGCGGCCAGGGCTTCGGACGGGCGGCTGACCTGGACGAGGCCGGGTTGCTCGGGGTTGAGGGTTCGGCCGAGGACTGCGCGGACGTCTTCGAGGGAGGTGTCGGTGGCGCGGACGTAGACGACCGAGGGGCGGCCGTCGAAGGAGAGGCTGGTCTTCGCGGCGTCCCAGCCGACGAGGACGGACTGCTCGACGTCCGGTGCGAGGGGCGAGCGGGCCAGGACACCGACGACGGTGAACCAGGTGTCGTTGAGGAGGATCCGGGGTTTGGGTTGGCCGGGTGGGAGGTCGGTGATGCCCAACCAGGTGGCGGCTTTGGCGCCGAGGACGACGGTGGGGAAGCGTTCGTTGGCCGTGGTCAGGAAGGTGCCGGCGTGGATCTTTGCTCCGAGCAACGGGAGGAGGTTCGGTTTGGCGGCGAGCACGGTGATGCCGTTGCCGCTGGCGTCGACTTTGTCGGTACGGCGTACGCCGGCGTGCACGTTGGCGACGCCGCTGGCCTCCTGGACCGGGCCGATCCGGGTCGCCATGCCGATCGATGCTGCTGGGAGACCTGCTGGGGTGTCGTTCTGGGACTGATCGGGGACGGCCGCTGCTCTCAACAGGTCAGGCCCTAGGTTGGCCAGCTCGTCCATGACTGCCTGCTGACTGGACGCAGGGATGCCGGTGACGACGACCACGGTCGCGATGCCGATGGAGATGCCAAGCGCAGACAGGGCTGCTCGGAGGGGCTTGGTCCGGAGTCGGGTCAACCCCAGGAGAAGAAAGTCAGTGAGGGTGAGCCGCACCGGGGAGCTGGCGGCTGCGCCGCCGCTCGCACGCCGCGCGGCTTCGCCGGCGGCTGCGCTCCGGGCGGCTTCGCGTGCGCTCGCCTTCCGCGCGGCGAAGCCGCTGCGGTTTCGGGGGCGCGGCCCTCTCACCTCCCCACTCCCTCATTCACCAGGCGGCCGTCTCGGACTTCTACTTTTCTCGGGAGTTGGGCGGCGATCTCGCGGTCGTGGGTGATGACGGCGATGGTCGTGCCGGTGGCGTGGAGGGTGGTGAGCAGGCTCAGGACCGCTTGGCCGGTGGCGGTGTCCAGCGCACCGGTCGGCTCGTCGGCTAGGACGAGGGCGGGGTTGTTGACCAGGGCCCGAGCGATGGCGACGCGTTGGCGTTCGCCGCCGGAGAGTTCGTGGGGGCGGTGGGTGGCGCGGTGGCTGAGGCCGACCTTGTCCAGCGCTTCGAGGGCGAGCGGCTTGCGATGGCGGCGCGGCGTACCGGCGTACAGGAGACCGGTGGCGACGTTCTCCGTGGCGGTGTGTCCGTCGGACAGGTGGAACTGCTGGAAGACGAAGCCGATCGAGCGGCCGCGGAGGGCGGAGAGTTGCCGGTCGGACAGTGCGGTGACGTCGTGGCCCTGGAGCTCGACCGTGCCCTCGGTCGGGCGGTCGAGGGTGCCCATCAGGTTGAGCAGCGTGGACTTCCCGGAGCCCGACGGGCCCACGATCGCGAGCAGTTCGCCGGCGTCGATGCGGAGGGAAACGTTGTCGAGGGCACGCACTCCACCGGCGTACTGCTTGACGGCGTTGCGGAGCTCGACCACTGGCGTCGTCATGAGGTTGTCACCACCTTCTGGCCGGCCCGCAGTCCCGCGCCGGTGATCTCGACGTTGCCGTCGGCAAACATTCCGGTCTTCACGCCGACCAGCGACGTACTGGTGCCGTTGACAACCTGTACGGCGTACCCGCCTTCGCGCAGCGCGAGCAGAGCGGCGACCGGTACGACGAGCACGCCCTTGCGGACGGCGCCGGGCACGGTCACGGTCGTCGGGCCGGAGTCGATCCCGTTGGCGGCGGACTGCTGGTCGAGGGCGATCGAGGCGGTCACCTGGGGCTTCTTGCCGCCGTCGGCCGGGCCGCCGTCGCTCGGGGGAGGAGCCGCGTTGGTACTGACGGCGCGGACGGTGCCGGTGGTCGACTTGCCGTTGGGCAGGGTGAGTTTCACCTTCAACCCGGCGCGTACGCCGGCGGTGTCGTCGGCATCGAGCGGGAGCGTGACGAGCTTCTCGGTCGAGGTGACGCCGAGGACGTCGGCCGGGGCGGGGTCGCCGAGAGCCAGGGCGATCGAGTCGACGCGGACGGCGTTGGGGAGGACGACGATCGAGGTGGGGTCGAGGACGCCGGTCTGGTCGAGGTCGAGGGATTTCTGCCAGTGCTTGATGGCGGTCGTCGTCGCTGGGGTGAGCTTGTCGCTGCCGGGTGTGCCGAGGAAGTCGAGGGCGGCGAGGTTTTGTTTGATCACCTTGATGTCGGGACCACTTGGGGGTTTCGGGGGAGGAGGCGGCGGGGTGGTGGGTGGGGTTTTCGGGGGAGGTGTGCCCAGCGTGCGGAAGAGTGGGGTGCTTCCGTAGAAGAGGACGATCGGTTTGTCGTCGACGCGCAGCAGGATGTCGCCGCGGTTGATCGTCGTACCGGGCTTGGGGAGCCAGGTGATGGTGCCGGTCGCGCGGGCCTTCACGGTTTTCTTGCCGCCGTAGCCGAGGTCGCCGGACAGCTCGCGGGCCTGGGACAGATCCGTCCGTTCTATGGCGACGGTCTCCGCTGGACCAGGTCCGTCGGAAGCAACAGCGGCTGCAGGCCGATCCAGCAGCCGGAACGCCAAGTAGCCGCCACCTGCGACCAGCGCGGCCCCGAGCAGGATCGCGGTGACTTTCTTCGAACTCACTTGCCGGCCACCTCGCGCTGGCACTCGGGGGTGAGGTCCATGCCCTTGCGGATCGACTCGGCGTCGTTCTGCGGGCCGCCCAGCGACGGGCCGACGATGCCGCTGTCGGTGCCGGTCGACAGCTCGACGTACTTGACGCCCTTGGTCTTCAGGCACGCCACGACCTTGCGGCCGAAGTCGATCGCGTCCGGGTTCTTCGCGTCGATCTCCCAGGCCGGCAGCGGGAGCTTGTTCGCGCAGGCCGCGTTCGCCTTCTTCGCCTTCGCCGGGTCGGTGGTGCGGCCGCCGCTGCCCAGGACACCGGGCTCCTTCGGCTTGGCCCGCTCCGACAGGACGTCGATGCCGTTGTCCTTCAGGCAGACCAGGTAGCCGTTGTACAGCCGGTCGCGGTCGGCGTCGGTCATGTCGATCCGCTCCCGCGGCCGGCCGGCGTCGGGATCGGTCGCCTGGGTCTGCCCGCTCGGCGTGCCGGAGGACGGCGTGCCGGCGGGCGGCGCGGTGGTCAGCGTGGCGATCTCGGGCGTCTTGTCCGCCGTACCGGCCGAGGCGCCGCCCGAACATCCGGTGGCGAGCACCGCGACCAGCAGCAGCGGGGCCCAGCGGAAGAGTCGTGTCGTGGTCATACCGGCCACCCTGCGATGCGAATGTCAGGGAAATGTCGGCCGTCGGTGGCGATCTTGTCCGGAAGCTTTACGGTGGTGCTGGGCCTACCGGTCCCGCCGTACCCGAAGGAGAACGCCGTGCCCATCAGTCGACTCGGTCTGGTCGTGCACCAGGGCCGCCCGCTGGCCGTCCAGGCGGCCGACGTGGTCCGTGCCTGGTGCAAGGACAACGACATCGGCTGCACCGACATCGACGTCTGGAAGCAGCACGAGGACCGCCGCGGCGGGATGGACGAGCTGCACCACGCGGGCAACCCGGATCTGGTCGTCACGCTCGGTGGCGACGGGACGTTCCTGCGCGGCGCCCGGATCGCGGCGAAGAACGACGCGGCCGTGCTCGGCGTGGATCTCGGCAAGGTCGGGTTCCTGACCGAGGTCGCGTGCAGCGACGTCGAGGCGGCGCTCGAGGCGGTGCACCGCGACGAGGCCACGATCGAGAAGCGGATGACGCTGACGATGCGCGCGTCGCGGGCGCTGGAGATCCCGTCCGGGATCGACGCACTGCTGCGGTACGGGCACGGGCCGGCGTTGCCACCGCCCGCCGTACGGCCGGACGCGGCAGCGAACGGGTGGGGTGTCGCGCTGGATGTGACGGCGCTGAACGACGTCGTACTGGAGAAGCTGGCGCGGGATCACCAGGTCGCGCTTGGGGTGTACCTGTCGGGGCGGCTGCTCGCGTCGTACTCGGCGGATGCGGTGATCGTGGCGACGCCGACGGGCAGTACGGCGTACAGCTTCGCCGCTGGTGGACCGATTCTGTCGCCGAACACGGAGGCGATCGTGTTCACGCCGGTCGCCCCGCACATGACCTTCAACCGCAGCGTCATCGCCGCTCCGGACGAGCCGATCGGCCTGCGGGTGCTGCCGCACTCCGGCCAGGCCGCCGTCAGCATCGACGGTCAGCTGCGCGGTGTGCTCGATCCGGGCGACTGGATCGGCGTCTACGGATCCACCCGCCCGCTGCGATTGGTGCGGCTGCGGCCGACCGACTTCTACGGTCGCCTGCGTGATCGCTTCCGCCTGACCGACGCTCCCGCCACCGGCATCGACGGCGAGTCCGACGCGGTCTGGGTGCCCGGCGGTGCGGAGATTCCCGCCGACATGGCCCACCTGCGCCTCCCACGCGCCACGCCCGAACCCGAACTCCCGCAGGGCGTGGCCTGCGAGGTCCCCGAGGACGACCAGACCAGCTGATGAGGTTGTCTGGTCGCGTGGGCAGGTAGGGTTCTTCCTCATGCGGAACGTGGTGATTCTGGCCGGTGGGTCGGGGACTCGGTTGTGGCCGTTGTCCCGGGCGGACAAGCCCAAGCAGGTGCTGCCGTTGGCGGCGGGGAACTCGTTGCTGCGGGTGGCTTACGACCGGCTGAGTGGGCTGGTCGACCCGGCGAACATCTACGTCTGCACCGTGGCGGCGCACACCGACCTGGTGCGCGAGGAGCTGCCCGAGCTGGGTGAGAACAACATCATCGGCGAGCCGGTCGGGCGCGACACCGCGAACGCGGTCGGCCTCGCGTCGGCCGTGGTGGCGCGCAACGATCCGGACGCCGTCTTGGCGATCGTCGGATCGGACCACCTGATCACGCCCGAGGCCGAGTTCCGGCAGGCGATCGAGAGCGGCTTCGAGCTCGTCGAGCAGCGGCCGCGGTCGCTGGTGACGTTCGGGATCGAGCCGACCCACCCGCACACCGGGCTCGGGTACGTCGAACGCGGCGACGCGATCGACGGTACGGCGGCGTACGTGGTCGACCGGTTCCGCGAGAAGCCGGACCGCGCGACCGCCGAGGAGTACCTGGCCACCGGGCGGTTCTGGTGGAACTCCGGGATGTTCGTCTGGCGGGCCGAGACCGTGCTCAGCGTGCTCGACGCGCTGCTGCCCGAGTCGGCCGCGCAGCTGCGGCAGGTCGCCGCGGTCTGGGACACCCCCGAGCGGGACGCGACGCTGGCCGGGATCTACCCGACGCTGCGCAAGATCTCCGTCGACTACGCCGTGATGGAGCCGGCCTCGCAGGGCAAGGTCGACGCCGACGTGGTGGTCGTCCCGATGCCCGTGCACTGGCTCGACGTCGGCTCCTGGGCCGCGCTGGCCGGCACCTACGAGGTCGATGCCAAGGGCAACCGTCACGACGGCTCGGCGCTCAGCTGCCTGCTCGACTCCAACGACAACGTGATCGTCACCGACGATCCCGACCACCTGATCGCCGCGGTCGGCCTGCGCGGCCACATCATCGTGCACACCCACGACGTCACGATGGTCTGCCCCCTCGCCGACGGCGAACGCGTCAAGGACTTGGTCGCCCAGGTCCAGTCCGACCACGCCGAACGCTACGTCTGAGCTGTATTACGCCGTACCGAACAAAAGGGCACCCGATCCGAGAACCGGGTGCCCTTTCAGGCAGTCAGTTTCACCCGCACGCGAGCCAGCCGCTCCACGCGTTGTTGCGCAGTCGGTTGCAGAAGATGCCGCCGGTGGTGGTGCCGACTTCGAGGTCGATGGTGCCCGGGCTCGGGATGCCGAGGATGTTGATCGATCCGGTGATGTTCGCGCCGCCGAGGCTCTTCCAGCCGGTCGCCGCGATCGTCGTCCCGCCGCGGTACTGGTGAACGGCGTTCCACGCGGAGCGCCCGGGGCTGATCACGAACGTGTGCTGGCGGGTGACCGCACCGTCGGTCCAATAGACGTTGGTCACCGAAGTGCCGCACAGTGCGCTGCCACGGTAAGGGCCGGAGTAAACGGACATTGTCTGGCCGGCGGGACAGTCCAGGTAGTACTCGGCGAGGCGTGGGGCACTCCACGCGGTGCCGGTGGCCTGCGCCGCAGGGACGCAGCCGACAACGGCCAGAACGACAGCGGCGAGAACGCCGGTGAGCAGTTGAATCAGCTTCCGCACTGTGACCTCCTGCATCGGGTGCGCCAAACCTAGGCGCCGACCGCGGGCAGGCGGAAGCAAGTTGCAACTAATGGCAGAAACAGAAGGGCGCCCGATCCGTTGTGGACCGGGCGCTCTCCGCAAGCGGCTGGCTGGATCAGCCGCCGTTCGGCTCCTGGGCGTCCATCGCCGGGTACTTGTCCATGAACTGGGTCAGGGCCTCGCCTGAGACCGAGCCGCAGAACTGGCGGTGGCCGAAGGCCTCCGTGGCGCCCTGGGCGTTGCCGCTCCAGTGGGAGAAGGCGACGTTCTTGCCCTCGGGCCAGGCGGCGCCGTCGCCCTCCTTGAAGGGGGCCGCGATGAACTTGCCGAGCGAGGAGTCGGGCAGCTTCGCCTTGGAGATCTGCTCGATCTGGTCGATCTGGTCCTTCGGCAGGGTGTCGCGGTACCACATGATCGTGTAGCCGTGCTCGAGGTTGTGGACCAGGTTCGGGACCGGCGGGCGGTCGTCCTCGGCGTAGAACTTCTTGCCGAACGGTGCCCAGGTCGCGTAGTGCGGGCCCGACGAGGGCGGCGACACGGGGTACATGATGACCTTGCCGTCCGGCTCGTGGATCTGCGTACCGCTCGCCTTGTCGTCGACGACCTTGTCGCACGAGGCGCCGGAGGCGGCCGTGCCGAACGAGGACAGGGCCTGGTCGCGGGTGCGGGAGTCCTGGATCAGCTTGATCGCCGGGTAGGCGATGATCGCCAGGCCGACCACGATCGAGGCCGCGACGATGAGCAGGGTGCGGCGCTTGTCGGACCGGGCCTGGTCCCGCTGCATCTTCTCTACCATCTCGCGGCGCGACTGCTTCTGCGACGACGCTTTACCCACAGTGATTGGTCTTCCGATCCGGGCGGTCCGGCGCCGCCGTGCGGATGCAGTGTACGCAGCCAGCCTGAGAAGTTGCCTAGAAAACTAGTCCGACCGTGAGCCGAACGTGACCGTCGCCTCACTGCCCGAACCGGTCCGGACGGCGACGCCGTAGCCCTCGGCGTGCAGGAGAACGGCCAGTCTCTCGGCGATGATGCCGACCGCGACCGGGTTCTCGCCGAAGACGACGACCGAGCTCTCCAGCACCTCCAGGTGCACGTCCACGTCGTCCGCGAGTAGCCCGTCCCACAGCGCCGGGTCCACCTCGCGCGGCGCTCCCGGCGCCGTCCGTTCCAGTACGGCGGCCCGCGCGGCCTCACGCGTCCCCAGGCTGAACATGTCGTTCTCCGCGTCGCGCACCAGCGCCCGCGCCCCAGGCCCGTCCTCGCCCACAGCCAGTACGACGTCCGAAAGCCCCCGCAGTACGGCGACCGGCACTCCGTCCGCCTTGCCCTTCACCAGCTCGCCCGCCGACGCGATCTCGTCGGCCACCGCCGGCTCGGTGACGGCCAGCACGTTCCCGTGCGAGTCCGTCGATCCGCGCAGATCCTCCACGACCCGTACGCCGGCCGCTCCGATCGCCAGGTCGGTCTGACCGACCCGCCAGGGCCGCCCGAGGGTGTCCGTGACCACGACGCCGACGTTCACGTCGTACCGGGCCTTCAGAGCGCTACGAAGCTCACGGGCCGACAGGTCAGGGTCGACCGGCAGCAGCAACACCGTCCCCGGCGCCGTGTTCGATGTGTCCGTCCCCGCGGCGGCCATCACCAGCCCGTGCCGGGTCTGCACGATCCGGGTCTCCCCGCGCTGCGCCACGACCCGCACCAGCTCGGCGTCGATCGCGTCCTGCCGCGTGCCGGTGCTGAGGCGGCCCTCCGCCTTGCTGACGATCTTCGACGTCACCGCGACCACGTCGCCGTCCCGCAGGTCGGCCGCCTCGCCGATCAGCGCGGCCAGGTCGTCCCCGGCCGCCACCTCCGGCAGTCCGGTGACCGCGAAGATCTCCAGGTGCTTCCTCATCGGCGTACAGCCTCCGCCAGGCTCAGGGCCGCGTCGGCCATCGCCGCGGTCGTCGTCTCGTCCGTCATCCACAACGGCACGGCCTGGGCGTGAATTCCGGCACCGGCGATCGAGTCCAGCTGGGCGGCGTCGGAGGTGTCGATCAGCCAGCCGTCGATGACGCCGTCGCGGGCGCGGGCGCCGTAGTACCGGGCGACGGCCGAGGCGGTCGACTCGACGCCGACGGCCGCGAGCACCTTGTCGGCCATTCCACGGACCGGACCGGTGCCGATGATCGGCGACAGCCCGATCACCGGGGCCGGGGTGTCCCGGACGGCCTCGCGGATCCCGGGCACGCCGAGGATCGTGCCGACCGAGACCACCGGGTTCGACGGCGGCAGGATCAGCACGTCGCAGCTCGCGATGGCCTCCAGCACGCCGGGCGCCGGCTTGGCCTTCTCGGAGCCGACCGCGACGACCTGGTGCGCGGGCACCTCGGCGTGCAGACGGACCCAGTACTCCTGGAAGTGGATCGCCTTCTTCGCCCCGGGGCTGTCCGGGTCGTCGATCACGACGTGGGTCTCGACCCGGTCGTCACTCATCGGCAGCAGGCGGACCGGCAGCTTCCACCGGCTGCAGAGCGCCTCGGTGACCGCGGTCAGCCCGTACCCGGCGTCCAGCATCTGGGTCCGGACGAGATGGGTCGCCACGTCCCGGTCGCCCAGACCGAACCAGGTCGGCTCCACGCCGTACGCCGCGAGCTCCTCCTTGATCACCCAGGTCTCGTCCTCACGTCCCCATCCGCGCTCCTTGGAGATCCCGTCGCCGAGGGTGTACATCACCGTGTCCAGGTCCGGGCAGACCCGCAGGCCGAACAGGGTGATGTCGTCCGCGGTGTTCCCGATCACCGTGATGTCGGCGTCCGGGCGGGCCTTCAGCAGGCCGCGGAGGAAGGTGGATCCGCCGATGCCACCGGCCAGCACTGTCAATCGCATGGGAAGAGTCTGCACGAGTCGTCAATCGGACGAGCCACCGCACGACTATGCTGCCGTGGGTCCGAAGTGTGTTATCCGTCAGTTGCCTTGAATAATGCACGGCCCCCCAACATCCCGAGGAGCCCTCGTGGTCACCGACGCAACCAAGAAGCTCAGAGAGCCGGTCGCGTACATCCTTCTCGCCTTCGCCGGGCTGGTCGCCCTGGCCTCGCTGCTCCAGCTGTTCGTCGGCGGGGCCGGGTTCACCGCCTCCGCCAGCGGGGTGCGCAACATCCTCACCCCGCTCGAGGTGTCCGGACTGCTGCTCGCCGCGGCGCCCGCCGTCGCGGTGTGGCTGGTGGCGGAAGCGGGCGAGCGCACCCAGAACGCCCGGACCGTCGCGCTGGCCGCGCTGATCATCGTCGGCCTGACCGCGCTGATCGGCCTGGTCACGGTCTTCGCCGTGTTCGGTTCGTCGAGCGACGCCGGCCCGAAGATCGCCGGATTCCTGGTCGGCCTCGGTGGGCTGGCCCTCTACGGCGCCTCCGGCTACTACATCCTCAACATCTTCCAGACGCTGCCCGCCCCGGTGCGCGTCCCGAAGCCGGCCCAGCAGGGCCAGTTCGCCGGCCAGGGCCAGGGTCAGGGTCAGGGTCAGTACGGCGGCCAGTACGGCGCTCAGGGCGGTCAGCAGGGCAACCAGTACGGCGGCCAGCAGGGCCAGCAGTACGGCGCCTACGGCAACCAGTACGAGCAGGGCCAGGGCCAGGCGCAGTACGGCCAGTACGGCGCGGGCGCTGCGACCGGTGCGGCCGCGGGCGCGGCCGGCGGCTACGCGGCGGCTCAGCACGGCGACCAGCAGTGGCCGCAGGAGCAGCAGCAGTGGAGTGGCGCCGAAGCGGGTCAGCAGCAGTGGCCCGCCGGTGACGACCAGCCGCAGGGCGACCAGCAGGCCTGGTCGGCTGCCGAGGCGCAGGGCGTCGAGCCGACCCAGCAGTGGAGCCCCGAGGGGCAGCAGCAGTGGGGTGGCGCCGACGCGCAGGGCCAGCAGTGGCCGCAGGAGCAGCAGCAGTGGGGCGGCGGCGACGCCGGCCAGCAGCAGTGGGGTGGCGCCGAGGCCGCGCAGTACGGCCAGCCGGGTCAGCCCGAGTGGCAGGGCCAGGAGCCGGCGCAGCGCCAGGTCGGTCAGCAGGAGCCCGCTCACGACGGCGGTCTGCACGAGGCCGCCGCGCACGACGTAGCCGAGCAGCCGCAGCACGAGGCCGGTCAGGCCGCGGGCGAGCAGGGCTGGTCGGACCAGAACTGGCAGCAGGGTGGCCAGGCCTGGCAGGGCGAGGAGGCCGCACCGGCCGCTACGCCGCAGGCCCAGCCGGAGGCTGACGCGGCCGACGAAACCCGCGTGGATCCGCGGGTTTCCGAGGCGCAGGCCGACGACCCGAAGGACGACGACCAGCCGCAGCAGCCGGGCGGTCAGGGTCAGGCCGGCCAGCAGGGCTGGTGGTCGCAGCCGTCCTGATCGACGGCCCTGCCGGGCGGTGAATACTGCGGACAACGCATTCCCGCGCGGCAGGATCGTGCCAATCCTGGAACGGTTTCCGGTGGTTGACACCGCAGTGAAGAGTCCGAGAGGCCTGTGCACACAGGCCTCTCGTTCTTTTGCAGCCGTGTTGCGGATACCGCCAATAGCAGACCACGGCTTGACTTTCGTGGATTGCAGGAATGTAATTTCAACCGTGTCGTTCGTTGGACACTCGGTATCGGGGACCGTTGCAGAGCGCAGGACGGACGAGGTCAGGCATGTGGTCCGCAAACCCACATGTACAGGGGAACGAACAGGGTCGAGGAGGTCGTACCGTGACAGAAACGCTGATGGCGATTGTCGACGGTGAGGCGATCGAGGAGGAGCCGAACTGGCAGGAACGGGCGCTGTGCGCCCAGACCGACCCAGAGGCTTTCTTCCCGGAGAAAGGCGGTTCCACCCGCGAGGCGAAGAAGGTCTGCCTCGGTTGTGACGTCCGGGGCGAGTGCCTCGAGTACGCACTGCAGAACGACGAGCGCTTCGGGATCTGGGGCGGGCTGTCGGAGCGGGAACGCCGCAAGCTGAAGAAGAAGGCCGTCTAGACACCCACGGATCGACGGGCGTGGTGCCCTGCCACCCCGCCGTCGCCGCTGCGTGTCAGTAGTGAAACAAGTGAACACAGACTTCCGCGTGAGGCCCCGGCCGGACTCTGTCCACCGGGGCCCGCGGCTGTGTACAGGGGCCTTCGCACTTCGCGTAAGGTGAGACCTCGCCGTGACCTCCGGGCCGCGGCAGGCCGATCCTTCCCCTTGAGGTGCAGCGCTCCTGATGGAACCCGAAGCTCCGGCCGGCTGGGACTTTTTCGACGCCGTCGACTTCCCGACCGGACTCACCACCGACCCCATGGGTCGCGCGCCGGTCCGGCACGTCGTCACCGCTGTCGTGGTCGGGCACGAGGGCGCCGCCTGGCTGCCTCGCCTGACCGAGGCCCTGTGGGCGATGGCCCGCCGTCCCGACCGACTGATCGCGATCGACACCGGTTCCACCGACGACACCGCCCAGTTGCTGGCCGAGATGCCCGGCGTCGAGCCGGTGGTCAGCCTGTCCGCCCGGACCGGGTTCGGCACGGCGGTCACCCGCGGCCTGGAAGCGGTCGGGTTCGCGCCGATCCCGTCCGCGGTCGGCCCGTACGGCGACGACGGCAACACCCCGGTCGTCGAGTGGCTCTGGCTGCTGCACGACGACTGCGCGCCGGCCCCCAAGGCACTCGAACAATTGTTGCTTCAGGCCACTTTATCGCCGGAGACGGGGATCTGGGGACCGAAGCTGCGGCTCTGGCCGCGCGACCGCGAACTGCTCGAGGTCGGTGTCAGCACGTCGCTCGGCGGCCGGCGCGACACCGGCATCGAAGCCGGCGAGCTCGACCAGGGCCAGCACGACCAGCCGCGGCAGGTGCTCTCGGTGAGCTCCGCCGGCATGCTGGTCCGCCGCGACGTCTGGGAGACGCTGCACGGGTTCGACCCGCGGCTGCCGATGTTCCGCGACGACCTCGACTTCGGCTGGCGGGCCAGCCGCGCGGGCTTCCGCGTCGGCGTCGCGCCGGACGCGGTCATCTACCACGCACAGGCCGCGGCGACCGGCGAGCGTGCACTGGCGGGCACCCGTCGGCACGCGTACCAGCTGGACCGCGCCCATGCGTACTACACCGTCCTGGCCAACGCGCCGGGCAAGCTGCTGCCGCTGCTGATTCTGCGCTTCCTGATGGGGACGGTTGTTCGCTCGGCCTGGTTCCTGATCGGCAAGACGCCGTCCGGCGCGGTCGACGAGTGGACCGCCCTGCTCGGCACGGTGCTGGCCGGCGGCTGGACCCAAGCTCGCAAGGATCGCCGCCGCCTCGACAAGGTCCCGTACGACGACATCAAGGGACTGTTCTCCCGGTCCGTGCACGCGCTGCGGCACAACCTGGAGGAGACCGGAAGCACGATCTCCGAGCGGCTGCGTGAAGCCTGGGCCGACGAGCCCGAGGAGCAGGCGCCGACCTCGGCCCGCCGGGCCAAGAGCACGGCCCGGGTCGCGGTCGACCAGCCGCGCTGGCGCCGGCAGCTGATCCGCCGGCCGTTCCTGGTCGCGTGGGTCGTGCTCGCGATCGGCGCGATCGTCGCCGCTCGCGACCTGATCGGCGGCGGCGTTCTCCGGTCCAACCTGATGCTTCCCCCGCACGAGAGCCTCGCGTCCTTGTGGCACGCGGCGGCCGCCGCACCGGACGGCGTCACGCCGCCGGCCTGGCTGGCGCAGTTCTGGGCGTTGTCGACGGTGACGTTCGGCCCGTCCGGCGCGACGAACCTGCTGCTGCTCGGGGCGATCCCGCTGGCCGCCCTGGCTGCGTGGGCGTTGCTGCGGGCGTTCGTCGTCGACCGGGTCGCCCGCGCGTGGGGCGCTTCGGCGTACGGGCTGGCGGTGTTCACGAACGGTGCGATCTCGCAGGGCCGGATCGGGACCGTGGTGGCGGCGATCGTGCTGCCGCTGCTCGGTGCTGCCGTGCACACGGTCGCGCGACGCCGGCGTGTGGTCATCCAGGGCAGCTGGCGAGCCGCGTGGTTCGCGGGAATCTGCCAGGCCGTCCTGTTCGCCTTCACTCCGGCACTCGGTCTGCTGGTCGGGATCGCGCTGGTCGTCGGAGGCGTGCTCGGTCTTGGCTGGCGTCGTCAGGGTCGGCAGCTGGTGTTCTCGGTGGTGCTCGGCCTGCTGCTGGTGCTGCCTTGGACCATCCAGCTGGTGCTGCACCCGTCACGTCTCGGCCAAGAGGCCGGCGGTCCGCCGACCTCAGGAGTTGGCCCGGGCGAGAGCCTGGCCAACCTGCTCACCGGTACGCCGGTTGGGGCGCCCACGCCGTGGTGGTTCGCCGTACCGCTCATCGTGGTCGCTCTGCTGGCCCTGACGCGCGAGACGCGGCAGCGGTACGAGCTGGTCGGCTGGTTCGCCGCACTGGCCGGACTGGCCGGGACGCTGATCGCCAGCCGCCTCGGTGGCGGCAGCGGTCCGCTGATGTTCCTGATGACGGCCGGCTGGATCATGACGGTCACCGTCGCCTGGGACTCGGTCGGCAAGTCGTCCGACCTGATCGCCCGGGGCGTGCTCGGTGTGGTGCTGGTGGCCTCGGTCGTGACGGCCGGGTTCTGGCTCGTGCGCGGTGACGACGGGCCGCTGTGGCGTGGACCGGCGCAGGACCTTCCGGCGTACCTGGTCTCCTCGCAAGGACCACCGCAGAACGCGTCGATCCTGGTCGTCCGCAAGGACCCGACCAGCGCGACCCGGTTCTCGCTGGTGCGTGAGGGCGGGCCGCGGATGGGTGCGCTCGAGGCGGCGCCGAAGCCCGAGCAGACCAAGCCGATCACGGACGTGCTGTCCGCGCTCGGCGGCGGTGGCACGGGTGAGGAAGGGCGGCAGCTCGCCGCGCTCGCCGTCGACTACGTGTACCTGCCGGCGCCGGTCGATCCGACGTTGATGTCGACGCTGGACTCGCTGCCCGGCCTGACCCGGGCCAGCGCCGCCGACAACGACGCGTCCTGGCTCGTCGACCGGACCAAGATCGAGGGCAAGACCCCGATCGAGGCCACGGTCCGCAGCCTGTGGCGGGTGCTCGGGATCATCGGCTGGCTGATCGCCCTGATCTTCTGCCTGCCGAGCGCGCGGCGGACCGTCGCCGTACCGCACGGCACCCACGCCCGGAGGAGCTCGTGACCGGCCTGCTGTCCGACCTCAAGTTCCGGATCGGCGCCTGCGTGCTGGCGCTGGCCCTGGCCGGCGGCGTCGGCGTCGTGACGAAGCCGAAGGCCGCGACGACCCGCACCGAGGGCGTCGAGGTGCCGGCCCGGACCGTCGTGAACCGAGCGGCTCTGGCCTGCCCGGTGCCGGGCGCGGGCGTGAAGACGCAGAGCCAGGTCAGCGCGGTCGCGCCGACACTTCCGGACGGTACGCCGACCGCGGCCGGTGACGAGGCGCCGCTGTCGATCTCCCCGCTGGACACGACCGCGAACCCGGTCGGCTCGGTGCTCACCCGCGGCCGGATCGCCACGACGGCACCGAGCAGCAAGCTCACGAGCCTCGGTATCCAGGGCACCGGCCCGCTCGCGGCCGGTACGGCGGCTACCGCGACCACGACGGCGCCCGAGGGTGTGAACCGCGGCATGGCCAGCGTTCCGTGCGTCGTACCGGGGTCGGACTTCTGGTTCGTCGGTGCGTCCGGCGCGACTGGTCGGCGCGACGTTCTGGTCCTGACCAACCTGGACAGCATCAACGCCGAGGTCAACGTCACTCTGTTCGGTCCCGCCGGGCAGCTGGATGCGCCGAACGCGCGTGGCGTCGTCGTACCGGCGCGGGGGACGACCGAGATCTACCTCGGCCAGGTCGCGGCGGGTCAGCGCGATCTGGCGCTGCACGTCGAGTCGACCGGTGGTCGAGTCGCTCCGGCCGTCCGCGACAACGCGACCAACGGCAAGATCCCGGCCGGTGTGGACTGGCTGAACCAGTCGGCGACGCCGGCGGAGAAGATCGTCGTACCGGCGATCGCTCCGGGTGGTGGCGTGCGGATCCTGACCGTCGCCAACCCGACCGACCTGCAGGCGACGGCGAACATCACCGTCAACGGGCCGAACGGGCCGTTCAAGCCCGCCGGGCTGTCGACGATGCAGATCCCGGCCGGGTCGGTGAAGGTGATCCGGCTGGAGAAGGTGCTGCACGGCGAAGCGTCCGCGGTCACGATCACGTCGGATCAGCCGGTGACGGCGTCGGCGCGGGTGACGGACTCGACGGTCCGGGAGTTCGCGTCGATCGGCGCGACCGAGCCGTTGCGCGGCCCGGCGTACCTGGTGCTGCCGGCGCACACGCAGCCCGCGGTGCTGCAGGTGACCGCGCCGGGGGAGACCGCCGGCGTCAAGTTCGAGCTGCGGGACGCGGCGAACAAGATGGTCCAGGCGCGGTCGGTGGATCTGGTCGGTGGCGCGACGACGCTGATCACGTTCAAGCCGCAGGCCAAGCCGACGTACCTGATGGTCGAGGAGCTGCGTGGGGACATCGTCGCCGGCGTCACGCTGATGCCGGCCGCCAAGCCGGACGAGGACGACGTCCCGCAGGTCGCCGTCTGGCCGCTGACGACGTCGTTGGTCTTCCGCGCTCAGCTCGGCGCCCAGCCGGATGTGGGCGCCGCCCTGAAGTAGGTCAGTCCTCTTCGGCGTCGAAGTCCGGGTCGATCTGTTCCGGGGACAACGCCAGTACGTCGGCCAGCTCGAGCACCAGCGCCGAGCGGACCAGCCAGGCCAGCCCGGCGCCGGAGCGTTCGGCGCGGAGCTCGATCGGGCGGCGGAAGACGACGATCCGGTACGGCTCGTGCGACGTGCCGCCGGTGGAGTGGGTGAGCGGGATCTCGCCCGCGTGGGCGTCCAGGTTCGGCACGTCCTCGATCGCGAACTCGACCCGGGCCACCACCTGCGGCAGCCGTTTCTCCAGGCGGGTCACCTCGATCGCGACCACCTCGTCGAACTGCGCTGCGGTGGACCGCTGCAGCGGGAGTCCGCGCGGCGCGAAGCTGCTCGGCCGGCTGATCGGCCCGAGCATGCCCCGGCCGTGCCGGTCGATGTGTCTGCGATGACGGCGAGCCTCGGTCACGCGCTCAGCCTAGTGGGGGTAACGTCTGGTCGTGAGCATCGCCAGGATCTGTTCGCGCGCCGCCTGTCATCGGCCGGCGGTGTCGACGCTCACGTACGTGTACGCCGACTCCACCTGCGTCCTCGGCCCGCTGGCCACCTACGCCGAACCCCACTGTTACGACCTCTGCGCCGACCACGCCGACCGGCTGACCGCGCCGAACGGCTGGGAAGTGATCCGGCTCGCTCCGGATCCGGCCGCCGCGGGTCCTTCGTCCGACGATCTCGAAGCGCTGGCCAACGCCGTACGGGAAGCTGCCCGGCCGTTGCCACCGCGCGACACCGGCCGTCCCGGCTCCACCACGCCCGGTGCGCCGGTCGAGGTCGCGCGCCGTGGGCACCTCCGGATGCTCCAGGACCCGAGCAGCACGCAGAACCACGGCAACACCGAGCAGGGCTGATTTCCCCATTCAGTGGGGAAATGCTGTTCGAACGTGTTTCGTAGCGTGGGATGAGGTTGACCGCGTCGTCAGGTACTGACAAGACTCCTGACCTGTGAACGATCAAAAACTACGGGTCGGAGTGGTCGGTCTCGGCTTTGCCGGGCGGACCGCACTCGAAGCGTTCTCGGAGCTGCCGGACGTCGAGGTGGTGGCGCTGGCCGGGCTGGAGAAGGACATCCTGGCCGAGCTCGGCGAGAAGCACCGGGTACCTCATCTCTACGAGAAGTGGGAGGACCTCCTGCAGGACGGCGGCCTGGACGCCGTCAGCATCGGTACGCCGACGCAGCTGCACGCCCCGATCGCGCTGGCCGCGCTGGAGCAGGGGCTGCACGTGCTCTGCGAGAAGCCGCTGGCCCGCACGGTCGACGAGGGCGAGCAGATGGTCGCGGCCTCGAAGAAGGCCGGCAAGGTGCTCAAGGTGATCTTCAACCACCGCGAGCGCGGCGACGTCGCGGCGCTGAAGCACCAGATCGACGAGGGCCAGCTCGGCCGGATCTACTACGCCAAGGCGCACTGGATGCGCCGCAACGGCATCCCCGGCATGGGCGGCTGGTTCACCAACCGCGAGCTGTCCGGCGGCGGCCCGCTGATCGACCTCGGCGTGCACATTCTGGACCTGGCGCTGCACCTGATGAGCGAGCCGGTGATCACCACCGTCACGGCGGACACGTTCGCCGAGCTCGGCCCGCGTGGCCGGGGCAGTGCGAGCAGCACGATCCGGCCGACCGTCGACACGCTCGGCTCGAAGTTCGAGGTCGAGGACCTGGCCACGGCGTACCTGCGGCTCGAGGGCGGCGGCGCGCTGCAGCTCGAGACCAGCTGGGCGACGTACCGGGCACCTGGTGACAACTTCGGCATCGAGCTGTTCGGCACCGAGGGCGGCGCCAAGATCGAGGTGCAGAACTACACCACCACCGACACGCTGCGGATCTTCACCGACGTCGGCGGCGTACCGGCCGAGGTCCGTCCGGCCACCGGTGCCGGGCTCGGTCACCGGGCGGTGGTCAGCGAGTTCGTCGCGATCGTCCGGGCCGGCGACTGGACTGCCCACAACGGCTCGGAGGCTCTGCTCCGGACCCAGGTCATCGACGCCTGCTACGCCTCGGCGAAGGCGGGACGAGAGGTTGTGCTCAATGGTTAACGTCACGGTGTGGGGCGAGAACGTCCACGACCAGCGCGACGCGTCGGTCCAGAAGGTCTACCCCGACACGATGCACGAGACGATCGCGGCCGCCGTCCGGGCGCAGCTCGGCGACGACGTGAACGTGCGGACCGCCTGGCTGCAGCAGGAGGAGCACGGCCTGACCGAGGAGGTGCTCGCCGACACCGACGTGCTCACCTGGTGGGGTCACGCCGCGCACGGCGACGTCGACGACGCGATCGTCGACCGGGTGCAGCAGCACGTGCTGTCCGGCATGGGCCTGATCGCGCTGCACTCGGCGCACTTCTCGAAGATCTTCATCAAGCTGATGGGGACGACCTGCTCGCTGGACTGGCGGTCGGAGAACGACCGCGAGCTGCTCTGGACCGTCGCGGCCGGGCACCCGATCGCGCAGGGGGTCCCGCACCCGCTGGTGATCGAGCGCGAGGAGATGTACGGCGAGCTGTTCGACATCCCGCAGCCGGACGAGCTGGTGTTCGTCAGCTCGTTCTCCGGTGGCGAGGTGTTCCGCTCGGGCTGCTGCTACCGCCGCGGTCAGGGCCGGGTGTTCTACTTCCGGCCGGGCGACCAGGAGTACCCGACGTACCACCAGCCGGGAGTCCAGACGATCCTCGGCAACGCGGTCCGCTGGGCGGCGCCCACCAGTCCGCGCCAGCTCCCGACCGTGCACCACCGCAAGAACCCGGGCTGGTTCGAGAACTGAGTTGTCCACAGCTGAGGCGTGCCTGGTGAGCCGGGCACGCCTCGGGCCGGATAAAGTCCGGGCATGGTTGACGTAAGTGCCATCTTCAAGGCGTACGACGTACGCGGGGTCGTCCCCGACCAGTTCGACGAGGCGGTGGCCCGGGCGACCGGTGCCGCGTTCGTCGAGGTGCTGGACGTGCTCGCCGGTCCAGGGGCGGTCGTGATCGGCTACGACATGCGCCCCTCCAGCCCGGCGCTGGCGGCCGCGTTCGCCGAGGGCGCGGCCAGCACCGGGGTCGACGTGATCGACATCGGCCTGGCCTCGACCGACATGCTGTACTTCGCCTCCGGGCGGCTCCAGCTGCCCGGCGCGATGTTCACCGCGAGCCACAACCCGGCCCAGTACAACGGGATCAAGATGTGTCGGTCCGGCGCCTCGCCGGTCGGCGCGGAGTCCGGGCTGCGCGACATCGCGGACCTGGTCGCCAAGACCGTCGACGAGCCGATCCCGAGCGTCCCGGCGCCCGGCAAGGTGACCCGCAAGAACCTGCTCACGGCGTACGCCGACCATCTGAACGACCTGGTCGACCTGAGCGGCATCCGCCCGCTGAAGGTCGTCGTCGACGCCGGCAACGGGATGGGCGGGCACACCGTGCCGGCCGTCTTCGCCACCGGCCCGGTCGAGATCGTGCCGATGTACTTCGAGCTCGACGGCAACTTCCCGAACCACGAGGCCAACCCGCTCGACCCGAAGAACCTGGTCGACCTGCAGGCCAAGGTCGTCGAGGTCGGCGCCGATCTCGGGCTCGCCTTCGACGGCGACGCGGACCGCTGCTTCGTCATCGACGAGCTCGGCATGCCGATCTCGCCGAGCGCGGTGACCGGCGCGGTCGCCGTACGGGAGCTGGCCAAGCATCCCGGCTCCGCGGTGATCCACAACCTGATCACCTCCAAGGCGGTGCCGGAGCTGATCACCGAGCACGGCGGCACGCCGGTCCGGGCGCGGGTCGGGCACTCGTTCATCAAGCAGCAGATGGCCGAGACCGACGCTGTCTTCGGCGGCGAGCACTCGGCGCACTACTACTTCCGCGACTTCTGGCGCGCAGACACCGGCATGCTGGCCGCGCTGCACGTGCTGGCCGCGCTGGGTGAGCAGGACAAGCCGGCCAGCGAGCTGTTCGCCGAGTACGAGCGGTACGTGGCCTCCGGCGAGATCAACAGCCGGGTCGAGAACGCGGCCGCCACGGTCGCCGCGATCGAGGACACCTACGGCGGCCGGGACGGGACTACCGTTGACCATCTGGACGGTCTGACGGTGGACGCGGGACAGTGGTGGTTCAACGTCCGCGCGTCCAACACCGAGCCGCTGCTGCGGCTGAACGTCGAGGCCGGGGACGCCGCCACCATGGAGCGTGTCCGGGACGAAGTACTGGCCCTGATCACCGGTGCACCGGTGGAGGAGAAGAACTGATGGCAGTGAACCTGGACCCCGACCTCCTGAGCATCCTGGTCTGTCCGAAGTGCCGGTCGGAGTTCCGCGTGGACGACGAGGCGAACGAACTGGTCTGCACCAACGCCGGCTGTGCGCTGGCCTACCCGGTGCGCGACGACATCCCCGTGCTGCTGATCGACGAAGCGCGTGAGACCAAAGAGGCCGAAACCCACTGATGAGCTCCTTCGACGACTCGCGGCTGGACGACCCCGCCGCCCTCGAGGCGACCGACCACCTGCTGCGCCGGCTCGCCGGTGCCGGAGCCCGCGTCCGGGCCGAGATCGACGCCGCCGAGGAGGTGCTGTCGAAGCTCGACTCCGACGGCTTCCGCCCGCGTGCGATCGTCGCTGCCGGCCGGGACGCCCGCCTGGTGCGCGCGGTGCTGGAGCCGGTTTGCCCGGTGCCGTTCGTTGCGTGGCCTGGTCCCGGCCTGCCGGGCTGGACGGGTCCGCTCGACCTGGTGATCGTGCTCGGTGGCAATGCCGCTGACCAGGAGGCCATGTCCGCCGCCTCCGAGGCCGTACGACGGGGCAGCGGCCTGATGGTCGCCTGCCCGGAGGACTCGCCGATCGCCCAGGCCTCGGCCGGCTCGCGGCACGCGATCCGCCTGCCGTCGCAGTCCGACGACCAGCTGGCCGCGGCTGTCGCCGTACTGCAGGGTCTGCACCAGATGGAGCTCGGCCCGGTCGTCGACGCCAAGGCCGTCGCGACGCTGCTGGACGACGTCGCGATCGAGTGCTCGCCGAACAACGACGTCGCGTCGAACCCGGCCAAGGACCTGTCGCTGATGCTGGCCGACGCGATGCCGCTGGTCTGGGGTGGATCCGTCCTGGCCGCCCGTGCCGCGCGTCGTGTCGTCGAGGCGCTCCGGCTGGCCAGTGGCCGTCCGGCGCTCGCCGCCGATGCTGGCCACCTGCTGCCGGTGCTGAACCAGCCGCCGCGTGACCTGTTCGCCGACCCGTTCGACCAGGGAGACGATCTGCGTCCTGGCCTGGTCATCCTGGACGACGGCGTCGACGACCCGGGCGTGGCCGAGCACCGCCGTCAGCTCGAGGAGAAGGCGGAGCGCAACGACGTTCGCGTGCACGTGGTCACCCAGGCCAGCGGCACCGACATCGCGCGTTACGCGGCGCTCACCCAGCACGGCCGGTACGCCGCGGCGTACCTCGGCATCGGTCTGGGCCGGTACGGGACCGAGGCGACCGAGACCCCGATCGTCCCGGGCAACCCGGCTGTCGACCCGGCTTGGTGATCGACGGTATGAGTGAGGCTTGGGTGACGGCGTGGTAGCTCGACTGTCCAACACCGTCCGCGACTACGCGTGGGGATCGCCGACCGCGATCCCGGCGCTGCTCGGGGTCGAGCCGGACGGCAAGCCCCAGGCCGAGTTGTGGATGGGCGCGCACGAGTCGGCGCCGTCGGTGCTGCCGTCGGGGGAGTCGCTGTACGACCTGGTCTCGTCCTCGCCGTCTGACGTTCTGGGCGCGGAGACGGCCGAGCGGTTCGACGGGCGTTTCCCCTTCCTGGCCAAGATCCTGGCCGCGGCGCAGCCGTTGTCGATCCAGGCGCACCCGTCGCCTGAGCAGGCCGTCGACGGGTACAAGCGCGACGAGGAGGCCGGGATCCCGCGGGACGCGGCCGACCGCAACTACAAGGACTCGTGGCCGAAGCCGGAGATCCTGATCGCGCTCGAGCCGTTCGACGCGCTGGTCGGGTTCCGGCCGTTGGAGCGGACGGTCGCGTTGCTCGAAGCGCTGGGTGCCGTGGGGCTCGAGGAGCTGACCGCTTCGCTGCGGGACGGCAAGCTGCGCGAGGCGTTCACGGAGTTCATGAGCAGCGACCGGGATGCCATCCGTCCGTTGGTCGCCGCTCTGGGCGAAGCCTGTGAGGCGTACGTCGGGCGCGTTCACGCGGGCGGCGACGCCGACGCTCCCGGCGGGGAGTTCTTCGTCGAGGCGGAGACGATCGCGCGACTTGCGGCTGACTTCCCCGATGATCCAGGGGTGCTCGCGGCCCTGCTGCTCAACCGGGTCCGGCTGGAGCGGTTCGAGTCGGTGTACCTGCCGGCGGGGAACGTGCACGCCTACCTGCGCGGGACCGGGTTCGAGGTGATGGCCAACTCGGACAACGTGCTCCGGGGCGGTCTGACCAGCAAGCACATCGACGTACCGGAACTGGTCTCGGTGATCGACTTCGAGCCGCTGGCCGACCCGCTGCTGCGCGGCACGGTCGTCGCGCCCGGAGTGACGGCGTACGAGACCGGCAGCCCGTACTTCGCCGTACGGCGGGTGGATCTCGGCGGCGACGCTGTCGTCGTACCGGCCGACGGTGCGCGGATCGTCGCGGTGGTGGACGGTGACGTCACGGTGGGTGCCGAGGGCACCGATGAGACCGAAGCGTTGTCCGGTGGGCAGTCCGCGTTCCTCGCAGGACCCGAGGGACCCTGTAACCTGCGTGGTTCCGGCACGGCGTTCGTCGTGTCCGCTCGCTGATCTTTTGTGGCCCCCCTGAGTTGCTGGAGGACTGACCGACATGGCTGGTGGCGGTAACAAGGCCGTCGTCGCGGCACTGCTGGCGAACACCGGAATCGCGATCACCAAGTTCGCCGCCTGGGGCCTGACCCAGTCGGCCTCGATGCTGGCCGAGGCGATCCACTCGCTCGCCGACGCCGGCAACCAGGTGCTGCTGCTGGTCGGCGCCAAGCGCGCCAAGCGCCAGGCCGACGAGCTGCACCAGTTCGGCTTCGGCCGGGAACGCTACGTGTACTCGTTCATCGTCGCGATCGTGCTGTTCAGCGTCGGTGGGTTGTTCGCGCTGTACGAGGGCTACCACAAGATCCACGACCCGCACGGGATCGACAACTGGAAGTGGGTCCCGGTCGTCGTGCTGGTGGCCGCGATCGTCATGGAGTCGTTCTCGTTCCGGACCGCGATCGTCGAGGCGAACAAGGTCCGCGGGCACGTCTCGTGGACCCGGTTCATCCGCAACGCGCGGTCGCCGGAACTGCCGGTGATCCTGCTCGAGGACTTCGCCGCGCTCACCGGCCTGGTGCTGGCGCTGATCGGTGTCGTCCTAACGCTTGCCACCGGCAACGGTGTGTTCGACGGCGCGGGTTCGATGGCGATCGGCGCGCTGCTGGTCGTGGTCGCGATCTTCCTGGCGATCGAGATGAAGTCCCTGCTGCTCGGCGAGTCCGCGACCCGCGAGGCGCAGCAGAAGATCGTCGCGGCGATCGAGAGCGTCCCCGGCGTCCAGAAGCTGATCCACATCAAGACGCTGCACCTCGGGCCTGAAGAGGTTCTGGTCGCCGCCAAGGTCGCCGTCGAGCCGGGCGCCGACGCCGCTGCTGTCGCGGCGACGATCAACGCCGCCGAGATTGCGGTCCGCGAGGCCGAGCCGATGTCGCAGCACATCTACCTGGAGCCGGACATCTACGTCGAGGGCTACGTGCGCGAAGAGCGCCCGGCTGTGCCTGAGGCTCCTTCGCACTGAGCACGATCCCAGAACCGCCGGTCGCCGTCGCGACCGGCGGTTCTGTGGTGAAAGCGGAGGGGCCGGGAGCCGCGCCGCGGTGGTGAGCGGGGGAGCGGACGCCGGCGGAGCCTGGCGCTCGGGGCGTGCCGCTCCCTCCCCCTCCCCCTCCCCCTTCCCCCCGTCAGCGGGGCCGGTGGGCTGGGGGTGGGAGGACGCCCGATCGGCCTAGCCAGCGGAGGGCTCTTTCCCTGTCGATCTCGGCGGGGCTGGGGGGTGTGGTGAGGCGGCCGGTGCGGTAGCCGAGGTTGCGGAGGTCTGCGGCTACCGACGGTTCGGCCAGGGCTTTCAGGGCGAAGGCCAGGGCGGCGGGGGTTACGTCGTACCGGTGCTCGAGCTCGAGGGCGAGCTTGACGGCGGCGAGGTCGCGGTCGTCGTACTGGCGTTGGGCGGTACGGCTGGTTCGGGTGCGCGGGAGCAGGCCGAGCGTCTCGCGGTAGCGGAGCATCCGGGCGGTCGTGCCCAGGAGTTTGGCGGCCTCGGTGATGCGCATGGCGACATCTTGACATTTAGCTGTCAGGAACGCCTACCCGGTACGGCACCGAGCCTGCCCTTACCGCTAGCCTCGTCGGCGAAGACTTCACCAACCGACACCCTCAGGGAGCGGCACCGCATGACGTTCGATTACAAGGTGGCAGACCTCGGACTGGCCGAGTTCGGTCGCAAGGAGATCCGTCTGGCCGAGCACGAGATGCCGGGTCTGATGGCGATGCGCGCCCAGTACGGCGAGAGCAAGCCGCTGGCCGGCGCGAAGATCATGGGCTCGCTGCACATGACCATCCAGACCGCCGTCCTGATCGAGACGCTGACGGCGCTCGGTGCCGAGGTGCGCTGGGTTTCCTGCAACATCTTCTCCACCCAGGACCACGCGGCCGCCGCGGTCGTCGTCGGCACCGACGGTACGGCCGACGCCCCCGCCGGTGTCCCGGTCTTCGCCTGGAAGGGCGAGACGCTGGAGGAGTACTGGTGGTGCACCGAGCAGGCGCTGAAGTGGCCGGGCGGTGAGGGTCCGAACATGATCCTCGACGACGGTGGCGACGCGACCATGTTGGTCCACAAGGGCACCGAGTTCGAGAAGGCCGGCGCCGTACCGGACCCGTCGACGGCGGACTCCGAGGAGTACGCGGTCGTCCTGTCGGTGCTGACCCGCACGCTGACCGAGGACCCGCAGCTGTGGACGACCATCGGCCAGGGCATCAAGGGTGTCACCGAGGAGACCACCACCGGCGTGCACCGGCTGTACGAGATGCACAAGGCCGGCTCGCTGCTGTTCCCGGCGATCAACGTCAACGACTCGGTCACCAAGTCGAAGTTCGACAACAAGTACGGCTGCCGCCACTCGCTGATCGACGGCATCAACCGCGCCACCGACGTCCTGATCGGCGGCAAGGTCGCGGTCGTCGCCGGTTACGGTGACGTCGGCAAGGGCTGCGCCGAGTCGCTGCGCGGCCAGGGCGCCCGGGTCATCGTGACCGAGATCGACCCGATCTGCGCGCTGCAGGCCGCGATGGACGGCTACCAGGTCACCACGCTCGAGGACGTCGTCGGGATCGCCGACATCTTCGTCACCACGACCGGCAACAAGGACGTCATCACCGCCGACCACATGGCGCAGATGAAGCACCAGGCCATCGTCGGCAACATCGGCCACTTCGACAACGAGATCGACATGGCCGGTCTGTACAAGACCGCCGGCGTCGAGCGGGTCACCATCAAGCCGCAGGTCGACGAGTTCCGCTTCGCCGACGGTCACACCGTGATCATCCTGTCCGAGGGCCGGCTGCTGAACCTCGGCAACGCGACCGGGCACCCGTCGTTCGTGATGTCGAACTCCTTCACCAACCAGGTGCTGGCGCAGATCGAGCTGTACGTGAAGACCACCGAGTACCCGACCGACGTCTACGTGCTGCCCAAGCACCTCGACGAGATGGTCGCCCGCCTGCACCTCGGCGCGCTCGGCGTGAAGCTCACCGAGCTCACCAAGGAGCAGGCCGAGTACCTGGGCCTCCCGGTCGAGGGCCCGTACAAGTCGGACCACTACCGCTACTGAGTTCTGGTTCGGTACGCCGTACAGAACGCTCGCGAAGGCGTCCCACCCATCAGGGTGGGGCGCCTTCGCGCTGTTCGGCGTACGGCGCCATTCCCGGGCGGGAATTGAGGGCCGCGTGGGTGGCGGTGAGGATCGTCGGGCACGCGACCTTCCCCCGATCCGAGGAGAGAATCCGATGCCCGACACCCACGAGCTGATCACCCGGTACGTCGCCGTCTGGGGTGAACCGGACCCGCGGCGCCGCCGCGCGGCGATCCAGGACCTCTGGGCCGAAGGGGGCCGCCATCTGCTGCACCCGCCGGAGGAGGTCCGCGCCGCGGCGGCCGGACTCGGCTTCGCGACCAGCGAACTCGCGGCCCGCGGCCGGGAGGCGATCGAGCTCCGGGTCGCTCGCAGTCATGACGAATTCGTTGCTGACGGCAAATACATCTTCCGGGCGGTCGGTGACGCGGCGCGGCTGGAGGACGTGGTCAAGTTCCGGTGGGAGATGGAATCGGTGGCCGACGGAGAGGTGGTCGGTGGTGGGCTCGAGATCCTGCTGCTGGACGCCGACGACCGGATCGTCGCGGACTACCAGTTCCCGGACTGACCGGCGACCTGATCAGGAGACGCCGACGGCTCGCGCGCTCCGGGCGAGCAGTGCGGCGGTCTCCTGATCGGCGGGAAGGAACGCCTCCAGCTGCAGCTCGGCCACGGTGACGTCGAGCGCGGTTGCGAACGTGGTGATCGTCGTCAGGTGCAGGTCGCCGAGGTCCGTCCGCAGCTGGAGCGGAGCGGCGAAACCGACGTGCTCGGGGCCGGGCTCGACGGCGGGCACGTAGCCGGACAGTTCGTCGCGGAGCTCACCCGGCGGCAGGCGGTCGAGAATGTGACGGGCCCAGTGGCCGAGATTCACGATGCGGGGCGCCAGACCGTCGGGGTGCAGGGACAGCCGGAGGACGTTGACGGGTGGACGGAGAAGGTGGTCGGCCACCCCGTCGACGAGCAGCTCGAAGCCGTCGTTGGCGAGGACCAGTTGGTGCCCGGCGTCGACGACCACCGCCGGGTACGGCAGGTGCCCGGTCAGGAGGTGGCCCAGCGCCACGCGAACGTGCTCGAGCCGAGGGTCGTCGAAGGCGGTCTGCGGGTAGACGGGGGCGAAACCGGCCGCCAGCAGGAGCTCGTTGCGTTCCCGCAGCGACAGACCCATCGACTCGCCCAGCCTGACCACCAGACCGCGGCCGGGGTGTGAGCGCCCGGACTCGACGAAACTCAGGTGCCGCTGCGTCGTACCGGCGCGCAGTGCGAGCTCCAGCTGACTGAGCCGCCGCGTCCGCCGGGCGGCCTTGAGTGCGTCGGAAAAGCTCACCTCGACAGTCTGCCGGGTGCCACCGACAGCCTCGGCCTGGCCGGCGAGATCGCGTCGTGCCGTCGGGGTGGTCGAGCTCGGGTACGGCGGGTGATCGCCGGTGCGGTTCCGCGTCCGGCTGGCTCGGGACCCCGGCAGCCTGGCAAGGTAGCCCGCGGACCGGGTGAGAGGAGGACCGCTGGTGCCTGACGTGTTCGCCGGACGGTTCGAACTGATCGACCCGATCGGCTCGGGCGGCACCGGAACGGTGTGGCGTGCGTGGGACCGCCGTCTCGAACGTTTCTGCGCGGCGAAGGTGTTGCGGCAGCGGCATGCGGGCGCGCTGCTGCGCTTCGTTCGCGAACAGGGTCTGCGGCTCGACCACCCGAACATCCTCAGCCCGTACAGCTGGGCCGCCGACGACGACCAGGCGCTGCTTGCGATGGACCTCGTCGGTGGTGGGGCCGTCAGCAACCTGCTCGCCGACTTCGGTCCTCTTCCGGATCGGTACGCCGCTGAGCTGCTCGCTCAGCTCCTCGGTGCTCTGGTCCAGGTCCACGCTGCCGGCCTTGTCCACCGAGACATCAAGCCGGCCAACCTCTTGCTGGAGGCCACCGGCACCCAACCCCCGATCCTCCGCCTGAGCGACTTCGGCATCGCGTTGTCCTTGGGTGAACCCCGCCTCACGCACCAGGGCGCCCTGATCGGCACTCCCGGCTACCTCGCCCCCGAAACCCTCGCGGGCTCACCGCCTGCCGTCGCCCAGGACCTGTACGCCGTGGGCGTCACCGCCTGGCAACTCCTCACCGGCGAAGAGCCACCCACCACGCATCCGCTGCCTGCACCTGACCGCCCTACCCCGCTGTGGACTTTGATCGGGCCCCTTCTGGCGGACGATCCCGAGGACCGCCCCTCAGCCGAGTCCGCCCTGGCGGCCTTGGCACCTCTCCTCGCCGATCCGCTCGACCTACCGGCCGAAACAGTCGACCAAGAGCCCATCGAGGTCTTCGACCACCTCCCACCGCTGCCTTCCAGCCACCAACACCTCGCCGTACCCTCTACTCCCAACGCTGCGATCGAGCCGACGGCGTCCGCGGCAACTACCAACGCTGCCGCCGAGCCGGCCAGCTCCGCAGCAACCTCCGACGCACCGCCGACCGCCGCCGCGCATCCCGCATCCACGTCAACCACGCTCGGCCAACCTGCGCCGGCAAGCCCGCCGACCGACTCCCGCGAGACCACGCCCTCCGGACCAGGCGCACAACCCGCCGCAGACCCGCGCGCCGGACGGGTGGCCGAGCCGGGCGCTGACACCGGTCGGAGTACGTCGGCCGAGCCGTCTGCCGCACCACGTGAGGTGGCACAGGTCGGTCCGGGTGTCGAGTCACCTGCTGGAGCGCGCCCCGGGGCAGACGCGGAGTCGCGTGCTGAAGCGAGTGCATCGCCGATTGGGGAGGCGGGCCGGGGAACGTCGGCAGAAGCGGCCGTCGTACCGCGTGAGCAGACGCGCGCTGGGGTTGACGGGGAGTCGCGTGCTGAAGCGGGTGGGTCGCCGAGTGGGGAGGCGGGCCGGGGAACGTCGGCCGAAGCGGCCGTCGTACCGCGTGAGCAGACGCGTGCTGGGGTTGGCGGGGAGTCGCGGGTTGGAGCAGGTCGGCCGCCGGGTGGGGAGGGTGGTCGGAGCGCGTCGGGAGATGCAGCCGCCGTGAAGCTTGGATCCACGCAGGCTGGGGCTGGCGTGGAGTCGGGTGGTGGTGCGGGTGGGTCGCCGGGTGGGGAGGGTGGTCGGAGCGCGTCGGGAGATGCAGCCGCCGTGCTGCGTGGGCGCACGCAGGCTGGGGCTGGCGTGGAGTCGGGTGGTGGTGCGGGTGGGTCGCCGGGTGGGGAGGGTGGTCGGAGCGCGTCGGCCGATGTAGCCGCCGTGCCGCGTGGATCCACGCAGGCTGGGGCTGGCGTGGAGTCGGGTGCTGGGCAGGGTGTGGCGCCGGATGGGGAGGCTGGGCGGAGTGCGTTGGCCGGGTCGGCCGCTGCGCGTGAGCGCACGCGGGCTGGGGCCGGTGGGGAAGCGGGTGCTGGGGTGGGCGCGGGGGCGCGGGCTGTAGCGCCGGGTGGGGAGCGGGGCTCGGCGGGCGCCGTGCGGCCTGAGCAGGCGCGTGCTGGAACGGGGGCGGCGGCGGGGGCTGACGGGAGTGGTGGGTCGGCTGGTGGGCGGGGTGGGGTTGCTGGACTTGGGGGATCGGCGGGTGGGGTGGCCTCGTCGCGGGTGAGGCGGCGGGTGGTGGTTGGGGTTTTGGGGGCTGTGGTGCTGGCGGGAGCTGGTGGGTGGTGGTTGCTGGAGGGGCGGCCTGGGGGTGGGGCGCCTGCGTCGGGGGAGTCTTCGCCGACTCCTACGCCGAGTGTTACTCCGTCGGCGACGCCGCCGGTGGTTCCTACCGGGCCGGTGACTCGGGTGCCTAATGCGGCGGTGACTTTGGGTGGGGTGTGTGGGTGGCAGGAGGCCGGGAGTGTGGAGACGACTGCTGACGGCACTCGGGTGGAGTGCCGTCAGCAGGGGAGTGCTTATCGGTGGGTGAAGGTCTAGTTGTTGGGGTGGTTGCCGTAGGGAGGCTGACCGCCGGGGCCGGCTGGGGGCTGCGGGTAGCCAGGGTTCTGGGGGTAGCCCGGGTTCTGCGGGTACGCCGGTGGCGCGACCGGCTTGCGGCGGCGGAGGAGTAGGGCTCCGAGGAGAGTGGCCAGCGCGACCAGGAGGGCGGCGCCGGTGATGATCCAGGGGAGGTTGGACGACGACGAGTCGTCGGTGGGCGGGGTCTGCGGCGGGACCTCGGCGGTGGTGCTGGAGGACGGGGTCGGCTCGGTGGGCGTGGCCGACGGGGTCTCGGTCGGGGTTTCGCCCGTGGAGGCGCCGTACTCGGGCCCGGCGATCTTCTCGCCGGCAACGGCGACGTCGATGGTGAGCGGGACACCGCCGGCGGGCGCGTCGCCGGAGGCAACGCCGAGGCTGGCGACAATGTAGTACCAGCCGTCGACACTCGACTTGCGGAAGTCGGAATCGTTCGCGTTCCGGTTCAGGTAGACCGCGCGCGGCGTCGCGATCGGCTTGCCGCTGCTCGGCAGGATCTTGGTGACTCCCGTGTACGCCGTGGTGTCGAACTTGATCTCGGCTCGCACTGGACTGAACAGACCGGTCCGGATGTTCGTCGTCGCGCCGTCCGGCCGCCCGGCGAAGGTGACCCGGTACGCCAGCCCCTGGCCCCAGTCGAGCTTGACCCGGTAGAACAGCTGCTCGCCGTAGTAGATCGTCTCGCGGAACCGGCCGCCGCCGCCCAGCGTGGTCGCCTCGTTGAACGAGCCGCCGCCTCGGACCGGCTGGACCCCACCGGCAGGCTGCTGCGCGAAGTCGACCAGGCTGGTCTGCGCCGGCTCACCGAGGCTGCCGGTGACCGGCGGCTCGATCCGCAGCTGCAGCTCGACCGGGACCCGGTCGGTGCCGCCGCCGCGGGCGTCGCGGGTCACCCGGAACACGTACTTGCCCGGCACGCTGCAGCCCTTGGGCTTCGACGATCCCGCGACCGTGCCGTTCCAGCTCAGCACCGTGGTGAGCGATCCGCCGTCCTTGGCCCGGGTGTTCAGCTCGCGCTGGGACTCGTAGCAGTCGGCGCCGTTCGGGCCGGTGATCTTGATGTCGATCAGCTCGAGGCCGCGCGGGTTGCCGCGCGGGAAGACCGCGGTCGCCGCGAAGTACGCCGTGTCGCCGGCCTTCAGGTCGGCGGCGTAGAAGCGCTCCTCGACCGGATCGATGGTGTCCAGGTACTGCCCCGGAGTGACGGTCGGCGCCGTGAACGGATCCCCGGTCCCGGCGACAGGCTTCCCGGTCGGCTCGTAGTGCCGCAGGGCGCGCTCGGTCACGCGGCCCAGTACGCCGAGCAGCGAGTCGGCGTCGGCGGCGTCGTGGTACGTGCCGCCGGTGTTCTGCGCGATGCAGGCCAGCTGGGCGCGGGCCTTCGCGTCGACCCGGAAGCCGATCGTGTGGACGTGCAGGTCGACGCCTTGCTGGTGCAGCTCTTTCGCGACCTCGCAGGGCTGCGGCGGAGCGCAGGTGTCCTCGCCGTCGGAGACGAGCACGACCGAGCGCTGGCCTTCCTTCGGCAGCTGGGCGGCCGCCGTACGGAGAGCTTGGCCGATCGGCGTGTAGCCGCTGGCCTTGGTGGCGGCGACCGCGCGCTTGAGGGCCGGCTTGTTGACCGCGCCGACCGGCTGGACGACGCGGACGTCCTTGCAGCCGGCGGCCTTCTCCGAGCCGCTCGATCCCGTGCCGGCGCCGTAGATCGCGAGGCCGACCTGGGCCTCGGCGGGCAGCCCGTCGACCATCGAGCCGACGGCGCGCTTGGCGGCGTCCATCCGGGTGCCGCTGCCGCCGACGTCGCGGGCGGTCATCGAGCCGGAGGAGTCGAGCACGACCATCACCGGCGACAGCTCGCCCTCGGCGGCCGCGGGCACGGCGTTCACGAATGTTAACGCGGCGGCCAGGGCGGTCAGTGCCGCGAGGGCGGAAGTCCGTCGTATCATGAGGTTCTCCAGGGGATGCGGGCGGTGACAAGCAAGAATCTACCGTTTGCATTCGCAATTTGCAAACCGTAATCCGGAGGTGTGGTGAGCGACGCGCACGAGCGCAACCTCGAGCTCCAGCAGCAGTGGTACGGCGAACCGCTGGGCGCCCGTTTCCGGCGGCTGCTCGACCGGCTCGCGCTGTCGCAGGCCCAGCTCGCCGGCGTACTCGGCCTGTCCGCGCCGATGCTTTCACAGCTGATGTCCGGGCAGCGCGCGAAGATCAGCAATCCCGCGGTGCTGTCGCGGGTGCAGCAGCTCGAGGCGATGGTCGGCGAGCCGGGCTGGGACGCGACGCCGCCGCCCGAGCGGGAGCGGCGCCTCGACGAGGTCCGCGCGGCGAAGCAGACGACACTCACGCTCGATCCTGGCCGTGAAGGACCGCAGGAGCCCGCGGCCGATCCGGTCGCGATCATCCAGTCCCTGCTGCGCGATCTGGCGTCGGCCTCCGAGCTGGAGGGCGCCGCCAAGCTGCTCGAAGCCCAGTACCCCGAGCTGGCCGAGGCGCTGCGGGTCCTGGGCGCCGGCCGCACACAGGATGCCCGGGCGTACTACGCGAAGCTCAGGCGGTAGTTGCCCTACGCAACGGCAAGGCGAAGTGGTCCAGTACCGGCCCCTCGGACTGGACCTTCTGCCGATGCCGGTTCGGCCACAGGCTGAGAGCATCCGCGGCGCACTCGCGCCGTACGAAAGGAGCTTCGCTGTGGCGTCATCCGTGCTCGACATGTCGGTGTCCCTCGACGGCTACATCGCCGATCTCAATGACTACCTCGGCGGGGAGGACGACCACCGGCTGCACAACTGGCCGGACGGTGAGTTCATCGACGAGTGGAACGCCTGTGGCGCGGTGGTCGCCGGGCGGCGGACCGCCGAGCTGATGGATCACTGGGGTGGTTCCCACAACGGCGCACCGATCTTCGTTCCCAGCAACCGGCCGCCGAGCCCTGCCGCGCGGTGGGGGTACCCGCTGGTGACGTACGTGCGCGACGGGATCGTCAGCGCGATGGAGCAGGCGAAGGCCGCGGCCGGGGGCAAGGATGTGCAGGTGCGCGGCGGGTACACCGGGCAGCGGGCGCTCGAGGCCGGCGTGCTGGACGAGATCCAGGTCCACCAGATCCCTGTCCTGCTCGGTCAGGGGCACCGGCTGTTCGACGTACTGCCGAAGGAGGTCGAGCTCGAGATCGTTCGCGTCATCGATACGCCGGCGGCAACCCATCTGCGCTACCGAGTACGTCGGTAGTGACCTCGGGGAGGTCCGGGATGGCGACCGTTGCCGCGGTGAGCGTGAAGCGGTCGTCGGTCTCGTCGAGCGCGGCGAGCAGGCGGGTGCCGTCGGCGAGGATCACCGTCCACAGGCCCGGTGGCTCGGTGTCGCCGTACAGGACCATCGCCTTGAAGTGGGTGGCGAACCGGAGCGCGAAGTCGAAGTGGTCGACGTGACGGGCGCGGTTGGTGTCGACGCCGACCGTGAGTGAGATGGCGAAGTGGCCGTGGACGGGTTCGAAGGTGCAGAAGGTGGCGAAGACGAGATCCTGCGGTACGTCGCGGAGCTCGACCTCGACGCGGTCGGCGGGGGCGACGAAGAGATCGGCCTCGGGGATCGCGAAGGTGTCGAGCAGGAACGACCGCAGCTCCGGCACCTCGACGGTGCGCGACGACAGCAGGTCGTAGCCTCCGCCGCTCATCGGATCGCGGTGAACAGGTGCTTGTCCGCGACCTGCCCGAGTACGGCGACCTCGGCGAAGCCGGCTGAACGGAAGGCCTCGACGGTGTCGGTCAGGGTGATGTCGCGGCCTTTGTGGCGGTCCTTGAAGCGTTCCTCGCGCTCGGCGAGCAGGTCGGTGAAGGCGGGCTCGGTCGCCGCTGCCTTCCACCAGGTCTCCCAGTCCTCGACGCCGTTCGCGTGCGAGGCGGACCAGATCTCGTCGCGCAGCTCGACGGCGAGCGCGTCCAGGCGGGGGACCTCGGTCGGGCCGAGGCGCATGGTGTCGGCGTTGAGGAAGACACCGCCGGGGCGGATACGCTCCGCGAGAGTCTGGGCGAGCGTGGTGAGGTCGGCAGGGTCGAGCCAGTGCAGGGCGGTCGCGGAGCAGACGGCGTCGACAGGCTGATCACCGAGTACGGCGTCCCAGCCGGCGGCGCGGAGGTCTGCTTCCTCGAAGCGGACGCGGTCGGAAGCGACCGCCTGCTTGGCGATCTCGAGCAGGAACGGGTCCAGATCGACACCGGTGATTCGGGCGTTCGGGAAACGAGTGGTCGCGCGGGCGGAGATCGAGCCGGGGCCGCAGGCGAGGTCGACGAAGCGTTCCGGCGTACCGGCGAGCCGCTCGACGATCTCGAGCATCAACCCGAACTGCTCCTCGCGGTCGGGGAGGTAGCCGGCCTGCTGGTCGTCCCACCGCTGAAGCCAACCGGTCCAGTCAATTCCTAGCTGCGACATGGTCGCAAGACTAGAACCACTGGCTGGATTCCCCGCTGCCAGGGGCGTGCCAGCCCTGGGGATTCACCTGCTCGCCGCGAGGTTGCACCGGAGGCGGTACGACGGCCGCGGGCGGTCCGCCGTACGCCGGTGGGTGCTGCGTATACGGACTGGGCGGCGCGAACGGCCCGGTGTGGGCCAGCGGGCGGTGGGCCGCGAGCCGGTCCAGCTCGCGGCGGCGTCGCTCGGCCAGTACTGCGGACAGAAAGGCGGGCGAGCTGATCGGCACCGGCGGCCCGGGCGCAGTGAGCCCGCCGACCTTGAACGCCAGGGCGTCGCCCAGAGCGACCTGCGCGGCAGGCTCCAGCTCCTTGTAGCGGGCCAGGTACTCGCGAGACGTGTTGGCCAGATCGTCGGACAGCCGCGAGAGCTCCAGCGACTGCGCCCACTGGACGAGGTGCCCGGGGACGAACAGCGGCGGCGACGCCATCGGCTGGTGGCGTTCGCGGATGACGACGGTGCCGGCGACCATGTCGCCGATCCGTTTGCCCTGCTTGTTCATCAGGCTCGCGACGATCCCCGGCCCGGCCGCGAACCACGGCGCGAAGTCCACGAAGATCCACAGCAGCGACCGCACGAGCGCGTGCCGGAAGCGGATCGAGCTGCCGTCGTCGCGGACCACCCGCAGGCCGAGCAGCATCTTGCCGACGGTCTTGCCGCGGGTCAGCGTCTCCATGACGACCCGGTAGCCGACCAGGACGAGCAGCAGTACCACGAACACCAGCGCCGCCCCGAGCGCCTCGCTGGCCCCGCCGAGCAGGAACCCGAACAGCGTCAGGAGCAGCACGACCAGCACGATCACCTGCAGCGTGAAGTCGATCGCGCACGCCAGCGCGCGGGTCGGCATCCGGGCGATCCGCACCTGGAGGACGACCGCTTCCCCCGTGACCAGCTCAGCCACCCTCGCCCCCTCCACAACGCTTGAGACAGCTAGTGTCGCCTATCCCAGGTCATTTCGACCCCGGAATGCGCGACACTCGACAGGGCAACCGACGGGAAGGCGGGGGATGGACGTCGAAGCGTACGTGTCGGTCCACCAGCCGCAGTGGGACCGCCTGGCCATGCTCACCCGTCGTCAGCGCCGCCTGACCGGTGCGGAGGCCGAGGAGCTGGTGCAGCTCTACCAGCGCGTCGGCACCCACATGGCCGCGCTGCGAGCCGCCGGTGCCGACCCGGTAACAGTCGGTCGCCTGTCCGGCCTGATCGCTGACGCACGCGGTGCGGTGACCGGTGCGCAGGCTCCTGTCTGGCGCGACATCTCCCGGTACTTCCTGGTCAGCTTCCCCGCCGCGCTCTACGTGTCCCGGCGCTGGTGGCTGACGATCGGCCTCCTGTTCTACCTGGTCGCCGCCTGGGTCGCCTGGCGGATCCTGGTGAACCCCGAGGTGCTCGGCTCGGTCGCACCGCCGGAGGCGATCCAGCAACTGGTCGACAAGGACTTCGCGTCGTACTACTCCGAGAACCCGGCGCAGGACTTCGCGCTCCGGGTCTGGATCAACAACGCGACCATCTGCGCCGCCGTACTGGCGATCGGCGTGCTGATCGTGCCGGTCGCCTTCGTGCTGTGGAGCAACGCGACCAACCTCGGCCTGAGCGCGGGCGTGATGATCGGGCACGACAAGGGCGACGTCTTCTTCGGCCTGATCACGCCGCACGGCCTGCTCGAGCTGACCGCGGTCTTCGTCGCGTCGGCCGCCGGGCTCCGCCTCGGCTGGTCGTGGATCGCGCCCGGCCCGCGGACCCGCATGCAAGCGCTCGCGCAGACCGGCCGCGCGACGGTCGGGATGGCGATCGGTCTGGCCGTGATCCTGCTGATCACCGGCATGATCGAAGCCTTCGTCACGCCGTCGCCGCTGCCGACCGCCGTACGGGTCGGTGTCGGCATCGTCGTCGAGGTCGCGTTCTTCGTGTACGTGTGGACGCTCGGGCGTCGCGCCGTACGGGCTGGCGAGTACGGCGACGTCGAGGAAGCCGATCGCGAGGCGAGCGCGCCGGTCTCGGCCTGATCGTTTGCGACTGGGTACGGGGTTCTGAGGACGGGGACCGCCAGCCGCGTCGTGAGGAGCAGGATGAGAACCGCCAGTCAGGCCCAGAACAGCAAGGTGTACGACTACGCCATCACCGTGGGGTTGGTCGCGTACGGCGTCGTGTACCTGCTGGTCGCGTGGATCGCGCTCCAGCTCGCCTGGGGCAGGTCGTCGGAGGAAGCGTCCCAGTCGGGCGCTCTGCAGGAACTCGCCGACAAGCCGCTCGGCACCGTGTTGCTCTGGGTGGTCGGGCTGGGCCTGTTCGCGCTGGTGATCTGGAAGGCGCTCGAGCTCGCGTACGGGCATCTGGACACCGAGAAGAAGGTCTCCTCGGCCGGCCGGCTCGGCATGTACCTGGTGCTCGGCATCAGCGCGATCAAGGTCGCCGTCGGATCGAGCGGCGGCAGCAGCAGCGGGCAGCAGTCGATGACCGCCAAGCTGATGGAGAACGGCGCCGGCCGTGTGCTGGTCGTACTGATCGGGCTCGTCATCATCGGCGTCGGCGTTCGCCAGCTCTACAAGTCGTACAAGACGAAGTTCACCGAGGACCTGGTCGGTGGGGTCTCCAGGACCACGATCCGGCTCGGCCGAATCGGCTACGCGGCCAAGGGCGTCGCGTTCTTCATCGTCGGCGTGCTGTTCGCCTGGGCCGCGATCGACTACGACCCGAGCAAGGCCGGGGGGCTCGACACCGCGATGCGCACGATCAAGGACCAGCCGTTCGGCGCCGTCCTGCTGACGATCATGGCCCTCGGCCTGGCCTGCTTCGGTGTCTACTGCTTCAGCTGGTCACGCAACGCCAAGCACTGAGAGTTCCTTTCAGCGCCGTACGCGGTACCGGAGGTGGGTCGCGTCCTGGCCCTGGGCGACCTCGAGGGGTTCGAGCTCGATCTGGCCGGGGCCGAGGTGGTCGAAGAGGCGCCGGCCCTGGCCGAACAGGACCGGGACGAGGTGGATCTGGAGCTCGTCGAGCAGGCCGGCGGCGAGCATGCGCTGGGTCAGGCCGGCGCCGTGGACCATGACGTTCTTGTCGCCGGCGGCCTTCTTGGCCTCGGCGACGGCGTACTCCAGGTCGTCGACGTAGTGGACGTTGGACCACCCGGCGAACTCGGCGGACGGCTGGTGCCGGCTGAGGATGTAGATCTGGATGCCGTCGTGGTGGTCGCCGTTCCAGCCGCCGGCGGGCTCGAACGTGCCGCGGCCGGCGACGACCGCGCCGGTGGTCATGAAGTCGTCGATCACGGCGCGGTCGGCGTCGCCGAGGCTGGCCAAGTCGTCCAGCACGCCCCACCCGTGCAGCCGTTCACCGCCGTCGCCGAGGCCGTTCTCGTAGGTCTCGTTCGGCCCGGCGATGAATCCGTCGAGGGACATGGACATGTAGAGCACGGTCGAGGACATGCGGGCCTTCTCTCGCTCGGTGGTAGCAGCAGTATCACAAGTGCCTACGTAACTGAGTAAATCATTGACATTGCTTTACGAATTGGTGTTGCTTTCTCTCTAAACGGCGCTTTGGTGAGAGGTGCGTGGCGGGATGAGGAAGTTGTTCGCGGGGCTGGCGGCGGTGGCGCTGCTGGCAGTGGGGACGGCGCCGGCGCAGGCGGCGGAACCGGACAAGCCCAAGGTCGTGCGGGTGGGCGCGACGCAGTCGATGGACTCGATGAACCCGTTCCTCGCGGTCCGGCTGGTGTCGACGTCGATCCATCGCTGGACGTACGGGTTCCTCACCGTGCCGGACGCGAAGACGTTGCAGCCGAGCCCCGACCTGGCCGAGTCCTGGACGACCTCGCCGGACGGGCTGACCTGGACGTTCAAGATCCGCCAGGCCAAGTGGTCCGACGGGCAGCCGATCACGGCCGACGACGCGGCCTGGACGTTCAACAAGATGATGACCGACGACGGCGCCAAGACCGCCAACGGTCCGGCGGTGGAGAACTTCGCCAGCGTCAGCGCGGCCGGGCAGGACCTGACGATCAAGCTCAAGGCCCCACAGGCCTCGATGCTGGAGAACCCGGTCCCGATCGTGCCCAAGCACGTCTGGGAGAAGGTCGGCGACATCGCCAAGTACGACGCCGAGACGTACCCCGCCGTGACGAGCGGCCCGTACATCCCGGTCGAGCACAAGAAGGACCAGTACGTGAAGCTGAAGGCCAACCCCGAGTACTGGCGGGGTGCGCCGAAGATCGACGAGCTGCAGGTGATCTTCTACGACAACCCGGCGGCCGCGGTGGTCGGGCTGAAGAAGGGCGACATCGACCTGCTCGGCCGGCTCGCGCCGCCTGACTTCGAGGCGCTCAAGGGTGACGCCAACGTCGTGCAGTGGAACAACGAGGGCCGGCGGTCGTCGTACCTGCAGATCAACCACGGCGCGACCACGAGTGACAACAAGCCGATCGGTGACGGGCACCCGGCGCTGAAGGACCCGAAGGTCCGGCAGGCGCTGCACTACGCGATCGACAAGCAGAAGCTCGTCGACGAGGTGCAGAACGGGCTGGCCAAGCCGGCCGACGGTTCGATCGTGCCGCCGATGTACAAGGACTTCTTCTGGCAGGCCGAGGGCGACAAGAAGATCAGCTTCGACCTCACCAAGGCGAACCAGATCCTCGATGCCGCGGGCTACAAGAAGGGTGCCGACGGCATCCGCACGATGCCGGACGGGTCGCGCAAGCTGCAGTTCCGGTTCAGCATCCACACCGACACCCCGATCGAGGACAAGCTCGCGGAGTACCTGACCGGCTGGTTCAAGGAGATCGGCATCGCCGTGACCACCAAGCGGCTGGACTCCAGCAAGTTCACCGAGGAGACCGGTACGACGGCGCTGTTCGACATCGCGGTCAGTGGCTGGTCGGTCAACCCCGACCCGGAGGAGGTGCTGGCCACGCACCTGTGCAGCCGGCGCCCGACGGCGTCCGGTGAGGGCGGCGGGACCGAGTCGTTCTACTGCGACCCGCAGTTCGAGCAGCTCTACCAGCAGCAGCTGAAGGAGCTCGACCGGACCAAGCGGGCCGGGATCATCAAGCAGATGGAGGAGCGCCTCTACACCGACGCCCCCGTCATCGCCCTGTACTACCCGAACGACCTCGAGGGCTACCGCAAGGACCGGATCGCCAGCATCACGCCGATCCCCGAGGACAAGGGCATCCTGTACGGCGGCTCGGGCTACTGGCCGTTCTACACGGTCGAGGCGGTCACGGCCGACAGCGCTGAGGAGGGCGGCTCGAACACGGGCGTCATCGTCGGGGTGGGCATCGGCGTGATCGTCCTGGCCGGCGTCGCGTTCTTCCTCGTACGGCGTCGCGGTGGCGCCGCGGACGAGCGCGAATGACCGTAACCCCGTCAGCGCTCGACACCCTCGAGCAACGGCCCGCCAGCCACGGCGTACTCCGGTACGCCGTGGCGAAGGCGGGCGGCGCCCTGCTCAGCATCTCGATGGTGATCGTGGCGACGTTCTTCCTGTTCCGGCTGCTGCCGGGTGACCCGGTCCGTGCGCTCGCGCAGGGCCGGAACATGACGCCGGAGCAGCTCGACCTCGAGCGGCATCGCCTCGGGCTGGACAAGTCGTTGCCCGAGCAGTTCTTCCAGTTCGTCAAGCAGACCGTGCAGTTCGACCTCGGTACGTCGTACGAGTACAAGCGGCCGGTGCTCGACCTGATCGGGGAACGGATCGGGTCGACGCTGCTGCTGACCGGGACGGCGCTGGTGATGGCCGTCAGCCTCGGGATCTGGCAGGGCGCTCGCGCGGGCTGGAAGCCGGGCAGCCGGTTCGACAAGTTCTCCACCGCGATCTCGCTGGTGCTGTGGTCGGTGCCGACGTTCTGGCTCGGGCTCCTGCTGCTGATGGTGTTCGCGGCCGGCGTCGGGCCGATCCCGGGCATCTTCCCGACCCGCGGGATCGAGAGCGTCGACGCGCCGGACGGGTTCGCGTACATCCTCGACGTCGCCAAGCACATGGTGTTGCCGTGCCTCACGATGGTGGCCGTCGTCTACGCGCAGTACCTGCTGGTGATGCGGTCCTCGGTGCTCGACGAGGTCGGCCAGGACTACGTCACGACGGCGCGGGCCAAGGGGCTCAAGGACGACGACGTACGCCGGAAGCACGCCGTACCGAACGCTCTGCTGCCGACCGTGACGCTCGTCTTCATGCGGATCGGCTTCGTCGTCGGCGGCGCCGTGACCGTCGAGGCGATCTTCAGCTGGCCGGGCCTGGGGCAACTGTTCTACGAGGCGATCCGGGTTCCCGACTTCACCTTGATGCAGGGCACGTTCCTGCTGATCACGGTGTCGGTGATCGTGATGAACACGCTCGCCGACGTCGTGTACCACCTGCTCGACCCGAGGGTGAGGTCCGCATGAGTGTCACCTGGACCCGGCGAAAGCGTTCCCTGCAACGGTTCTGGGCCGACTTCCGGCACCACCGGGCCGGCGTCGTCGGCCTGTCGATCCTGCTCGTCGCCGTACTGCTGGCGGTGATCGCGCCGCTGTTCATCGACGCCGGCGTGACGAACGTGGTCAGCGGGACCGGCGAGAAGATGGCGCCGCCGAGCTGGGACGCGCCGCTCGGCACCGACGAGTCCGGCCGGTCGGTGCTCCTGATGATCTGGTGGGGTTCGCGGACCTCGCTGCTGATCGGCTTCCTCGCCGCGCTGCTGAGCATGGTGATCGGGACCGTGCTGGGCATCGTCGCCGGGCACTTCCGCGGCTGGATCGGCGCGATCGTGCTGCGGATCACCGACTGGTTCCTGGTGCTGCCGTCGCTGGTCACCGCTCTCGTGCTGGCGGCGATCCTGGGCGGCAGTACGGCGACCATCGTCGTCGCGATCGGCGTCACCTCGTGGCCGTCGACCGCGCGGCTGATCCGGGCCCAGACGCTGGCCGTCGAGGCCCGGCCGTACATCGAGCGGTCGACCGCGCTCGGCGGCGGGCACTGGCACATCGCGACCCGGCACGTATTGCCGAACGTCGCGCCGTTGCTGCTGGCCAGTACGACGCTGGAGGTCGCGAGCGCGATCGTCACCGAGTCCACGCTGGCCTTCCTCGGCATCAGCGCCAACAAGACGTCCTGGGGGACCATGCTGCGCGGCTCGTACGACTGGGGTGCGGCGACGTCGGGCGCGTGGTGGTACATCCTCGTACCGGGTCTGTGCATCGTGGCCGTGGTGATGGCGTTCACGCTCTGCGGCCGCGCGCTGGAGACCGTGCTCAACCCGAGACTGCGAGGCGCGCGATGAGCCTGCTCGAGCTGGACGACGTGTCGATCACGTACAAGATCGCGGGCGGCGAGGTGCCCGCCGTACGGGGTGTGTCGCTGGCCCTGAACGCCGGTGAGGCGCTGGGCATCGTCGGGGAGTCGGGGTCGGGCAAGTCGTCGCTGGCGATGGCGATCCTGCGGTTGCTGCCGCGCGACGCGGTGGTCGGCGGACGGATCCTGCTGGAGGACGACGACGTCCTGACGATGTCGTGGGGCAAGCTGCGCGCGGTCCGGTGGGCCGAGGCGTCGATCGTGTTCCAGGGCGCGCAGCACGGACTCAATCCCGTACGACGGATCGGCGAGCAGATCGCCGAGCCGTTGCTCGTGCACAAGCTGGCCGGGCCGGAGAAGGCGCGACGGCGGGTGGCCGAGCTGCTCGATCAGGTCGGCTTGCCGGCTTGGCGGTCTCGGAGCTACCCGCACGAGCTGAGTGGTGGCCAACGGCAACGAGTGATGATCGCGATGGCCTTGGCGTGCGAGCCCCGGTTGATCATCGCGGACGAGCCGACGACCGCGCTGGACGTGATGGTCCAGGCGCAGGTGCTGACACTGATCCGCGAACTGGTCGCGGCCGAGGACATCGCGCTGCTGATGATCTCGCACGACCTGTCCGTCCTGGCCGATCTCTGCGACCGGCTGGCGGTGATGTACGCCGGGCGCGTGGTCGAGACCGGCCCGTCGAGTGGTGCGTTCGCGCATCCGTACAGCCGCGCGCTGTCGGCGGCGTTCCCGACGATCGGGGACCCGGCGTCGCGGCTCGCGCCGAAGGGGCTCGGTGGGGATCCGCCGGATCCGTCGTCGCTGCCGTCGGGGTGCGTGTTCCATCCGCGCTGCTCGGTGGCGTTGGAGACCTGCTCGACGGTCGAGATCGAGCTGCGGCCGGCGGGCGACCGTCGTACGGCCGCGTGCGTGCTGGTGGGGGAGGGCTGATGCTGGAGGCAAGGAACCTGTCCGTCGAGTTCGCGGCGCGCGGGCGGCGGGCGCGGGCGGTCGACGGGGTCAACCTCGCGGTCGGTGCGGGCGAGATCGTCGCGCTGGTCGGCGAATCCGGGTGCGGGAAGACGACGCTCGCGCGAACCCTGCTGGGGTTGGAGAAACCTGCCGGAGGTGAGGTCTTCTACGACGGGAAGCCGTTGAGCTACAAGGCTCGGGAGCTTCGCGCCTACCGCCGTCGGGTGCAACTGGTCCTGCAGGATCCGACCGGGTCGCTCAATCCGCGGCAGACCGTCTACGAAGCCGTTGCCGAGGGCCCCCGGATCCATCGGCTGCCGGACGAGGAGAAGGTGGTTGCCGACGCGTTGTCGCGGGCTGGTCTGAGGCCGCCCGAGCGCTTCTTCCTCCGCTACCCGCACGAGCTCTCCGGCGGCCAGCGCCAGCGCGTGGTCATCGCGGGTGCTCTGGCGCTCAACCCGCAGGTCCTCATCGCCGACGAGCCGGTCGCTTCGCTCGACGCATCCGTCCGTGGGGAGATCCTCGCGCTGCTGCTGAAGCTTCGGGACGAGCTCGGACTGTCGGCGCTCGTGGTCACCCACGACCTCGGCCTGGCCTGGAACATCGCCGACCGGGTCGCGGTCATGTACCTCGGCCGCATCGTCGAGTCCGGCCCGACCGAGCAGGTCCTGCAGAACCCGCAGCACCCGTACACGAAGGCGCTGCTCTCGGTCCTGCCCGAGTCGCCCGAGAAGATCGTCCTCACCGGCGAGCCACCGGACCCGACCCGCATCCCGCCCGGCTGCCGTTTCCACCCGCGCTGCCAGGTCGTCGTCGCGGAGTGCCGTACGGTCCCGCTGGAGATTCTCCCCGCTGCCGTGTCGCAGCAGGCCGCGTGCCATCTCCTTAAGCTGGACGGGTGAGAGTCCACTCGGTCAATCGCGACAGCCAGCACAAGTTCAGCAAGCCGCCGGTGCCCGAGATCACGCTGATCGAGGGCATCGGCGTCGAAGGCGACGCCCACGCGGGCACGACTGTCCAGCACCTCCACCTGATCAAGGTGGACGCCGCCGCGCCCAACCTGCGCCAGGTCCACCTGATCCAGTCCGAGCTCTTCGCGGTACTGGAGGAAGCCGGCTACGAGGTCGGCCCGGGCGACCTCGGGGAGAACGTCACCACGTCGGGTGTCGACCTGCTCAACCTCCCCACCGGCACCGAGCTCCACCTCGGCGACACCGCCGTGGTCACCCTCACCGGCCTCCGCAACCCGTGCAGCCAGATCAACAAGTTCCGCAAGGGTTTGCTGAAGACGATGCTCCACAAGGACGCCGCCGGCGAGGTCGTCCGCCTGACGGGCGTGATGTCCGTGGTGAACCACGGCGGCATCGTCCGCCCGGACGACCAGCTGAAGGTCGTCTACCCGGACGGGCCCCATCAGCCACTCGACCTGGTCTAGTCCCGGTTCGGCAGGCTGATCGTCCGGACCAGCTCGTTCATCACGGCCCAGCGGGCGCGGAGGTCGTCGTCGACCGGCGGGACCGGTTGGCCGGGGACCGCGGGGAGGGCGTGGTCCTGGATCACCTGCTCGGGCCCGGCCGGGCTGAACAGGAACAGCATCCGGGCCGCGTGGTTGGCGATGTTGTGGAACCGGTGCCGCACTCCCCGCGGGATGTGGACGAAGTCGCCGGCCCGCGCCACGAAGGTCTCCTCGCCGTCGAGGAACTCCAGTTCGCCCGACAGCATGTAGAAGCTCTCCTCCTCGGTCGGGTGGGCGTGCGGCGGCGGACCGCCGCCGGCCGGCACGGTCGCCTCGATCAGCCCGAAGCCGCCGTTGGTCTGGGCTCCGGTCGCCTTGATCGTGTAGATGTCGTCGGCGGCCCAGACCGTCGGGCCGCTGCCCGACGGCACGTAGAGGGCGCCACTGCGGTACCAGGCGGGGTCGTCGGTCGGGAGATCGGACCAGGGGAAGCTCATGCGGGACTGCCTTTCCAGGCGTGAGGAATACTTGAAGCATCAATGAGCCTGCCCCCGGGCCGTGGAACCGGCAAGAGGGCAGTTTCTCCCCACCAGGTATCGCGGAGGGAACCATGCCGGAGACGTCGACGGCGCAGCAGGAGCACAGCGAGGGAGAGTGCGACCTGGCCCGTACGGTGCTCAGCCTGATCGGGGACAAGTGGTCGCTCCTGGTGCTGGGCCACCTCGCCGACCAGCCGCTGCGCTTCAACGAGCTGCGGCGGGTCCTGGCCCCGATCACTCAGCGGATGCTGAGCCAGAGCCTGCGGGCGTTGGAGCGCGACGGGCTGGTCAGCCGGACCGTGTACCCGACGGTGCCGCCGAAGGTGGAGTACGCGGTGACCGAGGTCGGCCGGTCCTTCAACGGGGTGGTCGGTGTGATCGCTGCCTGGACCGACGAGAACCTCGCCGCGGTGACGGAGGCTCGGGCCGTGTACGCCGCCAAGGCGGGCTAGAGCCGGCCGGCCTTCTTCAGTGCGAGGTAGGTGTCGGCCAGGGCGGGCGCGATGTGGTCGGGGTTTTCGTCGACGACGGTGACGCCGGCTCGGGTGAGGACGGCGGTGACGCGTTCGCGGTCGAGGCGGGAGCGGGCGGCGGAGGCTGCGCCGTACAGCTCGATCAGGTCGGAGCGGGCGGACTCGAGCTCGTCGAGGCGCGGGTCGGCGACGGACGCCAGGACGACGACGTGGCGGCGGAGGAGAGGGCCGATGACGGGGAGCAGGGACTCCTCGATGACGGCAGGCTCCAGGCCGGTCAGGAGGACGACGAGCGAGCGCTGGCCGAGGCGTTCGAGGGTTTGCGAGACGACGACCCGGAAGTCGGTCTGGACGAGTTCGGCGTCGACGTTGGCCAGGGCGTTGACGAACGACGGCAGCACGTCCTCAGGCGCAGGACGCCGTACGTCGGCCCGCACGGCCGAATCGCAAGCCAGCAACGAGACCCGGTCACCAGCACGCGTCGCCAGCGCCGCGAGCAGCAGCGCGGCGTCCATCGCGTGGTCGAGCCGCGGTGCGTCGCCGACGCGGCCCGCGGACATCCGGCCGGAGTCGATCACGATGGCTACCTGCCGGTCCCGCTCCGGCCGCCAGGTCCGCAGTACGACGCTGCTACGCCGTGCAGTGGCCCGCCAGTCGATGCTGCGGACGTCATCACCCGGCACGTAGTCCCGCAGCGAGTCGAACTCCGTCCCCTGCCCGCGCACGAGCAGCGCAGTCCGCCCGTCCAGCTCACGCAGCCGAGCCAGTCGCGACGGCAGGTGCTTGCGACTGTTGAACGGCGGCAGTGCCCGCACAGTCCAAGGTGCCTCGTGCGACCCCTGCCGTCCGGCAAAGCCCAGCGGCCCGATCGACCGGATAGTCACCCGGAACGCCTTCCGGTCGCCGCGACGAGTGGGCACCAGGTGCGTCACCAGCCGCCGCCGCTCACCACCAGGCAGGTCCAGCTTGTGCGGCGGATCCTGTACGCCGGCCGACGGCGGCCACGCGTCCCGCAGCAACCCCCTGACCCGCCGACCCGGGTTGGCCACCATCAGCGTCACCGAAGCCGGCTGCCCGAGCCGCACCGCGGTGTCCCCGTCCCTGCTGAGCTGCAGCCGCCGCGGCGACCCAGCCAGCAGCAGGTCGACCAGGCACACCACCAGCACGACAGCGACGACCACACCGACGCCGGACCAGCTCGGCATCACCAGTGCGACGAAGAGAACTCCCAAGCCGGCCAGCAGACCGGCTCGGCCAGTGACAACCATCAGCGTGGTACCGGAACCGTGGCGAGCACGCTCTCCAGTACGGCGTCCGCGGTGACGCCCTCCAGCTCGGCCTCAGGCCGGATCTGCACCCGGTGCCGCAGGCAAGGACGTGCCATCGCCTTCACGTCGTCAGGGATCACGTAGTCGCGCCCGGACAGCCACGCCCACGCACGCGCAACTGCCAGCAGCGCCGTGGCTCCACGCGGAGACACCCCGAGCTGCAGCGACGGCGACTGCCTGGTCGCCCGGCACAGGTCGACGACGTACGCCAGCAGGTCCTCCCGTACGGCGACCCGGCGTACAGCAGCTTGCCCAGCCAGCAGGTCCTCCGGCCCGGCCACCGGCCGGATCCCCGCAGCGACCAGGTCGCGCGGGTCGAACCCCTGCGCATGCCGAGCCAGTACGGCGATCTCGGCGTCCCGCGGCGGCATGTCCAGCGTCACCTTGAGCAGGAACCGGTCCAGCTGCGCCTCGGGCAACGGGTAGGTGCCCTCGTACTCGATCGGGTTCTGGGTGGCGGCCACGACGAACGGCGACGGCAGCTTGCGCGGTACGCCGTCGACGGTGACCTGCCGCTCCTCCATCGCCTCCAGCAGCGCGGCCTGGGTCTTCGGCGGCGTCCGGTTGATCTCGTCGGCCAGCAGGATGTTGGTGAACACCGGCCCGGGCCGGAACTCGAACTCGCTGGTCTTCGCGTCGTACACCAGCGACCCGGTGACGTCACCGGGCATCAGGTCCGGCGTGAACTGCACCCGCTTGGTGTCCAGCCGCATCGCCATCGACAACGCCCGGACCATCAGCGTCTTCGCCGTACCGGGCACGCCCTCGAGCAGCACGTGGCCACGGCACAGCAGCGCGAGCACCAGGGCGGTCACCGCGGTGTCCTGGCCGACGACGGCCTTGCCGATCTCCGCCCGCAGCTCGACCAGTGCTTGCCGCGCCCGCTCCGGGCTCACCTCAGCGGTCATGTGTGCCTCGGCCGTCACGGGCTACCTCCTGGGTCAGTACTTGCAGTGCGTCGGACAGGGAAAGCAGAGCGGCGTCGTCGACCGGAGGCCCGCCGTAGAGGATGTCGTACAGCATGGCCGGGTCCAGACCGGTCCGGGCGGCCAGCGCGCTGACCACAGCGGTCGGCTCGGCCCGGCGGGGGATGCCGTGGACCTTGTAGATCTTGCCGAGCGCCGACTCGCGCAGTGCGGCGGCAGCGCGGTCCCGGGCGCGTGAACGCCGGTAGAGCCGGGCCCTGCCCTCAGTGGTCTCAGCTGCGTGTACGACGACCGGCAGCGGCTCCGGTACGACGGGACCGAGCCGCCGGCCGCGCCAGAGCGCCACGACGAAGACGGCGAAGGCTAAGGCCCAAGCGACGTACCGGACGTCCGGCGGGATCAGCGGCGGGCCGTCGTCGTTGCCGGCGTCGTCGAAGTTGGAGGACTCGTACTGCGGTAGGTACCAGACCAGCTCCGGGTGCGTGCCGAGCAGGTTGAGCGCCAGCGCCGCGTTGCCGTCCTCGGCCAGTTCGGCGTTGGTGAACGACTGCTGCGTACCGATCACGTCGACGGTCCGGCCGTCCTGCTCCAGCCGGACGACTGTCGCGTTGACGCCGTCGCCGTAACAGGTCTCGGCCTCGGGAGGTGCCGTGTACGTCGTACCTCTGACCGTCACCGTGCCCGCCTTGACCGCAGCGGGTAGGTCGCAGTTGGGGGAGCGGCTGCCGGCAGGCAGTGTGGAGCTCGCGTTCTCGATGCCTGGAGCAAGGACCTCCAGCGCCTCGCGGTCCGGGCGGACCAGGATCAGGTGGTCCCAGCGCGACGACGCGATCCGGCGCCAGTCGCTGCTGCTGAGGCTTCCGGACGGTCCGATCAGCAACGCCCGGTCGGAGCCGCTGCCGACAGCGTCGTCGAGGTTCTCCGTGCCGGTCACCTGGACGCCGTGGTCTTCCAGCAGCGTCGCCAGCGCCTTGGCGCCACTGCCCTCGGCCGAGTCCGGGCTGAAGGGACCGGAAGTCCGCGCGGCCGTCGCGACCATCAGGATCACCACGCCGAGCACGATCGCACCGGTGACCAGCAAGGGGATCCGCAGCGCCCGCCAGCCTTCGCCGACGCTCCGACCGACCGGTGTGCTCATCCCTGCACCAGCGCCCTGGTGGAGACGTGCCGAGCTGCCTCGTCCGCTGTGACCACTGCGGCGTAGCGCTCCGGCGTACCGGGTCGGTTGCCGTAGACAACCTCCGTGAAGACGTCAGCAGCCGGACGCAGCGGGTCGCGCAGTGCAGGGACCCCGCGGCCTGCATCGGCGACAGCCTCGTACGCCGTACGGCCGGCCCGCTCGTCCAGCACAGTGCGCTCCGTCAGCTCAGCCACGCAGGCGCGGAACCTGCTGCGTACGGCGGCTGTGTAGTCGCCGGCAGCGGCCTCCTGCTCCGCCTGCGACCGGTACTGCGCCGCACTGCGTGGGCGCTCGGTGTCGAACACCGCCTGGCTGGCCTTGCCACCGGAGGTCCGCAGTACGCCAGCTCGCCACAGCACGACCACAACGATCAGCGCGATCAGTCCGAACAGGAGGATCAGTCCGGTCCGGCCGTTGGTGCTCGGACTCACCAGACCGTCCAGCAGGTCGCCGATCCACTCGAACACCTTCTGGACCGCCCGGCTGACCAGGGAGTCGCCGGCCTGACCGTAGACCGGCTTGGACAGCTCCCGGGCGGCCTCGGCCGCGGCGTCTTCCCGGCTGATGTCCACCGGCGGTTCGAAAGGAATCAACGTTGCCACTCCGTCGGTCCGGGCACGGTCGGTCGCAGGGAGGGGCGCATCCACAGGTCGAGGCCCTCACGGCGTACACGGAGGTCCAGGTAGATCAGCGCCTGGACGGCGGACATGAAGGCCAGGCTGGCGATCAGCGTGGCGACCGTGGCGACACCGGCCGCGGCCGCGACTGCGATGCCGACGATCAGCGCCGCGTCACCGCCGCTGCTGTCGACCCAAGCGCCCAGTGTCAGCACCAGCGTGGTCACGCCGAACTGCAAGGCGTAGCTGACGATGTTGACCACCACACCGCCGAACAGCAGCACGCCGAAGACCCGCCAGAACCTGCCCTTGACCAGGTACCAGGAGCGTTTCAGCGAACCGAAGACGCCCACTCGTGCCGGGACATAGAGGCCGATGTCCGGTGCGTGCTTGCCCTCCATCAGCACCACCGTCCCGGCCAGGACCAGGCGGATGCCGAAGATGATCACCAGCACGGCACCGACCAGGATCAGCAGCACCGAGACCAGTCCGGCCGCGTCGGACGAGATCGCGGCGTCCGCACCGAGACCGATGCCGAAGACACTCAATCCCCAGCCCGCCAGCAGTACGACGAACGACAGCGACTGCAGCAACCCGACCGCGGCCAGTGCGGGCAGCGCCGGGCGGACCAGCCGCAGCAGCTCGCGCGGACCGAGCCGCCGGCCCAGCTGACTGCGGACGGCGGCCAGCGCGATGATGCCGGCCAGCATGCTCGACACCACGGCGAACAGCACCAGCTGCACGCCGTACATGAGCAACAGCGCGGCACCGGCCTGCTCCAGCGGGTCGTCCTCGCCGAACAGCGCGCCGATCCCACCAGGCACCGTCAGCTGGGTCAGACCGGCCTGTACGGCGGCCAGCGCGATCCCCGCCAGGACTGGCAGGCCCAGCATGATCGCCTTGTTCTCCGAGATGGTCCGGGCCGCGTTGTCGAGCAGGTCGGCCGGCAGCCAGGGCCGCAGCGGCTCGCCGCCGTCCTCCCGTACGCCGAGGTCGTCGCGCACCCCGTGCCTCCCCTCGTGTCCCCGCCCCGGGTTGTCCCCCGGGCACGACTTGCACCATGATCACCCCCCGGACGGTCCACGCACCCGCATTGGCGGCGGCTCGCACGGCGATCCGGCGTGTGCACTACCTGGGGAATGGGACACTATCCGTAGTGCGGCCCCCGGGCGCACCACCTGATTCGACGAACCGGACCGGCAGACGGCAAGCGGCAAGCAGGCAGACGGCAAGCAGGGAGCACGGCGTGGCAGAAGGCAACCGGACGATGCGAGGACGAGTTCTCATCGTCGACGACGACACGGCGTTGTCGGAGATGCTCAGCATCGTGCTGCGCAACGAGGGCTACGACACCTATCTGTGTGCGACCGGTGACAAAGCGGTACCGGCGTTCCGTGAGTTCAAGCCCGACCTGCTGCTGCTCGACCTGATGCTGCCGGGGATGGACGGGATCGACGTCTGCCGCGCGATCCGGGCCGAGTCCGGCGTACCGATCGTGATGCTGACCGCGAAGAGCGACACCGTCGACGTCGTGCTGGGCCTGGAGTCCGGCGCCGACGACTACGTGGTGAAGCCGTTCAAGCCCAAGGAGCTGGTGGCCCGGATCAGGGCCCGGCTGCGCCGGATGGACGAGCCCGGCCCGGAGTCGCTGACGATCGGCGACCTGACCATCGACGTGGCCGGCCACTCGGTGAAGCGCAGCGGCGAGACGATCCAGCTGACCCCGCTGGAGTTCGACCTGCTGGTCTGCCTGGCCTCCAAGCCCTGGCAGGTGTTCACCCGTGAGGTCCTGCTGGAGCAGGTCTGGGGCTACCGGCACGCCGCCGACACCCGGCTGGTCAACGTGCACGTCCAGCGGCTGCGCTCCAAGATCGAGAAGGACCCCGAGCACCCGGAGATCGTGGTGACGGTCCGCGGCGTCGGCTACAAGGCGGGTGCGGACTGATCGAGTACGGCCGCGACGACGCGTCGCAGGCGGAGAAGGCGGAGTCCGCACCGGAGCCCCGCGGGACGGAGATCGAGCTCACGGCCGCTGGGCTGGACTGGCACGCCGTCCAGCCGCCGTTCTGGCGCACGCACCCGGCCCGCTGGCCCGACATCTGGCGCCGGTCGATCCAGGCCCGGATCGTCACCGGAACCCTGCTGATGTCGATGGTCGTGCTGATCCTGGTCGGCTGGGTGATGATGAGCCAGGTCACCGACGGGGTGCTGGAGTCCCGCCGTACCAGCGCCCAGGCCGAGGCCGCCGCCCAGCTGAACGCGTTGACCAGCTCGATCAACGCCGCCGACCCGGCCACCATCACACAGAAGCTGACCGAACTGGTTCAGAACTCGAACCGTGCGGGCCTGTACGACGTGGTGCTGATGCCCACCGACAACTCCGGCTCCGTGCTGATCCAGCAGACCGGCGGCGTACTCAGCAACTCGGTCCCGCAGGAGCTGCAGTCCTCCGTCGGCAGTGACGGCTCCCGGCTGTGGGACACGTACACGCTGATCAACTACGAGGGCCGGCCGAGCGCACCGGGTCTGGCGATCGGCTCCCAGGTCCGCGTCGACACCACGGCCGAGCGGTACGAGGTGTACTTCCTCTTCCCGCTCACGGCCCAGCAGGAGACGCTGGACGTCGTACAGCGCGCTCTGCTCACCGCTGGCCTGCTCCTGGTCGTTCTGCTCGGTGCAGTGGCCTGGCTGGTCACCCGCCAGGTAGTCACTCCCGTGCGGATGGCCCGGCGGATCGCCGAGCGACTGGCGGCAGGCAAGCTCGAGGAGCGGATGCAGGTCCGTGGCACCGACGACCTGGCCCGGCTGGCGGTCTCGTTCAACAAGATGGCCAGCAACCTGCAGCAACAGATCCGCCGGCTGGAGGAGCTGTCACGCCTGCAGCGCCGGTTCGTCTCCGACGTGTCCCACGAGCTGCGGACCCCGCTGACCACGGTCCGGATGGCCGCCGACCTGCTGCACGAGACCCGCGACGAGTTCGACCCGATCACCCGCCGCTCGGTCGAGCTGCTGCAGAACGAGCTGAACCGCTTCGAGGAGCTGCTCGCCGACCTGCTGGAGATCAGCAGGTTCGACGCCGGAGCCGCCGCGCTCGACCTGGAGGACGTCGACCTGCGCGACATCGTCGCCCGGGTGCTGGAGAACCACGAGACCCTGCTGGAACGCAAGGGCTGCGAGGTGCAGCTGGCGATGCCCGAGCCGTGCCGCGCCCAGGTCGACGCACGCCGGATCGAGCGGATCCTGCGCAACCTGATCGGCAACGCGATCGAGCACAGCGAGGGCCGGCCGATCCTGATCAGCACGGCCACCGACGAGGACGCCGCGGCCGTCGCCGTCCGCGACCACGGCATCGGCTTCCGGGCCGAGGAGGCCGAGATGGTGTTCAGCCGCTTCTGGCGCGCCGACCCGGCCCGAGCCCGTACGACGGGTGGCACGGGCCTCGGCCTGTCGATCGCCTTGGAGGACGCCCGGCTGCACGGTGGTCGGTTGGACGCCTGGGGCTCGCCCGGCGACGGCGCGTACTTCCGGCTGACGCTGCCGCGGCGCCCGGACGTCACGCTGTCCGGCTCACCGCTGCCCGCGCGTCCGTCCGACGCGTCGCGGGTGGTCCCGGAGATGTCGCTGGTCGACGTCGGAGCGCCGTACCAGAAGCTGACCGGTGGTGAGGACCTGTGAGGCGACGAGCTGCTGGGGTGCTGGGCGCGGGGCTGGCCGTCGTACTGGTGGCTGCCGGGTGCGCGTCGGTGCCGACCGAGGGCCAGATCCGCAACGGCAACAAGAACGCCGCCGCTGCCTCGGGTGGCAAGGTCGGCGTCGAAGCGCAGCAGCCCAGGACGAACGCGAAGCCGCCGGCGCTGGTCAGCGGGTTCGTCGAAGCGATGTCCGACTTCAGCAACTACGACACCGCGCGGATGTACATGACGCCCGACGCGGCGGCGAAGTGGGAGCCGGAGAAGGGGATCACGGTCTACGACCAGTCCTCGACGAAGGCACTGACGCAGGTGCCCGGCACCAACACGATCCGGCTGAAGGCGCCGTGGATCGGCACGATCGACGCACGCGGCAGCTGGTCGTCGGCGCCCCGCGGCAAGATGGTGCAGTTCGACTTCACCGTGCAGCAGGCCGACGGGCAGTTCCGCGTCTCCAGCGTTCCGAACGGCACCTTCCTGCCCAACAACCAGCTCGAGTCGCGGCTCGAGCCGTATGCGCTCTACTTCGCCAACCGCGACCGCGGCATGCTCGTCCCGGACCCGATCTTCCTGCCGCAGCTGCCGCCCGGACAGGTCGCGACCCGGCTGGTCCAGGAGCTGCTCAAGGGCCCGACCGTCCGCCTCGGCAACGGTGTCGGCACCGCCGCACCACCCGGCACGCAGGTGAACGTGTCGGTGCCGGTCGAGCTCGGTGAGGCGACCGTCGAGCTGAGCAAGTCGGCCGCCGGAATGTCGGCCGTCGACCGTGGAGTGCTGGCCGCGCAGATCATGTGGACGCTGCGGCCGATCAGCACCCGGGTGAAGATCACCGTCGACGGCGCCGGACTGGTGGACAACAACACCGACGCGCTCCAGTTCGCCAACTACGCGCAGTTCGACCCGACCGTTCCGGTGCCGCAGATGAAGGACCTGTACGGCGTACTGGTCGGGGACGGCAAGATCGTGCGGGCCAACCTGGACAGCGCCACCACGATCGGCGTCACCCGGCTGAACGAGAGCCTGCTCTACAAGTACCGGGCGCGGAGCTTCGCGGTGGACGTGCACGGCTCGTACGGCGCCGTCGTGACCGAGGCCGACGGCAACGAAGTCGTTGCCTACGGCCCGTTGGACGAGGCGACCGAGGACAGCGACAAGGTCGATCTGATCCCGACCGACGGCAAGGTCCTGCGGCCGAGCTTCGACGCCCAGGAGAGCCTCTGGATCCTGGACCGGGCCGACAGCTCCGCGCCCCGGCTGCGGATGCGCACCAAGGACGGCAAGATCGCCGAGGTCAAGACGACCTTCGACGGCCGCAAGCCGGTCCAGCTGCGGATGGCGCCGGACGGCGTCCGGGCGCTGCTGGTGATCGAGGGCAAGAACGGCCAGAACACCGTCGAGACCGGCACGATCACCACCGACAACGCCAAGAAGCTGCAGCTGACCCAGCCGCGCGCGCTGCAGGTCCCGCTGTACGACATCACCGACGCGACCTGGAACCAGCTCGGCGTCCTGGTCTCCGGCCGCCCAGCCCCCAACGGCGCCCGCCAGCCCTGGCTCGTCAACGTGGACGGCTCCGCGCCCCGCATCATCCCCGGCTCGCCGAACAACGCCTTCCAGTCGGACACGCTGGCCTCGAACCCCAACATCGACACCCTCCCGGTGGTCCGAGACGTCGACGGCATCACCCACTGGCAGAGCAAAGACCTCAACTGGTCCGAACTCGAGGAGAACGACCAGCCCATCAACCTCCAACCGGTCTATCCGGGTTGATCCCTTTGGGTTGAGGGTTGGCCCTGTCGGTAGCGCCCCCAGGGCGGTTGGGTGGTTGGCGTGGTCTGGCCCGCCCGCCCCCTCTGTGTCGGGGGTTCACGCGTTGATCGGCGCGAGTGGTGGGTTGCCGACGCGGGAGCCGGTCTGCCACACCGCGGGGTTGGTGGTGGTGTGCCCCGTCGGTGGCGCCCCCAGGGCGGTTGGGTGGTTGGCCTGGTCTGGCCCGCCCGCCCCCTCTGTGTCGGGGGTTCAGGCGTTGGTCCGTGTGAGCGGAGGGTTGCCGGCGCCGGAGCCGGTCTGCCACACCGCGGGTTGGTGGTGTGCCCCGTCGGTAGCGCCCACTCGGCTGATTGGTGGTGCACGACAGCTCGCCCACCCGCCCCCTCTGCGTCGGAGGGAAGGCGTTGATCGGAGTGCACCGGAGGGTGTCCGCGTCGTTGGTCGCCCGAAGCCGCCCGACGGGTGGAGCGTCGGTCGAGCGAGCACTGGAATGTTGTGGCGGTGACGCCCAGTCGCTCCCGGCCTGCAGGGCGGAGGCGCCGGTCAGCCGCAGCCGCCCTATGCGCCGGGATGCGGTGGTCGGGGAACGCCGGAGCCTGGCCGGCTGCGATGGCTTGCTCGGACCGGCCGGGGGCCTGCATTCGGTCAGCTCACGGGAGGCGTTCGAGTAGGCGTCTGGTGTCGCTCAGCGATGCGCCGGTGTGGGCTTTCAGAAGCTTGGCCGCGTGGGTCGGTTTGCGGCTGTCTCGGAGGAGTAGGACCTGGGTGAGGGTGTTGTCGTCGGGGACCAGATGGGACGCGAGCATCGTGGCGGCGATCGAGCGGGCCAGGTCCAGGCGGACCGGGTCGATTGTCGCGGGAGGCGCGGCGGGGAGTTGGCGGGTGGATCGGCCGGGGCCGACCAGGCGGAAGGCCAGGGCGGAGAGGGCGATCAGTGCGACTGGGCCGATGGACAGCAGCAGACCGAGTTCGGTGCTCACCGGGGAAGGTTAAGGGGTCCGCGGGCAATCACGAGGTGTCGACCTGTCGTGCACCAACAGCTCGGCTGTGGTCGGCGACTGGAAGTCGTCGCCGGATGCTTCGAACCGCTGATCGACGGGACTGTGGCGAAGGGGACCTGGGACCGGTCGACTGCAGTGGCTCGCTGAGTCGCTCGGCGGCAGGAAGTCCGGGATGCGGGACTGCCGACGACCGACGCCCGGAGCGTTCCCTAGCATGGAGGTAATGACAAACCCCGTGGACCGACGGCAGCGATGTCGTCTGTTCTGAGTGCGTTCTTCACCCTCGTCGCGGTTGCCGTCCTCGGGTACGTCGTCGGTCGGGCCGGCGTTCTGCGTAGCGAGGACGAGTTGGTGCTGTCCCGGCTGGCGTTCTTCGTCGCTACGCCGGCGCTGATGTTCGGCACGATCGCTCGTGCGGATCTGAACGTGATCTTCTCGCCGATCCTGCTCACCAGCCTGTCCTGTGTCCTGATCATCGTGGTGCTGTCGCTGACCGTGTCCGGCCTGATCTGGCACCGCAACCGGGCGGAGGCGACGATCAGCGCGCTCGCCGCGTCGTACGTGAACGCGGGCAACCTGGGGATCCCGGTCGCCGTCTACGTTCTCGGCGACGGCGCTCTGGTCGCACCGATCGTGCTGTTCCAGCTCCTGGTGATGGCGCCCGTCGCGTTCGCCGTACTGGACGGCTACCGGCAGGGCTCGGGCCGGCGGGTCTCCCTGCGGACCGTCCTGACCCGCCCGCTGCGCAACCCGCTGACGGTCGCGTCGCTGCTCGGTCTGCTGGTCGCTGCCATCGGCTTCGACCCGCCGACGCTGCTGATGCGCCCGATCGAGCTGGTCGGCGCCGCGGGCGTGCCGGTCGCGCTGATCGCCTACGGACTCAGCCTGAGCGGCCGGACCAACAGCACCCGCCTTGGCCCTGGCCCGGATCTCACCCTGGCCGTCTCGCTCAAGATCGTCCTCCAGCCCGTTGTCGCGTACGCCGTGGGCCGCTGGGTCCTCGGCCTCGAAGGGCACGCCCTCCTGGCGCCGACACTGCTGGCGGCGCTCCCCACCGCGCAGAACGTCTACGTGTACGCCGTCCACTACCGCACCGGTCAGCAGCTCGCCCGCAGCACAGTCCTGCTCACCACACTGCTCTCCATCCCCACGATGACGCTGATCACCGGCCTCCTCGCCTGAGCCGGCCTCGGGGGCTGAGCCGGAGTGAGGGCTGAGCCGGAGTTGGAGTCGCAGCCGCAGCCGGAGCCGGACCTGGAGGTCGGGCCGGAGCCGGACCTGGGAGTCGGGCGGAGCCGGGAGCCGGACCTGGCACTCGGGCCGCAGCCGAAGCCGGACCTGGAGTCGGCCCGGAGCCGGAGCTGGGGTCGTGCCGGAGCCGGAGCTGGGTCAGGCCGCAGCCGGAGCCGGCCGGAGGTCCTCGCCTGGGCTGGCCTCGGGGCCTGAGCCGGAGTTGGGGTTGTGCCGCAGCCGCAGCCGCAGCCGCAGCCGCAGCCGCAGCCGCAGCCGCAGCTGGGAGTCGGGCCGCAGCCCAAGCTGGCCGGAGGTCCTCGCCTCAGCCGGTCTCGGGGGCTGAGCCGGAGTGGGTCGAGCCGGAGCCGGACCTGGGGGTCAGCCCGCAAGCCGGAGCCGGCCGGAGGTCCTCGCCTGAGCCGGCCTCGGGGCCTGAGCCGGAGCTGGGGTCGGGCCGGAGCCGGAGCTGGGGGTTAGGCCGCAGTCGGGGCCGGCCGAGGTTGTCCACAGGGGCGGTTTGCAGAGGAGGCCTGCGGCGGCGCAGGGTTTCGGGGTGGGGCTTCGGGACGCGTGGGTGGATCTCGTCCTCGGCGGGACCTGCGCCGGTTGCGAGCGCCCGGGCGTCAGCGTCTGCCGGGACTGCCGTGCCGAACTGGCAGGACTGACTCCGTTTACCGCCAGTCCCACGCCCGTGCTGGCCGGATTCCCGGGCGCGACCGCCTGTTCGCCGTACGACGGAATGCTGCGCCGCCTGATCATCGAGCACAAGGAGCACGCCCGCTACACCTTGGCCCGGCCGCTCGGCAAGACCCTCGCGATCTCAATGGCAGCAGCGATCGCGCCCGGCCGTGCGGCCTGGATCTGCCCGATCCCGTCGGCGGCAGCGACCGTGCGCGCCCGCGGGCACGAGCCGCTGCGGCGGATCGCGATCGTTGCCGCCCGCCACCTCCGCGAAAACGGGTACGACGTTCGTCTGGCGGACGCTCTCAGGCTGGTGCGCCGTCCGGCCGACCAGGCGGGGCTGTCGGCGCGGGAGCGGATCGCCAACATGGACGGCGTGTTCGGGGTCCGTTCGCGCTGGGCTGAAACGCTGACAGATCAACCGGTCGTCCTGGTCGACGACGTGCTGACCACCGGATCCACGCTCACGCAGGCCGCCGGAGCCTTGGAAACAACGGGAATCGCGGTGCTCGGATCCGCCGTCCTGGCCGCGACCCGGCGAGACAGGACGCCCGGTTCATGAGAACTTCTCTACCGGTTTTCGCCGAAGCCGACTAGCGTTGGCCTATGACACCCGCTAGGGCTTGTCGGGCAGTGAAGTGGCGCAGGACCGGATCAGCCGGATTCCTGGCCACGGAGTCCGACCGGCTTGACAGCGGGTGTTCGCGTTTCGGGCCCCGCCAGGTTGGCTACGGAGGTTCCGGGACGTAAAAGAAGTCGCCGAGCGATGGAGGTTTCCGTGGACGTCGTTGTCAAGGGTCATCACTGCGAGGTCAGTGACCGCTTCCGGCAGTACGTCGAGGAAAAGCTCGCCAGGATCGAGAAGGTCGATCACCGGGTGCTGCGCTGTGAAGTGGAAGTCAGTCAGGAGAAGAACCCGCGACAGCACGATCGCGCGATGAGGGTCGAGCTCACGATGTACACCAAGGGTCCGGTCGTGCGGGCCGAGGCGTGCGGGGAGACCAAGCAGGCGGCGTTCGACGTCAGCCTGGACCGGCTGCGGGCCCAGGTCCGCAAGGCCGCCGATCGTCGCCGGGTGCACCGCGGCGAGCACGCGCCCGAGGGGCTGCGGCACGTCAACGCCAAGCAGACGTTCAACGGTGCCGACGTCGTGGTCGAGGAGACCGCCGAGGACGAGGTGCCGACCCAGAAGTTCGGCTCGCTGACGGTGACCGGGGACGGGCCGCTGGTGATGCGCGAGAAGACCCACACCGCCAAGCCGATGTCGCTGGACCAGGCCCTCTACGAGCTGGAACTGGTCGGCCACGACTTCTACCTGTTCGTCGACGCCGACGAGAACCAGCCGAGCGTCGTCTACCGCCGCCGAGGCTACGACTACGGCGTGATCCGCCTGGCCGTCTGAGCCTGAGGACGTGAAGAGGGGCCCGGGCGAAAGCCCGGGCCCCTCCTCTTTCCCTGCGAAGGTCTAGCTGCCGATCTGCGACTGCAGCTCGGCGGAGTACGTCGCGACCTCGGCGTACACGCCCGGGTTGCCGGCGTCGGCGCAGCCGATGCCCCACGAGACGACACCGAACAGACGGCCGTTCAGCACCAGCGGGCCACCGGAGTCGCCCTGGCAGGAGTCCTTGCCGCCGTCCTCGTACCCGGCGCAGATCTCGCCGTTGCCGACGTACCCCTGGCTGGCGTACACGTCGGAGCAGTAGGAGTCACCGAGCACCGGGACGGTCACCTTCTGGAAGGTGTCAGCCGGGCCGGTGCCCTCGGTGTTGCCGTAGCCGTAGACGACGGACTGGGCGCCGGCCACGTCCGCGGCGGTGTCGGTCTCCAGCGGCAGGGTCGGTACGCCGGTGAACGGCGTCTCGAGCGTCATCACCGCGACGTCGTGACCGGGCTGCGACCCGTACGCCGGGTCCGCCCAGATGCTGCTGATCTTCGAGGTCTGGCCGCCGGATCCGGACAGCTCGTCGCGGCCCTGAATGGCCGTGTAGGTGCTGGCCGCCTCCGTCGCGCAGTGGGCGGCGGTGACGATCTTGTTCGCCGCGACCAAGGTGGCGCCGCAGTACTGGCCGCTGGGGACCGGGGATCCGCTGTTGTTCAGCGCCAGCGCCCACGGGGTGTCGGCGGTGTGGGCGATCTCGCCACCGACGATCCGGGTGTGCGGGGGTTCCGGCGCCGGGCTCGCCGACGCGGTGGCGACCGCACCGAGCGACGCGGCGGTCAGCGCCGCCGCGGCCAAGGTGGCACGAACCAGCTGGAGTCTTCCTGTCATTGCCTCACGCTCCACAGGTGAATGAGACCGCGCGGGCGTCGCGGCCTACCGAGCAGCGTCTCCTGTGCACGGTGCGTAGCGCACCTCTCACTTGCGGTAACTCCAGAGTTATGACCGGAAAGGGCAAGGGAAGGACAGGGAAGGAAAGGAGGGGAGGGCGGGGGGATGGGGGAGGAGGCGGAGGGGCTTCGGGGGTTGGTACTTGTTGGGTTTCGGGAGGGGATGAGAGGGGGGTCGGGGGGTGGGTGGTTGTTGGGCTTCGGGAGGGGATATGAGGAGGGGCGGGCGTGGCACCTCTTGGGCTTCGGGGTGGATTGTCGGTGGGGCGCGGCAGAATGCTGGGGGTGACGACTCAGGTGCTGTCTCAGGCTCAGGCTCGGAGGATCGGGCTCGCTGCGCAGGGGTTTGCGGACCCTCGGCCCAAGGGCGTGCCGGACATGCGGGCGCTCAGTCGGGTGCTCGGGAGGATCGGGCTGCTGCAGATCGACTCGGTGAACGTGCTCAGCCGGGCGCAGTACCTACCTCTCTACTCCCGCCTGGGTCCGTACCCGCGCGACCTGCTCGACCGTGCGGCCGGCAAGGCGCCGCGGCGCCTGGTGGAGTACTGGGCGCACGAGGCCTCGCTCATTCCGGTCGAGACGCACCCGCTGATGCGCTGGCGGATGGCCCGGGCGACCACCGAGGCTTGGGGCGGCCCACGCTCGATCGCGGCCGAGCGGCCCGACCTTGTCAAGCAGGTGCTCGCCGACGTCACCACTCACGGTCCGCTGACCGCGCGCGAGATCGACGACGACGTGGAGCGCCAGAAGGACAACTGGGGCTGGAACTGGTCGGACGTGAAACGCGCGCTGGAGTTCCTCTTCTTCGCGGGCGAGATCACCGTCGCCAAGCGCAACCAGCAGTTCGAGCGGATGTACGACGTACCGGAGCGCGTGCTGCCGGCCGCCGTACTGGCCACGCCGGTCCCGACGCTCGAGGACGCGCACCGGGAGCTGGTCCGGATCGCCGCGAAGGCGCACGGGGTCGGGACCGCGCAGTGCCTGAAGGACTACTTCCGGACCGCGCCGGCGCCGACCACCCAGGCGATCGAGGAGCTGGTCGAGGAGGGTGAGCTGCTGCCGGTGAGCATCCAGGGCTGGAAGCGCCCGGCGTACCTGCACCGCGACGCCCGGCTGCCGCGCCGGGTGAACACGCGCGCTCTGGTCAGCCCGTTCGACTCGCTGGTCTACGAGCGGACCCGGACGGAGATGCTCTTCGACTTCCGGTACCGGATCGAGATCTACGTCCCGGCCGAGAAGCGGGTGTACGGGTACTACGTGCTCCCGTTCCTGCTCGGCGACCGGCTGGTGGCCCGGGTCGACCTGAAGGCGGACCGGACGGCCGGCGTCCTGCTGGTGCAGTCCGCGCACGCGGAGGAGGGCGCGCCGGCGGAGACTCCGGAGGAGCTGGCCGCCGAGCTGGCCCAGCTGGCCGGCTGGCTCGGGCTCGACCACGTCCGGGTCGCCGGGGCCGGCGATCTGGCGCCTGCGCTCAGTCACGCCCTGCGCGGACAGTGACTGCAGAGACCGTCTCAGGAACTTTTCGGCGTACTCGTGCGTGAGTCAGGAAGAGCTCGACGCACGCACTAGGCGTGGCTTGGCACACCCGGCCCCGTACGATAGGTGACGCACGCCGCCCGGCGGGTGGACCGTGCCGTGCCCAGTGCGGGTACGACGCCGGCAAGTCCGCCGCAACCAGGCTTCAGCAGCAAGGAGAGAACTGCCCACCATGAAGGTTGTCGACAAGGTCCTGCGCATCGGCGAGGGCAAGACGCTGCGTCAGCTCCAGCGGATCGCGAAGGTGGTCAACTCCATCGAGGACGATTTCGTCGCGATGTCCGACGAGGAGCTGCGGGCCCAGACGGCCGAGTTCAAGGAGCGGGTGGACAACGGCGAGTCGCTCGACGCGCTGCTGCCGGAGGCGTTCGCGGTCGTCCGCGAGGCGGCCAAGCGGACCCTGCACCAGCGCCACTACGACGTTCAGATCATGGGCGGCGCGGCGCTGCACCTGGGCAACATCGCCGAGATGAAGACCGGTGAGGGCAAGACCCTGGTCGGCACGCTGCCGACGTACCTGAACGCGCTGTCGGGCAAGGGCGTCCACGTGGTCACGGTGAACGACTACCTGGCCAAGTTCCAGGCCGAGTGGATGGGCCGGGTGTACCACTTCCTCGGCCTCGACTACGGCGTGATCCTGCCGGAGATGACCCCGGCCGAGCGCCGGATCGCCTACGCCAAGGACATCACCTACGGCACGAACAACGAGTTCGGCTTCGACTACCTGCGCGACAACATGGCCAACGACATCGCCGACTGCGTGCAGCGTGGCTACAACTACGCGATCGTCGACGAGGTCGACTCGATCCTGGTCGACGAGGCCCGGACGCCGCTGATCATCTCCGGCCCGGCCGAGGACTCCCAGCGCTGGTACGTCGAGATGGCCCAGATCGCCTCCACCCTGCAGGCCTGGACCAACGCCGACGACCAGAAGCTGAAGAACGAGCGGCGCGGCGTCACCGACCTGGAGATCGACGAGAAGAAGCGCAAGGTCGCCGACTACGAGGTCGACGAGAAGAAGCGCACCGTCGCCATCCTCGAGCGCGGGATCGAGAAGGTCGAGGACCGGCTCGGCATCGACAACCTGTACGAGTCGGCCAACACCCCGCTGATCAGCTACCTGAACAACGCGCTGAAGGCCAAGGACCTGTTCCGCAAGGACAAGGACTACGTGGTCGTCGACGGCGAGGTGCTGATCGTCGACGAGCACACCGGCCGCACGCTGCACGGCCGCCGCTACAACGAGGGTCTGCACCAGGCGATCGAGGCCAAGGAGAAGGTCGAGATCAAGGAGGAGTACCAGACCCTCGCGACGATCACGCTGCAGAACTACTTCCGCCAGTACAGCAAGCTGGCCGGCATGACCGGTACGGCGATGACCGAGGCCGCGGAGTTCAGCAAGATCTACGGCCTGGGCGTCGTGCCGATCCCGACCAACAAGCCGATGGTCCGCGCCGACCAGCGCGACCTGATCTACCGCACCGAGGACGCCAAGTTCGACGCGGTGGTCAAGGACATCGTCGACAAGCACCAGACCGGTCAGCCGATCCTGGTCGGCACCACCAGCGTGGAGAAGTCCGAGCGGCTGTCCGCGCACCTGCGCAAGGAGAACATCGCGCACGAGGTGCTGAACGCCAAGCAGCACGCGCGGGAGGCCGCGATCGTGGCCGAGGCCGGCCGCAAGGGCGCGGTCACGGTCGCCACCAACATGGCCGGCCGTGGTACCGACATCATTCTCGGCGGCAACCCGGAGTTCCTGGCCGACAAGGACCTGCGCGCGCGGGGTCTGGACCCGGTGGAGACGCCGGAGGAGTACGAGGCCGAGTACCCGAAGGTCCTGGAGAAGTTCGAGCAGCAGGTCAAGGACGAGCAGGTCGAGGTCCGCGAGGCCGGCGGTCTGTACGTGCTCGGCACCGAGCGGCACGAGTCGCGCCGGATCGACAACCAGCTCCGCGGTCGTTCCGGCCGTCAGGGTGACCCGGGCGAGTCGCGCTTCTACCTGTCGCTCGAGGACGACCTGATGCGCCTGTTCAAGCGCGAGATGGTCGACTGGGCGATGTCGCGCAACGACGACGACACCGTGCCGCTGGAGAACAAGGTCGTCACCAAGGCGATCGCGTCGGCACAGTCCCAGGTCGAGGCGCAGAACTTCGAGACCCGGAAGAACATCCTCAAGTACGACGACGTGATGAACCGTCAGCGTCACGTCGTGTACGACGAGCGCCGCCGGGTGCTCGAGGGCGCCGACCTGCGGGACCAGGTGCTCGACATGCTCGACGAGACCGTCACCGGGTACGTCCTGGGCGCGACGGCGGACGGGTTCGCCGAGGACTGGGACCTGGACCCGCTGTTCACCGCGCTGAAGACGCTGTACCAGACGACCGTCACCGAAGAGGACCTGATCGAGGAGGCCGGCGGCGAGCGCTCCGGCCTGACCCAGGACTTCATGGTGGAGAAGTTCGTCGCCGACGCGCGCGAGGCCTACGCCCAGCGCGAGGAGCTCCTCGGCACCGAGTCGATGCGTGAGCTCGAGCGCGGCGTCGTACTGAACGTGCTCGACCGCAAGTGGCGCGAGCACCTGTACGAGATGGACTACCTGCGCGAGGGCATCGGCCTGCGCGCGATGGCGCAGCGCGACCCGCTGGTCGAGTACCAGCGCGAGGGCTACGACATGTTCGCCGCCATGATGGAGTCCATCAAGGAGGAGTCGGTCGCGTTCATCTTCAACGTCGAGGTCGACGTCGAGGCGATGCGCGCCCAGCAGGCCGCGGCGGCCGAGGTCGTCGAGGAGGCCGAGGACATCCTCACGCCGGGTGCCCCGGTGGCGGAGTTCCCGGGTCGCGACGCCGACCGTCCGCAGGACGGCCCGCGCCTGACCGACCGGCCGAAGCTGCTCGCCAAGGGCCTCGGCAAGGAGAACCGTCCGCCCCAGCGGCTGTCGTACTCCGCGCCGACCATCGACGGTGACGAGGAGATCGCGGTCCGCTCCGAGGACGGCACCGACGCCAGCGGCCTGATGTACCCGGGCACCCCGCGCAACGTCGCCTGCCCCTGCGGCTCGGGCAAGAAGTACAAGCGTTGCCACGGCGACCCCGCGGCCGACGTCTACAAGTAGCCCACACCACGAAGGCCGCTCCCACCCAGCGTGGGGGCGGCCTTCGTCGTGTCAGAGCACCGCGCGCAGTTCCGGGGCCAGAAGGTTGCTGTGGGCCTCGACCAGGTCGTTGCACAGGGCCCAGATCTGGTCGACCGTCAGCGTTGCCGCGGTGGCCGGGTCGGCCATCAGCGCCTGCCGGATCGCCCGCGGATCCTGCTCCAGAGCGGCCTTCACCGTTAGCGCGTTCACGTTCACGTACGACGAGTTGACGGCCGCGCAGGCAGCCGGCAGCGCGCCGATCGCCGTCGGCTGCACCCCCAGAGCGTCAACCAGGCAAGGGACTTCGACCACCGACCCGCTCGGCAGGTTGCTGATCAGCCCGTCGTTCACCACGTTCCCGTAGACGGTCCGCGGCACCCCGGTCACGATGCTGTGCACGATCTGCGGCGCGTACTCCATCGTCGCCTCGACCGGCACCGGATCGCCCGCCTTCACCGCGTCCCGCGTCTTCTCGTACGACGCGACGTTCTCCTCCACGATCCGCAGGTACTCGCCGACCGGCAACCGCAGCCGCTCGATCTCGGAATCGTGCGGCAGGTACCACGGCACGTACTCCGACGAGTGCTCGCTGGTCTCGGTCGGGTAGTACCCGAGCCGCCGGTACATGTCGACGCGGACCCGCCGCAGCATCTCCGGATCGCGCCGGATCACCTCGTCCAGCGCCGGGTACAGCGACTCCCCGCCGTGCTCGAAGCGCAGCACCCACGACTGGTGGTTCACCCCGCCGGCCAGGTACCGGACCTCCTCGAACGGTACGCCGACGAGCTCCGACAGGTCGTACATCGTCCAGTGCACCGAGTGGCACAGCCCGACGACGTTCCGCACCCCGAGCGCCGACAGGTACCAGACGTTCATCGCCATCGGGTTCGTGTAGTTCAGCAGCCAGGCGTCGGGGCAGACCGCGGCGATGTCGGCCGCCAACCCGCGCAGTACCGGGAAGGTGCGCAGCGCGCGGAAGACCCCGCCGACGCCGAGGGTGTCGCCGATCGTCTGCCGTACGCCGTACCGGGCGGGCAGGTCGAAGTCGATCCGGGTGGCGTCGTTCATCCCGACCTGGATGATGTTCACGACGAAGTCGCTGCCCTCCAGCGCGGCCCGGCGGTCCAGGTGCGCGCTGATCGTCGGCCGCGCGCCGAGCTCGGTCGCGATCACCGCGGCCGCCGACGCCGCCGTGCGGAGACGCTCGGGATCGATGTCGTGCAAGGCGATGTGCAGCTCGCCGAGGTCGTCGAAGCCGAACAGGTCGGCCAGCAGCCCCTGGGTGAAGACGACACTTCCCGCGCCGATGAAGGCGATCCGCGTCATCCCGCACTCTCCACGGCCAGGTCCCAGTCGGCCTGCGCCGCCGTACCGCCTGCTGCTCTGGTCGACAACGAGCCGCACGCGGCAGCGATCGCGAGTGCCCGGGCCCGTCCGGTACGACGCAGTACGGCGGCCACGAAGCCCGCGTCGAAGCTGTCCCCGGCGCCGACGGTGTCAACCGGATCGACCGCGAGCGCTGGCGCGGTCGTCAGGTTGGTCCCGTCGTGAGCGAGCGCACCGTCGGCGCCGTTCTTCACCACGACCAGCGGGCCGCGGCGAGCAAGGATCCCGGCGGCCTCGGCCAGGACCGGATGCCCGGTCAAGGCGTGCGCCTCCGCCGCGTTGGGCAGCAGGTAGTCGGTGACCCGCAACACCGGATCGAGGACCAACCGCTCCCACCGGTCGGCCGGGTCGTCGTTGGTGTCCAGCGACGTGGTCGCCTTCGCGTTCCGTGCCTCCTTGAACAGCTCGGCCAGCCCCGCGGCCAGGCCGGGCATCAGGTAGAACGATGCCGCGTGCACGTGCCGTACGGAACGCAGCAACGTTCGCGGTACGTCGTTCGAGCTGGTCGAGGCCAGACAGCCCGACGCCGTGAGGATCGCGCGGTCCGAGCCCGAGGTGAGCACGGTCGTCAGGGGAGTGGGCAGCTCGGGATCGACCACGAGCGCGGACGTGTCGACGCCGCGTTCCTCGAGTGCGGACCGGACAAAGGTCCCGGCCGGATCGTCGCCGATCCGGCCCGCGAACGCGACCTTGAGCCCGAGCCGAGCGGCCCCGCAGGCCATGATCGCCGCGGAACCGCCGAGACACAGCGATCCCGTCGGCACGAGTCGTTCCCGCTGGCCGAAGATCATCGGCTGGTTCACGGGTCCGATGACGACGTCGGGATTCGCGTCGCCCAGTACAAGCAGATCAAACATGGGTCAGCCCTTAAGTCCTGAGGAAGCCAGCGAGCGGATGAACGCCTTCTGGGCAAGGAGGAAGCCGAGCAGCACCGGCAGCACCGTGATGACGTTGCCGGCCATCACGGCGGCCCACTGGGTGTGGTGCTGGCCCTGGAAGGTGGTCAGGCCGAGCTGGAGCGTGTAGTTGGTGTCGTGGTTGATCGCGATCAGCGGCCAGGTCAGGTCGTTCCACGTACTCAGGAACGTCAGTACGGCGACCGTGCTGAGCGCGGGCCGGGCCAGTGGCAGCACGATCGAGACCAGGATCCGCAGCCGTCCGCAGCCATCGATCCAGGCAGCCTCCTCCAGCTCGCGCGGCAGCGAGACGAAGAACTGCCGGAACAGGAAGACCGAGAACGGCGTCACCAGCGACGGCACGATCAGCGCGCCGAGGGTGTCGATCAGGCCGAGGTGCTTCATCACGAGGAAGGTCGGGATCATCGTCAGCTGGAACGGGATCACCATCGTGGCCAGCATCAGCCCGAGCAACGGTTTCGACCCGGCGAACCGCATCCGCGCGAACGCGTAGCCGCCGAGCGAGCCGAGCACGAGGTTCGCGGTCACCGCGACCGTTGACACCAGCAACGAGTTGCCGAACCAGCGCGGGAACAGCGCGTTGCCGAGGACGAACCGGTAGCCGTCGAGGTCGATCCGGCTCGGCCAGAGCGACGGTGGGAACCGGTTGATCTCGGAGTTGCTCATCACCGAGCTGACCAGCAGCCACAGCAGCGGCAGCGCGAACAGCAGCGCGAGCGGCGCGAGGACGAAATGCCAAGGACTGAAGGGCAGACGCTTCATCGCTTCACCCGCCGTTGGTAGACCTGCAGCATGACCCCGATCACCAGCAGGGCAACGGCCAGCGCGTACGCCGCGGCCGCGCTGTAGCCGGCGGTGAAGCTCTTGAACGCCTTCTCCCAGATGAAGTACACGATCACCGTCGTCGATCCGAGCGGTCCGCCCTTGGTGGTGACGAAGACCAGGTCGAACACCTGCAACGCGTTGATCGCCTGGAACAGCACCAGGAAGATCGTGACCGGCGTCAGCGACGGCAGTACGACGTGCCGCAGTACGCCGGTCCGCCCGGCGCCGTCGATCCGCGCGGCCTCGACCAGTTCGGGCTCGACGCTCTGCAGCCCGGCCAGGTAGACGATCACGCAGAAGCCCGTCCCGCTCCACAAGGAGATCGCGACCAGCAGGTAGAGCGCCTGCGACGGATCGCTGAAGAAGCCCTGCGCCGGTAGGCCGAACTGGTGCAGCAACGAGTTGGCCGCGCCGAACTCCGGGTCGAGGACGAACGAGAACAGGACACCCTGCGCGGCCGCCGAGACGACGAACGGAACGAAGATCAGCGTCCGGTAGAGCCCGATCAGCCGGATCTTCCGATCCAGCAGCAGCGCGATCGCCAGCCCGCCGACGACACTCAGCGGGACGTAGAGCGCGGTGTAGACGACGGTGTGCCCGACGGCCTCGCGGAACAGCGGATCGGCCGCGAGCGTGCGGTAGTTGGCGAGCCCGACCCAGCGGCTCGGCGAGACCAGGTCGCTGGCCTGGAACGACAGCAGCAACGACCAGAGCACCGGGAGGACGCTGAGCCCGAGGATGATGACGACCGACGGGCTGACGAACGCCCACGCCGTACGGCCTTCGCCACGGTTGCGTCGCTTGGCCGCTGCGGCCCGGGCTCGTGGATCGACGGTGAACGTGCCGACCACGCTGGCCATCAGCTCGGTACCGCCAGGACGGCGTTCGACTGCTCGACGCACTCCTTCAGCGCGTCGGCGGGGGACTTCTTGCCGAGCAGCACGGACACGATCGCGGTGCCGAGATGCTCGGAGATCTGCGGGTACGCCGTGATGGTCGGCCGGACCCGGGCCGTCTCCAGCGCGTCGACGAAGACCTGCAGCCCGTTCGTCTCGGCTGCGTGCTTCTTCCACTCCGGCAGCGCTGCGGTCGTCGTACTGACGGGAAGGCTGCCGCCCTCCAGGTCCCAGCGCACGTCCTGCTTGGCGTCGAGCATCCAGCGGACGAACTCGGTCGCCGCCTTCAGCCGCGCCGAGCCGTTGTCGAACACGGTCCAGGTGTCCGGCCCGGAGATCGTCACCGCCTTGCCCGAGTACGACGGGAGCGGGACGACGCCGTAGTCCAGCTTGCGGTCCAGGATGTCCGGCAGCTGCCAGGGGCCGGTGGCAACCATTCCCATCCGGCCGCCGAGAAAGACCTGGTAGAGCTGCTCGCCGCCGGGCTTCGGGTCGACGTACAGGGACTTGTCGGTGCGCAGTTTGTCGAGGGTGGCCAGCGCTTGCTCGCCGACCTGCTCGAAGCCGACCTTCTTGCCGTCCTCGGTGACGACGTCGCCGCCGAGGTCCCAGATCATCGGCCAGAGCCGCCAGACGGTGTCCTCGTCGCCGACGCCCGGCCAGCCGGTACCGAAGACGCCCTTGCCGGGATCGGTCAGCTTCGCCGCGGTCGCGACGAAGTCGTCCCAGGTCCAGCCCGCCTTCGGCGCCGGGACACCGGCGGCGGCGAACAGCTTCTTGTTGTAGACGACGCAGAGCGAGTCGAGCAGGGCGGGCGCGGCTCGCACTTTGTCCTTGACGGTGATCGCTGCCTTGGCTGCCGGCCACACGGCGTCGAGCTGGAGCTGCCCGGTGAGGTCGGCGACCTGCGGACTGCGAGTGATGCTGGCCAGGTCCGAGCCGAAGATGTACGCGATGTCCGGGAAGGACCCGGCCGCCAGACCCGCGGTGACCTTCTGCAGCATGCTGTCGGCGGTCACGCCGCCACCGCCGCCGATCACGGCGATCCCCGGATGGGTCCGGTTGAACTCGGCGACCAGCGCGTCGAGCGCCTTCTTGGCGCTGTCGGTCTGGCCGTGCCAGAGGTCGACGGTGACCTGGCCGCCGGTGGTTTCAGGATCGGACTTGCCGCAGCCGGCGAGCCCGGTCGCGACGGCCAGTACGGCGGCCGCTCGCAGGACGTCGCGACGAGACGGTGCTGCAGTGCGGGGGTCGGACACGATTTCTCCATCGGGTCCCGCGGACGCTTTCCCCGCCTCGGGCTCGAGCCCTGGCGCCTGACAACCGGACTCCGAGACTGCTACCGGCTGGGTGCGTCACTGTCACACCGGCATCCGGTGCTTGGTCAGTCAGTAGAGCAACGTGGGTCGGCAGCGTCAAGGACCAATTGCAGAAAAGTGCGCGTAATGCGGTCTTGAGCGCGTTCCCGAACAGGTGACCCGAACCCTTGACGGCGCGGGTTTTGACCGGTTTAGTGACTCTTTAAACCGGTTTAAACACTCAGACAGGAGTGCTACGTGGTCAAGGACCGACCGACGATCGCCGACGTGGCGGCCCGGGCCGGAGTCTCCAAGGGCTCGGTCTCGTTCGCGCTGAACGGACGGCCCGGTCTGGCCCAGGCCACCGTCGACCGGATCCTCGCGGCCGCCGACGACCTCGGCTGGCGGCCCAGCAACCGGGCGCGCTCGCTGTCGGTCTCGAAGGCGTTCGCCCTCGGTCTGGTGATCACGCGGGACCCCGCCGTCCTGTCGTCCGACCCGTTCTTCCCGGCGTTCATCGCAGGAGTCGGGAGCGTGCTCTCGCGCGGCGGTCAGGCGCTCGTACTGCAGGTCGTGACCGCGGGCGAGGACGAGGCGGCCGGGTACCGGCGGCTCGCTCAGGACGGCCGGGTCGACGGAGTCTTCCTGTCCGACCTTCGCCACGAGGACCCGCGGATCGACCTGCTCCGCGAGCTCGGGCTGCCCGCGGTGACGCTGAACCGGCCGGAGGGCTCGTCGCCGTTCCCGGCCGTCTGTCTGGACGACCGTCCGGGCACGGTCGAGGTCGTCGAGCACCTGCTCGCGCTCGGCCACCGGCGGATCGCGCACGTCGCCGGTCCGCCGACGTTCGTCCACGCCACCGCCCGGGCCGACGCGTTCGTCGCGACGCTGGCCGACGCGGGGCTGGAGCCGGCCGGGGTCGAGGTCAGCGACTTCACCGCGGCCGGCGGGATCGAGGCGACCCGGCGGCTGCTCGCGCTGCCGGACCGGCCGACCGCGATCGTCTACGCCAACGACCGGATGGCGATCGCCGGGCTCGGCGCCGCGCAGCGGGCCGGGCTGACCGTGCCCGACGACCTGAGCATCGCGGGCTTCGACGACAGCGAGCTGGCCGAGTTCGTCCACCCCGGCCTGACCACCGTGCGCGCCGACCCCTACGCCTTCGGCGAGGCCGCCGCGAACACCCTCAACCAACTCATCGACGGGACCGGTGACGTGGCCGACGTGGAGCTCCCACCGGCCCGTCTCGTCGTACGCCGTTCGACCGCACGACTGGAGGAGTCATGAAACGACGCAAGGTGACCGCGGCGCTGCTGGCGCTGGGGCTGACCGGAGTCGCCGCAGCCTGCGGCGGCAGTGATGGCGGAGGTGATGCCGACGCGGCCGCGCAGGCCAAGGGCGAGATCACGGTCTGGCTGTCGAACAACGCCGAGGAAGTGGCCTGGGGCAAGCAGATGGTGGCTGCTTGGAACACCGCGCACCCGGAGGAGAAGGTCACCGCGCAGGAGATCCCGACCGGGAAGAGCTCCGAGGAAGTGATCGGTGCCGCGATCACGGCGGGCAACGCGCCCTGCCTGATCTTCAACACCTCGCCGGCCTCGGTGTCGCAGTTCCAGAAGCAGGGTGGCCTGGTGGCGCTCGACGGCTTCGACGGCGGCAAGGAGTACATCGAGAGCCGCACCGGCAAGACCGCGGAGCAGTACAAGTCGACCGACGGCAAGTACTACCAGATGCCGTGGAAAGACAACCCGGTGATGATCTTCTACAACAAGAAGGCCTTCGCCAAGGCGGGCATCGACACCGCCAAGCCGCCGCTGGCGACGTACGACGAGTTCCTGGCCACGTCGCGCAAGCTGGTCGCCGCCAAGGCCGCGAAGTTCGCGATCTACCCGGCGCCGAGCAACGAGTTCTACCAGTCCTGGTTCGACTTCTACCCGTTGTTCGCGGCCGAGACCGGCGGCAAGCAACTCATCGCCGACGGCAAGGCGCAGTTCGCCTCGGACGAGGGCAAGAAGGTCGCGACGTTCTGGCGGACCATGTACGCCGACAAGCTGGCCTCGCAGGAGAAGTACACCGGCGACTCGTTCGTCGACGGGACCGCCGCGATGGCGATCGTCGGCCCGTGGGCGGTCGCGACGTACAAGGGCAAGGTGGAGTGGGGCGCCGTGCCGGTGCCGACGTCGGCCGGGAAGCCCGCTGGTGAGACCTACACCTTCAGCGACGCGAAGAACGTCGCGATGTACTCGGCGTGCAAGAACCGTGGGACGGCGTGGGAGGTGCTGAAGTTCGCGACCAGCAAGGAGCAGGACGGCAAGTTGCTGGAGGCCACCGGTCAGATGCCGCTGCGTGACGCGGTCGCCACGGCGTACCCGGAGTACTTCCAGAAGAACCCCGACTACCAGCAGTTCGCCGACCAGGCCGCCCGCACGGTCGAGGTCCCGAACGTGCCGAACTCGATCACGATCTGGCAGACCTTCCGTGACGCGTACTCCAAGTCCGTGATCTTCGGTCAGGAAGACCCGGGCGCGGCCCTCGACGGCGCCGTCCAGAAGGTCGATCAGCTCGCCAAGCAGTCATGAGCACACGTACCGGGGTGCTGGGCAAGATTCTCGGCAAACAGCCGATCGGGTCGCTGTTCGTCACCCCGTACGTGATCTTCCTGGCGGCCGTCTTCGCCTACCCGCTCGGGTTCGCCGTGTACATGTCGTTCCACGACTACTTCTTCACCGCGCCCGGCGCGATCGTCGACCGGCCGTTCGTCGGGTTCGAGAACTACGCCACGGTGCTGTCGGACCCGGCCGTACGGCGCTCGTTCGTCAACGTCGGCGTCTTCCTGCTGATCAACGTGCCGCTGACCGTGGTGCTGTCGCTGCTCCTGGCGTACGCGCTCAACGGTGCTGTTCGGTGGCGCGGGTTCTTCCGGGTCAGCTACTACGTCCCTTATGTGACGGCGAGTGTCGCTGTGGTCGGGGTCTGGCTGTTCCTGTTCAACTCGAACGGTCTGGTCAACTCCGTGCTCGGGCCGCTCGCGCCTGATCCGTCGTGGTTGGTCAACTCGAAGCTGGCGATGCCGACGGTCGCGATCTACGTGACCTGGAAGCAGCTCGGGTTCTTCATCCTGCTCTACCTGGCCGCGCTGCAGAACGTGTCCAAGGACCTGTACGAAGCGGCGTCGATGGACGGCGCCGGGCGGATCAAGTCGTTCTGGAACGTGACCGTGCCGGGGGTGCGGCCGGCCACGACGCTCGTCGTACTGCTGGCGACGGTGACCGGGGCGAACCTGTTCACCGAGCCGTACCTGCTCACCGGCGGTGGCGGTCCGGACGGCGCGTCCGCGTCGCCGGTGCTGATCATGTACCAGCGCGGGATCGAGCAGGGCAACCCGGACATCGGGGCCGCGATCGGGGTGCTGCTCGTGATCGGCGTACTGATCCTGGCGCTGGTCGAACGACGCTTCGTCGGGAGGGAGAACTAGATGAAGAGCCCGTGGAAGTTTCTCGGCCTGCTGGTCGGGGCGTTCGTCTTCCTGTTCCCCTTCTACTACATGCTCGTCGGCAGCCTGCAGACCGAGCCGGATCCTTCGGTCGGCGGCGCCTTTCCCTCGCCGGGGAACCTGACGGGGCACAACTACGCGGAGATCAACGCGGCGATCAACCTCGGGCGGTCGCTGCTGAACTCGGGGATCTTCACCGGTGGGGTCATCCTGGGCACGCTCGTGTTCGGCGTACTGGCGGGCTATGCGCTGGCCCGGCTGCAGTTCCGCGGTCGCGGCGCGGTGTTCAACCTGGTGCTGCTGGTCCAGGTGATCCCGTTCCAGCTGCTGACGATCCCGCTGTACGTGATGATCGTGCGCAGCTACGGGCTGGCCGACTCCTACCTCGGGATGATCCTGCCGTTCGCGATCAACTCGACCGCGGTGTTCGTGTTCCGGCAGTACTTCCTGCAGCTGCCGCAGGAGTTGTTCGACGCGGCGCGGATCGACGGCGCGGGAGAGCTCGCCATCTTGTGGCGGGTGGCGATCCCGTTGGTCAAGCCGGCGCTGCTGACCGGCGTACTGCTGACGTTCATCGGGCCGTGGAACGAGTTCCTCTGGCCGTTCCTGATCACCAAGCAGCAGGACCTGCAGCCACTCGCGGTCTCGCTGTCCAACTACCTGACGACTGTGTCGGCGCGGGCCGCGAACCCGTTCGGCGCCGTACTGGCCGGGGCCTGTGTCCTGGCCGCTCCGGCGGTCGCGCTGTTCGTGATCTTCCAGCGCCGCTTCATCTCCTCCAGCCTCGAGTCCGGGGTCAAGGGCTAAGTCTTGCTGCGCTTTCTTTCTTTGAAGGGGTTTTGACTGTGACTGTTCCGTACACGCTGACGCGCGTCGGTGTCGTGATGACGCCCGAGCCGGGCAACGAGTTGGAGTCCGAGGGTGTGCTGAACCCGGCCTCCGGGCACACGCCTGATGGCACTTTGTACCTGCTGCCGCGACTGGTTGCTCCGGGCAATGTTTCTCGGGTCGGTCTGGCCCGCGTCTCGCTGGACGACGGGGTTCCTGTCGGGGTCGAGCGGGAGGGTGTTGTGCTGGAGCCCGACGAGGGCTGGGAGCGCGGGCTGAACAACGCCGGCGTCGAGGACCCGCGGGTGACGTGGGTCCCGCTGCTGGGTCTGCACGTGATGACGTATGTCGCGTACGGGCCGCTCGGGCCGAAGCCGGCGCTGGCAGTGTCGGAGGATCTGCGGTCCTGGACGCGGCTGGGGCCGTTGCACTTCGAGTACCAGTCCGATCTGGACACGGATCTGAACCTGTTCCCGAACAAGGACACGGTGTTCTTCCCCGAGCCCGTGCCGGGGCCGGACGGCGAACCGTCGTACGCGATGCTGCACCGGCCGATGTGGGACCTGGGCTGGTTCCGCGAGGGCGAGGGCGTGCACCTGCCGGCTGGCGTGACCGATGATCGGCCGGGGATCTGGGTCTCCTTCGTTCCCGTGTCCGAAGTCGAACGCGGGCTGGAGAACCTCGTCCACCTCCGCCACCACCGGCTCGTCGCGATGTCCGAGTACCCCTTCGAGGCGTTGAAGATCGGCGCCGGGCCGGCGCCGCTGCGCGTTCCTGAGGGTTGGCTCGTGATCCACCACGGCGTGACGGGGGAGCAGCCGAAGGGCTTCGATCCGACGACGCAGAAGGTCAGCTACGCGGCGGGTGCGCTGCTGCTGTCGTTCGATGACGTGACCAAGGTCATCGACCGTACCGCGGAGCCGATCCTGGTGCCGGAGACCGAGGAGGAGCGGATCGGAACGGTCGGCAACGTGGTCTTCCCGACGGCGATCGAAGAGGTCGACGGGGTGCACTACGTCTTCTACGGCATGGCCGACGCGAAGATCGGCGTCGCCCGCTTGGATCGGGTGTCATGACAGTCTTACGACGGCCGATTGGGCCGGCTGCCGCGGCCGTGTCGCGGCGAGCTGTCCTCGGCGGATCGCTCGCACTGGCTGCTGGGTTGCCCACGGCAACTGCCACCGCAGCCCCGTCTGTGGTTGGGGCTGCTGCTTCCAAGTACCAGCGCGCCAACCTCAGTCACCTCGACTTCCTGGGTGACTCGGTGTCGCCTCCGGCTGTTGTTGGGCACTCGACGTACAGCTCTGGTCCCCTCGGAGTGCTCTGGACGTACGCCGACCGCCGTGCCGACGGCACGTACGCCCGGATCGGCGGCGGCCCGTACGACGCCGCCACCGACACCTACGGCCAGGGCGCGTTCAACGCCGACGACCTAGCCCGCGCGGCCGTCGTCTACCTGCGGCACTACCGCGCCCATCGCGACGCCCACAGCCGCTCGGCGGCGTACGGGCTGTTGCGCGGGCTGACGTACCTGCAGACGACCAGCGGCGCCAACGCAGGCAACGTCGTGCTCTGGATGCAGCCGGACGGCACACTCAACCCGAGCGCCGAGCCGGTCGAGCTGCCGGACCCGTCAGACAGCGGTCCGTCGTACTGGCTGGCTCGGACGGTCTGGGCGCTGGGGGAGGGGTACGAGGTCTTCCGTACGGTCGATCCGGCGTTTGCTCGGTTCCTGCGTACGCGTCTCGAGTTGGCTCTCGACGCGTTGGATCGTCAGGTGCTGGTTCGCTATGGCACCTGGAACGTGGTCGACGGCCGGCGGGTTCCGGCTTGGCTCATCGTCGCGGGCGCAGACGCTACTTCGGAGGCTGTGCTGGGACTGAGCGCGTACGTGCGTGCGGGTGCGGGTTCCTCAACCGCCTCCGCCAACGCAGCGGGCGCCTCAAGTACCGGCGTGCTCTCCGGAGCTGGTGCCAGTGGCGGGCCCGCCCGTGCCCGGCGTACTCTCGCTCGTTTTGCCGAGGCCATCGCCGCCATGGGCGCCGGCAGCACCCGCGAGTGGCCGTTCCGCGCACTGCTCCCGTGGGGCGAGTCGATCTCCAACTGGCACGCCTGGGGCGCCCAGATGCCCTCCGCACTCGCCGCAGCCTCCACCGCCCTGCACAACCCGCGCCTACTCGCCCCAGCTCTCGGCGACGCCGCCGGCTTCACCCCACTGCTGCTGACCGCAGGCGGCCCTGACAACGGCTGGCTGCCGGCCCCAATCGACCGCACGCAGATCGCGTACGGCGTAGACGCCCGCCTGCAGGCCCTGCTCGGCGTCGCCTCGGCAGGCAACCGCCCCGGCCTCCGCCAGGTCGCCGCCTTCGTCGCCGCCTGGTACTTCGGCGCCAACCGCGCCGGCGAACCGACGTACGACCCCAGCATGGGTCGCACGTACGACGGCGTCTCCGGCGACGGCGTCATCAACCGCAACTCCGGCGCCGAGTCGACGATCCACGGCCTGCTCTCGATGCTCGCCCTGGACGCCAACCCGTCCGTCGCCCACCAAGCCGAAGCCCTGGCCAGTCGTCCTGTGACCTCCGGCCTGCAGGTGGTCGAGGCCGAGTCCGCTCAACTGTCCTCCGGCGCCACAGTCGTCACCCCGCCGTCCGCCTGGACCGGCGAATCCCAGTGGAGCAACGGCTCGTATGTCGACCTGCCCGCCGGCTCCCGAGCCGACTGGACTCTTCCGGCCTCGGTCGAAGGGCGCCTCGTTCTCCCCATCGTGGACCTGATCCCTGACCGCTCGGCCGGTACGACGACCTGGTCCACCGGCGGCGTCATCCGCCACGGCTCCGGCGGCCCGCAAGGAGTCTCGGCCGCCCCCGGCGCTCTGCTCCCCGTAGGGGTCGGTCTACTACCCGCCGCGGCGACCACTCTCACCGCAACGTCCAGCGGCCGCGACGTTCGTGTCGACGCGTTGCTCCTCCTCCCACTGATCAGCAAACTCCAACTAGGCGCTGGCCAGCTCCTGGTCAGCGTCGACCGCCACCCCCGCTCGGTCCCAGTCACCCACCGCGGGACCGCCTACTCCTACACGTCGTCCGGCCAACTCCACTCCCGCCGACCGGCGAACGGCCGCGTAGAGGTCCTCCCCGGCGGCTTCACCGTCGTACTGAACTGAGCGCCTCAGCAACGAACTCCAACGCCAACCCTCTTTGCTGGAACAGCTGCCGACTGTCGGCCTGCTGGTGGTACGCGCGATGAGACCTGTCTCCCGCCTGCCCCAGCAGCGCCGGCAGCCGTACTTCACCCCCGACGCCATCACCTGATCAGCCTCGCCGCTCCACCCGGCCGGCCGCGTCCGTCACGCACTCGACCGACGCGGTCACCGCGTCAACGGGTCGTGCCGCAACGCCGTACGGCCCATTGGTTGCTCACTCACCCCACTTATATGGGTAGTCCCACCCGAGAATTAGGCACCCGTCACCGACGCGATCCCGCCCGGTCTGACGTCCAATCAGAAGCTGTGACCCTCTCCGACCACTCCTCAGTACCGGCCCAGCACCACGCACCTCGCCGCCAGGTGCAACTGCTCGGCAGCATCCCGGCCCCGAGCGCCGAGGCTGCGATCCAGCAGGCGCTCGACCTGCTGGGCACCCGCACCAGCCTCCTCCCCGACGGCGAAGCCGGCGACCGCCAGCTCTGGATCCTCAACCTGATCCGCGACCTCGGCAACCACCCCGACCTCGAACAACGCCGCCCCGGCGATTGGTCGGACTACGACCACACGTCCCGCCTCGGCGTCCGCCGCGGCCACCACTTCGACGGCACCGGCGTCGACCTGGGTCACGTCAAAGCCTTCGAGACGGGGTACGCGGCCCTCCAAGCAGTTGCCGCCCGCAACAACCGCGACAACCTCAGCTTCCTCGTCGGCCTCCCCGGCGACTTCGACCTGGCCCTCTTCACCTTCGGCCCACTCGGCGGCTTCCGCTACCGCAAGGTCTTCGCCAACCTGATGCTCCAGGAAATCGAAGCCATTCACGCCCGCGCAGGCGACCGAGTCGTCTTCCAACTAGAACTCCCCGCAGAACTCGTCTTCATCACCCAACTCCCCAAGGCGCTTCGCTCTCTGGCCGCGCGTTATCTGGCCCGCCAAATCACCACGATGATCCGCCAAGCCCCCACCGGCGCCCGTTTCGCTCTACACCTCTGCCTGGGCGACCTGCAAAACAAAGCCCTCGGCAACCCCCACAACGCCGAACCCATGGTCACCCTCGCCAACGCCCTCCTGAAGTCGTGGCCGACCACCCACCCCCTCGACTACCTCCACCTCCCCTTCGCCGCCGGTGAATCCCCAGCCCCCACCACCCCCGACTTCTACCGCCCCCTGACCCACCTCACCGTCCCACCCGAAACCCGCCTGGTAGCCGGCTTCATCCACGAATCCCAACCAGACAAGGCATTGGCGGACACCCTCCACCTCATCGAGTCAGCCGCCCGCCGCCCAGTAGACATAGCCACCGCCTGCGGCCTAGGCCGCCGAACCCCCCAAGCCGCCACCCAAGCCCTAACCAAGTCCGCCACCACCGCCGACAGCTAACCCAACCCACCGCCACCCGCCCCCGCACCTGACACGCAGCCCCACCCCGTTCCACTCCCACCCCAGCCCACGCCGGCTCCTCACCCACCTGCGCCAATTCCACCCCGGCCCGCACCTCTGACCCGCCGGCCCACTCCGTTTCACCCCACCTCTGCAACACACGCCAGTCCACGCCACTGCCTCACCCAGCTGCGCCACTCCACCCCGGCCTCGCACCTGACGCGCAGGCCCACCCCGTTCCAATCCACCTCGGCTCCGCGCGCCAGCCCACGCCGCCTCCTCACCCGGCTGCGCCAACTCCACCCCGGCCTCGCAACTGACGCAGGCCCACCCCCGTTCCAGTCCCACCTCAGCTCCGTACGCCAGCCCACGCCGCCTCCTCACCCGGCTGCGCCACTCCACCCCGGCCGCGCCGCCGGTGCAGCAGCCCCTACCCCCAGCCGTATCCGGCGCAGCAGCCCCCACGCCCGTCCTACCCCGACCCGCACCCGGTGCAGCAGCCCCGCCGCCGGTCCTACCCCGGCCCGCACCCCGTACGGCAGCCCCGCCCCGAGCCTGGCCGCTCCACCAGCCCGCCAAGGCCATCCGATGCCGGATCGTCGGACCGCCCATCACCAACCGCTACCCAGGCCTAGCCGCCACCCGACACCCGCCCTCGGACGAGGCCCCGACGCCTGAGCAACATGCTCCCCACCAGCCGATCCCAGCTACTGAGGCCACGCCCCAGATGTGGGTAGTCCACCCCGAGATATAGGCAGTCCGCACCGATGCGCCACCCACCCAAGGTGCGGTCCAATAGAACCTGCTGGTGGAGCGCCCGGGGGCGGTCGCTCCACCAGCCCACCCCGAGCAGTCCCGGACCACAAGCGCCCGAGACCGCTCCCGGGGGCCGCTTCGCACCTTCCCAGCGCCCACGCGCCCCAAAGCACCCCCGGGTCAGGTCACCTCCACGCCTTTAGCCCCGCAGAGCCCGTACGCCGAACCCACCTGAGCCGCGTACGCCGAGCCAGGCCACCCGGGCAGCGCCAGCCGCACTGCGCACGCCGAGCCAGCCCCCTCGGGCAGCGTCGCCTAGGGCTCGTACGCCGAGCTGCGCCACCCAAACCTCGCCGCCAGGCCCGGCCTCAAGCTGACTCAGCCGCGCCGATCAGCGGACCACACTGCCCGTCCAACCCACCTGGCCCGTGTATGCCGGGCCATCGGCGCAGCGCCAGCCACACTGCGAATGCCGGGCTCCCACCTGGGTTGAGCCCAGCCCCCGCCCTGAGCGCGAGCCGAGCCCCCGCCCCGAGCGCGCCCCGAGTCGCGCTCGGAGCTGGGCAGTCACGGGTGGGTTGCATGTGCCGCTCAGCCGAGTTCCAGGGCTGTGCAGACCCAGCGGCCTCGGCGGGTTTCGAGGCGGAGGGCCATGGCTCGGGAGCGGCCGCCGGTTCGGAGGTGGGCGGCGACCTCGGCGACGCCGGCCTCCGGGTGGCAGATGTGGACCGAGCGAACCGAACTCCGCTCCCTCGTCGCACGCTTTCCCGCGGTGGTGGTCAGGCCGAGCAGCCGCACCCGGCGGTGCACGTCGACGTACACGGCTGTGTCGGTCCACCGAGTCAGCTGGCTCACTGGGCGATCTCCACCGATCGTCTCGGCGATCGCCTGCACCAAGCGGGTCGCCCACTCGCGGACCTCAGGCAGCGCAGGCACAGTCGGAACGAGCCGCAAGGTCGGACGAGGCGGGATCTCCTCGTCCGCCTCGTACTGCAGGGCCAAGGCGCCGCGAGTAGGCACAGCCTCCGCCCGCTTCCGAAGCGCGGTAGCTGCCGTCGGGTAGGTCCGAGGCGCCTCTGCCGACGGGGCCTGTGCAGTCGGCGTACCGGGGCGATTGGTCAGTACGCCGGTTGTCGCGCCGCCGGCGACCGGCTGGACAGCGCTCGCGACGCCCGTCGGGCCTGAGGTGCGCTCGCTGCCAGCAGTGCCAGCAGTGCCGCCAGTGCCGCCAGTGCCGCCAGTGCCGCCAGTGCCGCCAGTGCCGCCAGTGCCGGCGGGGCTGGCGGGGTCGGCGGTGCCAGCGCTGCTAGCCGTGTCATCGGCGGTCGGGCCTGCGGTGAACTCGGCGATTGATGCCGGGGCGACGTTGTGGAGGCTCGGGCTCGTGGGGTCGGTGTCGGCCGCGGTCGGCGTCTCGGCCGGGGAGGTGGAGGGGTGGGGGACGGACGTGAGGTTTCGTCGGGTGGTCATGTCACTTCTCCTGAGGGGTCTGCGGCACGGGACGGTCGAGGGAGGCCGGCGACTGGAGTACCTGGCCGGGGAGGAGCAGATCTGGGTCGGCGCCGATCACTGCGCGGTTCGCGGCGTACCAGTGCGGCCAGCGCGCGGCGATCGCCGAGTCCGAAGCGTTTGGTCCGAGTTCGGCTGCGGCGATCGACCAGAGCGACTCGCCGCGAAGCACCACGTGCCGGCCGCTCTGCAGATCCGTGTACCGAACCGGAGCCCCATCGGTAGGCCGATCCGGCACCCGAATCCCCGGCTCGCCAGCCCGAGGCCCCACCGGATCTCCGGTCCGACCGGTTCCACCGGGCATCGTCGCGCCCGGCTCCCCGGTTCGAGCAGGTCCACCGGACTGAGTCGCCGTCGGCTGCCCAGCCCGAGCCGGGCCCGGCTTAGTCGCTGACGGATGCCCGCTCCGGCTAAGCCCATCGGTCGGCCCGGACGCTGGCCGATCGCTCGGCCGGGTGGTCGTCGTATCGCCTGTACGAGTGGTCGACGGATCGGGAGTTGCCGGGCCGTTGGGGCGCTCACTCCCCGTCGTACCGGCGATCTCGAGCTTCGAGCTCGGCTCGTACTGCGGGCGGCCTGTGGTCTGGGCCGGGTCGGTCAGGCGAACGCTCGACGGCTTCTCCGTGAGGCGCCATTCGTTGGGCGAGATCGGCTGGTCGAGGCGGACGGTCGAGACCGGCTCGGTCGCGCGCCAGGCGGCGCCGGAGGTCGTCGTGTGCTGCGGCGGATTGGCCGGCGACGCGTGCGCTACGCCGATGGTCAGCGGCGTGACAGCAGCAACGCCCAGTGCCGAGCGGAGCAGAGTCCGCGAGGTCTGCGAGGTGATCCGGCCGACCAGCGCAGCTCCAGTGCGACCCAGTACGCCGGGCGCCTGTTCGAGCACCGTGGCGAGTACGGCGAGCAGCAGCCATGCGTACGCCGTCCAAGCGACCGCGGCGACCGCGACGAACGCCATCGAGATCAGGTCCCGCGTCGACGCCTCGTTCATGGCGCCGGCGGTCACCCAGCGCAGCGCGAAGCCGGCGCCGGTCAGTGCACTCAGCGCGATCAGCGCCTTCAGCCCCCGGATCATCGCGTTCATCTCCTTTTGCCCTCGATCTATGCGTTTGCGTTAGTTTGCATTGGCTTGACCAATATAGACCGCTCTCAGCGAGGTTTGGCAAGTCCAAGACAGATGTATTGGCGACGGAGAGTGGAGATCGAGCACGGAGAGTGCTGGTGAGCGATCGAGACGGTAGGTTCGAGCGCATGCGTCTGGATGCTCTGTTCGAGGACCTGGAGTCGCAGTTCGCGGCGCTGCAGGACGGTGATCTGTACGGCGAGGTCGCCGAACGGATCCGGGCCGAGGTCGGCAAGATCACGCTGCTCGACCGGCTCCGCGGAGCGGTCGGCACGGTCGTCCGGGTCGAACTGACGCACGCCGAGCCCGTTCAGGGCGAACTGGTCCGAGTCGGCAAGGACTGCCTGCTCCTCGAGGCCGAACGCTTCGAGGAATGGCTGATCCCCGTCGAGGCCCTCACCTCGATCCACGGTCTCGGACCCTGGGCCGAACCAGCCGAGGGCGCCATCGCGGCCAAGCTCGGACTAGCGCACCTGCTCCGCGGGATCGCTCGCGACCGGTCGCCGGTGACTCTGTTCTGCGCGGGTCCTCACGCGCATCCGATCACCGGGACCATCGACCGCGTCGGCGCCGATTTCATCGAGATCGCCGAACATCCGCTCGATGCGCCTCGCCGTCGTACCGAGGTCTACAACACCCGGTTGGTCCCCACCCAGGCCCTCTCAGCCCTCCGTCGCCGCTGACCGGCCGACTACTGGTGGACGTCCTCGGACTGCTCGGCTTCCTCGCCGAACGGGTGGCTGGTGATGAACTGGCGGGTCTCGGTGTACAGCCGCTCGATGTACTTCTCCAGCTCGGTGGCCTCGACCCGCCACTGGCCGCGGCCGCCGATCTTCACGGCGGGGATGTCGCCGCGGCGGACCAGTGCGTAGACCTGGTTGGCCGAGATGTTCAGGACCTCGGCGACGTCGGAGAGCTGGAGGAAGCGCGGTGCAGGCATACGTCCTGACGCCCTTTCGCTGGTCGACGTAGGGAGTAGGAACTGCAACTTCCTGCAGTTCCTGTTTCTTTAGTTTGCCACGGTTGGCCCCCGGACGATTGAGTTTGTCCCCAGGCCACTCCGCTGTCGCGACGCTGTGGACAACCGAAAGCACGCAACGCGACGGAGTTGGCAGAATGGGCGGCTCCGGAGCGCGACCGACAGGTGACAGGAAAGAGTCAGACGTGGTGCAGAGTCCAGTTCGCAGCGGGTTCGCGGTGCCGTCGGCGCCGCCGCAGCGCAACCGCCGAGCCCGGTGGAAGGACGGCCGGCTCGTCCTCGGCGTGCTGCTGGTCGCGATCACAGCGCTGGCCGGCGCCAAGCTGCTGTCGTCCGCCGACGACACCACGACGATCTGGGCCGCCGACCGCGACCTTCCGGCCGGCACCAAACTGACCTCGGAGGACCTGACCACGGTCCGCGTCCGCTTCACGAGCGGTGACGCCGCCGGCCAGTACGTCGCGGCCGACGCCGACCTGCAGGGTCTGGTGATGGTCCGCGCGGTGAAGGCCGGCGAGTTCGTCCCGCGCCAGGCCGCGGTGACCCAGACGGACAACGACCGCACCGAACTGCCGCTCGCGATCGCCACCGGTCGCCTGCCCATCGACACTGCGGCCGGGGATCAGGTGGACGTCTGGGTCATCCCCAAGGATCCCGTCCAGCCGGCACGGAAGCTGTGGGAGACAGTTCGCGTCAGCCAGATCGACGCGGTCAAGGGCGTCGCCGGAGGGTCCGCGCGTCGGCAGGTGCTGATCGGGTTGGACCCGGCCGACCTACCGAAGCTTCCCGCCGCGCTCGCTGCGATGAGCGCCGGAGAGCCCGTCCTCGTACGGCGAGGCCGCTGATGGGCAAGCTGAGCACCCGGCGAGGCGGGCGTCGTACGGCGAGGGTGTCGCCGGAGGTGCGCAGTCGGCGTACTGGATTTCGTCCGGCTGGAGTGCGGCTGGGAGCGGTGAGTGCGTGGGGAGCTGGTCCGCGTGTGCTGGCGGCTGCGGTCTGCTGCCGGCGGAGTGGTCGTTGGTCGGTGAGGGCGTTGGTGGGCACGGTCTACCAGGCGCGGTGTGTCCACTGCGGCGGTCGGCGTACTGGCTCGTGGTTGGTGAGGTTCGGTGGGGCGGGGCTTGTTGGGTGGGGGTGTTGATGGCTGTTCCTGTGTTGCTGGCGGTGACGGGTGCGCCGTGGGAGGCGGACGTCGTACGGCGGGCTGAGCAGGCGCCGGGGATTCGGATCGTGCGGCGGTGTGTGGACATTGCCGACGTGATGGCCGCGGCGGCGAGTGGGCAGGCTCGGGCGGTGCTGCTTGCGGAGGATCTGCCGCGGCTGACGTCGGACGCGGTGGCGGCGCTGCATGCGCGGCGGATCGTCGTACTGGCGCTTGTCGACCCGTCCGACAACGGTGCGCCGAGTGGTGCCGAGGATCGGCTGGCGCGGATGGGGATCGAACGGATCCTGCCGGCCGATGTCAGCGGTGAGGATCTCGGGCGCGCGATCACCGATGCGGTGGATTCGGGGCCGCCGACGACGGTGTCGCACTTCGCCGGTGGGTTCGTGCCGGTGCCGCCGGGGACGACGCCGCCCGAGCGGCACTACGACCCGTCGGGCAAGGGGAGGCTGCTCGCGGTCTGGGGGCCGACCGGTGCGCCGGGGCGGAGCACGGTCGCGGTCGGGCTCGCGAGTGAACTGTCGGCGCGGCAGATTCCTACGTTGCTGGCCGATGCGGATGTGTACGGCGGGTCGGTGGCGCAGATGCTGGGGATTCTCGACGAGACCTCGGGGCTTGCTGCTGCGGCGCGGTCGGCCGGCAGTGGATCGCTCGACGTGGAGCTGCTGGCTCGGCATGCGCGCGGGGTTGCTGACTACTTGTTGGTGCTGACGGGGTTGAGCCGCGCCGACCGATGGACGGAGTTGCGTCCGACCGCGCTGGAGTCGGTGTGGTCGACGGCGCGGCAGTTGGCGCCGTGCACTGTGGTCGATGTCAGTTTCTGCGTCGAGAGCGACGAGGAGATCTCGTTCGACACACTCGCTCCACGGCGGAACGGTGCGACCCTGGCGACGCTGGAGGAAGCTGACGAGGTGATCGTCGTCGGTACGGCGGACCCGGTCGGGCTGACGCGCTTGATCCGATCTCTGCACGAACTGCGCGCGATGGTGCCGTCGGCAACTACTCGGGTGGTGGTGAACCGGGTGCGCTCGGGGTCGCTCGGGAGTTCGCCGGCGGATGCGGCGGCCGAGGCGCTGAACCAGTACGCCGGGGTGGAGCCGGCGGCGTTGCTGCCGTTTGACCTGGCGGCGACCGATGCCGCGCTGACCCACGGGCGGAGCCTGCTTGAGACGGCGAAGTCGAGCAAGCTCCGCAAGGCGTTTCAGCAGTTGGCGGCGGGGGTGGAGAAGGACCACCTGAGCTAGTCCACTGTTCGACTCGAGCGATCGAGCCGGAGCAGCCGAGGCGGAGATGGACCACCTGAGCTGCCCGCCGGTGGACTCGATCGAGCCGGAGCGGCGGGGTGGAGGTGGACTGCTCGGGGTAGTCCGTCGGTGGTCTGGAGCGATCGAGCCGGAGCAGTCGGGACAGGTGAACTCGGCGGGTCGGCACCGCCGGGGAGATCGTCGAACCCGCTTGCCCTGATCGCAGGCTGGGCCAGGCGATTGGGAGCGGGGGTGGAGGTGGACTGCTCGGGGTAGTCCGTCGGTGGTCTGGAGCGATCGAGCCGGAGCAGTCGGGACAGGTGAACTCGGCGGGACGGCACCGCCGGCGAGGTCGTCGAACCCGCTTGCCCTGATCGCAGGCTGGGCCAGGCGATTGGGAGCGGGGGTGCAGGTGGACTACTTGGGGTGGTCTGTCGGTGGTCTGGAGCGAGCGGGCCGGGGCAGCCGGGGACAGGTGAACTCGGCGGGCCGGTACCACGCAGCTCGCAGGCCAGGATCAGGCGGATCGCGCGGGGAGGTCGTCGAACTCGCTCGCCCTGATCGCGGGCGTTGGGGCCGGTCGGGTGGGAGGCCATGGGCAGGACGTGGGCGGATAGGTGGCGGCGCACGGCGTTGGTCGGCGGGTGTTCTTTCGCGCGCGTCGGCGTACATCAGGCGTGGGACTTGTGCTGGCTAGTTGTGGGTGCTGCGCGAGGGGGGCGATGTGGTGGATGGACTCGCAGGGCGGTCTCGCGGATTGGCGGATGGAGCACGGGCGAGACCGGGGCACGTGTGGTTGTGCTGGGTCGGACGTGTGGGGTGGTCGTAGGCGGTGGGGTGGCGCTGGCTTGGGGGAGGGCTCAGCGGTCGGGGGGCCGGTGGATGCTCGGGGTGGGATGGCCGACGTGCACCGCTGATCAACCTGGTGTTGCGGGGGTGACACGCGGGGGACACGCCGGCCAGGGGTCTGCCGGAGGAGGTTGATCAGTGGTGGGCGTCGGTGGCTGCCGCCGGGTTGTCCTGGGCGTACGGGCTGATGCCGGTCCGCCTGGACGGCTGACTAGGTGTGGGTGGGTGCGTGGGCTTGGGTGCGGGCTGTGGGGGTTGGGCGGTTGTCGGCGAATGAGGGCGTGGGGTCGTCGTACGGGGTGAGTTGCCGAGCTGCCAGGTAGTTCTGCGGGGTGGTAGTCGGCGGGTGGCGATGGTTGGGGTCGGCGAGTAGGCGCCTCGGGCGGAGCGTGGGTTGGGGCCGGGCGTGGTGGTGGCGGATGGGGATGAAGGTCCCGAGTGGGAGTGGTGCGGCGGCGTACGGGCGAGTGGTGCGCATGTGGGACGGGCGTGGTGGCGAGGTGGGAAGGTCTCGAGCGGGGCGGGCTGGGCCGTGCGGTGCGGTGCGGTGCGCACGGCGTACGGCGTACGGGCAAGTGGTGCGCATGTGGGACGGCCGTGGTGGCGAGGCGGGAAGGTCCCGGGCGGGGCGGGGCCGGGGCGGAAGATGCCGTGGGCCTGCAGGCGTACGGCGTACCGGTCGCTCCAGGGGCGGTGCGGTGCGCGGGATGGGCAGGTGGTGGTGCTCGTTCGGGACGGGGAGTGATGGCGCGGCTTGGGGGCGCGCGGTGGATGGCTGGGGACCGGCGAGGGCGCGGAGCGGGTGGGTCGGGGTTGGAGTGGGGGGAGTCAGGGGTGGATTGAGGTGTTTTCGGGGGGAAACCCCACCGACAGGGGACCGGGGGTGTGCCAGGGTGAGGGGGTCAGCAAGGGAGTAGCTAGGGGAGTGCGATGTCCGAGGTGCAGGGTCGGTCGAGTGGGGCGATGACTCCTGAGCGGCGGTTCGGGATTGCGATCTCGGTGGCGTTGATTCTCGGGGGTGCTTACTGGGCGCTGACGAACCTGACCGAGGAAGCGAAGGCGACGCAGGGTAGTTATCCGGTGCAGGGGACCTCGTTGACGGTGGTGAGCAAGTCGTCGGACATCGAGGTGGTGGCTGGGGACGTGCGGGAGATCAAGGTCGAGCGGAAGTTCAAGAAGACGGTGTTCGGGAGTGATCCGGACGAGAGCTACCGCGACGGCAAGCTCGAGGTGAAGGCGAACGGGTGCACGTTCATGTCCTTCGGGTGTGCGACGGACTACGTGATCACGGTGCCGAAGGATCTGAAGGTCTCGGTCGACAACACGAGTGGGACGGTGAAGGTGTCCGATGTTGCCGAGATCGGGAAGTTGAAGACGACGTCGGGGGACATCGAGGTGCATGGTGGTGGCGGGGAGATGACGCTGGATGCCACCTCGGGGGACATCGAGGGGACGGCGCTGACGGCGACGACGGTGCATGGGAAGACGACGTCTGGGAAGGTCGAGTTGACGTTTGTTTCGGCGCCTCAGGAGGTTCGGGCGCAGGGGACTTCGGGGGATGTCACGGTGCTGGTGCCGGAGGGGTCTGAGACTTACAAGGTCGACACCGACACCTCGTCGGGTGATGAGCACACTGAGCTCAGGACGGATCCGGCGGCGACCCGGACGATCACGGCGAAGACGTCGTCGGGCGATGTCTCGGTTGAGTACGCCAACTAGTTTTCAGGTGCGGGCTGGGGCTGTCGTTTGGCGCCGGAGAAGTTGGCGCGTGCTGAGGTGGTCTGCGGCGCTGAAAAAGAAGTAGTGGGGCAGGGTGCTGATCAGGTCGGCCAAGGGGGTAGCCGGGTTGGAGGGTGGGCGTGAGTAGTCTTGCGCGCATGTCTGACGACAAGGTGTTGCGGGGGCTGCTGGTTGATTGGGGTGGGGTGCTGACGTCTGGGCTGGACGTGGCGCTCGGGCGGTGGGCCGAGTTGGACAACCTTGACTTCGAGGCGTACTTCAAGGCTGTGGTGGAGTGGTTGGGCGCCGATCCGGCGGAGGCTGAGATCAACCCGATTCACGCGTTGGAGCGTGGGCAGATCGCCGTACCGGACTTCGAGCGGAAGCTCGCCGCGCTGCTGCTGACGCGGGACGGGACGCCGTTGAAGGCCGAAGGGCTGATCGAGCGGATGTTCGCGCACTTCGAGCACGAACCCCGCATGACCGCTCTCGTACGACGGGCGAAGGGCCACGGGATCAAGACCGCCCTGCTGTCCAACTCCTGGGGCAACACCTACCCCAAGGACACCTGGGAAGGCATGTTCGACGATCTCGTGATCTCCGGCGAGGTCGGGCTGCGTAAGCCCGAGCCCGAGATCTACCTGCTCGCCGCCGAGAGGGTCGGCCTTCAGCCGGCCGAGTGCGTGTTCATCGACGACCTCGAGCTCAACGTCGAGGCCGCGAAGCAGCTCGGGATGACCGCGATCCACCACACGGCGTACGACGACACGAAGCGCGAGCTGGAAGCACTGTTCGGGGTCGACCTGACGTGACCACGACCTCACCCACCAGCGGCACCACAAGGACCGACCCCCGCTGGATCGTCGTCGCCGTGCTCGGTTGCGCCGCGTTCGTTGCCCTCGGCGCCTGGGCGTACGGGCTGTTCGACGGCATGATCGACCTCCGCGTGTACCGGATGGGCGGCTCGGTCCTGCTCGACCGGGCGTCCTTGTACGACGCGCAGCTGCCCGGTTCGGGACTGCCGTTCACCTACCCGCCGTTCGCGGCGATCGCGATGGTCCCGCTGGCCGCTGTGCCGTGGGGTGTCGCGCTGGTGGTCTGGACGACGATCTCCGTGCTCTGTATCGGTGCGATCTGGCGCGCCGCGCTGCCGGAATCGGCCTGGAACCTGTTGCCGCAACGCTTCACCAACCAGCGGATCGCCATACTGGCAGCCCTGACGCTCGCGTCACTCCTGCTCGAACCGGTCTGGCAGACGATCCAGTTCGGCCAGATCAATCTGTTGCTGACAGCAATGATCTTGCTCGATCTGATCAGGCCGCAGAACGCCCGCTGGCGGGGCTTCTGGGTCGGCGTGACGATCGGCATCAAGCTGACTCCGCTGCCGTTCCTCGCGTTCTTGCTGGTCACGAAGCAGTGGCGGGCGTTCCGCAACGCGCTGCTCGGGCTGCTCGCGACGATGGCGATCGGCTTCGTCGTCGTGCCGAACCAGTCGTGGGAGTACTGGACCGTTGTCATCCGCAACGCCAACCGCGTCGGCGGACTGGCCTACACCGCGAACCAGTCGTTCATGGGCTTCCTCAGCCGCCTCGGCGACGACGCCGGCTGGATCCAGCCGGTCTGGTTCGTCCTGTCGGCGGTCTTCGGCCTGCTCGTGCTCTGGCTGGCCCGCCGCTACTGGCTGGCCGATGAGCGCGTCACCGCGATCTCCGTGATGGCGCTGGCCGTTCTCTACGCGTCGCCGGTGTCGTGGAGCCACCACTGGGTCTGGATCATCCCGCTCGGCATCAGCCTGATCCGCGCGGTCGACCGTCAGTGGGGTCGCCGTCCGGCGATCGCCACAGCCGTGCTCTGGTACGGGTTGTTCGTGCTCCGCTCGATCTGGTGGGTTCCCTACCGCGACGACCGCGAGCTCAGCTGGTCCTTCTGGCAGTCCATCCCGGGCAACTCGCACCTGATCCTGGGCATGATCGCCTTCGTCGTACTGGCGATCACGTCGCGAGCGAAAGCTCCCGCAACGGAGCGCTCAGCCGGCTAGCAAGCGAGGGATCGACCGCGGCGACCTCGCCGAGGAACACCTGGATCGTCGCGCCCAGCGCGCGATCCAGCTCGGCGGGGTCGATCGCGCGGACGAGGCAGCCCTCCAGCGGCCGCAGCAGCGCCGGCGGCAACAGGTGATAGCCACGACCGTCGCCCACAGGCACGCGATGCCGAAGACAAGCAAGCATCAGCACCTGGTCGCGCAGCCCGCTGATCATGTGTTCCGCCTGCCAGCCCTTACCCCGCATGATGCTCGACCGCGCGTGCAAGGCGTACAGCCAGCCCATCCCGATCAGGTCGGCAGCGTCCGGTTGAGCGACCGGTGTCTGCTCGACGGCCTCTCCGAAAACAGTCCGGAACGCCGGTCCCAAGGCACCGAACTCAGCAACCGGCGCGAACGCTACATCCACCTGCAAAGTGCTGCCCAGGAAGAAGACCCGGTACGTCGTACGCCGTACTCGCATGTCCAGATGCGCCACACAGTCGTGCTCCGCGTACATGCGTGCGGTCCACTCGTCGAGCACGACCTGAGGATCCATGACCCCCAGGTACAGGTCGATGTCCGACCACTCGTCCTCAGCTCCAGAAGCTCCCGAGCCCGTCAGCGCCAGCCCGGTGATCCGCGCGTCCGCCCGAGCCTCCGCGACCAACTGGGCGCGGAGGGCCGAGCGTTCCTCAACCGTGAACATCTAGGACGAGAACAGCAGGAGCAGCCCGCCGGCGGTGTAGCCGACCATGACGACCAGCAGCGGGACCTGCCCGGCCAGCGCCTTGTGCCGCGGGAACAACGCGACCGCCCGGTCGTGCGCGGACACCACGCCGAGCAGGTGCCCGCAGACCACGGCCAGCACCTGGATGACCGAGATCGCCGTGCTGTGGTTGGTGATTCCGGTGTTGACGGCGAGCAGGCCGGTGCCGAAGACGTTGGCGCCGTTGCTCAGCGGGTCGCTCAGGTAGATGAGCGTCCGCTGGCCTTCCAGGATGAACAGCGTCAGGTAGTGCGCGACGACGTACCCGAAGGCGATCGGCACGACCGAGTGGGCGAACAGCCCGGGCAGCGACGCGCGGGAGCTGTTGTCCGAGAGTCGCCCGGCCAGCAGCGTCGCGCCGGAGTAGGTGACGAGCACGAACAGGATGAACGCGACCAGCATCAGCGTGCCGAGCAGGGTCATCGAGTAGCCGGAGTTCTGCGCCCAGCCGATCCAGGCCGACGAGTTCGAGAAGCCGTCGTACGCCGTACTGCCGAGCAGCGCGGCGACCAGTCCGACCAGTCCGGGCTGGACCTTCAGGCCGTCCAGGTTCTCCAGCGGGCGGCGGAACACGATCTTCCCGTCGTCACGCCGGCCCCACGGCGACAGCCGGGACATCAGCGTCGCGTACGCCTCGAACGGATCGCCGGCGGCGAACCAGCGGTCGCCGAACAGGATCGCGCCGAACAGCGTGATCACGACGTACAAGGCCATCCAGGCCTGCAGCACCGGCAGCGTCGCGCGGTCCGGTGCGACCAGTTCGAGCCAGGTGAACGCGAGGATCCCGAGCGCGGCCGGCCAGAGCCCGACCCACTTCGGCAGCTCCAGTACGCCGCGAGACGCGGGCTGGCGGAGCAGCTTCGACAGCAGCAGGTGGATCGTGCGCAGCGGGTTGAGCGTGCGCCAGACCGGGCCGAGCAGCAGCGACACCGGCACCAGGCCGACCCACACCAGGATGTAGATGAAGCCGAAGATCGGGTTGGTCAGCCGGTCGACGCCGAACAGCAGCGACACCATCGCGTAGAGGAAGACGGCCAGCCCGACGAGCCGGACGACCCAGCGGAACCAGCCCGCATCGACAGTGCGGGTGACGCCGTCCGGCAGCGGCCGGCCGGAGGCGTTGCCGCGGTACTTCGACGTACGCCACGCAACACCCAGTACGACGAACGACAGCGCGATCGCGACCGCGGCACCACCGACGGCCAGGCCGAACGGGACGGGCAGGTCCTGCCGGCCGCCGATCCCGTGGAGCGGCAGCAGAAGAGGGGTCATCGGGTCAGGACACGACGAGCTTGGCGACCAGCTTGCCGCTCTCGTGCGTCTCCACCTCGAAGGTGCCCTTCATGTTCGCGGTGAACTTGACCGAGGCCGGCTTGCCCGGCGCCAGCTCGAGCTCCTTGTCGTACCCGTGGATGTGCAGCTCGTCGGCGGCGTCGCTGACCGCGGTGACCAGGACGGTCTGGCCGGCGGTCACCTTGATGCTGTCGCCGCTCGGGTTCACCTTGCCGTTGGCAACGGTGACGTTGATGGTCACGTCGGCCTGCTCCCCGGACGGGTCGGCGGTGTTCGACGGCGTGTTCTTCGGGTCGTCCGACGGCGTCGCGGAAGGAGTTGACGAGGGCGTGTCGCTCGGCGTCGTCACCGGGGCGCTCGGGGAGGGCGAACTGCCACTGCCGGAGTCGTCGCCGCAGCCGGCCAGGACCAGCATGCCGAGAGCGGGCAGGAACGCGAGAGCAGTACCGCGGGAGAACGTCGAACGCATGATGCGAGGGGCCTTTCAGCACGAGTCGATACCGGTGGGCGCCGAACACGCCCACAGGGTGCTACGAACACCGGGCGCGCCGGGTTCCCGCAGCCGACGATCAGTCGTGTCACGATCGCCTTCAGTAGTGTTGCAGCTCACTGTCCGAGCAGGCGGCTAGGGTGAGCGGACCACACTTCGAAGGGAAGGGAAACGCGGATGCCGGACCGGTTGTCGTCGCTCGACCTGACCTTCCTCAAGGCCGAGTCCCCGGCCACGCCGATGCACGTCGGCACGGTCGACATCTTCGAGCCGCCGGTGCACTCCGACGACGAGTTCGACTACGAGAGCCTGGTCGCGCTGATCCGCGACCGGATCGCCTTCGTGCCGCGCTACCGGCAGCGCGTCCAGCAGGTGCCGGGCCGCTTCGCCGGTCCGGTCTGGGTCGACGACGAAGACTTCGACATCACCTTCCACGTACGGCGGTCCGCCCTGCCGCGGCCGGGCACGCACGCGCAGCTCCTGGAGCTGGTCGCCCGGATCATGTCCCGGCGGCTCGACCGGGCGCGCCCGCTCTGGGAGATGTACCTGGTCGAGGGCCTGCAGGGCGACCGGTTCGCGATCATCTCCAAGTCCCACCAGGCCCTTGTCGACGGCAACAGCACGGTCGACATCGGCCAGGTCGTGCTCGACTCGACGGCGCACCCGCGGGAGACGCCGACCGACACCTGGCAGCCCGACCACCCGCCGTCCGCGCTGGAGCTGCTCGCTGGCGTCTTCGCCGACGCGACCCGGCACCCGACCGCAGTGCTCGAGCTGGCCCGGGCCGAGATGGCCAGCCTGACCGGTTCGACGTCGGTGCGCGAGGTGATCGGTGACGTGGTCGGCTCGCTGGTGGCCCAGCGGCACGCGCAGGAGAGCTCGCTGCACGTGAAGACCTCCGGGCAGCGCCGGTTCACCACTGTGCAGACCGATCTCGAGGACTTCCGGACCGTCCGCGCGATGCACGGCGGCACGATCAACGACGTGGTCCTGGCCGTCGTCGCCGGCGCGTTCCGCGCCTGGATGATGACCCGGGGCGAAGGCGTCGGCCCGACCCGGAGCGTGCGCGCCGTCGTACCGGTGAGCATCCGTGACGACGAGGACGAGGAGCCGACCTCGCTCGGCTCGTCGGTGATCGCCTCGACCGTGACGCTGCCCGTCGGGGAGAACTCGCCGGTCATGCGGCTGCACCAGATCTCGTACCAGACCAAGGTGCACAAGGACACCGGTCGCGCGGTCAGCGCCCGGTCGCTGGTCGGCATCGCCGGCTTCGCCCCGACCACCCTGCACGCGCTCGCCGCCCGGGTCGCCACCGCCACGGTCCGGCCGATCGACGACGTCGTGATCACCAACGTGCCGGGGCCGCAGTTCCCGCTCTACGCCCAGGGCGCGCCGATGCTCGCGTCGTACCCGGTGGTCCCGCTGATGCCGGGCCAGGGGCTGTCGGTCGGCGTCACGTCGTACGACGGCAAGGTCTCGTTCGGGCTGAACGCGGACCGGACGGCGATGCCGGACCTGGCCGTGTTCGCCCAGTGCGTCACCGACGCGCTGGACGAGTTGCTGGACACCACCAAGGGCAGCCGGAACCGGGCCACACGCGGCCGGAAGAAGCCCCGGAGCACCAAGAAGGCGGACCAATGAGGGTCTACGTACCGTCCACACTGCCGCTGCTCGACGCGGCCTGCCACGCTGCCGAGATCGCCCCGGCGCCGATGACGGTGTACGCCGTGACGCCGGCGCTGCGCGAGTGGTACACCCAGGGCGACGACGAGGAGCTCGAGTACGCCGCGATGGCGCAGGCCGCGAAGGCCTCGGTCGGACTGCTGGCCGCCGACCCGGGCGCGCCGCGCAAGCGGGTCGTTGTCGCCTGCGAGGTGGCAGCCGTGCCGCCGGCCGACGGCAGCGTCCACCTGGGCGACGCGCGGCTGGAGCTGCACGTGGTGATCCCGTGGAGCGCGGTGGCGGCGGTGCACCTGGACGCGGACAGCGCGGAGGACGTGGTCGGCAAGGCGGCGGAGCTGTGGGACGTGGCGCGCGGTGACACCGCGAATCCGGACCACGAGGACGCTGTCTTCGCCCTCGACTCGTGCGAAGGTGAAGACCTGCTGTGGTACGCCACGCAGGAGATTCCTGATCTCCTCGCGGCGGAAGGCCGGCGGGGCAAGGCTTGACGGTTGATCTGACAGGGAGCTGATGGCGATGGCGCAGGCGATCTGGAAGGGGGCCATCTCGTTCGGGATGGTGACGATCCCGATCAAGGTGTACTCCGCGACCGAGGAGAAGGACATCTCCTTCCGCCAGGTCCACGTCGCCGACGGCGGCCGGATCCGGTACAAGCGGATCTGCTCGATCGACGGCGAAGAGGTTCCGTACTCCGACATCGGCAAGGGCTACGAGATGGCCGACGGCCGGATGGTGGTGCTGGAGCCGGACGACTTCGCCGACCTTCCGCTGTCCAGCAAGAAGGTCATCGACGTGCTGGAGTTCGTGCCGGCCGACCAGGTCGACCCGCTCTACCTGGGCAAGTCGTACTACCTGGCCGCCGACGGCGGGCCCGGCGGGAAGCCGTACGTGCTGCTGCGGGACGCGCTCGACGGCTCCGACCTGTACGCGCTGGTGAAGGTCGCGCTGCGGTCGCGGGAGAGCCTCGGGCTGCTGCGTACCCACGAGAACGTGCTGATCCTGCAGGTGATGCTCTGGCCGGACGAGGTGCGCGACGCGGCGTTCGCGGCGCCGGACGAGGACATCGAGATCCGCAAGCAGGAGAAGGCGATGGCCGAGTCGTACATCGACACCCTGCGTGGCGAGTTCGATCCGGACCAGTACCACGACGAGTACCGGCAGGCGCTGGAGCAGGTCGTCGAGGCCAAGGCCGCCGGCGTACCGCTGCCGGCGGACGCCGAGGAGGAGGAGACCGAGGGCGCCGAGGTCGTCGACCTGGTCGCCGCGCTGCGTGCGTCGGTCGAGGCCGCGAAGGCGCGTCGCGCTGGTGGTGGCTCGGCGTCGGAGGAACCGGCCAAGAAGTCGTCCCCGGCGAAGAAGGCCGCTGCGAAGAAGGCAGCCCCCGCGAAGAAGGCGGCGGCCAAGAAGGCAGCTCCGGCCAAGAAGACGGCCGCCAAGAAGAAGTCTGCATGAACGATCCAGTGCTGGCGGGCAACTACCTGCTCGAGCTGATTCCCGTGCCGGTGACGGATCTCGAGCGGGCCAAGGAGTTCTACGTGCGCGCCGGGTTCCACGCGGACGTGGACGTCACCCCGGCCGACGGCGTACGGATCGTGCAGCTCACCCCGCCGGGGTCGCACTGCTCGATCACGCTCGCCGAAGGGCTGCCGATGCTCGACATGCCCGCCGGCACGCTGCGCGGGCTGCACCTGGTCGTCGCCGACATCGAGGCCTCCCGCGCCGAGCTGATCGGCCGCGGCATCGAGGTCAGCCCGACCGAGGACCTCGGCGGCGTCTTCTACGCGTGGTTCGCCGACCCCGACGGCAACACCTGGGCCCTCCAGCACATGCCCTGGCGCCAGTAGCCGCAACTTTCGCCTCCTGCGCGGCATCAGGCTGCTCAGGAGGCGATCGTCATGAACCTGCTCGCCGTACGCCGGATCCTGCCGCTGTCCGTCAGCCTGGCCTTGCTGCTCGGCGCCGCTCACGCCGAAGCCGCCGGGGTCCTGGACCTCGACCGGGTGCCGGCCTCGACGCCCCGGATCGAAGTGCTCGGCGCCTCCACCACGGGCGTGCTCTACAAGGTCAGCCGGGTCGACGGCGACGCGCAGGCCAGTTCCACGACCTGGGTCAAGCCCGCCGCCGGTACGCCGTACCAGGTGGCCGCGAACTTCGACCTCCTGGCCGGACAGCGGATCTACGGCGCGGGCGCGACCGCCATCGAGTTCCAGCAGATCGGCGTGCCCGTCACCAGGAACTGCGACAGCAGTCCGCAGCCGGGTGCGCTCGCGCCGTTCGGCTGGATCGCCGCCTCCGGTGAGCGGGTGGAGATCGACGCGACCGGCTGCCGCGTGACCGCGACGTACCCGCAGCCCGACGGCGTGCCGACCGTGGCCGACGAGCTGGGGTACGTGGTCGTGAAGAACCTGGACGAGCAGGGCAACCGGCAGTTCACCTACCACTCGTACGCCGATCCGACGCACCCGCACGTGATCGCTGACGCCGGGCTCCACCGCTGGCCGAACGGCCTGGCCCTGCGCGGCAAGGTGGTCACCTGGTCGACCATCGACACCGAGCAGCCGGACACCACGTTCGTCATCCGCTCGTCGACCGACGGCTCGGTCCCGCCGGTCACCACGCGGGTGAGCGGCATCGTGCTGCGGACGTCGATCCTCGGTGCCGCCACCGGCTGGGACGCGTGCTACTTCCAGTCCGCGGTCTGCGCGAGCGGGTCGATCGGTCCGGGCAGTGCGCGGCACGTCCTGGTCGGGACGCACAGCGTCTTCAGCGACGGCACCCGCTTCGTCTTCGACACTTACGGGACTCCGGCCGGCATCGACGCCGCGACCGCGGTGGACCCGACGACCGCGCGGACCCGGATCGTCGACGTCCCACAGCTCCCGGCCGTCGCGTACAGCGTCGCGCTCGGCGCCGGCGGTGTCGCGTACGTCGACACGCAACGCCCGGTCGACTCGGTCAACCGACGGACGTACACGCGCTCCGGCAGCACGGTCGGACTGTCGGCGCAGGTCCGGATCGGTGGGACGAACCGACCTGTGGGCGGTCGCGCCGTGTCCAGGGACGGTCGGCGGACCGCTTTCATCGACGCGGCCGGAGTGCTGTGGCTGGTCGGCGACGACGGCGTCCGGACCAGGGTGTTCACCAGTGTCGTGCGCGACGAGGTCGTGCTCGGCGTCGGCCTCAAGCTGTCCGGCTCGCGGTTGCTGTGGACGAAGGGCGTGTACGACGGCGACCGCTGCGACATGCGGCCACCGCCGTGCGATCCGCTCTACAACGGCGTACCGATGCTGTACGACCTCCGGACCGGCGTCAGCACCGCGGCCTCGGCACCGGCCCAGGCGATCGGGAGCCTCGATCTCTGGGGCAACTACCTGGCCTGGAGCGACATCGGCAACGCCGTCTGGCGCCGCGACCTGGCCAGCGGCGCGGTGGTGCAAGCGAAGGCGGCCGGGACCGCACGGGTCAACAGCGTGGCCGTGCACGATGACTACGTGGCCTGGTCGACCTGTACGCCCGGAGTGTCCAGCACCTGCGCGGCGTCAGTGATTGCCCACCGCAACATGACGACCCGGACGGCCGCGATCCAGCTGGTCAGCGCCAACACCGAGAAGGTCAGACTGTCCGGCGGTCACGTCGTGTACGACGCCTACGCGAACGGCTTCCCGCCGAGCGGCACTCTCCGGGTGAACCGGCTGGGGACGTCGGCGACCGGTGTGGTCGGACCGGTCAGGTGGCGGGCGGCGTTCGACGTGCACGACGAGACGCTGGCCTGGGTCGCGCCCGACGACGTGGCGCGGATCGGGCCGAACTCGCCGTTCGTCGCGTACCCGAAGTACCTCGGCAACGGCTCCGCGCCGCCGTCGTTCGACCCGGCGTTGCGGGTCTGGAACCCGGAGTTCGGCATCAGCAAGGCGTTGCCGACCTGCACGTTGACGATCAAGTCGGGGACGGCAGTACGCCGTACGCTCAACTGCGCGACCCCGGACGGATCCGCGCGGGCCGTCTGGGACGGCCGGGACTCGGCCGGACGGCTGCTGCCCAAGGGCGCGTACACCTGGACGTTGGCCGGCCGGGACGGCGACGGCACGCTGCGCTGGTGGACCGGCGCGACCCATCCGATCACCGGAACGGTCAAGATCGTCTGATCCGCAACTTCTGACCGTTCCGCCGCATCGAGTGTGCAAGGGGAGGGGTCGGGATGAAAGCACGCTGGCTGGTTGGGGCGCTCGTGGTACTGGGGGCGGTACCGGCTTCGGCGGAGGCGGCGGGGGTGCAGGACCTGGACCGGGTCCTGTTCGACCGCCCGTACGTCGAGGTCCTGGGGGCCTCGCCGGCCGGCGTGCTGTACAAGGTTTCGCGCAACGACAACAACACGCTGGACCACGTGGCGACCTGGGTGAAACCGGCCGGCGCACCGGCGTACCAGGTGGACGCGAGCTTCCGGCACCTGCACGGCGACAAGATCTTCGGCGGGGCGACGAACCAGACCGCGTACCAGTACGTCGGTACGCCGGTGACCAAGCGCTGCGACGCGTCGCCGCAACCGGCCCGGGCCGTCGGCGATCCCGGTGGCCTGTTCGCGTCGTTCGGCTGGATCAGCGACGCCGGCTACCGCGTCGAGGCCGGGCCGACGGGCTGCCGGATCGCCACCCAGTACCCAGGCGTCGCCGCGGACACCTTGATCGCGATGGACGAGACCGGGTTCGTCACGACCACCGGGACCGACGCCGACGGCAACAGACAGCTGACCTACCGCTCGTACGCCGCCGCCGCGCAGCCGCGGGTGATCGCCGACGGCGGCCACACCAAGTTCCTGGGCGGCGTCTCCCTGGCCGGTACGTCGGTGGCCTGGGCACACCAGGACTACACCGAGAGCCCGCCGACGAGCTCGTACGTCGTCCGCTCGACCACCGACGGATCGGCGCCACCCGTGGCCACCAAGGTCACTGGCTGGGTGATCGCGACGGCGATCGCCGGTGGGGCGACCGCCTGGACAACCTGTCAGGGAACAGCGGACTGTACGGCCGGCTCGGTCGCGGCGAACGGCACCAGTACGCAGACCGCCGACACCCGCACGGTGGCCGGCGACGGCAGCCGTTTCGTCTTCGACTCCCGCCAACCAACGCCCGGCGTCGACGCGGCGGTGGCTGTCGGCGGCTCGGCCGCGAAGACGAGGCTCGCGCCGGTCGACCTGCTGCCGCCGGTGGCGTACGCGGTCTCGCTGGGCGCGGGGGGAGTGACGTACTTCGACAGCCAACTCCCGGCCAACTCGGTGAGTCGCCGGTTCTACACGCGCCCGGCCGGCGCGGTCACGCTGACGGCGCAGACGAAGATCGGCCAGGCAAGCCTCGGACGGTGGACGGTCTCGCGCGAGGGACGCCGAAGCGCGTTCCAGGACACCGCGGGCACGCTCTGGCTCGTCGCCGACGACGGTGTCCGGACCAGGGTCTTCGCCTCGGCGGTGCGCGAAGCGATCGTCGGTGGCCAGCAGTTCCGGATCTCCGGATCGCGACTGCTGTGGTGGAAGGCCCTGTACACCGGCGACCGCTGCGACCCGCCGTCCCCGGTCTGCTACCCGTGGTACGACACCGAAGTACCGATGATCTACGACCTGCGCACCGGCGTCAGCACGCAGCAGGCGATCACGACGAACTATCCCCAGGCCGTCGACCTGTGGGGCAACTACCTCACCTGGGCCGACGACAAGAACGCCGTCTGGCGCCGGGACCTGGCCAGCGGTGCGCTCCTGCAGGTCAAAGCAGCCGGAGCCGCGATCGTCATGAGGGTCGCCGTCCACGACGACTACGTCGCTTGGGCAACCTGTGCGCGCACCGGCCAGGACGACTGCGGCCAGTCGGTCGTCGGGCATCGCAACCTGCAGACCAAGGCCGCGGCGATCCTGGTGACCTCCGCCCACACCCTCAACCTGCGGATGTCCGGTGGGCACGTCGTCTACGACACCTACCCGATCCGCGACGGGTCGCCGGGCACACTCAAGGTCGGCCGGCTCGGCACCTCGGCGACCGGGGTGGTCGGCGCGCTGCGCTACTCCGGTTCCTTCGACGTGCACGACGAGACGCTGGCCTGGATCGCCCCGGACGACGTCGCGCGGATCGGCCCGAACTCGGCGTTCGTGGCCTACCCGAAGTACCTCGGCAACGGCTCCGCGCCGCCCTCGTTCAATCCCGCGCTGCGGCTGTGGAACGCCGAGTTCGGGATCAGCAAGGCGCTGCCGACCTGCACGCTGACGATCAAGTCGGGGACGGCAGTACGCCGTACGCTCAACTGCGCGACGACCAACGGATCGGCACGCGCCGACTGGGACGGACGCGATTCGGCCGGCCGGCTGCTCCCGCCCGGCGCCTACACCTGGACCCTCGCGGGACGCGACGGCGACGGCACGTTGCGCTGGTGGACCGGCGCGACGCACGCGATCACGGGGACGGTCCGGATCGTCTCGTAGCAAACGATCCAATCGATATCCATCTGTAAGATCTGCTACAAAGGTGGAAGACCAGTCGGGTTCGTGGTCCCAGGCTCTGTCGTGGCAGCATGAAGGCGCGAACGTGTCGCGGCTGGCCCCGATCGGGCCGGTCCGCGCGCCCGCAGCCACGTACCGGCGTACCCACCCCAGTCGATCGAGGAGCAGCGCAGCATGGATGCCGTCACCGCCGTCCCCACCCCCGCCAACGAAACGGTCCGGGGCTACGCGCCGGGTTCGCCCGAGCGGGGCAGCCTGGAGGCGAAGCTCAAGGAGTTCAACGCCGCCGGTGCGATCGACCTGACCTGCACGATCGGCGGGGAGCAGCGGCTCGGCGGCGGCGCGCGGATCGACGTCGTCCAGCCGCATAAGCACGCCCACGTGCTCGGCACCCTCGGCAACGCGACCGAGGCCGACGGCAAGGCCGCCGTCGACGCGGCGCTGGCCGCGGCGCCGTCGTGGCGTTCGCTGTCCTTCGACGACCGGGCCGCGATCTTCCTCAAGGCCGCCGACCTGCTGGCCGGCCCGTGGCGCGACACCCTGAACGCGGCGACCATGCTCGGTCAGTCCAAGACCGTGCAGCAGGCCGAGATCGACGCCGCCTGCGAGCTGATCGACTTCCTGCGCTTCAACGTGGCGTTCGCCCGGCAGATCATCAGCGACCAGCCGATCTCCTCGCCCGGCGTCTGGAACCGCACCGACTACCGCCCGCTCGAGGGCTTCGTCTACGCGATCACCCCGTTCAACTTCACCGCGATCGCCGGCAACCTGCCGACCGCGCCCGCGTTGATGGGCAACACCGTCGTCTGGAAGCCGTCGCCGACCCAGCAGTTCGCGGCGCACTGGACGATGCGGCTGTTCGAGGCCGCCGGGCTCCCGGCCGGCGTGATCAACCTGGTGACCGGTGACGGCCTCGAGGTGAGCAAGGCCGCGCTGACCCACCCGGACCTGGCCGGCATCCACTTCACCGGCTCGACCAAGACCTTCCACTCGCTGTGGGGCACGGTCGGCACCAACATCTCGTCGTACAAGACCTACCCGCGGCTGGTCGGCGAGACCGGCGGCAAGGACTTCATCCTCGCGCACCCGTCGGCCGACCCGGCCGTGCTGAAGACCGCGATGGTCCGCGGCGCCTTCGAGTACCAGGGCCAGAAGTGCTCGGCCGCTTCGCGCTCGTACGTCGCCCGCTCGGTCTGGAACCAGATCCGCGACGACATCGCGGCCGAGGCCGACTCGCTGACGATGGGTGACGTGACCGACCTGTCGAACTTCATCGGCGCCGTCATCGACGACCGCGCGTTCGCCAAGCACAAGGCGGCGCTCGACCGGGCCCAGGCCAGCGACGCGATCGAGGTGCTGGCCGGCGGCACGTACGACGACAGCCAGGGCTACTTCGTCCGCCCGACGCTGCTGGTCTCCGACGACCCGACCGACGAGATCTTCACCACCGAGTACTTCGGCCCGATCCTCGGCGCGCACGTCTACGAGGACGGCGACTACGAGACCGTGCTGAAGCAGATGGAGAGCGCGGCGCCGTACGGGCTGACCGGCGCGGTCATCGCGCAGGACCGGCACGCGGTCGCCACCGCTTCGGAGTACCTGCGGTTCGCCGCTGGCAACTTCTACGTCAACGACAAGCCGACCGGCGCGGTCGTCGGCCAGCAGCCGTTCGGTGGCGCTCGCGCGAGCGGCACGAACGACAAGGCCGGCTCGATGTGGAACCTGATCCGCTGGGCGAGCCCGCGCTCGATCAAGGAGACCTTCGCCGCGCCGACCGACTACCGGTACCCGCACCAGGGCTGATCGTGATGGTGCCCGGGACCGTCAGACGGTCTCGGGCACCCTCGCAACGCGCAGGTGCAGCACCAAGGTGATCGCGAGGATCACTGCCGCGAGACCGAGCAGCCCGTACGGCGCTGAGCCCGCGGCCAGGGTCAGGCCGCCGAGCCCGCCACCTAGCGCCCCGCCCAGCGAGATCGCGCTGCCGTTCAGCGCCATCACGATCGCCGCCGAGTCCGGCGCGAGCGCGGCGAGCCGGGCTTGCTGCGGAACGGCCGCGCCGCCGTTTCCGATGCCTGCGGCAAAGAACCACACCAGCCCGAGGATCGCCACCGCGCCGGCCGCGAACGCGACCACGCCCAGGACGGCGTTCACCAGCAGGCCGATCAGGACGACCGTGAGCACGCGCAGCGCGCTGAAACGGTCGACCAGCCGACCGGTCACCGCGTTGCCGAGCATGCTCGCGACGCCGTACCCGAACATGATCACGATGATCACCCAGCCGCCCGGGTACGCCGGACTCAGGATGATCGTGGCGTAGGTGAAGCACGTGTAGCTGCTGCAGAGGATGCCGGTCGTGACGAGCAGCCCGGCCAGCAGTTGCGGCTGACGCAACGGGCGCAGTCGATCGGCCAGTGATCCGGCGGGGAGATGCAGCTGGGGGAGCCGGAGCAGGATGCCGATCAGCGCGATCGTGCCGACGATCGAGACCAGGATCAGCGGGAACCGCCAGCTGGACTGCCCGAGCGCCAAGCCGACCGGTACGCCGAGCGCGGTCGCGGTCATCCAGCCGCCGAGGACGAACGACAACGCCTTGCCGCGATGCCGGATCGGCGTCAGCGCGATCACGTAGCCGGTGACCGCGGCGTTGAGCAGGCAGCCGCCGAGCGCCGCCACCACGCGGCCGCCGAGAGCGATCGGGTAGTTCGGAGCGAGTCCGACGATCAGGTTGCCGACCACGAAGACCGCGAGCGACAAGCCGATCGTGCCGCGTCGTTCCCATCGGCTCGTCACCGTGCCGAGCACCGGTCCCGCGAGCGCGGAGGTCAGCGCGAACACCGACACCAGCTGCCCGGCGAGTGCCGCTTCGACGTGCAGGTCGTCGGCGATCGCCGGCAGCAGACCGGCCAGAACGTAACCGTCGATCCCGGTCGAGAACGTCGCCACAGCGAGCCAGATCAGCGGCCGGTAGGACCACTCGGTTGATGCTTGTCCAGTCACTAGTTCTGGGTGATCAGGCCGCGGCGAACGGTGATGTAGAACGTGGTGAGGTCGTCGATGAGGTCCTCGAGCTGGCGGCGGTCGTGCAGGTCGGCGTCGAGCAGCCAGTCGGAGATCAGGTCGAACAGGCCGCCGACCAGGCCGATCGCGACGCCATGGCGCATCCGGTGGTCGAGCTCGGACGGCGGGCCGTCGTACCGGTCCCAGAGCTGTTCTAGGAATCCGGCGGCCCAGCGGCGGTTGGTCCGGCGCTGCCGTTCGACGGTCTCGGAGATGCCGCCGGCCTGGCCGAAGGTGACCCGGGCGACCCGCGGGTCGTCGACGAGCGCGTGCGCGAACGCCGACAGCAGGCCGGGCGCGACCTCGCGCTCGCTGCCGCCGGTGTTGCCCGCGGCAAGCGTCATCATCGTGTCCTCGAGCCGCTCGGAGGTGCGCTTCAGCAGCCCGACGTAGCAGGCCTCGCGGTTGTCGAAGACCTCGTAGAAGCTCTTCGTCCCGACGTACGCCGTGGTGCAGATCTGCTCGATCGACGTGTTCAGGTACCCCTGCGCCGCGAACAGGTCGAGCGCGGCGTCGAGCACCTGCTCCCGTCGCTCGGCCCGGCGTTGCTCGGCGTCCAAACCTCTGATCACTCGCCCCATGCGCTGGACGTTACCCTGCGCGGCCGGTTGGTAACCAGACGAACCCGTTCTGAACACGAGCTCTTGTCGGAAACCCGTGAACGTGCTCCACTGCCGGATGTATGCATGCTGTCACTTTGTCGTCACCCAACGACACTGCCCCTCTGGAGTCGCGATGAAACCCCATCTCCTTCGACGCGCCGGCGCCGGTCTGCTGACCGCCGTACTGCTGGCCGTCGGCACGACCACGACGGCGGTCGCCGCGCCGTCCTCCGGGTTCGACAACTGGGCCTGCAAGCCGTCGGCCGCGCACCCGAACCCGCTCGTCCTGCTGCACGGCCTCGGCGGCAACGGGCCCGGCAACTACTCGTTCCTCGGCCCGTACCTCGCGGCCAAGGGCTACTGCGCCTTCACGCTCACCTACGGCCAGGCGACGCCCGCGATCCCGGTCGGCGGCACGGTCTCGATCGTGCAGTCGTCGGCGCAGATCGAGGCGTTCGTCGATCAGGTCCGGGCCGCGACCGGCGCCGCGAAGGTCGACATCGTCGGGCACTCCGAGGGTGCCTTCCAGAGCCTGTACGGGCCGAAGGTCCGCGGGTACGCCGGGAAGGTCGGCAAGGTCGTCGCGCTGGCGCCGCCGACGCACGGGACGACGTTCGCCGGGCTGGTCAGTGTCGGCGACTACCTCGGGCTGCGGCCGCTGGTCGACCGGGTGCTGCGCGACTTCGGCTGCCCGGCCTGCGACGAGATCATCGTCGGGGGCTCCGAGGTGGCGAAGCTGACCGCCGGTCCGATCGCGCAGCCTGGCGTCAAGTACACGGTGATCGCGTCGCGCCTGGACGCGCTGGTGACGCCGCACGAGACGTCGTTCGTTCGCGAACCCGGCGTGAAGAACCAGTTCGTGCAGGACACCTGCCCGCTGGACCCGGTCGGGCACGTCGGGCTGGCCTTCGACCCGACGGTCGCGCAGCTGGTGGCCAACGCGCTGGATCCGGCCCGGGCTCGCCCGGTCCTCTGTGGTTTCGGCCCGCCGCTGTAGGCGCAGCCGAAAGGATGGGCGCGGATGCCGACAGCAGGGGAGCCGGCATCCGCGTCCAGCTCTGAGGCCGGTCTGTCCGTCGCCGCCCTGGCCGACAGACCGCCGTACGAGATGTCAGGCGGTGTGTTCGAGGTGCTGCAGCGGCGCGCCGATCAGCAGGGCCGAGCCGCAGCTGACGCAGATCCACTCGCCGGCCGGGTCGTCGACCGGATGGTCCCCGGCCTCGACCCGCTCGAAGAGCACCGTCGCCTCGCAGAACACGCAGTACTGCGTGTCCTCGCCGGCCGACAGTGCGGTAGTCCTTCGCTTCGTACGCACGACAGGCTCACCTCCGGTGACATTCCGTTTCCAGATTGCCACCGGAGCCGCCGCCTGCCGGGTAACGACACGGTTCAGTTGGTGCCGTCGTGCCACTCGCGGCCGAGCTCGTGCTCCTTGGCCAGGCCGGACCGGATCGCCTCGACGACGAACGGCTCGATCTTCTTGCCGATCAACGGGACCGCCACCTTCACGTCCAGCGTGATCGCCTGCACGGTCTTGCCGCCCTCGGACCGGATCGTCGCGTTGCCCTTCAGCGTCACCGGCGTCCCGGCGATCTCGCCGCGCACGTCGGCGTCCCGCGACCCGTCCGGCTTCGCCGCGTGCCAGGTCTCGGTCTGCACCACGGTCAGCGTCTCGCCGACGAACTTGCGCGCGATGTCCGGTACGTCGTCCGACGGCATCTTCCGCTCGACCCGCACCACGGTGTCGTCGCCGGTCGTGCTCACCTTGACGTCGTACGACAGCGCCTTGGTCTTCTCGCAGGCCTGCTCGCGAAAGGTGGCGTCGGTGACGATCGCGAAGACTTCCTCAGGGGTGGCGTCGTACGACGCCGACATCTTCAGCTCCATGCGCCACATCATGACATTACCGATCGGTCACTGCCCGGTTCTCCTTGCCCAGCAGGTCGAGCGACAACTGCCACAGGCGAGCCGCGTCGGTGGCGTCCAGAGCGTAGGACGCGACGCCCTTGAGCTCTCCCGGTACGGCGACGTCGGCCGGGCGGCCTTGCTCGAAGTACCGGCCGGTGACGCCGGCGACGATCGGCGACCCCGCGAGCAGCACCGAGGTGGCGGCGCCTTGTTCGACGGTCTGCCAGCCGATCTCGGGGTTGGTCGCCTGGAACTTGCCGGGGACGGCGGTGTTGGTCTCGTCGCCGATGTGCCGCAGCAGACCGGTGCGGATCCGTCCGGGTGCGAGTGCGTTGACGCTGATTCCTTGGTCGGCCCACCGCTTGGCCGCCTCGACGGCGAAGAGAACGTTGGCGGTCTTGGACTGGCTGTACGCCGCCCAGCGGTCGTACGGGTGGTGCTCGAAGTTGACGTCGTCGAAGAGCACCGGGCCGTTCAGGTGTCCTCGCGAGCTGACCATCACGACCCGGGCGTCGGCGGCTGCTGCGAGCGCGTCGTACAGGCCGGTGGTGAGTGCGAAGTGGCCGAGGTGGTTGGTCGCGAACTGGAGCTCCCAGCCTTCGGGGGTGCGCAGTTCGGGGGTGGCCATCACTCCGGCGTTGTTGACGAGGATGTGCAGCGGCTCTTGCCAGGCAGCGACAAAGGCACGGACGGACTGTTGTGAAGCGAGGTCGAGCGGGGCAACGAGCACAGCCCCGGCGGCGGCGCCCGCCGCGGAGAGCTCTTCGGTGATGGCTGCGGCGGCCTCTTCCCCTGCCTTCGTGTTGCGAACGGCGACGGTGACTTCTGCCCCGGCGGACGCCAGGGCTCGAGCGGTTTCCCGGCCGAGGCCGGAGGATCCGCCGGTGACGACGGCCCGGCGGCCGGTGAGGTCGACGCCTTCGAGGACTTCCGCCGCGGTGGACGTCGGGCCGAAGGGGAACGAGGTGATGGGCATGCTGCTGCTCCTTGCTAGAGTTCAAGCGGAGCCGGATCCGGTTAGCTCCAGAGTAACCGGACGCGGCTCCGCTTATCAAGGAGGGGTGATGAGAGCCGACGCGCAGCAGAACCACGACCGCCTGCTGGAGGCGGCCGCGCAGGCCTTCGCGCGCGACGGCGCCGACGCGTCCCTGAAGGACATCGCGCAAGCGGCCGGGGTCGGCATCGGCACGCTCTACCGCCGGTTCCCGACCCGCGAGGTGCTGGTCGAGGCGACGTACCGCAGTGAAACCGCTCGCCTCGCCGAGGCCGCCGAGCAACTGGCCGACGACCATCCGCCCGTCGAGGCGCTCCGCGTGTGGATGGGCCAGTTCGTCGACTACATCGAGACCAAGCACGGCATGGCCGAGTCACTCCAAGCTGTCCTCTCGGTCGAGCACAAGATGGCGACTCGGCAACTGCTCGCCGACGCCATCGCCGAGCTGCTCCGGGCCGGCATCCAGGACGGCGTACTCCGCACCGGCATCGCCCCGATGGATGTCCTGATGGCCCTCGGTGGCGTCACCCTGATTGCTGCCAGCAACGAGCCCGGCCTGGCCGATCGGTTGCTCGACCTGCTGGTGGACGGTCTGCGGTACGGCGCCTGACAACTTTCCAGCCGGTGGGTCCCGTATTAGCTCGTGACGGATCGAGTGAGGGGACAACCGGATGGGGTCGCGGGACGAGGAGTTCAGCGCGTACGTCTTGGAGCGGCGGACGCAGCTGCGACGGGTGGCGTACCTGTTGTGCGGGGACGTGCACAAGGCGGAGGACCTGGTCCAGACCGCGCTGCTGAAGCTGTACGTCGCCTGGCCGCGGGTGCAGCGGGCCGGGAACGTCGACGCCTACGCCCGGCGGATCCTGGTGAACTCCGGCGTCGACGAGAGCCGGCGTCCGTGGCGCCGGGAGGCGCCGGGCCTGGACGGGCTGGAGGAGCCGTCGATGCAACCACCGGCGGTGGAGGACAGCAGCGCCGTGATGGAAGCCCTGGCGACCCTGCCGATCGGGCAGCGGCGGGTCGTCGTACTCCGGCACTTCCTCGGGATGTCGATCGACGAGACCGCGGCGGACCTGCACTGCAGTCCCGGCACGGTCAAGAGCCAGAACGCCAGGGCGCTCGCCCGGCTGACCGCATTGCTCACCGCCCAGTTCGGGACGGTAGGAGGGCAGGACCGATGATCGACGAGAAGGAGTTGGGGGCTCAGCTCACCAAGGCCGCCGCGCTGCAGGACGATCTGCTGCCGCGCACGGTGGACGACGACCTGATGGCCGGTCGTCAGCGACTGCGTCGCCGGCGAGTGCTGGCGGGAGCTGGTGGAGTTGCCTCGGTGGGCGCGCTTGTCCTGGGGGTGACGAGCTGGCTGACGCCGGGTGCGGTTCAGGGTGAGCTGCCCGCCGCATCCACCGGTACGTCGCCGTCGGTGTCGCCATCGGTCAGGCCGCCGGTGGTCAAGCCCTCCGATCCGGTGGTGAACGAGGCGCAGTTGCGAGCCTTCGACCAGGCGATGCGGGCCGCGCTGCAGCAGCACCTCGATCCGAGCGGCAAGCACCTCGACTACAGCAGCAAGGGTGGATTCGGGCTCGACCAGACCTCGGGCATCCGGCGCGGCGGCGGTCGGGTCGGCTGGCGGATCGCCGGGCAGCAGGGCGTCGGGTACATCGATCTCGGCGTCGCCACGACAGCCTCCGCGACCAGCACCCGCTGCGGGTCGGGGGCCTTCACGCCGGCGCTGAAGTGCCGGTCGGTGACCTTGCCGAACGGGCGGACGGCGCAGCTCGGCCGGCGCGGCGAGTCCGTCGAACTCACGTACACGAAGGCCGACGGCGAGTTCGTGATGGCGACGGTGAACCCGTTCTGGGGCAACAACGCTACCGTTCCCGTGCGCGGGATGGGCATCACCGACGCGATGCTGTTCGCGCTGGTCACCGATCTCCGGGTCGACCTGCCGCCGCTGTCGACGGAGGAGCAGCAGGCCGAGGACGAGCTGAAGAACTTCAAGCCGACGTACGCCGAAGCGCACGCGGCCGGCGTCCGGGTGCTGACCGGTGGGACACTCACCCACGCGTTCAACGACACCGTGCCCGAACAGTTCGGCACGATCGAGAGCTGGCGCTCGGGTGCGATCAAGCAGACGGTGATCATCGCGGTCGACTCCGCGCAGTTCGTGAGCAAGTGCTCCGAGCAGCTCGGCGGTCTGACCTGCACCACGACGACGACGCCCGACGGCCGCAAGGTGATGTACGCCGAGGGAGTGCCGCCCAAGGGCAGGGGCAAGCAGCGCTACATGATGGGCGCCGCGTACCTGCAGCCCGACGGAAACCTCGCGTCGGTCCTGGTCCAGAACCCCGGCATGCAGCCGCAGCCGGGCGGGATCACCAAGGCGCAAGTGATCGCGCTGGTCACTGATTCAGCATTGGACAAGTAACACGCTTGTGACGCACTGTGACTGAAACATAATGTCTATCCAACGATGTAAGCCCGTAAGTTTCCTACCACTGCAGGTTCACCACTAGGTAGGAGTTCGCGATGCGGGTTCGCAGGATGCTGGGGATCACCGTGGGGCTGGCCGGTCTGCTGGCGCCGGGCTTTGTTGCCCTGGGCGCCGAAGCCGCGCCGGCCACGGTGGATGCGGTGGCGAAGAAGTGCAACACCAAGGAGATCAACTGGTACGTCCGCGGCGGCAAGGAGGTCTACGTCGGGACCAACCTGTACAGCGACTGGATGGAAGGCCCCGGCCGGATCACGTACCAGAAGACCGCGACGTCGGAGTCCAACTCCTCGTGGACCGGCGACCTCGGCATCAGCGCGAACGTCGTGATCGCCGAGATCAAGTCCCAGTACGCCAAGACCGTCGGCAAGTCCCACTCGGTCTCCGACAGCTGGTCCTACACCGCCGAGGTGCCGAAGAACAAGGTCCGCCGCCTCCACCAGCTGAAGCAGTCCTGGCGGGTCCAGGTCGTCCGCTGGCGCTACACCACCACCGACTGCAAGAAGACCAAGGAAGTCAGCAACAAGACCGCCACCTTCCCGGTCAAGAACCACGACTACATGTGGATCCTGGTCGGCAAGGCCTGATCTGGTGCCCCGTCTACCCGGCGGCCGAGAGGCCGGGCGCAGTCGCCGCCCGGATCAAGCCGTCGGGGCCGACGGTCGGGTCGGTGATGATGGGGTTTCCCCAGACCAGGGCTTCGTAGTACGTCGTGTTGGGGACGGCCATGCAGAGGTGCTGGTTGGGGACGCCCATGCCGTGGATCTCGGCGCGGAGGGCGAAGCTCTCGGCGAGGTGGGCGATGCGGAGGGCACCGGTGATGCCGCCCTTCAGGGCCGCCGAGGTGCGGACGTACGTCGCGCAACCGGACTGGATGAAGTCGGCGGTGTTGAAGTGGGCGCCGTCGCTGGTTTCGCCCACCAGCAAAGGGATGTCGACGCGTTCGGAAAGCCAGCGGTGGCTGGTCAGGTTGAACTCGCGCATCGGCTCCTCGTACCAGCGGAAGCCGAGGTCGCCGAGCACGCGGCCGAGGCGGACCGCGTCGGGCAGGTCGAAACCGGCGGAGCCGTCGTACATGAGTTCGACGTCGTCGCCGACGTGCTCACGCAGCTGCGTCGCGAGCTGAGCATCACGCCGTACGTCGCCCCAGGCGTGCAGCTTGATCGCGGTGAAGCCGCGTTCGAGACACTGATCGGCGACGTCGAGGTACTCCTCGATCGACGAGTACGTGACCGTCGACGCGTACGCCGGAAGGCTGGTCCGGTACGTCCCAATCAGCGCGTGCACGGGCAGTCCGGCGACCTGCCCGGCGATGTCCCAGAGTGCGATGTCGACCAGCCCGAGGAAGTACAGCGGGAACTCCTCGATCCGGTCGAGCTCCCAGATCCGGTGCCACAACCACTCGCGGTGCAAGGGATCCTGGCCGATCAGCTCGTCGCGCACGCGTCGCTCGACCAGGTCAGCCGCGATCACGCCACGCGGCGTCGGTGCGCGTCCGACGACGCCGTCCGAGGTCGTGATCGTCAGTACGCCGCCCTGCAGCGCCGGCTCGGAGCCGGGTAGTCCGTCGCGCCAGCGGAAGGGATAGGCCGCGGGGATCTCGACCAGCTCGACCTCGACCCGCTCGATCTTGCTCACTGCGCACTGCCCTTCAGTCGGTCCCGGATCCGTTGCTCGAACTGCGCCTGCGTGGTGTCGATGTGCTGCACCATCGCGGTCGCGGCCTTGTCCGCATCCCCAGCCGCGATCGCGGTCGCGATCTGCACGTGCTGCTCAGCCGCCGCCTCCAACGACCCCGGCAGCGCACCGGCGAACAGCAGCCGATCCGACTGCTCCTTGAAGTCCCGCAACGACGTCACCGCCGCCCGCAGGAAGACGTTGCCGGAGGCCTCGGCCACCGCATCGTGAAACGCCCGATCGTGCAGCCGGAACGCGTGAGCGTCCCCAGCCGCGGCGACCGAAGCCTCGGCCGCCGTACGGATCGCATGCACCAAGGCCGGCCGCGCATGCAACGCGGCCAGCCGCGCGGACTCCGACTCGATCAACCGCCGATGATCGAACAGCATCGCGACATGTGCGAGATCAGTCGGCTGGAAGTACGAGACCTGATTGTCGGCATCCTGGTTCGACGGCACCGACACGTAGATGCCCGCGCCCTTCCGTACGGCGAGCCGCCCGACCGCCGCGAGCACCTTGATCGCCTCGCGGGTCACCGACCGGCCGGTACCGAGGATCTCGGCCAGGCCCTTCTCGGTGGGCAGCCGGTCGCCCGGCTGCAGGCCCTGTTCCGCGATGTAGGCCAGCAGTCGCTCGGCGACCGTCTCGTAGCCCGGCCGGTAGGTGTCGTTCATCAGGAACCACCATAGATGCGCAGCTCGTAGATGCTGCCACCGTTCCAGTTGGAGTTCGTCACCGTCAGCCGCAGGTAGCGGGCCTGCGCCGGTGCCGCAGCGATCGACGGGTTCACCCGCGTCGAGGTCGCGACGGTCGTCCGGTCGTCGAAGGTCCGCCAGTCGCTGCCGTCGAGCGAGGTCTCCAGCCGATACTTGTACCCGCGCTCCAGCTCGAAGTGCGTCACGATACTTCGCACCGGAGTCGCCGCACCGAGGTCCACCTGCAGCCACGACGGATCCGGCAGCCCGAGGCCCTGCGCCCACCGAGTCCCTAGGTCGCCGTCGACCGCGTTCGCCGGGAGGTTCGGCTCCGAGTACGACGACACCGTGACAGGTTTCCCGACGGCAAGCCCCGCTTCGCCGTACGTCGTGATGCTTGCCCCGGGACTCGGCGCGGATGCGTTGAGATTCGCGTCCCGGGCGACGATCGTGAACGTGTGCGCCGATCCCGGCTGCAGGCCGTCCACGTGGAGCTTGGTCAGCGGCGTCGTCGCGAGCTTCACGCCGTCCTGGTAGACGACGTAGCTGGTGACACCCACATTGTCGCTGCCCGCGGGCCAGCTCAGATCGATTGCTGTCGGCAACAGTACGTCGGCCGTCGGCTCGACCGGGGCTGAAGGCGGGGTGGTGTCGTCCGTGATCACGGCCGGCTTCCCGTACGCCTCGAGCTCGTAGACGCTGCCGCCGTTGCCGTTCGACCCCGTGACCGTCAGCCGCAGGTACCGCCCACGCACCGAGGCCGGCACCGACGCGTAGTTGCCCGTCTGTGTCGTCGCCTCGCGGGTGTGGTCGTCGAAAAGCGTCCAGTCCGCGCCGTCCGGCGAGACCTCCAGCTTGTACTGGTACCCGCGCGGCAGCTCGAACGTCGTGATCACCCCGGTCAGGTCGTACAAGGCCCCGAGGTCGACCTGCAGCCACGACGGATCCGGCAGCCCCAGCCCCTGCGCCCAGCGCGTCGACAGCTTCCCGTCGACAGCTAGCTGCGGAGTGTTCGGTTCCGAGTACGACGACACGGTGACCGTCTTGCCGAGGGCAAGGTTGTTTGCCGCCGGCATCGTCACTGCGACACTAGTACTGCGCCCGCTTTCGTTGCCGACGGCATCCCGAGCCGCAACGCTGAAGCTGTAGCGCCGCCCCGGCTCCAACCCGGTGACCCGAGCACTGAGCCCACCCGAAGCGCTGACCGCACGACCATCCAGGAAGACCGTGTACCCGGTGACTCCGACAGCGTCGGTCGCCGCGGGCCACGTCACATCAGCGATCGTCGGGAAGCTGGTCGTCACCACCGGCTTGCCCGGCTTGCTCGGCGCCACCCGATCACCAGGCGCCGGCCGCGGATCAAGATGCCGGTACGCCGCCTCGAGCCCCGCGTTGTTCACGATCGACGCGGGCAGCTGCTCGCACCCCGGCACCACCGTGTTGTCCGCGATCGTCGAGTCGACCGTCCCCGCCTGGGTCAGGAACACCGGCGTACTGGTGAAGTTGCGCCGGGCATCGATCCCGAGCGCGTGGTTCAGGAAGATCCACCGCTCGGCCACCTCGCACAACGCGTTCCCGGTGGTCGTGAACCCCTTGCTGCCCTCGTCGTGGTAGATCGCGCCGTACGCCGGTCCCGGCGTCTTGCGGATGTAGTTGCCCGACACCACGCTCCCGGGCTGCCAGCCGAGGGTGTAGATCGCGCCGCCGTCGGCCTGGTTCTTCATGATGTCGCTGATCGCGTTGTCGCGGACGACGTTGTTCTTCGCCGTCGTCGGGGTCGAGTAGACGGGAATCCCGGCATTCCCAGGGTAGGCCGGATTGCCGCCCTGGTCGGTCAGCCCCCAGCCCCACCCGACCGAGATGCCCGAGTACGGCAGGTCGCGGATCTCGTTGTGCTCGATCACGGTGTGCTCGGTGTACCCGGCCAGGATCGCCAGCGAACCGCTGTAGTCGGCCGCTGCTTTGGTGATCAGGTTGTTGCTGATCAGGTTGTCCTTGGTGATCGCGCGGGCGTCGTCCGGGTGGTGGTCGACGATCTCGGTCCCGCCGATCTGGATCCCGGTCGCGGCGACGTCGCGCACGATGTTGCCGCGAACAACGGTGCCCTGGGCGCCGGTGTTGAGATTGAGGCCGGCGGCACCGAGATGCGTGAACGTGCTGTTGGTGAAGGCAACGTCCCGGCTGTAGCCGACGTTCACCGCGGCGGGCGTCTTCTGCCAGTCCGGCCGGGTCTCGTCGAAGTCCGGGTGCCCGGTGCCGACGATCCGGAAGCCGGCCTGGCCCTCGACGACGCCGTCGTCGCTGCTGGGAGCCATCCAGGTCGAGTACGAGAAGGTGACGCCGTCGAAGCGGACGTCGCGCACCGGGTCGGTCAGCGTGCCGGTGACGTTCACCAGGTCCTGCACCAGCGGCACGGTCGCGGTCCGGAGGTCCTGCCCGGGCTTGGGGGAGTAGAAGAGGTCCCCGGACGGCTTGTCCAGGTACCACTCACCGGGTGCGTCGAGCAGTTCGTACGCGTTCTCGATCCAGGTCGGGTTCTGGATCTCGTAGCCCTGGTGCAGGTTGGCGTTGTAGTAGCAGGGCTGCTGCATCGTCACCGTCGTACCAGACGCGGACTGGACCGGGCAGCGGTAGTGCATCCAGCCCCAGCGGCTGTTCACCTCGATGTCGCCCTGGTTCTTCCAGCCGACCATGCTCTGGGTGGTGTCAATGTAGCCGGTCGAGGTCTTGGAGAAACCGGGCGGGTTCTCCGGGCCGCGGGCGCGTTGCTGGCGCTCGCCGTTGATGTAGAGCTGGCGGAAGTCGATTGCGCCGACGTGGGCCTTGTAGATGTTCTTCGCCGGGTCCGACAGCTGCCAGTCGGTGACCTGGCGACCGCCGTTGATCGTCACCTTCGTGCCGGGCAGCGCCTGGTAGACGACCTCGTGGCCGTTGCGGCCGGAGTCGGCGGCGGTGAGCCGGAAGGTGTCCGTACGGCGGTAGTCGCCGGGCAGCAGCACGACCCGGATGTCCGAGCGCTGCTTGCGGGTGAGCTTGCGGACCTGGTCGCGCGCCTGCTCGAGCGTGGTGAAGGGCCGGGCCAGCGTGCCGGCGCCGTGGCTGCTGCCGGTCGGTGCGACGTACAGGGTGGTCGGCGGTGTTGCCGCGGCCGGTCCGGCGAGCAGGGGGACGGGGAGGAGGAGACCGGTGAGCGCGGTGAGGGCGCGCCAAGGCAGTCGAAGCATGAGTCAGGCCAATCGGTCGGGCGGATCCGATTCTTGGGGGATGGTTCAGATCTATCGCCGCTCAGATTGACACACGAGGCCGTTGGAAGGGAATAGATCAGGTCAATCCGAGTTGATCCAGGTCCACGTCTCGGTCTCGGCCGTGACGCCGGCCTGCTCGCACCAGGCGGCGACCTTGCGGTGGTTCTCCTGCAGCGCGAGCCCGTCGCCGAGCTCGCCGGCGTCGACCAGCGCATAGAAGCACGCGACGAACCGGTCGGCCGGTTCGCCCTCGGAGGCCTTGCCCAGCAGCTCCTCGAAGAACTCGGTCAGCGCTTCGAGGGCGGCGTACTCGGTGTAGACGGAGTAGATGTACTCGCGACCGGGGTCGGAGCCCAGCGGGAGGTAGTCGTAGCTCTCGGCGAACGCGATGCCCCGTCCGGCGCGCCCGGCGTCGAGCGTCAGCCGCAGGCCGAACACGCAGTCGTTCCGGGTCCGTCGAACTTCCAGCAGCAGCTCCCGGCGATCCACCGGGCCAGCCTAGACAACGGCAACAACCGACTAACCAGTGGTGTTCAACAGGTCCAGTGCACTCTGCTGCCGCGCCGCGTCGAGCTTGTCGATCGGCCCGTACCAGCGCAGTCCGTACTGGTCCATCGCCGTCCGATCGCTCGCGAACGCCCGGTCGGCCTGCCGTTGGAGGTACGCCGTGTACGGGTGATCCGGCAGCGCCGCGTTGAGCTTGCCGAGCCCCCGCGCGTACGCACCCTTGAACGACGGCCCGTCGCCACCGCAGTCGCCCGACTCGCAGGGCTCGCGCAGAATCCCGTCGGAGGTGTGCAGCCCAGGTGCCGTCGTCGCCGCGTCGGCCAACTGCCGCGCCCGCGCCAGGTATGAGCCGTTCCCCACCGACAACTCGGTCAGCGCACCGATCAGCACGCCTTGGTTGTAGGACCACTCCGTCTGCCCGTTGTTCCGGCAGGTCGCCGTGTCGAGCCCGTCGTTCACCAGGTTCGCGCCGTTGATCATCCCGCTCTGCTGGAACCACGCCCAACCCGCCTGCGCGCGTTGCAAGTACGTCGTGTCGCCCGCGATCCGGTTGTGCAGTGCCGCACTCAGCTGGATGTACAGCGAGTTGGTGATCGCGTTCTTGTACGTCTTCGCCTGGCTCCACCACACCCCGCCGCCGCACGTGTTGTCCCAGTGCGCTGCCATGTGATCGGCATCCACCCGAGCGGTCTGCAGGTACCGCGCCTCGCCGGTCAGGTCGTACGCCGCGACCCATGCGAGCCCCCACCAGCCGGTGTCGTCGATGTAGTCGTTGCGGAACTGCCCCTGCTGCGCGTTCAGGTTGAGGTCGTACGTCCGGCCGATCGCGTACCGGTAGCTGCCCATCCCCGTCACCCGGATGTTGTCGATGACGGCGTTCAGTGCATTCGCCGAGTTCCACCAGCCGGTCGTGTCGAACAGGCCGGTCGCGTAGTTGTAGTACTGCATCTGCGCGGTCGCAGCCGCCGTACGCCGGTCGCCCGCGTTCCAGGTCGTCCGCGCCCACGGCGTACAGGTGACGTCCGGGCGGTCGCCCGCCTTGCCGCACGCGCGCAGGGCGCCGACGCCGTGGTTGGTCCAGTCGTCGACGTTGTACATCTGCGTGCGCCAGCCGGTCTGGCCTGCCGGGATCGTGGTGTTGCCGAGCCGGCTTCCGGAGGCCCAGGTCCGGCCGCCGTCGAACGAGCGGTCCAGCCAGACCTCGTCGCCGGCCGATCCGCCCTCGATCGAGGCCCAGCCCATCGCGTCCGTGTCGTCGAAGTGCAGTCTGACGGTCCGGCCGAACAGCGTCGAACTGACCGGGGAACGGTCGCCGGGGGAGAGCGCCGGGTCGCGGGCGTCGCAGTACTTGTTGCAGATCGTCGCCTGGAGGGACATCGTCACCTCGGGAGTCGGGGGCGGCGGGGCGCCGAGCGGTAAGGACAAGGCGGTCACGACGGAAACGATTCCAGTCAACACGAGATCTCCCTGGGGCGGTAGGAAGAGAGCGGTTTCAGGGAAGTGTCGTCGCCCACGGTGACGACGTCAACACGCCGAACTCTTGACCGGGTTCGTGCATCGTCCTAGGAAGACAACGATGAGGAGACGGATGCTCCGCCTGAGGGGACCGATCGGCTACCTGCTGGCCCTGGTGCTGCTCGGCGCCACCGCGGGCGTGGTCGGCACTGCCCTGGCCGCCGACGGGCCCGACGACGTCTACACCTACCTCGACGACCCAGGCCGGGTCTCCGAGGGCCAGGTCGCGCCGCACACCAGGCTCTGGCCGTACGCCGACGACGCCTCCGCTACCCGAGCGGCTGGTACGCCGTACGTGCGCTCGCTCGACGGCGCCTGGAAGTTCCGCCTCTTCGACAAACCCTCCCAGGTCCCGGGCGGGTTCCAGAAGTCCGACGGCGCAACCTGGCAGACCGTGCAGGTCCCACACACCTGGCAGAGCGACTTCCTCGACCACCCCGTCTTCCGCAACATCCCCGAGGAACTCTGGCCCGACGTCCCACCGAAGACACCCCGCGACGTCAACCCGACCGGCGCCTACCTGAAGACCTTCGACCTCCCGCGCACCGAAACAGGCCGTCAGCAACTGCTCCGCTTCGAAGGCGTCACCAGCGGCTACTTCGTCTGGGTCAACGGCAAGTACATCGGCTACGACCAGGGCGGCTACAGCCCCGCCGAGTTCGACATCACCGCCGCCGCCCGCCCAGGTGCGAACACGGTGGCGGTCCAGGTCCACCGCTGGTCCGCCGGCTCGTACCTCGAGGACTACGACCAGTGGCGCTACGCAGGCATCTTCCGCGACGTCTACTCGTACTCCGTCCCCCGCTCGCGGGTCCAGGACGTTGCGATCAGCACCGACCTCGACCCGTCGTACGAGGACGCGACGCTGAAGGTCGACGCCTCACTGGTCGATGCCCGCGGCTACCAACTGACCGCGTCGTTGCGCGATGCAACCGGCCACGAGGTCACCGCGCTGACCGGCAAGGCCGACAGTGACGAGCTGAAACTGAGCGGCCTGGTGAAGGCCCCGGCGAAGTGGTCGGACGAGACGCCGACCCTCTACGGCCTGGTGCTGACGCTCGCCGACGAGCGCGGCCGCGTCGTCCACCGCACCAGCCAGCAGGTCGGCTTCCGCGAGATCGAGGTCAAGGACAAGCAGGTCCTGCTGAACGGCAAGCGTGTCCTGTTCCGCGGCGTCAACCGCGCCGAGACCGACCCGGAAACCGGTCGGCACGTCACCCGCGCCGCGATGGAGCGCGACGTCAAGCTGATGAAACAGCTGCACATCAATGCGGTCCGGACGTCGCACTACGAGAGCGACCCGTACTGGTACGAGCTCGCCGACAAGTACGGGCTGCTGATCGACGACGAGGTCGACATCGAGACGCACGCGCACGAGAGCTGCCCGAGCAAGTGTCTGGCCGACAAACCCGAGTGGCAGGCGGCGTACGCCGATCGCTTCACCGCGATGGTCGAGCGGGACAAGAACCACCCGAGCGTCGTGTTCTGGGACACCGGCAACGAGGCCGGGCTCGGCGCGGCGCACTTCGCGATGGCCAAGTGGGCGGACGAGAACGACCCGACCCGACTGCTCTACCACCAGTCGAACACCCCCGACGGCGATGCGCCGTACGCCGATGTCGCCGGTCCTCGCTACCCGACGCCCGCGGCGCTGGAGGAGAAGGCGAAGACGTTTACGAAGCCGATCGTGATGGGTGAGTACGCGCATGCCATGGGCAACGGTCTGGGCAACTTCGACCAGTTCTGGGCGCTGGCCCGCAGGTACCCGTCGATGCAGGGCGGGTTCATCTGGGACTGGGCCGAGCAGAACCTCGACCAGCCGCTGATCACCACCCCGGACTCGTCGTCGCGCCGGCTGCAGACCTTCTTCGTCGGCAAGCCATCAGTTGCCCCAGGCCACCAAGGCCAAGGCGTCGACCTCTCCGGTCTCGACGACTTCGTCAACGTCTTCCGCGATCCCGCGCTGGACGTCACCGGGCCGTTGACCGTTGACGCCTGGGTCAAACCCGACGCCTGGGCTGGCTCGTTCCCGATCGTCACCAAGGGCAATCAGTACGCCCTGCAGATGCCCAACGCCGGGACTCTCGAGTTCCGCGTCACCCTCAACGGCGTCGAGAAGGCCGTCACGATGCCGGTCCCGTCGAACTGGCGCGACACCTGGCACCACGTCACCGGCTCGTACGACGGCAAGGCGCTGACCCTTTCGATCGACGACCAACCCACCGCGCGGGTTCCCGCCACCGGCACCATCGAGCCCACGGTCTGGGAGGTCAACCTCGGCCGCAACGCCCAGCTCCAGCAGGACCACACCCGGACCCGCCTCGCCCACGGCACCATCGACTCGGTCCGCATCCTGTCGGGCACCGAGCCGGTCCTGGCCCTCGACTTCGAGTCGACGAAGACCGAAGGCTCGTTCCCAAGCCTGGGCCTCAGCCTCTCCGGCACCGACGGCCTGGTCAGCACCGACCGAACCCTCCAACCCGAAACAGCGGAACTCGCCTGGGCCCAGTCCCCACTCCGCTTCACCTCGCCGAAGCCCGGTGTTGTCACCGCCCACAACGAACAACAGTTCGCCCCGCTGACCTTCACCCTCAGCTGGTCCATCCGCGAAGCAGACAAGGTCATCCGCCAGGGCAAGATCCCGATGACCCTCCCGCCGAACTCGGAGCAGACGATCCAGCTCCCCGCGACCGCGCAGCTTCCGGCCCAGCCGGAACGCTTCCTCGACCTGGACGCAACCGCCCCGCGCGGCGAGGTGCAACGGGCGCAGTTCGCCCTCGGCGGCACCGTCGCCGGCGTACGCCAGGCGCCTGGGCGCCCGGCGATCACCACCACCCCCGGCCGCACCACAGTCTCCGGGGCGGGCTTCGCCTACGCCTTCTCGAGTGGTCGGCTCGTCTCCATGGTTGCTCAGGGCAAGGAGTTGCTGCGCACCGGCCCAACGCTCGACGTCTGGCGCCCGCCGACGTCCAACGAGACCTACGACTGGGGCACCGCCGACCGCCTGATCTGGAACAAACTCGGCCTCGACCGCCTCCAAACCACCACCCAGGCCGTCCAGACCAAGCGCCTCACTGACGGCCGCATCCAGGTCATCGTCCCCAGCACCGCCGCCGCACCAGGCCACGCGACCGAACTCGCCTTCCACCAAACGATGATCTACACGATCGACGCCGCAGGCACCATCACGCTCACCCACCAGGTCACCCCGACCGGCAGCAAACTCTCCACCCTGCCGTACCTTCCGCGCCTCGGCTTCCAGCTCCAGGTCCCGGAGCAGCTCGCCGACTTCGCGTACTACGGCCGCGGTCCCGAGGAGTCCTACAACGATCGCTCGAAGGGCACCCGTATCGGCGTCTACCGCAGCACGGTCGACCAGCAGTACGTCGCCTACTCCCGTCCGCAGGCGTACGGCAACCACACCGACACCCGCTGGACGACCCTGTCCGACAAGCAGCACGGCCTCATGGTCGCCGCCGCACCGGGCGCCTCGGTCGACGTCAGCGTCACGCCGTACGACCGGCTCGACCGCGCCGAGTACGACTTCCAGCTCCCGCTCGTCCGCAACCGAGGCTGGGTCACGCTGCACGTCGGCGTCGCCGAGACCGGTATGGGCGAGACCCCGAACGGCGTTCTCGCGCCGTACCGGATCGACCCCACCAAGCCCCGTGCGTACGCCGTGACGCTCCGCCCGCTGTCGGCCGAGTCCCTACTTCATTAGCGGCCGGATCGTGTCGCCCGTGGTCAGGTGCGCGCTCACCGGCGAGTTCACCTGACCAGGCAGCGCGATCACCGACCCCGGAATGCTCTGCGCCCCGACGGTCAGGCGATCCACGTTCCGGCTTCCCGCGGCCAGCAAGTACGTCGTACCGGTCGGTGAGCGCCAAGCGGTCGTGGCGAGCACGTTCTGGTCGAACCGGCTACAGATCGCCGTGTTCGTCGCGTGCCCCGCGGACAGGCCCGCCGGGAACAGCTTCACGCTCGCCCAGCCGCCGCCCTGCCAGCTGTCCGACCGCGTGCACACCCAGGCGCCGTACGTCCCGTCGGGCAGCCGCTGCTCGGCGAACGTCCAGTTGTTCGCGGCCTTGACGCCCTTGTTCTGCAGGGTTTGCAGCCCGCAGACCGTGCGCGACCAGCTCACCAGCGCCGCGCCGCTCGTCGCCTCGCGCGGGAACCGCGCCGGCCCCATCGACGGGGGCGGCATGTAGGTCAGGTGCGCCGGTGACAGCCCGCCCAGGTACGTCACCAGGAAGGCGTGCTTCTCCGCGATCGCCTCCGACGACCGCAGTTGCAGCGCGGGCCACGAGGAGCAGTCGGCGGCCGGCGGCTTCACCGGCGCGGTGATCCCGTCCGCCGTGGGCAGCTTCCCGGTCGGCGTGTCAGGCTTCTTCAGGTCCCGCAGCCCGGTCTCGGCGACCCACGGCGCGGTCAGGAAGCGCACGCCGTCGGCGTTCTCGCTGATCGCGACGGCCGCCGAGGTGGTCACGTCGGCGTCGTCGGTCCGCGCGACGACCAGCTTCCCGCCGTCGCGGTCGCTGTACCGCGCGATGCGCTGGCCGTCGTGAAGGAGGACGGCCCCCGCGCCGTCCACATCCCCGGCGTACAGGAGCTGTGGCGCCTCGGCGGGCGCGGTGGTCGACGCACCGGCGACAGACGTCACGCTCGTCCCGTCGGTCCAGGTGTTGAGCGCTCGCGACAGCAGCTCGCGGTCGTTGACCCGGTTGCCCCGCACCGGCCACGCGGTGAAGTCCACGCGCGCCGTGTCCTGCCACAACACCTTCGTACGGCGTAAGTCGTCGACGTTCAGCTGCTTGGTCACCTGCTGAGCCACGACCGGGACCGCCTGGGCGGTCGACTGCGCGCGCCCGGCGGTCAGCGCCAGCGAGGCGAGCAGGATCAGCACGAGAATCACCGTGACGATGATCGCCACCGCCCGGCCGCGCGCCTTCCGGCGCATCAGGTCGGTCGGAGCGAGCCGTACGGCGCAGGGATCGAACACCTGCGCGTCCAGCGGCCCGCGGACCCCGGCGACGGCGCTCTCATCGAGCTCGGCCGCCTCCTCGATCGCCGTGGCCGCGGTGTCGATCCCCGCGGCAAGGAGCTCGGCCTCCGCCTCGGTGACGCCGAGGTGCTCGATCCGGACCAGCGCCCACGCGGCCCGGGCTTCCGGCGTACAGGCGGACATCACCTGGTCGAGCGCGAGGTCGTCCGCCGCGCCGGAGCGCGGGAACAGCCGGAATCCCCAGACCGCCGGCAGCAGGCGCAGCGGCGTACGGGCATGCGCTTGCCGTACGGCGTCGCGCAGCACCTTGCGGCGGACGTACGCCGAGGCGCTGGTCTCGCCGATCAGCTGCCGCTCCAGCTTGCGCCGGTCGGGCATCGCCCGCTGCACCACGCCGTGCGCCGCGAGCACCCGCCGGTGCCGTCCCAGGGACGACGGAAGGACCAGGTAGGCCAGGCGCACGAGCGCCGGGTAGTTCTCCAGCAGTGCCGCCTCGACCTCGGCCGGACCGACCTCGATCTCTCTCCGCTCCGCCAGCGTGTGCACGTACCCACCACATCTCACATCGACCCCGTTGACCTCTTTTTCAACGAACGACGGCTGCTCGCGTCACACGAACTTCTCGATCCGGTCACAGCCGCAGGATCAATCGGCCCCGTCACCGGCTGTAGCGGCGGTTATCCTCGCCCCGTGAGCAGCCAGAGCGAGAAGAACGACGAGGCAAGCCCCAGCGCCGACGCGGTGACCGGCCGCTGGGACGGGGTGGACGTGCACTTCGGTGAGGAGGGTGGTCGCCTCACCTACGGCAGCTACCTGCGGCTGCCCCAGCTGCTCGACCAGCAGCGGCTGGAGTCGGACCCGCCCGCGCACGACGAGCTGCTGTTCATCACCATCCACCAGGTGTACGAGCTGTGGTTCAAGCAGGTGCTCCACGAGATGACAGCCTCGCGCGACGCCATGCTGTCCGGTGAGATCTGGCTCGCGCAGCACCTGCTCCGCCGGGTCCACACGATCGAACGGACCCTGACGCAGCAGGTCGACATCCTGGAGACGATGACGCCGCAGGACTTCGGCGAGTTCCGGCACCGGCTGTCGCCGGCCAGCGGGTTCCAGTCGGTGCAGTTCCGCGAGATCGAGTTCCTGTCGGGTGCGAAGGACCCGTCGTTCGTGAAGCGGTTCCGCGGGCTGACCGACAACGAGCGGGCCCGCCTGGACCAGCGGTTGGACGAGCCGACGCTGTGGGACGCGTTCCTCGTCGTACTGGAGGGTGCTGGGTTCGGTACGGCGACCGAGGACGAGCTGCGGACCGGTCTGTCGGCCGTTGCCCGCGACCGCGGCAGGTACGGCGCCATCTGGGAGCTGGCCGAGGCCCTGCTCCAGCACGACGAGCTGGCGGCCGCCTGGCGCGCCCGGCACGTGGTGATGGTCGAGCGGATGATCGGCACCAAGCCCGGCACAGGTGGCTCGTCAGGAGCCGGCTACCTGCGCTCCCGGCTCGACCTGCGCTACTACCCGCACCTCTGGCACCTGCGGACGTCGCTCTAGCCTTCAGGACGAGACGGTCAGCTGGTCCATGTCCACCGTGTGGCCGTTGCCGCACTCGGCCTTGATGGTCACGGGCGCGTCGCAGTCGGCGTGGCTCAGCTTGATCGGCGCAGCCGCCGCGTGGTGCTCGTTGCTCCACTGAGCGAGCGCGAACACCACCGGCATCAGCGCGTCCCCACTGGCCGTCAGCTTGTACTCGTACCGCTTCCGCTGACCAGGCTCCTGGTACGGCAGCTTCTCCAGCACCCCCTGCTCGACCAGCAGCTTCAGCCGCCCAGCAGTAGTCGCCTCGGTCAGCCCCGTCCGCGCCGCGAACTCGTCGAACCGCGTGACGCCGTAGTACGCCTCCCGCAACAGCAAAATCGCCGACCGCGTCCCGACCGCCTGCATCCCGACGTCGATCGGACACCGGTCACCCAACGGCTCATTCCCACGCCGGGCCAACCGCCCAGCCAGTTGAACGTGCATACCTCCACGGTACCCCCTGACTAACCTCTCCTAAAGCCAGAACTTCTGCGTTAGTGTCACGCCCTTAACTGGCTCCCGGGAGGCGGCACGTGAAGCTCTACTCCGCAGTGCGAACCCAGCGTTTCTGGCAGGTCTTCGGCGACCTGATGCTCGTCGGCTGGATCGCCCTCTGTACGGCGCTGGGCCTGGCCGTCTTCCGCATCACCAACGCCCTCGGCTACCCGGGCCGCAAGGCCGCCTCCGCCGGCGACGGCCTCGCCGAAGACCTCCGCAAACTCTCCGAACCAGTAGGCCGGGTCCCCGTAGTAGGCGACGAACTCAAGGCCCCCGTCGACGGCGCCGCCAACGCCGCAGTCCGCCTCGCAGACGCCGGCCGAGAACAAGCCCACGCGGTCGAACAACTCGCCTACCTCCTGGCCGGCGTCACCATCACCCTCCCCGTCCTCTTCGCGTTGCTGATCTGGCTCCCACGCCGAATCCGCTTCTCCCGCCGAGCCACCGCCGCCCAGAAGTTCATCGACAACGCCGCCGACCTCGACCTCTTCGCCCTCCGAGCCATGGCCAACCAGCCCATGCACAAACTCGCCAAGATCAGCAACGACCCCGTCACCGCCTGGCGCTCCGGCGACACAGCAGTAATAGCCCAACTGGCCGACCTGGAACTCCGCTCCACAGGCCTCCGAGCCCCCAAACAACTAACCCCACCACCCCCCACGGACCCCGAACTCACCGAATGAGCTGGGCCGTCCGTCTACGCTCATTCCATGGCTCGGGTGCTGTTGGTTGAGGACGATGACGCGATCCGCACGTCCTTGAGCAAGTCGCTCACCGCCGCCGGGCACGTAGTGACCGCCCTGGCCGGGGGAGCGGACGGCATCGCCGCAGTAGCCCGCGACAAACCCGACGTCCTCCTCCTGGACCTAGGCCTCCCAGACCTAGACGGCCGCGACGTACTGGCCATGGTCCGATCAGTCAGCGACGTCCCCGTCATCGTCGCCACCGCACGCGACGACGACGCCAGCGTGGTCGCCCTGCTCGACGCCGGTGCCGACGACTACGTCATCAAACCCTTCAGTTCCGTCCAGATCGACGCCCGCATCCGCGCCGTACTCCGACGTCGTGGCCCCGAGCAACAATCCGAGGCCCTCCAGCTCGGCGCCCTCTCGATCGACCCACGCAGCCGCGAGGTCACCGTCGACGGCAGCCCGGTCGACCTGACCCGCAAGGAGTTCGACCTCCTCCTCGCCCTCTCCCGACGCCCAGGCGCAGTCGTCACCAAACGCGAACTGCTCGCCGAAGTCTGGGGCCTCCCGTGGGGCGGCGGTGACCGCACCGTCGACGTCCACCTCTCCTGGCTCCGCCGCAAACTCGGCGAAACCGCAGCCCAGCCACGATTCCTCCACAGCGTCCGCGGCGTAGGCGTCAAGCTGGCCGCCCCTGAGGCAGGCGGCTGACGATGCGCCGCCGGATCCTGCTGCTGTCCGTCGGGATGACGACGCTCGTCGTCCTCGCGTTCGCCGTACCGCTGACCCTGCTGATGCGCGACGCGGCCGTCGAGGAGTCCCTCGAGAAGGCGCAGCTCCGCGCCCAGAACGTCGCGTACTACGTCGGCGACAAGGACCACACGCCCGACGACATCACGGCGTACATCGAAGGCATCGGCGACGACGGCCCCGGCCGCATCTCCGTCCAACTCGCCGACGGCACGGTCCTCGGAAACACCCCGCCCGGCGGGATCGACAAGCCCGAGGACGTCCCCGGCGGCTACGACTCGGGCAAGAAGGGCCCGCCGAAGGTGTCGCCCGCGACCGTCCGCGACGTCGACGGCGGCAAGGTGACCGAGATCGACGTCGGCACCTTCAACGGCCCGGCGGGCGTCTGTATCTTCCTCACCACGCAGGAGCTGTACGACGGCCTCGCGCTGCAGATCGGCTTCCTGATCGGCGGCAGTCTGCTCGTCCTCCTCCTCAGCATCGCCGGCGCCGAACTCGTCTCCCGCCGCCTGGCCCGCCCGCTCGAAGAAACAGCCCGTACGGCGGAACGCCTGGCCCGCGGCGACACCGACGCCCGCGCCCCAACCACAGGCCCCGCCGAAGTCGCCCAGGTCGGCGCCGCCCTCAACGGCCTCGCCGACCGCATCGACGAAGTCATCGCCGTCGAACGCGAAGCAGTCGCCGACCTGTCCCACCGCCTCCGTACGCCGCTCACCGCACTCCGCCTCCAGGTCGAAGCCCTCCCCGACCGCGAACGCGCCGAGGAGCTCAACACCCAGGTCACCTCCCTCGAACGCACCCTCACCGCCGTCATCCGAGCCGCCCGCCGCCCCCAACGCGAAGGCCGCGTCCCACACTGCGACGCCGTCGAGGTCGTCCGCACCCGAGCCGCCTTCTGGGCCCCACTCTTCGAAGACCAAGGCCGCCGCCTCACCCTCGATCTCCCCACCCCACCCGCCGAAATCCGCCTAGCCGCCGAAGACCTCGCCGCTGCGCTCGATGCCCTAGTCGAGAACGTCGTAGCCCACACCCCCGACGGCACCGCCGCCCGAATCACCCTCTCCCACGAGCGCGTAGCCTCCGCCCCCGGCATCCGCATCGTCGTAGCCGACGAAGGCCCCGGCATCCCCCTAGGCGCCGGCACCCGAGGCCGCAGCGACCGAGGCTCCACCGGCCTAGGCCTGGACATAGCCCGCCGCTCCACAGAGGCAGCCGGCGGCACCCTCACCATCCACGGCTCCGCCGTACACCTCACCTTCCTCAGCAAGTAGGGGCCCCCACGCGCGCCCCTCCGGTCGCTAGCGCTCCCTACGCGGCGTGCTCCCACCCACCCTTTGCAAAGGTGTGCGGCTACCGCCGCCAAGTACGCGTGCTATCGCGCGCTTCATTCGAAAGCAAGTTGATCCGCCAGGCTGGTATCGCTGCCCGATCGCACATCCGAGACCTGCCACCTCGCCGGTCAGTGCCGCCACCTTGCCGCCGTACAAGCCGTAGGCCACAGCACCCCTCGAATCCGTTGGGATTTTCCCAATCGCCAGCTAGACTCACCCCATGACCAGCATCGGCGCGCGAGTCCATCGGAGCATCGAGCAGGCCCTTCCGACGACTCGCCAGCGCGACATCGCCGACAAGGTCGGCATGACCCCCGACGCCTTCTCTCGTGCGCTGAACGACAAGCGCGCCTTCTCCTCCGTCGAGCTGGCCCTCCTCGCCGACCTGCTCGACGCGGACCTGCACTGGCTCATCACCGGCCAAGCCGATCCGCACCGCATCAAAATCGCGGCCCGTCACGAGTTCGACCACGTCACCGGCGAGCGTCGGGTCCCCGGCCGCGAGCACGACGACGCCGAGCTGGGCAACGTCGCACTCGCCTACCGCCAGGCGTATCCGAACGCGGAACACCCCTCTGCGACGCTTCCGACCTCGGTCGACGCGCTCCGCACCGCGTTGGGTGACGACTACGTGCGCGGGTTCGCCGATCGTGTCGAGCAGCGGCTCGATGTCGACGTCGTGCGGCTTGCCGGTCTGACGACCGACTACTCGTTCACCATCGGCGGCCGGCATGTGATCCTCCTCGCCGCGCGCGCGAACTGGTTCCGCAGCAACTGGTCGCTCGCCCACGAGCTGGCACATCTTGCCCTCCGGCATCACGACGTCGACGATGCCAACGGCGGCCAGGAAGCGGCTGCGAACGCGTTTGCCGCCGAACTGCTGCTGCCAAAGGCGGGTCTCGCCGGTGTCGACTGGCAAGTCATCAGCCCGGCCGACCTGGCGCAGTTCGTGTGGAATGCAGGCGTTTCGTGCGACGCGCTCGTCAGACGCCTTGGCAACCTGCAGCTCCCGCTGTCTCCGAAGGTGCGGCAACTTCTCGACGCTCCGACGCAGCGGTTGCTGCGACAGCATCTGGGCGCCGTCGACGAGCCGGCGACCCGCAGCGGCCCGTTCGTCCTGCCGGTCGATCCGATCACGGAGAGGATGAATGCCTCGGCTGTACGACGATTCCCGCTGTCCCTCCAGGACGCCCATGCCCAGCGGATCGCCCTCGGTGAGCTCGCGCCGGGCACCTTGGCCTGGATGCTGGACACTGCCGAGGAGGACTTGGTCGTGGACCGGCCTACCGTCGTGCACCAGTCCGCCGACGACCTCGCGTCAGCGCTCGGCCTCTGAGCGCTGACGCATGTCATTGTTCTTCCCTGACAACACAGTCCTGATCAACTTCACCGTCATCGGCCGGCTCGACCTCCTCGAGGAGCTTGCCAACGGCAACGGTCGGTGGTGCCTTTCGGTCTCCCACGAATGCGCCAAGTCGGCCCGCATCGACGGGCTGGAAGCGCTGAAAGGGGTCCGCGACTTCCTCGGCGATCCTCTGCAGCCCACGCCGGTCGAGCTTCTGAACACCAGAGTCCTGCGCGACAGCATGGCGTCGCCGGGAGAGGCAGCGACCAAGCATCTGGGTGAGGCCGAAACCATCACCATCATCACCAGTCGAGGCATGCGACCGACGGCCGTCTTCGTCACCGATGACGCCAGCGCCCTCGGCCTGGCCGCCCAGCAAGGCATCAAGGTCGCCGACACCTGGGACCTCCTGAACCTCGCCGAACGCGTCGGCAAGATCACCGCCGAGGAGCGCCTGCAGTACGTCGCAACGCTCAAGGCCGGCGGTCGCCACAGGCCGCGGCGCTGACCGCGCAACGCTTACGGACCCCGACTCTCAAGCCGGAGGGACGAGCTCCGTCGCTGGACGATCTCCGAATTCACCACTCATCTCGAGTGGCGCGCGCCTTCATCGCCAGCCGCAACCGACGATTGGCCGGGCGCGGCGCGCTCGCCGGGTCCGGATGCCGCGGCGAACCAGAACTCTGCCGATTCGCGCTCTCCCTGCGCTGTCAGCAGTTTCCCGAGTTCGAGCATCGCAGCGCGGTCTCCTGATCCGGCCGCGGCCTGGTACCAGCGCTCGGCCGAGGTGACGTCGTCCCGTTCCATCAGCAGGTTCGCGAGTTCGAACATCGCGTCGACCTGCCCAGCTTCGGCCGCGGCGCGGCACCAGCGTTCGGCCTCGGCCAGGTCGTGCCGGCCGGCCAGCAGGGTCGCGAGGGCGTACATCGCATCGCGATCGCCGGTGGTGGCCGCGGCCTGGTACCAGCGCTCGGCCGAGGCAACGTCGCCTCGCTCCATCGACAGGTTCCCGAGCTGGTACATCGCCTCGACCTGCCCGTTCTCGGCCGCGGTGCGGCACCAGCGTTCGGCCGCGGCCAGGTCGCCCTGCGCGGCCAGCATCCCGGCCAATGTGTACGCCGCGTCGCGGTCGCCTGCCTCGGCGTCGGCGCGGAGCCGTCGCGCAGCACCCAGAGAACGACGCCCTCGGGACAGAGAGGCGAGGAGACGGAACCGTGGATCGACCTTTTCAGGGTCGAAGGCCGAGGTCGGGACGGCGTCGTGCGCGGTCGGCTCAGGCTCGGCCGGCTCCGGGACCGGGGCGGTGTCCGCCGCAGCCCGCTCGCGAAGCCTGCGGACCAGTCGGGGAGAGGCCCCGTAGGAGTCCAGCAGGTCGACGAACTCCGGCGAGATCTCCGTCGGCCGTACGGCTGGTTGCCTTCTCCCGGGTCGGTTACTCATGCGCGCTCCACCAACCCCGTGGCGGCGGCCCGAGCCTGTCCAGCGCGACCGCCAGATCACGCAGCACGCGTCGGGTGGCCTCGCTTTCCAGGTCCGGACCCTTGAGTTCTCCGCTGATCAGGATGCAGCCGTTCGGCCTGCCGCTGGGTGCGAACGTCGGGCTGGCGATCATTCCGCTGTGTGGCGCCGTTTGCTGAAGCTGGCCCCACGAAAGACCGTACCGATGCTCCGGTGGTCGCTTCTCCCACGCCTTGCGACCCTCGGTATCGGCCTGGCGGACGAGCGCTGCCCATTCCTCGGTGACCACTTCCTGATCCTTGAACGCGGTGCCGACGATTCCAGTGCCTGCTTTGACGTGGCGCTGGGGTTCGTCGACATCCGCCCCGGCCATGATCGCGGCGACGGGCGCAAGCCGGCCGCGACGCACCCAGCTCCGTCGCCTGAAGTACCGAACGGCGACCTGGTCCCAGGGCACTCCGCAGAGCGTCACCATGCGACCCGCGGCACCGCTGAGTACGGCGCGCACGTCCTTGTCGTACTCCCGGATTCGCCGCGACTGCACGAAGTACGTGACCTCGTGGCCGGTGTTGATCAAGATGAGGAGGGACAGGATCGCCGCGCTGGCCCACAGCGTCGTCCGGTGCCGATCCCAGAAGTTGTCCGGCAGATCGAGTTGCGCGAGCGTCACGACCGCGGTCGACAGCGCCAGCAGCAGCGCACGGACGATCCGCAGGACGATCACAGGGGGATTCTGTCCCGTCGCGCGGTGTGCTGGGAAGCCGAACGGTCTCTCTCGTTCTGGTTGATGCGTCAACCTTGCAAGGTAGGATGGTGACGTGGCGAAAGAACCGTGGCTCGGGGACGACGAGCAGAAGGCGTGGCGCAGCTATCTGCTGATGTGGAAGCTGCTGGAGTCGCACGTGGCCCGGCACCTGCAGCGGGAGTACGGGTTGTCGGCGTCGGACTTCGAGATCCTGGTCAACCTGTCGGAGGCTCCGACCGGGCGGATGCGGGCGTTCGAGCTGGGGGAGGCGACCCAGTGGGAGAAGAGCCGGATGTCGCACCACCTGACCCGGATGGAGAAGCGCGGGCTCATCGCGAAGATCGCCTGCGACGCGCGGTACCCGGAGATCGCGATCACCGAGCAGGGCCTCGAAGCGATCCGGGCCTGCGCGCCGGCGCACGCGGCGCTGATCCGCGAGCTGGTCGTCGAGACGCTCGGGACCGACCGCATGGTCGCGCTCGGCGAGGCCGGTGCAGAGGTGGCGACCGCGGTCGAGAAGCACCGCCAGACCACCTGCCCGCCGGAGGTCCGCGGCGAGTGCTGACCCACAGCCGACCCGCCACAGCCTGACCAGCCACAGCCTGACCAGCCCCAACTGAGAAGCGCTCTCAGCGAAGTCTCAGCAGGACTTGATCGGGCCTTGAGGTTCTCTTGGCGTGCGCCTGAGCCCGTCACGGCGAAGCTGCGGTCATGGTCACCACAGGAGTCCCTCACCTCGCCCGCACCCGTTGGCTCCGGCGCGCAGGTGCCGCTGCCGTCGCGACCGCCGTACTAGGCCTCGGCAGCACAGGCCTGGCGGTCGCCGTACTGACAGCACGCCAGCCAGACACCTCCAGCGATCCGCAAGCCGCCACCAGCTCCGGTACGACGGCCAACAGCGACGACCAAGGCACCACCGGCGACCAGAGCACCAGCGGACTAGGCCAAGCCGACCAGGACGCCCCGGCGCAAGGCGGGAGCAACGGTTCATGACCGCCACCCGTACCTGGACCGCCTGGAGCTGCACAGTCCGCCTCACCGTCGAGGACCCGGCCGCACTCTCCCCGGCCTGCGGAGCCCTCAAGGCCCTCATGGACCGAGTCGACAAGGCCGCGAGCCGCTTCCGGCCCGACTCCGAGCTGGCCACGGTCAACGACCGCGCCGGCGCGATGGTCCCGGTCTCCCGCCTCCTGGTCGACCTCGTCGACGTCAGCCTGGTCGCCGCCTCCCTCAGCGGCGGCTCTGTCGACCCCACGGTCGGCGCAGCGGTCGTAGCGGCCGGCTACGACGACGACATCGAGGCGGTCCGTCAGCGCAAGGCGCCAGACCTCATCCCGCCCGTCATCCCCGGCTGGCAACGCGTGCAGCTCAACCGCAAGCAGGCCCTGATCGGTATCCCCGAAGGCACCGCACTGGACCTCGGCGCGACAGCCAAGGCCTGGGCCGCCGACCGCGCCGCACTGGTCCTCAGCAAGCGCCACGGCTGCGCAGTGCTGGTCGAGATCGGGGGAGACCTGCGCGCCGCCGGTACGCCGGCTGAGCCGTGGGTCATCAAGGTCGCCGAACGCGAAGGCGACCCCGCTGTCGCAGTCACCCTCGCCCACGGAGGCCTGACCACGTCGACCCGTACGGCGCGCACCTGGGACACGGAGACCGGCACAGCTCACCACGTCATCGACCCGCGCACTGGCAAGCCCGCAGACGGCCCGTACCGCACTGCCTCCATCTGGGCGCCCACTGCCGTCCGCGCCAACACCTTCAGCACAGCGATCATCGCTACCGGCGAAGCCGCACTGGGCCGCCTCACTCTGGCTCGCCACCCAGCACGCCTCGTCGACGCCGACGGTGAAGTCACCGAGCTGGCCGGCTGGCCCGCAGCGAGCAGGGCCGCCTGATGACCCTCTGGTACTTGGCCCGCGCCGCCGGAGTCACTGCGCTGGTCCTCTTCACCGTCGCAGCCGCACTAGGCCTGCTCGCAGCAGGCGGACGCAAGCCGGAGCAACGCTTCTGGCTCCAGTACGTCCATCGCTCGGCCTCCGCGACAGGCCTGGTCCTTCTGCTGACCCACGTCGTCGCCGTACTCGCCGACGCGCACGTGGACATCAGTACGTCGGCCCTGATCCTCCCGTTCACCTCCGGCTACCGCCCCTTCGCCATCACCGTCGGAGTACTAGCCCTGTACGGCGTACTGCTGGCCGCCGTCGTCGGCGCCGCCCGTGGACGGCTGGCCCGCTCTCACGCCTTCACCAAGCGCTGGCGCTCGATCCACGTCGCCGCCTCTGTCGGATGGCTCCTGTCGATCGGCCACAGCCTCCTCGCGGGCACGGACCGCGGTACGCCCTGGATGTTCGCCCTCACCCTGGCCTGCCTGGCCACAGTCGGTGCAGCAGCCGCAGTCCGCCTCACCAACCGCACAGCCAGAGCCAGTACGCCGCTCAGCCTCGCCCGAGCCGGGAGAACCCGATGACCATCCTCCAGGAGACCCCGCAGCAGCTCCGCGTGATCGGCGAAGCGCGCCTGCTCGCCGGACTCGACAGCGGCCGAGCTGATCTCGCCCGCCACCTCTGGACCCACGGCGAGCAGCCCCCACTGACCAGAGAGGCCTACACCACGCTCGCCGAGGAGGCAGGCCTCAAAGGCCGAGGCGGAGCAGGCTTCCCCGTAGCACTCAAGCTCGCCGACCTTCCGGCCAAGGGCATCGAGGCAGTAGTTGTCAACGGTTCCGAGAGCGAACCGGTCAGCCGCAAGGACCGCCTCCTCCTCACCCTGGCTCCCCACCTCGTCCTCGACGGCGCCACCGGCCTGGCCCGCGCGCTCGGAGCGCCCCGAGTCGTCATCGCCGTCCACGACGCCACCGCAGCAGCCTCGCTCCGGGCCGCCGTCGCCGAGCGCATCACCGACGAGGCCGAACACCGCTACCGCAGCGACGGCCTCGACATCCAGATCGCCGACACCCCCGGCCGCTTCGTCGCCGGAGAGGCCCGAGCGGTCCTCAGCATCCTGGACGGCGGCCCAGCCGTCCCGCCCGGACGGCGTACTCTGCCGACTCGCCAAGGCCTCGACGGCCGACCCACGTTCCTCTCGAATGTCGAGACCTTCGCGCAGCTCGCCGTACTCGCCCGACTCGGCTCCCGCCAGTTCAGTGCCACCGGTCTCCGCAGCGAACCCGGCACCCAGCTCCTCACCATCGCCGGCGCAGTCCAGCGTCCCGGCGTACTGGAGACGCCCACCGGCATCCCGCTGGACACCGTCCTCCAGTACGCCGGTGCGGAGACCGGCCCGGTCCTCCTCGGCGGCTATCATGGCCGCTGGCTGCCGGGGACCGACGGCGTCACCCTCAGCCGTCCGCAGGTCTCAGCCGGCATCGTCCTGGCCCTCGGCTCGACCACCTGCCCGCTCGGAGAGGTACACCGCGTCGCCCAGTGGCTGGCGAGTCAGTCGGCCGGCCAGTGCGGCCCCTGCCTCTTCGGACTCGGCGCACTGGTCGACGACTTCGCCCGACTCCTTCAAGGCGACCGCACCGGCTGGCAGGACGCGCAACGCCACCTCGGACTGGTCCCCGGCCGAGGCGCCTGCGCACATCCCGACGGCTCGGCCCGCTTCCTGGCCTCGGCCCTGGAGATCTTCACCGACGACCTCGAACGACACCTGACCACCGGCACCTGCGGCAGCGCCGTACAGGGTGTCCTTCCTGTCCCCGGAGGTGCTTGGTGACGGACCACAAGCTCGAAATCGACTGGACCCGCTGCGACGCACACGGACTCTGCGCCACCCTGCTGCCCGACGACATCACCCTCGACGAGTGGGGCTTCCCGGTCCTCCGCGGCCGCCGGATCACTCCAGGTGAGCTCACGAACGCCCGCCGCGCAGCCCTCGCCTGCCCGGCCTTGGCCCTTCGGTTGCAGCGGACCTGAACGGCGCCCGTCCGACTGTTAAATGTGAGCTGTAAGGCACCTCGAAAGGACCGTCCCGCCATCACACCAGTGACAGAAGTGGACTAATCTCTGAGGGAGGCGCACAACGGCGTGCGGCCGGGCGCTCGGAGCGCTGAAATCACGTGTGGAACGGTGGGGAATGCAGAGCAAGCTGGACGTCCAGAAGGCCGATGTGCTCGCCAAGGCAGTGGCTGCGGGATCGCACGGGCACGACAAGTCGGTGGACCCCGAGAAGCTGAAGAGCTTCCTGGAGCGGTACTACCGGTACGTGGCCGCCGAGGACGTGGCCGAGCGCCAGCCGCAGGACTGTCTGGGCGCGGCCAAGCACCACTACAAGTCGGCCACCTCGCGCCCGCAGGGCACGGCCAAGGTGCACGTCTTCACCCCGACGGTGGAGGAGCACGGCTGGTCGGCGAACGGCCGGACGGTCGTCGAGATCGTGGTCGACGACATGCCGTTCCTGGTCGACAGCGCCGCCATGGTCGTCACCGACCGCGGCCTGGAGCTGCAGCTGCTGATCCACCCGCAGTTCGTCGTACGCCGTGATGTTGCCGGCACCCTGCAGGAGGTCCTGGACGACTCCAGCTCGCCCGACGCGCACGACCTGGTCCGCGAGAGCTGGATGCACCTCGAGGTCGAGCGGATCGCCGACCCGGCCGAGCACCGTGAGCTGGAGAAGGCGCTGCAGCGCGTCCTCGGTGACGTTCGCGAGGCCGTCGAGGACTGGCCGAAGATGCACGAGAAGGCCGTCGGGATCGCCAACGACCTGGCCGAGAAGGGCGCGAACCTGCCGGTCGGCGCGACCGAGGTCGAAGAGGCCCGCGAGCTGCTGGAGTGGCTCGCCGACGAGCACTTCACCTTCCTCGGCTACCGCGAGTACGCCTTCACCATGCGCGGCGACCAGGGCGTCCTGCGCGGCGTACCGGGCACCGGCCTGGGCATCCTGCGGCCCGACCCGGCCCAGGGCGACAACGCCGGGCTGCTGCCGCCGGAGGTGAGTGCCAAGGCCCGCGAGAAGAAGCTGCTGATCCTCACCAAGGCGAACTCGCGCTCCACGGTGCACCGCTCTTCGTACCTGGACTACGTCGGCATCAAGTCGTTCGACGAGAACGGCGAGCCGGTTGCCGAGCAGCGCTTCATCGGCCTGCTGTCGTCCACGGCGTACACCGAGAGCGTCATGCAGGTCCCCGTACTGCGGCGCAAGGCGCTGGAGCTGTTCCGCCTGACCGGCTTCGACCCGAACAGCCACAGTGGCAAGGGCCTGCTCGACGTCCTCGAGACCTACCCGCGCGACGAGCTGCTGCAGGCGCCGGTCGAGGACCTGCTGCCGATCGTGCAGTCCGTGCTGCACCTGCAGGAGCGCCGCGCGGTCAAGCTGTTCGTACGGCGTGACGTCTACAACCGCTACCTGTCCTGCCTGGTCTACCTCCCGCGCGACCGCTACACCACCGCCGTCCGGCTGAAGATGCAGCAGATCCTCAAGGACGCGATCGGCGCCGACTCGGTCGACTACGCCGCCTACGTGACCGAGTCCGTGCTCGCCCGGGTGCACTTCGTGGTCCGGATGAAGCAGGGCCAGACGGTCGGCGAGTACGACGCGGAGCTGCTGGAGCAGCGGGTGGTCGAGGCGACCCGCGCCTGGCAGGACGACTTCGCCGTGGCGCTGCACGTGCTCGGCGGCGACGTCGCCGTCACCCGGCTGAACAGCCAGTACGCCGGTGCGTTCCCGGAGGCGTACAAGGAGGACTTCGACGCCCGCGTCGCGGTCAAGGACGTCATGATCCTCGACAAGCTGCCGGCCGAGAACGGCCTGGCGATGTCGCTGTACTCGCCGATCGACGAGGAGTGGGAGGGCGAACGCCGGTTCAAGGTCTACCGGACCGGTTCGGCGCTGTCGCTCTCGCAGGTGCTGCCGCACCTGACCCACATGGGCGTCGAGGTGATCGACGAGCGTCCGTACGAGATCCGTCGTCCCGGCGGCGGTACGGCGTACATCTACGACTTCGGCCTGCGCGCGCCGGGCGAGGCCGAGGAGCGCGAGGAGCTGCGCAAGCTCTTCTCCGACACCTTCCGCGCGGTCTGGGAAGGCAAGGCCGAGTCCGACAAGCTCAACGCGCTCGTCCTGCGCGGCAACCTGAGCTGGCGGCAGGTCTCGATCCTGCGCGCCTACCAGCGCTACATCCGCCAGGGCGGTACGCCGTTCAGCCAGGACTACATCGAGAACACGTTCCTCAACCACGTCGACGTCGCCGGTCTGCTGGTCCAGCTGTTCGAGGCCTGCTTCGATCCGGACCGCGGTGCTTTCGACGATCCGGTACGGCGCGAGTCGATCTCCCAGCTGGAGAAGGAGATCGGCGCCGCGCTGGACACGGTGAAGAGCCTGGACGAGGACCGGATCCTGCGGTCCTACCTGACCGTGATCAAGGCGACGCTGCGGACCAACTACTACCAGCCCGGCCCGGACGGCGAGCCGCGCGCCTACGTCAGCTTCAAGCTCGAGCCGAAGGCGATCCCGGACCTGCCGCAGCCGCGGCCGGCGTACGAGATCTTCGTGTACTCGCCGCAGGTCGAGGGCGTGCACCTGCGCTTCGGCGCGGTCGCGCGTGGTGGTCTGCGCTGGTCGGACCGGCGCGAGGACTTCCGGACCGAGGTGCTCGGCCTGGTCAAGGCGCAGATGGTGAAGAACTCGGTGATCGTGCCGGTCGGTGCGAAGGGCGGCTTCTACGCCAAGCAGCTGCCGGATCCGCTGGCCGACCGCGACGCCTGGCTGGCCGAGGGCATCGCGTCGTACAAGACGTTCATCTCGGGGCTGCTCGACATCACCGACAACATCGTCGCGGGCGACATCGTCCCGCCGCGCAATGTCGTCCGGTACGACGGGGACGACGCGTACCTGGTCGTTGCCGCGGACAAGGGAACGGCGACGTTCTCCGACATCGCGAACGGCGTCGCCAAGGAGTACGGCTTCTGGCTCGGCGACGCGTTCGCCTCGGGCGGTTCGGTCGGGTACGACCACAAGGCGATGGGCATCACCGCCCGCGGCGCGTGGGAGTCGGTCAAGCGGCACTTCCGCGAGATGGGCCACGACTGCCAGAACGAGGACTTCACCGTCGTCGGTGTCGGCGACATGTCCGGTGACGTGTTCGGCAACGGCATGCTGCTGTCGGAGCACATCCGGCTGGTCGCGGCCTTCGACCACCGGCACATCTTCCTCGACCCGACGCCCGAGGCGGCGTCGTCGTTCGTGGAACGGCGGCGGCTGTTCGACCTGCCGCGCTCGTCGTGGGCCGACTACGACACCGCGCTGATCTCGTCCGGTGGCGGCATCTACCCGCGGACGGACAAGGCGATCCCGATCTCTCCGGAGGTTCGCGAAGCCCTTGGCCTGGAAGGGAATCCGTCCACGCTGACGCCGGCGGAGCTGATGCAGGCGATCGTCAAGGCGCCGGTCGACCTGTTCTGGAACGGCGGCATCGGCACGTACGTGAAGGCCGCGTCGGAGACGCACGCCGACGTCGGCGACAAGGCGAACGACGCGATCCGGATCAACGGCGCCGACCTGCGCGCCCGTGCGGTTGGTGAGGGCGGCAACCTCGGCTTCACCCAGCTCGGCCGGATCGAGTACGCCGCCGGTGGTGGGCGGATCAACACCGACTTCATCGACAACGTGGCCGGCGTGGACACCTCCGACCACGAGGTGAACATCAAGATCCTGCTCGACAAGGTCGTCGCCGACGGTGACCTGACCGAGAAGCAGCGCAACGACGTGATCGCGTCGATGACCGACGAGGTCGGCGCGCTGGTCCTGAAGAGCAACTACCGGCAGAACATCGGCCTGGCCAACGCGACCTCGCAGGCCGCCGCGCTGATGCACGTCCACCAGGACTGGGTCCGCCGGCTGGAGCGTCAGGGCCTGCTGGACCGGGAGCTGGAGTTCCTGCCGAGCGTCGCGGAGTTCAAGCGCCGCAAGGCCGAGGGGCGTGGGCTGACCTCGCCGGAGCTGTCCGTGCTGATCGCGTACACCAAGATCGTGCTCGAGGCCGAACTGCTGGAGACCTCGCTGCCGGACGACGACTTCCTGTCCAACAAGCTGGTCAGCTACTTCCCGCGGGCGATCCAGGAACGCTTCGCCGAACCGATGAAGTCGCACCAGTTGCGCCGCGAGATCATCACCACCCAGGTGGTCAACGAGTTCGTCAACTCCTCCGGCATCACCGCGTTCCACCGGCTCTCCCTGGAGACCGGCGGCACCGCCGAGGACGTCGTACGGGCCAACCTGGCGGCGTCGCGGATCTTCGCGCAGCCGGACCTGCTGGCGCTCAACGCCGACCTCGACAACGTCGTCGACGCCGAGACCCAAACTCGGATGCGCCTCGAAACCCGCACCCTGGTCGAGCGCGCCACCCGCTGGCTGGTCAGCAACCGGCGTCCCCCGATGGACATCGCGGAGCTCATCGAGTTCTTCACGCCGGGGATCTCGAAGCTCACCACGGCCCTGCCCGAGGTCCTCCGGGGCCGCGAGCTCGCCCTCTTCGAACAGCGCCGCCAGGCCCTGGTCGACAAGGACGTCCCCGCCGACTTCGCCACGCGGATCGCCGTCCTGCCGCCCGCCTATGCCGGCCTCGGCATCGTCGAGACCGCCGAACGCGACGACCTCGACATCCTGGAAGTCGCCAAGGTCCACTTCGCCCTGGGCGAGCGCCTGCAGCTGGGTCGTTTCCTGGAGCGCATCGTCGCCCTGCCCCGCACCGACCGCTGGCAGACGATGGCCCGAGCCGCCCTCCGAGACGACCTCCACGCCGTCCACGCGCGTCTCACCGCCCAGGTCCTCGCCACCACCGACCCCACGGCCGAGCCGGAGGACCGAGTCATCTCCTGGCAGGACCAGAACGACGCGGCCCTGTCCCGAGCAGCCACCATGCTCGAGGAAATCGTAGAAACCGAAGGCCCAGAACTGGCCCACCTCTCGGTCGGCCTCCGCCTGGTGCGGACGTTGATGGTCAACCAGGCCTAGCAACTCGTACGCCGATGGGCCGGGATCGCATTCCCGGCCCATCCGGCAACGCCAACACACACACCAGGCCCCGGACCGCAGGCGGGCCTACCGACCAGGTCGGCGCGCAACTGATCGCCGTACTGCGGATCGACGGTTGCCGCTTCGTTCTTCGGCGATCTGAGAGGTGTGCTGGTGTTGCCGGTCGGCTAACGGTTTGCGACCGTGGTGCGGGTGCCGCGGAGGGTGCGGAGCGCCGAGGGGATCGCTCCGCCGAGGTGGAGCCAGAGTTGGGTTCTCAGGGCCAGCAGTGAGTACTCGGAACGGTTGACCGACTCGCACAGGTCTGACGCCAGCAACCACGGTACGGCGCCGGCCGCGAAGAGCGGGATCGCGTAGTAGATCTCCTGATCGCCCCACAGGTCGAAGATCCAGCACACCACGGTGATGGGTACGAGGAAGACCGAGGTCAGGTAGATGATCGCGAGGACTTTGTCGCCAGGGGTGACTTTCGAGGGATCCTCGCCCTCGACGACCATCTCCGCGACCTCGCTGTCGGAGCGCACCGGGAACCACTCCTGCCCACGCAGTCGCACCCGCTGGCGACGGGCACCCGAATCGGCCCTGGCGGACCGGTCGCGGCTGTCGGCCAGCGTTGGGTCGGGCCCCGGCGTGCTCACCTGTCCGAGACGATGACTTCTACTGAGTACTGGTCGGCTCGGTAGCAGTGGTCGCCGAACTCGACTGCTGATCCGTCGGCGTCGTAGGCGCTGCGGGTCATGGTGACGAGTGGTTCAGCCTTCGACATGTGGAGGGTGCGGCGTTCTTCGGCGGAGGCGTTGCGGGCGCCGATCCGTTGGCGGGCGACTGTCGGGCGGATGCCTCGGGCGCGGAGGACGGCGTACAGGCCCTCGGTGGTGAGTTGTTCCTGAGTGAGGTCGTCCATTGCCGGGGGCAACCAGTTGCGCATGATCGCGAGTGGGACGTCGCCGGCGTAGCGGAGGCGGACGATCGCGACCAGCGGCGTACCCGGTGGCAGGCCCAGGGCTTCGGCGGCTCGGTCGTCGTGGGCCGCGCAGTTGAGCGACAGGACCTCGGTGCGCGGCGTGCGCCCTTCGCGTTCGAGGTCGTCGTACAGGCTGGTGAGTTCCGCCTTGCGGTGGACCATCTGGTTGGCGACCGTCGTGCCGATGCCGCGGCGTCGGACCAGGAGGCCCTTGTTGACCAGCTCGGAGATCGCTCGCCGGACCGTCGGTCGCGACAGGCTGAGCCGGTCCGACATCGCGATCTCGTTCTCGAACGGGTCGCCGGGACGCAGGATTCCGTCGGTGATGGCAGCCGTCAGCTGCTCGGCCAGCTGGTGGTACAGCGGCACCGGGCTGGTCCGATCGATCTGAATCGGCAGGGCGGCCATGGCCTGGGATGTTACAGGAGAGAGGTATGTATGTCCCGACGTGAAAATGTGCTTACAAAGTATTGACTCTCCCTGGCCGGACCGGAAAGCTGGGGCGCGGCAACCGGCGTCGTGCTCGAGCACTGTCGCGCCCGCGGACGAGTCCTTGCACGGACACGGCCCGCGGGAGCTGCGAGCGTGGCACCGTCGAAGCGGTTGCGTACCGCGGGGAGGCCACAGGGTGACGCAGCACCAGGAAGCCACCGAGGTGGCACAGGGCACGGACCAAGGGACGACGAGAGGGCGGCCGCGGATGCGGATCGGGTTGGTCGGAGTCGGACGGATCGGCGCGTTTCACGCCGCGACACTGAAGGGTCTGCCGGCCGTCGAGCAGGTGGTGATGGCCGACGCGGACGCAAGCCGGGCCGAGCTGACCGCCAAGGAGCTCGGGGCCGAGTTCGCTCCCGATGTCCCCGCGCTGCTGACGAGCGGGATCGACGGACTCGTCATCGCCGCCGCAACCTCCGCGCACGCCGAGCTGATCGAGGCAGCCGTCGCCGCGGGCATCCCGACCTTCTGCGAGAAGCCGGTCGCGCTCGACCTCGCCGAGACCCAGCGGGTTGTCGAGCTGGTCGAAGGCTCCGACGTCCCGGTACACATCGGCTTCCAGCGCCGCTTCGACGCCGGCTACCAGGCCGCCGCTCAGCAGGTCCGCTCCGGCGAACTCGGCTTCGTCCACCACATCCGGGCGAACACCAACGACGCGTTCCCTCCTCCCGCCGGGTACATCCCGACCAGCGGCGGCTTCTTCCGCGACTGCACGGTCCACGACTTCGACATCATCCGGTACGTCACCGGCCGCGAGGTGGTCAGCGTCTACGCGACCGGCGCCAACCGCGGCGAGGCCTTCTTCGGCGAGTACGGCGACGTCGACGCGGCCGCCGCGCTGCTCACGCTGGACGACGGCACCTTCGCCGCGGTCAGCGGAACCCGCTACAACGCGGCCGGTCATGACGTCCGCATGGAGGTGCTCGGCAGCCTCGGCTCGATCGCGGTCGGTCTGGACGAGCACACCGCACTGCGCTCGGTCGAGGCCGGGGTGACCTTCCCCGGCGGGGATCCGCACACCACCTTCATGGACCGCTTCCGCCCGGCGTACGTCGCCGAGCTGACGGCGTTCACCGAGGTCGTCGCCGGTACCCGCGACGTCCCCTGCTCTGTCCGCGATGCCCTGCAGGCTTTCCGGATCGCGGATGCCTGCGAACTGTCCCGTTCTGAGAACCGCGTTGTCCGTATGGAGGAGATCGGCCGATGAGTGACGTAGCTGCCCGGATCGCCGGAGCCCCGATTTCGTGGGGAGTCTGCGAGGTGCCCGGCTGGGGCTGGCAGTACGACCCGGAGACGGTGCTGGCCGAGATGCGCGACGTCGGGATCGCGGCGACCGAGTTCGGACCGGACGGCTTCCTGCCCGAGGATCCGGCGGAGAAGGCGAAGACGCTCGCCGACGTCGGGCTGCGGGCGGTCGGCGGATTCGTACCGGTGGTCCTGCACGATCCGTCGCACGACCCGGTCCCCGAGGTCGCGCGGGCGCTGGAAGGGTTCGTCGCTGCCGGCGCCACGACCCTCGTGATCGCTGCTGCGACCGGGCAGGACGGGTACGACGACCGGCCGGTGCTCGACGACGCGGGCTGGGCCACGCTGCTTGCCAACCTGGACCGGCTGACCGAACTGGCCGCCGCGCAGGGCGTGCTTGCCACGATCCACCCGCACGTCGGCACGATGGTGGAGAACGCGGACGACGTACGCCGGGTGCTCGACGGCTCGACCATCGGCCTGACGCTCGACACAGGTCACTTGATGATCGGCGGCGTCGACCCGGTCGCGCTCACGCTGGAGCACACCGGCCGCATCAAGCACACCCATCTGAAAGACGTCGACGCGGCGTGGGCCGCGAAGGTCCAGTCCGGTGAGTTCAGCTACACCGACGCGGTCCGCGAAGGCATGTACCGCCCGCTCGGTCAGGGCGACGTCGACCTGACCACGATCATCGGTGCTCTGGAGTCTTCGGGCTACCAGGGCTGGTACGTCCTCGAGCAGGACACCATGCTCCAGGCCCGCCCGACCGACGAGGGCCCTGTCGTCGACGTGCGCGCGAGCATCGCTCATCTCCGCCACCTCGCCGCTGGCGCCGACGCGGCCGCAGCCAGCGGAGTAGAAGCCCGCGCCGGAGCCGACCGGGCCGCGGGCGTGGGAGAAGGTGCGCGACCCGACGCAGCCGGTGGTGCGCACGCGCGTGCCGGCGCCGGCGGTGTCCCGGGTGAGGGTGCGCAGGCTGACGCGAGTACCGATGCCGCGGGGTCGGTCAAGGGTGGGGTGGTCTGATGGCGGACGACGTACTGACGATCGGGCGCATTGGCGTCGACCTGTACCCGTTGCAGACGGGGACGCATCTGGAGGACGTCGAAAGCTTCGGGAAGTTCCTCGGCGGGAGTGCGACCAACGTCGCCGTGGCGGCGGCCAAGCACGGGCGCAAGGCGGCGGTGATCAGCCGGACCGGGAACGACCCGTTCGGCACGTTCATCCACCGGGCGCTCGGTGAGCTGAACGTCGACGACCGGTTCGTCACGCCGGTCGAAGGGCTGCCGACGCCGATCACGTTCTGCGAGATCTTCCCGCCGGACAACTTCCCGCTGTACTTCTACCGGTTCCCGAAGGCGCCGGACCTGGTGATCAACCCCGACGAGCTGGACCTGCAGGCGATCAAGGACGCGAAGATCTACTGGTCGACCGTCACCGGGCTGTCCGCCGAACCGAGCCGCTCGGCCCACTTCGCCGCCTGGGAGGCACGCGAACGCGGGCCGATCACCGTCCTCGACCTGGACTACCGGCCGATGTTCTGGGCGGATCCGAGTGAGGCGCACGCCCAGGTCAGCAAGGCGCTCGACTACTGCACGGTTGCCGTCGGCAACCGGGAAGAGTGCGAGGTCGCCGTTGGCGAGACCGATCCGGACAAGGCGGCGCAGGCGCTGCTCGACCGGGGGCTGGAACTGGCCGTGGTGAAGCAGGGGCCGAAGGGCACCCTGGCGCGGACCCGCGACGAACGGGTGGAGGTGCCGCCGTTCCCGGTCGAGGTCGTCAACGGACTCGGCGCTGGCGATGGCTTCGGTGGAGCGCTTTGTCATGGTCTCCTCGCAGGGTGGCCGCTGGAACGGATCATTCGGTTCGCGAACATCGCGGGGGCTGTCGTGGCGTCGCGGCTGGAGTGCTCGACGGCGATGCCCACCGAGGCCGAGGTCCTGGCCCTGATGGGTGAGGACGCATGAGCACCGAACAGCTCGGAGCCGGTGAGGCTGTGCCTGGTGACGGAGGCAAGCCGAGTGCAGCAGTTGGCAACCGGGCCGATGCGGCGGCCGCCATCCCAGGGGCCAATGCAGCAACAGGTGTCAGGCCCGAGGCGCCCACCGCCACCGGTGGGTCCAGTGCTGCCGGGCGGTCGAGCGGATCGGGATCGCGTAATCGTGGGTTCGACTGGGGAGCTGGGCCGGGCGTGGATCTGACCGAACTGCGAGTCCGGCATCCGGAGCGGGTCGCCGAGGCTTGGCAGCAGCGCCGGCAGCGCGAGCTGGTCGGCGAGGACGGGCGTCTGCTGATCGTCGCCGCGGATCACCCGGCGCGTGGGGCGCTCGGAGTACGCGATGACCGGATGGCGATGGCCAGTCGGCCAGGGCTGATCGAGCGGCTGTGCACGGCGCTGCAGCGGCCTGGGGTCGACGGCGTGCTCGCGACTCCGGACGTGCTGGAGGACCTGCTGCTGCTCGGAGCACTGGAGGGCAAGGTCGTCATCGGTTCGATGAACCGGGGTGGGTTGCAAGGTGCCTCCTTCGAGTTGGACGACCGGTTCACGGCGTACCGGACGGCGGACGACATCGCTTCGCGCCGGCTGGACGGCGGCAAGATGCTGACCCGGATCTGCCTGGACGACCCGGGCACGGTGGCGACGCTGGAGAGCAGCGCGCAGGCCGTCACCGAGCTGGCCGAGCGCAAGCTGATGGCGATGGTCGAGCCGTTCTGGTCGACGCGGACCGACGGGCGGGTGAGCAATCTGCTGGACCCGGACTCGGTGATCCGATCGGTGCACATCGCCGCCGGCCTCGGCGCGACCAGCGCGTACACCTGGCTCAAGCTCCCGGTGGTCGACGAGCTGGAACGGGTGATGGAGGCAACGACCCTGCCGACCTTGCTGCTCGGCGGCGATCCGACTGTCGCGCCCGAGGAAACCTATGCATCCTGGGGCAAGGCGCTGAGCCTGCCGTCCGTCCGCGGGCTTGTCGTCGGCCGGGCGCTGCTCTTCCCGCCGGACGGCGACGTGGCCGCCGCAGTCGACCAAGCCGCCACGCTGGTGCACGGAGGTGCCGCATGACGAACACCACCAAGCAGAACCACGGAGGTCGGCATGACTGAGTGGTTCAGGCCGGCCGGGACCACCGCGCGAGACGGCTACGATCTGGTCGTCCACCCCGGAGAACAGGACTGGCATCACACGGGTCTGACCGTGCGGACGCTGCGGCCCGGCCAGTCCGTCGAGTTCGACACCGGAGACTGCGAGTACCTGGTCCTCCCGCTGAGTGGCTCGGCCGAGGTGATCGTCGACGGCGAGACCGTGCCGCTCGGTGGCCGCGCGGACGTCTTCGCCGGTCCGACCGACCTCGCCTACGTCCCGCGTGGCACCACCGTCGCGGTCGTCAGCGCCGGCGGAGCCCGGATCGCCTTCCCGCACGCCAAGGCCGCGAGTGACTACCCGTTCCGCCGGATCGGCACCGAGCAGGTGGAGACCGAGTTGCGTGGGGCCGGGGTCTCGTCCCGGCAGGTCCGCAACTTCGGCACGCCCGGCGTGCTCGAGGCCGACTCGATCATCGCCTGTGAGGTGCTCACGCCGGCCGGCAACTGGTCGTCGTACCCGCCGCACAAGCACGACGAGCACAAGCCGGGGGAGGAGAGTGTGCTCGAGGAGATCTACTACTTCGAGCTGCAGCTCTCCGACGACGCGCCGGAAAGTGTCAAGGGCAACGACCCGATCGGCTACCAGCGGGTCTACGGCACCGAGGACCGGCCGATCGACGTCCTCGCCGAGGTCCGCGACGGCGACCTCGTCCTGGTGCCGCACGGGTGGCACGGCCCGGCGATGGCGCCGCCCGGCTACGACATGTACTACCTCAACGTGATGGCCGGTCCGGGCACCGAACGCGCCTGGCTGATCAGCGACGACCCCCAGCACGGCTGGGTCCGGCAGCTGTGGGACAGCCAGCAGATCGATCCACGGCTCCCGTTCGGCGACCAGTGAGCGGCACGTCATGACCCCAGCAACGATCACCACAGTGAGCTTTGATCCGCGGCTACCTTTCGGAGGACAACGATGACGGTACGTCTCACGGTCGCCCAGGCGCTGGTGCGATTCCTGAGCGTCCAGTACTCGGAGCGCGACGGCGAACGGCAGAAGCTCTTCGCCGGCTGCTTCGGCATCTTCGGGCACGGCAACGTGGCCGGTCTGGGCCAGGCGCTGTTGCAGGCCGAGCTCGAGGACCCGACGGCCCTGCCCTACATCCTGGCCCGCAACGAGCAGGCCATGGTGCACAGCGCATCGGCGTACGCGCGGGCCAAGGACCGCCTGCAGACCTACGCCTGCACGGCCAGCATCGGGCCCGGCTCGACCAACATGGTCACCGGCGCGGCGCTCGCGACCGTGAACCGGCTGCCGGTCTTGATCCTCCCTTCGGACGTCTTCGCGACCCGCGTGGCTTCGCCGGTGCTCCAGGAGTTGGAGAGCTTCTCCGCCGGTGACGTCTCGGTGAACGACGCGTTCCGCCCGGTCTCGAAGTACTTCGACCGGGTCTGGCGCCCCGAGCAACTCCCGTCCGCACTGCTCAATGCCATGCGCGTGCTGACCGATCCGGTGGAGACCGGCGCGGTCACGATCGCACTCCCGCAGGACGTCCAGGCCGAGGCCTACGACTGGCCTGAGGAACTGTTCGCCGAGCGGACCTGGTACATCGCCAGGCCGTTGCCTGAAGCATCGATCGTCGAGAAGGCGGCCGAGCTGATCCGCTCCTCCGAGCGCCCGTTGATCGTGGCGGGCGGCGGTGTCGCCTACTCGCAGGCCCAGGACGCGCTGCGCGCCTTCGCGGAGGCGACCGGTATCCCGGTCGCGGAAAGCCAAGCAGGCAAGGGATCGCTGCGCTACGACCACCCGCAGTCGGTCGGCGCCGTCGGCTCGACCGGAACCACGGCAGCGAACGCGCTGGCCCGCGACGCCGACCTGGTGATCGGCATCGGGACCCGCTACGGCGACTTCACGACGGCGTCGCGGACGGCGTTCCAGAACCCGGGCGTGAAGTTCGTCAACATCAATGTGGCGCGGTTCGACGGTGGCAAGCATGCTGGTCTCCCTGTGGTGGCTGATGCACGGGAAGCCCTTGTTTCGTTGGGCTCCGCGCTCGGCGAGTGGTCCGTGCAGAGAAAGTACACGGATTCGGCCACCGCACTGGCAAAGCAGTGGGACGAGGTTGTGGACAACCACTACAACCCGCCTGCGGAGGTGACCGGAAAGCTCGCGGAAGGACTGCTCACCCAGGGCCAGGTCCTCGGTGCCGTCAACGAATTGTCGGCGGCGTCTGATGTCGTTGTCTGTGCGGCCGGTTCGATGCCCGGCGACCTGCACAAACTCTGGCGGACCCGCGACCCGAAGGGCTACCACGTTGAGTACGGCTACTCCTGCATGGGATACGAGATCGCCGGCGGTCTCGGCGTCCGCCTGGCTGCCCCGGACCGTGACGTCTTCGTCCTGGTCGGCGACGGGTCGTACCTGATGATGTCCAGCGAGCTGGTCACCGCGGTCCAGGAGAACGTGAAGATCATCGTCGTCCTGGTGCAGAACCACGGCTTCGCGTCGATCGGCGCGCTGTCGGAATCCCTTGGCTCACAGCGATTCGGTACGGCGTACCGCAAACGTGGCGCGGACGGGCGGCTCGACGGTGACTACCTGCCGGTCGACCTCGCGGCGAACGTGCGGAGCTTCGGCGTCGAGGTGATCGAGGTGGCGAGTCGCGACGAGCTGGAGAAGGCGATCCACACGGCGAAGGCCGCCGACGGCCCGATCGCGATCCACGTCACCACCGATCCGCTGGTCGGCTCGCCGGACAACGACTCATGGTGGGACGTGCCGGTCAGCGAGGTCTCCGACCTCGACTCGACCCGCGCGGCCTCGGCGTCGTACGAGGAGTCGAAGAAGGCGCAGCGTCCGTACTGGTCCCCGGTGGAAGGTCGATAGATGGGCAAGGTGACGATCGGCAGCGCCCCCGACTCATGGGGCGTCTGGTTCGCCGACGATCCGCAGCAGACGCCGTGGACCAGGTTCCTCGACGAGGTCGCCGAGGCCGGGTACACGCAGATCGAGCTGGGACCGTACGGCTATCTCCCGACCGATCCCGCCGAGCTCAAGGACCAGCTGGACCGACGGGGACTCGAGGTCACCGCCGGTACGACGTTCGAGCATCTGCACCGCGACGACTCGTTCGACTCGACCTGGCGTGACGTCGGGAAGACCGCCGAGCTGGCGGCCGCGATGGGCGCGAAGCACCTTGTCGTGATGCCGTCGATGTGGCGGGGCGACGACGGCGAGATCGTCGAACCGCGACTGGACCACGAAGGGCAGGCGAGGCACGGACGCCAAGTGACCGAGCTCGGCCGTCGGGTCTTCGAGGAGTTCGGGCTGCGGACCCAGTTCCATCCGCACGCGGACGGGCACGTCGACACCCAGGACACCGTCGAACGGTTCCTGGCCGAGACCGACGGCGCCCACGTGAACCTGTGCCTCGACACCGGCCACATCAGCTACTGCGGCGGCGACAACCTGGAGCTGATCCGCAAGTACCCGGACCGGATCCAGTACGTACATCTCAAGCAGGTCGACCCGGTCGTGCTCGCGCAGGCCCAGGCCGAAGGCATCAGCTTCGACGTGGCGGTCCAGCGCGGTGTCATGACCGAGCCGCCAGGCGGCGTACCGGAGATGCCGCCGGTGCTGGAAGCCCTTGCCGGTTTGGACGTCGACCTGTTCGCGATCGTCGAGCAGGACCTGTACCCGGTTGCCCCGGACGTGCCGTTGCCGATCGCGCGACGCACCCTGGCGTACCTGAACAGCCACGGGGGTGGTGCATCCGCCTGACGGCCAGGAGAGTATGCACTCTCTGGTCACTAGCAACGCCGCGGCGTCACCGCGGGGAACTTCGGAAAGGCTGGTTGTGGTCATGGTTCGGTGGCAAAGGAAGGCCCGGCGCAGGGTCGTTGTCACCAGCGCGGCTCTCGCGCTGGTGCTCACGGTGGGGGCCTGCAGCTCGTCCGGCGGCAAGCAGGAGGAGCAGAAGGCCGACGGTGGGTCGGGCAACGTGGCGACCACGCCGCGGATGAAGGTTGCCCTGATCACCCACTCCAAGGCGGGTGACACGTTCTGGGACATCGTGCGGCGCGGGGCCGAAGCGGCCGCGCAGAAGGACAACATCGAGCTGCAGTACTCCTCGGACCCCGACGGCGCGGCCCAGGCCAACCTCGTGCAGACCGCGATCGACTCGAAGGTCGACGGCATCGCGGTGACGCTGAACAAGCCCGACGCGGTGATCCCGAACGTGAAGAAGGCCGTCGCGGCCGGCATCCCGGTCACTGTGCTGAACGGTGGCCTGGACACCTGGAAGCAGACCGGCGCGGTCGGGTACTTCGGTCAGGACGAGAAGATCGCCGGTGAGGCGACCGGCGACAAGCTCAAGCAGCTCGGGGCGAAGAAGGTGCTCTGCATCGTGCACGAGCAGGGCAACGTCAGCCTCGAAGCACGCTGCCAGGGCATCAAGGACAAGTTCGGCAACGTCGAGAATCTGAACGTCGACGGTGGCGACCAGCCCGGCACCCAGGCGACGATCACCTCGAAGCTGCAGCAGGACAAGTCGGTCGACTACCTGGTGGGTCTGAACGCCGGCGTCACGCTGACCGCGGTCCAGGCCGCCAAGGACGCCGGGTCCGCGGCGAAGGTCGGCAGCTTCGACATGAGCAAGGAGATGGCCAAGGCGGTCAAGGACGGCACCGTGCAGTTCGCCGTCGACCAGCAGCCGTACCTGCAGGGCTACCTGGCCGTCGACGCGATCTGGCTGTCGAAGACCAACGGCAACTCGATCGGTGGTGGCGAGGCCACGCTGACCGGACCGTCGTTCGTCGAGAAGTCCAACATCGACGCGGTCGAGAAGTTCGCCACGGCCGGGACCCGCTGAGGCTCGCGATGGCATCGACGATCGCGACCCCCGCCGACGCCGACGACCGCGTCTCGGCGCGCTCGGTCGGCGCCCGCCTGCTCAGCCGCCCGGAGATCGGGTCGCTGGTCGGCGCGGCGGTGATCCTGGTGTTCTTCGTGGTCACCGCGGAGCCGTTCCGGCAGATCAACAACACCGGGACGATCCTCTACCAGGCCGCGCTGATCGGGGTGATGGCCGTCCCGGTCTCGCTGCTGATGATCGGTGGCGAGTTCGACCTGTCGGCCGGTGTGGCGGTGACGACCAGCGGGCTGACCGCCGGCCTCTTCGCCTACCAGTTGAGCGTCAACGTCTGGGTGGGGATGGCGGTCGCGCTCGTCTTCGCCTTGGCCATCGGCCTGTTCAACGGCTGGCTGCTGATGCGGACCGGGCTGCCGAGCTTCCTGGTCACGCTCGGCACGTTCTTCATCCTGCAGGGCCTGAACGTCGCGGTGACCCGGCTGACGTCCGGCGCCGTCGCGTCGAACTCGATCAGCGACATGGACGGGTTCAGCTCGGCCAAGGCGGTGTTCGCCTCGGAGTTCAAGCTCGGTGGGGTGACGATCAAGATCATCATCGTCTGGTGGATCGTCTTCGTTGCGGTCGCCGCCTGGGTGCTGATGCGGACCAAGATCGGCAACTGGATCTTCGCTGTCGGTGGCGACGCGGCCTCGGCGCGAGCGGTCGGCGTACCGGTGAAGAAGGTGAAGATCGGGCTGTTCATGACGGTCGGGTTCTTCGCCTGGTTCACGGGGATGCAGCTGCTGTTCGTGCAGAACGGTGTCGTGCAGTCCGGTGAAGGTGTTGGCAAGGAGTTCCTCTACATCATCGCCGCGGTGGTCGGCGGCTGCCTGCTGACCGGGGGCTACGGCTCCGTGGTCGGTGGTGCGGTCGGTGCGCTGATCTTCGGCATGGTGCAGCTCGGCGTCGTGTACGCCGGGTGGAACCCGGACTGGTTCAAGGCGTTCCTCGGCGCGATGTTGCTGCTGGCCACGATCGTGAACCTGGTCGTCAAGAACAAGGCGGATGCCCGATGAGTACGACGAAGAGCTTCGCCGGCGAGGCGAGCGCGAGCCCGACGACGCCGATCGTTCTGCTGGAGGACGTGGGCAAGAGTTACGGCAACATCCAGGCGTTGCGCGGGGTGTCGCTGGCCGTCCGGCAGGGCGAGATCACCTGCGTGCTGGGCGACAACGGCGCGGGCAAGTCGACGCTGATCAAGATCATCGCCGGGCTGCACGACTACACCTCCGGGACGATGTCGGTGAACGGCGAGGAACGGCACTTCTCGTCGCCGCGGGAGTCGCTCGACAGTGGGATCGCGACCGTCTACCAGGACCTGGCACTGGCGCCGCTGATGTCGGTCTGGCGGAACTTCTTCCTCGGCAACGAGCTCACCAAGGGACCGTTCGGGGTGCTCGACTCGACGAAGATGAAGCGGATCGCGCAGGAGGAGCTGACCAAGATGGGGATCTCGATCCCCAACCTGGAGCAGCCGGTCGGGAAGCTGTCGGGTGGTCAACGCCAGTGCGTCGCGATCGCGCGGGCGATCCACTTCGGCGCGAAGGTCCTGATCCTGGACGAGCCGACCGCGGCGCTCGGAGTGAACCAGTCGGGCGTGGTGCTGAAGTACGTCGTCAAGGCGCGGGACGCGGGGATCGGGGTCGTTTTCATCACCCACAACCCGCATCACGCGTACCTGGTCGGCAACCACTTCGTCATCCTCAAGCTCGGCCGGGTCGCGCTGGACACCCACCGGTCGGACATCACGCTCGAGCAGCTGACCACGGAGATGGCCGGCGGCTCGGAACTGGAGGCGCTCAGCCACGAGCTGCGCGGCTTCGACCCGGAGCGAGTGGTCACACTGCAGGACAAGACGGTGACGCCGCAGGACAAGACGGACTAGCTGGTACGGCGATGAGCCGGTCGGCCTGGTCGAACGGGCCGTCCGGATCCCGCCGGAGGAAGAGGGCGCCGGGAGCTAGCGCAGCCGGCGCCGGAGCAGGACGGTGGTTACCGGGGAGAGCCGGTGATCGCCCGAGTACGGCGCGGGCAGTCGTCGTACAACGTCGTCAGAGAGTTGGTGGAGATGCAGGACCTGAGGATCGGGATCATCGGGGTCGGGCAGATGGGCGCCGATCATGCCGAGCGGGTGGTGCGACGGATCTCCGGTGCGCGCCTGGTCGCGGTCTCCGACCCGGACCTGCCGCGGGCGACCGCACTGGCCGAGTCGCTGGGCGAGGTCCGGGTGGTCGAGGATCCGTTGGCGTTGATCGGGGACGCCGGGGTCGACGCGGTGATTATCGCGTCGCCGGGGTTTGCGCATGCGGAGCAGTTGATGGCCTGCTTGGAGCACGCGAAGCCGGTGCTCTGCGAGAAGCCGTTGACGATGGACACCGAGTCGTCGTTGCGGGTCGTCGAGGCCGAGCACAAGCTGGGGCGGCAGCTGATCCAGGTCGGGTTCATGCGCCGGTTCGACCCGGAGTACGCCGCGCTCAAGGTTCTGCTCGACTCCGGCGAACTCGGCCGGACCCTCCTGCTCCACAACGTGCACCGCAACAAGTCCGTCCCGGACACGTTCCGCAGCGAGATGATCGTGCGCGACTCGCTCGTGCACGAGGTTGACGTCGCGCGTTGGCTGTTCGACGACGAGATCGCCCGGATCACCGTGCACGCGCCCAAGCCGACGAGCATGGTCGCGAACGGCGCGCTCGACCCGCAGCTCGCGATCCTCGAGATGGCGAACGGCGCGATTGCCGACGTCGAGGTGTTCGTGAACTTCCAGGTCGGGTACGAGGTCCGCTGCGAGGCCGTCGCCGAGAAGGGCAGCGCGACCATCGGCCTCGGTGTTGACGTGCTGACCAAGCGCGGCGGGCAGTGGGGCGGAGCCGTGCCGGAGGACTACCGGGCCCGGTTCGGCACGGCGTACGACGTCGAGGTGCAACGCTGGGTGGACGCGACCCACAGAGGCGAGATCGACGGGCCGACGGCCTGGGACGGGTACGCCGCGGCGGCCGTCTGCACCGCGGGCATCCAGTCGTTGCAGGAGGGCCGGCCGGTGGAGGTCGAGATGGCCCGCAAGAGCGAGGTGCTGGGATGAAGTCACCCACACACCACTACGAGATCACCGCAGGACCGACGCGAGGGATACAGCTGTGAGCACTGAACGCATCACTCACCTGATCGGCGGGACGCCCTGGACGGGTGTCTCCGAGCGCACCAGCAAGGTCTACAACCCGGCCACCGGGGAGGTGACCGGCGAACTGGACCTGGCCTCGGCGGCGACTGTCGACGAGGCGGTCAAGGTCGCCCACGAGGCGTCGAAGGCGTGGGGCCGGACGTCGCTGACCAAGCGCGCGCAGGTGCTGTTCGCGTTCCGCGAGCTCCTGAACGAGCGCAAGGGCGACATCGCCGCGCTGATCACCGCCGAGCACGGCAAGGTGCTGTCCGACGCGCTCGGCGAGGTGACCCGCGGGCTCGAGGTGGTCGAGTTCGCGTGCGGCATCCCGCACCTGCTCAAGGGTGGGTTCAGCGAGAACGTGTCGACCAACGTCGACGTGTACTCGATCCGCCAGTCGCTCGGCGCGGTCGCGGTGATTTCGCCGTTCAACTTCCCGGCGATGGTGCCGCTGTGGTTCGTCCCGATCGCGGTCGCCTGCGGCAACAGCGTGGTGATCAAGCCGTCGGAGAAGGACCCGTCGGCGGTGAACGCGGTCGCCGCGCTGTGGAAGGAGGCCGGTCTGCCGGACGGCGTGATGAACGTCGTGCACGGCGACAAGGAGGCCGTCGACCGGCTGCTCGAGCACCCGGACATCAAGGCGGTCTCGTTCGTCGGGTCGACGCCGATCGCGCGGTACGTCTACGAGACCGGTACGGCGAACGGCAAGCGCGTCCAGGCACTCGGCGGCGCGAAGAACCACATGGTCGTACTGCCCGACGCCGATCTCGACCTGGCCGCCGACGCGGCGGTGAACGCGGGCTTCGGGTCGGCCGGTGAGCGCTGCATGGCGATCTCCGCGCTGATCGCGGTCGAACCGGTCGCGGACGACCTGATCGCGAAGATCAAGGAGCGGATGGCGACGCTGAAGACCGGCGACGGGACGCGCGGCTGCGACATGGGACCGCTGGTCACCGGCGCGCACCGGGACAAGGTCGTCGGGTACGTCGAGGCGGGAGTCGAGGCCGGTGCGGAGCTCGCGGTCGACGGGCGCGGCGGTCCGTTCGACGGTGGCGACGACGGGTTCTGGCTGGCGCCGACGCTGTTCGACAAGGTGACGCCGCAGATGTCGATCTACACCGACGAGATCTTCGGGCCGGTGCTGTCGGTGGTCCGCGTTCCGTCGTACGACGCGGCGCTGGACCTGGTGAACTCGAACCCGTACGGCAACGGCACGGCGATCTTCACCAACGACGGCGGTGCCGCGCGGCGGTACCAGGTCGAGGTCGAGGTCGGCATGGTCGGCGTGAACGTGCCGATCCCGGTGCCGATGGCGTACTACTCGTTCGGCGGGTGGAAGAACTCATTGTTCGGGGACACCCACGCGCACGGGACCGAGGGCGTGCACTTCTTCACCCGTGGGAAGGTGATCACTTCGCGTTGGCTGGATCCGAGTCACGGTGGGCTGAATCTGGGCTTTCCGACCGGCGACTGATTCGCAGCTGGGGTGTAGCGTCAAGAGGAACCCCCGGGGCACGAGGAGTACCGCGGCGAACCAGGCTCAGCCGAGTCGTCCGTCGTACGGAGACACCAAGCCCTGGAGTGCGCCATGTCCAAGAACAAAGGCGGACGCGAAGTCCGCAAACCGAAACAACCCAAACAGCCGAAGGCCGCCGCGGGTGACAGCACGATCATCCCGCCGACCAAGCAGGGGCGGAAGTAGTCGCCGAGCAGTGACCGGTTGAGACGCCGGCCGCCACGCATCCTCGAGGAGCGCGGCGGCCGGCGTCTCGCTGTGGTGGGGCGAGCGGCGCGTACGACGTACCCGGCTAGGCGCACGCCGTACTGGCTCGGCCGGTCAGATCTGCGACACCGGGCGCGGCTGGAGGCCGGCGTCCTGGTAGCAAGCGTCGATCAGTTCCATCGTGGCGACCGCGTCGTCGGCGTCGATCGGGAGCGGGGCGCCGTCGCGGAGGTGGGCGGCGAAGGCTTCCAGCTGATACGTGTACGACGACTTGCGGCCGAGATGCTCGACCCAGTGGTCTTCCTTCGTCGTGACGATCACCCGGTCGTCCTGGTGCGGGAGCACGAAGCTCGGCGCGAACGCCTCACCGCGCGTGCCGGTCACCTTGAGGCTGAACTCGAACTCCTCGGACGCCATGCTCGTGCGGACCGCGCCGGTCGCGCCGTTCGGGAACTCCAGGTCCGCGTTCAGCCACTCGTCGACGCCGGGCAGCCGCTTGCGCTCGCCCGCGCGAGCGCTGACCAGCTTGGGCTGACCGCCGCCCCACGGTGCGAGCATCCGCTGAGCGTGCAGCGCGTAGCAGCCGACGTCCATCACGGCCCCACCAGCAAGAGCGAGCGACCAGCGCGGGTCCTCGTCGGCGGGCGGGCCCATGACCATGGTCGCCTCGACGTGCTGCAGTTCGCCGAGCTCACCCTTGGCGAGCAGTTCCTGGATCCGCTTGGTGACCGGGTGGAAGACGTAGTGGAAGCCCTCCATCACCACGACACCGGCCTCGCGGGCGGCGTCACGGACCGCTGCGGCCTCGGCAGCGTTGCTGGCCGACGGCTTCTCGGTCAGCACATGCTTGCCCGCGGCAATCGCGCGCAGGTTCCACGGACCGTGCAGGCCGTTGGCGAGCGGGTTGTAGATCGCCTCGACCTCGGGGTCGTTGATGACGTCGTCGTACGACGCGTGCACCCGCTCGACGCCGTGCTCGGCGGCGAAGGCCTCGGCCCGTTCGGTGTCCCGGGCCGCGACCGCGACCAGCCGGGCGCCGGTCAGCCGGGCCGGTTCGGCGATCGCCCGGCCGGCGATCCGGGCGGCGCCGAGGATGCCGATGCGCAGCGGTTCCATGCCTTCTCCTTCAGAGTTCGTCCGTACGGCGGGGTACGGCGGGCTGGTCGAGGGCCTGCCGGGAGGCCGGGATGGTTCCGTCGAGTCGCGCAGCGGAGGGTTCCGCCGGGAGCGCGGAGCGGCCGGTCATGGTCGAAAGGCCGGCTGGACAAGCCCGAACCGGAAAGCGTAGTCCTCGCCAGGCGGCGATGACGTTGTCGGGATCGAAGGCGACATCCTGCCCGAGTTCAGGCAGCACCCGGTAGGCCGTGACCGCCATCCGGACCCGGTCAGGAGCTGTCCGTACCTGTGCTTCGCGCCGCCGGTAACAGCCCGTGAGGCACGGCCTCTGAGCGAGCAGCAAACCTCACCGTCGTACTCACGCCGAGCCCGCGACGACGCGTCGGCCGAGCCGCGGTCACCCTGCGCGACCACCCTCCGAACCGCTGACAACGTGTGCACATCGGCAGCGTAGAACGCGCCGTCCGGGCCTAGGCCTCGCGATCGCCACCCACCGCCTGACCTTCACCTTCCGGATCCACCCCGTTCACCTCCAACCCCTTGCCGAAGGCACCCTTCCCCCCACCGCCGTCCCGTGGTGAGATCACCTGCAACTCGGACGACGACCGAAGGCGGGGGACATGCGGACTGATCACGGGCTACGGGTGGTTCGGTTGGGGTTGCTGGGCGCCGGACGGATCGGGTCGATGCATGCGGGGAACGTCGCGCGGCGGGTGCCCGGAGCTGAGTTGGTGGCGGTGGCGGATCCTCGGATGGAGGCGGCGACCAGCCTCGCGGGAAAGTACGGCGCGAAGGTCTGTGGTGTGGACGAACTGCTCGGAGATCCTGAGATCGACGGCGTCCTGATCACCTCGATCGCTGCTGTGCAGTCGGAGTTGATCGCCAAGGCCGCGGCCGCGGGCAAGGCGGTGTGGTGCGAGAAGCCGGCTTCGTTGACGGTCGAGGAGATCGATCGGGCGATCGCGGCGACGAAGGCCGCGGGGGTGCCGTTTCAGGTCGGGTTCAATCGAAGATTCGCGGCGGACTTCCGACAGGCGCGGGCGACGATCGACGCGGGTGGGATCGGTACGCCGCAGTTGATGCGGTCGATCACGCGCGACCCTGGCCGGCCGGAGGGGATGGCGCACGCGGGCGGCATACGGCCGTGGACGATCTTCCGCGAGACGTTGATCCACGACTTCGACACGTTGCTCTGGCTCACCCCGAGCGCTGAGGTCGTCGAGGTCTACACGCGCGCCGACGCGTTGGTCGCGCCGCAGTTCAAGGCTGACGGCCTGCTCGACACGGCGGTCGTCGTACTGACCTTCGACAACGGCGCGATCGCGACGGCGGAGGCGAACTTCTCCGCGCTCTACGGGTACGACGTACGCGGTGAGGTCTTCGGCAGCAAAGGCATGGTCGTCGCGGGCAGGCTTCCGAGTACGACGGCTGTGCAGTACGACGCGAGCGGCCTGCACCAGCAGACGATGCGCAGTGACGAACAGATGTTCGGCGACGCGTACGTGCAGGAGCTGATCGACTTCACCGAGGTCGTCCGCGGCAACGCCGAGCCGCCGGTCACCGGCGAGGATGCACGGCGGGCGTTGACGATCGCGCTCGCCGCGATGCGCTCGTACGAGGAACACAAACCCGTCCAGATCGCCTGAAACGGCCGCCTCACAAAGGAAGAGATCTGATCAAATCTGCGCACCGACTCGACGGTGGGCCCCTGACAGCCCAAGATGTGCCCATGAGCACCGTCCAGGTCAGCGTCGATCGCACCAGCCGCACCCCGCTCCACGTCCAGCTCGCTCAGCAGCTGGAGGCAGCGATCCAGGGCGGTGACCTCCCGGTCGGCTCTCGCCTCAGCAACGAGGTGGACCTCGCCGAGGCGTACGGGCTGAGCCGTCCAACGGTGCGGCAGGCCATCGCCAGGCTGGTCGACCAGGGTCTGCTGGTCCGCAAGCGTGGCGTCGGCACACAGGTCGTCGGCAACTCCGGCCAGGTCCGGCGCTCGCTGGAGCTCACCAGCCTGTACGACGACCTGGCTGCCGCGCACCGCAAGCCGGAGACCGAGGTGCTGCGCTTCGGCATCGCACCTGCGAGCCCTGACGTCGCCGCTGCGCTGCAGTGCGAGGCCGGAGACCGCGTACTGCGGCTGGAGCGCCTCCGCCGTGCGGACGGCGAGCCGCTGGCCCTGATGCGCAACTGGCTGCCGCCGGAGATGCTGGACACGGACCCGGGCACGCTGGCCGAGCGCGGCCTGTACGAGCTGCTCCGCGCCGAGGGTGTCCGCCTCAAGGTCGCGCACCAGACCATCTCCGCTCAGCCCGCCACACCAGAACAGGCCCGCCTCCTCGGTGAGGAAGCGGGCCATCCGCTGCTGGCGACCACGCGCATCACGTACGACGACCACGGGCGCGCCGTCGAGTACGGCTCACACCTGTTCCGCGCGTCGCGCTACGCCTTCGAGCACACTCTCGTCCACCGCTGACCCACCCCTCAGAGAGTCAGCGGTGGACGAGAGTCCTACTTTGTACCAGTTCCGGGGAACTTCCACCCAGGAGTTCCGGCCATCGTCAGCAACTGGTCGGTGCTGAACGTCGGCTTCGCGCGGGTGTGCTTGTCGTCCTTCTCCGACGGCCCGTTGTAGCTGGTCATCGTGATCATCCGGCCGTTCGGGTAGTGGATCTCGACCCGGTTGGCGAGCACGCCGTTGATCGCCTGCCGCTCGTCGCCGTACGACGGCTCGTTCTTCGACCAGCCGGTGACCGAGCCGTCGGGCCGGACCTTGCAGTGCTGCGGTCCTTCGCCGGTGCACTTGGTCACCGGGGTCTCGTACTGAACCATCACCTCGACCCGCGCGGCGCCCTGGCCGTCGTTGACGACGTACGCCGCGCCGTTGTGGCCGTTGCTGCCACCGCCCCAGGTCTCGGGGCTGGTGAGCTGCAGTCCGCTCGGCAGCACGCTCTTCAGCATCTGCTGGGTCTGCTCGAGCGGTACGGTCGGCTTGCCGTTGCCCGCCCGCTTGATCGGTCCGTCCTGCTCCTTCGGGAAGACCCACTGGTCGCTGTTGGCCAGGGCGGTGAGCTGCTGGACCGAGAACAGCGGGTTCGTGCGGGTGTGCGCGACACCGCTCTGCTTCGGCGCGTTGTAGTTGTAGATGCTGATCAGCCGGCCGTCGGGGTAGAAGATCTCCACGACCGTGTTCTTGACGCCCCAGGGATTCCGCGCCGGGTTGTCGTCGTACGGGAAGATCGACTCGTTGGCGAACGAGGTGAACACCGATCCGTCCGGGCGCACGGTGCAGGTGCCGTGCAGACCTTCGCAGCCGGGGTTCGGCTTGGTGGTGACGATCTCGAGGGCGAGCAGCGAGGCGCCCTTGCCGTCGTCGACGACGACCTCGGCGCGGTGCCTGTTGTTCTCGTAGCCGCCCTTCGCCGACGACTGCTTCAGGTTCTGCGGCAGGAGTCCCCGCAGCGTCTGGAGAGTCGCGGCCGGCGAGCCCGGTACGGCGGCCGGTCCGTTGGCCGCGGTACTCGGCGCGGCGGTCGACGGGCCGGCGACGGTGGGCTCCGGCGTGCTGCCGGCGAACAGTTGGGTGCCGCCGACGATGATGCCCGCGGTGGCCAGGACCGCGCCGGCACCGCTGAGGCTCAGCATCGCCGTACGGCGACGTCTCAATGTCACGCCGCGCTGGATACCGCGTTCCACCAGGTCGTTCGACTCCGGCTCGAGGTCGTCGGTCGCCCGGCGCATCAGGTCGGGCAAGCTGTCGTTCAAGTTGTTCATCGGGTTTCTCCTGCGAGTCAGAGAGCGATCAGGTGGACGTCGTCGCCGAGCACCGCGCGCAGACGGTCCAGGGCACGAGAGGTCCGGGTCCTGATCGCACCGGCGTTCTTGCCGAGATCGAGCGCGACCTGTTCGACGCTGCGATCTTCGAAGAACCGCAGCACCAAGACCGCACGATCAAGGGGAGCCAGTTCGGCCAGGGCGTCTCGCAGGGCGAGGCGTAGTTCGAGGTCACCGGAGTGGTGGACACCGTCCGGCAACGCGGCCGTCGGCTGCTCGCTCCAGCTGCGTTTGCGCCGTTGCGAGATGAACGTCCGGGCCAGGACGGTCTGGGCGTACGCCGCGGGGTTCTCGATCCGCTGCATCCGCCACCAGGACCGATACATCTTGGCCAGCGTCTCCTGGACCAGGTCCTCGGCGTGGTGCGGGTCTCCGGCGAGCAGCCAGGCCGTCCGGTACAGCTGCGGGGTCCGCGCTCTGGCGAACTCCTCGAAATCGTCCGTCGTCGATCCCATCACTGCCCTTCGTCGTGGTCTCACTGGGTACGACGCCACGACGCGGTGATTTGGTTACAGCGGCTTCCCGGCGTACGGCGTACGGGAGGATTTCTGCAACAAGCTGCAACCGGGGTGGACCGGAGCGTGATCGGATGGTTACGGTCGGGCGGCCTCTGCCCACCGGCCGGTTATCCACAGGTCGGGCGGATCGGGTTGGCGCGGGTGCCCTCCGGGTTGGGACAATGATCGCGCAGGGTGACGAGACGGTCGCCGCCGGAACAGCGACGGACACGGGGAGACGATGACAGCGGACAGGGTCGCCGCGCGCCGCAACGGGTTCGACCGGGGCGAGGCGGTCGAGCTGATCGACGCGCAGGTCCGCGACGTCGTCCGGCGCGAGGGCATCGACCCGCTGCGCGACCCCGGTGCGGTCAGCACGATCGTGGCCACCGTCGTCCGCGAGTACGACGAACGCAGCCTGACCGGGATCGTCCCGCCGATCGGCGACGTCGAGGCGGTCAGCCGTGAGGTGCACGACCGGGTGGCGGGCTTCGGGCCGCTCCAGCGGTACCTGGACGACCCGAAGGTCGAGGAGATCTGGATCAACGAGCCTTCCCGGGTGTTCATCGCCCGTGAAGGCCGGCACGAGCTGACCACGACGGTGCTGACGGAGGAGGAGGTCTCCGACCTGGTCGAGCGGATGCTGAAGACGACCGGTCGGCGGATCGACGTCTCGCAGCCGTTCACCGACGCCCGCCTGCCCGACGGCAGCCGGGTGCACATCGTGCTCGGCGGTATCACCCAGCGGTACGCAGCGATCAACATCCGGAAGTTCACGGTGCGCGCGACCAAGCTGACCGACCTGGTCGCGCTCGGGTCGATGACGCCGCACGCGGCCGCGGTGCTCGACGCGTCCGTTGCCGTCGGCCTCAACATTTTGGTTGCCGGAGGCACCCAGGCGGGCAAGACCACGATGCTGAACGCGCTGGCCGGTTCGATCCCGGGGCGGGAGCGGGTGATCAGCTGTGAAGAGGTCTTCGAGATCAAGCTGCCGATTCCCGACTGGGTGTCGATGCAGACGCGCCAGGCCGGGCTGGAGGGCACCGGTGAGGTGCGGTTGCGGGACCTGGTCAAGGAGTCGCTGCGGATGCGGCCGTCGCGGCTGATCGTGGGCGAGGTCCGAGGAGAGGAGTGTCTGGATCTGCTGCTCGCTCTGAACAGCGGCCTCCCCGGCATGTGCACGATCCACGCGAACTCGGCGCGCGAGGCGCTGACCAAGATGTGCACGCTGCCGCTGCTTGCCGGAGAGAACATCGGCAGCCGCTTTGTGCTGCCGACGGTGGCGGGCTGCGTCGATCTGGTCGTGCACCTCGGGATCGGTAGCGACGGGCAGCGCCGGGTGCGCGAGATCGTCGCGGTCAGCGGCCGGATCGAGGACCAGACGATCGAGACCGAGACCCTGTTCGGCCTGCACGACGGGATGCTGCGCCGGGCCGAGGGCCAGTTGCCGCACCCGGAGCGGTTCCAGCAGGCGGGGTACTCGCCGGCCGGGCTGCTGACCGAGCTGCCGCGCGGGGTGAACTGATGGGACTGCTGCTCGGGCTGTTCTTCGGGATCGGGATCCTGCTGGTCGTCTGGTCGTTCATCGCGCCGTACGAGGACAAGCCGAAGACCGACGGGCGGCTGACCGCGCGCAGCCGGGACCTGCTGGCGCGGGCCGGGGTCGAGGGCGTGACGCCGGGTGCGTTCATCGGCGCTTGTTTCGTGACGGGGTTCGTCGCGTTCGTGCTGATGTTCGTGGTGTCGGCGGCGTTGCCGGTCGGCGTGGTGTTCGGGCTGATGGCCGGTGGGGTGCCGATCGCGCTGCTGAAGAGCCGGGCGCGGAAGCGGCTGGGGGAGTTTCGGGAGCTGTGGCCGGACGTGGTGGACAACATCGCTTCCGCCGTACGGGCTGGGCTCTCGCTGTCGGAGGCGCTGGCGCAGGTCGGGGAGCGTGGGCCCTTGCCGTTGCGCGAGCCGTTCCGGCGGTTCGGGGCGGACTACGCGTCGACCGGGCGGTTCGCGGACTCGCTCGATCGGTTGAAGGCGCGGCTGGCCGATCCGGTGGGTGATCGGGTCGTGGAGGCGTTGCGGATCGCACGGGAGGTTGGTGGGGGTGATCTCGGACGGTTGCTCCGGTCGCTGTCGAGCTTTCTGCGGGACGACGCTCGGACGCGGTCGGAGCTGGAGTCGCGTCAGGCCTGGTCGGTGAACGGGGCTCGGGTTGCGGTGGCGGCGCCGTGGTTGGTGCTGGGGTTGCTGTCGTTCCAGGGGGATGTGATTCAGCGGTACAACTCGCCGGTCGGGGCTTTGATCATCGGCATCGGGGCTGTTGTTTGTGTGGTCGCCTATCGCGTGATGCTGCGGATCGGTCGCCTGCCGGAGCCTGAGCGGGTGCTGCGATGAGGTGGAGGAGACGATGAACCCTCTGGTGCTGGGGGCACTGCTGGGTGGGGTGTTCGGTGCGAGCCTGTTGCTGATCGTTCGGCGGCTGCCGTTCCTGCGGAAGCCGACGGTCGACGACCGGATCGGGCCGTACCTGCGGGATCTCGCCGGGGCCGACGTGTTCTCCGGCGTGGTCGACTCGAGTTCGCCGTTCCACGCGATCCTGCGGATGTTCGGGCCGTCGTTGCGCGCGGGAGCGGCTCGGCTGGAGCGGATCCTTGGCGGGGCGGTGTCGATCCGGCGGCGGTTGGCGCGGGCGGGGATCGATCGGAGCGTGGAGGAGTTCCGGATCGAGCAGGTGCTGTGGGGGACGGCTGGGTTCGGTGCGGGGCTGCTGTTCGCGCTCGTCATGCTGTCGCTCGGGTACGGGAACCCGGTCGGTTTGCTGGTGCTGTGCGCGCTGCTCGCCGTAATGGGGGTGCTTTCGCGGGACACGTACCTGAGCACGCAGGTGCGGAACCGTGAGCGGCGCTTGCTGGCCGAGTTGCCGACGGTCGCTGAGTTGCTGGCGTTGTCGGTCGCCGCCGGTGAAGGTCCGGCTGCGGCGCTCGATCGCGTGGCCCGGTCGTGCAAGGGGGAGTTAGCCGACGAGCTGCAGCGAGTGCTCGCGGAGACTCGCGCGGGTTCGACGCTCGTCCGCGCGCTCGACGGCCTGGCGGACCGGACGGGGTTGGTTGCCTTGTCGCGGTTTGCCGACGGGCTGGCGGTCGCGCTCGAACGCGGTACGCCGCTGGCCGACGTACTGCGTGCGCAGGCCGGCGACATCCGCGAGGCGAGCCGGCGCGAGCTGATCGAGTCGGGCGCTCGTCGTGAGGTCGCGATGATGGTGCCCGTCGTGTTCCTGGTGCTGCCCGTCACCATCCTGTTCGCCTTCTACCCAGGCGCTGTCGGCATCCGGCTGATCGCCGGATGAAACGAGGAGAAACCATGTCCCTGTTGATGACCAGACTCCTGCTGACCCTGGTCCTGAAACCACGCCCGGCCGAAAAGGAACGCGGCGACGTTCCCGGATGGGTCCTGATCACGGTGATGACCGCCGGCCTGGTGGTCCTCCTGTGGGGCGTCGCCGGCAAGCAGCTGCAGGAGATGCTCGAACGCGCCCTGGAATCCGTCAGCGGTAAATGACCGGGGCCCAGGGCAACGAGCGGCGTCGTGACGAGCGCGGGTCGGCGGTAGTCGACTTCGTGCTGGTGACGATGATCGTCGTGCCGTTGTTCCTGGGGATCCTGCAGGTCGGGTTGTTCCTCTACATCCGCAACACGATGACCGCGGCGGCATCCGAGGGTGCCTTGTACGCGGCGGTGCTCAACCGCGACACCGCCGACGGAGAGGCGCGGACGCGGGAGTTGGTTGATGGGGTGGTCCGCGCCGAGCTGATCGAGTCGGTCACCGCCGAAGAGACGGAGATCGACGGGCAGCCGGTGGTTCGCGTGGCAATCGCGGCGCACATGCCGGCGCTTGGGCTATGGGGGCCCGGGATCGACTTCAGTGTCGAAGGCCACGCGGTGAAGGAGACCGGCGAATGAGGCCGCGGGAGCTCCCCCTAGGAGAGGCGCAGCGTGGGCCCTCGGGGAAAGGGGCGCGTCGCGGAGAGTTGGTGAGGGGGGTCGCGGTGCGGGTCGGAGGTGCAGGCGGCGAGGCTCTGCGTTCGGTGGTGCGGCCAGCAGCGCCGTCGCGTGCGGAGCGTGGGAGTGCGGTGGTGGAGTTCTCCTGGCTGGCGTTGCTGCTGTTGGTGCCCTTGATCTACGTGATGCTGGGGGTCTTCGACGTGCAGCGGGCGTCGTACGGGGCGACGGCGGCGACGCGGGCTGCTGGGCGGGCGTTCATCATCGTGCCTTCGGGGTTGACCGAGGATGACGCACGGGCGCGGGCGTTCGAGGCGGCGCGGTTGGCGATGAAGGACCAAGGGATCGAGCTGGAGTCCGGCGATCTGAAGATCACGTGCGATCCGGAGTGTTTGCAGCCGGGTTCGACGGTGACGGTCGAGCTGGACTACGCGGTGCCGTTGCCGTTCATTCCGGAGGCGCTGGGTGGGGAGCGGCCGGCGGTTCATGTGTCGGCGTCGCACACCGAGCCGTACGGCGACTACCGGGAAGCGAAGGGTTCGCCGTGAGCTGGAGAGTGCGGCGCGAGAGGGATGAGCGCGGGCAGATGACGGTGTTGATCGTCGGGTTTGCGGCGATTGTGCTGTTGATGGTTGTGGTGGTTACCGATATCTCGAAGGTGTTTCTCGTACGGCGAGATCTGGATTCGACGGCGGACGGGGCTGTGCTGGCCGCGGCCAATGGGCTGGCGGCGATCTATGCGCAGACCGGGAGTGGTGGGAACGCGCAGATCGATCCCGAGGAGGCTCGGCGGTTGGCGGCTGACTACCTGGACACGGTGTCGGCGAGTGAGCGCTTCGATGGGTTGGACTGGTCGGCGGAGGTGACCGGTACGACGGTGACGGTGGAGCTGACGTCGAGCGTGGAGCTTCCGTTCACCCCACCGGGTTGGCAGGAGAACGCCGAGATCGCCTCCAGCGCATCGGCCGTCGTCCCCGTGCGCTGAAGTTCGCCCGCTGTCTGGAGTTAGTTGTTGTCGGTGGCAACTTGTAGGTGGGTTTGGGGTAAGGGGGCGGTGGGGCACCATGGGGTAATGCGGATCGATCTGGCAGGGCGGCGGGCGTTGGTTTCGGGATCCAGCCAAGGGATCGGGCAGGCGATTGCCACTGAGTTGGCCAGAGCCGGCGCGAGTGTGGTGGTCAATGGGCGGGATCAAGGGAAGACCGAGAAGGCCGCTGAGGCGATCGCGAAGGAAGTGCCGTCGGCAGAGCTGATTCCGGTCGGGGCGGATCTTGCCACTGCTGAGGGGGCCGAGGCGCTCAAGGCGAAGGCGGGCGAGCTCGACATCCTGGTGAACAATCTCGGGATCTTCGGGGCGAAGCCGGTGCTGGAGATCGACGACGACGAGTGGCGGCGGTACTTCGAGGTCAACGTGCTGTCGGCGGTACGACTGATCCGGATGTACCTGCCGGGGATGATGGAGCGCGGGTTCGGGCGGGTGATGAACATCGCCAGCGACTCGGCCGTGGTGACGCCGTTGGAGATGGTGCACTACGGCGTGACCAAGACCGCGTTGCTGGCGGTGACGCGGGGGTACGCGAAGGCGGCGGCGGGGACCGGCGTGACGGTGAACTCGGTGATGGCCGGGCCTACGCACACACCGGGCGTGGAGGAGTTCGTCGCTGAACTGGTCGGCGACGACCTGCCGTGGGACGAGGCGCAGCGCCAGTTCATGAAGGAGCACCGGCCGTACTCGCTGATCGAGCGCCTGATCGAACCGCACGAGATCGGCAACATGGTCGTCTACCTGAGCTCCGAGCAGGCCTCCGTCACCACGGGCGGCGCCGTCCGCGTGGACGGCGGCTACATCGACTCGATCCTGCCTTAGGCAAACACTCCCGGGTGGTCCGCGAGCCACGTACGGAACGTCCGCCCCGAGTGCCCCGTCAGCTTCTCGACCGCAGGCTCGATCGGGTGCGGGCTGCCGACCCGTGAGGCCCAGTACGCGAGCAGCGCCTCGATCTGGGCGGGTCGGCCCAGGGCGCTCATCTCCACGCGCGCCTCGTCGGCGGTGAGGTCGACGGCCTCGAAGGAAGCACCGGTGACCTCGGTGACCTGAGCCAACTGCGCTCGACGGGTCATCGACTCAGGACCAGTGAGCGGATAACCCCGCCCGTCGTGCTCCCCGCCGGGGCCGTCCAGCAGCACCCGAACAGCAACATCCGCGATGTCCTGCTCGTGGATCGGCGCTTCCTCGGCCTCCAGATACGGCAGCCGGACCTGACCCGTCGCGCGGATCGAGTGTGACCAGAAGAGCGCGTTGGTCATGAACGCACCGGGCTGCAGATACGTCGTCGCGTACGAGCCGCTGCCGACCAGAGCCTCGGTTTCCGCGTGCGGATCGCCCGCGGCCTCGTCGTTGTCGGCCTGCGAGGACATCGACGACAGCAGTACGACCTGCCGTACGCCGGCGGCGTCGGCCGCCGTACGGAAGAGACCGGCAGTCGACGGTTCGGCGTACAGGAAGACCTGCGTGATGCCGTCGAGGGCCGCGGACAGGGACGACGGGTCGTCGAAGTCCCAGCCGACCGAGCCGGGGAGGTCCTGCGGCGAACGGCTGGCGATCCGGACGTCGCGGCCGGCGGAAACGAGTCCGGCGGCAAGAGCGCGAGCGATCTTGCCGCGACCGCCGGTGATCAAGATGGTCATGGATGAACTCCAAAGATGTAGTGACTACAAGATTGGAAAGAGTAAAGCATGACGCTCTAGGATGTGTCCATGGAGATCGGCCGCCGGGAGCGGAAGAAGCAGCAGACCCGTCAGGTGATCTCCGACGTCGCGACGGAGTTGTTCCTGGAGCGCGGGTTCGACGCGGTGACGGTCGCCGAGGTCGCGAAGGCGGCCGACGTCGCCGTACAGACCGTGTTCAACCACTTCCCGACCAAGGAAGACCTGTTCTTCGACGAGACCGGCTGGTGGCTGGGCCCCGCCGAGGCGATCAGGAACGCGTCGCCCGACCAGAACCCGATCGACACCCTGGAACAGCAGTACCTGACCGTGGTCCGCGGACGGCTGGCCAACGGTCACCTCGAAACCTGGCGGGAGTTCAGCCGGACGATGGCGGAGAGTCAGGCGCTGCTCGCTCGCCGTCGGCAGATCGCCGAGGAGATGGAGCGCACGCTCGCCGCCGCGCTCCAGGAACGCGATCCGGAGATCGAGCCGCTCAAGGCCAGGTTCGTCGCCGCTCAGTTCGCGGCCGCGCAGAAGGTGCTGGAAGGGGAGTTGGCGGTGATCATGCCGCTGAATGCAACCCCTGAGCAGCTGAGAGAGTCGAACGCGCAACTGGAGCGTGCGACCGCGGAGGTGTTCGAGGCGCTGCGCCGTGCGTGGAGGTGACCGGACAATGGATTCCCGGCGAAGCACGGTCACCGGGTACGCTGCATGGTTGTGGCTGGACTGGATTTTGACGCGGAGCTCAAGCAACTCGACGCGACCCTGACCTCGATCGAGAAGGTGCTCGATCTGGACACCCTGCGCCGGGAGATCGCCGACCTCGGAGAGGCGGTGGCCGCGCCTGACCTGTGGGACGACCAGGCGAACGCGCAGAAGGTGACGTCGCGGCTATCCAGCCTGCAGGCCGACCTGGAGCGGGTGACCAAGCTCCGCGGCCGGGTCGACGACCTCGGCGTGATGATCGAGCTGTCCCGCGAGGAGAACGACGCCGACAGCCTGGCCGAGTCCGAGAAGGAGATCGCCGCGCTGGCCAAGTCGATCCAGTCCCTCGAGGTCCGCACGCTGCTGTCCGGCGAGTACGACGAGCGCGAGGCCCTGGTCACGATCCGCTCCGGCGCGGGTGGCGTCGACGCCGCCGACTTCGCCGAGATGCTGCAGCGGATGTACCTGCGCTGGGCCGAGCGCCACGGGTACCCGACCGAGGTCTACGACACGTCGTACGCCGAAGAGGCCGGGCTCAAGTCGACCACGTTCGGCGTCAAGGCGCCGTACGCGTACGGCACGCTGAGCGTCGAGACGGGCACCCACCGGCTGGTCCGGATCTCCCCGTTCGACAACCAGGGTCGCCGGCAGACCTCGTTCGCCGCGGTCGAGGTGGTCCCGGTGCTCGAGCAGACCGACGAGATCGACGTCCCGGACGAAGAGCTGCGGATCGACGTGTACCGCTCCTCCGGTCCGGGCGGTCAGAGCGTCAACACCACCGACTCCGCGGTCCGGATCACCCATATCCCGACCGGCACGGTGGTCTCCTGCCAGAACGAGAAGTCGCAGCTGCAGAACAAGGCCAGCGCGATGGTGATCCTGAAGGCCAAGCTGCTCGCGCTGAAGAAGGCCGAGGAGCGGGCCGAGATCGACTCGCTGCGCGGTGACGTCCAGGGCTCGTGGGGCGACCAGATGCGTTCCTACGTCCTGCACCCGTACCAGATGGTGAAGGACCTGCGGACGCAGTTCGAGTCCGGCAACACCTCGGGTGTGTTCGACGGGGAGATCGACGAGTTCGTCGAGGCCGGCATCCGCTGGCGCCGGACCGGCCAGACGGTCGCCGACCAGAACTGAAGTGAACGACGAGCTCCGCGCCGACTGCGGTAGCTGCTTCGGCCTGTGCTGCGTCGCGCTGACCTTTGCCCGGTCGGCCGACTTCGCGATCGACAAACCGGCCGGCGAGCCCTGCCCGAACCTGCGGCAGGACTTCCGCTGTGGCATCCACCAGAAGCTGCGTCCCGAAGGCTTCAACGGCTGCACGGTCTACGACTGCTTCGGCGCCGGCCAGAAGATCTCGGCGCAGGCCGGGACGAGTTGGCGCGAGCAGCCGGGCCAGGAGATGTTCGCCGCGCTACCGATCATGCGGCAGCTGCACGAATTGCTCTGGTACCTGTACGACGCGCAGCAGCGCCCGGAGGCCGCGCCGATCCGTTCCGAGCTGCAGCGAAGCGCCAAGCACGTTGAGGCCCTGACCCAGCAGCCGGTCCTGGATGTTGACCTGGGCAACGAACGCGCCCAGGTCAACGAGCTGCTGATCACCACCAGCAAACTGGTCCGCGGCACGCAGAACAAGAAGAAGGAACGCCGGGGCGCCGACCTCGTCGGAGCCAAGCTCCGCAAGGCCGACCTCAGCCGGGCCAATCTCCGCGGCGCTTATCTGATCGCAGCCGACCTGGCCGGCGCCGACCTCCGCAAGGCGGATCTGATCGGCGCCGACCTCCGTGACAGCGACCTGCGCAACGCTGACCTCACCGACGCGCTGTTCGTCACGCAGTCCCAGGTGAACGCGGCCCAGGGCGACAGCACCACCAGGATCCCCAGCAGCCTGCTACGCCCCGACCACTGGAGCTGAACGCCTAAGAGCGCAGCTGACGAGTCACCGGAGTCATCAGCAACGAGATCGCGGTGATGGCCAGTGCGACCGCCGCCAGCGCTCCGCCCTGGCCCCACGAAGTACCGGACAGTGAGAGGTATGCCGTACCGACTGTGGCTGCGCCGAGCGCCAGACAGGTCTGCTGGCTCGTCAGCAGGATCCCGCTGCCGAGTCCGGCCTGTGCAGGCGGCACCTGGCCGATTACGACTCCCATCAGCGGCACCATCACCAGTCCGCTGCCGAAGCCGGCAATCAGCATCGGTACGGCCAGCGTCCACGGAGTCACCTCCGGCCAGAGTGCCAGCGCGACAGCAGCCAGTACGGCGTACCCGACGGCCTGGATCAGCCAGCCGCGGACGATCAGGCCGGCGCCGTACCGGGCCTGCAGCCGCGGACCGTAGACCGAGGTGATCAGGAACCCGACCGCCATCGGCAGCAGGCTCAGACCGCCTTCCAGCGGGGACATTCCGGCCTCGCCCTGCGTTGCCAGGGCGAACACGAACATGAACCCACCGAACGTGGTGAAGAACGCCATCGCCAGCAGCAGCCCGAGCCGCATCGCCTTCAGGCGCAGGACAGTCGGCGGGATGAGCGGAGCCCGCTGGGCCTTCTCCGCCCGGTGCTGGTGCAGTCCAAGCAGCGCAAGAGCCGGTACGACGGCCGCCAGCGACAGCCACGTCCACAGCGGCCAGCCGAGCGGGCGTCCCTCGGTCAACGGCAGCAGCAGGAGTACCAGCGTCAGTGCGAGCAATGCAGCCCCCACCAGATCGACCCGGTGAGCCTTGTCAGCACGCGTCTCAGGCAGCAGCTTCACTGCGGCAACCACCGCGAAGAGACCCACCGGCACGTTCACGAGGAAGACAGCACGCCACCCGAGCCCGAACACGTCGGCCTCGACCAGTACGCCGCCGAGGATCTGCCCGAGCGCCGCGGCCGCTCCGCCGACGACACCGAACATGGCCAGCGCCCGCGCCCGGTGCTCGCCGGTGAGCAGGCTGCTGATCGACGCGAGCACCTGCGGAGTCATGGCTGCTGCAGTCGCGCCCTGGAGCACCCGGGCGGCCAGCAGGACACCGATCGTCGGGGCGATCGCGCAGAGCAGTGACGTCACGGTGAACCCGATCAGGCCCATCAGGAACAGCCGCTTCCGGCCGAAGCCGTCGCCGAGCCGGCCACCGACGACAAGCAGGGTCGCGTTGGCGATGCCGTAGCTGCCGACCACGAGCTGGAGCTCGCCGGGCGTGGCGTGCAGGTCGGTCCCGATCGCCGGGAGCGCGACGTTGATGATGAAGAAGGAGAGCATCGGCAGGAAGGCGCCGAAGAGCAGGGTGGTGAGCGCCACCGGCCCGAGGGGCGACTTGGCAGGCGCGCCGATGGGCGGAGCGGAGGTCTGTGTCATAAGACCAGCGTGCGCTCACCGCGATCCAGGTAGTGAGAGCCTGTTTATCCTATTACTGACACCACCCGGCACCAGCCTTTCGCAGGCCAGCGCACTGGACCACCATGGAGAGGTGAGCATGCTGCAGGCAACCCGGCCGGACGAGAGACGCCGCGCGCTGGCGGAGTTCCTGCGCAGCCGCCGCGAGCGGATCCAGCCCGAGGAGGTCGGCTTCCCACCGGGCGGCCGCCGTCGTACGCCGGGCCTGCGGCGCGAGGAGGTCGCGCAGCTCGCCGGGGTCGGCGTCACCTGGTACACCTGGCTCGAGCAGGGCCGCGACATCAACGTGTCCACCCAGGTGGTCGAGTCGATCTCCCGGACGCTGCGCCTGGATCGGCTCGAGCGCAATCACCTGTACACGCTGGCCGGGCTGCCGATCGGTCCGGTGACCGGCGACTGCGTCGGCCTGCCGCCGTCGGTGCAGAAGATGATCGACCGCGCTTCGCCGTACCCGGCCCTGGTCCTGAATGCCCGGTACGACGTGCTCGCGTTCAACGACGCGTACTGCAAGGTGATGCTCGACTTCACCCAGGTCCCGGAGGACCAGCGGAACATCCTCTGGCTGAGCTTCGTGTCGAAGGAGTGGCAGTGCTCCTTCGAGGACGCCCAGACGATGAAGCTGCACATGGTCGCCGGCTACCGCGCGGCCTCCGCCGACCATCTCGGGGAGCCGAGCTGGCAGGAGATGACGCAGCGGCTGCTGACCGAGTCGGCCGAGTTCGCCGACTTCTGGAACCGGTACGACGTCGCGGCGCCGAGCAACAAGGTCAAGGTGGTCAACAACCCGCGGGTCGGGCGGCTCGAGATCGAACCGGTCAACCTGTGGCTGAACCGGCTCGGCCGGACCCGGGCGACGGTCTACACCGCCGCCGACGAGGAGACCGAGACCAAGCTGCGGATCCTCGTCGACGGCGAGTGAGCCCGGAGGCATCCAAGGTGCCCCCGATGATTCAGCCGATCGGGATGCCCGGGTTGGCCAGGCCGTTCCCGCCGGTGACGGTGTTGCTGCGGTCGATCGTGACCTTGCAGCTGGAGGCGTTGTAGTTGGTGATGTTGAACGCGTACCGGCCGCTGCCGGTCGCGCCGGTCAGGTCGGACCGGTTGTTGCGGAACACCGTGCCGCAACCCCACCCGGACTGCTGGGTGTGGGTCTCGAACCCGTTGTTGGTGGTGTTCTTGCCGGTGTTGTTCTCGATCACGTAGTTGTTGCCCTTGACATCGATCCAGCTGTCGTCGTAGTTCGCGCCGGTCAGGCCGCGGCCGTCGAAGGAGTTGCCCGCGACGCGCCCGCCGGTCGTGCCTTCCTTCAGGTCGATCGCCTCGCCGCCGACGTCCGGGCCGATCGTGTTGTCGAGGATCTGGACGTTGTCGGACTTGTCCGACGTACCGCCGGCGCTGCCGACGTACACGCCTTCGCCCATGCCCCGGCCGTCGTTGCCGGTGTCGTAGATCCTGGAGTTGCGGATCGTGCCGTACGTGCTCGACTTGCGGAAGTGCACGCCTTCCATGTCCAGGCCGTGCACGGTGACGCCGTCGATCACCACCCGGGTGGCGGAGTCGATCATGATGCCCTTCTGGCCACCGGTCACGGTGATGCCCTTGACCTGCCAGTACGACGCGCCGTTCAGGTGCAGGCCGTAGCCGCCACCCGCGGTCAGGACCGCCTTGGCGCTGCCGGTGAGGCTGATCGGCGACGACGAGCTGCCGGAGACCGTGGTCTTGAAGTTGCCGGTGTAGGTGCCGTCGGCAAGCTTGATCGTGTCGCCCGGCTTGGCGCTGGTGAGCGCCGTCTTCAGCTGCGCCGCCGTACTGACGTCGATGGTCGCGGCGTACGCCGGACCGGCCACGAGTCCGGCAGCGAGGAGCGAAAGAGGCAGTGCCGTGCGGAGTACTCGTCCCATGAGTTGTCCTTTCGGAGGGGGCGGTGAGGACTCAGGGGAGACCCGGGCCGGTCCTGGGGGCGGAAGGACCGGCCCGGGCGCGAATCAGCTGGTCGGGAAGTCGTCGGCGGTGCGGATCCGGTCGCGGATCCAGACCCCGGCCGGCTTCAGGACCGACGTACCGGTGAAGTTGTTCCCCGAGCAGGTGCCTTCCTTGAAGACGGCGCCGGAGCGGAAGTCGTCGGAGAAGTTCCAGTTGGTCCAGCCGATCTTCTTGGCAGCCAGGAAGTCCAGGTACTTCTGCGAGTTGGTGAAGTCGTTGCCGCCGTCACCACTCGCGGTCTGGGTGCCGAACTCGGTGACGAACAGCGGGAGCTTGTCGGCGGCCCGGGACAGCGCGTTGAAGTACTCGGTCTTGTGGGACGCGGCGTAGAAGTGGAACGTGTACATGAAGTTCGTCGCGTTGATCGGGTTGTTGACGATGTCGGCCTCGGTGCGGCCGTCGGAGATCCCGAGCGAGGCCCAGCCGTGGGTGCCGACGAACACGACGCCGTCGGAGTCCTTGGCGCGGATCACCGGGATCATCTGCTCGGCGTACGACTTGATGCCGGCCCAGGAGACGTTGTTCGGCTCGTTGGCGATGTCGTAGATGATGTTGTTCTTGTCCTTGTGCCGGTCGGCGATCTCGGTGAAGAACGTCTTGGCCCGGGCCAGGTTGGCGTTCGGGTCACCCGGCGTCAGTTGGTGCCAGTCGACCAGCGCGTACATGCCGCGCCTGGTCGCCTCCTCGATGTAGCCGTGCACCATGTCGGTGAAGCGGCGCGGGTCGGTCTCGTAGCCGCCCTCTTGGATGTACATGGAGATCCGCAGGACATCAGCGTTCCAGTCGTTGGCCAAGGCATCCAACGAGGCGGTCTTGACGCACTGGCTGTACCACTGGAGGCCGTGCGTGCTCATGCCACGCAGCTGGATCGGCTTGCCGTACTGGTTGCACAGCTTGACGCCGCAGACGCGGAGCTGGCCGTTGATCGCGACCGGGGTCGCGGCGGCGGTGACCGTGTCGACGGTCAGCGAGTCGGCGTTCGGACCACCCTCGGCGACGACCGAGCTGGTCTTGATCTTGTTGGTCCCGGCAACGAGGTTCGCGTTGGCGGTGACGGTCTGGTACGTCGTCCAGGCACCGGTCCCGGGGAAGCCGAGGTCGTTGGAGACCAGGGTCCCGTTCACCGCGACGTCGAGCGGGCGGTTGGTGGCGGTGCCGTTGGCGTAGCGGAACTTCAGCGAGTACGGGCCGGCCGACGGCACGGTCACGGTGTACTCGAGCGAGCTGGTGGTGACGTTGTCGAAGTTGACGAATCCGGTGCCGGTGAAGCCGGCGTGGTTGGACTCGACGACGCCTTGGGAGATGGCGGCGGTCTCGGACTCGTAGCGGACGGGAGCGGCCGAGCTCGGGCTCGCGCTCGTGGTGACCAGGGCAGTGGCGGCCAGCGCGGTGCTGGCGGCCAGTGCGGACCAGCGGCGGGTACGCGTCATCGCGAATTGCCTCCTACTTCGCCGGGGGCGGTGGACGGAGTGGGGACTTGCATCGGAACCTAATAGGAAGGTTTCCTAACGGTTCCGGGGAACTTAGCGAGGATGCCGATCGCTGTCAATCGGTCGCTGATCGTTACCGCCAAGAGTTCCGCTGGGGGTGTTCAGGCGGTGCTGCGGTCCCGCCAGGCGGTCTTCAGAGCGCCCAGAGTGACGGCGACTGCGGGCCTGCGGGCGGTCGCCGTACGCCAGACGGCGTACAGGCGACGGCTCGGCGCGGGCTGCAGCGGGACCACCGTGACTCCTGGTGGCAGCGGCCCGCGGCCGAGGCGCGGGATCATGCCGATCCCGAGGCCGCGGTCGAGCATCGCGATCTGGGTCTGGTACTCGGCGACCGAGTAGACGATGTCGGGCTCGACGCCGGCCTTGCGCATCGTCCGGACCAGCCAGTCGTGGCAGATCGTCCCGGGCGGCTGACAGATCCAGCGCTCGCCGACCAGATCGGTCGCGCGGACGGATTCCTTGCCGGCCAGGCGATGCCCGACCGGGACGAGCACGTCGGCCGGATCCGTGCCCAGCTTGGTGCGGGACAGGTCCTCGGTCAGCGTGAGCGGAGTGTTGGCCCAGTCGTGCACGACCGCGATGTGGACCTCCCCGCGCTGGACTGCGGTGACAGCGTCGAACGGATCCATCTCGACGACCCGTACGTCGAGCGCAGGGTTGCTCTCGATCAGCCCTGGCAGCGCGACCGGGAGCAGGCCGCGGGCGGCGGTGGGGAACGCGGCGATGACGAGCTCGCCGATGGCTTGGCCGCGTTGCTCCTCGAGGCGGAGCTCGGCGTCCTCGACGAGCTCGAGCACCTTCGACGCGGTGGCCGCGAGCTCCTGGGCGGCGTCGGTGAGCACGATGCCGCGACCACGCTTCTCCAGCAGCGTCGTACGGGTCTCGCGCTCGAGCTTGCCGATCTGCTGGGAGACCGCGGACGGCGTGTAGCCGAGCGCGTCGGCCGCGCTGCCGACCGATCCGTACAGGGCAACGGCGTGCAGGGCGCGCAGGCGGCCGAGGTCGATCATGTAGCACTCCTACATCGTGCGTGGTAGCAATCTGTGCTGGTCCTTAACTGTAGCCCGCTCCATCCTTGGACGTATGAACCCTCGTCACGTGCTGCTCGCACTCGCCGTCGTCCTCGTCTGGGGGATCAACTTCGTTGTCATCGAAGTCGGGCTGGAGGAGTTCCCGCCGTTGCTGTTCTCGGCGTTGCGATTCCTCCTGGCGGCGGTGCCGGCGATCTTCATTCTCGGGCGGCCGCGAGTTGCTTGGCGGTACGTGATCGCGGTCGGGCTCGCACTGGGGGTGGCGAAGTTCGGGCTGCTGTTCGTGGCGATGGACCACGGCGTACCGGCCGGGCTGGCGTCGCTCGTGCTGCAGTCGCAGGTGATCTTCACTGTGCTGTTCGCCGTACTGGTACTGCGGGAGCGGCCGCGGCGGGCGCAGCTGTTCGGGATCGGTGTTGCCTGCTTGGGGCTGCTGCTGATCGTGCTGGACCGCGGGCTGGCGTCGCCGCTCGGTGCGCTGCTGCTGGTGATCGCGGCCGGGGCTTGCTGGGGTGTGTCGAACACGGTGACCCGGCACGCGAAGCCGCAGGACATGCTGCGCTTCATGGTGTGGGTGAGTGCGGTCGCCGTACTGCCGCTGACTGCGCTGTCGCTGCTGGTGGAGGGTCCTCGGACTGACCTGGATGCTCTGCGCAGCATCGACCTGGGTGGAGTGGCCGCGTTGCTCTACCTGGCGGCTGTCGCCACGCTCTTCGGCTTCGGGGCCTGGGGCTTCCTGCTGGGCCGGTACGACGCCAGTACGGTCGCGCCGTTCTCGCTGCTGGTGCCTGTGGTGGGGATGGGGGCGGCCTGGCTGCTCCGCGGCGAGGCAGTCGGCCTGCAGCAGGCTGTGGCCGCCGTACTGATCATGGGTGGGATGGCGTGCGCGGTGGTCCGGCCTCGTGTTTCTCGGCCGGTTGTCACTGCTCCGGTTGGCTGAGCTGGTCCCGGGCGCGCATCAGGGCGAAGCCGAGCAGGTTGAGACCGCGCCACTGCGCCGGGTGCTCGGCGCGGTCGTCGTCGGCGGCCAGACCGATGCCCCAGATGCGGTCGACCGGGCTGGCCTCGACCAGGACGCGGTCCTTGGTGCCGAGCAGGTAGTCGTGCAGGGCGTCGTTCTGCGCGAACTTGTGCACGTTGCCCTCGACAACCAGATCGAGCCGGCTGCGCTGCCAGGTCTCGGTGTCGAACCCGTTCACCTGGCGGCCGATCGCCTTCGCCTGCTGGGGATGGCCCGCGGCGATCACGGCCTGCTCGGCGTCGCGATCGCCGAAGAGACGGGCCTTGCCGGCCATCATCCAGTGCTCGGCCGTCCGGTAGCGCACCCCGTCCACGGTGAACGACGCGTGGAACCACTGGCTCAGGCAGCTCGCGTCGACCTGCCCGTCGCGGCGCGGGGTGTCGCCCCAAAAGAAGACGTACTTGTAGCGCTTCTTGCGGGACAGGCCGTCGAGCAGGTCAGCGGTGGACCGTGGCGTGGTCATCTCACTCGTACGGATTGGCCGGCGCGGTCACGCTCTTCACCTCGGACACGGTCAGCGCGGCGACATCGCCGTCGGCGCGCTTGGTCGGCTCGGCCCACTCGCCGGTGACGGTGACCCACTGGTTCTTCGGCGGGGCCGCCTGGCCGCGGGCCTCGACCATGAACGCCATACCGTCCGCGACGCAGCAGGTCAGGCCGATGCGGGACACGTACCAGTTGCCGTTCTTGCCGGGCGTGACGAAGCCGGTGAGCTGGAAGTCGCGACCCTTCATGCTCTCCTTCTCCCACACGGCCCAGACGGCGTAGTCCCTCACCGCCAACGGTACCGGTCCGACGTTCTGCGCGCTGTCGGCGAGCCACGAGTTGCCCTTCGGAGCGACCGGTTTGGCCGCCACCGGGGACTGGCGCTGGGCGGCGTCGGCGCCGAGCGCAGGCGGGTCGACGACGAGCAGCGCGAAGACCGGGATCAGCATCAGCCAGGCGGCGCGGGGGAGGCCGTGGTGGTTGTGGCCGTCGTCTTGTGGCTTGTTGTTGCGAGTGTCGGCGAGTACGTCGGCGACGGCGAGCAGGATCAGGATGACGCCGGCGGCGAGCAGCATCCAGCGCATGCCGGGTTTCACGTACCGCAGATAGGTGTTGGAGATCGCGAGCTGCACGATCGCCGCTCCGACGAAGACCACGACGAGACCTGCGACGTTGCGCTTCACAGCAACCACCATCCGACGAGGAGACTGGCCACGATCGCCACCACGAACGTGGCCGGCGCGAACCGTACGGCGAACTTCGGCCCGAACGTTCCGGCCTGCAAGGCGATCAGCTTCACGTCGACGATCGGCCCGACGACCATGAACGCGAGGCGCGCGGTCAGTGAAAACTGCGTCAGGCTGGCCGCGACGAACGCGTCCGCTTCCGAGCAGATCGCCAGTAGTACCGCCAGCAGACCCAGTACGACGACCGAGAGCAGCAGGTTGCTCGCGACGTGGTCGAGCCACTCGCGCGGGACCACGACGTTGAGCGTGGCCGCGGCGGCCGCACCGATCACCAGGAAGCCGCCGGCGTGCAGGAAGTCGTGCAGCATCGACGAGCGGAAGACCTCGAGCTTGGCGGTGCCTTCCGCGTGGCGGTTCTTGGGCATCTTGAGCCAGGAGCTGCCTTTGCCGGTCAGGAGCCAGAGCCAGCCGAGCGCCATGCTCACTGCTAGTGACGTGAGCGCTCTGGCGACGACGACCTTGGGTTGGCCTGGGAAAGCGACTGCGGTGGAAGCCAGTACGACGGGGTTGATCGCCGGGGCCGAGAGGAGGAACGCGATCGCTGCGGCGGGGGTGACGCCGCGGCTCATCAGGGCGGCCGAGACCGGGACCGAGGCGCACTCGCAGCCGGGGAGGATCACGCCGGACGCGCTGGCGACCGGGACGGCGAGGGCGGGGTGCTTCGGGAGGGCCTTGGCGAAGAAGGATGCCGGGACGAAGGCGGTCAGGGCTGCGGAGAGGAGCACGCCTAGTACGAGGAACGGCAGGGCCTGGACGGTGACGCCGACGAACATCGTGGCCCAGGTGCGGACGCCGTCGTCGGTGAACAGGCCCGCGAAGAGTTTGCGGCCGAACAGGGCGAGGCCGACCAGGACGACGAGGGTGATCGTGAAGGCGATCGAGGAGCCGGCGGGCTCCTTGTGCTGATGGTTCTCATCGGGTGGTTGGGACGGCGCCAGCTCGGGGTTTTCCGTCACTTCGGGCGTGCTCATGGGCGGCATCCTGACACAGCACCCTGCGCCGGATCGACTACCGTCCGTGCTCGCAAATGAAAATCACCGTCGTTCCGCTGGAAACTGGTGGGTGGGCCGCTGGTGCATGAAAAGTGCTGGGAGAGTGCGTGCTCGGTTCCTGTTGAGGCCTTCTTCGCCGTGGCAGGGTGGAACGCATGGATGCCAACGTCGTGACCGCGGTCAACAGCCTCACCTCACGCTGGGCGCGCAGCCTAGCCCCGGGGAACACCGTGATCTCCGGGCTGGGCCTGTGGCCCTTGCTCGCCCTGCTGTCCACGGCCGCCGACGAACCAGGCCGCACCGAGCTGGCCGAAGCCGCCGGCGTCGACCCAGCGACAGCCGCCGCGCAAGCGGTGGAGCTCATCGGTGCCCTCGACGAGGCGTCGGACCTGCACGCCGCCCTCGGCCTCTGGGTGCACCAGCAGCTCAAGCTGAGCGAGTCCTTCGACAGCGTCCTGCCCACCGACCTGACCGGCACGCTCGTCGGCGATCCCTCGGTCGACAAGGCCAACCTCGACGCCTGGGCCGCCGAACACACCGACGGGCTGATCCGCGAGATGCCGCTGGAGTTCACACCCGATCTGGCGCTCGTCCTCGCCTCGGCGCTGTCCCTGCACACCACCTGGGTCCGCCCGTTCCGCGAGCAGATCAAACGCATCCACGAGGGCGACTGGTCCGGCGCCTGGCACTGGCTGGACCGCACCGATTCCGACCTGGATGCCGTACGAGTCCACGACGACCCGACCGCCGGCGCTCTGACCGTAATCACCGTCGCAGGTGACGCCGATGTAGACGTCGTCCTAGGCATCGCATCCCCCAACACTCCTCAAGCCGACGTCCTGACCGCCCTCCTCACCGCCATCGCCAACCCCGCCGAGGGACGCCCCGGCACCACCCTCATCAACCAAGCCGAGCCCGGCCAGCAACTAGCCCCCGCCCTGACCCTCTCCCAAACCACCGCAGCCGCCCCCGACCTGACGCTCGCCCTACCCTCGTTCTCCGTCTCAGCCGAGCACGACCTGCTGGCGCTCCGATCCCTCTTCGGCCTCAACACAGTCAGCACCGACCCTGGTCCCCAGGGCCACTTCTCCGCCATCAGCCCCGACCCCTTGGCCGTCGGCCAAGCAAACCAGTCCGTCCTAGCCCGCTTCCACGCCACCGGCTTCGAAGCCGCCGCAATCACCGCCATCGGCATGACCAGAACAGCCGCCCTGATGCCGGCCTCCCCCCGCCTGGCCGTAGCCCTCACCCACCCCTTCGCCTTCACCGCCATCCACCGCCCCACAGGCCTCCCGGTGGTCACCGGCTGGATCCAATCCCCCACCGAGCCGGAGTAGTAGGCGACCCCTCCGAGGCGCCAACCCCACGCCACGCAAACACCGCACCCTCCCGCTGGACCCTCATCCGGCCGGGCGGCATCCGGCTGCCTCCATTCCCCAGCCCGTGCCCCGGATCCCGGCCCTGCCCCCGGATCCCGGGCCTGGCTCGGCACCGGCTCGGCCCCGGGCTCTCCGGATCCCGGTGCCCATGCCCGCCCCAGCCCCAGCCCCTGCCCCTGCCCCGGCCCCGGATCCAGCCCAGCCCGTGCCCAGGATCCCGGCCCAGCCCGTGCCCCGGATCCCGGCCCATCCCGTGCTCCGGATCCCGGGCCCGGCATCCTGCCCCCGGATCCCGGATCCCGGGCCCGGCTCGGCCTCCGGATCCCGGGCCCGGCTCGGCCTCCGGATCCCGGGCCCGGCTCGGCCGCGGGCTCACCGGATCCCGGTGCCCAGGTCTGCCTCTGCCCTCCGCCCCCGACCTCGGACCCGGCTCCGGACCTCGGCTCCGGACCGCGGACCAAGCTCCGGACCTTGGACCCGGCCTCGGCCGCCGGCTCCCGTCCCGCCGGGGACTGTTCCGGCCGGCCCCGGGTTCGACCGCGCCGAACGCCGGCAACAGCAAGCAGCACAGCCTTTGTTGCCTGGTCCTCCACCGCGCGCCGCCACTGCAGCGACCAGCGCCGTAGCCGCAGGACCGTCGTGCAACCACGACCAGGGGCCGCGAGGCCCCAGGCCGCGAGGCCCCAGGCCCCAGGCCCCAGGCCCCAGGCCCCTGACCCCGGCCCCCAGGCCCCCCGACCTCTGACCCTCTGACCCCGGCCCCGGGCCCCCGGGCCCCCGGCCCCCGGTGCCCGGCAGCCGGGACTGTCCTGGCCGGCCCCGGGATCGACGGAGCCCGGGGCATGGCCACAACGCGTTGGGATGCCGTCGTACGAGCTGCTTGGCGCCCACCTCCGAGCCGGCCCGACAGGGCTCGGTGGTGAGGTCGTGCGCGGCGTCACCGCCGGAGGTCGTCGCACCGTCTGTCCGTCGCCAGTGCCCAGCTGACCCCACTGGCCGCGCGCAACATGTCACCGGCATCGGGCAGGTCTTGGCGTACTCCTCGGCCGCCTCTACGATCGCGACGGTGAGGCCGGCGACCAACGGGCCCGCCGTACCGGTGCCTTCCTTGGACAGGCTGTAGAGCGTGCCGGCGCTGCGGACGAAGTCGTGCGGGCTGAACTGCGAGCGGTTGTCGGCCGGGCCGTTCGGGTTGACCCACTTGGCGACCTGGCGGTTCAGCAGGAACTGCACGTTCGGCTGGGCGGTGCCGAAGACACTGGCCCGCTGCTTGGAGCGACTGAACGATGGAGGCCCGGACAGCCAGCTGCCCGGCGGTGCGACAGCGGGTACGCCTCCAGCAGCGTTGACGCGATCGCCAGCAGCACTTGATGGGATGAGCGAGATCAGCTACGCCGTTCCGGTGACCCGGTTGGCGGGCTTTCGGTGGTGGGCGGGGAGGTCCTGGACGCTGCGAGGTGAACGTCGCGAGCGCAGCGGATGCCGCCGTGGGGCGTGGAAGATCCCGCATTTGTCGCATCGGCTGTCTGCCGCGTTGACGCCGCCGCCTGTCGAGCGGCCTCTTTCGGGCGAGGACAAAGAGCGCCCGCACCCTCGGGGTGCGGGCGCTCATCAGGTCATTGGTACGCCGATGGCCGAGCTCACCGCGTCGGTGCGGCGGTGGTTCGGGCTATCTGGGCAAGTACGGGTAGAACGTGGTGGTGCCCGGGCGGTAGACGCCGATCTCGTGACCGTCGTACGGGTGGTACTCGCTGAAGTTGCCCGCGATCGGAACGTCGCTGGTGTTGCCGAACGCGATGGCGGGGTAGCCGCCGATTCGGTGGAAGGTGCTGGTGCCGGACCGGTAGACGCCGACCTCGTCGGCGCCGCCGCCGTTCCAGTCGCCGACGATGGGCCGGTCGCCCCGGTTGCCGAAGGGGAGCGGGCTGTAGTTGCTGCCCGGGACGTGCCGGTAGAAGGTGCTGGTGCTCGGCCGGTAGACCCCGATCTCGTCGCCGCCGCTGCCGTTCCAGTTGCCGACGATCGGGACGTCGCCGGAGTTGCCGAAGACGATCGGCGGCAGGTAGCGGGTGTAGAACGTGCGCGTCGCCGGCCGGTACACCCCGATCTCGTCACCGCCGTAGCCGTCCCAGTCGCCGATGATCGGGAGGTCGCCGGCGTTGCCGTACCGGATGTCCGGGTAGCCGGGGCGGTAGAAGGTGCTCGTGTTCGGTCGGTAGACGCCGATCTCGTCGGCGCCGTCGCCGTCCCAGTCGCCGACGATCGGAACGTCGCCGGGATTGCCGTACTGCGTGGCGTCGTACAGCCCAGCGTGCGCGGGCCCGATCGCACAGATGCTGACCGCGCCGAGGGCGGCGACGGAGACGACGATTCTGCGGAAGTGCTGGAGCAAACCCATGGTTCCCTTCTCCGAAGGTCGAGGCGGGGTCGCGTCCCCGCCGTCACCACCACAGAGCGGTATCCGCCCCGAGAAGGTTGCATCGCATGCTGCTGGGCGTCGTCGCGACGACCTGCTGCTTGGCGGCTGCGGTCAGTGGCTGAAGGCCCACTTGACCATCAGCGGGAATTCCTCGGCCCAGAAGGGATCGCCGTGGTCGCCGACTCGTTCCGTGATCACGACGTCGGCGCCGGCGTCGCGCAAGGCGTCGGCCCAGCGGGTCGCGTTCTCTTGGAACCAGGGCTCCAAGGTGCCGGCGACCAGGTAGATACGCGGCAGCGGACTCGGCAGCTCGGTCGGCGGCTGGTAACCGCCGCCCGGCGAGGCGGAGAAGACCACGCCGTAGATGTCCGGGTGCCGAATCCCCATTGCCAGGGAGAGTTCTCCACTCGCGGACACCCCGCACACCGCGGTGCGCTCGGCCGGCAATGCGACTCCGAATCGCGACCGCACCCACTGGCCGACGTCCTCGACGAAGAACTTCTCGTGCGCCGCGAACCGTTCCTCGTCGAACGACGGGGAGTACTCCTTGATCCGCTCCATCTCGTCCGAGGCATCCGTTCGATGGGCGCCAACGATCATCGTGGGCGGTCCGTCGGCGGCCTCGAGTTGCCCGCCCCACTGGGAGATCAGCTGCCCGTCCCCAGCGAAGACGATCGCCTCGACTGGTTCCGGTGGCACGTACACGGTGACCTGCCGCCCGCCGTCGTACTCGAAGCTCTCGGTGACAAGCTCTCCGGCCAGGTCGTCCATGTCTCGCACCTCGGTTTGCGGTCGCGATGGTCGAGGACCCTCGCAGATCCTCGCGAGACCCGCAGCCTAACGCGCCGCCCGGCCAGGCCCCGGGCCGATCGCGTCAGCTGGTCACGTGCGCGGACTGATCGCGTCAGCAGCTCGAACCGGTGGGCTCGGTCAGCCGGGGCTGGTCACGTGCTCGGACCGATCTCGTCAGCAGCTCGAACCGGCGGGCTCGGTCAGCCGGGGGTGGTCACGTGCCCGGACCGATCGCGTCAGGTGCTGAGAGCTGCGTCGAGCGGGTCTGTCAGGGCAGCGATTGTGGCGGGGGACGGCGGCAGGTGCTGGGTCATGAGGACTGCGGAGATGCCGTGCTCGGGGTAGGAGTACCAGAGCGTGCCGAGTCCTCCGCCCCAGCCGTAGCGGGCTGGGGTTCCTGGCCCGGCAGCGCGGACCTGTACGCCGTAGCCCCAGCCTTCGCCGTCGAGGAAGATCTGGGCAGAGGGCCCCGAACGCTGCTCAGGTGTCAGCCGGTCGACAGCCATGACGTCCGCCAACCGCTCACCGGCCGCGACTCCGCGGGCAGCTCGCCACCCGGGTAGGGCGTCGCCTCGACTCGCTCCGGCCGTGTGCTCGTCCGCTTCGCTGACCCGGCTTCCGGTGGACAAGCTGGTGGCGAAGGTGAGGTAGTCGGCGGCCGTGGAGACCAGGCCGCCGCCCGCGTGGGGAAAGGCCGGCGGGACGAGCCAGTCGCTGTCGGGTACGTCGTCGAAGACGGTCGTTCCGTCGGTGAAGCACGGGATCAGCCGGTCGCGGGCATGCGGGGGCACAGTGAATCCGGTGTCGTTCATGCCGAGCGGAGTGAAGATGCGGTCGCCGAACAGCGTCGGCAGGTCGGTATCGGCCGCGCGAGCGAGGAGGACACCGAGTACGGCGTACGAGAACTCGTAGCGCCAGTGCCGGCCGGGCTGCTCCATCAACGGCAGTTCGGCGAACCGACGTACCCACTCGTCCGGCGAGTGCGGGATCGCGGACGGCATCGGCGGTCCCAATCCGAGCCCCGCCGCGAACGCCTTCTCCGCGACCGGGCAGCTGTCGACCTCGAAGGCGAAGCCGAACCCGAGCTTCATCAGCAACAAATCTTCGACAGTCGGCGCCTTCTCGGCGGGAACGGTGTCGTCGAGCGGGCCGTCGAGCTGCCGGAGCACTCGCTGCCCAGCGAGCTCAGGTAGCCAACGCTCGACGGGATCGTCGAGCCCGAGCACCCCGTCGTCGGCGAGCTGCAGCGTCAGGGCGGCAGTCAACGGCTTCGTCATCGAGCTGATCCGGAACACGGCGTCCGGCCGCAGCGCATCACCATGAGGACGACCCAGACCGGCAGCATGAATCCACTGCCGCTCGCCGTCGGCGACACCCAGCACCGCCCCTGGAACCTCACCGGTCAGAACCAGCTTCTCGACAGAATCCACCACGGACGGAAAGAGCGTCATCGCAGCACAGTAGCGCCGGACGACCTGGCCGGGCGGTGACGCTCGATGGTCGGAAAGACGGCGGTCACCGGAGTTCCGGCGGAGTGAAGAGGCGGTTGAGGAGGGCGGAGGCCTCGTCGACGCCGGTGCGGTCGCCGGTGAGCAACAGGTCGAAGAGCAGGCCGCGGGAGGCGGCCAGGCCGAGGCGGGCGTACGCCGGTGCTTGGGCTTCGGGAATTCCGGCCTTCACGCAGAGCCGTACCAGCGGCGGGAGCCAGACGTTGATCAGGTCGGCCTTCAGGGCCTCGGTGTGGGGGAGGTCCTGCATCGCGTGGGCGGAGAGCTCGAAGAACAACGGCTCGTAGATCAGCGCTGCCTCGGTGACGCGGCGCCAGAACTGCTCGGCTTGCTGCTCCAGCGGGAGATCCTCGAGCTCCGCCAGCAGGTCGCGCTGCTGCTGCTCGACCGTGCGGACGACCTCGGCCAGCAGGCCCTCGCGCGAACCGAAGTGGTAGATCAGCATTCGGTGACTCGTACCGATCGACGCCGCGATCGCTCGCAGGCTGGCGTCGCCGATCCCGTTCTTCGCGAAGTGCTCAACGGCCTCGGTCAGCAGGGACTCCCGGCTCACGCCTCGCTGACTCTCTTCAGGTTCTCGGTTTCGAGCTGGATGTAGCTCCTGGTCAGCTTGGCGTAGAGGCGGCCGAACAGCCAGCCGAGCGGGCCCTCCTGGATGATCGTCGCCGTCGCGACCGTGCCTTCCGGCGTACTGACGACACGGTGGCCGCCGGTGGTCTTGATGCCGGGGGCTCGGGAGACCCACTCGAAGTACTCGCCGTCCTTCAGTTCGGTCACCTCCCAGACGGCGACCGGGAGCTTGGGCTGGCGGATCCGGGTGCGGGCGCCGACGCGCAGGGCGCCCTCGTCGAGCCGCTCGACGGAGTCGACGGTCGGGGTCCAGTCGGGCCAGTGGGTGACGTCGCTGAAGACCGCCCAGACGCGTTCGGCGGGGGCGTTGACGGTGGTGGAGTGATCGAAGCGCATGTACCAAATGGTACATGCGCGGTCCGTGGCCGTCGATCAGCCGAGCGTCGACGCTGCGTGTACGGACGGTAAGAGTCGGGTCAGATCGGCGATTGCGGTGTGCTGACGATCCGGCGCCGCCGGTAAGGTCGAGGCCATGGCCGACCAGAACACGAACCACGCCACCGAGAACGAGCAGGACCCGGGCGCGAGCACCCAGATGTTCCGCGCCTTCGTCAGCGAGGGCGAGGTCCAGCCCGCCGAAGAGCCGAAGATGAACGGCCGCATGCTGGCCGTCGTCGGGGCCGTCGTGGTCCTGATCGCCGTCGTCGCCGCGATCCTCGTCCTCTGACCGAGGACTTCCCCGTACGGCGAAGTGCCGCGCCCCGACGCAGGGCGGCGAGCGCGCGATGCCTTCGGTGCGAGACCGTGAGCTGAACCGATGACCACCGTGGACGTTCACGTCGTACGGGTTTTTGTGGACCCCTCGGGTGCCTTCGGCAATCTGCTGGGGATCGTTGACGGGGCGCTGGTTCCGGTGGAGGAGCGGCAGCGGACGGCTGCTCGGCTCGGGTACAGCGAGACCGTCTTCGTCGATGATCCAGCGACCGGACTGATCCAGATCTTCAGCCCGACCGGCGAGATGCCGTTCGCCGGGCATCCGACCGTCGGCGTTGCCTGGTGGTTGCACGCCCAGGGCCAACACGTCGACGTACTGCGGGTGCCGGCCGGCGAGGTCCCCGTCATCCGCAGCAACGGCATCACCGCCGTAAGGGCGAACTCCTCCTGGGGCAGCACCTTCGACTGGCGCCAGCTCGGCACCGCCACCGAGGTCCTCGCCGCCAGTCCCGCGTCGTACTCAGCAGGTCACACCTACCTCTGGGCCTGGGAAGACGAACCCCAAGGCCGCATCCGCGCGAGAGTCTTCGCTCCCGCCATGGGCGTCGCCGAAGACGAGGCCACCGGCTCGGCCGCCACCCAACTCACCGCACGCCTGGGCCGCTCACTCCACATCACCCAAGGCGCCGGCTCCCAACTCCTCACCACCAACCTCTCCGGCGGCTGGACCACAGTAGGCGGCCGAGTCCTCCCAGCCCCGAGCCGCACGATCACCTCCTGAGCTGAAGAACGCCGTACTCGAACCCCGGTAGCGCCTCCGAATGTCGAGACACTCGGGGGTTTGTCTTGACCTGGTTTTCCATCGTTGTAAACTTCAGGCGCCAATGCATCTTGACTCTGGGGAGATGGGCACGTGGGTTCTGACGTCCGGCAGGCTGCGACACTCGGACGGCGGTCGTTTCTCCTGCGTGTTGGGGGGATTGCGGCTGCGAGTGCGCTCGGCGTCTCGTGTTCCGCGGGCCCGCCGGGGCGTACCTTGCGGTTCTTCGAGCAGAAGCAGGAAGTGATCGCCTACTTCGACAAGCTGCTGCGGGCCTTCGAGGCGGAACACGCGGGTGTGACCGTCGTGCACGACACGACCTCGTCGATCGCCCCGCAGTTCGTGCGGAACGAGCCGGCCGACGTCGGGTGCTTCAACGACAATCTCGAGCTCGCGCGCTACATCAAGCGGGGGCAGTTGAGCGATCTGTCGCACCTGCCGTCGGCGCAGCGGGTTCGGACCGACATCGGTGGGCTGACCGACCAGTACGCGACGTACCCGGGCCGTACGGCGGTGCTGCCGTACTCGCTCGCCGCGGCCGGTGTGATCTACAACCGGAAGATCTTCGCGGACCACAAGTTGCCGGTGCCAACGACCTGGAGCGAGTTCGTTGCCGTGTGCACCGAGCTGAAGCGGGCCGGCGTCGTACCGGTCTACGCGACCGGCCGGACGACCTGGACCATCTGGCAAGGGCTCTTCGACTACTCGGTCGGCAGCCTGGTCGACACCGCGGACTTCTTCGCGAAGATGAATGCGATCGGCCCCGACGTCGGGCCCGACTCCGAGGTGTCGTTCCAGAAGACGTTCGCCGTGGCGATGGAGCGGGCGAAGACGATCTCGACCTTCTTCAACCCCGACCACGCCGTCCGCTCGTACGAGGACGGGAACCTTGCCTTCGGCAAGGGGCAGGCGGCCATGTACCTGCAGGGCCCGTGGGCGATCGGCCAGATCGCGCTGGTCGATCCCAAGCTCGATCTCGGGACCTTCGCGCTCCCGGTCAGCGAGGACCCGAAGGACCGCAAGGCCCGGGTGAACGTCGACCTCGGCCTCTACATCCCGCAGCGTTCGGCGGACGTCAAGGCGGCCGGCGACCTCGTCGAATTCCTGATGCGGCCGGAGATCATCAACGCCTACAACCAGGACAACCTCGCGTACGCGACCACGAAGGACGCCCCGCCTCAGCGCGATCAGCGACTCGCGGGCCTGCAGACGTACGTCGACCGCGGGGCGTTCTACCAGGGCGCGGGCACCTTCATCCCGGCCTCGGTCCCGCTCGGCAACTACTTGCAGTCGGCGATCAGCAGCGGCAACTTCGACGGGCTGCTCAAGGACCTCGACGCCGACTGGCGCCGCCTGGCCCGGCGGGGAGCGACCACGTGACCGCGCCGACCGCCCAGACCGCAGTCGATCCGAAAGGCAGAACGATGACGACCGAGGCGCACCCCGCCGTCGGGAAGCGGCGCCCGCGCCGGGTCGAGCCGATCTACTACCTGTTCCTCGTCCCGACGCTCGTGCTGTTCACCGCGTTCGTCGTCGGGCCGGCGCTGGTCGGCATCTTCTACAGCTTCACCGACTACATCGGCGTCGGCGACTGGTCGTTCCTCGGCCTGCGCAACTACCAGGCGCTGTTCGACGACCCCGCGATCCTCGAGTCGTACACCTTCACGATCGGCTTCGCCGCGGTCACCGTTGTCATCGCCCAGGTGATCGCACTCGGCCTGGCGGTCGGCCTGTCGAGCAAGATCCGGGCTGCCACCACGCTCCGCAGCGTGTTCGTGCTGCCGATGGTCCTGTCCGGCATCGTCGTCGCGTACGTGTTCAGCTTCCTGTTCTCGAACACGCTTCCGGCCCTGGCTACGTCGGCCGGGTTCGCGCCGCTCGAGCAGAGCATCCTCGGCGACCCGGACCTCGCCTGGTTGTCGATCGTCATCGTCTCCGCCTGGCAGACCATCCCCGGCGCGATGCTGGTCTACATCGGCGGCCTGACAGCGATCCCGGGCGACCTGTACGAGGCCAGCGCGATCGACGGCGCCGGCGCGTGGCGCCAGTTCCGGTCGATCACCGTCCCGCTGATCAGCGGATTCATCGTGATCAACACGATCCTCGGCGTGAAGGGCTACCTCGGTGCGTACGACGTGATCGTCGGCCTCACCGGCGGCGGCCCCGGTACGGCGACCCGCAGCGTCGCGATCACGATCTTCGGTGGCTTCACCGGCGGCGACTACGCCTACCAGATGACGAACGCCACCATCTTCTTCATCCTGACCGTGCTCATCTCGGCGGTCCAGCTGGTCGCCACGCGAGGAAGGATGGTCCGCCTGTGACGACCTTGCAGACCGCACCGCGCCGGCGCCGTCGTACGAACTGGCCCGTCACCATCGTGCTCGCGCTGGCGTCGCTGACCGTGCTCGCGCCGCTGTACGTGACGCTGTCGATGGCGTTCAAGACCAGCGGCCAGTCGGTCGACGGCAACGCGTTCGCGCTGCCGAAACCGTTCAACCCGGAGAGCTTCGCCGAGGCGTGGAGGCTCACGAAGTTCCCGGTCGCGTTCGGTGTCTCGATCGCGGTGGCGGCGATCACGGTCGTGCTCACGTTGCTGCTCAGCTCGCTGGCGGCGTACGCGATCTCCAAGAACTGGTCGCGCCGGTTCTTCCGCTGGTCGTTCATCTATTTGCTCGCGGCAATGTTCCTGCCGTTCCCGGTGGTGGCGCTGCCGCAGATCAAGCTGACCGCGCTGACCGGGCTCGACAACCCGGTCGGTGTCGGCATCCTGCACGCGATGTTCCAGCTGTCGTTCAGCGTGCTGCTCTACACGGCGTACCTGCGCACGGTCCCGCCCGAGCTCGAGGAGAGCGCGCGGATGGACGGTGCCTCCACGTGGCAGATCTTCCGGCGGATCGTGCTGCCGCTGCTCGGCCCGATGAACGCCACGGTCGGCATCTTCGCGTTCCTCGCCTCCTGGAACGACTTCATGCTGCCGTCGCTGATCACCGCGAACCCGAAGCTGCAGACGCTGCCGGTGGTCCAGAACATCTTCCAGAGCGACTTCGGCACCGACTACAACGTTGCCTTCGCCTCCTACCTGATGACGATGGCACCGACGATCATCGTGTACCTGTTCGCCCAGCGCTGGGTGATCAGCGGCGTCACCCAGGGCGCCGTCAAGAGCTAGAGGAGAACCGTGACCGACCTTCCCGTTGTCAGGCCGTTGCCCGAGGCATCGCCGAGAGCGCAGACCGACCGCGTGGTGACCGGCGACCACTGGCGGGTCACCGTGCTCGACGCCGGGCTGTTCCGGATCGAGTGGTCCGACGACGGCGCGTTCGAGGACCGGGTCTCGACGTTCGCCGTACGGCGTGATCTCGCGCCCGTCGACTTCACCGTCGAGCGCAACGAGCGGGGGGTCGTCATCACCACCGAGCGGGCGCGGTTGCGGTACGACGGCGAGCAGTTCTCGACCCACGGGCTGCTCGTCGAGTGCCTTGGACGCGACAGCGGACGCTGGCGCTACGGCGAACCGGCCAGGGATCTCGGCGGTACGACGCGGACGCTGGACGACGTCGACGGCCGCGCCGAGCTCGGACCGGGAGTCGTGGCGGCGGGCGGCGTCGCCGTACTGGACGACTCGGTGTCGTTCCTGTTCGAGGACGACGGGTGGATCGGCACTCGCGAGCCGGGTCGGCGTGATCTGTACGTGTTCGCCTACGGGCGGGACTATCCGGCCGCGATCGACGCGTTCTACGCGGTCTCGGGTGCGCCGACGCGGCTGCCGCGGTGGGCTCTCGGCAACTGGTGGAGCCGGTATCACCCGTACACGTCCGACTCCTATCTCGGCCTGATGGACCGGTTCCGGGACGAGGAGCTTCCGTTCTCGGTCGCGGTGATCGACATGGACTGGCATCGCGTCGATTCCGTGCCGCCGGAGTACGGCAACGGCTGGACGGGGTACTCGTGGGAGCGCTCGCTGTTCCCGGATCCGCCGGCTTTCTTGAAAGCGTTGCATGACCGCGGGTTGCGGACCACGCTCAACCTGCATCCGGCGGACGGCGTACGGGCTTTCGAGGACGCTTATCCGGAGGTCGCGCGGGCGGTCGGGGTGGATCCGGAGACCGGCGCGGCGATTCCGTTCGATCCGACGGACCCGGAGTTTCTGCGGGCGTACTTCGCGCAACTGCATCACCCGCTCGAGGCCGACGGCGTCGACTTCTGGTGGATCGACTGGCAGCAGGGTTCCAGCTCGAACGCGGTCGGGGTCGACCCGTTGTGGCTGCTGAACCACTTCCACCACCTCGACGCAGCGCGCGACGGGGGGCCGGGGATGACCTTCTCGCGGTACGCCGGTCCTGGCAGTCACCGGTACGCCGTGGGGTTCTCGGGTGACGCGGTCGTGTCGTGGGCGTCGCTGGCGTTCCAGCCGGAATTCACGGCGACGGCCGCCAACATCGGGTACTGCTGGTGGAGCCACGACATCGGCGGCCACACCCGCGGCGTCCGCGACGACGAACTGGCGACGCGCTGGGTGCAGTTCGGGGTGTTCTCGCCGATCTCGCGGCTGCACTCCGCGAACAACCCGTTCATCCGCAAGGAGCCTTGGGCGTTCCCCGCCGAGCACCGCGACGCGATGGGGGAGGCGCTGCGGTTCCGGCACCGGCTGGTGCCGTACTTGCACACGATGAACCACCGGGCGGCCTCTGGTACGCCGCTGGTGCGGCCGATGTACCACCTGGAGCCGCGGCGTTCTGAGGCGTACGGCGTACCGAATCAGTACTCGTTCGGGTCCGAGTTGATCGTCGCGCCGATCACCGAGCCGCGCAGCCCCTCGTCCCTGCGCGGGCGCGTGCGCGCGTGGTTGCCCGCCGGGGTGTGGACCGACATCTTCACCGGCACGGTCTACCGCGGCGACCGCGCCGTCGAGCTGCACCGTTCGACGTCGTCCATCCCGGTCCTGCTGCGCGAGGGCGGCATCCTGCCGCTCGCCAACGACCTCGACGCGACCCGGAACCCGGCGTCCTTCGAGGTGCTGGTCGCGCCGTCGGCTGCGGGGGAGTTCGTCCTCGCGGAAGACGACGAGGACGACCGGGCCGTCGGCCCCGACGGGGGACCTGCAGCCCGTACGCCGCTCCGCTGGGATCCGTCGACCGGCGATTTCCAGATCGACGCTGTCACCGGCCGCCCCGAGGTCGTCCCCGCCGTACGCGAGTGGACCATCACCTTCCTCGCCAAGCTCCCCACCGGCCCCGTCACCGTCAACGGCACCCCTGTCGACGTGACCGGCACCCACGGCCGCTGGAGCGTCACCTTCAGTGCCCGCTCCGCCGAGCAGGCCGTCGTACACGTCGAAGGCGACCTGCCAGTCGGAAGAGACCAGTCCGAAGCCATCCAGGAGCTCCTCGAACAAGCCCAATCCGGCAACCCCGAAAAGCTCGAAGCCTGGGAGATCATCACCACCAACCGCCCCACCGCCGAACGAATCGCCGAACTCACCGCGGTCGACCTCCCCGAAGCCGTCCACTCAGCCCTGATCGAACTCCTGGGCGCCGTCGACAGCTGACAGACTGCTCCACATGACGGCGGCCCCCGACTACAACCAGCTGGGCGCCGCCGCCTTGGCGTCGGCGGGATGGGCCCCGGAGCGGGCAGTCGACACCGACGCTTACCTCGGTGCGCTGACTGAGGACGGATACCGCCCCTGGCCTGCGCTGGAGTCACTGCTGGCCTCGGCCGGCGGGCTGGTGATTCCGACGGCCGAGGGAGAGCGCCTGGTGATCGACCCGAGCGAGGGCCTGGACATGGTGACGTTCGAGCGGGTGGAGGAGTACGCGCGGGAGTTCGGCACCGAGCTTGCACCGATCGGCCTGGCCATGAGCGACCATCTGACCGTGTACTTCGGCCGGAACGGCCACTTCTACGGCTCCTACGATCGCTACACCTGCTGGATCGGCGCAGCTCTCGAGGATGCCGTCGGACGCCTGGTCACCGGCGACGTGGAAACGCTGAGCACAGGGTGAGGGCAAGGTCGTGGGCGAAGTGAGTGATCATCGCCGAGCCGGCGCGCAGTTGCTGACTGCGAGCGGCTGGGAGCCTGCCCGGATGGCCGACATCGCGGCTGCTGTCAGTGCGCTTACCGCTGATGGGTACGCCGTATGGCCGGGGCTCGAACGGTTTCTGGAGTCGTTCGGTGGGCTGGAGTTCGTCGTTCGGGCAACCGACGGAGACCTGTTCTGGGTGGATCCGGTTGAAGCGCTCCGGATGGTCTATCCGGAGCGGGTGGCGCAGTACTCGGTCGAGTTCGGCACGTACGTTGCGCCGATCGGAGCGGCGTTGGCTGACCACCTTGTCGTGTACCTCGGGCAGGACGGGGCCTTCTATGGCTCGTACGACAAGTACACGTGTCGCGTCGGGGTCGACGTCGAGGAAGCATTGGGGCGGCTGGTGGCCCGTGAGTTGGTGACGATTACGGCGGCCTGACACGAAGGTCGTCGAACGGTGAGGCTGGGTGGGCGGTGCTGGGCGCAGCGCGAGGAGGCTGTTGATGCGTGAAGCGGGGTCCCTGTTTGCGGCGGTCGATGTCAAGGCGTCGGACGCCGCGGCAGTAGGCAGGATGGTGAAGAGCTGGCTGGAGGGCGTGATCCAGGTCGCGGTCGAGGTCCTGGGGATTCAGGTCACCGACGGGATGATCACGACAGGGCGGACCGACGGGTCGGGGTTCACGTCTCGACGGTACGACGAGAAGAGGTGGATCGACGCGCTCGCCCTGTTGCCGGGTGGCGAGTGGGACGTTTCGCTCAGTGGCAAGGGCCCGGCAGGCCGGAGGTTCGAGGCGTCCTCCTACCGAGCACTGGGCGGGCTGGAAGACTACTCACAGCTGGACGCCTTCTTTCTGCCTGGCCGGGGCGACCAGGCAGCGGATGCACTCGCGGCCGGCGTCTGCGAGCTCGCCCAGCTAGCCGCCGGACACTCGGAGGTGCCGTTCGCGTACGTCGGGCTCGACGGGAATCCGGGGATTCTGACGGCGCTGGATGTCGCCACGCGTGGTGCGTTGGCGTCGCGGAGGGAGAGCGCGGAGTGGCTGCGGGGGTACGGGTGGGTGACGGTCTGCTCTCCGCCGCTTCTGGAGAAGCTTGGTGGCGCGGCGGCGCTCGAGGCGACTGGCGCCTTCGCGGACATCGAGGTGCTCCCGGGAGGGAACGTCCTGCTGAAGGCAACACGGGACCCGCGCGAGTTCGACGAGAGGGCGCTCGAAGCCGTCTGGCGCGCTCTGGCGCCGGCGCTGCCGCGGGGACTGCCGAGGAAGCCGGCGGGATACGAGGACGTGGAGGTTGTCGAGCGAGACGCGGCCGACGTGGGGTGATGGGCGGATCCGGTGGAAGCGAGCCGCCTCGGAGTCGGCATCGAGGAAGCTCTGGGGCGTCTGGTCGCTCTTGAGCTCGAGACCATCACTGACGCATGATCGTCAGCCCCGGTGGAAGGATGTGCCGCCGAAGGAGGGTGAGTTGACGCAGATCGAGCAGGTTGTGGCTGCGGTGGCTTCGAAGTACGGGCGGCGTCGGGCTCGGGGGTGCTCGGCGGCTGAGGTCGAGGAAGTGCGGCGGCGCAAGGGGTGCCGGGGTTGCCGGCGGAGTACGAGTACTTCTTACGGAAGATCGGGCGGGGAGCAGGGGACTTCCTTGTCGGTTCGGACGTCTTCTACCCGGTGGTGCTGGAGCTGAAGGGCCGGGCTGAGGAGCTGCTGGCCGAGTGGGACGAGCGCGAGGTGGTGCTCGGAGAGCGCTCGCTGGTGGTGAACATGCATCAGGGGTATCAGTTCGTGTGGTTCGACGACGTGCGGGAGCCAGGAGTCTCGATGTATATGGAGGGGTCTTCTGGCGTGTACAGGTCGTGGCCTGACTTCGCGGACTTCTTGATCGGGATGGCTGACCTGAGGGGGCAGCTGGGTTGACCCGGGCGGCGCGTTGGACGCGATTCGTTGACTCCGGGTAGTGATCGGGCGGAGCATGGGTGCTCGGCTAGCGGGAGGTTCGCGATGGCGGAGATCGTGCGGGCGGCGTTGGTGCAGGCCAACTGGACCGGGGACCAGGAGTCGATGGTCAAGGCGCATGAGGGGTATGCGCGGGAGGCGGCCGCCCAAGGGGCGAAGGTGATCTGTTTTCAGGAGCTGTTCTACGGGCCTTATTTTTGTCAGGTTCAGGATCCTGAGTTCTACGAGTACGCCGAGAGCGTGCCGGGGCCGACCACCGAGAGGTTCCAGGCGCTCGCTGCTGAGCTGGGCATGGTGATGGTGCTTCCCATGTACGAGCAGGAGCAGGCGGGGGTGCTGTACAACACGGCTGCTGTGATCGATGCTGACGGCAAGTATCTGGGGAAGTACCGGAAGACTCACATTCCGCAGGTGAAGGGGTTCTGGGAGAAGTTCTACTTCCGGCCGGGGAACCTCGGGTACCCGGTGTTTGATACCGCGGTAGGGCGGATCGGGGTTTACATCTGCTACGACCGGCACTTCCCGGAGGGATGGCGGGCGCTGGGGCTGGCGGGGGCGAAGATCGTGTTCAATCCGTCGGCGACGTCACGCGGGCTGTCGTCGTACTTGTGGAAGCTGGAGCAGCCGGCGTCCGCGGTGGCCAATGAGTACTTCATCGGGGCGATCAACCGGGTCGGCGTCGAGGAGTACGGGGACAACGACTTCTACGGGACGTCGTACTTCGTCGATCCCGAGGGCAAGTTCGTCGGTGAGGTCGGGGACGACCAGAACGCCGAGTTGATCGTCAGGGATCTCGATCTGAGTCTGCTCGACACCGTCAGGGATCGCTGGCAGTTCTACCGCGATCGCCGGCCGGACGCCTACGGAGACCTGACCAAGCCGTAACGAAGGAGCGCCACAGATGTCGTTGCTGGTCAAGGGTGGGACCGTTGTCGGGCCGACCGGGGCGCACCCGGCGGACGTGCTGATCGAGGGGGAGAAGATCGTCGCGCTCTTCGACCCCGAGCACAGCAGCCAGGTCACCGCCGACGAGGTGATCGATGCCGCGGGCAAGTACGTGATCCCGGGCGGGATCGACGCGCACACGCACATGGAGCTGCCGTTCGGCGGTACGGCGGCCAGCGACACCTTCGACACCGGGACCCGCGCGGCCGCCTGGGGCGGGACGACCACGATCATCGACTTCGCCGTCCAGCGCACCGGCGAGGTGGTCCAGGACGGGCTCGCGGCCTGGCACACCAAGGCCGAGGGCAACTGCCACATCGACTACGCGTTCCACATGATCCTCGGCGGCGTCGACAACGACGCCCTGAAGGCGATGGACCAGCTCGTCGCCGACGAGGGGATCACCAGCTTCAAGCTGTTCATGGCCTACCCCGGCGTCTTCTACTCCGACGACGGCCAGATCCTGCGCGCGATGCAGAGCGCCCGCGCGAACGGCGCGATGGTGATGATGCACGCCGAGAACGGGATCGCGATCGACGTACTCGTCCAGCAGGCGCTGGCGCGCGGCGAGACCGACCCGATCTACCACGGCATCACCCGGCCGCCGGCGTTGGAGACCGAGGCAACGAGTCGCGCGATCGCGCTCGCCGAGGTCGCCGAGGACTGCCCGCTCTACATCGTCCACCTCTCGGCCAGCGGTGCGCTCGAGGCCGTCGCCGCGGCGCGGGACAACGGCCGCAACGTGTTCGCCGAGACCTGCCCGCAGTACCTGTACCTGACGCTGGAGGACCAGCTCGGCGCGCCTGGCTTCGAGGGCGCGAAGTGGGTCTGCTCGACGCCGTTGCGCAGCAAGCACGAGTCGCACGCGCGCGACCTGTGGAAAGGGCTGCGGAGCAACGATCTCGCGATCGTGTCGACCGACCACTGCCCGTTCTGCATGAAGGACCAGAAGGAGCTCGGCCGCGGCGACTTCTCCAAGATCCCGAACGGGATCGGCGGGGTCGAGCACCGGGTCGATCTGGTCTACCAGGGTGTCGTCGACGGGCAGCTGTCGCTGGAGCGCTGGGTGGAGACGATCGCGACCACGCCGGCCCGGATGTTCGGGCTGTACCCGCAGAAGGGCGTGATCCAGCCCGGCGCGGACGGTGACGTGGTCGTCTACGACCCGAACGGGACGACCCGGATCAGCGCCGAGACGCACCACATGAACATGGACCACTCGGCGTACGAGGGGTTCGAGGTGAGGGGACATGTCGACACAGTGATCTCGCGCGGCGCGGTGATCGTGGCCGATGGCAACTACCATGGGCGGAAGGGACACGGGCGGTACCTGCGGCGCGGCTTGTCGTCGTACCTGGTCTGAAGGGGGAAACCGGTGGACTTCGGAGTGGTGTTCCAGTGCGACCCGCCTGCGTCGGCGGTGGTCGAGCTCGCTCAACAGGCCGAGCAGGCCGGGTTCAGCCACGTGTGGACGTTCGACTCGCACCTGCTCTGGCAGGAGCCGTTCGTGATCTACCCGCAGATCCTCGCCGCGACGCGGAACGTGGTCGTCGGGCCGATGGTGACCAATCCGGGCACGCGGGACTGGACCGTGATCGCGTCGCAGTTCGCCACCCTGAACGAGATGTTCGGCAACCGGACGATCTGCGGGATCGGCCGCGGGGACTCGGCGCTGCGGACGCTGGGGTCGAAGCCGGGGACGATCGCGGAGCTGAAGCAGTGCGTCGAGGTGGTCCGCGAGCTGGCCTGCGGGCGCACGGTCGAGTACCGCGGGCAGCAGCTGAAGTTCGCCTGGGTCGAGAACGGCGCGCTCGAGGTCTGGGTCGCGGCGTACGGGCCGAAGGCGCTCGCAGTGACCGGGCAGGTCGGCGACGGGTACATCCTGCAGCTGGCCGATCCGGACATCGCCGCCTGGATGATCTCGGCCGTCCGCAGCGCGGCCGAGGAGGCCGGGCGGGATCCGGCCGCGATCAAGTTCTGCGTCGCGGCACCGGCGTACGTCGGCGACGACCTGGCGCACCAGCGCGACCAGACCCGCTGGTTCGGCGGGATGGTCGGGAACCACGTCGCCGACATCGTCAGCCGGTACGGCGCGAGCGGGACCGTCCCGCCCGCGCTGACCGACTACATCAAGGGCCGTGAGGGCTACGACTACGCCGAGCACGGCCGCGCCGGCAACTCCCACACCAGCTTCGTCCCCGACGAGGTGGTCGACCGGTTCTGCATCCTCGGCCCGGTCGAGAACCACCTCACCCGACTCCGCGAGCTCCAGGCCCTCGGCGTCGACCAGTTCGCGATCTACCTCCAGCACGACGCCAAGCAGGAGACCCTGGAGGCCTACGGGCGGGACATCATTCCCGCGCTGTGATCACGGCGTCCAGCGAAACGCTCCGGGGAGCAGCGAGGTGGCGACGACGGTCCCGGGGCCGTCCTCGCTGGGCAGGATGACGCGGATGCCCGGGTGGTAGTCGACCAGGATCTGCCGGTCGCGGCCGCAGGGGGCGAACAGGCCGCGGCCTTCGTTGCCTACGGCCACGATCGTGGTCAGCTCCCGGGCGCCCTCGGCGCGGGCGCGGCCGAGGGCGACCAACTCGGCGCACGGCCCGCCGAGGAAGTGGTACAGGTTGATCCCGGCGTACATCCGGCCGTCCACGCCGCGCACGGCGGCGCCCATCGTGTAGATCCCGTCCGGGCCGTCGGTGTTGGCGTCGACGGTCCGGCGGGCCAGTTCGATGAGCTCCTCGTCGGCGGCGGTCAGGGGGTCCAGGTCGAGCAAGGGGCTACCTCTCGGGTGGGCCGTACGGGAAGACGACGGTCGGGTCGTAGGTACGCCGGAGGTCGGCGAGGCGTTGGAACGTCTCGGGGGACCAGCAGGCCTCGTAGGAGCCGGGGACGGTGAGGCCGCCGGCGTAGTTGACGTTGTGCTCGGGGGACTTCCACGGCTCGAGTGGCTTGAGCACCGCCTCGGCCGCGGGCGGCAGGACGGACTCGAAGAGACTGGGGTCCGGAGCGCCGATCAGGATCAGCGTGTACGACGCACCGCGGCCGCCGACGGCGGATCCCTCGGGGACGTCGCGCGCGACGGCGCCGCCGAGGTGACGGATCTCGACCGCGACGAACGGGATCTGCTGCGCAGGACCGGCGACCGCGAGGAACGCCTCGACGAAGTCCGCGTCGATGTCGGTCAGCAGTTGGCCGCGGTCCCAGCCGGGGCCGGGGTCGCGGGGGTCGTTGTGGATGTCGGCGATCCGTGCGGCGGGGATCTCGCCGACGAGGTCGATGAGGACGGTCGCCGCGTCCCGGATGGGCTGGAAGAGTCGCTCGCCGGCGGCCGCGAGCGACTCGCCTGTGGCGTCGTCGGCGAGGGCAGCGCCGCTGGAGGCGGGATCGGGCACACCCGCAGCGGACTGGCCCGCGGTGGAGGTGCCAGGCGCCGACGCGCCCACGTACGCGAAGCGGATGCTCAGCACCGTCTTGCCGCGGAGCGGCTCCGGGATGAACTCCAGCGGAGGCAGCCGCAGGATCACGGCCGACGAGGTCGCCGTCTCGGGCAACGTCTTGGTCCAGTCGACCCAGGTGGCGAAGGCCGGGGCGATCTGGTCGGCGTCGAAGAAGACCGAGCCGCCGTACAGCGTGCTCAGTTCGACGAGCTCGAAGTCCATCGACGTGACGATGCCGAAGCCGGACTTGCCGCCGCGCAGGGCCCAGAAGAGCTCCGGGTTCTCCTCGGCCGAGGCGGTGCGGATCGTGCCGTCGGCGGTGACGAGGCGGAAGCCGCGGGCCCAGTCGGAGGAGAAGCCGTAGGTGCGTGCGAGCGGGCCCAGCCCGCCGCCGGTCGTGTACCCGATGCAGCCCACGTTGTCCGACGCACCCGCGATCGGTGCGAGGCCGTGCTCCGCGGCCGCGGCGATCACCTCGGCCCACCGCACGCCGGCGCCGATCGTCGCGATCCGGCTCGCGGGATCCACTACCACCCCGCCGAGCCGACGCGTGGTGACAAGGATGCCGTCCGTCACCGGCACGGCCGAGCCGTGGCCGGTGGCAAGCACGCGGACAGGAACCGAAGAAGCAGCAGCGATCCGTACGACGGCCGCCGCGTCCTCCTCCGACGTGATGCCGACGGCAACGTCCGGCGTGTGCACGGTGGCGGTGTTCTGCGCGGCGACCTCGGCGGCGAAGCCGTCGTCGCTGGGCCCTAGGACCGGGCCGGTGGTCAGCTCGGCGCGGAGCCGGCCGATCAGGTCTGACGTCATGGTGCGTTTCCCCTCCAGAGAAGAACTACTCACTGATGCCCGAGCGCTCGACCCCCTCGACGATCCAGCGCTGCAGGAAGACGAACATCACCACCAGCGGCACGATCGCGACGCTGGCGGCAACAAAAAGCTGTGGCAGGTTGATGGTCTGCGCGGTCAGGAACGTCGACAGTGCGATCTGCACCGTCCAGGCGCTCTGGTCCGGCGCGATCACCAGCGGCCACAGGAACGCGTTCCACGACCCGATGAACGTGATCGTCCCGATCGCGGCGATGAAACCGGTCGAGTTCGGCACGACGATCCGCCAGAACGTCCCCCAGTACGCCGTACCGTCGAGCTGCGCGGCCTCTTCCAGCTCGCGCGGAAAGTTCAGGAAGTACTGCCGGAACAGGAACGTCGCGAACGCCTGGAACAGCCCCGGCACGATCAGCCCGCGCAGTGTGCTCACCCAGCCGAGCGAGGAGACCAGCACGAAGCTCGGCACGAAGGTCACCGCGGCCGGGATCAGCAGCGTCGCGACGATGAAGTAGAACACCGCGTTCGCGTACCGGAACGGGATCCGCGCCAGCCCGTAGCCGGCCAGTCCGGAGATCACCAGGACGCCGATGGTCTGGACGACCGAGATCACCAGCGAGTTGAGCAGCGACCGCCCGATCGGCACCAGCGGATCGTTGAAGAGGTCAACGATGTTGTGCCACTGCAGCGACGACGGGAAGAGTTTCCAGTCCGGTGACGTGATGTCCTGCTCGGTCGACAGGCCGTTGCGGACGAGCAGGTAGAACGGCAGCAGGAACAGGATCGCGCCGACCACCAGCACGACGTACCGGACGACCGATCCGGCCTGGTCCGCGCGGGAGCGCTGGATGGTTGCCATCTCAGTCCTCCCTCTTCCCGAGCCCGAGGAACCTACCTTGCACGAGCGCGACCAGCGCGATCAACAGAGTTAGCAGTACGGCGCCCGCACTGCCGTGGCCGAAGTCCTGTCCTTGCCCGAGCGCCGCGTAGTACAGGTACACCAACGGCGGACGCGCGTACGGCGGGTAGCCGCCGGAGCTCGACAGTAGGTTGTAGAACTCGTCGAACGCCTGGAACGCGTTGATCAGAAGCAGCAGCAGTACGGCGGTCGACGTGGCCCGCAACTGCGGCAGCGTGATGTACCGCAGCACCTTCCAGCCGGTCGCGCCGTCGATCGCGGCCGCTTCGTACAGCGAGGGCGCGATCCGCTGCAGCCCGGCCAGGAACAGGATCATGTAGAACCCGGTCTGCAGCCACATCCGCGCGGACACGATCACCAGCCAGTACCACGGTGGCTGCGTGACCGAGAGCCAGGCGACCGGTTCCGCGCCGAACCACCCGAGCACGGTGTTGGCCAGGCCGAACCGGACGCCGTTGAAGATCGACAGCTTCCAGATCAGCGACGCCACGACGTACGAGCAGGCGGTCGGCAGGAAGAACACCGACCGGAAGAACGTCTTCGCGAACCGGGTCCGGTTGACCAGCAGGGCCAGGCCCAGCGAGGCCACGAACGTCGTCGGCACGATGAACAGCGCGAACAGCACGAACGTGAACAGGCTGGACCGGAACGCGGAGTCCCGGAGCATGTCCAGGTAGTTGCCCAGGCCCACGAAGTTCGTCGGCGTGACGGTGTTGTGCGCGTCGAAGAAGCTCAGCACCACCGACCAGACGATCGGCACGTAGACGAACACCAGCAACCCGAGCACGAACGGCCCGACGAAGATCACGAACCACAGGTTGCGGTCGTAGCGGCCCCGCAGCCGCGCGGCGAGGGCCGGCATCAGCCGGCGATGCGCTTGAGCTCAGCCTCCACGACGGCCTTGACCGCCTTGATCTCGGTGGCCGGATCGCTGCCGTTCTTGACGATCCGGCTGACCGCGTCGGAGTACGCCGTGCCGGCCTTCGGGGTCCACAGCAACGGGGTCTGGGCGTGCCCGTTCTCGTTGACGAACTTCACCGCCTCGGCGGCCGGGCCGGACTTCAGCTTGTCGGCCTTCTCGGCCAGGCTCTTGCGGGCCGGGACGTGGAAGCCGTAGCTCTGGGCCCAGTCGAGCTGCTTGTCGGTCTGGTCGACCCACAGCCACTTGACGAACTTCTTCGCCGCGTCGACGTTCTTCGACTTCGCGCTGACCGACGCGCCGTACGCGCCGACCGGGACGCTCGGAGCGCCGGTGGAGGCGTCCAGCTTCGGCCAGGGCAGGACGCCGAAGTCGTCCGGGAACGCCTTCTGGATCTGAGGGAACGTCCACAGGCCGGTGAACTGCATCGCGGTCAGGCCCTGGGTGAACGCCGACGGGTCGGACCAGTCGGTCGGTGCCCCGAGCAACAACGCCTTCGAGGTGAACAGCTCACGCAGCTTGCGCAGCGACTCGACCGCGGCCGGGTCGTCGAAGCCGAACTGCCCGTCCTCGGTCAGGTAGTCGACGCCGGCCGACCACAGCGCCGGGCCGCCGAGGATGCCGACACCGCCGTCGTTGCCGACGAACAGGCCCTTCACCTTGTCGGTGGTCAGCTTCTTCGCGGCCGCGATCAGTTCGTCGACGGTCGTCGGCGGCTGGACGCCGGCCTGCTGGAGCAGGCTCTTGCGGTAGACCAGCAGCTGCATGTCGGTGGCCTGCGGGAACGCGTAGAGCTTGCCCTGGTAGGTCACCCGGGACAGCAGCGACGGGGTGAAGTCGCTCTTCGCGTCGCCGAGCAGGTCGGTCAGGTCGACGACCTGGCCGCCCTTGATCATGTCGATCGACGGGCCGTTGCCGTACTCGAACACGTCCGGTCCGCCGTCGGTGAGCAGCGCGGCCGCGGTCTTCTTGTCGTAGTCGCCGGGGGACCACTGGACCGTCACGGTCGCGTCCGGGTACTCCTTGGCGTACCGCTCGACGGCCTGCTGGGTGCCCGCTTCGCCGTACTGGTGGTACCACTGCGCCAGCGCCGGCTTGTCGCCGGAGGAGGCGCCGCCGCCGGAGTCCGAGCGGCCGGTGTTCGACCCGCAGCCGGCCACCGCCATCGCCGCGATCCCACCTCCGAGCGCGAGGAAGCTTCTGCGGTTGAACCCGTCTGCACCCGACATCGCGACGTACCTCCAGCTCAGGCGCGGTCCCACGACCCGCGCACCCTGATCCGACCCTACGACCGACCGGGTCCCCAAGTGCCCCTTTTCGGTGGCTGAAAAAACCAGTGGCGCGCTCTCCTTTCCGTTGTAGGGTGTCCGCCATGATCCGCATGCCGCACTAGAGCGGGCTCGTTGTCGCCGAGCCCATCTGTCGTCCCCCGCCTCGTCGAGGCCGGGGCTCTCTAGGAGCGCCCTCTCATGTCCAGCACCCTGAGTGCTGGGAGCTACCGTGCTGTCCTCCTGCTGCCGTCCGCGCTGCGTACTTTCGCGCCGGCGTTGGCAGGGCGGCTGGCCTACGGTCTGCTCTCGCTGTCCACCCTGTTCACCGTCCACGACGCGACCGGCTCGTTCGCCGTCGCCGGAGCCGCTGGAGCCGGATTCGGCCTCGCGTCCTTGTCGATGCCGTACAAGGCCCGCCTGGTCGACCGCTACAGCCAGCGCCGGGTCCTGCCACCTCTGGCGCTCACCTGCGCGCTGGGACTCGTCGCAACCACCTTCCTGAGTACGCCGGCCCTGCTGGTCGCACTGGTCACCGTGACCGGGCTCTTCGCGCCACCACTCGGCCCGTCGATGCGCTCCAACTGGCGACTCATCACCGAGGACACCAGCCTCAAGGAACGCGCCTACGCCCTGGACGCGATCTGCGAAGAGTCCCTCTACCTGGCCGGGCCCTTGCTGGCCGGTCTGCTGATCAGCCTCTGGTCAGCACCCGCAGCGCTCATCTGTACGGCGGTGCTGCTTGCCGCCGGCACCTGTCTGATGGTCACGTCGCCGCTGACGCGCCGGACCACTCCACCGAGTCCGGCCCGGCACCCGCTCGGCCCACTGACCAACGCGGGGCTGCGCAGGATTTTGATCGTCATCTTGGTCACGGCGGCCGGCGTCAGTACGGCGTACCTGTGCGTCGCAGGTGTCGCGCAGGCGCAGGGCCGGCCGGGAGCCGCCGGCTTCGTCGAAGGAGGCATCGGCCTCGGCAGCGTGATCGGGGGACTGGCGTGGGGTCGCCGGAAGCACACCAGGTCGCACGAGACCCACCTGGGCGGGCTGATCGGCGTACTGGCGGTTGGACTGCTCTTGGCGTCGCTGGTCAGCCACCTGGTGTTGCTGGGTGTGGTGATGGCCTTGTTCGGTGTCGCCGTCGCGCCGCTGTTCGTGTCGTCGTACCTGGCCGCGGACGACATCACGCCGCCCGATCAGCGCACCGAAGCCAGCACCTGGATCAACACGGCCAACAACATCGGCAGCGCCGCCGGGGCGTCGCTGACCGGGTTGCTGATCGACCGGGTCGGGCCGTCGTACGGGTTCCTGGCCGGTGGTGTGCTGCTGGTGCTGGTGTCCGGGGTGGTGCTGCTCCGGCGTACGCGATGAGTGGTCAGGCGTCCGAGAGCCGGGCGATGGTCGCGCCGGCCCGGCGGACGATCGGGACCGGGCCTTCGGGGAGGACGTCGCCGATGAAGGTGTAGTGCCGCAGGATGTCGGGATCGATGCCGCCCGGGCGGTGGCGGCTGTGGTCGCGGACCCAGTCGATGATGTCGCCCCACCCGGGCGCCGCGAGCGAGCCGCCGAAGTGCTGGACCGACAGCCCGGCGCACAGGTTGCCGAACGCCAGCCTGTGCGCCAGCGGCCAGCCGCGCAGCGTGCCGAGCACCAGGGAGGCCAGGAACACGTCACCGGCACCGGTCGGGTCGTACGACCGCACCGGCAGCGCGGGGATGTGCTCCTCCTCCCCGGTCGCCGAGTCGATCGCCAGTACGCCGTCCGAACCGTTCGTCACGACCGCCAGCGGGACCCGCTCGGCCAGCTTGTGCAGCGCGGCCTTGGGGGTGTCGGTCCGGGTGTAGGCCATCGCCTCACCGGCGTTCGGCGTGAAGGCGTGGAAGCCTTCGAGTACGTCGAGCACGGCCGGCGACCAGGTGTCGGTCGGGTCCCAGCCGACGTCGCCGAACAGCAGCGCGCCGGACTCGCGGGCCTCGGCCGTCCAGCTCGGCAGCTCCTCGGCGACCGGCACGATCGCCGAGCGGGTGTTGAGGCCCGGGCCGACCAGCTTGCTCGGGTCGCCGGGCGCCTCGTGCGCGTGGGTGACCATCGCCCGGTCCCGGTCGATCGACATCGAGACCGTGACGGGGGAGTGCCAGTGGCCGATCCGGCGCGAGTGCGACAGGTCGACCTTCTCCTGGTCGGCCAGCGTCCGCCAGCAGAAGTCGGCGTACACGTCGTCGCCGAAGACCGCGGCCAGTCCGCTGCGCAGCCCGAGCCGGCTCGCGGCGATCGCGAAGTTCGCGACGCCACCGGGGCACGACCCCATTCCCTCGGCGAAGATCTCGGTCCCCGTGGTCGGGGCAGACTCCAGTCCGGTGAGCACGATGTCGAGGAAAACAGTGCCCTGTACGAACACGTCGTAACAGTCCGGATCTTCCACGTGACGTCCTTGTCGGTGGTGAGTGGTTTGCTGTCCTTCGTAACATCATCAACCGGTCATCACCAGGGATTTGGGAGGACATCGGTGGTTGTGGGGGTGTGTTCGTGATCCCGACCTGGATCTCGGTCGTCGGTGTCGCGATGACCGTGCTGAGTCCGTTGCTGGCGCTCGGCGGCGTCGCTCTGGGCGCCTATCTGACCCGCAAGTCCGACCGCGAGCTGGACACCTGGCGGCACCGCGAGGAGACCATGCGAATGGTCCGCTGGGCGGTCGAGCAGATCCTGAACGACGACGACACCGGCACGGACGCCGGTGTGGTCACGCTGCGTTCACTGATGCGCTCGGAACTGTTGCAGCCCGAGGACTACGAGCTGGTCGCCGCGCTGACCGCCGCCGTCGCGATCGACCGGGTCGGCGAGACGACGTACGCTGAACTTGCCGACGCCGACATCGAGGTGGTCGAGGAAGAAGGAGCCCGCCGATGGCTGAGAAGAAGACCGTGAAGGTCTCCCGCCAGGCCGTGGAGCTGGCCCGGTTGCACGTCGAGGCGGCCCGCCGCGCCGGACGCAAACCGGAGCCCGGAGTCGCCCGGATTGCGGACGCCCGTCCGGAGAACAGCGGCGGTACGGCGCCTGCTCCCGCCTGAGACCCCTCGTCAGGCGGCACGCCTGATCGGATCACCGCCTCGATGCCCCTAGACTGATCGACGGCCGCTCCCGGTGGCGTACGGTGCTGTGGTGGCTACCGACGCGTCGCTCCCTGTTCCCGACCACGGCCGGAATGTCCCGTGATCCGCTTCGAGAATGTTTCCAAGACGTACGAGGGTCAGTCCAAGGCTGCCCTGCTGAACGTGAACGTCGAGATCGAGAAGGGCGAGTTCGTCTTCCTGGTCGGTACCTCCGGGTCCGGCAAGTCGACGTTCCTTCGTCTCGTGCTGCGTGAGCACCGGACCTCCAAGGGCCACATCATGGTCGCCGGCAAGGACCTGAACCGGCTGGCCAGCTGGCGGATCCCGCAGATGCGCCGTCAGATCGGCACGGTCTTCCAGGACTTCCGGCTGCTGCCGAACAAGACCGTCGCGGAGAACGTCGCGTTCGCCCTGCAGGTGATCGGCAAGCCGCGTTCGCACATCCGCAAGACGGTGCCCGAGGTGCTCGAGCTGGTCGGTCTGGACGGCAAGGAGGACCGGCTGCCGGACGAGCTGTCCGGTGGTGAGCAGCAGCGGGTCGCGATCGCGCGTGCGTTCGTGAACCGGCCGATGATCCTGATCGCCGACGAGCCGACCGGAAACCTCGACCCGGGGACGTCGGTCGGCATCATGAAGCTGCTGGACCGGATCAACCGGACCGGGACGACCGTGGTGATGGCCACCCACGACGTCTCGATCGTCGACCAGATGCGCAAGCGCGTGATCGAGCTGGAGAACGGCCATGTCGTCCGCGACGAGTCGCGCGGCGTCTACGGCTACCAGCACTGAGAGCAGGGACTGACTTCGTATGCGCTTGAACTACATCCTCTCGGACCTGGGTATCGGTCTGAAGCGGAACCTGTCGATGACGATCGCCGTCGTCGTCACCATCTGGGTCTCGCTGTCGCTGTTCGGCAGTGCGCTGCTCGCCCGCGAGCAGGTCGACCTGATGAAGGGCAACTGGTACGACAAGATCCAGATCTCGATCTTCATGTGCACCAAGGACTCCGGCGGCCGCGGCTGCTCGGGCGCCGAGGTGACCACGGAGCAGAAGAACCGGATCAAGCAGGTGATCGAGTCCAGCCCGGACACCGCGCCCGAGGGTGTCTTCGGTGAGACGAAGAAGGAAGCGTTCGACCAGTTCAAGAAGCTGTACAAGGACTCGCCGATCGTCTCCACGGTCACCGAGGACCAGATGCAGGAGTCGTACCGGGTCAAGCTGAAGGATCCACAGCGCTACCAGAACCTGGTCAGCGCGGTGGCCGGCCTACCCGGCGTCGACACCGTGCAGGACCTGAGACAGTATCTCGATCCACTCTTCAAGGCGCTGAACGGCTTGCAAGTCGGAGCCCTGGTCGCCGCAGCCCTGCTGCTGGTCGCCGCGCTGATGCAGATCTCGAACACGATTCGCCTGGCGGCGTACGCCAGACGACGAGAGATAGGCATCATGCGCCTGGTGGGCGCCTCGAACTTCTACATCCAGCTACCGTTCCTCCTGGAAGCGGTGCTGGCGGCCCTGATCGGCGCGGTCCTTGCCTGCGGCACCCTGTGGGTCGGCGTGTACTTCGTCGTCATGCAGCGGGCGCAGGAGACGTTCCGGGTCTGGCAGTGGGTCGGCGCGGCCGAAACCTTCCAGGCGACGCTCATCATGGTCGTGGTCGGACTGATCCTCGCGGTGGTCCCGACATTCCTGACGACGCGGAAATACCTCAAAGTCTGACCCGGGTGACTTATCGTGCAGTAGCACGACAACTCAACCCAGAGCAAGGGGTCGACTGTGGTCCCGCACTTCCCCGGTGCGAACCCGCGTGAGCGGGGACGCATCAAGCGAGACGACAGCATCGGCGCCACCGCCACATCGAGCGATCGGTCACGAACCCGACCGGCCGCCCGGCAGACGATTGTCGCCGCTTGCTGCGTTGTCCTGTCCATGACCGCCGGAGCGCTGGCGGTGGTTCCGTCTGCCCAGGCGGACCCACCCGATCCGAACGCGCAGAAGAAACAGCTCGACAGCCAGATCAACCAGTCCAAGGCCGATCTGCACGAGTCGTACGACCAGCTGTCGAAATCCGTTGCCGCCTACAACCAGGCGGAGACGCAGTACCAGGCCGTCCAGGCCCGGTACGCCGCCGTCCAGGGCAAGCTGGCGGCCGCGAAGGCCGCCGACGTGGTGGCCGCGAGCAAGCTCAAGGCCGCCGAGCAGGCGCTGACCACGGCGCGGACGAACGTTGCCGAGGGCCAGAAAGAGATCGCCGCCAAGCAGGCGCTGGCCGGTCGCGCGGTGCGCTCGGCGTACCAGCAGCAGAACCCGCTGGTCGGGCTGGCGATCGTGCTGCGTGGCGCGTCGCCGGCCGATCTGGCCAGCGGCATGCAGGTGCAGCGCAACGTCTTCGGGATCACCGGGAACGCGATCACCGGCCTGAACAACGCGCAGGCGCAGCTGGCGAACAAGCAGGCCAAGCTGGCCGAGGCCGAGCGGATCGTTGCGGAGCAGAAGGCCGAGGCGGCGCGGACCGTTCGCGAGGTCACCACGCTGACCCAGCAGGTCGCGACCGAGAAGGCCGCGGCGGCCGCTGTCACCGCGACCCGGCTGGTCGCGCAGCAGGCGGCCGAGAAGGACAAGAACTCCGAGCTGGCGCACTACCAGTCGCTGGTCACGGAGCGGTCCCGGGTCGAGCAGGTCCTGATCGCGCGGGCGAAGGCCGAGAAGGCCGCGGCTGCCCGGCGTAAGGCAGCTGCCGAGGCCGCCGAGCGGGCGAAGGCGAAGAAGGAGCACCGCCCGCCGAAGCACGTCCCGGATCCGCCGGGCAACGACGGTGGGCTGAGCTTCCCGATCAACACCTACATCACGTCGCCGTACGGGATGAGGTTCCACCCGATCCTGCACTACTGGAAGCTGCACGACGGGACCGACTTCGGGGCCGGCTGCGGTACGCCGATCCACGCCGCGGCCAGCGGCACGGTGACGGACCGTTACTACAACGGCGGCTACGGGAACCGGATCTTCATCAACCACGGCGTGATCGGCGGCGACTCGATCACCACCGTCTACAACCACCTGTCCCGCTACAAGGCGCGCGTCGGCCAGCACGTGACGAAGGGCCAGGTGATCGGGTACGTCGGCACCACCGGTTACTCGACCGGCTGTCACCTGCACTTCATGGTCTACCGCGACGGCCGCGTGACAAACCCGATGAAGTACCTGTGAGCCGTCTGGGATACTGGTCGGATGGTGAAACAGACCGGCCAGAAGCCGATCGCGCAGAACCGTAAGGCGCGACACGACTACCACATCGACGACGTGGTGGAGGCCGGCCTTGTGCTGACGGGGACCGAGGTGAAGTCCCTGCGGCTGGGCCGGGCCTCCCTCGTCGACGCGTTCGGCTCCGTGCGCGGCAAGGAGCTCTGGCTGCAGAACCTGCACATCCCGGAGTACACGCACGGCACGTGGACCAACCACGAGCCGCGGCGGACCCGCAAGCTGCTGCTGCACCGCGACGAGATGGAGAAGCTGATCCGCGCGGTCGAGCAGCAGGGCGTCACGCTGGTGCCGCTGTCGCTGTACTTCAAGGACGGGTACGCGAAGGTCGAGCTGGCGACCGCGCGCGGCAAGAAGGACTACGACAAGCGGCACGCGCTGGCCGAGCGCCAGGCGAACCGGGAGGCGCAGCGGGCGCTGTCGGACCGCAGCCGGCGCTGACCCCGTCGTTCGTCGTACGGAAGTCCCTGGGGTCGGATCAGGGGTTGCTCCGGGCGGCACCCGATGGGGTGGGCGCGGTTTCGGCAGCACAGTAGAGGCATGTCCACTTCAGAGCTGCTGGTGACGCCGGCCCAACGGGACCGTGCGGTCGAGATCCTGCAAGAGATGTACGCCGACGGCCGGCTGACCCACCTCGAGTTCGACACCCGGCTCGAGCAGGCGCTGAAGGCCCGCACCCGTGCCGAGCTGAACGGCTCGTTCGACGGGTTGCTGGCCCGCCCGGTCCCCACCTACGCGCCGGCGGCGTTCACCCGCCCGGCGCCGCTGCAGACGTACCAGGGCTCGGGCCGCGGGATGGGCACGATCTCGCACTGGCTCGGCTACCCGACGTTCTTCGTCGGCCCGGCGCTGATCGTGGCGACGGCCGGCAAGCAGAACCCGGTGATCCGCAAGCACGCGGTCGAGGCGGTCAACTTCCAGATCAGCGCGCTGGCGGTGTTCACGCTGCTCGGCATCGTCACCGGGATCACCGACGGCTTCACCGGCTTCCTGTTCCCGCTCGTCGGCCTGGTCTGGTTCGTGCTGACCGGCATCGGCGGCCTGGCCGCGATGCTCGGCTCCGAGTTCAAGTACCCGTTCACGCTCCGCCTGCTCAAGTAGCTCGGGGGAATCCCTGGTGCGGTCCTGGCGTTGGACTTGGTAGTGTTGGTCTTCTGCGGCCCCTCGGGACCGTAGGAGTTTGACAACTCAACAGGGGGTGAACGGTTTCGACTTTGGACGTACGTTCCAAGAGAAGCGGGCCGAGGATCCAGGGTTATCTCGTAAACGATCTCTGGAAAACAATAACTGCCGCTAATACGCGTCAGAGCTTCGCTCTCGCTGCCTGACAGCCTGAGCACTTAAGAAGCGGTCAGCCCGGGAGTGCTTCCGACCCGGTTCCTGGCCTCAGCTAGGAAGCTTGCTTCGTCAACCCGGTCGCGGGGTTGACGCGGGACATTTACAGCGACTGAGTCTGTCAGCGACGTGTCTGTACGAGCGCTGGGACTGAGAAAACATCAATTCAGACTGCGCCCGGAGAAGTCTTGGGTCGGCGCCGAAGGACGCGGGTTCGATTCCCGCCACCTCCACCACCCCTTGCGAGTTCGAGAAGGCCGGTCCCTCGGGACCGGCCTTCTGTTGCTCCCGGGCGAACCGGTCGTCTGCGTCCTCAGCTGGCCGTCTCGGACCCTAGGGATGATGAGGCACGCCACGGGGCTTGGTTTGGTGATCAAGCTGGATGATTCTGCCGTCGTCGACGCCGGATCCAAGCAGCCAGGGTCTCGGCGATCTGGCCCGCAGATAGGCCGGCCTCGTCCAGTCGCGGTGTGACGTCTTCCAGCCCGTGTGCGGCGTGACCCTCTTGGAGCCTGCGCTTTCCGCGCACCATCGCTGCCTTCATATCGCGGTCGGCGCTCCTAGGGTTCCACCTGCAGCCCTTCAGGCCAGAACCAGGAATCGATCTGGGGTTTCGATTGCGGCAGCGATCCGGAGCCAGTACAACTCCACGGATTTCGGCGGCAGCGCGATGATCCGCCAGTCGTAGCGATCATGAACTCCATCAGACTGACGACGTCCAGCAGCTGCGCCTGCGAATCTGCGCCGGCCTTGTCGATGGTCTCGACCACGGTCAGCGCACACGGACGCTCCTTCGATCCGTCAGTCAGGTTGGGTACCGTCAGATGCTCGACCCACACGGCGGCCAAATCGCGGACCTGGTTCGGCGGTGATCGGCTCCTCGGCCGGCCCAATTCGGCCGCGCAGTGCCTCCTTCAGCAGCCTGCTGCCTTCGTTGGTGCTTTCGCTCCACACCTCAAGCAGAAACGGTCCCAAAAACGCAAGACCGCACCGGATGCCCGGTGCGGTCTTGCGTGAGACTCAGATGTTCTAGTTGCCGCTGTTGCCGCCACCAGACCCACTGCCGTTTCCGTCTCCACCCGACATCCGAATCTCCTATCTAGTGTGATCGAGGCCACACTAGTCCGATTGATTCGTTTAACCGAATGATCGACACGCAGGGATCGCAGTTCCGATTACCGTCAGTTAGTCAGCTGTCGTGCCGTTCTGGTGCCTCTGTCATCGGAGCTCGGACTGGCTCAGGGAGCCGAGTCGTCGAACCAGGCGATCGACACTCCATAGTTCTCTCGCGGGTGGCAGCGTTGAGTGAAGGTGTGCTGAACGCTTCCATCGATGATCGCAAGCAGGCGCGAGTCGCCCTCGGGCGGCCTGACTCGTCGCTGACGCTCGGTCTGCTCGGCGTACCACCAGCAAGCCGCTGGGAGGAAGTCCGGGTCGAATCGCACGCGAATGGTCAAGCCGCTGACTGGGATCTCGCCATGCAGCAGTCGGCCGGGGGCAATGCCGTGATGGTCGATCTCGACGTTGATCCATCGCCGTTCCTCGTGCAGATCAGCCTCAAAGGCCTCGGATGAGAAGAAGTGCCGCTCGTCCCGCATCAGCGGGCGGGGGAACGCCAGCTTTGTCATGGCCGGCTCGCCGGGCGGCGCTGCAATCCGCTCCGCTCGACATCCCCACAACGCTTTGACTGGGATCGTTGCCTGGTCGCCGGTCCACCCAACAAGTGCGGCAGCTGTATAGCCGTCCAAGTTGTCGGCCTGAGAAGTGATCAGTCGTTCGGTGATGCGCCGATAGGCGGCTCGCTGCTTCATGAAGATAGTCGTGACGAACAGCTCCAGGAAGACCGGCTGCGCTCCTTCGGTCGGCGCCTTGAGCCCTACTCCAAGGTCGTTCGGGTCGAGATTCGGATCCTCTCGCCTGAGCACCTCGTCCTCGATGGTGCGAGTCAACTCGACGTAACTTAGCCACTCGTCGCTCCCATCGGCCAAGGTCGCCAGACCACTGCTCACCCGAGGAACAAGCAACTTCAGCCCACGCGTCCAGGCCCTGGTCATCGGAGTCAGGGAGCCCTGGTGCGCGAAGACCTCCCGCAAATTCTTGAGTTGGCCGAAGCGCGCGCCGAGAGTTGCTTCCCACGGCTCGTGGATCTCGGCCCGGCGAGGCAATCGGAAGGCCGCGCTGAGCGCATTTCGCTCCTTCGCGTTCGCACTTGGTCCGACCTGCTGCGCCTCGCTGACAATCAGGCCCCAGACAGCCTCTGCGCGGTTCAGACTCGTGGCGGCCTTGATGGCCGCCGTTGGGTCGACCAGCAACTTGAGAGCATGGCCAGCCTCGCTGGCCGGGCTCTCGATCGCGTAGCGCAGGAGATGAAGAGGGCGGTCTTCGCTATGAGTCGCGAGCCATCGCAGCGCATCCTCGAGCGATGTCGCCGGATCTTCTTTTCGCCTCAATCCCCACCCCAGCGCCCGGGATCAACATTCCCCTGGCCATAGACGACCACAGGTGACCACCAGAGACAAGGGGATGACCATTGGCGACCACCGAAAGAGCATCGAAGAATATGTACGGCTAGTCTATGTAATGAGTTAATGGATTACGATGGCTATGGACACGCTTATCCGTGGCCGCGCCACTCGTCAATCGAGAGGTCGTCATACATCGAGACACGCGGCGGGGCTCGCCTGATCGGCAGCTTCGTCGCACGTGACGACGGTCAGTCTGCCACCGCCCGACAGCATGCCGCCGATCCATTCATTTGATGCCTGCACAGCATCAGGGGCAAGTGGACGGAGCCAGCGATGAGCAAAGCCATCAAGGTCCAGAAGAACGGCAAGTCGGCCAAGCACAAGCGGCGCAATCAACGCGCGATGCGCAACCTCATGGTGAGTATTCTCGGTGCCACCGGCACGCTGTACCTCGTCACGCAGTCTCTTGCCGTGACTGTGATCGGTGCCATCGCGGCCCTTGCCGCTGGCCTGCTCTACCTCTTGATGGGTTGGAAGTAGCACGATTTCCGCTCGGCCATCAGCCCTGTGCGAGATTCGAACGGAGGATGTTCTTCCGGCTGGGTGGTAGTGCGGGTGAGTCAAGGACTAGTCGAGCGATCAATTGGCCGGTCGGCGGACCGAAAGCTCCGATGGCCGTGAAGAACGACACGTGGCGTACCGAATGTTGGGGCAGCTGGCGGATTTGGTGGGGATGGCTGGTCGGCTGCAAGGCATTGGACACTCGCCGGTGGTGCAGGCAAGAGGGCTTCAACCGCTAGACACGGCTGGGTATCTGCGGGGGTGTGGCCGCCGACGGCGAGCTCACTGAACGGGCTCTGACTGAACATCATTCTTGGTCACTCCAGTCAGTCCACTGATGGCGCGAGGCGGGAAGGTCTCTGCTTTCGTGTTGTCGGGCTTGCAGTCGATGACCTGTTCCTGATGAATGGATTCATACTTGGACGCCTGCGGCTTGCCGCAGCGGGTTCATTGATGGGAAGACAGCGCCGACCTTCGGCGTTGCGGGTAGGTATGACGATCAAGCTGGGGTTGATTTTGCCGACGTCCACGCCGGATCCTGCGCGGCCTGTGCTGGGGGATGTGGGGGTCGCTGCTCGGAGGGCTGAGGAGGCTGGGGTTGAGTCGGTGTGGTCTACCGATCATCTGATTGCCAGTGCGCCGATGCTGGACAGCACGGTGGTGCTGGCGACGGCGGCTGCGGTGACTTCGCGGGTGAAGATCGGGTACGGCGTGATGTTGCTGGCGCTGCGGCCGGTGGCTTGGGCGGCGAAGCAGGTGGGGTCGTTGCAGTACGTGTCGGGGGATCGGGTGCTGCTGGGGGTGGGGACGGGGAATCCGGCGCATGGGGACGTGGGGTGGCGGGCTGCCGGTACGTCGTACAAGGACCGGGGGCGGCGGACTGACGACGGGCTGTTGGTGCTGCGGGATTTGATTGCCGGGCGGACAGCGCGGGTGGCGGAGGACTTCGAGGCGGCGATCGCGCCGGGGGCTACGGTGCCGCCGATTCTGGTGGCGGGGGATGGGGAGAAAGCCGTCGCCAGGGCTGCGCGGTTCGGTGATGGGTGGGTGTCGATCGGGCTCGCCGTGGGTGATGTTGCGGCGCGGTTGGGGACGCTGGGGGAGTTGGCGGAGAAGTACGAGCGGCCGCGGCCGACGGTGACGATCGTTGCGCCGCAGGTGGATGCCGACCTGACGACGGCGGTCGCGCAGTTGGCGGCGTACGAGGAAGCGGGCGTCGAGCGGCTGATCCTCGCGCCGACGGGCAACGGCTGGGAGCGCGACTACGCCGCGGCGGCCGAGTTGCAGGCGGCGGTCACTCGGGGTTGAGCTGCGGGATCACTTTCTCGTGATGATCCCGAACACCAGGCTGACGAGCCCGAGGGCCCCGACCGTGACGCTCGTTGTGACGAACCCTCGGGCGACCGGGGCGAACCTGTCGGTGTCTCCTCCGCCGCCGAGGACGAAGAGCGCCGCCAGGGTGAGCAGGATGAGGACGGCCAGGGCCAGCAGCACGCCTCCGAGGATGAGGCCGGTCATGCTGAGTCGCCGCTTTCGTGAGGACTTCTCGTCGTGGGCCTGATACCCCGGGTTCGGGACCGGGCCGCCCTGGTACGCCATGCCTGGACACTACCGATCCGCCAGGCCAGGCTCCTGACCCGGCGGACCGGCGGTGGTTCTCAGTTCAGCGTCATCTGGGGTTCGCCGTTGGTCAGGCCTGGGCCGGCGATGGTGCAGGTGCCGCCTCGGGACTGGACGTAGGTCTGGCGGATGCAGGAGCGGAGGGCCAGTTGGCCCCAGTAGTTGGGGTGGATGGACTCCTGGATGAAGTAGTTCGAGCCGACGGTGGTGACGGTGCGGATCTGGTTGACCCACTCGGTCTTGTCGACGGCGGTGGGTTGGGTCCAGGAGGTCAGGCCTACTTCCTCGTACAGGCCGACTGTCTTCTCGCAGAGGCGGCGGCCGTTGAAGGTGGACTGGAGTTCGAGCAGGCGCGTGTTGGTGAGGCCGGACTGGCCGATCGCGGCGCGGACCGTGTTGTTGATGGTGGTGAGGGCGGTGGCGTTGGCCCAGTCGGCGTCGGTGTTCCAGAAGCCGCAGCCGCCGACGCTCTGGCGGGTGTAGCCGGACTGGCCGTAGCGGAAGCCGCTGCCGGCCGGGATCGGGGACGGGTAGGTCTGGACCAGCAGGGTCCACGCGTTGTCGGCGTACCCGGCGTTGCGCATCGCCGTCGCGACGTTCTGGAATGCCGTCGAAATACGACCTCGTACGGCGGTGACGTTGGCGGCAGTGAAGTTCGCGACCACCGACGAGTCGTCCTTGCAGTAGTCGGGGAACCACGACGGCGACAGCAGGAAGTCGGTCACGCAGGACTGCACGATCGAGGCGAAGTTGAAGTCGTTGCCGCCGATCGACACGACCACCTGCTTGACGTTGTGCGTCGTCGCGAACTGCTGCAGCAGCTTGGCCTGGCCGAGGCGGCCGGCGCCGTTGTCGAAGAAGTCGAGGCCGGGCTTGAAGTCGTCGCCGTTCGAGGTCGCCGTCCGGGCGCCGGAGCAGGCGAGGTTGAGCCCGCCGACTCCGCCGCCGATGTAGGCCTCGGCGGACTTGCTGCGGTGGCACTTGGCGATCTGCTCGCCGGTCCCGGCCGCGTTGTCGTGGTAGGCGTGCGCGCCGAGCGCGTCGGCGGGCGCTTCAGAGTTGTTCGAGCTGCCGGCCCAGCGGCCGGCCTCGCCCGAGATGTAGGAGTCGCCGACGGTCACGACGTACGGCGTACCGGTGCCCGGTCCGTCGGCGTAGGCGGGAGCGGTGGTGATCACGGTCGCGGTGGTCAGCAGCGCGGTGGTCAGAGCGATGGACAGACGAAGGCTCATGGGGGCGGTGGCCTTTCTCGCCGGAGGAGCGGCGACCGCTCGTCACGGTCGCCGTTGCAGCGAGAATGTACTCCCGGGTAACCAATCAGAACAGACCGAGAGTACTGACACCTTTGCGCAGTGTCACCGTTGCGTCAGATTTCAACGCACGGTCGGGTTCGGGTAGTGAGTCGGCCACCAGTCGTTCCAGCGCTTGTCGATCTCCGCGCGGGCCGCGTCGTCCAAGCCGTACAGGCTGAGCACGGCCATCGCGGCGCCCTCGGGCTTCTGCTCGTTCGGGCCGACGTGGCTCAGGACGAGCAGGCCGTCGCCCCAGCCGTCGACGGTCAGGCCGCGCTGGTTCTCGGAGACGAACCAGACCGTGCCGGTCACGCGCTCGCCGATCAGGTCCAGCTCGTACGGCGTACCGGCGGGCAGATCCGGAAGGTTGAACTGGTCCGTCCCCGTGCCGGAGTAGAAGAGCGTGCGGCGCGGCTCGTCCGGGTGACGCTCGAGCGCGAAGCGGAGCTGGTTGAGGAACGTGGTCCAGCCCTCGGTGACGTCGTCGTAGTACGCGTCCCAGTCGGGGTTGTCGCCGTGCGCCGCCCGGGTCAGCGTGATCTTGGCACCGCCCTCGTGCGGCTCGACCTCGAACTTGTCGCCGCCCTGGATGTCCAGCACGTGCGCCTGCGCGTCGTCGACCTCGACGTGGTCGAAGTAGATGACGTCGATCTCCTGGTCGAGCGTGCCCTCGGCGCCCTCGTACTCCCAGCCGTGCCAGTGCCGGATCTTCTCCTTGTCGCGCAGGGCGTCCCACACCGCCTCGACCGGCGCGGCGACGGTGACCACGATCTGCGGGGTCTGCTCGGTCATGCGTCTTCTCCTTCGGTACGGCGGACGGCGGGGTGCCCGCCGGCGATCAAGCGGTACGGGCGGCCGTCGGCGGTGTCGAAGTCCTCGACCACCTGCCGCACCGCCTCGGTCAGTGCGTCGGTGAAGCGGTGCACGTCGCCCGGCTCGGCGAACCGGACCTCGGTCTCCAACGTGAACGTGAGCAGACGCTTGCCCGCGGCATCGGCTTTGCGCTGCATCCCGGCGACGTCGCGAACGGTGCCGGCGGCAACTTCCACCAGGTGCTCGGCGGCGTACTGGTCGTGGATCGCGGTGAACGCGTGGCCCATCACACCGGGGTCGACGACGATCGTCGCCGAGGCCTTGAGGATGCGCTCGACGAACCCGCGGCGCTGCCGCTCCTCGACGAGCTCGATCAGGCCGGCCTTCTCGAGCTCCTTCAGGTGGTAGTTCACCCGCTGCCGCGGCAGCTCTAATGCCGCCGCCAGCTGGGTCGCCGACGACGGCTCCCGCAGGAGATCCAGCAGTTGGCGGCGGATCGGCGAGAGCGCGATCCGGACGGCGTCCGGTTCGTCGAGGTAACGCTGCATGTGGCCCAGGGTCTTATTGACAGATTAATTTGTCAAGAGCCTGCGAGAGGATGGATGGCATGGCGATCGAGGGGCCGCAGTTGCCGGTGGGGACTCAGGTGGTGCTGCGGGTGGCTGGGCCGGATGGCGTGGGTGGGACCGCGCAGCGTGGGGCGACTGGGCGGATCAATGGGGTGACGGCCGACGGCCGGTACGACGTGCGGCTGGTGGACGGGCGGTCGGCAACGGCTCGGCGGGATCAGTTGAGTTTGCGTACGGCGTACCAGGACGAAGCGATCGGGGTGGATGCGCCGGACGGGGATGTGCTGGTGCGGGAGCGGACGATCTACGCGGCGGTCGTCGGGTCGCGGGCGTTCGGGCTCGACACGGACGCGTCGGACACGGATACGCGTGGGGTGTACGTCGCGCCGACCGAGGCGTTCTGGTCGCTGGCGAAGCCGCCGACGCATGTGGACGGGCCGGAGCCGGAGTGGTTCTCGTGGGAGGTGGAACGCTTCTGCGAGCTCGCGCTCAAGGCGAACCCGAACCTGCTCGAGGTGCTGCACTCGCCGCTGGTCGTCTCCATCACGACGCTCGGGGAGGAGTTGCTCGATCTGCGCGCAGCCTTTCTCTCCCAGTTGGCCTACCAGACCTATTCGGGTTACGTGCTGAGCCAGTTCAAGAAGCTGGAGGCGGACTTTCGGCGCGACGGTGCTCCGAAGTGGAAGCACGTCATGCATCTGATCCGGCTGTTGCTGTCAGCTCGCACGCTGCTGGCCGAAGGCAGGCTGGTCGTTGACGTCGGCGACGACCGGGAGCGCCTGCTTGCCGTGAAGGCCGGCGCCCTCCCGTGGGACGAGGTTGAACGCTGGCGCCTGAGCCTGCACGAGGAGCTCGACCGCGCGCTGCAGAGAACCACTCTTCCCGCGACGCCTGACGTCGGCAGGGTCGACGCCTGGCTGAGGTCGGTCCGGAGGAGAAGCGTCGACGACGCCTGAGCGACCGCTTGACCAGCGCCGCTGCGAGCAGCAGCAGGCCTGCGACCCCGCCCGGCCTGCCTGAGAACGCCCGATCATCGACGTGATCGGGCGTTCCCACGTTGTAGAGCTGCGTGCGGGGGCTTAGGGTATTTACTTAACCTCGTGAAGCATTGACATTCGGCGTGTCAGGGTAAATAGTTCCGTCCTGAAATCAATCAGAAAGCAGAGTGAATCAACAGTGTCGAACATCAAGGTGCTGCAGCTCCGCTCAGCGGGTGTCAGCCTAGTGCTGGACTGCTCCGGCCCGGCCCTTCCGTCGGTCCTGCACTGGGGTGCGGATCTCGGTGAGCTGAGCGCGAACGCTCTGGTTGATCTCAGGCGTGGGGCCGGTGCGGTGCAGACCGGCAACGGGCTCGACGACAACCTGCCGGTCGCGATCGTCCCCGAGTACTCCGCCGGCTGGTTCGGTCTGCCGGGGCTCAACGGGCACCGCGACGGCCAGAACTTCTCCGCGTCGTTCCAGCTCCAGAGTGTCGAGCAGGACGGCAACACGGTCACCGTCCAGGCCGCCGACGCCGGCGCGCAGCTCACGCTCGCGCTGACGATCGAGCTGACCGACTCCGGCCTGGTGAAGGCGAAGGCCGACCTGACCAACACGGGCGGTTCGCCGTACACGGTTGACGGTCTCGTGCTCGCTCTGCCGGTGCCGACCGAGGCGACCGAGCTGTTCGACATGACCGGCCGGCACATCGGCGAGCGGCACCCGCAGCGCCACGCGTTCACCCAGGGCGCGCACGTCCGCGACAACCGCCGCGGCCGCACGGGCGCCGACGCGACCCTGCTGCTGATCGCCGGCACGCAGAACTTCGGCTTCGCCACCGGTGAGGTCTGGGGCGTGCACACCGCCTGGAGCGGCAACCACCGCTCGTACGCCGAGCGCGGGATGAGCGGGTACGCCGTCATCGGCGGCGGCGAGCTCCTGCTGCCGGGCGAGGGTCGCCTCGAGCCGCAGGGCAGCTACAGCACCCCCTGGATCTACGGCTCGTACGGCGTGGGCCTGGACCAGCTGTCGACCCGCTTCCACGAGTACCTGCGGGCCCGGCCGACCCACCCGACCACCGACCGCCCGGTCGTCCTGAACACCTGGGAAGCGGTCTACTTCGACCTCGACCTGGACAAGCTGAAGGCGCTCGCGGACGCTGCCGCCGAGGTCGGCGCCGAGCGGTTCGTGCTCGACGACGGCTGGTTCCGCGGCCGCCGTGACGACCACGCCGGCCTCGGCGACTGGTACGTCGACGAGGGCATCTGGCCGAAGGGCCTGCACCCGCTGGTCGACCACGTCACCGGTCTCGGGCTGCAGTTCGGTCTGTGGGTCGAGCCCGAGATGGTCAACCCCGACTCCGACCTGGCGCGCGAGCACCCGGACTGGATCCTTGCCACCGGCAACCGGATGCCGCCGACCGCGCGGCACCAGCAGGGGCTCAACCTGGGCATCCCCGCGGCGTACGACTACATCCTCGAGCGGCTCGACTCGATCCTGAACGAGTACGACATCTCGTACCTGAAGTGGGACCACAACCGCGACTTCGTTGACGGCGGCAACCAGCAGACCGGGACCGCGGGCATCCACGCGCAGACCCTGGCGCTGTACCGGCTGCTGGACGAGCTCAAGCGCCGGCACCCCGGCCTGGAGATCGAGTCCTGCTCCTCGGGCGGCGCGCGCGTCGACCTCGGCGTACTGGAGCGGACCGACCGGGTCTGGGGCAGCGACAGCAACGACGCGCTGGAGCGGCAGAAGATCCAGCGCTACACCCAGCTGCTGCTCCCGCCGGAGCTGATCGGCTGCCACGTCGGCCCGCCGAAGGCGCACACCACCGGCCGGACCCAGACGCTCGCGTTCCGGGCGACCACCGCGCTGTTCGGCCACTTCGGCATCGAGTGGGACATCAGCGCGGCGTCGGCCGAGGAGCGCGAGGAGCTGGCAGGCTGGGTCGCGCTGCACAAGGAGCTCCGGCCGCTGCTGCACACCGGCCGGGTGGTCCGGGCCGACCGTGGCCCGGAGGACTTCCTGCTGCACGGTGTCGTCGCGCAGGACGGGTCGCGCGCGGTCTTCGGCGCCGTACAGCTGACCCAGTCGATCACCTCCGACCAGGGCCGGGTCCGGCTGCCCGGGCTCGACGCCACGCGGACGTACCGCGTCACCAAGGTGCAGACCCCTGGTGCTCAGCCCCGCAACAACGCTCCGTGGTGGGTCGACGGTGGTCACGTCGAGCTGAACGGCGCCGCCCTCGCCAACGTCGGGGTCCAGGTCCCGGCGCAGTGGCCCGAGAACGCGATCCTGCTGGACGTGCAAGCCATCGACTGAGGAGGAGATCGGCTGTGACCGTGACGACGAGTGCCCCACCGAAGCGACAACGACGAAGGCTCGGGGACCTGAAGGTCGCGATGATCTTCCTGGCCCCGGCCACCCTCGGGTTCGTGGTCTTCTACATCTGGCCGACCCTGCGCGGCGCGTACCTGAGCTTCACCGAGTACAGCCTGCTGCAGGCGCCGGAGTTCAACGGGCTGCAGAACTACGAGCGGATGATCCACGACAGTTTCTTCTGGAACGCGCTCGTCGTCACGATCGAGTACGTCGTGATCAACATCGGCCTGCAGACCGTGCTGGCGGTGCTGATCGCGATGCTGATGTACCGGCTGACCAAGTCGATCACGGTCCGCGCGGTGATCCTGCTGCCGTACCTGATCGCGAACGTCGTGGTCGCGCTGGTCTGGTACTGGATGCTCGACTTCCAGGTCGGCATCGTGAACCAGGGCCTGACGCTGATCGGGATCGACCCGGTCGCCTTCTTCGGCGACTCGCACTGGGCGATCCCGACCGTTGCCGGGATCAACATCTGGCGGCACATGGGCTACACGGCGCTGCTGGTGTTCGCCGGTCTGCAGACCATTCCGTCGTACGTGTACGAGGCCGCCGAGGTGGACGGCTCGAGCGAGATGCAGACGTTCTGGCGGATCACGCTGCCGCTGCTGCGGCCCGTTCTGGTGATGGTCCTGGTGGTCACCATGATCGGTTCGTTCCAGATCTTCGACACCATCGCGGTGACCACGCAGGGCGGGCCGATCAACGCCACCCGGGTCATCTACTACTACATCTACGAGCGCGCGTTCACCCGGTTCGACTTCGGGTACGCCTCCGCGATGGCCCTGGTGCTGTTCGCGATTCTCGCCGTCGTCTCGCTGCTGCAGCTGCGGCTGCTCCGCGCCAAGGAGAGTGATCTGGCATGAGGAAATCACTCACTCCGGGCCGGACCGTCGCGTGGGTCGTCCTGATCGTGCTGATGCTGCTGACCCTCTTCCCGTTCTACTGGATGCTCCGTACGGCGCTGTCGGACAACACCCAGCTGGCCGGCCACCCGAACTCGCTGCTCCCGGTGGAGACCACGCTCGGCGCCTTCAAGCGGGTGCTCGGGCTGTCGACGGTCGAGGAGGCCCAGGCCCAGGGCGGGTCCGGTGCCGCGGTCAACTTCTGGCTGTACCTGCGCAACTCGCTGATCGTGTCCACGGTGACGACGGTCTGCCAGGTGTTCTTCAGCGCGATGGCGGCGTACGCGTTCGCCCGGCTGCGCTGGCCCGGCCGGGACAAGGTGTTCGCACTGTTCCTGGCCGCGCTGATGGTGCCGCCGATCTTCACCACGCTGCCGAACTTCGTGCTGATCAAGAACCTCGGCCTGCTGAACAGCTTCGCCGGCATCATCCTGCCGGGTGCGTTCATGACGCCGTTCGCGATCTTCTTCCTGCGCCAGTTCTTCCTGAGCATCAACCGGGAGCTGGAGGAGGCGGCGATGATCGACGGCGCCGGGCACCGCAGGATCTTCTTCGGCATCGTGATCCCGATCAGCGCGGCGCCGATCGCGACGCTGGCGATCCTGACCTACATCAACTCCTGGAACGACTACTTCTGGCCGTTGCTGGTCGGGCAGCAGGAGAACGTCCGGGTGCTCACCGTTGCTCTCGGGGTGTTCCGGTCGCAGACTCCCCAGGGAGGGCCGGACTGGGCCGGGCTGATGGCGGCGACGCTGATCGCGGCACTGCCGATGATCATCTTGTTCCTGGCCTTCGCCAAGCGGATCACCAACTCCATCGGTTTCTCCGGGATCAAGTGAGGGTCGGATGAACATTTCACGACGCACGATGCTCAAGGGGACACTGGCCGGACTGGCCGCCACGGCGGTCGCCGGGTGCAACAACGGAGCGGCCTCGCGCGGGTCCGGTGAGGTCATCTACTGGCTGTGGGACTCCGCCCAGCTGCCGATGTACACCGAGTGCGCGAAGGTGTTCCAGCAGCAGAACCCGCAGTACAGCGTGAAGATCGAGCAGTACGGCTGGAACGACTACTGGAACAAGCTCGTCACCGGGTTCATCTCCGGTACGGCGCCCGACGTGTTCACGTCGCACTCGGCGAAGTACCCGTTGTTCGCCGACAAGGGCCAGGTGCTCGCGCTGGACGACTACGTCGAGCGCGACGGGGTCGACCTGTCGATCTACCAGAAGGGTCTGGCCGACCGCTGGATCGGTGCCGACGGCAAGCGGTACGGACTGCCGAAGGACTTCGACACCGAGGTGTACTTCTACAACTCGGCCCTCACCGAGGCGGCCGGCATCAGCACCGACCAGCTGAACGCGATGACCTGGAACCCGAAGGACGGCGGCACGTTCGAGCAGATCGTGGCCCGGCTGACCGTCGACTCCAAGGGTCGGCGCGGTGACCAGCCCGGGTTCGACAAGGACAACATCAAGGTCTTCGGGCTCGGGTACGGCGACGCCGGCGGCGCCGACGGCCAGACCAGCTGGAGCTGGTACGCCGCGACGAACGACTGGAAGTACTCCGAGGGCGAGCCGTGGGGAACCAAGTTCTTCTACGGCGACCCGAAGTTCACCGAGACGATCGGCTGGTGGCGCGGGCTGATCAGCAAGGGCTTCATGCCGACGTACGCGCAGGCGAAGTCCGGTGTCGACGTGACCACGTCGTTCGGGGCCGGCAAGTACGGCATCACGCCGAACGGGTCCTGGATGCTCGAGACGTACGCCGGTCTGAAGCAGGTGAAGACCAAGCTGGCCCGCCTCCCGGAGGGGCCGAACGGCAAGCGGATGTCGATGATGAACGGGCTGGCGGACACGATCTGGGGTGACTCGACCCGCAAGGACGCGTCCTGGGCGTGGGTCAAGTTCCTCGGGTCGCAGACGGCGCAGGACATCGTCGCCAAGGCCGGGGTCGTGTTCCCGGCGGTGAGCGCTTCGCTGCCGCTGGCGAAGGCGGCGTTCGAGGCCGACGGCTGGGACGTCACGCCGTTCCTGGAGCCGGTGTCGGCGGGCGACGTGTTCGCCTACCCGGCGAACCCGAACGCGGCCGACGTCAGCGCGGTGATGGTGCCGGCGATGGACGCGGTGATGGCGTTCGAGAAGGAACCGGCGTCGCTGGCCGAAGCCAACGACGACGTGAACCAGATCCTGTCGGCGGTGAGCTGAAACGGCGTACTAGGGTCTGAAACGCTGTATCAGCTGCTGGCTGAGCTGTAGCGGCGACTGGCGAGGTGCCAGTGGAACTTGGTGAGCAGGAGTCCGGCGGCGAGCGCCGGGAGAGCGAAGAGCAGAGGTGATGCGGTGCCGGTCAGCGTCTCGACCGGCACCGCGGCCACCAGCCCGGCCGGCGCGAGCGTCATCAGGACGAGCCGGGCGGCGCCGGTGAAGTAGCTGATCGGGTACTTGCCCGCCTCGCGGACCTGCGACGCGATCTCGTTGATCGGCTCCGCGCTCTCGAACCAGAACGCCGAGTAGGCGAGGTTGGCCCAGAGCAGGCTGAACCCGACGAAGCCGATCACGGCCCAGGCCGCCGCCTGGAGGACCAGGCCGGCATCGGGCCGCAGTTCGGCCAGGTGCAGCCCGACCGCGACCATCGCGGCACCGGACAGCACGCGGCCGAGCTCGGCGGGTTCCATCCAGCGCAGCGTCGCGAACACCTGCGCGTCGACCGGGCGGATCAGGATGAGGTCGAGGTCGCCCTGGCGGACGTAGCTGTGCATCTTGGCCAGGTTCGGCCGGACGAAGCAGTCCATCAGGCCGGTCGAGATGCCGAAGATGCCGACCACCACGACGGCCAGCGGTCCGGTCCAGGCGGTGCCGCCGGCGTTGGTGATGATGAGGACCGGTACGACGCCGAGCACGAGGTCGCCGATCGACGAGAACGCGTTGATCGCGGTCTGGCTGCGGAACTGCAGGTCCCGGCGAATCGCCTGCTTGAGGCAGGCCCAGAACAGCCGGGGCGTCATGCGCCGGCTCCCTGGTAGTCGCGCAGGCCGCGGCGCCAGATCAGGATCGCGCCGCCGACCAGGACGGCGCACCAGCCGGCCTGGTAGACGTAGTCGATCGCGTCCGTCGTACCGAGCAGGACCTCGAGCGGGAACGAGATCAGGAACCGGAACGGCTGCGCGTCGAGCCACGGCTGGAAGACGCCGGGGAAGAGCGCCAGCGGGACGAGTCCTCCCGACAGGAGCCGCGCGAGGAGGTAGCGCAGGCGGTCGATCGCGGCGATGTCCTCCATCCAGAACGCGAGCGAGCCGATCAGGATGTCGAGTGCGAACGTCATCGCCGCGGCCACGACCAGGGCCGGGAGGAAGAGGAGCCAGCGGTGCGGCTCGCCGGGCAGGCGGAGGTCGTGGCGGAAGATCACGCCCAGGACCGCGACCGGGGGGACGAGGAGGCCGAGCTTGAGGAACTTCTCGGCGGAGTTGTTGGCCAGGTACGACAGGTGGGTCGAGCAGGGGCGGACGAGCCAGGAGTTGAGGCCGCCGAGGCGGATCGAGGCGGCCAGGAAGCCCGACGTCCAGCTCGAGGTGATCATGGCGACGACGCTGACGAGGACCAGGTAGCTGGTCAGGTACGTCGTGGAGACGGGCGGGCGCGCGCCTTGGTCGATGGCGCCGTGCCAGACCAGGAGCGCGATCGCCGGCGGCAGCACGTTGGCGATCTGGAGCAGGAAGAGCCACCAGCGGTGGTTCATCATCATCCGGACCTCTTGCACGGTCAGGATGCGGAGCAGCCGCAGCTGCCGGGTCACGAGCGGCGGCCCTGGAACATGGCGGCCAGGACCTGGTCGAGGTCGGCGTCCTTGTGCTGGCCGGAGCGTTGGCGGAGCTCGGTGAGGTCGCCGTCGAAACCGATCACGCCGTGGTCGATCAGCGCGATCCGCTGGCACAGCGCCGCGACGTCGCTCATGTCGTGGCTGGTCAGCACGATCGTCGTACCGTGGTCGCGGTTCATCTCCGCCAGGAAGTTGCGCAGGGCAAGTTTCGCGACGACGTCGAGGCCGACGGTCGGTTCGTCGGCGAACAGCAGGTCCGGGCCGTGGAGCAGGGCGAGGACGAGCTCGCAGCGCATCCGCTGGCCGAGGGAGAGCTTGCGGACCGGGATGTTGACCAGGTGGGCGACGTCGAGGCGTTCGGTGAGTTCGGCGACGGACGCGTCGAAGGTCGGCTTCGGGATCGCGTACATCTCGCGGTGGATCAGCAGCGAGTCGTACGTCGAGACGTCCCACCAGAGCATCGACTTCTGGCCGAACACGACCGAGATCCGGCTGAGGAAGTCGAAGGATCTCTTGTGCGGCTCGTGGTCCAGAACGTGGAGTTCTCCGGCGGTCGGACGGAGCAGGCCGCAGAGCATCTTGATCGTGGTGGTCTTGCCGGCGCCGTTCGGGCCGAGCAGACCGATCACCTGGCCCTCCGGGACCGTCAGGGTGACGGCGTCGACGGCTGTGCGCTCCCGGCGTACGGGCTTGAAGAGGCCTTTGAGGGCGCCCTTCAGGCCGGGCTCCTGCTCGGTGTACTTGTAGACCTTGGTCAGGTCGGTCGCGCTGATCGCGTGCATGCCGCGCCTCCAGGGCCGGCCCACGCAGACTGGGGAGCCGGGTCGATGGAGCAAGCCGGAGTCTGCCGGCAGCCGGACCCACATGACGGAGGGTGGCCGCCGACGAGTTTAGTCGGCGAGCCGGGGTGATGCCTGGGGTTTTCCCTGGGGCGGCGTACGCCCGGGGGAGTACGCCGTACTACGTCTGGGGGCTGCCGTGCTCCGCCGGAGGTAGGTGAGGTGTCGCCGCCGAGGCGACGCGGTGAGGGGTGCTCGGAGGACACGATCGGTGGCATCAGAACTGCGACGACCGAGGAGTGTCATGAACGAGAACGTGCGGGTCGGGGACCAGGAACGCGAGGAAGCGGTCAGACGGCTGGGCGAGCACTACGAGGCCGGGCGGCTGACCGCCGAGGAGCACACCGAGCGGATCGGTGTGGCGCTGCAGGCGAAGACGGCGGCGGACCTGGCGGCGCTGTTCGCTGATCTGCCGGGGGAGAAGGCTGAAGGCGCCGAGGAGGCCTGGGCAGGGCCGTTCGGGTGGACTCGTCCGCCGTGGACGTCGGCCGAGGCGGGATCGGAGTCCGGCCGTGCCTCGCGCGGAGGACGTCCGGCGTGGGCGGCTCGGGGGCCCTTCTCCCGGATTCCCCTGCCTTTGCTGATCGCGTTGGCGGCGCTTGCTGTCCTTGCGTCGGTCGGGTGTGTGGTGGGCGGCGGGCATCCGCCGGTGCTGCCGTTGCTGCTGATCGTCGCGGCGGTCGTGTTCGTGAAGAAGCGGCGGCACGCATGAGGACGGCGTACCGGGCGCTCGCCTCGCTGATCGCGCTCGCGGTGGTGCTCCAGGTCGCGGCGATCGCCCTGGCCGGGTTCACCACCGCGGCCGACGCGGAGGACGGGGTGACGATCGGCGCCGACTACAGCAACTTCGGCCAGAGCTACCACAGCATGGCCGGTACGGCGATCGGGCTGATCGCGTTGATCTTCCTGATCGTCTCCTTCCTCACCGACGTACCGCGCGGGCGTCTTCTGGCTGGTGTGGTGGTCGGGCTGGTCGTGCTGCAGTTCCTGCTGGCGGTGGTGTCGTTCGGCATTCCGGCGCTCGGCATCCTGCACGGGATCAACGGGCTGGCGATCGCGGGTGTGGCGGGTGCTGCGTCTCGTCGTGCATCGACGCCGGTGGCAGCCAGTGCCTGAAGGGAACAAGCATCGGCTGAGGAACAGGTTGGTCGCCCTTGGAGTAGCGCTGGCGGTGTTGGTGCCGCTGGCGTACCTCTGGGCGACCAGCCTCGTGCCGTCGTCGTACTCGGCGACTGACATGGGGTACGCCGACTACGGCGGCGGCCCTGCGTCGGGGCATCAGCATCACGGCGGCGCGAGTGTCGCGGACCTGACCGGTCCGCGCACGGGGGTCGCCGATGTCGCGGTGACGCTGACCGCTCGGAAGGCGTCGTTCACGTTGGCATCCGGTGAGTCCGTCGACGGCTACACGCTCAACGGCTCGTCGCCGGGGCCTTCGATCCGCGCCGAGGTGGGCGATCTGGTCGAGGTCACGCTGGTCAACGAGTCCGTCCCCGACGGCGCGACGCTGCACTGGCACGGGATCGACGTCCCCAACGCGGAGGACGGCGTCGCCGGGGTCACGCAGGACGCCGTACCGGTGGGTGGTAAGCATGTCTATCGCTTCAAGGCTGTCGACGCCGGCACGTACTGGTACCACTCGCACCAGGTCTCCAGCGAGCAGGTCCGCAACGGGCTCTTCGGCACGATCGTCATCGGCTCGCGCGGTCGCGATGTCGTAGCCGCGATTCACACGTACGACGACCGCCGGACGATCAACGGCTCGACCGGTGCTTCCCGCGTCGACGTTCCTGCTGGTACGGCGCTGCGCGTGCGGGTGATCAACACCGACAACGCTTTGATCCGCACGGGGTTGGTCGGAGCGCCTTTCAAGGTCGTCGCCGTCGACGGTCGGGAGCTGCACGGGCCGACTTCGACCACCGACACCTTCCCGCTGGCCGCGGGCGCCCGCGCAGACTTCGAGGTCACGGTCCCCGCTGGCGGCGTACGACTGGATGCCGGTGGGGTGAATCTGACCATCGGTCCACCGGGTGTGGATCCGCCTGGTGGATCTTTGTCTTCAGCAACCATCGATCTGCTCACCTACGGCACACCTGCTCCGCTGGGCCTCGACGTCGCGCATCCTGACCGCAGCTTCGAGTACCGCATCGGCCGGCGCCCCGGGTTCCTCGACGGCGTACCGGGCCTGTGGTGGACGATCAACGGGCACAAGTTTCCCGACGTCCCGATGTTCATGGTCGCGTCCGGGGACGTGGTGAAGATGACGATCTCCAACACCAGCGGGCAGTCGCACCCGATGCACCTGCACGGCCACCACGCGGTCGTCCTGTCCCGCAACGGCGTCGCGGCGTCAGGCACCCCTTGGTGGATCGACACGTTGGAGGTCGACGACGACGAGACCTACGAGATCGCCTTCCTGGCCGACAACCCCGGCGTCTGGATGGACCACTGCCACAACCTGCCGCACGCGTCGCAGGGTTTGATGACGCACTTGATGTACGAGGGCGTCAGTACGCCGTACAAGATCGGCGGTACGTCGGCCAACAAACCCGAGTAATCACGACGATTGTGTGTCGAACCACCACGCCGACAGGCGAAACCGCGCATCCTGCGGTATCCCTGAAAGATGACCTGCCCCACCGCCCTCCGCACCGCCGCCTCCCTGGCGGTCCTCCTGGCCGGTCTGGTCATCACTCCGATCGCACTGTCCCACCTGGACGACAACCTGCGGGTGGTCGAGACGCAGCCGGTCCGAGAGGTCGAGGTCGTCGCCGTCTACACCCCGACCCTCCACACCCAACTCACCACAGTCCTCGTCCGGCACCCCGACACAGGCAACCCCACCAACCTCGAAGGCGCCGACAAACTCTTCACCCTCCCGGCCGCCAACACGTACGTCCCCGTGGTCGTCGACCCGGACGACCGCACCAAGGTCCTCATCACCACCGCCAACTGGGCCCCCAGTTGGCTCGACTACACCACCACAGTCGCCGCGACAGCCCTACCTGCGCTGACGCTTGCGGCCTTGCTCTCCGGCACTTTCACCCACCGCCGCCGGCCGGTCGAGTGATCAGGGCCTGACGCGCCGGGGGCCTGTAGGGTCGCGCGCGTGGCGGAGAACGACGTACTGCTGGTGCCGATCCGCGACGACGAGTTCGCGATCGCGCGGATCGTGTGGCAGCGCGGGCCGAGCGTGCTGATCGTCGCCTACCCGGACGTGGTCGGTGCGGACGGCCCGGTTGACCTGGACGGGCGGGAGTGGGAGCCGATCCTTCTCGTCCCGACCGTGTCGGTGCTGATCGAGGACGGTCAGTGGAGGGTCGTCGGGAACTGGGCGCCGGCGATCGACGTCCCCATCCCGGTCTACAAGGTCGAGATCGGGTCGGAGTTCTACGAGCAGCGCATCGACGGAGCATCGGGCCGCGCCTGACCGACGAGGAGGCTGCCCGGCGTACGAACCCCACGTCGTACTCGCCGGCGGTGCTGGAGTGGGCGCTTCAGGCCTACCACGGCTTCGGCACCTGGCTTCCGGCGTACGAAGAGCTCGTCGCCCCGACGCCTTCAACGCCCTCCGCGGACAGGGTGCAGTCGTGAGATCGTCTTCACTGGCGTACTGGGGAGGCGCGGATGAAAGTTGAGCTGAGCGAGGACGAGGCGCTCGTGCTGTCCGACTGGCTCGATCGCGTGATCGCCCGGGAGGACTTCGCGAGGCTCGTCGACGATCGCGCGGTCTGGTCCCCGCTGTTGACGATCAGCGGGAAGCTGGAGACCCAGCTCCCGATGATCTTCAGTTCGTCGTACGGCGAACAGCTGAACGCGGCCCGCACCCGGCTGCTCGTCGAGGTGGGCGACTTCGGCGAGGTCGGCACGACAAGCAGCCGCGGGCCAACGGTCCGAGACAGCCTGCTGAGGCTGATCGCTGGGCCGAGAGTCTCGCTACGCGCCGTAGAACTCGCCGGCTTGGCCCTCGCAGCCGACGCGGTCGCGACGGCGCTGACAATCGAAGCCGATGGCTCGGACCTCACAGATCCACTGCCGGCCCGCCTGGCCCTGACCGACGAGGTGGCAGCAACCGTCCGGCACTTCGAGCAGCAGGACCTGACGATCAGGGAACTCGAGACCAGGCTGGCCGGCATGGTCGCAACTCTCGACGAGTGGACCCAGCGCGAACCCTCCGGATCGGAGAACAGCTGATGCAAGGGGGCTTGCCGTGGACAACGATGTGTTGCTGATTCCTGTTGCGGAGGGCAAGTACTCGGTGGCGCGGATCTTGGTGACGCTGCCGGAGAGTGTGTTCGTCGTTGTGTACGCCGGGCTGGGGTCGGCTGAGGAGGCCGGGAGCGTGACCGTGGAGTCTGGGCTGGTGCCGATGCTCTTTGCCGAGACGACGGATCAGAAGATCGTGTCCGGCGAATGGAAGCTCGTGGGGAACTGGGCGCCGGTGCCGGAGGTGTCGGTTCCGATTCACCAGAGCCGCGTGCAGCCCGGTGGGGAGCGGGTCGACCAGTGGGTCGACGGGGTTGCGGCGGACTGGCTGGCTACGGTGGAACTTCCTACGCCACGACGCGGTCTTCACTCGCCGGCGATGGTGGAGACGGCTGTCCGTGCGCTTCACGGTCTCGAGCCGTGGCGGCCTGAGTTCGAGGCGTTCATCGATTCTGAGTACTACCGGCCGGGTCGGCAGAACGGGGCCCCTGCCGCAGTCGGCGAGTTCGACTACCAGACGGTGTTCAGGCGGTCGGACTGCGGGGCGGGTGCTGCGGGACCTGTCGACGAGTTCCGGCTTCGCGTTCATCGGTACTTGCTGGTCGCGGACGTCGACGGTGGCGCCGAGAGAACAGAGGCGGAGCTGGACGGGATTCTGTCGGTAATGATCGACCATCCCGAGGCCCACGAGGAGTTCGAGCAGACTCTCGTCGCCATGGTGCAGCACCCGACGATCCATGGTGCCACCGAGTTGGTCTCCTTCACCATGCATGTGCTGCGGTGGCCGGCGGTGCAGGATGAGATCGAGCGGCAACTCAACAACACGAGCCGAAACGTCAGTGACCGGCGACTCCACGGCGCCATGCTCAACAGCTACTCGGACTCCTGGCGAGACAAAGACATGTACGTTCGCTTCAGCTGAGCTGGGAACCGAGAGGGGAGTTGGCGGATGAGCGACAACCCGCTCCTGACCGCGACACCGCCTTGGCGGCTCACCGCGACCTTCGGGTCCCCGGCGTTCGAGGCGATGCTCACCGAGCTCCGCGCCGCTGGAGGCGAGGTGATTGCGCTGGACGGCACTCGCGCGCGGACCAGTGACGCCCTCTTCGACCAGTTCGCTGAGGCGGCCAAGTTTCCGGAGTACTTCGGGAGGAACTGGTCGGCACTCGACGAATGCCTGGCCGATCTCGAGTGGCTGCCGGGTACGGCGTACGTGGTGACGCTTGAGAATCCTGAACGCCTGTTGGAGGACGAGCCACTGAGCCGCGGTGCGTTCGAGCGGATGATTGTGGGAGTCGCCGAGGAGTGGGCCGCGGTGGTCGCCGAAGGCGAGTACTGGGACAGGCCGAGCATCCCGTTCCACCTGGTGCTGGACGATCGAGAGTAAGGCGGCGGCGATGTCGTGGATGGTTGAGGGGTACGTCGGGCTGGGGCCGGTCAAGCTGGGTGCGGATCGTGCTGGGGTTCGAGCGGTGTTGGGTGAGGAGCCCAAGAGCTTTACGCGGACCGCGGGGTCCTCCGCGGCTGCCGACGAGGAGTACGTGGCCGCTGGGATCTTCGTGTATTACGACGAGTCGGATCGGGTGGACTTCGTCGAGAGCTATGCGACGGCCGGCGAGAGTGTTCCTCGGTTTGGGGCGGTGTGGTTGAACGGCCGGGATATGAGGGAAGTGCTCGCTGACCTCGATGAGGCCGGGCTGACGCCTGATGATGACGACGGAGCGTCTCGGATCTTCCTCAGGGCGGGCTTCGCTGTGTTCTCATCCGGCTACGTCGTCGAGTCGACCTCTGTTTTTGTGAAGGGGTATTACGACGACTGATTGCCGTGTCAGGCGGAGAGGGCGCCGTGGCTGAGGCGGTTGCATTGGGTTCTGTGGAGGGTGGCTATGCGGGTGCAGGCGGCGTCTATGGCGGCCTTTTGACTCTCGTAGAGGCCGTACCAGTACGGGTCTTCCGGGAGGGGGTCGCCGGCGTCGTCGATGTCGGCGTACCAGGTGGTGCCGGTGCGGAAGATTCTGGCGTGCAGGTGGAGCTCGGTGCCTAGGTCCAGTGCTGTGTTCATCGCGCGGATCACTCCTGGGAGAAGGAATCGGTGCGTTGCCCTGTTTTGATGATGTGACGGGCAGGGGCGAACACCAGGAGCGACACGCGGGTTTACTGAACTAGGACAGTGAGGCGTTGGGCGGTGTTGTTGGCGAAGCCGCCTCGGTTCCAGGGGGCTTCGATGGGTTGGACTCTGCCTGACTTGTCGTGGGCCCGGACCGTGAGGACGTGTTCGCCGGGGGTGGCTTGCCACACAAACGAAAAGGCGCGCCAGGCGAGGTCTTCGTTGCTTGAGGCATCCAACTCCGCGTCTTGCCAGGTGGCGCCGGCGTTGGTGCTGAGCTCCACTCGGTCGATGGGGGCCCAGCCGGACCACGCGCGGCCTTGCAGCGTGACCTCGCCGGCGGGGACGAAGCGGTGGCGGGTCATGAAGTCGGGGTGGCCGGGTGGGATCAGCAGGGCTCGGGGCTCGATGCGGGTGACGGCTACGCCGGGTTCCCCCGCTTCGGTGCGGATGCGGTAGGCCTCGGCGTTCTGGTAACCCGTGAAGGGCTTGTCGATGAGCTCGATCGAGCGGAGCCACTTCACCGACGCCATGCCGTACCAGCCGGGGACGATCAGGCGCAGCGGGTACCCGTGCTGGGGTGGGAGCGGCATGCCGTTCATCTCCCACGCGACGAGGGCGTTGGAGTCGAGGGCCTCGGCGACCGACAGGCCTCGTTGGTAGTCCTGCTCGATGCCGCGTTCCACGCCGTGGTCGGCGCCGGTGAACACCACGTCCACAGCGTCCTCACGAATCCCGGCGGCCTCCAGCAGAGCAGCCAGCGGTACGCCGGTCCACTCGGCGGTGCCGACGGCCTCCATCAGCCACGGCTGGCTGATCGGGCGCGGATGAAGGTTCGCGCGACCGTTGCCTGCGCACTCCAAAGTGACGCGCACGGTCTGCCGGCCCATCGCGCGGAGCTCCGTCAGGCCGAAGTCGATCGGTTGCTCAACACAACCGTCGACGGTGAGGCGCCAGTCGAAGGCGTTCGTCAGCGGGATGTCGTAGTGCACGAGCACGTAGTGCAGCCCCGGAGGGGTCAGGTCGTAGCGCAGTGCCTCCAGCGGGATGCCGTGGTTGCGCGCGGCCAGCTGGAGCTCGTCGGCGGTGATGCCCTCGCCGACGTCGGCCAGGCGACCCTTGGTGCTGAACTGTTCGATCGTCATGGCGGATTCCCTTCCCCTGAGGGTCAGCCTATGCCGCGCGGCGGTGGGAAAAGCAAGAGCGCGAACTCGCCAACCTGGCTACGGTCGGTGGATGGCGTACGACGTACCGCATCCTCGTGACCGTGCGCAGTCGTGGGCCGACTGCGACACCGACCTCAGGCGGTACGTCGAGGAGGCGCTCGCGGCGACCGGGCTGGAGCTGTCGGGGGTCTACGTGCACGGGTCGCTCGCGATGGGGTGCTTCTACCGGGCGAAGAGCGATGTGGATCTGCTGGTCGTGGTCCCGGGGACGTTGACGGCCGCAGAGCGGCAGTATGCGGCTCGTCAGCTGGCCGAGCGGGCGACCGAGAGGCCGATGCTCGGGGATCTGGAGTTGTCGGTGCTGACCGAGCGGCAGGCCGCGGAGGGGACGCGGGAGTACGAGGTGCACTACTCGGCGTACTGGACGGAGAAGATCCTCGCCGGGCAGTACGCCGGGCCGGGGACAGATCCGGATCTCGCGGCGCATGTGAGTGTCGTCCGCCGGCGCGGGGTGGCGGTGAGCGGACGGCCGGCGGCGGAGGTGTTCGCGGAGGTCCCGTACGACGAGTACCGGCGGGCGATCGAGGCTGATCTCGAGGACGTGGATCTGGTGGCCGAGCCGTATTACGGGGTGCTCAACGCGTGCCGGGTGTTGATGCTCAGGGAGTCACCGCAGGTGGTGAGCAAGGACGAAGGTGGGGAGTGGGGGCTCGCCAACCTGCCCGAGGAGCACAAGCCCGTGATCGAGCAGGCGCTGAGGTGCTACCGGAGTGCGAGGGCAGTCGCGCCGGAGGACAGAGGAACCGACGGGCACCCCTGGGATGTGAGGGCCCTGGAGAGCTTCAGGAAGTACGTCGGTTAGAGCCAGCCGTTGTCGACCGCGATCCGCGCGGCTTCGGCGCGAGTCCGGGCCCCGGTCTTGCCGATCGCGGACGACAGGTGGTTGCGGACCGTGCCCTCGGAGAGGTGAAGCTCGCGGGCGATGTCGGCGACCGTGCCGCCGGTACGGGCCGCGCGGAGGACGTCTGACTCGCGAGCGGTCAGCGGGCTCGTGCCCGCGACCAACGTTTCGGCGGCGAGCGAAGGGTCGACGACGCGCAGGCCCTGGTGGACCCGGCGTACGGCGTCGGCCAACTGCGCGGCGGGAGTGTCCTTCACGACGAACCCCGCAGCGCCGGCCTCCATCGCGCGGCGCAAGTAGCCCGGCCGGCCGAACGTGGTGACCATCAGGATGCGCACAGCCGGTACGGCGGAACGCAGCGCGGCCGCCGCCTCGATGCCGTCGAGGCCGGGCATCTCGACGTCGAGCAGGGCGACGTCGGGCTTCGACGTACGGGCTGCTTCCAGGACCTCGTCGCCGCGGCCGACCTCGGCGACGACCTCGAGGTCGGGTTCGAGATCGAGGAGGGCGGCGAGGGCGCCGCGGACGAGTGCCTGGTCGTCCGCGATCAGCAGTCGGATGCTCACGGGCCCACTCTGACAGCCAGCCGGAACCCACCACTCGGCGCCTGGCCGACGGAGAGAGTCGCGCCCACCTGGTCGGCGCGCTCACGCAGCCCGATCAACCCATGACCGCCTGATGAATTAGTTGGTCCGCGCCCGTCGTCCAGGACCTCGATCTGCCCGGCACTGATCCGAACAGTGCACTTGCGGGCCCCCGAGTGCCGTACGACGTTCGTCACGCCCTCGCGGACCACCCACGCGAACAGCTCCCGATGGGACTCGGGCACATCGTCCACCGTCGTCGGCAGATCAGCGCGGATCTCGGCCGCCTCCAACGCGGCTCGGGCGGAGACCAGCTCACCCGCCAGGCTCAGCTCACGGTAACCGGCAACAGCAGCCCGTACGTCGGCCAGCGCCGCCCGGGCGAGCTGCTCGATGTCGGTCACCTCGACCGCCGCTCGCGACGGGTTGGCCTCGATCAGCCGGCCGGCGAGCTCGGCCTTGACCGTGATCACCGTCAGCGAGTGGCCGAGGATGTCGTGCAGGTCGCGGGCGAACCGGTTGCGTTCCTCCTGGACGGCCAGCTCGGCGAAGTCCTGGCGTGCGACCGAAAGCTCCATCCCGCGCTGGATCGCCCGCCGCATCCCGAACACGGCCAACGCGGCGAGGAAGATCGCCAGCCCGTAGCTGCTGTCGTCGTGCCAGCCGGGAACCAGCCGCATCGACAGTTCCGCCCCGCCCAGCGTCAGGAGGGTGACGGCGACCGCCTGCCGAAGCTCCAGCATCACCACCGAGATCGCGGTGACGTAGACCAGCGTGGTCAGCGCGGTCTGCCCGGCGGCCGGCAGCATCAGTGCGGCCAGGGCCAGCAGACCGACCAGGTAGCCGTACCGCTTCCAGAGCGGAAGGCCGCCCTCCCGCCACGAGACCTGCCGCATCCAGATGAAGAAGGACATGTAGGCCGTGGCGAAGGCCAGCAGCGCGAGCACCCCGACCACCCGGGTGACACCGTCGCTGTGCCGGACGATCTCCTGCAGCGGGCTGCCCAGGTAGAACAGCCAGACCCCGCCGGCCAGCCAGCGCCACGACCTGCGTCCCGTCTGGGTGAGGTCGCGGGCGGCCAGCGAATCCGGCGGGGGCTGCTTGCTGCTCACAGTGGTCACGGTAACTCGCCGAGGTCAGGCGCGAGCGGTGTCCGCGCGGAAGCGGCGCAGCCCGATCGCCCCGAGCACCACCGTCCACACCAGCACGATCAGTACGGCGTGCATGTCCAGCCCGCTCTCCGTCAGCGCGCTGCGCGAGCTGAGTCCGGTCCAGTACGCCGGGGTGAGCTGCGCGATCGTCTTCATCACGTGCGGCATCTGCTCGATCGGCAGCCAGAGCCCGCCGAAGGCCGCGATCAGCATCGTGGTCAGACCCGTGATCGGCTGCACGCTGTCGGGCTTGGCGACGTACCCGATCACCAGGCCGAGACCGGCGAACGGCAAGGCACCGAGCCAGGAGACGAGCCCGACCGTGATCCACTGGCCGGCACTCAGGTCGACGTGTCCGATGATCATCCCGGCCACGAAGACCACCAGCAGCGGCGGGATCGCGAGCAGCAGCGACAGGATGACCTTCGACGCGACGTACGCCTGGGGCTTGAGCGGGGTCAGCCGCAGCGTCCGGTTCCAGCCGCCGTCGCGTTCCATCGCGATCACGCCGCCGCTGCTCATCGCCGCGTTCATCGAGCCGAACATCGCCATCGAGACCATCACGTAGGCGATCGCGGAGATGCCGCCCTCGGAGTCGCTGGTGTGCAGCGTGGCGCCGAAGATCAGGAACAGCACCAGCGGCATCAGGACGGCGAAGATCAGCACGCGCCGGTTGCGCAGGGTCCGCTTGATGTCGAACTTCAGGTAGTCGAGGTTCATGCCGCACTCTCCTGCTGGGCGCCGATGGCGAGGACCGCGTCCTCGAGGTCGGCGGAGGTGATCTCGATGTCGTGGGCCGGCGTGTTCGCCAGCAGGTACCGCAGCGTGTCGTCGGAGTCCGCGCACTGCAGCAGCACCACGTCGCCGCGCGTCTCGACGTTCCGTACGCCGGGCAGCGTCGCCAGCGTGGCCAGGTCGGCACCGGGCACGGTGGCCCGGATGGTCCGGCCGGAGACGCTCGCCTTGATCTGCGCGGCGGTGCCGTCGGCAACGATCTTGCCGTCCCGCATCAGCACCACGCGGTCGGCGTACGCGTCGGCCTCCTCCAGGTAGTGGGTTGCGAACAGCACCGTCCGGCCGCGAGCGGTCTCGGCGTGCATCGCGGCCCAGAAGTCGCGCCGGGACTCGACGTCCATCCCGGTGGTCGGTTCGTCCAGCACGATCAGGTCGGGCTGCGCGACGATCGCCATCGCGAACCGGACCCGCTGCTTCTGCCCGCCGGACAGTGCCTTCAGCTTGCGGCCGGCGAGATCGGCGATGCCGGCTCGCGCGAGCGCGTCGGCGACCGGCAGTGGGTCCTTGTGCAGCCCGGCGACCAGGTCGAGCAGCTCGCCGACCTTCGCGTCCTCGATGATCCCGCCGCTCTGCAGCATCACGCCGACCTGGCCGGCCGCGATCGCGTCCGCGGGGGACTGGCCGTAGAGCTGGACGCTGCCCTGGTCGGGCCGGACCAGACCGAGCAGGATCTCCAGCGTGGTGGACTTCCCGGCGCCGTTCGGGCCGAGCAGTGCCACGACTTCGCCCGACCGGATCGTGAGGTCCACCCCGGCCACGGCCTGTACTTCGCCGTACCTCCTGGTCACTCCGCTGAGGGTGACCGCAGTCGTTGTCGTCATACCCAGAATGCTCCGGCCTGGAGCGCGTTCGGCCCTGGATCGGGCGTCACGAGCTGCCCATGACATCCGTCAGCGGTCGGGTGGTTCGTTGGTTGAGGTCAGGCCTCGCGGAGAGTGTGGAGGCCCTGCCAGAGAAGGTCCTGGAGGGTTCGTGCCGTCTTCTCGGCCGACGGCGGGGTGTCGGTGCGGGTGCGCCAGATGGCCAGGCGTTCGGTGGCGCCGGAGATGGTCTGGGCGACGATCTGGATCTCTTCCTCGTCGATGGTCGCCGGGGCGTTGAGGCGGACCATCGTGGCGATCAGCTCGACGAAGTCGGCGCGGACCTCGTCGGCGGCCTGGGCGGCGGGGCCGGCCGACAGCATGCCCTCGTCGACGATCACCGACCAGGCGCGCGGGTGGTCGTCGAGGAACTGGAACCAGGCGACGAACCCGGCGTACATGGACTGCTCGGCATCCGGTGCGGCGAGGACGGCTTCGGAGACGGCGTCGAGCAGCTGGGCGCGCAGGCGGGACAGGCAGGCGAGGAACAGGCCGTCCTTCGAGCCGTAGTACTGGTAGATCAGCGGCTTGGAGACGCCGACCTCGGCGGCGATCTCGTCCATCGAGGTGCCCTGGTAGCCGCGGTCGCCGAAGATCCGCTCGGCGGCGTCGAGGATCTCGCGCTCCCGTGCGGCGCGGTCGCGTTTCCGCTTGACCGGTACGCCGTCCGTGGTGGTCGTCACCTTGCCGAGTCTAACTGACTTGGAGTAACTTACTGGGAGTAAGTTCTTCGGACGAAGGGCGAGAGCATGCAGCAGAACCACCGGATCGTCGTGATCGGCACCGGCTTCGCGGGCATCGGGATGGCGGTCCGGCTCAAGCAGGCCGGGTACGACGACTTCGTGGTGCTCGAGCGGGCGGAGGACGTCGGCGGGACCTGGCGGGACAACACCTACCCGGGCTGCCGCTGCGACGTCCCGTCGCACCTGTACTCGTTCTCGTTCGCGCCGAACCCGGACTGGTCGAGCACGTTCTCGCCGCAGCCGGAGATCGAGGCGTACCTGCGGCAGGTCACCGACGGCTTCCGCGTTCGTCCGCATATCCGCTTCGGCCACGGCGTACAGGCCGCGCACTGGGTCGACGACCACTGGCTGATCCACACCGACCAGGGCGACTTCACGGCCGAGATCCTGCTGTCCGGCATGGGCCCGCTGGCCGAGCCGTCGTACCCGAAGCTGAACGGGATCGACTCGTTCGAGGGCGAGGTCTTCCACTCGGCGCAGTGGAACCACGACCTCGACCTCAGTGGCCGGAAGGTCGCGGTGATCGGGACGGGCGCGTCGGCGATCCAGTTCGTGCCGGCGATCCAGCCGGAGGTCGAGGAGCTGCACCTGTTCCAGCGCACGCCGCCGTGGGTGATGCCGCGGCCGGACCGGAAGATCAGTCGTTTCGAGAAGGCGCTCTTTCGCGCTTTTCCCCTGGTGCAGAAGGCCGTTCGGACCGGGATCTACTGGGGGCGCGAGTCGATGGTGCTCGGTTTCGCCAAGCTGCCGGGGATCATGAAGCAGGCGCAGAAGGTGGCCGAGAAGCACCTCGAGAAGCAGGTCCGCGATCCCGAGCTGCGAGCCAAGCTGACGCCCGACTTCACGCTCGGCTGCAAGCGCGTGCTGATCTCCGACGACTACTACCCGGCGGTCGCGCGGCCGAACGTCGAGGTGGTCACCGACGGCATCACCGAGGTGACGCCGACCGGGATCGTCACCGACGACGGTGTGAAGCACGAGGTCGACACGATCATTTACGGCACTGGTTTCCGAGTGACCGATCTGCCGGTGATGGACATGCTGTACGGCCGCGACGGGCTGTCGTTGCGCGAGGCCTGGGCCGACGGAATGGAGGCGCATCTCGGGACGGCGGTGGCCGGCTTCCCGAACTTCTTCCTGCTGATCGGGCCGAACACGGGGCTCGGGCACAGCTCGATGGTGTTCATGATCGAGTCGCAGATCGCGTACATCCTGGACGCGCTGAAGACGATGGACGCCGAGGGGCTGCGGCAGGTCGAGGTGCTACCGGAGGTGCAGCGGGCGTTCGTCGACGGTGTGCGGTCGTCGATGCGGAACACGGTGTGGACGCGCGGTGGGTGCACGAGTTGGTACCTGGACGCGCAGGGACGGAACACGACGCTGTGGCCGTCGTTCACCTTCCGGTTCCGGCAGCTGACCCGGCGGTTCGATCGGTCGCAGTATCGGACAGTAGCTATGTGACATAGCGCGTGTTACATTCGGATCCATGATCCCCTTGCACGGTATCGGCGGGCGTGGGGACTTGCCGGTGCCGCTCTGGCTGGCGATCTACTCCGCGGCCGCTGCTGTTGCCGTGTCGTTCTTCGCGCTGGCGGCGTTCTGGTCGAAGCCGCGCTTCGAAGTGACTTCCGGTACGCCGCTGGTGGTCCTCACGCGGTTGGTCGACGCCCGGGTTTTCCGGTGGGTCCTGAAGGTCTTGGGCGTGCTCGCGCTCGGGCTGCTGCTCGGGGCTGCGTGGTTCGGCAGTACGTCGCCTGCGCTCAACCCGGCGCCGACCTGGCTGTACGTGTGGATCTGGGTCGGGATCATCCCGGTGTCGCTGCTGTTCGGGCCGGTCTGGCGGTTGGTCAATCCGCTGCGCACCCTCGCGGCGCTGTTTCCCCGCGCTGAACGACGCAGGTTGCCCGACGGGATCGCGTACTGGCCGGCGGTTGCCGGGCTGTTCGGGTTCCTCTGGCTGGAGCTGGCTTATCCGGAGGGTTCCGATCCACTGGTGGTCGCCGTGTTCGTCACGGCGTACTCGGTGATGAATGTTGCCGCAGGCATCGTTTATGGGCCGCGCTGGTTCGCGGTCGGGGACAGCTTCGAGGTGTACGCCGAAGTACTGTCGCGGTTGAGCCCGCTTGGTCGTGGGGACGGCGGGCAGTTGGTGCTGCGCAACCCGCTGGCCGGGCTGGCGACGATGCCGCAGGAGCGCGGGCTGGTCGGGTTGCTGTGTCTGTTGCTCGGGTCAACGGCTTTCGACGGCATCTCGCGGTGGTCGGTGTGGACTTCGGCGACCGGGCAGCTCGGGTTCGCCCAGCACGTTGCCGTTTACACGCTCGGATTGCTGGTGGCCGTGGCGATCGTGACGGCGTTGTTCGTCGGCGCGGCGCGGGCGACCGGGTCCGCGCGGGTACGACCTGGTGCTCTGGGCAACGCCGGCCTGCCGGGCGCGTTCGTGCACTCGCTGGTGCCGATCGCGATCGGGTACGCCGTGGCGCACTACTTCTCGTTCGCGGTGTTCCAGGGGCAGGATGGTGTCCTGCTCGCGACCGATCCGTTCGGTCGCGGCTGGGACCTGCTCGGGACCGGGCAGACCGGGATCGACTACGGCCTGCTGGGGACCGGGGTGATCGCCGGGGTCCAGATCGGCGCGATCGTGCTCGGACACGTACTCGGGGTCGTGTCCGCGCACGATCGTGCGGCCGGGCTGTTCCGGCGCCGCCAGATGCGGCGGGCGCAGTACCCGATGCTGGCGGCGATGGTCGCCTTCACCGCCGGCGGGATCGCGCTGGTGACGGCCTCATGATCGCGCTGCACATGGGTGGGATCCCCGAGCTGGCGATGTTCCTCGGACCGATCCTGCTGATCGCCGCGTTCATCCGCATCGCCCGCCGCAAGGAGGCCGAGGTCGAGGACGACGACTGGGACGCCGACCTCGGCGACTTCGAGAGACAGCGCAACAGTTGACCCAGAGGTGAATAGCTTGCCGCGCTCGGGGGGAGCTGGTGAGACTGCATCGCGACGAGGGGAGGTGTCGCGATGAGCAACCGGGACTTCTGAGTCAACGGACCCTGACGGCCGCGGACGCGCTCTTCGTGCGGCTGCGGCCGTCGGTGACCTCTACGTGGTACGACGGGTTCTGGCCGCTCTTGACGCCGGTGTCGGTGAAGGTGGCGACGGTCGGTCGGGTCCACGGGTACGAGTTGCGGGTCCAGGTGCCGAGCTTCGTGCTGCCGCGGTACAGGGTGTAGGTCAGCGTGATGTTGTCGGTGTCGACGACGGCGGGGAAGGTGACGGTGGTCCGGGCGCGGGCCGGGCTGGTGACCTTCGGGGCGGCCGGGCGGGCCGGCTGGGCGCCGCCGCCGGCGTTGGTGAAGCGGGTCAGGCCCTGCTGGGGCTTGCCGTTCACCTTGGTGAAGTCGCCGCCGACCCAGAGGTCGTTGCCGCCGGAGGTGAACGCGAGCGGGCCGACCTCCGTCGTACCGCCGACGTCGGTGTTCGGGAACCAGGGGCCGAACTTGCCGCTGGTCGTGCTCTCGACCAGCAGGTGGCGGATGCCGGCGCCGTCGCCGAAGCTGCCGTCCTTGCTGCAGTCGTGCGCGTGCGAGCCCTTGTAGAGCCAGCCGCCCATCGCCTTGATCGCCTCGGTCGCGCCCAGGCACTTGCTCTGCCAGACCAGCTTGCCGCTCGTCGCGTCGGCGGCCAGTACGCCGTCGTAGCAGCCGAGGCCGCTACCGGCGTTCGCGACGTACACCCGGTTGCCGAGGGTGTCGATGTCCTTGACGCGGCTGACGCATTCGTCGGTCGGCGGCGGGATCGCCGCGGCGGCCGGCAGCGCGTACGCCTTGCCGTTGGTGAGGTTCAGCATCGCCAGCGCGTAGTGGTCGCCGCCGCCGACCTTCTTGAAGCCGCCGCCGACGAAGATCCGCTGGCCGTCGTCGGTCAGGTCGATCGCGTGCACGTCGTCGTCGGCGTTCGGGTTCCACGGCAGCAGGGCGCCGTTCAGGGAGACCGCGGCGAGCCGGCCGCGCGTCGTACCGGCGATGCGGCCGAAGGAGCCGCCCAGGTACACGGTGTTGCCGGAGATCGCGAGGGCCGAGACCCGGTAGCTGACCGAGGGGTTCCAGCTGGTGAGCTGGCCGTTGGTCGCGTTGAACATCGCGGCGCGGTTGCGCGGTACGCCGTTGACGCTGGTGAAGTCGCCGCCGATCACGACCCACTTGCCGTCGGCACTGGTCGCGATCGCCCAGACCGCGCCGTTCAGCCGCGGCGCCCAGCCGCTCGGTGCACCGGTCGTCCGGTTGAACGATGCGACGTACGGACGGACCGCCTCACCCTGGCCCACAGCCTTGCCGCTCGGCCGGATCCGGGTGAACAGGCCCCCGGCGTACACGACGTTGCCCGCGCTCGCGAGCGCGTTGACGCTGTCGTCGGTCTGCCAGGTCGGCCGCTCGACGGACGAGATCGCCGACCCGAAGCCCGGTGACGCGGCCTCGACCGGCGGGCCGGACGGGATCAGCGCAGCCGCGATGACGGCGCCGACGGTCACGATGACCAGAACAAGCTTCTTCATGACCGTCCTCTGAGCCCCGGATTCACAGTGTGCGACCCTACGCTAACTGTGCGTTCAGGCTTCCGGTGAACTGGGGCCTTGACCTGGAGCGCGCTCCAGGTTGTTGGGTGGACGGATGGACAAGAACTTTCTCGGCCGGGCCGGCCTGCAGGTCAGCGAGCTCGCCCTCGGCACCATGACGTTCGGCCCCGGGACCGACGAACCGACCGCGCACCGGATGCTGGACTCGTTCGTCGACGCGGGCGGCACGTTCGTCGACACCGCGGACACCTACTCCGGCGGGCGCTCCGAGGAGATCATCGGGAGCTGGCTGAAGACCAAGGACCGCGACGAGCTGGTGATCGCGACCAAGGTGTACGGCGAAGCGGGGCCGGGGCTGCCCGTGCGCGGGGCTGGGCGCAAGCACGTGATGGCCGGCGTCGAGGCGAGTCTGCGGCGGTTGGGTACGGACTTCATCGACCTCTACCAGATCCACGTGTGGGACGACGCGACGCCGCTGGAGGAGACGCTGACCACGCTCGACGCGCTGGTCAGCAGCGGGAAGGTCCGGTTCATCGGCGCGAGCAACCTGACCGGCTGGCAGTTCCAGAAGGCGATCGACCTGTCGAGGCATCGCGGGCTCGAGCCGTACGTGAGCCTGCAGCCGCTGTACAACCTGCTCGACCGCGACGCCGAGCTGGACCTGATCCCGGTCGCCCTGAACGAGGGCGCCGGGGTGATCGCGTGGAGTCCGCTGTCGGGTGGCTGGCTGTCGGGGAAGTACACGAAGACGGCCGGTGGCCCGCCGGCCGGATCGCGCTCGAACGACGAGGACTGGGCCGCGCACGACAACGACCGGACCTGGCGGGTGATCGACACGCTGCTCGCGGTCGCGGAGGAGACCGGCAAGACGCCGGCGCAGGTCGCGCTGCGCTGGGTGATGCAGCGGCCGGGGCTGACGGCGCCGATCATTGGCGCCCGGACGCCGGAGCAGCTGGCCGACAACCTCGGGGCGACCGGGTGGGCGCTCGACGACGAGCAGATGCGGCGGCTGACCGAGGCGGGGGAGAAGCCGCTGCCGTACCCGCACAACATCCTGCGGCTGCCGCAGTTCGTACGCCGGGGCTAGCCGGTGGACGGCAGGTCGTTGGGCGGGAGACCGAGTTCCTCGTACGCCGCGATCTCGATCTCGCGGCCCATCGACTCGCGGAAGGCGGCGACCAGAGCCTGGCCGGCCAGCGGGATGATGTTCTCCAGCGTGCGCTGGATCTCGGGCCAGCCGTCGGCCGGCAGGCCCGCGTCGGCGAACTGGCGCCAGACCGTGCCGCGGAACAGCTCGACGTAGATCTTGGCGACCTGGTCGGCCTGCTCGAAGAGTTTGGGCAGCATGACGAAGATCGCGTCCAGCGGTACGCCGAGCTTGATCACCTCCAGGCCGGTCCGCAGCAGGTCCGGGTTCGGGATGCGGAGGCGGTCGTCCTCGACGCGCTCGGCGATGCCCAGCTCGATCAGCTTGTCGATCGTGGCGGCGTTGTGCGGGATGCCGGCCCGCTCGGCCAGCTGGTGCTCGGTGATCACCTCGGGCTCGGCCGGGGTCCACGGGCTGACCAGGGTCTCGAAGACGCCGAGCGCGAGCGCGCCGTCGGGCAGCTCGCTCATCATCCGCTCGACGGCGGCCAGCGTGTAGCCCTTGTCGAGCAGCTCCCGGACCAGCGTGAGCCGCGCCACGTGGTCGGCGTCGTAGTACCCGGTCCGGCCGACCAGCCGGGGCGGTGGGATCAGCCCGCGTCCGGCGTACGCGCGCACGTTCCGGACGGTCATGCCCACCTTCGCGGCGAGCTGGTCGACCGTGTACTCCTCGGTGGCCGCTGCGGCCTGCTGTCCCTCCACCCTTGACAGTCTTCCAGACTCGACGTTACATATCTTATGTAACATCCTCCATGGCGCATGCCCGCTGTCGCCCCCGCAGACCAGGAGCGCGAGATGACCGTCCCACTGGCCGCCACCACCGGAACCGCCAGTTTCGACCAGATCGCGATCGTCACCGGCCTGGTCGGTCTGATGTACGTCGCACTCGCCGTGCTGCTGTGGCGGGAACGGACCGGGCACGCCACGCTGGTAGGGCGCCTCGCGGACACCATCGGGAGACTGGACGGAGTCCCCCGATGGGCCGCGCTCACGCCGTACCTGCACGCCGTCTCGCTGCTGTCCTGCGCCTTCGGTGTCTGGTGGGACATCGCGGTGCACATCGACAAGGGCCGGGACACCGGCCCGTTCGGTACGCCGGCGCACTACCCGATCTTCTTCGGCATCCTCGGCGTGATCGTGTCCGGCGTGCTGCCGATCGCGCTCGCCCGCAAGCCGTTGCCGGCGCGGACGATCAAGCTGACCGCGGGCTGGCGGATCCCGTGCAGCGCGGCGCTGGTCACCGTGTGCGGCACCTTCGCGCTGGTCGGCTTCCCGCTCGACGACGTCTGGCACCGGCTGTTCGGTGAGGACGTCACGCTCTGGGGGCCGACGCACCTGCTGATGATCGGCGGGGTCGTGCTGTCGATCTTCGCGCGGCTGCTGGCCTCGGCCGAGGTGGAACAACTTGTCGGCAGCAACCTTCGTCGCCGGTTCCAGGAAGTCGTTGCCGTCGGCGCCTTGCTGATCGCGTGGGACCTGTTCAGCACCGAGTTCAACTACGGCGTACCGCAGTTCCCGCTGGTGCTGCAGCCGATCCTGATCGTGTTCGGGGCGGCGCTCGCGTTCACGGTGCTGCGGGCGCGGCGCGGGCGGTTCAGCACCTTCGGCGCGCTGGCGACGTACTTGATCATTCGCGGCGGGATCGCGTGGGCGGTCGATCAGCCGCTGGGGGAGATCCTCGGGCACTTCCCGTTGCTGGTGGTCGAAGCGGTGCTGGTGGAGCTGACCGCGTTTGCGCTGGGCAACAAGAACCGCTTCCGGCTGGGTGCGGTCGCCGGTGCGTTGATCGGCACGGTCGGGGTGCTGGCCGAGTACGGCTGGAGCCAGGCCTGGATGCCGATTCGCTGGCCTTCGTCGCTGCTGCCTTCGGCGCTCGGTTTCGGGCTGGTCGCGGGGATCGGTGCCGGGCTGGTCGGAGCGTGGCTCGCGACCCGGTACGCCGAGGTCGCGGGCGAGGTCCGTGCCGAGCCGTCCGTACGCCGTACGCATCAACTCGGCGCGGTCGGGCTGATCGCGGTCGTCGGCGTCGTGTTCTTCTGCGTGCCGCGATCGGCCGATCCGGGGGTGTCGGCAACGATCTCGCTGGAGCGGGTCGCCACCGGTGCCGAGCCGACGGCGTACGTGACGGTGAAGGTGAATCCGGTCGACGCGGCCGAGGGCGCGCGCTGGTTCGAGGCGATGGCCTGGCAGGGCGGCGGGCTGGAGCTGCACTCGTTGGAGAAGGTTGCCGACGGCGTCTATCGCTCGCAGGAACCGTTGCCGATGTACGGCAAGTGGAAGTCGATGGTCAGGCTGCACCAAGGCTCGCGGGACATGGTCGCGGCGTGGATCTACGCGCCGGAGGACGCGGCGATCCAGAAGCCGGCGATCCAGGTGTCGGACGGGCAGACCGTGCAGTTCATCGGCGAGCAGGAGGTGCTGCGCCGGGAGGAGCGGACCGACGTACCGCAGTGGATGTGGAACGGCGGGTACGGATTGCTGGCGGTGGTTGGGGTGCTGGAGATTCTGGGCATCGCTTGGTTGGTCGGGCGGGGTGCTCGGGGTGGACGGATGCGTTCGGCGTACTTGAGCTCTGACGATCGGGAGAAGGAGACCGCATGAGCGGCCGCGGTGGGTTCGTCAGGCGACCTTCCTGGGACTTGGCCGGGAAGCGGGCGTTGGTCACCGGTGCCGCTGGCGCCTTCGGTACGGCGACAGTCGAGCGGCTGCGGGAGCGCGGCGCGACGGTGGTCGGGATCGACCTGCAGAAGAGCGACGACGTGATCGAGTGCGACCTCACGCAGCCGGAGCAGATCCCGGGGGCCGTCGAAGAAGCGATCGGTCGGCTCGGCGGGCTCGACCTGCTGATCAACAACGCGGGCATCGGCGTACCGGCGCTGGCCGGCGACGCGCCGGATGCGACCGCACGCAAGGTGATCGAGGTGAACCTCTTCGCCGGGTGGGGCATGACCGCCGCCGCGCTGCCGGCGTTGCGCGAGGCGAAGGGACGGGTGATCTTCGTGTCGTCGGGGCTCGCGTACGTGACGCTGCCGCTGGCAGCGTCGTACCTGGTCTCGAAGCGCGCGATCGACACGTACGCCGACGCGCTGCGGATCGAGAACGGGCGGCACCTGGACGTGAGCGTGATCTACCCGGGGTACGTGCCGACGCCGATCCACGACGCGTCGCTGGCGCGCGGGGTGGATCTCGGGATGTTCCTGCCGGCCGAGACGGTCGCGGACGTGGTCGGGACGATCGTCGAGGTCGCCGCCGCGCGCAGGCCGCCGCGGAACCGGGCGTCGACGCGGACGACCGGGATCGGCGTCGCGGTGGCGCGGCACCTGCCGTCGGTGGCGGACCGGATCGTGCGATTGCGGACCAACCAACGGCGGCGTGGTCTGGGTGAGCTGACGGATCGACTGGGGAAGATATGACCATGCAGGCAGAGCGGGCTGGGGTGACCACGGCGGACGGCGTGCGGCTGCACGTGGAGACGGCGGGATCGGCTGATGCGCCGGTGACGGTCGTGCTCGCGCACGGGTGGACGTGTTCGACGCGGAGCTGGCATCACCAGTTCGCCGGGTTGCCCGGCGTACTGGGAGCTGATGGGGTTCGGGTCGTTGCCTACGACCACCGCGGGCACGGGCGGTCGGATGCGGCACCGGCCGGTACGACGCGGATCGAGCAGCTTGCGGACGACCTGGTGACGGTGCTCGACGAGGTCGCGCCGTTGGGGCCGGTGGTGTACGCCGGGCACTCGATGGGCGGGATGACGTTGATGGCGCTCGCGGATCGGCGGCCGGAGCTGTTCGGGTCGCGGATCGTCGGGGCGGCGTTGGTGAGTACGTCGTCCGGGCAGATGACGTCGCGGGCCTTCGGGTTGCCGGCGCGGCTCGACGGTGCTGCAGCGGTGGTGGCGCCGCGGGCGATGAACTTGGCCGGCGCGCGAATGGAACGGCGTGAGGCTCGGCGGGCCGCCGTTGAGGCAGAGGTGAAGGCGTGGCGGGCGCTGGCCTCGACTCGGCTGCGACGCCCGGCGTTGAAGCAGCTCGTCTTCGGCAAGAAGGTCGACCCGGCCGAGGTCGACGTCCTGATGGCCGACCTGGAGGTCCTGCCGGGCCGGTCGTTCAGCGGGTTCTTCGAGGCGATCACCCAGCACGACCTCGGCCACGCGCTCGCCGTACTGGACGACATCCCCGTCGAGGTCATGCACGGTACCCGCGACCGCCTGCTGCCGCCGCGGCACGCGAACCGGATCGCCCACCTGATCCCGTCGTCACGCCTGTGGATGTACCCCGGCGCCGGGCACATGCTCATGCAGGAACGCCCCCGAGACGTCACCCACCGCCTGGCGTCGCTGGCGCGTAAAGCCGTCAGCTAGAGCGCGCGCATGCGGTTGTTGCGGGGGTTGTGCTCGACCTCGGCCAGGCCGAGGGCCTCGAGGACGGGTGGAACGTAGTTGCCGAAGCGGCCGCGGTAGCCCTTGCGGAGGCCGTACCAGCCGCCAACCGGGTTGTCGTCGGCGCGGGCCCAGGCCTCGACGGTGCCGGGGGCGGCCGGCTTCTGCTCGTCGGCGTTGCCCAGCGGCATCCAGTCGCCGTGCTCGGTGAGCATCGAGTGCAGGTCGTCGATGCAGCGCAGCTGGTAGCTGAGCTTCGTCGTACCGACCTGGCAGACGAGCGCCGGAGGGTCGGCGGTCTCGTCGCGGTAGACCTCGAACTGGCCTTTGCCGGGCGGTGTGGTCAGGACCCACGGGTCGTCCGTCGTACCGGTGCCTGTGAAGTTCGCCATGGTGGTTCCCCCTTTGAGGCTGACGGTACGCCCCTAGGGTGGACAGGTGCAGAACCTTCTTTCGGACGTCGTGGTCGTGGATCTGACCCGGGCCCTGGCCGGGCCGCATGCCGCGATGATGCTGGGGGATCTCGGGGCGCGGGTGATCAAGGTCGAGACGCCGGCCGGCGGGGACGACAGCCGCGGCTGGGGCCCGCCGTTCGTGGGCGATCAGTCGACGTACTTCCTGTCGGCCAACCGCAACAAGGAGTCCGTGACGGCCGACCTGAAGTCGGCCGAGGGCAAGGAGTTCCTGACTCGCCTGGTCGGCAAGGCGGATGTGCTGATCGAGAACTTCCGGCCGGGGGTGCTCGACCGGCTCGGGTTCTCGGTCGAGCGGCTGCACGAGCTCAACCCGGGCCTGGTGATCCTCTCGATCACCGGCTTCGGGCACGACGGGCCGGAGGGCGGGCGCGCCGGCTACGACCAGATCGCGCAGGGCGAGGGCGGGCTGATGAGCATCACCGGCGCGACCGAACCGACCAAGACCGGCATGCCGATCGCGGACCTGCTGGCCGGCATGTACGGCGCGTACGGCGCTCTCGCGGCGCTGCACGAACGCTCGATCACCGGCCGCGGACGGGTCGTCCGGACGTCGTTGCTCGCGTCGGTCGTCGGCGTGCACGCGTTTCACGGGACGAAGTGGACCGTCGCGGGGCAACTGCCTGAGCGGGTCGGCAACCATCACGCGCAGATCGCGCCGTACGGGATGTACAAGACGCGGGACGACAGCATCCAGGTCGCGGTCGGCAGCGAGGGACAGTGGCGCACGTTCGCGCCGATCGTCGGGCTCGACCCGGACGACGCGCGCTTCGCGGCGAACCCGGACCGGGTCGCGCATCGCGACGTGCTGACGGCGGCGATCGAGAAGGCTTTCGGGGTTGAGTCCGCCGACGTGTGGCTGCAGCGGCTCGCCGACGCGGGGATCCCGGCCGGCAAGGTCCGCGACTTCCAGCAGGTCTACGAGTGGGAGCAGACGCGGTCGCAGGGGCTGCTGATCGATGTCGAGCACCCGGAGCTCGGGACGATCCAACTGCCCGGACCGCCGCTGCGGTTCGACGACAACCCGTACGCCGGTGCGCGGGAGAGCAACCTGCCGCCGCCGCGGCTGGGGGAGCACAACGACGCCGTACGGGCTTGGCTGGACGAGGACTGAGGTCAGTGCAGGTAGACCGACGCGTTCAACTGGATCGCGTTGCTGGCAGCCCACACCAGCTGCCCGCAGCCGAGCACGCCGACGCGGTCGCCGTAGTCCGACAGCGGTAGGTCCTCAGGGAAGCCCGGCAGCGGTTCGCTCAACGCGTCGGCTCCGAAGCGCTCGACGGCGGCACTCAGGTCCCAGTCGTCGGCCGCGCCGAGCAGCGTGAGTGCACGGGCGCTCTCGAACAGCAGCCTCGGCGCCGAGCCGAGCGCCAGATGGTCGCCGTCGACCCGCAGATGCACGACCTCGGCGAAGTCCACCGGCACGAACAGCGCGACCGGCCCGGCCTGGAACAGGTGCGCGAAGTGGACGTCGACCTCCTCGGGCAACTGGTTGTCCAGCGCCAGGACGTCGTTGAGCCCGGCCTTGAAACCCGTGAACAGGTCGTTGTCCGGCCCACGCGGCTCGTCGTGCGGCGGTAACCCGAGCGTGGCGAGGTGCTCGTTCGCGGCCTCCAGCGCCGCGACGAGGAACTCGTGGAACAGGCTGTCCGGCTCGTCGTCGTACCCGGTCAGCGGCCCGACGTTCAGGTCCACACTCACGCGCCCGATCGTACGGCGACCTTTCCAGCCGGATCGAACAGGTTTTGCCCACGGCGGTGCGCTCCTACGGTGTTCGGGTATCGATTCCGGTCCCGGAGTGGGCCAGGGGTTGACGGCTTGGCGAGCACAGGCATAGCGTCCGGGAAATCGATTACTCACCCGATCGCGGAGGTGTCATGGCCGAGTCCGCCCTGGTCCGGATGTCGGGGATCGGCAAGCGGTACGGCGGGGTGCAGGCGTGCCACGAGGTCGAGTTCAGCCTGGGCTCCGGCGAGGTGCACGCGTTGCTCGGCGAGAACGGCGCCGGCAAGTCCACGCTGATGAAGATCCTGTCCGGTGACGTCACCGATTACGACGGGCAGATCGAGATCGCCGGCCAGACCGTGAACTTCAGCGGACCGACCGACGCCCAGGCCGCCGGGATCGCGATGATCCACCAGGAGCTCGACCTGGTGCCCGCGCTCTCGGTCGCCGACAACATCTTCCTCGGCCGTGAGCTGCGCACGCCGTACCGGACTGTCGACCGCCGCCGGATGGACCGCGAGGCCCGCGCCCTGCTGGAGCGCAGCGGGGTGAACCTCGACCCGCGCCGCCCGGTCGGCGAGCTGCGGGTCGGCGAGCAGCAGCTCGTCACGATCGCGAAGGCGATCTCGCTCGACGCCCGGGTGCTGATCATGGACGAGCCGACGTCGGCGCTGACGACGTCCGAGGTCGAGCGGCTGTTCGCGGTGATCCGCGAGCTGCGCCGGTCCGGCGTCGGGATCGTCTACATCAGCCACCGGATGGAGGAGATCGCGCAGGTCGCCGACCGCGCGACCGTGCTGCGCAACGGGCAGATCGTCACCAGCTTCGACCCGCGCAAGCTCAGCACCGCCGAGGTGGTCGAGGCGATGGTCGGACGTCCGGTCCAGACCATGTTCAGCACGCCGGACGTCTCGACCGGCGACGAGCTGCTGCGCGTCGAGGACCTGGTCCTGAAACCCCGACGTCCGCGTCCCGGCCGGCGTGATCCCGAGGGCATCTCGCTGACCGTCCGCTCCGGCGAGATCGTCGGCCTGTGCGGCCTGCTCGGCGCCGGCCGGACCGAACTGCTCGAGACCCTGTACGGCGTGGCGCCGGGCGGCACGCGGACCGGCCGGATCCTCCTGCAGGGCAAGGAGATCCGTCCCCGCAACCCACGACACGCACTGGCGCACGGCATCGGGTTGGTCCCCGAGGACCGGCGTGCGTCCGGGCTCGTGCTGTTCCACTCGATCCTGGCGAACACGGTCGTGTCGAGCCTTCCGGCGTACGGGCGACTCGGTGTGATCGCGCGCCGGATGGAACGCGCCGCGTCGGTGAAGATGGCCGACCGGCTGCGGCTGAAGTTCGGCCGGCTGCAGGACGACGTCGGGACGCTGTCCGGCGGCAACCAGCAGAAGGTCGTCTTCGGCAAGATGCTGCTGACCGAGCCCAAGCTGCTGCTGCTCGACGAGCCGACGCGCGGCGTCGACATCGGGGCGAAGGCCGAGATCTACCGCCTGCTGGGCGAACTGGCCGGGCAGGGCCTCGGGGTGCTGCTGGCGTCATCGGAGCTGCCCGAGCTGATCGGCGTCTGCGACCGCGTCGTCGTACTGAGGGACGGACGCGACGTCGCGTCGTTCAAGACATCTGACTCCGGCGAGAGCGACCTGCTCGCCGCCGCGATGGGAGAGAGCGCTGTGTTCGAAGGAGGACTCCGGTGACCGCCGTTCAGGACAAGCCCACGATGCCGGTGGAGAAGGCGTCCGGGGGCGTGGCCGCGACGCTGTTCCGGTTCCAGAGCGTGTTCGGCCTGCTCGCGGTTTTTGTTGCCGCGATCATCTTCTCGCCCCGGCGCGACGGCGCGATCCTGTTCCTCAGCGCGGACAACCTCGCCAACGTGGTCCGCGCGGTCTCCGAGATCGGCATCATCGCGGTCGGCATGACGTTCGTGATCCTGATCGGCGGCATCGACCTGTCCGTCGGCGCGGTGCTCGGGCTGGCAGCGGTCGGTTCGGCGGTGCTGATGGTCGAGAGCGACTGGGGGTTCCTGCCGTCGATCGTGGTGGTGCTCGCGATCGGCCTGGTCTTCGGCGCGCTGCAGGGGATGGCGACCGCGATGATCGGGATCCAGTCGTTCATCGTGACCTTGGCCGGGCTGCAGATAGCGCGCGGTCTGGCGCGGATCTGGTCCGACGGGCAGGGCGTCGCGATCGCATACGGCGACGGGCCGAACGAGGCGCCATCGTCGTTCGCCATCTTGGGTGAACGCACCTTCGGCGGGCTGGTGCCGATCCCGGTGCTGATCTTCGCCGTGGTCGCGATCGCGGCCGTGGTGTTCCTGCGGATCAGCGCGTTCTCCCGGCACCTGTACGCCGTCGGCGGCAACGAGAAGGCCGCGCGGCTGTCCGGCGTACCGGTGATCCGGGTCAAGATCGCGGTCTTCGCGATCTGCGGACTGCTCGCCTCGCTGGCCGGGATCGTGCACGCGGTCCAGCTCAACCAGGGCAGCCCGAACGACGGCATCGGCTATGAGCTCGACGCGATCGCCGCGGTGGTGATCGGCGGCACCAGCCTGGCCGGCGGGCGCGGCTCGGTCGCCGGGACGGTCGCGGGGGCGCTGCTGCTCGGCGTACTGAACAACATCCTTGCCCTGAACAACATCGACTCCAACATCCAGCTGCTGATCAAGGGCCTGGTGATCGTTGCGGCGGCCGCGCTGCAACGGCTCCGGCCCGCCTCGTGAGGAAGGTCCACCCCTGATGAAGATCCACAAGTTGTCCCTGGCCGTCGCGGCCGTCACCGCCCTGGTCCTGGCCGGGTGCGGTACCACCAGCGATCGGACCTCCGACGAACCGCAGGCGCAGAGCTCCAAGGAGTGCAAGGGGGCCGACGGCAAGTACGTGATCGGGATGAGCCAGGCCAACGTGGCCGAGCCGTACCGGCAGCGGATGGACGACGACATCAAAGCGGCTGCTGCCGAGGTGCCGCAGTTCGAGGTGAAGTTCGCCGACGCGGCGCAGGACAACGCCAAGCAGGTCGCCGACGTCGACAACTACATCACCCAGCAGATCGACCTGCTGATCATCAGCCCGAACGAGGCCAAGCCGCTGACCGCGGTGGTGAAGAAGGCCTTCGACAAGGGCATCCCGGTGCTCGTGCTCGACCGCAAGGTCGAGGGCGACGCCTACACCGGCTTCATCGGCGGCGACAACGTGCAGATCGGCACCGAGGCCGGCAAGTACGTCGCCGAGAAGGTGCTGCCGAACGGCGGGTCGGTGGTCGAGCTCAAGGGCCTGGCCGGCGCGACGCCGCAGGCCGAGCGCAACCAGGGCTTCGCCGACGGGATCAAGGCGAACCCGAAGATCAAGATCATCGCCACCGCGAGCGGCGACTGGCTGCGGGAGAAGGGCCAGGCGCAGATGGACGCGCTGCTGAAGGCGAACCCGAAGATCGACGTGGTCTACGCCCACAACGACCCGATGGCCGAGGGCGCGTACCTGGCCGCGAAGGCGGTCGGGCGGGAGAAGGAGATGAAGTTCATCGGCATCGACGCGCTGCCGATCCCGTCCGGTGGCATCAAGGCCGTCGAGCAGGGCCGGCTGACCGCGACCTTCACCTACCCGACCAACGGCAAGGAAGCGATCGCCGCGGCGAAGAAGATCCTGGTGGACTGCGGAACGGTCGAGAAGTCCCAGGTGCTGCCGACGCGGCTGATCGACAAGGCCAACGCGGCGCAGATCTACGCTGCGGAGAACCCGAACGGCTGATTGCTTCTCGCTCCCATCGCGGCTGCTTCACCCGCGGTGGGAGCTGCCGCGTTCGATCAGGCGGGCGCCGAGCGTGGTCGTGGTCGGCGGGCGGGTGCCGTCGGTGATCCTTGCCAGCAGCAACCGGGCGGCGACGGTGCCGATCTCGTACGCCGGCTGCGCGACCACCGAGAGCGGGGGATCGACGAGCGCGGCCCACGGCGCGTCGTCGAAGGCAACCATCCCGACGTCGCGTCCGGGCCGAATGCCTTTTTCTTGCAGGGCCTGGAGTACGCCGACGGCCATCGCCGAGTTCGCCACCAGCAACGCGTCCGGCGGGTCCTCCTGGCTGAGCACGTCCTGGGCCGCCTTGTGCGCACCGGCGGCCTTGTACTCGGTCCGCCGTACGAGCTTCGTGGAGCTGCGGCGCTTGGCGGCCTTGAGCGCGTCGCGGTAGCCCGCGAGGCGGTCGTCCGCCGTACGGACTCCTGACGGGCCGGTGATGCAGCCGATGCGTTGATAGCCTTGGGCTATCAAGTGCTCGGTCGCCTGCCGCGCGGCCAAACGCGTGTCGACCAGTACGACGTCGCTGTCCTGCTGCGGCAACGGCCGGTCGACCGCGACGAACGCCGTCCCGCGGGCCGCGAGCTTGTCCACCGACGACGTCGTCCCGGTTGGCGACAAGATGACACCGGCAACCCTTTCCTGGATCGCGATGTCGATGTAGCGGCTCTCCTTGCTCGCGCTCTCGTCGGAGTTGCACAGGACAACGGAGTAGCCGACCTCGTGCGCGACGTCCTCGACCCCGCGGGCGATCGCGGTGAAGAACGGGTTCTCCACGTCGGAGATGATCAGCGCGACCACCGCGGCCTCCTGCCGGCGCAGGTTTCGCGCCGGTCCGTTGGGCTGGTAGCCGAGCTCGTCCGCGGCCGTGCGCACCCGCGCGACGAGGTCCGGATCGACCGTTGCCTTGCCGTTCAGGGCCCGTGACACGGTCGCCGTCGAGACGCCCGCGAGTGCGGCGACGTCGCTGATCGTGGCCATGGCTTCTCCCTCCGCTGGCCAGAGCCTAGCCGCCGAGTAAAGGATTACCCAGTCGCTTGGCCAGTGAGTGGCCGTGGACGCAACGTACGGAACCTCCAGCCGTTGGAGTGGCCATGAGAAGATCGCGGGCGTGACTGCCTTGCCGAGCGTTTCCTACTCCATCACCGTCCGGCTCGAGGTGCCTTCGGGCGGCTCGACGGTGAGCAAACTGACGACCGCGGTCGAGCAGGCCGGCGGCCTGGTGACCGCGCTCGACGTGACCGCCTCCGGCCACGAGCGGCTCCGGATCGACGTGACGTGCGCCGCCGCCGACACCGCGCACGCCGGCCGCCTGGTCGAGGCGATGCGCGCGGTGCCGGGCGTCGAGATCGGCCGCGTCTCCGACCGGACGTTCCTGATGCACCTCGGGGGCAAGATCTCGATGGAGGCCAAGCACCCGATCCGCAACCGTGACGACCTCTCGATGATCTACACCCCGGGCGTCGCGCGCGTCTGCCTGGCGATCGCCGAGAACCCCGAGGACGCGCGCCGGCTGACCATCAAGCGCAACAGCGTCGCCGTCGTCACCGACGGGTCCGCCGTACTGGGCCTGGGCAACATCGGCCCGAAGGCCGCGCTGCCGGTGATGGAGGGCAAGGCCGCGCTGTTCAAGCGGTTCGCCGGGATCGACGCCTGGCCGCTGTGCCTGGACACCCAGGACCCCGACGACATCGTCAAGATCGTCAAGGCGATCGCGCCGGGCTTCGCGGGGATCAACCTGGAGGACATCTCCGCGCCGCGCTGCTTCGAGATCGAGGCCCGGCTGCGCGAGGAGCTGGACATCCCGGTCTTCCACGACGACCAGCACGGGACGGCGATCGTCGTGGTCGCCGCTCTCTACAACGCGCTGCGGGTGGTCGGCAAGGACATCAGCGAGGTCCGCGTCGTCCTGTCGGGCGCGGGAGCCGCCGGTACGGCGATCCTGAAGCTGCTGATCGCGGCCGGGGTCAAGGACACGGTCGTGGCCGACATCGCCGGAGTGATCCACAGCGCGCGCGACGGGCTGTCGCCGGAACTGCGCTGGATCGCGGAGAACACCAACGCCGCCCAGCTCAGCGGTGACCTCAAGGGCGCGGTGGCCGGGGCCGACGTGTTCATCGGGGTGTCCGCGCCGAACATCCTGAACGGCGACGACATCGCCACGATGAACGACGACTCGATCGTGTTCGCGCTGGCCAACCCCGACCCCGAGGTCGACCCGGCGGCCGCCGGCGAGCACGCCGCGGTCGTCGCCACCGGGCGCAGCGACTTCCCGAACCAGATCAACAACGTGCTGGTCTTCCCCGGCGTCTTCCGCGGTCTGCTCGACGCGCAGTCGTCGAAGGTGTCGATCGAGATGGAGCTGGCCGCCGCGAAGGCGCTGGCCGGCGTCGTCACCGACGACGAGCTGAACGCGAGCTACATCGTGCCGAGCGTCTTCCACCCGGAGGTGCACACGATGGTCGCGCACGCCGTACGGGATGCCGCCGGAGGCAAGGCGCCGGCGGCCGAGGTGTTCCCGGACGACGCGCCGTCGCTGTCGCTGTAGTGCGGGCTGTGTGGGCCTGGCGGGCCGGCTTCGTGCTGGCCTGCCTGGTCCAGCTGTACGGGCTGTACTCGCCGGAGCAGGCCGGGCCGGACACGAGCACCATCCCGTACTCCGACAAGGTGGCGCACTTCGCGATCTTCGCGGCGGTCGCCTACCTCGGGCAGCGGGTCGGCGTTCCCGCGCGGTGGTTGCTGGCGGCGCTGGTGCTGCAGGCGATCGGCAGCGAGTTCGTCCAGCACTACCTGCTGCCGGACCGCAGCGGCGACCCGTTCGACTCGCTCGCCGACCTGCTCGGCACCGCGACCGGAGCCTGGCTCGGGTTTCGCGCAGTACAAAAGTCCCGCGGCACGACATGATGGGGTCATGACGGCCTCGACCCTGACCGGATCGTTGCTCGTGGCGACCCCGTTGCTCGACGAGCCGCCCTTCCGGCGTTCGGTCATCCTGCTGCTGGACCACGACGAGGACGGTGCTCTCGGCGTGGTGGTCAACCGGGCCGCCGACCTCGAGGTCGACCAGGTGCTGCCGGACTGGTCGGAGACGGTGAACGAGCCCGGCGTGCTGTTCATGGGCGGCCCGGTCGGCACCGACAGCGCGCTCGCGGTCGCCGAGGTGATCGAGTCCGCCGACCCGCCCGGCTGGCGCGAGTGCTTCGGCCGGATCGGGCTGATCGACCTCGACGTCCCGCCCGCGCTGCTCGAGGGCGCGATCCAGCGGATGCGGATCTTCGCCGGGTACGCCGGCTGGTCCAGCGGTCAGCTCGAGGGCGAGATCACCGAGGGCGCCTGGTACGTCGTGCCGTCGGAGCCCGACGACGTCTTCAGCCTGCAGCCCGAGGGCCTGTGGAGGCGCGTCCTGCGCCGCCAGAAGGACCAGATGGCCTACCTGGCGACGTACCCGGACGACCCGACCCAGAACTGACCCGGGCCGGGCTGCTGTCCGTGGGGACGGTGCTACTCCTTGTCGTCCCCGTCGTCGTCACCCGGGTTGAGCGAGTCCCAGATCTCCTTGCACTCCGGACAGACCGGAAACTTCTGCGGGTCCCGGCTCGGCACCCAGACCTTGCCGCAGAGCGCGACGACCGGCGTCCCCATCACCATCGCCTCGGTCAGCTTGTCCTTGGGCACGTAGTGCGAAAACCGCTCGTGGTCACCGTTGTCCAGCGACGGCTGCGTGCGCTCGTCGACAACCGTCTCCGCACCCGGGCTCAACTGAGTACTCATGCCCCGAGTGTAGGCGGATCGGCCCAGGGGCCGCCGTAACTGATCCACAACGAACTGCCCTGTGGACAACCGCCGGAGCCGGGGCAGATCGCGGCATGTTCTTGGTGTGACCACAACAAGGAGGCAGCATGACACTCATGGAACCCATCGGGGACGACCTTCCCAAGCCCTGGGCGCACAGCGGACCACTGACCAGGGCGGATCGGGATCGGCTGCCGGATGACGGGCATCGGTACGAGCTCATCGACGGAGCCCTGCTCGTGACGCCGGCGCCGTCGTGGCGGCACCAGACGGTTGTCGCGAACCTGTTGGTCCAGCTCACGCTGGTCTGTCCACCCGAGTTGCAGGTCCTCACCGCACCCTTCGACGTCGCGCTCTCGAGCGACACTGTGATGCAGCCCGACGTTCTTGTCGCGCGTCGGGACGACTTCACCGAGCGTGACCTGCCGAAGGCGCCGCTGCTGGCAGTCGAGGTGCTGTCACCGAGCACGCGCCGGTTCGACACCATGGTCAAGTGGTCCCGGTACGAAGCGGCCGGGTGTCCGTCCTACTGGGTGGTCGATCCCGACACGCCGACCCTGATCGTCTGGGAGATGCAGGACGGGGCATATGCGCAGGTCGCGAAGGTCACCGGCGACGAGATCGCACGGCTGACCAGTCCGTACGACGTCGAGGTGGTGCCCGCCGATCTGATTGTCTGAGCGTTCTCGGGTAACGTTCCTGCACGGCCGACAGTCGAGTATCGGGGGAGTATGCCGTCCGTGGATTCGCACGTGCCAGCACCACCAGCCGTGCTTCCTCCGGCCTACCCGGACCGGGCAGCTTGGGGTACCGCCAGCAAGCTGCGCGCCTGGCAGGCGGAGGCACTGCAGCAGTACCTGGACAAGCAGCCGCGGGACTTCCTCGCGGTCGCGACGCCGGGCGCCGGCAAGACGACGTTCGCGCTGACCGTCGCCGCCGAGCTGCTGCACCGGCGGGTGATCGACCGGATCACCGTGGTGACGCCGACCGAGCACCTGAAGATCCAGTGGGCCGAGGCGGCCGACCGGGCCGGGATCGCGATCGACCCGACGTTCGCCGGCGGCAAGGGACGGACCAACAAGGACTTCCAGGGCGTCGCGGTGACGTACGCCGGGGTCGCGGTGAACCCGCTGGCCTTCCGCGTCCGGACCGAGCGGTTCCGCACGCTGGTGATCCTCGACGAGGTGCACCACGGTGGTGACGCGCTGAGCTGGGGCGACGGGGTCAAGGAAGCGTTCGAGCCGGCCACCCGGCGGCTCGCGCTGACCGGTACGCCGTTCCGCAGCGACGACAACCCGATCCCGTTCGTCACGTACGAGTACGGGCACGACGGCGCGGCGCGGAGCAAGGCCGACTACACGTACGGGTACGGACACGCCCTGCGCGACCACGTCGTCCGGCCGGTCATCTTCATGTCGTACTCCGGCGAGATGCGCTGGCGGACCAAGGCCGGTGACGAGGTCGCCGCACGCCTGGGCGAGCCGCTGACCAAGGACCTGACCGCGCAGGCGCTCCGGACCGCGCTCGACCCGACCGGCGAGTGGATGCCCGCCGTACTGGCGGCCGCGGACAAGCGGCTGACCGAGGTCCGGCGGCACATGCCGGACGCCGGTGGGCTGGTGATCTCGGGTGATCAGAACACGGCGCGTGCGTACGCCAAGGTGCTGCGCGAGCTGACCGGCGAGGCGCCGACCGTCGTACTGTCCGACGAGAAGGCGGCGAGCAAGAAGATCTCGAAGTTCTCCGGCGACGAGTCGCGGTGGATGGTCGCGGTCCGGATGGTCAGTGAAGGCGTCGACGTGCCGCGGCTGGCCGTCGGGGTCTACGCGACGCCGACCTCGACACCGCTGTTCTTCGCGCAGGCGGTCGGACGGTTCGTCCGGGCCCGCAAGCGTGGGGAGACCGCGTCGGTCTTCGTGCCGTCCGTGACCCGGCTGCTCGGTTTCGCCGCCGAGATGGAGGTCGAGCGCGACCACGTCCTCGGTCGCAAGAACAGCAACGAGGACGGCGACATCTTCGCCCTCGAGGACGACCTGATCAAGCAGGCCAACCAGGCCGAAGGTGCCAGCGACGACCTGGACGCGAAGTTCGAGGCGCTGGGCTCCGACGCCAGCTTCGACCGCGTCGTCTTCGACGGCGGCGACTACGGCACCGGCGGCGACCTTGCCTCCGACGAGGAGATGGACTTCCTCGGCCTGCCCGGCCTGCTGGAGCCCGACCAGGTCCGCGAGCTCCTGAAGAAGCGCCAGGACAAGTCGATCGCCCAGCAGAAACGCACCCAACGAGCCAACGGCACTGCGTCCGCGGACCCGACTCCCACCGAGCTGGCCACCCACGAACAGGTCGCCCTTCTCCGCCGAGAGCTCAACGGCCTGGTCGCCGCCTGGCACCACCGCACCGGCCAGCCCCACGGCGTCATCCACACCGACCTCCGCCGCAAACTGGGCGGCCCCGCGGCGGCCCACGCCTCCTCCATCGAACTGAAGGAACGCATCGAGCTGATCCGAGACTGGGCCACCCAACGCCGAGCCTGAAGTTCACCGACCTGGGTCGGCTGGCCTTCCGTCTAGAGGTGCGCCGGCTGCTGGTGGGCGAGGAGTTGGCGGCGGAGGTGGGGGCGGTCGACCACGCGGCCGGCCAGGATCACGGCGGCGATCTGGCGGGTGCGGGTGATGTCGACGGTTGGATCGCCGTCGAGGACGAGGAAGTCGGCGCGGCGGCCTGGTTCGATCAGGCCGCGGTCGGCGAGCCCGAGGAGGGCGGCCGAGCGGCTGGTGGCCAACTCGATGGCGGTGAGCGGGGAGAGGCCGGCGTCGACGATCGCTTCCAGTTCGCGGTGCTCGGCCAGGCCGGGGAGCTGGGCGAAGACGCCGGTGTCGGCGGAGTACACGAGCCGTACGCCGGCCTCGTGGAGGATGACCAGGTTCTCGCGAAGTCGGCGGTACGTGTCGCCGGTGTCGAAGAGGGGCTCGAGCGCTCGCGCGGCCATGCGGGTCCGGAGATCGTCGATCGACTCCGCGGGCAACGTCTCAGCGACCAGCGGGTCGTCCAGCCAGTCCGTGTGGGTCGGGCCCTGGACCGTCATCGAGGTGAAGACGGCGACGTCGCGCTCGACGAGGAGATCGATCAGTTCCTGGTCCGGTTCGGTGCGAGGCATGTGGGCGAGGATGTCGGCGCCGGCGTACAGGGCGACCTTCGCGTCCTCGACCGAGTAGATGTGCGCGGCGGCGAGCAGGCCGTGCCGATGGGCCTCGTCGACGATCGCCCGTCCGGCGTCCGCTGACAGCTTCGCGGACTGACCACCGCGATCGTCGATCCAGAACTTCACCGCGTCGACCTTCCGCGCGGCGAGCTGACGGACGAAGGCCCGGGCGTCGTCCGCATCGGTCGCCTGGTGGACGGCGTCGACCGCGAAGTACGGCGCACCGCTGGGCAGCCCCGCCGTCGGCGCCGCCACGATCCCCGCTCCCGCGGTGAACAGCGTTGCCAGATCCGGGTCGTCCAGCGTCCCCGCCCGCTGGTCGTCCCGTACGGCGACCTCGGTGCCGTCCAGGTCGGTACCGAGCGACTGGAACGTGCTCACCCCGTGGTAGACGAACCGGCGCAGATGGTCGATCACGTTCTCGCGGGAGTAGTGCGCGGGATCGCACTCGGTCCCGCGCATGTACCCGATGTGCCCGTGCGGATTCACCAACGCCGGCATGATCGTCCGCCCCGCACACGAAACCACCCGCACGTCCTCACCCACCGCGGCGGCTACTGCCGGCGAGGTGCCTGCCGCCAAAGCATCTCCGGCCCCGCCCGCGTGTGCGCCGCCCAGTGACACGCTTCTTCCCGCTAGGGCTCCGGCCCCCGGGGTCCTGTCGGCCGTGGTGATGCTCGTGATGAGGCCGTCGTGGGTGGTGAGGGTGGCGTTGGGGATCACCGTGCGGCCGTCGCCGGTGATGAGGTTGGCGTTGGTGTAGATGGTGGTGCCGATGCCGGACGCGGTGGGCTCGATCGGGGTGGGCATGGTGGGTCTCGTCTCTGCTGGAAGGCGGGCCGGGGGTGTGGGATGGCGGGATCGGCTACTGGTAGCGGGCGGCGCGGCGTTCGTACGCGGCGTAGTCCATGGCGGACTCGAAGTCCTGCTGGCCGAGGATCAGGTGGCTGAGGTCGGCGACCTCGGAGCCCGCGGCGAGGCCGGCCAGAGTTTCGATCACGCCCTTGGCGGCGGCACCGATCACGCTGTACCAGAGCAGCAGGACGTCGGCGCCGGCATCGGCGTACTCCGCGAGCGTGCTGCCCGGACGATCCTTGCCGGGGGCATCGAAAAGGTCGGCGGCGACCATGACGGGGGCCTCGATCGCGGACCGGATCTCCTGGAGCTTCGCGGCCGGTACGGCGGGTGCGAACACCATGTCGGCGCCGGCGGCGACGTAGCCGCGGAGCCGCTCGACGGTCTGGTCCAGATCGCCGTACACCCAGGCGGCGTCCGTCCGCGCGACGATCATGAAGGCCGGATCGGTCCGGGCGTCGAGCGCGGCCCGGATCCGGTTGACCATCTTGTCCGGGCTCATCAGGCCGGCCGGGCGGGCCGTGTGCTTGCCGCCGAGGTTGTCCTCGAGGTGGATCCCGACGGCGCCCGCGGACTCGAAGGCCTGCACGGTGCGCCAGAGGTTCGACGGTTCGTAGAAGCCGTTCTCGCCGTCGACGAGCACGGGCAGGCCGGTCGCGTCCACGACCCGGCGGGTGGCGTCGACCAGCTCGGTCAGCGTCACCAGGCCGACGTCCGGCTGGCCGAAGGTGCTGGCGGCGGCCGCGAAGCTGCCGAGGTACGTCGCGGGGAAGCCGGCGCGTTCGACCAGGCGGGCGCTGAACGCGTCGTACGCGCCGGGGAGCACGAGGGGCTCGGGTGCGTGGACCAGTTCGGCGAAGGTGGCGCGCTGCTGGGACGGGTTCGAGGACATGCGGAGACTCCCTGGCTAGGTTTCGAAAATGAAGCTAGCAGGTCTGAATCTCATTCGGCAACCCAGCGGAGCCGGTTTCTTCAGCACACGTTCTGCTGGATTTTGTGAAGGAAAGTTGCGTCAGGCGACGTCGAGTCGGCGGTCCTCGGTGCGGACGGCCTTGAGCTGGTCGGCCGGCGCTTCGGTGCCGTCCCGGGTCACGAAGGCCAACTGGGCGGCGTCGCCGGAGTCGTCGAGCTCGAAGCGGGGCGACGTGCCTTCGGGGTGGGGGCGGTAGGCCCGGCCCCAGGACGCGAGCGCGCCGATCACCAGGCTGAGCGCGCGACCGGACTCGGTGAGGACGTACTCGTCGCGGGCCCGCTCGCCCGGCTCCTGGTAGGTACGGCGTTCGAGCAGGCCTTCGTCGACCAGCAGGGCGAGTCGTTTGGCGAGGCTGTTGGACGCGATGCCCAGGGTGTCCCGGAACTCCTGGAACCGGGTCGCCCCCGCGATCATCGCCTCGCGGACGATCATCAGCGTCCAGCCGTCGCCGACGACCTCCAGGCTCCGCGCGACCGAGCAGGTGGAGTCCTTGAACGTCTTCGCCATATCCCCACCATAGCGCTGACTTGCGGAACGAAACCGAGAGGCGGGACGCCGGCCGACGACCTCAGCCGCGGGGCGACGGCGTGAGGGACTGGGTGCCGACGACCTCCAAGAGGCGGAGGGACTGGTCGGAGGGGGAGCCGGGGTCGGCGGTGTAGAGGACGACTCTCTGGTCGCGTTCGGGGATGACGAGGACCTCGCAGACGACGTCGATGCGGCCGACCAGCGGGTGGTGGAGGGTCTGGCACATCGTCTGCTGGGTGCCGACCTCGTGCAGGGTCCAGATCCGGGCGAACTCCTCGCTGCCGGTGCGGAGGTCGGTGACGAGCGTCCTGATCGACTTGTCGTCGGGGTACTTGCTGGTCGCGGTGCGGAGGTCGGCGGCGGCCTCGCGGGCGAACTCGGCGGTCTGCTCCTCGCCGAAGAGGTCGCTCTGGGTGGTGCCGCTGAGGAAGCGCAGGCGGAGCAGGTTGCGGTCGCGGACCGGGACGGCGGAGAAGTCGGTGATGAGGGCGGCGGCCAGCGGGTTCCACGCCAGTACGTCGTACTTGGCGTCGAGGACCAGGCCGGGGACGTCCAGGCGAGCAAGCATGCGGAGTACGCCGGTGCGGACGTCCGTGGGTGGGCCTGGTGGTGGGCCGGGCTGTTCGCCGGCCAGGCGGAAGAGGTGGTCGCGCTCGGCGGTCGACAGTTGGAGGGCGCGAGCCAGGCCGGTCAGGACCGCTCGGGACGGGTGGGGACCGCGGGCCTGCTCGAGGCGGGTGTAGTAGTCGGTCGACATGGTCGCGAGGGAGGCGACCTCCTCGCGGCGCAGGCCCGGCGTACGGCGTCGAAGGCCGGCGGGCAGGCCGGCGTCCTCCGGGCGGAGTCGTCCGCGCCGGATCCGGAGGAAGTCTGCCAGCTGGGCCCGGTCCATCTGTCCAGAATCCCAGGTCGCCGAAGAGCCAACCAGGGACGCCCGGTCCCTGGCTGGGCACGCGACGGAGTGGAGGGGAGCCGCCCGGCGCCCGCGGCCGGGGCGGCGTGATCTGCGGGGGCGGCTGGAAGTGTTCCGCCAGATCGCGCACCGCGCCCGCAAGCACGTCGCCCCGGCGGCCACGCGCGGCGGTTTCGGCGAGCCAGACCCGGGGAGGAGTGGGAGTCCTTGGATTCGGCGACTCTGCCGGGGGCGGCGAATGCGGCTGAGGGTTGGGGGCATGACTCAGCAGAAGATCGTGCTTGTGACCGGCGCTACCAAGGGGATCGGGCGGGAGATCGCTCGGCAGTTCGGGGAGCTCGGGTGGATCGTCCTCGTCGGTGGGCGGGACCTCGCCAGGGCGGAAGTGGTGGTGAAGGAGCTGACCGCGGACGGTGCGAAGGCGGCGGCGGTTCGGGTGGAGGTGAACGATGCGAGCACCAGCAAGGAGGCCGCTGCGTGGATCGAGCAGGAGTACGGGCGGCTCGACGTACTGGTGAACAACGCGGCGATCATCGCCGACGGGGACGGGCCGGTGAGTGAGGTACCGATCGACTCCCTGCGCGCGAGCTTCGAGACGAACGTGCTCGGGGTGGTCGCGACGACCCAGGCGATGCTGCCGCTGCTCCGGCGGGCGGATCAGGCGCGGGTGGTGAACCTGTCGACCGAGCTGTCGTCGATGGCGCGTGTCGGCGACCCCGAGTCGCGGATGTCCACGGTGCTCACCACCGGGTACAACGCGTCGAAGGCGGCGGTGAACATGGTGACCGTCATGCTCGCCAACGAACTCCGGGCCGACGGCATCCTGGTCAACGCCGCCGACCCCGGCAACTGCGCGACGGACATGGGCGGCTGGGACGCGGCCAGGACGCCGGCGCAGGGAGCGGCGGTCGCCGTACGCCTGGCGACCCTGCCCGCCGACGCCCCGACCGGCCAGCTCCACGCCGAAGAGGGCCGCCTGCCCTGGTGATCAGTCGAAGTCGAAGATCGAGTTCTTGTCGTAGAAGTGCAGCACGTACCGGCAGTTCTGGCAGACCAGCAGCGTCATCCGGTGGGACGTGAATCCCCACCGGGAGTCGCTGCGGGCCTCCTCCTGCTGGAACTGCGGGCAGCTGCACAGCGGACAGGTCAGCGAAGGGGCTTGGTTCGTCATACGGAGGTAGACGCAGCCCCGCGTCCATCGGTGCCCACGACCTCCTCGTAAGGCACGTCACGTCGTGACATAGGTTACCTATGTGCCTCGTCTGCTGACCGACCTCCGACCGCTCAAGGAGTCGGCGGATTTCCGGCGGTTGTGGATGGGGTCGACGGTTTCGCAGCTCGGGCAGCAGATGACGGCGGTGACCGTTTCGATCCAGGTCTACGCGCTGACGGAGTCGACGTTCGCGGTCGGGCTGGTCGGGTTGTTCGCGCTGGTGCCGCTGATCGTCTTCGGCCTGTACGGCGGCGCGATGGCGGACGCGATCGACCGGCGGACGCTCGCGCTGGTGAGCTCGGGCGGGCTCTGGCTGCTCTCGATGGTGCTGGTCGTGCAGTCGGTGCTCGAGTGGGAACAGGTCTGGGTCCTGTACGCCGTGGTCGCGGTCCAGTCGGCCTGTTTCGCGGTGAACAACCCGGCGCGGTCGGCGATCATCCCGCGGCTGATCCGGCCCGAGCTGTTGCCGGCGGCCAACACGTTGAGCCAGGCGGCGTTCAACCTCGGGTTCACCGCGGGGCCGCTGCTCGGGGCGACGGTGATCGCGTGGCACGGGTTCGCGGCGGCGTACCTGGTCGACGTCATCACGTTCACGGCCGCGCTGTACGCGCTGTTCCGGCTGCCCGCGGTGCCGCCGACCGGTGAGGTCCGCCGGGCCGGGATCCGCTCGGTGCTGGAGGGGTTCACCTTCCTCCGGGCGGCGCCCGCGCTGCTGGCGACGTTCCTGGCCGACATCCTGGCGATGGTGTTCGCGCAGCCGCGGGCGCTGTTCCCGGCGGTCGCGGGGTCGTTCTTCGCGGGTGGCGTGAAGACCGTCGGGCTCCTCCAGGCGGCGCCCGCGATCGGGGCGCTGCTCGGCGTCCTGTTCTCCGGCTGGGTCAGCCGGGTCCGGCGCCAAGGCATCGCGATCGTGGTCGCGATCACGGCGTACGCCGCGGCCGTCGGGCTGTTCGGCTTCGCCCGGACGATCTGGCTGGGAGTGGCGCTGCTCGCGATGTCCGGGATGGCCGACATGGTCAGTTCGGCGTACCGGAACACCGTCCTGCAATCAGCGGCGCCGGACGCGATGCGCGGGCGTCTGCAGGGGGTGTTCATCGTGGTCGTCGCCGGTGGGCCGCGGCTCGGCGACTTCGTGGCCGGTACGACGGCCGACCTGACCACCCCGACGATCGCGCTGGCCGGCGGCGCCTGCGTCTGCATCGTCGGCCTGCTGATCCTGCTCGCCCGCAACCGCCCGTTCCGCGAGTACGACGCCGAGGTTCGCGCCTTGCGCTGAACCCGCTCAGCCTCCGGTGATCAGCTCCTTCAGGACCGTCGGCCAGGAGTCCATCTCGGGGTTGATCTGCTGCAGCTCCTTGCCGCCGACGGTGACGATCTTGCGGTCGCCGAGCGGTTCCTTCAGCTTGATCGGGGTCAGCGAGATCTCGTCGTCGGCGGTGCAGGGCTGGTCCATGTCGATCACCGCGGTGATCTTGTCCTTGCCCTGCTCGACCTTCAGGTCGAGCGCGCAGTCGGCGCCGATCCCGATCAGCAGGTCGCCCTCGTCGTACGACGGACGGTTCTGGATCCACTTCAGGTACTTCGGCTTCTTGTCGCCCATCAGCTGGTACGCCGGGACCGGCTGCGGCTTCTCGCCGGTGATCTCGCCGGAGCCGTCGCCGATGAACGTGCCGTAGATCATCGTCACGCACGGGTCGTCGCTGCTGCGCTTCTGGTTGCCGGCCGGGGCGCGGTCGACCGCGCCCCACGCGGTGGCGGCCTGGTAGCAGCCGTTCGCCTCGCGGTTGAGCGAGATGTTGAACCCGACCAGCCCGAGCGCGACCACGACCAGCAGGCCGGCGAGCATCCGCCGGGACTGGATCCGCTTCGGCGTCAGCCGGCGACCGGCCGGATCGGCGTCCTCGGGGTGCTGCTTGAACAGCCCGAGCACGGTCGTCGTCCACTGCGGATTGACCAGCGTCGGTACGGCGTACAGCAGGATCAGGACGACCGCGATGGCGATGGCCGGGAGGAGTGACCAGTAATTTCGCACGGCAGCAAGATACGGCGCCATCGGTCCGCGCCCGAAAAGCGGATACGCTTCGGCTGTGCCGGCAGAGACGTCCCAGACGCTCGATCGGGGGCTGACCGTCCTCGAGCTGCTGGCGGACGCCCCGGACGGCCTGTCGATCACCGAGCTGGCGGCGTCGCTCGGAGTCAGCCGGACGGTGGTCTACCGGCTGGTCAACACGCTGGAGCTGCACCGGCTGGTACGACGCGACAGCGAGGGGCGGGCCCGGCTCGGTCTCGCGGTGCTGCACTACAGCCGCCGCGTCCAGCCGACGCTGCGTGATGCCGCGCTGCCCGTCCTGCGATCGCTCGCCGAGGACACCGGCGCGACCGCGCACCTGACCGTCGCCGACGGTGAGGAGGCGCTCGCGATCGCGGTGATCGAGCCGAGCTGGACCGACTTCCACGTGTCGTACCGGATGGGCTCGCGGCACGCGCTCGACCAGGGCGCGGCCGGCAAGGCGATCCTGGCGGGACGGCGGAAGCCTGATCCGGCGGGGCGGCCGTTCGTGATCACCGCGGGTGAGCTGCAGGCGGGGGCGCAGGGGGTGTCGAGTCCGGTGCTCGGGGTGCCTGGGGTTGAAGCGAGCATCGGCGTGGTGGTGCTGGGGAAGCTCGATCGGGATTTCGTGGGCCCTCGGGTCGCCCGAGCTGCGGTAGAAGTCGCCAAGCGCCTCGCGTGAACTACTTGAAGTAGGTGCTGGCCTCAGGGCCGACTACTTGGAGGTTGCAGCGCGGAGCAGCGGCAGGACCCGGTGGGGGATCTGCTCGGCCAGCGCGATCACCGTTGACGCGCGTTGGATGCCGTGCACGATGACGACCTGATCGATCACGCGCTGCAGATCCGCGTTCGACCGGGCGACGATGCGGCACCAGAGGTCCTCGGCGCCGGTGATGGTGTGCACCTCGAGGACCTCGGGGATGGCGGCCAAAGCCGCGGCGACCGTCGTATGGCCTGAGCCCTGCTCGATCTGCAGCGTGGCGAAGGCCGTGACGGGATAGCCGATCGCGGCCGTGTCGACGTCGGGCCCCCAGCCGCGGACGACGCCGTCGCGTTGCAGACGGTCGAGGCGGGCCTGCACGGTGCCGCGGGCGACACCGAGGCGGCGGGACGCCTCGAGGACGCCGACCCGCGGCTCGGCGGCGAACAGATCGAGGATCCGGGCGTCCAGGGCGTCGACCGACATGCCAGCCTCCAAGCAGTGGTCAGGGTGACCACATAGCCCAACAGTAACCTCAGAATACTGCACAAGCTGACCAGTCAAAACGAGAACTGTTGCGCAACCTGTCCGCCACCAGCGAGAGTCCTGGGCAAGCTAGCCACCGACCGGGAGGACCCGCGATGACCAGCACCGACCTCACCCCCGCCGAGCTCGACGCCGATCTGGACCTCGATCAGCTCAAGCAGCTCGTCGGCCTCGTCCCGTACGACGAGAGCAGCGACCCGTTCCCGGTGACCGCGATGGACGCCGTCGTCTTCGTGGTCGGCAACGCCACGCAGACCGCGAAGTACTACCAGCTCGCCTTCGGGATGGACCTGGTCGCGTACTCCGGCCCCGAGCACGGCAACAAGGACCACAAGGCCTTCGTCCTGAAGGCCGGCTCGGGCCGCTTCGTGATCACCGGCGGCGTCACGCCGGACAGCCCGCTGAACGACCACCACCGCAAGCACGGCGACGGCGTCTCCGACATCGCGCTCGAGGTGCCGGACGTGGACAAGTGCATCAAGCACGCCCGCGAGCAGGGTGCGACCGTGCTGGAGGAGCCGAACGACGTCACCGACGAGCACGGCACGGTCCGCCGCGCGGCGATCGCGGCGTACGGCGACACGCGCCACACGCTGATCGACCGCAGCCGGTACGACGGCCCGTACCTGCCCGGCTTCGTCGCGGCCGAGACCCAGGTGCGGCGGCCCGAGGGCCACCCGAAGCGGCTGTTCCAGGCCATCGACCACGTGGTCGGCAACGTCGAGCTCGGTCTGATGGACGAGTGGGTGACGTTCTACAACAAGGTGATGGGCTTCGTGAACATGGCGGAGTTCGTCGGCGACGACATCGCCACCGACTACTCCGCGCTGATGTCCAAGGTGGTGGCCAACGGCAACCACCGGGTCAAGTTCCCGCTGAACGAGCCGGCGATCGCGAAGAAGAAGTCGCAGATCGACGAGTTCCTGGAGTTCTACGACGGCGCCGGCGCGCAGCACATCGCCCTGGCCACCAACGACATCCTGCGCACCGTCGACATCATGCGGGCCAACGGTGTCGAGTTCCTGGCCACGCCGGACTCGTACTACGAGGACCCGGAGCTGCGGGAGCGGATCGGCCACGTCCGGGCGCCGATCGAGGAGCTGCAGTCGCGCAAGATCCTGGTCGACCGCGACGAGGACGGCTACCTGCTGCAGATCTTCATGAAGCCGTTCGGCGACCGGCCGACGGTGTTCTACGAGCTGATCGAGCGGCACGGCTCGCTCGGTTTCGGCAAGGGCAACTTCAAGGCGCTGTTCGAGGCGATCGAGCGCGAGCAGGAGCGGCGCGGCAACCTGTAGGGCCGCCGTCACCGACACGCTGGGTACCGCCCCCGACACCGACCGTTCAATGTCCGATTACCGGATTGACTGTCAGGTCAGGGGCGGTTCGCGTACGCTGCCCAGTGGACGGGCGTCGGGGCGCACGTCCAGGAAGGGTTTCCGATGAAGACACTGGGCATTCTGCTCAGCACCGCGGGCCTGGCCGGAGCGGGCGCAATCGCTCTGGCCTCACCAGCTCAGGCCGTCGAACTGGCCAACTGCCCGGGTGCACGACCGATCTCGTCAGCGCAGATCTTTCGCGACAACAAGCCGCCCGGCTGGGGCGACGTCAAGCTCATGCGGGACAACTGCTCGCAGTACTGGGCCGAGGTCGTGATGGACGCCAAGCTGCCGAACTACGCGATGACGACCGCGATCCTGGTGCAGACCGGCGGGTCCAACAACGGCCGGACACTGACCTGCGACAGCGGCGGTGGCACCGGTGCGGTGGTGGCCGGGCAGCGCACCTGCCGGACGCCGAAGGTGAAGTCGAAGGACACCAGTACGACGTTCACGGCGATCGCCCGTGAGTACCGCAACTTCGGCAGCGGCTGGGACAAGATCTCCGAGAACCGGACCGCACGCACCCGCTGACCGCGCACCGGCGACACAACCGCACGACGACAAGCTGCCATGGCACCGAGTGCCTACTAGGCTCGAAGCCATGAGTGAGGTCGTCGAGCGGTTGCGTCAGGTCCTGCCTGCAGAGGCGTTGGTCACCGATCCGGACCGGATGGAGAGCTACCGGTACGACCGGGCGATGTTCTGCCCGGCCGGGGTGCCGGCGGCCGTCGTACTGGCACGGGAGACGGCGCACGTCCAGGCTGCGGTGAGAGCCGCGGCCGAGTTCGGCGTGCCCATCGTTCCGCAGGGTGCGCGGTCCGGCCTGTCCGGCGCCGCGAACGCGCTGGACGGCTGCGTCGTCATCTCGCTGGAGAAGATGGACAAGATCCTCGAGATCGAGCCCGTCGACCGGTACGTCGTGACGCAGCCCGGCGTCTTCAACGCCGTCCTGTCGCGCGCGGTCGCCGAGCAGGGGCTGTTCTACCCACCGGACCCGTCCAGCTGGGAGTTCTGCTCGATCGGCGGCAACCTGTCGACCAACTCCGGCGGCCTGTGCTGCGTGAAGTACGGCGTGACCACGGACTACGTGCTCGCGCTCGAGGTCGTGCTCGCGAACGGCGAGATCCTGCGGACCGGCCGCCGGACCGTGAAGGGCGTGGCCGGGTACGACCTGACCAAGCTGATCGTCGGCAGCGAGGGGACGCTCGGGATCATCACCGAGGCGACCCTCGCGCTGCGGCCGGAGACGGCCAAGCCGCGGACGATGGCGGCGCTGTTCGGGTCCGGCGTCACGGCCGGTGAGGCGATCGTCGAGATCATCCGGTCCGGCGTCTCGCTGAGCCTGCTGGAGATCATGGACCGGACCACGATCCGCGCGGTCAACGCCTACAAGCGGATGGACCTGCCCGAGGACGCGGCCGCGATGCTGATCGCGCAGTCCGACGCGGGCGGTGCCGCGGGTGCGGCCGACATCGCGACGGTGGCCAAGCTGTGTCGCGAGAACGGCGCGATCGAGTGCATCGAGGCCGACGACGAGGCCGAGGGCGACCTCCTGCTGGAGGCCCGGCGGGCCGCACTGCTCGCGCTCGACGAGCTCGGTACGACGATGATCGACGACGTCTGCGTCCCGCGCTCCCGGCTGGCCGACTTCATCGGCGCGACCGAGAAGGTCGCCACCGATCTGGACATCACCGTCGGCGTGCTCGGTCACGCCGGCGACGGCAACATGCACCCGACCGTCGTGTTCGACGCCCAGGACCCCGAGCAGGCCCGGCGGGCACAGGTCGCGTTCGACCGGATCATGGAGATCGGCCTGGAACTGGGCGGAACGATCACCGGGGAGCACGGCGTCGGAGTGCTGAAGCGCGACTGGCTGGCCCAGGAGATCGGCCCGGTGGCGCTGTCGGTGCACCGCTCGATCAAGGCCGCGCTGGACCCGCAGAACTTGCTGAATCCGGGCAAGGTGGTCGTGAGCTGAGAGTTGTTCCACCTTTTGTGACTCAACCGCAACGGAACTGCCGAGGCCACTGGACGATTGTGGCCACCGGTTGTGACGTCGGGGCCGCACTATGGAAGGTAGTTGTCCGAATCACAGGGGCACGGGGGAAAGAAACTGTTCGGTGAGGCACTTCAGGAGGCGACCCATGCGAGCTAGGCAGATGCTGCCGGCAGCGCTGGCTGTGGCCGCCCTGACGCTTTCGGCCGGCTGCGCGAACGGCAGCGGCCTGCGGGTCGAGGGCGCCGAGCCCGCGGCCGGTCCGTCGTCGGCCACGCCGTCGCCGAGCATCAAGGGATTCGGCCAAGGCAAGCCGGAGCAGTCCCCGACGCCCGCTGTCACGGTCAGCCTCGGCCAGGTCCGGCTGAAGCTGCTGGCCGACCGGAAGCTCGAACCCTTCTTCCGCAGCATCCTGGCGGGTTGCACAGTGGTGGAGCGCTGCATGCGCCGCGGCCCTACTGTGAACGTCACGAAGTCGCAGTACCCCCAGCTCGTGGTCTACATCCACCTGGACGGGAACTTCAACTACGGTGCTGTGCTGATGGCCGCCGAGCCCACCGGTCCGCGCCGGATTTGGGGTCTGAAGGCCGACCAGACCAAGATCAGTGCCAGCCGTGGTGGCGACCTCGTCGTGGAGTCGGGAGTCTTCACCGCGGCCGACAAAGTTTGCTGCCCATCTGTAACCCGGATCCAGGTCTACCGTTGGAAGGGTCAGCAGATGTTCTTGGTGAGCTCGCAGGACCAAAAGGGAGACTGAACTTCAGTGGTACCGGAAGAACCGGCAGCGCGCATCCTGATGGTCGAGGACGACGCGGTGATCCGTGAGGCGACCCAGTTGACCCTCGAGCGGCACGGCTACGACGTCACCACGGCCGAGGACGGCCTGGAGGCGATCGAGAGCTTCGAGAAGATCCACCCGGACGCGGTGATGCTGGACATCATGCTGCCCGGCCTGGACGGCATCTCCGTGTGCCGCCGGATCCGGGAGACCAGCCTGGTTCCGATCGTGATGGTGTCCGCCCGCGGTGACGCGCTGGACGTCGTACTGGGCCTGGAAGCCGGTGCCGACGACTACGTGACCAAGCCGTTCGACACGCAGGTCCTGGTGGCCCGGCTGCGCGCGGTGATGCGGCGCGCGGTGGTGGACCCGGAGCGGCCCAGCCCGGCGAGCGGAGCCGGCGTCGAGTCGTTCGGCGACCTGGAGCTGGACCGCGAGGCCCTGGAGGTACGCCGAGGCGGCAGCACCGTCCAGCTGACGCCGACCGAGCTCAAGCTGCTGATCGAGTTCGCGAACAACCCGGGTGTGGTGCTGAGCCGCAGCACGTTGCTGCAGCGGGTCTGGGACTACGAGTGGGGTGGCGACGGCCGGCTGGTCGACGTCCACCTGCAGCGGCTGCGGACCAAGATCGGCGCCGACCGGATCGAGACCGTTCGAGGGTTCGGGTACAAGCTTCGCGCGTAGGCTCCTCCGCACCTGACCTCAAGGACGGAGGACACCTGTGGGGCTGCGGAGCAAGCTCGGCCTGATCTTCCTGCTGGTCTCCTCGCTGGCGATCCTGGTGCTCTGCGTGGCGGTCTACACGCAGGCCCAGACGTCCCGGCTGGACCGGACCCGCGATCTGGCCCGCGAGTCGATCTCGAGCGCGGTGCAGATCTACAACGAGTACGGCGTCGCCACCCGGGACTCCAAGATCGACGACCCGCAGCTGCCGCAGGCGCTGCGGGAGACGGCCGAGGGCGGAACCCGGGCGACCTTCGTGACCGGCGCGCCGAACCCGAAGATGTGGGTCGCGGCGCCGGTCGACGGCGGCAAGGTGCTGTCGATCGTGCAGGACTACAGCAGCGAGGACGACTCGACCAAGGCGCTGCGCCGCGCGCTGATCATCGGCGGCATCGGCACGGTGGCGCTGGTCGCCCTGGTCAGCGTCGTCGCGGCTGGCAGCCTGTCCAAGCGGATCGTTTCCGTGGCCGGTACGGCGCGCCGGATCGCCGGCGGCGAGCTGGACGCGTCGGCGGTCGAGACGGTCAGCAAGGGCAAAGGCCAGGCGAACGCCCGGAGCAAGGACGAGGTGTACGCGCTCGCGACGGCCATCGACTCGATGGCCAGCTCGTTGCGCGGTCAGCTCGAGGCCGAGCGGCGGTTCACCGCCGACGTCGCGCACGACCTCCGGACGCCGGTCACCGGCCTGCTGACGGCGGCCGAGCTGCTGCCGCCGAGCCGCCCGAGCGAACTGGTGCGCGACCGGGCCAAGGTGCTGCGCGGCCTGGTCGAGGACCTGCTGGAGATCGCGCGGTTCGACTCGGGGGTCGAGCAGGCCGATCTGGAACACATCGGCCTCGGCGCGTTCGTCGCGTCGGCGGTCGGCCGGCTGCGGATGCAGCAGGCGATCGCGCCGGACAGCGTCGTCGTACGGCTGAACGGACCGGACGCGACGGTGTCGACCGACTCGCGCCGCGTCGAGCGGATCCTGGCCAACCTGATCGTCAACGGTCTGCGGCACGGCCGGCCGCCGATCGAGGTGACCGTGCAGGGCCGGACCGTCGAGGTCGTCGACCACGGCACCGGGTACCCGGAGGAACTGATTGCCGAGGGCCCCCGACGGTTCCGCTCCGGGATGGCCGAGCGGGGTGCCGGGCACGGACTCGGGCTGACGATCGCTGCCGGCCACGCCAAGGTGCTCGGCGCCGAGCTCACCTTCGGGGCCGCGCCGACCGGCGGTGCACTGGCCCGGCTCGTGCTGCCGTCGTCACCTGAGACGGATTCTTAACACAACTTCTCCCGCGGGGCGGGCGTCTCCTCTGGTGTCGGGTTCACCGGAATCCGTTCCATACGAGGGGAAATCAGAAAATCATGCGCGTTCGTTCTCAGCTCGTCCGTCGTTCCGTCGCCGTGCTCGCGGGCCTCACCGTGGCCGGCGGAGCCGTTGCCCTCGGCACCCTTCAGGCCACCGCCGCACCGACCGCCGGGCACAGCGCCCAGGTCTCGTCGACCGTCGCGGCCGCGCCGACGATCAGCATCAAGTCCGACAAGGCCACCGCCAAGGCGTGGGCCAAGGTCTCCTTCACCGGCAAGACCACGGGCATCGCGGCGAACACCGCGGTCCAGGTGCAGCGGCTGGAGAACGGCAAGTGGGTCAACTTCCCGGCCACCACCAAGGTGACCTCGAAGGCCACCTACTCGGTGTGGGTGCAGAGCGGTCGCGTCGGCGTGAACAAGTTCCGCGTCGTCACCGCCAAGGCCGCCAGCGCCGCGGTGAGCGTGAACGTCACCAAGTGATCCACGCACAGCGGCGCCACCTCCCGGGGGAGAGGTGGCGCCGCTGTCGTCGTCGTACTAGCGCGTGCCGTACACGTTCAGCTCGGCGGCCGAGCCAAACACCGCGCCGTTGAGCGAACTGGTGCCGACGAACTTCACGTACCGGCCGGTGACCGCGGGGAACTCGAGTCGCTGCACGGCGGTCGAGTTGGGGAACTCACCGGTCTTCACCGGCGTACCCCAGTTCTGCCCGTCGGTGCTGACGTACAGCTCGTAGCCCTTGAACATCCCGTTCGTGCCGGACTGGCGCGGCAGGTAGCTGAAGCCGTCCACCGCGTACGACGCCCCGAGGTCGAGCGTCAGGTGATGCGGGTACGTCGCCGGGGTCGGGACCTCGGACCAGGCCGAATGCCACAGCGTGCTGGGGTTTCCGTCCAGTGCCGCGCTCGCCGGGCCGTCGGTCCCGGGGTCCTCGCTGGAGACCTCGGTGATCTTGATCCGGGACTGCGGGACGATCCCCGGCGGCAGCAGGGTCGCTTCCGCCGCGGTGGTCGCGCGGCCGCCGGTCGCGGTCAGCGGGTACTTGCCCTCCGGCGTACCGGTGGGTGGGGTGACCGCGAAGACCGTCTTCACACTGGTGCCTGCGGCAACCGATGCGTGGGTCGCAGGGGTCGTTGCCTCGACGGTCCATCCGGTCGGGGCCTGAAGGCCCAGGGTGATGTCCTTCGCCGCGACCGTGTCGTTGTTGGTGAAGGTCGCGGTGACGTCGTTGGCCTCGCCCGAGACCAGACCGTTGACACCGGTCAGCGCCAGCGACGTGCAGTCGGCGGCCTCGGACGACTTGCCGAGATCGGTGACGGCGAAGTTGTCCAGGACGAAGTCCGCCTGGTCGCCGCCGCCGGACAGCTTGCGCAGCCCGACCCAGTAGTCGCCGCCGCAGCCGGCCACGAACTCCTGGTTGAACGTCGCCTTCGTCCGTTGCGCGCCGATCGGAGTGGACTTGACCTCGACCGACGCTGGCCGGTCGACACCCTGGACCCAGGCGTAGTGCCCGGCCTGGCCGTTCTCGTAGTCGAAGCTCACCTTGTACTTGTGGCCCGGCGTGAACGGCACGGTCGCCGGCGTCGTCCGGTAGACCACGCCCTCGTTCTCCTCGTGCGACTTCAACGACCAGTCGCCGTCGAGCACGTCGTCGACCAGCTTGCCGTTCCAGCCGGCCTGCGTGTACGGCGCGTGCTTGCGAGCGAGGCTCGTGCGCGGGTCCGTCGTACCGCCGGAGTCGCCCTTCACGAACGGGCCCCAGCCCTGGTCGACGTTCTCGAAGTCGTCCACCAGTCCGGCGGCCGGCCGCTTGGTCTCCACGACCCGGACATCGTCGATCCGGACCTTGGCCGAGCCGGCCGCTGCCGCGACGGTCAGGTCGGTGCTGTTGCCGGTGGCATCGAAGACGACGCGGGCGCGCTGGTAGTAGGCGTCGCTCTTGTCGTCCGAGGCGACCTTGTTCTGCGCGGTCGAGCGGGAGATCGTGTTGCTGACCCCGCCCGCGCTGATCGTCGTACGGCGTGACTTGCCTGGTTCGATTTCGACCCAGGCCGAGGCGCTGTAGGTCTTGCCGCGGGTCAGGCCGGTGATGCGCTGCTTGAGCGAGGTCTGCTCGGGACCGAGTACGGCGACGTGCTGGCCGGTGCCGAGCGTGTCGATCTTGGCGTAGCCGGTCGGGCTCCACGCCTTCAGGTCACCGGCGTTGAAGCCGGGGTCCTTGAGGTGGGTGCCGTCGCCCCAGTTCGCTGCCGCCTGCTGCGGCGCCGTGTCGGGGTACAGGACGTACGGCTGCCCGGCGACGGCGTCGAGAGTGACCACGCCCTTGCGGACCGGGGCGGTGGTGACCTTCACGCGACCGGTGTCGGTCAGCTTGTAGACGGTGAACTTGGTCGCGTTCGCCAGCTGGGCCGGGACGCGCCAAGCGGTCAGGCCGCCCTCGGGGTTGTAGTGGTAGAGCTTCTTGTTGCCGTCCCAGGGGAGCAGGTACTTGTCGCCGTCGAGGACCTTGGCGTCACCGGCGTACACGGTGCGCTTGCCGTTCTCGACCGCGCCGCGGACGCCGCCGGTGAAGCGGATGTCGCTCGCGTTCCAGTCGGTGATCTTCTGCTGCTGCAGGAACTTGGCCGGCAGGTTCTTCTGCCAGACGTTGGCGTAGAACTTGTTCCAGTCGGTCTCGCCGGTCCAGCCCTCGAACTCGACCAGCGAGCTCTGACCGAGGATCGGGTCGGCGTTCCAGACGTCCTTCTCGTGGTTGCGGACGAACCGGATGATCTGGCTGTTCAGGCCCTTGTTGGTCGCGCCGCCGTAGTCCAGGTCGTTGGCCCAGTGCGACCACAGCGAGGTGCGCTCGTGCCGGTCGGCCCACTCGGTCGCGATCTGCCAGCCCTGGTCGGCGAGCTGCCGGGTCAGGCCGTCGGCCAGCCAGCCGGACTGGTAGTAGACGTCGATGTAGAGCTCTTGCAGGTTCTTGTCGGTCTCGTCGCGCAGCTGCTGGAACCGCTTCACGATGTTGCCCGTGGCAAGGTCCGGGCGCTGCTTGATGTAGTAGCTCTGGTTCAGCCAGTTCCAGCCCTTGCTGGACTTGTCGACCAGGTCCTCGCTGAAGGCGTTCGCCTCGGGGTAGGACTCGGTCGTGTTGACGTGGACGCCGAACGCGGCGTTCCAGCCCTTGCCCTTCTTGAGCAGCGTGTTGAGGTCGGTCAGGCCGCCGGCGCGGATGTTGTAGTTGCCGCCGTAGTCCGGATGCGCGGAGTCGTGGCCCTCCGAGCCGTAGCCCTTGAGCAGCGCGAGCTGGCCGAGACCGTCGGTGGCCAGCGAGATCCGCTTGACGTCGTCGAGCGTGCGCAGGAACGGGTGCGTGGCCTGGCTGGCGAAGTTGAACGGGATGTGGGTGATCACCCGGTCCTTGACCAGCTCACCACCCTTCGGCTCGGTCATGATCGCGCGGAACGCGAGCGCGCCGTCCTGCCAGTCGACCGTCTTGTCCTTGTTCGCGTCCGGGGTCACCACGACCTTTGCCCAGGGCAAGGGCTCCGTGTACGGCGAAGTGTCCGCGCGGTAGGTCCACTGACCGCTCCACACGCCGACGCGCGAGCTGCCGTCGGCCGCCTTGCGAGCGCGGTGCCAGAACCGGGCACCGTCGTCGACGGACTGCCCGGCCGGCTTGTCGTACGTCGAGTTGGACTCGATCCCGGCGGCCAGTCCGCTGGTGCTGACGAACGCGTACGCCGCGCCGGTCGGCGCCGACTCCGCCGGGGTGGTGGCGGTGACCGGCGTGATCTTGTCGGCGGTGCGGGTGGAGTCGGGGTCGAGCGTGGTGAACGCCGTGGTGGCTTTTGCCTCGGTGCTCGAGACCGAGACGAGGTCGTGGTCGGGGATGTCGATCGTGCCGACCCGGCTGGCCTCGGTGTCGCGGACGGCGTCGATCGCGAACGTGGTGACGCGGCCGGCGAGCGCGAGGCTGGCGTCCAGCTCGACGCCGGGGAGAGCATCGAAGGCGAGGTGGTAGACGGCCTTGGCGCCTTCGACGGTGGGCGCGCTGGTGAGGTGCGCCGTCCGGGCGGTGCCGTTGATCGTGACGGTCGAGATCGCGTCCGGCTGACCGCCGAGGATCCGGCCGGAGGCGTTGTCGGCGTACTGGACGACGCGGGGGAAGTCGGCGGCGACTGTGACGGTCAGCTCTGGTGAGCTGAGGGTCAGCGGGCCGGTGGTTTGGCTGCTGGCGGCGCCTGCTGACGGCGCCGCCAGCAGCGCCGCGGTCAGCGCGAGAGCGGCGGTGGCAGCCGCGGGACGGATGGGAATCACGAGCGCACTCCTCGGACGACGGGCGGGTCGTCGAGGATTCTCTGCTCAGGACCGAGCAGTAGTCAATAGAAACGAACAGCTATGAACAGGTTTTGTTCACTTTCGCGCAGGAACGATCTGTCCGGTGACCTCTCCGAGACCGATCTTCCGGCCGTCCGCGGTGCTCGCCCAGCCGGTGATCGTGACCACGTCGCCGTCCTGCAAGAACGTGCGTTCGTCGCCGTTCACGGTGATCGGCTCGCGGCCGCCCCAGCTGAGCTCGATGAAGGAGCCGCGCTGGTCCATGGCGTTGCCGCTGACCGTGCCGGAGGCGTAGAGGTCGCCGGTGCGGACGGAGGCGCCGTTGACCGAGAGGTGGGCGAGCATCTGCGCGGGGGACCAGTACATCTCCCGGTACGGCGGGGTGCTCACGAGCTGGCCGTTCCAGCGGACCTCGAAGGTGACGTCGGGGTTCTTCAGGTCACCTTGGAGGTAGGGGAGCACCGGCGGGTCCTGCTGCGGGAGCGGGACCGCCGCGTCCTTCAGCGCCTCCAGCGACACCACCCACGGCGAGATCGAGGTCGCGAACGACTTGCCCAGGAACGGCCCGAGCGGCACGTACTCCCACGCCTGGAGGTCGCGCGCGGACCAGTCGTTGACCAGCACCACGCCGTACACGTGGTCCTCGAACGCATCGACCCCGACCGGCGTACCGAGAGCGGACGGCGTACCGACGACGAAGCCGAGCTCGACCTCGATGTCGAGCCGCTGCGACGGGCCGTACGACGGGCTGGTCTCTGCCGGAGGTTTGCGCTGGCCCGACGGGCGCACGATGTCGGTGCCGCTGGCAACGACCGTGCCGGCCCGGCCGTGGTAGCCGACCGGGAGGTGCTTCCAGTTCGGCAGCAGGGGTTCGGAATCGGGGCGGAACAGGCGGCCGAGGTTCGTCGCGTGCACCTCGGAGGCGTAGAAGTCGACGTAGTCGGCGACCTCGAACGGCAGCAGCATCGTGACGGCTTCGCGCGCGATGAGGTGGGGCTCGACGGCGTCGCGGTTGTTCTCGTTGCGGACCAGGTCGATCAGCCACTCGCGGGTCGCCTTCCAGGCCGGGCGGCCGAGCGCGAGGAACGCGTTCAGGGTCGGCTGGTTGAACAGCTGCGACCCGTCCAGCATCTGTGCCGACGCGACCGGCGCCAGGTCGATCAGGTGGTCACCGATCGCGGCACCGATCCGCGGCTCCTCGTCGCCGAGCCGGAACACGCCCAGCGGCAGGTTGTCCGGGCCGAACGGCGTGCCGTCGGGAAGGTCGATCCAGGTCACAGTTCGCTCCAGTTTTTTCAGCTGAGGAGATCGAGCGTCTTCAGGTCGTCGTACGGCTCGGTGATGCTGCAGGAGCCGTACGACGTGAACCAGCGGCGGGTGCTCTCGGCCTGCTGGTCGGTGAGTTCTTTCGCCTTGCTGGCAAGGGTCTTGCCGTCACGTTCGTCGAGCAGCGCTTTGAGGTCGTCCAGGCCGGCGCCGTCGAGGGAGGCGCGGGTGGCGAGCAGGACGTTGAGGAAACCGTGGTGCTCGAAGCCGGTGTCGGCGGCGGTGTGCCGTACGGCGTTGTGCAGGCCGGCCGTGCACTTGAACGCGACCTCGCGATCGAGGCAGGCGGTGATGAACGCGGCGACCTGATCCGCGCTGGGGAAGAGTGACGCGTCGAGGCCGCCGGTGCGGAGCTTGGCGTTGTAGCCGGCGTCGGCGACGACGTCGAGCGCGCGCTCCCAGGCGCCGTCCAGCCCGATCTCGACGAACGCGTTCTCCTCGTCCAGGCAGTCGTCGCAGGCGCGGACAACGCGCAGCGCGTTGCGGGACAGGTCGTCCTCGTCGCGCAGACGGACCTCGATCGCGGTGACGTTCAGGTCGGGCGAGCGGTCGCCGTACCGGATGGCGGGCTCGATGCCGCCGGCGCCACCGGTGATCACCACGGCGACGTTCAGGGGGCTGGTGCTCGCGCCGCTCGATCCCGCGGCCGATGCGTCGCCCAAGTCTGTCGCGGCGCGTGAGTCCGCACCCTCCGCGCGGAGCCTGGCGACCTCGGCGGCGACCTTCATCAGGTCCTCGTCGGAGGTGACGAAGGCGCCGACCAGGTCGGCGTACGGCGTACCGGCGTGAGCGCGGTGAGCGGGCACGGCCTCGGGCAGCGGGAGGTTCCCGGGCGGGAACATCGAGGCGTCGTCGACCAGGTGCCGGAACAGCGGTGGGACGGTTGACATGGGTCCGAGCCTAACGGATGCTTTCGGTAAGCGGACAGTCGTGTCCGATAAACGGCGATGCGGAAGCAGGGGTCATGGCGTACTACCGGCAGGTCGGGCAGGTCCCGCCGAAGCGGCACACCCAGTTCCGGAACCCGGACGGCGCGCTGTACTACGAGGAGCTGATGGGCGAGGAGGGGTTCTCGTCGGACTCGTCGCTGCTGTACCACTCCGGCGTACCGTCGGCGATCGTCGACAGCCAGGTGTGGTCGCTACCGGATCTGTCGACCGTGGCCAACCATCCGCTGACGCCTCGGCACCTGAAGCTGCACGATCTTTTCGACGGGCCGGCCGGTTCGAACGTGGTCGAGCACCGGCGGCTGGTGCTCGGGAACGGCGACGTCCGGATCTCGTACGTCGTCGCCGGCGAGCCGTCGCCGTACTACCGGAACGCGATCGGCGACGAGTGCGTGTACGTCGAGAAGGGCTCGGCGACGGTCGAGACGGTCTTCGGCGTGCTCGAAGCGCGTGAGGGCGACTACGTGCTGATCCCGCGGGCGACTACGCATCGGTGGTTGCCGGGCGCTGACGGGGTGCACGCGTACTGCATCGAGGCGAACAGCCACATCGCTGCGCCGAAGCGGTATCTGTCGCGCTACGGGCAGTTCCTCGAGCACGCGCCGTACTGCGAACGCGACCTGGTGACGCCTGCGACGCCGTACGTGGTCGACGGTGTGGACGTCGAGGTCCTGGTCAAGCACCGCGGGAACGGACCGGGCGGGATCGTCGGTTCGCGGATGACGTACGCGACGCATCCCTTCGACGTCGTCGGGTGGGACGGGTGCCTCTACCCGTACACCTTCAACGTCAGCGACTTCGAGCCCATCACCGGCCGCATCCACCAGCCGCCACCGGTCCACCAGGTCTTCGAAGGCCACAACTTCGTCATCTGCAACTTCGTCCCCCGCAAGGTCGACTACCACCCGCTGTCCGTCCCCGTGCCGTACTACCACTCGAACGTCGACTCCGACGAGGTCATGTTCTACTGCGGCGGCGACTACGAAGCCCGCAAGGGATCCGGCATCGGCCTCGGCTCCATCTCCTTGCACCCCGGCGGCTACGCCCACGGCCCTCAGCCCTCGGCGATCGAGGCGTCACTCGGCGCCGAGTCCTTCGAGGAGCTCGCGGTGATGGTCGACACCTTCCGCCCGCTGGAGTTAGGTGAAGCCGGTACGGCGGTAGACGACGGCGTCTACGCCTGGACCTGGGCTGGTCGGCGCCTCGGGAGCTAGTGCTTTCCCCCACGCGGGCTCCTCCGTTCGCTGGCGCTCACTACGGTGCCTGCTCCCACCCACCCTTGGTTCAGTTGCGCGCTGACGCACGCGGTGCGCGTGCTGTCGCGCGCTTCAAGTACGCGCTGGCGCGCTGAGCACGCGCTGGCGCGCTGAGCACGCGCTGGCGCGCTGAGCACGCGCTGGCGCGCGTAGTACGGGCTGGCGCGCTCAACCACGCGCTGGCGCGCGTAGTACGGCGCTTCCGCGCTGAGTGCGCGCTGCCGCGCTCACGCGAGATAGCGCCCGCGGTGCGCTTGCGACCGCCCGCTTGAGCCCACGCGCGCGGCGCTTGGTCCCACGCCTGCTGCGCCTTGCGCGGCGCTACTGCGCCGAGTGCGCGCGGCCGCGCTCTCGTGCGCGTGCTGACGCCCGCAGTGCGCGTGCTTCGCCCGCTTCAAGTGCGCGCTGGCGCGCTGAACCACGCGCTGGCCCGCTTGCAACACGCGCTGCCGCGCTTTGCGCGGCGCTACCGTGCCGAGTGCGCGCTTCCGCTCGTGCGCGTGCTGACGCCCGCAGCGCGCCTGCATGGCCCGCTTCAAGTGCGCGCTGCCGCGCTCACCTACGCGTGCCGACGCCCGCGGCACGCGTTCTTATCCCGCTTCGGGTGGGCTCGTCGCTGCCTCACCGCGTCTGCTCTTCGGCGGGAAAATGACAAGCGCTGAAGGCATGGAAGGTGCCAGGATGCCGGGATGGTTGCGCGGGCGTTGAGCTTTGGGACAGTGGCGGAAGGGTACGAGCGGTTCCGGCCCGGCTACCCGATGGAACTCCTGGAGCTGGTGACGGCGTACGCCGCAAGGCCGCTCAAGACCGCGCTCGAGTTCGGTGCTGGGACGGGCAAGGCCACGCGGCTGTTTGCGGAGGCTGGGGTTGCGGTCACGGCGACCGAGCCGGATGCGGCGATGCTTGCGGAGCTTCGGAAGCACCTGCCGGCAAGCGTCACCACCGTGCAAGCTGCCTTCGAGGACCTGCCGTTGGATTCGTCGTACGACCTGGTGTACTCGGCGGCCGCCCTGCACTGGACCAACCCCGAGGGCCGGTGGGACCGGATGGCCGCGCTCATTCGACCAGGTGGCGTGTTCGCCTCGTTTGCCGTGCCGATCCAGCTGGCTGACCCGGCTCTCAAGGAGGCCGCGCGTGTGGCGCGGGCGCCGTACCTGGAGAACGACGGCGTCCCGTCGCCCGACAGCAGGCCGCCTGCGGACCGCCCGATGGAATGGCCTGGCACGGAGCTTCAGCAGGCCGAGGGGTTCACCGATGTCCGGCAGGCGGTGGTCGAACGGCGGCTGACGATGAGCGCTCACGACTACGTCGGACACCTCTCGACGGTCTCGGCGTACGTGATGCTCCCGCCCGCCGACCGCGACCAGGTCTTCCGCCGAACCATCGAGGTCCTCCCCGAGACGGTGGAGATCAACGCCGAGGTCACGGCCCACCTCGCCCGCCGCCAGTAGCACGACGTCCCGAGCAGGGCTGGTCGAGCGGCCGCCTACTCGATCTGCGCCTGGAAGCAGTCTCCGCCGCAGTACGCCGAGCGTCCGCCTACTCGAGCTGCGCCCGCAAGCAGTCTCCCGCCCCAATACGCCGAGCGCCCGATGGGTACTCAGATATTTTCGGGCAAGTTTGTCGGATGGGCGGAGGGCCGGTCGTAGAGAGGGTGAAAGGCCGGCGACGGGCCGGCCCGATGCGAGGAGGGTCATCCAGATGGAAAGCATCGAGCGGCAGCTCAAGGAATTGTTCGTACCGATTCACGAGGTCGCCTACATGGCCGAGGAGCCGGACGAGGAGTTGCAGGCGCTCGGGTACGAGGGGTACTGGCCGTTGTACTTCGCCTCGCGGTCGGCGCCGCTCGGGCGGGTTCCGGCTGAGGTTGTGGACGCGTTGTTCTACAACTTCGCGCCGGGTGAGGTCGCCGCTTGTGTCCCGAGTTGCTGGGAGGTCGCGACGCCGGAGGAGGTGCTCGCCGCTCGGGAGCGTGGGTGCGTCAGGGCGCTGCGGGCGATCCTGGGCGACCTCGCGGACAGCCCGGTGATCGCGCGCGCCGCCGAACTCTTCACGCGGGCCGCGTTCAGTGCGCCGGTGGAAGGCAGGATGCTGTACGCCGGACTGCGGTCGCTGCCGGTCCCCGAAGAGCCGGTCGCCCGGCTGTGGCATGCGGCCACCCTCCTGCGGGAACACCGCGGCGACGGCCACCTGGCCGCCCTCGTCGCTGCCGGGATCAGCGGTCAGGAGTCGCACGTACTGCAGGCCCTCCTCTTCGACATGAAGCCCCGCGACTTCGGCCGCCTCGACCCGCTCACCGACGAGCAGCTGGAGGCCGTGATCGACGGTCTGCGGACCCGCGGCCTGGTCGACGACGAAGGCTGGTTCACCCCCGCCGGCCGCAAGCTCCGGACCGAGATCGAAGACCTCACCGACGAACTCGCCGCCCCGGCGTACACCTGTCTCGCCCCCCACGAGATCGAAGAACTCACCACCACCCTCGCCCCACTCGTCCAAAAGATCGTCGCGGCCCGGCCCTTCTGAACACCGGCGCCTCTAACGCAGGCCCAGCCGGTCGCTCGCGCCCGTCCGGCTCGGGCTCCCAATCCACCCGCGGTATTGCCGAGGTGCTGAGAACCAGAGGCCGTGGTCCCGGCGGAGGTGGTACCGACTACTGTGCCGTCGGCAGACAGCCGGAATGCTTCCAGGGGTGGATGATGCGTCGTTTTGGGGTGGGTGTGGCATCCGCGGTCGTCTTACTGCTGGCATCAGCGGGTTGCGACCAGGAGGAGCCGGCGGCGCCGCAGGCCACGCCGGTCGCACAGTCGGCCGGTAGCTTATGTGACCGCGTGCGGCCGACTCTGCCGGGCGGCTGGAAAGCTCAGGATCAGGCGCCCACCGCAACCCCGCTCTCGGATGTCTGCTGGCTGACGGATTCTGCCGACGCGAGCAACCAGTACCGGATCTTGGTCTCCGTCCTGCCCGTGTCAGCGCAGGATGCCGCCGTACTACGGGCGGACGAAGCGAGCCGGTTGAAAGGGCAGTTCACGGCCCAGACCGTTGACGCCGAGGTCGGCCTGGATTCCTGGTCGGTGGACCCGGTTTCGGCGGGTCCTTGGCTGGTGTTCCGCAGCGGCGACAGGCTGGTGAAGGTGGGCCAGAAGCGTAGCGGTGACGGGCAGCTGGACGCGGTGAAGGCCGTCGCCAGGACGATCGACAGCCTGCCGGGAGGAATCCCGCAGGCCCCGGCGCTTCTCCGTCAGCCGGAGTGCGAGCGTGGTACCGCTGCGGCCGAGGCGCTGCTGGGCGCCAAGGCGGCGGCTCGACGTGACACGGTTATCGATGGGTACGTCACCTGCCGCTGGGGCACCCTGCGCAGGGCTGTCTTCATTGAGGGCGGCGGACGGGACTCGGAGGCATTCGTGGCCTTCAGAAATCTGAAGAGCGCAGGAGACAGCGGGAGTCTGGGGAACCGGCGGGTCGACGTCGGCGCGGAAGGCTGGCAGCAGGACAACGGCTTCATGGCGTACCGGGTTGACGAGAAGACCTTTGTCTCCGTCGACCCGTACCCCCTGTCACCTGTCAACTCCGCGGGCATCGTCGCCTTGGCCAGGGCGATGAGGCCGGCGTACACCCGTTGAGTCGCGGACCTGGCAACCGCCTCGGCGCTCGGCGCGGCCTCGGCCGCCTTTCAGAGGTGTCGGGAGGCGAGTGGGCCGGTGGGCTGGGAGGCTAGGGGGATGAGCGAGCAGGTTCCGGTGCAGACGTTTGTGGTCGGCATCGATCGGGAGGCGGTGCTGCGGCGGCGGGAAGTGGTGCGGGCGGGGCTGCGGCGGGGGGCTTGGGTGACCGCCGGGATCGGGGCCTTGGGCATCGGGATCGCCGTGTACGCGCTGGTGGCGTTCCAGGGGTCGGGGATGTGGCCGTTCATGGTGCTGCTGATCGCGAGCATGGTGCCGTTGCTGGCCAGTACGGCGTTGGCGTTGCGGCTGGTGAAGGATCGGGAGCGGTGGTTCGCGGCCAACGAGCTGCAGCCGGTGGCGATGCGGATGTCGCCGAAGGCTCTGGAGCTGGCGTGCGAAGGGGGCTCGTACGCCGTGATGCTGCCGTGGGAGTCCGTGCAGGGGTTTCAGCAGGTGAAGGTCTTCGGGCAGTACGTGCTGGAGCTTCGGCTGCAGCGTGGGGTGGGGGCTACGACGGCAGGCGTGCGGGGGCTGGATCAGCCGGCGGTGCGGGCTGTGGTGAAGCCGCACCCGTTGCTCAAGCCGACGGGGATGTTCGCGGTCAACGCGCTCGACCAGCCGATCCACGTGATCGACCAGGCGTTGCAGCACTACTCCGCCGGTAAGACGGCGATGCTCCGCTAGCAGGGGAGCGAGCGGAACGTGTAGCCCTTGGCGGACAGCTTCGTGAGCGCTCGGTCCAGGGCCGCGACGGTCTGGGAGCGGTTGCCGCCGCCGTCGTGCATCAGGAAGATCGCGCCGGGGCGAGCGCCGCGCAGCAACGCGCGTTCGATGGACGGGGCGCCGGGCTTCTCCCAGTCGCGGGTGTCGACGTCCCACAGGACCTGGTGCTGGTGGTACTCGGCGGCGACGGCCGCGACGTGGGCGTTGGTGTCGCGGAAAGGCGGGCGGAAGCACTTCGACTTCACGCCGGTGGAGATCTCCTGGCGCAGCCGCGTGGGGGACAGCTTGGTCAGCATCGGGTGGTCCCACGTGTGGTTGCCGATGCGGTGACCGGCCCGGCGCGTCGTCTCGACCAGAGCCGGGTGCGCCGCGGCCTCGCGGCCGAGAACGAAGAACGTCGCCTTCGCGTGGTGCTTGGCCAGTACGGCGAGCACCTTCGGCGTGTACACGGGCTGCGGGCCGTCGTCGAAGGTCAGGTACAGGACCTTGCCACCCGCCGGGAGGTTCCAGCTCGGGGTGTCGGTGCGCTGGTTCTTCCGCGTCACCGGCGGCTTCGACGACCGCGGCTTGGAAGTACCGGGCTTGGAATCAGCCAGGTGGACGGACAGCGGACCGTGGGCCGCGACGGACCGCATCGGCGGTGCGGCGACGGTGGACGGGTGGGCGGAGGGCTGGGCAGCCTGGGCGAGGGCGGCCCCGAGGAGGACAGCGGCAGCGAGCAGGAGCTTGCCGGGCGGCGGCACGGGCATGAGCGGCATCCTCTCGCAGCCCCCGGGCCATCCCGGGGTTGTCACGGCGCGTGTCGCCCGTATCGTGGCGGGCGTTGTGACCAACGACGCGTGAGGCGGGACAGATGACGGACAACGGTGACCGGACGATGGGCAGGCGCACGATGATCTCGGGCGCGGCGGCGACCGCACTGGTGGCTGCGGGGTACCAGGCGGCCCCGGCGTACGCCGGGCAGACCCAGAGCTCCGGACAGGGCCACGGGGGCGGGCACGGCCAGCGCACGGTCCGGTTGAGCGTGCTCGGCACGACCGACCTGCACGGCAACGTCTTCAACTGGGACTACTTCAAGAACGCCGAGTACGACGACACGGCGCACAACGACATCGGTCTCGCGAAGATCTCCACCCTGGTCAAGGCCGCCCGCGCCGAGATCGCCAAGGACCGTCGCCGCCCGGCCCCGCTGCTGCTGGACGCCGGCGACACCATCCAGGGCACGCCGCTGTCTTACTACTACGCCAAGATCGAGCCCATCACTGGCGGGCACATCCACCCGATGGCCGCCGCGATGAACGCGATCGGGTACGACGCCGCCGCGCTCGGCAACCACGAGTTCAATTACGGCCTCGACATCCTGCGCAAGTTCCAGCGGCAGCTGAAGTTCCCACTGCTCGGCGCGAACGCGCAGGACTGGACCACCGGCCTGCCCGTCTTCCCGCCGTACGTGCTGAAGCGCGTGCACGTGCCCGGCGCCGGCCGGCCGATCACGGTCGGCATCCTCGGCCTGACCAACCCGGGCATCGCGATCTGGGACAAGGCGACGGTCGAGAACAAGATCAAGTTCGGCGGCATCGTCGAGCTGGCCAAGTACTGGGTGCCGCGGGTGCGCCGCGCGGGCGCCGACATCGTCATCGTGTCCGCGCACAGCGGCATCGACCTCAGTTCGTCGTACGGCGACGCGCTGCCGGTGCCGGAGAACGCGGCCGGCCCGATGGCCGAGCAGGTGCCGGGCATCGACGCCGTCCTGGTCGGCCACGCGCACCAGGAGATCGCCGAGCGGTTCGTCACGAACAAGCAGACCGGCGAGCAGGTCGTGCTGGTCGAGCCGCTGAAGTGGGGCATGCGGCTGGCGCAGATCGACCTCGACCTGCAGCAGCAGCGCGGCCGGTGGAAGGTCGTCGCGCGGCACAGCCAGGTGCTCAACGCGAACACGGTCGAGTCCGACCCGAAGGTCGTCCGGCTGCTGCAGAAGGACCACGACCAGGTCGTCGGGTACGTGAACTCCAAGATCGGCACCTGTACGACGGCGATGTCGGCCGCGACGGCACCCTGGGAGGACACCGCCGCGCTCGACTTCGTGAACTTCGTCCAGGCCGACGCGGTCAGCAAGGCGATCGCCGGTACGCCGGAGGCGACGCTGCCGGTGCTCGCGATCGCGGCGCCGTTCAACCGCGCGGCCGCGATCCCGGCCGGGGACGTGTCGGTGCGGGACGTCGCCGGGCTGTACATCTTCGACAACACGCTGCTGGCGGTGAAGATGACGGGCGCGCAGGTGCAGGAGTACCTGGAGTTCAGCGCGCAGTACTTCAAGCAGGTCAGCGGGACCGGGCCGTTCACGCCGGACCAGGTCACCAACGCGCCGACCCCGACCGCGCCGACCGGGACGCCGGACTACAACTACGACATCCTCGGCGGGCTCACCAAACCGCTGGTCTACAAGATCGACATCGCCAAGCCGGTCGGCTCGCGGATCACCGGACTCTCGTACGACGGTGCGCCGGTCGCCGCGGAGCAGCAGTTCGTCGTTGCCGTCAACAACTACCGGCAGTCGGGTGGCGGGAACTTCCCGCACGTGTCGAAGGCGCCGGTGCTCTACAACCAGCAGGTCGAGATCCGCCAGCTGATGATCGACTACGTCACCGCCACCGGCTCGGTCGACCCGTCCGCCTTCGCGACGACCGACTGGTCCCTGGTCTCCAACGGCGCCCCGATCGTCGTCACCGCCTGAGTCGGCTCCCCCGAGCCGGCGGGAGGACGACTCTCACGGCGTCAGCAGGATGCGGCCGCCCACCCCGCCTTTCTCGAGGCGGCGGTGGGCTTCCGCGGCATCGCTGAGCGGGAGTGTGGTGGTGCGGAGCGGCAGCAGGCCTTCGCGGGCGGCCTCGATCGCGGCCGCGGCAGCGGGGGCGATCTGCTCGGGGTGTGCCGGGATGTAGAGCCCGGCGTTGAAGCCGCGGAGAGCGAGGTTCTTCAGCCACAGCTCGTTGGTGGGCACGCTGTGGGACCAGTCGTCCGAGCCGTTGCCGACGAGCAGCAGCCGGCCCATCGGAGCCATCACCTGGAGGCTGTCGGTGCGGAGCTGACCGCCGACCGGGTCGATCACCACGTCGAAGAGTTGCCCGTCGAGAGCGTCGACGAAGTCGCTTCCGACGACTTGGTCGTAGGGAAGGGAACGCGGGGTGTCGGCCGCGGCAGAGGCTGAGGCCGGATCGCCCGCGGGGGACGTGTCGGAGGCGGAGCCGGACGTTGTGCGAGCGGTGCCGGACGTTGCGCGGGCCGTGCCGACGACCTGTGCGGCGCCGAGGAGGCGGGCCATGCCGGGGAAGACCGAGGCCAGGCCGCCGTACGCGCCGTGGACGAGGACGCGCTCGCCAGGTTGCAGGTGGGCGGCCTGGGTCAGCGCGAGGTGAGCGATGACGGCGTTCGGGATCGCGGCGACGGCCAGGGCCGGGTCGATGTCGGTACCGACGAGGCTGATCGCGTGGACGGCGTCGACGACGGCGACGGAGGCGTAGCCGTCGGTCGGGCCGGAGCCGGCGAGGGTGACCACCGGATCGCCGATCCGGAAGCCGGTGACACCGTGGCCGAGCGCCCGGACGGTGCCGGCGACCTCGAGGCCGGGGACGTACGGCGGGTGCGGGAGGGCCGGGTTGTCCTTCAGCAGCCCTTGGCGCAGGTAGACGTCGATCAGTCCGACGGCGGCGTGGCTGACGTCGATCGACAGTTGCCCGGCTCCCGGCAGCGGATCGGGAAGCTCGGTGAGCTCGAAGACGTCCGGTTCTCCGAAGCTGGTGACCAATGCGGCGCGCATGAGCGGGTTCCTTCCTGAAGGGTTAACGCAATCAGCATGCGTTACAACCATAACGCATGTCAATTGCGTTATCATCGGTTCCATGCGCGCCCGATCACCCGAAGCCAAGCTGCAGCGGACCGAGGACCTGCTCGACGCCGCCGTCCGGCTCGCGGGGGAGCTCGGTGGGGTCCGGCATCTCACTCTGGCCGCCGTGACCGAGGCGGCCGGTCTGCATCCGTCTGCCGTTCGCCGGTACTTCGCGAGCAAGGAGGAGTTGCTGCTCGAGCTTGCCGAGCGAGGCTGGTTCCAGTGGCGCGACGCCGTTCGTGCCGAGGTCGGCGAGCGGTCGGCGCACCTGTCGCCGACGGCGATCGCGCGGCTGATCGGCTCGACGCTGGCCTCGTCGCCGCTGTTCTGCGACCTGCTCACGCACGTGCCGCTCAGTCTTGAAGGGGATGTCGACGTGGAGCGGGCGCGGAGGTTCAAGACCAACGCCTTCGTCGCGTACGACGAGATCGTGGACCTGCTGGTCGGCGAGCTGACCGCCGAGCAGCTCCACGACCTGATCGCCGCCGCGCTCGCGATGACCGCCAACTTCTGGCAGCTGTCGCACCCGACCGCGAGTCTTGCCGAGCTCTACCGGCAGGAGCCGCGGTGGGCGCATGTGGCCCTCGACTTCGAGCCCAAGCTCATCCGGTTGCTGCAGGCAACAGCAAAGGGGCTTCAGGCGTAGGCGAGAGGTCAGCGGACCGACTTCCAGTCGGGGTGGCCGGGCATGGGCGGGGTGGTCGGGGAGTACAGCCAGTTCTTGATGTACGCCGTGAGATCGCGCCCGGAGACCTGGTTGGCCACGGCGATGTAGTCGGCGGTCGAGGCGACGCCGTCGCGGTGGCGGTCGTAGAAGGTCTGCTCGATCCGCCGGAAGGTGGCGTCGCCGACCAGGGTGTTCAGGCCGACGAGCATCAGCTGGCCCGGGACGTCGGTGTCGAACAGGACGGATCCGGCGTTCTTCAGGTGGCCGGCCGGGCCCTGTTCGTTGCGGTTGGTCTGGTCGGTCGAGTACAGCGACCGAAGCTCGGCGTCGAGGTCGATGAAACCGCGGGCGGCGGCGTACTTGCGTTCGTAGTACCGGGCGTGGCCCTCGCTGATCCACATGTCGTCCCAGTTGCGGATGGCAACGGAATCGCCGAAGTACTGGTGGGCCATCTCGTGCACGAGCGTCGGCGCCTCGTCCTTCGCCGGCAGCGACAGGGCACCGCCGAAGCTGGACAGGGTCGCGGTCTCCAGCGCGACGCCGTTGTAGTCGGTCATCAGGCCGAGTACGCCGTACCGCTCGTACGGGAACGGCCGCCCGATCTGCTGCTCGAGCCAACTGAGCTGCGCCGGCGTCTCGCGAGCGCTCCGCTCCATCGCGTCCGAGTAGTCCTTGCCGTCCGGAGCCTTCGCCAGCGTGACATAGCTGCGCACCGGCAGCCCGTGCGGACCGGTCTGCTTGATCTCGCGGAACCGCCCGACGGCGATCGGCAGCACGTCGGGCTTGATCGGGTGATCGGTCCGGTAGATCCAGGTCGTCTCACCGCCGTGCTTGTACGACGCCAGCAGCCGCCCGGCCGACACCGCGGTCCGGTCGCTGGGCGCGGTCAGGCGGACGGTGTAGCGGGCCTTGTCGCTCGGGTAGTCGTTCGACGGGAAGAACTGGTGGGCCCGGTTCGGCTGGCCCATCACGCCGAAGCCGTCGGGGGTGCTCACCCACGCCTCGATCGGCCAGACGACACCGGGCGGCAGCGTGGTGCCGGGCGGTGCCGGGTTCTTCGCGCGGTCGGCGACGTACTCGATCTTGACGGCGAAGTGCGATCCGCGAGGGATCCGTGCGGTGACGATCAGCTTCTCGGCGGCAGGGTCGAGCCGGTACGGGACCGCGCGGCCGTCGACGCGGACAGCGGTGATCTGCTGGGCGACCGAGTCGAGGCTGAACGACGACAGCGCCTGCGTGGCCACAGCGCGCACGGTGACGGAGGCGGCCATCGTCGTCCGGTCCGGCTGGTAGCGCAGGCTGAGGTCGTAGTCCTGGACGTCGTAGCCGCCGTTGCCGAGGGTGGGGAACAGCCGGTCGCCGGCGCTGTGGGCGCCCGGCGTCTCAACAGGAGAGGCGACGGCTGTCGTAGCGACCAGACCGAGTCCGATGGTTGCTGCCAGCAACGCCGTGATGCGGTGAGGAGTGGACATGAACCCACTCTCGCCGAACCGGCCTGGACCGCACATCGGCCCCAGGGCCGGGCCAAGCCCCTACGGAAGTCGTACGCCGCTGAGGTCTTGACGGGCCGAAAGGCTAAGTGATTTAGTCACATTGTGACTTACTCAGCTGCGGAAGCTCCGAGCCTGTCCGATCGCCTGACCGAGGCGATCCTGGGCATCATCCGGGACCAGGACCTCGGTCCGGGGGACGCGATCCCGTCCGCCCGCGAGCTGGCCAAGCGGTTCGAGCTGACCACGCCGACGATCCGCGAGGCGCTGCGCAAGCTGGAGGCGACCGGCGCGGTCGAGTTCCGGCACGGTTCCGGCACGTACGTCGGACCGACGATCAACAACGTCGTCCTGGCCAACCCGCACCGCCCGCCGATCACCAAGGAGTCGGTGCTGCAGCTGATCGGCGCCCGCCTGGTGATCGAGCCGGCCGTCGCCCACCAGTCGGCGCTGGCGCGCGGCGCGGAGAACCTGGAACGCCTCGAAGCCGCGGTCACCAACGCCCTGGTGCCGCCCGGCGGCCCGGCGTTCGCGCTGAACTTCCACGTCGAGCTGGCCGCAGCCTCGGGCAACCCGTTGCTGGAGGAGGTCCTGACCTCGCTGCTGAAGGTCCGGCTGCGCGAGCAGCAGCAGATCCGGCAGCTGTACGACAACCGCAAACGCGACCACGAGGAGCACCGCGCGATCCTGGACGCCGTCCGCGCCCAGGACGCCGAGGAGGCCGAGCGCCTCACCCGCGAGCACCTCGACAACATTCGCGCCGCGGTCCAGTCCGCCGCGTTCCCGGAAGGCCTCTGATGATCAACCGACTCGCTGAGATGACCACGGACCAGGCGAAGGACGCCGTCCGTACGGCGCCGCTCGTGATCATCCCGGTGGGAGCTCAGGAGCAGCACGGCGGCGGCATGGCGATGTCCACCGACACCGTCCGAGCCGTCGGTGTGGCCGACCTGGTCGCCGAGCGCCTCGCTGGTCGAGCCGTCGTCGCACCGCCGTTGACGTACGGCGTATCGCCGCACCACATGGCCTTCGCCGGCACGATGACGTTGTCCCCGGCAACCTTCGCGGCCGTCGTACGGGAGCTCGTGGACAGCCTGTACCAGCACGGCTGGCGGCAGTTCCTGGTCGTCACCGGGCACGGCGGCAACAACGCCGCGCTGTCGGTGCTGGCGCAGGAGTACGTGCGCAGCGACCTGACCTTCGCCTGGACCCCGCTGACCGAGATCGTCTCCGACCTGATCACCGATGTCAGCGAGGTGCACGGTCACGCCGGTGAGGCGGAGACCGCGCAGATGCTGTACCTGGCGCCCGAGCTGGTCCACGCCGAACAGCTGGAACCCGGCGCCCTGACGTTCGACGAACTGAGCACCCCGGCCCGCCTGTCCCGCACCAAGCAGGGACCACGGATGTCGGTCGGGTTCGACGAGTACCACAAGCGTGGCGTCCTGGGAGACCCCCGACGCGCCACCGCTGAGCAGGGTCGTCTCCTCGTCGAGACGGCCGCCGACCGGATCGCAGCCTTCGCCGACGAGCTCCTCTCGGCCTGACCCAGCCCGGTCCCAGCGCCGCTGCGACCGGCCGAATCCGCACACTCACTGGACACGCCCGATGCGTTCCAGGCGCGAGCCTGCCCGCCCGCAGGCCGCACGCCCGAGGAGGCACCCCTGATGAGACTCCATCGCCTTGCCCTCGCCGGCCTGGTCACGGCCGGCCTGGTGACCGCCGTGGCCAGTTCGTCGCTGGTCCCGGCCATCGCCGCCCCGGCGGCCGGGACCGCCCAGGAGCAGCAGGACGCTGCGGCCGACCGCAGTACCGGTTGCTTCAAGCAATCAGCTCAGCAGCCCGGCACCGGCGCCGACTACACGCTGGTCAGCGGCGGGATCGAGCGCACGTACCGCCTGCACCTGCCGGCCAAGTACGACGCGAAGAAGGCCCAGCAGCTGATCGTCGTCTACCACGGCCGCGGCAAGACCGGTGAGTTTACGGAGGCCTTCTCCGATCTGTCGAAGCTCGACGCGATCGTTGCCTACCCCAACGGTGTGCTCGGCGACGAGGACAAGCAGGCCTGGCAGGGCGCGCCGTACTCGAAGGCGGGCGTCGACGACGTGAAGTTCACCGCCGACCTGCTCGACAGCCTCGAGGCGACGTACTGCGTCGACCAGAACGCGGTCTACGCGACCGGCAAGTCCAACGGCGCCGGCTTCACGGGGATCCTGGCCTGCAAGATGGCCGACCGGTTCGCCGCGATCGCTCCGGTCTCCGGCGCGTTCTACATCGAGGGCGGCCGCTGCGCCCCGAGCCGTCCGGTCCCTGTGCTCGCGATCCACGGCACCGGTGACACCACCATCCCGTACGGCGGCGACGGCTCGCGCGACCTGCCGAGCGTGCAGACCTGGGTCCGCGACTGGGCCGTCCGCGACCACTGCGACCCGGAGCCGCGGCTGAGCACCAAGGGCGACGACGTCCTGACCGCGACGTACAAGGGCTGCAAGGCCGATGTCGTGCACGTCGCCGTGACCGACGGCGGCCACAGCTGGCCGGGGTCGGACGCGGCGTCCGGTCCGGGCTACGTGACCCAGACCTTCGAGGCGCACGAACTGATCGGTTCGTTCTTCCGCGCACACAAGCTGAGGAGCTGAGATGAGCACGGCGACCGAGGAGACCAAGGAGCTGCCACGCCTGGTGAGGGCGATGGCGGTGATCGAGAAGGCGGGCAACGCGCTGCCGCACCCGTTCTGGCTGTTCTGGATCCTGTCCGCGATCCTCGCGGTGGTCAGCTGGATCCTGTCGATGCTGGACGTGTCGGTGGTCTCGCCGAAGGACGGCAAGACCGTCGCGGTGCAGAACCTGCTGTCCGGCGACGGGCTGCAGATGGCGGTCTCGACGGCGATCTCGAACTTCGCCGAGTTCCCGCCGATGGCGACCATCGTGGTGGTCATCATGGGCGTCGCGCTGGCCGAGCGGACCGGGTTCCTGCAGTCGCTGATGAAGGTCAGCGTGTCCCGGGTGCCCACCTCGATGGTGGTGTTCGCGGTCGCCTTCGCCGGCACGATGGCGCACGTCGCGTCGGCCGCGGCGTACATCATCCTGGTCCCGCTCGGCGGGCTGGCCTTCCGGGCCGTCGGCCGGTCGCCGATCCTCGGCATCGTGGTCGCCTACACCGCGATCGCCTCCGGGTACGACGCCAGTCCGATCCCGACGCCGAACGACGCGATCTTCGCCGGCATCACCGAGGCGGCCGCCAAGACGGTCGACCCGGGCGCGTCGATCTCGCCGCTGTCGAACTGGTTCTTCAACATCGCCTCGTCGATCCTGCTGTCGCTGGTGATCACGCTGGTGGTCCGCCTGGTGCTGAGCAAGCGGACCGATCTGGACGCCGACCCGGACGCCCCGGGCGACGACCCGGACGCGCTGCACCTGTCGGACCGCGAGCGGACCGGCCTGCGCCGGGCCGGGATCGTGTTCCTGGTCGCCGCGGTCGCGATCGTCGCGATGCTGCTGCCGCACGACTCCCCGTTGCGCGGTGAGAACGGGAGCATCGTCGAGTCCCCGTTCCTGGACGGCATCGCGATGGTGGTCGCCGTCCTGTTCGGTCTGGTCGGCATCACGTACGGCGTGACGGTCGGCACGATCAAGCAGGGCAGCGACGTACCGAAGCTGATGGCCGAGGGGATCAAGCAGATGGCACCGGTCCTGGTGCTGTTCTTCGCGATCGCGCAGTTCCTGGCCTACTTCAGCTGGAGCAAGATCGGCGACCTGCTGTCGGCCGAGTCGGCCCGTTGGCTGGGCGAGATCGGGGCGCCGACGGTGGTGATCTTCCTCGGCATCCTGGTGCTGCTGACGCTGATCAACATCCTGGTCACCAGCGGTTCGGCGATGTGGTCGCTGACCGCGCCGATTCTGGTGCCGATGATGCTGCTGCTGAACGTCCCGGCCGAGACGACCCAGGCGCTGTTCCGGATCGCGGACTCGGGGTCGACGGCGATCACGCCGATGAGCCCGTACTTCGTGATGGCGCTCGGGTTCCTGCAGCGCTACCGCAAGGACGCCGGTGTCGGCACGCTCGCGTCGTACACGGTGCCCTTGGCGGTCGCGATGACGATCGCCTGGACGCTGCTCTTCCTGGCCTGGTGGGCGCTCGGCATCCCGCTCGGCCCCGGAGCTCCGGTCAGGTGAGCGCTCCGGTCAGGTGAGCGCGATCCCTGTCGCGCGCAGCTCGACGAGAGTCTCTTCGGTGCTGGCCGGTGCCACCCCTGCGGTGAGCCCGGTCAGCACCGTCGTCGTGAAGCCCTCGCGGTGCGCGTCCAGCGCGGTCGCGCGGACGCAGTAGTCGGTCGCGATCCCGCAGACCTCGACGTCGGTGACGCCCTTGTCCCGCAGCCAGGCGGCCAGCTCCTCGCCGTCGTGCGACTTGCCCTCGAAGCCCGAGTACGCCGCGGCGTACTCGCCCTTGTCGAAGATCGCGTCGAACGGCTGGGGGTCCAGGTTCGGGTGGAAGCCGACCCCGTCGGTGCCGGCCACGCAGTGCTTCGGCCAGGAGTTCACGAAGTCGGGGGTGTCGGAGAAGTGGTCGCCCGGCTCGATGTGGTGGTCGCGGGTGGCCACCACGTAGCCGTACCTGCGGTCGTTCGGGTCGGCCTCGTGCCAGTCGTGCAGCAGCTGCCCGATCCGGAACGCGACGTCCGCGCCTCCGGCGACGGCCAGACTGCCGCCCTCACAGAAGTCGTTCTGCACGTCGACCACGATCAGCGCCCGTGTCATCGCGGGACTCCTCTCTCCTGCCTCCACGGTACAAGCCGCGGTCCCGAATCGCGGTGAGGAGGAGCACGAGCAGGCCCAGTACGGCGAACAGCGCGTTGCCGACGGTCAGCAGGATCGCCTGGCCGACGGTCGCGTTCTCCATGTTCGTCACGTGGAAGAAGAAGTGCGGGATCGCGAACGCGGTGTAGGCCAGCCCGGCCGGGATCAGGTAGTGCGCACGCGGCTTGACCAGCGCGATCCCGCAGATGATCGTCAGCCCGAGCATCGTCGCGCCCAGGTCGCGGGCGAAGTGCTCGCTGTACGGCGGGTTGATGTCGACGGTCGGGAAGTCGGTGTAGAAGCTCCTGGGCGCGACCGTGTTCCAGACGCCGACCACGAGCACCTCGAGGAACAGAACGCCGAGTACCAGGCGGATGGCGCGGGTCATCAGGACTCTCCTTCGGATGGATGTCGAGTCATGACCGGGCAGCCCGGTGATTCGTGACACGGGTGGTGCTGTCACGAATCGTGGAGCTGCCCGGTCATGACCGAAGTACCCGGAACGAGAGAGGACAGTGATGACGAAGTTCCTGGTGACGGGATCGACCGGGCAGATCGGACGGCCCGCGGCGGAGGCTCTGCGGGCGACCGGGGCCGAGGTGGTCGGACTGACCCGCCGCGGTGGACCGGGCGCGGTGGCCGCCGACCTGGTCAGCGGTCAGGGCCTGGACAGGGCGCTGGCCGGCGTCGACACCGTCGTACATCTTGCTGCAGGCAACAACAAGGGTGACCTGCCGATGATGCGGAACCTGACCACCGCCGCGAAGGCGGCCGGGATCAAGCACCTGGTGATGGTCTCGATCGTCGGGTGCGACCGGGTGCCGCTGACCTTCTACCGGCAGAAGGTGGAGCTGGAGGAGATCGCGCTGGCCTCCGGCGTACCGCTCACGATCCAGCGGGCGACGCAGTTCCACTCGCTGGTCGAGCAGGTGTTCACCTCGCAGAGGTTCCTGCCGGTCGTGTTCGGGCCGGCCTGGCCGTTCCAGCCGATCGCGATGGAGGAGGTCGGCGCGCGGATGGCGGAGGTCGCGATGGGCGCGCCCCAGGGGCGCGCCGAGGACATCGGTGGGCCGGTGCGGCAGTCGGTGCGGGAGCTGCACGCGATCTGGAAGCGGGTGACCGGGAGCCGGCGGCCGGGCGTGATCTTCAAGCCGCCGGGCAAGGTGTCGGCGGCGTTCGCGGCCGGGTACCACCTCGCGCCGGGGTCGTCGTACGGGAAACAGACGTTCGAGCAGTACTTGCAAGCACGATGAGATGGATCGTCGGGGTGCTCGTGACAGTCGCTGTGATGGGCTGGCCGCTGACTGCCTCGGCGCACGGCGGGGTGGCGGCAACCACTCCCTCGGCCGGGGCGCGGCTTGCCGACGCGCCCGCCCGGGTGCGGATCGAGTTCACCACCCCGATCCGCGCCGGGTCGCTCGTTCTGGAAGATGCCGCGGGCAAGGACCGGTCCAGCGGTGAGGTCCGGGTCGAGGGGGTGCTGCTCGAGCGGGTGGCCGGCGCCGGGCTCGCGGACGGGAACTACGAGGCGCGCTGGTCGGCGGTGACCGACGACGGTACGCCGCTGGACGGCGTCCTGCGGTTCAGGATCGGCGTCGTACCGGACGACGGGAACCCGTTCGACGACGTGATCACGCCGCACGGGATTCTGCAGGTGCGCAACGCCGCGATCGTCGGTGTCGGGCTGTTGACGCTCGTCACAGCGGCGGCGCTGGCTGGTACCTATCCACGCCCGCGCCGGTGAGGGATGCTTGAAAGATGAACCCGATCACGCCGCACGGCCTGCACCACGTCACCGCGGTCGCGACCGATCCGCAGCGCAACATCGACTTCTACACGACGGTGCTGGGCCTGCGGCTGGTCAAGCAGACGGTCAACTTCGACCGTCCCGAGCTCTACCACCTGTACTACGGAGACGAGGCCGGGCTGCCGTCGACGCTGCTCACGTTCTTCCCGTGGCCGGAGGCGCCCGACGGCAAGCAGGGGACCGGGCTGGCGACGGCGACCGCGTTCAGCATCCCGCCGGAGAGCCTCGGGTGGTGGCAGCAGCATCTGGCCGGGCTCAAGGTCGACGCGGACGCGCCGGTACGGCGTATGGACGAAGAGGTGATCGCGTTCCGTGACCCCGACGGGCTGGTGATCGAGCTGGTCGCGGCCGAGGGCGACTCGCGGTCGGGCTGGGACGGCGCGGCGGGGATTCCGGCCGAGCACGCGGTCCGCGGGCTGCACGCGATCACGGTGACCGAGGCGTCGCTCGAGCCGACGGCCGAGCTACTGGCTGGGATGCTTGGGATGACGCTCGGTGACGAGAGCGGTGGGCGGGCCCGGTTCACGATGTCGGGGGACAACCCGGGCACGGTGGTCGACGTTGCCGCCGGTGCGGGCGACAAAGGGCTGCAAGCGGGTGGCACGGTGCACCACGTCGCGTTCCGGGCGCCGGATCGGGAGACGCAGGCGGTCTGGCGGGAGCAGCTGATCGAGTCGGGCGCCGAGGTGACCGAGATCCTCGATCGGCAGTACTTCACGTCGATCTACTTCCGCGAGCCCGGTGGCGTGCTGTTCGAGATCGCGACCGACCAGCCGGGGTTCACCGTCGACGAGCCGCTGCTGGAGCTGGGCCGCAAGCTCAAGCTGCCGCCGTGGCTGGAACCGAACCGGGAGCAGATCGAGAACACGCTGCCGTCGCTGCAGCTGCCCAGCTGAAAGGACCGCCTGCGGACCGGATCCTGACAGGATCCGGAAAAGTCTTCGCAAACCTGTGACTCGACCCATTTCCGAGTCATAAGGAACCGCATGTCACGCCTTCTCTTCCTGACCGGCGCAGTGGCCGCCGGTCTGCTCGGTAGTGCCCTGCCCGCTGGAGCTGTTGGCGGGCCGGTCGCCGCACTGCACGGCGACCAGCTGACTGGTGGCTCGGTGCTGTTTCTCGCCAACCTGGACGACGACGCCGGGCGGTGCCGGGCGAAGGCGCGGACGGTGGCGAAGGACGCGGTCGCGCAGGAGGCGGCGTACGACGACGCTTTCTACCAGCGCAAGGAAGAGCTGGAGAAGGAGCCGGACAAGGAGAAGGCGGAGAGGCTCTACCAGGAGCTCGTCCGGACGTATCAGCGGCAGAAGAACGCTGCCGATCGGACGATGGCTGCTTGCAACGACGCCGCGGACTCGGTGGTCAACGGGGCTCAGGACGCGAAGGATCTGGCGCGGGTCCGGACGCAGCCGTGGGTCGGTGCGCCGGCTGGTGCCACCGGTCGGATCACGGTGTCGACCGATCGGGTGCGGGTGTTCGTGAAGCGGGCTTCGGGGTGGTCGTCGTCGACCGTACTGACGGCCGACGAGGTGCGGCACGGGGTCGAGCTGGGGATCGAGGGGCGGGACATCGTCCGGGACTCGGCTGTCTGGGACGGTACGTTGTCGCTGAAGTTGGTTGTCAGTGGCAACGGTTCGACGTCGAGCGCTTCGCTGGCGCTGAAGGAGGCGCCGGTGCTGATGCAGCTGAACACGCAGCGGGTGCAGCGGGTGTTCGCCGGGGTCGCGGGGGACAGCGACAAGGTGGGGACGGCTTGGCGCAAGCAGGTCGACAAGGTGGTCAAGCAGACCGGCGTACCGGGTGGGGTGCAGCTGCTCGATCAGGGGGACGACAGCTGGACGCAGGATCTGTTCGAGCCGGCGTACATGTCGATCCCTGGGCCGGGTGGGACGCCGCAGGGGATGAAGGTGCTGCTCGGGTCGGTGAACGATTCGCGGCGAGTGGGGTCGCGGGTGATCTTCACGGAGCTCGCCGGGGCTGATGTCGCGGGGGTGCATGTGGAGCACGTGCCGGTGCCGGAGGAGAACGAGAGCTACGACTCGATGGGGAACCTGGAGACGATTCCGCCGACGCCGGGGCATCCGGTGGGACGGGTGGTGATCGGAGGCGACGGGTTCGACCACGGGAAGACCGGGCCGGCGCCGGAGATGGTGACGCTGCTGAAGTCGCAGGGGATGCAGGATCCGCTGGCGCTCGACACGTCGTGGTTGACGGTCGGGCATGTCGACGAGTTCGTGCAGTTCGTGGCGGCGCCGGGGAGTCGGTTGGGGTGGAAGGCTCTGGTTGCGGATCCTTCGGCTGGGTTAGAACTGCTGCGCGGCGTACAGAAGAGTGGGCATGGCGGGGAGATCATGCACGGTGGGTTGCCGAAGCTGGAGTGGCCGTACGACCTGCGGATCGATCAGCGGAGCACTGCTGAGTTCCTTGCGGACCAGCAGTTCGTCGAGACGAACGAGCGGGCTGCTGTGAAGATCCGGGCGAACGTCGAGGTGCTGAAAGTTCAGGCTGGGTTGACCGACGCGGATCTCGTGCGGGTGCCGTCGTTGTTCACGGCGAAGTCGATGGACTACGGGATGCTCGAAACCGAGATCAGCCAGATGGAGGCGGGGCCGGAGAAGGACCAGGCGATCGCCAAGCTGCACGCGATGCGGGACGCGGTGGCGGAGATTCCTGGTGCTGTGAACGGGTTGGTGCTGAACGGTGGGCGGTACGTCGCGCCGAAGCCGTACGGGCCGGTGGTCAACGGTAAGGACGTCTTCGCGACGGCGATCGACAAGGCGCTCGGTGGGATCGGCTACAAGGTCACGTACGCCGACGACCTGACCTCGGAGCACGTGTCAGAGGGCGAGATCCACTGCGCAACGAACACTTTGAGGGATTCTTTGTCGACGAGATGGTGGAACTAAGGCCTTGCCGACACCGGGCGGGTTTGATCCTTCTTTCTCGCCCGGTAGGCCTTGGCTTTCATCTTGTTGCCGCAGGTTTCCATCGCGCACCACTCGCGGCGGCCGCCGCGGGAGCGGTCCAGGTAGACCTGGGTGCACTCGGGGCGGCCGCACTCCTTGAGGAGCTCGGCGTCGGAGCCGCCGAGGATGGCGATCGCGTCGCGGGCGACGGCCGAGAGGGCTTGGTCGGCGGTGGCCTCGATGCGGTGGCCGTTGTGGACGAGCTGGGGGACCGCGGCCGGGAAGCGCGCCGCGGCGTTGACGAGCTCGGCGGCGTGCTCGTCGTACGGGAGCTCGTTGAGGCGGGCGAAGACGAGTGTGTAGATCGCTTCGCGGACGGTGACCGCCTGGGGAACGTCGGCGTCGGCGCAGGTGACCTCGCTGCCGGCGACGACGCCGGCCTCGAGGTACCAGGACGCGAGCTTGCCGGGCGCGGTGAGCGTCTCCAGCGGTACGGCGTTCCGGCGCGCCTTCAGCGTGCCGACGAAGTCGAGGGCGGTGTTCCCGCAGGGAAAGGCATGCTCCACGTCACCAGTTTGACAGGTGACGTCCGATGATGCAACGAACATGCGTCCATCGCCCGGCCACGCCGGCCCGGCACCAAGCCAACGTTTGATGCTGGAGTGGTTGCCGCGGGCGACACTCCGGGCGCGGCGGGTGATCGTCGGGCGTGGCAGGATTCCGGGCGTTGGGGTCGGGTTCGCCACGGGGGTGGGGATTGTGGATCGTGCGCTGGCTCATTTTCCGGTGCGGCAGCAGGTGTGGGACGCCTCGTTGCGGTTGCAGGTGGTGCGGGCCCGCTTCTGCGACGAGTGGCAGGCGGGGCACCGGCGGAACGTCGAGGTGAAGGTGTTCGGGCGGGACAGTCTCGGGCTGCGGGACTGGTTGCACGACCTGTGCTGGAACTGTTCGGAGCTGACCGCGGTGACGTCGACGCAGTGCCAGAGCGTGGAGAGTTTCGCGCCGAGCCACAAGGTGAATCAGGTCCTGGTCGAGCGTGGCGTGCGGATGACGAGCTTCTTCGACACCACCGGCGGGACCGACGCGATGACGGAGTTCCTGATCGCGGCCGAGGAGATGCCGTACCACTTGGCGTTCGGGCCGATTCAGCTGAAGGTGTTCGACGGCGAGCGGGTGGTGGTCGAGGGGCCGATCGTCGACGGGCAGCGCAGCTTGATGATGATCAGCGGGCTGGAGGCGGTCAACGCGGCGGGTCAATACCTGCGGGCAGTGCGGGAGACCGCCGTACGGGCGAGTGAGCTGGCGGAGCCGGAGGCTGATCTGACGAGTCGGCAGCAGGTGATCGCTGAGCTGCTGTGCGAGGGGTGTACCGACGATCAGATCGCTGAACGGATCGGGTTGAGCGTGCGGTCGGTGCGGTACGAGGTGGCTCGGTTGCTGGAGGCGTTGCAGGTGCGGACTCGGTTTGCTGCTGGGGTTCGTTATGCGCGGAGCAAGCTCAGCTGAGGTGGTGGGCGATCTCGGCGGCGAGGGCCGTGGTGAGTGATTCCGCGGTGTCGTCGGGGAGCTCCGGTACGACGTGGTGGACGATGCCGGCGTCGCGGAGGTCGGTGGCGGCAATGCGTTGGGCGGTCGCGAGTGCGGGGGCGTGGGTGGTGTCGCCGTACATGATCGCGCTGGCGCCCTCCGGTGGTAGCGGCGCGAGCCAGGCGTGGCCGGCGGCGATCACGGTGGTTGCCGGGAGCAACGCCAGTGCGCCGCCGCCGGTGCCTTGCCCGAGCAGGACGGAGACGGTGGGGACGGTCAGGGTGCTCATGGTCGCGATGCACTGCGCGATCTCGCCGGCGAGGCCGCCTTCTTCGGCGGCACGGGAGAGTTCCGCGCCGGCAGTGTCGATGAGGGTGACGAGGGGGAGACCGAGGTCTTCGGCCAGGCGCATGCCGCGGCGGGCTGTGCGGAGCGCGGCGGGGCCGAGCGGGCGGTCGGCCTCGCGGTCCTGGCCTACGAGGACGCAGGGGCGACCGTCGACGCGGGTGAGAGCGACCAATGTGCTGGCGTCCGCGGAGGTCAGGCGGACAGTGCCGGTACAAGCAAAGCGAAGGAACTCGCGCACCCCGGCGCGATCCTCGCGGCGGGTCGCCACCACGGCGCTCCAGCCGTCGACGGCTGAGCGCGGGGCATCGTCCCGGCGGTTGCCGGCGGCGACTTCGTCCCCGGCCGTCGCGCCACCCGCGTGCGGGGTGGCGGTGCGTCGTACCAACGTTGGCGAGGTCGGAGGATCGACGAGGATGCCGAGGGCTCGGTCCAGGAGGACTGGAAGATCCACGGACTCGACGACGCCGTCGATGACGCCGTGTTCGGCGAGGTTCTCCGCGGTCTGGACGTCGGCGGGGAACGGTTCGTCGTACAGGGCCTGGTAGACCTTCGGGCCGAGGAAGCCGACGAGCGCGCCGGGCTCGGCGACGGTGACGTGGCCGAGTGATCCCCACGAGGCGAAGACGCCGCCGGTGGTCGGGTGGCGCAGGTGGACGAGGTACGGGAGGCCGGCGGCCTTGTGCTCCATCAGCGCACGGGAGATCCGGACCATCTCGTAGAACGCCGGGGCGCCTTCCTGCATGCGGGTTCCGCCGGATGCCGTCGACGCGAGGATCGGCAGGCCTTCCGCGGTCGCACGGCGTACGGCGGACGTGATCCGCGCCGCGGCCGCACGCCCGATCGACCCGGCCAGGAACGCGAACTCACTCACCAGTACGGCGACCGGCCGCCCCCGCATCAGCCCGCGCCCGGTCAGCACCGACTCGTCAGCCCCCGACTTTTCGGCCGCCGCGGCGAGCTGCTTCAAGTAGTCCGGCGAATGTCCGCTCACGTCGGCCGTCTCGTCCCAGGACTGGAACGACCCCGGGTCCAGCACGACCTCGATCAGTTCCCGAGCGCTCACGAGACCCACCTCCGGATCGCCTCGCCCTGCTGATCCAACGTCGGCGGCGCCCCATGATCCCGCCTCGTCGTCTCCGATCCATCAGCACCGAAGAACCGCAACGGCGGCCCCGGCAACCGCACCGACCCCAGCGACGGATGCTCGACGTCGATCAGCAACCCCTGGCTCGCCGTCTGCTCCCACTCGTACACCTCGTCCAGCCGCCGCACCTTGCCCGCCGGCACCCCAACCTCGTCGAGCCGAGCCAGCAACCGTTCAGCAGGCCACTCCGCAAAGGCAGCCTCGACCACCGAGATCACCCGCGCGCGATCAGCCACCCGCAGCGCGTTCGTCTCCAGCCCGGTCTCGTCCAGCGCGAACGCCGAGACCAGCCGCTGCCACAAGCTCTCACTCCCGACCGCGATCTGCACCGATCCATCAGCGCAGTGGAACAGCCCGTACGGCGCGATCGACGGATGATGATTGTCCTGGGCAACCCCAACCTCCCCGGCCACCGTGTACCGCGTCCCCTGGAACGCGTGCACCCCGACAACGGCCGCGAGCAACGAAGTCCGCACCACCTGCCCGGCACCGGTCAGCTCCCGCTCGCGAAGAGCAGCCAGTACGCCGTACGCCCCGTACATCCCCGCCAGCAGATCCCCGATCGGCACCCCGACCCGCTGCGGATCCTCAGGCCCCGACCCGGTCAGCGACATCAACCCGGCCTCGCCCTGCGCGATCTGGTCGTACCCCGCACGCCCACCTTCCGGCCCGTCGTGCCCGAACCCGGTGATCGACAACGCGATCAGCCGCGGATTCCTGGCCTGCAACGACTCCAGCCCGAGTCCGAGCCGTTCCAGCACGCCGGTCCGGAAGTTCTCCACCAGCACGTCGGCCCGATCGACCAACCGCAGCAGCACCTCCCGATCGCCAGGATCCTTCAGATCAAGGGCGATCGACTCCTTGTTCCGGTTGGCCGACAGGAAGTACGTCGACTCGTCACCGACGAACGGCGGCCCCCAACCGCGCGTGTCGTCGCCACGCCCCGGCGCCTCGACCTTGATCACCCGCGCGCCCAGATCGCCGAGCATCATCGTTGCGTGCGGTCCGGCCAGGGCCCTCGACAGATCGACAACCAGTACGCCGTCCAGCGGTCCACTCATCGTTTCACCACCCCGGCAGGACCAGCGCGGCCCAGACCAGCAGCGGGCCGACCAGTACGACGATCATGCTGTAGGTCAGGATCTGCTTGTAGTACACGGGTTCGCTGATCGTGTCCGGCTTGTTCGCGAGCATCAGCGCGCCGTTCGTCGAGAACGGGCTGACGTCGACGATCGTCGACGCGATCGCCAGCGCGGCGACGAACAGGCCGGCGCTGATCCCGCCGTTCGCGATCAGCGGTACGGCGATCGGGATGATCACCGGCAGCAGCGCGGTCGACGACGCGAACGCCGAGACCACGCCGCCGACGTAGCAGAGCACCAATGCGCCGATCGCGACCGCGCCGAGCCCGGCCGCCCAGTTCCCGACGAACTCCGGCGAACCGGCCTCGGTCAGGATCGCGGCGTACGTGCTGACCCCGGCCACCAGCAGGACGGTGGGCCAGGCGATCTGCCGGACCGCGTCCTTGTGCTCGGTCGGCGAGAGCATCGCGAGGATCACCGCGGCGGTGATCGCGACGAACCCGATGTTCTTGTCGAAGGCCAGCGCGACCACGGCGACGCCGACGAACGCGACCAGCGTGAGCACCTGGTCCCGTCGTACGCCGAGCGCCTGCGTGCCGGTCGGAGCGGAGGTGCCCTGGCCGCGTGCCGGGACGGTCGCGCCGCCGCGGTGGAGGTCCTCGGTCAAGGTGTCCTCTTCGTCGGGATCGACCCGCTGGGCCATCAGCTTGCGGCCGCCGAACAGCACGAACAGGATCGCCGCCATCACCAGGTTGACGACCAGGCTGGCCAGGAACACCGTCATCTCGCTCGACGGCAGGTTGTTGTCCTCCATCACCGAGTTGGTGATCGTGCCGTAGATGCTGATCGGGGAGAACCCGCCGCCCTGGGCGCCGTGCACGACGAACATGCCCATCATCAGCGGGTTGATCTTGTACCGGGCGGCGAACCCGAGCGCGATCGGCCCGATGATCGCGCAGGCCGCCGGGCTGGCGGCGCCGATCGCGGTCAGCAGCGCGGTGACCGCGAACATCACCCACGGGATCAGCGCGACCCGGCCGCCGACCGCGCGGACCGCGGATCTCACGATCAGGTCGACGGTCCCGTTGTTCTTGGCGATCGCGAACAGGTAGGTGACGCCGATCAGCGTCAGGATCAGGTCACCGCTGACCCCGCCGAGGATCTCCTTCTCGCTCAGGTCGAGGGAGAACATGCCGACCAGCCACGCCGCGACGTACGCGAGCGCACCCATGTTGATCGGCAGCAGCGTGCCGATCACGAACAAGGCGACCAGCGCGAGGATCGCTACCCATTCCGGACCCATCTGATTTCTCCAATGATGTGGGGGACGCCACAGTTGGCTCAGTGGCCTAGCCAATAGCTCAATGACCCAGTTGTCAATACATTGGTCCTCATGGACGACTCTCCGCGCTTTCCGCGTCCGGTGCTACGGACCCGCCTCTACGAGCAGGTCGCCGAGCAGATCACCGGATGGATCGCGGAGAACGGATTGAAGGCCGGTGATCGGCTGCCGCCCGAGCGGGAGCTCGCCGTCCGGCTCGGGGTGAGCCGGGCGACGCTGAGCCAGGCGCTGGTCGCGCTCGAGGTGATCGGCGTGGTCGTCGTACGGCACGGTGACGGAACGGTGCTGACCGAGCGGGCCCGGACGGCGCCGGTGATCGAGGCGATCCGGGCGCACGCCGACCGGCTGCCGGAGATCATCGAGGCCCGGGACGCGCTGGAGTCGAAGCTGGCGGCCTTGGCTGCCGTACGGCGGACTGACGCTGATGTGGTCGCGATCCAGGCGGCGCTGGCTGAGATGGAACGCGACATCGCGGCCGGTGGGCGCGGCGTCGAGGCGGACGAGCAGTTCCACGGCGCGGTCACGACGGCGGCGCGGTCGGAGCTGCTCGGACAGATGATGGCGGCGATCCACGACCTGATCCGGGAGACGCGGATCGAGTCGCTGTCGCAGCCCGGGCGGCCGAAGGACTCGCTCGCCGGGCACCGCAAGGTCGCCGAGGCGATCGTCGCGGGCGACCCGGTCGGCGCTTCGCAGGCGATGCACGAACACGTGTTGCTCGTCAGCGACGTCGCCCTGCTGCGTGAGCGGACCGTCGACCTTCCTGCTGAGCAGTCGTGACGGGCGCTGAGCACCTGATCGTCATCGCTGCCGGGCTCGCCGCAGGACTGTTGACGTCCACGGTCGGTGTGGCGTCGCTGGTCAGCTTCCCTGTCCTGGTTGCCCTGGGCATCCCGCCGGTGATCGCTAACGCGTCCAACACGGTCGGGATGATCCCGGCGGGCCTCGGTGGTTCCCTGGGCTACCGGCGCGAACTGCGCGAGCAGCCGGCCGTGACCTGGGTAGTGGTGGCCACGTGTGCGCTCGGCTCGATCGGCGGCGCCGTCCTGCTGCTCGCCCTGCCGCCCGGCGTCTTCGAAGCGATCGTCCCTTGGCTGATCCTGTTCACCTGCCTGCTGGTCGGCGCGACACCGACGATCTCCAAGTGGCTCAAGTCCCGGAAACCGCACGAGGTGGAACCGCGCACGAAGATGTCGCCGCTCACCACGTTCTTCGCCACGCTGACCGGCGTGTACGGCGGGTACTTCGGCGCCGGTTCCGGCGTGATGATGATGGCGGTGCTGGGCCTCGGGCTGGACCTCGACCTGCGGATCGTCAACGCGCTGAAGACCCTGGCGGTGATGGCCGCGAACGTCGTGGCCGGCCTGATCTTCGTCTTCGTCGCCGACCTCGACTACACCGCGGTCGGACTGCTCGCGATCGGCTCGATCGTCGGCGGTTACACCGGCGCGCACATCGGCCGGGTGCTCCCGCCGACGCTGCTCCGGATCCTGATCGTGCTGGCCGGCATCATCGCCGCGGTGACGATGCTCACCTGACCGGAGGAGTCAGCCCCTCGAGCAGGTCCGCGACCTCCTGGTCGTCGACCTTCTCGTACTTGCTGTTCTGCAACTCCTCCAGCGCGACCGCGGTCAGTCCGACGACGCCGGCCTTCGCGGCTTCGGCGAGCTTCGGGTCGCCTTCGGTCAACGCACCGAGGGGAGCAGCGGCACCCGCGAACGACACCAGTACGACGATCCGCAGCGCCGAGTCGAGGAACGCGTCCAGTTGCTCGTGATCGACCTGCCGAAGCTGCTCGCGCAGATCCTCCGCCTGCGCGATCGCTTCCTCGGTCGGCCCGGCGTACCCCCGCTCGGTCAGTCCGTCCAGGATCTCGGCGACGTCCTCGCCGTCGAGATCGAGGAACTCCGCCGCGGCATCCAGCGGCTTGTACGCCGTCGCCTCGACCAGCGACGGCACCGCCTCGATGACCCGCTCCCGCGCCTTCGCGTGCTCGACCCCGCGCAGCAGCAGCACGGCCGTCGTGAGGGCGACATCCAGATCCGTCACCACGTTCTTCAGTTCCCGCTCACCGTCCGAGCCCGCGGCGAGAGCAGCCGCCCGCTCCGACTCGTGCTCGAACAACCGCCGAGGCATCGGCACCGCCGCGATCACGGGCTGGAACGCACCCACGGACAACGCGGCCGTCCGGTCCACCGGCGCCTTCTCCCCAGGCTTGACCGGCGCACCGGCCCCCTTACCGGGCACCTTGAAGAAATCCTCACGCCGCGGACCACCAGAGGTAAGACTCACCCGTTCACCCTAACGAACTCACGCACGACGTCGGCGTACCGCTCGGGTTCCTCCGCCCAGACGAAGTGCCCCGACCGCTCGAACGTCTCGACCCGCGGCTCCCGGACAGCCCCGCGATAGGCAGCCACCGCCGCCTCCGGCGCCGCCGTGTCGGCAACCCCGCGCAGCAGCAAGGTCGGCTGCGAAAGCCCGCACAGCAAGGGGATCTTCGACTCGTACAGATCCGCGAACAGCACTCCATGGCTGAGCCCTCGCTCCCAGTACTCCGCCGGGAACCCCGCCGCCTCGCCCACCGCGACGAACTCCCGTCCGCGTGCGGCGTCGTACCAGAAGGTGTCCTGGAACCGCTCGCGCAACCCGAAGGCCAGCTCGTATGTCCGGTCCTCCGCGGTGATCCGCCGCTCCAGCCTGGCGATCCGCCGGCACTCCGCGGCCTGCTTGGGCTCGCCCGACGCGTCGTACAGGTTTGCGAAGATCGGCAGCCGTTGGCGGTCGGCGAGATCCATGTCCCAGGCGGGGCAGTCGAAGATCACCGCGCGCACCGACCTCGGGTACTGCGCGGCGTAGGCGACCGCGAAGTTGCCGCCGGCCGAGTGCCCGAGGATCGTCCAGCTATCGAACCCGAGGCGTTCGCGCAGCGCCTCGTAGTCCTCCAGCAGGACGGCGAGGTCGAGGCGATCGTCGGGTCCGAGCGCGGGTGAGCGGAGGACGCCGCGTTGGTCTACGGCGATCAGGCGAAGATCCGTCGAGAGCCGGTCGGCCTGGTAGTGCGTGAAGTGGTAGGAGCCGGCGCCGTGGCCGTGGACGTAGAGCAGCGGTGGGGTGTCGGGGGAGCCGTGCTGTTCGACGTACAGGTCCATACCGCTCAGATTAGGCGGGCGAAGGCGCTCAGGAAGATCAGGGCGACGATGATGCCGTTGGCGATCTTGTGGTCGACGAGGACGGCGATGAACTCGCGGATGGTGGCGCTGGGCCAGAAGTACAGCGCGGTGGGGGAGCCGAGGACCTGGCCGTTCACCTTGGCCTTGCGGGCGGTGAAGGCGGCGCGGAGGGCGTGGAAGTTGTTGGTGACGATCAGGCAGCGGTACTTCGGGTTCAGCTCGGTCATGATCTTGGCGCTGAAGGTGAGGTTCTCGAAGGTTGTCGTCGACTGGTCCTCGCGCAGTACGGCGTCCGCCGGTACGCCGTGGTCGATCAGGTAGTCGGCCATCGCGACCGACTCGGCGACCTCCTCGCCGGGGCCCTGACCACCTGAGGTGATCAGCAACGGCGTACGGCCCTTGTCGCGCTCCCTCTGCCAGACCGACTGCGCCTTGTCGAGCCGGCTGGCCAGCAGCGGCGGCACCCGGCGGCCGCGCAGGCCGGAACCGAGCACGACGATGAAGTCGGGCCGGCGGAAGAAGCGGATCCGCGCGTAGACGAACGCGTACGCCAGGAAGCAGACGAACAGGAACGACACGTAACCGAGCGTCCCGCCGATCGCGTCGCGGACCGCGGCCAGGAACGGCGAACCGGTCTTCAGGACCAGCACGCTGAAGATGCCGAAGGCAACGATTCCGAGTCCGGCCGCCAGCGACAGCAGGTTCGCCGGGCGACGGCCCTCGCGGCGCAGCATCACCACGCCGTTGCCGATCAGTGCGACCGTCAGTACCAATCCGGTCACCGGGATCATCACGAGCACCAGCACGATCAGCCAGCGGGCGGCTGTCTCGTTGATCGCGTCCAGTGCGAAGACCGTGCCGATGCCGGCGAAGAACACCGTCATCACCAGGTAGATGCCGTTGCGCAGCACCCGCCGGTCGCGCAGGAAGCTGATCACGAACAGCACGAACCAGAACGCCGCGATCCCGAACCCGAAGATCATCCGCGGGCCTGCACACTCTTCGCGCCGGAGCCGGAGCCGGGCCCGCCGGTCGCTGTCCGCGCCGAGCCGCTGGACCCGTCTGCCGTACGCGCCGGTGCGTCGACCGGCAGCGGTCGAGCGACCTCCAGCCGGCGCCAGCTGGCCCAGAAGATCAGCGCGCTGATCGCCGACCCGGCCGACGCCAGCGCACCGGCGCCGAGGTAGAGCGGCCACTGGCTCTCGGCGATCGCCTGCTGCAGCCCTTCACCGACGAGCGGGACACCCCACAGAACTCCGCCGAGCACGAGCCAGGCGGCGACGTACAGGCAGGTCAGTACGACGAAGACGACGCGCGGGACGTACCGCTTGCCGTCGTACGGCCGCACGAGACCGCGGCGAGACAGCCACCACGACGCCAGGCAGGCCAGACCGAGCGCGACCGCGTCGGCGGCGATCGTGTCGGACAGCCGGTGCCACTTCGCGGTCAGCGTGTACGCGCCGATCCCGGTCGCCCAGCTCAGGGTCAGGAACATCGCCCACCCGCGCCACCGGTACGGGACGACGATCAGCGCGGCGAACAGCACGGTCATCGCGATCGTGGTGTGGCCGCTCGGCAGGCTGTTGCCTTTGAAGTCGCCGGTGACGTCGACCAGCTCGGGGCGGACCAGCAGGAAACGCTTGAGGCCCTGGGTGACGACCTGGCCGGCGAAGATCACGCCGACCGCGGCGACCGCGAGGTCGAGCCGGCGGCGCAGCAGCCCGATCAGGCCGATCAGCACGCAGGCGCCGATCAGCGAGTAGAGGGTGATCTGGTCCAGAGCGTTGTTGGCGGCAACGAGCTCGCTGCGGTTCGCGGAGTCGTCGGCACCACGCAGGACCGCGTTCTCGAGTTCCTGGCCGGTCTTCGTGCAGACGGCGAGCAGGTACGTCGCGACCAGCGTCACCGCGGAGGCCCCCGCGATCAGCAACCAGCGCCGAGGGGGTGCCACGCTACGTGTCTCCTTGATCACCGGCGGATGCGAGCGGTCGTATCAAACCATGGACAGCACAGGCCGCCGCGCGCTGGCTCGCCGCAGGTGGCGGAAACTTGTCGGGAAGTGATGTGGAAGGCTCGGGGTGGATCTCGGCGAGAGGAACCGGATGAAGAACTGGGCAGGCAACATCACGTTCTCCGCGCAGGACTTGCAGCGGCCGCGATCGGTCGAGGAACTGCAGGAACTCGTCGGCGGCAGCGAGCGGGTGCGGGTGCTCGGCACCGGGCACTCGTTCAACCGGATCGCCGACACCGCGGGGACACTGGTCTCGGTGCTCGACCTGCCGAAGACGATCGAGATCGCGGGGGACCGTCGCAGCGTGCGGGTCGCCGGCGGACTCCGGTACGGCGAGGTGACGGCCGCGTTGCAGGCCGACGGGCTCGCGCTGCACAACCTCGGGTCGCTGCCGCACATCTCGGTCGCGGGCGCCTGCTCGACGGGGACGCACGGCTCCGGCGACACGAACGGGACGCTCGCGTCGGCCGTCGTACGGATCGAGTTCGTGAGCGCGGACGGCTCGCTGGTGGCGCTCGACAGAACCGATCCGGACTTCGACGGCGCGGTCGTCGCGCTCGGGGCGCTGGGCGTGACGACGCATCTCACGCTCGCGGTCGAGCCGTCGTACGAGATCAGCCAGGTCGTGTACGACGGCCTGCCGGTCGAGCGGCTGGGTTCGTCCTTCGACGAGGTGTTCGGCAGCGCGTACAGCGTGAGCGCGTTCACCGACTGGGTCGATCCTGAGGTGATGGTCTGGCGCAAGGCCAAGCAGATCGCCCTGGAGCCCGAGTGGCTCGGCGCGCGGCTGGCCGACGGCGCTCGCCACCCGATCAAGACGATGCCCGCCGACTTCGCCACCCAGCAGGGCGGCGTGCCCGGTCCGTGGAACGCGCGGCTCCCGCACTTCCGCCTCGAGTTCACGCCGTCGAACGGCGAGGAGCTGCAGTCGGAGTACTTCGTCGAGCGCGCCCAGGCCGCCGCCGCGATCGACCAGATGCGTGCCCTGGGCAACGAAATGGCGCCGGTCATCCAGGTGTCCGAGCTCCGTACGATCGCCGCCGACACCTTGTGGCTCAGCCCGAGCCAGGGGCGCGACACCGTCGCCTTCCACTTCACCTGGATCCAGGACGAGGCCGCGGTCCGCCCGGTCGTCGAGTCCCTGGAGAACGCGCTGCTCCCGCTGGGCGCGCGACCGCACTGGGGCAAGGTCTTCGCCGCCGACGCCGCCACCCTGCAGGTCTGCTACCCGAAGGTTCCGGACTTCACCGAACTGGCCAAACGCCACGATCCCGAGGGTAAGTTCCGGAACGACTACTTGAACACCTACCTCCCGCTCAGCTGACGGCGCTTTCTGCCCGCTCGGCCGACAGCGCTACCTCCCGCTCGGCTGACGGCGCTTTCTGCCCGCTCGGCTGACAGTGTTACCGCGTGCTCGGCGGACAGCGCTTCTGCTCGCTGGGCGGGCGGGGCATTGACGGCGCGGGGGTGCTCTCCTACGGTTTGTCGAAACGCTTCGACAATCGGCTGTGCGGCCGAGCCGCGTCCAGGTAGAGAGGCAGTCGATGAAGTTCACTGACGGCTACTGGCAGCTGCGGGCGGGGTTGACGCGGTTGCGCCCGGCCGCGGTCGAGAGTGTCGAGGCCTCCGAGCGGTCCCTCGTCGTCTACGCCCCGGCCAAGCAGATCGTCGGCCGGGGCGACACCCTGAACCAGCCCTTGTTCACGGTCACGCTCAGCTCGCCGGCTCCCGACGTGATCGGTGTGAAGATCGAGCACCACAGCGGCGGGCTGCCGCCGCGGCCCGCGTTCGAGTTGACCACCGGCGACGATCATCCGGTGAAGGTCGAGGTCGGACGGGAGACCGCGCGGCTGACCAGCGGCGACCTGACCGCCGTGGTCCAGCTCGACGGCCCGTGGGACCTGCGCTTCGAGCGGGACGGCAAGCCGCTGACCGGTTCCAGCGCCCGCAGCATCGGGCTGATCACCGACCCGGAGGGCCGGCAGTTCCTGCACGAGCAGCTCGCGCTCGGCGTCGGCGAGACGGTGTACGGCCTCGGCGAGCGGTTCGGTCCGCTGGTGAAGAACGGCCAGGTGATCGACATCTGGAACGCCGACGGCGGGACCTCCAGCGAGCAGGCGTACAAGAACGTGCCGTTCTACCTGAGCAGCACCGGGTACGGCGTGCTGGTGGACACCCCGGCGCACGTGTCGTTCGAGGTCGGCTCGGAGGTGGTCTCCCGCAACCAGTTCAGCGTCGAGGACCAGCAGCTGACCTACTACGTGATCGGCGGTCCGGAACCGAAGGACGTCCTGCGTCGCTACACCGCGCTCACCGGGCGCCCGGCCCGCGTCCCGGCCTGGTCGATGGGCCTGTGGCTGTCGACCTCGTTCACGACCGACTACACCGAGGAGACGACGAGCAGCTTCGTCGAGGGGATGGCGTCGCGCGACCTGCCGCTGAGCGTCTTCCACTTCGACTGCTTCTGGATGCGCCAGTTCCACTGGTGCGACTTCCTCTGGGACCCGGTCGCGTTCCCCGATCCGGCCGGGATGGTCCGGCGGCTGAAGGACCGCGGGCTGCGGGTGAGTCTGTGGATCAACCCGTACATCGCCCAGCGCTCGGTGCTGTTCGAGGAGGGGCGCCGGCTCGGCTACCTGCTGAAGCGCCCCGACGGCTCGGTCTGGCAGTGGGACCTGTGGCAGGCCGGGATGGCGATCGTCGACTTCACCAACCCGGCCGCGACGGCGTGGTTCCGGTCCAAGCTGCAGGCGCTGCTCGACCTCGGCGTGGACTGTTTCAAGACCGACTTCGGCGAACGGATCCCGGCCGAGGACGTGGTCTGGTACGACGGGTCGGACCCGCGCCGGATGCACAACTATTACCCGCACCTCTACAACCGGGCCGTGTTCGACCTGCTGACCGAGCAGCGCGGCGAAGGTGACGCCGTCCTGTTCGCGCGGTCGGCGACGGTCGGCGGCCAGCAGTTCCCGGTGCACTGGGGTGGCGACTGCGAGTCGACCTTCGAGGCGATGGCCGAGTCGTTGCGCGGCGGCCTCTCGCTGGCGTCGTCGGGATTCGGCTACTGGAGCCACGACATCGGCGGGTTCGAGGGCACGCCGGACGCCGCGGTGTTCAAGCGCTGGGTGCCGTTCGGACTGCTGTCGTCGCACTCGCGCCTGCACGGGTCCAGCTCGTACCGGGTGCCGTGGGCCTTCGACGAGGAAGCTGTCGGCGTACTGCGGAAGTTCACCAAGCTGAAGCTGTCGCTGATGCCGTACCTGGCCGCGATCGCCGAACAGGCCCACACCACCGGTACGCCGATGATGCGGCCGATGGTGCTGGAGTTCCCTGCCGATCCCGGCGTCGCCTACCTGGAACGCCAGTACATGCTCGGCCCCGACCTGCTGGTGGCGCCGGTGATGAGCCAGGACGGCGAGGTCCGCTTCTACCTTCCCGAGGGGAACTGGACGCACCTGCTGACCGGCGAGCGGTTGGCCGGGAGTCGTTGGGTGACCGAGACGCACGGCTTCGACAGCCTGCCGGTGCTGGTCCGGGAAGGTGCCGTGATCGCGGTGGGTGCGGTGGACGACCGCCCGGACTACGACTGGGCTGACGGCGTCGAGCTGCGCTGGTTCGCGCCGTCCGAGGGGCAGTCCCAGCGGGTCGGCCTGCCCGGGCCGAACGGTGCGACCGTCGCGACGATCGAGCTGACCCTGACGGACGGGCAACCGGTCGCACGGGTACTCGAAGGCACCTGCGACCGGTTCACCGTCACCGTGGTCTAGGCAGAGAGAAACGTCAGCTTCTCCAGCGAGATCGCCTCGCTGGAGAAGACGACGTACAGGGCCCGTACGCCGTCGGCCTGCGCGAGGGCGGCGACCTGGTCGGTCCAGCTGTGGCGATGGCCGGTCGGCGGCACCGTGATCGTGCCCAGCAGGGCGCCGTGCAGCGGGTCGTCGAGCCGGAGCTCGAGCGACGCCGGGCCGGGTCCTTCCGACCCGACGGTGGCGACGCAGCGGCCGTACCCGGTCGTCAGGTCGACGTCCTCGAACAGCAGCCACGCCCCGGCTTCCAGCGACCGTACGGCGTCGCCGCGAACCGGTGTCGCGTCGGTGAGCGTCACCGCGCAGTACTCGTCGAAGCCCGTCGCGGCCAGGGGGGCGGCGCCGACGTTCCTGGGCGGGATGCGCTCGCCGTGCACGTCGAAGGAGGCCGTCAGCCGGGTGTCCGTGCAGGATCGCCCGACCAGGACGCTGTACCTGGCCGTCTCGACGCAGGGCCGGTTCCTGGTGACGTCGAAGTGCGCGAGGTCCGCCGCCGGGAGCGCGAACTCGACCTCGATGCTCTCCCCGGCAGCCAGCGAGATTCGCCGGAAGTCGCGCAGCTGCCGCAGCGGCTGCTTGCTCCGGGAGCGCTGCTGGTGCGTGTACAGCTGGACCACTTCCCGGCCGGCCTTGGCACCGGTGTTGGTGACGGTCAGGCTCACCAGGAGCTCGCCGTCGGCCGGTACGGAGGCGGAGCTCAGGCGTAGGTCGGAGTACGCGAACGTGGTGTAGCTCAGGCCGTGGCCGAACGGGTAGAGCGGAGTTCCCCGGTAGTACAGGTACGTCGCGTCGGTGGCGATGATGTCGTAGTCGAGCAGGTCGGGAAGGTCCGCGGCCGACCGGTACCAGGTCTGCGGCAGCCGTCCGGCGGGGTCCGCGTCGCCGAACAGTACGTCGGCCAGCGCGCGTCCGTACTCCTGACCGCCGTGCGCTGACCACAGCACCGCGGGGAGCTGCCGGTCGGCCCACTCCACCGCGAACGGGTAGCTGCTGGACATCACCAGCACTGTCCTGGCGTTGGCCTCCTGAACCGCCCGGACCAGCCGCTCCTGGCCGGCCGGCAGGTCCAGTGACTCGCGGTCCTCGGTCTCCCGGCCGTTCACCAGCGGATGGTTGCCTGCGACAACGATCGCGACGTCGGCCCGGGCCGCCAGTGCGGCCGCCTGGGCGGCGCCGTCGACCAGGGTCTCCAGCGTGAAGGTCGTCGCCGAGCCCACGTCCTCGGCGGTGGCCGTGACCGACCCGTCGGCGTTCACGACGACGTACCGGTTGCCGGTACGGTGCCGCAGGATCGCGTGCGTCTCGCCGGTCAGGTGCAGCTCGAAGGTCTCGTTGACGACCCAGCTGCTCGGCCCGGGGTGATCGGCGCGCAGGGAACCGTTGTCGGTCACCGTGACGTACGACCCGGTCTGCACCGAGCGCAGCGTCCAGGCGCCGCCGCCCCAGTCGAACAGGTCGAAGCCGCCGGCCGGGCCGAGTCCGAGGACGCCGTCCTCGCCTGCGCTCAGGCAGCCGTCCGGCGTCCGCAACTCGATCCGGTCGACGCCCTCGCAGAAGTCGACCGCGTCCGCCCCGAGGCGTTCGACCAGGCCGTCGCGGGCGGTGACCCGGTACGGCAGGGTGCCGGAGTACCAGTCCTCGTACAGCGTGTCGGCGAGCGGTCCGACGATCGCCACCCGGCCGGTGGTCGCGGAGTCCAGCGGCAGCAGGTGGCACTCGTGCTTCAGCAGCACGATCGACTGCCGCGCGGCCTCCTGCGCCAGCTGTCGATGCGCAGGGCAACCGACGACGTCGTCCCCGAGGTCGGCGTACGGATCGAGCTCGGGCGGGTCGAACTCGCCCAGCCGGAACCGCACGGCCAGCGCGTGCCGTACGGCGTCGTCGATGTCGGACTCGGTCAGCAGGCGCCGCTCCAGCGCGTCGGTCAGGTGCCGCACGGACGGGCCGGCGTCGCTGTCGTCCTGCGTGAAGCTGTCGATGCCCGCCTTCAGCGCCGCGGCGTACGCCGACGGGCCGTCGGGGTGGTAGCCCTGCAGCCCGACCAGATTCGCGGGCGCGCCGGCGTCGCTCACGACCAGCAGATCGTCCTCGGTCCAGCCGCGCAGCACGTCGTTGATCAGCGGGCTCAGATGGGCGGGCCGTCCGTTCACCAGGTTGTACGACGGCATCACCGCGACCGCGGCGCCGGCCTCGATCGGAGCCCGGAAGGCCGGCAGCTCGTAGTCGTGCAGCACCCGCGGCGGCAGGTTGCTCGAGGTCGTGCACCGGTCGGTTTCGTTGTTGTAGGCAAGGAAATGTTTCAGCGTCGGCGCGGTCTTCAACGGGCCGGGCGCGGTCCCGGTCAGGCCGCGGCCGTAGGCGACTGCCAGCTTGCCGGTCAGCCAGGGGTCCTCCGAGTAGCCCTCCTCGTTGCGGCCCCAGCGCGGGTCGCGCAGCGGGTTCACCACCGGCGCCCAAACGTTCAGGCCGACCGCGGTCCGGTCGCGGTGGTGGAACGCGCGCACCTCGTCGCCGACCGCGGAGCCGACCGCCTCGACCAGGTCGGTGTTCCAGCTGGTCGCGAGGCCGATCGCCTGAGGGAACACCGTGGCGGGACCGAGCCAGGCGACACCGTGCAGGGCCTCGGTCCCGGTCCGGAAGGACGCCAGACCCAGCCGCGGTACGGCGCCCTGGTGCTGGTGGAGCAGGCCCAGCTTCTCGGCGAGCGTCAGCCGTTCGAGCAGGTCGCCGACGCGCTCCGGCAGCTTGCGGGCCGGGTCGCGGAACGGGGGAGGAGAGGTGGGCGGCGTGCTGGGCGGGGAGGTCATCGTGATCGGGCTCCGGGGCGCTCGGCCGTCTGCCGACGGAAAGGCGGTCGAAGCGCTTCGACAATCAGCTCGGGGAGGGCGGAAGGGCAGTCATCGAAGCGCTTCGATCAGAAGGTGTCTCAGAGCGTCGCACCCCGGGCGCGGGTGGTCAAGATCTCAGCGCGAGTACTGGTGGTGGTTCAGCCGGTGGCGACCGGCAGGCGGCCGGAGTCGAGGCGGTCGAGGGAGCGGGCGACGGCGCCGATCGACGTGGCGTCGTGGCCGAAGGCCGAGGCGACGACCTTGCACCGGCCGTTGGCTGCGACCAGGGCGCCCTCGGCCAGTTCCTGCTCGATCGCGGGCGCCAGCCAGCGACCGAGGGCCGCGTAGGAACCGCCGAGGACGACCAATTCGGGGTCGAGCAGGTCGACCAGCACGGAGATGCCCTGGCCGAGCAGGCCGCCGACCTCCTTCAGGGTCTTCAGGGTCGGTGCGTCACCATCCTCGGCCCGCCGGACCAGTTGGTCGGTCCGCAGTTGCGGGTCCGACTCCGGATCGTCGGTGGGATCGAGTCGGGCGAGGATCGCCGGCAGGCCGGCCATCGCTTCCAGACAGCCGCGCCGCCCGCAACCGCACAACGGCCCGTCCGGCTGGATCCGCAGGTGGCCGATCTCCCCGACGTACCCGTGCCGTCCGCGCAGCGGCCGGCCGTCGCAGATCACGCCCGCGCCGACGCCGGTGTCGCCGGACAGCTGGATCAGGTCCGCGGTGCCGGCGTACTCGCCGTACCGGTGCTCGGCCAGGGCGCCGAGGTTCGCGTCGTTGTCCACCAGCACCGGGAAGGCCGGGCGGCCGAGAGCCGCGACCAGGTCGGCGCGCAACGGCACGTCGTGCCAGCCGAGTCCCGCCGCCAGGACGACGGTCCCCTCCCGGTCGACCAGGGCCGGTACGCCGACGGTGAGCCCGAGGACGTCGCGCCCGGAGGAGTGCACCGCCGAGATCGCGCGGCGAGCCAGCGCGGCCACCGCGGCGATCGTCTTGGCCGGGGTCGCGCCGGTGCCCGGGCCGGACCGGTGCCAGCGCAGCAGCTGCCCGCCGGCTGAGTCGTAGGCGATCGCGGTCAGCCCGCGGGCGCTGATCTCCATCCCGATCGCCGCGTACGCCGAACCGTCGAGCACCAGCAAGGTGGCCGGCCGTCCGACGTGGTTCTGGGTCTGCTCGGTCTCGCGGGCCAGCCGCTGGGTGATCAGGTCGGCGACGATGCTGGTGACGGTGGCCTTGTTCAGCCCGGTGCCGGTGGCGATCGCGGCCCGTGAGCAGGGCGCGTGGGCGCGCAGGTGGCCGAGCACGGCGGCGAGGTTCGTGGCGCGGACGTCGGTGTGGTCCGCGGTGTGAGGGGTCAAGGTCCGTCCTCTTCGGCTCGGTCGGCGCGGGGTGTGGTGCGCCTGGGTCAGTTCTACACCTTGTGGCGGCTGCGGTCCTGCGTTAATTTGTTTGGCTACTAGCCCAACTAATTCTACCCGGAACGGTCGCTCGTTCCCAGTCGGAAGGGATCTCCCCGTGATCGCACCCGCAGGCGGCTCACCCAGCCGCCGGACCTTTCTCTCCCTGCTCGGCGCCGGTGCGGCCGTCGCGACCAGCGGCACCGCTCTGACCGCCTGCTCGAACGACGGCGCCGGGTCGTCGACCAGCGGCCGGGCCGAGACCGAGGACAAGCTGACCGGGCTGCTGCCGACGTACGTCGCGTACGAGCCGGTCAAGCCGGACCTGCCGGGCAGCAACGGCGCGTCGCCGGGGTTCACCAAGTACCCGTCCGAGCTGAAGCGCGCCCTGCCGGACAAGGCGGTGACCAGCGGCAAGGAGGTCAGCGCGATGACCCCGCTGTGGGGTCCGCTGCCGCCCGGCCTGGGCAACAACTCCTACTTCGACGCCAACAACGAGCGGATCGGCGCGCCGGTCCGGTTCAACGTCGTCAACGGCAACGAGTACGGCGACAAGCTCGGCCCGGTGCTGGCGGCCGGCAACGTCCCGGAGCTGCTGTGCGTTCCGGGCTGGGAGATCGCCGGCCAGACCCGGTTCGGCCAGGCGGTCGACACGCTCTTCGAGGACCTCACCCCGTACCTGGCCGGCGACAAGGCGGCGGCGTACCCGATGCTCGCGAACCTGCCGACTCGCGCCTGGGCGTACGGCGTGTGGAACTCGCAGCTCAAGGCGGTCCCTTTCCCGGGAGTGGGACTGCCCTGGGCGCTGTACTACCGCAAGGACCTGTTCACCAGGCTGGGCGCGGAGCCGCCGAAGAACGCCGACGATGTCCTTGCCTTGGGCAAGGAGCTGACCGACGCCAAGGCGAACCGCTGGGCGTTCGGCTCGATCGTGGACGAGATGGCCCGGGCCTTCGGCGCACCGGCGGGCTGGCGCAAGGACTCCAGCGGCAAGCTCGTGCAGAAGATCGAGACGCCGGAGTTCGAGGAGGCGGTGGCCTTCACCCGCAAGCTGTTCCAGTCGGGGTACGTGCACCCCACCGTGGTGGGCAACGCGGGCGCCGACCAGAAGCCGCTGTTCGAGGGCGGCCAGGTCTTGGTGTACCAGGACGGCACGGGGTCCTGGGCCGAGGCGCTGCAGCGGCAGCTGCCGATCAACCCGTCGTTCGAGATGCAGGCGGTGATGCCGTTCGCCCACGACGGTGGCGACGCGATCGTCTGGGGCGGTGACCCGGCGAACATCTTCACCTTCGTCAAGAAGGGCCTCGGCGAGGCGCGGATCAAGGAGCTGCTCGGCGTCCTGAACTACACCGCGGCGCCGTTCGGGACCGAGGAGTACCAGCTGGCGGCGTACGGCGTGGAGGGCAAGCACTACACGAAGGAGAGCTCCGGCGCCCCGAAGCTGACCGCGCTGGGCTCGAAGGAGGTCGCGAACACCTACATCTTCCTCGGTGGGCGGCCGTCGGCGCACACGCAGAGCCAGTACCCCGGCTACGTCCAGGCGATGAGCGCCTGGGAGAACGAGTCCTGCAAGCGGATGGAGAAGAACCCGTTCGAAGGCATCCGGGTCGAGGCGCCGTCCAAGCTGGCCGGCCTGAACCAGCCGTTCGACGACAAGCTGCAGGACATCCTCCGGGGGCGGCGTCCGGTGTCGGAGCTCAAGACGGCGGTGGAGGCCTGGCGGTCCGGAGGCGGGAACGAGGGCCGCGACTTCTACGCGAAGGTGCTCAGTGACAACGGTCGATGAGGTCAGGACGCCGACCGCGCAGCAGCCGGCGCCGGCGCCGGGACCGCGCCGGACCCGCCCGCACTGGCGGGTCCGGTTCCGGCGGGACTGGCCGCTGCTGCTGATGGTCGCCCCGGTGATCGTCCTGCTGCTGCTCTTCCACTACCTGCCGACGCTCGGCAACGTGATCGCCTTCCAGGACTACTCGCCGTACGTCGGGATCCGCGACAGCGAGTTCATCGGCCTGGCCAACTTCAGCCGGATGTTCGGCGACGGCGCGTTCTGGTCGGCGCTGGTCAACACGCTCACGATCACGGCGTTCCAGCTGATCTTCTTCTTCCCGATCCCGATCCTGCTCGCGCTGCTGCTGAACAGCGTGCTGTCGGTCCGGGTGCGGACCTTCATCCAGGGCGTCGTCTACCTGCCGCACTTCTTCTCGTGGGTGCTGGTCGTGTCGCTGTTCCAGCAGATGATCGGCGGGGCCGGGCTGCTCGCGCAGAGCCTGCGCGCCAACGGGTTCCAGGCCGTCGACCTGATGACGAACCCCGACAGCTTCATCCTGCTGGTGACCGCGCAGGCGATCTGGAAGGACGCGGGCTGGGGGATGATCGTCTTCCTCGCCGCCCTGAGCACCATCAACCCCGCGCTGTACGAGGCCGCCGCGGCCGACGGCGCGAACCGGTGGCGGCGGCTGTGGCACATCACGCTGCCGGGCCTGCGCCCGGTCATCGTGCTGCTGCTCATCCTGCGGCTGGGCGACGCGCTCACCGTCGGCTTCGAGCAGTTCATCCTGCAGCGCCAGGCCGTCGGTGCCGGCGCGTCCGAGGTGCTGGACACCTACGTGTACTTCGAGGGCCTGCTGGTCGGCGACTTCGGGTACGGCGCGGCCGCCGGACTGTTCAAGGGACTGGTCGGCCTCGTGCTGGTGCTGGCCGCCAACAAATTCGCCCATCTGGTGGGCGAGCAGGGGGTGTACTCGCGCTCATGAGCTCACAAGCCGTCAAGCCGCCGGCCGGTTCACTGTTCCGGCCGGGACGTCATCCGGACCGGCCGGTCTGGGAGGAAGAGCCCACGTTGGTCGGCCGGCTGGGCAAGCCGGTCGTCCTGGCCCTGGTCTTCCTGGTCGTCGCCTTCCCGCTGTACGTCGTGGTCGTCACCAGCCTGTCCTCCACCGAAGCCGTGACGCGGGCGGGTGGGCTGGTCGTCGTACCGCGTGAGCTGACCCTGGCCGCGTACGTCCAGCTGCTCTCGGGTGGCGTCGTCACCCGGGCTCTGGTGATCAGCACGGTGATCACGGTCGTCGGTACGGCGTTCAGTCTGCTGATCACCGTGCTCGCGGCGTACGGGCTGTCCCGGCCGGCATCGCTGTGGCACCGGCCGCTGCTGTTCGTCGTACTGCTCACTTTTCTGTTCGGGCCGGGCATCATCCCGAGCTACCTGCTGGTGAACTCGCTCGGCCTGATCGACAGCTACGCGTCGCTGATCCTGCCCACCGCGATCTCCGCGTTCAACCTGATCGTGATGCGGGCGTTCTTCATGGGCATCCCGGGCGAGCTGATCGACAGCGCGCGGATCGACGGCGCCGGCGAGTTCGCCGTACTGACCCGGATCGTGATGCCGCTGTCGAAGGCGGTGGTCGCCGTGGTCGGGCTGTTCTACGCGGTCGGCTACTGGAACGCGTTCTTCAACGCGATGCTCTACCTGAACGACAACACCAAGTGGCCGTTGCAGCTGGTCCTGCGGACCTACATCGTCCAGGCGCAGGTGCTGCCGAGCGGCGCCGGCGGCGTCACCTCCAGCCCGGCACTCGGCCTCGCGCCGGCGCCGAGCCTGGCGATCAAGATGGCCATCGTGGTGCTCGCCGTGATCCCGGTCCTGCTCGTCTACCCGTTCATCCAGAAGCACTTCACCAAGGGCGTCATCATCGGCGCGGTCAAGGGCTGAACCGTCCGAAGGAGAGAGATGTCCCTTCCCCGTAGGCACTTCCTTGCCCTGGGCACCGGCGCGGCCGCGGTCGCCGCCTGGCCGCAGCCGGCCACCGCGTCCCCGGGGCACGGCGCCGGCCGGTACCGCTGGCGCAACGTCGAGATCGTCGGTGGCGGCTTCGTCACCGGCATCGTGCACCATCCCGCGCAGCGTGGTCTGGTCTACGTCCGGACCGACATCGGCGGCGCGGCCCGGCTGGACCCGCGGACGCGTCGCTGGGTCCAACTGCTGGAGTGGGTCGGCTTCGAGGACTGGAGCCTGACCGGGGTCGAGAGCCTGGCCCTCGACCCGCGCGACCCGTCGCGACTCTTCCTTGCCGTCGGCACCTACACGAACGAGTGGTCGCCGATCAGCGGCGCGATCCTGCGGTCGAAGGACCAGGGCCGCACCTTCCAGCGGACCGATCTGCCGTTCAAGCTCGGCGGGAACGAGCCCGGTCGCTCGATGGGCGAGCGGCTGGCCGTCGATCCGTGCGACGGGCGGATCCTGTACTTCGGGACCCGCAACGAAGGCCTGTGGCGCAGTACCGACCGCGGTGAGACGTGGGCGCGGGTCGAGAGCTTCCCGACCACCGGTACGGCGGGGCTGGGGCTCGGCTTCGTCTTCTTCGACCGGCGGGCCAGCCGGCCCGGCCGCGCGACGAGGACCATCTACGTCGGAACCACCGATCGCGCGAACCCCGTGTGGCGCAGCGAGGACGCCGGCCTGACCTGGTCGCCGCTCGCTAACCAACCAACCGGTTGGATGCCCCACCACGGGGAACTGGCCGCGGACGGGCAGTTGTACGTGACGTACGGAGACCTGCCGGGGCCGTACGAGATGTACGACGGCGCGGTCCACAAGCTCGACACCGCGACGGGTGTCTGGACCGACATCACCCCGCTCAGGCCGAACACCGGCGGCGAAGCGGGGTTCGGTTACGCAGGCCTGGCCGTGGACCCGCGCCGGCCGGGCACGGTGATGGTGGCCACGATGGGCCGGTGGGGTCCGGTCGACGACGTGTTCCGGTCGGTCGACGGGGGCGCGACCTGGCACTCGATCGGCGCGAAGATCGAGCTGGACACCTCGGGCGCGCCGTACCTGGACTTCCACGGCACACCGAAGCTCGGCTGGATGATCGGCGACCTCTCGATCGATCCGTTCGACTCCGGCAAGGTCCTGTACGTCACCGGCGCGACGATCTTCGGCACCGACGACGCGACGAACGCCGAGAAGGGCCGCAGCACCCGCTGGTCGGTCCGCGCACAGGGGCTGGAGGAGACGGCCGTCCTCGACCTGATCAGCCCGCCCTGGGGACCGCCGCTGATCAGCGCGCTCGGCGACATCGGCGTCTACCGGCACGACCGGCTGGACGTCGTACCGCCGGACGGCCAGGCGTCCAACCCGGTCAGCGGGTCGTCGCCGAGCCTCGACTACGCGGCCCGGGCCGAGGGGTTCGTCGTCCGGGTCGCGTACGGCGACAGCCTGCAGCGCGGCGCGTACTCGACCGACGCCGGCGCGAGCTGGCAGCCCTTCGCGGGAGAGCCGTCCGGGTCCACGCAACCCGGCAAGATCGTTGTCAGCACCGACGCGCGCACGATCCTGTGGGTGCCGGGCGACGTGCTGCCGCACTACTCGCGCGACCGGGGCGCCTCGTGGACGCCGGTGACCGGGCTGCCGCAGCAGGTCGCGGTGGTCGCGGACCGGGTCGACGCGAACCTGTTCCACGCGGTCGACGGCGCCACCGGTACGGCGTACCGCAGTCTCGACGGCGGCCGGAGCTTCTTGCCCACGGCAACGGATCTGCCGGTCGGCGGCGGTAAGCTCGAGACGGTGCTGAACCGGTCCGGGCACTGCTGGCTCGCGGCCGGCGCCGCGGGTCTCTACCGCTCGGTCGACCGCGGCCTCAGCTACCAACGGGTGACGAGCATCCAGGAGGCGCTGACGGTGGGCTTCGGCAAGGCAGCGCCCGGACGCCGGGAGATGGCGGTCTACACCTCGGGCAAGGTGGCCGGGGTGTGGGGCATCTTCCGGTCCGACGACAGCGGCGGCAGCTGGGTCAGAGTGAACGACGACCGGCACCAGTACGCCTCGACCAACGATGCGATCGCCGGCGACCCGCGGGTGTTCGGACGGGTCTACCTGTCCACCAACGGTCTCGGCATCCCCTACGGAGAACCGGTATGACGGGTCTGTACTACGGCGGCGACTACAACCCCGAGCAGTGGTCGCCACAGGTGTGGAAGGACGACGTCGCGCTGATGCTGCAGGCGGGGGTCAACCTGGCGACCGTCGGGGTCTTCGCCTGGTCCAGCCTGGAGCCTGAGCCCGGGCGATACGAGTTCGGCTGGCTCGACCAGGTGATGGACATGCTGGCCGACGGCGGCGTACAGGTCGACCTGGCCACGCCGACGGCCTCGCCACCGCCGTGGTTCAGCCTGGCGCACCCGGACGCGTTGCCGGTCCGCGCTGACGGCGTACGGCTGACGCACGGCAGTCGCGACACGTACTGCGCCTGCGCGCCGGCGTACCGGGAAGCGGCCGCGGGGATCGCGCGGGCGCTGGGTGAGCGGTACGCCGGGCATCCCGCGCTGGCGATGTGGCACGTGCACAACGAGTACGGCACGATCTGCCACTGCGATCACGCGGCTTCGTCGTACCGGCGCTGGCTGCGCGAGCGGTACGGCGACGTGGACCGGCTGAACGCGGCGTGGACGACGGCCTTCTGGAGCCAGGGGTACTCGAGCTGGGAGGAGATCCGGCCGCCGCGTGCCACGCAGTACCTGGTGAATCCGACGCAGGCGCTGGACTTCCAGCGGTTCTGGTCCGACGAACTGCTGGCCGCGTACCGGGAGCAGAAGGAGATCCTGCGGGGGTTCACGCCGGAGCTGCCGGTGACCACCAACTTCGTCTTCGGGGACTGGGTTCCGGTCGACCATGCGCGCTGGGCCGCCGAGGTCGATCTCGTTGCCATCGACCACTACCCGGGCGCTGCTGGCCGCGGTGCCGAGGAGCAGACCGCCTTCGGCGCGGACCTCGCGCGGTCGTGGGCGGGCGGCCGGTCGTGGCTGCTGATGGAGCAGGCCGCCGGATCCGTGAACGTCGGGACCCGCTTGCACACCAAGGAACCCGGGCGGATGACGCGGCACAGCCTGGCGCACGTCGCCCGCGGGTCGAAGGGCGCGCTGTTCTTCCAGTGGCGTGCATCGAGGGGTGGCGCCGAGATGTGGCACTCCGCGCTGGTGCCGCACGCGGGGGCCGACAGCCGGAGGTTCCGAGAGGTTGCTGAGCTCGGGGCCATGTTGCCGCGGCTCGTGGAGATCGACGGGAGCGCGGTGCAGGCCGACGTCGCGGTGCTGTGGGACGTGGAGTCCTGGTGGGCGATGCAGGCGACGCACCTGCCGTCGTCCGAGCTCGACTACCTCGCGGCAGTGCAGGCCGCGCACCGGCAGCTGTGGGCCGCCGGGGTCGGGGTCGACCTGCCTGGTCCTACGGCCGACCTTTCGTCGTACCGGCTGGTGGTGGTGCCGAGTCTGTACCTGGTCTCGGCTGAGGCGGCCGCCTCGATCGCCCGGTACGTCGAGGGCGGCGGGCACGTGCTGGTGACGTACTTCAGCGGGATCGTGAACGAGGACGCGCAGGTCTGGCTGGGTGGTTATCCCGGCGCCCTCACGGAGCTGCTCGGTGTGCGGGTCGAGGAGTTCCACCCGGTCGCCGAGGTGGAGCTCGCGTCGGGCGGCCGTGGCCGTGTGTGGAGCGAGGACGTGCAACTGACCGGGGCCGAGGCGATCGACCGGTACGCCGGTGGCGTGCTGGACGGGTCGCCGGCCGTCACGCGCAACGCGTACGGCGAGGGCGTCGCCTGGTACGTCTCCACGCAGCTCGACGACGGCGGGTACCGGGCGCTGCTGGAGCAGGCGATGCGGGGAGCGGGCATCGAGCTGCCTGACCTACCGGACGGCGTGGAGCTCGTACGGCGCCAGGCGGACGGGACGACCTGGACGTTCCTGCTCAACCACGGGGACGCGGAGGCCGTCGTACCGGCTGAAGGGCGGGAGCTGCTGTCGGGCGCCGACGTGAGTGGACACCTGGTCCTGCCCGCGGGCGGTCAGGCGGTGGTCCGCTCCTGAGCCTCCGGAGCGGAGCAGGTGCTCGCGCGGGCGGTCAGCCGCGCGGGCACCAGGGTGACCGCCGAGGTCCCGTTGCCTTCGAGCTTGGCGATCAGGGCCTCGACCGCGTGCTGGCCGATCTCCTCGGCGGGCAGGGTGACCGACGACAGCTGCGGGACCTGCCGCTCGGCCACGTCGTCGGCACAGATCGCCATCAGCGACATGTCCTCGGGGACCCGCCGGCCGAGCCGGCGCAGGACGTCCAGCAACGGGCCGATGATCGGCTCGTTCTGCACCACCAGGCCGGTGATCCCGGGATGTTTTTGCAGCAGCTCGCCGACGGTCTCGAGGACCGCGTCGAAGGTGGCCTCGCAGGGGGTCTCGATGCCGACGACGCCGCGCCGCTCGGCGGCGGCACGGAAGCCCGCCAGCGTCCGGTGGGCGAACCCGGTCTGCCGCGCGTAGACCGCTGACGGCGTACCGAGCAGGGCGATGCTGTGGTGCCCCAGATCGGTCAGGTGGTCGACGCACTGCTCGGCGGCCGCGAAGAAGTCCAGGTCGATGCAGGTCAGGCCGTCGGTGTCGGCCGGGATGCCGATCAGCACCGACGGCATCGGCAGCTCGCGCAGCAGCGGCACTCGCTCGTCGTGCAGCTCGACGTCCATCACCACCAGCGCGTCCACCAGGGCGCTCTGCGAGACGCGCTCGAGCCCGGAGCGGCCTTCGTCCGCGGTCAGCAGCAGGACGTCGTGGTCGTAGCGGCGCGCGGTGGTGACGACGGCGGTCGCGAACTGCATCAGCACCGGGACGTGCATGCCGGCGCGCAGCGGGATCACCAGGGCGAGCACGTTGGAGCGGTTCGAGGCGAGGGCGCGGGCGCTGGCGTTGGGCCGGTAGCCCAGTGCCTGGACGGCCTCCTGAACCCGGTCCCGCGTCTCGGACGAGATCGACCGCTTCCCGCTGAGCACGTAGGACACCGTGCTGGCCGCCACCCCGGCGTGCCGCGCGACATCGGCGATCGTGACGATGGCTGCCTCCTCGGTCGCACTACCGGTCGAAGCGCTTCGACCACTGTCGGTTCACAGCGTCGAGCGGCGCCCGGCTCCTGTCAAGACCGAAACGCCGACGGACCGGCGCCGGGTCGTGGCCATTGACCGGGGACAAAGCGGCTGTAATAGTTCTCCCACTCCGTCGTGAATGCGACGGAATTCATTCGTCGATTCGATTCGAATTCGACGGCCATCCTCCGGAAAAGACGCTTTCCTGCCTTTCGAATAGTCGTCGAAGCGCTTCGACTGTCGTTTCGAAAGGCGTCGCCCCGGAACTCGTGGGAAGGATGAACGATGAGCAGAACGTGGAAGACGCTGGTGGCGCTGGTGACCCTGCTGGCGGCCTCGGCGGTCGCGGCCCTGCCGGCCAGTGCGGCCACCTGGGAGTCCGGTGACAAGTGGGGCACCTGGTCGAACGGTGGCTACACCGTGCGCAACAACGTGTGGGGTGGTGGCGCCGGCGCCCAGTCGATCTGGGCCAACTCCTACAGCAACTGGGGAGTCTGGGCCGACCACCCGAACACGGGCGGGGTCAAGTCGTACCCGCATGCAGGCAAGGCGATCAACAAGAAGATCAGTGCCCTCGGCACCTTGTCCAGCCGGTTCGACGTGAGCCGGCCGGGCTCGGGGGCGTACGCCACGGCGTACGACATCTGGGCCGGCAACAACGCCTACGAGATCATGCTCTGGATGAACAAGCAGGGCGCGGTCGGCGCGATCGGCAGCAAGCAGACCACCGTCTCCGTCGGTGGTCACACGTGGGACGTCTACCGCGGCAGCAACGGTTCGAACGAGGTCTTCTCGTTCCTCCGGACCGGCAACACCAATGCCGGAACGGTCGACCTGAAAGCGGTGATGAACTGGATCCGCACCCGCGGCTGGATCGGTGACGCGACGATGGGCGAGGTGCAGTTCGGCTTCGAGATCACGTCGTCGAGCGGCGGCCTGAATTTCACCACCAACAGTTATTCAGTGACGTCGTCCTGAACCCCAGGTGCTGCCCCGGGCGGCCGCCCGGGGCAGCACTGCCGTCACATCGTGCTGCGGGGGGCGTACGGGTTGCGGGTGTTCAGGTCGCCGGTGTAGTCCGTCGGGATCGCGGGTTCGCCGCGGCTCAGTTGGCTGGCGCTGCGGGGGAGTTCGTCGCGGACCTTGAGGTGGTGGGCTTGCGACTCCTCGGGGGTGGTGCGGCCGACGATCTTGCCCGCTTCGACGAGGGGCTTGAGGAGGACGCGGTCGTCGCCGTCGTCGACGGGGGCCTCGCCGACGCCGATGACCTCGGCCTCGGCGACGCCCAGGCGGTTGCGGCGGCGCAGCGCGTACTTGCGGCCGCCGATCGAGATCTTGTCGGGGCTCTTCTTCGCGACCGGAACCATCGTGCCGTCGGCGTCCTCGCGGGCGACCAGCTTGTAGACGAAACCGCAGGTCGGGTAGCCGCTGCCGGTCACCAGCGACGTGCCCACGCCGTACCCGTCGACGGACGCCGGTGCGAGCGCGGCGATCTGGTACTCGTCCAGGTCGCTCGTCACGATGATCCGGGTCTTCGTCGCCCCGAGCGCGTCCAGCTGCTCGCGGACCTGACCGGCCAGCGACGGCAGGTCACCGGAGTCGAGCCGTACGGCGCCGAGCTCCGTCCCGGTCACCTCGATCGCGGTCTTGACCGCCTCGGTGAGGTCGTACGTGTCGATCAGCAGCGTCGTCCCCTTGCCGAGCGCGTCCACCTGCGAGACGAACGCGTCCCGCTCGGTGTCGTGCAGCAGCGTGAACGAGTGCGCCGCCGTACCGGCGCTCGGAATGCCGAAGCGCCGCGCGGCCTCCAGGTTCGAGGTGGTCGCGAAGCCCGCGATGTACGCCGCCAGCGCGGACGCGACCGCGGCCTCCTCGTGCGTACGCCGGGAGCCCATCTCGATGCACGGCCGGCCGCCGGCCCACCAGGTCATCCGCGACGCCGCCGACGCGACCGCGGAGTCGTGGTTCAGGATCGACAGGAACACGGTCTCCAGCAGCACGGCCTCGGCGAAGGTCGACTCGACCACCAGCACCGGCGAGCCCGGGAAGAAGATTTCGCCGTCGGCGTAGCCGGAGACGTCGCCGCTGAAGCGGTAGTCGGCCAGCCAGTCGCAGGTCGCCTCGTCCACCACTCCCTGCTCCCGCAGGAAGTCGACCGTCGCCGCGTCGAAGCGGAACCGCTCCAGCGCGTCGAGCAGGCGGTTTACGCCCGCCACCACGCCGTACCGGCGCCCGTCGGGCAGCCGGCGGGCGAACAACTCGAAGACCGACCGGCGGTGCGCCGTGCCGTCGGCGAGCGCGGCCTGCAGCATGGTGAGCTCGTAGTGGTCGGTGAGCAGGGCGGTCGTAGGCTCCACGAAGCTGGTCCCGGTGCTAGTCACAGGGGCAGCCTATTGCGACCCGAGAACCTGTAGTGGAGAGAATGGCCCAGTGACCACCGCACCGAGCGAGCTCGCCAGCCCCGAAGTCGACGAGGCGATCGAGTTGAGCCCACCGTGGGTGACGATCGTCTGGAACGACCCGGTGAACCTGATGGACTACGTCACGTTCGTCTTCCAGACCTACTTCGGCTACTCCAAGCAGAAGTCGGAGAAGCTGATGATGCAGGTCCACGAGGAGGGCAAGTCGGCCGTGTCGAACGGCAACCGCGAGGCGATGGAACGCGACGTCGAAGCCATGCACACCTACGGCCTGTGGGCCACCTGTGAGAAGTCGTGACCCGGTTCCGCAAACGCCGCAAGACCGTCGTCGTCAGCTTCGCCGAGCACGAGGCGGACATCCTGTCCAACCTCCTGCGCAACCTGGTCGAGCTCCTGTACGACGGGATGCCGCCGCGCGCCACCGCGGCCGGTGACGACCCGCTGGCCGCGCTGCTCGACTCGGACGGCCCGACCGCGCCGCCCGAGGACGTCGTACTGCAGCGCCTGCTGCCGAACGCGTACTCCGGGGACGACATGGCCGCGTCCGAGTTCCGCCGGTTCACCGAGCGCGGCCTGCGCGACGGCAAGGCGAACGACGCCAAGCGCGTGCTGACCGCGCTGGAGGACGAGTCCGCCGAGGACGGCATCGCGCTCGAGCCCGACGACCAGCTCGCCTGGCTGCGCGCGCTCAACGACCTCCGCCTGGCGATCGGCACCCGCCTGGACATCAAGGAGGACGACGACTACGCCGTCTGGGAGAAGCTCCCCGACGACGACCCGCGTCGCCTCACCTACGACCTGTACGACTGGCTCGGCTACCTGCAGTCCGCCCTGCTCCACAACATGCGCTGACCGTAGAGTCGGCCGCATGGAGAAGCGGACGCTGGGTCGTACGGGTCGGGATGTCGGCGTGGTCGGGCTGGGGGCCTGGCAGCTCGGGGCCGACTGGGGTGAGGTCGGGGAGGACGCGGCGCTCGGCGTACTGCGGGCTGCTGTGGACGGTGGCGTCACCTTCATCGACACCGCAGACGTGTACGGCGACGGTCGGAGCGAGCGGCTGGTCGGCCGGGTGCTCAAGGAGTACGACGGCCTGACGGTCGCCAGCAAGATGGGTCGCCGGGTCGAGCAGAAGCCCGAGAACTACACGCTGGACAACTTCCGCGCCTGGAACGACCGGTCGCGGGAGAACCTGGACGTCGAGACGATCGACCTGGTCCAGCTGCACTGCCCGCCGACCTCGGTCTACTCCACCGACGCGGTGTTCGACGCGCTCGACGAGCTGGTCGCCGAGAAGCGGATCGCGGCGTACGGCGTGAGCGTGGAGACCTGCGCCGAGGCGCTGACCGCGATCGCCCGGCCGAACGTCGCCTCGGTGCAGATCATCTTGAACGCGTTCCGCCTGAAGCCGCTCGACGAAGTGCTGCCGGCCGCGCAGGAGGCCGGCGTCGGAATCATCGCCCGCGTCCCGCTCGCCAGCGGGCTGCTGTCCGGCAAGTACGACGAGAACACGACCTTCGGCGCCGACGACCACCGCAACTACAACCGCCAGGGCGAGGCCTTCGACGTCGGCGAGACCTTCTCCGGGGTCGAGTTCACGACGGGCCTCGAAGCCGTCCAGCGCCTCCGCCCGGAGGTCCCGGCCGGCGCCACGATGGCCCAGTTCGCGCTCCGCTGGATCATCGACCAGCCCGGTGTGTCGGTCGTCATCCCCGGCGCCCGCAACCCCGAGCAGGTCGCCGGCAACATCGGCGCGGCCGCCCTCGCCCCGCTCACGGCGGAGCAGCTCGCGACCGTCCAGTCGACGTACGACGAGCTCGTCCGCCCGCAGGTCCACGGCCGCTGGTAGTCCACATACTGGACCGGAAGCCGGGTTGGTCGGGACCCCTGGTCGCGCTCCGTATCGTGGAACCGTGCTCACCATCGACCAGGCGACCTACGACGCGATCGTCGCGCACGCGCGCAAGGACCACCCGGACGAGGCGTGCGGCGTGGTCGCGGGACCGGCCGGGTCGGACCGGCCGGAGCGGTTCGTGCCGATGCTGAACGCGGCCATGTCGCCGACGTTCTACGAGTTCGACTCGGGCGACCTGTTCAGGCTCTACAAGGAGATGGACGAGCGCGACGAGGAGCCGGTGGTGATCTACCACTCGCACACCGCGACCCAGGCGTACCCGTCGCGGACCGACATCAACCTGGCCCAGGAGCCGGGGGCGCACTACGTGCTGGTGTCGACCCGCGACGGTGCCGACGCGCCGTCGTACGACGGGCCGGTGGAGTTCCGCTCGTACCGGATCATCGACGGCGCGGTCACCGAAGAAGAAGTGCAGATCGTGGCGAACCACGCCAGCAGCAACCGAGGAGACAACTGAGATGGCGATCGAGCTTCGCGTCCCGACCATTCTGCGGACCTACACCGGGGGCGAGAAGGCGGTGAACGGCGACGGCAGCACGCTGGCCGAGTTCATCGACAACGTGAACGGCAACCACCCGGGCCTCAAGGAGCGGATCGTCGAGGGCGAGCCCGAGGAGCTGCGGCGGTTCGTCAACGTGTACGTGAACGACGAGGACGTGCGCTTCACCGGCGGCCTGACCACCGGCGTCAAGGACGGCGACGTCGTCGTCGTACTGCCGGCCGTCGCCGGCGGCTGACCCAACCCTCTCCCCAGGAGCGTTCATGCGTTTCGACAGCCTGCTCGACTCCGTCGGCGGTACGCCGCTGGTCGGGCTCCCGAAGCTCTCGCCGTCGGCCGACGTCCGGCTGTGGGCCAAGCTCGAGGACCACAACCCGACCGGCTCGATCAAGGACCGGGCCGCGCTGCGGATGCTGCTGGACGCCGAGAAGGACGGCCGCCTGCGGCCGGGCAACACGATCCTCGAGCCGACGTCGGGCAACACCGGCATCTCGCTGGCGATGGCCGCGAAGCTGCGCGGCTACCGGATGGTCTGCGTGATGCCGGAGAACACCTCGGAGGAACGCCGGCAGATCCTGCGGATGTGGGGCGTCGAGATCATCTCCTCACCCGCGGCCGGCGGCTCCAACGAGGCGGTCCGGGTCGCCAAGCAGGTCGCCGCGGACCACCCGGACTGGGTGATGCTCTACCAGTACGGCAACCCGTCGAACGCGCTCGCGCACTACGACGGCACGGCCCGGGAGATCTTCGAGGACCTGCCGTCGGTGACGCACTTTGTCGCCGGGCTCGGCACCACCGGCACGCTGATGGGCGCCGGCCGGTTCTTCCGTGAGCACAAGCCCGAGGTGAAGATCGTCGCCGCCGAGCCGCGCTACGGCGAGCTCGTCTACGGTCTGCGCAACCTCGACGAGGGCTTCGTCCCCGAGCTGTACGACGCGACGCTGATCGACGGCCGCTTCTCGGTCGGACCGCGCGACGCCGTACGGCGGGTGCGCGAGCTGCTCGACAACGAGGGCATCTTCGCGGGCATCTCGACCGGCGCGATCCTGCACGCCGCGCTCGGCCAGGCGGCCAAGTGCGTGCAGGACGGTGAGTCGGCCGACATCGCGTTCGTGGTCGCCGACGGCGGCTGGAAGTACCTGTCGACCGGCGCCTACGAAGGCACCATCGACGAGGCCGAGGACCGCCTCGAGGGCCAGCTCTGGGCCTGACCCGTCAGCTGAGCCCGAGCGCCTTGCGGCGGGTGATCCGGTACGACGCGGCGAAGTCCTTGCCGTCGAAGGCGACGTCGTCGATCCGTGAGTCGCCGTGGAGCGCGATCCAGCTCCCGCCGTGCTTGGCGGAAGCCAGTCCGGCGATCACCGCGAGCTCCGGCTCGACCAGTTCGGCGAAGCTGACCGGCTGGTCGCGCTCGCCGCTCAGATGGCCGACGGTCACGTCGATGAACCTGCCGTAGAGGTCGCTCCCACCGGCCTCGACGTGGTGCACGCCTTCGGGGTGCACGAGCGTCGCGAAGAACCCGTACCCGCCGGTCCCCGGCGGCGCCACGGCGACCACCGCGGTGCGTCCGTCGCGCCAGCGCAGTTCGACCCGCCGGCCCTCGTCGTCGAGTGAGCGGGCCGCCTCCACGCCGGGGCCGAGCAGGCCGGACAGCAGCGCGTAGGCGTGGATCCCGTAGTCGAGCGGATGGCCGTACGTCGCGGCGTACGCGGTCAGTACCTCGTGACCGGTCGCCTGCCAGTCGGCCACGGCGGCCGACCAGCGCAACGCCGAGCCGCCGCTCAGCCGCACGCCGGAGTCGGCCCAGCGGATCATCTCGCGGAGGTCGGCGGCGCGGCCCGCGAACGGCTTGCAGATGTGGATCGGCACTCCGGCCTCGGCGAACGGCCGCGCCCGGACCAGGTGGTGGTCCCAGTCGACGCTGTGGATGAACGCGGCGTCGACCGTGCCGAGCAGGTCGTCGGGGTCCGCGACGACCGAGAGGCCGTGCTCCGCGGCGTACGCGCGGGTGTAGTCGTCGTCGACCACCGTCCGGCCGCCGTACACGGCGACCACCTCGTGGCCGCGCTGTCGCAGGAGCGGCAGGAAGGCTGCCGGGTGGGAGGTGTCCAGATCGACGACGCCGATACGCATGGCCAGCGACTGTATTACGGACAGGGGAGTTGCCACAACAGTGCGCCCAGAAGTTGGCAAGCTGTTCCCGGAAGTCGTTGACAGCGCGCTCTCAGCGTCCTACGGTCACGACCATAAGTCGAGTTCTGGACGTCAGAAAGGCGGGCACCGCGGATGAGTAAGCGTGTGACTACGACCTCGGTGCCACCGGTGGGCCCTAGCCGCAGGAACTTTCTGCGGCTGTCGGGACTGACCGCCCTGGCGCTGGGCGGAAGCTCTACCCTCACCGGCTGCGGGCTGTTCGGCAGCGACGGGAACGAGGCGGTGGCCGGTCAGCAGCAGCTGACGATCGACTACGTCCCGGTCGAGGTGCTCGACCCCCAGCTGATCACCAACGGCATGTGGATCCTGAGCCGGGGCATCTCGGAGGGCCTGGTCGTCCAGAACGACAAGGGCGACGACGTGACGCCGGGGGTCGCCACCGAGTGGAAGCTGTCCGACGACCGGCTGACCTACACCTTCACGCTGCGCGACAACGCCAAGTGGTCGAACGGCGACCCGGTGGTGGCGTCGGACTTCGAGCGCACGTACAAGCGGCTCTTCACCCCGGCCGCGTCGTCGGCCGGCGGTACGACGCTCGGCGCCAACAGCTACCAGACGACGACCGGCATCAAGGGCGGCGAGCAGTTCCTGTCCGGGGTCCTGACGGACTGGGCGCAGGTCGGGGTCAAGGCGACCGGCGATCACGAGCTCGTGCTGACGCTGGCCAACCCGAACCCCGACTTCCTGCTCGCGCTGACCCACCCGGCGCTGCTGCCGCTGCCGATGAACCTGATCGAGAGCAAGCCCAAGGACTGGCAGAACCCGCCGAACTACGTCTCCAACGGACCGTTCACGGTGACCGAGTGGGTGCCGAACTCCCGGCTGATCCTGGTGCCCAACGAGAACTACTGGGACCGGGACAAGGTCAAGCTCAGCCGCATCCAGGTCAACCTCGTCGAGCCGAGCGCGGCCGCGACGGCCACCGTGTCGTACGAGAACGGCGAGACCGACCTCACCCAGGTCAGCGGCGCCGACGTGCTGCGCTTCCAGAAGGACGCGGGTCTGTCGAAGGAGCTGCAGCAGACGGCGAACTACAGCATCCTGTACCTGGCCAAGCTGCGCAGCCAGCACAAGGCCCTGGACGACGTCCGGGTCCGTAAAGCGCTCTCGCTGGCCCTGGACCGCAAGACCCTGGCCGGCGTCTCGCCCGGCCAGGAGCCCGGCGTCTCGCTCGTCACCAGCCGGACCGCGGGCTGGGACGAAAGCATCGCCGTCAAGGAGAACGTCACCGAGGCCAAGGCGCTGCTGGCCGCGGCCGGCTACCCCAACGGGCAGGGGCTGCCGCCGGTCCGCATCCTGATCGGCGTCACGGACACCACGCTCGCCGACGCCATCATCGACGTCTGGACCAAGCAGCTGGGCATCAAGGCGAGCCTCGACCACGTCGAGTCCGGCGTGTACGTCGAACGCCGGTGGGCGGTCCAGAAGGGCGACTACATCGGCTACTACTACGGCACGTTCGCCGGGCTCCCGACCTGGCCCACGATGGTGGGCTCGCTCTGGTCGCCCAAGAACGTCCAGGAGATCAGCCTGCCGAGCGACCAGTGGGAGAAGTACCAGGGGGTCCAGCAGAACAAGGATCTCAAGCCCGCGGAGCGGTCCGCGCAGCTGCAGACGATCCTGGACGGCCAGTCCTCGCCGGCCGCGAAACAGATGGCCACGCTGGTGACCCAGGCCGCCGGTGAGCCGGACGACAAGAAGCGGATCGACCTCTACAAACAGGCGGCCAAGCTGCGCGAGGAGGAGTACCTCTACCTCCCGGTGCTCTGGCAGAGCCTGTACCACGCGGTGAAGCCCAAGGTCGAAGGCCTGAAGCTGCGCGCGTACCCGGACTACTTCTACTTCAAGTCGATGGGTGTAAGGAGCTGAGCGTGGGACTCGCCGCGTACCTCGGCAAACGGATAGTCCGGCTGGTCCTGTCGCTGGTCGCGGTCTCGGTGCTCACCTTCACCCTGCTGCAGCTTGCCCCGGGCAACTTCGCGGACCTGCAACGGGTGAACAGCGGAGCGACCAACTTCGGTGGCGTCGGGACCGAGTCGGTGGTCGGTGAGCTGGCCTCCAGGTACGGCGACGACGTGCCGATGTGGAAGCAGTACCTGATCTTCATGAAGGGTGCGCTGCAGTGGGACTTCGGTCCGTCGTACAAGTACGCCAGCCGTGACGTGCAGGACATCATCGCCGAGGCGTTCCCGGTCTCGGCCACGCTGGCGCTGATCGCGGTGGTGCTGGCGTTGCTGATCGCGGTGCCGATCGGGGTGTTCGCGGCGCTGCGGCACAACTCCAAGACCGACCACGGCACGATGTTCCTGGTCACCCTGGGCCACGCGCTCCCGAGCTACCTCACCGCGGCGTTCCTGATCCTGCTGTTCTCCGCGACGCTGAAGTGGCTCCCGTCGGGAGGCTGGAGCGGCCCGGCCAACCTGGTGCTCCCGGTCCTGGCGCTGAGTCTCGGGCCGGCGGCCGTGCTGGCGCGGTACGTCCGGTCGAGCATGCTCGAGACCTTGCGGGAGGAGTACGTCACGGCGGCGCTGGCCAAGGGCGGTCCGCCGCGCACCGTGATCGTGCGGCACGTGCTGCGCAACTCCCTGATCCCGCTGGTCACCGTCGTCGGACCGTTGCTCGCGGCCCTGATGACCGGCACGGTCTTCGTCGAGGCGCTGCTCCGGATCCCCGGGCTCGGCCTGTACTTCGCCAACGCGGCGGCCAGCCGGGACATGCCGTTGCTGATGGGCACCGCCCTGTTCTTCGCGCTCATCCTGATGGTCACGAACCTGGTGGTCGATCTGGTGTACGGCGTACTCGATCCGCGCATTCGCAGCGAAGGAGGTGGGTCCCATCACGGACATTGACGGCGGCAAGGCCGCAGAAGTTGCCCTCGGCACCGAGATCGAGCAGCCGGTCGTGGCGACCGCCGGGGCCCAGGCGACCCGCGCCCGTGGGCCGTGGGCCCGGGCATGGGGCAGGTTCCGGCAGCACCGGTTGGCGTTCGGCAGCCTGATCTTCGCCGTACTGCTGGTCGTCGTGGCGCTGGCGGCGCCGCTGATCGCGCCGTACGGGTACGGCGAGACCGATGTCGCGAACAAGCTCGCCGGCCCCGGCTTCGACGGGCACCTGCTGGGTACGGACCTGCTGGGCCGCGACATCCTCAGCCGGCTCATCTACGGTCTGCGCACCGCGCTGACCGTTGCCTTCGGCGCCGAACTGACCGCGCTCGTGCTGGCGCTGATCATCGGCCTGGCCGCGGGATACCTCGGCGGCCGGGTCGAGTCGGTGCTGATGGCGGGCACCGACGTGATGTACGCGTTCCCCAGCTACCTGTTCGCCGTCGTGATGGTGACCGTGCTCGGCCGCAGCATCTTCGCGCTGGTGATCGCGATCGGCATCGCGTCGTGGGTCACCCAGGCCCGCCTGGTCCGCGCGCAGGTGATGACGCTCAAACAGCGCGAGTACGTCGAGGCGGCCCGGTCCATGGGCGCCAACGGCGTCACGATCGCCGTCCGCTACATCCTGCCCAACGCGATCGGCCCGATCCTCGTCACCACGAGCTTCGCGATCCCGGCCGCGATCGCCGCCGAGGCCGGCCTCGCGCTGCTCGGGCTCGGCGTCCAGCCTCCGACCCCGTCCTGGGGAGCGATGATCAGCGAGGGCAGCCGGTACCTGCTGGCGGCACCGCACATGCTGGTGGCGCCCGCCGTACTGTTCGCGCTCACCCTGCTCTCCTTCACCTGGATCGGCGACGGCCTGCGCGACGCGTTCGACTCGAGTGGGGAGCAGCGATGACCGGGCCGGACGACGTACTGCTCGCCGTACGGAATCTGCGGACGGCGTTCCAGCGCAACGACGGGGAGCCGTTGACGGCCGTCGACGGAGTGACCTTCGACGTGCGTGCCGGTCAGGCGCTGGCGATCGTGGGGGAGAGCGGCAGCGGCAAGAGCATCACCGTCCGCAGCGTCCTCCGCGTGCTCCCGAAGACCGCGCGCGTGACCAGCGGCGAAGCGCACTTCGGTGGACGCGACCTGCTGACGCTCAGCGAGAAGGAGATGCGCCGCATCCGCGGCCGCGAGATCGGCATGGTCTTCCAGAGCGCGATGGAGGCGATGAACCCGACGCTGACGCTCGAACGTCAGCTGACCGAGCATCTGCTCTGGCACGGTTTGTGCACCAAGGCGGAGGCGCGGAAGCGGGCGGTGCAGGCCCTCGGCGACGTCGGCATTCCCGAGCCCGAGAAGCGCATCCGCACCTACCCGTTCCAGCTGTCCGGCGGGATGCGGCAGCGGGCGATGATCGCGATGGCGATGGTGACCAGGCCCGCGCTGCTGATCGCCGACGAGCCGACCACCGCGGTCGACGTCACCGTGCAGCGGCAGATCCTGGAGCTGCTGGCCGGCCTGAAGGCGTCCGGGACCGGCATCATCATGATCACCCACGACCTCGGGGTCGCGCGCTCGTTCTGCGACGACGCCGTCGTGATGTACGCCGGTCGCGTGGTCGAGCGGGCGCCGACCCGTGAGCTGCTCGACGAGCCGCGCCATCCCTACACCGTCGGGCTGATCGGGTCGAGCGTCGAGGTCGGTGGGCGCGGCCTGCCGCTCGCCCCGATCCCGGGCAGCCCGCCGGACCTCAGCCGCCGGCCCGAGGGGTGTTCGTTCCATCCGCGGTGCTCGCGGGCCGAAGCACCCAGATGCCACACCGAGCAGAAGATCCTCAGCATCGGTGCCGGCCGCGAGGCCGCCTGCTGGAAGGTGACCGCCGATGCCTGAACAGGAATCGAGTCCGCTGGTCCGTGCCGAGTCGGTCACGAAGGTCTTCTCGACCCGGGCGGGGGACGTCCGCGCCGTCGACGACGTCAGCCTCGACATCCGCCGGGGCGAGACCCTCGGGCTCGTCGGGGAGAGCGGCAGCGGCAAGTCGACGATGGCGCGGATCGTGATGGGCCTCCAGCCGTGCACCAGCGGACGGGTGCTGTTCGACGGCCGCGACCTGGCGGCGCTCCCGGCGCGTGAGCTGCGGGAGGTGCGCCCCCGGCTGCAGATGGTCTTCCAGAACCCGTACGGCTCCCTGCTCCCGCACTTCACCGCGATCGCCAACGTGACCGAACCGCTGCGGCTGCACGGCCGCGACGACAAGGCCGTACGGCGTACGAAGGGCCTGGAGCTGCTCGAGCTGGTCGGGATCAACCCGCGGCACGCGGACCTGTACCCGCGGCAGTTCTCCGGTGGCCAGCAGCAACGGATCGCGATCGCCCGGGCGCTGGCCCTGGAGCCCGACCTGCTGGTGTGCGACGAGCCGACGTCGTCGCTCGACGTCTCGATCCAGGCGCAGATCCTGGAGCTGTTCATGGATCTGCGCGCGAAGCTCGGGCTCACCTGCCTGTTCATCTCCCACAACCTCGCGGTGGTCGAGCGGCTGGCGGATCGGGTGGCGGTGATGCACCACGGCCGCGTCGTCGAGGAGAGCGGGACCGAGGAGTTGTTCAGCAGTCCGCAGGAGGAGTACACGAAGCAGCTCCTCGCCGCCGTACTTCCGGTACGGCGTGACGTCTGAGGTCTACCAGGACTGCGGCACCCCGCCGGAGTCGGCACTGAGTTGAGCCAGCAGCGCGATCCGCGTCGCTGCCAGGCTCTCCGCGGTGCCGACCTCCGGGCGGCGGCCCTCGACCAGCGCGGTCAGGAACTCCTCTGCCGGGCGGACGGGACGACCCAGCGCAGGGCTCCAGACGTCGCGATCGTGGGTCACCACGTCGAGCGTCCCTCGTGCCCAGTCGAGCTCGGCCGTGCCCGCCGTACCGGTCAAGCGCATCCGGTAGTGGCCGTGGTACGCCGAGGCCGCCGGCCACATCCAGTGCGCCTCGATCGTCGCGGTCACAGCGTCGGCTCCGAGCAGTACGGCGCCGTGGTCGGAGAAGCCCGGACGGTCCGGCAGCGAGAGGTTTCCGGCCCGCCCGGCCACGGTTCCGGCGCTCGCACCCGACAGAGCCAGGACGAGGTCGATGTCGTGGACGGCCAGGTCACCGAGGATTCCGCCGTACCGGGACCGGTCGAAGAACCAGTCCGGCCGGGAGGCCTGGTTGAGCTTGTGCGGACCGGTCGACGCGACCAGGGCCAGGTCTCCGAGGATGCCGTCGGCAACCAATTGCCGGGCCGCGACGGTCACGGGGTAGCCGCGCTTCTCGAACATGACCGACACCGTGCGGTCGGCCGTCCGGGCCGCCTCGGCGATCCGGTCGAGGTCGGCGAGCGTCGTGCACAGCGGCTTGTCGGCCAGGACGTGCGCGCCTCGGTGCAGGGCTGCCACGACGACGTCCGCCCGAGCGCCGTACTCGCCGCAGACTGCGACCACATCGACGTCGGGCAGCTCCTCGTGCGACGCGTACACCGGTACGCCGAGACCGCCGGCGTACCGCGCGGCCGCGGCCGGGTCCGGCTCGCTGACTCCGACGAGCTCGACCTCCGGCTGGTGGGTGAGCTCGGACAGGACGTAGTCGACGTGGGGATGTGCGGTCCCCGCGACGGCGAGGCGGATCATCATGGCTCCGGAAGGGTGACGGCGTGCCCGGTCCGGCACGCCTCGTAGATGCCGCACAGCAGCTGCACGGTGCGCAGTCCGTCGTGGCCGGTGACGGCGGGATCGTGGCCGTCCCGCCAGGCGCCGAGGATGTCGCGCCACTGGTCGAGGTGACCGGCGTCGCCGATCGCGGCCGGATCGGACGAGCCGGCCGCGACGGCCGAGGCGTGCTCGGGTCGTCGTACGCCGTCGAACTCCCAGCGGGTGATCTCGGTGTGCGTGATCTCGAGTACGCCGGTCGTGGTGAAGATCGTGAGCCGCGCGGGATCTCCGGGGCGGGTGGCCGTCGACGTCACCGCCGTACCGAGCGCGCCGGACGCGAACCGCAGGGTGGCGACGGTGGTGTCCTCGGCGTCCATGCCGGAGCCGAGCGTCGCGTACTGCCCGGTGACCGTGCTGACCGGGCCGAGGAACCACTGCAGGAGGTCGAGGTTGTGCAGGCCCTGGTTCATCAGCGACCCGCCACCGTCCGCGAGGGACCTCCGCCAGTCCGCGTGCGCGTAGTACGCCTCGTCGCGGTACCAGTGCACGAACGTCTCACCGAGGAGCGGGCGGCCGAGCGCGCCGGCGTCCAGGAGCTGCTTGACGGCGACGTTCTGCGGCTCGAGCCGGCGCTGGGCGATGACGGCGACCATCAGTCCCCGATGCTCGCCCAGCCGGACGATCTCCTCGGCCGTCGCGGCGTCGACCGCGAGCGGCTTCTCCACGACGACGGCCTTGCCGGCTCGCAGCGCGGTGAGCGCCTGCGAGCCGTGCGCGCCACTCGGACTCGTGATGGCGACGAGGTCCACGTCCGGATGGACTAGCACCTCGTCCGCCGGCAGGTGCGCGGCGGCATCCAGACCGAGCTCGGTCAGCAGAGCCGGGCTACCGCCGCTGACGGCGACGACGTCGGCCTGGTCGGACAACTGGGTCAGCACCCGGGCATGGGTGCGGCCGATGCTGCCGAGCCCGACGATGCCGACGCGGGGCCGCGCGGATCCCACCTACTCGTCTCCGACCAGGTCGTCCGCGGCGGCCACGACCTTGGCGATGGCGGCCGCGACGGCTCGCGTCCGCTGCTCACTGCCGAGCAGCGTTCGCTGGTTCAGCCAGATGGTGTCCTGCGAGACGAGGTCCGCGTTGGGGCAGTCCGCCACCGGGTACGGCTGTCCCAGCCGGCCGGCGATGTCCTTGCTCTCGGCAACCAAGGCGGCGTTGCGGTGCAGCGGCACGTACCCGCTGGAGACCTCCGCGAGCCCTTCGGCAGCGAGCGCGCGCAAGGCGGCGTCGCGGCGGCCGGGGGCGGCCAGAGCGGGGATCCGCAGCAGGAACAGGTGCAGGCCGTGCGCGGTGATCGCAGGGTCGTCCGGGGCGAGCAGTACTCCGTCCACGTCACCGAGCAAGGTCGTCAGCAGCGCCGCGTTGCGCTGCCGGATCTCTTGCTGCTCAGGGAAACGGGCGAGTTGAGCCCGCAGTACGGCGCCCTGGAACTCGGTGAGGCGCAGGTTGAGCCCGACCGAGTCGTGCTGGTACCAGCCACCGCCGCGGACCCGGCCGACGTTGACGGTGGAGTAGACCGTGGCGGCGAGCGTCTCGTCGTCGGTGAGGATCACGCCCCCTTCGCCGGCCGTCATGTTCTTGCTGGTCTGGAAGCTGAACGTCCCGAGGTCACCGATCGCGCCGACCGGCCGGCCCTGGTACGCCGCTCCGATGGCCTGCGCGGCGTCCTCGACGATCGTCAGGCCGTACCGCGCGCCGAGCGCGACGAACGCGTCCATCGCGGCGGGCCGGCCGGCCAGGTGGACAGGGACGATCGCCTTGGTCCGCTCGGTGACGGCGGCCTCGGCGGCCTCGGGGTCGAGCAGGTGCGTGCGCGGGTCGACGTCGGCGAAGACCGGCACCGCCCCCATGAACAGGGCGGCGGAGGCCGTCGCGATGAACGTGTACGGCGGCACGATGACCTCGTCACCGACCCCGACTCCCGCGGCGCGCAGCGCGGCGGAGATGGCCAGCGTCCCGTTCGACAGGCAGGTGCCGTGCGCGGCCTGCTGGAAGTCGGCGAACTCGCGCTCGAAGGTGGCGACGACGTCGCCGTGGGTGCTGCCCCAGTTCCGCGAGGTCAGGACGTCGAGCAGTCCCTTCTCCTCGGCGTCGTCGTACGTCGGCCAGTCCGGGGCCGGGTCGCCGGCCGGCAGGGCCGCCGGGCCACCGTTGATCGCCAGGGCAAAGAAGTCCGCGGGCATGTTCGGCACCTCTGATCTATTTCGGTCAACCGGATCTTGGATTACGTTACTGTAGAAAATTCCATCGGTCGAGAGTGCCGACGGTGCCAACTGCTTGGAGGTCTCCTCGTGCCGCAACCATCCACGCCGCTTGCACTGCTCGGCGGTCCGCCGGTGCGGACCCTGCCGTTCCCGAGCGTCAGCAGCTCCGCCGGCCGCACCCTCGGCGACGAGGAGGTGGCCGCCGTCACCCGCGTGATCCGCAGCGGGCAGCTCAACAGCACCGTCGGCACCGAGACGGCCGACCTGGAGCGCGAGTTCGCGGCGTACTACGCAGTGCCGCACGCCGTGGCGTCGTCCTCCGGTACGGCGGCGCTGCACCTGGCGGTCGCGGCCGTCGACCCCGACCCGGGCGACGAGATCATCACCACCGGCCTGTCCGACGCGGGCACCGTGCTGCCGATCCTCGCGCAGAACGCGGTCCCGGTCTTCGCCGACGTCGACCCGCTGACCGGCAACCTCGACCCGGCCGCGGTCCGGGCCCTGATCACCGAGCGGACCAAGGCGATCATCGTCGTCCACCTCTTCGGCATCCCGGCGCCGGTCGCCGAGCTGCGCGAGATCGCGGACGCCCACGGCCTGCTGCTGATCGAGGACTGCGCCCAGGCCTACCTGACGCGCTGTCCGCCGGACGGCGCGCTGGCCGGCACCGTCGGGCACCTGGGCTGCTTCAGCCTGCAGCAGTCCAAGCACATCACCGCCGGCGACGGCGGCCTCACGATCACCGCCGATCCCGCGCTGGCCCGCCGGGCCCGGCTGTTCGCGGACAAGGCCTGGCCGCGGGACACCGACGAGCGCACGCACCTCTTCCTGGGGCTCAACTACCGGATGACCGAGCTGCAGGCGGCCGTCGCGCGGGCCCAGCTCGGCAAGCTGGCCGGCGTCGTCGAGGATCGCCGCAAGAGCGCGGAGAACCTGACCGCGGCCATCGAGCCCTTGGCCGGGCTGACCGCGGCGCCAGCTGCTGGTACGGCGTACTGGCAGTTCCCGGTCTACGTCGACGAGACAGTTGCTGGCAGCAACGGTCATCGGTACGGCGAGGCGCTGCGGGCGGAGGGGATTCCGGCCAACGGCGGGTACATCCAGCGGCCGCTGTACCTGACGCCGCTGTTCACGGAGAAGCGGACGTACGGCGCATCGGGCTACCCGTTGACCCTGCCGACCGCCCCGCAGTACGCCGAGGGCCTGTGCCCGCGGACGGAGGAGCTGATCATCGGTGGCCGGCTGCTGGTGATCTCCTGGAATGAGGCCTACACCGCCGACGACGTGGCGGACATCGCGGCGGCGGTGCGGAAGGTGCACGCGGCCTTCACCAGCTGAGGATCGCGCCGAGCTCAGGACGGGGCTGAGCTCGGCGCTGGTCTCAGTGGGACAGCGACACGGTCCAGTTGTTGTCGCCGGCCACGAGATCCACCTCGAGCTCGACGAAGCAACGGCCGTGCCGGGTGACCACGCGCGCGGCCCCCTTGCCGTCCCGGACCACCGGCTCCGCCTCGGCGTCGAGACCCGGCAGGGACAGCAGCACCGACGCGCTCGCGATCGCGTCCTCCGCCTGCGCCCGGACGACCCAGCCGTCCGGCCCGGCCTGCGTGGACAGCGTGACGCCGCGGCGGCCCCGCTCCCAGGTGTTGATCTGGCGGGCCGTCCACCAGGGCATGCCGCGTCGCCGGGCCTCTTCGGCCACCGCGACGCACGCCGCGCGCGTCAACGGACGGAGGTGCAGGTGCGGCCCGTGGAACAGGAAGTGGGCGACGCCGTGCACCGCCTCGGCGCCGTCGAGGATCACGTCGCGAATCGACGCGTGCCCGGCCCAGGCGAGGTCCTGGGTGTGCAGCGGGAGGTTGAGGACGTCGTAGTACCGGTTGCCCTCGGTCGCGTCGGCGATCGGGAACGACACGTGCGCGGTGCCGAACAGGAAGCCGACGCTGCCCTGCTTGCTGGCCCCGCGCGACTCGTCGATCTGCAGGCCGAGCCGCTCGCACCAGGTGTAGAACTCGGTCCAGCCCTCCCAGCGGGTGTAGTGGTTCTTGTTCGACACGATGTCCTCGGTGCCGGTCACGGCCTGCGCCCAGGCGTACTGCGCGCGGATCTGCGGCCAGCCCCACGTGGCGAGATCGGCGTCGCCCATCGCGTTGTAGTGCAACGCGTTCTCGTGCCCGGCGGCGGTGATGGCCGCGCGGATCTCCGGTGCGTAGCCGCCGGGGAACACGTGGCACCAGGTGACCTGGACGTCGGCTGCGGCGAATGCGTCGAGGGCTGCCTGGCCGTGCTCGTCGACGTTGCCGTCGGAGTCGTGTGACATGTGGGCGATGGCGGCGACCCCCGCGGGCCAGTAGCCGAGCCACGGTACGACGGCGCCGGCGTGTTCGGCGGCCGACCACACGGTCTGCAGGACGACCGAGCGCCACAGGTCCGCGTGCGGCTGGTCGAACATCGGTACGGCGGACGGCGGGGGATAGATGTGCTCGAACCGCCCGGCCAGCTCGGGCTCACCCGGTGGCATCGCGCGGTCGCGCTCGAAGCTGAGCGTCATCCCGTCCTCGGCCTTGAGGATGCCGTCGTCGATCGGCGCGGTGCCGTCGGCCGCGGGAGCGCCGTCGGCCTCGACGGCGTAGCCCTGCTGGATGCGGACGATGCTCTGCCAAACGTCGACGCCGAGCGTCACCGCCAGGCCTTCACCGGCCTTGCGCAGTACGGCGGCCGGTTGGTCGTCGTCAGCCCACCGGGCGATGACCTCCACGTCCTCGCCCGGCGTCAGCCGGACACCGCCGACGGCATGCAGCGCGACGTCCGGGCGTGAAGACCACACAGGGTTGTCGAGGATGGTCACCTGCCCGTCGTCAACGGTGTCACCGGCCGTGACCCCGGCGAGGGCCGAGAGCGGACCCGGGTCGCCCACCACGACGAACGTCCCGCCGGCGCGCACCCAGCGCTCGAAGCCGGCGCTCGCGGCCGGGTCGAGCGTCGGCGGTCCGGCGAAGACCAGGACGGCGACGTCGTCGGCCGGCGCGGCTGCCTCGTCGGGCGTCAGCGACCGGAACGGCACCCGGGCGTGGCCGAGGACCTCGGTGACGTAGAGCCACCAGGCGTCCGCGCCCGCCTCCTGGATGCGCTGTGTCGCGACATCGTCGATCACGACGGCTACGGCATGACGTGCGGGCACGGGACCTCCTGCGATGGACGGCGTCCAGTCACCCTGCCTCACGGAGCGGGAATATGGCAAGCACTAAATCGCAGTTAGGGGCTGGCCACAATCGTCACCTCGCCGCGGAATCGGTCAGCGCGGGAGCTTCTCGACCAGCAGCTGGTACGGCCGCGGCGGCCGGCCGACCTTGCTCGAGTGCGACGGCGGCATCGGCCAGGCGAGCCCTTCGTCCACCAGCGTGTGCAGCGACCGCCGGGCGGTCCGCAGCGTCACCCCGAGCAGCTCGGCGACCTTCTCGGCGTCGACGACGCGTTCGCTGTCGCCGAGCTCGTCCAGCCGCTCGGCGAGCCGGACGAGCACCTGGGCGCCCTTGGAGTCCGGTGTCGCCGCCGACAGTTCGGGTGCGTGGGAACGATCGCCCGGGAGCTGCAGCACCGTGTCCCGCGGTCCGACGATGAACGCGGTCCGACCGCCGTCCGAGGCGGCCTTGTCGACCGCGGACTGGGCGTTCACCTCGGCCTCGCGGGTCGAGCGCCCGAGTCCGATGCCGATCTCCAGCAGGATGCCGAGCTCCTCGTGGATCCGGCCGAGGAAGGGCGCCATCGAGAGGTTGTTCGTGGCCAGGCGCAACGACCCCATGGTCATCACGATCAGGAAGCTGTGGTCGTCACGAGGGACCACGGCCGCGTCCATCGGCCGGGCGTCGCGCAGCAGCTCCCGGTGCAGCGAGAGCTTGAGCTCCTGGTACCAGTAGTTGCTGGGGCTCGCGTGGGCCGGCAGTGCCGAGCCCGGGACCTGGATGATCATCGTGACGATCCGCGACTCCTCGAGCTTGGCGCCACTGCCCATCAGGATCGCGGTGGTCAGCGCGTCGCGGATCGTCGTCGCCGACGGGGCCATCCGCAGACAGGGGATGTCCGCCTTGCGCAGCGCGGCCTCGACGCTCGGGACCGTGGTCACGACGCCGCTGGTCTTGCCCCGCTCGTACAGCTTGCGGTGGAAGTCGAAGAACCGATCCGCCGAGGCCGGGCCGGCGTACTCCGACAGGCGGACACCGGTGACCTTGACGCCGATCTCCTCGTAGGCGTGCTGGAGGTCGCGCTGCGAGATGGTGTCGATGCTGATCCGCGCCGGGTCGAAGACGTTCTCCAGCACCCCGCGCAGCAGCGTCGAGAAGAGTGCGGGCCCGCCGGACGGAACGTACGTCGCCGGAACGGGCAGCTGCCCGCCGGCCAGGGCCATGTCGTACGGGAGCGCACCGGCGAACAGGCAGACGTCGACCCGGGACGCGATCCGGCTCGCCTGGGCGTACGCGTCGTGCTCGTCGTCGTACACCGCGGTCACGAGCCGCAGCGACGGGTTGTCGAGCTCGCGGGCCAGTGCCATCGTCCGGTGGACGATCTGCTCGGCGCCGATCACGCCGACCGTGACCTCCTCGTGGGCTGAAGGCATGATCAGGGATTTCGGCTGGCCGCTAGGGAGAGAATCACGCACCTATATTAGCGCCCGCGCCCGTCGAGACGCTCTCTACCGCGCGGCCGCGCGTCCCGATGACCATGACTGGTCAGGCGTCGAGGATTGACGGACAGACATAATGGCAGTTACGGTCGCCCGGTATTAGACCTACCAGGGCAGGAGCATGCGTGCGCACTGTGGCTGAGCTCGAGGAGCGGCTGTCCGTCCCACGGCCCGAACTCGTGGCCGACATCGGCAAGCTGGAGGGCGACCTCGTCGTCCTGGGGGCGGGCGGAAAGTTGGGCCCGAGCCTGGTCCGGCTGGCCCTGCGGGCGGTCGAGGCCGCCGGGGCGTCGACGAAGGTCACCGCGGTCTCGCGGTTCACCGAGCCGGGGCTGGCGGACTCCCTGCGGGCCGCCGGCGCGGAGGTGCACGTCGCCGACATCTCCTCCGACGCCGAGCTGGCCGGGGTGCCGGAGGCGGCCAACGTGGTCTACCTCGTCGGCGCGAAGTTCGGTACGGCGGGCCGCGAGCACGCCACCTGGGCCACCAACACCTATCTGCCCGGCCGGGTCGCCGGCCGTTTCCCGGACTCGCGGATCGTGGCGCTGTCGACCGGCAACGTCTACCCGTTCGTCCCCGTCGGCAGCGGTGGTGCCGTCGAGGGCTCGCCGCTCGACCCGGTCGGGGAGTACGCGATGTCGTGCCTCGGCCGCGAACGGATCCTGGAAGACGCGAGTGACCGGAACGGGACCCCCTTCGCGCTGATCCGGCTCAACTACGCCGTCGAGATGCGGTACGGCGTACTGCTCGACGTCGCCTCGGCGGTCTGGCACGGCGAACCCGTCGACGTGACCACAGGTCATGCCAACGTCGTCTGGCAGGGCTACTCCAACGAGGTGACGCTGCGCGCGCTCCACCATGCCGACAGCCCGCCGTTCGTGCTCAACGTGACCGGCCCGGAGACCGTCTCGGTGCGCCAACTGGCCGAGCGTTTCGGGCAGATCCTCGATCGGGAGCCTGTCATCACCGGCGAGGAGTTGCCGACCGCGCTGCTCTCGAACGCCTCGAAGTGCCATCAGCTCTTCGGCTACCCCGACGAGACGCTCGGCGCGATGGTCGAGGACGTCGCGGCGTGGGTCAGGGCCGATCTGCCGCGGCACGGCAAGCCGACCAAGTTCCAGCGGCGTGACGGCAGGTTCTGATGACGAGCGACGAAGCCCTCAAGCGCTTCCATGCCGGGTGCGTCATCCCGGCCCATCCGCTGGCCCTCGATGAGGACCGGCGTCTCGACGAACGACGGCAACGTGCACTGAGCCGCTACTACCTGGAGGCCGGCGCCGGAGGACTGGCGGTCGCCGTCCACACGACCCAGTTCGCCTTGCACGAGCCCGGTCGCGGTCTGCTGGCCCCGGTCCTCGGTCTGGCGGCGGAGGTCGCCCGTGAGTACCCGGACGATTCGCCGGTCCTGGTGGCAGGCATCACCGGGCCGACGGCGCAGGCCGTTCAGGAGGCCGAGCTGGCGGCCGGCCTGGGCTACCACCTGGCCCTGCTCACGCCGTACGACGCCGGAGACGACAGCGAGGACGCCTTGCTGGAGCGGGCCCGGGCCGTGGGCGAGGTGCTCCCGGTGATCGGGTTCTACCTGCAGCCGGCGGTCGGCGGACGAGTCCTGTCGCGGGACTTCTGGCGCCGGCTGGCCGCACTCGACTGTGTCGCCGGGATCAAGGTCGCGCCCTTCGACCGGTACGCGACGCTCGACGTCGTGCTCGGCGTCCGGGAGTCCGGCCGGGCCGACCGGATCGCGCTCTACACCGGGAACGACGACCACATCGTGCTCGACCTGATCACGTCGTTCCGCTCGCCGGGGATCACCGAGCCGGACCTCGCCTTCGTCGGCGGGCTGCTCGGCCAGTGGGCGGTGTGGGCGCGTGGCGCGGTCGACGTACTGAACGACGCCGAGCTGGCCCGCTCCGGCGACGACGACGCGCTGCGGCGCCTGCTGGCGATCGAGGCGGACCTGACCGACGCGAACTCCGCGGTCTTCGACGTGGCGAACGACTTCCACGGCTGTGTCCCGGGCATCCACGAGGTGCTTCGCCGCCAGGGCCTGCTCGAAGGCCGCTGGTGCCTCGACCCGGCCGAGAACCTGTCGCCCGGCCAGATGGCCGAGATCGACCGCATCTGGGCGGCGTACCCGCATCTGCGCGACGACGAGTTCATCACCACGAACGTCACCCGCTGGCTCAGTTAGAGCGGGAGAGGGTCGCACTCGCCGGGTGCGACCCCTCCTTCTTTCTGGACGTCAGCGGGTGAGCGCGCCCCGGAGGTGCTCGGCGGTCGCCGAGTCCGGGTGGTCGAGCAGCGCCTCCGGCGTACCGGTGAAGAGGATGCGGCCGCCGTGGTGGCCGGGCCCCGGGCCGACGTCGACGATCCAGTCGGCGGCGGCGATGATGTCGAGGTTGTGCTCGATCGCGATCACCGTGCTGCCGGCGTCGACGAGCCGGTCGACGATGCCGAGCAGCTGGTCGACGTCGGCCATGTGCAGGCCGGTGGTCGGCTCGTCCATCAGGTACACCTTGGCCGGCGTCCGCAGCTCGGTGGCGAGCTTGACCCGCTGGGCCTCGCCGCCGGACAGCGTGTTCAGCGGCTGCCCGAGCTTGAGGTAGCCGAGCCCGACATCGTCGAGCGACCGGACGACACGCTCGATCACCTCGCTGTCGAACACCCCGGCGGCCTCGCCGACGGTCAGCTCCAGTACGTCGGTGATCGTGCGCCCGTCGAGCCGGTACTCGAGCACGTCGTGGGTGTACCGCTTCCCGCCGCACTCCTCGCACACCGACTTCAGGTCGTCCATGAACGCCAGCTCGGTGGTGACGAACCCGAGGCCGCGGCAGTTCGGGCAGGCGCCGTCGGAGTTCGCGCTGAACAGCGACGCGCTCACGTCGTTCGCCGCGGCGAACAGATTACGGATCTCGTCCATCAACCCCGTGTACGTCGCGGGAGTCGAGCGGCTGTTGCCGGAGAGCTGGCTCTGGTCGATCGCGACGACCTCCGGGTACCGCTTGCGCAGCTCGTCGTTGACCAGGCTGCTCTTGCCCGAGCCGGCGACACCGCTCACGACCGTGAACACACCGGTCGGGAAGTCGACGGTGACGTCCTGCAGGTTGTGCGCGGTGGCGTTGGCGACGGTCAGTACGCCGGTCGCCTGGCGGGGCTTGCGGTTGAGTCCGAGCTCCCGGTTCATGCAGCGGCCGGTCGGCGTACTGGCCTTGCGCAGGCCGTCGACCGGTCCCTCGTACAGGATCTCGCCGCCGTTCGGACCCGCGCCCGGGCCGACGTCGACGACGTGGTCGGCGATCTCGATCACGTCCCGGTCGTGCTCGACGACGAGCACCGTGTTGCCCTTCTCCTGCAGTTTGCGCAGCAGCTGGTTGAACCGCTGCACGTCGCTCGGGTGCAGGCCGGCGGTCGGCTCGTCGAAGATGTACAGCATGTCGCCGAGGCTGCTGCCGAGGTGGCGGACCATCTTGATCCGCTGCGACTCGCCGCCCGACAGCGTGGTGGTCGGCCGGTCGAGGCTGAGGTAGCCGAGGCCGATGGTGACCAGGTTGCCCAGGCGGTCGCGCAGGCTTTCGACCACCGACACGGCCTCCGGCGTATCGACGGATTCCAGTACGTCGAGCAGCTCGTCAGCCTGCAGCGCCGCCATCTCGGCGATGTTGTGACCGCCGATCCGGGAGGCGAGCGCCGCCGCGTTCAGCCGGTCGCCGTCGCAGGTCGGGCACGTGCCCGACTGGACCAGCCGCTCGAACTCCGCCCGGCGCTTGGGTGACATCTTGCCGAGGTCCTTGCGCAGGAAGATCCGGTTGAACCGGTCGACCACGCCTTCGAAGTCGTGCGGAGTGCCGGGCAGCGGATCGGCGGCCTTGCCTCCGCGACGCAGGGTCTCCCACTCGCTGTCCGAGTAGTTACCGAGCCGCTTGTCGGGATCGAACAGCGGGTTGTCGCCGTAGTACTGCCAGTACCAGGTGCCGACGGCGAAGCTCGTGAACCGGAAGGCGCCCTCGTTCAGCGTCCGCGACCGGTCGAGCAGCTCGCTCTCGACGAGCCGCGCGCTGATCCCGGTGCCGTGGCAGTCCTGGCACATGCCTTCGGGATCGTTGAAGGAGTAGCGGTTCGAGAAACCCGCCGTGGGCCGGCCCGCGCGCGAGAACAGCAGGCGCAGCAGGGGATGGATGTCGGTCACCGTGCCCACGGTGGAGCGGGCGTTGCCGCCGATCCGGCGCTGGGCGACCACGATCGCGGGCGAGAGGTTCTCGATCGCGTCGGCCGCGGGCTGCCCGTACTTCGGGAGCCGGTTGCGGATGAACGTGCTGAAGGTCTCGTTCAGCTGACGCTGCGCCTCGGCCGCCAGGGTGTCGAACACCAGCGACGACTTGCCGGAGCCGGAGACTCCGGTGACCACCACCAGCCGGTGCTTGGGCAGCTCGAGGGACACGTCGCGCAGGTTGTGTTCCCGCGCCCTCACGATCCGGATCACACTCATGCAGGGCAAAGTACCCACGGCCACCGACAATTCGTCGGCCGCGCGCGGACTGGGGTGTTACTACGACCGGGCGCGCTGGGCGGGGGCGCTGTCCGGCCGGTCTCGGTGAATCAGGGTTGTTTGAACAGCACTTTGCGTCCTAGCCGGGGATGGGTGCCACGGCCCTTGCAACTGGTGCAGGGACGGGTGGCGTAGTTGAACAGCGATCCCTTGTGGCGTCCCATGCCCTTGCAGCGGTTGCATTTCGCAAACGGGTGCAGCGACAGCGAGACGATGTAGATCGCGAAGACGGCGAGCAGCAGCACCATCAGCATCCCGGTGGGCCCGAGGGCTCCGGCGATGTCGGCGGCGGTGCTGTCGGCGTTGGCGTCGGCAACCTGTCCGGCCGCTTGCGCGGCGTTCGTCGGTTGCGGATCTGGTGCGGCGGTGGAGCCCAGAGCCACCGCGATGTGGACTGCCAGGTTCATGGCGTCGCGAGGGGCGGTTGCAAATACATCGCTCCAGAGTGGCGTGCGTCACGTGAGATTGCAATTCCGGAGAGTAAAGATGTGGATAACTCCGGCGTGTCGTTCTGCGGTCTTAGGTAAGGGTTACTTCAGAACTGCCCGCTGCCGGTCCTGTCGGCGGCGCGAGCTAATCTTCGGAGTGTGGCAGACGCACCGATCGGCATCTTCGACTCAGGCTTCGGCGGGCTCACGGTGGCGCGGGCGGTGCTCGACCAGCTGCCGCACGAACCGATCCTCTACCTGGGCGACACGGCCCGCCAGCCGTACGGACCGAAGTCGATCGCCGAGGTCCGCGAGTACTCGCTGGAATGCCTGGACCACCTGGTCGAGGCCGGCGTGAAGGCGCTGGTGATCGCCTGCAACTCCGCCAGCGCCGCGATGCTGCGCGACGCCCGCGAGCGGTACGACGTACCGGTGGTCGAGGTCATCCTGCCCGCCGCGCGACGCGCGGTCTCCGCGACCAGGAACCAGAAGGTCGGCGTGATCTGCACCCGCTCGACCGCCGCATCCCTTGCGTACGACGACGCGTTCGCCGCCGCGCCGCAGGTCGAGCTCACCACCCAGGCCTGCCCGAAGTTCGTCGACTTCGTCGAGTCCGGCGTGACGTCCGGCCCGGAACTCCTCGCCGCCGCCCACGAGTACCTGGACCCCCTGGTCGAGGCCGGCGTCGACACGCTGATCCTCGGCTGCACGCACTACCCGTTGCTCACCGGTGTGATCTCGTACGTGATGGGTGACGAGGTCACCTTCGTCAGCAGCGCCGAGGAAGGCGCCAAGGACGTCTACGGCGTACTGACCAAGGCCGGCCTCCTCCGCGACAACACCCTCCCCGAGCCCCAGCACCGCTTCGTCACCACCGGCAACCCGTCCGACTTCGCCACCATCGGCTCCCGCTTCCTCGGCCCGGTCATCACCACCGTCGACCAGTTCGCCTGGGTGCGTTGAGATCCCGGGTGTGACCCAGGTCGCAGCTGATGTTGTCGACGGCACCGGTTCCGCGCGTTATCCCCGCCAGGCAACTGTTCTGCGACGTTCCGGGGTTGCCTGCAGAGTCGGCAACCCGCCGGTAATGTTCAAGGTATGAAGCTCACCGTGCTCGGCTGCTCCGGGTCCGTTCCCGGGCCGGACTCGCCTGCGTCGAGCTACCTGGTCTCCGCGAGCGGGTTCGACCTGGTGCTCGACCTCGGCAGCGGCGCGCTGGGCGCGCTGCAGCGGCACCTCGCCGCGCACGAGATCGGCGCGATCGCCTTGTCCCACCTGCATCCCGACCACTGCATGGACCTGTGCGGTCTGTACGTCGCGCTGAAGTACTCGCCGTCGTCGCCGTTCCCGCGGGTCCCGGTCTACGGCCCGCCCGGCGCGGCCGCGCGGATGGCGCTGGCCTACGACCTGCCCGACGACCCGGGCATGGAGGAGGAGCTGGAGTTCCACACCTGGCAGGAATCCCAGCAGATCGGGCCGTTCACGGTCCGTACGGCGCCGATGGTGCACCCGGTCCCGGCGTACGCGATCAGGGTTGAGTACGGCAACAAGTCGATCACCTACACCGGCGACACCGGCCCGAACGAGGCGCTGGTCGAGCTGGCCCGCGGCACCGACCTCCTGCTGTCCGAGGCCGCGCTGCAGGACAACAACCCGGACAACCCCGGCGATCTGCACCTCACGCCGTCCGACGCGGGGGAGCAGGCGAAGCGCGCCGGGGCGAAGAAGCTGGTGATCACCCACGTGCCGCCGTGGTACGACCGGGTCGCACAGACGGAGAACGCCCGGCGGACCTTCCCCGGCGAGGTCCTGACGGCAACACCCGGCGCGGTCTACGAGATCTGATGCTCGTCGAACTTGCCGACGGCATTCGTTTGCAGACCTACACCTCCGGTACGTCGTCAAGCGCCTCGACGCGATCTGCCTCGGGCGTCTCGCCGCGATCTGCCGGGGCGCCGGCCGCCTCGCCGCCGGTTGTGCTGCTGCACGGTGGGCCGGGCTTGTGGGACTACCTGTCGTCCGTCGCGGACCTGATCGACGACCGCATCGTCCACCGCTACGACCAACGCGGCTGTGGAGGCTCGGACCCGTCCGACGAGCAGTCGATGGCCCGCTCGGTCGCCGACCTCGAGGAGCTGCGCGAGTACTGGGGGCACGAGCAGATCGTTGTCCTCGGCCACTTTTTCGGCGCGACCCTCGCCTTGCACTACGCGGTCACCCACCCCGATCGCGTCGCGCACCTGATCTACCTCAGCGGCGTCGGCGTGGGCGACTGGCGTACGCCAAGCCTCGCCGAGCAGCGGCGACGGATGACCGCCGTACAGGCAGAACGCCTTGAAACGTTGGGAAATCAGCGCCCGCGCAACGCCGACGAGGAACGGGAGTTCCGCACGCTGTCCTGGTTCACCGACCACGCGGACCGCAAGCGGGCGTGGGCCTGGGCCCGGGAGGACGCGGCCGTGCCGTGGCCGATCAACTTCGCCGCGAACAATGCGCTGTCCGCCGACAACAGTGCCTTCGGCGACGACCGCCTGATCGAACTGGCCGCGACGCTGGAGATGCCCGTCGACTTCGTACACGGCGAAGGCGATCCGCGCCCAGCGAGCGCCGTACGGGACCTCGCGGACGCCGTACCGCACGCGGAGTTTCACCTGGTCGAAGACGCCGGCCACTCGCCGTGGCGCGAGCGGCCGGAAGAGTTTCGCCTTCTGTTACAGGGGATTCTCAGCGGTTCTGACCGCCGTCGAAGTAGCTGATCAGCGCCGGGTCGAGCTGCGGGATGTCGATCGGCGTGCCGTTCGACCGCAGCGACGTCGTGGCCGCAAACCCAGCCGCGACCGCGGCACGCGCCGCGATCGGAGAGGTGAGCGTGGCGCCCCCGTCGCGGACGAAGCGGACGAACTCGTCGACCAGCTTGGGGTCCGCGCCGCCGTGGCCCTCGTCCTCGGACGCGACCTCGACGATCTGGTCGGCATCCGTGCGGTAGCCCGAGCGGCCGCTGTTCCACACCTTGACCACACTGCCGGACGTGTCGCCGAAGTTCTCCAGCCGGCCGTGCGTGCCGATCACGGTGTAGTTGCGCCAGTAGTCCGGCGTGAAGTGGCACTGCTGATAGCTGAGGAACACGCCGTTGTCGAGCTGGAAGTTCGCCATCGACAGGTCCTCGACGTCCATCACCGGCGCCAGGCCCTTCTGCTCCAGCGGCGGCCAGTTGTCGTTCGAGACGAACTCCCTGAACCGCTGGTCCGACCGGTCCTGGCGGTCTTCGATCCCGCCGTACAGGACGAGCCCGCCGAGCGCGGTCGCGTGCGTGGTGTACCCGCCGGCCAGCCAGTGCATCACATCGATGTCGTGGGCCCCCTTCTGCAGCAGGAGGCTGGTGGTCCGGCGCCGGTCGGCGTGCCAGTCCTTGAAGTAGAAGTCGCCGCCGTGCCCGACGAAGTGCCGGCACCAGATCGCCTTCACGTCACCGATCGCGCCGGCCTGGATCAGCTCGCGCATCGTCTGGATCACCGGCATGTGCCGCATGTTGTGGCCGACGTACAGCCGCGTCCCGCTCTCGTACGCCGCCTGCAGCACCCGGTCGCAACCGTCCGTGGTGATCGCCAGCGGCTTCTCCACGAACACCGCGACCCCGGCCCGGAGGAAGTCGATCGCCGGGTCCTCGTGCAGGTCGTCCGGCGTGGTCAGGAAGACCCCGTCGAGCTTGAGCTCCAGCAGTTCGCGGTGGTCGCCGTACGCCGTCGCGTCGGGGTACGTCGTCAGCGCGTTCTCGCGCTGCTGCTCGACCGGGTCGCAGACGGCCACGATCTCGGCGCCCTCGCCCGGCTTGTGTGCGTGCCGGGCCAGGCTGCTGCGCGCGCCGAGTCCGACCACACCGAACCGAAGATCAGTCATCGTTCACTACTCCTGCACGTAGTTGTTTGTAAGAGCCTATGTCCGAACACTTGCGATCCTCAACACCTGTTTGCTCCCGCCGTGTTGCCCGACCGGTCATCTGGCCCTCACCCAGCACCCGTTCGGTGTCGTCACCATGACGGAACGTGAGCCTCCACTACGTGGCACTCGGCGACTCGACGACCGTAGGTGTCGGGGACCCGCTGTACGGCAGCACGACCGACCTTTCCGGTGCCGGAGCGCGCCCAGGACAGGGGTGGCGGGGCTGGGCCTCGCTGCTCGCCGACTCCCTGGGCAGTTCCCACCGTGTGACGTTCTCCAACTACGCGACCAGCGGCGCGACCGTTCCGCAGGTCACCGCTGACCAGCTGCCGGAGACCGGCGAGGGCCCGATCGACCTGGCCTCGCTGATCGTCGGCGTCAACGACACGCTGCGCTCGACCTTCGACGCGGGCCAGATCCGGGACTGCCTGCACCAGTGCGCCGCCCAGCTGACCGCGCGCGGCGCGCTGCTGCTCACCGTCCGGTTCCACGACCACGGGCAGGTGTTCGGGTTGCCGACCTGGCTGCGCCGGCCGTTGTGGAACCGGATCGAGCAGGTCAACACCGTGTACGACGACCTGTTCCTGCAGTACGGCGGGATCCGGCTCGACATGGCCGACTACCCGGAGGTGTACCGCCGCGACTTCTGGTCGGTCGACCGCCTGCACCCGGGCGAACGGGGGCACCGGCGCCTCGCGCGGGCCTTCGCCGACGAGCTGGCGGCGCGCGGCGTACGGATCGACGTACCGCCTGATCTGTCCTGTGCCGGGGAGCCGCCGAGCCGGTGGGCGGACGCGCTGTGGATGGTCCGAGAAGGTGTTCCCTGGCTCGGGCGACGCGCCGGGGACCTGACGCCGTGGGCCGCACGGATGGTGCTCGGGCAGTTCCGTCCGCCTGCCGATGCGGGGGTGCAGCGCCTCCGGGCATAAGGTTTTGGGCATGGCTCGTAGCGATGGACGTACCCCTGACCAGCTCCGCCCGGTGACCCTGACCCGGAAATGGCTCGACCACGCCGAAGGATCGGTGCTGGTCGAGTTCGGCCGGACCCGGGTGCTGTGCGCTGCGTCGGTCACCGAGGGTGTGCCGCGCTGGCGCAAGGGCTCCGGCCTGGGCTGGGTCAGCGCGGAGTACGCGATGCTGCCGCGCTCGACCAACACCCGGTCGGACCGCGAGTCGGTGAAGGGCCGGATCGGCGGCCGGACGCACGAGATCTCCCGGCTGATCGGGCGCTCGCTGCGCGCGGTCGTCGACTACAAGGCGCTCGGCGAGAACACCATCCTGCTCGACTGCGACGTGCTGCAGGCCGACGGCGGGACGCGGACCGCCGCGATCACCGGCGCGTACGTCGCGCTGGCCGACGCGGTGTCGTACCTGCGCGACCGCAAGGCGCTGAAGGGTGAGCCGCTGACCGGCTCGGTGTCGGCCGTGTCGGTCGGGATCATCGACGGCGCCCCGATGCTCGACCTCTGCTACGAGGAGGACGTGCGCGCGGAGACCGACATGAACCTGGTACTGACCGGCGACGGGAAGTTCATCGAGGTGCAGGGCACGGCCGAGGGCGCGCCGTTCGACCGCTCCGAGCTGGACGCGCTGCTCTCGCTGGGGACCGCCGGCTGCGAGGAGCTGACGAAGCTGCAGCTGGAGGCGCTGGCATGAGCAAGGTGCTGCTCGCGTCGAACAACGCGAAGAAGCTCGAGGAGCTGCGCCGGATCCTGGCTCCGATCGTGCCGGGGATCGAGGTGCTCGGGCTGGCCGACGTGCCGGCGTACGACGAACCGGCCGAGACCGAGCCGACGTTCGAGGGCAACGCGCTCCTGAAGGCGCGGGCCGCGGTGGCCGCGACCGGATTGCCGTCGGTCGCCGACGACAGCGGGATCTGTGTCGACGCGCTGAACGGGATGCCCGGCGTACTGTCTGCGCGCTGGTCCGGGCCGGCGAAGGACAACCACGCGAACAACGTGCTGCTGCTCGGGCAGTTGGAGGACGTGCCGGACGAGCGGCGCGGTGCTGCGTTCGTCGCGGCGGTTGCTTTTGTGCAGCCGGACGGTTCCGAGGAGGTGCTTCGCGGCGAGATGCGCGGGTCGGTGATCCGCGAGCTGCGGGGGACCGGTGGGTTCGGGTACGACGTGCTGTTCGCCCCCGAGGGGTACGACCGGACGACGGCCGAGCTGACCGTCGAGGAGAAGGACGCGATCAGCCACCGGGGCAAGTCGCTGCGCGCCCTCGCTCCGCTCGTCGCCAAAGCCCTGGAGGCCTGATGCTCTTCGCCGGAACCGACACCGAAGGCGTCGCCGAGGGCCGCATCACCGCGGCGTACCGGCGCTGGGCCGAGCCGCGCGTGATCGAGGGCCGCGTCTACCGCACCAACGCCGGCCGGATCGAGATCGACAGCATCAAGAAGGTCAACCCCGACCTGATCTCCGACTACGACGAGATGCTGCACCTGGCCGGCCGGATGAACGCCAAGGACGCCCGCCGCCGCCTCCGCGGCGACGAAACCCTGCCCACCTGGCTGATCCGCTTCCACCTCGTCGAAGGCCCGGACCCGCGCGAGGAACTGGCCAACGCGGCAGATCTCACGCCGGCTGACGTGGAGGAGCTCACCACCAAGCTCACCCACCTCGACGAACTCAGCCGCCACGGCGCCTGGACCCGCCAAACCCTGGAACTCATCCAGTCCAAACCCGCCACCCGAGCCGGCGACCTCGCCCCCACCCTCGACCGAGACACCCCCGGCTTCAAGATCGACGTCCGCAAACTCAAGAACCTGGGCCTCACCCACAGCCTCGAAGTCGGCTACGAACTAACCCCCCGAGGCAAGGCCTACCTCGACGCCCTGGGCAACTAGCAGGGGCGCTCGTACTCCACCTGGGCCAGTGGGTTGCCGTCGCCGAAGTCTCGGGATTGGGTTTTGCCGGTGGTGGTGAAGCCTGACTTCTCGTAGAAGCGGCGGGACTGTGGGGTGGCTTGCAGGGTCCAGAGGTGGACTGTCGAGAAGCCTTGTTTTCCTAGGGTTTGCAGGGTTTCGGTCATCAGGGCGGGGGCTGCGCCGGTGCCCCAGGATCGGGGGTGGGCGTAGAAGCTGAGGATCTCGGCGACGCCGGGGCGGGTCTCGGACTCGTTGAGCCAGGTCATGGCTGCGGGCTGGGTGTCGACGAGGGCCAGCAGGACGGTGCCTTGGGGGTCGATCACGCGCTCGTGCCAGCGGGTCAGGCGGCTTGCGATCTGGGGAGCTGCGAAGTCCTCGGTGAAGAAGGGTGCGTAGGCGGCGGCCCAGGAGGCGGCGTGGATCTCGCCTACCGCGGTGCCGTCGGCGGCGGTTGCTCGGCGTACGTCGATCATGGCTTCGACCCTAGGAGGTTGCGCCGACAGTTCAGGACGCGGCGCCGACGATGAGGCCGGCGGCCAGTACGCCGTACGCCGTACCGGCCGCGCGGGGGAGCCACTGGTTGGCGGCGCGGTGCTGGCGCAGGAAGCGGCCGGCGCGGACGGCTCCGCTGCCGACGGTGAGGTCGACGGCCAGGCCGATCAGCAGCATGGTCAGGCCGAGGACGAACAGTTGCAGCGCCTGGCGACCGAGGCTCGGGTCGACGAACTGGGGCAGGAAAGCCAAGTAGAACAGCAGGATCTTCGGGTTGGTGAGGCTGTTGACGAGGCCGCGCAGGTAGACCGGCGCGAAGCGGTCCGACACCGCCGCGCCGGCGACCGTCGACGTGAGCTCGGACTTGCGGAGGGACTGGAACGCCATCCACAGCAGGTAGGCGGCGCCCGCGAAGCGGAGGATGTCCATGGCGATCGGCGCCGCGCGCAGTACGGCGGCCAGGCCGAGCGCCACGGCGCTGGTGTGGACGAGCATCCCGGACGCCGTACCGCAGGCGGCGGCGCGACCGGCGCGGCGGCCGCCGGTCAGGCCCTGGGCGAGGATGAACAGCATCCCCGGGCCGGGTGTGAGGTTGATGATCACTGCGGCCAGCAGAAACGCTGCGAACAGTTCGACGTTCATCTCGATCTCCTTGGGTTGTGTGCTCTTACCAACGAGCTTCAGCCAGAAGTCGTATGACGTCCAATGCCAATACCGCCGACAATTCATTGATAAAGTTGATGGATGCTCAACCTGACCCAGCTCAGCGTCCTGGCGGCGGTCGCCCGGCACGGATCGGTGACCGAGGCGGCCAACGAGCTGCACTACTCGCAGCCGTCGGTCAGCCACCACCTCTCGCGCCTCGAAGCGGCCACCGGCGTGAAGCTCATCCAGCGCGTCGGCCGAGGCATCCGGCTCACGCCTGAAGGGCAGCTCCTCGCCAACCGAGCCGCCGAGATCCTCGGCCGCGTCGACGCGGCCAGCAGTGAGCTCGCTGCGCAGGTCGGGCTGCAGTCAGGCCGAGTCCGCTTGGCCGCCAACGCGTCCGCGCTCAGCACGATCGTGCCCAAGGCGGCCGCCGCGCTCGCCCGTTCGTACCCGGGTATCGAGTTGAGCCTGACCGACCATCACCCGGTCGAGTCGCTCCAACTCCTGCGGCACGGCGAGGTCGATGTCGCGCTCGTCTTCCAGTACGCCAACGCGCCGGCCGAGCGGGACGAGTTCCGCCTGGTCCATCTGGGCGATGACCCGATCCACCTGATCAGCCAGCAGGCCGACGACAGCCTCGCGAACCATCGCGAGTCCGCCTGGATCGGCGGCTGCATCCGCTGTGAGGCGGAGCTGCTGGCGGTGTGCCAACGGACCGGTTTCACGCCGGCGATCGGTTCGCACAGCGACGACATCATCGTCGTCCAGGCGCTTGTCGCCGCGGGCCTGGGCGTCGCGCTGCTGCCTGGGCTCGCGCTGCAGGCTCACCGTCGTACGGACGTCCACACCACCGAACTCACCGGTCTGCACCGCCAGATCCACGCGGCGACGTACGGCGACCCGCCGGACCCGCCCGCCGTCGCCGCCGTACTCGAAGCCCTCGCCGAGGCCTACTAGCGCTCCGGAGTGCGGTCCTCGCGTTGCGGCGACTGCCGGGCGGCCGTGGCTCCCGTCGTCGACGAAGCGCGGCCCTGGTGCGAGTGGTTGGTCGCGTTCAGCTCGGCGGCCTTCTGCAGGTCGGGATCCAGCGCCGGCTGAGCGTCGATCCCCGGCCGGCTGTAGACCAGGTTGTTGGTGTGCCGGCTGTAGATGTCGGTGGTGCCGCCGGGTGAGATCTCGATCAGGTTGCCCTTGGTGGTGGCCCGCAGACCGCCGTCGGGCAGGCGCTCGGTGAAGTCCTCGCGCGGCGGGTACATCCGGCCGTCGAACTTGAGGCCCGGGTTGGGATCGCGCTCGACCCCGCTGTGCTCGTCCTCGACCTGGTCGAGCGTCTCGGCAAGCTGCCGGAACGCCTCGTCCGCCGTCCTGGCCGGCGGCAGCGCATTCAGCCGGTGGTAGAGCAGAGACAGACGATCCGGCAGGCTCAGCCGCGGTTCGTCGGGCACGTCAGCTGCGGACCGCGTCGTGGGCGGTTCGTCGGGCACGTCAGCTGCGGACCGCGTCGTGGGCGGAGCGCAGAGCTTCAGCCAGCGAAGGCGCGGTCTCGGCGTGCCCGGCGAAGGCCGACGCGTCGTCGGGGTCGATCGTGAACCCCCACTCGTCACCGGCCGCCGTACCGTCGATCACCACGACGCGAGCCGCCCGAACGACGATGGACACCGCGCCGGACGAGTGCACAGTGACAGTACGCCGTACGTCGGGCCCGAAGACCGCGTCGACCGCCTGCTCGACTTCCTGCTGGTTGCTCATCCCCAGTGCCCTCCCACGTCGCGGATCCACAGTGTAGAAGGCGAAAAGGCTAGCGCCGCCAGCTCGTCGGCACGCCGGCGATCGACGTGGCGTGCTGGTCGCCGCCGGTCCGTGTCATCAGGTGAACGACCGGAGCCACGGTGTGCGGGTTGCCGTACTCGTCGGACCCGGTCGCGCCGCTGCCGTACGCGATCCAGCGGCCGTCCGGCGACCAGACCGGGCTGCTCTCGTACAGGTCCGGCGTGTTGGTGACGCGCTTGATCGCACCGGTCCGCACGGTGATCAGGAACAGGTCGCCAGACGCCTGGACGGCGAGCGTCTTGCCGTCGGGGCTCCAGTCCACCTGGCGGGGCGCGGCGAGCGAGAACGACTTCACCGGCACGGTGTTGCCGATCTGGTAGATGCGGACCTGGTCGGTGTTGGTGACGGTCGCGATGCGCTTCCCGCCGGGAGCCCAGGCCATCGCGATGTCCTCGAAGCCCGACGTCGGCTGAGTGGTGACCGACCCGTCCGTACGCCGGGCGAAGATGCCGCCGGCCTCGTAGGCGATCCACTGCCCGTCGGGCGACCACCGGGGGAAGGCCGGGACGGACGGCCCGTCGACGAACCACTGCTCGTTGCCGCCGTCGGCGTCGGCGGTCTTCACCGACCAGCCGTCGGCGTACACGATCTTCGTGCCGTCCGGCGAGTAGTCCGGGCCGGCGTACCAGGTCAGGGTCTTGCCGAGATCCTGGACGCCCTGACCGTTCGGCTGCGCGCTCATCAGCAGGCCGGGATCGACCGTCGTGGTCGGGAACTCGAGGTAGAGCAACCGTCCACCGGGCTCCGGAGCGGAGGCTTCGGCCACCGCGCCTGATCCGCCCAGCAGGGCCAGTGCGAGGATTGTGGTCAGCAGGGTCTTCTTCGCCTTCATCGTGCTCTCCCCAGGGTTCGGCGGGTGTCACTGAGCTTGATGCCGAGGCCGCGGCGAAGGTTGCGGGATCCGCAGTATAGAAGGCTGAACGGCGAGCGCCGACGTGTCTCGTACGGCGGGCAGTGGCGTGCATCGGTCGTGATCCCGGCGATGATTTCCGGGCTGGTCGGCACCCGTGTGAAGTGGGTCTCGAAAGTTGGGATCGGGGTCCGCGACCGGTAAAATTGCTTAGGTTAGCCTTACCTATTGTCTGGGGAGATCGTGCGAGAGCTCCGAGTCGCCGTTGTCGGTGCTGGACCGGCCGGCATTTACGCCGCCGACATTCTGACCAAGGAGTACGAGGGGGCCCACGTCGACCTGATCGAACGGCTGCCCGCCCCGTTCGGCCTGGTCCGGTACGGCGTCGCGCCGGACCACCCGCGGATCAAGGAGATCATCAAGGCGCTGCACCGGGTCGTCGGCCGGGAGCGGATCCGCTTCTTCGGCAACGTCGAGTTCGGGGTCGACCTCAAGCTCGAGGACCTGCGCCGGTACTACGACGCGGTGATCTTCTCGACCGGGGCGATGGCCGACCGCGAGCTCGCGATCCCGGGCGTCGACCTGCCGGGCAGCCACGGTGCCGCCGACTTCGTCAGCTGGTACGCCGGGCACCCCGACGTACCGCGGGAGTGGCCGCTCGAGGCGCGTCACGTCGCGGTGATCGGCGCGGGCAACGTCGCGCTCGACGTCGCGCGGATGCTGGCCAAGCCGGCCGACGAGCAGCTCACCACCGAGATCGCCGAGAACGTCTACCAGGGCCTGAAGGCGAACCAGGCGACCGACGTGCACGTGTTCGCGCGGCGCGGTCCGGCGCAGATCAAGTTCACGCCGATGGAGCTGCGCGAGCTGTCGCACTCGCCGAACGTGGACGTGATCGTGCACCCCGAGGGCTTCGAGATCGACGAGGCCAGCCAGAAGGCGATCAACTCCAGCAAGGGCACGCGGCTCGTCGTCGACACGCTGCTCAAGTACCTGGAGGCCGAGCCGACCGGCGCTGCCCACCGGATCCACATCCACCTGTGCCACGCGCCGGTCGAGGTGCTCGGCACCGACCGCGTCGAGGGGCTGCGGACCGAGCGCACCGAGCTGCAGGGTGACGGGACGGTTCGCGGGACTGGCGAGTACGTCGATACGCCGGTCCAGGCGGTCTACCGCGCCGTCGGATACCTGTCGTCGCACCTGCCCGAGCTGCCGTTCGACCACCAGGCCGGCGTGATGACGAACGAGCGCGGGCGCGTGCTCGACATCGACGAGGTGCCGCTGCCCGGTCTGTACGTCACCGGCTGGGTCAAGCGCGGCCCGATCGGGCTGATCGGTCACACCAAGTCCGACGCGGCCGAGACGATCGCCTGCTTGCTGGAGGACCTCGAGAGCCTGCCGCGGCCGGAGATCACCGACCCCGACGCGATCGTCGCCCATCTCGCCGGTCGCGATGCCACCGTCGTCGACGCCGAGGGCTGGACCCGCCTCGACGCCCACGAGCAGTCCCTCGGAGAGGCTGCCGGCCGTGAGCGCATTAAGGTCGTCGACCGCGAGGAAATGCTGAAGGCCTCCCAGGTCTGACTCGTACGGCGGGCGCTGGCTCTCACGCGGCCGTCGTACCTCCTCAGTTGTGTGGTGTCAGGTCGGTAGGGTTGGTGACCTGACGCCACGGGGATGAGGGGTGTGGGTGAACAAGGGCTGGTGGTTGATCGTCGTCGGCGCGGTGGGCGTCGCGGCGTGCGTCGCGCGCGGGCCGGAGTCGTCGGACGGTGAGGCCAAGCCCAGCGCTCCGGTGTCGTCGGCAACCAAACCCGCGCCGAAGCCGACGCCGACCTCCAAGGACTGGTGGACGGACTACGACCCCGCGCAGTTCGCCGTACAGGTCCGCAAATCGGCCGCGGTGGCGAAGGTCAACCCGCAGCTGCTGATGGCGATCCTCTACAACGAGTCGTACAAACCGCACGACCCGGAGTTCGAACGCTCCTGGCAGAAGATCGACTCGAATCCGGCGCTCGGTATCGCCAACATGCACGAGGCCGCGTTCGAGGACACCCAGCGCGGACGCCGGATGCCCGGCCGGACCTGGAACGAGCTGCCCGACCATCCCGAGCTCGCCATCGAGGCCGCCGCCTGGCACCTGAGCGACCTCGCGAAGGGGCTCCCGGACCGCCTCCGGACGAAGCTCACCAAGGACGAACTGGTTGCCCTCGGCTACAACGCGGGCCGCGGCAACATGCGCCTGTTCGCGGGAGGCCGCAAGCCCGGCGCCCAGGCGCAGTCGTACCTCGACCGCCTGCACGACAACTGGGAGAAGTCCGCCGACGCCGTTCGCGTGTGACCTGCATCACATAAGTCGTGCGCGGGCCGCGCGGCCCGTGGTGTGGTCGAAGGGACAGCTTCGACGAGGGGACGCGAACGATGGACCTGGACCAAGCCGCCCAGCACGTGGGGTTCTCGACCGCAGGACGCGAGTGGGTGCGGCAACTGCCGGCCTGTGACGGCGTACGGCTTCCGGACGATCCCGAAGGCCTGATGGAGTACTGCGGGGTTGTGGACGACGATCGGCGGGAGATGCTCGCCGCGCGACCGGACCCGGACCAGGACTCCGCGTGGTGGGCGATCGTGTCCGCGATGGCGGGCAGCCTTGAGCGGGATCTCGAGCAGCCCGTCCCGTCCACCGGCTTTCACGGCTGGCCGATGGTGCCGACGGACTCGTCGCCGGTCGGGATGTTCGCCGGCGCGTGGGCCTTGCTGTCGAGCCTGCCGAGGCTCATCGACGTTCATGTACGACGTGGCGTGCCGGAGGCGGTCACGCGTGCGACCGTCTCCGCGCTCGGCGGCGTGATGGGTTCGCACCGGCACATCGCCGGGCGGCCGGGCGTCGGGCTGATCCCGCTGTGGGGGCCGCCGTTGCGCTTCCGTGGCGCCGACTTCGAGATCGGCCGGCACTCCTTCACTCGCACGCACCTCGGCCTCGGCGACGGCGTCGCCGGGCACGTGCTGATGGTCCACGTACCGCCGATCGGCCCGCTCGACCCCGAGACCTCGGAGCAGTCGATCGCCGAGGCCGCGCGGATGTTCGCGCGGTGCTACCCGGAGGAGCCGATCGCGTCGTTCGTCTGCCGGTCGTGGCTGCTCGATCCGCAGCTGGCCGAGTACCTGCCGGAGGACTCGAACATCCTGCGCTTCCAGCGTCGCTTCACGCTGCTCCCGGCGGTCGTCTCCGAGGACCCGCACGACGACGACCGCGACATGATGCGGACCGGGCTGAGCGTCTTCGCCTCGGACGGACCCGTCCTGCCCGAGGATCTCGCCCGGGTACCCCAGAAGACCACGCTGCAACGCGCTTTCGTCACCCACCTGCGCTCCGGCCGCCACTGGCAGAAGCGCACCGGCCTCAGGCGCGCGGCGCCAGATGCGCCCGCTCGCCCTGAGGCCCGAACAGCGTGAGCAGTTCCGCGGACCGTTTGCCGGCGCTGCCGATCCAGTGCGGCACCCGGGTGTCGAACTCGGCGGCCTCGCCCTCGCCCAGCACGTACTCCTCCTCGCCGAGCACGAACCGGACGCTCCCGGTGAGCACGTAGAACCACTCGTAGCCCTCGTGCGTCTGCCGCTTCGTCGTCGAGGCGCGGCCGGCCGGTGGGTAGACGACCTTGTACGCCTGGACGCCGCCCGCTCGGCGGGTCAGCGGGACGATCGTGAGCCCGGACCGCCGTACGGGCCGGAGATGGATCCGGGGATCGCCGGTCGGCGGCGCCGCGACGAGATCGTCCAGCGGTACGCCGTGCGCCCGGGCCAGCGGCAGCAGCTGCTCCAGTGTCGGCCGGAGCTTCCCGGTCTCCAGCCGCGAGAGCGTGCTCGCGGTCAGCCCGGTCTCCGCCGCCAGCTCGGCCAAGGTCGTCCCGCGCGCCCGGCGCAGCCCTCGCAACCGCTCGCCAACCCCTGCCAGTACGTCGTTCTCCACGGTGCCCATGGCCACAGCATGCAGATCCGCAATTTTTCGTGCAAGAAGGGAAGGGTGCGCCGATGGTGGTGGCCATGGCTTCGGATGAGAAGAGCACCCTCGTGGGAGTGCTCGACAACCTGCGGGTCTCGATCGCGGGAAAGGCGGTCGGTGTGCCCGAGCCGCAGGTGCGGACCGCCGGCGTGCGGTCCGGGACCAACCTGCTGGGGCTGGTCAAGCATGTGACGGCGGTCGAGCGGTTCTACCTGCTGGGGGAGCAGGTCCGGGACTGGAAGAAGACGTTCCACGCCGCCGACGACGAGAGTGTCGAGGACGTGCTGGCTGCCTATCGCGAGGTCGTCGAGCGGGCGAACGCGGTGATTGCGGGCTGGACGGACCTGGACGCATCCGCCCCCGGACCGCCACGGCCGGGAAGGAGGCCGTCGCGGCGGTGGGTGCTGGTCCACTTGGTCGAGGAGATCGGGCGCCATGCCGGACATGCCGACATCTTGCGGGAACAGCTGGACGAAAACTAATTTCTTCACTGGGGATAGAAAGTCTTGACAACCCTCCGTGCAGCCTTCAGGGTTCCAATATCCTATCCGATCCGCCCCGGTCGGTACGGCTCACTCGAAGACCACAGAGAGGGTCACCGCTCATGACCAGATCCCGCCGAAGCAAGGCGATCAGAGGCCTGATCGCGGGGCTCGTCGTCGCCGTCATCCTGCCGGTGGGGGCGTCGGCCGTCTCGTCGGCCGCCCCGATCACCCCGGGCACGACCACCGCGGTGGGCAAGGCCGACGCGACGACGACCGCCACGCCGCCGGCCGCCGACCCGCTCGCGCCCGCGGGTGCTGTCGCGGCCAAGCCCTACATGGGCTGGAGCAGCTACAGCATGGAGGTCTTCTCGCCGCTCGGCGGCAAGTGGATCACCGCGGCCCAGATCAAGGCCCAGTCCGACGCGATGCACAAGAAGCTGCAGCCGTTCGGCTACAAGTACATCAACATCGACGCCGCCTGGAACGACGGGATCGACGCGTACGGCCGGCCGACGCCGAGCAAGACCCTGTACCCGAACGGCTTCCAGGAAGTCATCGACCACGTCCACAAGAACGGCCAGAAGATCGGGATCTACAGCATCCCGGGCATCTCGGACGCCGTGCTGAAGGCGAACCTGCCGATCTACGGCGCCCCCGGCTGCACCACCGGCAACCTGGCCAAGGAGCCGAAGCAGCAGGGCGACTACTGGGGCTTCGGCTGGCGCATCGACATGGACAACCCGTGCGCGCAGAAGTACATCGACTCGATCGCGGACCTGTTCGCGAGCTGGGGCATCGACTTCCTGAAATTCGACAGCGTCACCCCGGGCTCGGGCAAGAACGACCTGTCGCTCGACGCGCGCGACGAGGTCGCCGGCTGGTCGAAGGCGCTGACCCGGCACAAGATCTGGTTCGAGCTGTCCTGGGCCCTGGACATCCGGTACGCCGACTACTGGAAGTCGGTCGCGAACGGCTGGCGGCTGGACTGGGACGTCGAGTGCTACTGCACCAACGAGGCCCTGACCGCGTGGCCGAACATCTCCCGGCTGTTCCCCAAGGTGGCCGACTGGTGGCGCCACGGTGGGCCCGGCGGCTGGAACGACCTCGACTCGCTGAACGTCGGTAACGGCACGATGGACGGCCTGACCAAGGACGAGCGTCGTACGGCGGCCACGTTGTGGGCGGTCTCGGCCGCCCCGTTCTACATCGGCAACGACATGACCAAGCTCGACCAGTACGGACTGGACCTGCTGACGAACCGCGAGGTCGTCGCGGTGAACCAGGCCGGCCGCCCGGCGCAGCCGGTGTCGACCAAGACCAACCGCCAGGTCTGGTACTCGCTGAACGCGGACAGTTCGTACACCGTGGCCCTGTTCAACCTCGGCACCACCGAGGCGGACATGACGGCGAACTTCGCCGACCTCGGCCTGGACGGCGGCGCCTCGGTGCGCGACCTGTGGGCGAACAAGAACCTGGGCGACTTCAAGACCGGCTACACCGCGCAGGTCGTGCCGCCGCACGGTGCCCGGCTGTTCAAGGTGACGCCGCAGAAGAAGGCCTCGATCCGGGTCAACGACGACGACCTGCGGGCCCAGTACGACGGCGACTGGCAGCGCAACGGCAACAAGGAGGTCTCCGCGGTCTCCGAGCCGCTGACGGTCAAGGTGAGTGACACCGGCGCGGCCACCCCGCCGCAGGGGAACAACGCCGGCGTCCGGACCGTCACGCTGAACAACGACGACCCGCAGATCAACTACACCGGTTCGTGGAGCCGCAGCAGCGGTCGCGGGCTCGGTGACTACCAGGACGACGTCCAGTACTCCGAGGCCAACGGCGACGCGTTCACGCACACCTTCGTCGGGACCGGCGTCGACTACTTCACCGAGACGCACGAGTCGCAGGGCGAGGTGGAGATCTACATCGACGGCGAGCTCAAGCAGACCGTCGACACCCACCAGGCCGAGGGCCGCGGTTCGCAGGTGAAGGTCTTCAGCATCTCCGACCTGCCGAACGGCACCCACACGATCCGTGGCGTGAAGAAGTCGGGCCAGTTCATGCTGGTCGACAAGCTCGACGTACGGCAGGTCAGCCTGCTGAACCCGGACACCGTTGCCTTTGACAAGAAGGCTCCGGCGGACGTCACGATCGAGATCGCTCGCGACTCGAGCGAGCTGGCGTCGATCGCCAAGGCCGGTACGGCGCTGGTCAAGGGCACCGACTACACCGTTGCCGGACGCAACGTCACGCTGAAGAAGGAGTACCTGGCCAAGCTCACCACCGGTGACAACGCCCTGGACTTCACCTTCCGCGGCGACTACCGGGACGACATCCACTCCACCATGGTCAACGGCGCCTCGGTCAGCTTCAGCTTCCGCGGTACGTCGGTCGAGTGGATCACCGCCAAGGCGCCCGACCAGGGTGACGCCGACGTCTTCGTCGACGGCAAGCTCGTCAAGCGGGTGAACCTGCAGAACGCGGAGCGCACCACGCTCCAGCAGGTCTTCACGCAGTCGGGCGTGAAGGACGCCAACCACACCCTGCGCATCGTGAAGGTCTCCGGAGACGTCCTCCGCTCGGACCAGCTCCGCTACACGATCGCCAAGTAGTCCGACAGTGATGGGGCCCGGGATTCCCGGGCCCCATCGTTGTGTCAGGCCAGCCGGATCCGGAACAGCGCGACCCGGGCCTCGTGGCTGTCGACGCTCATCGGCACCGCCCTGGTGCCGGTGAGCTCGAGCTGCACCGTGCCGTCGCCGGGCAGCCAGTCGATCCGATCGATGCCGTTGGCAAACACCTTCCGCTCGGCGGCCTGCCCGGTCGCCTGGTCGTAGCCCGGGTTGTTCGTGTCCGCGGTCCAGATCACCAGGTGCCCGCGCTCGTGGTGCGCCATCACCCGCTCACGATGCGTCTTCTTGTGCAGGTCCCACTCGTCGCGCAGGTTCGGGTTCTGCTCGCCGTTGTAGGCGCCGGCCAGGTAGTGCGTGTTGATCAGCACGAACTTCAGCCCCGGGTACGCCGAGTGCTCGACCGCCACCTCGTTGATCCACCGCGGCGGCGTGACGTCGCTGATCCCGCCGTGCACGAAGGTCGCGTTCGAGTTCACGACATTCCACGGCTGCGGCACCGAGATCGGCACCCGGTACGACGTGTCGTGCTGCAGGAACGCGTTCTGGTAGGCGTCCCCGAAGTACTGCGAAATCATCGCCGGCTCGCCCTCGTCCCCCTCCCGAATCTCCTGCCACCCGACCACCGGCCGGTTCCCCGGATCAGCGTTGTTTCGCACGTCCCGAATCGCCGCCTCCCGAGCCCCGAGATTCTTCCGCCCGATGTTCGCCGTCACCACCGGCAACCGAACCCACGGACTCGCCGCCGCCTGACCCGCGCTGAAAGTCGCCGCCAGCGCTCCACCGCCGAGCATCAAGGCGTGCCGTCTGCTGATCCTGTTCACCATCACTACCTCCGCAAGATCCCGGCGCGCACGGCCGGGTGGGCGTGTGTCTTGTCGGCGGGTACGACGTACAGCCCGCCACGACGGTTGCAAGGTCGATGATCTGTAAGAGCCGGATCAGGCCGCCGGCGGTTAGCGTGAAGGCGTGCTGAAGCTACCGGTAACAGTTGCTGTCCTGATGCTCGCCGTCGCCGGTTGCTCGAGCGGTGAGGAAGACCCCGCGCCCGTGGCGGCTGACGACGGGAAGCTCGCCGTCGTCGCCGGCGAAGGATTTCGGGCGGACGGCAGCTTCGATGCGCGGATGACGTGTGATGGGGCGGGGGACTTCTCGCCGCCGTTGGTCTTCAGGCATGTGCCCAGCGGGACTGTCGAGCTGGTGCTGTCGATGGTGGACGACGACAAGCTCGGTCCTCAGGGCGATCCGCTGATCCACTGGGTCGAGTGGAAGATCCCGCCGGACTCGGCCGGGCTGGCGGAGCACGCAAAGCCCGACGCGGCCAGGGAGGCCCTGAGCGATCTCGGTGAGGCGACCTACAACGGGCCTTGTCCGCCTGCTGGGCAGACGCATCACTACCGGTTCACGCTGCTGGCTTTGAACAAGGCGATCGATCTGCCGTACGGCGCACTGGCGCGGACCGTGCTGGCGGCTGCCGAGTCGGCGGTGGTCGACACCGCGGAGCTGGTCGCCACCTACCGTCGCGCGCGTTAGCTCAGCAGGGCTTCGAAGGCCCGTACGGCGAGGGTTGCTGACTGCTCGAGGTCCGCGCGGGGGACGCCGGCGGCGGCGTGGATGGCTTGGCCTTCGGAGATGGTCATCAGGAGGCGGGCCAAGGTGTCGGGGTCCGTGGTCGAGGGCCGGTCGGGGGCTGTGCGGAAGCGGTCGGCGAAGGCCTTTTCGCCGGCCAGGCGGCTGGCGGCCAGGAACTGGGAGACGTCCTGGTTGTCGGTGCTGCAGGAGACGCCGCCCTGGATCGAGAGGCAGCCTTTCGGCTTGCCCTCCTGGGTCAGCGCGATCACGTTGTCCTGCAGGAAACGCCGCACGACGTCCAGCGCCGTCGGCTCCTGCAGGGCGGCCTGCGCGTAGGCCATGTCGTGCTGGGCGTAGTGCGCGACCACCCGGCGGAACAGGTTCGCCTTGCCGCCGTACACGGCGTACAGGCTGGGCTTGTTCACGCCCATCGCCGTCGTCAGATCAGTGATCGACGTGCCCTCGTACCCCTGCCGCCAGAACACCTCGACGGCGCGTTCCAGCGCCTCGTCCTCGTCGAACGTGCGCGGCCTTCCTCCCGGCATGCCACACCTCCTCGCGATCGAGCGTAGCAGTTTCTGACCGCTCGGTTCAAAATTTTGCATGAACGCTCAACTGCTGCTAGCTTCGAGTTCAGAACCGTACGGTTAAAAACTCGGAGGAGGCAGGATGAACGACGCGGGCACCTGGTGGCGGGAGCGGGCTCTGGGCCCGATCGGCGTCTGGAGCATGGAGCTGCGCAACGCCGCCCGGCCCGGCATCGCCGAGGCGGCGGCCGAGCTGACCGAGCGCGGGCTCAAGGCGCTCTGGATCCCCGGTCTGGACGGCAACGGCGTGTTCGAGGACACCGGCGCGCTGCTCTCCGCGGCGCCCGAGACGCACGTCGTACTGGGTGTGCTCGGCATATGGCGGCAGAAGGCGGCGGAGGTCTCGGCGCGACTGCGCGAGCTCGATGCCCGGTACGGCGAACGAACGGTCGTCGGCTTCGGCGTCAGCGACCGTAACGCCGCCGCGGCCGCCGGACAGACCTTCGACAACCCGGTCGGCGCCGTCAGCACCTACCTCGACCAGGTCGACCTTCCGCGCAAGCGCCTCCTGCTCGGCGCGATGGGCCCGCGGATGGCGACCCTCGCCGCGGAACGCACGGCCGGCATTCACCCCTTCCTGGTGCCCCCGGACTACACCGCCAAGATGCGCGCCCGGCTCGGAGCCGAGGCGATCATCGCGCCGCACCAGGCGGTCGTGTTCAGCGCGGATCCCGAGCAGGCCCGCACGATCGCCCGCGACCAGCTCGGCATGTTCATCGGCTTCGATGCCTACCGCAACAACCTCCGTCGGCTCGGATACACCGACGAGGACCTGGTCCCCGGCGGCAGCGACCGGCTGATCGACGCCCTGGTCGCCTGGGGCGACGACGACGCCGTACGACGACGCCTGCGGGAGCAGCTCGACGCGGGCGCCGACCACGTCGCCGTCCACGTGCTCTCCACGACGCCGGGTGGCGCGCTGCCCGAGCAGGAATGGCGGCGCCTCGCCGACCTGACCACCGAACTCAACTAACCCTCGCAAGCAAAGGAAATTCTCATGGGACAGCTGGACAACAAGGTCGCCCTCGTCACCGGAGCCACCACCGGCATCGGCCTCGCCTCGGCCAAGCGCCTCGCCGCCGAAGGCGCGTACGTCTTCGTCACCGGCCGCCGCAAGCCCGAGCTCGACGCAGCCGTCGAACAGATCAAGGCCGTCGCAGGCGATCGCGTCACCGGCGTGACGAGCGACATCAGCAACCTCGACGAATTGGACGCACTGTTCGCGACCATCAAGCAGTTCGGCCGCGGCCTGGACGTCCTGCACGCCAACGCGGGCGGCGGCGAGTTCACCGCGCTGGAGGCGATCACGCCGGAGCAGTTCGACCGGACCTTCGGCATCAACGTCCGCGGCACGCTGTTCACCGTGCAGAAGGCGCTGCCGGTGCTGAACGACGGCGCCGCGATCGTCCTGCCCGGCTCGACCGCGGCCACCGACGGTACGCCGAACTTCACCGTGTACGCCGCGTCGAAGGCCGCGATCCGCTCCTTCGGCCGCGTGTGGGCCGCGGAGCTCGCACCGCGCGGCATTCGCGTCAACACGATCATCCCCGGCCCGACCAACACCCCCGGCCTGGCCGAACTCGCCCCGACCCCCGACGACGCGGCCGACCTGCTCGACATGATCGCGTCCAGCGTCCCGATGGGCCGCCTCGGCGAACCCGAGGAGATCGCCAACGCCGTGCTCTTCCTCGCATCCAGCCAGAGCAGCTTCATGACCGGCGCCGAGATCTTCGTCGACGGCGGCGCCCGCCAGCTCTGAGCCGCCCCCTTGCTGATCGGTGCCGGCGCCCTCGCCGACGCCGGCACCGATCACCACCCGGAGGACCCACGATGACCACCACGCTCCACGCCGGCGCCCTGTTCGACGGCTTCACGCTGAGCGGTCCACGCGGCCATGCGCAGGGCAGCAAGGACAACCCTGTACGCCGGCGTCACCACCGTCCGCGATCTCGGCGACCGCGACTACTCCGCCCTCCAGCTCGCCGAACACCTCGAGACCCACCAAGGACCGCACATCCTCGCCGCAGGCCCGCCGATCACCACCGTCGGCGGCCATTGCTACTTCCTCGGCGGCGAGGCAGAAGGTCCACAGGCCCTGGTAGCAGCCGTCCGCGAACGCCACGCCCGCGGCTGCGCGGTGGTCAAGGTGATGGCCAGCGGCGGCAACATGACCCCGGGCTCGGCGCCCGACCAGTCCCAGTACGACGTACAGGATCTCCGCGTGGTCGTCGCCGAAGCCCACCGCCTCGGGCTGCCGGTCGCCGCGCACGCCCACGGCATCGCCGCGATCAGGGACGCCCTGGAAGCCGGGGTCGACAGCATCGAGCACGTCACCTTCTGGGCGGCCGATGCCGACGACGCTCCCGACGAGGAGCTGCTGAAAGCCCTCAGTAACAGCAGTACAGCAGTCAGTCTCACCGTCGGGGACGACTTCACGGTCGCGTCGTTCGACCCACCGGCGGCGATCCTTCGCAGGTTCGCGACGATCAAGCAGGCGTACGCCGCACTGGTCGACCACGGTGCCGAGGTCGTCATCGGCTCCGACGCGGGCGTCGCCCCGCACAAGCATCACGGCGTACTGCCGCACGGGGTGATCCAGCTGGCCGAACTCGGTGCCGACCCGGTGAGCGCGCTGCGTGCTGTGACCAGTGCGGCGGCGAGAGTCGTCGGGCTGGGGGATCGGAAGGGTCGCGTGGCCGAAGGGTGGGATGCCGATCTGCTCGTGCTCCCCGGCCAGGAGCTCTCTGACCTGCTCGACCCGCAAGCGGTCTACCGGATGGGGGCGCGAATTCGCTGAGCTCGTCACAGGCTGGGTGGCTGTCCGGTCCAAGGTGGTGACAGCCATTCAGCAAGGGGAGAGCAGAGCCATGAGTGATCAGAAACCGACCGTCGTCCTCGTGCACGGCGCGTTCGCGGAGAACGCCAGCTGGAACGGCGTGATCGCGCGGTTGCAGGCCGAGGGGTTGACGGCCGTGGCGGCGGGCAACGAGTTGCGCGGCCTCGCGGGCGACGCGGCGTACGTGCGGGACGTGATCGCGGGGCTCGGCGGGCCGGTCGTGCTCGTCGGGCACTCGTACGGCGGGATGGTGATCACCGAAGCGTCGGCGCACAACGACGCCGTGGTGGGACTCGTGTACGTCGACGCGTTCGCGCCGGAGCACGGGGAGAGCGCGCTCGAGCTGTCGGCGAAGTTCCCGGGCAGCACGCTCGGAGAAGCGCTGGCCGGCTACCCGGTGTCGTCGGGTGGGAACGAGCTCTACATCCGGCAGGAGCGGTTCCACCAGCAGTTCTGCGCCGACGTACCGGCGGAGGAGGCGGCCTTGATGGCGGCCACGCAGCGGCCGGCGACCGAGAAGGCGCTGACGGATTCGCTGTCGACCGATGCTCCGGGCTGGCGGACGACGCCGTCGTGGTTCGTGATCAGCGACCAGGACCTCAACATCCCGGTTGCCGCTCACCGGTACTTCGCCGAGCGGGCCGGTGCGCGCGTGACGCGCGAGATCGAGGGCGCTTCGCACGCACTGAGCGTCTCGCAGCCCGGCCCGGTCGCCGAGGTGATCCTCGAAGCCGTCACCGCGGTCTCCAGCTGACCAACGAGCATCGGGCGGCGACTCCCGCCCAGGGATGCCGGTCGGGAGGGCGGAGTGGGATGACAGCAACGGCGATGGTGGCCGAGTTCGACGACTTCGCCGGGTGGACGGCCGACGCGGTCGAGCGGCTGGGTGATCGGTACGCGATCCCGGCCGCCTGCCGGGGGAGCGCGAGTCCCGCCGCGCTCGCCTGGCTGGCCGAGGCGTGCGAGTTGTCGGCCGGTACGACGATGCTGGACGTCGGCGCCGGGGTCGGAGGACCGGCGGCGTGGGCGGCCCGGCGGTTCGGCGTACGGCCGATCCTGCTGGAGCCGATGCAGACCGCCTGCCAGGCCGCGAGCAGGCTGTTCGGCCTGCCGGTGATCGCGGCCGACGGCACCCACATTCCCTTGCGAGCAAGGTCGATCGACACCGCCTGGTGCCTCGGCGTCCTCTGCACGGTCGAGGACAAGGCCGGCCTGCTGGCCGAGCTCCACCGGGTCCTCAAGCCCCAAGCCTCACTCGGTCTTCTGGTGGTCGTTGCCCAAGACAATCAAATCACCACAGGACCCGAAGGCAACCATTTCCCCACCCAGCACGACCTGACCACCCTGCTCGACCACACAGGCTTCACCCTGCTCGAGCAGACCACCCGCCCCGACGCAGCACCCCTGTCCTGGTCGAGGCGAGTCGAGGAGGTCTCGGCCGCCGTCGCCGCAAGACATCGTGCGACGCCGGCGTACGAGCTGGCCGCTCGTCAGAGCGAGCGGCTCAGCCGTTTGTTCAGCTCCGGACAGCTGTCGATGCAACTGCTGCACGCGGTACGTCGGCCTCGGTGACGAATGCTTCGCGCGGCCGCTGAACGGACGCCAGCGAGACGATGTCCCGCCCGTAGAACACCGCGGTGATCCACACGGCCAACACGCGGAACTTGCGATCCCACGTCGGCACGGCGAGCACGTGATACCCGCGGTGCATCAGCCAGGCCAAGAAACCTTTGATCACCAGCCGTCGGAACTGGAAGATCCCCGTCCCGAGCCCGAGCGTCGCAACAGCCCCGAGGCTGTGGTGCACGTACTCCTTCGGAGCGCGACCCCGCAGTGAAGCCTTCAGGTTCTTCGCCAGCAACTTTCCCTGCCGTACGGCGTGCTGCGCGTTCGGCACCGTGTACGTCCCGGCCACAGGCGCCGCGAGATCCGGCACCGCCGCATCGTCCCCGGCAGCCCACGCGTCTTCGAGAGGCTGGTCCTCGGTGCCGATCCGCAGATCAGCCCGGACCAGCAGCCGTCCCTGCGCGTTGACCGGCAGGTCGGTGTGGTTGCGCACGAGCTGCGGCGCGGCGTTGCCGGCCGTCCAGACGATCAGCTCCCCGTCGTACTCGATGCCGTTGGACAGGACGACGTGCCCGTCGACGGCCGAGACCATCGAGCAGTCGAGGTGGACCTGGGCCCCGCGCTTCTCGAGCTGCTGGACCACCCATTGCCCCGGACGGTCGCTGACCTCGGGCAGGATCCGGTGCTTGGCCTCGACCAGGTGGAAGGAAAGGTCCGCCGCGCTCAACTCCGGGTAGAAGGAGAGCAGCTTGTTGGCCAGCGACAGCAGCTCGGCGAAGCCCTCGACACCGGCGAAGCCGCCACCCACGAACGTGACGGTCAGCAGCCGACTCCGCGCAGGACCAGGCGGCAGCACGGACGCTTCGTCGAAAGCCGTCAGCAGCCGGTCGCGAATCGCGACCGCTTCCTCGACGTGCTTCATCCCGATCGCCTGCTCGGTCAGCCCCGGTACGGCGAACGTCCGCGTCACCGCACCCGCAGTCACCACCAGTACGTCGTACGAGATCTCGAAGTCGGCTCCCTGCGTCGGACGGACCGTGACGGTCTTCCGCCCGTGCTCGATCGCCGTGACGGCGCCGGCCACGAGCTTCGTGCGGTGCAGATTGCGTCGCAGCGAGACCGCCGCGTGCCGGGCCTCGACGGCGCCGGACAGCACCTCGGGCAGGAACGGCTGGTAGGTCAGGTACGGCCGCGGGTCGATCACGACGACCTTGGCCTCGCCGCGGCGGAGCGACTTCTCCAGCTTCCACGCCGTGTAGAACCCGGCGTACCCGCCGCCGACGATCACGATCTTCCGCATGAATGTGTCCCCTCTCTCCTGCAGTGAAGACAACACAGCCACCTGAACTGTGACGCGACCCCTGTCACAACTTTCGGGTCTGCCTGGTCCCTTCGAGTGCCGACAGCATCGGAGGGACCGCGATGGAGCCGAGGATCGAGACCGACCGCCTGGTGATCAGCCCGTGGCGCGACGCCGACGCGCAGGACGCGCTGGCGATCTACGGCGACGAGGAGGTGACCCGCTGGCTGACCCCAGAGATGGACCGCGTCCCGGACGAGGCGGCCATGCGCGCGGTCCTGCGCCAGTGGCAGGCCGACGACGTGAAGCCGGTCAGCCACTGGGCTGTCCGGGAGCGTGACGCACAACGGCTGGTCGGCGGCGTCGCGCTGCTGCGGCTCGCGCCGTGGGAGGACATCGAGATCGGCTGGCAGCTCGCCCGTACGGTGTGGGGCCGCGGCTACGCAGCCGAAGCAGGTGAGGCGGTGGCGCGCTGGTCGATGCACCACGCGAACGTCGACGAGCTGTTCGCCCTGGTCGGGGCGACCAACACCCGCGCGGCGGCGACGGCGACGCGGATCGGGATGGAGTGGATCGGCGAGACCGACGAGTACCACCACCGGAAGCTGGAGCTGTACCGGCTGCGGCACGACGACCTGGCGTACTGCGAGACCTGTGAGAGCGAGGAGGGCTGATCAGCTCCTGAGCGCGTCGGCGATCGCGGCGCTGACGACGTCCGGCGTGGACACGTGGAGTGTGTGGGTCGCGCCGGCGACTTCGCGGATTCCTCTGGCCTGGGCGCGACGGGCCATCCGGCGATGCCGGGCGACCGGGATGGTCAGGTCGTCGTCGCCGAAGACGAACCACGACGGCAGCGTCTTCCACGCCGGTACGGCGGCCGGCAGGCGCGTTCGCAGCGCGGCGTCGGGCACGTCGGCGGGCACGCCGCCGGGGAAGCGGTTCATCAGGTCGTACGCGCTCTCGCCGTGGTCGGGGGCGAACGCCGCGACGTACACCAGAGCCCGTACGGCGTCGCTCGAGGCCGCCGCCTCGGTGATCACCGCGCCGCCGTACGAGTGACCGACCAGCACCACCGGCGTGCCCAGGTCCGCGATCGTGTCCCGGACGGCGGCCGCGTCGGCGGCCAGGTCGCGGAACGGGTCGGTGAAGGCGACGACCTCCAGCGACCGGACCAGCAACTGCTCGACGACACTGTTCCACCCCGCGGACTCGCCGAGGACCAGTGCGACGACCTGCTCATCGGGCATACGAGCTCCTGACTGAGTTTGTGGCGCGGCGCACAGGTAGGACAGGGGACAGGGCCGGGTTGTGACGGTGACCGATCCCGGACAGGTCCGTTGACGTGGCCGGGCCGGCGCGATGGGGTGGGAGTACGAGCACCGTGGGCGACTGGGAAGGCCGACGCGATGGCGACCCTGGACGACGTACGACGCCAGTTCCGGAACCCGCCGGCGGAGGGCCGGCCGATGATGCGGTGGTGGTGGTTCGGCCCGTCGGTCGAACGGACCGAGCTCGAGCGGCAGTTGCGTGCGATGGCCGACGCCGGGCTGGGCGGGGTCGAGGTCGCCTTCGTCTACCCGATGGGCCCGCTGACCTCGCGGTTCGGCTCGGACGAGTTCTTGAAGGATCTGGGGTTCGCCGCGCGGACGGCGCGTGACCTCGGGCTGCGGTTCGACCTCACGCTGGGCAGCGGCTGGTCGTACGGCGGTGGGCACATCGGGCCGGAGCACGCCGCGCGGGGGCTGAGCTGGGACCGGCGCGAGATCGGCGCTTCGGCGTACGACGTCCCGGTGGTCGAGGCCTGGCCGGGTGACGAGGTCGTGGCCGCGTTCGTCGGCGAAGGTGCGGCGCCGTCGGCGTACGAGGAGCTTGCGATCAGCGACGGGGTGATCCACGTGCCGCCGGGCCAGGGGCCGCGGGAGGTGCTGATCGCGACGTCGCGGTTGACCGGGCAGAACGTGAAGCGGGCCGCGGCCGGGGCCGAAGGGCCGGTGCTTGATCACTACTCGGCGGCTGCGGCGGAGAAGCACATCGCTGCGGTCGCCGAGCCGTTCCTGCTGGCCGCTGGGCCGGAGCTGGTCGGGTCGGTGTTCTGCGACAGCTTGGAGGTGTACGGCGCCGACTGGACGCCGAGTCTGCTGGACGAGTTCGAGGCCCGGCGCGGGTACTCGTTGCGGCCGCGGCTGTACGCGTTGCTGGTCGACACGGCCGGGTCGGCGCAGGTGCGGATCGACTTCCAGCGGACGCTGTCGGAGCTGTACGAGCAGAACTTCATGGCGGTCTTCCAGCGCTGGGCGGCTGGGCACGGGGTGCCGTTCCGGATTCAGAGCTACGGCGAACCCGGCGCCACGATGAGCAGCTATCGGTACGCCGACCTGTTCGAGGGGGAGGGCTGGGGATGGACGCGGCTGCCGGAGACGCGGTGGGCGGCGTCGGCGGCTGCGGCGTACGGGCAGCAGGTCGTGTCGGCGGAGGTGTGGACGTGGGTGCACTCGCCGTCGTTCCGGGCGACGCCGCTCGACCTCCAGGGTGAGGCGCACGAGCATTTCCTGTCGGGAGTGAACCAGCTGATCGGGCACGGCTGGCCGTACTCGCCGTCGGGTGAGCGGTGGATCTTCTACGCCGCGGGGGCGTTGGACGATCGCAATCCCTGGTGGCCGGTGGCGCGCGAGTTGTTCGGGTCGTTGCACCGGGTGTCGTGGTTGCTGCAGCAGGGGACTCCGGTGCGGGAGGTCAAGGTGTACGTGCCGGCGTCCGATGTGTACGCCGCGGCGCGAGGGTCGGTGAATCTGTATCGGGCGGTGCGAGACGTGATCGGGGAGGAGATTCCGCGGGCGATTCGGGAGGCGGGGTTGGATTTCGACCTGGTCGACGACGACGCGATCGACGTGCTGGAGCCGGGCGGGCTGGTCGTCGTACCGGAGGGTGCGATGGTGCCGGCGCGGACTCGGGAGTGGCTTGAGGCCGGGGAGATGGTGAGTTTGGAGCAGTTGGTACAGCGTTTGCCGGAGCCTCGGGCGGAGGACGTCGGGGTCGTGCATCGGCGGCTCGACGACGGGGACGTGTACTTCCTTGCCAACACCGGCAATCAGGTGCGCAGCTTCCGGTTCGAGGTCTCAGCGGCCTTTGAGCGTTGGGATGCTGCGACCGGTGGGACGACGGTGGTTGGGCAGGAGGTGACGTTGCATCCGTACGAGTCGGTGGTGCTCGTGCCGGTGGATGCTGTTGTGGAGACCGCTCCTGAGGCCGAGGTGGTGGGTCCGGTCGCGGGGCCGTGGCGGGTGGACTTCGGCGACGGGGAGGAGGCGGTCGGGCTGCCGGATCGGTGGGAGGATCGTCGGCCGACGTACTCGGGGTCGGCCTCCTACTTGACGGAGTTCGAGCTTCCCGCGGCTTTGGAGACCTTTCTCGACTTCGGGCCGGGGGAGGTGGCTGAGGCCGAGGCCGAGGATTACCTGCCGTCGAATTCGTTCCATGCCCGGCTGGTCCCGCCGGTCGGGGTTGCTGCTGAGGTGTGGGTCAACGACGTTCGGTGCGGGAGCGTGTGGGCGCCGCCGTACCGGGTGGACGTGAGTGAGGCTGTTCGAGCGGGGCGGAACTCCTTGCGGATCGTTGTCCACAACACCGGGGCGAATGCTCTGGCTGGTGATCAGGAGCTTGCGCCGCTGGTCGAGTCGGTCACCGCGGAGTACGGCAATCGGTTCGAGCTGCAGGACATCGAGCATGCCGCCGACTTCCTGCGCTCCGGGTTGCTCAGCTCGCCCGTAGTCCTTCAGGTTGGCGCGGCAGATCGGCGATGAGCAACGCCTCGAGGTCGGTGAGGTCGCCGGCGCGAGCTGCTTTGAGGAAGGCCTGGAGGAGTTGGCGATGGGCGGCGGGTGAGACCGGCGTACTGCGGTCGGCGGTGAGGTGGCCGCGGGCTCGGCTGACGAGCTGCCGGGAGTTGGCGGCGCCGGTGTGCAGGATCTCGGAGATGCGTCCGTACGGGTAGTCGAAGGCCTCGCGGAGGACGTACGCCGCGCGCTCTCGCGGTGGGAGCGTGCCGAGGATCGTGAGTACGGCGCGCTCGACGGCTTCGCCGAGCTCGGCCTCCGCGGCCGGGTCGTCGTCGGTGCAGCCGAGCTGGTCCTGGAACCACTCGCCGACCGAGGTCTCCCGGCGCTTGCGCGCCGACTGTCCGACGTTGATCGCGAGCCGGACGGTCATCGTCACCAGGAACGCATGCGGGTCAGCGACCACCGACCGATCGGTCCGCTGCCAGCGCATCCAGATCTCCTGCACAACGTCCTCGGCGTCACTAGGACTGGCCAGCACCCGCCCGGCAATCCGCAGCAGGCGCGGGCGCGCACTGACGAACGCCGCGACCCCGTCGTCGTCGGCAGAGGGGTGGGCGCCCGCGCTCCGCGCTTCGCGCGGCCGGGGTGAGGAGCAGTCGTCGGCCGCTAGGGCGTGACCTGCGGGGGCCTTGCAGAGTTCGATGGTCACGGTTCTGACCCCTTCCGCGGCGGTGCGGCCGGCACCTGGTGTGCCGCTGGTTCCACCCTCGCCGTGGCGTCCGTGGTCGCGCGCCCCTGGGAGTCCGTGGTCACCCCGTGGTGTGGACCCCGCACCCACCACGCGGTCACGCCCCCGTACAGCACTGTGCGCCGGGCGTGAGCAGTCCCGGCGCACAGTGCTGGCAGTTCGAAGGCTCAGCGCGTGACCGCCTTCGCGGCCTTCTCGACGACCTTCACGACCGTCCCCGGCTGGCTCATCAGACCGAGGTGACCACCGTCGTACGTCGTGACGTTCGACCGGGCCCGGGCCGCCATCGTGCGCTGGACACCGATCGGGATGATCAAGTCCTTCGTGCCGAGCAGCGCCCAGGACGGAATCGTGCGCCAAGCCGGCGTAGCGGACGGTTCGTTGAGCGAGAGCAGCGTGGCCGGCCGCTGCGTCGCCGCGACCAGCGCCTTGTCCTCGGAGCTCAGCCCGGTCGCGAACGAGGCGAACACGGTCGACCGCTTCAGGTACACGTCGGTGCTCGGCGTCGGCGGCAGCGTGGCGGGGACGAAGTCGAAGATCGTCGTCGGGTCGACCGACAGCGCGGAGTCCGGCCCGGCCAGCTGGACGGCGCTCTCCCCGGTGTCCGGCTGGAAGGCGTTCACGTAGACGAGTGCTTTGACTCCCGGGTGCCCGGTGGCCGCATTGCTGATCACCGCGCCGCCGTACGAGTGCCCGACCAGCACGATCGGTCCGCTGACCGTGTCCAGGTACGCCCGGACCGAGGCCGCGTCGGTGGACAGCGAGCGGAGCGGGTTCGGAAGGGCGACGACCTTGTAGCCGTCGTTCTGGAGCCGCTTGATGACGCCGTTCCAGCCCGAGGCGTCCGCCCAGTCGCCGTGCACCAGGACGACGGTCGGCTTCGGGCTGCCCTGGCCGGCGCCGGAGGCGACGCCCGGGCTGAGACCGACGACGAGCAGTGCGAGGGCGGCGAGGATCGCGACGACGGGCCGCCGTCGCGTGGTGAGTCTGAACTGCTTCATGGTGTTGAGGTCCTTTCGGTGACAGGTCGTGCAGGCAGGGGATGGTCGTCGCGAATGATGGCGATCACCGTGGCGGTGGTGCGGTCGAGATAGGTGCGACCGTCGGGCAGTACGGCGGTCGGGCTGATGTAGCTGGTCGGGCCGACGTGCGTCGCCGGGTCCAGTTCGTGCCTGGTCACCCGGCCGTCCCGTACGGCGCGGTTCCACCCGCTCCAGCGGAACGCCTTCCAGCGTTGGGGAAAGATCACCGTGCCGACCCGCTCGATCCAGTCGTTGGCGCTGGTCAGCTGATGCAGCTGCTCGGCCTCGGTGACATCGTTCGCGCCGTTGTGGAACCCGCCGATCGAGATCAGCAGCAGCGGCGGACGGAGTTGCCGATGCAGCTCGTCGACCGCCCCCGTCGCGACCTGCGCGCCGCCGCTGTAGCTGAGCAGTACGACGGGAATGCGGCTGTCCGGCTCATACCCGGCCAGCTGCAGCTGCGTCGCGATCTGCGACCCGACAGCCCGGTTGTACAACGGCCGGTATCGGTGGTCGGCGGCAACAAACGTCTGCATCACGTTGTGCAGAAAGAGAAGTAGCCCCACATGACTCCGCAGCCAGGCCCACACCGGCCGGTCCGCCAGCGGCGCAGCCAAGGGCGAGTACGGCTGAACCTGACCAAGGACCCGCAGCTCGGGAGCGCCGTCGATCAGGGCCTTGACCAGCTGCCCGCCGTCCCGCGTGTCACGAGCGCGACGCTTGCCGATGCCATCGAGGTAGACCAGGTAGGCGAGCGGCGGCCGATCCGGCGCAGCACCTCGCGCATACGGCACGCCCTCCGGCAGTACGGCGGTCGGACTGCGCCAGCCCGCGCTGTACACGAGCACCTCGTACCGGGCGAGCAGACCTTCCGCGAGCAGCGCGGGCCCGATCAGGATGACCCAGAACAGGAAGTCGTTCATGTCGCCGGCTCCAGCGTTCGCGGCACAGTGATCCGTACGACGATGCGTCGTACGACCTCGACCGCCGCACCGAGGCCCACTCCGGCGACGGCCACACAGACGACCGCGGTCGTCCATCCAGTCGCCGGCGCGAGCGCGCCGGCCAGACCGGCGCCGACCCCGATGAACAGCAGCAGGTGCAGGAACGGTCCGAGCAACGGAAACGCCAGTACGGCGGCGAAGATCAGCGGCGCGACCAGGCCGGCCGTCCAGACGAGCTCGTCGCCAGGCGGCGGTCCTGACAGCACGAGCTCAGCGAGCGTCCACGTGGTCAACGGCCACAACGCGAACACGATGCCCTCGACAACGGCCCCGGCCACCAGCAACCCGACGACAGACGGCCGCGACAACGCAGGCCCGCGAACGACCAACGGGAGAACACGTCCGGCCGCCTCGGACAACCCGGCAAGCAGCAGCAGTACGACGACCAGTGGGGTCATCGCTCGGCCTTGCGGTGACGGGCCTGCAGCAACGGAGTGATCGGCGGGTGCTTCGCCAGCAGGTAGCGCTCGAGCTCGTCGGCCGCGCGGTGGAATCCACCGGCGCGCTGCTGGGACGTACGCAGCTTCGCCGCCGCCGAGTGGAACCGAGGGTCTTCGAGCAGTTGTCGCGCGAAGGCGTGAACGGAATCTTCGGTGACGTCCTGCGTGGGCATCGACAGGCCGGCGCCGAGTTCGACGACGCGCCGGGCGACCAGCGGCTGGTCGGCACCTTGGGGGATCACGAGCATCGGCACCCCGGCGTACAGGGCCTCGTTGACGCTGTTCATCCCCCCGTGGGTGACGAACAGGGCGGCACGTGCGAGCACCGCGGGTTGCGGGAGGAAGCGGCGGACGACGACGTTCGGCGGCAATGCTCCGAGTGCGGCGGGATCGGTCTGGCCGGAGGCGATGACGGCCGTCCCGGCCAGGGGCGCGAGAGCGAGGGCGAACGTGCGCAGCAGTTCCGGGTTCGCGTTGAAGACCGTGCCGAGCGAGGCGTAGACGACCGGGTCGTGCAGCTGGTCGTGCGGGAAGGTCCGGTCGTCCGGGCGGGCGCCGATGCTCGGGCCGACGAACCGGTACGAGTCGTCGAGCTCGGCGAAACCGGGCTGGAACTCGGGCGAGGTGTAGACCAGGTTGAGCGGCTGGCGGAGGTTGCCCAGGTCAACGGCGGGGAGCACGCTTGCGTCGTACTGGCGGTTCAGCTGACGGCGGGCACGCAGGTAGCTCCGGACGATGCCGGGCCTGGTGGTTGCCGCTGACAACAGCTCGCGCGAGACGGCGGTCGGGCTGGGGACCTGGCTGTTGAAGGCGAACGTGGTGAACGACGACGCCGCCGGTACGTCGAGCTCGTTCGCCGCGATCGCTCCCCACGGGCAGGCCGCGTCGTGAACGACGAGGTCCGGCCGGATGCCGCACAGATCGGACAGCACGGCCGGCAGTACCTGTACGGCGGTCTGCGCGAGCCCGGCCAGCAGCGCGAGCGGTGTCGGCGGATCAGGCAGCGGCTGGTCGCCACCGGAGTAGACCCGCACGGCCGCACCGGCCGCCTCGATCTCGGCACGGAACGCGGGCGACGTGTGGTAGGTGACCGTGTGCCCGCGCCGGACCAGCTCCGCGACCAACGGCAGCGTCGGGTTGACCCGGCCGTGCATGGCGATGTTGAGAAAGGCGATCGTGCTCATCGTCCGTACCTCCGCTGGCTGAAACTCCTGTCCGACTGGGAATCGGCGGACCGGTACAGGCCGGGCCCGTCGATGTGCAGACCGTCGAGGAACCGGTCCGCGGTGGCGCTCGCTGTGTCGATCAGCCGATCGGCGTGGCCGAAGTCCCACCAGGCCGGCCAGGTGTCAATTCCGGTCGGCAGTACGACGGTCGGCAGCTCCTCGGCGACCTCGTGCAGATCGCACTCGATCTGGTGGTGCAACCGCAGCAGCCCGGCCCGCGCGGCGATCGCCCCGGCCCGCCGGCGCGGAATCGTCGGCTGCAACGGCCAGCTTTCGGGCCCGGTCGTGAGGACGACCAGGCTGGCGGCGCCAGCGCGCTGAGCCGCCAGGACCGGGACGTAGGCGACCACGCCGCCGTCGACCAGCATCCGGCCGTCCCGATCGACCGGCGGCAAGATCCCCGGGATAGCGGCGCTGGCGAGCAACGCGGACTCGAGGTTGCCGTGGTCGAGCAGCACCTCGCCGCCGGTCGCGAGGTCGGTCGCGACCGCGGTGAACGGGATGTCCAACTGCTCGATCCGCGCCGGCAGCTCGGCCCGCGCGATCAGTCGGCGGAGGCCGCGATCGGTGAACACGCTGGCGGCCAGCGCGGAGAGGCCGAGCGGGAAGACCTCACGCCGGCGCAGTTGCCGCCACACGTCGTCCAGCCAACTCGCGGCCAGGTCCGGATGCGCGGCGGCGATCGCCCCGGTGAGCGCGCCCACCGACGTACCGACGATCAGGTCGGGGACGAATCCGCGCTGCTCGAGCGCGTACCCGGCGCCGACGTGCGCCGCTCCGAGGACGCCGCCGGCACCGGCCACGACGGCCACCGGACGGGGGAGCGCGGCCAGGCCGTCAGCGGCCGCTGGCCGGCGATCGACAACCGTCATCAGGTACCTCCCGGGGGGTCTCTCCTACTCCCTTGGACCGGGCGGGGTCCTGGTCTGTGACAGCCGTGCTCGCTGTCACAGAGCGCGGCCTGGACCGGTCCTCTGAGAGTCCGGTCACCAAAAGTCAACGCGGGTTGACTTTTACGCCGGACGGTTCCTACTGTCGAAGTCAACAGCCATTGACAAAAAAGTCAGGTGCGGCCATGACGCAGATCCACGCCCCCGCCGGACGTCCGCGGGCCACTCAGGAGGGCCTCCGCCGCTTCGTCGAGACCTTCGCCGAGGAGCATCCGCCGCTCACCCTGGCCGCCGCCGACCTGACCATCCACGACCCCACCGAGGTCCGTCGCCGGTACGGCGGGGTGTTCAACTACCTGACCCGGGTCGAGCTCGAGGTCGAGCGCAACGTGCTCGAGCTGCGCGCGCTGATGCCGGACGCGACCGAGGTCGACCGGTTCTTCTACAACGACGTCTGGTCGCCGCAGGAGCTGCAGCACGGGATCCTGCTGGACGCCGTACAACAGGGCTTCGGCCTCGAACCGGAGCCGACCGATCTCCGGCTGAGCGCGAAGATGCGGCTGGTCGGCGTGCTCTCGCACCTGCCCGGCATGCTCGGCGTGATCCGGCTGCTCTACTACCTGACCGGCGCCGCCACCGAGCGATCGGCCGTGGTCGCGTACTCGCGGCTGGTCGACGGGCTGCAGGAGATGGGCGAACGCGCGATCGCGGAGACGGTCATCGCTCCGATCAAGCGCCAGGAGCCTGGGCACTTCGCCTTCTACCGGCTGTCGGCCGAGGCGCTGATCGGGGAGGAGGGGCTCAAGGACTGGCAGCTGCAGCTGGCCCGGATCCTGCGCCGACGATCGTTCGGGCTGGTCGGGGTGAACAACCGCAAGCAGCAGGCGGACTTTGGTGACGTCGCGCGGGCGCTTCATTTCGACCGGGACCTGCTGGAGGTCGCGCGGCAGGTGAGCCGGGTGGAACGCGAGCTGCTGTGGGCGCAGGAGCAGGGGCTGGAGATCCCGGACTACATCCTCGCCGCGCTCAGGGACGCGATCGAGCTGAGCGTCGTACGGGAAGGTCAGTCGTGAGGCAGGTCGTTCATCAGGTAGCGCTGGACGGCCGGCGCGAGGTCCGCGACCAGGCCATCGGGATCGCGATCGGTCATGTCAGGCAGGCGCAATACGTAGCGCGTCAATGCGATCCCGAGCAGTTGACTGCTGATCAATCCGGCCCGTCGCGCCGCTTCCTCGTCAGGCGCGACGGTCGCCACCATCGCGCGCAGTTGGCGGACGTAGACCTCACGAAGCCGAGCCGCCGCCGCCTCGTGCGTCGCGGCCGACCGCAGCAGGATCGGCAGCGCCGTCTGCATCTCCTCGCCCTCCCAGATCGTGAGGAAATGCCGCAGCAGCGCCTCTCCACGCCGATCGGCGTCGACGGCCCGCAGATCGGGCAGGTGCAGATCGACGTCGATCGCGGTCGCGAACAAGGTCTCCTTGTTGGTGAAGTACCGCACCACCATCGCCGGATCGATCCGCGCCTGCGTCGCGATCGCCCGCACACTCACCTGCCCGTACGGCTGCTCGGAGAACTGCTCCCGCGCCGCCGCAAGAATCGCCGTCCGCGTGCGCTCGGACTTCTTCATCCCCCCACCATAACAACCAAAGTCAACACTGGTTGACTTTGGCGTCGCGTCACAGAACGCGCGCCCGCACTGTCTTCCCAGCAGAGCCGAGGAGGCCGAGATGAGCACCCAGCAGCAGCCCGCCGAACTGGCCGTCCTGATGAAGCTGCGCCTGCTCGCGCTGGACGACAACCCGTTGCGCCGCAGGGTCGACCGGCTGGAGGCCGGCGCCCTGATCGCCGTACTGGCGTCCGGTCTGCTGGTGGTCCCGGCAGCCGCGGCACTCGGTACGACGGTACGCAAGGGCGCCGACAGCTTCGCGCTCGGCAGCGCGGCCGGGTTCGGGGTGCTGATCGTTGCCTGGCCGCTGTTGTGGGGGCTGTACCGCTTGACCCGGCTGTACCTCGATCGGCGCCGGGCGCAGGACTGGACGCGGGAGTGGGAACAGGTCGCACCACGCTGGACCCAGTCGCAGAACTGAACTCGTTGCGGTTGGCATGGGACCGGGAGTGACCGGCTACTGAACCGGTTCCGGCGGGTTCTACCCGGAGTCCACGGGCAGGCGCTAATCTCGTGCCCGGGGTGATGAATCGTGCCGGTCGGTTCGGAGCCCGAGCTCCGCGGGCGAGGTACGGAGTGCGGTCGGCTGGACGACGTCGTCGCGCGCGTCCGGTCCGGTCATGGGCAGGTGCTGGTGCTGCGTGGTGAGGCCGGGATCGGCAAGACCGCGTTGCTCGACTACCTGGTCGGCAGGGCCGACGAATGTCGCGTCGTAAGGGCTGCCGGGGTCGAGTCCGAGATGGAGCTCCCGTACGCCGGGTTGCACCAGCTGTGTGCTCCGCTGCTCGACCGCGACGACCGGTTGCCGAGTCCGCAACGCGACGCGCTCGCGGTCGCCTTCGGGCTCGAGTTCGGCGGGCCGCCGGACCGGTTCCTGGTCGGTGCGGCCACCTTGAGCCTGCTGTCGTCGGTATCAGACAGCAGGCCTTTGCTGTGCGTCATCGACGACGCGCAGTGGCTCGACCACGCCTCGGTGCAGGCCCTGACCTTCGTCGGACGGCGCCTGCTCGCGGACCAGATCGGGCTGGTGTTCGCGCTCCGCGATCCGGTGACCGGGCCCGAGTGGCGAGCGTTCCCCGAGCTCGTGGTCAACGGCTTGGCCGATCAAGACGCCGCCTTGCTGCTCGACTCCGTCGTCCCCGGGCGGCTCGACGTACGGGTTCGGGACAGGATCGTGTCGGAGACCCGGGGCAACCCGCTCGCCCTGCTGGAGCTTCCGCACGGCCTGACCGCCAGCCAGTTGGCCGGCGGGTTCGAGCGGCCGGACACCCGCCCGCTGACCAGCCAGATCGAGCAGAACTTCGTCATCAGGCTCGAGGCGCTGCCGGCCGACACCCAGCGCCTCCTGCTGACCGCGGCCGTCGAACCGGTGGGCGACCTGCCGCTCCTGGTCCGCGCACTGGCGATCCAGGACGTACCGGTGAGCGCCGCCGAGCCGGCCGAGGGCGCCGGGCTGATCGAGTTCGGGACGAGGGTCCGGTTTCGGCACCCGCTCGTCCGCTCGGCCGCGAACCGGCTGGCGACCCCCACCGACCGGTGGCAGGCTCACCGCGCCCTCGCGGAGGCGATCGACCCGGACCGCGATCCCGACCGGCGCGCCTGGCACCGCGCGCACGGAGCCAGCGGGCCGGACGAGGAGGTCGCCGCCGAGCTCCTCAGCTCGGCCGAGCGAGCTCAGAGTCGCGGCGGCTTCGCGGCGACGGCCGCGTTCCTGCAACGGGCGACCGAGCTGACCCCGGATCCCGAGCTGCGCGCGTTCCGGGCACTGGCCGCGGCTCAGGCCACCTTGCAGGCCGGCGATTTCGCGACCGCGGCGCGGCTGCTCGTGATCGCCGCTGAAGGGTCGGCGGACGCGCTGCACCAGGCCCGGGTCGGCCTGCTGCAGGCGCAGATCGCGTTCCTGTCCGGCCACAGCTCCGACGGGCCCCCGCTGCTTGCCGAGGCGGCCCGCCGGCTCGAACCGCTCGACCTCGATCTCGCTCGCGACACCTACCTCGACGCGATCACGGCCGGGATCTTCACCGGCCGGCTGGCGGGGCCGACCGGGCTCGTCGAGGTGGCCACGGCTGCCCGCGCGCTGCCCGCGCCGAACCTGAGCCGCAAGCGTGACCTGGCCCTGGACGGCGCCTCGGCGTTGTTCACCGACGGCTACGCGTCGGCGGTGGGACCGGCCACGGTTGCGGTCGAGGCGTTCGCCGCCGAGCTCGGACCACCGGACCAGGACGACCTGCGCTGGCTGTGGGTCGCCGCGATGCTCGCGGTCAACCTCTGGGACGACGAGAACTGGGAGCTGCTGACCACGCGGCACGTCCGCGTCGCGCGGGAGACCGGCGATCTCAACGAGTTGCCGCACGTGCTCAACGCGCGGGTGATGCTGAACATCTTCGCCGGGGAGATCGCGGTCGCCGCGTCGCTGGTGGCCGAGATCAGAACGATCGGCGACGCGACCGGTGCCGGCCTGACGCCGTACGGCGGAGTCGGCCTGGCGGCCTGGCGCGGCACCTCGGACGAGGCCGGCGCTTTCATCGCCAGGACCAGGGAAGAGGCCCACAGCCGCGGCGAAGGTGGCGGCGTACTGGTCACCCACTACGCGACCGCGGTGCTGCAGAACAGCCTCGGGAACTACCAGGCCGCGCTGGCTGCGGCCCTGGAGGCGACGGCCTTCCCGGTCGAGCTCGGCGTCGGGAACTGGGCGCTGCCGGAGCTGGTCGAGGCGGCCGTTCGCAGCGGTCGTCCGGAGTTGGCGGCCGAGGGCTTCGACCGGTTGAACGCGATGGCCCAGGCGTGCGGCACCGACTGGGTCGTGGGCCTGCTCGCCCGGTCGCGCGCACTGCTGGCGACCGATCCCGACGAGGCCGAAGCGTCGTACGAGGAATCGATCGAGCGGCTCAGCCGGACCCGGATGCGGATGGATCTGGCCCGCACTCATCTGGTGTACGGCGAATGGCTGCGACGCGAGGGCCGCCGGCAGGACGCTCGGGTGCACCTGCGGACGGCGCACAAGCTGTTCACCACCTCCGGTGCCGACGCCTTCGCCGACCGCGCGGGCCACGAACTCGTGGCGACCGGAGAGGCCGTCGGCAAACGCACCGGCCGAGCCAGCGACACCTTGACGCCGCAGGAGGCCCACATCGCCGAGCTGGCCGGTACCGGTCTGACGAACGCGGAGATCGGTGCGCAGATGTTCCTCAGCCAGCACACCGTCGAGTGGCACCTGCGCAAGGTGTTCACGAAACTCGGCATCACGTCCCGCAAGCAACTCCGTCCGTCGCTCCCGCGGTAACGGGCCGCCATGCTGGGACGCGAGCAGGAGTGCCGGGTCCTCGACGACCTGCTGGCGGGCGCGCACGCCGGGCGAAGCGCCGTACTGGTACTGCGCGGTGAGGCCGGGATCGGGAAGACAGCCCTGCTGGACCACGTGCACGAACGCGCGACCGCGGGCCAGGTTGTCCGGGTGGCCGGCGTCGAGTCCGAGATGGAGCTGCCGTTCGCCGGTCTGCACCAGCTCTGCGGCCAACTGCCGGACCAGCTCCTCGGCCCGCGGCAGGCGGTCCTGCGGATCGCCTTCGGTCTCGACACCGGACCGATGCCGGATCGGTTCCAGGTCGGCATCGCCCTGCTCGACCTGCTCGCCGAAGCCAGCGAGGACCAGCCGCTGACCTGCCTGATCGACGACGCCCAGTGGCTCGACCGCGTGTCCGCCCAGGCGCTCGCCTTCGTGGCACGGCGGCTGGTGGCCGAGCGGCTCGCGCTCGTGTTCGCGGTCCGCGAGGACGAGGACACGCACGATCTGACTGGCCTGCCGGTGCTCGCCGTCGGCGGGCTCGGGTACGCCGAGTCGCGGGCGCTGCTGGAGACAGTGGTCAGCGGCCTGGTGGACGAGCACGTGCGCGACCGCTTCGTGACGGAGACCCGTGGGAACCCGCTCGCCCTGCTCGAGCTGCCTCGCGCGCTGGCCGGCGGCTTCGGGCTGTCGGGCAGCGGTTCACTTCCCCGCCAGATCGAGGACGGGTTCCTGCGACGCCTGCGCACGTTGCCGTCCGAAACGCAGCTCGTGCTGCTGACCGCGGCTGCGGAGCCGGTCGGTGACCCCACCCTGCTGTGGCGGGCGGCCGAACGGCTCGGGATCGAGCTGGGTTCGGCCCTGGCTGCCGAGTCCGCGGGGTTGATCGACATCGGAGCCTGGGTCCGGTTCCGGCACCCGCTGCTGCGCTCGGCGATCTATCGGGCGGCGACGGCGGAGAACCGGTGCCGCGTGCACGCTGCCCTCGCCGACGCGACCGATGCCGAGCGCGATCCGGACCGCCGGGCCTGGCACCGGGCGTACGCCACGGTGGGGCTCGACGAGACGGTCGCCGTCGAGCTGGAGAGCGCGGCGGAACGAGCCCAGGCACGCGGTGGCGTCGCGGCGGCAGCGGCCTTCCTCGAGCGAGCGGTCGAGCTGACGCCGGACCAGGCACGACGCGCCGCGCGAGCGTTGACCGCGGCGAACGCCAAGTTCGCGGCCGGCCAGTCCGATGCCGCCTACGACCTGCTGACGGTCGCGGAGCTGGGGCCGATCGACGAGCTCCAGCGGGCGCACCTGACCCGGTTGCGGGCCCAGATCGCCTTCACCCGCGAGCGCAGCAGCGACGCCGTACCGCTCCTGCTCGACGCTGCGAACCAGCTCGAAAAGCTGAACGATCCCGCGGCGCGGGCGACGTACCTGGAAGCCCTGGGAGCGGCCATGTTCGCCGGCCTGCCCAGGATGATCGAGAAGGCTGCCGCCGCGGCCGGAGCAGCTCAGCCGGCGCCGTCGCCGCCCGGGCCGATGGATCTCCTCCTGGACGGCGTGGCCGCCAGGTTCACGATGGGCTACGCGGCCGGGATTCCCCTGCTGCGCAAGGCGTTGCACGCTTTCCGGCAGGAGGCCGGCCGTTCGACGGACGGGCTCGTGCGGTGGTTGTGGCTGTCGTGCCCGGTCGCTCCGGAGCCGGTCGCGTCGGAGCTGTGGGACGACGAGGTCTGGCATGACCTGGCCGTCCGGGCTGTCGAGATCGGGCGCGGACTCGGTGCCCTGGGCATCCTTCCGGTTGCGCTGTCCTACCGCGCGGCCGTTCACCTGCACGCGGGGGAGTTCACCGCCGCGTCGGCGCTGATCAGCGAGTCCGACGCGATCGCCGCCGCCACCGGCAACGAGCCGCTGCGTTACACCCGGCTGCTGCTCGCCGGTTGGCGCGGCGAGGAGGCCGAGGCGCTGGCCGCGATCAAGGCTGCAGCGGCGGATGCGGACAGGCGGGGTGAGGGCCGGGCTCTTGCGCTGACCAGGCACGTGACGGCCGTGCTCTACAACGGCTTGGGCCGGTACGGCGAGGCGCAGCACGCGGCGGCGCAGGCCTGCGAGCAGGAGGACCTGGGCTTCGTCGGCTGGTCGCTCGTCGAACTCGTCGAGGCTGCCGCTCACAGCGGCGACCGTACGGCGGCAGCCGAGGCTCTGGGCCGGCTCGAGGAACGGACGCTCCCGGCCGGTACCGACTGGGCGCTGGGCATCCTGGCGCGCTCGCGCGCGCTGCTCGCCGAGGGATCGAACGCCGACATCCTTTACCAGGAAGCGATTCAGCGTCTCGGCCGCACGCGCGTCGCCGTACAGCTGGCTCGAACCCACTTGCTGTACGGCGAATGGCTGCGCCGCGAGCAACGACGGCAGGACGCGCGATTCCACCTGCGGCTCGCGTACGACCAGCTGAGCGGGATGGGCGCCAACGGCTTCGCCGAGCGGTCTCGCCAGGAACTCGCCGCCACCGGCGAGACCGCCCGCCGACGCGACGCCGCGGGCGGCCGCGTGCTGCTCACCGCCCAGGAAGCGCAGATCGCGCAGCTCGCCGCCCACGGCCACACCAACCAGGAGATCGGGACCCGCTTGTTCCTCAGCCGCCACACGGTCGAGTGGCACCTGCGCAAGGTGTTCACCAAGCTCGACATCACGTCCCGCCGCCAGCTCGACCCGTCCCTGGTCGACGCGGCCAGCCCGGTGACGATCGGCACGGTCTGAGCCAGCGGGCCGCCGGTACGATGACGCGCATGAGCGCAACTCGTCGTACCGTCGCTGCCCGGGCGACGGACGGGCCTGAGGACGTGTCGCCGTTCGCGCTCGGGTTGTTGTTGCGGCAGGCCCACGCGCAGGTCGGCGCGGTGATGTCGGAGGCGTTGCGGCCGCTGGGCATCGAGTTGCGGCACTTCTCCGTCCTGATCGTGCTCGTCAACCAGGGGCCGACGCTGCAGCGGGACCTGGTCGCGGCCGCGGGGTCGGACAAGGCGGGGATCATGCGGATCGTCGACGACCTCGAACGCAAGGGGCTCGCGGTCCGGCAGGCGGTGCCGGGGGACCGGCGGGCGCGGTCGGTGGAGATCACGCCGCAGGGGATCGAGCTGTTCGACGCCGCCCACGTCGCGGCGGCGCCGTTGGCCGAAGGGCTGGTCGACGGGCTCGAACCAGGCGAGCCGGAGCAGCTCGTGCGGCTGCTCACGAAGCTCGCCTACCCGGCCTGATCAGGACGCCGGGCGCTCCGTTCAGGACGCCAGGCGCTCCGCGAGCGCTTTGGCCTTCACGACCGCGTCCTCGAGGGCCTGCTCGCGGGAGCGCTCGTACATCGGGATCAGGTCGGCCATCGCCGGCATCTTGGGCGCCATCGTCAGCTCGGGAACGATGAACTCGACGTCCAGCCCGAGGCTCTCGCCGAGCACCTTCAGCAGGTAGTTCTGCACGAACTCCCAGTCCTCGCGCGGCGTACCGGGCCGGTACGAGCCGCCACGGCTGGCGACGACGACGATCGGCGTGCCCTGCGACGACGGGTTCTCGCCGGACGTGCGACCGGGCAGCATCACGCTGTCCAGCCAGGTCTTCAGCGTCGACGGGATCGCGTAGTTGTACATCGGCGCACCGAGCAGTACGGCGTCCGCCTGCTCCAGCTCCTCGATCAGTTCCAGCCGGGCCGCGAGCGCGGCGGTCTGCCCCGGCGTGTGGCCGGACGGATCGCTGAGCCCTGCCGTGTAGGCCTCGGCGGTGATGTGCGGCACGGGGGCGGCGTTGAGGTCGCGGTAGACCACGGTGCCGTCCGGGTGCTGCTCCTGCCAGGCCTGGCGGAACGTGTCGGTGACCGCGCGGGACGCGGACCGCTCACCGGGGAACACGGACGAGTCGAGGTGCAGCAGCGTGGGCATGAACAGCTCTCTTTCGGGTAGATGATTCATTCGTATCGAATGATACCTTCTCACCTGATACTAAATCAGTCGATTGAGAGAGACAGGAGTCATGGACGTCTACGAGGCAGTCACGAGCCGACGAGCGGTCCGCGAGTTCACTGATCGAGAGGTGCCGAAGGAGGCGATGGATCGCGTCCTGACCGCGGCGGCCTGGGCGCCGTCCGGCTCGAACCTCCAGCCCTGGCACGCCTACGTGGTGACCGGCGAGCCGCTCGCCGAGCTGAAGAAACGCGCGTGCGAGCGGGTGGCGGCCGGCGAGCCGTTCGACGAGCCGGAGTACCAGCAGTACCCGCCGACGCTGAAGCCGCCGTACGGCGATCGCCGCTCGGCCTTCGGCGAGCAGCGGTACGGCGGGCTCGGCATTCCGCGCGAGGACCTGGAGGCCCGGCATCGAGCCGCCATCGCGAACTGGGACTGCTTCGGCGCCTCGACCGCGCTCTTCTGCTACCTCGATCGCGACATGGGACCGGCGCAGTGGTCGGACGTCGGGATGTATCTGCAGACGGTCATGCTGCTGTGCCGCGGCGAAGGGCTGCACACCTGCACGCAGATGGCCTGGGCCAAGTGTCACCGGACCGTCGCCGACGTACTCTCGCCGCCCGACGAGCTCACGCTCTTCTGCGGGATGTCGATCGGCTACTCGGCGGATCCGACCGCGCGCACCGGCCGGGCGCCGCTGGACGAGACGGTGAGCTTCGTCGGTTAGGCCATCCGGGTGGCTTGGTCGACCAGGGCCTTCAGGGCGGGGCGTTCCGGGCCGGGCAGCCAGGCCAGGGCGACGACGATCGGCTCCATGTCGACCACCTCGATGTACGTGAGGTCGGGGCGCGGGTACAGTTCGCGGCAGGCTGACGGGACGATGGTGATATTGGGGCCTAGGGCAACGGCTGAGAAGAGTTCCTCGAGGTTCGTCACCTCGTCGTCGGTGAAACTGACCCGCGTGCCGTCCGGGCGCGGATCGACGGCCCAGAAGCTGCGCCACTCCTCGTGCACCTTCGGGGACAGGCTGACGACGTTGTGGCCGGCCATGCCGGCGATGGTGAGGTGGTCCAGGGCGGCCAGCTCGTGCGCGTTGTTGACGACCACCGAGCGGGTTCCGGTCCCGAGCTCCGCGACCTCGACGCCGGCCGGGACGGGCAGGAAGACCACGACGACGTCGGCCTGGCCCTGCGGCAGCGCGGTCACCTGCTCGACGAAGTCGAGGTGGCGGATCTTGATCGCGATCTCCGGGTGCTCGAGCCGCATCGCCGCGAGCAGCGCGCGGACCTCGGGCAGGCTGATGATCGCTTCGAGGCTGCCGATCACCAGCTCCGCGGACTTCGCCGGCTCGTGCGGGCCTCTGGAGACGCGCGGCTCCTTCAGCAGTTGCGCGTGCATTTCGCTCAACGCGGCACCGGGTCCGACGCCGAGTTCGTCGGCGAGCCTGCGGCGTACGTCCTCGTACCGGAGCAACGCCTCCGCGCGCCGCCCGGAGGCGAGCAGGACGGTCATCAGGCGGGCGTGCACTCGTTCGTCGTACGGCAGCTCGGCCGCGAGCGGCTCCAGCTGGGTCAGCGCTAGCTCCGGCTTCCCGGCCGCGAGCGTCGCGTCGGCGAACTCGAGCACCAGACCGATCCGCGATTCCTCCCACCGGCGTACGAGAGGATCGGTGCGAATCCATTCAGGTCCGTCGGCAAAGAGCGGACCGCGCCACAGTTCGAGGGCTTCCTGCAAGGCCCGAGCACGCGCCTCAGGATCCGCCGCCCGCGGAGCTGCCGCGCGCCGCTGGAACTCCTGGAAGTCGTTGACCGAACCCGGTACGTCGAGCCGATAGCCCTGCCCGTCCCAGCTGACAGTTGCCGCAGGCCCGCACTGCTCCTCGAGCCAGTCCCGCAACCGCGTCACCGTCATCTGCAACGCACCACTCGAACACCCGACCGGTCCCCATCCCACCTCGGCCAACCGCCCAGCACTCAAGGCCTCGCCGGGATGCAGCAGCAAAGCCCCCAACACGTTCCGCACCGCCGGCCGCAACTTCCCGGCCGCCGTCCCGTCGACGTGAACCCGCAGCGGCCCCAAGACCCCCAACGCCACGCGAGACCCGTCCACCACGCCTCCCGCATCCGCTCCCACTCAGAACCTGGAGCGTAACCGCGCAGGCGGTCACGGACCGCCGCCGACCGGGCAACCGAGAATGGCGACTCTCAGAACTGTCCCAGGAAATTCAGACCGGCCGCCTGAGGGCGCTGTGTCACCGGATCGAGGGACAGGTAGGCGGAACGGAACGCAGCAGCCAGCGGTGTGCCCGAGAAGGCTCTCGTGTAGGTCCGGGTCAGGAGCTCGGCCGCCACCAGGTCGTCGATCGCCCAGACCCCACCGATGACGGTCGAGGAACCGGCCGCCAAGCACCCGAGCGACGCGGCGACGGAGCTTCGCGTCATCGCCGACCGGGCCGACCAGCAACAGCCCAGGACCACGACTGGAGGCAAGTCCATCGACAACATCGCGGCCGGCGACTTCACGTCGTCGGGGATCAGCATCCGGTACTCGAAACCGTCGCCCGTCGTGCCGTGCACGGCGATCGTCAGCAGGTCGACCTTCTCGCGCTCCAGGAACGACCGCAGCTCCTCCACCGAGCGGACCCGGGTGAAGTCGGCCAGGCCTTGCTCGGCGAGCTCGGACAGGACTCTCAGCTCGATCATCGCCCCCGGAAGGTCGTCGTCGAACACACCGACCACCCGCGGGCGATCCGGCAGCACCGCCTCGCGCATCCGCAGCGACGCCGCCAAGGAAGGTGCGATCACCAACTCCCGAACGGCATGAGGCGCCAGCCGCTGCCAGGGCAGCTCCCAACCCGCGGCATCGGGTACGACGATCACCCGTTCCTCGGCGAGGTCCTGGAACAGCAGGTGCGAGAGGTACTCGATCTGGTCCTGGCCCAAGCGCTCGGAGTCCTGCCCCAACGCGCCTCGAACAGCAGTGCTCCCGTACGGGTCGAGGTCCGTCGACCGTACGTCGACCGCGGGCTTGCCCGGACTCAGTCTGCAGACCACCACGCTGTCGCCGGTGTCGGACTCGTTGAGCGAGACCCACAGAATCGTGCAGTCCGGGAACCTGGCCCGGGCCTCGTCGAGGTCGAGCACCTCGGCATCGAGGCTGAGCAGGTCGAACATCGCCAGGTCGGCCGCCGCGGCCGTCGCAGTGAACGGATTCGGCCGACGGTGGTCGACCACCACTCCGTGCCGGATCTCATGGGAGAAGTCGACGACCTGGGCTGCGACCGCGCCGCTGTCGCCGCTGGGATCGCCGGCGTCGAGCGCGATCGCGTGCTTCTGGAGACGGACGAAGTACGACTCGCTGTCGAGCACCGTCCGCGACCGGCTGACGTGATCGGCAGCCAGCCGCCGGAGGCTGGCCAGGATGGCTGCCGGATCCGGCAGCAACTCGCCTTCGAGCCGGAAGAACTCGGCGAACAGCCGGTACGCCGCGCGGCTCGAACTGGAGTTCTCCTCAGCCATCGCCCGCTCGTAGGCGAGCGCGGCCTCCGGCCAGTCCCGTCGTCGGGCCGCCGCTGCGGCGCGGTTGATCAGCGACGTGTCGGCATCGGACGCACCCGCCTCCAAGGCGTCGCGCCCGCCCTCGACCCGCACGAGCCGTTGGGCCAGGTTGTACGCGTGATCGGTGGGGGAGACCGCGGCGAACTGGACTCTGGCGCGCTTCACCATCGCCCGGTGGTCGTCGAACCGCGCTTCCAGTTGGGCGATCTGAGCCTCGTACAGGGTCTGTACGACGCGGTAGCCGGGCGAGACCGGAGTCCTCGCGAGCTGCGCCAGTCCTCGCCGAAGGAGGTCGTGGTTGGCCGTCGAGTGCGCGGTGTGGATCGCGGCGTACAGCACCGCGCCCCGCTTCGTACGACGAGACGCGTGGTCGACCTCGACCAAGAGAGCCCGGGCGACGGCGCCGGCGAGCAGCGGCGGCATCGTGTAGATCTCCGCCTCGGGCCAGGCAGAGAGCAGGTAGAGGATGCTCTGATCGGCGTTGCCCGGCCTGATCTGCCCGGCCGCACGCCGGGCCGCGACGGCCTCGTCGGGCCGGCCCATCTCGTCCAACCGTCGCGCCGACTCCGTCAGCAGACTGGCGATGATCGTCCGCGTGATCGTCGGCAGTTGCCGTCCCATGAAGTGCTCGTCGAGCACCGACGTGACGTGTTCGACCGTCGAGCGGTAGACCGGCTCGCGGTCGATGCTCTCGAAGAGGCGGGCGACGGCCCGTAAGTCGTCCTGGTCGGCGGCGCTGAGCGCGTCGATCGGAACGATGCCGGCCCGCTCCGTGATCTTCGCCGCGATCGCCTTGAGCAGCCGCTCCTTCACGGCCTACCGGTCCCGCAGGCGGGTGAACACCGTCTTGCGGAGCAGCCGTTCGATCTCTTCGGTCGTCGTGTCCGCGGTGACCGGGATCCGCACCTGTCCACCGGGCCCGGACGCCTCCAGGTAGACGATCTCCTTCTTCGACCGGCGATCGGTCTTTTGGCGTCCGAACAGAGTCCGGCACATCTCCGCGAGCTCGGCCAGCGTCTTCGGCGTCTGCAGCAGCGAAACGGTCGTCGCGGCCCCGGTCGCGAATCCGGCCAGCAGTTCCCAGTCGACGTTCCGCCGCCCACTCACCATCTCGGCGAGATTCTGCTCCACCAAGTGCTCGGCGAGCTCAGCCGGCATCGCCAGCTCGATCGACGGGTGGTCCATCAGGTTCCCCCAGTGCGTTCTCAGGCGAAGCCCCGCCGCCCCGGCCCCCCAGTGGCTACTCTGCGTGCTTCGACTCAGCACTATGCACCCATCACGCTGCCTTGCCAAGCGCTGGATCTCAGATCCCGGATGACCTTCGGACCTGAACCGGCGCTGTGGCGGAGGAGCGGCCGGTTCAGGTCCGGGGGGTCAGTTCCACCAGTAGAAGTGGTAGCCGCCACCGCGGTAGTAGATCTTGCTGACGATGTAGTTCTTGACGAAGCCGTAGTCGGCCCACATCAGGTGGCACTTGTCGAAGTCGTAGCCGCACGAGACTTCGCCCTCTGCCTGTACGCCGGCCGGCTGCGCCTGCGCCACCGTCGTACCGCCGACCACTGCCACCGCTGCCATGCTCGCCACCGCAACCACGCGTGCCATGCGTCTCATCGGGATCTCCGCCTTCCCTTGCCGTGCGCAACATCGTTACGCCTTGTGGTAAGGCCGGTACCCGCAGTAATCGAGGCTAATCAGCCTTTTTTCTGGGCGATTGCGGCGGTGAGCGCGTCGGCGGCGGCTGCGGCGGCCTCGAAGGTGAGTGGAGGCTCCGGGTTCCACGGCAGGACCTGGCCGGTGGCAACGGCCGGGAGCTCGGCCCATTCCGGGATCTCCGCCAGCTGGTCCGCGCCGAGCGAGTTGGGCCGCTGGTCGTACAAGAAGATGTCGGCCGGATGGCTGCTGCCCAGGTCGGTCCACTTGACGACCTCCCACCCACCCTTCGCGCTGGTCGGCGCGAACGGAACGCCGGCATCGGCCAGCAGCCGCAGGGCAGGCCAGTACGCCGGGTTGGCGACGTACGCGTCGGTCGGCGTACCGCCGGAGAACGCCAGCACCTGTACGCCGTCCGCCGCGCCGCCCAGCCTCTCGAGCGCCGACGACAACGCTGCCTCGTCGTCCTCGGCCGTCCCACCCAGAGCCTCCGCCAACGCGTGGAAGCGCCCGACGACGTCCTTGAACTCCGGCTCCCCGGCGATCCGGATCAGCACGATCGGCGCCAGCTCGCCGAGCTTGCCCGCCACGGCTTCGGAGACGCCGTACACCTCACCCGCGTACGTCACCCCGACGATCAGATCAGGCCGCAACGAGTCGACCAGTTCCTCATCGACAGCGTCCCCGGCGCCAACGCTCGGCACGTCCAATCCCGCCACCGCGGCACCACCACTGTCCGCCTGGTGCTGCGACCCGAAGTACCCGACCACCGGAACCCCGAGCCGCACCAATGTCTGTGCCGCCTGCCCGTAGGCCAACACCCGCTGCGGCCGCGCGGCGACCTCAACGTTCTGTCCACGATCATCCTCGAACGACCAGCTCATACCGTCACCCTCCTACCAGGAGGCGGCCCAACCACGACAGCCCCAGCCGATGAAGTCCGCACCCATCATCGCCGCCGCGCCCCGTGGAGAAACCTGAAGTCCGCCACTCAGTACGCGATGCAGGCCGAGCGGAGATCGGTGTAGAAGTTCCACACGTCCGGCGAGCACTCGGGAGCACCGAGCTGCGAGGCCTTCGCGCCCATGTGCGGCAGGTGTGAGTACGCGCCGACGCCGGGCCGGTTGACGTGCAGCATGCCGGCCTCGAAGTCCTGCAGGGCCTGGAACATCAGTGCCGGGTTCTGCGTGAAGATCGTGCCGGACATCCCGTAGCGCACGGAGTTCGAGATCCGCATCGCGTCGTCGTACCCGTCGCAATCGATCACCGACAGGACGGGACCGAAGACCTCCTCCTGCGCGATCTCGCTGTCCCACGGTACGTTGACCAGCACGGTCGGCTCGACGAACCACCCCTTGGTGTCCGTCGTCGCAGCACCACCTCCGGCCGCGACCGTCGCACCCGCGCGACGAGCGGAGTCGACGCCGTCGAGACAGGCCTGCATCCGTACGTCGTTCACGACCGGACCGATGTCCGCCCAGTCCTGGTCGCCCGGTCCGACCCGCATCGCCTCGACGCGTGGGATGAGACGACTCAGCAGCTCGTCCTTCACCGCCCGGTCGACGATGATCCGGCTCGTCGCACTGCACCGCTGACCGCTCTGGCCGAAGGCGCCGTGCACGATCGCGTCGACCGCCGCGTCCAGGTTGGCATCCGCGAGCACGATCAGCGCGTTCTTGCCGCCGAGCTCGAGCTGGGTCCGCAGCAGCCGGTGCGCGCCGGCGTCGTTGATCGCCTGCCCGACCGGCAACGAGCCGGTGAACGAGATCCCCTTCACCCGTTCGTCCGCGACCAGCGTCTCGCCCGGGATGCGGTCGCCCTGCACGAGGTTGAGCACCCCGGCCGGTACGCCGGCGTCCGCGAACGCCTGGACCAGCAGCGCCGACGTCCACGGCGTCAACGGCGACGGCTTCAGTACGGCGGTGCACCCGGCGATCAGCGCGGGCGCGACCTTCCACATCGGGATCGCGAGCGGGAAGTTCCACGGCGTGATCAGCCCGACCACGCCGAGCGGCCGGCGGAAGGTGATCGCGAGCGTCCGGGGCTCCTCGGCCGGCGTGGTGATGCCGTTCAGCCGTCGCGCCTCGCCGACGGTGAAGTCGAGGATCGCCAGCGATCGCCGGACCTCGCCGCGGGCTTCGCTGATCCGTTTGCCCTGCTCGCGGGTGATGGCTGTGGCGAACTCCTCGAGCCGTTCCTCGATCAGCCGCCCGGCCTTGGCGACGAGCTTGCCGCGCTCGATCGGACCGAGCTGGTCCCACTCGGCCTGCGCCGCGGAGGCCGCGTCGATCGCGGCCGTGGTGTCCGGTACGCCGGACTCGGCGAAGCCGCCGATGACGTCGTCGACCTGGGCGGGGTTGAGGTTGTCGCGGGTCTCGCCGCTGCTGCTCGGTCGCCAGCAGCCGTCGATGTGGTTGAGCAGGTGGTCGGCGTACGGGGAGGTCATGAGGTGTCCTCTGGGTCAGCTCGTCGACAGGGCGATGCGGGGCGCGGTGCCGCGGCGGGCCTCGGCCACCGCGGCGTCGATCTCGGTGAGTGGGTAGGGATCGGGGACCAGGTCGGCGAACAACGACCGCGCCGGGGTCTCGTGCAGGAAGCGGACCGCCTCGGCGAGGTCGTCGACGCGGTAGTTGTGACAACCGACGATCCGGCTCAGGTTGCGGACGAACCCGCTCGGCTCGAACGCGACGGCCGGTCCCGGCGACACCGAGCCGATCAGCGCGACGGTCCCGTCGAGCGCGACGAGGTCGATCGCCGACTGCACGGCTGCGCTGTTGCCGGACAGTTCGAGTACGACGTCAGCGCCGTACTCGTCGATCGCGGCGGCCAGGTCAGCCGGCCCGCAGACCACGTCGGCGCCGAACTCCTTGGCCAGGTCCCGTCGGCTTCCGTCAACGTCGCTGGCGATCACGTGGGCCGCGCCGCGTTCGCGGGCGTAGGCCACGGCGGTCAGGCCGAGCATGCCGCAGCCGATCACGACCACCGTGTCGCCCGCGGCCAGTTCCGCACGCCGGGCCGCGCACACGACCGTCGCGGTCGCACAGTTGGCCGGGGCCGCGACCGCGGCCGGTATCCCGGCCGGGACGGCGACCAGCCCGGTGCCGGCGATGAGATGGACGGCGGACGCCATGCCGCCGTTGAGACGCCAGTGGTCGTCCATCGCTTCGTGGCCGTACTTGCGGACCGTCGCGCACTTCTGCGGTACGCCGCGAGCGCAGCGCCGGCAGGTGCCGCACGCCGTACCGATGGTCCAGGTGATCCGATCGCCGACGGCGGCCGGCGTACCGTCGGACAGCGCTGCCGTCGTACCGATGGCCGCGATCCTGCCGACCGCTTCGTGGCCGAGAACGGTCGGCAGCGGCGTCGGCCGGTCGCCCGCGATCGTGTGCAGGTCGCTGCCGCAGATCGTCGCCAGCTCGAGGTCGACCAAGACCTCGCCGGGACGCAGCTCGGGGAGTGCCTCCTGGACCAGCGTGAATCCGTCGCCGTTCCACACCGCGGCTGTTGCCTTGGTCATCGAAACCCCCTTCACCGGCGGATCGTCAGCGCCACCAGGGCACTGGCGACACAGCTGCCGGCAACGATCGGGAAGATGTAGCTGGTCTGTCCGGTGCTGTCCATGATGTGCCCCACCAGGGGTTCAGCGGCACCCGCGAACAGGTACGAGAAGAAGTTGACGACGCCGGTCGCCGTACCGGCCATCCGTTTGCCGGCGATGTCCGGGCAGAGCGCCCAGAACGACGACTGCGGGCCGTAGACGAAGAAGCCGGTCAGGAACAGGACGCCGATCCCGGTCACGGTGCCGAGCGGGACGAGGAACATGATCATCGCGAACAACGCCCCGAGCAGCATGAAGATCGCGATCGGCCGGTCCCGGCGGGACCCGAACAGCCGGTCCGAGACCTGCCCGTTGGTGAGCGCGCCGACGGCCATTCCGACCGGCAGGGCGACGGAGATCCAGATCGGGTTGATCGCGCCGCCGCCGCTCTTCCAGTCGGCGCCGAGGAAGTACACCGGGACCCAGATCAGCAGGCCGTACCGGGCCGCGTTCTGGAAACCGATCGCGATGCCGGTGGACCAGATCCGGCCGCTCGACAGTACGGCGCGGTACCGGTCGATCGAGCGGTCACCCGCGGTCAGCTCTCGGCCGTCGGGCGCGACGGCCTCCTGCTGCTCGGTGAACGACTGCGGCGGGGTGACGCCGGCCTGCTCCGGGTTCTCCCGGGAGACGAAGTAGAAGGTGATCCCACCGACCAGCATCAGCAGGACCGGGACCCGGAAGATCCAGTGCCAGTCGAGGCCGAAGGTGTCCACGACCAGGGTCGAGGTCACGTACGCGAGCACCGACGCCATCCTGGCGGCGAACGTGTAGAAGCCGAGGCTCGTGCCGCGTTCGCGCGGCGTCCACCAGTTCGCGATCACTCGGCCGCCGGACGGCCAGCCCATCGCCTGGGCGAACCCGTTCGCGCCCCAGGCGAGCGCGAGGCTCTTCGGCCCGATGGCGAAACTCGTGCACCAGTTGAGGATCGTGGACAGGATCGCGCCCAGCGCCATGATCCGGCGGCCGCCGAGCTTGTCGGCCAGGTTGCCGTTGATCATCTGACCGGCGGCGTAGCACCAGAGCAGGCCGCCGCTGATCGCGCCGAGCGTGGTCTTGCTCAGGCCGAGGTCGGCCTCGATACCGGGGATCGCGAAGCCGAACGTCTGCCGGCCGGTGTAGAAGAACAGGTAGCAGAACATCGCGGACAGCAGCATCCGCCACTTCAGCCGCCGGAACCGTTGCTCCGACACGGTTTCCAGCGGGACGACCACTTCGTCGGGGGACTTTCCGGTGATGGACATGGCGGTCACACCTCTGCGGTCTGCGGGACGTGGGTGGTGGCCACCCAGAAGGCGTCGTAGTTGTGGACGAGTCCCGCGGCGTCGAGGCCGTCGGGACGAGACAGCACGCGGTTGATCAGGAACGGGATGTTCTGCTCACCGAGCGCGCCGTGGGAGCGCAGCGGCGCGTCCAGTTGGGTGAGGTCGTGCCAGGCGGCGTACCGGCCCAGCGCCGTACCGGCTTCGGCCAGTACGACGAGGTCGCCGATTCGGTCCGCGGGCAGCGCGTAGCGGTCGGCTGCGTCGGCCCGGTCGTGCACGGCCTCGATCCCGTCGATCGCCTGGAGTGCCGAGGCGACGGCGTCCCGGTCGGCCGACGGCGGCAGGTAGACGCTGGCGAAGGAGCCGAGCGCGCCGTGGTGCACGGTGTACGGATCGGTGATCGGGAGGATCACCCGTACGCCGTCCAACGGCTGCTCGGAGCTCGCGCCGAGCAGAGCCTGAACCTCCTCCTCGACGTACACGACGTTCGGGCGGCCGTCGGCGCCGGACTTGGCGCTCATGCCGTGGTCGGCGGTGAGGACGACGATCGCGCCGAGCTCGTCCAGCTGTTCGGCGTACCGGTCGATCATCGCGTAGAAGTCGTTCGCGGTTTCGGTGCCCGGAGCATGCTTGTGCTGGATGTAGTCGGTGAGCGACAGGTACATCAGGTCGGCGCCGCGGCCGCGCAGGATCTCGACCCCCGCGGCCAGGGCGAACTCGCTGAGGTCCGCGCTGTAGACCTCGGGCAGCGGTCGGCCGACGAGCGCGAGCACGTCGTCGATCCCGTTGTCCGCGATCGTTGCCTCGTCCGCCTTCTCGGCCGAGAAGCAGATGCCGTGGCGCCTCGGCTCGACGAAGCCGCCGCCGTCGAGGCTGGGACCGGCCTCGACCAGACCGGCGCCGAGCAGCCGGCGCAGCTTGTCCTTCGCGGTCACGACGACGACGTCCAGCCCGGCCTCGTTCGCCGCTGCGAACAGCGTCGGCGCACGCAGGAAGCGCTTGTCGTTCATCAGCACCTCCTCGCCGGACTCGGCGTCGAAGATGTAGTTGCCGCTGATCCCGTGCACGGCCGGCGGCCGGCCGGTGGCGATCGAGACGTTGTTCGGGTTCGTCAGCGCAGGCATCGCGCAGTACGCCGGCCAGGAGGTCCCGCCGTCGGCGAGCGTCTTGCTCAGCCACGGCATCCGCCCGGCCGCCATCGCCTGTTCGTGGTAGTCCGGTTCGCTGCCGTCGATGCAGATCACCACGACCGGGCAGTCAGGCGTGGTGTACGTACGGCCGTTGACGCTGAACGTCGTCGCGGTCACGGAGTCTCCCGAGGGTCGTTCCTGTTGGACGCCCTCAGCGTGTCCCCGCCGGACTCAGCCGGGTAGCCGGCTTCGGCTTATCGGAGCTATAACCCCGTCAGTGCGGCCATTCCGCGGTCGCCCGCACCAGGGCGGCGAAGGCTTCCTCGGGAGGCGTCAGAAGCCGGTCGGCCCGGCGTACGAGGGAGACCTCGCGGCTGGGAGGCGGCGGCTGGACGTCGAGGCAGACGAGGAAACCGGCGTCGACCTCACGGCGTACGGCGTGCTCGGACAGTACGGCGAGGCCGAGACCCTGCTGGACCGCCTCCTTGACCGTGTCCGGTCCCCAGAGATCCCAGGTCTCGACCTTGTCGAGCTTCCAGTCCCGGAGGCTCTGCTCCTGGAGCCGGCGCGTGGCCGACCCCTGCTCGCGCAGCAGGAAGCGCTGGTCGGCGAGGTCGGCGGTCGAGACCGGCCGCCCGGCGAGCGGGAACCCGGCGGCCGCGACGAGCACGAGGTTCTCGGTCAGCAGCGGTTCGCTGACCAGCGCGTCGGCCGTCGGCTTGCCCGCGCACAGGCCGAGTCCGACCTCGCCGAGCATCAGCCAGGACTCGACGGTGTCCTCGTTGCCGACCCGGATCTGGCAGGAGACCTTGGGCGCCCGCGCGGCGAACTCGCCGATCAGGCGCGGGACGAGGTACGTGCCGAGCGTCGTCGTACCGGCGACGACTAGCTGACCCGCCTCGAGCCCGCGGTAGCCGGCGGCGGCGTGCTCCAGGCGCTCGAGCAGGGTGAAGACCTCGCGGGCGTGGTCGACCACCACCGCGCCGGCCGGGGTCGGCTGCGCGCCCTGCGGACCGCGCTGGACCAGGCTGACACCGAGGCTGCGTTCGAGCGCGCGGATGTGGTTGGAGACGGCCGGCTGGCTCATGTAGAGCGCCTTCGCGGCGGCCGAGAAGCTGCCCTCGTCGACCACACGCACGAGGATTCCGAGCTGGGTGAGACTGAGCATCGGGGCCGCCTTCGTCGGGTGCGCGGCCATCCTCGCACCAACGCGCGGCACCCGCACGCCGGTGGTCGGCGTACGGGTGCCCGGCTCTCAGGACAGCTTGAGCGTGGGCGCGTCGATCGCCCAGTAGCCGTTGTCGCCGGTCAGGTGCCAGCCGATGCGGACCTTGCCTGCGCCGGGAGGCGTCTTCACCTGCAGACTCATCGGCTTGCTGATGTCGAACCGCGCGGTGTCGGCCGACCACAGGACGGCGGTGGTGCCGTTGTCGAACTCGGCGATCACCTCGGCCTTCTGCTCGCCGTCCGGCTGCTTGTAGTGGCTGGCGTACTCGACGGTGACGGTCCGGCCCTTGGTGTTGTGCCACGGCGACCACAGGGTCGAGTCGAACGTGCCGGCCGGGGTGTTGGCGCTGCTCCACTCCTTCGCGTCGGCGACCGCGACGACGTCACGACTGCGGACGAACGAGCCGCGGCCCTCGCCCTCGCCGCTGGTGGCCCAGAACTCGTTGGTCATCAGGTTCCAGCCGCGGAACTCCGTGACGCCGCCCTCGACCTTGCCGGTCCGCGCCCAGCCGGTCGGCAGTTGCGGCGTCCAGCCGCCGGACGCGGGCGGCTTGGCGGGTTCGTCCACGACGGGTCGATCGGCCTTGACCGTGTCGAAGGGGTCGTTGCTCGGCGTACCGATCGGAATGCCGTCGAGGTTCCAGGCCGGATCGACCGGGACCCGCAGGTGCTTGAGGATCGTCGGGGTGACGTCGACCTGACGCCACTCGCGGACCGGCGTACGGCGGGTGATGTCGCCGCCGCTCGCGAGGATCCAGCCCGTCCTGGTGGTGTGCTGGTCGCCGCCGTGGCTCTGGCCGCTGGAGCCGTGGTCGGTGGAGACGATGACGAGCCAGTTCTCGGACTTGTACGTCGGCCGGGAGCGCATCGCCTGGACCAGCTGCCCGATGTAGGCGTCCAGGTTCTCGATCGCCTGCACGTACTGCGGGGTGTCGGAGCCGATGCCGTGCCCGGTCGCGTCGCCCTGGTGCAGGTAGGTGTAGACGAAGTCCGGGTTGTGCTCGGACAGCGCCTCGATCGACGCGCTGGTGCTCTGCCGGTCGGTCGTCTGGGTGTCCGGACCGGTCTGCTGCATCTTCACGTCGGGGGAGGCGATCAGGAACTGGTTCAGCGGGGTCCAGTCGAGCGTCGTGAAGGTGGACAGCGCGGGGTTGGCGCGTTCGAGCCGCGTGGTGACGTCGGGGTAGTTCACCAGGTTGTTCCCGGCGAACGAATTGTCCATCACCTTGTGCTTGTCGGGCCAGACACCGGTGAGCATGTTGGAGTGCCCTGGACCGGAGTTCGTGCCGGTGATCGCGTTGTCGTGCAGGTACGACGGCCCGAACTGCCCTTGCTTCGCGAGCGCGTCGAGGTGCGGAGTGTTTGCCTGCAGCAACCTGTCGTAGCGGACGCCGTCGACGTCCACGAACAGCACCTTGCGATGGCTGGTCCCGTTCGGCAGGTCGCCCGGTCCTGGGTTGTGCGGCATCGGCGCCTCGGCTCCTTCGCGCGGCTGGTCGGTGATGTCGACGTCGTCGATCGCCCAGTACCAGTCGTTCTGGGCCTTCTCGACGTTCCAGGTGGCGGTCATCCGCTGCGCGCCGGCGGGCACCTTGACCGGTTGGGTGACGGTGCGGTTCTCGAGGTAGGTCTGGTCGCCGAGGCTGCTGGTGCTGTACGTGAAGAGTTTCGTCCGCGGGCCACCGTCGAAGGAGACTTCGAGGCTGGCCTGCTGCGGGCCGGTCTGGCGGTAGCTGGAGTCGTAGTTGACGTGGACCTGGCTCTTGCCCGCGACGTCGATCGCCGGGGACGTCAGCGCGCTGTCGAAGATCAACGTGTCGGCGGGGTTGTTCTTGTCGTCCCACTCGTCGTCATCGGCAACGGCCAGGACGCCTTCGGCCTTGGTGAAGTTCTCCCGGCCCTGGCCTGGGGCTGCGGTCGACCAGAACTGGGGTGTGGTGAACGACCAGCCGCGCCACTCGGTGACGCCGGAGGCGGCGACGACGGGTGAGGTGGTGACGGTCCAGCCGGGCGGGGCGGTAGGGGAGAAGCCGAGGACGTCGGCGGGGACTGTTGTCTCGTCGACTCGTGGTTTCAGTTGTGCGGTGAGCCCGTCGAAGTTCTCGGCGAGCGCCGCCGTACTGGTGGCTTGGGCGGGAGGTGGGGCCGCGACGACCGCGGCGGCGACGGCGAGGACGGCCAGCGCCGAGAGTGCTCTTGGGGGCATGGTCAGCATCGTGACCAGGGCGTTGTGGTGGGCGGTAGACGGTTGCTGCGTATAGGGACCATCAGCAAAGGCGTATGACCGTGATCTTGCTGGGGGTGACGGCGAAACCTAGCGTTCCGGCCATCGCCCATCGCTTGTTGAGGAACGGATGCTCATGTCCCTGCAACGCTTCCTGCGCCGAACCTCAGCCACGCTGGTGGTGTCGGCGCTCGCCTTCAGTGCTCTGCCGCAGACCGGCCTGGCCGTGTCGCCGGCATCGGCTCCTTGCACGCTTTCTCCGGCGGTTGGTGAGTCTCCCGCCGGCTGTGTCACCGCCAAGCTGACGCTCGATCGCGTCCCGGCCGTCGGCCAGAGCGCGACCGCGACGGTCGTGCTCGCGTCGGAGGTCGACCTTCCGCGTGCCGAGCTCGCCGTGCGGCTTCCTCAGGGCTTGCGAGTTACGTCAGACGGCTTCTCTGCCCCGCAGGCTCGGGGACTCGACACCGTTGTCACCAAGCCTTTGGCTCTCGGCCGAAGCGGTTCGAAGGTGACGTTCACCGTCTTGGCCGAGGTCGCAGGACCAGCGCAGCTGCAAGCCGACCTGACCGACCTCTCCGCACCGGCCGCCGAGCGATCCGCCCACGCGACGCGCGAGATCACCGTGGGGGCGACCTCCCGAGCAGCTTCCGCCAGGGCGACGGACGCACGCCGTACGGACGGATCACTCGTCACCCAGCGCCCGGCCGCAGCCAGCCCCGCAGCGGCGGGACAGATCTGCGCCACCGGCAAGCTCACCTACGCGACGTACGACGGCACCTGGCACCCCGGCCGCCGCGTCGCCGTCAACATCCTCGGCCGCCGCACCGCCGCCGCGGAAACGACAACGCTCGCCTCCGGCCTGACCGCCGCAACCGACGGCACCTACCGCCTCTGCTTCAAGCACTCCGGCCCAGCCCTGGCCATGATGTGGGCGCAGTTCTCCACCCGCACGAGCTGGTGGGAGGTCACCGAGATGACCGGCGCGACGCCGTACTTCGTCGACGTCGCGCCGCTGACCAACGTCCCCGCGGGAACCACGCAGTCCTTCGGGACCGTGTCGCCGAGCGCGCTGCAGATGCCGGCGTACGACGCGTTCGACGTGATCAACAACGTGTACGCGATGCGGGGATCAGGTAACGAGTGCTGGACGCGCGAGGAGACCGGCACCTGCTCGCGGCTGAAGGCGCGCTGGGCGCCGGGCAACACTGACGGCGGCTACTACAACACCGACCCCGCGATCCGCGCGGTCTTCCTCACCGACGCGATGCCGGACGCTCGGCACCCGGTCGTGCACGAGGCCGGGCACAACCTTCAGCACCTGCTCTACAACTGGTACTGGCCGCCCTTCGACTGCCCGTCGCCGCACTCCCTGCACCGCGTGACCGGACCGATGTGCGCCTGGACCGAGGGCTTCGCGAACGCCGTGACGGGTTATGCGATGGGCGACGGCCGGTACTACTACAACGTCACCGACTGGATGGACCTGATGCAGACAGGCTTCCAGAACACCAGCCAGGCGCCGGCCCGGACCAACCCCGACAACGGTCAGGACGTCGAGGCACGGGTCGCCGGCGCGATGATCGCGCTGTGGCGCGGGACCGACGGGGGTCCGCGGCGCACGCTGGACAACATGGATCGGTACGTGTCCGACTCCTTCGAGGAGTGGTTCACCGTCGACCGGCCGAAGTCGAACCTTGCCGTCGGCAAGAAGGCGCTCGACGTCCTGGCCCGCCACACGATCGTGTACGGCGGGACGCGGCAGGCTGTGACGAACGGTGGCCTGGAGGACCAGGGCAACGGCTGGACCTGGACCGGCGGAGTCGTCGGTGCCTTCGGCTACTACCCGGCCCACACCGGCCGCTACTACGCCTGGATGGGCGGCAACGGCGTACCGAACGAGGACACGTTGAGCCAGACCGTGAAGGTGCCGGCCCGAGGCCTCCTCCGCTTCCACCTACGCATCGCGACCACCGAGCCCACCACCGCCAAGCCCGACACCCTGGCTCTGCAAGTAGTTGCTGGAGGCAACACGACGCCGCTGTACACCTGGTCCAACACCGACGCCGTTCCTGGCTACGCGGAGCGGGTGATCGACCTCAGCAACTTCGCAGGCCAGTCCGTCACCCTGCGCTTCGTCAGCACCGAGGACCAGGGCGAACAAACCGACTTCCTGCTCGACGACCTCTCGCTCACTACGCCCTGACCGCACCGCAGCTGGCGCGGATCCGTAGTTCCGGCCGCAGCAGCAGGTGATGCAGCGGGCGGGCTGGATCGTCCAGGCGCTGGACGAGCAGGTTCACCGCGGTCGCGCCGACCTCCGTCCGAGGCGGCGCGACGGCGGTGAGCGGGGGATCGGACAGGGCGGCGAGTTCGTCGTCGTAGGCAACGATCGCGAGGTCGCCGGGGATGTCGACGCCGAGCTGCCGCAGCCGGCTCACCAGCGGCAGCGCCGCGACGTCGTGGTGCACGATCAGCGCGTCGAGCTTTCCCGCGCGGACGTCTCGCCGGATCGACTCGGCCGTTCTCTCCAGCTCCACCGGGCTTTCGTCGCGCAGTTCGCGGGCGTTCTCGGGTGGGAGCTCCAGCGCCGCGAGCGCCGCGTCGTACCCGGTGACGAGCCGGGGAGCGGTGATGGTGTCGAAGTGCAGCAGGCCGATCTGCCGATGCCCGAGTCCTGCGAGGTGCTGCACCGCGTCGTACGCGCCCTGCTCGTGATCGGTGGCGACGTGCTCGATCGTCGCCGACTGCCAGCCGGCACGGCGCTCGGCCAGGACGACGGGAACGGGGATCGAGCGGAGCCAGGCCTCGGTCTCGGTCGACCTCTGCGGGTCGAGCCGAGTCGCGATCACCACGCCGTCGACGCCGGACTCGAGCAGGCGCGCGACCTGGACGCGTTCCTCGGCGACGTCGTTCTGGGAGACGCCGAGGACGATCCGGGCGCCGAGCGCGTCCGCCGTGCTGCCCGCGCCGCTGACGACCTTGGGGTAGTAGTACGACGCGTGGGGGACGACCATGCCGAGCGTGTAGTTCGTCGTCCGGGCCGGGCGGTCGGCGGCTTGCGGCGTCCGGCTGGTGGGTTGCGACGGGCGGGCGTCGACGCGGGTGGCGCCGCCGTGGACGCGGTGGAGCAGGCCGCGGCGGGCCAGTTCGCGGACGTCGACCCGGACGGTGACGGCCGCGACGCCGAGCTCCTCGGCCAGCTCGCGCACGGTGATCGAGCCCTTCGCGTCGACGAGCTCGAGGACGGCACGATGCCGTTCGTCCGCATTCATGGGCCAAACGATATCATTTGCCCTGGATAATTTGGCTCGATCTGCGTCGGCTGACCTGTTGACAGGCATCGAATGACATCAAACGATGTCATTCGATAGGGATGCTGCGAAACTGGGAGAGGCCATGACGAACCTGCACCGCCGGACCTTGCTGCAAGCGACGGCCGCCGTCGGAATCGCCGGAGTGCTCGGGCGGCCGGCCGCTGCCGCCGGCGCCGCGCCGCGCACGACCATCACCGACCTCGGGCCGGCGGTCGTCCAGTTCGCGTTGATGAGCGCGATCGTCGTGGGGGACGTCGTCTACATCGGCACCCGCAACGTCTCACCCTGCCGGGTGGTGGCCTACCACGTCCCGACTCGCGAGGTGATCGGCCGCGCGGACCTCACGACCGGGTACAGCATCCAGGCGCTGGCCGCCGATCCGACCGGCCGCTACCTGTACGCCGGCGTACTGCAGAAGTCGGGCGGCCCGCAGCCGAACCTGCACCGGTGGGACCTGTCGACGCCCGACCAGCCGGCCGTCGCGATCGGGCGCATCGGCGATCGGGACGTGCGTGATCTGACCGTGGCGCCGGACGGAGTGGTCTTCGCCGTGGGCGGCGGCAGCTCGACCGCGCCGGCGTTGTGGCAGTTCGACCCGGCGACCGGTTCCGTGTCGAACCTCGGCGTACCGGATCCTGGTGCGACGCTCGCCCGTGCTGTCGCGGCGACCTCGACCACGGTGTTCTTCGGCGCGGGCAGCACGCTGGGCGGCGGCGGATCCACGAGCCGGGCCTGCTTGTTCGCCTACGACCGCGCCGCCGGGAGCTTCGCGAACGTGACGCCGAGCGAGCTGCTCGTCGACTCGAGCATGCGCGACCTCGCCATCGTCGGCGACCGCCTGGTGGCCGGTACGGCGGGCGGCCCCGCGCCGGCCAAGATCGCGCTGATGGACCTCGCGGACCTGTCGAAGTACACACTGGCCACGCTCGACGGCGAGGTCACCAAGATGTACGCCGCCGACGGCGACGCCGTCTACTACTCCGCCGAGTCGGGCCTTGAGTCGGTCTCGCTGTCCACTGCCGCCGTGAGCGCGGTCCCGTACGACGGCCCGTCGCTCGGCGAGGTCTGGGGCGTCGGCTTCCGCGCCGGAAAGATCCTCGTCGTCTCCGGCTACGGTTTCGTCGCGGAGGTCGACCCGGCGACGGGGAAGTCCGTCGTCACGGATCTCGTGGCCGCGGGCGCCCAAGCCGATCCGCAGACGGTGATGGGCATCGCCGCCGGATGCGGCGCGGTCTACGTCGGTGGGAACGGCACGATCGCGCGGCACTCCCTGCGCGGTGGTGAGCCGACGTACCTGAGGGCGCCCGGCGAGGCGAAGGACGCCGAGGTCGTCAACGGTATCCTCTACACCGGCCAGTACAGCTCGCAGGGAATCTGGAAGTACAACCCCGCCGACGGCCGCCCGCCGCACCAGGCCGCGTCCTTCCCTGGTGGGCAGAACCGCCCGCTCGACACGTGCTGGGATCCCGTCCGCCGACGCCTGCTGGTCGCCGTACAGTCCGACACCGAAGGCAGTGGAGCGCTGTGGACCTACGATCCGGCCACGTCCCGCAAGGCTGCTTTCGCGAACCCCATCGACGACGTGCAGCTCGTCCGGGCAGTTGCTGTTAGCAACGGTATTGCCTACCTCGGCGGCGACAACGCCCAAACCACCGGCCCGCGCGGCACGGTCGTCGCCTTCGATCCCGTCCGGGGCCGGGAACTCTGGCGCCTGGAGTCCGGCCGCCCGTACGGCGTCGGCTCCTTGGCCGTCCATGGCAACCACCTTTACGGCATGGCGCTGAAGGGCGGCTTCCTCGTCATCGACCTGATCCGCCGAGAGGTGATCCACACCGCCGACCACCGCGCGGTCTGCCCCCAGTGGTCCGCGACGCTCCTCAACCGGGGCCACATCTACACAGCCTCCGACACGACGCTGATGCGCTTCGACCCCAAGACCTTCGCGATGACGGTGGTAGCCCCCAACCTCAACGGCTCCTGGTACAGCGGCTGCCACGTCAACCGCGACGAACAAGGCATCCTCTACACCATGCGAGGCTCCAACCTCGTAGCCATCAACGACAAACCCTGATCAGCGGACGGTCTGCCGAGCCGCTCGGTGTCTTGCTGCGTAAGCTGGTGGGTCTCCCGTTCGACCTGAAGGACTGCGCCGTGCCTGACCGACCTGAGATCGTCTGCATCTGCGGCTCTGTCCGGTTCGTGGATGAGATGCGGGCGGCGAACCGTGAGCTGAGCTTGGCTGGTGCCATCGTCGTCGCGCCAGGTGTCTTCTTGCCCGCCGAGGGCGAGGTGATCACCGACGAGCAGAAGGTCGCGCTGGGGGCCCTGCACCTGCGCAAGATCGACCTGGCTGACCGGGTCCTGGTCGTGAACCCCGGCGGGTACGTCGGCGAGTCTACGACCAGGGAGATCGCCTACGCCCGTGCCGCCGGCAAGCCGATCTCGTTCACTGATCCCGTCTGACCGGCGTGAGCTGCTCGCAGAGCCAGCGGACGGCCATCGGGTAGCGGTACTCGATGCCGCCGTGGGTGCCTTCGAAGAGTTCGAAGTGCAGTTGCGGGCCGCCGAGTTCGGTGGCTGCTCGGTGGAAGGCGGTGGCGCCGAGGTCCAGGTGGTACTCGTCTTGTTTGCCGGCGTCGATCCATACCGCGCGGAGGGAGCGCAGCGCGTCGGCGTACTGGGGTTGTTCGAGCATCGCGACCGGGTCCATCGCCAGCCAGCGGTCCCAGACGGCCGGGACGATCTCGCCGAGGTCGTCGAAGGGGAGGAGGACGGTGCCGTCGGGTTCGGCCGAGTACGCCGAGGCGTAGCCGAAGATCTCCATCAGGACGAGGTCCTGGTGCGTCATCTGCCCGGCGCGCTGCTCGGCGTCGGCGAAGAAGTTCGCGTACGAGCCGTCGTACCGGTCACGCAGTTGCTTGGCCCGTACGGGGAACTCCGGCCGGTAGCACAGCTCGAACGACGCGTCGCCGGCGTGCGTTGCGAGCGCGCCGAAGACATCGGGTCGCAGCAGCGGCGTCACCATCGCGGCGTACCCGCCGCTCGACTTGCCGGTGATCGCTCGGTGGTCGCGGTCGGCGATCGTGCGGTACGTCGCGTCGACCCACGGGACGATCTCGTCGCACAGATACGAGTGGTACTGCCCGGTGCCCGGCGAGTCCAGGTACTGCGAACCGCCGTACTTCGTCCAGGCGTCGACGAACACCACGATCGCCGGCGGCACATCGCCGCCCGCGAACATCGCGTCCAGCAGCTCGGGATAGGGCTGCCGGAACGGCGTGCGGTTGAACCACATGCCGAGGTGCCCGGTGTACCCCATCGCCACGTAGATGCTCGGGTACCGCTGCTCACTCGCGTCGTACCCCGGCGGCAGGTACACGAGCACCGGCCGCACATGAGGATCACCCAGCGGATTCCCCCGCAGCAGCTCACTCTCGAACTGCGACTCCACGAACTGGCCGGCAAGCTCAGCACGCCAGGGCAACATGCGTTCCTCCTCAGATCACAGCAGCGGTCACCGCATGATTCCACGCCCCCTGAAGAGCTCGCCGACGCGCTCGGTGAGCTTGCCGCGCTTCAGATCCTTGCCGGAGGTGAGCCAAGCGATACCGAAGGCAAGGAAAGCGACCACCTCACCGACGTACGTCGACCCGAGACGCAGCCCGCCGAACGGCAGCGAAAGATCGACGCCGACCTACTCCTGCACCCCGCTGCACCCCGGCGGCCCGGGAAACCTCACGCAGCTGCCCGATCCGACCTCGAACCCAGGCATCTTCAGCGCTCGCCCCGTCGGCACCACAGCGACGACGATGAGCGCCCAGCCGGCCAACGTCGAGAGCCAGTAGTCGTAGGTCCTGCGCTTCGCGCTCAGGTAGCTGATCAGGAACGCGCCGGTGACGAAGAGTCCGCCGACGAAGACGTCCCGCGCCGACGAGTGGTAGTACGCGCTCATCGATCCACGGATCACCCGCAGGTCGTCGATCAGCAACCAGTCGATCGCGATCAGCACCCACGGCAGCCAGAACCCCAGCAGTCCGATCCGGCGCCGCATCTCGAGGTACGACCGAACGAACGGATCGTCCGGCCGCGTGGCCTCCCGATCAAAGGTCTCCAGCTCCAGACCGAACATGACGTGGCCTCGCGTTCGTAGCGCTTGATTTCACGCTACGCCGGAGCCGCACCCGTCGCGAGACCTCGAGCTACTCGCGCCAGCCGGTGAGGTTGACGGACTTGGCGGATTCGACGCGGAAGGCGAGGTTGATCGTGGACTCGGTGCCTGGGGGCAGGTCGAGTTTCCAGGTGATGACGCCGAGGTCGGTGGTTTCGGTGGGGTCGGGGGAGGCCGTGATTGGCTTGATGGTGATCTCGTGGTCTCGGGCTACGGGTAGCTGGTCGAGGACCGTGACGCGGGCTGGGCGGGGGGTGTGGTTCTCGATCTTCGTTTCGTACTCGACCTCGCGGCGGCGGGTTGAGCCGAGGGTTGCTTTGCTGGCGGTACGGCGTACGAGCTTGCGCTCGACGCGGATGCGGTCGTCCAGGCCGAGGGCTAGTTCGACGTCCTCTCCGGGGGCCCACAGGGGGAGCGCGGTCGAGCCGACGAAGTCTGCCTCGTGGAAGACGGCGGCTCGGCCGGCGGGCAGCGTGTGCTGCGAGGAGTTCACGACCGTCGCGCGCAGATGGACGTCGGGCGAGCGGACGGGCGCGGTGACGTAGTCCAGTTCGGTGTCGAGCTCGACGGACGCGATCGTCGCTCGGTGCGAAGCGCCGTCAGCTGGTACGGCGACCGGCCGCGGTGGTGTGTAGGTCGCCGCGGTCACGCCCTGCTCGACGGTCGCGCTGAGATCGGCGAAGGCGGGAGCCGCGGAGAGGGCTTCGGCGCCGCCGAACGAGGCCTGCCGGGCCATGGGACGAGGAGCGCCACCAGGCGCGGCGGCAGCCACCGGCACCGGCGGGTGGTAGCGATCCAGGTACCAAGGATCTAGCTCGGGCACCTTCGCGCTGACCATCGGGCGCGCTGTCGACAACGTCAGGTCGCACTCGGGCCAGTCCTCACCCGTGTGCTGCGTGATCAGCCCGTACCAGCTCAACGTCAGCCGATCACCAGTCAGCCGTACGTCGTACGAGCTGCTCCATCCAGCTCCCGGTACGACGTACGAAAGCTCGATCTCCACCTCTGCCTCGGATTCCAGCGCCAACCCGACCGCAGCCGACCGGCGATCAGGAGCCCGCTGCTCCGAGACCGCGGCAAGCCGTCGATCAGCAGCCGCAAGACGCTCGTCAGCCTCGTGCCGTTGCCTGGCCAGCTCGCGTCGCTGAGCCCGTACGGCGGACAGCCGCCCGGCCAGCGACTCGGTGAACTCGCCCAGCTCGACCCCGGACTCACCGCTCGCAAGAGTCCGCGCGAAAGAGCCCCCGGCCCGCCGACCCAACTGCGCGAGGAACACATCGAGCTGCACCTGCACCTCGTCTGCGTCGGCCAGCTCCTCCACGAGAGCCAAAGCCTCGCGGCGTTGCCGCTCCAACTCCGCCACGGTCTCGTCCGGCGCCTGCGGATGATGCCGCACCGCCACGTCCACCCCGAGCACTGTCGCCGGGCCGCGCCCGGAGACCCGGACGGAGTCCTCCTGCAGACCGAGCGGCAACGACTCGACGTACACCGTCTGGTCACCGGCAGGCGCGGTGATCCGGCCGCGCCGGGTGACCCGGGCACGGTCGGGATACACGACGACGGCCACGATCGGGGCGTCCACCACGAGTTCGCTCATGCCCCGACAGTAGCCGCCGGACGGGCTCGTCTGCCGAGCGTCATCCACAGGCCCCGAGACCCGCCGGGACCAGGCCGAGACGCCCGGCGGGATCACCCCACGAGCGACCGGCCCCGGACCAGCCGGGACCACGAACAACCGGGCCGAACCCCGCGAGGGATCCGGCCCGGTCACCACGAAGTGCTAGTTGACGATGATCTTGTCGACCTCGATCGTGAGGCCCTTGACGAGTGGCGTCGAGGTCCCGGTCGTGACCGACCCGGTGCCCTTCTGCACACCCTTGATGTTCATCGAGTACGTCATCGAACCACCAGGTGCCCCCGGCGTCGACGTGATCCGGTAGTCCTCGGTCGGCGGTCCGGTGATCTGGCTGCCGCCCGTCCCCTCGCGGTTCTCGGCGCCGACAGTCAGGCCGTAGGCCGGACCCGGGTCACCGAGCTGACCGTTGTAGCTGTAGGTGATGTCCTCGACGCCGTTGACACCGATCCACTGCTGGAACACCTTCTGGGTGTTGGTGCCGAACAGGTTCACCCGCCACTCCACGACGATCCACGTTGCCACTCCGTCGGTCAGGAGGGTCGCGAAGACGCCCGGTGCGCCGGTCCCGTCCAGGTCGGTCCAGTACGGCGCCAGCACGTTGTTCGGACGCGCCGGATCGGGCAGCGTCTGAGGCGTGAACTGGACGTCCTCGGGCCCCGACGTACCGCCGGCCACCGAGTACCCGTTCGACGTCACGCCGATCCGGGTGTAGGTCTGCCCGGCGAACTGGAAGCCCGGAACGTTGAAGTTCAGCGACTCTTCGTCCCCGATCGGTGTCGGGGTCGCGAACGTGTCGAGTGGGATGTACCCGAACAACGACCCTGGTGCGATCACCGGCCGGTCGGGCTCGCGCCCGGCCAGCGTCGCGGTCTTGGTCGCGATCTGGGTTCCGACCTTGGTCGCGCCGGTGACGCTGTTCAGCCGCAGCTGCGAGCTCAGGGTGCTCGCGGCCGTCACCGACGTGCTCTGCAGGCTGTTGTTCTGCACGGTGACCGTGCAGGTCGACGCGCCGGTGTTGCGCGCGATCGTCGACGGCGTACAGGTCTGGTCGACCGGTACGACGCCTTCCTGGCGGAAGAACGCGACCGGCAGGTGCAGGGCCCGGCTGCCGCCGACCTGCTTGAGGTTGACCTGGCCGAAGTACTGGCCGTCGGGCAGGTCGGGTGCGGTGATCGCGATTGTCAGCTTCTGCGTCTTGCCGGGCTTGATCTGGAACAGCGGCGGCAGCACGGTGACGTTCGCGCCGTTGACCGTCGAGCCGACGGCGGTGAAGGTGAGCGTCTGGTTGGTGACGTTCTTGACCGTCCGCTCGGCGGTGATCAGGCCTGGCATCGTCGGCGCGTTCACCGACGGCAGGTTGAGGTCGATCCGGTTCAGCGCGTTGGTCGCCGAGGCCGCGTAGTTCGCGGCGGTCTCGTCGAGGGTCAGACCGGGGTCGCCGGCCTTGGTGAGGTCGATCCGGCCGCTGCCGTAGTCGAACGGGTCGGCGTGGGTGACCCGGTCCGGCTTCTTGACCGTGGTCTTGGCGGTCGTGCTGAGGGCGGACTTGATCTGCCCTGCTGTCCACGTCGGGTGCAGCGCGGCGACGAGTGCGCCCGCGCCGGCCACGTGCGGCGACGACATCGACGTACCGGCGATCGCCTGGTACAGCTGCCCGGGCGGTCCCTCGGACGCGGACTCCGGTGTCGGCGTCTGTCCGGCCAGGATGTGCAGGCCGGGCGCGGTGACGTCGGGCTTGAGGAAGTCACCACCGGGACCACGCGACGAGAACGACGTCATCACGTCGCCCTGCCAGGTGGTCTTGGTGCCTTGGGTGAACGACGCGTTGGTGGTCGTCGGGTGCGCCGCGAGGAACGCCAGCAGCGCGTCGCCGTCGGGCTTCTCGAGCTGGGCGGCCGGCAGCCAGTGGTTGTCGCTGAACACGTCGGACGGCGAGGTCGTGTTGTACATCAGCATGCCGGCCGCGCCGCCCTGCCTGACGTTGAACCCCTTCAGCACGCGCCCCGGCGTGAACTCACAGGCGACGATCTTGTTGACGAAGATCCCCGGTGGCGCCGGCGTGGTGCAGGCCGCGTTGCTGTACGGCGGGGCGGACGCGAGCACGACCCGCGTCGGCGTGCTGACGCCGCCCGTGACCGAGATCCCGGAGATCGACGCGGTCGCGCCGTCGCCGGTCAGCGTGATCGCCGAGCGGAAGGTCCTGCTCTGCGTCGAGGCCGCGACCGTGGTGACCCACGGGCTGCGGTGGTCGGTGGTGTTCGCGCCCGGACCGGAGTTGCCCGCCGAGGCGGCGACGAAGACGCCCGCGGCGTACGCGTCCAGGAAGGCGAGCTCGACCGGGTCGCTGTAGGGGTCGCTGCCGCCGGAGATCGAGAAGTTGATCACCTTCACGCCGTCCAGGACGGCCCGTCCGACGGCCGCGGCCGAGTCGCTCGGGAAGCAGCCGGTGGGTCCGCAGACCTTGTACACCGACACGGCCGCCGCCGGGGCGATCCCGGCGAGCGGGCCGCGGGAGATGCCCAGCAGGGTGGCGTTCGCGACCGGTCCACCGGCCGACGTCGTGGCGGTGTGCGTACCGTGGCCGTTGGAGTCCCGCGCGGTGCCGGCGTACGTGTCGTCGCCGACCACCGCGTCGTACGTGGACATGAACGCCTGCCCGCCGATCAGCTTGCGGTTGCAGTTGAAGACGTCGTGAGCGGGTGTCAGCGGGTTGTCGCCGAAGTTGCAGGCGCGCGGCGCGCCGTCGACGGTCGGCGGTGGCACCGGCAGCGTGCCGGGGTCGGCGAACGACGGGTGCTCGGCCCAGGCGCCGCTGTCGAGGATGCCGACGATGACGCCCTTGCCCGCGTTCGCGGCTCCGCCGAGCTGGTTGTAGATCGTCGGGGCGCCGATGAACGCGGCGCTGGAGTCGGTGAGCAGCTGCTGCGCGTTGTCCTGCTGGACCGCGGCCACGCCGGGCAGCTTCAGCAGGTCGCGGGCCTTGTTCGCCTCGATGCTCAGCGCGATCCCGCCGTACACGGTCTGCAGCTTCTGGCCGGCCCGCGCGCTCGGTACCCGGTCACGCATCGCGGCGAGGAAGGTGTCCTCGACCGCGGTCACGTGCTTCAGGTACTTGGCCGAGTTCGCGCTCTTCGGCTCGAGGCGCTTGCCGGTGACGGCCGGGCTGGTGCCGGGCAGACCCTTGAGTCCGCCGCGGTACGACGCCAGTGAGTCGTAGTCGAGCTTGACGACGACCCGGACCTGCTTGGCCGACGTGCTGTTGATCAGGGCCTGGTCACTCTTGGCGAGCTGACCACTCGGCGACTTCGCGCCGTTGACCCTGTCGGCGACCGTCAGTGGCGTCGCGGACCAGGTCTTGCCGTTGGAGACGATGGGGGACGGGTCGGCAGCCGCCGCGCCCAGGGCGGGCAGCGTGGCGGCGACCAGCAGGCCGGCGGACAGACCGGCGATGGCAGTACGTCGAGTCGTGCGGGTCCGGGCTCTGGACCTCATGGTTGGCCTCCTGTGAAGGCAGCAGACGCCGACACCTTCTGAAGGCCAGACATGGGACATCGGGCAACGCCGTACGACGCTGCAGGCCCTTCAGTCCTGTGACCGAACCCCCCCCGGGTTCCGGCGTACCGGCAGACACCCCCGCGGCACCCGCCTGAGGTGAGGCTAAGCCACAACCTCACCCTCGGCCAGACCTCGCACCCCACGGCAAATGACTCAAGCGTTTGCCGTCGACAACTGTGGCCCGCGGCCCCGATCAGTCGCAGGTGTCGCAGATCCCGTTGGCCGGCGTCTGCAGGTTGCACTTCGGGCACTTGTTGATCGGCCGCTCCGCGATCGCGGCCTTCCGCGCCCGGCCACGCGCCGCGCTCAGCTTCGACGGGATGATCGGAGTGCCGCCGTCGGCCGGCAGCCCGGCCGCCTCGAAGTGGCGGTAGACGAGGAGCCGCTCGTGCGAGGCGTGCACGTCCGCGTCCGCGGGAGTGGTCCCGGTCGCGGCGCCCACGATCGCGGCGTACCCGTCGAACACGCTCTCATCGGTGTTCACGCACAGCGCCGACAGCATCGGCTCCTCGCGGCGCAGGCTCTCCGCCGACACCTCGGCCAGCACGCCACCCATCCACTGCCGGGTCGGCTGCTTGGTCCGGATCCCCGTCAGCTCCTGGACGCCGAGAGCGACGTCCTTGTGCTGCACCAGCGCCTGGTACTTCCGGGCCGCTCCCAGCAGCAGCTCGCGAGCAGCGCCTGCCCACTCGGTCCGCGCGACGGCGATCCCGACATCGGACACCTCCCGCCACGCGCGTTCCTCGACATCGGTCAGTTCGTGATCGGGCGAAACAACATCAAAACTGGACACCCGGCTGACCTTAACCGCCGTACCACCCACCCACGAAACCCGCCGCCTGAACAGGTCTGGTCAGGAGCCGGGTTCGTGGGGGCCGAAGGTGACCTCGATCGTCTCGGCGGCTTTGTGGCGCTGGGCCTGGGCGTACATCGCGTAGGCGCGGTGGTCGGCCGGGGTCAGGTCGGCCGTCGAGTCGTTGAACAGGGCGAGCAGCGAGCGCGGGAAGAGGCGGTGGGCGAGCACCGAGTTGAGCTCGGCGCCGATCACGGCGATCGTGGAGGCGGCGTAGATGAGGCCGATCAGGCCGAGCGTCAGCGCGAAGACCCCGTTCACCTCGCTGGCCTTGGCGAGGACGTGCTCGACGTAGATCCCGCCCAGCCGCTCGAGCAGGTGCCAGCCGAGGGCCGTGAAGAACGCTCCCGGCAGGATCTTCCGGAATTTCGGACGAGGTTTGCTCCCTGGCCTCAGACACAGGGTCAGCAGTGCGGTCAGGACCAGAACCGAGCCGACCGAGACCAGCCAGCCCATGCCGTCCGCGACCTTGCTGGACATCGACATCTGACTACCCGCGAGCACCGTCAAGGTGGCGAAGCTGAGCACGGTCAGTCCCGCCAGCGACAGCAACGCGCCCGACCGCAGCCGCCCGTGGAACGGATTGGGCCGACCGTTGCGCGGAACACCCCAGGTCACGTTGACCGCGTTCTGCACCGCCTGCCCCAGCCCGATCACGCCGTACACCGCAGCCAGTGTTCCCACGATCACCGCCGGCGTACTGCCCTGCAGCCCCTGCGGCGTCGCCAACTGGGTCCCGACGATCGGGAACTCCTTGAGCGCCGACTCCAGGACGGCCTTCTGCAGATCCTCGTTGCCCTGGAGAACGAACCCGAGCACCGACGAGGAGATCAGCAGCAGCGGAAAGATCGCCGCGAACGCGTAGTACGTGACGATCACCGCGAGGTAGCTGCCCTGGTCGTCGAAGAACTTGTAGACCACGGCCAGCGGAAACCCCAGCCCCCGACGCCGCCGCTGCACAGCGTCCACCCGCTGCCCGAAGGTACCCACGCCCCTACCGTACGGTCCCTGTGCTTCGATCCCGTGCAGGTACCTATCGGAGGAGTCGGCTGTGAAGGTGTTCTTGTCCACGGACATGGAGGGGACGACGGGCGTCGTCGACTGGGGCCAGGTGCGCGGGCCCGCTGCGGAGTACGAGTACTACCGCGGGCTGCTGCAGGCGGAGGTCAACGCCGCGATCGACGGCGCGCTGGCGGCCGGCGCGACCGAGTTCGTGGTCAACGACTCGCACTCGACGATGCAGAACCTGCGCCCGGACGGGCTGCACGGTCGCGCGAGTTACCTGTCAGGGCGGCACAAGCCGCTGTACATGATGGAGGGGCTCGACGAGTCCTTCGACGCGGCGATGTTCGTTTCGTACCACGGGTCGGCGGGCGCGACGTCGTCCGTCCTGCACCACACGTACAACCCGAAGGCGATCGCCGAGGTGCGGCTCAACGGCGTGATCGCGGGGGAGGCGGGTGTCAACGCGCTGGCGGCGTTGGCGTACGGCGTACCGGTGGTGCTGATCTCGGGGGACCGGGTGACGATCGACGAGGCGCTCCCGTTCTGCCCGGAGATCGAGGGCGTCGTCGTGAAGGAGTCGGTGTCGCACAACGCCGCGCTGACCGTGCACCCGGAGCTGGCGCGGGAGCGGATCCGGGACGGCGCTGAGCGCGCGCTGGGTCGGTTGAGTGGCTTCCGCCTACCCGACATCACCCAGCCGGCCGAGCTCACGGTTCGGTATCACACCCGGGCGCTGGCGGAGCTGGCGTGCGCGCTGCGTGGCGTCGAGCGGGTGGACGAGAAGGTCGTTGCCATGCGCAATGATGATCCGCTGCAGCTGTTTCGGACGTTCATCGCCGCGGTGCTGCTGAGTCGTGGGGTCAGCGACTGATCACCAGGTCCAGCCGCGGGCGGCGAGTTCCTGTTCGTCGAGCCAGCGTTTGTCCTCGCCGCGCTCCGGGCCGTCCTTCTCCGGTACGCCGGCCAGGCGGCACGCTTCGTCGAGCAGTGCGTCGTACGCCGCCTCGACCGCCATCAACCGGTGCGCTCGCGCGTAGATCCGCGGCGCGGTCTCGATCCGTCGGATCTCCGTGGTGAGGTGGCCGAGCCTGGTCTGGAGCCACAGCGTGTCGAACGGGTCGGCGACCGCGACGGGGTGCCGGCGGAACCGGTCCGCCAGCTGACCCAGCGACGTCCGCAGACTCTCCATCGCTCTCACTCCCTCTCCCGAGGTTACGACGAGCAGGTCGCCGAGGGCGAGGGCCCGGTGCAGTACTGTTTCGGTCTTATGGCGACAACCCGCGTACGGCGTCCTCGACCGGCCGACATGACCGTTCCCGTCGGGGCACGCAGCGTGTTCACCGACGGAGCCTGCTCGGTGAATCCCGGCCCGGGAGGCTGGGCCTGGGCGCTGTCGAAGACCGAGTTCGCGTCCGGCCACGAGGCCGCCTCCACGAACCAGCGGATGGAGATCCGCGCCGCCCTCGAGGCCGCGCGAGCGAACGAAGGCCCGCTCCTGATCGTGTCCGACTCGACGTACGTCGTGAACTGCTTCCGCGACGGCTGGCACACCGGGTGGCTCGACCGCGGCTGGCTCACGTCGGCCAAGAAGCCGGTCGCCAACCGGGATCTCTGGGAGCCCCTCGTCGAGCTGGTGACCGAGCGCGGGGACATCGCGTTCCAGTGGGTCAAAGGCCACTCCGGCCACGAGATGAACGACTTCGTCGACGGCCTCGCGGTCGCCGCCTGCTTCCCACAGCCCCAGCCCTAGCCCCGGCCGCAGCCTTAGCCCGGTACGGCGTACAGCCCCCTAGTCCCGGCCGAGGATCCCCTGCTCGTACCCCTTCGCCACCGCCGCGGCCCGATCCGTCACCCCGAGCTTCGTGAACAGGTGACTCAGATGCGTCTTCACCGTCGCCTCGCTGATGAACAGCTCCCGCGCGATCTCCCGGTTGGAGGTGCCCTTGGCAACCAACCCGAGAACCTCACGCTCCCGAGCCGCGAGCGCGCTCGTCGGCGTACGAACAGCTGAGACGAGGCGAGACGCCACCGCAGGCGAGAGGACCGTACGACCAGCCGCCGCCTCACGGACCCCGGTGAACAGCTCCGGCCCCGGCGCGTCCTTCAGCAGATAGCCCGTCGCCCCAGCCTCGATCGCGGGCAGCGTGTCAGTGTCCGTATCCCACGTGGTGAGGACGAGGATCTTCGCCCGAGCACCCCGGCGGGTCAGCTCGGTGATGGCATCGAGCCCACTGCCGCCGGGCATCCGCAGATCCATCAGAATCACGTCCGGGTCGAGCTCCACCGCGAGCGCAACGGCCTCCACGCCGTTCGACGCCTCGGCGAGCACGGTGAAGCCCGGGACCGACTCGAACAGGCCGCGCAGGCCGTTCCGGACCACCGGATGGTCGTCGACGAGGAGCAGCGAGATGTCAGCCATGGGGAACCAACGGTACGCGCGCCGACAGCGCCGTACCGGCTCCGGCTTCGGACTCGACGGTGAGTGAGCCCGCGATGCGTTCGGCGCGCGCCCGCATGCCGTCCAGCCCGAAGCCACCGGTGCTGGTGCGCCCGCGCCGAGCCAGGGGATCGAAGCCCTTCCCGTCGTCGCGGATGTCCAGGGTGACCTCGTCGTCGATGAAGCTGAGGGTGACTCCGACGCGCTCTGCGGAGGCGTGCTTGGCGACGTTCGCGAGGGCTTCCTGGGTGATCCGCAGGAGGGTCGCCGAGACCTCCTGGTGGAGCTGCTGAGCCGTACCGGTGAGCGTGAAGTCAGCCCGTACGGCGGTGCGCTCGGCCCACTGGTCGACGGTCTTGCGCATCGCGACCGGAAGGGCGTCGTACGAAAGATCGATCGGGGCGAGGTTCTGCACGGACCGCCGCGCCTCGCTGAGGCTGTGCCGGGCCAGCTCGGTCGCGCGGCCGACGCGCTCCTGGACGGCCGGCTCGTCGGAGATGTTCGCGACGACCTGCAGCTGGGCGATGATCCCGGTCAGGCCCTGCGCGATCGTGTCGTGGATCTCCGCGGCCATCCGCCGGCGCTCGTCGGCGATCCCCGCTTCCCTGGCCTGGACCAGGAGCTGTGCCTGCAGGGCGGCGTTCTCGGCCTGGGCCCGCTCGAGCTCGACGATCGTCGCCGCCCGGGCCCGGGACCGCTCGTCCTCCTGCTCGGAGAAGTGCACGACACTCGTCAGCAACACGTTGTTCGCCACCAGGAGGCCGGCGAACACGATCCATTTCATCGTGTCGCCGACCGGGATCCCGCTGGTCTGCGCGGCGGCGACGGGGATCGAGCAGCCGAACAGGGCGACGTGCTTCCACCGCCGGCTCGCGATCTGCTCGTTGGTGTCGAAGTAGCCGATGACGGCGTAGAAGGCGAAGAACCCGTTCAGCAGCGTGAGCACGAAGCCGATCGCCAGGCGCACGGCGTAGTACGCCGAGGAGAGGCGGTTCGGTCCCGGGCGCCTGCGCTCGGTCCGGCTCCACGACACCTCGAGCGCGAGCGCAGCGGCGACCAGTACGCCGGCCAGGACCCGGTCGTCCGTGGCCGGCATGATCAGCCCGGCCGTCGCGATCGACAGGGACGTCCCGATGAAGAGCAGCCCGTACGGCAGCCATCTGCGGAAGGTCTGCTGCCGCCGCTCGATGTCCGTGTCCACGCGCCTAGTCTCCTACTCCCACCGGAACCAGCGCGCCGCCACAGCCGTCAGGACGACCGCCCACGCCGCCAGGACCCCGAGGTGCGACCAGTCCGGCCACTGCCCGGTCGACGCCTGATCGAGCGCACTCGCTGCCGCCCCGAACGGAGTCAGTACGACGATGTGCGCCATCAGGTCCGGCATCGCGCGCACCGGGATCCACAGCCCCGCGCAGAACAAGCTCGGGAAGAACACCACGGACCCGATAGCGCCTGCGATCTTCGCCGTACGGGCCAAGGCCGACACCAGCGCTCCCAGCGCCAACGCGGCCGCGGCCGTGAGCAGCAACGCGAGCACGTACCCGAACGCCTGCCGCGGCAACCGCACGTCGAAGACAACCCTGCCGATCGTCAGACACAGCAACGCCGACGCGACGGCAGCGGCGCCGTTGAGTCCCATCTGCGCGGCCAGCAACGCGCCCGGCCGAACCGGCGTCAGCGACATCCGCCGCAGAATCCCGCGCTCGCGGTACCCGGTGATCACCGGCGGCATCGTCTGTACGCCGGCCATGATCAGCGCGACCAGCACGAGCACCGGCACGTAGATGTCGATCAGCCGCAGCCCGCCGAGGTCCGAGCTCACCTCACGAAACGACGGGACAGCGCCGAGAATCCCCAGCAGCAGCGAGGGAAATGCGATCACCCAGAACAGGACTCCCGGCTCCCGCCGGAACAACCGAGCCTCAGCCTTGAACACAGCGGTGGTGGCACTCATTTCGCAGCTCCCGTCAGGTCGAGAAACGCATCGTCGAGGGTCGCGTCGGTCACCCGAAGCTGCAGCGCCGTCACCCGGTGCCGAGCCAGCAACGAGAGCAACGCGGTCACAGTCTCATCGGTCCCCCTGAGCGTGATCCGCCCGTCCCGCTGGTCAACGGACACCAGTCCCGGCAACGCCTCCAGCTCCACCGGAGCCGACGGCGTGAACGAAATGACCGTGCCGCCCGCCATCCGGCTGATCAGCCCGCGCGGCGTGTCCAGCGCAGTGATCCGCCCCTTGTCGATCAGCGCGATCCGATCGCACAACCGCTGCGCTTCCTCCATGAAGTGCGTGACCAGCAGCACGGTCACCCCCCGCGCCCGAACGTCCTCGACGATCTCCCAGGTGTCCCGCCGAGCCCGCGGATCCAGCCCTGTCGTCAGCTCGTCGAGCACCACCACCCGAGGATTCCCGATGAGCGCCAGCGCGATGAACAACCGCTGCTTCTGCCCACCGCTCAGCACGCCGAACCGCCGATCCAAGTGCGCGACCAGTCCAAGCCGCTCAGCCAGCGACATCCAATCCGCCGGCCGCGGATAGAACGCGGCGTACAACTCCAGCGCCTCCCGAACCGTGAGCTTCGCCTGCAGCTCACTCTCCTGCAGCTGAGCCCCCAGCACCCGACTCACCTCAGCGTGATCAGCCACCGGATCAAGCCCGGCCACCCGGACCCGCCCGCCATCGGGAACCCGCAGCCCCTCGACACACTCCACGGTCGTCGTCTTCCCGGCCCCGTTCGGCCCGAGGATCCCGAAGGTCTCGCCTTCCTCGACGCTGAAGGAGATCCCGTCGACCACCGCGCGGTCGCCGTACGACTTCCGCAACTCCTGCACCTTGACAACTGTCATACCGAAACCCTCGCGGAGGACGCACCCACCCCACATCGCCCATCAAGCTCGCCGTCCGTCACCCGATCGGCTGATCTCCCCGCGTGGGACAGTTGCCCGACGATGACGATCTTCACGTTCCACCTCGCGGAGCTCAGCCCGGCGACGACGGCGCGGGCACTGTGGAAGGCGCCGACCGCACCCGGTTTGCGGTACGCCGAGTGTCTGGCCCTGATGCGCCTGGGTGCCCCGACCATCTCGCCGGCTCGCATGCAGCTGCGCCGGATGGCGATGTTCGCGCGCTGGGAGGACGAGGCGGCGCTCACGACCTTCCTGGCCGACCATCGCCTCGGCAAGGAACTGGCGGCAGGCTGGCACGTCCGCATGCAGTTCCTCCGCCGCTGGTCGCGCCTCGCAGCACTTCCCGACCTGCCGGCCAGAGCGGGCGAGTGGGACCAGTTCGAGCCCGTCGTCGCAGTCACCCTCGCCCGGATGCGTCTCCCGGAGGTCCCGAGATTCCTCAAGTGGGGCAAGCCGGTGGAACGTCTGGTCCGCGATCACCCCGGGGCGACCCTGGCCCTGGCCGCGATGTGCCCACCCCGAACGATCTCCACGTTCTCGATCTGGCAGTCCGTCCAGCAGATGGAAGACATGGTCCACGGCCACAGCTCGGTCCCGAACCCCACCCGCCACTCCGCAGCCATGACCGAACGGCGGCGCCGGGACTTCCACCACGAATTCGCCACGCTCCGGTTCCGCCCGCTGTCGGAGCACGGCTCCTGGCAGGGACGGACCGGAATCGTTCCTCGCTAGGTCAGCCCACGGACGGCCCCAGGCCGAGCGACTGCGGCGTACTGGAGTCCGGTGAGGGCTGGTGCAGGCCTTCGTCCAGCGGCCCGAACTCGGTCATCAGCGACGCGCTGCCGCCCCACGGCGTCTGCTCCTCGGCGATCATCGCGTTCGTGGTGAGCAGCAGCCCGGCCACCGACGCGCCGTTCTGGAGGGCCGACCGGGCCACCCGGAGCGGGTCGACGATGCCCATCTCGAGCATGTTCCCGTACCGGCCGTCGAGTGCGTCGAACCCGTCGTCGGTGCCGAGCTTGTCGATCTGCGCCAGCACCTCGTCGCCGTTGTAGCCGGCGTTCGTAGCGATCAGGTACGCCGGTTCGCGCAGCGCCCGGCGGACGATCTCGACGCCGATCGCGTAGTCGTCCTTCACCTCGAGGTCGTCGAGCGCCGACGCGGCGTGCAGGATCGCCACGCCACCGCCGGCCACGATTCCCTCGGCCATCGCCGCCCGGGTCGCCGACAGCGCGTCCTCCACCCGGTGCTGGAGCTCCTTCAGCTCGGCCGGGGTCGGTGCCCCGACCGAGATCACCGCGACCTTGCCGGACAGCGCGCCGATCCGCTCGGTCAGCACGTCCTCGTCGACCCCGAAGGTGGCCCGGTCCAGCTCGGCCCGCAGCTGGGCGAGCCGGAACTCGACGTCCTTCTCGTGGCCGGGGGAGGCGACGATCGCGGTCCGCTCGGCGGTGACCCGGACCTGGTCGGCCCGGCCGAGCTTGTCGACGCCCATGCTCTCCAGCGTGAAGCCCGAGTGCCGACTGAGCACGGCACCACCGGTGATCGCGGCGATGTCCTCCAGCTTGTGCAGCCGCCGGTCACCGAACCCGGGCGCCCGTACGCCGACGCACTGGAAGTGCCCGTTGATGTGGTTGTGCACCAGCATGCTCAACGCGGTGCCCTCGAGGTTCTCGGCGATGATCACCAGCGGCCTCGGATCACGCATCACCTTCTCCAGCAGCGGCATCAGTTCCTGCACCTTGGAGATCTTCTCGCTGCAGAGCAGGATGTACGGGTCGTCGACCACCGCCTGCAGACTGCCGGGATCGGTCACCATGTACGGCGACAGGTAGCCGTTGTCGAACTCGAACCCCTCGACGAAGTCCACCCGGATCCCGTGCACCGCCGACTCCTCGACCGTGACGATGCCGCCGTCGCCGACCGAGTGCAGCGCCCTTGCGATCACCGAGCCGACCAGGTTGTCGTCGTTGGCCGAGATCGCCGCGACCCGGGCGAAGTCCTCCTCGGTGGCGACCGGGTGCGCCACCTGACGCAGCCGCTCGACCAGCCGGGCCACCGCGATGTCGATCCCGCGTTTGACCAGGACCGGGTTCCCGCCGGAGCCGATCGCCCGCATGCCCTCGCGGACGATCGCGTGCGCCAGCACGGTCGCGGTGGTGGTGCCGTCGCCGACGATGTCGTTGGTCTTGATCGCGGCTTCCTTGACCAGTTGGGCGCCCATGTTCTCGAACTGGTCCTTGAGGTAGATCTCCCGGGCGATCGTGACGCCGTCGTTGGTGACGACGGGGGAGCCGGTGATCTTCTCCAGCACCACGTTGCGACCCTTCGGGCCGAGCGTCGAGCTGACCGCCTCCGCCAGTTGCTCCACCCCCGCCAGCATCAGTTCACGCGCCTGTGCACCGAAGCGCAGTTCCTTGGCCATCGTTTGCTCCTCAGTACGGGCCCGGTCAGGGCGAACGGTGTGGTGGGTGCGCTACGGGACGAGGATCGCTCGCCCCCGCACCCGGCCGGCGTCGAGATCCGCGACCGCCTCGGCGGCCGCCTCCAACGGGTAGGTCCTGGTGTGCAGGGTGACTTTCCCGCCCTGCGCGAGCGCCATCAGCTCGGCCAGGTCGGTGTACGTCCCGACGATGTTGCCGATCACGTTGCGCTCGGTGGAGATGATGTCCAGGGTCGGCACCCGCAGCTCCCCGCCGTACCCGATGACGAAGTACGAGCCGTTCGGCCTGGTCATCGCGAAGCCGTCCTGCTCGGCCCCCTGCTCGGCGACGAAGTCCAGTACGACGTGCGCGCCCGCGCCGCCGGTCAGGTCCTGGACCGCCTGGACCTGGTTGCCGTCAGCAACGACACTGTGGTCGGCGCCGAGCTGCTCGGCGAGCTTGAGCGCTTCGGGGTTGCGGTCCACCACGATGATCCTGGTGGCGGTCAGCGCGGCCAGGCACTGGATTCCGATGTGACCGAGTCCGCCGGCCCCGATCAGCACGCAGGTGGTCCCGGGGTACAGCTGGGGGATCGCCTTGCGGACCGCGTGGTACGCCGTGATGCCCGCGTCGGCGAGCGCCGCGACGTCCTTCGGCTGGGTGCTGGGATCGAGCTTCACGCAGGCCCGGGCCGACGTCAGCAGGTACTCCGCCATGCCGCCGTCGGAGTCCAGGCCGGGGAAGGTGCTGTTCTCGCAGTGCATGTCGTTGCCGGCCCGGCAGGCGTGGCAGAGCCCGCAGGTCGGGGTCGGGTGCAGGATCACCGTGTCGCCGACCTGGACGTTGGTGACCGCGGAGCCGATCTCCTCGACCCAGCCGGCGTTCTCGTGCCCGATCGTGTACGGCAGGGTGGGGCTCATCGCGTCGGCCCACTGGCCCTCGATGATGTGCAGATCGGTACGGCACACGCCGGCGCCACCGATCTTGACGATCACGTCCAGCGGTCCGTTGATCTTCGGGTCGGGAACGTCCTCGACCACTGGTTGCTGGTGGTACCCGTGCAGCCGGACAGCTTTCATCCTGGTCCCTCCTCGCCGACCCCGGCGCCGGCGTACCGGTGCTGGAGCATTCCCCGGCAGATCCCGGTGTTGGCCTCGATGCCGGTCCGGGTGAGCCGGGCCAGGCCCAGGTGCTTCGGTACGCCGGCCGCCGCGACCGGCGTACCGGTTGCGGGATCGACCAGCAGTGCGGCTCCGTCGTCGGAGCGCAGGCCGAGCTCGGCCCGCCGGCGGCGGAGCCGGTCCAGGTCGGCCGACGGTGGTACGTCGCCCAGCGTCAGCCGGGACAGGTCGGCCGGATCGGTGCCTGCAGCAACCAACGGCCGGCAGACCTGGTCGGTGCCGGCGAGCATCGCCTTGGACACGAAGGTCCGGCGCAGCTCGTCCAGCTCGTCGGCGGCCTCGCCGTCGAAGGCCGCGACGAAACCGGCCCGGGCGGCGACGCCGGCGTTGATCTGCGCGGCCGCGAAGTGGTCCTCCAGCGTCACATCGACGCTGCGTACCTCGGGCAGGGCCGCCAGTACGTCGTACGCGTCGGCGACCATCAGGAACGCGAAGTTGGGCGCGCAGAAGTAGGTCGGCAGCCGGAGCCTGACGACGACGTCACCGGCCGCCGACACGTGGCAGGACGCGACGAACCCGAGCGTGGTGATCGGCTCGTCCAGCTCGGGATCGCGGACAAGGTCCAGGGCGCTCAGCACCCTGGACCTCTGCGTCGTCGTCGGCATTACTGGGAGACCAGCTTCGCGTCGTCCTGCGCCGCGGGCTCTGCGTCCTTGAGCTGCAGCTCGCCGGGCACCTTGATGTCGTACAGCTTGGCCGCGTTCAGCCCGAGGATCTTCTTCTTGCCCTCGACCCCGAGCCGCGGGTAGTCGGCGAACTCCGGCAGGTCCGGGAACTCCCAGTCCACGAAGCCCTCGATCTGCCACTTCGGCTCCCAGATGCCGTAGTCGCTGCCGAAGGTCATCTTGTCCTCGCCGACCCAGAACAGCAGCTCGCCCATCACCTTGCTGAAGAAGTGCGGCCGGGCGGCCATCAGCCCACCGATCACCACCGACAGACCGGCGTAGACGTTGGGCTCCTGGGTCGCCATGAAGCAGAAGTCCTCGATCCGCGGCAGCCCGACGTGCTCCACGATGAAGTTGAGCTCGGGGAAGTCGGTCGCGGCGTGGTCGACGTCGGAGACGTCGAACGCGTCCTTGTCCAGCGGCCAGATGGTGGGGCCCTTGTGGACGTGGATGTTCTTGATGCCGTACTCCTGGGCCTTCTCCAGGTACCGGTACGCCGACGCGTCGGTCAGCTTGTAGCCGCGCGAGCCGTTGTTCCACTCGGCGGTGTAGAGCTTGACGCCCCGGGACCCGTACCGCTCGATGTTCGCCTTCAGCTCGACCAGCCCGGCGTCGCCGTCGCGCGGGTCGAACCTGGTGTTCAGCACGAACATGCCGGGATGCTTCTCACCCAGGCCGGCGTTCTTCTCGGTGGTGTTGAACCCTTCCTTGTACCACTCCTTGAGGTACGTCGGCTGGAAGACCGCGACGTCCACGTAGCCGTCCTCGAAGACGTCCTTCATCAGGTCGTCCTCGGTGTAGCTCATGAACTTCTCGATCGGCCAGTGCGTCTCCTTCGGCGCCAGGCTCTGGTAGGCGTGGAAGCACTCGATCCACCCCTTGGCGTACTGCTCGGCGCCCGGCACCCAGTTGTCCGGGCCCGCGTTCCAGTAGTGCATGTGGCTGTCGACGACGAAGTACTTCTCACCGTTGTGCTCGTACACGATTCCCCTCCTGACGATCTCAGCGGCTGGTCAGATCGAAGCCGATGTACTCGGCGGCGTCCTCGGGGTTGGCGAACATGATCGTGCGGTCGTCGAGGTGGATCATCCGCCCGTAGTGGGTGGACATGTTCTCCTCGAACTGGGCCGCGTCGAAGTAGCCCTGCTCCTCGCCGAGCGCCTCGGAGACGTCGTCGTAGACGACCTCCATCTTGCCGATCGCGTCGACCCGGATCATCGACGGCAACGGCGTCACCGTGACGTTGTCCAGGCCGCTCATCACCTCGGCCACGACCGCGCCGACCTGGTTGTTCATCAGCGTGAACCCGCACTTGTTGGACGGGGTGCTGTCGGACTTGAACGGGCTCTCTGCGGTGGTGAAGGCGGTGCTCACAGTCCCAGCTCCTTGGGCTCTTCCAGGCCGAGCCCGACGACGATGCCGCGGAAGCGGCTCTTCACCCGGTCCAGCCCGTCCTCGAATCGTGGCGGCTTGGTGTCCGGCTGCGACCACAGCGGCTGCAGCTTGCGGGCGGCGGCGATCGACCGCTCGGTCCAGGTGGACGTCCAGTCCTGCAGGATCGACTTGTTGTGGTCGGCGAACTCCTTGTCGTTGGTGAGCAGCTCGAACATCGCCCGGGTGTAGCGCAGGTCGCGTTCGGCGAAGTCGTACTCGGCCGCGCCGACCACCGTCGGCGTCACGAAGTCGCCGTTGCCGGGCGCCGCGTGCTGGACCAGCTGGCTGCGGAACAGCTCGCCGACCAGCGGCTCGAACACGACGTTCGCGGCGAAGATCGCCTCGCACCAGTCGTCGATCGCGGTCAGCTGCTCGGCGACCTCCCGCACGCCCTGCCAGGCCGGGTCGGACTTCCAGGTCTCCAGGTGGGCCTTGCCGTCGAAGTCCTCGATCTCCTCGCTCAGCGTCAGGTTGTACAGCGCGAGGTCCTGCGCGGCCCGGATCCGGTGCATGCTGTTCACCGAGATCGCGTTGTTGTGCATGTTGGTGGGGGCCCGCCGGTTCGCGTTCGCGTACAGGTAGAGACCGAGCCCGTGGTCGACGTGCATCCAGGCGCCGACGTGCTGCTCGACGAACCGGATCCAGTTGCGGTTCCACTGCTCGAAGGCCTTCGACTGCCGGGCCGCCTCGACGTTCTGGGTGATCTGCCGGACGACGTTGGAGTTGTACCGGTAGAGCGTCATCTCCCACTCTTCGTTGGGATCACGGAACTCGTGCCACCCGGTGGCCGGCCACTCCTTGACCATCATTCCGCCGGAGCCAGGCCCGCGCTGCGGCGAGGGCTGGTCCGAACCCCAGGCCTTCAGCTGGGTCCAGTCCAGCGGGTAGCCGCCGCGGCCGTCGGCGAAGCCGTACAACCAGCCCTGGGTCAGGTAGTGCCGTGGGTCCGGCTGGACGTCGACCGTGACGTCCTCGTAGTGGCTCTGCTTGCGCTTCTGCGGCGTGTAGTAGTTGTACCGGCGGGCCGTCGAGTCCGGGAAGACCTTGGCGCCGGCCTCGGCGTCGGTGAAGACCGGCTGCGGCACGCTGCGTGCCTGCGGGGAGTCCTGTGTGGTCGTCATCTGGCTTCTTCCTCCAGCACCTCGGGATCACCGGCGTCGCCGGTGGTGGTGAACTTGTCGTAGAAGATGCGCTTCTGGGCGACCCCCAGCCGTTCCAGCAGGGGGAGCGCGGCCTCGACCATCGGCGGTGGGCCGCACACGTAGGCGTCGGCGCCGTCGAGATCGTCCTCGTACCGGGCGACCACGTCGGTGATCAGACCGACCTCGCCGTCCCACTCGTCCTCGCCGGCCGGTTCGGACAGCGCGGGCAGGTAGCGGAAGTCCGGCAAGGTGGTGGCCAGCGACCGCAGCTCCTCGTCGAAGCACAGGTCACGCAGACCGCGCGCGCCGTAGTAGAAGGTCGTCGGTCGGTCGATCGCCCGCTCGGTCATCGACCGCAGCAGCGACAGGATCGGGGCCATCCCCGCTCCGCCGCCGAGGAACACCAGCCGGGCGCCGGGGTTGTCGCGCAAGGTGAAGACCCCGAACGGGCCGGTCAGGTCGAGCCGGTCGCCGACCGTGACGCGCTCGTCGAGGTACGACGAGAACAGCCCGCCCGGGTAGATCTTGATCACGAACTCGAGCTGGCCGCCTTCGCGGCTCGACGTGTTCGCCATCGAGAACGACCGGGTGGCCCGGGTCCCGGGCACCGTGATGTCGACGTACTGGCCCGGGAAGTACTTCAGCTCGCCGGGCTCCAGCAGCCGCAGGACCAGGTGCCGCATGTCGTGGGTGACCGCGATGTTCGCGACCACCTCGGCGACGGCCTCCTGGATCGGCAGGCCGGACCTGATCATGTCCTCGTCGTAGTTGAGCAGCTCGATCGTGAGGTCCTCGTAGGCGTGCGCCCGGCACAGCAGCGTGTAGCCCTCGGCCAGTTCGTAGTCCGGCAGGGCGAACGTCGAGTACCGGTCGAGCTCGATGTCGTCACCGTCGAGCACGAACGACTTGCAGGACGAGCACTGTCCTTCCTTGCAGCCGTGCATCAGCATCACGCCCTGCTCGGCCGCGGCCCGCAGGATCGTCTGCTCCTCGCCGACCTCGATCTCGATGCCGACCGGTTCGAACCGCACGACGTGCTTGTCGCCCATGGCTCCTCGCAGCTGCGCCGACGGGATGGGGGAGGGACCAGGGGGAGGACGGGTGAGGGGAACCCGCCCTCCCGTGGCAGGGGTCAGTTGTCCTTCGGTGCGCGCCCGGCGGGACCGCCGCGCACGTACCGGGCCGCGAAGGCCGTCCGCTCGTCGTCGCCCATCTCGTTCAGCAGCACGTTCGGGCTCTGCAGCGGGGGACAGCGCCGCAGATGGTCGAGCGTCCACATCTTGTCCGGGTTCAGGTCGAGGTGGGGCTGCGCGACCATCGTCTTGCCGTCGTCGCGGACGAAGCCCATGTCGGAGACGACGTCGGCCCAGTTCCAGCCGTGGTACAGCGTCTCCCACTCGCGGTGACCGATCAGCTTGCCCATGTTCGGCGTCTGCCGGCCCTGGTACGTCGGCCGGAAGGCGGTCTCGTCGGTCCACTTGCACATCTCGTGGCAGTACGTGCGCCACTGGCCGTCGACCTTGCCCATCACCATGTCCTCACGGACCAGGCAGGGCACCATGCAGGTCCAGCAGCGGTGCGGGTACTCGTAGTCGACGTCCTCGAACACGATCGGCTTGTGCCCGTTCGGCTTCGAGAGCCGGTTGTAGTTCTCCCACCAGGCGCCGTACTTGTCGTACCAGCCCGGGTACTTGAACTCGAACCACTCGAAGTCCTTGTCGGTCATCGGGTCGATCCGCCAGTAGTTGGCCAGCCAGCCGGTGGCGAAGAACTGCGCGACCTCGTGCACGTAGCCCTTGTTCCAGATCTGGTTCCAGGACTCCTCGATCAGGTCGTGCGGGATCTCCAGACCGTACTTCTCCAGCGGCACCAGGTAGCTGCGGTAGTAGTCGTCGTAGATCCAGCGCCGCCACATCTCGGCGTAGCTCTCGCGGTCCTTGCGGCGGTCCTTCGTGCCGTACTCGATGAAGGTGCCGATCGCGGCGTCGACGACGCGGTGGTTGTTCCACCAGGCGTAGCGCAGGTCGCGGGCCAGCAGCTGGTGGTTGTTCTCGTCGGCCAGGGCCATCAGCAGCGTCGCGTAGCCGTTGCTGATGTGCCGCGACTCGTCGGACTGGACCGAGTGGAACACCGTCGGCAGCAGGTAGTCGCCGTTCGCGGCCGCTTCGGCCGGCATCGCGACGAACAGCGTGTTGGTGAAGGCGGTCTCGGCCACGATCGTGAGGTAGATGCTGGCCGCCGTGATCGCGTCGCCGGTGATGAAGCCTTCCGCGAACTGCCGGCCGATGGTGCCGCAGTAGTCGCTCTGGAAGTTGCGCAGGCTGGAGTTGAAGCCCGCCGGGTCGATGTAGTTGTTCATGTACAGGCGCTTGAGGTTCTGCTGGATCGTCGAGTGCCGGACCTCGTCGATCATCTGGATCGCCTGGCCGTTGTGCAGTTCCGGGTTCGGGACCGTGCGGAACAGCAGCGGCATCGCGCGGGCGGCCGAGATCTCGGGCAGCGGGATGATGCTCAGGAACAGCTTCTGCCACTCCAGCCAGCGTTCCTGCACCTGGCGGAACATGTTGCCGCGGATCGCGCCGTCGGAGGCGCCGTACACGCGGTGGTCCTTCTCCTCCTGCATCGGGAAGTACGACCGCAGGACCTGCTTGAGCGGGTCCTTCTTCTGCGCCTTCTGGAACGTGTAGTCGGTCCCGTACTGGGAGACGGGCTCGTGGTAGGCGGGCTCCCAGGACAGCTCCTGGATCTTCTGGTGGGCCTTCGCCACACTTTGGCGACTCATGGCACTCCCTTGTGGCTCGCTGTGGCCTCTGGCCGGGCCCCACCCCCACGGGGCCGTACGACGTGAACTGCGTCACGTCCTGCTTGCCCTTGCAGTACAACGCACCCGGCACGTGACGGAAGGTCTCAAATTGAGACTCCGTACTGCGCGGATCCGGGTCAGTGGTCCCCGAAGACCGCGTCGCGGAGCCTGGCCAGCTCCGCGGCGGCGTCCTGCAGGCTGCGGGCGTCACCCGGTACAGCCGGCCGGATGCCGAGCGTGACCAGCAGCGCGGCGGCCGCCTCGCCCGGATCGCCGGCCGAACCCAGCACGGGGTGCAGCCCGGCGTCGGCGAGCTGGTGGAAGACCGCGTTGACGATCGTCCACGGGTTGTAGGTCTCGTCGATGGGTTCCTGGCCGTCCATCCGGTGCCCCTCTCCGCTCCTCCCATCAGAACCCCTGCGCGCGCTGGTGGCTGTCTCAAATTGAGACAACCGGATGCGCGCGCGTGGCTACGCTGAAGAGAGCGATGCCACCCTCGACAGTGAGGCCTCGTCGTGGAGGAACTGGAAACCATCACAGGAGGAGACAGCGGCCGGGCCGAGAAGGCCCGGTTGAGTTTCCTGACCTACGACCCCTTCCCGGTCGGCGACGTCCGCCGTCCGGTCCTCGCCTCCTGGGTCCGTTCGCGCCGGCGCAACCTGCCCGCCGACAGGATCGACCTGCCGTACGTCTCCGACCCGGATCTCGACCAGCCGCTCGCGCGGAGCGCGGACCCCGTCCTGCTGCGGCTGCACGAGCATCTCGACGGGCAGCCGATCAGCGTCATCCTGACCGAGCGGGACGGACTGGTGCTGCGGCGGCTGACCTCCGACACCGGGCTGACCCGGCACCTCGACCGGGTGCATCTCGCACCGGGGTTCAGCTACTCCGAACAGTTCGCGGGCACCAACGGCATCGGTACGGCGCTCGAGCGCGGCGGCCCGATGCATGTGTTCGGGCACGAGCACTACGCGGAGGATCTCGAGGACCTCGCGTGCGCCGGCGTACCGATCAAGCATCCGATCACCGGCAAGACCGTCGGCGCCATCGACCTCACCTGCTGGCGCAAGGACGCGGGGTCGTTGCTGATCGCGTTGGCGAAGACCACCGCGGACCAGATCCGCGCGGCGCTGCTGCGCGACTGCACGGCGCGCCAGCAGGAGCTCGTCGAGCAGTACCTGCAGGCAGGACGTCGTACGGCGGACATGGTGCTCGCCTTCGACGGCGACCTCCTGGTGATGAACGCCAACGCCCGGCGCAACCTCGACAACAGTGACCAGGCGGCCATCCTCGCCCAGGGCTCCGAGTTGCTGGCCGACGGCCGAGCCGCCATCGCCGTGGAACTGCCGAGCGGCACCCGCGTCCGGATCACCTGCCGCCCTGTGCCCGAAGGCGTCCGCACCACGGCCGCAGTCCTCCAAGTGACGCCTCGCGCTCCCGGCCTTGGGGTGATGACTGTCCGAGCCAGCCGCCCGCCACCACGCCCCGAGCTCCCCGGCATGGTCGGCCGCAGCGGCCCCTGGCTCGCCTGCTGCCGAGACGTCGACAACGCCTACCGCGCCGGCCAGTGGACCGTACTCAGCGGCGAAGCCGGCAGCGGCAAGGCCGCCCTCGCCCGCGGCGCCCACCAGCAGAACAACCCCGCCGGCGCCCTCGCCGTCATGGACGCGGCCTCGTCAACGGACCTCGCGTCCGACGTAGAAGCAGAACTCTCCGACGACACCGTCCAGGCCCTGGTCATCCGCCACGCCGAGCACCTGACCCCACCCCAGCTCGACGACCTGGTCGGCGCCTTCTACACCGCCGTAGAACGCCGCCGCTCCGACCCACCCTGGGTCGCCTTGACCCTCACCACCACAGGCACCTCCGACCCAGACCTGGGCGACCTTCTCCCGCTCTTCCCTCTGACCGTCACCGTCCCACCTCTACGCCACCACTCCGAAGACATCCGAGAACTGGTCCCCTACTTCCTGAGCCAGCTGAGCCGAGGAGCCCTCCGCTCTTCCCCCGAGGCCCTCCACCAACTCCTACGGTCCTCCTGGCCCGGCAACACCGCAGAACTCCGCCAGGTCCTCAAACAAATAGTCGCCCACCGCCGCCGTACCGGCGTAGTGGTCCTGGGCGATCTCCCCGCCGACCTCCAGTCCATCAGCCGCCGAAGCCTCAGCCAACTGGAGTCCCTCGAACGCGACGCCATCATCCGCAGCCTCCTCGACAACAACGGCAACCGCCGAGAAGCCGCCCGAGCCCTGGGCATGTCCAGAGCCACCATCTACCGAAAGATCCACGACTACGGCATCCGCTGACGAAGCCCCTCGACCCAGGAACGCCCTGGCAGCGCTCACCCTCTGGTGAACACCACGCCGGCGTCGATGACGGCGGGTCCGACGATCATGCCGAGTTGGTTGCCGGAGGCACCGAACCGGGCCTGCGGCCGACTGGCGGCCCGCACGCCCGGCCATGGGCGCGGTGGGGTCGGTCAGCCGTTGTAGCGGTCGGCCGCGGTCGAGCGCGACAGGTTCGGGAGGAGGACCTGGCGGGCCTTCTCGAAGTTCTCGAGGTCGGTCAGGTCCGGGAGCGACAGCGGGGTGATCTGCTCGCCCGCGTCGAGTCCGGCCAGCGCGGCGGCGACCGCGACGTCGGCATCCATCACCCATTCCGGCGGGAACGCGCTGAGCTCGATGCCGGACCCGTCCCAGAACTCGGTCCGTACGGCGCCGGGCAGAACCGCCTGGACGCGGATCGCGCTCTCGGCCAGCTCCTGCTGCAGGGACTGGGTGAAGGTCAGCACGTAGCTCTTGGTGCCGCTGTAGACCGCGCTCGCGGGCAGGAAGTTGATCGCCAGGGCCGAGGAGACGTTGACGAGCGTCCCGGCGCCGCGGGCGGTGAAGCCGTCGACGGCTGCGGTGGCCAGCCTGGTCAGCGCGGTGACGTTGAGCGCGATGAGGTTGTCGTACGCCGCGACGTCGCCTCCCGCGACGGTCCCGAACAGCGAGCCGCCGGCGTTGTTGATCAGTACGCCGATGGAGCGGTCCTGGCGCAGCCGGTCCTCGACCACCGCGAGCTCGGCGGGGACGGTCAGGTCGGCGACGACGCTCTCGACCTTGCGGCCGGAGTTCTGGGAGATCTCGGCGGCGAGGTCGTCCAGGCGGGCCTTGTTGCGGGCGACCAGGACAAGGTCGTGGCCGCGCTCGGCCAGACGCCGGGCGTACTCGGCGCCCAGACCGGTGGAGGCGCCGGTGACGACGGCGGTGGTGGTGTCAGACATGGGGGTTCCTCGAGGTCAACGGCGTACAGCCGGATGAATAGATGATGGCCAACAGCTATCGGCTGTCAGTTAGAGTACACCCATCATCTAATCGAGGTGCGGCGCGGCCTTCCGTCGGCCCGCCGGACAGGATCGCTCAGTCGATCAGCGCGGTGCGGGCCGCCTCGAGGATGCGGTCCGAGACGTCGGATCCCTCGGTCGCCCGGGACAGGATCAGTGCGCCGACCAGCGTGCACATGGTCGCGATGTCCGGACCCTCGGTGGTCTCGTCGGTCAACCAGTCGGCGAACGCCTCGACGCCATCGGCGTACGGCGGACGGGCGGGACTGTCCAGCTCCTCGCGGCTCATGTCCGCTCCAAGGCCGGCGCTGGGGCAACCGCCGCCGGTGTCCTTGCGATGCTCGGGGGACAGGTAGTACTCGATCAGTTCTGTTCGAGCGGTCCGGTGGTCGCCCGGGTTCCGCTGGTCGTACCCGTCGAGGAACTCGCCCATCTGCTGGAACGCCTCGCGGGTGGCCTCGGTCAGCAAGGCTTCCTTGGACTCGAAGTGCCGGTAGAAGCCCCCGTGGGTCAGGCCGGCGGCGGCCATGATGTCCGCCACGCTGACGTTGCGGACCCCGCGCTCGCGGAACAAGCGGGCGGCGGCGGTCACCACCTGATCGCGGTGCTCCTGCGCCTGCGCACGCGAAACCCGTCCCATGACTCACCTCTCGGCATCAACCCAATAGATTACTCCAATCATCTTACGCGGCAGCTTCTCCACCGACCGGTCGCTCGCCAGGCGACAAGCCGGTGGTAGGCGCGGAGCCTGCCGTTAGGGTGACGTACGGACAGGCGTGCAGCGTCTACTGGTTGGCCACCACGGGGAGGAATCACTGATGACGCATGAGCCGCAGTCCTTCGACCCGGCTCCCGGTGGTCCGGCGACAAGTGAGCTCCGTGCTCGACTTCTGACCGCGAGGTTCCCGGCCGAGCAGCCCGTGGACGACTGGTCGGCCGGAACTCCGGTGTCCTTCGCGCGCGATCTCATCAACGAGTGGGCCACCGCCTTCGACTTCGACGAGTACGCCGCCAGGCTTCGGGCGCTTCCTCACTTCCGCCTGGAGATCGACGGTGCGTGGACCCATTTCCTGCACGTCCGCAGTCCGCACCCCCACGCCAGACCGATCGTCATCACTCACGGGTGGCCCAGTTCGTTCCTCGAGATCGTTCCTCTCCTCGAGCGGCTGACGAAGCCTGAACTGCACGGAGGACGACCGGAAGATGCCTTCCACGTCGTCGTACCGTCGATGCCCGGGTTCGCCTACTCCGACACGTTCAGGAAGCTCGACCAGCTGACCGCTGCCTCGATCGCGGACCGCTGGCGAGTCCTGATGTCCCGTCTCGGCTACGAGTCGTTCTTCGCCTCCGGCGGGGACATCGGAGCACGGGTGACGGCCTGGTTGGCCGTTCGACACCCTGACGCGGTCCTCGGTGCTCACGTCAGCACCAACGCGCTGAGCCCGGTCCGCACCCCGGCAGTTCACGACGGCACGCTGACTGCCGAGGAGAACGAATGGCTCGCCACGATGGCCACCCGGGCAGAGCAGGAGGGTGCCTATCACCATCTCCAGGCCACCAAGCCCCTGACCGTCGCACTCGCTGTCGCCGACTCCCCAGTAGCGCTCGCCGCCTGGGTCGTCGAGAAGTGGCAGGCGTGGAGCACCCTCGACCTGACCGATCCAGCCACCCGTACGACGTTGCTCACCCTTCTGACCCTCTACTGGACAACAGGTTCGTTCGGCTCATCAGTGATGCACTACCACGCCCACGACCTCTCCCCAGGATCCCGCCCGACCAGAGATCCCGCTGCGGCGCCCATGTCCGTGTACGCCAGTCAGTCGGAGATCGGCGGCGTCCCGCCGCGTTCCCTCGCGGAGCGCCAGTTCCACCACCCCCGATGGAGCGTCCTGCCCCGCGGCGGCCACTTCATGGCCACCGAGGAACCCGACCTGCTCGCCCAGGACATCCGAGAGTTCACCGCCGCCCTGCGCTAACCACGGTCCCTGCGCCGAATCAGTTACCCGTGCACTTGGCTGTCGTGCTTGAGGCAACCGACGTCCTTCCGCCTGGCCGGCTGTGGGGCGGTCACCCCCCGGGTGCTGCGAAGCGCGCCGGCGTGCTGCGATTCGCCGTCCGTCGGTCCGCCCGTCCGCCCGCCCGCGTGCTGTGCTCCGCCGCCCGCCGCCCGCCGCCCGCCGCCCGCCGCCCGCCGCCCGCCGCCCGCCGCCCGCCGCCCGCCCGCCCCCCGTCGCGCAGTTCGCGGTCGCGCTGCCCGCGGCCGCGCTGCTCCGGGGGAGCGAGCAGCGCCCTCGCGGCGTGGTCTGCGCTGACCACGTCACTGCGAAGCGCGTCTGCGTGCTGCGGTCGCGCTGTTCGCGGTCGAACTGCTCCGAGGAAGCGAGCGGACCAGGCGTCGTTCGTGACCGCGGCGACGCTCGCGGTCGACGGCGGCTGGACCACCGCGGCGACACGACTCAGATCAGTGAGAGGCGGGCGGCCAGGCGCTAGCCTTCCGGGAAGGAATCGATCTTGGCCTCCGGGGGGACATCGTGGCGAAGAAGCAAGCCGACCCATTGCCGCAACACACGGCCGAAGAGATCCGCGCCGCGTGTGAGGCCCCGCTCCCCACGGGCGTGACGATGGTCCTGCTGAAGAAGACAGTGACCGGCCTGTACGTTCACGAGGATGGCGTCTCGGTCCTCGACCGCCCCGACCGTCCATGGCGTCAACTGCCCGCGGTCACGAGGGTGTCCCGCGGCATGTTCATCCGCAGCCGCATCAGGCTCCGCTTCGCCGACGGCAGCAAGGCAACAGTGCGCCCGTACAAGCCCAAGTTCCGCTGCCTGCTCGAGACAGGCAAGCGCGACAGCCTGAACTTCTCCTCAACAACCAGCGGCGACGCCCGCAGCAACGACTCGCCCCTAGACAGCCTCACCGCCATCGTCGTAATCCTGGCAGCAATGGTGCTGTTCCCCATCTCCCTGATCATGCTGGCCCGCGAGATCTCCGGCACTTCCGCCCGAGCAAAACAGGCCGCCCTGCTCCTGCCCCAGCTGCAGTCCATCGCCCAGACCCAGTGAACCGTCGGGCAAGTCCGTGGTCGCGGCCAGCGCCGCATTGACGATGCCACAGTGATCTCCGCCTTCCGCTGAGGCAGCATTCGCCTCAGCGGAAGGCGACCACGAACTCGTCCATCGTCCGTGCAGGCCCCACAACCCCACGTGAGTCGGCAATCTCGACCCGCACGAACCCGACCCGCAGCAGCATCTCGGTCAGCACATCCATCCCAATCACCCTGCGGCGCAGCAGATCCCGGTCCACCCCGCCACGGTCATGCACCCACCGCCGCTCGGTGATCTGCACTCCGTCGACTGCATCCCAGTAGCTCTCCACCTCGACCGACGCCATCACCAAGTCGTTTTCGACCCGCAACTCCCGCCGCGACACCTCCGGAAGCGGCTGCATCAACGTCGAAATGATCACCACCGCCCCCTCGCCGGCGTGCACGGCAACTGTCGCCAGCGCGGCCTCCACCTCGTCCTCACTCTGCAAGTACGCAAGGCCGTTCCCCAAACAGGTGATCACATCGAACGTCCGCCCCAACCGAACGCTCCGCATATCACCCACCAGAAGCTCAACCCCGTACCGTCGGCGCCCGTACTCCACCAACTGCTCCTGCAGATCCACCCCGACGGCGTCCACCCCGAGCCGCGCCACCAGCTCCGCCAGATGCCGCCCAGTCCCACACCCAAGATCAAGCAACCTCCTAGGCCGGCTTCCCGCCGCACGCAAGATCCCCACAACCCCACCGACGACCCCGTCACCCTCGCCCATCAAGTCGTAAAGCCCAGGCCACCGATAAGCAAGATTCGCCTCTCTCAGGCCTTTCTCATCACTGTCGCCCACGTCTGAACTCCTCGCGACATCCATCCATACTCTGCAGACTTCTCTCCACGGCCAGCGTGTCGTAGAGCAGCGGCGAGATCCTGTCTGCCCCCACCGACCATCGCAACTCCCGCTCCAGTTCGCCGCGGTGCACGAATCCCTCATCGATCAGAATCGATTTCGCCAGCATCGCCCGCACCATCGCCAGACCATTCTTCCGAAGAGCTAGTTGCATCGTCTCATCGAAGCTCTCGGGGATCTGAGGCACTGTCACTGCTTCATCGAACCCGCGCCGCTTCAAGCGCTCTCGCAGCAATCGCTTGTCCTTGCGCCAGTGCAGTGGCAATGACTCCGAGAAACGCAGGACCTGGGGCGCGGCCAGCGGGGCGACAGGCCAGAGTCCTGAGTGCAGATACGCAGGACCACGTGCAGCAAACGCCATCAAGCAGGGAACTGCCGTAGCGGCCGCAGGCGCAACATTGGTTTCCAGGTCAGCCATCGCATCACGGGCGCGGTCCCCGAGCCAGGACGGAACGGAGGGCAGGCGCCTCGGGGTGGTCCGCTCGTTCGTTCGTAAACTCATCGCCTCGTCGCCGCCGAAGCCGGTCAGCATCACTGCGGTTCCCTGCTGGGCAGCGAGTCGCCGAAGTTCGTCGAAGGCCTCCCGGTAGACGTCGCCATCGGCGTAGTGGGGACGGCTGACTGACCGTGGTCCGCGATCGCAGAACGGCAGATGCTCGCTCGTCGCCGCGCTGGCATCCTTCAGGCCGAGCCTGCGAATCAAGGAGGCTCGGCGGAACCGCTGCGCGCTCTCTCCAGGCCCTGCCGTGACGAGTCCGTATGCCGACAGTTGCTCCAGTGTGCAGCCGTTCGCCGCTACGGCCACATTGGCCGAGTCAACCCCTCCGGACAGCTCCAACCCTGCTCGATGTCTTGTCAAGATCGGAGCGATCTGCTCCTCAAGCAGCTGATCGATCACCTCAACAGGGTCACAACTTCGCCGCAGTTGCCGGGCTTCCAGAATGTGTTCGGCGTCGGATGGATATATCAGAGCCAGGCCGTCCTGATTGAAGGATGCGAGCGCTCGCTCTGTCAGGCGACGGATCGCAACGAACAGGGTGTCCGATGAGTATCTGTGTCGCCGAGCCAGTAGCCGGGTCACCGCGCGATCGAGGAGATCGTTTTCGCTGACCGATCGAAGGTCAGCAGGCTCCCATGAACCGTGAAGTACCCCATCGTGCACCGCGAGATATACCGGCGCGACGCCACCGCTTCCCGCTCTCAGGGTCGCGCTGGTGCTGTCGATCTCGACAGTCAGTTCATCTTCCGGAGGAATGTTCGGTCGCACAACAAGACGTAGAGTTCCTGGTCGTACGCTGCCGCTGGTCTCCAGCGCACTGTGCGCGAGCGGTTCGATGAAGCTGCTTCCGGACCGCCATACGCCGCGATGATCTTGTCGCCACGAGCTGCCCAAGTCGCCCACCCGTATTCGCAGACGCAACATTCAGTCAGCTCCTCGCCGTCGTGGGCCACGGCGCCGATGCGCCGTGGCCCACAGTCGTCAGTTGCAGTGATCGCCGTTCGCATCTTGATGACCGGGCATCTTGCGCCCGTACTCGTCAGCAGCCTCGGGTACTCCAAGAACGCCTTCGCCGACGAAGAAGTCGTCGAAATCCATCCGTCTCACCTCCCTTGTTGGGTCGATGAATCAATAGTCGTGCGGATCTCGGAGTCTCGAAATCGACTGAGGCCGTGGACCGGTCCCACGGAATGGCTCCACCCAGCTACTCTCGGTACGTGACGAAGCGTCCTCGGAGCGGCTGTTGACCCGGCGGAAGGTGTTCGATCCCGCAAGTGTTCCAGCGTCCTTCTGGAGGGAACAGGCGGTACAGACAGCGTTGGCGCGCCGAGATATCGGCAACTTGCTCCGAACCTACCTGGCGGCATTCGCCGACTGCACTCAAACCCAGCTGGCCTTGCTGACCGAGCACGACCGGTCCGATATCTCGAACTGGGTTCGCGGCACCAGACTCGGTCAGGTCACCGACATCGGTGTACTGACCCGGATCGCCGAAGGTATGCAGTTGCCGGACGAGGCCCGAATGCTGATGGGTCTGGCGCCGGCCGACACTCTTGTCACATCGGTCCTCGATGAACGCGAGCTGGCTGGTGCGAGTTCCGGGGCCGGGCGTAGACGCCTGGATGGCTCCGGCCCGTCAAGTACCCGCATTGCCATCTGCGGAAGCCGGAGCGATGGAGTCGAGGATCGTGTGGTCGACGCGGCGGTCCGATCCCTCGCACGGCTGGTGATGATCCGCCGGCTGCGAGTCAATCACGGCCCGGTTGGCATCGGCATCGAAGTGATGACACACATTGCGGACCACTACCAACCTCCCGGCCTGCGTGGCGCCGTCGCCATCTTCGGTCGCCGCAACGTCGTCGCTGACGCCGCTTATGTCGTAGTCATAGGCGGTGGACCGGGCACTCGCGCAGAGACGGACCTGGCCATGGCGATGGGCAAGCAGATCCTTCCGCTTGGAGCCAGCGGGGGAACGGCTTCCGCGGTGCTGCACCAGTTGCTGAGGAGCGAATCCCGCAGCGATTGGTCGGAAGGGGACTACCTTGCTGCGCTGCGCCAGTTCGCCAGTCTGTCGTCCGGGGCCACCGCAACCGAGATCGAACAGATGTCCGATGATTTCGTCGAGATGATCGATCATCTCGTCCAGTCGAACCTAGGAGATGCGAGTGCCTGACCGTCCGTACGTCCTGCTGTCCGTCGCGGCATCGGTGGACGGCTATATCGATGACAACTCCGACCAGCGGCTACTGCTCTCGAACGACGAAGACTTCGATCGAGTCGACGAGGTGCGCGCGGGGGTCGACGCGATTCTGGTCGGCGCGAACACGATCCGCAGGGACAATCCACGTCTCCTGGTTCGTTCCCAGGAACGCAGGGACGCCAGAGTCGCGGACGGAAAATCTGAGTCGCCTCTCAAGATCACCTTGACCTCCAAGGGAAAGCTGGATCCGGCTGCGAGCTTCTTCGCGGCTGGCGATGTGACAAAGGTGGTGTACGCGCCGTCGTCTGCCCTCGCCAATGTCGAGGAGGCTGTCGGCGAGGTCAGTGACGTAGTCGCTGCCGGTGATCCCATCGATCTGAATGTTGTCCTCGACGACCTCGCCGCGCGCGGTGTCCGGCGTCTCATGGTCGAGGGTGGTGGAACAGTTCACACACAGTTCCTTTCGGCCGGTCTGGTGGATGAGCTCCAGCTGGTGGTGGCGCCCTTTCTCGTTGGCGACCGGCAGGCCCCGCGGTTCGTAGGCGAGGCGTTGTTCCCGCAAGACTCCAGCCATCGAATGAACCTGGCGGAGGTTCGGCAAATCGGAGATGTAGTGCTTCTCCGGTACCTTCCGAAGCGGGGTACCGATGTCTGAGCGCGACGATCTCCGCTGGTTGCGGGAGGCCATTGAGCTGTCCCGTTCTTGTCCGGTCTCCGCCACGGCCTTCTCGGTCGGCGCGGTCATTCTGGGAGCGGATGGACAGGTTCTTTCGACGGGCTACTCCCGAGAGGGGGACCCGCATGATCATGCGGAGGAAGCTGCACTCAGCAAACTTCCCATCGATGACCGGCGCCTACGCGAAGCGACGATCTACAGCTCCCTCGAGCCGTGTAGCAAGCGTGCGTCAAGGCCGCGAACATGCTCGGAGTTGATCATCGACGCGGGGATTCCGCGAGTGGTCTATGCCTGGCGGGAACCCGTGCTGTTCGTCGACGGCGAGGGGGACGAGAAGCTCCGCGAGGCGGAAGTCGCCGTCGTCCACCTACCTCAGCTGGCGGACCTGGTCATTGAGATCAACGCACATCTGATGGGGTCGGGCTCGTAGTAGTCGCCGACCTCAAGTTGACAGGCGGCCTCAGCCACAGACTGCCAAACTATATTTGTTCTTTGTGTCTATGTATTTCTGTTCTTTTTCTTTGCCTGGTTTGTTGCTGTTGGTTTCCCGACCTGCGTTTTGACCTGGCTGTCGGGTTCACCTGTTGTTCCGTTGGGTGCCAGAGGCGGGACTTGAACCCGCACGCCCGAGGGCACCGGCACCTAAAGCCGGCGTGTCTGCCGTTCCACCACTCTGGCTGGGGTTGCTCCCCAGGAGGTCATCCTAGGGAGCAACCGGTGTCAGCGGTTCTGCAGGGCGTCGATGAAGACGTCCTGGAGGTCCGTGGGGTTGCGGGCGACGTAGCTCTGGCCGCCGGTGGCTTGGGCCAGGCGCTTGAGCTCGGTCTCGTCCGCGTCGGGGCCGATGCCGAGGGCGATGATGCGGACCGGGCGGGCCGGGTCCTTCAGGCCTTCGAGGATCTGCAGGGTGCGGTCGAGGCTGTCGCTGCCGGGGTCGTCGTTCTTGCCGTCGGTGAAGAGCAGGACGGTGTTGACGGCGCCCGAGTCGTACTGGCTGCGGACTTCCTTGATCGCGGCGATGGCCGTGTCGTACAGACCGGTGCCGCCGCCGACCTGGGCCGACTGTGACGTCAGGTTGCTGATCATCGCCCGCCGGTGGGCCGGGGTCAGTTTGTCGATCGGGACCAGCTTCTTGAAGTCGGCCTGGAGGGGGCCGATCTTGGTGGAGAACACCCACAGGCCCAGTTCGGCCGACTCGGGGAACAGCTTGAGGCCGTAGGCGGCCGCCTCGATGGTCAGCTGCATCCGGGTCTTGGCGCTACCGGGGACCTTCTCGGCCATCGAGCCCGAGACGTCGATGACGGCCAGTGAGTGGGCCGACAGCGACAGCGTCGTCCAGCTCAGCAGGGCCTTCTCGATCGCGCTGGCGGTCGGCTTGGTCAGCTGGGTGATGTCGCCGACGCCGCGGCCTTCGCCGAGCGGGCTCATCAGGGCGTCGCGGAAGCCCGCGTCGTCCCGTGACTGGCCGACGGCGTCGGACAGCATCTGCTCGCCGAGCGCCTTGCCGGCGTCGGTGATCGCCTCCGCGTTGGTCTTGGCGGTGACCACGACCGGGTAGTCCATCAGTAGCGTCCCGCTGCGCGGCACGATCGCCTTCAGCTGCGCCGCCGGGTTCTCGTCCTGGTACTTGACGAACGCCTGCTCGGACATCGGTACGACGGTCGAGCTGCCGTCGGAGGCAGCCCGGCTGAGCGGCCCGTTCACCTCGGTGTACTGCTTCGGCATCGAGCCGAGGCGCTGCGCGAGCGGTACGAGCACCTTGGCGACCTGGCTGTTCGACGCCGAGGTCTTGGCCCGTTCGGCCTGGATCGCCAGCAGCGCGAGCGCTCCCGACGCCTGCTTCGCCGGGTCGAGCAGGGCCGGCTGGGTCGTCGCGAAGAGGCTCAGCCACGACGAGGTGTTCGCGAAGTTCTCGGACCGGCCGACCAGTACCAGAGGCGACGTGGCCAGTGACGGGACCGCGATGCTCGGGATGGACTCGCCGTCGTCGGCCCGACCCACCCACAGCGAGGAGTCCGGCACCCACAGGTCGGGCCGGCTGTCACCGCCGGCGGAGATCTCCGCGGCGACCGACGCGGACTGCGCGGCGGTGATGGTGAACTGCAGACAGGGGTTCCCGTCCTCGCCGCCCTTGGCCATCAAAGCCTTGGTCGCCTGGTCCAGCTGAGGCTGGAACTCGGGCGTCGTGCTGAGTTTGACCTGGGTCGGCTCGTCACACTTACCGCCCAGCAAACCGTCGGCGCCGGACTCGGATCCGAAGGAGCGGACCACGAACACGGCACCCAGCGAGAGCACCAAGAGACCGACGGCGGTCAAGTACACCGGACGGCGGTTGTTGTTACTTCGCGTTACCGCAGAGGAATGTTTTCCCATCGCGGCAGGTCCCTCCCTCCCAGAGGCAGACTGCGCGCGCAGATTACCCGGTTTGCACTGGTCAGGGCCAAGGTCGCCGACCACCGTGACCGCACCGGAATCAGGCCGTCATCGAACGCTGGGGCCTTCCGGAGTACGGCTACTCCTCAGGCAGGCCTGAAAACTCACGCTGGGTAGTGCAGGGAACGCGGTCCGCTCCGAGTGGAGTGTGATCCAGATCACAGCACGGATTTTGCTCAAACGACCGTTCCATGGACCGTGCCCATGAAACCTTCGAAGGTTTCCCTTCGCTGAACCGGTCGAGTCGTCTCAGAGACCGAGATCGCGGCGCAGCTTGGCCACGTGACCCGTCGCCTTCACGTTGTACTGCGCGACCGCGATCTTGCCCTCGCCGTCGACGACGAAGGTCGAGCGGATCACCCCGGTCACCTTCTTGCCGTACATCGTCTTCTCGCCGAAGGCCCCGTACGCCGTGAGGACCTCCTTGTCCGGGTCGCTCAGCAGCGGGAACGTCACGCCGTCGTGCTCGCGGAACTTCTGCAGCTTGGCCGGCTTGTCCGGGGAGATCCCGAGCACCGTGTACCCGGCCGCGGCCAGCGAGTCGAGCGAGTCGCGGAAGTCGCAGGCCTGCTTGGTGCAGCCCGGCGTCATCGCGGCCGGGTAGAAGTAGACGATCACGTTCTTGCCGCGCAGGTCGCGCAGCGAGACGTCGTTGTCGTCCGCGTCGGGCAGCGTGAACTCGGGTGCGGCGTCGCCGACGGACAGGCGCTCGGACATGACGGGGTCCTTCCCTCGACAACGGCACAGGACAACGGGCACGACTGGGTGATTGTCCGACATTCTGCCGTACGCCGGGAGCAGCGGCGCGAGGGGCTCCTGTGACGGGTGGGACAGCCATGAGGTACGGCGAGGGGACTTGCGCGCGGGGACCGCGCAGGAGTGGAGTGGGCGCATGCGGGCGATGACGGTGGTTCCGGGCAAGGCTGGCTCTGCGTCCGTCGGCGAGGTCGCCGAACCGCCCGAGGCCGACGGCACGATGCTCGTCGAGGGAGTGCTAGCCGGGATCTGCGGCACGGACCTGGAGCTCGTCGCTGGTGAGTTCGGCAGCGGCAGGGCCGGGGCTGACCAGTTGGTGCTCGGTCATGAGTCGCTGGGGCAGGTGCTGGAGGCTCCGGCCGGCTCAGGCTTCTCCAGCGGGGACCTGGTCGCGGGGATCGTCCGGCGGCCCGACCGGGAGCCGTGTCCGGCCTGTGCTCGTGGGGAGTGGGACTTCTGCCGCAACGGGCTCTACACCGAGCGCGGGATCAAGGGGAATGACGGGTACGGCGCTGAGCGGTGGCGGGTCGACCCCTACTTCGCCGTACGGGTGCCTGCTGAGTTGGGGCGGCTCGGCGTACTAGTAGAGCCAGCCAGCATCCTCGCGAAGGCGTGGGAGCAGGTGGACCGTGTTGGTGGGCGCTCCTGGTACGAGCCGAAGCAAGTGCTCGTCACTGGTGCTGGGCCGATCGGGCTGCTTGCTGCACTCATTGCTGCGCAGCGTGGGTACGCCGTACATGTGCTGGATCGGTCTGACGAGGGTCCTAAGCCGCAGCTGGTGCGGGACCTGGGTGGGACCTTCCTGACTGACCTGAGCGAGCTGGAGGTCCAGCCGGACGTTGTCATCGAGGCGACTGGGGCTGGACCGGTTGTGGTGGAGGCGGCCAAGTTGCTGGCGCCGGCTGGGGTGATGTGTCTGGCGGGGATCTCGCCTGGTCCGGACCGTATTGAGGTGCAGGTGGACGCGTTGGTGCGGCAGCTCGTCGTACGGAATGCGGCGCTGGTTGGGACTGTCAATGCGGCCAAGCGGCACTATGCCGACGCTGTGGAGGTGCTGATGGCGGCCGACAAGAGCTGGCTGGAGCGGCTGATCACTCGGACCGTCCCGCTGTCGGATTGGCCCAGTGCGCTGGACAAGAAGCCCGGCGACATCAAGGTGGTCGTGGACCTGCGCGCCTGACCTGCGAGGATGGGATCAGTTGCCGGTCAGTAACGAGGAGGACAGGTGTCGGACACGCAGGCTCGTGGTACCGAGCAGATCGAGGCGGACATCGCCGCCACCCGTGCACGACTGGCCGCGACCGTGGATGAGCTGGTCGACCGCACCAGCCCCAAGAACGTCGCCAAGCGGCAGGTCGAGCAGGCGAAGGCGCAGGTGTTCGACGAGCGCGGTGAGCTGCGGACGCAGAAGCTGGTCGCTGTCGGTGCGGCTGTGGTCGGCGTGGTCGGCGTACTGCTGATGATCCGCAAGCTGGTGGGCCGCCGGTGACCCCTCGCAAGCGCCTGACCGACGACAAGCTGCCGATCCGGATGCTGCACGACCGCGTCCTGGTGTCGCTGGAGGTCGAGGGGGAGCGCAAGTCCTCGGCCGGGATCCTGATCCCGGCGACCGCGCAGATGGGCCGCCGGCTGGCGTGGGCGAAGGTGGTCGCGATCGGCGCCAACGTGCGCACGGTCGAGGTCGACGACCGCGTCCTGTTCGACCCGGAGGACCGCGCCGAGGTCGAGGTCCGCGGCGACGACTACGTGCTGCTCCGCGAACGAGACCTGCACGCCGTCGCCGCCAACCGCCTCGAAGACGGCCAAACCGGGCTTTACCTCTAGAAGAAGCTCAGAAGCTGTTCGGGCCGAAGCGGAAGATCGCCAGTACGACGGCCAGGACGAGTACGACGGCGTTGATGCCGAGGACCTGGTACTCCTTGCGTCGTACGTGGACGACGATCGCGGCGGCCATGATGACCGCCAGGCCTACGGCGGCCAGCGGGACCAGGACCGGGGCGATGTCGAGCAGGGCCGGAAGGATCAGGCCGATGGCGCCGAGGACCTCGACGGCTCCGATGAACTTGAGGGTGCCGGCGGAGAAGTCCTCGGTCCACTTCATCTGAGGGTTCGCACCCAGCTTGGCCTTGGACTGGAGCAGCTTGTTCGCCCCGGCCCCGAGGAAGAAGGCGGCCAGGACCCCGGCGACGATCCACAGAAAGACGTTCATGTCCCACTCTCGGTAGTTGGTTGACGCTTCAACTCAAGGTAGCGCGGTTGAGTTGAAGCGTCAACCAAGCCGGTAGACTGCCCGGATGGCGGAGGATGTGCGGTGGCTGGATCCCGATGAGCTGCAGGGGTGGATGGCGCTGGCGGCCATGCTGTTCAAGCTGCCCGGGGCGCTCGACTTCCAGCTGCAGCGTGACTCGGGCCTGAATCACTTCGAGTACACCGTGCTCGCCGCCCTGTCGGAGTCGCCGGACCGGTCGCGCAGGATGAGCGACCTGGCCGGCGAGGCGAACGGCACGCTGTCGCGGTTGTCGCACGTGGTGAAGCGCCTGGAGAGCCGCGGCTTCGTGCACCGCCGTCCGTACGAGGAAGACGGCCGGATCACCGTCGCCACGCTGACCGACGAGGGGTACGCCTACCTGGTGGAGGCGGCGCCGGGCCATGTCGAGAAGGTCCGCCAGTACGTCATCGACGCGCTCACGCCGGAGCAGCTCGAGCAGCTCAAGGTGATCAGCCAGCAGATCCTCGCGAAGGTCGATCCCGGCAAGCCCTGCTAAAGCCCTTGCCGCGGACCGCACGGTCGTGCTCTTATTCAAGGGTGACGAAAGGTGAGGAGACCAGAGCGGCGGTGCTCGACGTCGCCGCGGCGCAGGTCAGCGTGATCGGGCTGAGCGCGCTCAGCATCGGTCTGCTCGCCGAGCGGACGCGGCTGTCGAAGAGCGGCCTGTTCTCCCACTTCAAGTCCAAGGAGCAACTCCAGCTCGACGTGATCGACTGGACCGCGGAGCTGTTCGCCGAGCGGGTCGTCCGGCCGGCGCTGAAGGCTCCGCGCGGCGAGGCCCGGCTGCGCGCGCTGTTCGACCGCAAGCTGCGCTGGGACAGCGGCGATCTCGCCCTGCCTGGCGGCTGCTTCTTCTACAGCGTCTCCGCCGAGCTGGACGACGCGCCGCCCGGGCCGGTCCGCGACCGCTTCCTGCAGGCGTACCGCGACTACATCGACGCGCTCGCGACGATCTTCCGGACCGGGATCACCGAGGGGCAGTTCCGCCCCGACGCCGATCCGGAGCAGTACGCCTTCGACATCCAGGGTGTGCTGATGGCCTTCCATCACGCCAGCCGGCTGCTCGGCGACGACCGCGCCGAGGCGCGGGCGCGCTCGGCCTTCGAAGCGCTGCTCGACGCGGCGCGGATCTAGACAACCAGGAACTTCGAGTGGGGGAGACGCAGCGGTGAAAAAAAGCACGATCGTTCGGTTCTATGCGACCAGCTTCCGGATTCTCGAGCGGGTCGCGCCGCCGATCGGTGCCCGGCTGCTCGAGCAGCTGTGGTTCCGGTTGCCGCCCGTGCCGGAGAAGGTCCGCCGATCGAGGGTCGAGCTTCCACCCGGTACGCCGTTCGAGGTCCCCTTCGAGGGCGGACTGATCCGCGGCCACGAGTACGGCGACGAGGGCCCGATCGTCTACCTCGTCCACGGGTGGGGCGGCTGGGGCTTCCAGCTCGCGGCGTTCGTCCCGCCGCTGGTCGCCGACGGATTCCGCGTGATCGCGTACGACGCACCGAGCCACGGCGAGTCCGCGCCCGGACTGGAGGGCAAGGGCCGCAGTTCGATGCCGGAGCTCGCGGACGCGTTCCAGGCCGTCGTCGCGGAGCGCGGTCCGGCGTACGGCGTGATCGCGCACTCGCTCGGAGCGGCAGCGACCACGCATGCGTTGCTGCACTTCGCCGAGCCGGAGCGAGTGGTGTACCTCGCGGCCGCGACGGACTTCGCGGACTGGATGGACGGGTTCCAGGCGGCGTTCGGGTTCGGGCCGCGGGTGCGGGCCGGGTTCCTGCGGCGGTTCGCCCGCAAGTTCGGGCCGATGGAGAGCTACGAGGGATCCCGCGTGGTGACCGACCTCGCGACCAGGCGGGAACTGCCGCCGCTGCTGGCGATCCACGACCGCGACGACCGCGAGACCGAGGCCGACGGGAGTATCCGGCTGGCGAAGGTCTGGCCGGGCGCGACCGTCGAGCTGACCGAGGGACTCGGGCACCGAAGGATCCTGGGCGACCCGGCGGTGATCGCGCTGGCGCTCGGCTTCTTATCCACAGATTGGGAAGGCGGCCACACGGCGAGAGCCGCGCAGGAGACAATGGAGGGGTGACAGACCTCTTCTCCAGCACCACTTCCAGCCGCCTGCCGGACTTCCCGTGGGACAAGCTCGCGCCGTTCAAGCAGAAGGCGGCCGACCATCCGGACGGCATCGTCGACCTGTCGATCGGCAGCCCGGTGGACCCGGTGCCCGACCTGGTGAAGAAGGCGCTGGCCGACGCGGCAGACGCTCCGGCGTACCCGACAACGATCGGTACGACGACCGCGCGGCAGTCGGCGGTCGACTGGTTGGAGCGTCGTCTCGACGTCCCGGGTGTGGACCCGCAGACCGGCGTGCTGCCGGTGATCGGGACCAAGGAGCTGATCATGCTGCTCCCGATGTTGCTCGGCGTCGGGGCCGGCGACACCGTGCTCATCCCGGACCTCGCCTACCCGACGTACGAGGCAGGGGCCGCGCTGGCGCGGGCCAAGAGCGTGCCGGTCGCCGACGTCACCCAGTACGACGGCCCGGTGGCCGTCGCCTACCTGAACTCGCCGCGCAACCCGTCCGGCGAGATCACCTCGGCCGCGGAGCTCAAGGCAGCGGTGGAGTGGGCCCGGGCGAACGACGTGCTCCTCGTGAACGACGAGTGCTACGTCGAGTTCGGCTGGGACGAGCAGCCGGTGTCCGTGCTGCACCCGGATGTGTGTGGCGGCTCGTTCGACAACCTGCTGGCGGTGCACTCGCTGTCCAAGCGGTCCAACCTCGCCGGATACCGGGCCGGCTTCGTGGCGGGCGACGAGCGGATCGTGACCGAGTTGCTGGCGGTCCGCAAGCACGCCGGGCTGATGGTCCCGTCGCCGATCCAGGCGGCGATGGCCGCGGCGTTCGCGGACGACCAGCACGTGGAGGAGCAGCGCGCGCGGTACATCCGGCGGCGCTCGGTCCTGCGCGAGGCGCTGACCGGCGCGGGCTGGGAGATCACGCTGTCGCAGGGCGGGCTGTACCTGTGGGCCGAGCACCCGTCGTACGACGCCTACAGCTCGGTGGCCGCACTGTCCGAACTGGGCATCCTGGTAGCGCCCGGGGCCTTTTACGGGACGGCCGGTGAGAGGAACATTCGAGTTGCGCTCACCGGGACCGACGAGCGGATCGACGCGGCCGTGAAAAGACTGCACACCCAGGTGTAACTTTTCTGGCGTCCAGGGCGTCTCCCCTGGTGAGGAGGGCGGGCCGGAATGGTCCCGTCCATTGGGGAGGACGGCCATGGCTCGGAGAGCTCTGCCTACAGTCGCGATGGTGGCGCTGCTCGCGCTGCTGCCGATCAGCGCGCACGCCGACGACACACCGAGCGTGCCGTCCGGTACGCCGGTGTCGACGCCTGTCGCGCCAGAAACAACACCGCCGGGCACGCCGGAAGACACGCCACCGAGCACGCCGGGGACCACAGTCACGACGACGGCGCCGCCCGAGAAGCCCGCTGACACGCCGTCGGGGACGCCAACCGGCGAGCCCACGGGGACGCCGACCGATCAGCCCACCAAGCAGCCGTCGCTCGCCGCCGAGGCCCTGGCGATCTCGCTCGACCAGCCCGCGACGACGTGGGAAGACCGGCCGATGACGTTCACCGGCAAGCTCAACAACGGCGCCACGAACTGGTACCTCTCGCTCTGGCAGGCACTGCCGAGCGGCTGGACCCTGCGCGGCGCGACCCAGTCCACGACCGGCGGCGCGTACAAGATCACCTACACCCCGACCGGCCCGATCCGCACCACCTTCCGGGTCGTCGTCGGCCCGAAGTTCTACGGCACGCCGGCGATGTCGCCGGCCCGGATCGGCACCGCTCAGGACCGCAAGATCCTGATCACCAAACCCGCCGCCTCGTACGTCGCGCTGACCGGCGTCGCCGTCACCGGGACGACCGTGCCGGCTCAGCCCGGGCTCGAGGTCGTCCTCCAGGACCTGCTCGGCAGCGGCGCCTGGCGCTGGCTGACCAGCGTCAAAACCGATGCCAAGGGCAACTACCGGCTCCCGTTCCCGGACAACTTCCCGTCCAGCCGGTCGGTCCGCGTAGTCAGCCGGGGCGTACCGACCACGGCCGTCGAGGTGTCGGCCTCGGCGTACGTCGTGGTCAAGGCCGGTCTCAACCCGAAGGTCTATGCCGTCGCCGCCAGCATGGTCCCGAAGACCTACCGAGCCGGCTGCCCGGTCGGCCCCGCGTCGCTGCGGCTGCTGACGATGAACCACTGGGGCTTCGACGGCCTCCTGCACAAGGGTGAGCTGATCGTCCGCGACGCCGCCGTGCAGAAGATGATCACGGTCTGGACCGCGAACCTGAACGCGAAGTTCCCGATCCGGCGGATGACGCGGGTCGACGTGTTCGGCGGCAGCGACGTCCGCGCGATGGAGGCCGACAACACGTCGATGTTCAACTGCCGCCAGGTCACCGGCGACCCGTACTCGCTGTCGCCGCACTCCTACGGCTACGCGATCGACATCAACACCGTCGAGAACCCTTACCTCGCGGCCAACGGCGTCTGGTACCCGAAGAACGGCCTGTCCTACCGCAACCGCTCAGTGGCCCGCCCCGGCATGCTGTTCGCCGGCAGCACGCTGACCAAGGCGCTGGACGCCCAGGGCTACTTCTGGGGAGCCCGCTGGGCCAAGCCCGACTACCAGCACTTCGAGCCGAAATGAGCGGGCAGTGAGAGCCGGTACGGCGCGCCGCGCAGCAGTCGCGGCGGCCGCGGCCGTCCTCGCCGCCGGCCTGCTAGCCGCATGCACCAGCGCACCGGCAGCTGAGCCGAGCCCCACGCCCGAGCTCAGCATCCCCAGCACCGTCGGCGGCACGGTCCCCGTCCCGACCATCACGCCGGACACCGCCAAGCCCACCGACGCCGCCAAGGCCCCGGCCACGCCCGACCAGGCCACAGCACCGCCGCCTGCAGCGGCCGGACCGGTCTCCAGCAAGAACCTGCCCCCGGCCGACAAGCTCGGAGCAGGCTGGAAGACGTACGTCGACGAGGGCGGCGCCGAGGCGGGCTGGCTGGGCAACAACACCTGGACCCGGGAGCGCAGCGCCCACCAGGCGGCGTACGAGGCTCTGCCGGTCGGCTGCGCCGGGAAGATGCCGGCCGGCTCGCTGCCCATCCCGCAGCACGCCCTGCAGGCGACGTACCGGACCGGCTCGGACCTGCCCGCCACAGCTCTCCTGCTCCGCTTCGCCGACCAGAAACAGGCCCAGCAGTACTACACCGGATACGAGGCCCGCATGACTGCTTGCGGCACCTCCGGTGACGCCCAGCTCGCAGTAGAGCCGCTCTGGTCGGAGCAGGACGCCGCAGCCCAAGTACGCCGGTACGCCGGCGCCGAGCCCTACGCCGAGACCGTCGTCCGCCAGGGCAGCACCGTGGCGCTGCTCGCCGCCCAGGACGCCAAACCGAGCGCCGACTGGGCGCACAGCGTCGTCCCGGTGCTCCGGGCTGTGATCGATTCGGCATGAAAGATGTACTACCTTTCAGTTTTAACCCGGCTTAGACTCCGGACATGGGTGACTTCGACCGGTACGGGCGGCTGACCGCCGAGCTGGATCCACCGTTCGCGGTGGTGGATCTGGCCGCCTTCCGCCGGAACGCCGACGACCTGGTCCGACGTGCCGCCGAGGTGCCGATCCGCGTCGCGTCCAAGTCGGTGCGCAACCGCGCGCTGCTCGCCGAGGCGCTGCAGCGGCCCGGCTTCCGCGGCGTGATGAGCTACGCCTTGCCCGAGGCGCTCTGGCTCGCGGGCAACGGCGTCGACGACATCCTGATGGGCTACCCGACCGTCCACCGCGCGGCGCTGCGCGAGCTGGCCGGCGACGCCGAGGCGGCCGCCCGAATCACGCTCATGATCGACGACGTCGAGCACCTCGCGTACATCAAGCAGGTCACCGGCGGCGGCGAGCGGATCCGGGTCTGCCTGGACGTCGACGCCTCGCTGCGGGTCTTCGGCCAGCACCTCGGCGTACGGCGTTCCCCGCTGCGTACGCCGGAGCAGGTGCTCGCGCTCGCGCGCCAGGTCGTCGACGACGACGCCTTCGAGCTGGTCGGCGTAATGTTCTACGAGGCCCAGATCGCGGGCCTGCCGGACACGTCGCCCGCGGTTCGCTGGGTGAAGCGGCGCTCCGCGGCCGAGCTGTCCGACCGCCGCGGCGCAGTCGTCGACGCGGTCAAGCAGGTCGCGCTGCTCCGGCTGGTCAACAGCGGCGGCACGGGCAGCATCGAGATCAGCAGCGCCGATCCCGTGGTCACCGAGGTCACCGCTGGCTCGGGCCTTTACGGGCCGACGCTGTTCGACAAGTACGACGTGTTCCAGCCCGAGCACGCGGTGGCGTACGCACTTGGCGTCGTACGGCGTCCGACGCCGCGGATCGCGACGCTGTTCGGTGGCGGGTACGTCGCCTCCGGCCCGGCGAAGAAGTCGCGGCTGCCCGCCCCGGCCTGGCCGCTCGGGCTGAAGCTGCTCGGGACCGAGGGCGCCGGCGAGGTGCAGACCCCGGTCGAGGGCGAGAACGCGCGCGGCCTGAGGATCGGCGACCGCGTGTGGATGCGCTACGCGAAGGCAGGCGAGATGCTGGAGCGGTTCGACCGGCTGTACGCGATCGACGGCAACGAGCTGACCGAGCTGGTGAGCTACCGGGGCGAAGGGAAGAACTTCGGATGAGCACCTGGCGGAACTGGGCGGGCACCGAGTCGGCGACCGGCGTGGAGGTGCTCCGCCCGGGTTCGACCGATGAGGTCGCCGCGGCGGTCAAGGCCGCGGCCGAGCAGGGCAAGAAGCTGAAGGCGGTCGGCTCCGGTCACTCCTTCACCGGCTGCTCGGTCCCGGAGCAGGTGATGGTCCGGCTCGACGGGCTGTCCGCGATTCAGGCCGCCGACCGCACGTCCGGCCGAGTCACGGTCGGCGCCGGCACCGGGCTCGCCAAGCTGAACGCCGGGCTCGCGTCGTTCGACCTCGCGATGGCCAACCTCGGCGACATCGACAAGCAGACGATCTCCGGCGCGGTCTCCACCGGCACGCACGGGACCGGCGCGAAGCTCGGCGGCCTGGCGACGCAGGTGGTCGGGCTCGAGCTGGTCACCGCCGACGGATCGGTGCTGCAGTGCTCGGCCGACGAGAACGCCGATGTCTTCGCGGCCGCCCGCGTCTCGGTCGGGGCGCTCGGGGTGATCACGTCGATGACGTTGCAGTGCGTCCCGGCGTACCTGCTGCGCGCGCAGGAGATGCCGCTGCCGCTCGGTGAGGTGCTCGCCGGGTTCGATGAGCTTGCCGATGGCAACGATCACTTCGAGTTCTACTGGTTCCCGCACACCGACGTCGCGCTCACCAAGCGGAACAACCGCGTCACGACCGGCGTCGGTGCGTCTCCGGTCAGCCGGATCCGCGGCTGGGTGGACGACGAGCTGCTGTCCAACAAGGTGTTCGAGCTGACCAACCGGCTCGCCGTACGACGGCCCGCGCTGGTGCCGCGGATCAACCAGCTCGCGTCGCGGGCGCTGTCGGCGCGGGAGTACGTCGATGCGTCGTACAAGGTGTTCTGCTCGGAACGGAACGTGGTGTTCCGGGAGTCCGAGTACGCCGTACCGCGGGAGCAGTTGGTCGAGGTGCTCGGGCAGCTGCGCGCGTGGATCGACCGGTCGGGGGAGAAGTTCCCGTTCCCGATCGAGGTGCGGGTCGCGGCGGCCGACGACATCTGGCTGTCGACCGCGCAGGGGCGCGCGACGGCGTACATCGCGATCCATCAGTACCACCGGCTCGATCACGGGCGGTACTTCACCGCGTTCGAGCAGATCGTCGCGGCGTACGGCGGCCGGCCGCACTGGGGCAAGCTGCACACGCTCGACGCGTCTCGCTTCGCCGAGCTGTATCCGCACTTCGGCGACTTCCTGGCCGTCCGCGATCGGCTGGATCCGCAGCGCGCGTTCGCAAACCCCTACACGCGGCAGGTCTTCGGCGACTAGCCTGCGCTCATGACCCCACTCGAACCGGTCGTTGAGGACTGGCAGAAGGCGCTCGCGATCGTGGCGCACCCCGACGACCTGGAGTTCGGGACGGCCGCGGCGATCGCGCGCTGGACCGGGCAGGGCAAGGAGATCGTGTACGTGATGGCCACGTCGGGCGAGGCGGGCATCGACGGGCTCGCTCCCGCCGAGTGCGGGCCGCTGCGCGAGGCCGAGCAGATCGAGTCGGCGCGGATCGTCGGCGTCGACGTGGTCGAGTTCCTCGGGCAGCCGGACGGCACGATCGAGTACGGCGTGGCGCTGCGCAAGGTGCTCACCGCGGTGATCCGCCGGCACCAGCCGGAGATCGTGATCACGAACAACTACCGCGAGACCTGGGACGGCGACGTCGTCCTGAACCAGGCCGACCACATGGCCGTCGGGCGCGCGACGCTGGACGCCGTACGGGATGCTGCGAATCGGTGGATCTTTCCCGATGACGGCGAGCGGTGGAACGGTGTGCGGCAGGTGTGGGCTGCCGGGTCGCCTTTGGGTAAGCACGGGGTCGACATCACCGACACGTACGAGACCGGGCTCGCGTCGCTGCGGGCGCACAAGGCGTACATCGACGGGCTGGGCGGGTTCGACCCGTCGGAGTTCCTCGAAGGAGTGTCGCGCGCCGGTGGCACCAGGTTCGGCACGACGTTCGCGACCTCCTTCGAGGTGTTCACTCCCTAGAACTTGGCGTTGAGCTCGCCGAAGTCGAGGGTGTTGGCGAGCTCTCCGTACGTGCCGTGGTCGAGGACTTCGCGGGCGGCGTCGAGGGCCTTCGAGTACGCCGCTTGGGCGATCGCCGTACCGACGCTGATCCGGCGTACGCCGTGGGCGACGAACTCGGCGACCGACGGTGCGCCTGGGCCGCCCATCACGTTGACCGGGAGCGGGGACTGCTCGGTCAGCTCGGCGACGGTTTGCAGGTCGGTGAGGCCGGGGACGAACAGGCCGTCGGCGCCGGCTTCGGCGTACTGCTTGGCTCGATCGAGTACGTCGCTGAGCCGGCCTTCTTCCGGACCGATGCCGAAGAGGAAGACGTCGGTCCGCAGGTTGATCAGCAGCTCCGGCAGGCCTGCCGCGGTCGCACCCGCGCGGGCCGCGGCGATCCGGTCGACCTGCTCGTCGACGGAGAACAGCGGGCCGCCGGGAGCCTTGGAGTCCTCGAGGTTGACGCCGACGGCGCCCGCCGCGACGACCTCCTCGACGGTACGCCGTACGTCGGCGGGTGCCGGGCCGTAGCCGCCCTCGATGTCTGCCGACACCGGTACGTCGACGGCCGCGGCGATCCGGTGTACCTGCTCGATCATCTCGTCGCGGGTGAGCACCTGGCCGTCGGGCTTACCCAACGACCAGGCCACGCCGCCGCTCGTCGTAGCAACCGCCTGCGCGCCGGCCGCGACGACCAGCACGGCGCTTCCCGCGTCCCAAACGTTGGGCAGCACCAACGGATCGAGCGCCCGGAGCCTTTGGGCTTTGTGGGTGAACATCAGTGGCTGACCAGCAGCTCGTGGTCGATCTCGACGAACTCGACGATCAACCCGGCGAACCGTCCCGCGACGAGTTCCTTGTACGCCGCCGAGCCGGTGTGCGCGTCGTACGCCGCCTGATCGGCGAAGTGCTCCACGAACAACAGATAGTCCGGCCGCGCCGGATCCCTGTACACCCTGAACGACAACGTCCCCGCCTCCTGCTCCGGCCCCCGAGGCGCAAACTCCGCCACGATGGCTTCCGCCTCAGCCTGCTTACCCGGCTTGAGCTCAATCGGAAAAACCTTGCTCAGCATCTTGGTGACCTCTCTGGTGTGTTCTGACCCGAGAAGCATCCGTCGGCACCACGGCCCAGGTCTGGCCAGATTCGGACAGCCACGTGAGATGCCCGCAGACCCGGACCCGAGCCAGCGCCGGCACGGGCGCAGTCCGTAGCCGTTTGGGGCGGGCAGGCTCCCCTCCCTCCCCATTTGTCACCGGTCCGAATATGGCTGGTTGGTGGGCTGGGGATGGCCTATACCTGTGGGTGTGACGACGTACTCGGCGGTGGTGACTACGGGGATCTACTGTCGGCCGGGGTGTGGGGCGAAGCCGTTGGCGGAGAACGTGCGGACGTTCGAGTTGGCGGCGGCTGCTGAGGCGGCTGGGTTTCGGGCTTGTTTGCGGTGCCGGCCGTACCGGGTGGCTTCGCCGGTGGATGCTCGGGCGCCGGAGATGGTGTGCCGGGCGGTGCAGTTGATCATCGACGGGGTGCTCGACGAAGGGACCGAGGTTGCGCTGGGGGAGCGGCTTGCGGTGTCGCCGCGGCATTTGCGGCGGATGTTTCGGGATCACCTGGGGGTGACGCCGGATCAGCTCGCTCGGTCTCGGCGGGCGCATTTCGCGCGGCGGCTGTTGGACGATTCGGACCTGACCGTCGCGGACATCGCGTTCGCCTCGGGCTTCGGGAGTCTGCGGCAGTTCAACCGGGAGATGCGGCAGGTCTTCCGCGCCGCGCCTCGCGAACTGCGCGATCGTCGGCGGCGGGCGGATCGCCTGACCGCGGACGGCGGTCTGGTGATGCGGCTTCCGTACCAACCGCCGTACGACTGGAATGCGATGCTCGACTTCTTCGCCGCCCGCGCGATCCCAGGCGTCGAGTCGGTTGCTGACGGCACCTACCGTCGGACGATCGCGCTGGACGGCGGGCCTGGGCTGCTCGAGCTCAAGGCGGGCACGGGTGATCACCTGATCCTCCGCGCGCACCTGCCGTACTGGGAGGGCCTGATCCACGTCGTCGAGCGCGCCGCCCGGATGGTCGGGCTCGACACTGCGCCGGCTGAACTCGCGCATGACCCAGTACTAGGACCGCTCGTACGACGGCGCCCGGGCCTCCGCGTCCCCGGCGCCTGGGGTCCGCTCGAGGCCGCCGTACAGTCAGTCCTTGCCCAAGGCAACTCTCTCGATGAAGCGCGCAAGCGGGCAGGTGAGCTGGTCGAAGCGTTCGGTCACCCAGTCCCCGGTCTGCCGGACGGCCTCACCCACCTCTTCCCTTCAGCCGAGGCCTTCACCACAACTGGCCTCCCACAACAAATCGCCGAGGCCTGCGTCGCCAACCCAACCTTCCTCGATCAGCCCCTCGACACCCTGATCACCAACCTCACCAGCATCCCCGGCCTGACCGCCGACACAGCACACACCATCGCCCTCCGCCTAGGTCACCAGGACGCGTTCCCACCAAGCCTTTACGCCGAACCAGCAGCCTGGCATCCACACCAAGCCCTGGCCGCCACCTACCTAACGACCTGAGTGAGGCGCCCCGGCCAACACCGGAGCACCTCAACAACTAAAGGGCTTCCGCGAACCTCAGCGCATTTCCGTACGGATCAGTCACCTCGCCGGCCGCCAGGACGTTCCAGCGCTTGGCTCCCTGCTGATGAGCCACCATCACCCGCGCAGTCGGGAAACCGCTGCCGGCGTGAGGTGCCGGGCAAGCTCCTCCAGCAGTACGACGACCTCCGCAACTAGCGCAGCATCCTCCGTCCCCAAGGCCGCCGCCAGCGCGCCGTCGACAGGCGCCGCCCGGACCTCGGCGACCCGAGCCGACGGCTTCGGCGAAGGATGAACAAGCTGCCGCCGCCGATCGCCACTGTCGGACTCGGTAACCACAGCACCAGCCTCGCGAAGCCGCGCGACAGCCCCCGACACAGCACTCTGCGGCAGCCCGGTCCGATCAGCGATCTGCCCGATCGCACTCCCCGGGTGAGCACGCACATCGCTGACCACGATCAGCACCGAACGCACACTCGTCGAGTGCTCGCCGATGCCCTCGGTCGGCAGGGCCTGCTCGCCGATCTTCATCAAGGTCCGCCCGAGCAGGAAGAGGTCGACACCGTTCATGACCCAAACTGTATCAGGATTGATGTATCAAAACTGATGCTTTACGGTGAAGCACATGACGACGATGAACGTGCCGGGAGCAGTCCTGTACTACGAGGTGCGAGGAACCGGCCCACTACTGCTGATCTCGCAGTCCGGCGAAGGCGACGCCGACCGCAGCCGGGATCTCGTGGACCAGCTGATCGACGACTACACCGTGATCACCTACGACCGACGCGGCCTCTCGCGCAGCGTCATCAAAAGCCCAGAGCAAGGCGTCACCCTGACCGAGCACGCGTACGACGTACACCTGCTGCTCCAAGAGCTCACCAACGAGCCCGTGACCATGCTCGGCTGCAGCCTCGGCGCCTCGATCGGGCTCCACGTTGCCGTCGACCACCCAGGTCAGCTCGGCACCCTGATCGCCCACGAACCAGTCACCCCGCGCTTGCTTCCCGCCGACGAGCGCGCCCGCCACGAGCACGAACTCGAACACATCCAGCAGGTCCATCGCCGCGACGGCTTGGCCGAAGCGCTCAAGGTCGTCGTCGAGGTGCTCGGCGTCGATCCGGCCAATCCCGACGCCGAGCCCGACCTCACCCCGCAGCCGATGAACGCCCAGCGGGTGAGCAACTTCGGCTTCTTCATCGAGCACGACTTCACCGCCGTCGTTCACGACACCCTGGACGTCGCCCGGCTCCACCAGGTGCCCACCCGCATCATCCCGGCCGTCGGCCGAACGACGCCGCAAACCGTGTTCGACCGCAAGTGCGCCGCTGCCCTGGCCGACCTGGTGAACGCCGACCTGCAGCAGTTCCCCGGCGGCCACAACGGGAACACGTCTCACCCTCGCGCGTACGCCGCCGTACTCAAGCAGCTAAGCCCGCGCCACCAGCACCAGTGACGGAACGCCCGCGACGCTCTCGGAGAGCCGGAGGTCGGCCACCGGAGAGAAGCCGGCCGCGGCCAGCAACGCCCACAGCGCGTCGGGCTGCCAGAGGTACGTCGTCCACGCGACCGGCACCCCGCCGTACGCCTGCGTCCGCTTGAGCTCGCCGTCGCCTTGGTGCATGCCGAGAATGAGGTGCCCGCCCGGCACCAGCGCGCGGGCGAAGGTCTCCAACACCTGCGGAAGCACCTCGCGCGGCAGGTTGAACAACGACCACCACCCGAGAATCCCGCCCAGCGAAGAGTCCGAAAGCTCCAGTTCGGTCGCCGAGGCGACTGCAAAAGAATGCCGAGGGTGCAGTCGCCGAGCATGCGAGATCATCCGCTCCGACAGATCGACCCCGGAGACGTCGAGCCCGCGCTCAGCCAAGTAGGCCGTGACATCCCCAGGCCCGCAGCCCACATCGAGCACCGGCCCAAGACCCTGCACCGCGGCGGCGAAGCCGTCGATCGCGGTCCGCAGCCACGGGTACGTCGTGATGTCCCCGAGGTTCATCTCGACGTAGTTGTCCGCGACGCGGTCGTACGACGTACGAACGGTCTCGAGGTCAGCCGGTTGCTCGATGCGGGAGGCAGTCATGCTGCCGGATGTTAGTGATCCCTGGTGGCACGCAGAGTCGGGGGAGTCGACCTCAGCCGCCGGAATGCCGAGCTGGGCGAGCGTGCGGTTGGCCGTCGCGGTCTACCGTTTCCAGGAAGGGTTCCGGACCTGTCAGACTCGTAGGCCGGGGGCAGCGCGTGAGGAGGCGCAGTGCCGTGTCGGAGAGCGAAACCGGACCTGAGGTAGCTCAGCCGGAAGTGTGGCAACCGCCGTGGTGGTTGCTCGTGTTCGCGCCGCTGCTGTGGCTGCTGGTCACCGCGCTCGTCGTGGACCACCGTGGCCTGGTGATCGGGCTGGTCGCACTCGTCCTGCTCGCCCCGATCGGGATGCCGGCGCCGCCGATCCTGCGGTTGCTCCGCAGGCACCGACGACTCGTCGGCGTCCATGCCGGCCCGCTGGCGTTCGCGGGCACGACGGCCTTCACCGACTTCCCGCTCTGGCTCTGTACGGCGGCAGGCGTCATCGCGCTCCTGCTCGCGCTGGTGCTCACCACCATGCGCGAGCTGGGCCACCAATAGGCGCGGCTAGGCGGGCGAAAGCTCCTCGCCGGCGGCGTGCGAAAGCTCCAGCGCCCGGCTCGCGTCGGCGAGGACCGCGGGAGAGGCGAGGGACTGCCAGCGCGGGACGAGCTCCTGCAGGTACGGGCGAAGCTTCCCGGCCAGCTGCGGCGCGTGGTCGAGAACGTCCAGCTCGTTGACGATCGTGAGATCGACGAACTCGCGCAGCTCGGCGGTGCTGAGCTCCTCCGACGTACCGGTGAACCGGTCCGTGACGGTGTGGTGCTCGGCCAGGTCACGCCAGGTGGTCTCGCGCTCGCACGCGCCGTACCGGTAGACGAGCTGCTCGGCCTCCGGCCCGATCACCGCTTCCAGGACCGGCCGTTCCTGCTGCCAGTCGAAGAGGTGGGTCGGGAATCCGTCGGTCCCGTACGCCGCGTGGGCGAGCCCGGCGATCACCAGGGTGTCCGAGGAGCCGAGGGTGGTGAGCCGCTTCGCGACCCGGTGCAGGTGGACGTAGAGCGTGCCGCCGGCGTGATCCAGCTCGTCAGCGCCGCGGACCAGTAGCAGCGATCCCAGGTCTTGGAAGGTGCTCATCTGACCTCTTCTGTTCGGAGCGGTCAGGGCCCGAAAGGTGAACCCAGAGCAAACACGGTACGGCGCACAGGAGGCCCCTGCCCAGGACACGGCGCGCCGACTACGTCACACGCGTTCAGTCTTGCTCTGTACGGCGATTCGCCGCGACCCAGCTCTCGACTCCGTCGAGGAACCGGTCCACCCCGAAGCTGAGCTCGAACGGCAACCCGTCGGACGGTTCCGGACGCTCGCCCGCGCGCTCGGCCGCCTGGACCGCGGTCAGTGCCGGGAACTGCTCCGGGTCGATGAACTCGGCGACGAGCTGCTCCACGTCGGCGTCCGTGCGCGGGATCCCGTCGTCGGTCTTGAGCTCCCTCGCCATGTTCATGCTGATCTGCGCCGCACCCCGGACGACCGCGGTCAGGTGCAGCGCGGCCACTCGCGCCTCGCCGCCGACCAGGCCGGCGGCGAGCAGCGGACGCAGCAGGCGCTCGAGCCAGGCGAGCTGGTGCGGGCCCATCGGCGCGTGGTCGAGCGGGACCCGCAGCATCCAGGGGCGTTGCCGGAAGCCGGTCCACAGCGCGTCGACCCAGCCGCGGACCGCCTGTCGGTAGTCCTCGGCGTCGTCGAGGTCGGGCGGAGCGCCTGCCCCGATGTCGGCGGCGACTTCCAGCAGGAGGTCCTTGTTCGGGATGTGGTTGTAGAGCGCCATCGTCGAGTACCCGAGCTCGGTGGCGATCCGCTGCATCGACAGCGCCTCGAGCCCGTCGGCGTCGGCGATCCGCACCGCGGCCTGCGCGATCTCCTCCACGTTGAGGCGGCGCCGGGGACCGCGCTGTCCTTCGGGTCGCCCCGCCCAGAGCAGCGTCACGCTGCGCTGGAGGTCCGGGTCCTTGCCGTCGCGTGTCGCCATCCACCATCCCGCCGTCGTTGTCCTGCGTCATCCTAAATCTATGTACGTCGTACGTTTTACGTATGCTATACATAGTTTCATGACCTCGACCCTGAACGCACCACCGACGTCTCCGCCCCGTCGCAAGCAGGTGTGGTGGCGCCGCACCTGGATCGTGCCGCTGATGTTCGCGGTCGCGGCGTTCCTGTCGTTCTCCGTGCCGCCGTACCTGACCTTCGATCCGGCGAACTCGCGCCTGGAGCCGCCGCCGGGCAACGAGCTCTACTACCCGTTCCTGGTCGCGCACGTCCTGCTCGGAACCGTCTGCATGACGACCGCCTGCTTCCAGGTCTGGCCGGCGTTCCGCACCAAGCACCGGCGCGGGCACCGGATCACCGGGCGGATCTACGTGTTCACCGTGATCCCCGCCGCGCTGCTCGGGCTCTACATCGGCTGGTACACCTCGGCCGGCCCGTCCGTCCGGGTCGCCAACCTCGTCGGGCCGACGCTGTGGCTGATCTTCACGGTCGGCGCGTTCCGGCTGGCTCGGCAGCGGCGGTACGACGAGCACCGCCGGTGGATGTCGCGCAGCTTCGCGCTGGCGATGTCGATCGCGTTCAGCCGGGTGATCAACATCCCGGCGATGATCATCCTGACCCCGCGGGTGGACGAATCCTTCGGCGGCAACGAGCAGCTGATGGAGAACACCGCGATCAGCATCGGCGTCTGGCTCAGCCCGCTGCTCCTGCTGGTGCTCACCGACTGGCTGCTCGAACGCCGCAAGCCCGGCGCGCGCCGTGCGGCCGCCGGCGGTGGACGGGACGCGCGGACCATCGGTGGACAGGACGCGCGGGCCGCCGGACAGGACGCGCGGGCCGTTGGACAAGACGCGCGGGCCGCCGGTGGACGGGACGCGCGGGAACAGCCGGGTGGTCGCTTCGACGCGCAGCAGGCCGGCGACTCCCTGACGACCGCCGGTACGGCGAACGGAGGGGTCGGCCGATGAAGGTGTTCGTGGACCAGGACCGGTGTGTTGCGTCCGGGCAGTGCGTGTTCGCGGCGGACGGGGTGTTCGACCAGCGCGACGAGGACGGGATCGCGGTCGTGCTGGACGACAGTCCGTCCGAGGACCGGCTCGCGGAGGTCCAGGACGCGGCGGCGGGTTGCCCGGCGCTGGCGATCACGGTCGAGGGCTGACCGCTGATGGTTCGCCAGGTTGTGGTTGTCGGTGCGTCGGCTGCGGGGTTGGCCGCCGCGGAAGCCTTACGCAGCAAGGGGTACGACGGCCGACTGACGCTAATCGGTGAGGAGCAGCATGCGCCGTACGACAGGCCGCCGCTGACCAAGCAAGTACTCTCCGGGCTGTGGGAACCGGACCGAGTGCTGCTCCGCGACGAGGCCGCGATCAGCCGGCTGGACGCCGACCTCCGGCTCGGGCAGACCGCGGTCGGGTTGGACGTCTCCCGACGCACGGTCCGACTTGGGCCGTTCGCCGGCAGGCCCGACGCTGCCCGGCGCCCGTCGCGGCCGGGCCCGTCGCTGCCCGGCGTCTCCGAGGGGTCGGCTGATGAGCTGCTGGCATTCGACGGGCTGGTGATTGCGACTGGTGTTCGGCCTCGGCGCCTGCCCGGCAGCGACCTGGCCGGCGTGCACACCGTGCGGACGGTGGACGATGCTCTGGCTTTGCGCACGATCCTGCTGACCGGACCGAAGGTGGTCGTCGTCGGCGCCGGGTTCCTCGGGACCGAAGTCGCTGCGGCCGCTCGTGGTCTCGGTCTCGACGTCACTCTGGTCGACCCCGCGCCGGCGCCTTTGCAGCGGCAGTTCGGCGTACGGATTGCAGAGCTTGTCGCGCAGACCCACAGCGATCACGACGTCCGGCTGCGGATGAACTCAGGCGTCGCGCGGTTCCTCTCCACGGACGGCAGGGTGAACGGCGTCGAGCTGACCGACCGAACGGTGCTCGACGCGGACGTGGTCGTGGTGGCGATCGGCGCGGTCCCAGCGACCGAGTGGCTCGCGGGCTCGGGTCTCCCGATCGGCGACGGTGTCGAGTGCGACGCTCACTGTCGCGCGGCGCCAGGGATCTACGCCGCAGGCGACGTCGCGTCCTGGTACAACCCGCGCTTCGACCGCCGGATGCGCGTCGAGCACCGCCTCAACGCGACCGAACAGGGCACGGCCGTGGCCGCCAACCTGCTCGGTGCAGACCAGCCGTTCACGCCCGTCCCGTACTTCTGGAGCGACCAGTACGACGTACGCCTGCAGGCCTACGGCATCTTCCCGCGCGATGCAGCGACGAGTGTGGTGCACGGGGATCCGGACGACCGTAGGTTCGCTGTCGCCTATATCGAGAACGACACGGTGGTCGGCGTACTCGGCTGGAACTGCCCGCCGCGTGACCTGCGCGATCTCCGCCAACTGGTCACCAAAGCAGGCCCCGAGTGGCGCAGGCTTCAGTGGTTCGATGCGCCAGGGCTGAGGCCGACGAGCTTCACCAGGTAGCGATCCACTTGCTCGCTCAGCGGCGGCCAGTCGAGATCCGGTTGGTTGACGCGCATCGACAGGACGCCGTGGACGGCGGCGCGCAGGTCGAAGGCGACGGCCGTGGGGTCGTCCGCCGGGGCCAGGCCGGCGTCCATGCAACGCCGTACGACCTCCGCGGTCTGCTCGCGGATCACGAGCCGGAACGACATGTCCGCACGCTGGTTCAGCGTGCTCTCGGTCAGCACCTTGTAGAGCCCGGGGTGATCACTGGCCCAGCTCCCGAGCACCAGGATGCGAGCTCGCAGTTCGACTGCCGGATCCAGACCCGCGGTCTGCTGAACCGCCTCGGCCAGCTCCGCGTGCGCGTGCTTCAACGCGGCGAGCACGAGTTCGTCGCGGTCGGCGAAGTGCAGGTAGACCGAGGTCGCCGCGACGCCGATCTCGCGCGCGACGGCGCGCATCGACAACGGCTGATCGTCACCGAGTTCGTCGAGCATCCGGACGGCGGTCGTGACGATCTCCTCGCGCAGCCGCTCGCCCTGCCCGCGCCGGTTGCGGTCCCGCGCCGTCGTCGTCTGCATGGCCGCCATCGTAGCGCTACGGCCGTCACGCTACAGTCGTAGCACTACATCTGTTCAGTTAAGGAACGTGATGACTCACGACCCCCGCCGCTGGTGGGCGCTTGCCGCCGTTACGACGGCCCAGTTGATGATCGGCCTCGACCTGACGGTGATGAACGTTGCGCTGCCGTCCGTTCAGTTGGATCTCGGTCTCTCCGATCCGGCGCGGCAGTGGGTGATCACCGCCTTCGCGCTCGGGTACGGCAGTCCGCTGCTCCTGGGCGGAAGGCTGTCGAACCTGCTCGGCCGCCGACGCAGCCTGCTGATCGGCCTGGGCGGCTTCCTGGTCGCCTCGGTGATCGGTGGCGCGGCGACCGGACCGGGGATGTTGCTCGGATCGCGAGCGTTGCAAGGGATCTTCGCCGCGCTGCTCACCCCGTCGATCCTCGCGACGCTCGCCGTCGCCTTTCCGACGCCGAGGGAACGCGGCAAGGCCTTCGGGATCTACGGCACTGCGATCGGGAGCTCGTCGGGTCTCGGTGTGGTGCTCAGCGGGGTCCTCACCGACTACCTCAACTGGCGCTGGTGCATGTTCGTGAACGTGCCGATCGCGCTCGCCGCCGGAGCGGGGGTGCTGTACGCCGTACGGCCCAGCCCGCGGGCTACCGGCGTACGGGTGGATCTGGTCGGCGTACTGCTCGCGACCTCTGGGCTGATGGCTCTCGTCGCCGGGTTCGCGCAGGCCGAGTCCGATGGCTGGGCGTCGGTGGTCACGATCGGTCTGCTGGCCTTCGGTGTTGTGGCGCTGGCGTTGTTCGTTTGGTCTGCAGGCCGGGTCGCCGCCCCTCTGCTGCCTCTGCGGGTGGTGCTGAATCGCCGCCGGGCCGCTTGCTACCTGGCCGTGTTCGCCTTGGCGGCCGGCATGTTCGGGGCGCTGTTCTTCCTGACCTTCTACCTGCAGAACGTCCTCGGCTACTCACCCGTCAAGGCCGGGCTCGCGTTCCTCCCGCTGACCGTCGGGCTGATGGTCGGCGTACGGATCGTGGGTGCGACGATCGCCCGTACGGCGGTCCGCCGGCTGCTGTCGCCGGGACTGCTGATTGTTGCCGTCGGCATGGTTCTGCTCGGGCTGCTGCGGGTCGACAGCCATTACTTCCCGCACGTTCTGGCGGTGTTCCTGCTGGTCGGGCTCGGTACTGGCCTGATGCTCGTGACAGCCAACAGCACCGCGACGCTCGACGCCGGACCGGACACCGCCGTCGCCGGCGCGATGGTGATGACCTCCCAGCAGATCGGCGCATCCCTCGGCACCGCCCTGCTCAGCACGATCGCCGGCACAGCGACCTCCGGCTACCTCCAAACGCACCCCGCCTCCACCCAACTCGCCACCGTCCACGGCTTCACCGTCGCCAGCTTCGGAGCCGCCACCTTCCTCTGCCTGTCCGCCACAGTGGTCTACCTCCTCGCCGGCCCCCGCCCCCCAGAGCCCGCGACACCCTGACCAAGGTTCACCCCCAACCACCCGTACGAGCGGGAGCATCCGCTGTTCACCTCGATGCAACTGGAGGTGTTGGACAGCGCCGCTCGTACGGCGCAACCCTCCGTGCCGCCCGCGGTCGGGGAGATGCACGCGTGGGTCACCTCGGGGCCGGTGGGTGAGGTGCTCACCCTTGGCTTCGGTGGTGGGGCGGCTGGAGCTGATGCTGCTAACCGGCTGACCGGCTGACCGGCTGACCGGCTGGGGGTCAGGTTGCTGGTCGGCTCACCGGTTGGGCCCGCGCGGCTGCGGCCGACCCGGCGGCCAGCGCAACCAACTGCCGACTAACCCCCGAAACGCGTCATGCCGGGCCGTTGGGAAAACGGCCCGGCATGCTCCTCAGTGCGTCTGGGTGGGGGCGGACGCCTCTGACCCCACCCAGGGGTTCCACGGCCGGAGTTGGGGGAAGACCGCGTCCGGCTGCGGGATCGTGGGGTGCTGCTAGTCGTCCAGCTCGGCGAGGGCGCGCTTGGCGGCTTCGAGCTCGGCCTCGAGGGCGGCGACCTTGGCGGCCTGCTGCTCGCGGGCGGCGTCGATGACCTCGTCGATCGGGCCGGACAGGTCCTCGTGCAGTTCCTTGGCGGCACGAGAGACGGCCGCGGCGGCGACGAGCAGGTTCTTGGCGATGTAGCTGTTGCCCTGCTTCAGCTCGGCCTTCCACTCGCCGTCGGCGGTGCCGGTGACGGTCAGCGTCAGCTCGAGGGTCTTGGTCTTCTTCGCCGGCGCCTTCTTGGCGGGAGCCTTCTTCGGCTTCTCGGCAACCGGGGCCGAGGTGGCCTCAGCCGGGGCGTCGGCGGAGGACGCGTCGTCCGCGGACGAGGGCGCCGTCGTGTCGGAGGAGGAGGCGGCCGCGTCGGGAGCCATCACGTCGGCCGGAGAGTCGATCGCCTCGGCGGGAGTGTCGACGGCGTCGGTCTGGGCTTCTGCTGCAAAAGTGTCTACGGTCATCGTTGCGGCGATCTCCCTGGGTGAACATGTCCCCGCCGAAGCGGGCTGGCGCTGAGAAAACATTAGAACATATGTTCGATCTCAGCGCCAATCCCACTGCCGCATCAACTACCTCAGATCAACGACCTCAGGCGTCGTGCTCCTTGCGGTCACCCGACCAGTCGAGGTGGAACGAACCCTCGCGGTCCACCCGGTGGTACGTGTGCGCACCGAACAGGTCCCGCAGACCCTGGATCAGCGCCGCCGGCAGCCGCTCCGCGCGCAGGCCGTCGTAGTACGACAGCGAAGCCGAGAAGCCAGGAGCCGGTACGCCGGCCGAAGCCGCTACGCCGACAACCCGGCGCCACGCCTCCTGCCCGTTCGCGACGGCCTCCTTGAAGTAGTCGTCGACCAGCAGCGACGGCAGGTTCGCGTCGCGGTCGTACGCCTCCTTGATCCGGTCCAGGAACCGCGCCCGGATGATGCACCCGCCGCGCCAGATCGTCGCCATCGCGCCCAGGTCGATGTCCCAGCCGTACTGCTCGGACGCCGCGCGGATCGCGTCGAAGCCCTGCGCGTAGGCGACCAGCTTCGACGAGTACAGCGCGTGCCGCACGTCCTCGATGAACGCGTCCCGATCGACGTCGACCTTGCCCGACGGACCAGGCAGTACGCCGGCCGCGGCCTCACGCCGTACGACGTCACCCGACAGCGACCGCGCGAACACGGCCTCCGCCATCCCGCTCACCGGGATGCCCAGGTCGAGCGCGACCTGCACGGTCCAGCGCCCGGTGCCCTTCTGCTCCGCCTGGTCCAGTACGACGTCCACGAACGGTCCGCCGGTCGACTCGTCGACCTGGGACAGCACCTCCGCGGTGATCTCGATCAGGAACGACTCGAGGTCGCCCGTGTTCCACTCGCGGAACACGTCGGCGATCTCCGGGGCGGACAGCCCGAGCACGTGCCGGAGCAGGTCGTAGGCCTCGGCGATCAGCTGCATGTCGGCGTACTCGATGCCGTTGTGCAGCATCTTGACGAAGTGGCCGGCGCCGTCCGGGCCGACGTGCACGCAGCACGACTCCCCGTTCACGTGCGCGGCGATCTTGGTCAGCATCGGCTCCAGCGCGGCGTACGCGAAGGTCGAGCCGCCGGGCATGATGCTCGGCCCGTTCAGTGCGCCCTCCTCGCCACCGGAGACGCCGGCGCCGACGAAGTGCAGACCCTTGGCCTTCAGGGCGTCCTCGCGGCGGCGGGTGTCGGCGAAGTGCGCGTTGCCGGCGTCGACGACGATGTCGCCCTCGTCCAGCAGCGGGACCAGCTCGTCGATCACGGCGTCGGTCGGCTCGCCGGCCTTGACCATGATGATGATCTTGCGCGGCGTCTCCAGCGACTCCACCAGTGCCGGGAGATCGGCGGCCGCGACGAACTCGCCCTCGTGACCGAACTCCTTGATCAGGGCGTCGGTGCGGCCCTGGGACCGGTTGTGCACGGCGACGCGGAAGCCGTTGCGGGCCAGGTTCCGGGCCAGGTTGCGGCCCATCACGGCGAGGCCGGTGACGGCGATCTGGGCTGGAGCAGAACTCATCGGTGTCTCCTGCGGGTGAGGACTGGAGGAACGGACTGCGGGGTCCAGTCTGTCGCGGATGGCAACACGGCGGCCCATCGGGTGACCAACTGGTGGAACCGCGGGTTCATTCCAGAATCTGCGTACCGAACTCTTCTCAAGGCGGCGACGCGGATGGTAGACACTGAGAAATCGATTTCCCAGGTCTCCCGGAAGGTCTCCGCCTATGACCAGGTTGCTGCGACGCACCGCCGCGGCTCTCCTCGGAGCAGTCCTCGTTCTTCCCGCCACGACAGCCCTCACCGCCTCAGCCACTCCGACCTCGTACGCCGGGCCGAGCGCGTCCAGCGGCAACGGCCCGGTCGGCTGGGACGTCTACCGGCGGCTCGACCGCCTGCCCGAGCTCCAGAACGGCGTCCGGACCAAGCAGTTCTCCAGCTTCGGCCGCGACGGCACCAACAACGACGGGTTCGACGGCAAGTACTCGTGCCTGCGCACGGACGCCTCCGGCTGCGTGATCGCCGAGGACGCCGGTCCGGGCGAGATCGCCTCGATCTGGTTCACCCGCGACGAGGGTGACGTCACCAAGACCGGCAAGATCACCGTCGAGCTCGACGGCAAGAAGGTGGTGGACGCGAGCCTGCAGGACCTGGTGGACGGCAAGCTCGGCGCGCCGTTCGTCTTCCCGCTGGTCGCGAACGCGCTGGAGACCAGCGGCGGCGTCTACATCCGGGTCCCAATGCCGTACAAGCAGTCGATGAAGGTCACCACGCAGAGCAACCCGTACTTCTACCACGTCGACTACCGCGAGTTCCCCGACGCGAACGGCGTGAGCACGTTCGACCCGGCCGACAAGGCCGAGGACGTCGTGAAGTTGCTGCAGGCATCGGGGACCAAGGACCCGAAGCCCAAGAACCCGGCGGCCAAGACCACCAGCAAGGCAGTGAACCTTGCCGCGGGCAAGCAGATGACGCTTGCCGACAGCTACGGTCCGGGTGAGCTCAGCGCGCTGCGGCTGAAGCTGCCGCAGATCGTCGGGCTCGACCTCGCGGCGTACGCCGACGACGGCCGCGCCTTCACCGGATCCAGCCAGTTCACCGTCAAGCTCGACCCGGCCAACACCGGCGTGAAGCTGACCCGGCGGATGGACCTGCGGATCGGCAACCAGCGCGCCAACGTGCTCGTCGACGGCGTCAAGGTCGGCGAGTGGGCGCCGCTGCCCGCGCAGGGCGCGCAGTGGAACGACCAGGTCGTCGACCTGCCGGCCAGCGCGACCGCGGGCAAGTCGCAGATCACCGTGAAGAACGAGTTCGTCTCCTCCGACCTGGACTTCAACGAGTTCACCTACTGGGCCGACTCGATGGTCGGCGGTACGGCGAAGCGCACGGACACCGTCGACGTCGGCCCGAACCACGTCGCCGACGAGCAGGCGCACGGGTACGTGATCGACAAGCAGGCCTGGTCGGGCACGCATTCGATGCCGTACGCCGTCACGCCCGAGGATGCGGCGCGGGTGAAGTCCTCCGACGCCCTGCTGGCCGGCGTCCGGGTGCAGGTGGTTGTCGACGGCAAGAAGCAGGTGGACGCGCCGATCGGTGAGTTCTTCGGTTCCGGTCTCGGTGAGAACCCGGTGAAGAGCCTGTTCTTCGCGATGGACCCGGACGGCTGGTACTCGTCCTGGTGGCCGATGCCGTACCTGGCGCGCGCGACCGTCACGCTCGTCAACACCACGCCGTACAAGCTGCAGGGCACGTCCGAGGTGACGGGTGCGCGTGACGCGAGCGCTGCCGTCGACCTGCTGACCGGCAAAAGCGGGTACTTCACTGCGATCTCGCACCGTGCCGAGCCGGTCTACGGCCAGGACTGGACGATCGCCGAGGCCACCGGGCGCGGCAAGTTCGTCGGCGTCTCGCACACCATGGAGGGGCTGCAGCCGGACGGCAACACCCGCGGCTACCTCGAGGGCGACGAGCGTGTGTACGTCGACGGCGAGCGCACCCCGGCGATCCACGGCACCGGGACCGAGGACTACTACGAGTCGGGCTGGTACTTCAACCAGGGCACGTACTCGACGCCGTTCCACGGCAACTCCGGGCACGAGGTGAAGGCCGGTGAGTGCGAGGTCGAGTGCGACAGCGCGTTCCGCCTGCACATCACCGACTCGATCGGGTTCCAGAATCAGTTGGCCTTCGGCATCGAGCACGGGCAGCAGAACGATCACGCGTCGATCTACGGCTCGACCGCGTTCCTCTACACCAGCGCCGCGTTCGGCGCCCGGGAGACGGACCGGATCGACACCGGCTCGGCGAGCAGCCGGGCCGAGCACAAGTACGCCGACTCCGGTGCGCAGACCGCGGACCTCACGTCGGTCTACGAGGGCGACCACGACGACACCGTGCTGACCGACCAGGTGCGGTCGGCAACGACTCCGGTCAAGTTCGACGTGAAGATCGACCCGGTCAACCGGGGCGTGACGTTGCGCCGGACCAGCGATCAGAACGTTGCCTGGCAGTCCGCGAAGGTGATTGTCAACGGCAAGGACGCGGGCACCTGGTTGCAGGCCCTCGGCAACGATCGGCAGCGCTGGCTGGACGACAACTACCAGCTCCCGGCGTCGCTCACCTTCGGGCGGACGAAGCTCAGCATCGAGCTCCGGCCGACCGCGGGAGCACCGGCGTGGACGGCGGCGGCGTACACCGTGCAGTCGCTCGTCATCCCGTACGCCGACCGCAAGGCGCCCGCGCCGGTGGCCAACCTGGTCGCGACCGGGCGGACCGACAACGCGATCGGGCTGACCTGGTCGGAGTCGTTGGACGACAGCGGCATCGCGGCGTACAAGGTGTACGGCGCGAAGGCCGGTGCGGCCGAGAAGCTGATCGGGACTAGCACCGTGCCGGGGTTCGTGCACAAGGCGCTCGGGTTGAAGGAGACCTGGAAGTACCGGGTCTCGGCGGTCGACCTGGCCGGGCACGAGAGCGCGAAGTCGGCGGTCGCGCAGGCGACGTCGGGCAGCACGATCCGGGTCGAGGCCGAGGCGCTGCTGCCGGCGGTGTCGGCGACGGTGCCGGTGGATCCGCAGGGCAGCTGCTGCGGAGTGAGCTGGTCCGGCGGGAGTCAACTGTGGATTCACGGGACGAAGGCAGGTGACAAGGTGGTGCTCGAGTTCTCGGTGCCGTCGGCCGGGACGTACAAGCTGTCCTCGGTGCTGACCAAGGCGGCCGACTACGGGATCGTGGACCTGGCGGTCGACGGCGGTACGCCGGTGTCGTTCGACGGGTACCAGGCGACCGGGGTCGCGACCCAGAAGGTTGACCTGGGCAACGCGGCGCTTGCTGCGGGCAAGCATCAGTTGAGCGTCACGCTGACCGGGAAGAACGCCGCGGCGACCAACTTCCTGGCCGGCGTGGACCTGCTGGATCTGGAGCTCGGCTGATGCGCGGGCGAAGGATCCTGGCGGCGTTGGCGGGAGCTGCCGTTCTGAGCGCGGCAGCCCTGCCGGCGTCGGCCGGACGAGGAGGCGGTGACGACCGGGTGCGCAGTACGCCGTACGTGCAGGTGGACCGGGTCGTTGCGGCCGGCAAGTTCGTGAAGGTGTACGACCCGAGCGTGGGCGAGAACGAGCAGTGGTACTACAACGACCACACGCTCGTGCAGGACCACGCGACCGGGACGTGGCACGTGTACGCGATCACGCACGCGGAGCCGGCGAACCCGTTGGACGAGAAGAGCTTCGGGCACGCGACGGCGCCGACGCCCAACGGACCGTGGACGAAGCAGGCGCCGGCGTTGTTCGCGGATCCGGCGGCGGGGGAGAGCCACATCTGGGCGCCGTACGTGATGTACGACGCCGGGACCTACTACATGTTCTACGCGGGTGGGACCGAGGACCACACGGCGTACAAGATGCAGCTGGCGACGTCCAAGGACCTGGTCAACTGGACCCGGGACACGGCGGCGAATCCGCTGTTCACGGACGGGTTCGACGGGCGGGACCCGATGGTGCACCGGGTCGGGAACCAGTGGGTCATGTACTACACGGCCAACTCGACGCCTGCCGGTGGGAATCACATCGTTGCTTATCGAACGAGCCCGGATCTGCGGCACTGGAGCGAGCGGAAGACGGCGTTCCAGCATCCGGCGACGGGGACGTTCGGCGGGCCGACGGAGTCGCCGTTCGTGGTGCAGCGGGGGTCGGACTGGTATCTGTTCGTCTGCTGTGACGGTGGGTACGAGTCGACGAAGGTCTACAAGAGCAAGGATCCGCTGAAGTTCACCATCGACCAGCTGGTCGGGACGATCGCGGCGCACGCGGCCGAGGTCGTGCAGGACGGGCGCAAGTGGTGGGTCACCGGCGCTGGGTGGGGCAAGGGCGGTCTGTACGTCGCTCCGCTGGACTTCGATGCGCTGCAGGTGACGAAGGGGCGGGTCGTCTCGACGAAGTACTACCGAGCGGACATCCAGAGTGCTCCTTCGTCGGCGTTGAAGTCGCTTGCTGTTGATCCGTCGGGGCGTGGGAAGTACAAGGCCGCGCTGGACTCGTCGTCGCGATCGACTGCGCCGTACTTGGCGGTGGGCAACTTCGGGGCGACGGATACTGCTGGGCCGGCGGCTCGGGTTGAGGCTCGAAAGGATCGGTTGACGTTGAAGGGGATCACCTTCAACGACGAGCCGGTGACGGCGGACTGGTCGTTCGCGTTCGGTGCTCGGACGTTCGACACGCAACTGCGGTGGAACGTCCGCGGTACGACGACCGCGCCGGTCTGGGAGGTCGCGCTGAACGTCGACTCGGCGCTGCCTGTGCAAGGTGACCCGGGTGGGTTCGACCGCAACGGTGATGTCGCCGGTCTGCCCGCGTGGTCGATGGCGACGGGCCCGGGCCTGAGCGTCGTCACGGCGTACAAGGCAGGCTCGGCCTGGTCGACCGACAACCACTGGTACGACGCCCCGAACGGTGCTGTCGCCTGGCAACCCCTGTGGCAACCCGGCGGCCGAGCACTCCCGCCAGGCACCTACGAGGGAGGCACCTACCGCTTCGGCTTCTCGGCCAAGGAGAAAGACACCCAGTACGCCGACCAACTGGCAGCTGGTCTGAAGTAGCACGAACCAAACCCCCAGGCCCCGCGCTGCGCGCGGGGCCTGGGTGTTTGGTGGGGGGAGGGGGCGGTCGCCCCCGGCGTCGCTTCGCTCGCCGGAGAAAGGCGAGCCCGCGCTGGGCCCCGCAGCCCGCGCCGCCCCACCGCGTCCCCGCCCCGGCGCGGGCCCTGCACCCCGCGCCGCGCGCCGCCCCACCGCGTCCCCGCCCCGGCGCGGGCCCTGCACCCCGCGCCGCGCGCCGCCCCACCCCGTCCCCGCCCCGGCTCCCTCGCCTGTGGGTTGGTTGGTGGCTAGGGTCGGGGGATGACTTCGTTCAGTTTGGAGCCTCGGCGGACGGCGCTGGTGTTGATTGATCTGATGCCTCGGATCATTGCTCTGGAAACCGGGCCGTTGGGTGGGGGTGAGGTGCTCGAGCGGTGTGTTGCGCTGGCGAAGGCGACGCGGTCCGTGGGTGGGCTGGTGGTGCATGTGCGGGTGGAGCGGCCGGGCGTCGGCGTACAGCCTGAGGGGAGTGAGCTGGCGCCTGAGCTGGATCCGCAGCCTGGGGACCTCGAGATCGTCAAGCGGACCGTGGGCGCCTTCGCGAACACCGGGCTCGACGAGGCGCTGCGGGGCAAGGACATCGACACGATCGTGCTCGCGGGCATCGCCACCAACTTCGGCGTCGAGTCGACCGGGCGCGCCGCCGACGACCTTGGCTACAACACCATCTACCTGACCGACGCGATGACCGGCCTCGACGCCAAGGCCCACGACTTCGCCGTCTCCTACGTCTTCCCCCGCTTCGGCACCGCCACCACCGGCGCCGAGTACGTCGCCGCCCTCAGCCCGACGGCCTGATGGGCATTGCCTGGGGGCCTTCGCGCAGGTAGTTGCCCGCAGGTTATATCCACCGCCGATGGGTACCGGGCCGAGTGCACGACTATCGGACCTGGGAGTGGCGGATGCGGTGGGTACTTGGGGTTCTGCTGCTCGTCAGCTTGACCGCCTGCGCCGGCCCTGAGCAGAAGCTTCAGGATGCCGGCGCTCAGGCGGCGCGGGAGGCTGCGGCCGAGGTGGGGACCGCGCGGGTCGCCGTACAGCAACTGCTGGACGGCAAGGTCTGGGCGCAACCAGCCAACCAGTTGGTTGCCGACTCGGAGAAGGCGCTCGACGGGATCGTCTCCGGCTTCGACAGCCAGCAGCCGACGACTGAGCAGGCCCAGAAGCTGTACGACGAGTACAGCAAGGCCCTGGACGACGCCGCGAAGGCGGTGACGACGCTCCGGATCGCCCTCAAGAACGACGACAAGGCCGCCGCGGCGCAGCAGGTCGGCGTACTGGAGAAGACCGCGGAGAAGCTGACGGAGCTGGCGCGGTGAAGAAGCTCCTCGCCGTCACGCTCGGCATCCTGACCGCTATCGGCGGGTTCGTCGACATCGGGGACCTGGTCACCAACGCGCTCGTCGGCGCCCGCTTCGGCATGCATCTGGCCTGGGTCGTCGTGGTCGGCGTGATCGGGATCTGCCTGTACGCCGACATGGCCGGCCGCGTCGTCGCCGTCTCGGGCCGGCCGGTCTTCGACCTGATCCGCGAGCGCCTCGGCCCACGCACGGGATTCGTCACGCTGGTCTCGTCGTTCCTCGTCACCGTGCTGACGCTGGTCGCGGAGATCGGCGGCGTCGCGCTCGCCTTCGAGCTGGCCAGCGGCGTGAACTACCTGCTCTGGATGCCGCTCGCCGCGATCGCGGTCTGGCTGGTGATCTGGCGGGTCAAGTTCTCCAAGCTCGAAACCACCTTCGGCCTGCTCGGGCTGCTGCTGATCGTCTTCGCCGTCGCGCTGTGGAAGCTCGGGCCGGACTGGGGGCAGCTCCTGCACCAAGCGACCAGCCCGCACCCGATCGGCCACGAGTCCTGGGCGACGTACGCGTACTACGCGATCGCGCTGTTCGGGGCCGCGATGACGCCGTACGAGGTGTTCTTCTTCTCCTCCGGCGGCGTCGAGGAGAAGTGGACGCGACGGGATCTCGCGACCGAGCGCACGAACGTGTTCATCGGGTTCCCGCTCGGCGGGCTGCTGTCGCTCGCGATCGCCGGCTGCGCGGCGGTGGTGTTCCTTCCGGCCGGCATCCAGGTGAGCACCCTCGGCCAGGTCGCCCTGCCGACGGCGGTCGCGCTCGGGAAGGTCGGGCTGGCGGTCGTCCTGATCGGGATGTTCGCGGCGACCTTCGGTGCGGCGCTGGAGACCGCGCTGTCCTGCGGCTACACGATCGCGCAGTACCGCGGCTGGCAGTGGGGCAAGTTTGTCCGCCCGCGCGAGGCCTCGCGGTTCCACCTCGTGATCATCATCTGCCTGCTGCTGTCGGTGCTGACCCTGCTGACCGCGGTCGACCCGGTGAAGGTGACGGAGTACTCAGTCGTCTTCGCTGCGATGGCCCTGCCGCTGACCTATTTGCCGATCCTGATCGTTGCCAACGACCCCGACTACATGGGTACGGCGAAGAACGGGGCCGTGCGCAACTTCCTGGCGCTGATCTACCTGGGGTTGCTGCTGGTGGCGTCGATCGCGGCGATTCCGTTGATGATCGTGACGAAAGCGGGGCAGTGATGAGTGGACGGGTACTGCACGCGCAGCTGCACCTGCTCGACCGGCAGCTGCTGGATCTGCACACCGGGCGCATGCTCGGCAAGATCGACGACGTCGAGCTCGACCTCGATGCCGACGTACCGGTGGTCACCGCGCTGATCTCCGGCCACCAGACGATCCCGGCCAACCAGATCACCGAGATCGGGTCCGCCGTGAAGATCCTCAACCAGGATCTCGACCTGGACCGCCACGACGACTGGGTCGAGCATCACGTGATCGACCGGATTCCAGGAGCCGGCGATGCGACTGAATGAGCTGCTCGGGCGCCGCGTGGTCGATGCCGAGGGCAATGACATCGGCGGGGTCGCCGACATCAGGCTGGTGCAGGACGGCCCTTTGCTCGCTTCCCAGCAGGCCGCGCTGCGGATCGACGGGCTGATCGTGGTGGAGAAGCGCGCGACCCGGCTGTTCGGGTACGAGCGGCACGTCGGTCCGGCGTTGCTGCGCTGGCTGGTCCACCGGCGGCTCGGGCAGGTCTGGTACCTGCCCTGGGAGGATGTCGCCGAGGTCACCGAGACGGTGGAGATCCGCCGCGGGCGGGACGAGCTGCGCTCGCTCGACGACGTCGCCAGGTACTGACAGCCCACGTTGAGCACGGCCCAGCCGTTGTCGAGGAGCCGGTGCTCAAAGTGGAGGCCGTCAGACCGCCAGGCGCCCGCCGTCCACCGGGAGGATCGCGCCGTGGACCAGGCTGGCGGTGTCGGAGGCGAGCCAGACGATCCCGGCGGCCACCTCCTCAGGACGGCCGACGCGGTTGAGCGGTGTGGTCAACGCGAAGCCGTCGAGGTTCTCACCGAGCACCGCAGTGCCCTCGGTGCGAGTAGGCCCAGGGCTCACCGCGTTCACCCGTACGCCGGCTGCCCCGAACTCCGCGGCCCACGTCTTGGTGAGCAGCTGCAGCGCCGCCTTGCTCGAGCCGTAGACCGCCATCCCGGCCATCCCGAACGTGGCCACCATCGTCGTCACGTTGACGATCGCGCCGTACCCCCGCTCGACCATCGCCGGCGCCAGCGCGGCGACCAGGAAGAACGGCGCGCGCACGTTCACGGCGTACACGGTGTCGAACTCGCTCGCCGGCACGTCCGGCGTGAGCGCGATCGGGAACAGGCCCGCGTTGTTGACCAGTACGTCGACCTGCCCGCCGAGCTCGACGGCCCGCGCCGCGAGGTGCGTCACGCTGGCGGGATCGGTCAGGTCGGCCTGGACGAAGTCGGCCTTGCCGCCGTCCGCGCGGATCGCCGCTACGGCGGCCTCGCCGCGCTCGGTGTCCCGCCCGCTGACGATCACGTGCGCGCCGCGGGCGGCGAGCTGGTTGGCCACCTCGCGCCCGATGCCGCTGGTGCTGCCGGTGACAAGTGCGGTCCGGCCGGTGAAGTCTGCAGTCATCAGAAGAGTCACTTCCGCTGGTTGGAGTAGTTGCTCCAATCCTGCGGATCCAAAATTGGAGTATCAACTCCAAAATCGGTACGCTCGATTCCGTGGCACTCACACGCAAGGGACAGGCGACCCGCGAGCGGATCGTCGCGGCAGCCTCGCGGCTGATGCTCGACCAGGGCGTCGCGCGCACCACCGTCGAGGACATCCAGGGCGCGGCCGCGGTCAGCCCGTCGCAGCTCTACCACTACTTCCCGGGCAAGAACGCGCTGGTCCTGGCTGTGATCGAGTACCAGACCGGCCAGGTGCTGGACGCCCAGTGCCAGGGCCTCGACACGCTCGACAACTTCGATGCCCTCGGCAACTGGCGGGACCTGATGGTCGGCATCCTCACCGCCACCCAGTGCGTCGGCGGCTGCCCGCTCGGCTCACTGGCCAGCGACCTGTCCGAGTCCGACCCGGTCGCCCGCGTCCAGCTCGCGAACGCCTTCCAGATGTGGGAAGCGCTGATCCAGGACGGCCTCACCCGCATGCAGGAGCGCGGCGAGCTCAGCCGTTCCGCCGACACCGCTCAGCTCGCCGTCGCCATGCTCGCCGCCGTCCAGGGCGGCCTCCTGCTCAGCCAGGTCCGCCGCTCACCGGACCCGCTGATCAAGTCCGTCGACACGATGATCGACCACCTGCGAACCCTCAGCGTCAGCTGAAGCGTCTGGCGTTCTCCACTACCCAATCCTTCAAGGTCCGTCCTTGGTGGCCGGTGACCTGCTCGACGGTGTCGTTGACGCTGGTCTCGTCGACGACACCAGCACCGAAGAACCCGTCGATCGCGTTCGCATAAGCCTCCGGCATCGCGGCCAGCAGTTCCGCGTGAGACTCCTCCCGCGACAGCTCGACAGCCCGCAACGGCCGCCCGAGCACCTCGCCGAGAATCCCCACCTGCTCGGCCGGCCGGAGCGCAACCGGTCCGGTCAACCGGTACGCCGTACTGCCGTGCCCGTCCTCCGTCAACGCCCGCACCGCGACGTCCGCGATGTCGTCCGGATGAATCGTCGAGATCGCCACCTCGGGGTACTGCACGCGGATCTCGTCACCCGCCCGAACCTGATCTAGCCACCGCAACGTGTTGGACATGAAGGTGTTCGGCCTCAGGAACGTCCACTCCAATCCGGACGCCTCGACGGCCTGCTCGGTCGCCAGGTGGTACGCCGCGATCGCGTTGTCGGTCGTCGTACCGACCACCGAACTGCTCGACAGCAGCACCACCCGCTCAACCCCAGCCGCCACAGCCTTCGCCAGCAACTCCTCGGTCCCCGCATACCCGCTCAGCAGAAAGATCCCACTCACCCCATCAAGCCCCGCCGCAAAGGACTCAGGCGCGTTGAGATCCCCTTGCAGGAGTTCGATTCCAGCCGGAAGCTCACGCGGGTTCCGAAGCAACGCCTTCCCGGGTACGCCCGTCGCCGCCAGGGCGCGTACGACGGCACCACCCGCATTGCCGGAGGCGCCCGTCACGAGAATCTTCTGTGGCTTCACCTCACCGATGGTCCGGCAAACCAGCGGTCGGCGCCTACGAATTACGCCGGACTCGATGCCATGTTCGTCGGCCCGAGCGAACCACCGTCCCGGCCTGTACGTCGACGAGCTGCTGGGAGTCGGTCAGTCGAGTCCCGTCGACACTCACGGCGCCCTGCCGCAGCAGCCGTCGTAGCTCCGACTTGCTGACGTCAGGCCGTACGGCGACCAGCAGCTCCAGCGCCGACAGTGTCGTCGAGTCGATCACCACCTCCGGCAGGTCGGCTGGCTCGGTCCGCTGCGAGAACACCCGCTGGAACGCGTCCAGCTCGGCTCTCGCCGTACCGGCTCCGTGGTAGCGAGTCACCACGGCCGCAGCGAGTCTGAGCTTGGCGTCGCGGGCCGCCGGACCACCGACCGCTGCTGCACTGCCGAGTGCGGAGACGGCGTCCAGCGGGAGCTCGGTGTAGACCCGTGCGTACGTCTCGACCAGGTCGTCCGGCAGGCTCATCAGCTTGCCGAACTTGTCCCGCGGTGAGTCCGTCAGCGCGACGTAGTTGTTCAGCGACTTCGACTGCTTCGGGCCGCCGTCGAGGCCGGGTGTGATCGTGCTGGTGATCACCACCTGCGGTTCGGCGCCGAGCCGCTGCTGGAAGTGCCGGCCTAGTTGCTCGTTGAACAGTTGGTCCGACCCCACGATTGTCAGGTCACTGTCGAGCGCGAAGCTGTCGTAGCCCTGCAGGACCGGGTACGTCAGCTCGTGCAGCGCGATCTCGCGCCCCGCCGCGACGCGGGAGCGGAACATGTCGCGCGCCATCAGCTGCGCCTGCGTCACCTGCGCGAACAGGCCGAGCAGCGTCGCGACGTCCATCGCGTCGTACCACTCGGAATTGCGGCGTACCTCGAAGACCTCGGGGTCGGTGCGCAGGACCAGCGACACCTGCTCGAGGAACGCTGCCGCGTTCACCTCGATCTCCGCGGGCGTCAGCATCGGGCGGGTCTCGCTACGGCCGGTCGGGTCGCCGATCCGCGTCGTCAGGTCGCCGAGCAGGAAGACGACGGTGTGGCCGAGGTCCTGCAGGCCGCGCATCATCCACAGGTTCACGGCGTGCCCGAGGTGCAGGTCGGGCGCGGTGCAGTCGACGCCGTACTTGATCCGCAGCGGGCGGCCGGACTGCAGCCGCGTGCGGAGGTCGGCCTCGCCGACGATGGTGTCGGTGGTCCGCCGTAGTCGGTCGATCACGACCTGGGCGTCGTTCATGGGGGTCCTCTCGGAGCAGACAGCGAGAGGTCACGGGTGAGCCTCCCGGCAACGGAAAGAGGCAGGAACCGAACGGTTCCTGCCTCGGAGGCTCTGGTGTGAAGCTGCTTCAGGGAACGACTAGCTCCCGGCTCCTCCCAGAGCCGGTCGATACGTCGCCTGCTGCTTCGTCACGTTCGCCAGGCTAGCACTACGCTTGACCGGGTGAACACCGAGAAGGTCGTCCTGCTGGACGAGGCAGGGCGGGCGATCGGCACCGAGGACAAGGCGACCGTGCACCACGCGTCGACGCCGCTGCACCTGGCCTTCTCCAGCTACGTCTTCGACCGTCACGGCCGCGTGCTGCTGACCCAGCGGGCGCACACGAAGACCACCTGGCCGGGCGTGTGGACGAACAGTTGCTGCGGACATCCGTTGCCTGGTGAGGCACTTCCGGACGCCGTACGACGACGCTTGTCGGACGAGCTCGGCGTCGTTGCGGAGCAGGTCGACCTGGTCCTGCCGGAGTTCCGCTACCGCGCGGAGATGCCCGCAGGCATCGTCGAGAACGAGCTCTGCCCCGTCTACCGCGTCACGTGGGACGGCGACCCCCAGCCGGACCCGACCGAGGTCGCGGCGTACGAGTGGGTGGAATGGCAGGACGTCGCTGCCTGGCCGGGCTTGTCGCCGTGGTGCCTGCTGCAGCTGGACGCACTGGCTGAGCTGGGCCCAAAGCCGGCCGAGTGGCCGATCGGTGACCCGAACCAGCTCCCACCTGCAGCTTTAACTCCGTAACTGCTTGTACAGCTCGTCGCCCGTCCACGCTCGGCGCGGACCGGCTTCTTCGGCGCGGATCAGCTCCACCAGCTTGGCGTTGATCGGCGCCGTGCGATTGAGGGACTCCGCCAAGCGGACTACTTCGCCGTTCAGGTAGTCGATCTCGGTGCGACGCCCCGCTTGCAGGTCCTCCCACATCGACGTGCGGGCGTACGGGTCGATCGCGAGCATCTTCGACGCCAGGCGGCGGAAGAGGAAGTCGGGGAGACGGAGCACCATCGGCATCCGCTCGGCGGGGAGTGCGGTGAGGCGGGCGGGCTGGATTCCCTTGGCCTGCAGGAGTTTCAGCGTCTCGTCCTGCGCGGCGGCGAGACACCGCCGATATCCACGTTGCGACAGCTCGTCGCGCAACGGCAGGTCGGACAGCGCGTTGACCGGGTTGTTGAGGTTGAGCAGCAGCTTCGCCCACTGCACCGGCAGGACGTCCGCGTGCTGCTTCAGCGGCAGGCCGGCGTTCGCGAACGCTTCGACGTACGGCGTCAGCGCCGCGTGCTCCTGCACATCGAGCCCGCCCTCGGTGCCTTGGTGGAACGCCCCGCCGCCCTTGTTCAGCACGTTGAACGGCACCATCCCGGAAAGCACGATCTGCTCCGGCAGCCGCTCTCGCAGCACTTCGCCGTTCCGCAGACCGTTCTGAAAGCTCACCACGACAGCACCAGGCTTCAGTACGGCGGCCAGCTCGTCGGCAGCACCCTCGGTCGCAGCCGACTTCACCGTCACCAGCACCAGATCTGCCTCGGCGACAGCCGCCGGAGAGGTCTCGAACCGCAGCCCGTCCACCCGCAGATCCGCACCCAGGTAGTCGGTCAGCCGAAGCCCGTGCTCCGCCAACTCGTCGCCCACCCGCTGCCGCCCGACGAAGACGACCTCGGCCCCACCGGCGACCAGCCGTCCTCCGACGTAACACCCGATCCCACCAGCGCCGTACACCGCGATCGTCACAGCGTTCTCCCTCCGGGCGTCACCTCTGCGTGAAGTATCGACCACCGGGCTCGGGGAGTGCCGCTTGCACGCGAGTCGTCGGGCACTCCCCGGCCAGGTACCGGGTCAGCTAGACCGCGTCGTCGTCCTCGGGGTCCTCGTCGGCGTCGGCCAGCTTCCACTTCAGCTGGAACTCCACCTCTTCCTCGTCCTCACCACGCTCGTGCTCGACGCTGATCGCCGCGTTGCGCGGCACGGTGAACCGCTCGCCCGCGATCTGGATCCGGAACGGCTTCCCGGCCTCCAGCGCGTCGGCCAGCCGGCGCAGCTTCGCCGCGAACTCCTCGACGGTGTACGTCTTCTCGACATCTCTCTCACTCATGCCGCACATCCTGGCAGCCGGTGGGGCGACCGAAAATCAGCTGCGCGCTGGTGAACCGCTCACCTATCGTGGAGGCATGGCTACTTGCCTCTGTGTCTAGCTGCGCGACCCGCTTCCGCACCCGAAGTGTGTCCCGCAGTCATCACAGAGAGTAACCAGCTTCATGATCACCGTTCACTCGGTCGACATCCGTGCCGGCGCGCAGCTGCTGCTGTCGGACCTGTCCTTCCACATCGGCTCCGGCGACAAGATCGGCCTGATCGGCCGCAACGGCGCCGGGAAGACCACGCTGCTCAAGGCGCTCGCCGGCGAGGATCGCCCGGCGACGGGCAGCATCACCACGACCGGCTCGGTCGGGTACCTGCCGCAGGACCCGCGCGCCGCCGATCCCGCGCTCACCGTCACCGCGCGGATCCTGTCCGCCCGCGGACTGGACGCCGTGGTCGAGCGGCTACGACGTGCCGAGGCGACGATGAGTACGGCGACCGGCGCCGAGCAGGAGCGCGCGATGGCGTCGTACGCGCGGGCCGAGACGGAGTTCCAGGCGGCCGGCGGGTACGCCGCTGAGGCGGAGGCCGGTCGGCTCGCGGCCGGCGTCGGGCTGCCGATCCGCGCGCTGGAGCAGCCGATCGGCGAGCTGTCCGGCGGGCAGCGGCGGCGCGTCGAGCTGGCGCGGATCCTGTTCGCCGAGCACGACACGTTGCTGCTCGACGAGCCGACCAACCACCTCGACGCGGACTCCGTCGTCTGGCTTCGGTCGTTCCTGCTTGGCTACTCGGGCGGACTGGTTGTCATCAGCCACGATCGTGACTTGCTCGCGGCAACGGTCAACAGGGTGTTCCACCTCGACCCGCAGCGGCGCACGATCGACGTCCACAACACCGGCTGGAAGAAGTACCTGACCCAGCTGGCGACCGACGAGCGTCGTCGTTCGCGTGAGCGGAACACGGCGGAGCGCAAGGCGGCAGTCCTGCATGCCCAGGCGGCGAAGATGCAGGCCGGAGCCAGTACGGCCGTTGCCGCGCGCAACATGGCGCGGCGCGCGGACAAGCTGCTCACCGACCTCGAGCCAGTACGCCGGGCAGCCCGTGTCGCGCGGATCCGGCTGCCCGACCCGGCGCCGTCCGGGCGTACGCCGCTGAGCGCTGCCGGCCTGACCAAGTCGTACGGCGCTCTGGAGGTGCTCAAGGGCGTCGACCTCGCTGTCGACCGGGGGAGTCGGTTGGTGATCCTCGGGCTGAACGGCGCGGGCAAGACGACGCTGCTCCGGATCCTTGCGGGGCGGGAGACGCCGGACAGTGGTGAGGTCGTGCACGGGTACGGGCTGCGGCTCGGGTACTTCGCGCAGGAGCACGACACGTTGGACCTGGCCAGTACGGTCCGTCAGAACCTGGCTTCGGTCGCGCCGCGGCTCACCGATGGTGAGGTGCGCAACGTACTGGGCTCGTTCCTCTTCAGCGGCGACGACGCGGACAAGCCCGCGCACGTCCTGTCCGGCGGCGAGAAGACCCGGCTGGCCCTGGCCGGCCTGGTCCACTCAGGCGCCAACGTGCTCCTGCTCGACGAGCCCACCAACAACCTCGACCCGGCCTCCCGCGACGAGGTGTTAGGAGCCGTCGGCAACTACCCCGGAGCCATCGTCATGGTCACCCACGACGAAGGTGCCATCGAAGCCCTCCGCCCCGACCGGGTCCTCCTGCTCCCGGACGCCGCGGAGGACCTGTGGACCGACGACTACTTGGAGCTGGTATCTCTGGCGTGAGCCGTCAGAGGCGTTCGGTGAGGTGGACCTCGATCTCGTCGCCGGTGGTTTTGGCGATGAGTTTGCGGAGGTCCGCCTTCACCGGGAGTTTGTGGGTGCCGTCGCCGAGGGCCATGAAGGCGCTCTCGAAGGGGTGGCCGTCCATCGTGCCGCGGACCTTGACCAGGCCGCGGGTGCCGAAGAACTCGGCGGAGCCGGGCATCACGACGTACGTCCAACCTCCCTTCGCGTCGCTGGTCAGGAGCTCGGCGGTGAAACTGTGGTCCAGGGTGCTCATCGGGTCCTCCTCGAATCGGTGCTTTGTCCACAGGTAGAAGCTGCCGGACCGATTTCGACACTAGCCGGGTGGCAGGATGGAACGGTGGAGATTCGTACGGGAGGACACGACGACGTACCGGCCGTTCTCGCGCTGCTCGACGGCGCGACCGAGTGGCTGGTCGCCAACGGGAGGACGGGCCAGTGGGGGACCGAGCCGCACTCGACCAACCCGCGGCGGATCGCGCAGATCACCGGGTTCGCCGAGGACGGCGGGCTGTGGATCGGTGAGCGCGACGGCCGCGTGGTCGGCGCGCTGGCCGTCGGTGCGCCGACGCAAGAGCAGATCCCACCCGCGCAAGAGCCCGAGCTGTACATCCGCCTCCTGGTCACCGACCGGTCGGCGAAGGGCAGTGGCATCGGCACCGCGCTGATCGACCACGCGCTGAAGCTGGCCAAGGACGAAGGCGTCGGCCTGGTCCGCGTCGACTGCTACGCGGGTGACGACGGCGCCCTCGTCCGGTACTACGAACGCCAGGGGTTCACGCCGACCGAGACCTTCGGCGTACCGGTCAATGACTCGGTGTGGCCTGGTCAGGTGCTGGCCCGGCGGTTGTGACCGCGCGGTGCACAGCGCCGTGCGCGTCACTGCAGTGAAGCTCCTGTACGTCGCCTGACGCGTGATCGACCTGCAGCGTCGAGTGGGTCAGGTGGTGCCGCTCGGCCAGCACCTGCTCGATCTGCTCGCGGATCAGATGGCAGTCGAGACCCTCGCGGACGAGGATGTGCGCGGACGCGGCCGGCTCTCCGGAGGTGATCTCCCAGACGTGCAGGTCGTGTACCTCGACGACGCCGGGGATACAGCACAGCTCCTTGCCGAGCGCGGCCGGGTCGACTCCGGCCGGCGCGGCCTCGAGGAAGATCCGGCCGGAGGCGCGGACCAGCTCGATGCCGGCCTTCAGCATCAGCGCGGCGACGATCAGCGCGGCGATCGAGTCGGCGCGGGTGAACCCGGTCAGCAGGACGACGAGTCCGGCGAGCGCGGTCGCGATGAACGCGAACAGGTCGTTGAGGATGTGCTGGAACGCGCCCTCGACGTTCAGGCTGGAACGGTTCGCCTTGCTGATCAGCCAGGTCGCGGCGAGGTTGACGAAGATGCCGACGACACCGGTGATCAGGACCAGGACGCCCTCGACCTCCGGCGGGTGGATCATCCGCTGGACCGACTCGTAGACGAAGAACGCCGCGAGCAGCAGCAACGTGATGCCGTTGGCCTGCGCGGACAGGATCTCGACCCGCTTGAAGCCGAACGTGAACCCACCGGCCGGCGGGCGCGCGGCCAGCCGGATCGCGACCAGCGCGAGTGCGATGGCGATCGCGTCGGTGAGCATGTGCGCGGCGTCGGTGATCAACGCGAGCGACCCGGCGGCGAAACCGACAACGACCTCGGCCGCCATGAAGGCGAGGATCAGCGCGAGGGCACCACTCAGAAGCTTCCGGTCGGCGTTGGCGCTGACTCCGTGCCCATGGCCATGACCGTGTCCGGCCGCAGCCGCCGGTCGAGCGCCCTCGACCGGCTCGCCGGTCGAGCGGAGCTCCGCCGGGCCGTGCCCCGTGCCCGCGCTCACGAGGTGCGCTCCGGGTGGATGGCGTCGGTGTGCTCGGTGTGCGCGACAGCGAGGTCGACGAGCATGCGGACGTGCGCGTCGTCGAGCCGGTAGTAGGCCATCCGGCCGTCCCGCCGTACGGAAACCACGCGGTGCGCGCGGAGCAGCCGAAGAGCGTGCGACGTGGCCGACTCGCTCATGCCCGTCACCGCGGCGAGGTCGCAGACGCAGAGTTCGCCGTCGAGCAGCGCGACGAGCAGCTTCAGCCGCCGCGGGTCGCCGAGCAGCCCGAACACGTCGGCCGTGTCGACGACGTCCTGCTCGGAAGGCATCCTGGCATTGACGGCCGCCACGCGCTCGGGGTCGACCAGCTTCACCGAACAGGCGTCGACCGCGGCAACGGACTGCACATCTGCAGAACTCTTCATATGTCACACGGTAGAGCACGGACGCTCCCGGAGCCAGCAACCGGAGTGTCGGAACCACTTGCACCGTGTCGGCGAAGTTGGCACTGGTATGCCACTGTCACTGCCCGTATCGTGCTCTGAGACCATCGTGACGAGCTGGTTTGTCCTGAGTAAGGACTCTGTGAAGAATCACTGCTGACGGCTCTGTCGGGGTGGATCAGCGCACAGCTGACCGTAAGTTCGTAGAGGTGTCGGTCGAAGTCGGGAGTGAACGAAGTGTTACGGGGCAGTCGGGTCGTGCCGTTGGCCGGCCCGCAGGGAACGGTGTCGGCGCGATCGTGACGACGATGAACAAGGTTCTGGCGTTCGCCGGAGTCGTGCTGCTGCTGGTCGGCCTGGGACTTGGGTTCCGGTCGGTCTCGGTGGGCAGTGTCGACTGCGGATCGGCGTTCTCGCCGGCTGGTGGGATCACTCCCATGGCCTGCGACGGACAGCTGAACAACTCGGTCACGTTGGTGACCGTCCTACTCGTGGCCGGCGTACTGGCGCTGCTGGTGGCGCTGGTGCTGAAGCTGGTTCACGATCGGAAGGTCGACGCCTGAGTCGGCAAACCGGGTGCGCGAAGGCCCCGGTCTGCGGCAGGCTGCGGCCGTGACCATCGAACCGTTCCGCCTGGCGATTCCTCAGCAGCAGCTCGACGACCTCGCGCTGCGGCTCGACCTGACCCGCTGGCCCGACGAGCTACCTGGCGTCGGTTGGGCGTACGGCGTACCGCGCGACTATCTGCGGGAGCTCGTCGAGTACTGGCGGCACGAGTACGACTGGCGTGCCGCCGAGGCGCGGCTGAACGAGTGGCCGCAGTTCACCACCACGATCGACGGCACGCAGGTCCACTTCGCGCGCGTCACCTCGCCCGAGCCCGACGCGATCCCGCTGCTGCTCACGCACGGCTGGCCCGGGTCGATCGCGGAGTTCGTCGACGTCGCCGGGCCGCTGAGCGATCCGCGCGGGCACGGCGCCGGGGGAGCGCCGGCGTTCGAGCTGGTGATCCCGAGCATCCCCGGCTTCGGCCTGTCCGGCCCGACCAGCGAACCGGGCTGGGAGATCAACCGGATCGCCCGCGCGTTCGCCGAGCTGATGGATCGGCTCGGGCATCGTCGGTACGGCGTGCAGGGTGGTGACTGGGGCGCCGGGATCTCGCGCGAGCTCGGACGGATCCGGCCGGACCAGGTGATCGGCGTACATCTCAATCTGCTGCCCGGCGGTGGCGCGACGGCCGAGCCGACCGAGCAGGAACTGGCTGGGCTCGACCCGGCCGAGCGGGCGCGGACGATCGCGTCCTGGCAGCGGATGCGCGGGTGGCAGCAGGAGAAGCAGGGGTACGCCGACCTGCAGTCGACCCGGCCGCAGACGCTCGCCTACGCACTGGTCGACTCACCGGTCGGTCAGCTGGCGTGGATCGCGGAGAAGTTCCACGAATGGGCCGACCAGCGGGACCCGATCAGCCGCGACCATCTGCTCACCACGGTGATGCTCTACTGGCTGACCGGTACGGCGGGCTCAGCCGGGCGCATCTACTACGAGCGCGCCCACCACGGCCGCCCGGTCGAGCCGTCCCGGACGCCGACGGCCGTCGCGGACTTCGCGCACGACAACTTCATCCCCCTCCGCGCGATCGCCGACCGCACCGAGAACATCGTCCGTTGGACGTCGTACCCGGACGGCGGCCACTTCGCCGCCCTCGAACAGCCGGCAGTCCTGGTCGACGACATCCGCGCCTTCTTCAGCGAATTAGCGCCCTAGTCATCCGGTCGAGGATCTCACCGAGCAGCTCGGGCCCGGTCCCGAAGTTGAGCCGCACGCGCTCGCGCCCCGCCGGGTCGTAGTCCAAACCGGTGCCCAGGGCAACTTTCGCTTCCCGCAGGAAGAATCCCGCGGGATCCGGCGCGAGGTCCAGCCCGGCGCAGTCCAGCCAGCCCAGGTACGTCGCCTGCGGCGGCGACCAGCTGATCCCGGCCGGCAGCCGCTCGCCGATCAGTCGGCGATTGTGGTCGAGCTGTCCCAGCAACGCACCGAGCCAGGGATCGCCGTCGGCGAACGCCGTCTCGGCCGCGATCACCCCGAGCAGCCCGACCTGCTCGGCCGAGAACGGCAGGCGCCGTACGACGTCCTGCCCGCGGTCCGAGGCCGTCACCATCAGCGCGCACTTCAGGCCCGCCAGGTTGAACGCCTTCGACGCCGAGGTCAGCGCGATCCCGCGCTCGCGCGCGGCGTCCGACACCTCCAGCCAGGGCACGAACTCGGCGCCGGGCAGAACCAGCGGCGCATGGATCTCGTCGGCGAGCACCCACGCGTCGTACTCGGCGCACAGCTCGGCGATCTGCTCGAGCTCAGCCCGCGGCAGCACTCGACCGGTCGGGTTGTGCGGGCTCGCCAGGATCAGCACCCGCAGACCGTCACGCAACTCCACGGTCAACTGGTCGAGGTCGAACGAGCCGTCGGCCCGCAGCGGGATCTGCCGAATCGTGAATCCGGCCGGCGGCAACTGCGTGAGGAACGGCGGGTACCCGGCTGTCGCGAACCCGACCTTGCCGCCCGGCGCGAGCACCCGGCACAACTCGATCAACCCGATCAGCACCTCGGGCACCAGCGTCAGGCGATCAGGATCGACCCGCCAGCCGAGCCGCCGATCGGCGAAGCCGGTGAAGGCCTCGCGCAGCCGCGGCGTCACCTCGTGCGCGTAGCCGAGATCGCTGCGGGCGATGGTGTCGTGCAGCACGGCCGCGATCGGTGCCGCGAGCTCGAAGTCCAGTTCGGCGACCGTCGCGCCGATCACACCCGGCGGGTGCCCGGACCACTTCTCGCTCCGTCGCTGCCGCAGGACGTCGAGGGTGGGAACCGTCAGCATCGCTTCAGGGTACTGACACTAAGGTGAACCCATGAGCTTCACCGGGTTCCCGGTCGCCGCGCTAGACTTCTACGACGACCTCGAGATGGACAACACCAAGACCTTCTGGGCCGAGCACAAGCACGTGTACGAGGAGTCGGTGAAGGTGCCGATGACCGCGTTGCTGGCGGAGCTGGAGGCGGAGTTCGGGGCGGCGAAGATCTTCCGGCCGTACCGGGACGTGCGGTTCGCCAAGGACAAGACGCCGTACAAGACGCATCAGGGCGCGTTCCTGCCGACCGGGCCGTCGACCGGCCGGTACGTCGAGCTGTCGGCGCCCGGCGTACGGGTTGGTGCTGGGTTCTACGAGGCGTCCGCCGACCGGCTCGGGCGGATCCGTACGGCGATCGACGAGGATCGTCGCGGCAAGGAGCTGGAGAACCTGCTCGCCGACCTGGTCGCCCGTAGCTGGACGATCGGTGGCGAGAAGCTCAAGACCTCACCGCGCGGGTACGACGCCGCGCACCCGCGGATCGAGCTGCTGCGGCACAAGTCGATCGCGCTGAACAAGTCGTACGGGTTCGAGCCGGTGATCCACACGGGCGAACTGGTCGACCGGATCCGCGAGGACTGGCGCGAGGTCGGGCCGCTGCTGGACTGGCTCGACGCCAACGCCTAGCGCTCAGAAGTTCTTGAGGATCGTCGCGATCCGGTCGCGCGTCCGGCTCGGCGGCGGTGCCGCGACGCACAGGGCTTCCATCGTCGCCGTGTACTGGTCGAGGTCCTCGAGCTTGTCCAGGTACAGCGCGCTGGTCAGGTGCTCGATGTAAACGATGTCGGGCAGGTCCTGCTCGGGGAAACGCAGGATGCTGTACGCGCCGCCGGTCGCCGCGTGGCCACCGGCCTCGAACGGCATCACCTGGAGCGTCACGTTCGGCATGTGGGTCGCCTCGATCAACGACTCCAGCTGGTCGCGCATCGCCTTCACCCCGCCGATCGGCCGCTGCAGGGCGGCCTCGTCGACGACGGCCCAGAGGCGGACCGGGTTGGCGGGGCGGTTCAGGACTTCCTGGCGGCTGATCCGCAGCGAGACACGACGGTCGACCTCGTCGGCCGGGATCAGGCCACGGCCGAGCTGGACGACGGCGCGCACGTACTCCTCGGTCTGCAACAGACCGGGCACGAACTGCAGCTCGTACGTACGGATCAGCTGCGCCGACGCCTCGAGCCCCAGGTAGGAGTGGAACCAGCTCGGCAGTACGTCGCCGAAGCGGTGCCACCAGCCGGGGTTGTTCGCGTCGCGCGCGAGAGAGAGGAGACGCTCACGCTCTTCGGGGTCGTCCAGACCGTAGAGGCGGAGCAGGTCGGCGACGTCGCGCTCCTTGAAGCCGACCCGGCCGAGCTCCATCCGGCTGACCTTCGACTCCGACGACCGGATCTCCCAGCCCGCGTCGGAACGGGTGATGCCGGCGGCCTCACGCATCCTGCGCAGGTGCGCTCCCAGGATGATGCGAAGCGCGGTCGGCCCGCTTTGCGCGCCCGACTCCGTCACACTCACCTCCGACGCCCCAGCTGTGCCTTCGTCTGACCCCGAGCCAAATCATCGCACGTTCGGCGGGTGATCTGTCGAAGTTCTTACTTATGAGTCGTGGTCGCAGCCGGACCACTACCCAGGGTCATTCCGGGCCCAGCATAGGTCACCTGGTCGAGCGACTTTGTCCGGACATAGTAGCGTCGATCCGGGCCGTCGGGAACGGCGAAATCACGCCTGCACCGCGCCTGCTGAGCCTGAAACAGGTCTCCGGAAGGTCACAAACGCAAAACGTGCGAATGCACGTGCATCGGGCGCTTGCATTCGCAGCGTGCCGACGCCATGATTACTTCATGCACAGAAGGTGAGCTGGATCTCGCGCCAAGTGACATCGCGAGAACTGGCAGGCCGGACCTTTGGCCCGTCGGCAGCACGCTGCCGGCATGACTGGTTGGGGTACCCGAGTCGATGAGTGACCACGACGCACAGCCCGTCGAGTACGTCGCCGCACAGACCGGCGAGCGTGCCCCCGACGAGCTCACCGAGCGGGAGATCCAGGAGTTGGTGGCGCGCTGCCCCGAGCAGCAGCGCTGGGCCTTCGAAGGATGGCTGCGCGGCGTCCGTCAGCTCGACGGTGACCCGATCGTGAGCCTGAGTCCATGAACAGCGATCGAGGAGGACGGAAAATGGTGCGGATCTGGTTGGGCGACCACCTGATCGCCGAGTACGTCGCGGAGCCGGACCGGGCCTCGCGCTACCAGCGGGTGATGACGCCCAAGTTCACCGGTCTGCGCATCACCGTCGACAACGCGGCCGGCCCCGGCAGCGCCTCGGAGCTGCCGCGCAGCGAGCAGCTCTGGCCGCTCACCGTGCAGTAGCCCCTAGTAGTAGAGCCACACTGATCGACCGTCCGCGGGCCAGTGATCGGGTCCGCCGGCGGTGCACCACCGCTCCACGGTTCCCGGAGCGCCTCGATGGAAGGCCGTCTCCCTCCTCAGGAGACGGCTGGGCAAAAGGCCGTCCTCCTCCTCAAGGGACGGCCTTTTGTCATGCCTGGGCCCGGGCTACCGCCGTACGGCGTCAGCAGGCGACGTACGGCGCTCAGAAGGCTGCCCTGGGCGATGTGTCCCGGACATGAAGAAGCCCCCTCACCGCTCGCCCGGTGAGGGGGCTTCTTGCCAGTGGTCCCGCGTCGGGCCGCTCAGGCGAGGTCGTCGAACTCGCCGTCGTGAACGCCGCCGAGGAACGCCTCGATCTCCGCGTGGGTGAAGACCAGGGCCGGGCCGTCGGAGTGACGCGAGTTCCGCATCGCCACGCCGCCGCCGGGAAGCTTCGCCACCTCAACGCAGTTGCCGTTGGGGCCACTCCGCTGGCTCTTGCGCCAGATCAGCTCGCTCATCGCGTCGCCGGGCATGCCGTTGTAGACAGCAGTCATCAGCTGCACCTTCCGTACGTCTTTGGCATATGCACGTGCATTTGGGCTTGCATTTGCATCGTACACGTTGGATGCCCTCGTGTCCGGTCCAATACGGAGCGTGGTCGAAGGCGTGTCGCGAGGGCCCCCGGCGTCGCTTTGGGTGATGGAAATCGGCGGCTTCGCGCCCCGCGGACGCCTGCCGCCGGGCGGGGTTGGTTGAGCCGCGCGCGGCTGGGCAGACTCCGGTCCGGGACCCCGGTACGCCGTACTCCCGTCCACCTGCTGGTACTGCACACCGGGCGGCCCGGAATCCCTTGCCTAGTTGAGAAATCAGGCTTTTCGGATTGGCCCGGACAAACCTCGTCGGAGCACTGATCCAGGGGTCCGAGTGGTATCAAAATGCACTACAGTGACCGGCACTGATCCCTACAACACAAAGGCTGCGTCGATGGCGAATCCCGACGGCTCGGAGGCAACTCCGGCGTTCGACACCTCCCAACCCACCATCGCGCGCGTGTACGACGCACTGCTGGGCGGCAAGGACAACTTCGCCGCCGACCGTGAGGGTGCGGCGACCTACCTGAAGTTCGTCCCGGACGCCGGCCGCTGCGCGATCGACAACCGGGCCGCCCTGGTCAGGGGTGTGCAGTACCTGGTCCGGGACGCGGGCATCGACCAGTTCCTCGACATCGGCAGCGGCCTGCCGACCCAGAAGAACACCCACCAGGCGGCGCAGGAGATCAGCCCCGAGGCACGCGTGGTGTACGTCGACGTCGACCCGATCGTGCTCGCGCACGGCCGGGCGCTGCTGGCGACCAACGACAGCACGATCGTGGTGACCGCGGACCTGCGCAAGCCGCAGGAGATCCTCGACCACCCCGAGATCAAGGACCACCTGGACTGGGACCGCCCGATCGCGCTGATGATCGTCGGCATCCACATGCACTTCCACGACGACGAGAAGCCGGACGAGTGGGTCCGCACGCTGATGGACAAGCTCGCCCCGGGCAGCTACCTGTTCATCACCGACTTCGTCGACACCGGTGAGCCGCTGCAGAAGGCGATCGAGCAGGCCGGCCTGGAGAGCCTCGGCAACGGCTGGATCCGGACGCCGGAGCGGATCGAGCAGCACTTCCTCGGTCTGCCGCTGATCCCCCCGGGCATCGACTTCCTCGAGCGCTGGAACCCGGCCGACCCCGACGGCGACATTCCCGACGTCGAGGAGCTGCAGCCGTACCAGCGCATCCTGATGGCGGGCATCGCGAAGAAGGTCTGACCCGTACGACGTACCGAAGGCGCGCGCTCCCGTTCCGGGACGCGCGCCTTCGCCGTTCCCGCGGCGTGCATGGCGTTGCCGGCTTTGGGGTACGGAGGGGCCAGCAGTGCTTGTGGTCCAGAGATGTGCCACGCCGTGACTCTTGTCGCGAGGTCGTAGAAATGGTCACCACCCTCAGTACCGTTCCGACCCAGTGTTCGACCGCGGCCGATCGGGCCGCGCGCGAGGCCGCCACTCACGAGCTACTGGAACGCCGTTCCGCCAGCACCGACGAGTTCGAGCGGCAGCAGCTGCTCGAACAGGTCGTCGAGCTCAACCTGGAGATGGCCAAAGGCATCGCCCGCCGGTTCCGCGGGCGGGGCGCCGAGGCCGACGACCTGGAACAGGTCGCGTCGCTCGGTCTGCTGAAGGCCGCGCACCACTACCGGCTGGACGCCGACACCCCGTTCATCGGGTTCGCCATCCCGACCATCCGGGGCGAGGTGAAACGCTACTTCCGCGACTGCGCGTGGACCGTACGGATCCCGCGTCGGCTGCAGGAGATGCAGGGCACGATCGCCGGCAAGCTGCCCGAGCTGGAACAGCGGCTGAACCGCGAACCCACACCGGCCGAGATCGCCGATCACCTGGACGTCGACCCGGCCGAGGTCGAGCAGGCGCTGGCCGCGCGCGGCTGCTTCAACGTGCTCTCGCTCGACCGCCCGGCCGAGACGGACGCCGATCTGACGCTCGCGGACGTGGTCGCGGACGACGAGGACGCGAGCATCGACCAGCTGGAAGCGGTCGACATGCTGCAGCCCGTGCTGGAGGACCTCGGTCCGCGAGAACGGCGGATCCTGCAGCTGCGGTTCGTCGAGGGCTGGACCCAGTCCGAGATCGGCGAGGACATCGGGGTCAGCCAGATGCAGGTCTCCCGGGTCCTGCGCCGCATCCTCGACGACCTGCGGGCCAAGCTGTCCCCGCTCCCGGCGGTCGCTTGAGGTGTGTGGTTGGCGTTCACTGCCGCCAGAGACGGGCACAATGGCAGTGAACGCTTGACGAGCCTGGGAAAACGAGGGCCTTGTACTACCGGTTGATGTGGACGTTGCCCAAGGATGCGATCGCCGTGGTGCGGTGGTATCCGCGGATGGTGGTGGGCTTCGCCGGGGCCCTGGCCGGTACGGCGTTGGTCTTCGACGTGTTCTACCTGGTCGCCAGTCCGGGACTCGCGCTCGCGCTGGTCTATACCGTGCCGGTGCTGGCCGGGCTGGTCGCCGGATTGGTTGCCGCGGCCGACGATGTCGGGCTGGAACGGCGCGAGCTGGTCTGGACCGTTGTGGCGACCGTCGTTCTCGGGCTCACGAACGCCGTGGTCGTGGCGATGCTGGCCGCGATGCGCCGGACCGATCCGTCGAACTGGAGTGCGGGCTGGCAGGCGGTGCTGTTCGCGGGCTGCAGCGTGTTCGCGGTGGCGTTGACGATCGTTGTCCTGGGCAAGCTCGTGCGGGTGCTGGGCATCGATGTGCAGACGCGATGGCCGGTGAAGGCGGTGCCGATTCCGGTCGCGGCTCCGGCGGTGGCGTTCGTGGAGGAGAAGCCGCGGGCCAGCAAGGAGGCCGCGGCCCGGGCGCCGGTACGGGTACCGAAGCCCGAGCCTGAGCCGGTCCTGGAGATCGAGCAGTACGACGACGATCCGCTTCCTGAGTACGTGCCTCGGGTGATCGACCTCGACGGGCCGCGGGAGATCACGCCGGTCGCCGAGGGGACCGGTCACGCCGACCGCCGGGTGGTGCGTCGCCGGACGCCGCCGAGCGTGCCGCCTGCCCGTCGTACGCCACGCAGCCGGCGACGCCCGGAGCGCTAGCCTTCCGAGTCGGGCGGAGGCTTGCAGGCGACGCCGCGTGCGGCAGCAGTCCGAGTCGGCGGGCGGAAGCTTGCCGGCGACGCCCCGTGCGTCAGCAGTTCGAGTCGGTGTGCGGAAGCTTGCCGGTGGCAAGGTAGTTGATCACCTTGCGGTCGGCGCAGGCGTTGCCGTACTCACCGAAGACGCCGTGCTTGCGCGCGTCCCGCACGGTGACCATTCGCGAACCGGTCAGGGCCTGATGCAACTTTCGCGCCATCGGGTAGGTGGCACGCGGATCGCCGTCGGCCGCGACGATCAGCGCCGGTACGGCGTTGCCGATCCGCGTCGGGGTCTCCCGCGGCTTGGGCGACCAGAACGCGCACGGCGTCACGGTCCGGGTCAGCGGGCCGAAGTGCGGCTCGGTCCTGCGGTGCTTCTGGATGTCCCGCCAGTAGGTCTCGAGGTTGCCGGACGCGGCCCGGTCCGCGCAGAGGATCGTGAGCTGCGCGCTGGCCAGTGCTGACATCTCACCGGTGAACATGAACTGCAGCATCATCGCCGTGTCGCCGGTCGGTTCGACCGGACCAGTCGTTGCCTGAGACAACATCCGGACGAGCTCGCTGAACCCGGCGCGCGCAGGGTCGCGGTCGTCGGCCAGGTTGGCCAGCAGCAGCGCCGGCACCCAGCCGTCGTCGAGGTCGTACTGGCCCACCTTCAGCCCGTGGGCGGCGACCTGCTGGATGCGGTCGATCGTGGCGATCACCTGCTCGCGTGACGTGCCGAGCCCGTACGTCGAGTGGCGCTTGGCGGCCCAGGCGGCCCACGCTCTCAAAGCGGCTTCGTTCTCCGGGCCGATCTCGCGCAGCAGCCCCGGACCGTACGCGTCGGGATCGATCGGCCCGTCGAGCACGACCCGGTCGAGCCGCTGCGGGAACAGCTGGGCGTAGACCGCGCCGAGGTAGGTCCCGTACGAGTAACCCAGGTACGAGATCTTCCGCTCGCCGAGTGCTGCGCGGATCCGGTCGATGTCGCGCGCGGTGTTCCGGGTGGAGGCGTAGGGCAGGTACGGGTTGCCCTTGCACTGGTCGGCCAGGCCGCGCGAGATCCGGACGCCGCGCTCGAAACTCGCACGCGATGCCCCGGCGCCGACGATCCAATTGCCGGTCGACCAGCCGCAGTCGATCGGCGTACTACGACCGACGAACCGGGGATCCATCCCGATCAGGTCGAACCGCCCGCCGGTCTCCTGCATGGCCTTCTTCAACCGCAGCGGCATGCCGAGGCCAGGTCCGCCCGGGCCGCCGTCGTTGAGGACCATCGCGCCGATGCGCCGGTCGGTCGCCTGCAGGCGCGACATCGCGACGGTGATCTGCGGGCCGTTCGGCCTTGCATAGTCGAGAGGGACTTTGAGATCGCCGCATTGCGCGCCGGCGTCGTCGAGGGCCTTGCCCTCCTGGTCGTCGGGTCCGGTCTGGCACTGGTGCCAGGTGATCGACGGCGTTGCTTCGGCGGCGGTCGGTACGGCGAGGACGGAACCGAGCAGCGCGATCGCTAGGGGGACAGTCAGCTTCATGAGGACTCCTTCGTGAGTGCCCTCGACGCTATGAGCGGCGCCGCCGCGGAACACTGGGCCTGACACCCGCGCCCGGGTAGCGCGGACGCGACCTGGGCTGGGCGGACCGGCGCCGCGCCCGTCCTTCAAGTCGGCACCACCGCTCACGGTTTGTCCCGCGGCGGGCGCGCGATCTGGGTTGGGCGGACCGGCGCCGCGCCCGTCCTTCAAGTCGGCACCACCGCTCACGGCTCGCCCGCGACGGGCACGCGTTCTGGGTTGGGCGGACCGGCGGCGCGCCCGTCCTTCAAGTCGGCACCACCGCTCACGGCTCGTCCCGCGGTGGGCGCGCGACGTGGGCCGGGCGCGAGGGCGGGATCCTGTCTAGGCTGGTTCGGTGAAGCCCGTGTGGGACTTGGCGATCGTCGGGGCCGGCCCGGCCGGGGCTTCGGCTGCGTTGGGGGCGCTCGCTGCCGATCCCACGCTGACGGTGCTGCTGCTCGATCGGGCCGACTTCCCGCGGGACAAGACGTGTGGGGACGGGATCGCGCCGCACGTGCTCGACCTGCTCGCCTCCGTGGGGGTGAACGGGCTGCTCGACGACTGGACGCCGGTACGGCGGTTGTCGCTCGAACGCGACAGGCTGGCGGTCGATCGGGAGATGCAGCGGGCGACCTGGGTGGTGCCGCGGGAGGTGTTCGACGCGCGGCTGGTCGAGGCTGCGGTCGCGGCGGGGGCGCAGTTGGTCAATCACCGGGTTCGGTCGGTGGAGGTCCGGCCCGACTGCGTGGTGCTGGACGATTCGATCGCGGCCAAGGTGGTGGTCGGGGCGGATGGTGCGCAGTCCGTCGTACGGCGTGGGCTGGGTTTGAAGGCGGCTCCGGCGGCGCTGGCGCTGCGCGGGTACGCGCCGACTCGGGCGGGGCGGGAGGAGCGGCAGGTGATCGTGTACGGGCCCGGGCGGCAGCCGTCGTACGCGTGGTCGTTCGATCGCGGCGACGGGTTGTCGAACGTGGGGTACGGCGAGGCGCTGCATCCGGGGCGGGCGCATCCGACGCGGGCGGACCTGCTGGAGAAGCTGGAGCGGCTGCTGCCGGACTCGACGCGGGACGGTGGGTCGTGGAAGGCGCATCATCTGCCGCTGACGACGTGGACCTGGCGGCCGCCGCGCGGGCGAGTGCTGCTCGCGGGGGATGCGGCGGCGCTGATCAATCCGATGACGGGCGAGGGGATCTACTACGCGGTGGCCACGGGCCTCCACGCGGGCCGGGCAGCTCTGGCAGGGGCGGAAGCAGGAACTACTTATAGAAGGCTTGTCAGACCTCTTGCTGTGCACTTCCGGCACGCGACGCTTGCTGGGCGGTTGTCCGGCGTACCGATGGTCCTCGATGCGGGGATCCGTGGTGCGGCTGCTGATCAGCGTGTGTTCGACGACCTGGTAGCGCTGGGGCTGGCGGATGGTCGGATCACCGGGCGAGTCCTGCGCGCTCTGGTCGGCCGGTGAGGTGTCTCAGGATTTGGGCGATTTGTCGATCTGCCCACTGGTCATTGATTTCCTTCTACGGTGGCTTCCATGCCGGACGAGACGAGAGTGCGCGAGGAGAAGCGGGTCAGCTGGCTCCGCTCCCGTGAGGAGTGGGCGGCGACCGTCGTCGGCCTCGTGCTGATCGTGCTCGTCCTGGCCGGCGTGATCCCGGTCAACCTGCTCCCGTGAGCGCCCGGCGCTGGTCGGGAGTCAGCCGATCAGGCGCCGCTCCGACGGCGTACGTGGTCGGCGTCGGACGGTCGAGGACCAGTGGGTCGGTGTACGGCGCGTAGGTCTCGGCGTCTTGAAGGGCTTGGGCTACTCGCGTGGCCGCCCAACTGAGAGCTGTCGTGAGTTCGTCGGCGGTCAACGGGCGACGAGCATGCAGCAGCGCGGCCAGTACGGTCGCAGCATCCTCCGCGGCCGCCGACGACGATCCGCCGGCCATGTCGTCGCTGAGCTGGGTGAAGAAGCGCGCCATCTGCTGCAGCCGCGCCCCCGCCGGCGTATCAGGATCGAACAGCGCCGCGCCCTCCCGCGCAGTCTCCGCCCAGCTGGCGTTGGACCGTGCGCTGGTCATCCACGCGCGCATCCAGACGTCGTCCGCGATGACGTAGTGCTCGCGCCGACTCTGCGGCTCGCGCCCGCGCTCGACCATCTCGAGCTGCTCCAGATAGCCGATCGCCTTAGAGATCGACGCCGGGCTCACCTGCAAAGCGCGGACCAGTTGCGCCGCGGTCAGGCTGCGCTCGTCGGTCGTGTAGAGCCGAGCGAGCACCCGCGCGGCCATCCGCGGTACGCCGTTCGCAACCATCGTCTCCGCCAGGCGATCGATGAACTCGAGGACCTTCGGCTCCTCACCCGGCGCTGTCGGCCGGTCCAGCGGCGTACGACGTCGTGCCCGGTACGCCGTCGCGTGGTGCGCGTGCTCGGCCCGGTAGCCGCGCGGTCCGCCGTTGCGGGTGACCTCGCGGCTCACCGTCGAGGTCGGCCGGTCCAGCCGGCGCGCGATCTCGGCGTACCCGAGACCGTCGGCCAGCCCGACGCCGATCGCGTGCCGCTCGTCCTGGCTCAGCCTGTCGCCCGGCATCCGCGTCTCCTTCCGGTGCATTAGCCGTCAGCTCATTGCAACGGTGGTTTGCATTCACCGTCAGTCCCATTGCATTGAATCCCCTGATCCTCTGAAAAACAAGGCTGATCTGGTCTTGAGAGCGTTGCCGGAGTGCTGAACGCAATCTACGTTCACGATCATGGAAACGATAGACGTCCGCGGCCTGCGGATGCGGTACGGCGTCACCGACGTCCTGCACGACGTGAGCTTCACGGCCGGATCCGGCGAGGTGCTCGCGCTGCTCGGGCCGAACGGCGCCGGCAAGACGACCACGATCGAGATCCTCGAAGGCTTCCGGATCCGCTCGGCCGGGACGGTCGCCGTACTGGGGACCGATCCCGCGCGCGGTGACGAGATCTGGCGCGCCAAGCTCGGCGTCGTACTGCAGTCCTGGCGCGACCACGGCAAGTGGCGCGTTCGCGAACTGCTCGCGCATCTCGGCAGGTACTACGCGGACCCGTGGGACGCCGACGAGCTGATCGAACTGGTCGGGCTCACCGATCGCGCGGACCACAAGCTCAAGACCCTGTCGGGCGGTCAGCGGCGCCGGCTGGATGTTGCCATCGGCATCGTTGGCCGGCCGGAGCTGCTGTTCCTCGACGAGCCGACGACCGGCTTCGATCCAGTGGCCCGGCACGCCTTTCACGCGCTGGTACGACGGCTCGCGACCGAGCTGCGCACGACGATCCTGCTGACGACGCACGATCTCGACGAGGCGAGCAAGCTGGCCGACCGGATCCTGATTCTCGCCGACGGCCGGGTGCTGGCGAGCGGGACGCCGGACGAGCTGACCCGGCAGATCGCCGGCCGCGACGAGGTCCGCTGGCGAGTCGGCGGTACGCCGTACGTGGAACTGACGGGGGAGTCGACCGCGTTCGCGCGCGAGCTGTTCACCCGGTACGGCGAGGCGGTGAGCGATCTGGAGGTGCGGCGGGCCCGGCTGGAGGACGCGTACCTGGCGCTGGTCGGAGGCGACCGATGAAGGCGTGGCGGTTGGGATGGGCGCGCGGCGTGATCGAGCTGCGGCAGTCATTCAGCAACGGCGGCGATCTGGTCAGCCATTTCCTGTGGCCGGCGCTGATGCTGGTGGCGCTGTTCTTCCTGCGCGATCGCGAGTTCGCGGGGACCGGAATCCTGCTGGGCACGCTGGCGCTGCCGAGCATTCTCGGGATGAACGCGGCGATGGGGATGGTCAGCATGAGCCAGCAGCTGACCGCCGACCGCGAGGACGGAACGTTGCTGCGGGCAAAGGCTACGCCGTACGGCGTACAGGCCTATCTGGTCGGGAAGGTGGTCTCGGTCGCCGGTGGGCTGATCGCGGACCTGGCGATCCTGTTCGTGCCGGCGATGTTCCTGGTGGACGGGCTGGTCTTCACACCGCTGTCGTTGCTCGCGTTGGTGGGTGTGCTGGTGCTCGGGCTGATCGCGACGTTGCCGATCGGCGCGATCCTCGGGTCGGCGTTCCCGAGCGCGCGGGCGCAGGGGCTGGTGCAGCTGCCGGTGCTGGGGATGATCGCGATCTCCGGGATCTTCTACCCGCTGACGGCGCTGCCCGGGTGGGTGCAGGTGGTCGCGCAGTCCTCGCCGATCTACTGGCTCGGCCTCGGGACGCGGTCGGCTTTGTTGCCTGATGCAACCGTTGTTGTCGAGGTGGGCGAGTCCTGGCGGCATCTGGAGACGGTGCTGGTGCTCGGGGCGTGGGGTGTGGTCGGTTTGCTCGTCGCGCCGGTTCTCCTGCGGCGGATGGCTCGCCGGGAATCCGGTTCGTCGGTCGCCGTACGCCGGGAGAAGGCGTTGCAGCGGATGGTGTGAGGCAGCGCTCGCTCCAACAGCAGCAATCGGCAGTTCGCGGACTTGTTGTGGTGGGCCTTGGGCTGGTTGGCGCCGTACGGCTAATCGATGATGCGGACCTGGGCCGACGGGCCGGGGGTGAAGGCGACCTCGCGGGGTTCGGGGTCGTGGCCGGCGGCGCAGTGCATGCTGACGGTGACCTCCTCGCCGCAGCCGCGGTGGCGCGCGATGAGCGGCGGGCCGTCGTCGAGCGGCAGGTGCTCGTCGCCCCACTGCACCAGGGCGACCATCACCGGGTAGAGGTCGAGGCCGGCCTGGGTCAGGCGGTACTCGTACCGCTCGCGCTGGCCGGGGAGCCGGTACGGGACGCGGCGCAGCAGACCGCGGTCGATCAGACGCGCCAGGCGGTCGGTGAGCACCTGCCGGGGGATCTCGGTCCGCGTCCGGATGTCCTCGAACCGGCGCAGCCCGACGAACACCTCACGCAGTACGTGGAACGTCCACTTCTCGCCGAGGATCTCCATCGTCCGCGAGATCGTGCAGTTCGCCGTAGACCACCGCAACGCCTCCGGGACCGTCTCCTGCTCGCTCATACCATCACGATAAGTCCACTTGACAGACTCAGCCAACCCAGCAACCCTAAATCTGTGAACCAGACTCAGCTAGCAGTGCCCGCCCAGCACCCGCACCAACTGCCCATTGCGCAGCTGAGCCCACCCACCCCAGCGCCGCCCGCTGGTTCACTTACCGCGCCGCTGCCCACCGCCCCCTCTTCTCTGGTGGCTGCGGCGCCCCGCCGTACGGATGACTTCCTCATCCGGCGGGCGGTCGCCGACGACCACTGCAGGCTCTCCGCGATGCTCGACGACCTCTCCGAGCTGAGCCTGTACTTCCGCTTCCAGACCGCCGTCGGTCACCCACCCCGCGCCGCCGTGATCGAGCCCCTCCTGAACTCGTCCGGCGAGTCCTGGGTTGCCGAGCACAACAATCACCTGGTCGCCCACGCAATGTGGGCCTGGGCGCACGGCACCACCGACACCCCCACCGCCGAACTGGCCGCGATCGTCGCCGACCCGTACCAAGGCCGCGGCCTAGGCACCCGAATGCTGGACCTAGCCGGCGCCCAGGCCCACGCCGCCGGCGCCCGCCAACTCCTCCTCGTCGTCAGCGCAGCCAACGACCGAACCCTCCGCCTCATCCGCCGCCGCTGGCCCACCGCCCCCACCGAACGCGACGGCCCTCTCATCAACTTCACCATCCCCACCACCTGACGGTCCCGAGCAAGCTTCTGGTGGTGAGTACAAGGGGCGGGAGAGAGCCGTTCGCCCCGAGCCACCAGTCGCCTCCGGCGACGGCGGGTCGCACTCCACCGCCCCGCTACCGCGCCCCGCGGTGCCGGGCAGGCTTCTGAGGGTGAGGCAAGGTCGGGGGAGAGGCCGGCCGCCCCGAAGCGCCAGTCGCCTCCGGCGACGGCGCGCTGTGCTCACCCCCGCGCTGTGCTCATCCCCGCGCTGTGCTCATCCCCGCGCTGTGCTCATCCCCGCGCTGTGCTCATCCCCGCGCTGTGCTCATCCCCGCGCTGTGCTCATCCCCGCGCTGTGCTCCACCCCGCTCACACGTGCGCCGCGCTCACACCGGCGCCCACGCGGCGGCGGTCCGCAGGCGCCGGAAACGCCTGCGGATGGCGCGCACCCAGCGGGTGGGGAGGTCAGCGGTGCGCGGGTGGTGCGCACCAGTGGGTGGAGAGGTCAGCGGCGCGCGGACGGCGCGCGCCAGCGGGTGGGCATGCCAACGGCCTGCGGGCGCCCGGAAGTTGCCTGCAGGCCGTTGCGTCGTACGGAAGAGCGGCGCGCGGACGGCGCGCACCGGTGGGTGGGGAGGGTCAGCGGCGCGCGGACGGCGCGCGCCAGCGGGTGGGCATGCCAACGGCCTGCGGGCGCCCGGAAGTTGCCTGCAGGCCGTTGCGTCGTACGGAAGATCAGCCGAACATGCCGGGCTCGTACGCTCCGGCGGGCTGCTGCACGATGACGTTGATTCGGTTGTAGGTGTTGATGATGGCGATCACGGAGATGAGGGCGACCAACTCGTCCTCGGTGTAGTGCTTGGCGGCGTTGGACCAGACCTCGTCGGGGACGCCGCCGGCGGCGTCGGCGATTCGGGTGCCTTCTTCGGCGAGTTCCAGGGCGGCGCGCTCGGCCTCGGTGAAGACCGTGGCTTCGCGCCACGCTGCGACGAGGTTGAGGCGTTGGGCGGTTTCGCCGGCGGCGATGGCGTCCTTGAAATGCATGTCGGTGCAGAACCCGCAGCCGTTGATCTGGCTGCAGCGCAGCCGGACCAGTTCCTGGGTCGCCAGCGGCAGGGTCGAGCCGTCGACCGCCCGTCCGGCCGAGTTCACGTACTTGAGAACCTTCCCGGCCAGCGCGTTGCTGTGAAGGTCGATACGGGCATCCATCAGGATCTCCTCCAGGGGTTTTCGTCTGTTACCCCTCTGACAGACGGCACCCACCCGGTTGTGACATGGCCGCCGTGTGACTCAGGTCTCCTGCGGCGCGACGGCCAGGTCGAGGACCCAGACCACCCCGAAACGGTCCTTCAGCATTCCGTAGAGCGGCGACCAGGCGGCCGGGCCGAGGTCCTGGACGACGTCCGCGCCGTCGGCCAGTTCCTTCCAGTACGCCGTGAGCTCGTCGGCGTCGGTACCGCGCAGGGACACGAAGACCGCGTTCACGCCGGGCTCGTACTGCATCCACGCCGGTACGTCGTACGCCATCACGTGAATCCCCTGGCCGCCCTGGACCTGGCCCCACATGATCTGGTCGGCGGCGGCCGGGTCCTGCGCCTGGCCCGCGTCGCCGTAGGTGACCAGCGCGATCTCGCCGCCGAAGACGGTTCGGTAGAACTCCAGCGCGGCGCGGGCCTGGCCACGGAAGTTGAGGTGTGTGGTGGTGGTGACGGACATCGTTGTTCTCCTCGAAGCTCGGTGTGCCACCCACGCTAGGAAGCATCGCGGCCACTTCCTGACCGCAATCCGAGCGAGACTCGACGCATGGCGAACACGAGTTCCCGCACGCTGCGGCTGCTGTCCTTGCTGCAGGCGCGTCGGTACTGGCCGGGCCCGTTGCTGGCCGAGCGACTCGAGGTGTCGCCCCGCACGCTGCGGCGCGACGTCGAGCGGCTGCGGGAGCTGGGCTACCCGGTCGACGCGAACCCGGGCGTCGACGGCGGCTACGCCCTGGCGCCCGGCGCGTCCCTGCCGCCGCTGGTGGTGGACGACGACGAGGCGATGGCGCTCGCGATCGCCGTCCAGTCGCACCTCGACGACCAGGCGGCGTTGCGCGCGCTGACCAAGATCGTCCAGGTGATGCCCCGCCGGCTGCGCGCCCGCTTGAACGCGGTCCGCGCGGCAACCCCGACCACGAACCCGAACCCGAACCCGAACCTGACCGCAACCGCGAACCCGAAACCGAACGCAACCGCGACCCCGGCCCTGACCACAACCACGAACCCGGCCCTCAACCCGACCACAGCCCCCTGGGGCACACCCCCGCTCGACCACGAGATCCTCACCACCCTCGCCCTCGCCTGCCGCGACTCCGAGCGGATCCGCCTCCGCTACCGCGCGATCGACGCCAAGCGAACGCAGCGCGAGGTCGAGCCCTACCACCTCGTCCCGCTCGGCCGCCGCTGGTACCTGGTCGCCTACGACCTCGAGCGCCACGACTGGCGGACCTTCCGCATCGACCGCATCACCGCCGCCGAAGGCGCCGGTACGTCGTACGGCCCGCGCCCTCTCCCGTACGACGACGTCACGGAGTTCGTCCGCGCCAACGTCCGGGGCGGAACACAGCAAGGCCGGTACGCCGTAGAGGTGGTCGCCGAGGCGCCGGCCGAGGCAGTCGCAGCGCACTTCGGCCGCTGGGCCGAGGTCCAGGTCGTCACGCCGACAAGCTCCCGAGTCCTGATGGAGACGGACTCGCTCGACGGCCCGCTGTTCTCACTCGGTGCCCTCGGCACCGAATTCCGCGTGGTCGGTCCGCCGGAACTCGCCGTGGCGGCGAAGGATTGGGCCACGAGGTTTGCGCGGGCGGTCAACGCAGCAGACTAGGCAAGGAACCCCACGCTGAGGAGTCCAGATGACGTTGGACCACCACTTCGTCCACCGGGTGGAACACTCGACGATCCAGTCCCGTTATCCGCGGACCATCGGGCGGAACGCCCGGCTCGGGAGCCATGGGAACGGCGGCGTCGACGACGTCGTGATCCTGCACACCGACACGGGCAAGACCGGCTGGGGCCTTGCGGCCGGGCCGATCCCCGAGGATGTGGTCGGGCGGTCGGTGGGCGAGTTGATCGATCCGGCAACGGGAGTCAGGGAGCCCGGCCTGCGCGGGCTCGACTTCGCGTTGCACGACCTGGCGGGACAGATCCTGGATCTGCCGGTGCACGCAATGCTCGGCAGCCAGGGCGCCCGGACGATCCCGATTTACGACGGGGCGATCTACTTCGCGGACCTCGATGATGAGCCCAGCGGAGTGGACGCCGTACTGGCGCACTGCGCGGCCGACGACGCGGCGGGCTATCGCGCGTTCAAGCTGAAGATCGGGCGCGGAAACCGCTGGATGGAACGCGCCGAGGGCGACGCGCGCGACATCGAGGTGACGCGGGCCGTGCGCGCGGCGTACCCGGAGCACGGGATCCTGGTGGACGCCAACGACGGGTACGACTGCGACGGGTTCATCACCTATCTGGAGGCGGTCGCGGACTGTGACCTGTACTGGGTCGAGGAACCGTTCCTCGACGACGCGGCCGATCTGGCGAGGCTCAAGAAGCACCTGCAGGGGACGCAGACCCTGATCGCCGAGGGAGAGTCCGACCCGGACCTCGAGCCCCTCCTGGAGATCGCGGCCAACGGCGACATCGACGTACTGCTGATGGACGTGGTGTCGTTCGGCCTGACCAGCTGGCGCGAGGTGATGCCGCGGATCACCTGCCAGGCGTCGCCGCACGCCTGGGGACTACCGCTCAAGACCCTGTACGCCGCACAGCTGGCCGCGGGCCTCGGCAACGTCCCGACGGTCGAGGGCGTGCCCGGTACGACGGACGGTGTCGACACCAGTGCGTACCGCTGGGAGGACGGCAATCTGACCGTCCCGGACCGCCCCGGATTCGGCCTGACACTGACCTGAGGCCCGTGCGCTGTCAGCACCACCGGCCTTGCGCGCCCGGCCGCGCCCCGCTTAAGGTGCGACCGACAACTGAACACGCTGTTGATCCGCGGCGGGAGAATTCTGCCGCCGTGCAGGTGCCGTAGGAGCAAATCCTCCCCGGGAATCTCTCAGGCCCCCGTACCGCCGCGGTCAGGCAACTCTGGAAAGCAGCCGGACGTCCGGCTCACCGACGGTGCAAGCGAGGCCCGTACGACGGCCGCGCGGAAACTCTCAGGTCCGATACAGAGCGGGGAGGAACCCCGATCTCGTGGCGCGTGCCACCCGGATTCTGGAGTTCCTCATGGCGGGTTCACCCTTCACCGACCGGCACCTCGGCGTGCGCCGGGCGGCCGACGTCGAGCGGATGCTCAAGGACGTCGGGTACGACAGCGTCGACAACCTGGTCGAGATGGCCGTCCCGGCGTCGATCCGGCAGGACAAGCCGCTCGCGCTCGGCGAGGCGCTGAGCGAGGCCGAGGTCCTGGCCGAGCTGCGGCGGATCGCCGCGCTGAACAAGCCGGCCGTCCAGCTGATCGGCCAGGGCTACTACGACACGATCACCCCGCCGGTGATCCGCCGCAACATCCTCGAGGCACCGGCCTGGTACACCGCCTACACGCCGTACCAGCCGGAGATCTCGCAGGGCCGGCTCGAGGCGCTGCTCAACTTCCAGACCATGGTCCAGGACCTGGTCGCGCTGCCGGTCGCGAACGCGTCGCTGCTGGACGAGGCGACCGCGGTCGTCGAGGCCGTCCTGCTGATGCGCCGCTCCAACAAGAACGACGGCAAGACGGTCCTCGACGCTGATTGCCTGCCGCAAACAATCGAGCTGGTCCGGAGCCGGGCCGAGGCGCTCGGTCTCGAGGTCGAGGTCGCCGACCTGTCCCGGGGCCTGCCCGAGGGCGACCTCAACGGTGTCGTCCTCCAGCAGCCCGGTGTCTCCGGCCGCGTCCGGGACCACTCCGCCGTGATCGCGGCCGCGCACGAGCGCAAGGCGATGGTCACCGTCGCCGCCGACCTGCTCGCGCTGACCCTGATCGTCCCGCCCGGCGAGCAGGGCGCGGACATCGCCGTCGGCTCGACGCAGCGCTTCGGCGTCCCGCTCTTCTACGGCGGCCCGCACGCGGCGTACATCGCCGTCCGCAAGAACCTCGAACGATCGTTGCCCGGTCGCCTCGTCGGCGTCTCGAAGGACGACGCAGGCCGTACGGCGTACCGGCTGGCGCTGCAGACCCGCGAGCAGCACATCCGCCGCGAGAAGGCGACGTCGAACATCTGCACCGCGCAGGCCCTGCTCGCCGTCGTGGCCTCGATGTACGCCGTCTACCACGGGCCGGACGGCCTGAAGGCGATCGCGGAGACCGTCCACGGCCATGCCAAGACCCTGGCCGCAGCGCTGTCCAAAGCCGGGTTCGACGTCCTGCACACGAGTTTCTTCGACACGATCACCGTCAGCACCCAAGGCCGTGCCCAGCAGTTCATCGCGAAAGCCGAGGCCGAGGGCATCAACCTGCGACACATCGACGACGACCTGATCGGGATCTCGGTCGACGAGACGACAACGGCCCAGATCGTGCGGGACGTGCTGGGAGTCTTCGGTGCCTCGGGCAACGATGACTTGGAAGGTTTCGAGCTAACGACGCAGCGGACCTCGGAATACCTCCAGCACCCCGTGTTCAACACGCACCGCTCCGAGACCCAGCTCCTGCGCTACGTCCGCAAGCTCTCCGACCGCGATCTCGCGCTGGACCGCACGATGATCCCGCTCGGCTCCTGCACGATGAAGCTCAACGCGACCGCCGAGATGGAGGCGATCTCCTGGCCGGAGTTCGCCTCGATCCACCCGTTCGCACCGGACTCCCAGACGGCGGGCTGGCGTGAGCTGATCGCCGAGCTCGAGGCGAACCTCGCCGAGATCACCGGGTACGACGAAGTCTCGGTCCAGCCGAACGCCGGATCGCAGGGCGAGCTGGCCGGCCTGCTCGCGATCCGCGGCTACCACCTGTCCCGCGGCGACGACCAGCGCACGGTCTGCCTGATCCCGGCGTCCGCGCACGGCACCAACGCGGCGTCCGCCGTACTGGCCGGCATGTCGGTCGCGGTCGTGGCGACGGCCGCCGACGGCAGCATCGACCGCGCCGATCTCGACGCGAAGATCGCCCAGCACCAGGGCTCGATCGCCGCGATCATGATCACCTACCCCTCCACCCACGGCGTGTACGACGCGGACGTGCGCGAGGTGTGCGACGCGGTCCACGCGGCCGGCGGTCAGGTGTACGTCGACGGCGCGAACCTCAACGCGCTGGTCGGTCTGGCCCAGCCCGGCCAGTTCGGCGGCGACGTCTCACACCTGAACCTGCACAAGACGTTCTGCATCCCGCACGGTGGTGGCGGGCCCGGCGTCGGGCCGGTCGCGGTCAAGCAGCACCTTGCGCCGTTCCTGCCCAACGTCTCGGCCGCGCCGTACGGATCGGCCGGCGTACTGCCGATCTCCTGGGCGTACGTGAAACTCATGGGCGCCGAGGGACTCCTGGAAGCGACGCGCTCGGCGCTGCTCGCGGCGAACTACGTCGCCAGCCGGCTCAACGAGTTCTACCCGGTCCTCTACACCGGACCCGGCGGGCTCGTCGCGCACGAGTGCATCCTCGACCTGCGCGCGCTGACCGCGAAGACCGGCGTCACCGCCGAGGACGTGGCCAAGCGCCTGATCGACTACGGCTTCCACGCGCCGACGCTGTCCTTCCCGGTGGCCGGCACGCTGATGGTCGAACCGACCGAGTCCGAGGACCTCGCCGAGCTCGACCGCTTCGTCGACGCGATGATCGCGATCCGCGCCGAGATCGACCAGGTCGCGGCGGGTGACTTCAGCGTCGCCGACAGCCCGCTGCGCAACGCCCCGCACACCGCCGCCGCGGTGATCACCTCGCACTGGGACCGGCCCTACACCCGCGAGCAGGCGGCGTTCCCGCTGCCGTCGCTCACCCAGGACCGCTACTTCCCGCCCGTCGGCCGCATCGACGGCGCCGCGGGGGACCGCAACCTGATCTGTTCCTGCCCGCCCGTCGAAGACTTCGCGAACTGAGGAGACCCGGAAACACATGGCCACCAAGTACACCGCACTCCGGACCGAGCACGAGCGGCTCGGCGCGAGCTTCACCGACTTCGGCGGCTGGCAGATGCCGCTCAAGTACCGCTCCGAGCTGGCCGAGCACCACGCCGTACGACGCTCTGCCGGCCTCTTCGACCTGTCCCACATGGGTGAGGTCTGGGTGACCGGCCCGGACGCCGCCGCGTTCCTCGACCACGCCCTGGTCGGCAAGATCTCGGCGATGGCGGTCGGCAAGGCGAAGTACTCGCTGATCTGCGCCGAGGACGGTGGCGTGATCGACGACCTGATCACCTACCGGCGCCCCGAGTCGTTCCTCGTCGTCCCCAACGCGGGCAACGCCGAAACAGTCGTCGCCGCGTTGAGCGAGCGGGCGAAGAACTTCGACGTCACCGTCGACGACGCCTCGGCGCGCACCTCGCTGATCGCCGTCCAGGGCCCGAAGGCCGAGGCGATCCTGCTCCGGCTGATCCCGGCCGAGCAGCAGGAGCTTCTGACCACGCTCAAGTACTACGCGGCGGTCGAGATCACCGTGACCGACCTGAACCTGCTGGTCGCGCGGACCGGCTACACCGGTGAGGACGGCTTCGAGATCTTCGTCGCGAACGACGATGCCACCGACGTCTGGCGCGCGATCGAGGCCGCCGCCGAGGACGGCGAACTGACCCCGTCCGGTCTTGCCGCCCGGGACTCGCTCCGGCTGGAGGCCGGGATGCCGCTCTACGGCAACGAACTCTCCCGCGACGGAGACCCGTTCGCGGCCGGCCTCGGCGGAGTCGTTGCGCTGAGCAAGGAAGACTTCGTGGGCAAGGAATCCCTTGCCCACCGCAAGGAAGCGGGCTCGGCCCGCAAGCTCGTCGGTCTGACCGGCGCCGGCCGCCGGGCGCCGCGCAGCCACTACCCGGTCCTCAAGGACGGCGTCGTCGTCGGCGAGATCACCTCCGGCCAGCCCAGCCCGACGCTCGGCGTACCGGTTGCTCTGGCGTACGTCGACGTCGAGCACGCCGAGCCGGGAACCGCACTGCACGTCGACCTGCGCGGGACGCCCGAGCCGTTCGAAGTGACCGCTCTGCCCTTCTACCAGCGCCAGAAGTGAGGACCGACCATGCCAACAGTCAAGGCTGGACTGCAGTACTCCGACGAGCACGAGTGGGTCGCCCGCGAGGAGGCCGGGACCGTCGCGGTCGGGATCTCCGCGATCGCCACCGACGCCCTCGGTGACATCGTGTACGTCGAGCTGCCCGAGGTCGGCAGCACCGTGACCGCGGGCGAGAGCTGCGGCGAGGTGGAGTCCACCAAGTCCGTCTCCGAGCTGTACTCCCCGGTCTCCGGCGAGATCACCGAGGTCAACCCGGCCGTCACCGAGGACCCCGCGGCGATCAACGAGGACCCGTACGGCGTGTGGCTGTTCAAGGTGAACGCCACCGAGGACGGTCCGCTGCTGTCGGCCGAGGACTACGCGGCCAAGCACGGCGGTGAACTGTGAGCACCTTCCAGCAGGTCGTTGCCCCGAGCCTCGATGCGCGGCTGGCCGACCTCGACCCGGAGATCGCGGCGAAGATCGCCGACGAGCTGACCCGGCAGCGCGACGGCCTGGAGATGATCGCCTCGGAGAACCACACCGCGGCGGCCGTCATGCAGGCGCAGGGCTCGGTGCTCACCAACAAGTACGCCGAGGGCTACCCGGGCCGCCGGTACTACGGCGGCTGCGAGCACGTCGACGTGATCGAGCAGCTGGCGATCGACCGGGTCAAGGCGCTGTTCGGCGCGGCGTACGCGAACGTTCAGCCGCACTCGGGCGCGCAGGCGAACGCGTCCGTCATGCACGCACTGATCCGCCCGGGCGACACGATCATGGGCCTCAACCTCGCCCACGGCGGGCACCTCACGCACGGCATGAAGATCAACTTCTCCGGCCGCCTGTACGACGTGATCCCGTACCAGGTGCGCCCGGACGACCACCGGATCGACATGGCCGAGGTCGAGCGGCTCGCGCACGAGCACCGGCCGAAGCTGATCGTGGCCGGCTGGTCGGCGTACGCGCGGCACCTGGACTTCGCCGAGTTCCGGCGCATCGCCGATGCCGTCGACGCCTACCTGATGGTCGACATGGCGCACTTCGCCGGTCTGGTCGCGGCCGGGCTGCACCCGTCGCCGGTGCCGCACGCGCACGTCACCACGTCGACGACGCACAAGACGCTGGCTGGTCCGCGCGGCGGGATCATCCTCACCAATGACGCGGACCTGGCCAAGAAGATCAACTCGGCGGTCTTCCCTGGCCAGCAGGGCGGGCCGCTCGAGCACGTGATCGCGGGCAAGGCGGTGTCGTTCAAGATCGCCGCGTCCGAGGAGTTCCGCGAGCGCCAGGAGCGGGTGCTGGCGGGCGCACGGATCCTGGCCGAGCGGCTGAACCGGCCGGAGGTCGCCAAGCACGGCATCTCCGTGGTCTCCGGCGGCACCGACGTCCACCTCGTGCTGGTCGACCTGCGCGACTGCGTGCTCGACGGGCAGCAGGCCGAGGACCGGCTGGCCTCGATCGACATCACCGTCAACCGCAACGCCGTACCGTTCGATCCGCGGCCGCCGATGGTGACGTCCGGCCTGAGGATCGGTACGCCGGCGCTGGCGACGCGTGGGTTCGGCGAGGAGGCGTTCGTCGAGGTGGCCGACATCATCGCCGAGGCGCTGACGGCCGACGCCGAGGCTGACCTGTCGGATCTGCGCCGGCGGGTCGCCGTACTGGCTGCCGCTCATCCGCTGTACGCCGGGGAGTAGGGCCGTGGCCGTACCGCCGGAAGGCCGCAAGCTGCTGCGGATCGAGCAACGCAACGCGGCTGTACCGGTCGCGCGCAAGCCGGAGTGGATCCGCACGAAGGTGAAGATGGGTCCGGAGTACGTCGGGCTCAAGCAACTGGTCCGCAAGGAAGGGCTCAACACGGTCTGCGAGCAGGCCGGCTGCCCGAACATCTTCGAGTGCTGGGAGGACCGAGAGGCGACGTTCCTGATCGGTGGGTCGGAGTGCACCCGGCGGTGCGACTTCTGCCAGATCGACACCGGACGGCCCTCGCCGGTCGACCTGTTCGAACCGACCAAGGTCGCCCGCTCGGTCGCGACGATGGGCTTGCGCTACGCGACCGTGACAGGCGTGGCCCGGGACGATCTCGAGGACGAAGGCGTCTGGCTGTACGCCGAGACCGTGCGCAAGATCCACGAGCTCAACCCGGGCACCGGCGTCGAGCTGCTGGTGCCGGACTTCTCGGGCAAGCCGGAGCACATCAAGGCGATCTGCGACGCGGCGCCGGAGGTGTTCGCGCACAACGTCGAGACGGTGCCGCGGATCTTCAAGCGGATCCGGCCGGCGTTCCGGTACGAGCGGTCGCTGGACGTCATCACCCAGGCGAAGGCGCTCGGGATGGTGACCAAGTCCAACCTGATCCTCGGGATGGGGGAGACGCGTTCGGAGGTCGCCGAAGCGCTGCGGGACCTGCACGGCGCGGGGTGCGACCTGATCACGATCACGCAGTACCTGCGGCCGTCGGAGCGGCACCTGCCGGTGGATCGGTGGGTGAAGCCGCAGGAGTTCGTCGAGCTGCGCGAGGAGGCCGAGGAGATCGGCTTCCTCGGCGTACTGAGCGGGCCGCTCGTACGGTCGTCGTACCGGGCCGGGCGACTGTGGGCCGAGGCCTGCCGGAAGCTAGGCCGCGGGACGAACGGACTGCTGGAGGACGCGGACCATCGCGAGGAGCTGGCCTGAGAACACCTTGATGTGCGGCTCGACGCGTGCCGCCGGGCCGGACAGGTTGACGGCTGCGGTGATGTGGCCGGAGCAGTCCCGGACGGCGGCACCGATGCCGACCAGTTCGGGGTCGAAGATGCGGTTGGCAACGGTGTAGCCGAGCGTGCGGGCGGACCGGACCTGCTGGAGGTAGTCGTCGGCCGCGCGGCCGACGATGCCGTGCGGACCACGGCGGACGATCTCGAGGATGTGGTCGTCGTCGTGGTCCAGCAGCAGGGCCATCCCGCTCGAACAGCGGCCCACCGGGACAGTGCGGCCGGCCCAGCCGGTGGCCTCGATCGACCGGTGGGCGCTCTCGGAGTGCACGGTCAGCACCTCGCCGTCGCTGAGCACGGTGAGGTAGCTGCGTTCGCGCACCATCGCGGTGAGCCGGAACATCAGCGGTACGGCGGTCTGCGTCAGCTGGCGGTCGCCGGCGCGCAGCGCGAGCGCGAACAGGCGCCAGCTCAGCTTGTAGCGGCCTTCCTCGTCGCGGGTGACCAAGCCGCTGTCGCGCAGGCTGCTGAGCTGCCGGGAGACGACGGATCGTTCCCGGCACAGGATCCTGGCGACGTCGGAGACGGTCATCCCGTCGGGGAACCGGCGGGGCTCGGCCGCACCGAGAGCCTCCAGTACGGCCATCACGCGGGCTGCGCCGCTCTGCTTGGTCTCCATGACAACTCCTGTGATTTGGGATCCCAAATCACGCTAGATCTCGCGGACCGGCCTGTCAACGACCTGGCTGTCGATCACCGGTCGCTGAAAGTAGCCGCAAAATAAGGGATATCCACGCAGGAGCTCGAGCCCTTGACGGTGACGCACGCCATACTTACTGTTTTGGGATCCCAAGCCTGGAGGTCCCCTGATGTCCCAGTTCGACCCGGCCCGGCCCGAAGACGAGCGGCTCCCGCTGGTGAGCACCTTCGCGTACGGCTTCCAGCACGTCCTCAGCATGTACGGCGGCATCATCGCCGTCCCCCTGGTCGTCGGCCAAGCGGCCGGCCTGTCCCCGGCCGACATCGGCGTCCTGATCGCCGCGGCGCTGTTCGTCGGTGGTCTGGCGACGCTCCTGCAGACGCTCGGACTGCCGTACCTGGGCTGCCGGTTGCCGCTGGTGCAGGGGGTGTCGTTCTCCAGCGTCGCCACGATGGTTGCCATCGTCACCGGTGGCGGCGGGCTGTCAGCGGTCTTCGGCGCGGTGATCGTGTCGGCGGTGGTCGGGCTGCTGATCGCGCCGGTGTTCTCGAAGGTGGTCCGGTTCTTCCCGCCGGTCGTCACCGGCACGGTGATCACGACCATCGGACTGACGCTGATGCCGGTCGCCGCGAACTGGGCGATGGGTGGCAACCGCCGGGCCGACGACTACGGCAGCGTCAGCAACCTCCTGCTGGCGGCGGTGACGCTGATCCTCGTGCTGGTGCTGAGCAAGGTAGGAATCGCCGCGATCTCGCGGCTGTCGATCCTGCTCGCTGTGGTGCTCGGGACGTTCATCGCCGTGGCCGTCGGCAAGACCGACTTCTCCGGGGTCGGCACCGGTGCGATCGTCGCGTTCCCGACACCGTTCCACCTGGGGGCGCCGACCTTCGAGGTGGCGGCGATCATCGCGATGCTGATCGTGATGCTGGTGATCCTGACCGAGACGATGGCCGACATCCTCGCGGTCGGCGAGATCATCGGCACCAAGACCGACTCGAAGCGGATCGCGGCCGGGCTGCGCGCGGACATGGCGTCGAGCCTGATCGCGCCGATCTTCGGGTCGTTCCCGCAGAGTGCGTTCGCGCAGAACGTCGGGCTGGTCGCCGTCACGAAGGTCAAGAGCCGGTTCGTGGTGGCGGCCGGTGGGTTGATCCTGGTGCTGCTCGGGTTGCTGCCGGTCCTGGGGCGGGTCGTCGCGGCTGTTCCCACGGCGGTCCTGGGTGGTGCGGGCATCGTGTTGTTCGGCACGGTCGCGGCGAGTGGGATCCGGACGCTGGCCAAGGTCGAGTACCGCGACAACATGAACCTGATCATCGTGGCGACGTCGATCGGCTTCGGGATGATCCCGATCGCGGCGCCGACGTTCTACGACAACGCGCCGGACTGGTTCGGCACGATCTTCCACTCCGGCATCAGTTCGTCGGCGGTGATGGCGATCTCGCTGAACCTCTTGTTCAACCACCTGAAGGTCGGCAACTCCCACGACCAGTCGTTGATGGTCGCCGGCACCGGGCGGGTGGTCACCGAGCAGGACCTGGACTGCCTGCTCGAGGGCGACCGCTACGAGAACGGCAAGCTGATCGACTGCAACGGCGTGGAAGTGCCGATCGCACCCAGCAACGCGCACTGAAAGACCCACCGGAAGGCACACCTCGGCAGAGGTGTGCCTTCTTTTCTGTTGCCCTCTACAACTAAAAAAAGTCTTGTGGTGCAGGGAATGCACGACCTTCTCGCTCTTCCTTCCCGCGGATGGTTTTCTCGTTCCACCAACCCCGGATCGAGGAGAGCACCATGAGTGTTGGCGACGGCAAGATCATCGCGAGCATGACCAACGGGTTCAACATCTACACCCGGTACCTGTCGAGCGGCGTGCAGAAGGCACTGGAGGGCACCGGCTACGGCTACGTCGGCCGGCAGTCCGGTTTCGACCAGAACCGCGAGCTGGCCAACTTCGAGGAGCTGATCGAGCTCGGCGTCGACGGCATCGTGATCATGCCGCACCAGCTGGAGTCCGGCGCCAAGGGCGCCCGGCTCGCCGCCGAGGCCGGCATCCCCGTGGTCAGCCTGCTGCGGTTCGGCCCCGGCCCGATGGACGACTACATCGTCGGCTCGGTCCGCCAGGACGCCCGCGTCGCGGACATCGCCGAGTGGGTCACCAAGAACACCGACCCGTGCGAGGTCCTGCTGGTCCCGAGCGTGCTCGGCCAGGGCTTCAGCGAGACCTACACCAAGACCCTGGAGGAAGCCTTCGCGAAGTTCGGGGGAGACCAGTGGAAGATCGTCGGTCAGGCCGAGGGCCGCTACGACCGGTTCAAGTCCCGCGCCGCTGTCGACGGCCTGCTCCGCGAGCACCCGAACGCCAAGGTGATCATCGACTACGCCGCCGAGATGGCGATCGGCATCGCGCAGTACCTGAAGGCGACCGGTCGCGACGACATCGTCACGATCACCAGTGACTGCACCGAGGAAATGGTGCCGTGGGTGAAGAACGGCGGGATCACCGCGACCCGCTACTACTCGCCGGCCTGGCACGGCCTGACCGGCGCCCAGGTGCTGCGCAACTACCTGGAGAACGGGCAGGTCAAGCAGCTGGAGGCGGTCGAGGTTCCGGTCGCCGACGTGATCGTCACCAAGGACAACATCGACGAGTGGACCACGAAGCAGCCGATCTGCTACGAGGAGTACTTCGCCAACGTGGTCCGGATCCCGTAGCCCCTGCCCGGACCGTCGATTCCCCCTGTGCTGCCGCGGGCTTCCGGCGCGGCAGCACAGGGCGGAAGCAAGAAAGGCGAAGACATCGTGAACGACCTGCTGCTCGAGGAAGCCCGCCTCTGGACGGGTGGTCCTGTGCAGAACCTCCGCATCCAGGACGGCCGCATCGCCGCGGTTCAGTCTGCGTCCGATCAGCAGCACCGGTTGACACCGGCGCGCACCATTCGGTTGGACGGGCGGCTCGTCTTTCCTGGGTTCGTCAACGCGCACGCGCACCTGGACAAGGCGATGATGGCGTCCCGGTTCGAGAACGCGAGCGGGACCATCGACGAGGTCCGCCGGAACATGCGGTCGGCCAAGGCCGCGTTCACCGCGGACGACGTACTGGAGCGTGCGACCAAGGCCCTGCGCCGGTGCGTCGCGCACGGGGTCACGGCGGTCCGCACCCACGTCGACATCGACCCGACGGTCGGGCTGACCAGCCTGCGCGCGCTGATGACGCTCAAGCACGAGTTCCGCGACGCGATCGACCTGCAGCTCGTCGCCTTCCCGCAGGAAGGGATCGAGGAGTTCCCCGGCACCGAGGACCTGCTGCGGTCGGCGCTCGAGCTCGGCGCCGACGTGATCGGCGGGCACCCGAGCATCTCGGCCGGTACGGCGATGCTGAGGAAACAAGTCGACATCGTGTTCCGGCTGGCCAAGGAGTTCGACGTCGACATCGACTTCCACACCGACTTCGGGATCGACCGCGACCACACCGCGGAGGTGTCCCGGCACGCCGACGGCCGCGAGTACCCGGACAGCCTCGGCGCGGTCTACATCGCCCGCAAGACGATCGAGGCGAACTACCAGGGCCGGGTCGTCGCGAGTCACCTGTGCGGACTGGACATGGTGCCGCCGAAGCTGCGGCACAACGTGTGTGAGCTGCTCAGCGAAGCGGGTGTCGCGGTGGTCGCGGCGCCGGCGAGCAACCTGTACGGCAACGGCCGGGACGACCGGGTCGGCGCTCGCCGCGGGGTCACGCGGCTGACGGACCTGCTGGCGGCCGGCGTACGGGTTGCTGTGGGGACCGACAACATTCGCGACCCGTTCGATCCGTTCGGGAACACGGATCTGATCCAGAACGCCGTACTGGCTTCGTTGGCTTGTCATCTGGTGACCGAGCAGGACTTCCTGAAGATGCTCGCGCTGCACACGGTCGGGGCGGCGGACGTGATCGGGCTGGCCGACTACGGGCTGACGCCTGGTGACGAGGCTTCGCTCGTCGTCCTCGAAGCACGGTCGCTGTCGGACCTGCTGGATGGAGACACCGCCAGGCGCTTGGTGCTGAAGCGTGGACGGTCGGTCGGACCTGAGCCGCTGCGTCCGTTGGAGGAGGTGACGCACGCATGAGCGAGAGGCACGACCTGGCCATGAGCAGTCCGCGCGGCGACACTACGGCCACGCTCGATCTGCGCAGCGACACGGTGACCAGGCCGACGGCTCGGATGCGGGCCGCGATGGCTGCGGCCGAGGTCGGTGACGACGTCTTCGGTGAGGACCCGACTGTTCGAGCGCTTGAAGAGCTGAGTGCTGGGCTGCTCGGCAAGGACGCCGGTCTGTTCGTTCCGTCGGGGACGATGGCCAACCAGTTGGCGATCCTTTGTCTGAGCGGGCGCGCCCGGGCGGCGATCGTGCTGGAACACTCACACCTGCAACGGATGGAACGTGCGGCGGTTGCCGTGTTGATGGGTGTGCCGCTGCTGCCGGTTGCTGTTGGCAACGGGGTGTTCGACGAGGCGGAGCTGGAGGACTCGCTCGCGCGGGTGGCGCCGATCCAGATGCCGAAGCTGGGGCTGCTCTGTCTGGAGAACACCTACGACCTCAATCGGGGGCTGGTGATCTCGGCCTCGGACACCGACGCGATGGCGTTGCTCGGGCGGAAGCTGCAGGTGCCCACGTTCCTCGACGGTGCGCGGATCTTCAACGCGGCCGTCGCGCTCGGGCGGCCGGTGGACGAGCTGACGCGGTCGGTCGACGCTGTGCAGTTCTGTCTGTCCAAGGGGCTGTCGAGCCCGATCGGCTCGGTGCTGGTCGGAGATCGAGACTTCATCGCCGAGGCGAGATGGCTTCGGCAGCAGCTCGGCGGCGGGTGGCGCCAGGCGGGCGTGATCGCAGCTGCCGGGCTGGTCGCGCTCGAAGAGATGATCCCGCGCCTGGCCGACGACCATGAGCGGGCCCGCCGGCTCGGGCAGTTGCTCGCCGGCGCAGGACTTGATGTCGACCTCGGACAGATCCACACCAACATCGTCCAAGCAGGCCTCGACCATCCCGCCGAGGAGTTCGTCGCGGCGATGCGCGCCCGCGGGGTGCTGGTGAAGCCGATCGGCTCGCGCGCCGTCCGGCTGGTGGTGCACCGGGAGATCACCGACGCGGACCTGCCCGTGATCGCCGCTGCCGCAGAAGCCGCGAGCAGCCGACGCGCAGCCGACGCGCCCGATGCCGCGAGCAACCGACGCGCAGCCGACGCGCCCGATGCGGCGACCAACCGACGCGCGGCCGCCGTACCGGATGTCGTCAGCAACCAACTGTCAGGAGTGGACCATGTTTGACCTCCTTGTCACCAACGGGCAGCTCGTCACCGCCGAGGAGGTCTTCTTCGGCGACATTGGCATCACCGGCGGCAAGATCGTCGAGGTCGGCGCCCCGGGGACGCTGTCGGGTGCGACAGAGACGATCGACGCCGAGGGGCTGCTCGTCCTGCCGGGGCTGGTCGACCCGCACGTGCACTTCGGGCACCGCGTGAAGCTCGAGCACGGCTGGGTCGAGGCACTGGACGACTTCGCGACCGGTACGGCGTTCGCCGCGACGGGTGGGACGACCACCGTGATCGACTTCGCCGTCCAGCGCGAGAACGACGTGGTAGAGGCGATCAACGGCCGTCGTGCGGAGACCGAGCCGGGAGCAGTCGTCGACTTCTCCCTGCACACGGTCCTGACCAGTTCGACGCCCGAAACGGTGAAGGACCTGCCCGGCCTGATCGCGACCGGCTTCCCGACGTTCAAGCTCTACATGCTCTACAAGGCACAGGGCCGGATGGGCGACGACGCCTTGCTGCTGGCGGCTCTGGAGGCGTCGGCGCGCTTCGACGGTATGACGATCGTGCACGCCGAGAACGCCGCGATGATGGAGTTCAACACCGCGAGCCTGGTCGCCGACGCGAGTACGAGCGCGGCCGACTTCGCCCGGACCAAGCCGAACATCGCCGAGGCCGAGGCGATCAACCGGGCGCTGTTCCTCGCCGAGCAGACCGGCGCGAGCCTGTACGTCTTCCACGTGTCGACCCGCCAGGGTGCCGAGGAGATCCGGCGCGCGCAGGACCGCGGGGTCGAGGCGTACGCCGAGACCTGCCCGCACTACCTGACCCTCACCGAGTCGGCCCTCGCCGGACCCAACGGCCACCGCTACCTGTGCAGCCCGCCGCTGCGGACGACCGAGGACTCGGACGCGTTGTGGCGGGCCTTGGCCGAAGGCGTGATCCAGGTCGTCAGCTCCGACCACTGCGGGTACGGCGCGGAGGTCAAGGACCTCGGTCGCGACGACTTCCGCCGCGGCGCGAACGGGCTGCCGGGGGCAGGCCTGCGGCTCCAACTCATTCACACGTACGGCGTACTGGCGGGCCGGCTCAGCCTGAGCGAGATGGTCAGCCTGCTCAGCACGAACCCGGCCCGGCTGTTCGGGCTCGCGCCGGCCAAGGGAACGCTCCGGCCCGGCGCCGACGCGGATCTCGTGCTCTTCGACCCGTCGTTGCGGCGGGTGGTGCGTTCGACCGAGCTGGAGACGCCGGTCGACTGGTCGCCGTACGAGGGCATGGAGCTGACCGGGTGGCCGGTCCTGACGCTGTCGCGCGGCGAGGTCATCGCGCGGGACGGCAAGTGCCTCGCCGAGCCCGGCCGCGGGCAGCTCGTCCATCGCAAGTCGGCCGGGGCCGCAGCCCTCGACGCCGCGCATCGACACTAGAGACAGGGAGATCGCGATGAGCGACACCATCGAGAACTTCGAGCACGCCGCCGCCAAGATGCTCGACCAGCTCTACGCACTCGGTGCGCAGGACGACGGCGGCACCTACCGGTCGCTCTACGACCCGGCCTGGACCGAGGCCCAGGAACTGATCAAGGGCTGGATGGTCGAGCGGGACCTGGAGGTCCGGGTCGATGCGGTCGGCAACATCATCGGGCGGTTGCCGGGGACAACCGACGAACCGGTCGTTGCCACCGGCTCGCACATGGACACGGTCCGCAACGGCGGCCGGCTCGACGGCGCGTACGGCGTGGTCGGCAGCATCCTCGCGGTCGGTGCCCTCGGCAAGTCGTCCGGCCGGCCCGCGCGCACGCTGGAGGTCGTCGTCCTGTGCGAGGAGGAGGGGAGCCGGTTCACCAACCATTACTGGGGTTCCCGGTCGATCGTCGGGCTGACCGATCGAGAAGAGGCCGAGCAGAGCATCGACAAGGCCGGGGTCTCACTCGCGACGGCGATGCGGGGGTTCGGGCTCGACCCGGGCAACATCGCGGCGGCCCGGCGTACGGACATCGCGTACTTCGTCGAGCTGCACGTCGAGCAGGGCGGGATCCTGGAGAGCGAAGGACTCGACCTCGCGGTCGTCACGGCGATCACCGGCATCACCCGCTGGGACGTCACGGTGACCGGCGAGGCCAACCACGCCGGGACGACGCCGATGAACCTGCGCCGGGACGCGCTGGCCGGAGTGGCCGAGATGGTGTCCGTGGTCGAGCGATCGGCCCTGAACGCGGGACCACCGGCGGTCGCGACCGTGGGTCGGCTGGCGGTGACGCCCGACCAGATCAACGTCGTACCGGGCAAGGTGCAGTTCACGGTCGAGCTGCGGACACCCGATCGCGAGCAGCAGGTCGCGACGCAGCAGGCGATCGAGACCGGTCTCGCCGAGGTGGCCGAGCGGCGAGGGCTCGGGATCGACCTGGTCCTGCAGCACGACCACGAGCCGGTGCTGATGAACGACGAGGTGATCGCGGCGATCACGCGGACGCTGGACGAGAGCGGGCTGCCGTACCGGCCGCTGTCGAGCGGTGCCGGGCACGACACCCAGCTGTTCTCGCAGATCGCGAAGGTCGGGATGATCTTTACCTCGTCGAAGGGCGGGATCAGCCACTCGCCGCTGGAGGACACCGATCCGCGCGCGCTCGGTGAGGGCGTCGCGATCCTGGCCAGCGCGCTGCGTCGCCTGGCGTACTGATGTCGCTCGGGTGGAAGGTCCACGGCGACGGCAAGCACCTCGCGCCCGACGAGTCGGTGGCGCCTGACGAGCGGTTGTCCTGGCCGCGGACGGCGGGCCTCGGTGTGCAGCACGTCGCGTCGATGTTCGGTCCGACGTTCGTCGTACCGCTGCTGATGGGACTGGACGCGCGGCTGGCGGTGATGATGAGCGGGATCACCACGATCCTGTTCCTGCTGGTCGTTCGCGGGCGGGTGCCGTCGTACCTCGGGACGAGTGGCGCGTTCGTCGGTGCGGTGGTCGTCGTACGGGCGCAGCCGGGATCGGGGTCGGCCGAGGTGACCGGCGCGATCCTGGTCGCAGGGGTCGTGCTGATGCTGCTCGGCGTACTGATCCATCGGGCCGGGACCGGCGTGATCAACCGGTTGCTGCCGCCGGCGGTGACCGGGGCGATCCTGATGATGATCGGGTTCAACCTCGCGCCGGTGGTCGCGCACACGCACTGGCCGCAGGACCAGTGGGTCGCGCTGCTGGTCATGGTGTTCACGCTCGTCTGCGCGGTCGGGCTGCGTGGGTTCCTGGGCCGGATCTCGATCCTGCTCGGACTGGTCTTCGGGTACGTGCTGTCGTGGGTGCTGGACATCGTGTCCGGTCCGATCACGTCGCTCGACCCCGCGCTCGGACAGGTCACCACGCACCTGCGGGTGAACTGGGACCAGGTGCGGTCGGTGGACTGGATCGGGTTGCCGACGGCAACGCTGCTCAGCCCGGACGGCCGGGAAGTCGTCGGCTGGCACCTGCCGAGCTTCTCGCTGGCCGCGATCCTGATCATCGTGCCGGCCGCCCTGGCGGTCACCGCGGAGACGGTCGGGCACGTCAAGGCGATCGCGGAGACGACCGGTGACGACCTCGATCCGCTGATCGGCCGCTCGGTGGTCGCCGTCGGACTCGGTACGGCGGTCGCGAGCTCGGTCGGCGGATCGCCGGTCACGACGTACGGCGAGAACATCAGCATCATGGCGGCGAACCGGGTGTTCTCGACCGCGACGTACTACGTGGCCGCGCTGATCGCGGTGCTGTTCGGGTTCTGCCCGAAGTTCGGGGCGCTGTTCGCGGCGCTGCCGGGCGGGGTGATGGCCGGGAGCACGGTGATCCTCTACGGAATGATCGGCCTGCTCGGCGCCCAACTCTGGAAGGAGAACAACGTCGATCTCGGCAACCTGATCAACCTGGTGCCGATCTCCGCCGCGGTGATCATCGGGATCGGCGACACCACGCTGCGGCTCGGGGACTCGTTCGCGCTGAGCGGGATCTCGCTGGGCGCGCTGGTGGCGATCGGTGGGTATCACCTGTGCCGGGCGATCGCTCCCCGGACCCTGGTGGACGGTATCGAGCGCGACGCGCGGACCCGATGAGGGCGCGGCCGCTGATCGACGCGCTGACGACCGGCGTACGGTTAGATGGAGCGATGGCGAGGTCCAGCAGCGTGTATCGGCACGAGGTGCCGCTCGGGGAGATCGTCGCGGACAAGATCCGGCGGCTGATCCTGAACGGGCACCTCCAGCCCGGCGCGCGCCTGGTCGAGCGGGACTTCGCGGCCCAGCTCGACGTGTCGCGGTCCCCGGTCCGCGAAGCGCTGCGGATCCTGGACCAGGAGGGCCTGGTCGAGAAGCTGCCGACCCGCGGGATCATCGTCAAGGAGCTGACCCGCCGCGAGGTGGTCGAGATCTTCGACATCCGCGAGGCGCTGGAGGGGATGGCGTCGCGACTGGCCGCCGAGCGGATCGCGGGCGGCGCGACCTGCAACCTCGAGCAGTTGGTCGCCGACTCCCGGGCCGCCCTGCAGGCCGACGACCTGGACGCCGTTCGCGAGGCGAACTGGGGTTTCCACGACGAGATCATCGCGTTCTCCGACAACGAGATCCTGCAGCAGATGCTGATCCCGCTGATGAGCCGGCTGCACTGGGTGCTGCGGCAGATCACGGACTTCCAGCGGATCGAGGTCGACCACCTGCGGCTGGCCGCCGCGATCGAGTCCGGCTATCCCGACCTGGCCGCGGCCGAAGCGCAGCAGCACGTCCGTACGTACCGGACGATCACGCTCGACCAGCTCTTCGGCTGACCCCGGGCGCGACAACGGCAGGAAGAAAGAATCTCCCTGCCGTAATTAGGTTATAGCGCAGGTGGGGACTTGCCGCAAGGCCCAGGTGGTGCTGCAGAATCCTGCGAGTTGCTGAACGACAGCTCGGGGAAATGGGGATTGTGTGACTGACGTACTGGTGGTGGGGAGCGGGCCGACGGGGTTGATGCTGGCGGCGGAGCTGCGGCTGCACGGGGTGGACGTGGTCGTGCTGGAGAAGGCCACCGAGCCGACCGAGGTGGTGCGGTCGTTGGGGCTGCACGCGCGGTCGATCGAGGTGATGGACCAGCGGGGGCTGCTGGAGCGGTTCCTCGCGGCCGGGCAGCGGCATCCGGTGACGGGCTTCTTCGCGGGGATCGCGAAGGCGTCGCCGCCGCGGCTGGACTCGGCGCACGCCTACACGCTGGGGATTCCGCAGCCGGTGACCGATCGGATCCTGGCCGAGCATGCGCTCGAGCTCGGGGCCGAGCTCCGGTACGGCTGCGAGGTGGTCGACCTGCGGCAGGACGAGCGGGGAGTGGACGTCGAGCTCGCGGACGGTCAGCGGCTGCGGGCCCGGTACGTCGTCGGGTGCGACGGCGGGCGCAGCACGGTGCGAAAGCTGCTGGGGATCGGGTTCCCGGGGGAGCCGTCGCAGGTGGACACGCTGCTGGGCGAGATGCGGGTGGGCGCGACGCTGGAAACGGTGAACGCCGTGCAGACCAAGATCCGCGAGACCGTGTGGCGGTTCGGGCTGATGCCGCTCCCGGACGGAGCCTGGCGGGTCGTCGTACCGGCCGAAGGCGTGACGGCGGACCGGTCCGTGCCGCCGGAGTTCGACGAGTTCAAGCGGCAACTGAAAGTTGTCGCGGGCACCGATTTCGGGGTGCACTCGCCGCGCTGGCTGTCGCGGTTCGGGGACGCCACGCGGCTGGCGGACCAGTACCAGGTCGACCGGGTGCTGCTGGCCGGCGACGCGGCGCACATCCACCCGCCGCTCGGCGGGCAGGGCCTCAACCTCGGGATCCAGGACGCGGTCAACCTCGGCTGGAAGCTGGCGGCCGAGCTGGACGGCTGGGCGCCGGCCGGATTGCTGGAGACCTACGAGGCCGAACGCCGTCCGGTGGCGGCCGACGTCCTGGACAACACGCGGGCGCAGGGCGTGCTGATGGCGCCGGAGGCCGGTCCGCAGGCGTTGCGGCGGCTGTTCGCGGAGTTGATGGACTTCGAGGAGGTCAACCGGCTCCTGACCGAGAAGATCGTCGCGACCAACATCCGGTACGACTTCGGCGACGGCCACGAGTTGCTCGGGCGGCGGCTGCGGGATCTGGAGCTGAAGGGCGGTCGGTTGTACACCCGGATGCACGAGGGGCGCGGTCTGCTGCTCGACCAGACCGGCCGGCTTTCGGTGGCCGGCTGGGAGGACCGCGTCGACCACGTGGTCGACGTCAGCGAGGAGTTGGACGCTCCCGCCGTACTGCTGCGACCGGACGGGTACGTCGCGTGGGTCGGTGAGGACCAGGCGGATCTGGCCGCTCATCTCACGCGCTGGTTCGGGCGCTAGCGGCTCATCGCTCCGGGCGGCCGGCCACCTGAATCAGAGTCTGCTGCCCGGCGGCGATGAGCTTGCGCTGCTCACCCCGTACGCCGAACACGTCCAGCCGGCAGATGGTCAACGTGCGGCCGGGCTTCAGCACTGTGCCGACCGCCTCCAGGTGGTCGCCCTCGGCGGGGGCCAGGAGGTTGATCTTGTACTCGACCGTGAGGACGGACGTGTCCTCGGGGAAGAGCGTGAAGGCGGCGTACCCGCCGGCGCTGTCGGCGATCGCGGTGGTCGCGCCGGCGTGGAAGTAGCCGTTCTGCTGGGTCAGCTCGGGGCGTTCGGGCAGCAGGATGTGGACGCGGCCCGGCCCGATGTGTCCGAGCCGGGCGCCGAGGTGCGCCATCAGGCCTTGCCGCGCGAAGCTCGCCGTGACGCGCGCCTGGATCTCCGGCGTGGCCGGCTGGTCGGGGTCGTCCATGCGCGCCAGGTTATGCGATGGCGGGTGAGGCGGCGTCGGGGATGAGGAGGGTCGGTCGGCCTTTCGCGATTGGAGTGGACCAGATGTCGGTGCCTTTGTCTGGGCGTTGCAGGGCGTAGAGGAGGGTGGTGTTGTCCCGCCAGAGGACCTGGTCGTCGAGGTGTCGGTCTTCGGGTGGGTAGGTCACGCGGCGGGTCGAGAGGTCCAGTACTGCGATGCGCCAGGTGCCGTCTTGGTTCTTCTGCTTGAAGGCGACTCGGCGGCCGTCGGGGGACAGGGACGGGCACTCGGCGTTCTCGAGGATCGCGGTGCCGCGGTAGGCGCGGTAGTCGGCTTCGATGAGGTACGTCTTGCCTTTGCTGCCGAGGGTTGCGTAGAAACGGTTGCCGTCGGCGCCGAAGGTGATGCCCCAGTAGTTGGCGTCGTGGGCGAAGTAGCGGTGGCCGTCGACGAAGACCGGTAGTTCCTCGATGCTCTTCACCAGCCTTCCGGTGTCGACCTCGTACAGGCCGCTGCGGGTGGAGAAGCCGGTGGCGGCGTACGAGTCGCCGGTGACGAAGAGCGTCCAGTTCACGATCTTGCCGTCGGGGGAGACGCGGGCTCGGCTCGGGGTGCCGGGCAATGTTTGCTTGTGCCTTGTCTGGAGATCAGGGCCCAGGACAAGGACTTCGGTGAGTGGGGGCAAGGATCCGGGTTTGGTGCGCAGGCAGATTCCGGTGCCGTGGGCAACGGCGATGCGGTCGCAGTGCAGGTCGGCGACTCTGCGCGGCGAGCCGGTCGCGAGTTTCCCGTACGACGGGCCGCTGGCTGTGTTGCGGAACAGGATGGTGCCGGGGGAGAGCGTGATCGGGCCGTTGGTCACCGGCTGGGCATCGACCGCTGGGCCGCTGCCGCGTGCCGATACGACGTACGCGAGTCCTCCGCCGATCAGCACGAGTACGCCGATCAGACCGAGCAGGAGCTTTCTCATCGGTTCACCTCCCAGGGTTTGAATGCCGCCGCTGCGACGGTGACGACGAGCAGGGCGATCGTGGTCGCGATTAGTGCGGGCCGTAGATCCCACAGCGTCCAGGCCAGGCCGACCAGCACTGCCGACACCATCCGCGCGAGTGCTTGGCCGGTCTGCAGCAGTGCGAGCCCGCTTGCGCGGAGGTGTTCGGGGAGCAACGGACCAGCAGTAGCAGGCAGTACGCCGTCGGTCGCCGCGTAGAAGCAGCCGTGCAGAGCCAGTGCGACGATCGCGATCCACGGACTGGTCGCCGGCCCGCAGATCAGCAGCAGCGCAACCACCAGCGCCGCGTGCCCGGCGAGGAACACCTTCCATCGCCCGACCCGGTCGGCCAGCCGCCCAAGCGGTACGGCAAGCAGCAGGAAGGTGCCGGTCGTCCCGAGCGCGAGCAGCGGGAACCAGGTGCTCTCGATCTCCCACCGCCGCTGCAGCGCGAGATAGACGAACGAGTCGGTAATCGTCACCAACCCAAGCCCCGCAGCCCACAAGCAGCAACGCCGAAAGGAAGGAATGGCGAGAAGCCCGATCATCGTCCGCAGCGGTACGACGGTCGGACGTGCCGCGCGAGGTTGGTGGTCCTTCACCAGAAGTACGAGCAGCAGGACGCCACACGCCGCGATGCTGAAGCTGAAGACGAAGACTGCGTTGTAGGAGCCCAGGCTTGCCCAGAGGACGGCGACGGCTACGAGGGGGCCTAGGAAGGCGCCGACGGTGTCTAGTGCGCGGTGGACTCCGAAGGATCGGCCGAGGGTTTCGGGGGGACTGCTCAGGGAGATCAGGGCGTCGCGGGGGGCTGTGCGGATGCCTTTGCCGGCTCGGTCTACTGCTAGGACCGCGCCGATTGCCGCTACCGACGACCCGGCTGCGAGTAGGCCTAGTTTGCAGATTGCGGAGAGGGTGTAGCCGATGCCGGCGACTGCTTTCAGGCGTTGCCAGCGGTCGGCGGCGTGGCCGCCGACCAGGCGGAGCAGTGCGGTTGAACCGGCGTACAGGCCGTCGAGCAGGCCGAACTGCAGCGGGTTCAGGCCGAGGCCGAGGACCAGGTAGAGCGGCAGGATCGCGGTCACCATCTCGGCGGAGATGTCGGTGACCAGGCTGACCACACCCAGAGCGAGGACGTTGGACGGGACGCGGTGCCACCGCGGGGTGCCGCCGACCCGGCGCGTGGCCTGGTCGGCGGCCCGGCTGTTCGCCAGATACATCAGCCGTCCCCGTCAGTGGCAGGTGTAGGTCGGGCTGCTGTCGAGCACCTTGCTGTCCAGCCCGATCAGCTGGCTGGAGAAGGTGGTGTCGGTCATCGAGAGCTTCAGCGCGCCGTACGTCGACAGGATCTTCGCCGTCGCCGGGTGGCCCGAGTGCACGTCGTACAAGGGTGCGCCGCCCATCCCGCCGATGATCTGGACCGGCCCGTTCGGGTCGACCTGGCCGTTGACGTTCTGTGGCAGGAAGCGCTCGTAGTGGTGGTCGTGCCCGTTGAGGACGAGGTCGACCTTCGCGCCGACCAGCGTCTGCCACAGCGCGATGCTGTCGGGGTTGTCACCGTGGTCGCCGGAGCTGAAGCGCGGGTGGTGGTAGTACGCCGCGACGCAGCCCTTGGTGTTCTTCGCGAGGTCCTGTTTGAGCCAGGTCAGCTGGGCCGGCTCGGCCTTGTCCTCGCCGGTGACGAAGTCGTTGGAGTCGAGGGCGACGAAGTGCCAGTTGCCCTTGTCCCAGCTGTAGTACTGCTTGCCCTGCGGCGTCGCGATCGCGCCGAAGTAGGAGCGGTAGCCCGCGAACGGGGTGTCGTCGTACGACTCGTGGTTGCCCGGGATCGGCTTGGTGATCGCCTTGAACTTGCCCCAGGTCTTGTCGTAGTAGGCCTTGAAGTCCGACAGGTGCGCGTCGTCGTACTGGTTGTCGCCCATCGTGATCACGTTGGCCGGGTTCATCGCCTGGACCAGACGCGCGGTCTTCGGGTGCACGCAGGCGGAGTCGGACTCGGTGCAGCGGTCGGCGATGTCACCGGCCGCGGCGAGCACGAACGCGCCGGTGCCGCCGGCGCTCGTCTGCACGCTGATGGCCTGGCTCAGGCCTGACTGGTTGCCCGCGAGGTCACGCGCGCGGACGGCGTACTGGTACGTCGTACTGGCGGTGAGACCGGTGTCGTTGTAGACCGGGGACTCGGTCGACGCGACGACGACGCCGTTGCGCAGTACGTCGTACCCGCTGACGCCGACGTTGTCGGTCGAGGCGGTCCACTTGAGCGCGGCCGAGGTCGCGGTGACCGCGGTGCTCTGCAGACCGGTCGGCACGGTCGGCGGCTGGGTGTCACCGCTGGAGTCGGCGGTGCCGTAGACCTCGAGTTCCCACAGGGAGTACCCGTACGCCGTGGCGCGCTGCGTGCCGACCAGGCGGACGTAGCGGCCGCGGGCGGTCAGCCCGCTCAGGTCGTCGGTCCCACCGTTGCCATTAGCAACATCTTGGACGGTCCGGAAGTCGGTGCCGTTGTCGGACACCTCGATCCGGTAGGCCTTGGCGTAGGCGGCTTCCCACGTGAGCTTCACCCGGCGGATCGTGGCCGGCTGGCCGAGGTCGACCCGGATCCACTGTGGGTCGGCACCTTCGGCGCTGGCCCAGCGGGTCGTCGTACTGCCGTCGACGGCGAGGGTCGCGGGCAGCGAGTCGTCTTCGGTGCTGGAGGCAAGGACTGGTTGTCGTTGGGAGAGCAAGGTGTCGGCGGCATCGGCCTGGGCGCCACCGAGTGCGACCAGGAGGGGGAGAGGTAAGAGGACGGCAAGGAACTTACGGAAGGACATCTGGACTCCTGACGGGGCGATCGGAGCTAACTAATAGGAAACTTACCTAACAATTAATCTCGGGTCCAGAGGTCGCCGCCCTTGACGGGCGCTCGGTGGTCGATCACGCTCGGTACAACGGTTGGGGTGGCCGGGTTTCGTTGTGGGGTGGGGGATCGTGGCGCGTGAAGTGGTGCGGCCACCGGCGGGTCCGGTGCCGAAAGCGGTGACGCAGGACCTGAACCGGTTAGGCGCTGCGTTGGACCAGCAGTTGCCGGCGAAGGTCAAGGACAACCTGCTGATCGGGACGTGGAACGTGCGCGGCTTCGGTGGGCTGACGCCGAAGTGGCAGTCCGGCCCGAAGGACAGCCCGCGGCGGGACTGGCACGCGCTGGCCTGCGTGGCGGCCGTCGTCGAGCGGTTCGACGTGACCGCGATCCAGGAGAGCAAACGGGACACGACCGCGCTGATGGCGTTGCTGCACCACCTCGGTCCGCGCTACCGGGTGATCGTCTCGGACGCGACCGAAGGTGCTCCGGGCAACGCGGAACGCCTGGCCTACGTCTACGACTCCGACCGGGTGCAGCCGTCCGGGCTGGTCGGCGAGATCGTGCTGCCGGCCGCGGCCGAGGACAAGGTCGAGCAGTTCGCGCGCACGCCGTACGCGGCGGCCTTCGTGCGCGGCGGCACCGACTTCATCCTCACGACCGTGCACGTGCTGTGGGGCAAGGGACCGAAAGACCGGCTCGGCGAGGTGCAGGCCCTCGCCGACTGGATGCGCAAGTGGGCCGACCGTCCGAAGGACTGGAACCACAACCTGCTCGTGCTCGGCGACTTCAACCTGGACCGGATCGACGACCCGCTGTACGCCGCCTTCGTCTCGACCGGGCTCTGGCCGCCGCCGGACCTCGGGCTGGTCCCGCGCACGATCTTCGACAACGACAAGGACCACCACTACTACGACCAGATCGCCTGGTTCAACGACCCGACCAAGCCCGACCTCCCGCCGATGCTCAACGGCCTGACCTTCAGCAACCGCTGCGGCAGCCTGGACTTCGTGCCGCTGGTCCTCACCGACCTGACCAAGACCCAGCTGTCCTTCCGGATCTCCGACCACTACCCGCTCTGGGTGGAGTTCACGGTCTGATGGACGCGGTCTCGATGGTGTTCACCGACATCGAGGGGTCGACCGTGCTGTTGCGCCGGCTCGGCGACAGTTATCTGGAGGCACTGGAAGGACACCGGCGGATCCTGCGCGCGGTGTGGCGCGAGTACGACGGGGTGGAGCAGGGGACCGAGGGCGACAGCTTCTTCGTGGTGTTCCCGACCGCTGCCGGTGCGGTCGGAGCCGCGGTCGAAGGGCAGCGGCGGTTGGCCGGCCACGAGTGGCCCGGCGGCGAGCGGCTACGGGTACGCATGGGAATCCACACCGGTACGCCGGGCATCTCGGACGGCGACTACTGGGGCATGGACGTCCACCGGGCGGCCCGGGTCGCGGCGTCGGCGCACGGCGGGCAGGTGATCGTCTCGGCGACGACCGGGGAGCTGATCCGCCAAGAGCTGCCTGACGGCGCCGTACTGCGGGATCTCGGAACCCATCATCTGAAGGACATTCCCGAGCCCGAACGGCTGTTCCAGGTCACCGTCCTCGGGCTGGAGGAGGAGTTCCCGCCGCCGCGGACGTTGGGAACGGCGACGAGCCTGCCCGTCCCGGCGACCGCGTTGCTCGGACGAGACGTCGACCTGGCTCGCCTCGGGGAGCTGATCAGGCAGCCCGACGTACGGCTGGTGAGTCTGGTCGGGCCCGGTGGTGCGGGCAAGACGCGGCTGGCGATCGCGGTGGCCGCGGGGGCGATCAACCAGTTCCCGGGCGGGGCGTACTTCGTTCCACTGGCCGACGCGGTGACCGAGGAGGTGATGTGGTCCTCGATCGCGGAAGGTCTCGACGTACCACCGCGCGAACGGACGCCGGCGCGGCTGACGGCATACCTGGCTCAGCGCACTTTGGTGCTGGTGCTCGACAACCTCGAGCAGGTCGACGGCGCCGACCGGGTGGTCGCGCAGATCCTCGACCGGGCGCCGCAGGTCAAGGTCGTTGCCACGTCGCGGCGTCCGCTCGGGCTGGTCGCGGAGCGGCAGCATCTGGTGACGCCGCTTGATCCGGGTTCCGCCGCGGTCGAGTTGTTCGTCCAGCGCGCGACCGCCGTACAGCCGGACTTCGATCCTGATCTCGGCATCGTCCGGGAGATCTGCGAACGGCTCGACGGTCTGCCGCTGGCGATCGAGCTGTGCGCGCCACGGATCCGCGTGCTCAGCCTGGAGGAACTGCTCGACCGGATCGACCATCCGCTCGACTTCGCGTCCACCAGCCGCGTCACGCCCGACCGGCAACGGACGCTGCGCGACACCATCGCTTGGTCGTACGACCTGCTCAGTCCCGAGCATCAACGCATCTTCCGCCGCCTCGCTGTCTTCTCCGGCGGCGCCGACCTCGCCGCGATCACGGCGATCGCCGCGGACACCGTCGACCCGCTCGACGCCGTCGCTGAGCTGCACGACGCGAACCTGATCACGGTGACCCAGGGCTCGCCGACCCGGATCGGGTTCCTGCAGACGATTGCCCAGTACGCCGAGGAGAAGCTGGCCGCGACCGACGAGTCCGACGCCCTGTGCACCGCCCACGCGGCGTACTACGCGGAGCTCGGCGCCAGCCTCCGCGACCTGCGCGAGTCCCGCCACGGGACCGCACTCGAACGCGTCGGGACCGAGCTCGGCAACTTCCGTGCGGCGTTGTCCTGGGCAACCACCACGGACCTTGCCCAAGGCATCCGGTTGTGTGCGGCCCTGAGCTGGCTGTGGGTCCTCACCGGGGACGTCGCCGAGGGCCGCCGCTGGCACGAGAAGGTACTGGCCAGGGCCGGTACGGCGGACCGGTCGACAGATCTCGCCGCCTGCCTGCGCGGGCTGTCGAATCTCCTGCTGGTCCAGGGTGAACCGCAGCGCGCGCTGTCCGAGGCCTCGAGGGCTCTCGAACTGTCCAGATCCCTCGACGACCGCTCCGGCGTCGCCTGGGCGATGAGCCTGGTCGGTACGGCGCAACGCCACGAGGGCGAGCTCGACGCGGCACAGCAGACCCTGACCGAGGGACTCGAGCTCCACCGGTACCTGGGCGACGACGGACGCCTGGCCAGGATCCTCGGCAATCTCGCCGGGGTCGAGGAAGAACTCGGCCGCCACGACCGCGCCGAGGCATTGCTGCGCGAATCCCTTGCCGTGCTCAACAAGATCGGCGACGCCCACGAAACCGCCGTCCAGGGCCAGAATCTGGCCTACCTGCTGGCGCTGACCGGGCGGGTCGAGGAGGCCGACACGCTGGCGCGCGGGCTGATTCCCACGGTTCTGAGCCTCGGCAGCCCTAGTCTGACCATGGCGTTCTCCAACACGACGATGACGATTCTGGCCCGGCAGGGCGACGCTGTCACCGCCGCGCGCCTGTTCGGCGCGGAGGAGGCGATGGGTGAGCGGCTGGCGATACCAAATCCTTACCTGGCCGAGGAACTCGAGGAAGCTTTAGGTCTTGTGGCGGGCGTGATGACCCCCGAGGATTGGCAGACCCACCGTCGGTACGGCCGCTCCGAGCGCGTCGAGGACCTGCTCGCACGTTTACCGCATGCGGCCGAGGGGGCATTGGAGCCATACGACCTGGGTCGGCCAGGCGGCTGATGATCGGAGTTCCACCATGCAGTGGTACGTGGATGTACTGAAGAAGTACGTCGTGTTCAGCGGCCGGGCGCGCCGCAAGGAGTTCTGGATGTTCACGCTGTTCAGCGCGATCATCTCGATCGTGCTGAACGTCATTGATCGCGCCATCGGCACGGACAACGCCAGCACGGGGACGGGACTGATCGGCGGGATCTACTCGCTGCTCGTCCTGCTGCCGACCCTGGGGGTCACCGTGCGGCGGCTGCACGACACCAACCGGAGCGGGTTCTGGATCCTCATCGGGCTGATCCCGATCATCGGGTGGATCGTGCTGCTCGTCTTCACCATCCAGGAGGGCACGGCCGGCGAGAACAGCCACGGCCCGGACCCGAAGGCCACCGAGCGGTTCGGCACCGCGGCAGGCAGTGCGGAGCCTGGGTACCCAACCGTCTGACGTTTCACCTCACCTGAGCCCGCGCGCCGATCCGGCGCGCGGGCTCACGTGCGTCAGGCCGGGGGGATGTTCTGGTTGAGGTGGAACACGTTGCAAGGGTCGTACGTCGACTTGACCGTGCTCAACCGGGCCCGGCTCGCCGGGTCGAAGGCGGTGTCGGTCCGCTCGTGGCTGGGAAGGTCGTGCAGCGCCCGGATCCAGCCCAGGACGTGGTCGTCGCGGGCCGGTGAGGCCCAGCGCGCGATCGGTGCGAGCACCCACGGCGCCTTGCGGAACGGCGCCGGCCAGCGGTCCGCGCCGTCCGCAACCGCGCCACCCCAGGGCGCGATCGCCATCCTGGCTACGGTCTCGTCGGGGACCTGGGCCATCCACCCGGCGTACTCGTCGATCGCCTGGTCGGACAGCGACTGGAGGTACTCCGTCCGCCAGTAGCTGCGCAGCCCGGCCGGTCCGTTCGGGCTCGGCTGGACGGCGGCGGACGGCGTCTCCGCGAGCCGGAGCGAACTGGGGCCGAGGGCAAGCAGCGGAGCGATCTGGTCGGTCAGCTCCTCCGACGAACCGGTGTGCACGGCAAGCACCTTGGTCACCAGCCCGCCGTTCAGCTCGGCCGGTACGACGGTGCCCGGCGGGTCGGTCATCGCGACCACCGCGCCGCCGAGCGCGTTCGGCGGGTTGCCGTCGAAGACCGAACGGAACGTCCGCAGGACTTCGCCGTACGCCGCCCACGGCCACAGCAGTGTCGCGCTCGCGACGGTCGGGATCGGGTGCAACCGGAACGTCAGGGCGGTCGCGACACCGAAGTTGCCGCCACCGCCGTGCAGCGCCCAGAACAGATCGGGGTGCTCGGTCTCGCTCACCGTGAGCTGCTGCCCGGCCGCGGTCACCAGCTCGACCGAGACCAGGCTGTCGCAGGCCAGGCCGAGTTGGCGTTCGAGCCAGCCCGAGCCGCCGCTCAGCGTCGGCCCGGCCACGCCGGCGCGATCGTGCCGGCAGCCGGTGGTCGCCAGTCCGTGCTCCTGCGCCGCGCGGCCGACCTCCGACCAGGTCGCCCCTCCGCCGACCCGGGCCAGTCGCGCGACCGGATCGATGTCGACCGAGTTCATCCGGCGCAGGTCGATCACCAGGCCGCCCTCGGTGGTGGAGTTGCCCTGGCGGCTGTGACCACCGGACCGGACCGCGATCTCCAGCCCGGCGTCGACGCCGTGCCGGATCGCTGCGGCGACGTCGTCAGCGGTCGCCGGCTGGGTGATCAGCTGGGGGAAGCGGTCGACCATGCCGTTGAAGACGGCACGGGCGTCGTCGTACTCGGGGTCCCCGGGACCGAGCACCCGGCCGCTGAAGGCGGCGCTCGAGGTGCTCGGCGGGAGGCCGGTGGTGGACATCAGGGGGGCTCCTTCGTGTACAGGGAACGGCTGCACGGGGGAGCGTGGTCAGCGCTCCGCCCCCAGTGTCCGCATTCTGGATAGACAACCGATGGACGACCGCCGCGCGTGGGTCAGCGCGGCAGGGTCGGCTCCAACTGACCGGCGAGCCGTACGGCGTCCGGGTGGTCGAGGTCGCGCAGGATCTCGACGGCCGACTCCCGCGCCCCGAGCGCGGCCCGGCAGTCGCCGAGCGCCTCGACGGCCGCCGCGTAGTTGATCAGCGTGCGGGCCTCGTTGTAGCGGTTCCCCAGTTCGCGGAAGGACTCGTACGCTTGCCGGTAGCAACCGGCCGCGTCCTCGTAGTGACCGAGTCCCCGGTGCGACGTCCCCAAGGTGTCCCAGCCGTTCGCGAGCGCGTGCTGGTCACCGGCGCCGTCCCAGAGCTCGATCGCCTGCAGACAGATCGGTACGGCGACCGCGTAGTCGCCGGTGGTGTTGTACTCGTTGGCCAGGTTGTTCAGCGCGCTGGCCCGCGACGACACGTCCGAGGACAGTTCCACGGCCTTCTGGAACTGCACGATCGCCTCGGCGGACCGGCCCTGGAAGCTGCGCAGGTTGCCGAGACTGTCCACCGCGTTGGCCTCTTCGGTGATCCGCCCGGCCGCGTGGAAGCCGGCGATCGCCCGGGTCAGGTGCTGGTCGGCGGCGTCGTACTGGTGCAGCCAGGTCTCGGTCTTGCCGGCCACCATGCTGGCGGTCGCGATCAGGAACTCGTCGTCCAGCCGGGTCGCGGCGGCCAGCGCCCGCTCGTACACGCTGAGCATCTCGGCCCACTGGCCGGAGCGCAGGAGATAGGTGTTGACCGTCCAGGCCAGCTGGCCGACGTACTCGTCGAGACCGGCCTCGGCCGCCAGCCGCTGGCACGTACCGATCATCGGCGACTCCGCGGCGAACCATGCCCACGCGGCCGCGCGATCCTCGATCGGACGGACGGTGACGTCGTCGAGCAGCGGGAGCAGCGGGAACGCCCGGCGGCTCGGATTCAGCAGTACGACGGCCGCCCGCGCGGTGTGCAGCGTGTGGTTGAGTGCGCGGATCAGGGCGTCGCGGCGCTCCTGCCGGTCGCCCGCGGCGGCCTTCTCCACGCCGTACGCGCGAACCAGGTCGTGGAAGGCGAACTCGCCCGGCCGTTCCTCGGTGATCAGGTTGACCCGGCTGAGCTCGGCGATCAGCCGCCGGGTCTCGCTGACCGGAAGACCGGCCAGGCTGGCTGCTCCGGTCAGGTCGTAACGAGGCCAGGGCGCTGGGCACATCGCTCGGAACAGTCGCGAGCTCTCCGGGCTGAGTGCGTTGTACGACCAGGAGAACACCGAGCGGACGTCCGCGCCGTCCAGGTCCTCGAACGCGTCCAGCCCGTCGCGATGGCTCAGCTCGGCGGCGATCGCGGACAGGCTGAAGCCGGGGTTGACGATCGCGCGGGCGGCGACCAGAGAGATTGCCAACGGCAACCGTCCGCAGCGCTGCAGGATCTCGTCGGCCGCGTCCGGCTCGGCGCTGACCCGGCGGGCGCCGAGCTTGCCGACCAGGAAGGTTCGGGCCTCGGCCGGCTCCAGGACGTCCAGCGTGATCAGGTCCGCGTCGTCGGTCACGAGCAGGCTCGTCAGCCGGTCCCGGCTGGTGATCAGCACCAGGGACGTCGCTTCGCCCGGCAGCAGCGGGCGGACCTGCTCGGCGTTCTTGGCGTTGTCGAGCAGCAGCAGGATTCGGCGGCCGGACAGCAGCGTGCGGAACATCGCCGCCCGGCCGGCCAGGTCTCTCGGGATCGTCTCCGCCGGTACGTCGAGGGCCTCGAGCAACGAACGCAGCGCGTCTTCCGGCGCGACCTGCTCGGCGCCCGAGGCGAAGCCGCGCAGGTCGAGGTACAGCTGGCCGTCGGGGTAGCGGGCGGCGAAGCGGTGCGCGAGATGGACGGCGAACGTCGTCTTACCGACGCCGGCCATTCCGGTGATCACCGCAACATTCGCGCGGTCGAGATTCTGCGCGGCTTCGGCCAGTTCGGTCTTGCGACCGCTGAAACCTCGGTGATCGGCGGGTAGTTGCGCGGGCATCGGACGGACAACAGTGGAGTCGGAGCTGGGACTGGTGCTGGGCTGTCGGGCCGGAGCCGGCGGGACCTCGCCGCGGAGGACCTGCTCGTGCAGTTCCTGCAGCGCCGGCCCCGGATCGATGCCCAGTTCGTTCGCGAGCAGCTTCTGGCAGTCCTGGTACACGGCCAGCGCCTCGGCCTGCCGGCCGGACCGGTACAGCGCGGTCATGTGCAGCTCGCGGAAGCGTTCGTCGTACGGGTGCTCCGCGGTGATCGTGGCCAGCTCGTTCGCCGCCTCGGTCGCCGCGCCCAGCTCGAGCTGCGCGGTCATCAACAGTTCCAGCGCGGCGAGCCGAAGCTTGCCGAGGTAGACCCGCTGCGTCTCGGCGAACTCGCCGGGGATGCCGGCCAGGGCGGTGCCGTGCCAGAGCGCGAGTGCCTCGCGGAGCAGTCGTTCGGCGCGACCCAGGTCGCGGAAGTTCGCGGCCGCCTGGGCGTCGGCGACGTGCTGCTTGAACACCCCGAGGTCGAGCGTCCCCGCGGCGGCCGTCAACGCGTACCCGTCACCGATCGACGCGATCACCGACTGCGAAGCCGGGCGGCCAGGATCCAGCACGCGGCGAAGCCGGTGCACGTAGGTCCGGACCGTCTGCGCGGCCGACTCGGGGAGATCGCCGCTGCCCCAGACCGCGTCGATCAGCTCGCCGATCGTGGCCTGCGCGCCCTCCCGGACCAGCAAGGCCGCCAGCACGGCCCGCTGCTGCGGCGACCCGAGCCGCAGCTCCGTCGCTCCCTGCCAGGCACGGACCGGCCCGAGCACGGTGAACCAGGATGCGGTCCGGTCGTCCACACCCCACCTGCCCCAGAGAGTAGTTCAGCTTTCAAGAACCATCGTCTCATGGTCTGTATACACGCCGCATAGACGCCCTGGACACGCGATCCGGTCGCGTCGGTGGGACATCGATTTCAACTCTTGATCCGTGATGGAAAGGCTGGCGGCGGTGCCCTGCCGCTCCCCATCCTTGCCCTGCGGTCCCTCGTGGGGGCGAGGTCCGCGGTGAGGTCAACGCTGACGGGCCGCTGGGGTGGGCCCGATGGGGAGGATTGCCGTGAGAGCACGGATGGCTGCTGTTGTGCTGGCTTCGGTGGGACTGGTGGCCTCGGGCTGCGGTCTGCTGCCGACCGACCGGGAGGCCGCGGGACCGGAACCCGCGCCACGGGCGGAGCCGCGCACCGAGAAGGCGACCGAGGAGACCTCGGCGCTGGCGACGGCGAAGGCCAAGGGCGCCCGGGTCGAGGTGATCGGCGGGCGCACCGAGACCAGGCAGCTGTACGCCGAACCGAACGGCACGCTGACGGCGGTGATCGGCACCACTCCGCAACGCGTGAAGCGCAACGGCAGCTGGGTCCCGGTGGACACCGGCCTGCAGCGCACGAGCGGCGGATCCGTTGTACCGAAGGCGTTGCCGATCGACCTGGCCTTCTCCGGCGGCGGCTCGACCACGCCGCTGGTGTCGTACGGCAAGGACGGCCATCGCATCACGCTGACCTGGCCCGGTCGGCTGCCCGCTCCGAAGCTCACCGGCGACAAGGCGACGTACGCCGAAGTCCTGCCCGGCATCGACCTGGTGATGCGCGCCAAGGCCGACGGTTACAGCCAGTACGTCGTCGTGAAGAACGCCCGGGCGGCGGCCCAGGTGGCGAAGATCGAGCTCGGGCTGAAGACGACTGGCGTCACGCTGACCGCGAACGCGACCGGTGCCCTGCAGGCGAAGGATGCCAAGGGCAAGGTTCTGTTCAGCGCGCCCGAGTCGCTGATGTGGGACGCGGGCAACCGTCAGTCCCGCGCCGCGGTTGCCGTCAGCAAGGACAGGCTGACCCTGGTCCCGGACAAGTCGTTGCTGCACGGTCGCGCGACCAAGTACCCGGTCACCATCGACCCGGACCTGTCGGCGATCGGCTGGAACTGGGGAGGTGGCGGCTGGACCTCCGTGCTGTCCGGCTCCGACCAGGCCCGGTGGAACAGCAGCGCCGCGCACCCGTGGGCGCAGACCGGTCAGTGCTGGAACGGCCGCGGCGAGTGCAACGGCATCGGTGAGGGCTGGTCGTACTTCCAGTACAACACCGGCGGCCTCGGCGGCACCCACATTCTCGGCGTCACGCTCGACACGATCATGGAGAGCGGCCCGGACTGCAACGCGCCGCGGAACCACCAACTGTTCATCGCCGGCGGCCGGATCGACGGTGGCACCCGCTGGGGCAACAAGCCGGCGGGCGGCCTGCTGTACACGCGATCCGTCCCGGGCTGCGGCCGGAACCCGGTCGGTTTCTCGGCCGGCACGAGCATCCACCACAACGACGGCGGCGGCATCTCGACGTACTTCCTGAAGGCCGAGAACAGCGGCGACCAGCTGGCCTGGCGCAAGTACGACTCCAACCAGACCTACCTGCGGGTGAACTTCAACCGGATCCCGAACCCGGCGTACTCGCTGTCCACCGATCCGGCGCTGCCGGCCGCGTGCAAGCACTGCGCCGGTACGCCGTACATCGGCGGCGACAGCATCCGGCTGATCGGGCACCTGTCCGACAACGACCCCGGCCAGCACCTGCGCCCGGAGTACGACGTCTACACCAACGGCGTGCGGGCCGACGTCGACCCGAACGTCTGGCAGATCACCGGTGCCGCGCACAGCACCACGCTCGACCTGAAGCAGAAGCACGGGACGACGATCGAGTGGTACCTGCGCGGCGCCGACGAGTACGACGTCGGCGGGTACGCCAAGGGACCGGGGCCGTTCGCGGTCGACCGGGACGCACCGGACGACGACAACCAGAAGCCCGGCATCGACGCGCGGCTGTACAAGGCAGACAACCGCTGGCACGGCGGTGAGGGCGTCAAGGACACCTTCACGCTGACCGCGAAGAACGCGACCGACATCGACCACTTCTACTGGGGCTGGACCAGCCCGCCGACGAACCGGATCGACGCCGACGCGCTCGGCGGGAAGGCGCTGCTCGAGCTGACGCCGCCCGGTGACGGGCCGCGCGACCTGTTCGTGCAGGCCGCCGACCGGGCCGACAACCGGTCGAAGACCAGCCAGCACCACTTCTACGTCCGTGCCGGCAACGGACCGCTCGCGCAGTACGCGCTCGACGGTACGGCGAAGGACTCCGCCTTCCTCGGCGACCGCGACGGCACGCTCACCGGCGGTACGACGTACACGCCGGGCGCGCTCGGCTCGGCGCTTCGGACCGACGGTGAGCACGCCTCGGCGATGACGGCTCCGCCCGCGATCCGCACCGACACCAGCTTCACTGTCTCCGCCTGGGTGAACCTGGACAAGCGTCCCGTCATGGACGACCACACCTACACCGCGGTGTCCCAGGACGGCGTCAGCGTCAGCGGCCTGTTCCTCGGCTACCGACGGCTTGCCACCGGCGATCAGTGGGAGTTCTACAAACCGGCGACCGACGACTACCAGAACGCCGGCGGTGCGGTGGTCCGGTCGACGATGCCCGCCCGGGTGAAGACGTGGACCCAGCTCACCGGCGTGTACGACGCCTACTCGGGCAAGATCGCGCTCTACGTCAACGGTGAGCCGGCCGGCACAGCGACAGCGCCCGCGAGCTTCAACGCGGGCGGCAAGTTCCAGGTCGGCGACAGCCGCTGGAACGCGCAGTCGGCGAACCCGTGGCCGGGGACGGTCGACGAGGTCAAGGTGTACGACCGGCCGCTGAGCGCCGACGAGGTGAAGGCCGCGGTCAGCCGCGACAACGTGCAGGCCGGGCAGTGGAAGTACGACGAGCTCGACGGCACCACCGCGGCGAACGGCCTGCTGGAAGGCGAGAAGCAGGTCCTGCAGAACGGCGCCAAGTTCACCGGCGACCGCGACGGTGACAAGGTCAGCGACGACGGCGCGGTGTTCGGCGGGCTCGACCTCGACGGCACCGACGACTTCGCGGCGACCAGCGGGCCCGTCGTACGGACTGATCAGAGCTTCACGGTGTCGGCGTGGGTCAACCCGCGCACGCTGGCGGCCGCCGGCAAGGCGACCACGTTCGCGTCGCAGGACGGCCAGCAGGGCAGCGGGTTCATGCTGCAGCAGCGCGAGACCGGCTGGAGCTTCGTGATGCCGGGCTCGGAGGCCGCTGCCGACTTCCCGATCTGGACGACGTCGTCGGGCAACGCGACGGTCAACACCTGGACGCACGTGACCGGCGTGTACGACGCGGTCGCGGGCAAGTCCGTCCTGTACGTCAACGGCCAGGAGGCGGCGACCGACACCGGCAAGGTCACCTGGAGCGCGGACGGAGCGTTCGCGGTCGGACGGGCCCGGTTGCACGGCGGCCTGATGGAACAGTTCCCGGGCCTGGTCGACGAGGTGCGGACCTACCACCGGGCGCTGTCCGCGACCGAGGTCCAGGGCATCGTCAGCCGCGACCACGTCCCGGTCGGCGAGTGGAAGCTCGACGGCAACGCCGACGGCCGGGTCCCGGTCCAGAACGGTGCCCTCGGCAACAGTCCGGAGTGGACCGCCGGCCAGAGCAACGTGCCGGACCAGACCGACCTCGCCGTCCGGCTGAACGGTACGAGCACGCACGTCACCGCGCCGCACTCGGTCGACGTCACCAAGAGCTTCTCGGTGGCGGGCTGGGCCAAGCTGGACAGCGACGGGCAGCTGCGGACCGTGCTGGCCCAGGACGGCACCCGGGTGAGCTCGTTCAAGCTGCGGGCGACGCCGGACAACCGCTGGTCGTTCGTGATGTTCGGCACCGACGTGGACGGCGGTGCGACCCGCGGCGAGATCTTCGGTGGCACCGCACAGACCGGCGTCTGGACCCACCTCGTCGCCGTGTACGACGCGGGCTCCGACCAGCTCAACCTGTACGTGAACGGCGTGCTCGCCGCGAGCAAGCCGTGGGTGCAGCCGTGGAACCACGCGGCCGGGAAGCTGCAGATCGGCCGCTCGCTGTGGGGCGCGCAGTACATCGAGTACTTCCCGGGTGCGATCGACGACGTGTCGGTCTACAGCCGGGTGCTGTTCGCCGAGGAGATCCGGGCGATGGCCGGGCGCGACTTGAGCCTGGTCCACCACTGGCAGCTCGACGAGCCGAGTGGGGCCAACGCGTCCGACACGGTCGGCGCCCGCGCCGGTACGGCGGTCGGCGGCGCCACCAGGTCGCCCGGCCGGATCGGCAACGCGATCCACCTCGACGGCACCGACGACGCCGTCCAGAGCACCGGGATCGACCTGCGCACCGACGACAGCTTCACCGTCTCGGCCTGGGTCCAGCTGGATCGCCGCAGCGAGCCGGAGTCGCAGTTCACCGCGGTCAGTGTCGACGGCACGACCGGGAGCAAGTTCCGGCTCGGGCATGTCGCCGACCTCGACCAGAACCTCTGCCTGGAAGGGATCGACCCCGACCCGAACAAGTGCGGTGCGTGGATCTTCGAGCTGCCGAACACCGACGGCGGGCCACCGCTCAAGGCCGCGGTCTCGACGTTGCCGGCCGAGATCACCAAGTGGACGCTGCTGACCGGCGTGTACGACCGCAAGACCGGGCAGATCCTGCTGTACGTCGACGGCAGCCGCGTCGGTGACGGCACGGTCGACAACGCCTGGGCCTCCACCGGCAAGCTGCAGATCGGCCGCGGCCTGGAGGGCGGCAACCGGACGCAGTACTGGCCGGGCAGCGTCGACGACGTCCGCCTGTACGCCGGGGCGCTCGACAAGAGCCGGATCTCCAACCTGTTCCGCGCCTACCCGGTGGCCAAGACGCCGGACACCGTGCCGCCGGCCGACGCCGGCCACTGGAAGCTCGACGAGAACTCTGGCACGACCGCAGTCGACACCGTGCGTGGGCAGAACGCGACGCTGAAGGGCGGCGCGACGTGGATCGGCGGCCGGACCGGCCCGGGTGGCTGGTTCGACGGCACGACCGGGTACGCCGAGACCGCGGGCAAGGTGCTCGACACGGACAAGAGCTTCTCCGCCTCGGCGTGGGTCTACCTGACCGGCACGACCACCGGCCACCGGACCGTGCTCGCCCAGGACGGTACCCAGTCGAGCGCGTTCCTCCTGCAGTACCAGGAGGAACGAGACAAGTGGGTCGCCGTCGTACCTGGTACGACGGGTGGCTGGGTGATGTCCACCGAGCCGGCCGCCAAGGGGGAGTGGACCCATCTGGCCGTCGTGTACGACGCCCTCACGCAGCAGCTCCGCCTGTACGTGCAGGGCTCGTTGTCGGGGGCAACGACCGGCATCAAGCCGGCGGCTTCCACCGGTCCGTTCACGATCGGACGGGGCAAGTGGGAGGGCGGCCCGGTCGACTACTTCTCCCGCGGCATCGACGACGTACGGACCTTCGGCAAGGCGCTGACCGACGGCGAGGTGAAGCTCGTCCACGACGACGTCAAGGCGGTCGGTCTGGACTTCTACCGCTTCGACGACGGCACGGCGCGCGACTACACGACGCGCAAGGCCGACGGCACCGCGAGCGGAACGGTCTCGTACGTCGAAGGCGTGAACCCGCAGGGCAAGGCGATCCAGCTGGACGGCAGCACGGGCTCGGTCCGGACCGCCTTCCGTACCGCGGTGATGGGCGACAGCTTCACCGTTTCGGCCTGGGCGCGGCTGACCAGCAAGAGCAAGGTCGCCACGGTGGTCGGCCAGGACGGGCAGCGCCGCAGCGGGTTCGTGCTGCAGTACCGGCCGGGTCTCGATCGCTGGGTGTTCGGCGGTCCAGCCGCTGACTCGGAACGCGCCGAGTCGTCGTACGCGGTCTCGGCCAAGCAACCGCTGACCAACCAGTGGGTGCACCTGTCCGGCGTGTACGACCGGCCGTCCGGCCAGTTGCGTCTGTACGTCGACGGCGAGTTGTCGGGGACCAAGAACCTCGTCAACCCGTTGCCGAACGCAACCGGCAGCACGACCATCGGCCGCGGTCAGTACGAGGGCCAGTCGGCCGACTTCTTCCCGGGCGCGATCGACGAGGTCCGGACCGAGCTGGGCGTGGCGACCGCCGCCGAGATCGCGCAGCGCGGTGGCTGGGCGGCACCGCCGACCGGCCAGCTCGGGCGCTACCTGAACGCGGCGGGCGATCACTACACCGACATTACGGACAAGCCGGTCCGGGCGGGCTACCGGTTCGAAGGGACGCTCGGCCTCCTGGCGCCGAACGGCCCCGACACGCGGGTGGTGTACGGCTGCCAGTTCAACGGGGACGGCTTCAGCTCGATCCAGGCCGACTGCGAGGGCAAGACCGTGGTCGGCCCGATCGGCCGGCTCTGGACCGCGAAGCCGGCGAACGTCGCCACGGTTCCGGTCTACCGGTGCAACCTCGGGCCCGACCACGTCGAGTCGCCGCAGGAGGCGTGTGAGGGCGGGACCAACGAGGGCCTGCTCGGCTACGCACCGGCGTACGCGCCGCTCGGTCGCTACTACAGCTCCGACAACCGGGACCACTGGACGACGGTCTTCGGCACAGCACCGTCGTACAAGCTCGAGGGGACGATGGGCTGGCTGCCGCGGGTGCAACTGCCCGGGACCCAGGCGCTGCGCAGCTGCATGGGTGACTCCGACGAGTTCACCTCGACCGACGCCGCGTGCGAGGGCAAGACCGTGGTGGTGTCGCTCGGCTACGTCTACACCGAGCCACCCGCCGACGTCGCGACCGTGCCGCTGTACCGCTGCGCGGTCAACGGGCAGAAGTTCGTCTCCCGCAGCGCGACCTGCGACGGCTACACCGTCGATCGCCTGCTCGGCCACATCCCCACCGCACCGCCGGTCCTTTCATGAGCACAGGAGGAAACGTGCGTCGTCTGCTCGGTAAGTACGGCCGTCGCGGAATGGTGACGGTCCTGGCCCTCGCCCTGCTCGCTCCCGTCGCGGTGACCAGTGCGCCGGCCGCCGCGGCCGGTGGAGGACCGTCGGTCCCGCTGCCGACCATCCCCACCGTGCCGGTGTCCGGCCAGTCGATGGGCGCCCGCGCGCAGGACGAGGCCAGCAGCAGGGCCCTGCGCGGCGACCAGCCGGTCGGGTCCCCGGCCCCGCCTGGTGGCGGTACGTCGGGCGCGACCGACCTGTCGCCGTCGGCGTACTGGGAGGTCTCCAAGCAGAGCGGCGACTTCCGCTGGAGCTACCCGCTCCGCGTGCCGCCGGCGCCCGGCGGCCTGGAGCCCGACCTCGCGCTGTCGTACTCGTCGTCGACCGTCGACGGCCGGACCAGCGCGACCAACAACCAGGCCTCCTGGGTCGGCGACGGCTGGGACCTGTCGCTGGGCTACGTCGAGCGCTCGTACGGCGGATGCTCGACGGACAAGGAAGGCGGCACGACCCCACCGGCAGTCGGCGACCTGTGCTGGAAGTCCGACAACGCCTCGGCGTCGTACGGCGGTGGAGGTGGTGCGCTGATCCTCGGCGCGAACGGCTGGCGGCAGAAGAACGACGACGGCTCGCGGATCGAGCGGCTGACCGGCACCGGCAACGGTGACGACAACGGCGAGAGCTGGAAGATCACCTCGGTCGACGGCACGCAGTACTTCTTCGGCTCCCGGCCGGAGGCGGACTCGACCTGGACCGTCCCGGTGTACGGCGACGACGACAAGGAGCCCTGTCACCAGAACACCTTCGACGCCTCGTCCTGCACGCAGGCGTGGCGCTGGAACCTGGACAAGGTGGTCGACCGGCACGGCAACGAGATGCTGCTGTCGTACCGCAAGGAGACCAACAAGTACGGGCAGAACGCGAAGGACGCCGCGGTCGGCTACGTGCGCGGCGGCACGCTCGCCAAGATCGAGTACGGCCTGCACACCGCGCGCAGCCTGCAGGCGACCGGCCGGGTCGTGTTCGACGTCGCGAACCGGTGCGTCCCGGGCAGCGAGTGCGTTGTCGAGAAGCCGGACAACTGGCCGGACGTCGCGCTCAAGGACCGCTGCGACGCCGCGACCTGCAAGGACAAGCACGTCCCGACGTTCTGGAGCACGCAGCGGCTCAGCACGATCACGACCCAGGTGCTGCGCGGTTCGTCGTACGCGGATGTCGACAAGTGGACGCTGGACCAGCAGTACCCCGACCCGGGCGACAAGGAGAAGGCCGCGCTCTGGCTGAAGTCGATCACGCAGACCGGCCTGGCCGGTGGGTCGATCACGCTGCCGGCGGTGACCTTCGAGGGCGCGAAGCTGCCGAACCGCGTGGCCCAGGTGGACGGCGTCGGTCCGCTCATCCGGTACCGGATCACCGGCATCGTGTCGGAGTCCGGCGGCGTCACCTCGATCCACTACGAGAGCGACTGCACCGCGACCTCGCTGCCGGCCAACGCCGAGACGAACACGCGGCGCTGCTTCCCGGTCCGCTGGAACAAGCCGGGCCTTCCCGAACGCACCGACTGGTTCCACAAGTACGTCGTCACGCAGGTGACCCAGTCGGACCGGATCAGCTCGAACCCGACCCAGCTGGAGAGCTACGAGTACCTCGGCGGCGCCGCCTGGCACTACGACACCTCCGAGTTCACCCCGGCCGACAAGAAGACCTGGAACGAGTTCCGCGGCTTCGGCAAGGTCCGCGTCCGCACCGGTACGCCGGACGACCCGTCCGGCCCGGTCACGCTGGTGGAGCAGCGGTTCCACCGCGGCATGAACGGCGACCGCGCCCGGCCGGACGGCGGCACCAAACCGGTCGAGGTCGAGGACTCCGAGGGCGCCAAGTACACCGACGACGACTGGCTCAGCGGGTCGGAGCTGGAGACGATCACCTACGACGGCGAGGACAAGATCGTCAGCAGGATGGTCAGCCGGCCGTCGGTGCGCGGCCCGACCGCGACCCGCGGTGACCTCAAGGCCTACATCGTCCGGCCGGGGACGAGCCGCGGCTTCACCAAGCTTGCCAACGGCAAGTTCCGGATCACCAAGACGGAGACGACGTACGACGACCTCGGGCTGCCGGTCGCGATCAACGACCTCGGCGACGAGGCCACCGCCGACGACGACCAGTGCAAGCGCACGACGTACCACCGCAACGAGAGCAAATGGCTGGTCGCGTTCCCGGCGCGGGTGCAGACGGTCGCGACCGACTGCGACTCGACGCCGTCCTTTCCGGCCGACGCGGTCTCCGACAGCCGGGCCGGCTTCGACGGCCAGGCGCCGGGCGTCGCGCCGACGACCGGTGACGTCACGCTCGACGAGCGGATGAAGGACCACCCGGCCTCCGGTCCGGTCTACTACGCGCACAGCCGGACGACGTACGACGTCCACGGCCGCGTGCTGACCGTCACGGACCCGCTCGGCAAGGTCAGCAAGGCGTCCTTCACCCCGGCCGAGGGTGGGCCGGCGACGGTCACCACGACCACCAACGCGCTGAACCACACCGGCACCACCGAGCTCGATCCCGCCTGGGGAACCCCGGTCAAGTCGGTCGACGTCAACGGACGGATCAGCGAGGTCGCGTACGACGCGCTCGGCCGGACCGTGGAGCTGTGGCAGCCGAACCGGTTGCGGTCCAAGGGGCTCGGCGGCAGCGCGAAGTTCACGTACCTGATCCGCAACGACGCGCCGACCGTGATCACCGCGAGCACGATCGGCCCGAACGGCCGGTACACCTCCAAGAACACCCTGTACGACGGGCTCTACCGGGTCCGCCAGGTCCAGCAGCCTGCGCCGGGCGGTGGGCGGATGATCGCAGACACCCGCTACGACAGCCAGGGCCGCGCGTGGAAGTCCACCCAGCCGTACTTCACCGACGGCGAGGTCGACACCACGTTGTGGGTGGCCGCCGACACCGCCGTACCGGGCCTGACCGAGACCTGGTACGACGGCGCCGGGCGCACCCTCGAGACGGTCTTCAAGGGCCACGGCTACGAGAAGTGGCGCAGCAGCACGCGGTACGAAGGCGACCGCGTGCACGTCACGCCGCCGCAGGGCGGTGTCGCGACCACCACGATCGCGAACGCCCGCGGCCAGGTGACCGCGCTGCGGCAGTACCACGACGGCACCACGACCGGCGCCTTCGACGAGACCAGCTACACGTACACGCAGGCCGGCAAGGTCGCGTCGGTCCGCGACGTGGCGGGAAGCACCTGGCGGTACAACTACGACGCACAGGGCCGCGCGATCCGGACCGACGACCCGGACAAGGGCGTCACGCTCACGACGTACGACCTCGCCGGTCACGCGGTGACGTCGACGGACGCCCGCGGCGTCACGCTGTCCTTCGGGTACGACGACCTGGGCCGGCGGACGGGCGTGTTCCAGGGCGGGCTCGACGGGACCAAGCTCGCCGAGTGGAGCTACGACACCGCGACCGGTGGCAAGGGCGCAGTCGCCGCGTCCACGCGCTGGGTCGACGGCCAGGCGTACGTGCAGAAGGTCAGCGCCTACACGTCGCTGAACCAGCCGCTGATCACGTCCACCGTCATTCCCGAGGTGGAAGGCGCGTTGGCGGGCACGTACCAGTCGGTCAAGAAGTACAACGACGACGGCAGCCCGAAGGGGGAGTCGCTGCCGGCCGCCGGTGGGCTGCCGCTGGAGAGCATGAACTACACGTACGACGACAACAGCCGGCCGCTGACCACGACCGGTGGCTTCGACGGCGGCACCACGACGTACGTGAGTGACACCCTCTACACCAGCCTCGGCGAGGCGCAGCGGATCCAGCTGGGCGAAGGCACCAACCGGGCCTGGTTGTCGTACTACTTCGACGACAACACCCGGCGGCTGACCCGGAACATCGTCGACGCCGAGACGCCGCAGCCGATGGTTGCCGACGTCAACTACACCTACGATGCCTCCGGCAACCTGACGCAGATCGCCGACCGGCCGCAGGACCGGCCGGCCGACGTGCAGTGCTTCCAGCACGACTACCTGCAACGGATGACGGAGGCGTGGACGCCGTCGTCGGGCGACTGCAGCGCGGTGCCTACGGTCGCTGGGCTTGGTGGGCCGGCGCCGTACTGGCAGTCGTTCCGGCTCGACAAGGTCGGCAACCGGGTGTCGGAGGTGCAGCACACCGCCGCGGGTGACGTCACGCGGGCCTACACCTACCCGGCTGCCGGAAGCCAGGAGCAGCCGCACGCGCTGGCCGCCGTACAGACCACTGGTGGTGGGCGGGACGAGTTCGCGTACGACGCCGCGGGCAACACCACGACGCGGACGGTCGGCGGGTCGACGCATCAGCTCAGCTGGAACCCGGAGGGGCAGCTCGGCAAGATCGTCGAGGGGCTGCAGTCGACGGAGTACCTGTACGAGGCCAACGGCACCCGGCTGATCCGCCGGGACCCGACCGGGACGACGCTCTACCTGGGCAGCCAGGAGCTCCGGCTCGACAAGGCCAGCGGCAAGGTCGTCGGCACCCGGTACTACGGGCACGGCGGTAAGCCGGTCGCGGTCCGGACCGGTGGGAAGCTGAGCTGGCTGGCGGCCGACCACCAGGGCACGCAGCAGATCGCCATCGCGGCCGACGGTCTCGGCGTGCAGCAGCGGCGGCAGACGCCGTTCGGTGGTCAGCGAGGTACGGCGGCCGCCGCGTTCCCGGGCTCGAAGGGGTTCGTCGGCGGGACGATCGACGAGTCCACCGACCTGCTCAACCTCGGCGCCCGGCAGTACGACCCGGCGACCGGACGGTTCCTGTCCGTCGACCCGGTGATCGACCCGAACAACCCGCAGCAGCTGAACGCGTACAGCTACGCGAACAACAGCCCGATCACCTACAGCGACCCGACCGGGCAGATGTGGGGCGACTTCCTCAAGGCGATCTTCGACATCATCGAAGAGATCAACATCGCGATGGAGAGGGCCGCCAAGCGACCCTGGTACGCCGACCTGACGCTGCGCCACAACGCGGTGGTGACGGAGTCGAAGAAGAAGATCATCGCGATGGGCCCGGCCAAGATCAAGGGCTTCGACCCGAAGTACCTGAAGACCACCGGGACCGCGATCCCGGGCGGCTCGAAGGCGAAGAACGGCAACGTCGGGTACGCCGACATCATGTACGACGACGGCACCCAGATGTACATCTGGGAGGTGAAGTCCGGGCACGCCTACACCCCGGAAGTGGTGCAGGCCGAGGTCACCGGCTACGTCACCGCGGCGCGGGCGGCGTTCCGGCGCGACGTCATCGACACCGGGTTCGCGCTCGGCGAGGACTGGACCTTCACCTGGAAGAACGGCCGGGGCAAGGACGAGCTGATCACCGTGCACCCGGGCGGGATCAACCCGGCGTCCAAGGGCCAGTACCCCGGGGCGATCCTCTACACCTACCGGGAGAAGGAGGAGCAGCCGGAGAAGCCGCCGATCCGGGTCCCGGCGCCGAAGGCGGACGGGAAGAAGGAGGAGCCGCGCAAGGTGCCGGCCCCGCGCGGCGGGACCCGCGGACCGAAGATGGGCGGGCCGCTGGGGATCATCCCGCTGATCCCCGACATCCTGCGCGGACCGCCGCCGGGACTGAGCCCGGAGGAGCAGATGAAGGAAGGCTTCTGCCTGTTCGACGTGGCCGGGATCTGCGACAGCATGCGCCGCAACCCGGGCGACATGGTGGCCTGATCCTGGGTGAGAATCGAGCCATGAACCCGTTGGACCAGCTGCTGAAGGACCACGTCACGCCGGTGCTCACCGAGCACGGGTTCGCCAAGGCCGGAAAGGTGTACCGGCGCGAGGCGGGCACCGGCGACCTGGCCTTCGTGGTCTTCCGGCGCTGGCAGACGGGTGTGGGCGAGCACGCCGAGTTCGTGGTGAACGTCAGCGTGCTGCCCACCACTCAGTGGGCCTGGCTCGTCCACGACCAGCCGAAGACGGCCGGCCGCAAACCGCAGTACGGCGACGGTCTGTGGCAGGGCCAGGTCGCGGCGCCGGCGGAGTTCGCCGCCGGCGAGTGGGACACCGAACGCTGGCGGATCGCGGACCCCTCCGACGTCGACCGCGTCGGCGCGGGGCTCGCCCAGGTCCTCACCGAGCAGACCGTCCCGATGCTGACCCGGATGCTCGACCGCAAGCAGTTCCTGACGATGATCGAGGACCCGGCGTACAAGCCGGGCCTGGGCCACGGCGAGGTCATGCTCCTCGTCGGGGAGGGCCCGTCACCCGAACTCGAAGCGGCTCTGGCCTGGTACGACGCCAAGGACCCCGCCGAATGGCCCGCCGCCGCCCGCCTGGCGCGCTGGGCGCGCGCCTACGCCGCCGGAAAGGCCTGACCCCCAGGCGAAGAGCTCGCCATCTGTCCATCTTTTCAAGTACCGACCCCCGATCGGTGGTCGGTACTTGAAAGAGGTTGCCCTCACCACGCCGTGAGTTGCACCCATCCACCGGCCGGCCCGCTCCGAAGGCCCTGCGGTTGGGATTGTGAGCCAGGTCACACCAGATGCGACTGGATCGCAAGTGCAGCACCTGTCGGCAGCCGTCGGCAGGTCGGCGTACGGGAGGGAAGGAACAGTCATGAGTGACGCATCACGGCGCGGATTCCTGGTGTTCGCGGGAGCGGGGACGGCGGCCGCGGTCGGCGCGGTCGCGGCGCCGAAGATCTTCAGCGAGCGCTCCGCCGAGGCGGCGGCACCGCAGCTCGAGGCGAGCGACCTGGCCGACGCCGAGTCGTTCGTGGTCCACGTCAAGGACGTGAAGTCCGGGCAGCTGGCGATCATGGTCGGCGAGCGCGAGGTCCTGGTGACCGATCGCGAGCTGGCCGCCCGCCTCGCCGGCGCGAAGGGGGCCTGAGCCATGTCCTCACACCGCGAAGCACCGGAGATCTCCAAGGACCCGGTCGCCGACAACACCGACGTCTACGCGTTCGTCAGCCCGGACAAGCCGGACACCGTGACGATCATCGCCAACTTCATCCCGTTCCAGAACCCGTACGGCGGCCCGAACTTCTACGAGTTCGGCGACGACGTGCTGTACCAGATCCACATCTCCAACGGCGGTCACGGCAAGGCGGACATCAGCTACCAGTTCCGCTTCCACGCCGAGATCCGGAACAAGAAGACCTTCCTCTACAACACCGGTCCGATCAGCTCGATCAAGGACACCACCTGGAACCGCCCGCAGTACTACTCGGTCACCCGGGTCGAGGACGGTCGCTCCCGGATCCTCGCCCGCGAGCTGGCCGCTCCGCCGGTCAACGTGGGGCCCCGCAGTACGCCGAACTACGCCAAGCTCGCCGGTCAGGCGATCCACACGATCGGCACCAACCGCAAGGTGTTCGCCGGCCAGCGCGCCGACGGGTTCTTCGCCGACCTGGGCAGCATCTTCGACCTCGGCACGCTGCGTCCGTTCCAGGCCGCGCACCTCATCCCGTCCGCCGCGGCGATGGGCGTCAACGGCCTGCAGGGCTCGAACGTGCACACGATCGCGCTGCAGGTCCCGATCTCGGACCTCACCCGCGACGGCAAGCGGCCGAAGGACGTGATGGACGCGAAGTCCGTCATCGGTGTCTACGCGACCGCGAGCCGGCAGCAGTCGAAGATCTTCGACGACCTGCTCGGGCTCTCGCTGTGGCACGGCCCGTACAAGCAGGTCTCGCGACTGGGCAACCCGTTGTTCAACGAGGTCATCGTGCCGATGGCCGAGAAGGACAAGTGGAACAGCCGGCCGCCGTCGGAGGACAAGAAGTACGCGCAGTACGTGACCAAGCCGGAGCTCGCCGGGCTGCTCCCGGTGCTCTACCCGGGGGTGTTCCCGAACCTGGCGGCGTACAAGAAGCCGCGCGCGGACCTGGCGGCGATCCTGCTGACCGGGATCCCTGCCGGTGTCGTACCGGGGTTCCAGAACTACACCGGTCCGGTGCAGGCCGACATGCTGCGGCTGAACGTCGCCGTCCCGCCGTCGAAGTCGCCGAACCCGCTCGGTCTGGTCGCGGGCGACGCGGCCGGATTCCCCAACGGGCGCAGGGTTTTCGACGACGTCGTCACGGTCGAGATCCGCGCTGTCGCGGGCTTGACGATCCCGCTGGTCGACCCGTCGTTCACGCCGGACGGTGCGGCGTCGGCGGTCCAGGACGGTACGTCGAACACGAACTCGGACTACCTCAAGGTGTTCCCGTACCTCGGTACGCCGGCCGGCGGCTACCAGTCCAAGCCCGGCCTCCCGGCCGTGTCATGACCACGCCACTGACCAACGCCGAGGAGAATCCCCATGCAGGGAAGGGGTCCTCGGTCCTGCTCGACATCGGCGACGACATCGGCGCGATCGTCGTCACGATGCCGGCGGCCCTCAACGACACCGAGATCGAGCGCCGCCCCCACGGCGTACCGGTCGATCACGGTCACGGTCACGGACATGGGCACGGGCATCACCACCTGCCGCACGTCGCCGTCGTCCCCCGTCCGTCCCCCGAGGGCATGACCATCCACTCGGCCGTCTTTCCCGACGTACCGGAGGGCAAGTACGACCTGTACGTCATGCCCGACGGCCCGATCCAACTGACCGTCGCCGTCACCGGCGGCCAGGTCACCGAGGCCACCTGGCCCCAGTAGCCGGGGGGACCGGACCGTCGGGCGTGTGCAGGGGCCACTCCCGCCGGTCCGCCTCCGTGGGGGGATGACAGGCATCTACAAGTACGGCCGACCGTTGAACTCCTCCGGCTGCCCCCGGTAGGTTGGCAGGTCCGTTCGCGATGGTCCGAGGAGTCGCTGCTGCATGACCCGCCCACCTTTCACCTTCGCCGGTGCGCTGGACCTTCTCGAGCAGGACCGGAAGAAGATCGCAGGGCTGGACAAGATCCTGGGGGGCCTGATCCTGGCCGGTGGTGCGGGGACGGCGATCGCCGGCGGCCCTGTGCCGGTCATCGGGCTGAGCGCCGCCGCGGTACTCAGCCTGGTCGATCCGAAGAACGAAGCGATCAGACTGCTCAACACGCTGGTCGACGGCGCCGTCGGCCGCATCAAAGGCGGAGTCGAGGCGAACCAGCACGAGCTGGTGGTGGCAGCGCACACGATCACTGTTCTGTCCTGCTTCTTCGACGCACTGCGGGACGGGCCGTTCAGCGGACTCGACCTGACGACGAAGGAGATCAAGCGACTGGCCGGTGTCGAGGGACAGGCCAGTCGCCGCAGACCCTCTGCTGAGGACCTGCTTGCGGCGGACGTTCCGCTGCCGTCCGCTGAGTTCGGCGTGCTGGAGAACCTCGAGCAGCGGATCATCCCCTACTACCGTCAACTGGCGGCGACCAGCTTCGAGTTCTTCAGAGGTCTCGACGCATGGGATCGGCAGGTTAGGCCGGAGGGCCACGGCCGTCTGGCTGAGCAGGTCGTCGACTACGCTGCGTACGTCTACCGCGGTCGCATGCTCAGTCTCAGCACCCGGGCGCCGTTCGCGCTCTGGGTGACGCTCAACGAGCACGCAGCCACCCGTACGGCGGTCCGGGCCGCAGGGGCCTCCGCGCTGGCAGAACTGCAAGCAGTACTACCGTTCGTTCTCCGCGGATCCCCGGTGCGGGCCCACGGCTATCGTGCGGAGCTTGCCCTTGCGGCCAAGGAGGTTCTCGCGGAACCCTTGCTTCGTTCTGGTTCGGCCGGAGTACGGTCGCCGACCGTCAAGGCGGGCTTCGTCGAGCCCGCCTTCAAGCTCGCGATCGCCGATGAGGGATCGCGGCCGGCCGACGACAGCTGGTGGCACGCGCTTCCGTCGCACGAGTCATTGGTGGACTACCTGGCCGGCTACCTCGCGGACAGATCCAGCACCGAACTGCCCCTACTACTTCTCGGCCACCCCGGCGCAGGCAAGTCTTTGCTGACGGAGGTGCTAGCCGCCGAGCTGCCGTCCGACTCGTTCTCCGTCGTCCGCGTACCGTTGCGCCGGGTCAACACCGACGACGATCTGACGGTGCAGATCACCAAGGAGCTGCAGCGGATCCTGCAACGCCCCCAAGCAGATCTGAGCGAGCTGCGCGACGAGTGCGGCAGCTGTACCGACTGCCGAGCGGTTAACGCCCCTCGGTGCGCGCATGAGTGCCGGCTGGTCGTCTTGCTCGACGGCTACGACGAACTGATTCAAGCCACCGGCGTGACCCAGTCCGGATATCTCAATAAGATCGTCGAGTTCCAGAAGCGGGCCCGGACACTCGGAGTACCGACATCGGTCGTCATCACCACCCGGACGGTTGTGGCTCAGCATGCCGACATACCCCGCAACACCCCGATTCTCAAGCTCTGCGAGTTCGGTGTCCCCAGGATCGATCGCTGGCTGACGGAGTGGAACACGGCGCACCGCGACGTTCCGCAGTACGAACCGCTGACAGCGGAGCTGTTCACCCAGTCGCCCAGCGTCGCGGAACTCGCCTGTCAGCCGCTGCTACTCCTCGTCCTGGCCGTCTACCTGACCGAAGCTGGCACCGCGCTGCTCGAGGCCGGGAGCCTAAGCCAAGCAGAGTTGTACCGGCGGATCCTTGATCGCTTCATCAGCCGCCAGGTGGAGAAAGGCGACGGCGACCCTGACTCCCGGCAGGAGATGGTCCTGGAGGCCCTGCAGCGCAAGCAGTTGCAGTACGCCGCCAGCGGCATGTTCAGCCGAGGACGCCAGCACATCACCGACCGCGAGCTCGACGCAGACCTCGCAGTCCTGCTGCCACAACCGGACCGGTCGACCGAAGTTGCCGCTCTCCGCCAAGCTCACCAGGTCCTCGGTGCGTTCATGTTCGTCCACAACGCCAAGGCCGATCGCGAACAGCGGGGAGCCTACGAGTTCCTGCACGCTACCTTCGGCGAGTACCTGGTCGCGGAGCTGACCTACGAGCAACTTCGCAGACTCGACGCCCTGCGCGCCGTCGAGGCTGCCGAACTCACTCCCGCCGCGGCACAGCTCGACGACCTGGCGCTGCGCCGAGTGCTCTCGCATCAGCCGCTGAGCACCAGGCAGCCGACCATCACCTTTCTGATCGAGCTGACCCGGGAGCTGGACAGCAACCGACGTGCCTCGTTGCTGGCGACGATCACCGAGTTGCTCCATGCCACACGGACCCGGCCGGATCTTCTCGACGATGTCTACGGACCCTCGCCGTACGACCCGGTCCGCCGCCGCGCCTGCTACTCGGCCAACCTCACCTTGCTTCGTGTCCTGCTCGACCCTGACCCCGTCACCCCAGCGGCGATCGTCGGGAGTTCGCGCGAGGCGGATTGGGAGAGCAACGTCTTGCTGTGGCGCGCAGGCCTGGACGGACAGGCGTGGGTGTCCGTGATCGAGTCCATCGGCGCTGCGCCCACACCATCACTGCAAATCTGTGCGCGGATCAGCGACTATCGTGGACTGATCGGCGAGGCAGAGCTCTTGGGGCACCGCGAGCACATGGCCACCCTCCTACTTGGTGGTCACCATGCCCACGCCAACACTTTCCCGACCTGGTCGAACGCGGAGCTGGAAGCCGTGACCGAGTTGGCGACGATTCACGCTGTGCGTACGGGAGTGCCCTTCCTGGGGAGGGTCCTGCCGATGGACCTCGGCTGGTACCAGTCCCTGGTCCTCAAGTTGGAGACAGGAACAGACAACGAGCAACTCGGCAGGCAAGTGGTGGCCTTGCTGTCGCGAGACGCTGAGTACCTCCCGGTTGACTTGGTCGTCCGACTTCTCCAGGCGATCCCTTCGGTGAGCGCGCCCCTTGGCGCCGAGCTGGCCGCGGTGGCCGCTGCACATCCGTCGGTACTGCAGCTTGTCCCGACTGTCCGCGAGGCGATCGGCGAGGTCGTTCCGGACGACGGGACGGTGGTTGTGGCTCTGCTGTGGCAAGCAGCGCAGAGATACTCAGGCGCTGACCGCGACCTGTTGACGGATTTACTCAACGACGTCGACGGGTCGATGGCGATGCATCCGAACCTCAGGTTTCGGGCCGATTACTTCGCGCCCCAGTTCGTGACCTATCTCCGCAAAGCGGAACCCGAGCACTGGTTCGGCCAGCACGCGAGGACCAGCATGTTCGACGCTCTCGAACCGTCGATGCTGGCCAACATTGATCCGAAGGATGCTTCGTACATCGCCGAAGCGTGGCCGGTGAACAGCGGCCGTTTCATCAGGAACTATCTTCTTGGCCGCGGAATCGATGTGATCCAGCTGGACCTTGATCCGTTGCTGGAGTTGCGAAACCTCGCAGCGCAAACGACCTGAGGTCAGCGATCGGCTGTCTGGCGCTGTGCCGGTGGAGGCGACACCCGGCGAGATCCTGCGCGGTCTTGTCGGCGGCGGGACGTAGCGTGCGGACAGCGTGGGGGAACCACGTGACATCTCGACGTTCCGTGGGGGGACACACATGCGATTCAGGACACTGCTGTCCGTGGTCATGGCCACCGGTTTGGCCGTGCTGACCGCGCTGCCCGCCGGCGCCGCCACCTTGCCGAAGAACTGTGACCTGGTGGTCGTCGAGTCCATCGACGGCATCGCCACGCAGTCGTCGGGTGCGGCGTACGTCGTACAGACCGACGGGGAGAACCCGAAGTTCTCGCCGAACGGGAGGTAGCTCGCCTTCGTTCGTGGCTACGGGGTGTGGGCGCGCACGCTGAGCACCGGCAGCGAACGACTCGTGCATCAGTACCCCGTGACGTCAGACAACAGCTGGATGAAGCTGGCCTGGTCGCCGGACGGCGAGAAGATCGCCGCGCTGCAGTTCAACCGCAACGCGTGGCCGGACGAGCAGGACAGCGACGAGCGGTTCAAGGTGCGCGGGTGCCTTCCGGACGGCTCGCACAGCTACTCGCTGACCGGGCCGATCAAGGGTGACGACGGGTCCGAGGGACTCGACTGGGCGCCGAAGCTCTCCTGACCGAGGAACTGCTCGGGGGCGTTTGGCAACCGCCTGCGACCCCGGACTTTTGACTGCCGACCACGAGTTTTTTCGATGTCGACCCCGGGTTTGATCGGACCGGACCCGGGGTTATTCGTGGGACGCGCACCGGTCGTTGCTCACCGCGCGCAACGGCCGGGTGACTCGTATCGTCTGAAACCGGACCACCGGCAACGGTGACGGCGCTTTCGGAGATATGGGGAGAACGCATGGCGAGTGAGTTTCAGCGGCAGAAGGTGGCCGGGGTGTTCCACGCGATGGACGCCGACGGCAACGGTTACCTGGAGGAGTCCGACTTCGAGACGCTGACCGCGCGCTGGGTCGGCATCCGGGGCTGGGAGCCGGGGACCGAGGACCACGACCGGATGCGGGCGATCATGATGGGCTGGTGGTCGGCGGTGGCGTCGATGTCGGACGCCGACCACGACGACCGGGTCTCGCTCGACGAACTGATGACGGTGGTCGACAAGCTCCCGCAGATCGACGACGCGGTGTACGCGACCGCGGAGGCGATGTTCGACGCGGTCGACCAGAACGGCGACGACCGGATCGCACTGGCCGAGCACCAGCAGGTCGTCGAGGCCTGGAAGGGGTCGGCCGACGGTGTCGACGAGGTCTTCCCGAAGCTCGACCAGAACGGCGACGGGCACCTGTCCCGTGAGGAGTTCCGCGAGCTGTGGGCGGGCTTCTGGATCGGCGACGACCCGAAGTCCCCGTCCCAGTGGGTCTTCGGTCCGTACTGATCCCGGCTGAGTGAACCCGCCGCCGGGCGCGCGGCGGCGGGCAGCCGGTGAGAGAGTCGAGGCCATGACCATCGAACCGTGGCTCGTGCGGTGGTGCTCCCGTGAGCTGGGTGCCTTGCCGGTCGAGCAGCTGCTGTCGGCGACGCTGATGTCCGACGTCCGGGCGTTCCGGCTCGACGACGGGCGTGAGGTCGTGATCAAGTCCCGGCCTGATCCGGGCGGTCGGGTGCCGACCTGCCTGGCGGTTCAGCGAGCTGTCGCCGAGGCTGGGCTTCCTTGCCCCCGGCCACTGACGGAGGCGACGCTGGTCGACGGGCTCGCCGTACATGCCGAGCAATGGGTGCCGGGTGGTGAGGTTGCCCGTGGCACCGACGTCGAGTCGGCGCAGCGGTCGGCTCGCCTGTACGCCGCTGTCATGGCGGTCACCAGCCGGGTGCAACTGCCGCCGCCGCTGCCCAATCCTGAGTGGGTGCGGTGGGACCACAGCGGTCCTGGTCACTGGCCGCCGAATGCTCTCCACGACAACCGCCCGGGCGCGGACTCGCTGCCGTCGGAACTGCTGGACATCGCTGCTCGAGCGCGGCGGCGTCTGCTCGCCTCCGCCGCGCTGCCGCATGTCCTCGGGCATGCCGACTGGGAGGCGCAGAACCTGCGCTGGAACGACACCGTCGTCCACGACTGGGACAGCATCGCCTGGCTCCCCGAGCCCGCTCTGGTGGGAGCCGCCGCAGGCGCCTTCGCCAGCACCGAGACCCCGACCTTAGCTCCGTTCGAAAGCTCAGAAGCTTTCCTCTCTGCCTACCAAGTAGAGGCCGGTGTCTTCACAAGCGAAGAGCTGGAGGTTGCCTGGGCAGCAAGCCTCTGGCCCGCTTTGCACAACGCCCGCGCCGAGCTCCTGTGGAACCACCCACCAGTCGCACTCACCGCATTGCTTGACCAAGCCGAGGCCCGCTTGAGTCAAGCCGCGGCTTAACGTCCGGCGGGGATCGGGCCGCCGGCGTACGCGGCCCACGTGAGGGTTGGCCACTGCTCGGCGCCCTTCGCCGGTAGTGCCGACTCGCCTTGTGGGCCCGCTCGATAGACGACCGCGGTGGACAGCTCCGGTGTGAACCCGACGTACCAGGACGCGAGCGGCTGCAGACCCTTCTGAGCCCGGCAGCGGCACTTGCTGTTGAGACGGCGTTTCTCGATGCTCAGCCCGTTGACCGTCGTGGACCTGCCCTCGCCGACGAGCTTGCTGGTCAGCCCGGCGACCTCGGATGTGAACGCCTGAACGGGTTTGAGCCCGGGATGCTTCGCGGCCGTCCACAGCACCTTGCCGCGCGAGTCCCGGACCTCCTTGATCACATGCGCCGGCACGCGCCGCCCATCGGCGACAAACGTGCTGTACGCCGTGGCGAGGTCCACCGGCGACGCCAACGCGTCCGGCCCCAGACCAGGCGCGGGCCGGTCCGCCGGAGGGATCGAGGGTATGCCGGCGTTCTCGGCGGCGGTCGAGACGAGGTGCCCGCGCTTGGAGTCGACGAGCTGGAAGTACGCCTTGTTCACCGAGCCTCCCGACGACCGTACGTCGAACGGCCCGGTCCGGTCGGACAGCCCGGCGGCGATCGCGAACGGCCGCAGCAGCTGACCGGGCGGCGCCTTGAGCGTCGCCCAGTTCTGCTGACTCTTGAGGAAGTCGTTGCCACCGACAAGCGCCGCGAGTTCACCAGTCCCGGGCCGGATCGACGCCAGCCCGACCTGCACCCCCGACGCCCGCCCGGCGTCGACCGCCGCGACGGCCCTGGCCTGCAGCGTGGCATCGAACGTGGTGATCACCCGCAACCCACCACCGCTGAGCCGATCGCCTTCGAACCCGTACTTCCCGAGCTCCCGGCGCGCGAGGTCGAGCAGGAAGCCGGTCGGCCCGGCGTACCGGTTGCCCTTGGGTTTCTTCCGCAGTGGCGGCACTGCCTTCCAGGCGTCGTCGTACTGGGAAGAACTGATGGTCGCCATCGACGCCATCCCGCTCAGCACGTACCGGTAGCGCCCGAGGATCAGCGGCGCGGCATCAGGGTCGTCGGCGTCGAACTTGGTCGGGTTGTTGAGCACCGTCGCCAGGTAGGCGGCCTGCGGCACGGTCAGATCCCGGGGATGGTCGACCCCGAAGTACACCTGCCCGGCCGCGCGGATGCCGTAGGCCCCTTCGCCGAAGTAGATCGTGTTCAGGTAGTTGCCGAGGATCGTGCGTTTGTCCTGGGTGCGCCCGATCTTGGTCGCGATGAACAGTTCGTCGAGCTTGCGGCGCATGGTGCGTTCCTGGGTGAGGTACATGATCTTCACGTACTGCTGGGTGATCGTCGACCCACCCTGCAGCTGCCGTCCGCGCGCGATCGCGAAGGCGGCCCGGGCCATGCCCGGCAGCGAGACGCCCGCGTTGGTCCAGAAGCTGCGGTCCTCGGCCGCGATCACCGCGTCCTGGACGTGCTTCGGGATCTCCTCGAGCGGGACCGACTTGCGGTTCTGCTCGTAGAACGACCCGATCTCGGTCTTGCCGTCGGCGTAGGTGACGATCGTGGTGTTGGCCTCGAACTTCGTGTTCGGGTCCGGGATGTCGGTCCGGGCGTACCCGACGAAGAACGCCGCGACGGTGCCGATCAGCACGACGAACGTCAAGCCCAGGCACCACCCCGCGATCCGCACGATCCTTCGGCGCACAGGAACCTCCTGGTGGGGAACAGGTCACCCACCAGGACGCCGCGACCACACTGAGTGGTGGACGCGATCCCGCGATTTCGTCCGGAAGGACGACACCCCTCCTCTGAAAGGCGGAGTCAGCCGATGCCGTCGAGGATCACGTCGAGGCTGTAGAGGAACTCCGGCGACACCGCCGGGTCGTCGACGCCGGACGGCATCGCCCCGAAGACGCCGGAGGCAACGAGTTCGGCGACCTCGGGGTACGTCTCCGGATCGATCAGCTGGGCCAGGCTGCGCCCGTACTGCGCCTCGGCCTCCGGGGTGTCCGCGCCGGTCTGGGCGAACCCGACGGCGAGCTGGGCGGCCTGCCGGACGTAGCCGCCGAGCAGACCGACGACGGCCAGCTTCTCGCTCCAGTCGAGTTTCGTCGGGCGCAGCAGCGCGAGCCCCTGGTTCATCCAGGCCACGCTGTAGGGGCCGAGCGGCGGCGAGGCCGGCGTGACTCCGGCCAGCCACGGGTGGGCGCCGTACATCCGCCGCATCGCGCCGGCCCACTGGCGCAGGCCGGCGCGGAAGTCGTCCCGGTCCGCCGTGACGTCCGGCGGCAGACCGATGGCGAGGTCCTGCATGAGCACGAGCAGTTCGTCCTTCGAACCGATGTGCCGGTACAAGGCCATCGTCGTCACGCCGAGGGAGGTCGCGAGCTTGGACAGCGCAACCGCGTCGAGCCCGTCCCGGTCGGCCAGGTCGACCGCCGTACGGACAACCCGCTCGGTGTCGAGCTCGGCCGGCCGGCCCAGCCGTGACGGACCGCTGGTCCGCCACAGCCGCGCCAGGTCAGCCGGATGGTCGTCGGCGCTCATCGGGTCTCGGCTCGCATGGTCCGATCATCGCCGATGGCGACCATGGGTGAACCACCGGATCAGCCGTTCCACCGGCCCGCGCCGCCCGTACCGCTGCAGGACCGAAGCGCCCAGCAGGCTGAGCAGCCAGACCGAGAACGCGCAGATCAGTGCCGTGTACGCCGGGCTGCTGGTCCGCTCGCCGAGGGCCAGCCCGTAGTGCGTCAGCAGGATCAGCCAGCACACCGACTGGAACAGGTAGAACGTCAGCGAACGCTGGCCCAGGGCAACCAAAGCCGCCACCGGAACGATCGTGTGCGGGTCCCGCTTCGAACGGGACAGCCGCATCCCGATCAGGCCGAAGACACTGGCGTAACCGACCGCGCCGAACAGGCCCGCTCCCTCGTACAGCTGCTTGGCGGCCCCGGCCAGATCCGCGTCCGGCCCGGCGATCCCGGCCGCCGTCAACGCCATCGGAAGGGCGCCGACGATCGCGACGGTGAACCCACCGATCGCTCCCCAGCGCAGCAGGCGGCGGTGCTTGTCCGGCTCGTCGAGGATCCGCTGCTTGGCCGCCCAGGCCCCGATCCAGGCGAACAGGATGGTCGTCAGCAGTACCAGCGTGCTGCCCGGCCAGTCCGTCAGCCGGTCGACGATCGAGTCCGGGTACGTCGCGATCGCGGCGGTCGTGTCCGCCGGTGCCGGTACGTCGGTCGTGCTGCTGCCGGACATCGTCGGGTAGACCCGCACCCCGAGGACGACGAGGTAGATCCCGCCGAACAGCAGGTAGACCAGCGCTCCGCGGAACGCCCAGTTCCCGCGCCGCAGCAGCAGGACGGTGAGTACCGTGCCGACCACCGCGAACGCGCCGAGCACGTCGCCCACGAACAGGAAGATCCCGTGCACCGCGCCGATCACGAACAGCCCGAGATGCCGGCGCAGCAGCGACGCCCGGGTCTGCTCCGCCGGTACGCCGAGGCTGTCCTGGCGGCGTACGAACTGGATCAGTCCGTAGCCGAACATCATCGCGAACAACGGCAGCGCGCAGGCGTGCACGCACAGGAACATCACCAGGTAGAAGACCTGCTCGGCACCCTGCGGCGAGAAGTCCACGCCCGGCACCGTCTGGTTCAGGATCCCGGTCGAGTGCGCGAGCGCGACCAGCAGGAGAGCGAACCCGCGCGCCAGGTCCGGCGCCAGGATCCGCTCCCCGACCGGCACCGGCCCGGCATCGCGCCCGGCCCGTTCGGTAGCTGTGGACATCTGCCCCTCCAGAAAGTATGCGAAAGAAACTATATGACGCACACTAACTGGGTCGAGGGGTCGCTACATCGGGGAGAACCCCTGCTCTGCCCCTTCAGGCAAACCGCGAGACCGGCGTCGGTACCTCGTCGAGCCGCGGGTCGAACCGCTCCACGAAGTTCACGCCCGGTGGGACCTCGATGCTCGCGGTCGACTCCCAGCCGCGGGTCAGCGTCGGGAAGTCCGGTACGTCGGGGTGGTAGTGCGGCTTGCCCGTCCCGAGCGCGTCCACGGCCATCGGCGCGCTCAGCGCCTGGTAGCGGAAGTCGGCCGACAACCGGAGCTGCCGCGTCCGGTTCGGCATCGCGCCGTGCACGGTCAGGCTGGTGAACAGCAGCACGTCGCCCGGCTGGTACGTCGCCGTACGCCACTCCGGATGCTCCTCGTCCGCCTCGGCACGCATCATCCCGGGTCCGTCGGAAGGCTTCACCGGAAGGACTCCCAGCCGCGGCGATCCCGACAGCACCCGCAGCCCGCCGATCTCGGGCGGCGCGGCGCTGAGCGGCAGCCAGGTCGTGAGCGTGTCGATGCAGCCCTGGATGAACCGGTAGTCCTGGTGGATCGGCGTCGGCTTGGCCCCGGGAGACGGCGGCGCGATCCGGCAGATGTGCGCGGGGTGCGCGAACGACGGCTCGCCCAGCAGCCGTGCCGACAGGTCCAGCAGCTCGGGCCGGATCGCCAGGTTGTGGAAGGCCTCGGTGCTCTGGATCGCCGTGTACGCCCCGAAGAACCCGGCCGATCCCTCCTCGACCGCCCGGTCCGAGGCCATCAGTTCCTCGGCCGCGGTCCCGGGCGCGAGCCAGTGGCTGTCGAACAGGATCCGCGCGATCCGCGTGCGCACGTCGTCCACCACGTCGGCCGGCAGCAGCCCGCGGAAGAACAGGTAGCCCTCGTCGGTCAGGCGGGCCCGCAGCGTTTCGGTGTCGTCGAGTGCCGGTGCGGAGTCGGTGAGTTCCTTCATCGGCCGTTCCCCTTCTCGTCCATCGCGGTGGCGACCTTCGCGGCGTCGCCCTTGTCCAGGTACAGCTCGTTGACCGCCTTGTTGATGTCGGCAACCTTCGCGGTCCAGCCGGTCGCGATCGGCATGTTCACCGTGCTGCCGGCGGCGGAGTCGAGGAACGGCTGCACGTCGATCCCCTTCTTCTTCCAGTACGCCGAGTAGCCGGCCGCCGTGTCGTTCAGCGCCGGGATGACGTAACCCGCGTCGCCCATCAGCTTCTGCGCCTTCTCCGACCCGAGGAACGTGATCAGCTTGCCGGCCGCTTCCGGGTGCTTGGTCTTGGCGAACATCACCTCGGCCAGCCCGTTGATCACCACCGTCCGCCCGCTCGGTCCGGCCGGCATCGCGGCGACGCCGATCGGGAACTTCACCTCCGGCAGCGCGAACGGCAGCAGCGCGTTGTTCGCCGGGAACATCGCCACCTCGCCGCGGTAGAACATCTCGGTCGCCTGCCCGGTCGGCGGGTTCGTCCGCGTCCCGTTCGGCGACACGTGCCACTTGAAGACCAGGTCACGCGCCCACTGCAGCGCCTCGACCGACTTCGCTCCGCCGAACTCGAAGGTCCCGTACGGCGCGTCCATCGCCTTGCCGCCGTTCGAGGCGATCCAGTTCAGCCACTGGGTCTGGCTGTGGTTCCAGGAGCAGAACCCCCACTGCTTGATCGCCCCGGCGTCGAACCCGCTCTGCCCGGCCTTGAGACCGGCCTTGTCCACCGTCAGCTTCTGCGCGACGTCGAGGAACGTCCCGCTGCCGTCCGGTGCCCAGGTCAGCTTCTCCGGCATCGTGATCCCGGCCTTGGCGACCAGGTTCTTGTTGTAGAGCAGCCCGACGACGCCGAGGTCCTTCGGTACGCCGAGTTGCTTGTCCTCGAACTTGTACGACTGGACGACGTTCGGGTGGTACGACGCCAGATCGAGCTTGGCGCTCTTGAGCAGGTCGTCGAGCGGCGCCAGCACGCCCTTGCTCGCCAGGTCCGGGAAGTTCTCCACGGTCAGCCAGAACACGTCCGGCGCCTTGCCGCTGGCCAGCTCCGTGGTCAGCTTGGTCCAGTACTGGTCCCACGGCAGCACTTCCATCCGGACAGTGATGCCCGGGTTCTCGGCGGTGAACGCGGCGAAGACCGACTTGTAGCCGACCTCCTGCTGCTCGTCCCACAGCCGGTACACGAGCTCGACCGGGCCGCCGGCCGCGTCGTCGTCCGACGAGCCGCAGCCCGCCGTACCGAGTACTCCGGCCGCGCCGATGATTCCGGCGCCACCGCGAAGCAGCGTCCGTCGAGACAGTGCTGGTCGAGACAGGGGATGTGACATGACGACCTCCGTTGAACTACTTGAGCCCGGTGACCGCGACCGAGCGAACGATGAAGCGCTGGAAGAACACGAAGAGCACCAGCAGTGGCACGAGTGCGATCAGGCTGCCGGCCATCACGGCGTTGTAGTCGACCCCGACCTCGCCCTTGAACAAGGCGATCCCGAGCGGGAGCAGGCGTTTGTCCTCGCTGCTGGTGATGATCAGCGGCCACAGGAAGCTGTTCCAGTTCGCGACCACGGCGAGCGTGGTGACGGTGACCAGGATCGGCCGGGACAGTGGCAGCACGATCGAGAGCAGGGTGCGGACCCGGCCGGCGCCGTCGATCCGGGCCGCGTCTTCCAGATCGGCGGGGATGCTGCGGAAGAACTGCCGGAGCAGGAAGATCGCGTACGGCGTACCGAGCATCGTGGGCAGCATCAGTCCGGCCCAGGTGTCCACCAGGCCGAGCTTCTGCATCATCAGGTAGAGCGGGATCATCGTGACGACCGGCGGCACCATCAGCGTCGACAGGTACACCCAGAAGAGCGCGTCCCGGCCGGGGAACGACAACCGTGCGAACGCGTACGCCGCCAGGACGGCGAAGACGATCTGCCCGGCGGTGATCCCGGCCGTGACCAGGGTCGAGCTGAGCAGGTAGCCGCCGAAGCCGGACGCGAACAACCGGTCGAACGCGGCCGTGCTCGGGGGCAGCCCCGGTTCCCACGGCATCGTCTCGGACAGTTGCCCCGGGCCCTTGAATGCGGTGAGCACGGTCAACAGGTAGGGAAAGACCGCGAGCAGGCAGCCGACCACCAGGACGCCGTAGCAGAGCAGGCTGACGGGCAGGCGAGTTCTGGACATGGTCACCTCCTCAGGACTGGTCGTACGTCGTACGACGCTCGAAGTAGGCGAACTGGGCAACGGTCACCGCGAGGATGACCAGGAACAGCAGGACCGAGATCGTGGCGGCGTAGCCGAAGTCGAACTTGCGGAACGCCTCGTCGTAGATCAGGTAGGTGGCGACCTCGGTGCTGTTGCCCGGGCCGCCCTCGGTCATCACGAAGATCGTGTCGAAGGCCTGGAACGAACCGATCACGTTGGTGATCAGCACGAACAGCATCGTCGGGCGCAGCAGCGGCAGGGTGATGCCGAAGAAGTGCGCGACCGGCGAGGCGCCGTCGAGCGAGGATGCCTCGCGCAACGACGCCGGGATGTTCTGCAGCCCGGCCAGGAAGAACAGCATGTTGTACCCGGCGAACTGCCAGATGTGCACCGCGGCCACGCTCGGCATCGCCAGCAGCGACGACGACAACCAGGCCGGCCCGTCGACGCCGAAGACGCCGAGGAACTGGTTGAGCGCGCCCTGGCCGGGGTCGAAGATCCACGCCCAGACCAGGCCCATCGCGACCGGGGTCGCCATCCAGGGGATCACCAGCAGCGCCCGGAAGTACTTCATCCCGCGCAGCTTGCGGTCGACCAGCAGCGCGAGTAGTAGCGACAGGATCGTCGTACCGGGCACGCAGATCAGCACGTAGTACCCGGTGACCAGGAACGAGTGCCACACCTCGCCGTCGCCGAGCAGCTCGCGGTAGTTCGCCAGCCCGATGAACTCCGGGGCCGCGAGCAACTTCCAGTCGAACAGGCTGAGCACGATCACGATGACGACGGGCGCGAGCAGGAAGCCGAGGACGCCGACCAGGCTCGGGGCGAGCAAGGCGTAGCCGGCGACGGCCTGCTGGCGTCGTTGCGTACGGCGTACTGGGGGTTTGGCCGGCTTAAGCATCGACGGCCCTCAATGGATGCGGCCGCTGCGAGGTCGGGGTCAGGAGTTCGCGGGTGCGGTCGAGACCCCACCGGTCCAGCGCGCCGATCGGGTCGCTGGACATCCGCAGGCCGGGGGAGTTCTCGACGTGGGCCGCCCACGCCTCGCGGTCCTGGATGTCGGGCTGGACGATCAGGCAGTCCGGGTCGTTCGCCCACCAGCGGCCGTGCAGGAACTCGCGCGCGACCGAGGTCGACCGGGCACCGCGTTGGCCGGGCTGGCTGATGTCGCCGGACGGTGGATCGACGAGCGGGTCGGTGTCGGGTGAGACCCGCATGCAGTCGACCAGTCCCAGGCTCGGCTGGATCGGGGCGCCGCAGCCGTGGAGGATCCTGTTCGGTCCGACGACCTCACGGATCAGCCGCAGTCCGTGCCGGTACGCCGTGATGCCGTCGGTCTGTTCGTGCCGCCGGCCCTCGATCGCGCCGGCGTAGCAGAAGTCGAGCTTGAAGTGGTCGTAGCCCTGGCGGCACAGCTCGGTGAACACGTCCTGGAGGTGCCGCGCCGCGGCGGGGTTCGTGACGTCCAGGACCAGTTGCTCCTGGCCCCAGTTCGTTCCGGCGGTGATGCCGGGGACGAGCCAGTCGGGATGCTTCCGCGCGGTCTCGCTGCGGCTGCCGACCAGGAACGGTGCCACCCAGATCCCGGCCCGCCGGCCGCTCGCGCGGATGTCGGAGGCAAGCCGGACGGTCGAGCCGAAGTCGTCTCGCGGGGTCAGCCAGTCGCCGATCTCGGCCTGATAGCCCTCGTCGAGCAGGACCAGGTCGACGCTGAGCGCGTGCTCGTCGAACTGGCGGACGTCGTTCATCACGTCCCGCTCGGTGACCTTGCCCCAGTACGCGTACCAGCTGCACCAGGACGGGCCGAACACGCGGACGGCGGGGTTGTACGGGGCGGCGAACGCGTCGGCCCAGTCGGCGAGGGCCTGGTTCGGGTTGGTGTGCGTGCTGGTGGTCAGCGCGACGTCGTCGCTGTCGGCGGTGATCCGGAGGCGGTCGCCGTCGACCTCGCAGCGGATCGACGGGACGACGTCGGGGGAGAGCGCCGCGACGACGGTGACCTCGCCGCCGGTGGCGACCGCGAGCAGGCCCTCGCCCTGGAACCGGCCGGCCTCGACGTCCGGGCGGTAGGCCATCACGTGGTGATTGGGGGCCGTCGGCCTCGGTGGACGATCGGTCACGGCGTACCAGCCGCTCGGGCTCCACGACTGCCACCCGTGCTCGAAGATCCGGGTGGTGGTGTCGTGCTCGAGCTCGGTGACGGTACGAAAGCCCACGGGATCCTCACTTCGTCGGGGTTGCAGGATCTTGCTGCTGGTTGGGTAATCTAGGGACCCGCACGAAGGGTGCACCATGACAGAGCCTGCTGACTACGAGCACGATCTTGCTACTCAGGTGCTGATCGAGCTCTACAGCGAGATCCCGCCGCCGAGCAAGCTGGTGACCGGCCACTTCCACAGCGGCGGCGACTACCGGGTGGTCCGGCCGGACGGCGTCGGCAGCTGGTACCTGCTCTACACGGCCGGCGGCACCGGGCGGTACCGGATCGGTGAGGACTCGCTCACGCTGCGCGTGGGCGATCTCGTGCTGGTGAGCCCGGGGACCGAGCACGACTACGGCACGGTCGGCACTTACTGGGAGACCTGGTGGGCCCACTTCCAGCCGCGGCGCGACTGGCACGCCTGGTGGTCGTTGCCGCAGGCAATGCCCGGGCTGTCGTACGTGCGGCTGACCAGGCCGTCGGAGACCGACCGGCTGGTGTCCGCCTTCGCGCGGTTGCACCGGGACGCGCAGCGCGCGGGGCTCTCGCCGACCGGCGACACGGAGCTTCACCTGCTCGAGCAGAACCTCGCCGTACAGCTCACGATGAACGGGATCGAGGAGGTGCTGCTCGTCGCCGCGAGCAGCCTGCGCCGGGAGACGCGTTCGCTCGATCCTCGCGTGCAACTGGTCCTCGACGCGGTGACGTCCGACCCGGCGCGGGCGCACACGCTGAACTCACTCGCCGGGCTGGCCCAGGTCTCGGTGTCCCGGCTCGCCCACCTCTTCAAGGAGCAGGTGGGCGACTCGATCATGAGCGTTGTGGTCGGGTTGCGGTTGCAGCGGGCGTCGGAGTTGCTCGGCGCGACCGACATGTCCGTCGGACAGGTCGCTCGCGCCGTCGGCTTCGAGTCGCCGCACTACTTCAGTCGCCAGTTCGGCCGCCGGTTCGGGGCCTCGCCGAGCGACTACCGGCGTACGGTCAGGAACCCAGAGCGATATTGAGTTCGGTCGCGGCCGCGTAGTTGGCGCCGCCGGCCAGGCCGACGAGCTTGACGTAGCGGGCCGTCGTACCGGTTGGGAAGCGGGCGATCTTGGCGTCCACCGTGCCGTCCCAGTTGCCCGTGGCCACCGATTGGAAGTTGGTGCCGTCGGCGCTCACCTGGACGTCGTACGAGTAGATCCGGCCGTTCGGTGAGGCGATGTCCTGGCGCGGGGTGTAGACGAGCGCCTCGATCGACCGGGTGCTGCCGAGGTCGAGCGTGATCGACTGCGGGAGAGGCGCGGGCGGGCTCCAGTTGGAGTGCCACATCGTCGAGCACTTGCCGTCGAGGGCGTACGGCGCGGCGTACGCGGCGGAGCCCTGACTGGTCGCGGTCGCCGTCATCTCCTGCTGGGGAAGGAGTTTCAGCGGTCCGAATGGGCCGTCGACGGGTTGTGACGTGCCGGGGATGGCGGTGACGCGGCCGAGTGCGGGGGCCTTGATCGACGGGTGGGTGCGAAGGTAATTGAGGAAGACCTCCTGGCCCATCCGTGGTGCGCGGACGAGGTTCTTGGGCTGCTCGAAGGCCGGGTAGCCGTACTGCGCGCCGTGCAGCGGCATCACGGCGGTCGTCGCGACGCGGTAGGTGCGGCGGAGATCGAGTCGGCGGCTGTCGATGAAGACCTGCCGTGGGTCGACGCGGTTGCCTGGTGCAGCGCCGAGGTCGTAGGTGTAGCGGACGTTCTTGGAGATCGCGAGCGAGGACAGTCGTTGGCAGCCGTACGCCGGTGGGATCCACTGCTGCTCGAGGATCGCGTCGATCTCCTGGCCAGTCAGGGATTGCGTCGTGATCGGCGAGATGCCGGCGACCGGCCACGCTTCGCCGTACAGGATGCGGCCGGGTGCGTCGGTGGGTTGGGTGCCGGGGGCATACTTCAGGCCGGCCGCGATCACGTCGACGCCGAGGTCGGCGGGGACGAGGGCGAGGTCGGCGTCGCCGTCGCGGTGCGCGGCGGCCTCGTCGTGGTACAGGTCGGCGACCAGGTTGCCGGTGCGGCTCTCGGCGGTGGTGGAGAAGTCGAGGTCGCGATCGACCTTGGCGAGCGGCTCGTTCTGGCGGGTGGCCCAGCGGTCGGTCCAGTACTTGACGATCTTCTGGACGCCGGGATCGGGGGTGAGGTCCTTGGTGACGGCGTGGTTCGTGGCGGTGGTCGCCGAGCGGATCACGTCGCCGGTCTCGGGGTCGAGCGACAGGTTGACCTCGCCGAGGACGCGGCCGTGGTTGGAGGCCTCGAGGACCGGGCGGGGGACGCCGTTCGGGTCGGGGATTATGCAGTTGAACGCGGTGTGCCAGTGGCCGCCGAGGATCACGTCGATGTCGGGCGACATCGCGCGGGCAGCGTCGAAGATCGGGCCGGTCGGGTTCAGGCAGTCGTTGAACTGGCCGCCCTGCTGTCCGCCTTCGTGCATGCTGACCGAGATCGCCTCGACGCCCTTGGCCTTGAGCTCGGCCGCGGCCTTGTTCGCCGTACCGACCAAGGCTTGGAAGTCGAAACCGGAGCCCTCGATCGAGAGCGTCTCGGTCGGCGTACCGGGGAAGGCGAGGCCGATCACGCCGAGCTTCACCGTGCCGCCGCCCGGCTTCGGCACCGAGGTGATCCAGTACGGCGGAAGCGCGGGCCGCTTCGTGCGGCGGTCGATGACATTCGCCGCGTGGTACGCGTAGTCGGTGCCGTGGAACGCGCGGCCGGTCGAGTCCTTGAAGCAGCTGTCGAAGCCCGGCTTGCCGTAGCACTTGCCGGACACCATCCGCTGCAGGAACGGGAACTCCCGGTCGAACTCGTGGTTGCCGGCCACGTCGAAGTCCATCCCGAACGCGTTCAGCACCTCGATCGTCGGCTCGTTCGCGAACGCCTGCGTGTAGTCGGGCCAGCCGCTGAACTGGTCCCCCGACCCGATCAGGAACGAGTTCGGCTGCCCTTCCCGCAGCCGGTCGAGATGCGCCTTGAGATACCCAGCCCCACCCACCTGCAGCCCGTTGATGTTCAGGTTCTCCGTCTCCGACAGATACCCGTGCAGGTCGGTGATGCTCAACAACTGCACAGGAATCGCCGCCTCGGCCTGCGCCGGTGCTGCCACCGCCGCACCACTCACCAGCGCCGCCACCACCGCCAGCGCCGTCCGAACCTTGACCCTCATCCGCTGCTCCCGTCCTCGAACCGGACTGCAACGTAGCCACCACGCATGAACACAAACCATCTCCGGAGTTGCTGACTCCCTGCACGATCCGGCTGCCGATAGGTTGAGCGCATGCGCCGTGCTCTGCTCGTGGACCTGTTCAGCACCCTGATCCCCGGCGGTCACGCCGAGCGCGACAAGGTGCACCGCGAGATGGCCCAGCTCCTCGGCGTAGAACCCGACGCGTTCGCGGCGGCCTTCCGCGCCACGGCGTACGAGCGCTTCATCGGCGCGTACGGCGACCTGCCCAGCACCCTGCGGGAGATCGCCCGCCGATGCGGCGGTCAACCAACCGACGAGCAGCTCCTCCAGGCGACCGACCTGCGCCGCGCCCTGGCCGGCCAACTCATCGCGGCCGCTCCGGCCTCGACGCTGAGTGCTCTCGCAACGCTGCGGGACCTCGGATGGCGGATCGCCCTGGTCAGCAACATCACCTCGGAGACCCAGCTGCAGTGGGCGGACAGCGCGCTGGCGCCGTACTTCGAGTTCACGGCGTTCTCCGCCGAGCTGGGCACGGCCAAGCCGGAGGCCGCGATCTACTTGGCGGCCTGCGAAGCACTCGGCGTCGCTCCGGCCGAGTGCGTCTACGTCGCCGACGGCGCGGATGACGAACTACCCGGCGCCGTTGCGCTCGGCATGCACGCCATTCGCACGACGGAGCACGCGGACAGCGACCCGACCTGGACAGGCCCGGCGATCAGTTCGTTCGCCGAGCTTCCTGCCCTGGTCGGATCGCCCGCTTGAGGCCGACTCAGCCGAAGGTGAAGGTGAAGGCGGAGACTCCGGCGCTGTAGGTGAGGGTCATGGTCTTGCGTTCCTGGGTCGGCTTGTCGACCAGTTGGTAGGCGTTCGGCGTACCGGCGACCCTGATGGTCTTGTCGGGTTCGCCGGGGATGGAGACGGTGACGGTGCCTTGGCCGGAGAGGACGTGGTAGACCTTCGCGGCGTTGTAGTTGAGGCGGGCCTGGGAGCCGTTCGTCGAAGTGACGTCCTGGGGGCCGACGAGCCAGTTGCCGCCGAGGCTGTAGGTGTCGTCGGGCTGGGCCGGGTTCAGGGCGAACGCGGTGGGGGTCTTGCGCGGGACGAGCTTGCCGGTGCCGTTCAGGTTGGTCGAGCGGGAGTACGCGAGGTAGGTCTCGGGCGTGGTCCCCGCGGCGCCGACGCTGTCGGCCTCGACCGTGCCGTCGACCGGCGCGGGCAGCTTCACGCCGGGGTTCGCGGCGGTCAGCAGTTCGCGGATCTGGTTCTCGGTCTGGTCGTACGAGCCTTCGCCGAACTTGATCGACCGAACGGTGCCCTCGGCATCGACCAGGTACTTGGCCGGCCAGTACTGGTTGCGGTACGCCGTCCAGGTGGCCAGGTTGTTGTCCTGTCCAACCGGGTAGCCGATCTTCTCCTTGCTGATCGCCGACTGGACGTTGCCCGCCGACTTCTCGAACGCGAACTCCGGCGAGTGGATGCCGACGATCCGCAGCCCGAGTGACTTGTACACCGCGTCCCACGCGAGCAGGTGCGGCGTCGCGCGCTGGCAGTTGATGCAGGAGTACGCCCAGAAGTCGACCAGGACGACCTTGCCCTTCAGTCCCGCCAGTGTCACCGGCGGACCGTTGAACCACTTCTGAGTCCCGGTGAACTCAGGCGCCGTACCGCAGGAAGCAAGCTCGGCGGCACCGGGCGTGCACTTCGCCAGCTCCTCACCACCGGCTCCGAGCGCGGGAGCCAGTGCGCCCTGGACGGTCTTGTTCTCGGCGACCTTCTTCTCCAGGCCGCTGGTGTAGCTCGGCAGCGAGCGCTGGATGACGTCGGTGACGTTGAAGGCCAGCGCGACCGCGAGCAGGATCATCACGACGCCACCGCCGATGCGGAAGCCTTTCTGGTGGTCGCGGTAGGCCTTGACGCGCTGGGAGATCCGCGACCCGGCCGAGGCGAAGATCAGCAGCGGCAGCGCCGCGCCCATCGCGAACGACACGGTCAGGACGACGGTCCGCCAGCCGACGTTGCCGGTGGCACCGGCAACGGTGATCGCCGCGAGCACCGGCCCGGCGCATGGCACGTACAGCGTGCCGAGTCCAAGGCCGAGCACGAAGGCGCCGTTGTTGTTGCGGTTGATCTTCGGCAGCCGGTAGAACGGCTTCTCGATCCAGTGCCCGAGCGCGGGGAAGATCAGGCCGAGGCCGACCAGCGTCAGGATGGTCAGGCCGCCCCAGCGCAGGAAGTCGTCGGGCAGTCCGAGCGCGGACAGGATGACCGAACCGGCCAGCGTGAACAGCGAGAAGCTGACCACGATCCCGGCGATGATCTTCAGCGGCCGGAAGTCGCGCGGCGGCTTGCCGACCTCGAGCTCCTCGACCAGGACGTCGCCGGCGGCCGTCGTACCGGCCTTTGAGGGGACCTTGGTGTTTGTTCCCGCGAAGAAGATGATCGGAAGCATCGGCAGGACGCACGGGGAGACTCCGGTGATCAGCCCACCCAGCAGTCCGATCAAGGCAAGCGTCAGCATGGGGATCTCCAACTCAGAGGGTTTCCGGCACGGTCATCTCCTCTTCGGTTCGGCGGTGGTCCGCGGATGGTTACGGCGCTCTTACCGCGCCGTACGGAAAAAGTTCCGCGCCGGACCCATCCGCCCCGCTGAGGGCGCCGAAGTACCGATGTCTGCTGCGGTTCGCAGGAGGCGGCTCAGGCTTCCATTCAGCGAAAGAGAGTTTCACCATGTCGAACACCCTCAAGCGCGTCACGATCTCGGCCGCCGCCGTGTCGTTGCTCTTCGCAACGGCTGCCTGTGGTGGCAGCGACGACGCCGGCAGCAGCCCGTCGACCAGCACCTCGTCCTCGGCGCCGGCCGAGACCCCGAGTGCGACCCCGTCGGCCGACAACATGTCCGGCCTCGTCGGCCCGGGCTGTGCCGACTACGCCAAGGCCAACGCCACCGGCGCCGGTTCGATCGACGGTATGGCTGCCGCTCCGGTCGCCAGCGCTGCCGCGGGCAACCCGCTGCTGAAGACCCTGGTGGCTTCGGTGTCGGGTCAGCTGAACCCGAAGGTCAACCTGGTCTCGACGCTGAACTCCGACCAGTTCACCGTGTTCGCGCCGGTCGACTCGGCGTTCGCGAAGATCCCGGCCGCGACGATCAACACGCTGAAGACCGACAGTGCGCTGCTGACCAAGATCCTGACCTACCACGTCGTCCCGGGCCAGCTCGACGCCACCGCGGTGGTCGGCAAGCACCCGACCGCTGAGAAGCAGGAACTGACCGTCACCGGCTCCGGCGACAACCTGAAGGTCAACAACGCCAACGTCATCTGCGGCGGCGTGAAGACCGCCAACGCGACCGTCTACCTGATCGACACCGTCCTGATGCCCCCGGCAGCCTGACGATCGTCCCGACGACAGTCCGGCCGAGATTTCTCGGCCGGACTGTCGATGTCGGTACCGTCGGTCTCGTCGTTCAGGTAGGCGGCTCACCCCGGGCGGCACCCCGAAGGGACGGACACGATGGCGAAGTACCTGATGCTCATCTACGGCGACGCGGCGCAGTGGGCGGCGATGACGCCGGAGCAGGAGAAGGCGCACTCCGCGGCGCACGAGCAGTTCGCGGCCGCGGCCGGGGACAAGGTCCTGTCGGCGCACGAGCTGGAGCTCTCGTCGATCGCGGCGACCGTCGTACGGACTGATGCCGCGTCCGGGCGGGTGACGACGACGGACGGGCCGTTCCTGGAGACCAAGGAAGCGGTCGGCGGGTACTACCTGCTGGAGGCCTCCGACCTGGATGAGGTGATCGCCCTGGCTGAGCTGTTGCCGGAGGTCCGTGCGGCGCACAGCGGGGTCGAGATCCGCCCGGTGGTCGGGCACGGATGACCGATGAGGTCGTCGCCGCGGTGGCGCAGGCCCACCGCGGCGAGTGGGCGCAGGTGCTCGCCACGACCGCGCAGGTGATCCGCGACCTCGACCTGGCCGAGGAGTGCACGCAGGACGCATTCGTCCAGGCGCTGGAGACCTGGCCGCGGATCGGGATCCCGCAGCGGCCCGGTGCCTGGCTCACGACCACGGCGCGGAACCGCGCCCGGGATCTGCTCCGCCGAGAGTCCGTCGTACGGCGTGCGCTGCCGTTGCTGGTGCCTGACGACTCCGTGCCCGGGCCCGAGGACGGGCTCGACGACGACCGGCTGCGGCTGATCTTCACCTGCTGCCACCCTGCGCTCGGCCCCGATGCGCGGGTCGCGCTGACGCTGCGGCTGGTGTGCGGCCTGTCGACGGCCGAGGTCGCGCGCGCGTTCCTGGTGCAGGAGTCGACGATGGCCGCGCGAATCACCCGGGCCAAGAAGAAGATCAGCCTGGCCGGCATCCCGTACCGCGTTCCGTCGGCGGATCACCTGGCCGAGCGGGTCCGCACGGTGCTCGACGTCGTCCATCTGATCTTCAGCACCGGCCACACCGCACCGATCGGCGCCGAGCTCGTTCGGCAGGATCTGGTCGAGTGCGCGATCGACCTGGCCCGATTGCTGCGGCTGCTGATGCCGACCGACGCGGAGGTCGGCGGGCTGCTCGCGTTGATGCTGATCGTCGACGCGCGGCGAGCTTCGCGGGTGTCGACCAGCGGGCAGCTGCTGCTGCTCGCGGAGCAGGACCGGGGGCTGTGGGACACCGCGCTGATCAGCGAAGGCGTCGCCCTGCTGACCGACGCGCTTCGGCGGCAACCGCCGACGAGGTACGCCGTCGAAGCCGCTCTCGCCGCGGTCCACGCCGAAGCTCCGACCTGGCAGGACACCGACTGGTCCGAGATCGTCGGCCTGTACGACGTACTGCTCACCCTGTGGCCGACTCCGGTTGTCGAGCTCAACCGCGCGGTCGCCATCGGCCTGCGCGACGGCCCACGCGCCGGCCTCGCCGAGCTCGATCCGCTGCTCGATCTCCCGGCGCTCGCGACGTACAGCTATCTCAGCGCGGCCCGAGCCGACTTCCTCCGCCAACTCCGGTCCTGGCAGCCGGCCGCCGAGGCTTACCAGGAGGCCCTGGCCCTCACCGACAACGACGTCGAACGCAGCTTCCTCACCGACCGGCTCGCCGAGGTCCAAGCTCACTTGCGCGACTGAGATTCCTTTTGGCCTCCGGCCGGGTCTAGTCCGTATGAGCAACCAGGACATCAACCGTGAGCACTGGCAGCGATCCGCTGCCGACGACCGTTCGATCCCGTGGGAGGAGCTGACGGCCGAGCCGAAGGCGATCCGCCAGGAGTGGGTGGGCGACGACCTCTGGCTGCGGCCGGAGGCGCCGGCGACCGACGCCGTGCTGCTGTCGATCCACGGCGGCGGCTTCGTCAGTGGGTCGGTCTCCACGCACCGCAAGCTGTTCGGGCACATCGCGAACGCGGCGGGGACTTCGGCGTACGCCGTGGAGTACGGGCTGGTCCCGGATCATGTCTACCCGAGCCAGCTCGATGCCGTGACCAGCGTCTACCGGCGACTGGCTGCGAAGCATCCGGTCGCGCTGGTGGGGGACTCCGCGGGCGGCACGCTCGCGCTCGCCGTGGCCTTGCGGGCGCGCGACGAAGGGCTTCCGAGGCCTCGCGCGTTGTACCTGATCTCGCCTTGGACGGATCTGGAAGCAGCCGGCGACTCGTACGAGACGAGCAGCGATCCGTTCTTCGCTCGGGAGTTGGTGCGCGGGCTCGCGGCCAGCTATCTGGCCGGAGCCGAGCCCCGTACGGCGTCGCCGTTGTACGCCGACCACCGCGGGCTGCCGCCGACGTACGTCCAGGTCGGCAGTGAGGAGAGCCTGCTCGACGACAGCCGGCTACTGGCCGAGCGGATGCGCGCGGCCGGCGTCGACGTACGGCTCGATGTGGTCCCAGGTGAGCTGCACACGTTCCAGATGACCGCCGGGAACACCACGGCTGCCGACGACGCGATCGGAAGGGCGGGCGGATGGCTGCGACAGATACTGGGAGCATGACCGACTTCGCGACGGCCACGGAGCCCCTCCGGCGGGAGCTCGTCGCGTACGCCTACCGGATGCTCGGGTCGTGGGCGGACGCGGAGGACGCCGTACAGGATGCGTTGCTGCGGGCTTGGCGGGCCTGGGACAAGTTCGAGCAGCGGTCGTCGGTGCGGACGTGGCTGTACCGGATCACGACCAACGTGTCGCTCACGGCGCTGGAGGGTCGGGGACGGCGAACGTTGCCGTCGGCAATGGACGCGTCGGAGCAGGTCGGCGCGTGGGTGGAGCCGTACGCCGCCACGCGCGACGACGTCCGGCTGGCGTTGGTCGCGGGCCTGCAGTTGTTGCCACCGCCCCAGCGAGCGGTGTGGTTGCTGCGGGAGGTGCTGGCCTTCCCGGCGGCTGAGGTCGGGGAGATGCTCGACCTGTCGGTCGCCGCGGTCAAGAGCAGCCTGCAGCGGGCCCGCGCGCAGTTGAAGGACGCCGACCTGCAGCCGGACGACATCGTCGAGCCGGACGCCGCCGAGGCGCGGCGGTTCCTCGACGCGTACGTCACGGCGTTCCAGAACGCGGAGGTCGACGTACTGATCGAAGTCCTGCGCGCCGACGTCAAGCTGGAGATCCTGCCCGGCCGACGCTGGTACGACGGCTTGTCCGAGTGTGTGCCGGTGTTCCAGGAGGCGATGGGCGAGCCGGGCGACTGGCAGATGATCCCGACCGTCGCCAACGGACAACCCGCCGCGATCGCCTACCGGAAAGGCACGCCGTACGGGCTGGCAGTGCTGGACGTTCGGCGCGACGGGATCGCCGGGGTGACGGTCTTCGATGGCCCGGAACTGGTCGAGCGGTTCAGGCGGGAACCCACGTGGACTGGTCGATGACGGCTGATCGAGCCGTGCGGAGGTGGTTGAGGAAGGCGGCCAGGCCCGGGTGGCGGTTGTCGGCTCGCCAGATGATCGAGTGCGGGTAGACAGGGACCGGGTCGGCGATCGGGATGCGGCGGAGGTCGTACGCCTCAGGCCAGAGGTAGCGGGTGCCTTCGCCGATGAGTGTGGCCAGGTCGGCGGAGACGGCGAGCTCGTCCAGTTGTACCTCGATGCCGAAGCTCGGTCCTGTGGTGTCGATGCTCAGGGCAAAGGCAGCCGCCAGGGCGTCGTAGTACGAACCCCACTCCGTGTCCGCCGGCAGGCCGGGCATCCAGATCCGGTACGGCGTGAGGTCTGCGAGCGTGAGCTGGGTTGCGGAGGCGAGTGGGTGCTGGGGGCCGACCAGCAGTTGGTGCCGATCGTCGACGACGCGCTCCGCTCGTACCGGCTGGGTGATCGGGGACCGCGGATACCGGAACGTCGCGTCAATGGTGCCGTCGGCAACGGCTTGGACGGCGTCGTCGAGCCCGGCGTCCGGCAGCTCGACGATGTCGAGCTCGATGTCGGGGTGCAGCTGGTGGAAGGCGTGGAGCGCGGCGGCCGGCGCGGTCCGGCGGTTGAGGACGTCGATGCGGAGCGGGCGTCGTACCGTCCGCACTGACGCCTCCGCCTGCTGCGCGACCTGGAGCAGCTCGCGGGCATGCGGCAGGAACGCATGCCCGTCAACGCTCAGCTGAGCGCCACGTGGGGACCGGATGAACAGCTGGACACCGAGATCCCGTTCCAGCGCCGCGATGCGCTTGGACACCGCCTGCTGCGTGATGCGCAACCGATCCGCGGCGGCCTGGAACTGACCGGCGTCGGTCGCGGTCACGAACGTCCGCACGGCCTCGAGGTCCACGCGGACACTGTAGGTGGACAACTGGACGTTGTGCGGCGGGGACTGACGGTTGTTTGCGCGCTTGTTCTGGCGGTTGCTTGGGTGGTTGCCATGGAACTTTCCTTTCGTGAGCGCGTGGTCCGAGCGATTCGCCTGACCGAACGACTCAACAAGCTGCCGTACGACGACCAGCCCGCGATCCTGACCGTCTGGGCCGAACTGACCGGGCAACCCGTCGACGAGACCTTTCACCTCATTCCGCCGGTGTACTCCGATCACGGGATCAACATTCGGCTCGGCCGCAACGTGTTCGTCAACCAGGGGTGCCGGTTCAACGACATCGGGGGGATCGAGATCGGGGATGAGGTGATGTTCGGGCCGGACGTCAGTCTGATCAGTTCCGGGCACCCGGTCGCGCCGGCGGAGCGGCGGAGAGGGATCACCGCGGCGCCGATCCGGATCGGGCGGAACGTCTGGATCGGTGCCTCGGCGATGATCCTGCCGGGGGTGACGATCGGGGACGACTCGGTGATCGGCGCCGGAGCGGTCGTCACGCACGACGTACCGGCAGGCACTCTTGCCGTGGGCTCACCGGCGCGGGTGGTGCGATCCATCCGCTAGGGCTCGACGATTGATCACCAGGAGGAACCCGGCCGCCAGTGCTGCGGCGGCGGTGAAGGTGGTCTGGGTGGAGGTCGCCGCGGCCAGGGGGCCGAGGAGCAGGGGGACGATCACCTGGCCGCCGAAGGTGATGGTCGCCAGTACGGCGGTCGCCCGGCCGCGAAGCTCGACGGGCGCGGTCTCGCCGATGAGGAGAGTCAGGGTCGGGACGACGATCCCCATCCCCAGGCCGAAGACCGCGGCGGCGCCGACCATCAGCGCGGGTTCGCGGGCGATGCCGAGGCCGGCCAGGGCGATGGCCCAGATCAGGAAGGCTGTGCGCAGCAGTCTGACGTCGCTGATCGCTCTGCGAAGCGTGGCGTACGAGAGGCCGACGACGGTCATGGCCGCGGACAGGATCGCGGTGCAGAGTGCGACCAGCAGCGGCTTCGTGACGCCGACTTCGCCGAGGCGTAGCGGGAGGAAGATCAGTACGGCGTACAGCAGGAACGAGCTGGCGAGCTGCATCAGGTAGTAGAGGATCACCGTCGGCCTTTTGAGGACGAATGCCATGAGGGATCCCTGAGCTGCCGCGCCGGGTTGCGATCCGTTCCGGCGGGGCAGCGCGGTGAGGCAGAGGATGCCGAGTGGTACGCCGACGAGGTAGATCGCGAAGGGCGCGTGCCAGGACAGGCTGCCGAGCGCGCCGCCGGCGATCGGCCAGATCAGGCCGCCGAGGCTGATGGCCGACGACCTCCAGCCCATCGCGCGATCCCGCGCGGCGCCGTCGAAGGACTCGAGCAGGAGCAGCGTGGTGCCGGTGAAGACCGCGGCCGCGCCGATGCCGAAGACCAGGCGGCTGATCAGCAGGGCGGGGTAGTCGCTCGTCACCAGGCCCGCGCCGCCGGCCACGCCGTACAGGACCAGCCCGGCGGACAGCGTCACCCGGACGCCGAAGCGGTCGATCGCGCGGCCGATGAACGGACTGACGATCGCCAGGGACGCCGCGTGCGTGGTCAGCACGAGGCCGGTCTGGGTCTCGCTCAGGTCCAGATCCCGGCGGACGAGCTCGAGGATCGGCGCCAGGATCGCCCCGGCCATCACCGTCAGCGTGGAGCCGAGAAGGAGGACGAGCAGCAGCTTCCCGCGGGCAGCCTGCTCCGGTTCGACCAGCATCGCCCGAGCATCACACCTGAACCAAAGTTGAGGTCAAGCCCACTGACGGGCGATGATCTCGAGAAGGGCCGCATGGGTCTTGTCGTCGGCAGCGGCGATGACGCCGGGGCCGGTGTGGAGGGGCTGGCCACGAAGGTCCGTGACGACGCAACCGGCCGCCTGACACAGCGCAAGACCAGCCGCGAAGTGCACGCTGTCGCGTAGGTCTCCGTCTGTCACGTACGCCGCGCGCCTGCCGTCGGCGACCCAGGCGACGGCCAACGTGGTCGACAAGACCCGCGGGCCGAAGGCCGTCCCCAACGCACGGTCCGCCAGCAGCCGCGCGCCGAGGAAGCCGCCGCCGGCGATCGGGTCGACGTTGACGTCCACGAGACGTGAGTCCGCCGACGGCTTCATCTGCGTGTCGGCACCTTCGCGCCGTACGCCCGTCGTCTGTCCATCCGTCCAGAAGATCTCGCCCGACATCGGATCGGCGACGGCTGCGACGACGGCCTCCCCGTCGACCTGTAAGGCGACGTTGACCGAGAAGAGCGGCGTCCGCGCAGCGAAGTTGAGCGTCCCGCACAAGGGGTCCACCAGCCAGCGCCTCCGCGCATCAACCTCCCCGGAAGCGCCGTACTCCTCGCCGACGACCGCATCCGACGGCCTGGCGATTCGGATCACATCGAGGATCGCCTGCTCGGCTTCGAGGTCAGCGTCGGTTGCGAAGTCCATCCCTGACTTCTCGTGCCGTTCCACTGAAGTCCCGTACTTGCCCCGTACCGCCGCGGCCCCGGCCTCAGCTGCCGCGATCGCCAGCTCGGCATCAGAAACACCCATGCCGCCATCCAACACCCCCGGTCAGCCGGCGCGTTTCGTGCAGTGGTGGTCGCAGCAGGCTGTGCCGACCGAGTTGGACAGGATGGAGCGGTGTAGTGATCGCAGCTCGGGGCCGGGCTCGATGCCGAGTTCCTGGATGAGGGCGTTGCGGGTCCGCTGGTAGACCTCGAGTGCTGACGACGGTCGTCCGTCGAGGTGCCAGGCGTGCATCAGCAGGCCGGCAACGCGTTCGTCCAAAGGGTCCTGGGTAGCGACCTCGACCAGTTCGGCGAGCGCGTCGTTGAGACCGCCGAAGCGGATGGCGAGGTCGATGCGTTCGCACTGGACCTGGCGGTGGAGCTCGCGCAGCTTGCGGCGTTGTGACTCCAGGTACCTGCCGGGCAGGCCGCCCAGAGGCTCGCCGCCGTACAGGTCGAGAGCTGACGTGAGGCGGCAGACGGCGTACTCGAGGTCGTTCGCAGCGCGCGCAGTCCTGGCCTCGGCAAGCAAGATCGCCAGTTGGCCGACATCTGTCTGGTCGGCCCGCAAGCAGAGCCGGTAGCCGTGCGGTGCCGTCTGCAGCAACTTGGGGCAGGGGAGCAGTCTGCGGATCCGATAGATGTACGAGGCAACGACCTTCGCGCCGGACGACGGCTGGTCCTCGTCCCACGCCGCGGTGAGCAGTTCGTCGCTGGTGAACTCACGATTGGCGTTCAGCGCCAGTACGGCGAGAACGCCCTGCTGACGCGCCGGACCCAGCTGTACCGGGAGCTCACCGCACCAAGCACGCGGCGGCCGGAGGAACTCGAACCTGATCTCGGACACTGCGTTCACCCCTCACCCGGCGAAGACTCACTGATCACACGTCGCCGCTCCGCCATCGGATCAACCGAACAGCAACTGTTCGGATACCGGGCGCCGCAGACGGCGGCGATTCAGCTCACGAGACCCGCAGGGACCAAGCTGAGCACGGTAAAGGCCGTCGGAAAGTACCCCGCGACGGTCACGACAAGCCTCCGGGTCACCGGCCGCGCCAGAGCTTCCGTCACCAGCGGCCGGGGAACGACAACGATCCGCTGGTTCCTGAAGCCTTCGTGAACGGGCATGCGCCCATCGTGTCAGCTGTGGGAGGGGCAGATGACACCAGCTAACGAAGCAGGTTGACGGCGGTGGTGAAGGCGGAGTCCTTGTGCCCGGTCAGCTCGGCTCGGGTGAAGACAGGGCGGCGGATGTCCGGCGGGATGCCTGGGCCGTCGTACGACTTCCAGTTGATGGTGCGGAACTCCTCGTTCGGGACGATGAACTCCCAGCCGTTGGGCAGGGTCCGCTGCAGGACGTCGGAGAAGACTCCCTGGGTGTTCTCGCCGATGCGCACCGGGCGCGGGGACCGGTTCATCATGGCCTGGGTGAAGGTTTCGCCGGCGCTCATCTGTGAGCCGCCGGTCAGCAGCGCGATCGGGCCGGTGTACGTCGTGCGCCCGGACGGGGTGACGAACAGCGGCTGCGGCGCGGTGAAGGCGCTCGCGTCGTACGGGTTGTTGCGGGCTCGCTTGAAGTAGGCGAAGTACGGGCGGTCGGTCAGCCGGGCCGCGACGTCCAGCGCGAGCTGGTCGGAACCGCCGCCGTTGAGGCGGAGGTCGACGACGAGGCCCTTCAGCTTGTTCGGTCCGGTGGTGCGGTCTTTGGTGAGGATCGTGTCGAGGGTCTCGGTCAGCGTCTTCAGCTCGGCGTTGTAGTCGGGGATGTTGCCGTAGCCGAGGAAGGCGATCACGCGCAGGTAGCCGATCCGGCCCGGCAGGTCGGCGTACCCGATCCGCTCGTTCGCGTAGGAGGTGAACTCGACACCCTTCAGCGCGGTCTGCTCGATGTAGGGACGGATCTTCGCCTCGAGGTCCTCGTCCGGCAGCACAGTCCCCGGACGAACACCGGGGAACGCCTTGCCGTCGGGGGTCCGGAGCGCGGTGTGCGCGTCGCCGAGCGGCTTGATCATCGTGACCAGCAGGTCGAACAGGGCGGCGTCGGGCATGGTCGCTCTCACCTGCGGCCGGTACTTGGCCCGGACGGCGTTCCAGTCGATCCCCTTCGCCTGGAAGAACGGGTAGTTCTCGGCGTACGTCGTCCAGAACTGGTCGAAGACCGCGAGCGGTCCTGTTGCCCCGGGCACCGTGCAGAGCTTGGGCAGTTTCGCCGTACGCCGCAACTGCTTGTCGCCGACGTTGCCTTCGACATGCATCACCGCGCGGTCGCGGCGGACCTGGATGGTGAAGGCCTGCTCTCCGTCCGCGGTGAATCGGTTGCCGGACTGCAGGTACTCACCCGCAGGGGTGCAGCTGATGCTGGTGGTCGAGTACAGGGTGGCCCGGCCTTTGCTGACGGCAACGGTTGTGCCGTAGCCGTCCATCTGCCAGATGCCGTCCAGCGAGGTGGACGCTGTGGCGGCCGACGAAGGGGACAGCGGGGTGGCCACCAGGCCGGCTGCGAGCCCGACGGCCAGAAGTACGCGACGCGACGGTCGCACAGTCTTGAGGTTCATACCGCAAACTCTGGTCGAGGCCGGTCGGCCGAGACAGGGAGCGACTACCCCAGCGGGGGTAGACCTAAGCCCACTAGACCAGAACTGCCACGGTGCACGCGCAGGAGGCGTTCCAGGATGTCTGGAACGCCTCGCTGCGCAAGGGGCTTCAGCCGGTGATCACGGTGAGGCCGGGGAAGTCGCGGGTGGCGGTGCCGAAGTCCTGGAACACCATCCAGTGGCCCCAGACATTGCTGATCGAGCCGGTGTGGGATCCGACCGCGACCAGCTTCGACCAGCTCGCGTCGGCCGGCGCGAACCAGGCGCCGCCGCTGTCCCCGCCGGCGGTGGGGTCGCCGCCCTTCGCCGAGATCAGGTCGTCGTAGCACTCGGACGGTCCGTGGATGTCGGTGCCGCACAGAGTGGTGTAGGCACTGTCGACCTTGTGCGCGCACCGCGTGCCGGTCGTCGCGCCCGAGTGGCACAGGTCCTGCCCGCCGTAGCTCCAGACCCAGCCCGCGATCGCCTTGCTGTAGCCCTGCTGGGCGGCGCCGCCGTCCCAGATCCGGCCGGTGGCATCGGCGGTGACGATCATCAGGTCATGGCCGACGTGCTCCGCGGCAGCCCGTCCCACCGCGCCGGTCGTGCTCAGGTTCGTGTTCCCGAAGTACTCCATCGGGCCGCCGCAGTGACCGGCGGTCAGCAGGTACTCGCGTCCGTTGAAGGTCACACCGAACGACGTCGAGCAGTGGTACACCCGTCCGGGCAGCCCCGGACAGCCGCTCCCGTTGCCCGCCACGCTCTGGTTGTAGATCGCGTTCCCGCCGTACCAGGGCGCGCTGTCGTCACACCGTCCCCACTCGAGATCCAGCATCTTCTCGGCCACCACCTGCACCGGTACGCCGACCCGGGCCGCCAGCACCTTCGAGTCCCCAGGCCCGACCACGGCGGTCAGCCCGCTGCCGTCGAACGGCAGCTTCACGGCGTGCACCTGGCCACCGTTCTTGATCCCGTCGGACTTCATCAGCTGCGTCGACGCCGACTTGAGCTCCTTCTTCGAGTACTGCGCCGCCTTCACCTCGACCTTGACCGGCGACTTCGTCGCGACCGCCTGGATCGACGCGGGCACGGCAGTGCCCTTCCACCACAACTGCAGTACGTCGCCGGCGGCCTGCAGCCCCGCGAACCCTTCACCCGCGCCGTTCTCGACCAGGTTCCTGATCTCGTTGGCCACCTGCGTCATCGGCACCTGCCGCTCGATCGACACCCGATCCGCCTCCGGCAGACCGGCCGGCGCCCCGGGCTTCTCCGCAGCCGGCTTGCCGTCTGCCGGGACCGCCCCAGCCGCTTCCCCCTGCACAAGCCCCACCGCAGCGACCCAAGCCACTGCCAGCAGCAACACCACACGATTGCGCCTCACGCGAATCCTCTCCAGCCCTCGCAGAAGGCTGCAGCGTCGCACCCGGCGCCAGCTCGTCCCATGTCTTCGAGCACCGTCTAACCGCCGCGGAAATCATCACCGACGACGGCGCCGAGATTCTCACCAGGAGGCGGCCGGCGCGACGATGCAGCGCAAGTGTGACGTGACCCACAGTGACGGCTTGTGAAAGCTCCCCGGAACGCACAAAGGCCCAGGAACAGATGCGATGTCTGCCTGGGCCTCGATGCTGGTGCGCCGCCAGGGACTCGAACCCCGAACCCGCTGATTAAGAGTCAGCTGCTCTGCCAATTGAGCTAGCGGCGCGTGTTGTTTCCTTCGAACGAAGAGAACAGTAGCAGGGGATTGGGGGAGAAGAAAAATCGGTATTGGGGTGCCTGGGTCAGGGGTGGAGGGAGAGGATCGCCTGGGCTGCGTTGTGGCCTCCGATGCCGCTGACGGCGCCGCCTCGGCGGGCTCCGGAGCCGCAGATGAGGAGGTTGGCGACGTCGGTTTCGACGCCCCAGCGGCCGGCGCCGGCGTCGTCGTCGGACCAGGGCCACTGGAGGTCGCCGTGGAAGATGTGGCCGCCGGGCATGCCGACCGAGGACTCGATGTCGACGGGGGTTTTGGCCTCGATGCAGGGGTTGCCGTCGGCGTCGAGGGCGATGCAGGACTCGAGGGGTTCGGCGAGGTGGTTGTCGAGGCCGGCGAGGACGCGGCGGACCGACTCGGCGCGGGCGGCTTCGTTGTCCTGGGCAAACAATCGGGTGGGGAAGTGGACGCCGAAGACGGTAAGGGTGTGGTGGCCCGAGGCCACGAGCGAGGGGCTCAGGATCGACGGGTCGGTGAGGGAGTGGCAGTACACCTCCGACGGCGGTACGGCGGGGAGCTCGCCGGCCGCGGCTTCGGCGTACGCGGTCTCGAGCTGGCTGTAGTCCTCGTCGATGTGGAAGGTCCCCGCGAAGGCCCGGCGCGGGTCGTCGCCGGACTTCAGCTGGGGGAGCCGGGAGAGCAGCAGGTTGATCTTCAGTTGCGAGCCCTCAGGCACAGGACCGGCGGCGCGGCCGCGGAGGCGGTCGAGGACCAAAGGCGCCACGTTCGCGAGCACGTACGAGCAGTCGACGGTTCGCTCTCCGTCACCGCCGAGCCAGGTCACCGCGGCGCGGGTGCCGTCGGCCTCGATCGCGGAGACGGCCGCGTCGGTCACCACCGAGGCGCCGGCCCGTCGAGCGGCGTCGAGCAGCGCGTCGGTCACCGCGCCCATGCCGCCGACCGGAACCCGCCACTCGCCGGTGCCGTTGCCGATCAGGTGGTAGAGGAAGCACCGGTTCTGCAGCAGCGACTCGTCGCGCAGCCGGGCGAACGTCCCGATCACACCGTCGGTCGCGACCACACCGCGCACGGTGTCGTCGGTGAACCGCCGCTCGATCGTCTCCCCGAGCGGCCGCTCGACGAGCTCCTCCCACAGCACCGGGTCGACCCGCTGCCGCAGGGACGCGGCTGACTCCAGCGGCTCCAGCAGGGTCGGCGCGATCACCGCGGCCAGCTCCGAGACCGACCCGTAGAACTGCTGCCACGCGTCGTACTCGGCATCGCTCCCGGTCAGGTCAGCGAAGGCGGCCCGAGTCGCAGCGCCCTCGGGGCGGTCGACCATGAGCCCGAGGTCGCGGCCGCCCCGGCGTACCGGCGTGTACGACGCGACCGAGCGCGACCGGAGCTGCAGCGACAGGCCCAGGTCGGCGACGATCTTGTCGGGCAGCAGGCTGACCAGGTACGAGTAGCGCGACAGCCGCGCGTCGACCCCGGGGAAGACCTGCTGGCTCACCGCGGCGCCGCCGGTGTGCGACTGCTGCTCCACGACGAGCGTGCTCAGGCCGGCGCCCGCCAGGTACCCCGCGGCGACCAGGCCGTTGTGCCCGCCGCCGACGATCACGACGTCGTAGAAATCCCTCATCGGACCGGCCACTCCAGTTCGTGGTACGCGGCGTCCCAGAACATCCACTCGTACCGGGTCGTGGTGGAAAAGTGCCGATGGCAACGATCGCGTTCGCCCGGGCCGACCTCGGCGCCGAGTGCGTCCGTCACCGCCAGCACCGACTCTACGACCGCGTCGAACTCGGGGGAACCGTACGACGCGATCCACTCGGCGTAGACCGGGTCCGGTGACGACTGCTTCAGCAGCTCCCGACCGACGTCGCGGTAGATCCAGTAACACGGCAGTACGGCGGCCACCGCCTCGGCGTACGTGCCGGTCGCGCAGACCGCCGTCAGGTACGACATGTACGCCGTGGTCGTCGGCCCCGAACCGGTCGCGTCGACATCGGCCGAGGTCAGCCCCAGCGACCCGAGCAGGGACGTGTGCAGCTCACGCTCGACGTCGATCGCCTCGGCCGCGTGCCGCGCGAACATGCTGACCGCGTCCTCGTCCGTGGCCCGGGCGGCGGTCAGCGCCAGCGAGCGCGAGTACGCGCGCAGGTAGTGGCTGTCCTGGATGATGAAGTACCGGAACTTGTCGTGCGGCAGCGTCCCGTCGGTGAGCCCGGTGATGAACGGGTGCCGGAGGATCTCGGCGTACACCTTGGCGGCCCCGGCGTCCCACAGTTCGGTGGAAAACGTCATCCTCGATCTCCTCGCGCTCGACTGCCACGACCCTAGCGATCGCGCGCCCGGCGTACACGAGACGAAAATCACTCCCCGGCCGTACCCTGAGCCATGGGGGAACAACGATCGGACGTCGACGCGCCGTCTATCCGGCCGCCGTACGGTCCTGCCATGAGCATGCCGCCCGACACCCCGCTGCTGCGCCGGATCCGCGCCTCCGTGATCGGCGACGACCAGGTGATGCCCGGCCCGTACGGACCACGCCGGGTCACGTACGCCGACTACACCGCGTCCGGCCGCGCGCTGACGTTCCTCGAGGACTTCATCCGCGAGGAGGTGCTGCCGCGATACGCGAACACGCACACCGAGTCCAGCGGCACCGGCCTGCAGACCACGCGGCTGCGCGAGGACGCCCGGCGGATCATCCACGACAGCGTCGGCGGTGACGACGCGACCGCGGTGATCTTCTGCGGCTCCGGCGCGACCGGCGCGATCGACAAGCTGATCGGCGTGCTCGGGCTGCGGATCCCGGCGCAGCTCGACGACGAGTACCACCTGAGCGACGAGATCCCGCGGGCGCAGCGGCCGGTCGTGTTCATCGGGCCGTACGAGCACCACAGCAACGAGCTGCCCTGGCGGGAGTCGATCGCCGACGTGATCGTGATCGGGCAGGACGCCGACGGGCACATCGACATCCCGCTGCTGGAGTCCAGGCTCGTCGAGTACGCCGACCGCCCGCTGAAGATCGGCTCGTTCTCGGCCGCCAGCAACGTGACCGGCATCGTCAGCAACACGCACCGGGTCTCCGCGCTGCTGCACCGGTACGGCGCGCTGTCGTTCTGGGACTTCGCCGCGGCCGCGCCGTACATCGAGATCGACATGTACGGCGGGCAGGCCGACGACCCGCTGGCATACAAGGACGCGATCTTCCTCAGCCCGCACAAGTTCATCGGCGGACCCGGGACGCCCGGGGTGCTGGTCGCGCGCCGGGAACTGCTGCGCAACCGCGTGCCCGACGTACCGGGTGGTGGCACGGTCGCGTACGTGAACCCGACCGAGCACCGCTACCTCGAGGACCCGATCCACCGCGAGGAAGGCGGGACGCCGGCGATCATCGAGTCGATCCGGGCCGGGCTGGTGTTCCAGCTCAAGCAGGCGGTCGGCATCGACGTGATCCGGGCGCACGAGGACGCGTACCTGCGGCGCGCGGTCGAGGCGTGGCGGGCCGAGCCGAACCTGGAGATCCTCGGCAACCTGGACTCCGAGCGGCTGTCGATCGTGTCGTTCGTGGTGAAGGCGCCGTCCGGTCGGTACCTGCACCACAACTACGTCGTCGCGCTGCTGAACGACCTCTTCGGCATTCAGTCGCGCGGCGGATGCTCGTGCGCGGGCCCGTACGGGCACACGCTGCTCAACATCGACCTGGCGCGGTCGGCGGAGTTCGCCGAGGAGATCGAGCACGGGTGCGAGGGCATCAAGCCCGGCTGGGTGCGGGTCAACTTCAACTACTTCATCTCGGAAGCGGTCTTCGCGTACGTCGTGGAGGCGGTCCGCCTGGTCGCGCAGGAGGGCTGGCGGCTGCTCGGCGACTACCGCTTCGACCCGTCGAACGGGCTCTGGCGGCATCACCGCGGCCCGGTCGAGCCGCCGATGCGGTTGTCGCAGGTCGGGTACGACCGGGACGGCGCGCTGCGGTATCCGCGGCACAACACCACGGCGCCGGAGTCAGCCCTGGACGGCTACCTGACCGAGGCCCGCGAGTTGCTGGAAGCCTGCCAGCACGCCGACACCGAGGCCGAGGGCACGGTCAACACGGACTTCGACCACCTCCGCTGGTTCGACCTCCCGAGCAGCTGCCTGTCCCCGGTGGTTCGCTAGCCGTTGGTCCGGCCGGTGCTGCCTCGGACCAGGAGGCGGGGGCGGAAGTCGGTGGCTTCGGGGGCGCCTTGGGCGGTGAGTTGGGCGTGGAGTTGTTGCCAGGCCTGGTTGCCGAGGGTGTTGCGGGGGACGGCGGCCGAGGTGAGGGGTGGAGTGGTGAAGCGGGCGAAGGGGATGTCGTCGAAGCCGGTGATGGAGATCTGGCCGGGGACGGAGACGCCCAGCTCGTGGAGGCCGCTGAGGGCGCCGAAGGCAACCATGTCGTTGAAGGCGACGGCCGCGGTCGCGCCGCTGCTGGCGACCGCGCCGGCGACGGCGTGGCCGTTCTCGAAGGTCGCTCCGCAGGCGACCTGGATCAGCTCGAACGCGCGGCCCTGCTCGGAGAGCTGGAGCAGTGCGTCGAGACGCTCGCGGTTCGACGTACTGGGTGGTGGGCCGGCCAGGTACACGATGCGGCGGTGGCCGAGTGAGAGCAGGTGGGCGACGAGATCCTGGATGCCGGCCGCGTAGTCGACGGACAGCGACGGTACGCCGGGGAGCTTGCGGTTGATCAGCACGAGCGGCGCGAGCTGCGGCACGAGTCGTTCGAGATCGGCCGTCGGCAGGCGAGGAGACGCGAGTACGACGCCGTCGCAGCGCCGACGGGCCTCGAGTGCGAGCACCTCCTCGTCCTCGACCTGCTCGTTCGACTCCGCGATCAACAGGCGATGCCCGTCGGCGCCGGCCGCCAGACTCAGGCCGCGCAGTACGTCCTGGAACATCGGGTTGGACAGGTCGGGCACGATCAGCGCGATCGTCGCCGTACGGCCGAGGGCCAGACTGCGGGCGACCTGGCTCGGCGCGTAGTCCAGCGCGCGAGCCGCCGTGAGCACCCGCTCGGCGAGCTCGGGCGCGACCGTGGCGCGGCCGTTCATCACCCGCGAGACCGTCGCCCGGGACACGCCCGCGGCCTCGGCGACCAGCTTGATGTTGGCCGACACCCTGGCGTTCTGATCCACCGCGTTCCTCCCCTCGGACCCGGCGACGCATGCCGCCGGGCACGGCCAAGATAGCCCCGGATAGCCGCGTTGGGAAACCGGTCTCTCGACGATCTGTGGACAACCAAACCCTTGTAACGAAACATTTTCGCTGTCGTTGGTGAGGCATTGACACGTTTCAAGCTGGCCTGCTAGAAACCGGTTACTCGATCCGGAGGTGAGGCGTTGAGCCCCTACACGCGGTACAGCCGGCGCCGTCGCGACGCGGTCACCGGCTACCTGTTCCTGACACCGTGGCTGATCGGCCTGGTGGCGATCACGCTCGGCCCGATCCTCGCCTCGCTGTACCTGGCCTTCACCGACTACTCGCTGCTGAAGCCGCCGGAGTGGGTCGGCCTGGCCAACTTCCAGGAGATGCTGACCGACCGGCGGCTGCACAAGTCGCTGCTGGTCACCTTCCAGTACGTGTTCATCTCGGTCCCGCTGCAGCTGCTGATGGCGCTCGGCCTGGCGATCGTGCTGAACAAGGGCATCCGCGGCCTCGGCTTCTACCGCTCGGTCTTCTACCTGCCGTCGCTGCTGGCCGGCAGCGTGTCGATCGCGATCCTGTGGCGGCAGATCTTCGGCCAGGAAGGCCTGGTCAACGACGTCCTGGCGAAGGTCGGCATCGAGGGCCAGAGCTGGGTCGCGCACCCCGACTTCGCACTCGGCACGCTGATCCTGCTGAACGGCTGGACCTTCGGTGCGCCGATGGTGATCTTCCTGGCCGGTCTGCGACAGATCCCGGCCTCGTACTACGAAGCGGCCGCCGTCGACGGCGCCGGCCGGTGGACGACGTTCGCGCACATCACGATCCCGCTGCTGACCCCGATCATCTTCTTCAACCTGGTGCTGCAGGTGATCGGTGCGTTCCAGAGCTTCACGCAGGCCTTCGTGGTGAGTGGCGGCACCGGCGGCCCGGCCGACTCGACGCTGCTCTACACGCTCTACCTGTACGACGAGGGCTTCGGTTCCTTCCACATGGGCTACGCGTCGGCGATGGCCTGGGTGCTGCTGGCGATCATCGCCGCACTGACCGCGATCAACTTCCTGTTCGCCAAGCGATGGGTGTTCTACGGTGACGAGTGAGACGCTGACCCGGGTCCGCGCAGGCCGCCCGCCCGGGACCGAACCGCGCGGCAAGGGCCTGCTCAAGCACGCGATGATCATCCTCTTCGGCTTCGTGATGCTCTACCCGCTGCTCTGGCTGCTGTCGAGCTCGTTCAAGCCGACCGAGGTGATCTTCCGCGAGCCGTCGCTGCTGCCTAGCAAGGTGCAGTTCAGCAACTACACCGAGGGCTGGACGGCGCTCGCGCACCCGTTCGAGCACTACCTGCTGAACTCGGCGCTGATCGCGGTGCTGGCGATCGTCGGCAACCTGCTGACCTGCTCGCTGGCGGCGTACGCGTTCGCCCGGGTCGAGTTCCCGCTGAAGAAGCTGTGGTTCGCGCTGATGCTCGGCACGATCATGCTGCCGATCCACGTGCTGATCGTGCCGCAGTACGTGCTGTTCTCGAAGCTGGACTGGATCAACACGATCCTCCCGCTGGTGGTGCCGAAGTTCCTGGCCCACGACGCGTTCTTCGTGTTCCTGATGGTCCAGTTCATCCGCGGGCTGCCGCGCGAGCTGGACGAGGCGGCCCGGCTGGACGGCTGTGGGCACTTCCGGATCTACGCGCGGATCGTGATGCCGCTGTGCCTGCCGGCGCTGGCGACGTCCGCGGTGTTCACGTTCATCTGGACCTGGAACGACTTCTTCAGCCAGCTGATCTTCCTCACCGACCCGGACAAGTACACGGTGCCGGTCGCGCTGCGCTCCTTCATGGACGCCCAGAGCGGGACGTCGTGGGGACCGCTGTTCGCGATGTCGGTGGTCGCGCTGGTGCCGATCTTCGGCTTCTTCCTGGCCGGCCAGCGCTACCTCACCCGCGGCATCGCCACCACGGGGCTCAAATGACCACCGGACAAAGGACCACGATCATGAAGCATTCGTCGTACCGGCGGATCGCCGCACTCGGTGTGGCCGGTCTGCTGCTCGCGCTCACGGGTTGTGGCGGAGACTCCGGCGGTGCTTCGGACGACCCGAACGCAGCGGTCACGCTGCGGTTCTCCTGGTGGGGTAACGCGGACCGCGCCGCGCTGACCCAGAAGGCGATCGACGCGTTCCAGACGGCCAATCCGGGCATCACGGTCAAGCCGGAGTACGGCGACTTCAACGGGTACTTCGACAAGCTGGCGACCAGCGTCGCGGCCAACGACGCGCCGGACGTGATCACGCTCGGCGGCGCGTACCCGCGGGAGTACGGCGACCGCGGCGCGCTGCTCGACCTGGCCGAGGTCAAGGACACGCTGAAGACCGACAAGATCGACGCGGCGTCGCTGTCCAACGGCAACTTCGACGACAAGCAGTACGGCGTACCGACGGGGGTGAACGCGTTCGGCGTGGTGGTGAACCCCAAGGTGTTCAAGGCGGCCGGGGTCGCGTTGCCGGACGACAGCACCTGGACGTGGGACGACTTCCAGCGGATCGCCGAGCAGATCGCGAAGGCGGCGCCGAAGGGGACGTACGGCGCGGAGGACCCGACGAGCGCCGACGTACTGGATCTGTACGCGCGGCAGCGGGGTGAGTCGCTCTACACCCAGGACGGCAAGGTCGGGGTGAGCGAGCAGACGCTGACCGACTGGTTCACGATGACGACCGGGCTGCGGGACGCGGGTGCGACGCCGCCGGCCGCGGTGACGTCGGAACTGGTCGGGCAGCCGGCGCCGGAGCAGAGCCTGATGGGGCGCGGGCTGGCCGGGATGCAGCTGGACTGGACGAACCAGCTCGGGTCGTTGCGCAAGGCATCGGGTTCGGAGCTGCAGCTGCTGCGCGCTCCTGGTGAGGGCGCGGCGACCAAGCCGGGGATGTGGTTGCAGGCCTCGCAGATCTACACGATCAGCGCGCGGACCAAGCACCAGGAGGCGGCCGCGAAGCTGGTCAACTTCCTGGTGAACGACCCGGCCGCGGGCAAGATCACGCTGGCGAACCGTGGCATCCCGGCGAACTCCGAGGTCCTCGCCGCGGTCAAGCCGTCGCTGCCGAAGGACGAGGCCGCGTCCGCCGACTTCATCGCGGCGATCGCGCCCAAGGTCGGGCCGGCGCTGATCATCGGGCCGACCGGGTCGACGGAGAGCGTGAAGATCCTGGAGCGGACGAATGCCGAGGTGTTGTTCAACCGGCAGACCCCGGCACAGGGCGCGAAGCGGTTCCTCGAGGACCTGGGGGCGGCGATTCAGTGACGGTCGACCCGTCCACGTCCCAGGCGCCGGTGGAGCCGGTGCCTGGGACGGTCGCGTCTGGTGCCGGGATCGATCGGCGGGCCTTGGTGGGGCGGCACGACGTACAGGTGCTGGGCGTCGTGCCGGAGTCACCGTTGTCGGTGGGGAACGGGGAGTTCTGCTTCACCGTGGACGTGACGGGGTTGCAGACCTGGCCGGAGCGGTATCCGGTGGCGCCTCGGACCGGCGACGATCCGGGCGGGTCGCTGCTGGGGACGCTGTCGCAGTGGGGGTGGCACAGCTTTCCGGGGTCGTACGAGCTGGACGAGACGCGGCGGACGTACTCGACGCCGCGCGGGCCGGTGCCGTACGTCGATCTGGGCGGCGAGATGGACCTCGGGACGACCTCCGAGCCGGGGCAGACGCCGGCCGAGGAGTGGTTGCGGGCCAATCCGCATCGGCTCGAGCTGGGGCAGATCGGGTTCGTGCTCCCGGGGGAGGTCGTCGATGCTCGACAGCGGCTGGATCTTTGGGGCGGAGTGGTCGACAGCTCGTTCGTCGTCGACGGGCATGCGGTGCGGGTGCGGACGGTGTGCGCGCCGGAGGACGACGTGGTCGCCGTACGGGTCGAGACGATGGCGCGACTCGGCGTGCGCTTCGCCTTCCCGTACGGGTCGGGGGCGTGGAGCAACGGCGCGGACTGGGACCGGCCCGGGGAGCACACGACGACGGTGGACGAGGTTGCCGGTGGCTGGCAGTTCGAGCGGCGGCTGGACGGCACGCGGTACTGGGTGACCGTCGGCGCGGAGGATGCGCGGCTGGAGCAGATCGGGACGCACGAGTTCTTGCTCAGGGCAACGGCCGAGGTTCTGGAGCTGCGGGTTCAGTTCTCGGGGGAGCGGCGGGAGGTGCCGCGCGGGTTCGAGGAGATCGAAGCGGACTGCCGCCAGTCGTGGGAGAGGTTTTGGGAGTCCGGGGCGGCTGTCTCGTTGGACGGGGATGCGCGAGCCGTAGAGGTCGAGCGGCGGGTGGTGCTCTCGCAGTACCTGACGGCGATCAACTGCGCGGGATCCTTGCCGCCGCAGGAGACCGGGCTGGTGTGCAACAGCTGGCGCGGGCGGTTTCATCTCGAGATGCACTGGTGGCACGGCGCGCATTTCGCCTTGTGGGGAAGGGGCGAGCTGCTCGTGCGAAGCCTTGGCTGGTACGAGCGGATCCTGCCGGTGGCGCGGGAGACCGCGCGGCTTCAGGGGTACGACGGCGTGCGGTGGCCGAAACAGGTCGCGCCGGACGGGCGGGAGAGCCCGAGCAGCATCGGGCCGTTCCTGGTCTGGCAGCAGCCGCATCCGATCTACCTGGCGGAGCTGATTCGGCGTACGGGATCGGCGGACGCGGTCGAGCGGTACGGGCAGCTCGTGCTGGAGAGCGCGGAGTTCATGGCGTCGTACGCGGTGAAGACCGCGCGCGGGTATCAGCTGGGGCCGCCGCTGATCCCGGCGCAGGAGTCGTACTCGGCGATCCGGGGCGAGTTGGTGAACCCGACGTTCGAGCTGGCGTACTGGCGGTGGGCGCTGATCGTTGCGCAGGAGTGGCGTGCGCAGCTCGGGCTGCCGCCGGAGCCGCGGTGGGCCGAGGTGGCCGACGGGCTTGTGCCCGCGCCGGTTCGCGATGGGTGCTACGCGGCGATCGACGGGGAGCCGTGGACCGTGCGCGGGGATCATCCGTCGATGCTCTACGCGCTCGGGCTGGTGCCGGACACCTCGTACGTCGACCAGGACGTGATGCGGCGGACGTTGTCCGGCGTACTGGCTGACTGGGACTGGGAGAGCACCTGGGGGTGGGACTACCCGGCGATCGCGATGACGGCCGCGCGGCTCGGGGAGCCGGAGCTCGCGGTCGAGGCTTTGTTGCTCAAGGCCACCAAGAACGACTTCCTGCCGAACGGGCACAACCGGCAGACGCCGTCGTTGCCGGTCTACCTGCCGGGCAACGGCGGTCTACTTGCTGCGGTCGCGTTGATGGCGGCGGGCGCCGACGGTGTCGCCCCCGCGTTCCCTCGCGACTGGACTGTCCGCCACGAAGGACTGCACCGCTCACCATGAATCCAAGGAGACTCGTGACGCTCACCAAGAACCGCCGCTACGCCCTGGTCGGGACCGGTTCGCGCGCCGGCATGTACGTCGGCGCCCTGACGGCGACGTACGCCGATGTCGGCACGCTCGTGGCCTGGTGCGACACCAACCCGACCCGGATGGCGTACTACGACCAGGTGGTGACGGCCGCGGGCGGGACCGCGCCGCCGCACTACGGACCCGACGACTTCGCGCGGCTGCTCGAGGAGCAGCGGCCGGACGTCGTGATCGTCACCTCGCCGGACGCGACGCATCATCGGTACGCGACGGCCGCGCTGGATGCGGGTTGCGACGTGGTGGTCGAGAAGCCGCTGACGACCTCGCTCGAACCGGCTCAGCAGATCGTCGAGGCCGTCGAGGGATCGGCGGGGGATCTGGTGGTGACGTTCAACTACCGGTACTCGCCGCGCAACAGCGAGGTCCGGCGGCTGATCGCGTCCGGGGCGATCGGCAAGGTCACCTCGATCCACTTCGAGTGGGCGCTGGACACCGTGCACGGCGCCGACTACTTCCGCCGCTGGCACCGCCGCAAGGAGATCTCCGGCGGCCTGCTCGTGCACAAGTCGAGCCACCACTTCGACCTGGTGAACTGGTGGCTCGCTGACGTGCCTGAGTTGGTCGTCGCGGCCGGTGGGCTGCGCTTCTACGGCGACAAGAACGCCGCCGAGCGTGGGCTCACGGATCGTCCGGCTCGCTCGGCAGGGTCTGCTGGGGTTTCTTCGGATCCGTTCGCGTTGGACATGGCTGCGGATGAGAAGCTTCGTGCGCTCTACCTCGACGCCGAAGGGGACGACGGGTACATCCGCGACCAGGACGTCTTCAGCCCCGGCATCAGCATCGAGGACAACATGGGGCTGCTGGTCACGTACCGGTCGGGTGCGATCCTCACGTACTCGCTGAACGCCCACGCGCCGTGGGAGGGCTACCGGGTCTCCATCAACGGCACCGAGGGCCGGCTGGAGCTGGAGGTCGTCGAACGCAGCTTCGTCGGCACCGTGGACCGAGCGGTGGATCCGAGCGTCAACCCCGACGACCCCACAGCCACCGCGACCAACCCGCGCCCCGCCGGCGAGCGCATCCTGCTGCAGCGTCACTGGGAGCCTGCACAGGAGATCCCCATCCCGGCCGGTGAGGGCGGGCACGGCGGCGGCGACAACCACCTGCTCGACGACATCTTCCGCCCCACCACCACCCCCGACCCCCTCCACCACCGAGCCGGGTATCAGGACGGCCTCCGCAGCGTGGCCGTAGGAATAGCCGCCAACCGCTCCTTGGAGACAGGCCTGCCGGTCAACATCAAGGAGTTCGGTCTGCCTCTGGACCGCTGACGTCGGCGCGCACCCTCAGCCACCTTGGGTGAGGGTGCGCGGTGGTCAGGTGCCGCTGGTGCGGGTGGAGTTGGCCAGGGCTTGCTGGTAGCCGCCGGTGGGGGTGGGGGTCCAGAGGGTGCCGTTGATGATTAGGGAGCGGGTGCCCAAGGGGCGGGTGGCGGTGGCTAGGACTGGTTTGCGTTGCCAGGTGCAGCCGGTGCGGTAGGCCTGTTGGGTGACTCGGACGGCTACTGCGCCGGGGCCCTCGGCGTACGTGGTGGCTCGGAGGGAGCGGGTGCAGCCGGCGGGGGTGGCGACGATGAGGACCAGCTGGCGATCGTCGGCTACTACAGGGCGGATCTCGAAGACCTTGACTGCGGTGGTCTTCGGAGTGGGGGTGGGTGCGGGGGCCGCCTGGGTGACCGCGGGTGGGGCGGGTGCGGGGTCGGGCTCGGAGGAGCCGAAGACCTTGGAGAGTACGAACACGCTGAAGGCGAGCAGGCCGATCAAGAAGGTCACCACCAGCGCAACCCCGTAGACGAACCACACGCTCCCCGACGACTTCATCCCGACGATCTTCTCAGGAGCACAAGCTCAACGCCGGGAGAGAAACGCGAACAGATGATTTGAGAGCTCGGGCTGGGGTTGGCAGAGAAGGCTGAGGTGCCGTACACATGCCGAAGGCGACTCGGTCCGCGGACACGAGTCGCCTTCGTCTGAGGGTGAGTAACGGGACTTGAACCCGCGGCCCCCTGGACCACAACCAGGTGCTCTACCAGCTGAGCTATACCCACCATTGCCGCCCTGACTGCGACGGCTGGGTAATCATAGCGAGGTTGGTCAGTTGTCGGAAATCGGGGTGGTGAGGAGGCTGGCGGCCGCTCGTGCGGTGTCGGAGTCGGGGCCTGGTTGGGGCACGAAGACGGTCTGCCGGTAGTAGCGCAGCTCGGAGATCGACTCGGTGATGTCGGCCAGGGCGCGGTGGTTGCCGGTCTTGGCGGGGGTCGCGTAGTACACGCGCGGGTACCAGCGGCGGACGAGTTCCTTGATGGAGCTGACGTCGACGTTGCGGTAGTGCAGGTGCGCCTCGACCTTGGGCATGTCGCGGACCAGGAAGGTCCGGTCGGTGCCGACCGAGTTGCCGGCCAAGGCGGCCTTGCGGGGCTCCTTGACGTAGCCGCTGATGAAGTCGAGCACCTGCTGCTCGGCGTCCGCGAGCGGGATGCCGGCGGGCAGCTCCTCGAGCAGGCCGGAGGCGGTGTGCATGTCGCGCACGAAGTCGCCCATCTGCTCCAGCGCCTGCGGGGGAGGGGCGATCACGAGGTCGATGCCGTCGCCGAGGACGTTGAGTTCGTAGTCGGTGACGAGCACGGCGACCTCGATCAAGGCGTCGTTCGCCAGGTCGAGGCCGGTCATCTCGCAGTCGATCCACACCAGCCGGTCATTCATGGGCACTCACCTTACGGCGCGTCCGCTGCGAGGTCGCGCCCGGCAGCCGAAATGCCGGGCGTGGCGGGGGTCTGCTGTACGCCGTACGCGGTCAGCTGGGTGCGTGCCCGAGGTGGATGCTGCGGGCGGACACCGAGGCCAGATCGGTACGCCGGCCGAGGAAGTGGGGGCTTTCCGGGTCGAGCAGTTGGTGCCAGACGGCGAGGTCGTCGGCGTCGAGCGTCGGCATCTCCGGCGCTGTCGACGTGGGGTCGGCATGTCCGTGTCCGTGCCCATGGCCGTGGCCGGCGGGTTCGGCGTCGGGGTCGAGGCGGGCTACTCGGTGGCGGAGTTGCTCGATGACCTGGTCGCGGTCGGTGTCCGAGAGTGGGACGGGCTTCTCCGTGAGGATGGTGCGGGTCGTGACGGAGGTCAGGCCGGCTCGCTGGAGAGTGTCGGTCCAGCCGTACGGCATGGGGACCGCGCCGGGGATGCCGTCGCGCATGGCGGCGAACCAGCGGTCCTGTACGGCGTCCAGACGCAGCTCGAGACCGGGCTCGCCGAGGCCGAGGTCCCACGGGAGCATGCGGGTTGGGAGGCCGCCTTCGGCGAGTGCCAGACGACCGCCCGGGCCGAGCAGGGACGCAAGAGCGGAGACGGCGGCCTGCTGGTCTGCGGCGTGGTGGACGGATGCGGATGCCCAGATGAGGTCGGCCGGTGCGCCGATCGCGGCGCGGAGGGGGTCGGGGCCGTCGTCCATCGAGACGAGTTCGCAGCGGACCAGGCCGGCGGTGTGTTCGCGGGCTTGTTGGAGGACTTCCTCGTCGGCGTCCAGGGCGACGACGGTGGCTTCCGGTACGGCGAGCGCCAGGGCCTTCGCCATGCCGCCGCCTCCGCAGCCGACGTCGACGATCAGCCGGTCGGTCGGGTGGACCAGCTCGGCGGCGACCAGGGCGTTCCAGCCGGCTTCGTCGGTGGCGGACTTGCGCAGGTGCTCCGCGTGAGCGGCCCAGTCGATCTCGGTCATGCGGCCAGTGTCGCGGATCACGCGGGTCGTACGGTGTGCGGATGATCGCGACGAAGTTCTCGACCGAGCGGCTGGAGCTGCTGCCGTTGGAGGTCGAGTACGCCGAGGAGATGGCGGGCGTGCTGGCGGCGCCGGAGCTGTACGGGTTCACCGGGGGTGAGCCGCCGTCGGCGGAGCAGCTCACGGAGCGCTACCGGAAACAAACGGCAGGGCCGGGGCGGCCGGGCGAGTACTGGCTGAACTGGGTGATCAGCCTGGACGGCGTACTGGTCGGCTACGTGCAGGCGACGGTGATCGGCGCGGAGGCGGAGATCGCGTGGGTCGTCGGCGCGGACTGGCAGGGCCGGGGGATCGCGCGGGAGGCGGCGGTCGGGCTCGCGGGGTGGCTCAGGGAGCAGGGAGCAGGCCAGCTGCTCGCTCATGTGCATCCGGAGCACGTCGCGTCGGCGAAGGTGGCCGCGGCGGCCGGCCTCAGGGCGACCGGCGAGCTGGACGACGAGGGGGAAGAGCGCTGGGAAGGCTGAACGCCGGAGAACAGGTCGAGCGACAACCCGCCGTACAAACGGAACAGGCCCGCTCCGACGTGCGGAGCGAGCCTGTTACGCGCTTGGGGTTCAGACCGGGCGGACGTTCTCCGCCTGCGGGCCCTTCGGGCCCTGGGCCAGGTCGAACTCGACCTTCTGGTTCTCATCGAGGGTCCGGAAGCCGTCCGTCGCGATCGCCGAGTAGTGCACGAACACGTCGGCGCCGCCGCCGTCCTGCGAGATGAAGCCGAAGCCCTTTTCGCCGTTGAACCACTTCACTGTTCCGCTAGCCATGATCTGCTCCTTTGGTGGGGCGGGTATCAGGTCCGACGGTTGCCGGCACCTGGGTTGCCGAACGAGCCCTCCCACCCGGACCGTGGCCCGGAAATGAGAAAAACGCCCTGCGGATCACAACCTCCGCGGGCGTTTCAAGAACGAACGTGGAACTGCAAAACTGCAACCGACGGAAACGGTAGCACGAAATCACTGCGAGTACAGAGGGTGCCGCCGCCGTGTCCGGAGACCGGCTACCAGGAGCCTCGGTGGTCCGGCACCATGAACGCGAACGGGATGATCAGCACCAGCACCGCCGCGAACACGATGAAGCTGTGCGCCTGCGCGATCCCCGGCGTCGCCGCGTGCGACAGGATCGCCGTCGTCACCGAGACCGCGATGATCCCGCCCGACTGCCGGAACATCCCGCGCAGCCCGGCGATCGCGGAGATCTGGTCCGGCGCGAGCTGCAGTGACGCGTTGTTCGACGCCGGGATCGACAGTCCCATCCCGATCCCCGTCACGGCGGCGGCAGCGGCCAGCCACGCGTACGGCGTGAGCCCGTGCGGCGCCAGCGACATGATCGTCATCCCGCCCGCGACCAGCAGGAACCCGCCGATCATCGGGGCCCGGTAGCCGGTACGGCGAAGCGCGAACACCGCCAGGCCGGCCACGCAGATCATCCCGACGGCCCTTGCTGTGAGCAACGTTCCGGCCTGGAGCGGCTGGATCCCGTAGCGGGCCTCGGCGTACAGGGGGACCAGGGCGCCGAAGCCGAGCACCGCGGCGCCGTACAGGAGGTTGATCGCGTTCATCACGCCGAAGCCGCGGCCGCGCAGCAGCCGGACCGGGATGAACGGGTCGGCCGCGCGGTTGGCGTGCCGGACGAAGAGGAAGCCGAAGAGCAGCGCGAGTACCTCGCTGGCGATGAACAGCGGATCGGTCGGCGAGGCGCCGCCGCTGCCGAGCGAGCTGATCCCGTACATGCCGAGCAGGATCGTCAGCGCGAGCAGGGCCGCGCCGACCAGGTCGATCCGGGCCGCCTTCTTCGGCGCACTGTGCGGGACGAACTTCCACGCCAGCAGGATCAGGAGAACGCCGGCCGGGACGTTGACCAGGAAGATCTCCCGCCACGACCAGTACGTGACGATCACGCCGCCGATGATCGGGCCGAGGATGCCGCCGATCGGGAAGATCGAGGTGAACATGCCGACCGCGCGGTCCCGGTCACGGCCGAACTGCTCGGCGACGATGCCGGTCGCGGTCGGCATGAACGCGCCACCGCCGATCGCCTGGAACGCGCGGAACACGACCAGCAGGTAGATGTTGTCGGCCAGGCTGCAGGCCAGCGAGGCGACGGTGAACAGAACGGCGGCGAGCAGGAAGATCTTCTTCCGGCCGAACTGGTCGCCGAGCCGGCCGGCCACCGGCATCACCAGGATCTGGCCGAGCGCGTAGATCGTGATCGTCCAGCCGCTCCAGTTCAGCTGGGCGCCGAGGTCGCGCTGGATCGCGATCAGCGCGGTGGCCACGATGGTCTGGTCGATCGAGGCCATCAGCAGGGCGATCGACACGATCGGGAAGACGACCCACCTGCGCGGCGACGGCTCGTCGCCGCCGAGTACGGGCTCGTCGGCGACGGTGGTCGGCCCATCGCTGACTGTCTGCCCATTGCTGGGAGGGCCGGCGGCGGCTGGGAGACTCTGGGGTTCCATCAGCAGTCAGAGTACATTGCTTGCCAGCAGGCAATAAAGGGGTAATGAATGTCCGACACCGAGACGTTGAACAAGCTGCGCGGCGTGATCTCGCGGCTCGCGCGCGAGCTCAACGCCACGGCCACCGACGAGGGCCTGACGCCGACCCAGGCGTCGGTGCTCGGCCTGATCGCGTTCCGCGGCCCGCTCGGCCTGACCGAACTGGCCCAGCTGGAGGGCCTGAACCCGACGATGGTGTCCCGCGTGATCGGCCGGCTGACCGAGCTCGGCCTGATCCAGCGCGACCCGAACCCGGCCGACCTGCGCGCGATCCAGGTCGAGGCCACCGCCCAGGGCCGCGAGCTCCAGCAGCGGATCAAACTGCTCCGCACCGAGGCGATCGGCAAGTGCCTCGACCAGCTCCCGGAGGAGTCGTCCCGCACGATCATCGACGCGCTGCCGGCCTTGGAGGAGCTCGCCCTCGCGCTGCGCTCGACGCACGGCTGATCACGAGGGGTAGACACCGACCGCCTGGCCAGGGAACCCTGTACAACGTTGTAACCCCTTGGACAGATGAGGCGTGCATGAACCGTGAGGGCTCCCAGCGGACACGACGGATCGGACTGCTCGCCATCGCGATGGCCGTCGTCGCTTCCGGACTCGTCGTGCCCCCGGCCCAGGCCGCCCAGCCGCCAGCCGGCCTGACGGAAGTCGCCGGGAAGCAGACCGAGGTCGTCAGCTCGCCGGACGGGAAGCTGCGGGTCACCGTCGGCAGCGAGGACGGCCGACTCGTCTACAGCGTGCGGAGCCGGAACAAGGTGCTGGTCGGCGCGTCCGGACTCGGGCTCGACCTCGCGGGACGGCCCAGCCTCACGCAGGACATGACGATCGAGTCGGTCGAACGCCGTACGGTCGACGAGACGTGGAAGCCCGTCTGGGGCACCTCGAGCCAGGTCAGGAACCACGCGAGCGAGCTCACCGTTCACGCCGTACAAGCCGGTACGGGGTTCAAGCTCGACCTCGTCTTCCGGGTCTTCGACGACGGAGTCGGCTTCCGCTACCACTTCCCTGACCAGCCTGAGTCGGACGACTACACCGTCACGGCCGAGCGGACCGAGTTCGCCCTCGATCCCGCCGCGCGGAGCTGGTCGATCGCCGCTGGCACGGACTGGAACGCCGACGAGAAGCACTACCGCGACCTGCCGTTGTCCGGCGTCGCCACCGCGCAGACGCCGATCACCGCGTCGCCGGCCGCCGACTCGTTCGTGGTGGTGCACGAGGCCGCGCTGATCGACTACCCGAGCATGACGCTGAAGGCCGTGCCAGGACGGCCGGGGACGTTCGCCAGCGAGCTGATCTCCCTGCCGGACGGCACCAAGGCCAAGCTGGCCGGGGAGTTCTCCACGCCCTGGCGCACCCTGACCGTCGGGCAGCGCGCCGGCGATCTGGGGGAGTCTCACCTGATCGAGAACCTCAACGACCCTTGCAAGATCTGCACCGACACGTCCTGGATCAAGCCGGCGACGTACGTCGGTGTCTGGTGGGAGCTGCAACGCCGGGACACGACGTGGACCGCCGGTCCGAAGCACGGCGCGACCACAGCCCGGGTCAAGCAGTACATCGATCTGGCCAAGCAGGCGGGCGCCAAGTTCGTCCTGGCCGAGGGCTGGAACACCAACGCCGGTGGGCAGTGGGCCGGCCAGGACTTCCTCACTCCGCAGGCCGACTTCGACCTTCCCGAAGTACTCCGGTACGCCGAGGCGAACGGCGTCGGCTACATCGCACACAACGAGACCCGCGGTGACGTCGACTACTACGACGCGCACCTGGAGCGGATCTTCTCGACGTACGAGCAGCTCGGCATCCACGCGATCAAGACCGGCTACGCCACCAAGTTCCTGCTCGGCGGGGTGAATCGCAGCCACTACGACCAGGAGGCTGTCCGGCACTACCAGCGGGTGGTCGACGCGGCGGCCCGGCACCGGATCACGGTCGACGCCCACGAGGCGATCAAGCCGACCGGCCTGGCCCGCACCTACCCGAACATGATGACCGGCGAGGGCGTCGCCGGCATGGAGCAGCAGAACTACATGGGGGCCCAGGGCAACCCTCCGGCGCAGGCCACGATCCTTCCGTTCACCCGCTTCATGGGTGGGCCTGCCGACTACACGCCCGGCGTACTGAACGTGACCTGGGACCCGGCCCGGCTCGGGACCCGGGTGCAGACCACGTCCGCCGCGCAGCTCGCGCTGTACCCGACGTTCTTCAGTCCGCTGCAGATGCTCGCGGACACCCCGGAGAACTACGCCGCCCATCCCGGATTCGCCTTCCTGAAGGACATTCCGGCCAGCTGGGACGAGACCCGGGTCCTGGACAGCGTCATCGGGGACTACACGACGACGGCCCGGCGTAGCGGTTCCACCTGGTACGTCGGGGCGATCACCGACGAGAACGACCGGGTCCTCGAGACGCCGCTGTCGTTCCTGCAGCGTGGCACCTTCGTGGCCGAGATCTACGCCGACGCCGAGGGGACGAGCTGGAAGGGCGACCCGCTGCCCGTCGAGATCAGCAAGGTGCTGGTCAACTCGTCGACCCGGTTGTCGATGGCGCTTGCCGGAGCTGGTGGCCAAGCGGTCAAGCTCAGGCCCGCGACCGCGACGGATCTTCGGACGCTCTCCTGGTACGCCGGGCCGCGCGCGGGCTACGGCACTCCCACGACCGCGCTGGACGCGGCGACGCAGCAGCTCGGCGTGAAGGTCCCGATCAGCAACTCGGGCAGCACCGTCGCCAACTTCCAGGCGCAGGTGTTCATCGACGGCCGCGCCGTCGGGCAGCCGCGAGGCGTTCGGGTCGCGGGTCGTGGAACGCGAACGGTCGAGTGGACCGTGCCCGCTTCCGACGTACCGGATCGGGACTTCCTGGTGGCGGCAGGTACGCCCGGTGGACAGCATGGTCGAGCGGTGCGAGTCGCGCAGCCGCGATCGCTGCTGAAGCTCGTGCCAGAGCTGAGGCGGTCGGGCAAGCTGACGACGTTCGCGATGGTGCGGCTCGAGGTTCCGCTGCTCAAGGCGGAGGGCGAGCTCCTTCGGGGCGATGTGACCGGGCGGCTGCTGGCTCTGCAGGACGCGCGGCTGACCCTCTACGGTCTGCCTGTCGCCGAGGTGAGTGCGCAGGCTCGTACGGCGATCGACGACCTGCTGACGACTCGACTCGGTGAACCGCAGGGATTGTTGTCCTTGGCACTGAAGGTGCGGCAGACGTCCGTGGATCCGGTGCTGTCGAGCCGGCTCTTCGCCGAGCTGAAGACCGCGATCACCGCGGCGGTTGCCGATGATCAGGTCGGGATGCAGGCGGCCGTCACCCGCTTCACTGCCCTGGTCGAGGCGGGGCCGATCGATCCTGCGGTTGGTGCGGAGCTGTTGGCCGCCGGTGGAGTGTTTGCCGTCGGCCCCCGCACGATCGAGGCGGAGTCAGCGGAGCTCGTCAGTGGCGCGTGCCGCCGTACCGATCACACGGGCTACACCGGCACGGGCTTCGTGGCCTGTCTGAAGACCAAGGCCAGCGGCGTACGGTTCGTCGCTCCGGTCGCGGCGGCGGGCCTCTACTTGGTTCGGCTCCGCTACGCCAACGGCATCGGCACGACCCAGACGATGACGCTGGCCAGTGGGCCGCAGTCGGTCCAGCTCCAGCTGCCCGCACTGGCGAACTGGGACACCTGGTCGGACCACGAGGTCGCGCTGCCGCTCGACCCGGCCGATCCGTTGACGTTCAGTTACGGCCCGAGTGACAACGGCAACGTCAACCTGGACTCGATCACGCTGGAAGCTGATCCTGGCGTCGTTCGTCGCTGAGGCGCCTGGCGATTGTCGTTGGACTGCGGGCCTTTCCGTAGGCCATCAGAACGGGTGAACGCTTTCCCGGTGCTTTGGTAGGCACGGCCTATCGGACGACGCCGAATGTGACGTTGGTCATGCCTTGACCCCTCTCCAACGCTCGGCCTACTGTATGCGGTATACCGAGCCCCTCCGAAAGGCGGGACCATGGAGACTGCTGTGCCCAAGTTCGCCGTGAACTGCTCGATCCTGTTCACCGAACTGCCTTTGCTGCAAAGACCTGCGGCTGCTCGTTCTGCCGGCTTCGAGGCCGTGGAGTTCTGGTGGCCGTTCGACTCCGCTCTGCCGGGGGACGCCGACGTCGACGCGTTCGAACGCGCGATTCTCGAGGCCGACGTCCAGCTGACCGGACTGAACTTCGCCGCCGGTGACATGCCGGGCGGCGACCGTGGCCTGGTGTCCTGGCCGCAACGATCGCTGGAGTTCCGCGACAACATCGCGGTCACGCTGGGGATCGGGGAACGCCTCGGCTGCCGTGCGTTCAACGCGCTGTACGGCAACCGGGTCGAGGGATTCGCACCCCAGGCGCAGGACGAACTGGCCGCCGAGAACCTCGCGCTGGCCGCCACCGCGGCCGGATCCTTCGGCGCCACTGTCCTGGTCGAACCGGTCAGCGGCGCCGAGCGCTACCCGCTGCTGACCGCGGCCGACGCGATCGCGGTGATCGACCGCGTGGTCGCCGAGTCCGGTGTCACGAGCATCGGGCTCTTGGCCGACCTGTACCACCTGACCGTCAACGGGGACGACGTGAGCAAGGCGATCACGACGTACGCCGACCGGATCGCGCACGTACAGATCGCGGACGCACCCGGGCGCAACGAGCCCGGTACCGGCACGATCCCGATCGGCCAGCACCTCGGCGAGCTCGCCGAGAGCGGCTACGACGGCTGGATCGGCTTGGAGTACAAGCCTTCCGGCCCGAGTGCCGACAGCTTCGGCTGGCTGACCGACCGCGAATCGTCCTGACCGACAAGGAGCTGGCATGCCACGAATGACTGCCGCCCGTGCGGCGGTGGAGATCCTCCGGCGCGAGGGCGTCTCCCACCTGTTCGGCCTTCCCGGCGCCGCCATCAACCCGTTCTACGCCGCCGTCCGGGCCCAGGGCGAGCTGAAACACGTGCTGGCCCGGCACGTCGAGGGCGCCTCCCACATGGCCGAGGGGTACACCCGCGCCACCGCCGGCAACATCGGCGTCTGCGTCGGGACGTCGGGCCCGGCCGGGACCGACATGATCACCGGCCTGTACGCCGCCTCGGCCGACTCGATCCCGATCCTGTGCATCACCGGGCAGGCGCCGGTGGCCAAGCTGCACAAGGAGGACTTCCAGGCGATCGACGTACCGGCCATCGCGCAGACGGTGACCAAGATGGCGCTCACCGTGCTGGAGGCCGCGCAGGTCCCGGGCACGTTCCAGAAGGCGTTCCAGGTGATGCGCGGCGGGCGTCCCGGCCCGGTGCTGATCGATCTGCCGCTGGACGTCCAGCTGACCGAGATCGAGTTCGATCCCGAGCTGTACGTGCCGCTGCCGATCGCGACGCCGCGCGCCAGCGTCGCCCAGGCCGAGAAGGTGCTGGACCTGCTGGCGGAGGCCGAGCACCCGCTGATCGTGGCCGGTGGTGGCATCGTGAACGCCGACGCGGCGGACCTCCTGGTCGAGTTCGCCGAGCTGCACGGCGTACCGGTGGTGCCGACCCTGATGGGTTGGGGCACGATCCCGGACGACCACCGGCTGATGGCCGGCATGGTCGGCCTCCAGACCGCGCACCGGTACGGTAACCAGACGCTGCTCGCCTCCGACCTGGTCGTCGGCATCGGCAACCGCTGGGCGAACCGGCACACGGGTGGTCTGGACGTCTACCGGGGTGAGCGCAAGTTCGTGCACATCGACGTCGAGCCGACTCAGATCGGCCGGGTGTTCGCACCCGATCTCGGCATCGTGTCGGACGCGAAGGCGGCGCTGGAGACCCTGATCCACGTCACCCGCACGCGGATGGCCGAGGGGTCGTTGCCGGATCGCTCCGAGTGGGCGGCGCAGTGCCGGGAACGCAAGCGCACGCTGGTACGGCGTACCGACTTCGACAGCGTGCCGGTGAAGCCGCAGCGGGTCTACCAGGAGATGAACAATGCCTTCGGACCCGACGTCCGGTACGTCTCCACGATCGGGCTGTCGCAGATCCAGGCCGCGCAGATGCTGCACGTCTACCGGCCCCGGCACTGGATCAACGCCGGCCAGGCGGGTCCGCTCGGGTGGACCGGTCCGGCCGCGCTCGGCGTCGCGGTCGCCGATCCGGAGTCGACGGTCGTGGCGCTGTCGGGCGACTACGACTTCCAGTTCCTGATCGAGGAGCTCGCGGTCGGCGCGCAGTTCAAGATCCCCTACATCCACGTGGTGGTGAACAACGCCTACCTCGGGCTGATCCGGCAGGCGCAGCGCGGGCTGGACATGGACTTCTGCGTCCAGCTCTCGTTCGACAACATCAACACCCCCGAGCTCGGCGGGTACGGCGTCGATCACGTGAAGGTGGCCGAAGGCCTCGGCTGCCAGGCGTTGCGGGTGTTCGAACCGGACGGCATCCTGCCGGCGCTGGAAGAGGCCAAGAAGCTGATGGTCGAGCACGAGGTGCCGATCGTGGTCGAGGTGATCCTGGAACGCGTCACGAACGTTGCCATGGGCACCGAGCTGGACAACGTGGTCGAGTTCGACGAGCTGGACGGCGTGGTCAACCCGATCCCGACCGCCTCCGGCCTACGAGACTGAAGGAGGGACACGATGAGAGTCGCAGTTCTCGGCGCCGGAGCGATCGGTGCGTACGTCGGCGCGGCCCTGCACCGCGGGGGGACCGAGGTCCATCTCGTAGCTCGTGGCGCCCATCTCGAGGCGATCCGGAAGAACGGCGTCCAGGTGCACAGCCCCCGCGGCGACTGGCTGGCCAGGACGCCGGCCACCGACGACCCGCAGGAGATCGGGCCGGTCGACTTCGTCTTCCTCGGCCTGAAGGCCAACTCCTACGCGACCAGCGGCCCGCTGCTGGAACCGTTGCTGCATGACAAGACGGCGGTGATCGCGGCCCAGAACGGCATCCCGTGGTGGTACTTCCACGGGCTGCCGGGCCCGTACGAAGGGCACCGGATCGAGTCGGTTGACCCGGGTGGTGAGGTGACCCGGGTCATCCAGCTCGAACGCGCGATCGGCTGCGTCGTGTACTGCTCGACCGAGCTGGACGGGCCGGGCGTCGTACGGCATCTCGAAGGCACCCGGTTCTCGATCGGTGAACCGGTCGGTGGACAGAGCGATCGGTGCCTGGAGTTCAGCGAGGCGATGATCGCGGGCGGGCTGAAGTGCCCGGTCGAGGACGACGTCCGCAACGACATCTGGATCAAGCTGCTCGGCAACGCGGCCTTCAACCCGATCAGTGCGCTGGCCCGGGCGACGATGGTCGAGATCGCCACCCACCAGGGCACCCGCGCGATGGTCAAGCTGATGATGGAGGAGACGCTGGAGATCGCTCGCGCGGTCGGCAGCACGCCCGAGATCTCGGTCGAGAAGCGGATCGACGGCGCCGAGCGGGTCGGCGAGCACAAGACGTCGATGCTGCAGGACCTGGAGAAGGACAAGCCGCTCGAGCTCGACGTGATCCTCGCCGCGGTGGTGGAGCTGGCCGACCTGACCGACACCAAGGCACCCACCTTGCGCGCGGTCCACGCCGTCGCCGACCTGCTGTCCAGCAAGGTCGGTACGTCGACCGAGAAGGTCGCGCACGCACCCACCTCGGGCCGGATCCCCGGTCTCGCGGTGGCACCGGCTCCCACCCCCTGACCAGGAGGGTCCGGAGGCGAGCCCTGCCGACAGCCCTCCGGGCCCACCTGTTCCACGCGCTGCGCCCGAAGGACTCCGCGAGGTCTTTCGGGCGCAGCGTTATTCCGGTTGCCCGGCCGGACGCCCGCTGGATACCGTGCCCGGCAGGTCCTTCGAGAGGGAGTTGAGTAATGCCCGGTCGTTCGCGCACGCGCTGACTTCGTTCCTGTCATCGCGTGCTGCCCAGGGTGGTGGTGCGTTGCCTCGAAGGGCTTTGCCATGCCACAAACCTTGTGGGCCGACCGTGAGTTCATCAAACTCTGGGTCGGTCAGACCGTTTCCCAGCTGGGCGCCCAGACCGCTCAGCTGACTCTTCCGCTCGTCGCGTTGACCGCGCTCGGCGGCGGTGCCGCGCAGATGGGGGTGCTGCGGGCCGCACAGCAGATCCCCGTCCTACTCTGCTCGCTGTTCGTCGGCGTACTGGTCGATCGGATGCGGGCGCGCGGGATCATGATGTACGCCGACCTCGGGCGGGCGCTGCTGCTCGCGATCGTGCCGTTCGCGTTCAGCCTGTCGTACCTGTACGTCGTCGCGTTCCTGCTCGGCGTCCTCAGCGTGTTCTTCGACGTCGCCTACCAGGCGTCGCTACCGCGGCTGGTCCCGCGGGATCAACTTGCTCAGGGCAACAGTTTGCTCGAGAGCAGCCGCTCGGTGACGCAGATCTCCGGGCCGGCGCTCGGTGGTGGGCTGGTGTCGTTGCTGACCGCGCCGATCGCGGTGGTGGCCGGGGCGGTGTTCTACCTGTTGTCGTTCCTCTCGATCCAGCGGATCCGGCGGCCGGAACGCCGTGGGCCGGTCGTGCCGACGAAGCTGACCGGTGGCCTACGACTGGTGTTCGGCACCAGCACCCTGCGGGCGATCGCCGTGGCGTCGGCGGTGGGCCACTTCTTCCTCGCGGGACTGATGACCGTCTACCTGGTCTATCTCGCGCAGGTGCTGGCACTGCCGGCCGGGATCGTCGGGCTGGTGATGGCGGCGCTGGGGCCGGGGGCGCTGATCGGTGCTGTCTTCTCCGCCGCGGTGCCGCGCAGGTTCGGCTACGGGCGGGTGATGATCCTGGCAGCGATCGGCGCCGATCTCGCGCTGCTGCTGGTCCTGGTGTCGCCGGGGGTGGCCGGGCTGATCGCGATCAACCTGGTGTTCGGGGCGCTCACCCAGCTGATCGACGTCGCGGCCACGGCGGTCCGGCAGGTCATCACGCCGCTGAACGCCCAGGGGCAGGTCGTCGCCACGCTCAACTTCCTCGGGATGGGCCTGACGCCGCTCGGTTCGCTGCTGGCCGGGGTCGTGGCGGAGGCGGTCGGCGTCCGGGAAGTGCTGCTGATCTGCGCGCTCGGAATGCTGCTGTCGCCGCTCGCGATGGCCCTGTCGCCGTTGGCGAAGCTGGGGCGGACCTTGCCCGACCAGCAGGACCAGTGGTCTTCTCAGTAGCCCACTGGTATCAGTGGTCCTGCCGTAGGGTCGAGGTGGAATCTCACGTCGCAAAGGAGCGAGCATGAGGCTTGACCACCAGACCCCCGCCCGGGCACCGGACGGTAGTGCGGGAGACGCCGACTACGGGCGGATCGGCGTCGACTACACCGCCTACCGCCGGCCCGAGCCGCAGATCGCCGCCGCGATCCGCGACGCGCTCGGGCCGGCCCGGAAGATCCTGAACGTCGGCGCCGGCGCCGGTGCGTACGAGCCGACGGACGTGGACCTGGTCGCGGTCGAGCCGTCGGCACAGATGCGCGCCCAGCGCGCGGCCGGTCTGGTCGAGGCGATCGACGCGACGGCCGAGGACCTGCCGTTCGCGGACGACACCTTCGACGGCGCGATGGCGACGTTCACGGTGCACCAGTGGCGCGACCTCGAGGCCGGGCTGACCGAGGTACGCCGGGTGACGCGCGGGCCGGTCGTCGTACTGACGTGTGACCCGACCCTGCTGCGGCGCTTCTGGCTGCATGAGTACGCGCCCGAGGCAATCGAGACCGAGGCTCGGCGGTACCCGCCCGTCGAGCGGGTCGCCGCCGCGCTGGGCGGTGGGCAGGCGTTCAACGTACCGATCCCGCTGCACTGCACTGACGGCTTCGGCGAGGCGTACTACGGACGGCCGGAGCGGCTCCTGGATCCAGGAGCTCGCCGGGCCAACTCCGCGTGGAGCTTCGTCCCGCCGGAGGTGCACGAGCGCTTCACCGAGCACCTCACCCGCGACCTGACCGACGGGACCTGGGACACCAAGTACGGGCAGCTGCGCAACCAGCAGCACTTCGACGGCTCACTGGTGCTGATCGTCTCGCCGGGCGAAACGATCTACCAGCGCTGAATCGCTCAGTCCTCCACCGGACCCAGCGACAGCCCGGCGGCGAACGTCGCCGTCGGATCGACCATGGTCTCCAGCTCCAGCACCACCAGTTCGTTGTCGCCGGGGCGGAGCAGGGGACCGGGGACGTAGAGGGTGTGCTGGGGACCGCGGTGCCAGTAGCGGCCCAGGCAGAAGCCGTTGACCCAGGCGATTCCCTTGCCCCAGGCATCGGTGCGCAGGAAGTGGTCGACGGGTTCGCCGGCCTGGAAGGTCGTCCGCCAGGCGGTCGGGCCGACGCCCACGGGAGGCGCCGGGGGTGCGGAGGTCCACAGGTTCGGTACGGCGTCGAGCTCCACGGCCCAGGCCGACCAGCCGGTGAGCGGGTCCCCGTCGATCCGGACCTCACCGAGCAGGCCCTTGGGTTCACCGATCCGGGGGCCGTAGTTGACCCGGCCTTGGTCCTCGACGACGAGCTCGAGGCGGCCCCGGCCGTGTGGAAGCATCAGGGCGCGGTCGCGACGTTCGCGTTCCAGGACGCCGACGGGGGCGCCGTCGAGAAGGACCAGGACCCGGTCCCGGACCTCGCCGACGGACAGCAGCGCCGGCCCGTCCACGGTGATCTCGGTCCGGAAGAGAGCCAAGCGGGTGTGCAGGTCGTCGAGCGAGGGCATCACCTCGTGGCGAGTCTCCGCGCCCCAGCAGGCCGGATCGGCCAGCAGACGGACCGGCTCGCCGAGTGCCACGGTGAACCGCGGTGCGGAAGGCGACGAAACCGGCAGGGACTCGGAGGGAACGGGTGCGTAGCGGGCGATGACCTCGCGGAAGGCGTGGTACTTCGCGGTCGGTCGACCCGCCTCGTCCAGGGGCGCGTCGTAGTCGTACGACGTGACCGTCGGCCGGAACACACCCTTGTCGTCGGCGCCGCTGGTCAGCCCGAAGTTCGTCCCGCCGTGGAACATGTAGATGTTCACCGACGCTCCCTCGGCCAGCAACGCGTCCAGCTCGCGGGCGGCCTCCTCGACGCCGGTCGTGTGGTGCGGCCCGCCCCAGTGGTCGAACCACCCGTCCCAGAACTCCATGCACATCAACGGCCCGGTCGGCTGGTGCTCCCGCAACGTGCGTAGCCGTTCCACACTGCGCGAACCGAACGACCCCGTCCGCAGTACGCCGTCCAGCCCACCGGCCGTCAGCATCTCCGGTACCGGCTGGTCGACGGTCACCAGCGGGACCGTGATGCCGGCCCCCCGGATCATCGCCGCCACGGCCTCCAGGTACTCCGGGTCGTCACCGAAGGCGCCGTACTCGTTCTCGACCTGGACCAGGAGCACCGGACCGCCCTGGTCGGCCTGGTGCGGCCGGACGACGGCGAGCACCTGCCCGAGGTACTCCTCGACGGCCGCCAGGAACCGCTTCTCGTACCGGCGGACTCCCACGCCCGGCTCCTGGAAGAGCCAGGCGGGGAGACCGCCGTTGTCCCACTCCGCGCAGATGTACGGGCCCGGCCGCACGATCGCGTGCAGCCCGGCCGCCGCCACCTGCTCGAGGAACCGGCCGAGGTCGAGCATTCCGCTGGTGTCGAAGACCCCGCGCCGTGGGCTGTGCGCGTTCCACGGCACGTAGGTCTCGATGGTGTTGAGCCCCATCCGGCGCGCCTTGTCGATCCGGTCCGCCCACAGGTCGGGGTGGACGCGGAAGTAGTGCAGCGCCCCGGACAGGATCCGGAACGGCTCGCCGTCGAGCAGGAAATCGGACTCACCGATCGCGAAGTCGGGCATGCTTCTCTTTCTGCCGTGAGGCGTGGACGCAGGTCAGCTGTTGGTCTGGAAGCCCTGCTGGCCGCCGTAGGTCACCAGCGCGTCCTGCCAGGACTTGAGCCCCGGGTCGAGGTCGGACTTCGCCTGGTACGACTTGCCGACGGTGTCACCGAAGATGCTGTTGGCGTAGAGCTGGAACGGCAGGTAGCTCCAGTCCTTGACGACCGTACCGGCTGCTGCGGTGAGCACCTGGTTGGCCGCCTGACCACCGAAGTACGCGCTCTTCTTGTCGACGAACGCCGGGTCCTTGAGGTCGGCAACGGTCGACGGGAAGCCGCCGCTGGCCAGGAACGGCTTGACGCCCTCGTCGTGGTTGAGCCAGCGCACGAAGGCCGCCGCGAGTGCCGGGTTCGCGCTCTGCTTGAGCACCGCCTGCGCGCTGCCGCCGTTCTCCGCGGTGGCCGGCTGTCCGTCGTACGTCGGCAGCGGAGCGACGCGCCACTTGCCCGCGCCGGCCTTGACCGAGGACTCCAGGACGCCGGGCATCCAGGCGCCGATCGGCAGTGTCGCGATGGTGCCGTCGCCGAGCGCCTTGAACCACTCGTCGGACCAGCCGGGGATGCTCGCCACCAGGCCGCCGGTGACCAGCTGGTTCCAGACCCCGGTCCACTTCTTGGTGCCGTCGTCGGCCAGGTTGATCGTCACGTTCTTGCCGTCGGTGACGAACGGCTTTCCACCGGCCTGCCAGATCATGCTGGTCGCGAAGCCGGCGTCACCGGTGTCGTTGGTGATGAACTTCTTCGGGTCGGCCTGGTGCAGCTTCTTGCCCTCAGCAACGAACTCGTCCCAGGTCTTCGGCACGGTCAGGCCGTACTTGTCGAAGACCTCCTTGTTGTAGAACAGCGCCATCGGCCCGGAGTCCTGCGGCAGTCCGTACAGGCCGTCGCCGGCGTGCACCGCGGTCCAGGTGGAGGCGGTGTAGGCGGACTCGAGGCTGGCGAAGCCGTACTCGCGCAGGTCGACCAGCGAGCCGGGCAGCGCGAACTGCGGGATGGCCTGGTACTCGATCTGCGCGACGTCCGGTGCCCCGGAGCCGGCCTTGATGACGTTCTGCAGCTTGGTGTAGTGGTCGTTGCCGGTCCCGGCGTTGACGTAGTTCACCTTGACGTTCGGGTACTGCTTCTCGAACGCCTTCACCTGTGCCTCGGCCGACGGCGTCCAGCTCCAGTACGTGATGGTGCCGCCCTTGGTCAGGGCCTCGTCGACCGCCGCGGCCGACCCCTGCGGGCTGCCGCTGCTGTCGGTCTTGTCCGATCCTCCGCACGCGGCCAGCAGGACCGACGCGGCGGTGACGGCGGCGGTGGCGAGCAGAAGCCGCCTCGCGCTGCGCCGATGAGTGGTCTTCATTGCGGTGTTCCTCTCGTTGTTCGACAGCTCAGGGGTCTTCATCGCTACGACCGCGTCCACTGCTGGTTCGGCTCGCCGTTGCACAGCCAGACATCGACCGCGGTCCCGTTGCCCGTGGCGGCTCCGGCGGCGTCGAGGCAGAGCTCGGGATGGGCGACGCTGCTGACGGACAGGTCGTCCTTCACCTGCCAGGCCTGGTTGGGCGCTCCCGTGCAGTCGGTGATGACGGCCGGGCTCCCGGCGCTCGATCCGTCGCCGCCGATCGTCAGGCACTTGGTGCCGTAGACGGTCAGCTGCTGCTCCGCGGTCAGGTTCCAGGACTGGTTGCCGCCGCCGTTGCAGTCCCACAGGTCGAGGGCGGTGCCGTTGCTCGTGGAGAAGCCCGGTACGTCGACGCAGCGGCCACTCGCCACCCCACGCAGCACCTCACCAGGTGGCGCCGGCGGCAAGTCGTTCACCGGCTCCTTCTTCAGCAGTCCCCAGCCCCACTGCAGCTGCGCCAGACCGGACGCGCTGTTGACCTCCAGGTCCCGCTCACCGACCAGCGTCGTCAGCGAGTACGCGTCGCCGGTCCGCAGTCCTGGCCAGTAGACGACGCCCATGCCGAGCTCCCGCGCGGTCTGGGTCAGCGCACCGAAGTACGACGTGTAGACGTTGCCCTCGTGGTTGCCGTAGTTCAGGCCGGTCGTCATCGGCGCACCGGCTTCGTCGATGATCGTGCGCGCGCCGTACGCGCCGATCCGTGGCCGCAGGTTGGCCAGCCACTCCGCCTCGGTGGTGGCGTCGTCCCAGAAGCCGTAGAAGTGCAGCGAGAGCAGCGTGCCCTTGAGTTGCCGGGCCGCGCCGACCCCGGTGACGTCGTCGTTGTAACCGGTGCCGGAGATGACCACCCGGCCCCGTGGGACGTTGCGGTGGCTCGCCAGCCAGGACGAGGTCAGCGAGACCCACTCGTCGAGCGAGTAGCCGAACGGCTCGTTCATCGGCTCGAAGTAGACCCGCGGGTTCGTCCGGTACGCCGTGACGGCGGTGTTCCACATCGCGTCGTACGCCGCCCGGTCGTCGACCCGGCCGTCCTTCGCGTCGTCGGCCTCCCAGTAGCTGAGGATCACCTTGAACCCCTGCCGGGTGGCCGCGTCGATCGCACCCCGGTACGACGTCCACCAGGCGGTGCCGACGCTGGACGGGTTGATCGGCATCCGGATCGTGTTCGCCTTCAGCTCGCGGCGGAACTCCCCGACGATCCCGGTGGCACGGCGGTAGGTCGTCGCGTAGCTGTCCGCGGTGCTGAGGCCGGACGGCACGACCTCGTCCGAGGCGTAGTTGTCGCGGGGGTCCGCCCAGTTCACACCGCGGAAGTCCTTGGTGTTCTGCTGCACGGTGGTGGACGTGGTGGTGGCCGACTGGGCCGTGGCGGGGACGGCCAGTGCCGCGGTCACCAGGACCACCGCGGCGACGGCGATCCGCCGAGCTGCTGTTCTCATGGGCTCCCTTTCACTGCTTGACGCTGCCCGCGGTCAGGCCGGACTGCCAGAACCGCTGGAGAAGGAGGAAGGCGACGACGAGGGGCACGATGGTCAGCAGCGACCCCGTGATCACCAGGTTGTAGATCGGCCGGGCGCCCACGCCAGTGGCCTGGTTGCTCCACTGGGTGAGGCCGACGGTGAGCGGGTAGAGACTCGGTTTGCTGAGCATGATCAGCGGCAGGAAGTAGTTGTTCCAGGTCGACACCACCGCGAACAGCAGCACCGTGACGACGCCCGGGGCCAGCAGTCGCAGGGCGACGGTGAAGAAGATCCGGATCTCGCCGGCACCGTCGATCCGGGCCGCTTCCAGCAGGTCGCCGGGGATGGCCTCGCCGGCGTACACCCACATCAGGTACAGGCCGAACGGGCTGATCAGCGACGGGATGATGATCGCCCAGACCGTGTTGGTCAGGCCGAGGTCGGAGAACATCAGGAACGTCGGTACGGCGAGCGCCGTCCCGGGCACGGCGACCGCGCCGAGCAGCACGGCGAAGACGATCCGGCGGCCCGCGAACTTGTACTTCGCCAGGCCGTAGCCCGCCGCGGTCGACAGCAGCGTCGCCCCGCCGGCGCCGACCACGACGTACAGCAGCGTGTTGCCGAGCCAGCGGACGAAGATACCGCCGTCGTAGGTGAGGGTGTCCTTGATGTTGCCGAACAGCGCGAAGTGGTCGCCGAACCACAGCCCCGGGCTGTCGAGCAGGTCGGCCTGCGTTTTCGTTGCGCTGAGCAACAGCCAGACCAGCGGGACCAGCGTGTAGACCAGGTACAGCAGCATCAGGCCGGTCAGCAGCGGCGAACGGCGGGGCCGCAGCGGCGACGTCGTCGTACTCACAGCGCCTCCCGGGAACCGCGCAGCTGCACGACGTACGCGATCACGGCCGTGATGACGCCCATCACCAGGGCGACCGTCGCGGAGTAGTTGAACTGCTGACCCGCGAAGGACAGGTTGTAGGCGTACATGTTCGGGGTGAAGTACGTGGTGATCACGTTCGGCGCCAGCGTGCGCAGGATGTTCGGCTCGTTGAACAGCTGGAAGCTGCCGATGATCGAGAAGATGGTGGCGATCACGATCGCGCCGCGCAGGGCGGGCAACTTGACCGCCAGCACGGTCCGGACCGTGCCGGCGCCGTCGATCGCGGCCGCCTCGTACAGCTCCTCGGGCACGGTCCGCAGCGCGGAGTAGAAGATCAGCATGTTGTAGCCCACGAACTCCCAGGTGACGATGTTCGCGATCGACGGCAGCATCCAGCGCTGGCTGAGCGGCTGGATGACCGTGCTGCCGAGCAGGTCGTTGAGATCGGCGGCGAGGCCGAAGTTGGTGCCGTACAGATAGCCCCAGAGCAGGACCGCGACGACTCCCGGTACGGCGTACGGCAGGAAGATCACGATCCGGAAGAAGCCCGCGGCGTGCAGCCGGGCGCTGTCGATCGCGAGCGCGGCCAGCAGGGCGAGCACCAGCATCACCGGGACCTGGACGACCAGGAACAGCAGCACCCGGCCGAACGACTCCCAGAACTTGGCGTCGCGCAGGACGTCGGCGTAGTTGCCCAGCCCGACGAACGCGGTGCCTCCGAAGAAGGCCTGCTCGCGGAACAGGCTGAGGTAGATCGCGTACCCGATCGGGGCGAGGAAGGTCAGCGCGAACACCGCCAGGAACGGGCCGACGAAGATCCAGCCCTTCGCATCACGGTGCGGCCGGCCACGCCGGGGACGCAGGACAACGGAGTCGGCCATCGTGCGCCGCCCTCCTTCTGCTCGATCGACGCGCGGAACACGTCGATGTTGACGTCAACATGAATCGCCGTGACGGTAGCGTGTTTACGTCAACATGTCTATGGTTCAGTTCTGAGCCGAGGAGAGTGCGATGACCGCAGGGGACAGTCCCGTCCGCCGCCGCCGGGGTTCGTCGATGGCCGACGTCGCCCGGCTCGCCGGCGTGTCCGGCCAGACCGTCTCCCGGGTGGCCAACGGCAAGCACAACGTCGACGCGGTGACCCGTGACCGGGTGCTGGCCGCGATGCGCGAGGTCGGCTACCGGCCGAACAGCGCGGCCCGCGCGCTGCGCAACGGGCAGTTCCACAGCATCGGCGTGATCGTCTTCGAGCTGTCCAGCTTCGGCAACACCCGCACGCTGGACGCCATCGCGACCGCCGCGACCTCCAGCGGGTACGCCGTGAACCTGCTGCCCGTCCTGGACGCGACGCAGGGCGCGGTGTCGACCGCGTTCACCCGGCTCGGCGAGCAGGCCGTCGACGGCGTCATCATCCTGATCGAGGCGCACGAGCTCGACGAGGCGGAGGTGATGCTGCCGGACGGTCTGCCGGTCGTCGTGGTCGACTCGAGCGCCCACTACGACTACCCGGTCGTGGACACCGACCAGGCCCAGGGCGCCCGGCTGGCCACCGAGCACCTGCTCGACCTGGGCCACGCCACGGTCTGGCACCTCGGTGGACCGCCGTCGTCGTTCGCCGCCGATCGCCGGGCGCGCTCGTGGCGGCAGACCCTCACCGCGCGCGGCTGCGTCGTACCGCCGATCATGGTCGGCGACTGGTCGGCCGGCTCAGGCTACGCAACCGGCCTGCGGCTCGTGGAGAATGACGACGTCACAGCGGTCTTCGTGGCCAACGACCAGATGGCTCTCGGACTGCTCCGGGCCCTGCACGAGAAGGGCCGCGCGGTCCCCGGCGACATCAGCGTGGTCGGCTTCGACGACACCGCCGAGTCGGCCCACTACTGGCCGCCGTTGACCACGGTCCGCCAGTCCTTCGCCGAGGTGGGCCGCCGCAGCGTCGACGCGCTGATCGGCCAGATCCGGGCCGGCGAGCACCACCACCAGCCGGTCGCCGTACCCACCGAACTGATCGTCCGGAGCAGTACCGCGCCACCGCGCAAGTCCTGACGACCGCTGGCGGGGGAGCTGGCGACCCCCACCAGCGGTCTGTGTCAGGTGTTCCGTCCTGACAGTTCCTCGACCACCTTCAGCAGTGCTGAGTGGTCGAGAGATCCGTGACCCATGGCGCGGGCCGCGGAAACCAGTTGGGCGACCAGGCCGGTCACCGGCAGCGCGATACCGGCCGCGCGAGCGGCGGACAGCGCGATGCCCATGTCCTTGTGGTGCAGGTCGATCCGGAAGCCCGGGGTGAACTCCCGGCCCAGCATCGTCGACGCCTTGAGGTCGAGGATGCGGTTCCCGGCCAGGCCGCCGGCCAGCACCTCGAGCCCACGCTCGCCGTCGACACCGGACGCCTCCAGCAGCACGATCGCCTCGCTGACCAGCGCGATGATCCCGGCCACCATCAGCTGGTTGGCCGCTTTCACCGTCTGGCCCGCGCCGTGACCGCCGACGTGCACGATCGTCCGGCCGAGATCCTCGAAGATCGGCCGCGCCTCGGCGAACACGTCCTCGTCACCGCCGACCATGATCGACAGCGACGCCTTGATCGCGCCCTGCTCGCCACCGCTGACCGGCGCGTCCAGCACCCGTACGCCGGTCTCCGCGCCGACCCGGGCAACCTCCAGCGAGGTCTCCGGCGCGATCGACGACATGTCGATCAGCAGCAGCCCGGCGGGAGCGGACTCCAGTACGCCGCCCGCTCCGAGCACCACCTCGGCCACCTGCGGCGAGTCCGGCAGCATGGTGATCACCACCTCCGCACCCGCGACCGCTTCGGCGATCGTCGGCGCGGGCTTGCCGCCGGCCTGCAGCAGCTTCTCGACCGACGCCGGTACGACGTCGTACCCGGTGACGCCGTACCCGGCCCGGACCAGGTTGGCCGCCATGTGCGACCCCATGATCCCGAGGCCGATGAATCCGATCCTCTTCGCCATCAGACGTCCTCCCTCACACCGGGTTGAGGCTCTGCTCGAGCGCGGCCCGCATCAGCCGGGCGGTCTCGGACGGCGTCTTGCCGACCTTCACGCCGACCGCCTCCAGGGCCTCCTGCTTCGCGACCGCCGTACCGGACGAGCCGGACACGATCGCGCCCGCGTGGCCCATCGTCTTGCCCTCGGGTGCGGTGAAGCCCGCGACGTACCCGACGACCGGCTTGGTCACGTACTCGGCGATGAACGCCGCCGCCCGCTCCTCCGCGTCGCCGCCGATCTCACCGATCATCACGATCGCCTCGGTGTCCGGGTCGTCCTGGAACGCCCGCAGCGCGTCGATGTGGGTGGTGCCGATGATCGGGTCGCCGCCGATGCCGATCGCGGTGGTGAAGCCGTACTCGCGCAGCTCGTACATCATCTGGTACGTCAGCGTGCCCGACTTCGAGACCAGCCCGATCCGGCCCGGACCGGCGATGTCGGCCGGGATGATGCCCGCGTTGGCGCGGCCGGGGCTGATCAGGCCGGGGGAGTTCGGGCCGATGACCCGGGTCCCGTTCGCCTCGGCGTGCGCGAAGAACGCCGCGGTGTCGTGCACCGGTACGCCTTCGGTGATCACCACGACCAGGCCGAGGCCTGCGTCGACGGCCTCGATCACCGCGCCCTTGACGAACCGCGGCGGCACGAACACCACCGACACGTCCGCGCCGGTCGACTTCACCGCGTCGGCGCAGGACCCGTAGACCGGGATCGAGCGCTTCGCGAAGTCGACCGACTGGCCGCCCTTGCCCGGCGTCACGCCACCGACGATGTTGGTGCCGGCGGCAAGCATCCGGGACGTGTGCTTCTGCCCCTCCGCGCCGGTCATGCCCTGCACGATGACCTTGCTGTGCTCGGTCAGGAAGATCGCCATCTGTCCAGCTCCTCTCAGGCCTGCGCGGCCAGCTCGGCGGCGCGGTCGGCGGCACCGTCCATCGTGTCCACCACCGTCACCAGCGGGTGGTTCGCCTTGGCGAGGATCTTGCGGCCCTCGTCCACGTTGTTGCCGTCCAGCCGGACGACGAGCGGCTTGTTCGCCGCGGGGCCGAGCAGCTCGAGCGCCTGCACGATGCCGTTGGAGACCGCGTCGCAGGCGGTGATCCCGCCGAACACGTTCACGAACACGCTCTTCACCTGCGCGTCGCCGAGGATGATCCCCAGCCCGTTGGCCATCACCTCGGCACTCGCGCCGCCGCCGATGTCGAGGAAGTTGGCCGGCTTCACGCCGCCGTGCGCCTCCCCGGCGTACGCGACGACGTCGAGCGTCGACATCACCAGGCCCGCGCCGTTGCCGATGATCCCGACCTCGCCGTCGAGCTTGACGTAGTTCAGGCCCTTGTCCTGCGCGGCGGCCTCGAGCGGGTCGGCCGCGGCCTTGTCCTCGAAGGCGGCGTGGTCCGGGTGCCGGTACGCCGCGTTCTCGTCCAGCGTGACCTTGCCGTCCAGCGCTTCCAGCTTGCCGTCCCCGAGCTTCACCAGCGGGTTCACCTCGACCAGCGAGGCGTCCTCGGCGATGAACACCGTCCAGAGGCTCTTGACCACCTCGGCGGCACCGTCCGGGAAGCCGGCCGCGGCGACGATCTCGGCGGCCTTCGCGTCGTCGACGCCGACCGCCGGGTCGATCGAGATCTTCGCGATCGCGTCCGGGTTGGTGTGCGCGACCTCCTCGATCTCGACCCCGCCCTCGGTGCTCGCGATGCACAGGTAGCCCCGGTTGGCCCGGTCGACCAGGAACGAGAGGTAGTACTCGTCGGCGATGTCGGCGGCCGGGGCGAGCAGCACCCGCCGTACGACGTGCCCCTTGATGTCCATCCCGAGGATGTCCCCGGCCCGGGCGGTCGCCTCGGCGGGGTCGGCGGCCAGCTTGACGCCACCGGCCTTGCCGCGGCCGCCGGCCTTCACCTGCGCCTTCACCACCACCCGGCCGCCGAGCGCCTCGGCCGCCGCGGCCGCGTCGGCGGCGTCCTCGACCACCCAGCCGAGGGTGACCGGCACGGCGTGCCGGGCGAAGAGTTCTTTGGCTTGGTACTCCATCAGGTCCACGGGGGCAGTCCTCTCCTCACAAGCACCTGCTCTGGTCAATATGGCGACTGTATGCTGTATGCAAGTTCACACACAAGGGCCTCGGGGCTGGACAAGAGGTAGCGGAGAGGAGTACCAAAGTTCCATACGGTATGCAGTAGTCAGGAGGCGATCATGAATGACGCGACCACCAGTACGCCTCCCCGGGACGTTCGGGACGTGTACGGCCGCCGGTACCGCATCGGCGAAGACGCAGCTGAACTGACCGGGCACTCCCGCCGGTGGCAACTCTGGGCGGCCTGGGCCTGCATGGCGGCGATCAGCCCGCTGCAGTACTCCTTCGGGTCGGCCGCACTCGGCCTCGACGCGGGCCGGGCCTGGGGCACGGTCCAGACGATGTGGCTGCTGGCCGTCTTCGTGGCCTTCCAGGCACTCGTCGCCATCCCGGCCGCCTGGCTTCAGCGCGTACGCCGGGTGACGCCGACCCAGCTCGTCGTACTCGGTGGGTTCCTCGCCGCTGCCGGGCTGGTGAGTCTGGCGCACGTCGGCAGCTACGTCGGCGCACTGCTCGGGTACGCCGTCGTCGGCGGCGCCGGCGCCGGGCTCGTCTACTCCGCGTGCATCACCACAGCGGCGCGCTGGTTCCCCGACCGGCGGACCTCGACGATCGGGTTCGTGACGGGCGGCTTCGCTGTCGGCGCCGTACCGAGCATCGCGCTGCTCACGATCTTCGACACCACGGGTGGTCAGCGGTACGTCTTCGACCTGACCGCCGTGGTCGCCCTGCTGATCGTGATGACCGCGGGCGGCCTGCTCAAGGACCCGCCGCGGCACTGGTGGCCGGCCGAGATCGACGCCCAGGCCTGGGCCGTCGACCGCACGCTGAACCGCAGCATCCCCAACAACCTGCCGGCCGTGCGCTACTACCGTCCGGCCGAGGCGATGAAGACCGGGGCGCTGCCGCTGATGTGGCTGACGCTGGCGATCAGTACGGCGCTGTCGCTGTTCGGGATCGCGTTCGTGGTCAGCTACGCGACCGAGGCCCGCCTCGGGGTTGCCGTCGCCGGACTGGCCGCCGGGATGCTTGCCGCAGTCAACGGTCTCGGTCGCTCCTTCGCGGGCACGCTGTCGGACCGGTTCGGCCGGCGGCGCGTGCTGGCCGCCGTACTGATGGTGGAGGGCTTCACTCACGTCGGTCTGGTGCTGGCGGGGGAGGCCGGTGCGGGCGTCGTGTTCGTCCTGTGCGCGATGTTCGCCGGACTCGGCGGTGGTGCCTTCTACGCGATCATGGCGAACCTCGTGCTCGAGTTCTTCGGCGAGAACAGTCTGCTGCAGAACCAGTCGATCCTGTACAGCGCCAAGGCCGTCGGTGGCCTGGTCGGTGTCGGCGTCGCCGCGGGCCTGGTGGCCACGGTCGGCTACCGTCCCGTCTTCCTGGCCGCCGGACTGCTCGGGCTGATCACCGCGCTGATCGTCCGCTTCCTGAAGCAACCCGGACGGCCCGCGCTGTCGGTGAGCTCCCACTTGGGTACGCCGGTAGCCGGCGCGATCAGGCCGGGCGAGTGAGCCGGACAGAGGTGGGCGCCGACCTCACATCTGAATATGTCTGGGTGAGGCGCCCAGAACCCTGCGTGCTGGAGCTCGTGTCCAAGCTTGCCCGGGAGCCCTGGACGGACCGGCCGACTTGCGTGCATCCGGTCCTCGGGTCGGTCGCGCGGGCCGTGCACGACCACTGCGGTCCGCGCGGCCGGCAGGCTTTGTTGCCGTTAGCCCCTTTGTTCCTCGACACCGCGCGGGCGGGTTTCGACCTGTCCGCGCGGTTGGTCGCGCTCTGCGTGTCGACCGCGCTCGCGGCGCCGGGGGAGGTGGCCGGGGACGAACGCACCCGGCTGCTGAACGCCCAGGAGACGGCGTCGTACCTGCTGGCCGGCCGGTCGGGCGCTCCGCCCGGCGGGCCGGCGCGTTGGTGGTTGCCCGCGCTGGACCGGCTGAAGCTCGGTGAGCCGTTCTACCGCACGGTCGTGGCCACGGAGCACGCCGCGGAAGCGGTCGTGGTCGCCGCGCGAGGCGGCGACCACGACGTACGGCTGAAAAGGCTTTTGCGGCAGTGCCTGTCGCTCGCGTCCTAAGCGGTCTGAGTCGGACCGCTAAGGGGCTCTGCGGCCCGGTGCGCCGAGGCCTTCGTGGTCGACGTCGCCGGCGCCCCACAGGCCGTGGTCGCGGTCGTCGTCGGGGATGACCATCAGCTCCTGCCGGCGCGGCGCCCGGACCTGCTCCTCGAGCCGGCGCAGGTCGGCCGTGCAGCGCGCGACGTCGTCCATCAGGCGCAGGACGTCGAGGTGCGGGCCGAGCCGGCTGCGCAGCCCGGCCACCGCCTGGTCGAGGGCCTGCAGCGCCGTACGGGTCCGGTCGAGTTCGTCGTGAATGCTCATCGCAGCTCCCCTGATCGCGGTTCTCCGCCGGTCGGTCTGTACAAGCATACGGGATACTGCATACAGTCGCCCTGACAAGTTTCTGCTGGGTGTCGAGGCCTGGACAACGGGTTCGGCGGTGCGATATGACTACGACTACACCATACGGTATGCAATCTACCGACCTCATAGCTCCACCGAAGCAGCAGCACAGGCAGTGTGGCCCGATTTTTCACAGGCGCAGCCCAGCCGGGCAGAGACCGGACCCTTCCACGAGGAGATGACTGCACAGATGGCCCAAACAGTGTCCGAATCGAACGCGGTCGCGAACCCGACCGAGCCGGAGCCGAAGACCGCCATGATCTCGGGCGGGCACCTGGTGGCCAAGGCTCTCAAGGCCGAGGGGATCGACGTGATCTTCACCCTCTGCGGCGGTCACATCATCGACATCTACGACGGCTGCGTGGACGAGGGCATCGCCGTCGTCGACGTCCGGCACGAGCAGGTCGCCGCGCACGCGGCCGACGGCTACGCCCGGATGACCGGCAAGCCCGGATGCGCCGTGGTGACCGCGGGACCCGGTACGACGGACGCCGTCACCGGTGTCGCGAACGCGTTCCGCGCGGAGAGCCCGATGCTGCTGATCGGCGGCCAGGGCGCGCTGAACCAGCACAAGATGGGGTCCCTGCAGGACCTGCCGCACGTCGACATGATGACCCCGATCACCAAGTTCGCGGCCACCGTGCCGCACACCGCGCGGGTCGCCGACATGGTGTCGATGGCCTTCCGCGAGTGCTACAACGGCGCCCCCGGCCCGTCGTTCCTGGAGATCCCCCGCGACATCCTGGACAACTCCGTACCGGTGGACTCCGCGACCGTACCGGAGGCCGGCCGCTACCGCGGCTCCACCAAGTCGATCGGTGACCCGGCCGCGGTCGAGGCGCTGGCCGACCTGCTGGCCCGGGCCGAGAAGCCGGTCGTGCTGCTCGGCACCCAGGTCTGGACGTCGCGCGGCAGCGACGCGGCGATCGACTTCGTCCGCAAGAACAACGTGCCGGCCTTCATGAACGGCTCGGCCCGCGGCACCCTGCCGCCGGGCGACCCGCACCACTTCCACCTGTCGCGCCGCTACGGCTTCAACAACGCCGACCTGATCCTGATCGTCGGGACGCCGTTCGACTTCCGGATGGGGTACGGCCGCCGGCTGCCCAAGGGCGCGACCGTCGTACAGATCGACATGGACTACCGCACCGTCGGCAAGAACCGCGACATCGACCTCGGTCTGGTCGGCGACCCGGGTGCGATCCTGGCCGCCGTCACCCAGGCCTCCTCGGGCCGGGTGCAGAAGGCCGGCGACCGCAAGGCGTGGTTCAACGAGTTGCGGGCCGAGGAGGACGCGGCGTACCAGAAGCGCCTGCCCAAGCAGCTGTCGGACGCCAACCCGATCCACCCGCTGCGGCTGGCCCACGAGATCAACGAGTTCCTCACCGAGGACTCGATCTACATCGGCGACGGCGGCGACATCGTCACTTTCTCCGGCGGCGTCGTACAGCCGAAGTCGCCCGGCCACTGGATGGACCCGGGCCCGCTCGGGACCATCGGTGTCGGCATCCCGTTCGTGATGGCGGCCAAGTACGCCCGTCCGGACAAGGAGGTCGTCGCGCTGTTCGGTGACGGTGCCTTCTCGCTGACCGGCTGGGACTTCGAGACGCTGGTCCGGTTCAAGCTCCCGTTCGTCGGGGTGGTCGGCAACAACTCCTCGATGAACCAGATCCGCTACGGCCAGGAAGCCAAGTACGGCCACGACCGCGGCCGGATCGGCAACACCCTCGGCGACGTCAAGTACGACGAGTTCGCCAAGATGCTCGGCGGGTACGGCGAAGAGGTCCGCGACCCCAAGGACATCGGGCCGGCCATGCAGCGGGCCCGCGAGTCGGGGCTGCCGTCGCTGATCAACGTGTGGGTCGATCCGGACGCGTACGCGCCCGGAACCATGAACCAAACCATGTACAAGTAGCGATCCCCGGTGGCGGTCCGTTCCCCTGGCGGGCCGCCACCCAGTACTGGAGGACCACTATGGGTAAGGCCCTTGAAGGTGTCCGCGTACTCGACATGACCCACGTGCAGTCGGGACCGTCCTGCACCCAGATTCTCGCCTGGCTCGGCGCCGACGTCGTGAAGCTCGAAGCGCCGACCGGTGACATCACCCGCCAGCAGCTGCGCGACCTGCCGGACGTCGACAGCCTCTACTTCACCATGCTGAACTGCAACAAGCGCAGCATCACCTTGAACATGAAGTCCGAGCGTGGCAAGGAGATCTTCACCGACCTGGTGAAGAACTCCGACGTCCTGGTGGAGAACTTCGCCCCCGGCGCGATCGACCGGATGGGCTTCACCTGGGAACGGCTGCAGCTGATCAACCCCGAGCTCATCTTCGCCTCGATCAAGGGCTTCGGCCCCGGCAAGTACGAGGAGTTCAAGGCCTACGAGGTGGTCGCCCAGGCGATGGGCGGCGCGATGAGCACGACCGGGTTCGAGGACGGCCCGCCGCTGGCCACCGGAGCTCAGATCGGTGACTCGGGCACGGGCATCCACCTGGTCGCCGGCATCCTGGCCGCGCTGTTCCAGCGGACCGTCACCGGCAAGGGCCAGCGGGTCAGCGTGGCGATGCAGGAAGCCGTACTGAACCTGACCCGGGTCAAGCTGCGCGACCAGCAGCGGCTCGCGCACGGCCCGCTGAAGGAGTTCCCGAACGACAACTTCGGCGACGAGGTGCCGCGCTCGGGCAACGCCTCCGGCGGTGGCCAGCCCGGCTGGGCGGTCAAGACCGCGCCCGGTGGCCCGAACGACTACATCTACGTGATCGTCCAGCCGCCCGGCTGGGCCCCGATCGCGACCCTGATCGGCAAGCCCGAACTGGCCGACGACCCCGACTGGTCCACGCCGGCGGCACGGCTCGACAAGCTCGACAAGATGTTCGCGCTGATCGAGCAGTGGACCGAGCAGCACACCAAGTTCGAGGTGATGGAGAAGCTGAACGCGCTGAACGTGCCGTGCGGCCCGATCCTGTCCACCAAGGAACTGATCGAGGACGAGACGCTGGCCGAGCTCGGCGCCGTGGTCGAGGTCAAGCACCCGGCCCGGGGCGCGTTCAAGACCGTCGGCTGCCCGATCAAGCTGTCCGACTCGCCCGTCCAGGTGGAGACCTCACCCGGCCTCGGCGAACACAACTCCGTGATCTACGGCGGCCTCGGCATCGACACCGCCGAGCTGGAAGAGCTCAAGGCCGCCGGCGTCGTCTGAATCGTCAAAAACGCCAGCAAGCCTACAACCCACGCTTTAGGGAGCTTCAGGCATGACCTATGACAAGGCAGCTGTCCAGTCCATCCTCGACCAGGCTCTGGCGGAAGGCCGCACCTCGCTGAGCGCACCCGAGGCCAAGCTGGTCGCGGACGCGTACGGCATCCCGACTCCGGGAGAGGGGCTGGCCACGACTGCCGAGGGGGCCGCGGGGCTCGCGGCCGAGATCGGTTTCCCGGTCGTCCTGAAGATCGTCTCGCCCGACATCCTGCACAAGACCGAGGCGGGCGGCGTGGTGGTCGGTGTCGACAGCGCCGAGGCCGCGAAGTCGGCGTACGACAAGATCGTCGCCAACGCCGAGGCGTACGACGCGAGCGCGTCGATCACCGGCGTGCAGGTGCAGAAGATGCTGGTCACCGGCGGTGACGTGCAGGAGGTCATCGTCGGTGCGGTCACCGACCAGACGTTCGGCAAGATCGTCGCCTTCGGCCTGGGTGGTGTCCTGGTCGAGGTCCTCAAGGACGTCACCTTCCGGCTCGCGCCGACCTCGCCGGACGAGGCCCGCTCGATGATCGAGGGGATCGGCGCGCACGAGATGCTGAACGGCGTCCGCGGCGCCAAGCCGGTGGACAAGGAGGCGATCGCCCAGATCATCACCAAGCTGTCCGACCTGGTCGAGGACTTCCCGCAGTTCGCCGAGGTGGACCTGAACCCGGTGCTGGCCGGGCCGGACGGGGCCACCGCGGTGGACTTCCGGATCATCGTGGACGCCGAGGCCGGTAAGCCGGTGGAGCGCTACACCCAGGAACAGATCCAGACCGCGATGACCCGGATCATGAAGCCCCGGGCGGTCGCTGTGATCGGCGCCTCGAACGAGGACGGCAAGATCGGCAACTCGGTGATGAAGAACCTGGTCAACGGCGGGTACAAGGGCGACATCTACCCGGTCAACCCCAAGGGTGGCGAGGTCCTCGGGCTGAAGGCGTTCCCGAGCATCACCGACATCCCGGGTGACGTCGACGTCGCGGTGTTCGCCGTACCGGCCAAGTTCGTCGGCGGCGCGCTCGAGCAGTGCGGCCAGAAGGGCGTCGCGGGCGCGATCCTGATCCCGTCCGGGTTCGCCGAGACCGGTGAGCAGGAGCTGCAGGACGAGGTCGTCGCGATCGCCAAGAAGCACGGCGTCCGGATCCTCGGGCCGAACATCTACGGCTACTACTACCTGCCGGAGAACCTCTGCGCGACGTTCTGCACGCCGTACGACGTGAAGGGCAGCGTCGCGCTGTCGTCGCAGTCGGGCGGGATCGGGATGGCGATCCTCGGGTTCAGCCGGTCCAGCCGGATGGGCGTCTCCGCGATCGTTGGGGTAGGCAACAAGGCCGACATCGACGAGGATGACCTCCTGACGTTCTTCGAGACCGACGACAACACCAACCTGATCGCCATGCACCTGGAAGACCTCAAGGACGGCCGGGCCTTCGCCGAGACCGCGGCGCGGGTGTCGAAGAAGAAGCCGGTGATCGTGCTGAAGGCCGGCCGTACCGACATGGGCGCCCGGGCGGCGAGCTCGCACACGGGCGCGCTGGCCGGCAACGACAAGGTGTACGACGACATCCTGCGCCAGAGCGGCGTCGTCCGCGCGCCGGGCCTGAACGAGATGCTCCAGTACGCCCGAGGTATCCCGCTGCTGCCGACGCCCAAGGGTGAGAACGTCGTCATCATCACCGGCGCCGGCGGCTCGGGCGTCCTGCTCTCGGACGCCTGCGTCGACAACGGGCTGCAGCTGATGGCGATGCCGGACGACCTGGACGCGGCGTTCAAGAAGTTCATCCCGCCGTTCGGTGCCTCCGGCAACCCGGTCGACATCACCGGCGGCGAGCCGCCGTCGACGTACCGGAACACGGTCGCGCTCGGCCTGCAGGACGACCGGATCCACGCCCTGATCCTGGGCTACTGGCACACCATCGTCACCCCGCCGATGGTGTTCGCGAAGCTGGTCGCCGAGGTGGTCGAGGAGTACCGGGCCAAGGGCATCGACAAGCCCGTGGTCGCCTCGCTGTCCGGCGACGTCGAGGTCGAGGAGGCCAGCCAGTACCTGTTCGAGCACGGGGTGGTCGCCTACCCCTACACCACCGAGACGCCCGTCCAGGTGCTCGGCGCCAAGTACCGGTGGGCCCGCAACGCGGGACCGCTCGGTTCTTGACCACACACCACAACAGAAAACCGATCCGCAGACTGTAGAAAGCCGGTGATGCGTTTGGGCCGGGGGGAAGTGCACGGGGGAGCGAAAAGTCTCGTCAAGCTGGCGTCGATATAAGGAGTCCGCCTTGGACGTCACAAGCAAGACCTCAGAAGTACCCGAAGAGCCGGCCGCGTCCGCGGCCACCGAGCGGGTCTGGCGCGCGGGCAGGCTCGAACCGATGCCGATCCGGCCGTTGCCGGCGGCACCGCCCTCCCTGCACATCCTCGGTCCGACCGTGTTCCTGGTCGCGCTGGGCGTCGGCATGGGTGAGTCCTACATGTGGCCCCGGCTCGTCCTGGTGTTCGGTCCGGACATCCGGTGGCTGTTCCTCGTGGGTGTGACCCTGCAGGCGTTCGTGCTGCTGGAGATGGCCCGGTACGCGATGGCGACCGGAGAGTCGATCTTCTTCGGCGCGGCCCGCATCTTCAAACCGATGATGTGGTTCTTCTACGTCGCGGCGATCCTGATCTACATGTGGCCGGGCCACCTGTCGGCCGGAGCCTCGGCGTTCGAGGAAGTCAGCGGCATACCCTGGCAGGCGACAGCCTGCGTCGCACTGGTCTTCGTGGGTGTGCTGTTCAGTCTGCTGTCGGTGATCTACAACTTCCTGGAGAAGTTGCTCGGCTTCCTGATCGGCCTGCTGGTGGTCGGGACGTCGGTGATCGCGGCCATCGTCGGCCAGTGGGGCGATCTGGCCGACACCATCCAGGGCATGTTCGCCTTCGGGTACTTCCCCGACAAGGCGCTGACCTCGGCCTGGTTCCCGGTCGTGGTCGGATCGATCGCCTTCGCCGGCCCGTCCGGCATGCAGCAGATGTGGTACACCCTGCAGCTGCGCGACTCCGGTGCCGGCATGGGCGCCCACATCCCGAAGATCCGCGGTCTGCGGGCCAAGGGCGAGGTCGAGGCGATGCCGTCGCGCGGCTACATGTTCGACACCGAGGACCCCGAGGAGATGAAGAAGTGGAAGGGGTGGCGCAAGTGGGTCACCTTCGACGCTCTGCTGCTCTTCTGGGGCATCACGATGCTGGTCACGATCTCGTTCACCGTGCTCGCCCTGTCGGCGGCCCGGGAGAACCCGAACGTGGCCGGGCTGATCGAGGGCGGCGACCGCGAGGCCGCGCTGAAGGCGATGTCCGACGCGTTCGCCTCGGCCGGCAGCCCGTTCCTGGGCAGCCTGTTCTTCGGCTTCATCGCGCTGATCGGTCTCAACGCGACGCTCGGTCTGTTCGACTCGTTCAGCCGTGGCCAGGCCGACATGACGTACTACTTCATCCCCGGTGCCAAGCGGTTCTCGATGTCGAGGATCTACTTCGGGTTCCTGTGGGGCGTCATCGTCTTCGGCATCCTGATCCTGCTGTTCGGGCCGGCTGACGGGCCGGCCGGAATCCTCGACGTCCTGGCCTTCCTGTCCACGTTCGCGATGGGCGCGTACTGCATCGTGTTGCTCCTGGTGAACAACAAGTTGCTGCCCAAACCGATCCGGCCGGGACCGATCCGCAACGTCATCATCGGGTTCGGCGCGGTCTTCTACCTCGGCATGCTGTTCTACAGCCTGATCCGCTTCGGCGTGGTCCTGGACTGACATGACCACCGAGACGAAGATCCACCAACTCGTGGAGTTCACGCTCCCGGCCTCCGTGGTCGGGATCTGCGCCGGCCTGATCGCCGCGCTGCTGGGCGGTTTCGCCGGCCAGCCGCTCGGCTGGGCCGCGATCACCGGACTCGGCCTGGCGGTGCCGCTCGTCGTCCTCGGAGTCGGGTACTCGGCGCTGGTCGGGCTCGGCAAGGCGCCGGCCGGGGTGTTCGCCCCGGCCGCCGCCTACTGGGCGATCGGGTTCCCGCTCGCGATGATGGCGCACGCGATCACCACCGAGTGGGCGGTCACCGGTACGCCGGGACTGCCCGACCAGCCGCTGCAGTTCCTGGCCTTCCGGGCGCTGCTCAGCATGGGGTTCGCGATCGGGTTCCTCTGGATGCACGAGCAGGTCGGCCGGCACTGGTGGCCCCGCATCATGGAGCACAACGTGTACGCCCAGCGCACGGTGGAGCAGTACGTCCACCTGGCCGAGTCCATGGAGGCCCGCAAGCAGGCCGCCGCCCGGAACCGGAAGAAGAGGAAGGCGCACGCCTGAGTAGGCCCCTACTGGGGTGTCCCACCCTGTTCCCGCATCACACGCCGCCCGCGACTGCCCTGTCAGCCGCGGGCGGCGGCGTACCCGGCCCTGCCCGCCGGGTGTGCTCGAGCACCGTGGAGGAGAACTCATGAACGTTTCGTTGTCGGCGTGGATCATCACCATCGCCGCCCTGCTGGCCCTGCTGGTGCTGGACTTCCTGATCGTGGCGAGGAAGCCGCACGAACCGTCCCTGCGAGAGGCGACCCTGTGGGTGTCCTTCTACGTCGGCATCGCGCTGCTGTTCGGCGTCGGACTGACGCTCGTCGCCGGCGGTGAGTCCGGCGGGGAGTTCTTCGCCGGCTGGTTGACCGAGTACTCGCTGTCGGTCGACAACCTGTTCGTCTTCATCATCATCATGGGCAAGTTCGCCGTCCCCCGGCAGTACCAGCAGAAGGTGCTGCTGGTCGGGGTCGCGCTGGCACTGGTGATGCGCGGCATCTTCATCGCCGTCGGCGCGGAGGCGATCGCGCACTTCAACTGGGTGTTCTACATCTTCGGCGCCTTCCTGCTCTACACCGCGTGGAAGCTGGCGACGTCGCACGACGACGAGGACGAGTTCAAGGAGAACGTCGTGCTCGCGAAGGTGCGCAAGGTGATGCCGACCACCGAGACGTACCACGAGGCGAAGCTGACCACGCGGATCGACGGCAAGCGGTTCGCGACGCCGATGCTGATCGTGATGATCGCGATCGGTACGACGGACCTGCTCTTCGCGCTGGACTCGATCCCGGCGATCTTCGGGCTCACGCAGGAGCCGTACCTGGTGTTCACCGCCAACGCCTTCGCGCTGATGGGGTTGCGGCAGCTGTTCTTCCTGATCGGTGGGCTGCTCGACCGCCTGGTCTACCTGTCGTACGGGTTGTCGGTGGTGCTTGGGTTCATCGGTGTGAAGCTGATCCTCGAGGCGCTGCACCACAGCGGTGTGAAGTGGGCGCCGGAGATCCCGATCGTGGTCTCGCTGTCGATCATCCTCGGCACGCTGATCGTCACGGCGGTGCTGAGCCTGATGAAGTCGGCGCGCGTCGCGAAGGAAGAGAAAGCGAAGGAAGAAGAGGTCGCTGGAGTCGAGTGAGGTCACCACAGAACGCGCCCCGGCGGACCTGCGGTCCGCCGGGGCGCGGGGGTAAGGGAAAGCGGGGGACGCGGGGCCTGGCCGCCGGGGCTCGTCGGCTTCGCCGACGTCGATCAGTCGGTAGTTCGCCGACGTCGATCAGTCGGTGGCGCGGCGGCGTCGTGTCGCGGGCTTCTTCTCCGGGGCCGGCGTGGGGGCCTGGCCGGACTGGAGCTCGTGGTACGCCGTACGGGTGTGTTCGGTGTGCTCGCGCATGATCTGGGCGGCCTTGTCCTCGTCGGCCTCGCTGATCGCCTTGACCAGGCGGGCGTGCTCGCGCCAGGAGGCGGCGCCGCGGACGGGGGCGACGGGCGTGTAGTACCAGCGGACGCGGCGGTCGACCTGGCCGGCGAAGTCGACCAGGAAGCGGTTGCCGGACATCTCGGTGATCATCGAGTGCAGCTCGCCGTTGGTGCGGACCGCGCCGTCGATGTCACCGGACTCCTGGAACGCCGTACCGACCTTGCAGAGCTCCCTGAGCTGCGCGACCGCCTCCTTGGTGGCGTGCCGGGCCGCGAGCCGCGCCGACTCCGACTCCAGCGCGGCGCGGGCGGCCAGGAGCTGGTCGACCTCGTCCTCGGCCGGGACGTGGACCATCGCGCCGAAACCGGGGCGCAGGTCCACCCAGCCCTCGTTGTTGAGCCGCTGGAGGGCTTCGCGGACGGGCTGGCGGGAGACGCCGAGCATGCCGGCCAGCTCCACCTCGACCAGGTGCCGGCCGCGCTCCAGCGTCCCGTCGATGATCATCTCGGTCAGGGCCTCGTAGACCGACTCGCGCAGCGGTGTCGGCCGCTTGACGTGCCGTACGCCGGGGGAGTCGGCGGAGGAGTCCGGGCCCGCGCTGATGGTGGTCATGAGGTCCTTCCCGAAAAACGTAATGGCACTTGGTAGACAGTCTACCAAGTGCCAGGTCTGTTGCCACGCTCTTCGTTGAGCTAGCAGTTTCTTTTTGTTCGAGCCTGAGGGTTTCGCCCTGCTCCCGGTGCTCCGGATCCATGGATCGTGTCCCGCGGGGAGTCCGCCGCCGCGGTCCGGATCCAGGTGCCGGCGGATGCCGGTCATCCGTGTCCGGAGCACCGATTCGGGGTGTCGGTCAGGCTGCCGTCGTCTCGCGTACGGGCTGCTGGTGCTCGTCGTCGCGCCGGGTCTCGTCGGTCCGGTCGAGGTCGACGTCGAGGTTCAGTTCCCGCTGCAGCTCCGGGGAGTCCGGGAACTGCCGGCGAGCCGCAAGAGCGCCGAACCTACGGGTGAAGATCATTTCTGCCTCTCTGTTTCTCGGGGGTAATACTGCCTACTGCATACATTCAACCAGGCGTACTGACCGGTTATGCCCACGTCTCACGTGATCCCGCTAACACACGGTGCCCACGAGTACGCAAAGTACTGCTACGACTTCGCCGAGTAGGAGTGGGCGCCGGTCCCGGCCAGGCGGCCGCCGTCGACGATCAGGTACTCGTCCCGGATCGGCGCCTGCGCGAACCACGACTCGAGGATCTCGCGCGTCCCCGCGGCGTACCGGGCCTGCGCCGACAGCGACGAGCCGGAGATGTGTGGCGTCATGCCGTGGTTGGGCATGGTCCGCCACGGGTGGTCGGCCGGAGCGGGCTGCGGGTACCAGACGTCCCCGGCGTACCCGGCGAGCTGACCGCTCTCCAGGGCCCGTACGACGGCGTCCAGGTCGACGATCTTCGCCCGGGCGGTGTTGATCAGGTACGCGCCGCGCTTCATCGTCCCGAGCAGCTTGTCGTCGAACAGTCCCTCGGTCTCCGGATGCAGCGGCGCGTTGATCGTGACCACATCGCAGTGCGGCACCATGCTCGCGGTGTCGGGGTGGAACGTGAGGTTGAGCTCGCGCTCGACCGACTCCGGCAGCCGGTGCCGGTCGGTGTAGTGCAGCTTCATGTCGAACGGCGCGAGCCGGCGCAGCACGGCCAGGCCGATCCGGCCGGCGGCGACCGTACCGACGTGCATGCCCTCGACGTCGTACGAGCGAGCGACGCAGTCCGCGATGTTCCAGCCGCCGTCGACGACGACCTGGTACGACGGGAGGTAGTTGCGGACCAGGCCGAGCGTCATCATCACCACGTGCTCGGCGACGCTGATGCTGTTGGAGTAGGTGACCTCGGCAACGGTCACGCCGGCCGCGATCGCGGCGTCCAGGTCGACGTGGTCCGAGCCGATGCCGGCGGTGATCGCCAGCTTCAGGTTCGGCGCCTTCGCGATCCGCTCGGCGGTCAGGTACGCGGGCCAGAACGGCTGCGAGATGACGATGTCGGTGTCGGGCAGCTCCCGGTCGAGCACCGAGTCGTCGCCCTCCTTGGACGAGGTGACGACCAACGTGTGGCCCTGGCTCTCCAAGAAGTTCCGCAGGCCGAGCTCACCGGACACGCTGCCGAGCAGCGCGCCGGGCTGGAAGTCGATCGCCTTCGGGGACGGCGCGGTCTGTCCGCCCGGGTAGGACTCGATGACCGGTACGTCGTCACGCGCGTACGACGTCGGGTAGCCGTCGGTCGGGTCGTCGTACAGCACGCAGAGGACCTTCGCCATGGTGAGCAACTCCTTGTTCTGAAGGGGTTTCCGTCCCCTTCAGCCTGGCGGTGACAGCGTCGCCAGGTCCAAGACTTGCTCGCTATGTCGGGATAGTGGGCAACTATCCGGCCAGCTCCGGCGAATAGCCGGAACCCATCAGGTGCACGTCCAGCAGTTCGTCGAGAGCGGTGTGTACGCCGGCCTGCCGTGCGACGTCGAGCAGTGCGCGAGCGAGCACCGGCTCAGGGCTGCGGGCGGCGATCACCAGTCCCACCCGCGGGCCGTGCGCCGGACTCTTCAGCGGTACGACGCGCATCCCGTCCGGTACGCCGAACATGTGCAGCCAGGCGTGCGAGATGACGGTCGACCAGTGGTTGCCGTGCAGGTGGCTGTAGAGCCCGGAGACGGTGTCGCTCTCGATCGCGGGCTCGGCGCTGACGCCGTCGTCGGTGAAGTAGCCGTTCATGATCCGGCGGTTGCGCATCTGCGGCGAGAGCAGGCACAGCGGCTGCTCGGCGACCTGCGCCCAGGTGGCGACCGGCAGGTTGGCCAGCTCGCTCTCCTGCGGCGTGAGCAGCAGGTAGCGCTCCTCGTACAAGGGCGTCTTGCGCACGCTGCCGAGGGTGTCGTCGTCCAGGTAAGTCATCGCGACGTCGAGCTCGAAGCCGGCCAGCTTCTGGGTGATGTCGCGGGACGACAGCGACTCCAGCGTCACCCGGGCCTGGTCGTGCCGCTCGCAGAACGGCGTCGTCAGCAGGGAGACGACCGGCATCGCGGTCGGGATCGCGCCGAGCCGCAGCGTGCCGGTGAGGCCGCCGCGCATCACCGACAGCTCGTGCCGGAGGGCGTCGCGTTCGGCGAGGATGCGCTGGGCCCAGAGCAGGACGCGATCGCCCTCGGGGGTGAGGCCTTCGAAGCGGCGGCCGCGGCGCACGATCGGGACGTCGAGCTCCTGCTCGAGCTTGCGAATGGCGGCCGACAGCGACGGCTGCGAGACGTAGCAGGCGTCGGCGGCCCGGGCGAAGTGGCGTTCCCGGGCGAGGGCGACGAGGTACTCGAGCTGGCGGAGCAACATGGATCAGCCTCGTTCCGGCCGGACGGAATACCGATCGCTTGTATACATAATCCAGTATTACACGCAGGTGAAGTGGGCTGGAAGACCGAGGATGCCGCCGAGTGAGCGGGTAATGTGACCTGGATCACACCTCGTGCGATGTCTGCCCGGCAGCACTCTGTACGACGCGTTGGTACAGGCACCAGTCAGGCGACGCAAAGGACAGCGACATGGACAAGGTCATCTCCTCCGACGGCACCGAGATCGCGTACGACATGGTTGGCTCCGGCCCCGCTCTGGTCCTGGTGGCCGGCGCGATGACCAACCGTTCGTCGTACGGGCCGAGGGCGGCTGTGCTCGGTGAGCACTTCACGGTTGTCACCTACGACCGGCGGGGACGCGGCGACTCGGGCGATCAGCCGGAGTACGCGGTCGAGCGGGAGGTCGAGGACCTGGAGGCGGTCCGGGCGGCCACCGGTGCGACGTACGGGTCCGCTGATTCCTCGGGGGTGATGGTGCTGCTCCGGGCGGCCGCGGCCGGATCGTCGTTCGACAAGCTGTCGATCATGGAGCCGCCGTTCCGCGTGGAGGGCGCGCCGCCGGTCCCGCACCGGTACCTCGAGCGGTTGCAGGAGTTCGTCGCGGCGGGCAATCCCGGCGGAGCCGCGGAGCTGTTCATGGTCGAGGCGGTGGGGCAGCCGCAGGAGATGGTCGACGAGATGAAGTCCGCGCCGTTCTGGGCGGGGCTCGAGGCGATCGCGCCGACGCTGGTCTACGACGCGCTGCAGCTGGACGGCGAGCTGCCGAAGGATCTGCTCGCGACGGTCGCGCAGCCAACGCTGGCGATCCACAGTACGTCCAGCCCGGACTGGCTTCAGCGGGCTACGGCGGCGGCTGCTGAGGCGCTGCCGAACAGCACGCTGGTCGGGCTCGAGGGGAGCTTCCACGATGTCGCGCCGGAGGTGCTGGCGCAGGCGTTGGTGAAGCACTTCTTGGGATAGTCACAGGTTTGGTTAGCGGTCGTCGTACGCGTCTCTGGCCGCGAGGACCTCGGGAATGTGCTGCTCGGCCCAGCGGACCAGGATGCTGACGGGCTCGATCAGGGTGCGGCCGAGCGCAGTGAGTTCGTACTCGACGCGCGGCGGGATCTCGGCGTACGCCGTGCGCGTCAGCATGCCGTCGCGTTCGAGGTCGCGCAGGGTCTCGGTGAGGACCTTGCCGCTGACGCCGTCGAGGGCGGTCCGCAGGTCGCCGAAGCGCTGCGGGCCGTCGGCGAGCACGGTGACGACCATCGCGGTCCACTTGTTGGCGATCCTGGCCAGCGAGGTGCGGGACGGGCAGGTCCGGTACAGGACGCTCCAGTCGCGGCCGGGCGGCGGTTCGTACTTCGTTGCCATGATCTCCATTAGTTACGTTGAGGTTATTGGTCACTAATCGTAAGTATTGGAGCCAGCAACAGCAAACGAGCCGAGGGAGAGCACGATGAGCGACGCCGTGAAGATCGTCCAGGAGTACTTCGACGCGCTGGCCGCCAAGGACTTCGCCAAGGTCGGCGGGTACCTGGCCGACGGGATCGTCTGGCACCAGCCGGGCGCCAACCAGCTGTCCGGGGTGAAGGAGGGCGCCGGCGCGGTGAACGCGATGATCGGCCGGATGATGGAGATCAGTCAGGGCAGCTTCGAGCTCGTGCTGACCGCCCCGCCGATGGGCAACGGCGACCTGGTGGCCGCGAGCATCCACTTCAGCGCGCGCCGCGAGGGTGCGGTGCTGGACCAGGACGGCGTCGACCTGCTGAAGGTCGCCGACGGACAGATCGTCGAGGCCTGGCTGTTCTCGTCCGACCAGCCGGGTGAAGACAACTTCTGGGGCTGAACTTTTTCGGTACGGCGGGCGTCCAACCTCGGCTGACCAGTCCTTGCCGGGGAGGTTGAGGTGCGCGTTCTTGCCGTGGGCTCGCCCCCGGATCCGGGGGAGGCGGGCACGCTCGCGGAGTTGGTCGAGCGGTTGCGGGCGCTGAAGGTCTGGGCCGGCGACCCGTCGTACGACGTGATCACGACGCGGATCAACGCTGCCTGGCAGGCCGACGGGAAGCCCGCGGGCGAGCTGGCTCGCCGTACGACGGTCGCCGACTGCTTCCGGCAGGGACGCCGCCGGGTGAACACCGAGCTGGTCGCCGCCATCGTCAGGGCCCTGCACCCGGACCCGGGTGCGATGGCGCACTGGCGGCAGGCGCTGCGGGTGATCACCGGTGAGGTCGAGGCGGCGGCGCAGGTCCGGGTGCAGGACGAGCTGCCGGGCCAGCTGGCCGAGTTCACCGGGCGTACGGCGGAGCTGGACCGGCTGGCCAAGCTGCTGACCCGTCCGGAGCCGGTGGCGATCGTGGGGATGGCTGGAGTCGGCAAGAGCCAGCTGGCGACGCGGACCGGGCATCTGCTGCGGGGGACGGTCGAGCGGGTGCTGTTCGTGAACCTGCGGGGCTTCCACGCGGACGAGAGCCAGCCGCCTGCCGAGCCGGGCGCCGTACTGGACGGCTTCCTCCGGCTGCTCGGCGTACCGGGTCACAAGGTGCCGCACGGACTCGTCGAGCGAGCTGAGCTCTACCGGCAGCGGCTGCAGGACCGCAGCACGCTGGTGATCCTGGACAACGCGGCCGACGAACTGCAGATCGAGTACCTGCTGCCGGCTGTGCCCAGCAGCCGCACTCTGGTCACCAGCAGGCGTGATCTGAACTTCCGGAGCTCTGTCACGGTCGACAGCTTCAGTCCGGCCGAAGCAGCCGAGTACCTGGCGCTCGCTGTGCCAGGTGTCGAGGTCGGCTCGGACCCGGACGCTGCCGAGCGCATTGCTCGCCGGTGCGGACACCTGCCGCTGGCACTCGGTCTGGTGGCCGGCCACATGCGGAGCATGGCTGGCTGGACCCTGACCGATCACGCGGACCGGCTGGACGAGCGGCACGGCGACCGGCGGCTCGACACCGAGGTGACGCTGGCGCTCGACCTGTCGTACCGGCGGCTGCCGGACGGGCTGCAGCGGCTGCTGCGGTTGCTGGCTCTGCATCCCGGGCTGGACTTCGACCTGTACGACGCTGCCGCGCTGGGTGATCTGGATCCTGATGGGGCCTCGTCGGCCTTGGAGGAGCTGCGCCGGAACCACTTGCTGGAGGCCGCTGGGCCTGGTCGCTACAGGTACCACAGTCTCGTGCTGGCGTACGCCCACCTGCGGGCGGCCGATCTGGACCCGCCACGGCTCCGGCGGGCTGCGCTCGGGCGTCTTTCGGCCGCTTCCGGGACGGCCGTAAAGAAGTCGTAAGCGGGTCGGGCGATGCTTCTCGACATCAACTCGATCCGTTCGAAAGGCACTCCGATGCGCAAGCTCAAGCTCCAGGTCCAGACCACCGTCGACGGCTTCATGGCCGGCCCGAACCACGAGATGGACTGGATGCGCTTTCCCTGGACCGACGACCTGAGCGCGTACGTCGACGCGCTGACCACGCCGGTCGACACGATCGTGCTCGGCCGCAAGCTGGCCGAGGGCTTCATCCCGGCCTGGGCCTCGCGCCCGGAGCACGAGGACGAGGCGTCGATCGACTGGATGAACAACACCCCCAAGGTGGTCGTCAGCCAGAGCCTGACCGAGTCGCCGTGGGACAACGCCGTCGTCGCGAACGACCTGGTCAAGGCCGTCACCGAGCTCAAGTCCCGGCCGGGCGGCGACCTGATCGCGTACGGCGGCAGCACGCTGGTCACCGGGCTGATCGCCGAGGGCCTGGTCGACGACATCTACCTCTTCGTCAACCCGACCGCGATCGGCGCCGGGCTGCCGGTGTTCCCGGTCGGTGCTCAGCCGCTGGAGCTGGTCGAGGCCGTCGGGTTCGAGTGCGGGATCACGGCACTGCACTTCGTACCGCAGAAGGCCTAGCCCGTACGGCGGGAGCGAACGGGCTCCACAGGAACCAGGTCGGCAGCGCACGCAGGAGACGAGGCGGCCCTGCCAGTACGACACTGCCCTCAGCTGTCGCCTGGGCCAGCGTGACGATGCCGGCGAAGACGCGCATCAGCGCGACCGGCTCGGTGGTGATGACGACGTCGGACACGAAGCCCGGGTGCTCGGTGCAGACCGAGGCCTCCCGCTGGTCGAGGACCAGCCAGATCCGTGTCGGGTCGTCGCCGCGGTAGTCGAACTCGATGTTCACGCGCTGACTGGGCAGCTCCTGCTCGTCGATCCGGCGCGACATCCACCACGTCAGCGTGACCGGGTCGACCTCGCGCGGCTCCGGCTCGGTGAACATCCACCGCACGGCCCACTCGCCGATCGCCATGATCACCGTCTCGAGATCGCGGCCGGCGGGGGTGAGCTGGTACTCGTGACCGCGCGCGACCGGTACGCGGTCCAGCACGCCCTTGCGCTCCAGATGTTCGAGGCGCTGCTTGAGCAGTGTGCGCGAGATGCCGGGCAGGCCGCGGTCGATGTCGTTGAACCGGCGGCTGCCGAGGACGAGCTCGCGCACGATCAGCGGCATCCACCGATCGGCGAGCACAGCGCTGGCCAGTGCCACCGGGCAGTACTGGGCGTACTCGCGCATGGCTCATTGTGCGCTCGGTCCAGGCTTTGTACCACTGAGGTCCAGAAGCTGTACTAGGAGCGGCGTTCTCGTTGCTGGTGGTCTGGAACCCTCATCGAACAAGGGGGACATCATGACCGTCGCATTCGACCCGATCGTGTTCAAGAGGACCACGCGGGCCCAGTGGGAGGACGCCGCCGAGGCGTGGCACCGGTGGGGACCGGCGATCGAGAACTGGCTGGGCGACGCCACCGCGACCATGCTGGAGGCGGCACAGGTCGGCGAGGGGGATCACGTTCTCGACGTCGCCGCCGGTGCGGGCGGGCAGACCGTGGCCGCTGCGCGGTTGGCCGGACCCAGCGGTCGGGTGCTGGCGACCGACATCTCGCCGGCGATTCTTGCGTACGCCGCCGAGGAGGCCGCGCGGGCCGGCGTACGGACTGTCGAGACTCTCGAGGCGGACGGCGAGGACCTGTCGGCGCTCGCGGAAGGCAGCTTCGACGCGGCGATCTCGCGGGTCGGGCTGATCTACTTCCCGGACCAGCAGGCCGCGCTGCGCGGCATCCACCGGGCGCTGCGCCCAGGTGGCCGGCTGTCCGCAGTGGTCTACTCCACGCCGGACCGCAACGGCTTCTTCTCGGTTCCCGTCGGCATCATCCGCCGCCGGGCCGAACTACCGCCGCCGCTGCCCGGTCAGCCAGGGCCGTTCAGCCTCGGGGCGCCCGGCGCCGCCGAGCAGGCCTTCACCGACGCGGGCTTCCGGGACGTCACGGTCGCGACGGTCGTGTCGCCGGTGCGGATGGCCACGGCGGCGGACTGCGTGCGCTTCGAGCGCGAGTCGTTCGGGGCGCTGCACCAGATGCTCTCCCGGCTCGACGAGGCCGGGCGAGCCGAGGCGTGGCAGGAGATCACCGAGCAGCTCACGCAGTACCAGACGCAGGCCGGCTTCGTCGGCCCGTGCGAGATGCTGGTCGTCACGGGGACACGCTGACGTCGGCGCCGGCCTTCCGCGGAAGGCCGGTCAGCCGTGAGTCAGGTCAGAGAACGTGCAGCTTGTCGAAGGGGGCGAGGACCCGGAGCAGCTTGCCGCCGCCCAGATCGACCACCACCGCGTGCGTACCCTCGACGGCGCTGATCCGGCCCATCCCCTCCTTGTCGTGGGAGACCCGGTCGCCCTCCTCGAACGTCTTGATCGGCTTGGGTTCCCTGGGCTTGAAGGGACTCGTGGACAGGTGACGACGCGTCGTCGCGCGAGAAGGCTCCATCAGACCTCAAGTATGCGCCTCTTTGCCCGGTCGCGTCTCGGTCGGGCTCGGGAGACGTCGAAAGGTTATTCGCAGTCAGTGACAGCGCGATCACTGTCGGTGTCGCCGGGCAGGGCTTCGTCGTACGGCTCAGTCGGTGAGGGCCGCGTAGACCGCTGCGCGGAGTTCACGGCGGATCGGATAGCTGGCGGACGGGCGGAGCTGGGTGAGGAAGACGACGACCAGGTCGTCGGCGGGGGAGACGAAGAAGGCGGTGGAGGCGGCGCCGCCCCAGAAGTACTCGCCGGGAGTGCCGACGGTCTGCGCGACCGTCGGATCGAGCAGTACTCCGAACCCGAGGCCGAAGCCCTGCCCGGCGCGCTTGGTCTCGCCGCCGGTGTCGGCCATCGCGACGAGGTCCTTGCCGCCGGGGAGGTGGTTGGTGGTCATGAAGTCGACCGTCCGCGGGCCGAGGACGCGGACGCCGTCGAGGGTGCCGCGGTTCGCGAGCATGCGGGCGAAGCGCAGGTAGTCGCCCGCGGTCGAGACGAGCCCCGCGACGCCGGAGAGGAAGGACCGCGGCTGGGCGTAGGCGCTGGTGCGTGGGTCGTCGGCCAGCTCGTACGACGGGTCCTTGGAGGTGTAGCCGGCCGCGAAGCGATCGATGGTTGCCTCGGGCACCGAAAAGCCGGTGTCGGGCATCTGCAGCGGCTGGAAGATCCTTTGGTCGAGGTACTCGTCGAGCGGCCGTCCGTCGATGACCTCGATCAGCCGGCCGACCAGGTCGGTGGAGATCCCGTAGATCCACCGCGCCCCGGGATCGGCCTGCAACGGGATCCCCGCGAGCAGCCCCGGCAGGTCGGCCAGCGTGTGCGTCGAGTCCATCCCCGACAGTCCGGCCCGCCGGTACAGCTCGCTCACCGGGCCTCGCCCGTTGAGCGCCGCCAGCCCGGACGTGTGCATCAGCAGGTCCCGCACGGTCATCGCCCGGGTCGGTTCGCGTACGTCGTACCGGTCGGCATCCCCGCCGGCGAACACCTTCAACTCGGCCAACTCAGGCAGGTACCGCGCGACCGGATCGTCGAGCTGGAACCGGCCCTCCTCGTACAGCTGCATCAGACCGAGGCTCACGACCGGCTTGGTCATCGAGAAGATCCGGAAGATCGTGTCGTCGCGCATCGGCAGTCCGCGCTCGGCGTCCATCGAGCCTTGGGCCTCGAAGTGCACCACTCGGTCCCGCCGCGCGACGACGCAGACCGCTCCGGCGTACCGGCCGCTGTCGACGTACCGGCGTACGAGCGCGGACACCCGCTCCAGTCCCGCGGCCGAAACGCCTACGCTCTCCGGTTCCACGTCGACGCGGCCCATGGCGACTCCTGTAGCGATCGTTTCTGAATCAGCTTTGATGAGGCGAACGTTACAGTGTGAGAGGGGTTCTGGGGAGCTTCCGTCCACTTCACGGGAGGGTGATCGAGGAGCACAATACGTAGCAGCGGAGGCGCAGTGGGGTGACTGTTCCGCGACGACGGAGGTGGGGCGTTGGACGCCGAAGTGACGCTGTCACTGAGCGAGCCGGGGGAGTCGGGAGAGCGGCTGGAGGCAGCCGGCGATCTGTTGCGCGAGGAGCTTCTGGCGCTGGACGTGACCGCTGTGCGTGCTGTGCCGGTCGGTGCTGCTCCGGAGGGCACGCGTGGGCTCGACGCGATGGCGGTCGGCGCGATGCTGGTGAGCCTTCCGGCGACGCCGCCGCTGCTGGCGGCCGTGGTCGACGTGGCGCGCGGCTGGATCCGGCGTTCCGACGGCCGGTCCGTGAAGATCGAGATCGACGGGGACTCGCTCGAGCTCGGCCAGGTGAGCGCCGACGAGCAGACCCGCCTGATCGAGGACTGGCTGCGCCGGCGCGGTCCTGGTGGGGAGAGCGGCGGCGGTGGGGACTCGTAGGGCGCTGGTCGTAGCGAACGACGAGTACCGCGATCCCGGACTGCAGAGCCTGCGGAGCCCGGCCACCGACGCGGCCGCGCTCGCGGAGGTGCTCGGCGACCCGGACATCGGCCAGTTCGACCTCAACGTGGTCCGGAACGCGAACGTCCAGGAACTGCGCGAACAGCTGGACCGGTTCTTCGGTACGGCGAGCCGCGACGACGAGCTGCTGGTCCACTTCTCCTGCCACGGGCTGAAGGACGACGCCAACGACCTGTACCTCGCGGCCAGCGACACCCGCCCGGGGCTGCTCGCCTCCACCGGCCTGCCGGCCGACTTCATCGCCCGCCGGATGCGGGCCAGCCGTGCCCGCAGCGTCGCGCTACTCCTGGACTGTTGCTACGGCGGCGCCTTCGAGCGCGGCATGCTCGCCAGGGCCGCCGGGGAAGTCTCGGTTCTCGACTCGTTCGGCCCGGGCCAGCTCGCCGAGGGGTCCGGCCGGGTCGTGATCACGGCGTCGAGCGCCGTTGAGTACGCCTTCGAGGGCAACCACCTGGCCGACAGCGGCGAGACCTCGCCGTCGGTGTTCACCTCAGCCATCGTCGAGGGCATCGGCACCGGTGAGGCGGACACGGGTGGGACGGGCCGGATCGGTGTTCACGAGCTGTTCGCGTACGCCGAGGAGCACGTCCGCCGGACGAATCCGCGGCAGACGCCGCATTTGTGGTCGTTCGGCACGCGGGGCGACATCCTGGTGGCGCGTACTCCGCTGCGCCGGGTGGTCCCGGCGGCTTTGCCGGTTGCGGTCCAGACTGCGCTGGCTGGTGATCGGATCAGCCGGTTGGGTGCTGTGCATGAGTTGTCGCAGCTGCTTGGTCGCGAGGACCCGACGGTGGTGCTGGCCGCCGTACAGGCTCTTGGGTTCCTCGTCGACGACGACAGCCGGTCGCTGTCCGAGGCGGCGTCGAGTGCGCTGGGTCGGGTCACGCTTACTGCTTCGCCGGCTGTGCTGGAGGTGCCGGTGGGGGAGCAGGTGGAGGTGGAGCTCGACGGGTCGGCTCTTGCGGTGGCTGCTCGGGTCACTGCTGCGCCGGATTGGGCGCATGTTCGTCAGATCGGTAGTCGGTTGCTGATCACCGGCTCGCCGGATGGGACCAGCACGGGCACGGTTGCTGTCGAGGGGCCGACTGGGTCGGTCGAGATCGCGCTGACGGTCACAGTGCCGGAGCCGGAGCCGGTGGTGGAGCCCGAGCCGGAGCCGGTGGTGGTGCCGGAGCCGACGTCGCGGCCCGAGCTGGATCCTGTCGTGGCCTCCGGGCCCACTCCTCAAGTGGTGCCGGATGCTGCAGCGGGGGCCGAGTCGGCCCCGCGAGCCGAGTTCGAGGCGGCCGCGACGCCGGAGGCGATCACGGCACCAGGCACGGAGCCGACGTCCGCCGCTGGCAGACGGACGGAGGCAGAGCCTGCGCCGGTCGGGCTCCTGTCCACCTTCGCAGCGGCGGACGCTCCGGCGTCACCGCGAGAGGTCTCGGACAGGCCGTCTGCGAGTACGGCGACCAGGGTGTGCTGGGGGATCGCGGGCGGGCTGCTGCTGTTGGGCTTCGGTCTTCCGATGGACGGCGACGGTCTCGACCAGATCATCTCCGACGACTCGGCGGGCGACTTCCAGCCGCCACTCACGGCCGTCTGGGCAGTCGTGGTGCTGCTGGCGGGCGGCCTGCTGATCGCCGGCGCCGCACGCTGGCGCGCACGGGGATCGGTGACGGCGCTCGGCATCGTGGCGTCCGTTCTCGCCGCGGGCGCCGGCGTACTGGCCATCGCCGCCGCGATGTCGGACGAGCCCGCGGCCGGGACCTTCGCCGCCCTGACCGCCGTCGCTCTCGCGATCGCGGGCACCGTGATCGCCGCCTGGCCGCGCAGGACCGAGCCCACGCCGCAGTAGCCGGGCAGGACAGAGGCGATACCGCGGTAGCCGCGGCGGACCGAGCTGACGCCGCCTGGCCGCGCGGGACAAGCCGAGGCAGTAGTAGCCGCGCAGGACAGCGCCGAGGCCGCCTGGCCGTGCAGGGGCGAGGCCACGCGGTAGCCGCGGTGGCGCGCCCGGCAGGATTCGAACCTGCGACCAACGGATTAGAAGTCCGACGCTCTATCCAGCTGAGCTACGGGCGCATGTGCCGGTGGCACGGGGAAGAGTGTCTCAGATCGGGGGCCGATCACGCTCGTGGGTTCCCCGGTGCGGCGTGACGGGGCGTACGCCGTACGGGAACAGCGGGTGGAGAAGTACAGGCCTGTCGTTCCATCCCGGTAACGCCGAGTGGCCGGTTCTGCCGTGCTGACTGGACTCCAACTAGGCTGCGGGCATGAGTTACCCCTCAGGAGGCCCTGCCGACGCGCCGCAACCGGTGGCGACCGGCACGGTCGGCGCGCCGTACCCGCAGCCGAACACGCTCGGACCGCACCCGGTCCCGGGGCAGCGGCGCAACCGGGGCCTGCTGATCGGCATCGTCATCGCGGTCGTGTTCGCGATCGCCGGGCTGCTGATCTTCGGCATCGTGGCCAAGTCGGTCGGCTCGACCGGCTTCGCCTGGGGGATGGGGCTCGCGTTCGTCCCGATCGTGATCATCATCCCGCTGTACCTGTGGCTGGACCGCTACGAGCCGGAGCCGCTCAAGTACCTCGTGTTCGCGCTCTGCTGGGGCGCGTTCATCGCGACCCTGGCCGCGATCTTCATCAACACCCGCGCCGCGGACCTGCTGCACGAGACGACCAGCGGCGGCAACCGGGCCGCGGTCTTCGTCGCGCCGCCGGTCGAGGAGTTCGCCAAGGGCTCGGTGATCCTGCTGCTGGCGCTGGTGCGGAAGAAGGAGTTCGACGGGATCATCGACGGACTCGTGTACGCCGGCATGGTCGGCATCGGGTTCGCCTTCACCGAGAACATCCTCTACTTCGGCCGGATCTTCGACCAGCTGTCCGAGGAGGGCGGCAACGAGGCCGGCGTCAAGGGCGTCATCGGGCTGTTCGTCCTGCGCGGGCTGATCACACCGTTCGCCCATCCACTCTTCACCTCCTGTACGGCGATCGGCATCGGCATCGCCGTACGACATCGAAGTACGGCGGTCCGCTTCCTCGCGCCCGTGGTCGGGTATCTGACCGCGGTGCTGCTGCACGGCCTGTGGAACGGCGGTGCGAGCTGGGCGGGCGGCAGCGGCTTCCTGACCGTGTACCTGTTCCTGATGGCGCCGCTGTTCATCGCGATGGTGGTGTTCGCGCTGGTGATGCGGTCCCGCGAGGGACAGATGATCGCGTCCAGGCTTTACGACTACGTGCGCTTCGGCTGGATGAACGGCCAGGACGTCCCACTGATCGCGACGCTGCGCGGCCGCAAGGCACTGCGCCAGAACGCGAAGCGGTACGGACCGCAGGCCGAGGCCGCCGCGAAGGCGTTCCAGCACACCGCGACCGAGCTCGCGTACCTGCGCGACAAGATCGTCCGCCAGGTGATCGGCGCCGACGCGCTGGACAGCGAGAAGAAGCTCCTGGACGAGCTGCGGGCGCGGAGGCCTTCTGTTCCGTTCCCGCCGATGCCTGCTTTTGCTACGGCCGTGCCTGCGTTCGCGCCGGCTGGGCCGGGGGCGCCGTACGGCGGTGCGCCTGGTCCGCAGCAGGGTCCTGGGTACGGCGGGCCGCAGCAGGGTGGACCTGGATATGGCGGTGGACCGGCGTACCCGGGTGGACCTCAGCAGCACCCGGGCGGGCCGCAGCAGGCGGCGTATCCGGGTGGGCCTGGGTACCAGGGTGGGGCGGCGCAGCAGAACGGGGCACCGTACCAGCCGCAGGACGCACCTCGGGGGCCGGAGCAGGGCGGTGGTCCGGGGGCTCCTGGAGGACAACAGCCGGGTGGTTATCCGGACGGTCAGCAGGCGTATCCGCCGGGGCAACCCGGCTACCCAGCGGGCCGACCCGGTTACCCACCGGGACCCACTGGAACCCCGGGACCGCCGGGAGGATACGGTCCCTATCCACCGTCGCAGTGACTTGCCCCCCGTCCACGCCGCCACACGGGATGAAGATGACTTTGCTTCTGCGCTGTCCGACCGGGCACTCTGTGCTCGTGGACGGACACCGTGGCTGACATCAGGTCAGCAGCTGGTGAGGGTTCGGAGCGCTCGGATGAGCCGCAGGTTCCGGACCAGGCGGAGCCTGCCCGGATGACAACCGACACCGGTGCCAAAGGCAAAGGCTTCTGGCGCCGCCGCAGGCGCAAGACGGACCCCGAGCCCACGCCCGCCGCGGAGCCGAAGTCTGCCTCCGAGTCGACGCCGGCCGACGCCGACGCGACCGCGCCGACTGCTGACGCGGAGTCGACCGCCAAGTCGAGCGAGCCAGCTACCGCCGACGCGAAGCCCGCCTCCGAGTCGACCCCGGCCGACGCCGAGGCGACGGCCGCGCCTGCTGCTGACGCGAAGTCGGCCGCCGAGTCGAGCGACCCGGCCACTGCCGACGCGAAGCGCGCCCCCGAGTCGGCGTCCGCTGATGCCGAGGCAACCGCGCCTGCTGCTGACGTGAAGCCTGCCTCCGAGTCGACGCCAGCCGATGCCGAGGCGAGTACGCCTGCTGACGCGAAGCATGCCGCCGAGCCGACGCCAGCCGATGCCGACCCGAAGCAGGAGTCGGCCTCCGAGTCGACCCCGGATGCTGCCGAGGCGAAGCCTGCCGCCGATGGGTCGACGGATGCCTCTACCGAGTCTTCGCCGGAGGCTGCCGCGGCGTCTTCGAACAAGTCGGCGGAAGGCGACGAGGCCAAGCCGACCGACGCGGTTGAGCCCGACAAGTCTGAGCCGGTTGACGAGAGCAAGGACAAGCCCGCCGACGAGAACAAGTCCGAGCCGTCCGAGAACGAGGGCTCTGGGGACGACCGTCCGGCAGTTGGCGTCACGTACGCGCCGGAGGAGTCGCCGGACGGATTCCCGTTGGAGTTCGGCGAGATCATCATCGGTCTCCCCAAGGGCGAGGTACCGGAGTCCGAGCGGATGGTCGACCCGCTGACGGTCGCCGCCGACGTACCGGACGACAAGCCCAAGAAGTCCTCGAAGAAGACCGCCGCGAAGAAGCCCCCGGTAGTTGCCGAGACCCCCGAAGAGCCGGCAGCAGAAGACGCCCCCACCGACGAGAAGGTCAAGGACGGGACTCCGGCGGCCGACGTACCGGATGAGCCGGCAACTGCCGAGACCACGCCGGACACCGAAGAGCCGACGGACGAAGCCGAAGCCAAGGACGAACCCGCAGCCGACGTCGAGGAAGCCGCCACTCCGGCAGCCACCGAGGCCGAGGAAGCCACCGAGGCAAAGGCCGAAGCCAAGGACGAGCCCGAAGCCACTGAGGCAAAGGATGAGCCCGAGGCTGCCGAGGTAGAGGAAGAGCCGGCGGTAGTTGAGGCGAAGGACGAGCCTGAGGTCGCCGAGGCGAAGGACGAGCCCGAGGCTGCCGAGGACGAGCCTGCGGCGGTTGAGGCTGTTGAAGAGCCGGTAGTTGCCGAGGAGTCGGCGAAGGCGGACGAGCCTGCTGACGAGACTCCGACTGAAGACTCTGCGGCGGACGAGCCTGCGAGTGAAGATGTCGCGGACGACAAGGCAGAGTCTGTTGCATCGGCTGCAGATGAGTCTGCGGAGGAGCCGACGTCCGAGGACGCCGAAGCTTCTGACACCGACGAGGCTTCGGACGAAGCTGACTCGGACAGCGAGGCTGCTGAGGGTGCGAGCGCTGCCGAGGGCGTGAGCGCCGACGAGGCCGCTGACTCCGCCGAGGCCGACAGCGATTCCGCCGAGGCCGACAGCGACTCGGCTGAGGCCGACGCAGACGACGCCGGCAGCGACTCGGCTGAGGCCGAGGAGGCCGACGACGCCGAGCCTGAGGTTGTGCTTTCGGCTGAGGAGCTGGCGGCGAAGGCTGCCGAGCAGCAGGCGGCGATGGCCTTGATCACCGCGCTGATGAAGCTGCGTGGAGCGCTTGCCGACAGCAAGCTTCCGCTCGACGTGGTGGGGGCCGACGAGGCCCGTCAGCAGCGGAAGGCGATGCTCGACCAGCTTGACGACTACGTGCTCCCGCGTCTCGTGCAGCTCGAAGCGCCCGTCCTCGCGGTGGTCGGCGGATCCACTGGCGCCGGCAAGTCGACGCTGGTCAACAGCCTGATCGGCCAGGTCGTCAGCGAGCCCGGCGTACTCCGCCCGACGACCAGGTCCCCGGTCCTCATCCACCACCCGGCCGACGCCGAGTGGTTCGCGGGCGACCGTGTCCTCCCAGGGATGGCACGCTCGAGCGGTGACAGCCCGGGCGGCATGGAAGACCCGGGCCAGATCCGTTTGGTTGCCGCGGACACCATTCCGCGCGGCCTCGCCGTACTGGACGCCCCGGACATCGACTCCGTCGTCGAGGCCAACCGTGACCTCGCGACGCAGCTCCTCGCGGCGGCGGACCTCTGGCTGTTCGTCACGACCGCCGCCCGGTACGCCGACGCGGTGCCGTGGGAGTTCCTGCAGAGCGCCTCGGACCGCAGTACGGCGGTTGCCGTCGTACTGGATCGCGCCCCGGCCGACACCATCGACGACATCACCGGCCACCTGGCCCAGATGCTGCTCGAGCGTGGGCTCGGCGACTCGCCGTTGTTCAGCATCAAGGAGACCGTGGTCGACGACCGCGGCATGCTGCCGAACGAGACAGTTGCCTCGATCAAGGACTGGCTGATCGACCTGGCCGCCGACGCGGAGGCGCGTTCGGCCGTCGTACGGCGGACGCTGCAGGGTGCGGTCACCGCGATGACGAAGAAGACGCCGGCGTTCTCGAAGGCGGTCCGGGACCAGGCCGACACGTTCGTCGAGCTGCGTGCGAACGCCGAGACGGCGTACGAGCGGGCTGTGAAGGACATCGCGAAGGCGACGCAGGACGGCACGATGCTGCGCGGCGAGGTGCTGGCCCGCTGGCAGGAGTTCGTCGGGACCGGCGAGCTGCTGAAGGGCCTGCAGACGAACGTCGGACGCATGCGCGACAAGGTCCGTGCGTCGATCGTCGGCAAGCCGCCGCCGACCCGCGATCTCAACGACGCCGTCGAGTCCGGGCTGGAGTCGTTGCTGCGCGAGCACGCGGAGGCCGCGGCCGAACGGGCCGAGGAGTCGTGGCAGTCGACCGCGGCCGGACGGCAACTGCTCGCCGCCGGTGAGCGCGACCTGGGCCGGATGTCGAAGGACTTCCCGGCGGCTGCCGGCCGCGCGGTGCGCGAGTGGCAGGGCTACGTGCTCGACCTGGTCCGCAAGGAAGGCGCGGACAAGCGGTCGACGGCACGCATCCTGGCGTACGGCGTGAACGGCCTGGGCCTGTCGCTGATGGTCGTGATCTTCGCCAGCACCGCGGGCATCACCGGTGCCGAGGTCGGCGTCGGTGCGGGCACCGCGGTGGTCGGGCAGAAGCTGCTGGAGGCGGTGTTCGGCGACCAGGCGGTGCGTAGCCTGGCGGCGAAGGCCCGCCAGGACCTGGACGATAGGGTTCATGCGTTGATGGATGCCGAATTCGCCCGCTACCTGGCTGTGCTCGACCAGCATCCGGTCGACCCCGAAGCACCCAGGCAACTGACCGAGGCCGCGCGCGCGGTGGAGGACTGCACGTGACGGGAATTGTGGATACGGTCAAGGGCCTCGTACGCGGCTCTTCCGATGTCCTGACCAAGATCGAGGCCCTGGAGGACGCGGCCGAGGCCGGCAAGGGCCGCCTCGACCAGGTCGTGCTCAGTGAGGCCGAGCAGATCGTCGACCGGGCCGGGCAACGGCTGCGGATGTCCGGCGACCTGACGGTGGTCGCGCTCGCCGGTGCGACCGGCTCCGGCAAGTCGTCGCTGTTCAACGCGCTCACCGGGCTGGACCTGGCCGCGATCGGTACGCGCCGGCCGACCAGTTCGATGCCGCTGGCCTGTGTGTGGGGTGAGGAGCCGGCCGGTGAGGTGCTGAACTGGCTGGGCATCCCGCGTCGTCACCAGGTGCAGCACCGCAGCTCGCTGGAGGAGGCGCAGTCGGAGGACCTGGACGGACTGGTCCTCCTGGACCTGCCCGACCACGACTCGACCGAGGTCGAGCACCGGCTGATCGTCGACCGGCTGGTCGAGCTGGTGGACCTGCTGATCTGGGTGGTCGACCCGCAGAAGTACGCCGACGCCGCGCTGCACAACCGCTACATCAAGCCGTTCGCGTCGCACTCGTCGGTGATGGTGTTCGCGCTGAACCACATCGACAAGCTCACCGAGGAGCAGCGCAAGAGCTGCCTGACCGACCTCGACCGGCTGCTGAAGGCCGACGGGCTGAAGAACCCGACCGTCGTCGGTACGTCGGCGGTCAGCGGCGACGGTCTGGCCGAGATGCGCGGCCTGCTGGTCAAGCGGGTCAGCAACAAGCGTGCCGCGCGTGAGCGGCTCGCGGCCGATGTCGACCGCGTCGCGGACCGGATGGCCAGCCAGTGCGGTTCGGCGAAGACGCCGGAGATCGCCAAGTCGGACATCAGCGAGCTGGTCGACGCGCTGTCGGATGCTTCCGGCGTACCGGTTGTTGTCGACGCCGTACGGCGTTCGTACCTGCAGCGCGCTCGCGCGGCGACCGGATGGCCGGTGACCAAGTGGCTCGGCCGTTTCCGGCCGGACCCACTGCGGCGGCTGCACCTGGACAGCGGCGCACGCCAGCAGGGCAAGGCGGCGCGCAAGTCCGCGTCCACCGAGGTGTCGATCGCCCGCTCTTCGTTGCCTGCGGCAACACCGGTGCAGCGGGCCCGGATGGACACCGCCGTACGGACGATCACGAACAAGGCGGCCGAGGGACTGTCGCGGCCGTGGGCGGACTCGGTGCGTACGGCGGTTCGCAAGCGCGAGGAGTCGCTGGGCGACGAGCTGGACCAGGCCGTCGCGCGCACCGACCTCGGCGCGACGTCGACGCCCGGCTGGTGGGGCGCGGCACGGTTCCTGCAGTGGCTGCTGTTCCTGGTGGCGCTGGGCGGCGCGGTGTGGCTGGCCGTTCTGGCCGTCGTCGGGTACCTGCAGCTGGAGGATCCGCCGCTGCCGCGGTGGAACGGGATCCCGTACGCGACGCTGATGCTGATCGGTGGCGTCGTGATCGGCGTACTGGTGTCGCTGGCTTGCCGCCTGTTCGCCACGAACGGCGCGAACCGACGGGCCCGACTGGTGGCGCGGGCGCTGCGTTCGGAGCTGGAAAAGGTTGCCGACAGCCACGTTGTCGACCCGGCCCGCACCGAGCTGGACGCATACACGATCTGTCGCGACAAGCTGGCGATCGCCCGGCGCTGAACCGCCCGTAGAACAAGAAGAAGCCGGGACCGCTGGAGGCGGTCCCGGCTTCTTTGTGCACTAGTTCTCGGGCGGGGTCTCAGGGACGTACTGGGCCATCGCGATCGCGATCGCCTCGTCGAGTTCCTGCTCGGTCGTCGTACCGGAGGCTCGGATCACCTCGATCCACTCCTTGATGCAGGCCTCGTTGTACTCGACGACCTCGGGGGAGTTGGCCATCTCCACCGGGTCCGCGTCCTCGGGGAGATCTCCGTCCAGGTAGAGCGCGAGTCCGGCGACGGCGCCGTCCCAGCCCGGGCCGACGTACAGGGCGCCGGCGCCGCCGGGAGCGGGCGGGCCCTCCATCGAGTGCTCGAGCACGAACTCGGTGGTGTCACCGGTTCCAGGCGTCAGCTGGACCTCGAGCACGCTGGTCGGTCCGCCGAAGGTCACCTTGTAGCGCGTGGGCGGCTCGCACTCGAGGATTTCGCCGCCGGCGTTGCCCTGGATCTGGAAGCTGCCGCCCACCTTGAGCTCGCCGGTGACGGGGGAGAACCAGCGGGCCATCCGCGCCGGGTCGGTCAGCGCGTCCCAGACCTCCTCGGGCGTTCCCTGGTAGGTGCGGCGCATCCGCACCGTCGCCGTCTCGCCGGTCCGGGTGACCTCGCGCTGGACCGCGGTGATGTGTTCCAGGATGTCCATCGGTGTGCTGCCGCCTCTCGTGAAGTGCTTGCCGGGCTCCAGAATGCCGGGGTCCGCTTATATAAGTCAAGGCTAAGGCTTTGAGGTTGTCCCCAGCCTCGGAAGTCGTACGCCGCAGCGGCTCGGTCGCGGGCATCTTCTCTGGTGACAGCACATCCGCGATCGGAGGAATCATGAGCAATGACGCGTACTTGACCCTGACCGGCTGGGTCGGCAGTGAGGTCGAGCTGAAGAAGTTGGACGGCGGATCGACGGTGGCGTCGTTCCGGATCGGCTCGACGCCGCGGACCTTCGACAAGGGCCAGAACCTGTGGGTGGACCGCCCGACGACCTGGTTCACCGTCGACTGCTGGCGTTCACTGGCCCAGAACGTCGCCGACTCGATCAACCGCGGCGATCCCGTCGTGGTCTACGGCCGCCTCAAGACCAGCGAGTGGACCGAGAACGGCGAACCCCGCTCCCGCACGCTGATCGAGGCCTTCTCGGTCGGCCACGACCTGTCCCGCGGCACGACGACCTTCCGCAAGCAGCTGCCCCAGACGCTCGGCTCGCAGTCGTCGCCGTACGACGACCTCCCGGTCGAGGCGAACCCGTTCAGCGCCGAGGAGGCGGCATGAGAAGTGGACTGTTCGGGAGCGGCCGGGGCAGGGTGAGCGGGTGAACGAATTCGTCAAGCAGAACCTGACCGGCGCCCGGTTCGAGGACGTCTACCTGACCGGCGCGAGCTTCCACGACGTCGACCTGTCCGGTGCGCGGTTCCAGTTGGTCGACCTGAGTGGCGTCACGATCCGCGGCGCCGCGCTGGTGAACGTGGAGATCGACGCCCAGATCGAGAACCTGCGGATCAACGGGGTGGACGTCGTACCGCTGGTGGAGGCGGAGCTGGATCGTCAGCAGCCTGAGCGGGCGAAGATGCGGCCGACGGATGCTGACGGTTATCGGGAGGCGTGGGCCGCGCTCGAGCGGTTGTGGGAGGAGACCGTTGAGCGGGCTCGGGCCTTGCCGGCTGAGCGGTTGCACGAGCGGGTCGACGGCGAGTGGTCGTTCATCGAGACGTTGCGGCACCTGGTGTTCGCGACGGACGCCTGGTTCAACCGCGCCGTTCTCGGCGACCCCGCGCCGTGGGATCCGCTCGATCTCCCACACGAGGAGATGCCCGAATCGCCTTCCGTTCCTCGCGATCCGGACGCCCGTCCGAGCCTGGACGAGATCCTCGCGGTGCGCGCCGAACGCCAGGCGGCGGTCCGGGGTTTCTTTGCGGACCTGACCGACGAACAGCTCGCCGGCTCGACGACGCCTGTGGTCGAACCGGGGTATCCGGAGTCCGAGAGCTTCCCGGTGACCCGGTGCCTGCGGGCCGTCGTACAGGAGGAATGGCTCCACCGCCTGTACGCCGAACGAGACCTGGATGCGCTCATGGTCCGTTGATCGCTGGTGGGGCTGCTGTGTCGAGGGTGGGTACGGGGTCGGTATGTACTGGAAGCTGCTGGCCGCACCCCGGTGGATCGTCGGTGGTTCTGCGGCACTGATCGTCTTCGTGGGGTACTCGATCGCGTTCAAGCTGACCAAGGACCTCTCGTGGACGAGCGCTCTGCTGATCGGCTCTGGTGGGGCTCTGGTGGTGTTCCTGGCGACCGTGGCGGGGCTCAGCCTGCGCCTGCGCGAGCTGAGGGCCGTCGAGGCTGATCAGTTGGTACCTGGTCAGCAGGCGGAGGCCTATCGGGCGGCCCAGCGTGGCGAGGTCCATCCCGATCCGGTGATTCGTGCCGCTGCGCTGCGGATCGCCAACCATCGGGTGACGGGAGGGGTGCGGCAACGCAGGGTTCTCGTGGGGGTGGGCGTTCTGGCCGCGGTCTCGGCTGTCGTCAATCTCCTGGCTGGGAACGTGTCGAGTGCGGTGGTCGGGTTCGTGGGGGTGGTTGCGTTCGGGGTCCTCGTTCGGCAGTTGACCACCGCTCGGCGGCGAGCTGTTGAGCTGGTGAGGGCTTCTGACCGGACCTGAGCGGGGCTGACCGGGCGGTGAGCGTGGACGGCCGGTTGGGATTGGGTGGGGGGCAGCGCATAGGCTCTGGAGCATGGCGGAATTCATCTACACGCTTCGTAGTGTCCGGAAGGCGCACGGGGACAAGGTCGTGCTCGACAACGTCACCTTGAACTTCCTGACCGGGGCGAAGATCGGCGTGGTCGGGCCGAACGGCACCGGCAAGTCCTCGCTGTTCAAGATCATGGCGGGACTGGACCAGGCCTCCAACGGTGAGGCGCGCCTCGCCGAGGGCGCCACGGTGGGGATCCTGCTCCAGGAGCCGCCGCTGACCGAGGGCAAGACGGTCCTGGAGAACGTCGAGGAAGGTGTCGGCGACACCAAGAAGAAGCTCGACCGGTTCAACGAGATCAGCGCCGAGCTGGCCGATCCCGACGCCGACTACGACACGCTGCTGGCCGAGATGGGTGACCTGCAGACCGAGCTCGACCACCGCAACGCGTGGGACGTCGACGCTCAGCTGGAGCAGGCGATGGACGCGCTGCGCTGCCCGCCGGCCGACGCGATCGTCGACAACCTGTCCGGTGGTGAGCGCCGCCGGGTCGCGCTGTGCAAGCTCCTGCTGCAGCAGCCCGACCTGCTCCTGCTCGACGAGCCCACCAACCACCTGGACGCCGAGTCGGTGCTCTGGCTGGAGCAGCACCTGCAGAAGTACCCGGGCGCCGTCCTGGCGATCACCCACGACCGGTACTTCCTGGACAACGTCGCCGAGTGGATCCTGGAAATGGACCGCGGCAAGACCTACGGGTACGAGGGCAACTACTCCAAGTACCTCGAGACCAAGCAGCAGCGGCTCGTCGTCGAAGGCGCGAAGGACGCGAAGCGGGCGAAGATCCTGGAGCGCGAGCTCGAGTGGGTCCGGTCGAACGCGAAGGCCCGCCAGACCAAGAGCAAGTCCCGCCTGGCCCGGTACGAGGAGCTCGCCGCCGAGGCCGAGCGCTCCAAGAAGCTCGACATCGACGAGATCAACATCCCGGCGGGCCCGCGCCTGGGCAGCACCGTGCTCGAGGTCAGCAAGCTGGAGAAGGGCTTCGGCGACCGCAAGCTGATCGACGGCTTGAGCTTCTCGCTGCCGCGGGCCGGCATCGTCGGCATCGTCGGCCCGAACGGTGTCGGCAAGTCGACGCTGTTCCGGATGATCGTCGGCGAGGAGACGCCCGACAAGGGATCGCTGAAGCTCGGCGAGACCGTGCGGATCTCGTACGTCGACCAGTCCCGCGGCGGCCTGGACCCGAAGAAGACGGTCTGGCAGATGGTCTCCGACGAGCTCGACTACATCAAGGTCGCGAACTTCGAGATGCCGAGCCGCGCGTACGTCGCGTCGTTCGGATTCAAGGGCCCCGATCAGCAGAAGCCGACCGGCGTCCTGTCCGGCGGTGAGCGCAACCGGCTGAACCTCGCGCTGACCCTGAAGATGGGCGGCAACCTGCTGCTGCTCGACGAACCGACCAACGACCTGGACGTCGAGACCCTGCAGTCGCTCGAGGACGCCCTGCTCGAGTTCCCCGGCTGCGCCGTGGTGATCTCCCACGACCGGTGGTTCCTCGACCGCGTCGCCACCCACATCCTCGCCTGGGAAGGCAACGACGAGGACCCGTCCGCGTGGTTCTGGTTCGAAGGCAACTTCGCGTCGTACGAGGCCAACAAGATCGAACGCCTCGGCGCCGAAGCGGCCCGCCCCCACCGCGTCACCCACCGCAAGCTGACCCGCGACTGAGACAGGTCACCCGAGTCCCCGAAGCCCCACTTCCCTAGCGGGAGGTGGGGCTTTGGCGTGCACCGCGGATGCGCCCTCGGGCTTACTCGTAGAGCGACGGGCCGCCGGCATCGGCGGCGTCGGCCGCTTCGCTGAGCCACGCGGCGAACCCTCGTGCCTCGTTCGCTGTGATGAGCAGAGTCGCGCTCGCGCCACCGTCATCGATCGGGCTGAAGAAGCCGTCGGGAACCCGCATGGTGAAGGTCACCGCCGTCCGTTCACGACCGGCCACCCGAAACGCGGCCGCCCGGACCATGCCGCTACCACCGGACTGCACGCCGTCCTGGTCTTCCCACAAGGTCCTCGGCTGACTCATCCGTGCAGGGTAAGACGGCTGCGCGGTCGCGGCCACACGGGGCCTGCCGCCTGAGCCGCAATAGTTTGCTTCTGGGCTTAGTGTGGGTAATACTTAGCCTTATGGCTCAGTATTTGGCGGAGGTCGACGGGGTGTTTGTCGCGTTGGCCGATCCGACTCGGCGGGGTGTGATCCGGCGGCTGGGGCGGGGGCCGACGAGTGTGGGGGAGCTGGCCGGTGAGTTTCCGATGACGTTGCCGTCGTTCATGAAGCACGTTCGGACGTTGGAGTCGAACGGGCTGATTCGGACGGTCAAGGTCGGGCGGGTTCGGACGTGTGTGCTGAACCGGGAACGGCTTGCGGTGGTGGACGACTGGCTCGCGGAGCAGCGGGCGGTGTGGGAAGAGCGGACTGATCGGCTGGAGAGTCTGGTCGACGAACTGATGGAGGAGGAGCGATGAATCCGGAGCTCGATCTTGTGGTGGAGCGGGTGATTCGCGCGCCTCGGGCGGTGGTCTGGAGTGCGTGGACAGAGCCGTCGCGGTTTGCGCGGTGGTGGGTGCCGGCACCGACGGTGTGCCGGGTCGATCGGCTCGAGGTGCGGCCCGGCGGTGCGCTGGTGACGCGGATGAGCGACGACGGCGAGACGTTCGTTCCCCATCTCGACGCGAGTTTCGTGGTGGCCGAGGAGCTGGAGCGGATCGTGTTCACGAACACGATCGACAGCTCGTGGCGGCCGACGAATCCCGAGCCGATCGCGATGACGGCTGAGGTCACGTTCGCCGATCACGCGGACGGGACGGCGTACCGGATCGTCGTACGGCATGGTGATCCGGCCTCGCGCAAGCTGCACGAGGAGATGGGGTTCGCTGACGGCTGGGGTTCGGTCACCGCGCAGCTGGCTGAGGTTGCCGAGAGCGAGGCGGCGAGATGAAGCTTGTCCTCACGGAGTTCATCACGCTCGACGGCGTCAGTCAGGGGCCTGGGTCGCCGACCGAGGATCCGAGCGACGGGTTCACCCAGGGCGGCTGGCTGATTCCCTTCCTGGACGAGACGTTCGTACGGCGTACGTCGGAATGGCTCGACCTGGCCGATGGGCTGCTGTTCGGTCGACGCACGTACGAGGCGTTCGCGCGGGACTGGCCGGAGATCACTGACCCGGACGATCCGTACACCGGGCGGATGAACGCGCTGCCGAAGTACGTCGTCACCAGCACGCTGACCGAGGGCTCGTGGAATCCGACGACGATCCTCGAAGGTGACCCGGTCGAGTCGGTGGCGAAGCTCAAGACCGAGCCGGGGCGGGAGTTGCAGATCCATGGCAGTGGGCGGTTGGGCAACGCGCTGCTCGCCGCTGGGCTCGTTGACACGCTTCGTCTGGCGGTTGCTCCGACGGTCGTTGGGTCCGGTCGTCGGCTGCTCGATCACCCCGGTGCGCCCGTCGGTCTTCAACTGACCAAGCACGAGGTGACCGGCACGGGCCTGCTGTTGCTCGAGTACGACGCGACGGGCACGGCTGAGGTCGGCGAGTACGAGGGAGTCGGCGCGTTCGTCTGACTCGTCGGCGCACAGCGCGCCGACGAGCGAGCGGGACTACCTCGGCAGGGTGAGGATCTCCGCTCCGTTGTCGGTGATGGCGATGGTGTGTTCGCTGTGCGCCGTACGGCAGCCGGTGGCGCTGCGGAGAGTCCAACCGTCGTCGTCGGTGACGAGCTCGGCGGTGTCGGCCATGATCCAGGGCTCGAGAGCCAGCAGCAGGCCGGGGCGGAGTTTGTAGCCGCGGCCGGGACGGCCGGTGTTGGAGATGTGGGGGTCCTGGTGCATCGTCGAGCCGATGCCGTGGCCGCCGAACTCGGTGTTGATCTCGTACCCGGCGTCGCTGAGGACCGTGCCGATCGCGTGCGAGAGGTCGCCGATGCGGGCGCCCGGGCCGGCGGCGGCAATGCCGGCCTTCAGGGCGCGTTCGGTCGTGTCGATCAGCGCGACGCTCTCCGCGTCCTTCGACTCGCCGACGATGAAGCTGATCGCGGAGTCGGCGGCGACGCCGCCCTTGAGGACGGCGAGGTCGAGGCTGAGCAGGTCGCCGTCGGCCAGCGTGTAGTCGTGCGGCAGGCCGTGCAGTACGGCGTCGTTGACGCCCGTGCAGATGTAGTGGCCGAACGGTCCGCGCCCGAACGACGGCGCGTAGTCGACGTAGCAGGACTCGGCGCCGGCCTCGAGGATCATCGCCTTGGTCCACTCGTCGATGTCGAGCAGGTTCGTGCCGACCGTGGCCCGGCTCTTCATGGTCTGCAGGATCTCCGCGACCAGGGCGCCGGTCTCCTGCGCGCGAGGCAGTTCGGAGGGGCTGAGGATCTCGATCATGCGGCGCCTTTCGTGCGTACCAATAACTATCCCGGCCATATTATCCCGGGACTAGAATCGGTTCATGGTCAGGTTGCCGCTCACCCCCGCGGAGGTCGAACGCGGGCAGCGCCTCGGCGCGCTGCTGCGCCTCGCCCGGGGCGAGCGCTCGATGCTCGAGGTCGCTCTGGATGCGCGGGTCTCGCCGGAGACGCTACGCAAGATCGAGTCCGGTCGCGTGGCGACTCCCGCGTTTCCGACGATCGCCGCGATCGCGGATGTGCTCGGGCTGTCGCTCGATGCGGTGTGGGCCGAGATCAGCGAGCCCGAGGGTGCGGCCGGTCGCGGGCGCAACGCGCGGGAGTGGCTGGCGTCCTAGGGCTCAGGACTCGGCGTAGTGCTTGAGCATGGCAGCCGCGCGGTCGTGCAGCGTCGTACGGAGCCACTGCGGCTCCAGGACTTCCGCGTTCGTCGCGAGCTGCCAGAGCGCCCAGACGGCGTGGCGCGAGTCCTGGAACGTCGCCTCCATCAGCAGCCAGCCGTCCTCGGTGGGCTCTTCGGAGAGTACGGCGAGCGCCGTACCGACCACGTCCTTGCGTCGTACCGGATTAACGCGTGCCAGTACGGCGACCTGGTCGCCGCCGGTGCGGAACCGTGTACTGCGGTCCTGCCACGCCTGGTCGAGGTCGACCTGGTCCGGCCGCTCGGCGGGCTCCGTGAGCTCCTCGGCGTCGAGCACTCGGGACAGGCGGTAGGTGCGGTCCTCACCTGACTTCGTGGCCAGCAGGTAGCCCTGCCCGCGGACCGTGACGAGGCCGACTGGGTCCACCGTGCGCCACTCGGGTTCCTGGTCGGCGGCGGCGTAGTGGATCCGCAGCCGGTGCCCGGTCAGCACAGCACGCCGTACGGCGGCCATGACTGTGTCGGGGACCTCCTCCGTGTCGTGGCGGCGCGACAAAAGGTCGATCTCAGGCTCGAGCAGCAGGCGCTGGGCGGCGCCGGTAGCGGTGTCGCGGTAGCTGTCGGGGAGCGCGTCGACGACCTTGAGCATGGCCGACGCGAGCGCCGAGCCGAGGCCGAACGCCTGCGCACCACGCCGCGACCCGGCGACCAGGAGGGCGAGGGCCTCGTCGTGGCCGAGCCCGGTGAGCTCGGTCTGGAAACCGGGCAGCAGGGTGAAGCCGCCGTGGCGGCCGCGCTCGGCGTACACGGGTACGCCGGCTGCGGACAGGGCCTCGATGTCGCGCAGCACGGTGCGTGTGGAGACCTCCAGCTCGCGGGCGAGCGTGGTCGCGGAGAGCTGGCCGCGCTGGCGGAGCAGGAGCACCAGCGATACCAACCGGTCGGCGCGCACGTTCGGAACCGTACCGGAATACATGACCAAGGGTGTCGTGAATTGTTGGCAGGCTCGTCGAGGTACATCCGACGAGGCGAATGGAGCTGAAGTGGCAGTGGAGCGAACGGCGGTCAACCCGGTGACGTGGTCGGTGGGGATGGGCTTCAACCAGGGGGAGCTCGTCTCCGGGCACACGCGGACGTTGTACTGCTCCGGGCAGACCGCGATGAACGCCGACGGCAAGCCCGAGCACGACGGCGACATGGCCGGGCAGCTGGCGCTGAGTCTCAGCAACTTGGAGGCGGTGCTTGCTGAGGCGGGGATGTCGCTGGGGGATCTGGTGCGGCTCAACGTGTACACCACGGACGTGGACTTGCTGTTCCAGCACTACGGCGTACTGGCGTCGCGGCTGGGTGCGGCGAGGGTGGCGCCGACCACGACGATGCTGGGGGTGACCCGGCTGGCGATCCCTGGCCAGCTGGTCGAGCTGGAGGGGACTGCGGTCGCGTAGTGCTTACTCGCCGCCTCCCTTGTGTTGCTGGGAGGCGGCGGGCCTACATGAGCCAGTGCGCGCTGTGGCGGTGCTGGTGGTTGGAGAAGTCGTAGTCGCCGAGCGGGTCGCCGGCGTTCCAGGCACCGAGCAGCCGGCGCAGCTCGTCGCGCTCGCGACGGCGTTCGGGTACGTGGTGCAGCTGGTGGATCTCCTCGGCGTCTGGCCCGAACCGGCCGTGCGGGTGGCGATCAGTGCCGTCGCTGCGCGTCGGCTTGCAGGTCGCGCGAGGGTCGAACGTGAGGGTCTGCTCGATGCAGTTTCCGTGGCGGTGGTCGTGCTGGATCGGGTGGTTCTCGACCTGCCGGATCACCCAGTTCGGGCGGTCCTTGTCGGTGCGGCTCATGCATGCTCCCGGCACGCATCCGTGCGCGGCCTCTACCGCGTCAGCTCCCGGATGCCTAAGGCTCCGGGGCGCGGCAATGCGGGGAGTGAGGCACGCGGGCAACGGTACGACGGCCGGAGGGCTTTGGGGAGAATGGAGCCAAGGGGGACGCTCGCCATGACGCTCACATCGAAGCAGCCCGCACGGTACGACGGGCTCGCCGACTGGTACGACGCGCACAACGCCGACGCGGCCGACTCGAACCGTGAGCCTCTGGTGGAGCTGCTCGGACCGGGCGATGGGCTCTGCCTGGATCTCGGCTGTGGGACCGGACTGAATCTGCCGACCTTGCGCAGCACCGGCCGCACTGTTGTCGGGCTCGAGTACTCCTCGGATCAGTTGCGGCTCGCCCGGCGGCGGGCTGTGCGGGGCGAGGCGCTGGTCCAGGGCGATGCCGGCGCGCTGCCGTTCGCCGACGCGGTCTTCTCGACCGTCGCTGCTCTGTGGATCTCCACCGACCTCGACGACTTGGCCGCTGTTCTACGCGAGGCGTCCCGCGTACTGCGGGTGGGTGGGGTGCTGGTCTTCTACGGGGCTCACCCGTGTTTCAACGGCCCCCACACCGAATCGCGTCCCGACGGCGGGCGGATCGTGCATCCGACCTACCGCCTCGACGGTCAGCATCGGCCGGCGCCTTGGTGGGGTGAGGGCGGCATTCGGGAGCGCCTCGGTATGCGCCATGTGCCACTCGGCGAGCTGCTCAACTCGTTCGTCGAGGCGGGGCTGGCGATCACTCGGGCGGTGGAGCCGCGCAGTGATCCGGTGCCCTGGGTGCTGGCGCTGCGCGCCGAGAAGCGATAGCGCCTCTGGCTCAATTGCTTCAACGGGCGCCAGCGCGTACTGCGGCGCTAGCCGGGTGCATTGAAGCGGGCGCCAGCACGCGTACTCGGCGCGCGCCACCGTGCACGCTGCGGGCGCTAGCCCGCCTCTGAAGCGGGCGCTAGCACGCGCGCCTCAACTGGGTGGGCGGGAGCCGGGCGCTGGAGTGAGCGCTAGCAACGGAAGGGCCCGCGTGGGAGAGGCAATTCCTGCCTTCCCACGCGGGCCCAGCGGTCAGCGTTGGCCGATTTGTTCGGAGACGGCGTCGAAGACTCGGCCTACGGCGGCGAAGTCTTCGGGGGAGGCCAGGTCGACGAGGTTTTCGCGGACGCCTTCGACGTGGGAGGGGGCGGCCTGCTCGAGCAGGGTGAAGCCGGCTTCGGTGAGTTCGGCCCAGACGCCGCGCTTGTCGCTCTTGCACGACGTACGGCGTACTAGGTCAGCTGCCTCGAGACGCCCTACAGTGTGGGTGAGTCGGGAACGGCTCTGGTGCAGGCGGTCGGCCAGGTCGGCCATCCGCAGGCGCCGGTCGGGCGCCTCGGAGAGGCGGACCAGGATCTCGTAGTCGTTGATGCCCAGGCCGAACTGCCGCAGGTCGTCGTCCAGCTTGGCCATCAGGCGCGCCGTGCCCAGCAGGTACGCGCGCCACGCCACCTGCTGCTCGGAGTCCAGCCACCGGGTGCCAGTCGTCATCGTCACCCGGACAGTGTACCGGGAATGTAGTTCAGATTTAAACCGTTACAGCTCATCAGAATCGGTTGAAAGTTTAACTATATCCCCGAGAGGACCCCATGAGCAGCACCGGTACGACCACCGCGACCAGCACGATCCCCGGCCTGGTGGCCGGCACCTACGCCCTCGACACGGCGCACAGCGAGATCGGCTTCACCGTCCGCCACCTGATGACCAAGGTGCGCGGCACCTTCCAGGAATTCGCCGGCGAGATCGTCGTCAAGGACTCGCTGGAGGAGTCGACCGCGGCCGTCGAGGTCGAGCTCGCCTCCGTGCACACCCGCAGCGAGCAGCGCGACGGGCACCTGCGCTCCGGCGACTTCTTCGACGCGGAGAACAGCCCGAAGATGACCTTCAGCAGCACCGCGCTCAAGCCGGAGGGTGACGACTTCGTCCTGGCCGGCGAGCTGACGATCAAGGGCGTCACCAAGCCGATCGAGTTCGCGGTCGAGTTCCTCGGCGTCGAGCAGAACGCGTACGGCCAGAAGATCATCGGCTTCGAGGGTTCCACCTCGATCAGCCGCAAGGAGTGGGGGATCGACTTCAACGTCCCGCTGGAGGGCGGCAAGCTCCTGATCGGCGACAAGGTGGACATCCACCTCGACGTCCAGGCCGCGCTGCAGGACTAGTCGGTACGCCGAAAGGCCCCGGACCCTCGTCGAGAGGGTTGCGGGGCCTTTGGTGCGTTCAGGCCTGGACCATCCGCAGCGCCAGGTCGCCGTATAGGGCGCCAAGCGACTGGGGCTTGGTGCGGTGTGGTGTGTACCAGCGGGCGACGTCGATCGACAGCGACAGTACGGCGAGCGTCGTACCGGGAAGATCCTCGACGGCGAACGAGCCGTCGGCGACGCCGTCCGCCAGCACCTGCTCGATCAGGGCGGAGATCGCACGGCGGATCGTCGCGACCTCGGCGAAGTGCTCCGGGGAGAGCGCGGCCAGCTCGTACTGGACGACGCGCGCGATCGTGTGGTGCTCTGCGTGCCAGGCGGTGAAGGCCGACACCATCGAGCGCAGACGCTCGGTCGGAGAAGGCTGATCGCCCGCTTCCTGCAGTACGGCGAGCGCCGCCTGGTGGCCGTACAGGCTGATCTCGAAGAGCAGCCGCTCCTTCGAGGGGTAGTGCACGTAGAGCGCCGCCGGTGACATCCCGGCGCGGGAGGCGATGTCGCGGGTGGTGGTCGCCTGGAAGCCGCGCTCGGCGAACGCGTCGATGGCGCCGGTGAGCAGCCGGCGAGCGGCGGCCGGCTGGACGTGTTCCCACACGAGGGGACTGGTGACTGCGGACACGTTGACACTCTGCACCGGATTCGCGAAGCTAAGCAAGCGCTTAGCCATGCGTGAGACTCAGCGGCTGGTGCAAGATCACACTCCAAGACCTCGGGGAAGGACCCAGCGATGCAACGGATCATCTTCGGCGAGGACCACCACGCGTTCCGGGCCAGTGCGAAGGAGTTCTGCGACCGCTCGCTGGTCCCGCGGATGGAGCAGTTCCTCGAGGAGAAGACGATCGACCGCGCGGTCTGGCTGGAGGCCGGCAAGCAGGGCTTCCTCGGGCTCGACGTCCCCGAGGAGTACGGCGGCTCGAGCGTCGGCGACTACCGGTTCAACGCGGTGTTCGCCGAGGAGGTCTCGAAGGTCTCGGCCTCGCTGTCGAGCTGCTTCGGGATCCACTACGACTGCGCCGCGCCGTACCTGGTCGACCTCGGCACCGAGGAGCAGAAGCAGCGCTGGCTGCCGAAGTTCAGCTCCGGCGAGCTCGTCGCGGCGATCGGGATGACCGAGCCGTCCGGCGGTTCCGACCTGGCCGGGCTGAAGACCAGCGCGAAGAAGGTCGACGGCGGCTGGGTGCTCAACGGGTCGAAGACGTTCATCACCAACGGCGACATGGCCGACCTGACCGTCACCGCCGCGCGGACCGACCCGAGCAAGGGCGCCAAGGGCATCACGCTGTTCGCGGTCGAGGAGGGCATGGACGGGTTCGCCCGCGGCCGCAAGCTCGACAAGGTCGGGCAGACCGAGTCCGGCACATCGGAGCTGTTCTTCGAGGACGTGTTCGTCCCGGACGAGAACGTGCTCGGCGAGATCGACCGCGGCTTCATCCACATGATGGAGCGGCTGGCCCAGGAGCGCGTCGGGGCAGCGGTCTCGAACATCGCGCACGCCGTACAGATCCTCGACGAGACGATCGAGTACGTGAAGCAGCGCAAGGCCTTCGGTCAGGCGGTCGGATCCTTCCAGTACAACAAGTTCCTGATCGCCGAGCTGGTCACCAAGGCCGAGGTGACGCAGGCGTACGTCGACAACGCGATCGTGGCGCACGACGAGGACCGGCTGTCCGCGGTCGACGCCGCGAAGGCCAAGTGGTGGAGCGCGCAGGTGCAGAACGAGATCCTGGACGCGTGCGTTCAGCTGCACGGCGGCTACGGCTACATGAACGAGTACCGGGTGGCCCGCGCCTGGCGCGACGCCCGGGTGACCAAGATCTGGGCCGGCAGCAACGAGATCATGAAGGAACTCATCGGCCGCGACCTCGGCCTGTGACCGTGGCGTTTTCCAGAAGGGACCCCCGCAATGCCTGAAGCAGTCATCGTCTCCACCGCGCGGTCGCCGATCGGCCGGGCCAACAAGGGGTCCCTGAAGGACATCCGGCCCGACGACCTGGCCGTGCAGATGATCCAGGCCGCGGTCGAGAAGGCCGGGCTGACCGGCGACCAGATCGAGGACCTGATGCTCGGGTGCGCCGAGCCGCACGACGAGCACGGCGGCAACATGGCCCGTCGCGTCGCCGTACAGCTCGGGTGGGACAACACGCCCGCGACGACGGTCAACCGGTTCTGCGCGTCGTCGACGCAGACCGCGCGGATGGCGTACCACGCGATCAAGTCCGGTGAGGGCGACATCTTCGTCAGCGCGGGCGTCGAGTGCGTCTCGCGGTACAAGAACTTCGGATCGGCCGGGGTCGGCGACCCGAGCTCGTTCAACCAGGCCTTCACCGACGCCGTCCAGCGGACCGAGAAGTACGCCGAGACGAACGACGTCTGGCACGACCCGCGCGAGGACGGGCTGCTCCCGGACATCTACATCTCGATGGGTCAGACCGCCGAGAACGTCGCGACGCTGCGAGGGATCAGCCGCGCCGACCAGGACGCGTTCGGCGTACGGTCGCAGAACCTGGCCGAGAAGGCGATCAACAACGGCTTCTTCGAGCGCGAGATCACGCCGGTGACGCTCCCGGACGGCACGGTCGTGAGCAAGGACGACGGACCGCGTGCCGGTACGACGCTGGAGAAGGTCAGCCAGCTGCAGCCGGTGTTCCGTCCTGACGGGACCGTGACGGCGGGGAACTGCTGCCCGCTGAACGACGGCGCGGCGGCCGTGGTGATCATGAGCGACACCAAGGCGCGCGAGCTCGGGCTGACGCCGCTGGCGCGGATCGTGTCGACCGGGGTCAGTGGGCTGTCGCCGGAGATCATGGGCCTCGGACCGGTCGAGGCGTCGAAGCAGGCGCTGGCGCGGGCCGGGATGAGCATCTCGGACATCGACCTGGTCGAGATCAACGAGGCCTTCGCCGTCCAGGTGATCGGGTCCGCGCGTGAGCTCGGGATCGACGAGGACCGGCTGAACGTGCACGGCGGCGCGATCGCGCTGGGCCACCCGTTCGGGTCGACCGGTGCGCGGATCATGACGACGCTGGTCAACGGGCTGCAGTTCGAGGACAAGCAGTTCGGCCTGGAGACGATGTGCGTCGGCGGCGGCCAGGGCATGGCGATCGTGCTGGAGCGACTCAGCTGATGAGCTTGAAGAACCGTACGGCGATCGTCACGGGTGCGTCGCGTGGGATCGGGTTGGCTGTTGCGCAGCGGCTGGTGGCCGACGGCGCTCGGGTCGTGATCACCGGGCGCACGCAGGAGACGCTGGACGCTGCGGTCGAGACGCTCGGCGGTTCGGAGAACGCGCTCGCCGTCGCCGGCAAGGCGGCCGATCCCGACCACCGGACGCAGGTGATCGAGAGCGCGCTGTCGACGTACGGGTCGGTGGATCTGCTCGTCAACAACACGGGGATCAACCCGATCTACGGCTCGCTGCTTGATGTCGACGCCGCGGTCGCGGCCAAGATGGTCGACACGAACGTGCTCGCCGCGATCGCGTGGGTGAAGGCCTGCCGCGACGCGTGGATGGGCGATCACGGGGGATCGGTCGTCAACCTGTCGTCGGTCGCCGGCCTGGCGCCGTCGCCCGGCATCGGCTGGTACGGCGCGACGAAGGCGATGCTGTCCCGGGTCACGATGGAGCTGGCCGTTGAGCTGGCGCCGACGATCCGGGTGAACGCGGTCGCGCCTGCCGTGGTGAAGACCAAGTTCGCCGGCGCGCTGTTCGAGGGCCGCGAGGCCGAGGTCGCGGAGACGTACCCGATGAAGCGGCTGGGGCGCCCGGAGGATGTGGGGTCGCTGGTGTGGTTCCTGCTGTCGGACGAGGCGTCGTGGATCACCGGGCAGACGTTGACGATCGACGGCGGGCTGACGCTGAACGGCGGGATGGTTCAGTAGCTAGACCCTCGGGATGGTCGGGCTCGCGGATCCCCAGGTGTCGGCTGTGTCGGGGACGACGAGTCGGAAGTCGTAGCGGGCGGCGAGGTCGAAGGCTTCGGTTGCCTCGCCGCGGCTGTTCGTCGTGACCTGCTTGAAGGTGGACCAGATGCGGTCGCCTGGTTCGCGCAGTTGCAGTTCGCCCAGGGCGTTGGGCCAGGGTTCGGCGGTGTAGGTCGCGGGGTTGAAGCGGCGGATCGTGCCGGTGAGCGTGATGCGGCGATCGTCGCGGTGGCCGGTCAGACCGGCGGTCGAGCCGAGGCGAAGGTCGGTGACCGGCGTGTTCTGCGGGACGAGTGGGCGGTCGGTCTGGAGGTCGGTCTCCGCTCCGGCCGGACGCCAGATCCAGGTGCCTCGCTCGGTGGGAGCGAAAACACTCCACTCGGCGGGGAAGTCCCAGTTGAAGTAGAGACGCGACCCGACGGCGCCCGTCGGCGTGTAGGCGGTCCAGCTGGCCTCCTGGACACCTGCGGCGGCGCAGTCGGCGCCTCGGCGTACGGGCGGGGTCAGGTAGGGCCGATCAATGCTCACTCGCGCTGGTACGTCGAGCGAGCAGGTTGCTTTCTCGAGCTCGTGGGCCGACGACCAGGCGACGGTCGCCCCACCGGCGAGTACGGCGACGGCAACGGAGACGGCGATGACGGTTCGCAGTCGGCGGAAGAACACGTGGACCCCCAGTTACGCGAGGGGTCATTGGATCACGCGGGGTGGTCCATTCTGGTGGCGGCGAAGGTTTGGCGGAGGGTGATGGTGCCGTCTTCGGCTTCGTCCTCGTTGCGCCAGTCGAAGGTGGTGGGGGTGAGGTTCGTGAAGCCCCAGCGGGTCTTGTACGCCGTGGGTTCGCGGGCTTCGAGGGTGATCCAGTTGTCGCCGGAGCGGCCGATGAAGGTCTGCACGAAGGCGGCCTTCGGGCCCATCCAGGTTGAGCGGAAGGCTTTCAGTTCCGGGTCGTAGAGGCGGATCGACAGACCCCACTCGCCGTCGCCGTCGAGGGGTCGGCGGGCGCGGCTCGGCGTGATCCAGATGTCGGCGACGGCGCGACCGTCGAGCGCGTACCCGAAGTGCCACTCGCCGTGGGTCTGACGGGTGACGGCGCCGGCTTCGTCGTACCAGCGAACGTCGAGATCCCAGCTGCCGATGAGCGGTTGGAAGACCTGGAAGTGCTCGGCGTACTCGGGGCGCGGGGCGTCCGCGACGAAGAGTTCGGCGAGGAGGTCGCGCGGGTTGGTGGTCATGGGATTGAGGTTAGGCAGGTGAGGTGGGCGCTGCCAGGGGTTTCGGCAGAGGCTCGTACGCCGAGGAGTCCTGTTGCGCCAAAGGACGCGGCACGCCCAAGCGGTCACGCGGACGCCAGCGCAGGTGGCAGGTGAGTGAGCGGTTGCACGCGAGGGTGGGCACCCTTGAGTGCGGCAGCGTGTGGCTCAGCGCGCTAGCGCGTAGGCGAGCGCGCCAGCGCTGCCTCGCGCGATAAGCGCGTACTTGAAGCGCGCCAGCGCGCAAAGGAAGCGGGCGCTAGCACGCGCACCCCTTGCAAAGGGTGGGTGGGAGCGGGCACTGGAGTGAGCGCCAGCGAACGGAAGGGCCTGCGTGGGGGAACTACTCGGCGGTGGAGAGGATCAGGGAGCGGAGTTTGGTGATCGCCAAGGTTAGAGCGGTGATCGTGACGGCCAGCAGGAGGATGGTGGCGATGGGGAGTTTGACGGCTGACTCCACGTGCGGCGCGTCGGTGAGTTTGCTGATCAGCGCTAGCGACCACTGCTGGACCGAGAGGACCTTGGCGCCGTCGACGTACTGGCCCATGACGCTTTCCCAGAGGAGGGAGTAGATGAGGCCGATGGTGACGGCGTTGCCGGAGAGGACGGACAGGGCGATGAAGATCGCGATGTAGGCGATGCCGGCGACCAGGGCGCCGGTGCCGAACGCGACGGCTGTGGTGAGGTCACCCGGGTCCAGGATGATTCCGGCCAGCAAGATAGGGAGGGCGCCCAGCGCCAGGACGACGCCGACGGCGACAGCGGCTTTGGTGAGGATGATCGTCGAGCGCTTGATGGGCTTGCTGAGCAGGTAGACGATCGAGCCGTCGTCGATCTCCGAGGCGATCGCGCCGGTGCCGGCGACCAACGCGACGAGCGGCAGGATGACGGCGAGGCCGAACTGCTGCAGCAGCGCGACCTGCAGGCCGGACTTGTCGTCGACGGTCAGCGCGAGCAGCACGCACAGGCCGACGAAGACGGCGGGCAGGATGTAGAGCAACAGCCCGCGCCGGCTGCCGAACAGCGTGGCCAGGGTCAGGCGGACGATCGTGCGCACGACCATCAGTGCCTCCCGACCAGGTAGGAGAAGACGCTCTCGAGCGACTCGTCGGTGGGGGAGACCTCGAGCAGCCGGATGCCGAGATCACGGGCGAGCCCGGGCACGAGCCGGCTGAAGCGTTCGAAGTCGACGACCCGGATCTGCAGAGCAGCAGCGTCCAGATCAGCACCCGCGGTCGACGGGTCGGCGATCAGCGCGGACGCGAGGCGCCGGTTGTCGCTGGAGCGCAGCCGGTACAGCATCGGCCGGTCCACCATCAGCGTGCGGATCGCGCGGTAGTCACCCGAGGCCGCGTGCCGTCCGGACACCACGACCTCGATGTGGGTGGCGACCTGCTGCACCTCCTCCAGGATGTGCGAGCTGAACAGCACCGTGCGCCCGTCGCTGCCCATCTTGCGCAGCAGTTCCATCAGGTGCAGCCGTTGCCGCGGATCCATGCCGTTGAAGGGTTCGTCGAGCAGCAGCACCGACGGCTCGTGCACGAGTGCGGCGGCCATCTTGATCCGCTGCTTCATGCCCTTCGAGTACGTCGAGATGCGCCGCCCCGCCGCATCCTCCATCGCCACCACACCGATCGCGGCGGCCGCAGCGGCGCCGGGCGCAGCCAGCCCGTGCAGCTCAGCGTTGGCCTGCACGAAGGCAGCACCAGTCAGTACGTCGTACACAGCCTCGGTCTCCGGGACCAGACCGATCGCCGAGTACGCCTTCTCGTTCCGCCACACCGGTACGCCGTCCAGCGTGACCGTGCCGACCGACGGCGGCAGGAAGCCCGCCATCATCGTGATCAGCGTGGACTTGCCGGCGCCGTTCGGGCCGAGCAGGCCGGTGACGCCGGGGCCGATGGTCATCGTGACGTCGTTGACCGCGACGACGTTGCCGTACCAGCGGGAGACCTTGTCGATCTGGATCACGCTCACCCGCGGGCCACCTTCGCGTACCGGCGGTTGAGGCCCCAGACGCACAGCCCGACCACGATCAGCCAGACCGCCAGGAACACCAGTCCCTGCGCGGTGGTCGGGATCCAGCCGTCGGTGTCGTCGCGGAACAGGAACGTGCTCAGCGTGCGCGACAGCGTGAACGGTGAACCCAGGTTGGCGAACCGGGCCGCCGTACTGGTCATCTTCTGGTCGGTGTCGAGGATCGCGGTGGTGGTGATCGTCGCGGTGAACGACACGATCAGCACGGTGATGATCGCGGCGACGGCGAACCCGCGCCGCGGTGTCGCGGCCGCGATCAGGCCACCGATCGCCGCGAGCATGATCGACAGCAGCAGCCCACCCGCGAGCCCGGTGCCGAACTCGCGGGTCATGTCGGTGAAGTCGAACTTCGCGAGCACCGCGCCGACGTACAGGACGAACAGCGGGATGCCGATCAGGATCAGTAGCGCGATGATCAGGGCGCCGAGCTTGGCCAGCGCATAGTCCGTACGCCGGGGAGGCCGCGCCAGGTACAGCACGATCGAGCCGTACCGCAGGTCGCGCGAGAACAGCTGCGGGGCCTGCGCCGCAAGGTAGAGCGCGATCACCGGCTGCATGTAGAAGACGTAATGCGCCGGGATCACCGGCGGACTGTCGAGCTGCAGCGAGATCTCGATGCCGACGATGATCGCGACCGGCACCACCATCACGGCGAGCAGCAGGATCGGCATCACCTTGGACTTGCCGGACCGGCCCATTCCATACGCGTGCCGGACGCTTGCCACCAGCAACGCCTGGCTGATCGCGAACCGGCCGAGCCGCGGGCCGTCGTAGTGCCGGTACCCGATGTCGTGGATCACGCCGGTCCGCTGAGGCGGGGGGACCTGCTCAGACACTGAAGACCTCTTCCAGCCGGTGCCGGTGCGGTTCGACCCGGACGAGTCCCAGCCCGAGCTCGGCCACGGTGTCGCGCACCAGGTCGTACGTCTCCTCGCCGCTGATCTCCACCAGCACGAGCGGTCCCTCGGCGCGAGCCCGCGCACCCGCGCGAGCGAGTGCGGCACCAAGGCGATCGCGACCACTCAGGTCACGCACCTCGACAGCCAGTACGCCGGTCTCGCCGGTCAGCGCGGCCTTCGATTCCGAACGCAGCAAGCGCCCACCGTCCAGTACGACGATGTGGTCGCAGACCGACTCCAGTTCGCCGAGCAGGTGCGAGGTGATCAGCACCGGAATGCCGAACTCCGTGCCGATGCGCCGTACCAGCGCGAGCATCTCGTCGCGACCGGCCGGGTCGAGACCGTTGGTCGGTTCGTCCAGCAGCACGAGCTTCGGGTCGTGGGTCAACGCCTGCGCGAGCTTCACGCGCTGCTTCATGCCGGTCGAGTAGCCGCCCATCGGCCGGTAGCGGGCCTCGTCGAGACCGACGTGCCGCAGGACGTCGGCCGCGCGTTCACGGGCCGCGGTCGCGGGCAGTCCGGACATCTGGCCGAGGTGCACGACGAACTCGGTCGCGGAGACGTCGGGCGGCAGACAGTCGTGCTCGGGCATGTAGCCGACGAGCGCCCGGACCGCCTCGCCGCCGGTGACCACGTCGTGTCCCAGCACGATGGCGCTTCCGGCGGTCGGGGCGATCAGTCCGAGCAGGATCTTCAGCAGGGTCGACTTGCCGGCACCATTGGCTCCGACCAGCCCGGTCACGCCGGACCCCACCTCGACGGTCAGCTCGTCCAGTGCCGTCACGCGGGGGTAGCGCTTGGTCAGCGCGGTGGTCGCGATCACGGGCACCCGCCAACCCTAGTGGTTGACGGGCTCGTCGCAGAATCGCCGGCCGTTGCGATACCGTCCCAAAACCATTGGCCGGTACGACGGCCGCCTGGCTATCGTCGCGCGCATGGAGATCAGGCCCGCTCGACCCGACGACGCCGAGGCGCTGGCCGCCGTACGCCGGGACGTCTTCCCCTTCGCCGTGCTGTCGCCCGCGACGATCGCGCACATGATCACCTCCGAGGGCGCGGGCGAGAAACCGTTGCACCTGGTCGGTCTCGACGACGGTCAGGTGGTCGCCTGGGGATCCGCGTCGATGAACACGTGGACCAGTGAGGTGGGCCAGGCCGGCCTCAACGTCCACGTGCATCCCGACCATCGTCTGCGGGGGATCGGTGGCGCGCTGGCCGAGCGGCTGCACGAACATCTCGGCGAGATCGACGCGATCCGTGTGCGCGTGTTCGCGTCGCCGTCCGGCGTCGAGTTCGCCAAGCGTCGCGGGTACGACGGGACGCGGCAGATGCACTACTCCGGCGTCGACCTGCGGCAGCCGTTGCCCGAGCAGCCGCCGACGCCGGAGGGAATCGAGCTGGTCAGCCTGGAGCAGGTGACCGCCCGGCAGGCGTACGACGCCGACTCCATCTCGAGCCGGGACGAACCGGGCGACTCGCCGATCGACGCGGTCGACTTCGACGAGTGGGTGCGCGAGATCTGGGAGAGCCCCGCGCTGGACAAGGCGTTGTCGGTCGCGGCCGTGGCCGGTGACGAGATCGCGTCGTTCACCGCGGTCGAGACGGCCGGTGACCGGGCCTGGGCGGGGATGACCGGCACGCTTCCGGCGTACCGGGGTCAGGGCCTGGCGAAGCTGGTGAAGTCGGTGGCGTTGCGGCGGGCGGCGGCGGCTGGGATCGTCGGAGCGTTCACGTCGAACGACGACGAGAACGGTCCGATGCTTGCCGTCAACAACTGGCTCGGCTACCGCCGGGTGGAGACCCAGACAGGGCTGTTACGCACGCTGTGACGGGGTACCGGGGGCTTCGCTCACGCAGCGAAGTTTGCCCGCGTGTTTACACCGGTCCAGCCCAGATCGGCCCGGCCCAGGCGATATCTTCCCCAGTACTTCGGTGGAAGGAGTTCCGATGGAGATCAGGCCTGCCCAGGTGGGCGACGCCGAATCTGCGCTGGTGCTGCACGACCTGGTCGCGCCTTTCCTGGCGACCACCGGGTCGGGGTTGCGCCGGCGCCTGAGTGATCCGACCTACGGGCCCGGAGCCGGGGTGTTCGCCGCGGTCGACGGCGACCAGGTGATCGGCTGGACCAGTACCGGCTTGATCGCCGGGTCGGATCCCCTGGACGGGCAGCTGCGGTTGATCGTCCATCCGGAGCACCGCGGGCGCGGCGTCGGTACGGCGTTGCTCGACGCGGCGCACGAGCGGCTGAAGGAAGGCGGGGCCGTCACGGCCCGGGTGTTCGCGGATCCCGCGTCGGGCGGCTGGGCCTCGCAGTGGGGCTATCGCGAGACCCGCCGCGTGCACTACGCGAGCATGGCGCCGGGTGACGCGCCGGAGCTCCCGCCGTTGCCGGACGGCCTGCGGCTGTCGCCGGTGAACGAGCTGGATCCGCGGCGGTTGTACGAGGCCGACGAGATCGCCCAGCAGACCAAGCCGGGCGACGCGAAGATCACCTCGCGGCCGTACGAGAACTGGCTGGCCGCGATCTGGAACTCGCCCGCGATGGTGCTCGACCTGAGCATGGCGCTGGTCGAGCCCGACGGCCGGGTCGTCGGCTTCACGCTGGGCAACGGCGACCACGAGAAGATCTGGTCCCAGATGACGGCAACGTTGCCAGAGCTTCGCGGCCAGGGGCTCGCCAAGCTGGTCAAGTGCGCGACGCTGCACCGCGCCGCCGCGGCCGGCGTCACCGGCATGTACACCGCGAACTACGACGGGAACGGACCGATGATCGCCGTCAACGAGTGGCTCGGCTACACCCGCACCGCCACCCACACCGTCCTGATCTGTCCGCTCTGATGGGCCAGATCCTCGCGCTCGGCGGCGGTGGATTCTCGATGGAGCCGGACAACCCGTTGCTCGACGACTTCCTGCTGTCGTTGGCCGCGGTCACCGGAAGGCTGCCGCGCGTCTGCTTCGTCCCGACGGCCAGCGGCGACGCCGACCTTTACAGCGAACGCTTCCTGGACGCCTTCGGTGCAACCCGTGCCGACGCGTCGGTGCTCTCACTGTTCAACCGGTCGGTCACCGACCTGGACGCCTTCGTACGCAGCCAGGACGTGGTCTACGTCGGCGGCGGCAGTACGGCGAACCTGCTGGCGGTCTGGCGCGTGCACGGGCTCGACCGCGCGCTGAAGAACGCGTACGACGACGGCGTGGTGCTGGCCGGGATCAGCGCGGGGATGAACTGCTGGTTCGAGGCGTCGGTCACCGACTCGTTCGACGTCAACAGCCTGGCGCCGTTGGAGGACGGGCTCGGGTTCCTGCGCGGGAGCGCCTGCCCGCACTACGACGGCGAGGAGCTCCGCCGGGGCACGTACCTCGGTCTCGTCGGCGACGGGTTCCCGGGCGGCTACGCGGCCGAGGACGGCGTCGGGCTGCACTTCCGCGACGGCGAGCTGGTCGAAGCGGTGACCTCGTCGCCAGGCAAGGCCGCGTACGTCGTACGGGCTGCTGACGGCGAGGTCGTCGAGGAGCGGCTGGACGCGCGGTACCTAGGGGACGAGTAGGACGACGGTCTCGGCGACGCAGGCGGGCTTGGTCGAGTTCTCCAGCTCGATGACCCACTGCAGCGAGACCTGTACGCCGGCCGGAGTCTCCTGCGCGCCGGAGATCGACGCGCCGGCGCGGACCCGGGAGCCGACCGGGACCGGAGTGGGGAAGCGGACCTTGTTGACGCCGTAGTTGAGCTTGGCCGAGACGCCGTCGACGTCGAAGAGCTCCCCGCCGAAGCGGGCGATCAGGCTGAGCGTCAGGTAGCCGTGGGCGATCGTGCCGCCGTACGGGCCACTGGCCGCACGCTCGACGTCGACGTGGATCCACTGGTGGTCACCGGTCGCCTCGGCGAACTGGTTGACCTGTTCCTGGGTGATCTCCAGCCACTCGGTCTCGCCGAGCTGGGTGCCGACGGCGCCGACCACTGCGTCGACGCCGGTGAAGGTGCGGGGCATTGGGTTCTCCAGCCTCAGTTGCGGGGTCCGCCGGCGACGTACAGGACCTGACCGGAGACGAAGCCCGACTCCTCCGAGCAGAAGAACGACGCGGCGGCGGCGATGTCCTGCGGCGTACCGGTGCGCTGGACCGGGATGGCCGCGGCGGTCGCCTTCTTGAACTCCTCGAAGTCGATCCCGACCCGGGCCGCGGTGGCCGCCGTCATGTCGGTCTCGATGAAGCCCGGCGCGATCGCGTTCGCGGTGACGCCGAACTTGCCCAGCTCGAAGGCCAGCGTCTTGGCCAGGCCCTGCAGGCCGGCCTTCGCGGAAGCGTAGTTGGCCTGGCCGCGGTTGCCCAGCGCGGAGGTCGACGACAGGAAGACCATCCGGCCGTAGCCCGCCTCGACCATGTGCGCCTGGCAGGCCTTCGACATCAGGAAGCTGCCCTTGAGGTGCACCGACATCACGGTGTCCCAGTCGTCCTCGGACATCTTGAACAGCAGGTTGTCGCGCAGTACGCCGGCGTTGTTGACCAGGATCGTCGGGGCGCCGAGCTCGGCCACCACCCGCTCGACCGCGGCGGTCACCTGGTCGGACTTGCTGACGTCGCAACCGATCGCGACGGCCTTGCCGCCCGCGGCGGTGATCGCCTCGACGGTGCCGGCGCAGGCCGCCTCGTCCAGGTCCAGTACGGCGACGGCGTTGCCGTCGGCGGCGAGCCGCTGCGCCACGGCGGCGCCGATTCCCCGGGCCGCCCCGGTCACGATCGCCACCCGCTGCTGCTCGCTCATCGCACCTACTCCTGAGTTCGGTTGATATCCGGGATGACATTACCCACGTTGCGCCCGCTCGCGCGTGGTCCGGATGGGATGATCCTGGTGTGGATCATCACAACCGGCACGTCTACCACTGCCCGCTGCGCTGGGGGGACATGGACGCGCTCGGCCACGTGAACAACGGCCGGTACGTCGACTACCTGCAGGACGCGCGCGTCGACTTCCTGTTCCGGACCGCCAAAGAGCTCGGCGCCGACGACCTGGAGACCGGCCTGCTGGTCGCCCGGCACGAGGTGCAGTACCGGGCGCCGCTGCGCTTCCGGCCCGAGCCGGTCCGGATCGAGCTGTGGATCTCCGAGATCAAGGCGGCGTCGTTCACCGTCGACTACGAGATCCTGGACGTCGCGCCGGAGCGCACGACGTACCTCGAGGCGAAGACCCGGCTGGTCCCGTTCGACTTCACCGCGAACCGGCTGCGGCGGATCACGCCGGTCGAGCGCGAGGCGCTGTCGAAGTTGGTGGGCGCATGACCTTCAGCCATCCTGTGCTGGTCCGTTGGTCCGACATCGACTCGTACGACCACGTGAACAACGTGCGCTACTTCGACTACCTGCAGGAGGCGCGGGTCGCGTTCCTGGCGGACGTGTTCGGGGTCGGCGCGGACGAGTTCTTCGGGCGGTCGCCGGTGGTGCTGGTCAGCCAGACCGTCGACTACCTGCGGCCGATCCTGCTGCGGCACCCGCCGTACGACGTGGACGTGTGGGTCTCGGCGGTCGGTACGTCGTCGTACACGCTGCAGTCGCGGATCGTGGACCACGCCGAAGGGCTCGTCTACTGCAAGGCGACCTCGGTGCTGGTCACGGTGACCGCGGACACGCACGCCAAGCGGCCGCTCGACGAGGCCGAGCGGGCAGCCCTCGGCCGGCACGTTTCGGCGGCTTGAGACACTGAAACCGATGAGTGAGCCACAGAGCTTCTACGACGCCGTCGGCGGGGCCGAGACGTTCCACCGGCTGATCGCCGCCTTCTACCGTGGCGTCGCGGCCGACCCGGAGCTGCGCCCGATGTACCCGGAGGAGGACCTCGGCCCGGCCGAGGTGCGGTTCCGGATGTTCCTGGAGCAGTACTGGGGCGGACCGCGGACCTACTCCGAGCAGCGCGGGCACCCCCGGCTGCGGATGCGGCACCACCCGTTCGCCGTCACCCCGAGCGCGCGGGACCGGTGGCTGGGCCACATGCGGGCCGCCCTGGACGAGATCGCCCTGTCCCCGGAACGGGACGAGGAGATCTGGAAGTACATGGTGATGGCCGCGCACAGCATGGTGAACACCGACGAACCGACCTACCCCGGCGCGATCGACGTGTCCGGGCACTGAGCACCTAGGAGACACCACAGCATGGCAACAGTTCGCACTGCCAAGGCCCACTGGGAAGGCTCGCTGATGGAGGGCGCCGGTCAGGTCGCCCTCGAGTCGTCCGGGATCGGCACGTACGACGTGTCCTGGGCGTCGCGCGCCAACGACGCGAACGGCAAGACCAGCCCGGAGGAGCTGATCGCGGCGGCGCACTCGACCTGCTTCTCGATGGCGCTGTCGCACGCGCTCGCCGGCGCCGGCAACGCGCCGGAGTCGATCGACACCACCGCCGACGTCACCTTCCAGCCGGGTGAGGGCATCACCGGCATCAAGCTCTCGGTCAACGGCAAGGTCCCCGGCCTGACCGCCGAGCAGTTCGCCGAGTTCGCCGAAGAGGCCAAGAAGAACTGCCCGGTCTCCCAGGCCCTCGCCGCGGTGAACATCACCCTGGACGTCACCTTCACGGCCTGAGTACGACGAACGGCGCCGGTTCCCCTGTGGGGGACCGGCGCCGTTTGCTGTCCGGGGCGTTGTCTCCGAACCTCAGGCAGCGCTCCAGGGGATGAACCCGGTGGTGTCACTGATCCGGGTGTACGGCTGGCCGACCACCTCACCGCGCTTCGGAGCGGCGACCAACCAGTCGTCGCCGACCCATTCAAGCGTCCAGCGCGACGACACGTACGCGTCTCCGACGTGAGCGGCGAGCACGACGATCGCACGATTGGCAGTGGCCGTCACGAAGTAGAAACCGATCAGTTGCATGCGGAGGCCAGTATCTGGTTGGTCCTCTGCCGAGCGTAGATAGTCGAAGTAGTGCTCACGGTCGGGCCCTGCTGCGATGACTCTTCGCAGGACCGAGAACTCCTGCTCGTCGCCGACCTCGTCGGGCGGCGACATCGCCACCAGGTAGTTGTAGGCCGCTGTGACTGCTCCGGCAGGCGAGTGTGCAAAGCAGCGCCGGAGCCCATCGGAGTCCTTGGTCCAAGGACCGAACTGCGTAGTCGACGGCACCGCGACGCCGTAGACCTCGCTCCACTCCGTGTTCGGGATCGGCGTGGTCGGGATGTCGTCTTCTACCGCCGACGACTTGCACGGCGCTCCGGAGGAGACGCTGGCTTTCGGCTCCAACGGCCGCGTCGTGCGGTCGAACGGGCCGCTCGACGCCGAGGCAGTCTCGAAAGGTCCGGGTAGGTCCTCGGCGGTTGGGGGAGAGTCCGAGCAAGAGGAAGCCGTGAGCAGGACGACCGCGGCGATTCCACAAGTCCACCGTCGGTGCCGTCGCTGCCCGGAGTCGCGAAGAAGCATTGAGTCATTATCGGTGATCCGAAGGCCAGCGATGGACCTGTTCTTGGCCGTCGTGTTCAGTCGGGTGGGGTGTGGCCGCCGTACGGGCGGGACGTGGACTCGGAGGTTGTGGCGGTGGCGGGTTGTTCGGCTGGGGCGTCGACCACGTGCTGCTCTTCTTCCTTCTCGGCGGCGGATCCCACGCCTGACGGGCCGGCGTTCGGGTCGCGGTTGGTCAGGTTGCCGATCCGCAGCACCTCGCCGTTGCGGACGTACCAGATCGTGCCGTCCTCGCCGCGCAGGCGGGTGACCCGCAGGCCGACCGCCTCGACCACGCCGGTGGCCTTCTCCATGTCGATCAGGTCGCCGACGCCGTACTGGTCCTCGAAGATCATGAAGATGCCGGCCAGGAAGTCCTTGACGAGCGTCTGCGCGCCGAAGCCGAGCGCGACACCGATGATGGACGCCGACGCGACCACCGGCAGGATGTTGAAGCCGAGCTCCGCGAGCACCATCACCACGGTGACGGCGGTCAGCACGATCGTCACCGCGCTGCACAGCAGCGACGCGATCGTCTCGGCACGCTGGGCACGGCGGTCGTTGGACAGGGTGTTCTCGACGAACTCCTGACCACGCTTGGACTTGGCCAGGACGCCGGCCACGGCGCCGGTGCCGGTCCGCCGGGCGAACCGCCGGATCGCCTTGTGCAGCAGCCAGCGCAGCACGAAGAACGCCAGGACCAGCCCGACGATCCGGGCCGGGACCATGACGATCTGATCCGTCACCTCGAGCTTGCCGTCGTTGCCGCGGCGGAAGAAGGTCGGGAACTGTTCAGGCAGTGAAAGCAGGGGGTGACTGAGCAGGGACACGGGGTAGCTGAGCAGAATAGGCATCTCGCCGCCCTACTGTAGTGACCCACCGCCTGAACTCACGAACCAACGCTGAGGAGGAAAGACGGTCTATGCCGAGCAGGCTGGATGACGAGCTCAAGCGCCTGGTGAGTGCCGGAGTGCTGCGTCAGTACCAGGCGGATGCCCTTCGTGACGCGGCCGATGCGGACAGTGCGGCCCCGGCGCCCAGTACGCCTGGTACGGCGGTCAAGCAGGCCGAGGCGCCCGCGCCCAAGCAGCCCCGCCCGGCTCCACCCCACAGCTCGGCACTGATGGAAGTCCTCGGCTACATCGGCGGCGCCCTGCTCCTGGGCGCAGTGGCCCTTCTCACGGTGGCCAACTGGGGTGAGATGGGCCGAGCGGCCCGCATCACCACCGGTACGAGTGCAGCCGTGCTCCTCCTCGCCGCAGCCGTCGTACTGGCCCTGTTCCGCCGCCGCGAGCAGCTGAGCTCCGCACTGGCCTCACTCGGTTGCTGCGTCGCGGGCTTCGCCACGTACGTCGCGATCGAGGGCGCGACCGGCCGGATCGCCGGTGTCGCTGTCGCCCTTGCCCTGGCCGCGATAGGTGTCTGGTGGCTGCAGGGGTCGTCCCTGCTGGTGGCGACGTTCGCCATCCTCGCCGTCGGGGTGCTGGTGATCACCTCCGACGTGCTGACGCCCGCGGACAGCGTGCACACCAACAGCGCGGGCATCGCCGGCACCGGGTTCATCCTGGTCGCCTTCGTGCTGGCCATGGTCGGTCTGGTCCGCGACCAGGTGACGTCGTGGTCGCTGGCCGGTGCGGCGATGTTCAGCTCGTCCATCTGCTGGCTGATCCAGGACCGCGGCGAGGTGATGGCGCTGGCCGTCGGTACGGCGGGTCCGGCCGCGCTGCTGGTCGCGTACGGCCGGGTGCACGCGTCGGCGTACGCGGTGGTCGGCTGCTCGATCCTGCTGGTGATCTGGCCGACCGCGCTCTACCAGCTGACGGACAACGTGGCCGGCGTGGCCATCGGTCTGGTGGTCGCCAGTGCAGGCCTGCTGGTCGCCGTACTCGTGCTGTCTCGTCGTCAGCGGAGGACGACGTGAGAGTCGTCGTACTGGGTGCGGGCGTCAGCGGCCTGTCCACTGCGCTCCTGCTGCGTGAGCGTGGCGACGACGTCGTCGTGGTGAGCGCTGACGCCACCGAAGCGACCACCTCCCACCTGGCGGCAGCAGTCTGGTTCCCCACCTCGGCCGGACCGGCCGACAAGGTCGCAGCCTGGGGCAGTACGACGTACGACGTGCTCGCTGGTGAGGCAGAGCGTGGCGTGCCCGGTGTGGTGATGCGTGAGTCCCTCGTGGTCTACCGCGAAGAGCCCGGCCCACAGCCCTGGGCCGACGCCGTCGGCGACGTCCGACCAGCAAGGCCGGACGAGCTCCCGGCCGGCTACTCCCACGGCCTGCGCTTCGCCGTACCCCTGGTCGAGATGCCGACGTACCTGCCACGCCTCCACCAGCGCTACCTCGACACCGGCGGCCAGCACCTCGTACGACGAGTAGCCGCTCTCACCGACCTGCTCGACCTGTCCCCGGACGTCATCGTCAACTGCGCCGGCCTGGCCGCCGGACAGCTGGTCGGCGACAGTACGACGTACCCGATCCGCGGCCAGATCGTCCGGGTCCGCAACCCCGGCCTCAGCCTGTCCGTCCGCGACGAGCACCACCCTGCCGGCCGGGCCTACATCCACCCGCGCACGGACGACTGCATCCTCGGCGGCACGCTGGACCAGGGCAGTTGGGACACCGCCGTCGACGACGCGACCACCGCCTCGATCGTCGCGCGCTGCACCGACCTGGTCCCCGCACTGGCTGACGCCGAGGTCATCGAGGCCCTGGTCGGCCTACGCCCCGGCCGGCCCGAAATACGGCTGGAGCGGGACGAGCAGCTCGTCGAAGGCGTGCCGGTCGTGCACAACTACGGCCACGGCGGCAGCGGCATCACGCTGGGCTGGGGATGCGCTCAGGACGCGGTCACGCTCGTGTGACCTTCAGGCCGCGCAGCGACAGCGTCCCGTCGACCGAGCCGCGGCCCAGGTGCAGGTAGCCGCCGCGGAACGTGTTGTCCTCCACTGTGACGCGCGCCGGCCGGTCCAGCCGGCTCCAGGTCAGTCGGGTCGGCGTCACCTCCAGCCGGAACTTCATCCACCGCCCGGGGACCGGCTCCGCCGTCACCTCCGAGCCGAGCAGCGTCCCGGTCGTCTTGCCCACCTGGTGCTGGTAGAGACCGACTTCGCCGTCGCGCTGCATGATCGCGTGGTAGCCGTTGGACAGCCCCTGCCGGTGCTCGTAGTAGCGGTCGTCGGTGTGCCCGAACGCCAGCGTCAGGTTGGCCGTCGGGTCCTTCGGCAGTACGTCGTACGACGCCTCGAACTCGATCGAGTACGTCGTTGCGGTGATCGGCCCGAGGTTGCCCAGCGTGAGGAAGTGCTGCGCCTTGCTCGCGGCCAGCCGGATCGAGCCGCTCGGTCCCCACTGCAGCGCGAAGCGGTCGTCGTACGGGTCTCTGGTCAGTTCGCCCGCGACGGCGATGCCGTGCGCCCACTGGTCGGCCACACCGACCTCGGTCTTGCCCTGCAGGTAGCTGATGTTGGACGTGACCGCTCCGGCCATGCCCAGCGCGGCGTAGTGGGTCAGGTCGGACCGCCGGTGCAGCGGGTAGGGCCAGATCGGCATGCCGGTCGCCACGGCGTTGTCCACCAGTTCAGCGGCCAGGTAGCCACCCGGCCCGGAGTTCGGTACGACGATCGCGTCGCTGCGCGGAGACAGCAGGCTGGCCACGGTCTGCACCGACTCGAGGGTCAGCTCGGCGGGGGTCGTGTAGTAGGCGAACACCCCGAGCCCCTGGCTCTTCGCCTCGGTGATCCGCTTGCTCTTGAAGTACGTCTTCAGCATCACCGACGTCTCCAGCCGGTGCTTGGCGACCATCGACATCATCGGCGCGTGCGCCCGGTCGTCCTTGGCCTCCACGCAGAGGATCACCCGGCCACCGAACCGCTTGAGCACCTCCTCGAACAGCGGCACCCGAGCCTTCGTGGTCTGCCAGTACGGGCCCAGCCTGGCCACGTCGATCCAGCCCTTCTGCAGGTCGGCGTAGCTGATGCGGCTGAGCAGGCCGGCCAGGTTGGTGGTCCGCTCGAGGCTCTGGTCGTGCAGGCAGACCAGCACGTTGTCGGACGTCATGCCGACGCTGATCTCCAGCGCCTGGGCGCCGGCCTCGAAGGCCGCCTGGTACGACTCCATGCTGTGCTCGGGGAACAGGTCGCCGATCCCGCGGTGGGCGATCAGGTACTTGTCGCCGCGGTCGGCTACCCAGTCGTTCAGGTTGACGGTGCCCGGCGGCTTCGACGACCCGTCGGCCGCGTCGGCTCCGCGACAGCCGGTAGCCACGGCACCTACTGTCAGTGCGCCGAGCCAGCTCATCGCCGTACGACGTGTGATCTCCATAGTTGTCCCTCGGCCCCCGCCTGTCGCTCTCCCACCCGCAGAGTAAAGGCATCCGGCGCCTGGTGGCACAGGCGATCCACGAGCTTGACCAACTTCTGCGGCGCGCTGCGTTCTGCTCAGGGCCCGGTCATACGGCAGACTCGCACGCGTGACTGCTCCCACCCCAGCCCTTGTCGAGCTAGCGGTAGCCCACGGCGTTGCGACGGAGTACTGGGACTGGCAGGGCAGACATGTGCAGGTCTCTACCGAGGTGGTGTCGGCTGTGCTCGCCGCACTCGGTGTGGACGCGTCGACGCCGGTCAAGGCTGCCGAGGCCCTCGACGAGTACCAGGTGACCCGCTGGCGCCGAGTGCTGCCCGCGACGCTGGTGATGCGCGAGGGCTGGACCCCCTGGTTCCCGCTGCACGTGCCGCACGGCTTGACCGTCGAGGTGTGGGTCGACCTGGAGGACGGCGGCCAGCGGCGCGACATCCCGCAGCAGGAGAAGTGGGTCGAGCCGGAGTGGGTGGACGGCGTACAGATCGGTGAGGCGACGTTCCAGCTGCCGGGCGACCTGCCGATCGGCTACCACCGGCTCTGCGCGCGCATCGGCAGCAGCCCGGAAGTCTTCACCGGCACGGTGATCGTCACGCCCCAGCGACTCGAGCCGCAGCAGCTGGACCGCACGTGGGGCTGGGTGCTGCAGCTGTACTCGGTCCGCTCGCGCCGGTCGTGGGGGATCGGTGACCTGCACGACCTGGCCGACCTCGCCGCCTGGTCGGCCGGTGACCTGGGTGCCGGGTTCGTCCTGATCAACCCGCTGCACGCCGCCGAGACCGCCGGCCGGATGGAGCCTTCGCCGTACCTGCCGGCCTCGCGCAGGTTCGCGAACCCGATCTACCTGCGGATCGAGGACATCGACGAGTACGGCGACCTCGCGCCGGCCGAGCGCGACCGGGTCCGCGCGCTCGGGCTGCAGTCGCGCGCACTGAACGAGGACGCCGACTGGATCGACCGGGACACCGTCTGGGCCGCCAAGCGGGAAGCGCTGCAGATGCTGTTCGGCGTCCGCCCGTCGATCGGCCGGATCGCCGAGTACGGCGCGTACTGCGACCGTGAGGGCCACGGCCTGATCGACTTCGCCACGTGGGCCGCGATCGCGGACGTGCACGGGCCGGAGTGGAGCAAGTGGCCCGAGGAGCTGCGCGACCCGGCCGCTCCGGAGGTTGTTGCCTTCCGCAACGACAATCCCGACGCCGTGGAGTTCCACTGCTGGTTGCAGTGGCAGCTCGACGAGCAGCTGGCGCGGACGCAGGCCCGGGCCGAGAACGCGGGGATGCAGCTGGGCGTCGTACACGACCTTGCTGTTGGCGTGCACCCGGACGGTGCCGACGCCTGGGCGCTGCAGAAGGTGCTGGCGGCCGGCATCCACGTCGGTGCACCACCGGACGCGTTCAACCAGCAGGGGCAGGACTGGTCGCAGCCGCCGTGGCGGCCCGATGCACTGGCCGAGACCGGGTACGCCGCGTGGCGTGAGCTCGTCCGGGCCCAGTTGCGGCACGCCGGTGGGCTGCGGATCGACCACATCCTCGGCATGTTCCGGCTCTGGTGGGTGACCTCGGAGGAGAGCCCGACGCAGGGCACGTACGTGCGCTACGACCACGAGGCACTGATCGGCATCCTGGTCCTGGAGGCCGCACGGGCCGGTGTGATCGTCGTGGGGGAGGACCTCGGCACGGTCGAGCCGTGGGTCCGCGACTACCTCACCGAGCGCGGCGTACTCGGTACGTCGGTGCTCTGGTTCGAGCGGGACGCCGACGGCAAGCCGCTGGCCCCGGAGCGGTGGCGGGAGCTGTGCCTGGCCACGGTGACGACGCACGACCTCCCGCCCACGGCCGGCTACCTCGCTGGTGACCACGTCGAGCTGCGGGACCGGCTGGGCCTGCTGACGCGGCCGGTGGCCGAGGAGCTCGCTGTCGACGAGGCGGACCGCGACGCCTGGCTCGCAGCACTCCGCGACCGGCACCTGCTGTCCGGCCACGAGGGCGAGGTGGAGCGGATCGTCGAGGCGCTGCACCGGTACGTCGCACACACCCCGGCCAAGCTGATCGGGGTCGCCCTGGCCGACGCGGTCGGAGAGCGCAGGACCCAGAACCAGCCGGGCACCACCGACGAGTACCCGAACTGGCGGGTCCCGCTGGGTGGGCCGGACGGGTTGCCGGTGCTGATCGAGGACCTGCCCAACAACACCCGGCTGCGCCGCTTGGTCGGCGTACTGCGATAACTATCTGTCAGCTGACGCTCACGAGCTGTTGACAATAGATTTGAACGGTTGTTATCTATTGCCCACAAAGGCGCCTTCCTTTTTCCGTACCGCCCCCCTCTGAACGGAAACCCGAAGGAGTGTCCGCATGATGCGAGCACGCAAGAAGACCCTGGCCGGGATCGCCATCGGTGCGCTGGCGATGACCGGCCTGACCGCGATCCCCACGGCGTACGGCCACGGCTACACCACGTCCCCGACCAGCCGGGCCAAGCACTGCGCGGCCGGCACGGTCCAGAACTGCGGCAACATCCAGTGGGAGCCGCAGAGCACCGAAGGCCCCAAGGGCTTCCCGAACGGCGGGCCCGCCGACGGCAAGCTCTGCTCGGCCGGGATCGGCGCGTTCGACCAGCTGAACGACCAGCGGGGCGGGGCGTGGCCGACCACCCAGCTCAACTCCGGTTCGTTCTACACCTTCAACTGGACGCTGACCGCGGCCCACGCGACGACGGACTTCAAGTACTACATCACCAAGCAGGGCTGGAACCAGAACGCTCCGCTGACCCGGTCGGCGCTGGAGCTGGCGCCGTTCCTGACCGTCCCGTTCAACGGCGCCCGGCCGGGCTTCCAGGTCTCGCACTCCGGCCAGCTGCCGAACCGGACCGGACGGCACATGATCCTCGCCGTCTGGACCATCGCCGACACGGCCAACGCGTTCTACCAGTGCTCCGACGTCCGCTTCTGACGCACGGCGTTTGGTAACTAACTTTCCTGGGCAAGGCACTCCTTGAAACTGACCGCCCCACTGTTTCAAGGAGTGTCCCCATGAAAACGTCCGTACGCCGTGCGCTGGTGACCGCGGTCGCCCTCGTCGCCGGGCTCACGCCCGGTGTCGTCGCCGTCCAGCAGGCCGCCGCGGTCACCAAGCTCACCCACAGCCAGGCCACCAGCCGGTTCAGCGCGGCCGGTGTCACCTGGTCGTCCAGCGGCGGCTGCTCCAGCCGTACCAACCCGACCTGTACGTCGTTCGACCAGATCAACCTGGCGACCGTCCAGGGCACGATCACCCTCAAGCAGGCCAGCGGCTGCGCGGTCCGCGTCACCGGTGGCACCGAGACCGGCCACGCCAGCGGGACCTACAGCCACTGGAACGGCTACAAGGTCGACGTGGCGGTCAGCGGCTGCGTCGACGGCTACGTCAAGGGCACCTTCACCCGGATCGCCAACCGCGGCGACGGTGCTCCGCAGTGGCAGTCCGGCGCCGGCAACGTCTACGCCAACGAGGGCAACCACTGGGACATCACCTACCACAACTGCGGCGGCTGCTGACCCCCTGAACCCGGCTCCGGCTGTATTGCGTGCAGCCGGAGCCGGTCACCGCCTGACGAGGGTGATGGCCTAGGCTTCGAACCGTGACTCCTTTGCTCTCCGGCCACACCCTGCTGGTGTTCGTCGGCATCCCGGCGCTGGTGATCGCGGTGATCGCGCTGCTGGTCTTCGCGTCCTCGATCGCGCAGGGCCCGCGGTACCGCCCGGGCCTGTCCTGGTGGGCTCCGCCGGTGTGGATCAACGGCCCGGTGACGACCAAGCCGGACCCGGCCAACCTGCCCGAGCTCCCCGTCGGCAGCACCCCGACCGCGACCGCCCCGACCGGCGTCGCCCGTTCGACCGGAGGCGCAAGTGCCAGCTGGTGACGCTTTCACCCACGACCAGCTGCTCGACCTCGAGCGCGCCGTCCGGCACGCCGAGGCGGCGTCCGGCCTGCATTTCTCGGTGTACGTCGGCGGCGCCGACTCCGAGACCCGGCCGTTCGCCCTCGAGCTGCTGAACGAGCTGCCCGACCCGGACCGCACCGTGCTGGTGTACGTCGACCCGGCCGGTCGCCGGCTGGAGATCGTCACCGGCGCGACCGCGAAGCGGCAGCTGTCGGACCACTCGGCCGGACTGGCCGCGCTGACCATGCAGACGTCGTTCGCCACCGGCGACCTGACCGGCGGCCTGGTCACCGGCGTACAGCAGCTCGGTGACCACGCGCACCAGGCGCCGCTGCTGCACGCCAACGAGCCGCACCAGCAGTAATTCGGCTGCTGCCGGGGTCATGCTCCGGTAGAAAGATGTGGTGAGTTCTACGCGTCTCGAGCCGACCGAGATCCAGGCCGGCGACCTCCTGCTGCGACCGTTCAGGCTGTCCGACGAGCCGGGGGTCGCTGTCGCGCTGGCCGACCCGGGCATCCTGCGGTGGACGGCCGGCAACGCCGTCATCGCACTCCCGGCGGCCCAGCGCGCCAAGGCGTGGCTGGAGCCGCGGGTGCGGGCGTGGACGCTCGGCAACGCGGTCTTCGCCGTCGCCGACCTCGCGAGCGGCGAGCTGGTGGGCTCGGTGACGCTGCGGGACGTGCACCGGATCCCCGACCAGGCGCTGGCGGCGTACTGGGTGACACCGGCGGCTCGTGGGCGCCGGGTGGGCGCGCGGGCGCTGGACGCGGCGAGCCGGTGGGGGTTCGCGGGCGGCCTTGGACTGCACCGGATCTCGCTGGACCACGCTCTGGTCAACGAAGGCTCATGCCGCGTTGCCACGGCTGCCGGGTTCCAGCTGGAAGGCGTGATGCGGGACTACTACGTCGAGCCGTCCGGGCGACGCCACGACTCACACCTGCACGCCCGGCTCGCGACCGACCCGGGCCTGCAGGCTTAGTCCAGTGCTGCCGCCGGCTCGTACGTCGGGCAGGCGTTGTTCGGGTAGATCTTCTGGACCTTCGGGGAGATGCACGCGTTCATCGCGTTGACCGACGAGGTCGCCGGGCCCACGTACACGATCCAGGTGGCCGTGGTCGGCTGGCCGCCGTCCACGATGCCCGGGTACTGCCCGTCGGCCAGCATGGCCCGTGCCGGTACGCCGCCGGCGATCAGCCGGCCCGCCATGGTCTTGGCAGCCTGGTCGGCGGCCATGCCCGCGTCGGTCGGGTAGGTGTCGAGCACGGCGATCCACTGGCCCTTGTGGAACTTCGGTGACTCCGAACCGGTGTTCGGGGTCTTGCTGGCGGCCGTCGTCTTCACTGTCGCCGGCTTGGGAGCGGCCGGTTTGCGGTCCGCCTTCGCCGTACCGGGTGCGGCTGGGGCCGGCGGGTTCGACGGCTTGGCGGACGCGACGGTGGTGGTGTCCCGTCCGGTGTCGGTGCTGCCGCCGGCCTGGGGGTCCGGCGAGCCGCCGTTGCTGAGGATGAACGCGAACGCGCCGACCATCGCAGCACCGGCGACGACGGCCGCGCCGATGGCAGCGTGCGAGCGCTTCGGGCGACCGCCCTTGCCGCCGGTGGGCCGACGGCCCTTGCCGTTGTTGCCGCGGTCCCCGGACGAGCCGGTCGCGGTGGCGGGCGTGTGGTCCCGCGCGGCAGCCGCCGTACGGCGGTCGGCGGCGGGGCCGACCCGGGTGTCCCGGTTCGCCCGGCCGTGGGCGCTGTGGGCGCCGTCGGTCGGCGGGTAGTACGCGTAGTCGTCGGGAAGGTGCTCAACCCCGTACGACGTCGCGTGCGCCGCGGCGACGTGCCGCGACGGCTCGGTGTCGATCAGCTCGTCGAACGGCGCCGGAGCGATCCGGTCCGTCGGCGGCTGGGGTCGGTGCGGTGCTTCGGAGTGGGCGGGTTCGACAGCTTCTGCGGGCGTGAACGACGCACCCGCGGCAGCGGCCAGATCGGCAGCCGGACCCGACCAGAGGTCGGTGGGCGGATTCCGGTGGTCCAGTGATGTCACGGCAAAGGTCCTCCCCAAGTCCTTTCCGTCGGATTTTCCGGTTCAGCTTAAGCCTGAACCCACCGGTAAGTGAGTACTCCTCAGGTGCCAGAAATCTCCTTTCCTGCAAGGCGATCGCAGTCCGGAAGCACATCACTACGGTCCGCCGAGAATCAACCGTTTGAAAATCGTTTGAGTGGTTGGGGTGCTACTTTCCGGATTTCTCTCAGGTGCCGGAAGGAATGCCGTCGAGCTTCGGGGCCGGGCGGGTGTCGAGGGCGTCGTCGAGCCAGGCTTCGATGTCGACCTCGGCGTTGAGGATGTGGTGGACGTACGACGAGCGCTCGTGGGTGAGGACCTCGAGCTCCCAGACCGTCGGCGCGACGCCGGTCGGGGCCGGGCGGAGGTCGTCGACGGCGAGGCCGCTGAAGAGGCTGAGGCGGGAGCGGAAGTCCTTCGCCCAGGTCTGCACGACCAGCGAGATGCCTTCGTCGAACAGGTGCAGGACGGCGACGCCGAGGCCCAGGCCACCCATCGCGTCGTCGAACTCGAGCTGCCGGGTCGCGGTGGAGCGGGCGGCGGCGACCATCTCGTCGTCCCAGGAACGGCCGCGGGACGTCACGACGTACGGCTTGACCAGACGGTGCGGGTAGCGCCAGGGCATCAGCGGGGTGACCGGTCGCGGGCGGTACGCCTCGGCCAGTCCGGTCAGAGCAACTGCAGCTGCACCAGCAAGGGCGGGATCAGGGGAAGCCACCGAGACAGTCTCCTGCATCCGGCAGAAACGATCGACCCCGCCGACCAAACAGGCCGGCGGGGTCGTCGTGATAACTGAGGACTCAGCCCTCGGCGTCGCGGCGCTGGGCCGCCAGCGCGCGGACCAGGTCCGCCCGGGCCTCGCCGACGTAGCGCAGGGTCGGCGCGTCGATCGCCTCCGCCTCGCTGTCCAGCCAGCCCGTCAGCGCGTCCAGCGTCGACGACTCCGCCAGGTGGCGCGGCGACAGGTAGACCAGGACGTTCTCACCCATCGAGGAGCCGAGGCGCGTGTAGACGTCCTTGGCCGCAGACAGGTACTTGCCGACGTACGGCCGCAGCAGGTCCTCCTGCCCCGGCTGCTGGAAGCCGAGGATGGTCCGGAACTGCGTCTCGTTCGGGGTGTCCTCGGACTCCACAGCGATCTGCCAGGCCGCTTCCTTGGCCTCGGCGGTCGGCCGGGCGGCCCGGGCCTGCGCGGCCCGCTCCTGCCCGGTGATGGTGCTGTCGCGGGTCAGCTCGTCGTCGATCGCGTCGCCGTCGAGCCGGCCCAGCCGGGCCAGCGCGATGATCAGCGTCCACCGCAGGTCGGTGTCGACGACCAGTCCGTCCGGCAGGTCGTTGCCGTCGAGCCAGCCGGCCAGCCGGTCCGCGCCTTCGCCGGAGAAGACTCCGCCGATGTAGGCCCGGGCAAACGCCAGCTGGTGGTCGCTACCGGCACCAGCGTCGGCCAGCAGCTCGGCCAGCGCCTCCTCGTACTGCGCCCGCAGGGCAGCCCGGTTCTCCGGTACGGCGTAGTTGTTGATCGCCGTGGTCGCCTGCCCGAGCAGAGACCGTACGCCGGTCAGGTCCGTCTCGGCGCGGATCCCCTTGAGCACGATCCCGACGTACTGCGAGGCCGGCATCTCGGCGTCCCGCGTCATGTCCCAGGTGGCACCCCAGGCCAGCGCCCGCGGCAGCGACTCGGACAGCTGGTCGATCGACTCGACCAGGGTTGCCCGGGAGCGCTCGTCGAGCCGGATCTTGGCGTAGGTCAGGTCGTCGTCGTTCAGCAGCACGAGGTCCGGCTGCGTCGCGCCGACCAGCTCGGCCAGCTCGGTGCGCGCGCCGTCGATGTCGACCTCGAACCGCTCGGTGCGGACCAGCCCGGCGTCCGTACGGCGGTAGAGCCCGACCGCGAGCCGGTGCGGCCGAAGGACCGGGAAGTCCGCGGCGGCGGTCTGCTCGATCGCGAACGACGTGAACGCGCCGTTGCCGTCGACGGTGAAGTCCGCGCGCAGCGTGTTCACCCCGGCGGTCCGCAGCCAGCGCTCGGTCCAGTCGTCCAGGTCGCGCCCGGACGCCTTCTCCAGCGGCTTCAGCAGGTCGGCCAGCTCGGTGTTGCCGAAGGCGTGGTCGGCGAAGTACTCCTTGAGCGCCGCGATGAAGGTGTCCTCACCGACGAACGCGACCAGCTGCCGCAGCGTCGAGGCGCCCTTGGCGTAGGTGATGCCGTCGAAGTTCACCTCGACCGCGTGGAAGTCGACCATGTCGGCGGCGATCGGGTGCGTCGAGGGCAGCTGGTCCTGCCGGTACGCCCAGGTCTTGCGGGCGTTGCAGAACGTCGTCCACGCGTCGGCGTACTTGGTGGTCGCGGTCGCCTGCGCCCAGTGGCTGGCCCACTCGGCGAACGACTCGTTCAGCCACAGGTCGTCCCACCAGGTCATCGTGACCAGGTCGCCGAACCACATGTGCGCGAGCTCGTGCAGCACGGTGTTCGCGCGGCTCTCCAGCTCGGCGTGGGTGGTCCGGCTGCGGTAGATGTACTCGTCGCGGATGGTCACGCAGCCCGCGTTCTCCATCGCGCCCATGTTGTACTCCGGCACGAACGCCTGGTCGTACTTGCCGAACGGGTACGGCGTACCGAACGCGCGCTCGAACAGCTCGAAGCCCTGCTTGGTCACCTCGAACAGGTCCTCGGTGTCCAGGTGGTCGGCCAGCGACGGCCGGCACAGCAGCGACAGCGGGTACGTCCCGTTCGGGCCCTCGTAGGCGTCGGTGACGACGTGGTACGGACCGGCGACGACCGCCGTGATGTACGTCGACATCGGAACGGTCGGGGCGAACTCCCAGCGGGCCAGCTCCTCGCCGTTCTCACCCGTGTACGGCGTGGGCTCGGGGGTGGCCGCGTTGGAGATGACGACCCAGCGGGCCGGCGCGGAGACGGTGAAGGTGAACGGGGCCTTGAGGTCGGGCTGCTCGAACGTGGTGAAGACCCGGCGCGCGTCCGGGACCTCGAACTGGGTGTAGAGGTAGGTCTCCTTGTCGGCCGGGTCGACCGAGCGGTGCAGCCCTTCACCGGTGCGCGAGTAGATGCAGTCGGCGACCACGCGCAGCTCGTTGCGTTCCTGCAGCCCGTCCAGCTGGAGCCGGGCACCGTCGTACACGCTGCCCGGGTCGAGCGACCGGCCGTTCAGGGTGACCTCGTGCACGGCCGCCGCGATCAGGTCGGCGAACGTGCTGGCGCCGTCCTCGGCGCCGAAGGTGAGCGTCGTGATCGACTCGAAGGTCGGTGCGCCGTGCGCGGCCGTGCTCAGGTCGAGCTCGATCGCGTAGCTCACGTCACGGACCAGGCCGGCGCGGGTGCGCGCTTCGTCGCGCGTCAGGTTGGTTCCAGGCATATCGGCATCCTATGCACCTGACTGCGTGCGGCGGTGCGGGTTTCCCCGCGATCTGGGTAGGTTGAAACCACAGCGGTATGCAATTTCGTTCAATTTTGTATTATTGAGGCATGACTGCCCCCGCTGAATTCTGGTTCGACCCGGCCTGCCCGTGGGCCTGGATGACGTCTCGCTGGATGCTCGAGGTCGAGCAGGCCCGCGACGTGAAGACGACCTGGCACGTGATGAGCCTGTCCGTCCTGAACGAAGATCGCCAGGAGCACGACGCCGGCTGGCACCGCCGGCTCGGCATCGTCCGCGTCCTGATCGCCGCCGAGCAGGCCCACGGCAACGAGGTCCTCCTGCCGCTGTACACCGCGCTCGGTGAGCGGATCCACGTCCAGGGGCGCGGCACCACCGGCTCCGACGGCGACATCCTCGCCGAGGCGCTGGCCGAGGTCGGACTGCCGGCCACGCTGCTGGAGGCCGCCGACAGCGACAAGTACGACGACGCGCTGCGCAAGTCCCACAACGCCGGCATGGAACTGGTCGGCATGGAGGTCGGTACGCCGGTCATCGCCGTCGAGGGCGTCGCCTTCTTCGGCCCGGTCGTCACCCCCGCCCCGAAGGGCGAGGCGGCCGGCAAGCTCTGGGACGGCGTCCGCCTGGTCGCCGGCACCGACGGCTTCTTCGAGCTGAAGCGCACCCGCGACCGCAACCCGTCCTTCGAGTAATTCGGTTTCTCGTACAAGGGTTGAACGTTCGACTTCTGCGCGCGAAGGTTACCCACCAAGCATCTGTTGTCGATGGTTAGTGGGTTCCCTGTGCCTCCTCTGCGTGGTGAGCTGTCCGCGGTCCTGACGACGAGCTCGGTGGTGCCGACCGTTGGTGTCACCGTGCTCGACCGTGACACCGGGCAGGTCACCGAGCAGCTGAATCCGGACGCGCGGTTCCGGTCCGCCTCGGTGGTGAAGCTGCTGATCGTGCTCGACCTCCTGTGGGACCGCGGCCCGGCGTACGAGATCCCTGCCGAGGACAGCGCTCGGCTGGAGGTCATGCTGCGCAGCAGCGACGACGACGCGGCCAGCTACTACTGGGACGAGCTCGGCGGCGGCGCCATCGTCGACCGGATGGCCGAGCGGCTCGGTCTGACTCACACGACTCGGCCGCCGGCCACGCACCCGGGCTTCTGGGGGTACGTCGCGATCACGGCGGCCGACACCGTCCGGGTCTACCAGTACCTGCTGGACCAGGCCCCGGCGCCGGTCCGCGAGCTCGTGATGGGCCACCTGCACCAGCCGACCCGGTACGGGACCGACGGGTTCGACCAGTACTTCGGGATCGCGTCGGCCTTCACCGGCGACTTCAGCATCAAGCAGGGCTGGTCCGGCTTCCAGGGCTCGGGCCGTTCGCGTGAGACCAAGGCCGACCTCGACCTGACCAGCGAAGCGCTGCACACCACCGGCACGGTCGGACCGGGGGACCGGGTGATCGTTGCCGTCTACACGCTGCACCCGGTCGGTACGCCGTACGAGCAGGCCTACACGACCGTGACCGAGCTGGTCCGGGCGCTGGACATCCCCGGCGTCCCGGGCGACGAGTAGAGCTGCGAGACTCATGGCCATGCGAGTGCACATCGGCTCTGACCACGCCGGCTTCGAACTGAAGAACCACCTGGTGCAGCACCTGACGGCTGCTGGGCACGACGTCGTCGACCACGGCCCTGCCGTGTACGACGCGGTCGACGACTACCCGCCGTACTGTCTGCGGACGGCTGAGGCGGTGGTCCAGGACGACGGCAGCCTGGGCATCGTGATCGGTGGCTCCGGCAACGGCGAGCAGATCGCCGCGAACAAGGTGAAGGGGGTCCGGGCCGCGCTGGCCTGGAGCACCGAGACCGCCAAGCTCGGCCGCGAGCACAACAACGCGAACGTGATCAGCGTCGGCGCCCGGATGCACAGCACCGAGGAGTCGACCGGGTTCGTCGACACGTTCCTGGCCACCGACTACTCCGGCGAGCAGCGGCACACCCGCCGGATCGAGATGCTGGCCGGCTACGAGGAGACCGGCGAGCTGCCGCCGCTGCCGGAATCCTCCTGACCCTCGGTCCGTTGTTCCTGATGCGGCCGGTCCTCGCGCGGCCGGGACACGTCCCGGGCGCGCATCGACCGGCCGATCCCGATCACGGTAGGAGTCGGAGCACTCCGGCCCTTGCCCGAACCACCTGCTGACGTCGTCCCCATACGAGGAATCATGCCCGAAGGTCACACCCTGCACCGGCTGGCGAACGACGTCTGGGACGCGTTCGGCGGCCGGGTCGTCCGTGCGTCCAGCCCGCAGGGCCGGTTCGTCGACGGAGCCGCGCTGCTCGACGGACGGGTGCTGCGGCACACCGAAGCCCACGGCAAGCACTTCCTCGCCGAGTTCGACGGCGGCGGCTGGCTGCACATCCACCTCGGGCTGATCGGCAAGGTCGACTTCGGGACGGCGCCGATCCCAGAGCCGGTCGGTCAGGTCCGGCTGCGGCTGCAGAACGACGCGGCGTACGCCGACCTGCGCGGCGCGACGGTCTGCGAGGTGATGACGGACGGCGAACGCGAGGCGCTGATCGGGCGACTCGGCCCCGATCCGCTGCGCGACGACGCGGACCCCGACCTGGCCTGGAAGCGGATCCAGCGCAGCAAGCTGCCGATCGGCCAGCTGCTGATGGACCAGGAAGTGCTGAGCGGGGTCGGCAACGTCTACCGCGCCGAGGTGCTGTTCCGCGCCAAGCTGCACCCGATGACGCCGGGCCACCTGGTGAAGAAGCGCGAGTGGCAGGGCATGTGGTCCGACCTGCTCGAGCTGATGAAGTACGGCGTGGAGACGGGCCGCATCGACACCGTCGCCGAGGACCACACCCCGGAGGCGATGGGCCGTGACCCGCGCCAGGACGACCACGGCGGCGAGGTCTACGTGTACCGGCGTCAGGGGCAGCACTGCCACGTGTGCGACTCGGTGATCCGGACCGAACTCCTGGCCGGACGCAACCTCTTCTGGTGCCCCAAGTGTCAGCGCACGGGACTGACCCGGAAGCCACCCGTGCAGGCGCCGAAGAAGCCCAAGGTCAAGAAGCGGTGACGATCTGATGCGCGGACCGGTCGGTGCCGTTATCTTCGTTTCACCATGAGCGGTGGCGGTGGTTTCGCTGGCTTGCGTCGGGCCGGCCTGAGGGCTGCCCGGACGCTGGTCCGGCGCGCCCGGAAGTCCCATCCGCTGACCCTGATCCTGCTGCTCGGCGTCACGGTCGCGGTCAGCGCGCTGTCGCTGTTCCTGCCGTCATTGATACCCACCGCGGCGCTGACTATTCCTCTGCTGCTCGGCGGGTTGCTGCTGCGTTTCAAACCCCTGGTCGTGCTGACCTTCATCGCGTTGGTGCTCGGCTCGTACGTGATGTCCGAGCGCGCGGCCGGGCTGCCGAAGATCGGGTTCGTGGTGACGCTCGGCGTGGTCGGCTGGATCGTGCTGACCGGCGCGAAGGTGCGCAGCCGGCTCGGTGTCCAGGGCAGCCGGGGCGAGTCGATGCTGATCGAGCTGCGCGACATCCTGACCGCCCAGGGCGTGCTGCCGCGACTGCCGTCCGGGTGGCTGGCCGACGCGGCGATCCGGTCGGCCGGCGGGCAGTCGTTCTCGGGCGACTTCGTCGTCGCGGCGATGCGCGGCGACGATCACCTCGAGGTCGCGCTGGTCGATGTCTCCGGCAAGGGGATCGACGCCGGGACGCGGGCGCTGCTGCTGTCCGGTGCCTTCGGTGGCCTGCTCGGCGTCGTACCGGTCGAGGAGTTCCTTCCGGCCGCGAACCACTACGCGCGCCGGCAGAACTGGGACGACGACTTCGCGACCGTCGTGCACGTGGCGATCAACCTGGGCACCGGCGAGTTCGAGGTCCGTACGGCGGGGCATCCTCCGGCCATCCAGTTCGACGCGTGGTCCGGCCGCTGGACGACGAGGGATGCCGACGGGCCGTTGCTCGGCCTGGTCGAGACGCCGGAGTTCGTGGTGAACAAGGGCCAGCTGAAGCTCGGCGACGCGCTCTTCCTCTACAGCGACGGCATGGTCGAGACCCCGCGCCGCGACATCGGCCTCGGGACGGATCGCCTCGCCGGCCACGCCGAACGCCTGGTCGCGAAGGGCTTCGAGGGTGCCGCCGAGGAGCTGGTCGTCGAGATCGGCGGACCGGGTGACGACTCCGCGATCGTCGTGATCCACCGGCAGACCCACCCCTCCGAGGCCGTCGCCGAGAGCTGCCCGGGGGCCGGGCGCAACCAGTCCACGACACGTCGTCGTACGGCGATGCTCCGCACCCGGGCGATCTGAGTCCTTCGCCGTGTAGCGTGCTCCAGCGTGACGATTGAACCGACCTTGGACGGCATGAGCGCGTCGGACGTGACGTTCGAGGAACTGGTCGCGACGATGCCGGACTCCGTGCGGGAGGTCTTCCCGCCGGCGCGCTGGAAGCTCGGCAAGCTGTGGGCGCTGGAGCTGCGGACCGAGCCGGTCGAGGTCGCGGACCTGGTCTGGATCTTCGACCTGCCGCTGTGGCAGCTGAACGGCGAACGCTTCAAGGTCACCCCGCACCAGGTCGCCGAGACACCGATGAACTACCGCGACCACTACCAGCGGGTGATGGACGCCGACCTGGACTTCCCGATCCACCTGGTCGCGTACCGCGGGCGGCTCGTCGTACTGGACGGGATGCACCGGTTGCTGAAAGCCCACTTCCTGCGCCGCCGCTGGATCGAGGGCAAGATCCTGACCGCCGCGCAGCTGCAGGAGTGCGTCGGTCCTTAGTTCGCGGCCTTGATCACTCGGGTCAGATTGCTGTGCAGCGACTCGAGCTCTTTCAGTGTCATGCCGAGGCGGTCGATGATCGCCGGCGGGATCTTGAGCGCCTCCTCGCGCAGCGCACGACCGGTCGCGGTCAGCTCGACGGCGAGTGAGCGCTCGTCGCGCGGATCGCGGCCGCGGGTCAGGTAGCCCGCCGCCTCCAGCCGCTTGAGCAGCGGCGACAGCGTGCCGGGGTCGAGCTGCAGCAGGTTGCTGAGCTGCTTCACCGACAGCGGCGACTCCTCCCAGAGCGCGAGCATCACCAGGTACTGCGGGTGGGTGAGGCCCATCGGGTCCAGCAGCGGGCGGTACAGGGCGATCACGCTCCGGGACGCCACGGCGAGCGCGAAACAGACCTGACGGTCCAGCTGCAGCAGGTCGGCCTCTTCGGTCTGCGACACGGGTTTTCTCCTTCTTGCGGTCTGGTCTACACTAACACTTGGTACACAAACTATTGCCACACCAAGCATCAGGGAGTCTGTGATGAGCGCGAAGAACGAAGGGCTCAGCGTGTTCTACCGGATCCGGTGGCGGCTGACCTGGCTGCTGCTGCACGTGGCCGGCCCGGCGACCCTGCCGGACTCGCAGGATCCGCGCCGCCACATGGAGCGCCAGCGCGCCGCCAAGGTCGCCGCTGCCCGGAGGGCGCGTGAGACGAACGTCCGCTGACCTGGTCCGTGTGGTTGGCTGGGTGACATGTCATCCGAGAAGGAATACGCCCCCAGCGCGGCCGAGTGGGTCCGCAACGCCGTCGAGAAGATCGACGAGACCGGCTCGACCGAGGCGGCCGGCTTCAACGGCCTGAGCGTGGTGCTCATGACCATGATTGGCAACAAGTCCGGCAAGCTCCGCAAGGTTCCCGTGATGCGGGTCGAGCACGACGGCGTGTACGCCGCGGTCGCCTCGCTCGGCGGCGCCCCGAAGAACCCGGTCTGGTACTACAACCTCGAGGCCGACCCGAACGTCCAGGTCCAGGACGGCACCGAGACCGGGGAGTACGTCGCGCGCGAGATCGACGGCGAGGAGTACGACCTGTGGTGGAAGCGCTCGGTGGAGGCGTTCCCGACGTATGCCGAGTACCAGTTGAAGACCACCCGGAAGATCCCGGTCTTCCTCCTGGAGCCGAAGAACTAGTAGCTGAGCCAGACCATGCTGGACCCGGCGGCGATCTTCAGGACGCCGTCGGTGATCCAGAGGGTGCGGTAGGGGATCCCCGGGACGAGCAGTCCGAGTCCGGCGTTCAGGATGCAGAGCAGGCCGAGCAGCCCGCAGATCGGTCCGTGCGAGAACGCCAGGATCAGGAAGTGCACGCCGACCACCAGCAGGATCCACAGCCAGAACTCGCGTGAGGTCCGGTCCGGCACCTTGGCGACCACCAGGTTGACCAGGCCGACCTCGGCGACGACGCCGATGCCGAACGCGACGTACTGGTAGATCGCCGGGTAGCCGAGGCCCTCGAAGATCGTCTTGGTGATGCCGCCGATCATCATCACCAGTACGGCGAGAGCGGCGCCGGTGATCAGACCGGGCAGGAACCATCGCCGGCCGCCGATCCCACCGACCACCAGGCCGAGCCCGACCAGCACGAGCAGTGCCCCGCCACCCCGCATCAAGGGGAACGTCTTCGCCATCCCGGTAAAGTCCGTGATCAGATCCACCGCCGAAGGGTATGCGGTGAACGGTCTAGAGCCCCGCCTGTGAGACGCTGAAGCAGATTGTCCGACGCGTGGCGTCGACCGAGTTCTGGGAGTTCTGCTGACCACACACGACGCGGTGCGCGAACCTTTCGTCGGATCGACGCGGCTGCGGCTGGCAGGCCTGGCCTTGCACGCCTACACCGCGAGCGGCACCGTGCTGGCGCTGCTGATCGTGATCGCCGCCATCGACGGTGACGCCGTCCGGGCGCTGTGGCTGATGCTGGCCGCGCTGGTGATCGACGGGACCGACGGGATGCTGGCCCGGCGGCTGCGGGTCAAGGAGACCATCCCGTGGTTCGACGGCGCGATGCTGGACAACATCGTCGACTACCTGACCTACGCCTTCGCCCCGATCGTGCTGCTGTGGACCGGTGGGTACCTGCCGTCCGGCTCCTGGGGCGCGGTGCTCGCGGCACTGCCGTTGCTTGCGTCGAGCTACCAGTTCTGCCGCGTCGACGCGAAGACCGACGACCACTTCTTCCTCGGCTTCCCCAGCTACTGGAACGTCGTCGCCTTCTACGTGGTGATCCTCGGACTGACCCCGTTCGCGACCGGCGTGATCCTGGTGACGTGCTCGATCCTGGTCTTCGTCCCGGTGAAGTACGTCTACCCGTCGCGCACCAAGGTGTTCCGGTCGATGAACCTGCTGACCACCGCGATCTGGCTCGGTTCGTACGCCGTACTGCTGGCGCAGATGCCCGACCCGAACCCGGCCGTCGTCGCCCTGTCGCTGGCGTACCTGGTCTACTACGGCGGACTGAGTCTCTACCTGACCTTCTGGGCGCCGCGGCGCAAGGCAGCCTGAGTAGTGCTGCTCGGTCTGGGAGCCGCACTCGGGGCGGCCGTTCTGTTCGGCGTCGCCGCGATCCTGCAGGCGGTCGGCTCCCGCAAGGTGCCGACCGAGTCCGAGTTGGATCCGCGGCGGCTGGGCGCGTTCGTCGCCGCCTTGCTGCACCAGGGCCCGTTCCTGGCCGCGCTGGTGCTCAATCTGGCCGGCTTCGGGCTGCACTTCGTGGCCCTTCGGCTGCTGCCGCTCTACCTGGCCCAGGCGGGGATCGCGGCGAGCTTGGTCGTCACCGCCCTGCTCGCCACCCGCTGGATGGGCGACAAGCTGTCGGCGGTCGAGTGGGGCGCGGTGATCGCGGTCTGCGTCGGCCTCGGCGTCCTGGCCGTGTCGGCCGGTCATGCGGGGGAGAGCGCTCGGCATCACGGACTGACGATCGGCGTACTGGTCGGGCTGATCGTGATCATCGTGCTGGGCGCGGTCGCGAGCCGATCCGAGCATGCCAGTGCGACAGCGCTGCTGGGACTGCTCGCGGGGCTCGGGTACGCCGGGGTGGCGATCTCGGCCCGCCTGCTGGAGGACGGCTCGATCAGCGAACTGCTGCAGGGCTTCACGACGTACACGCTGCCGTTGAGTGGTGCGCTCGCGTTCATCCTGTACTCGCTGGCGCTGCAGCGCGGATCGGTGACGCTGGCGACGACGCCGATGATCGCGTTGCAGACGATCACACCGGCTGCTGTTGGCGTCTTCGTGCTAGATGACGCCGTACGGGCTGGGTGGGGCGTCGCTGCGGTTGGTGGGTTCGTCCTGACGGCGATCGGCGCGCTGGTCCTGGTCCGCTTCGAGTCGGTGAAGGACGCTAGCGAGACGGCCACTTCCACGGAGGCTCGTCCAGCAGGCCCTGACCCGCGATAGCGGTCTGGCCGAAGTCCTTCACGAGCTCGATCGTGCGGACGTCCTGGCCGCTGGCTTGAAGCGCGGCGAGGAACGGACGGGAGTGCGTCACCAGGATCACCTGGGTCTCCTTCGCCGCCGTGATGACGAGATTCGCCAACGCCGGCAGGAGATCCGGGTGCAGGCTGGTCTCGGGCTCGTTGAGGACGAGCAGTTCGGGCGGACGCGGAGTGAGCAGGGCTGCGACCCATAGCAGGTAGCGCAGGGTGCCGTCGGACAGCTCGGCGGCAGCTAGCGGCCTGAGGAGTCCGTGCTGCCGGAAGACAATCTCGAACCGGCCGGACCTGTTGCCGACCGCCACCGTGCTGCCGGGGAAGGCCTGCTCGATCGCTTGATTGAGCGCGTCCCGATCGCCGATCTGGTTGATCGTCTCCAGCGCTGCCGCAAGATCGGCGCCCTCGGCGTCGAGCACCGGCGTCCGCGTCCCGATCCGCGCCTGCCGCGCGGGCGCGTCGGTGTCGGTCCGCAGGTGGTCGTAGAACCGCCAGCCCCGGATGCGCTCCCGGACCGCCATCAGTTCCGGCGCGCGGTGCGGGTCGGCGTACTCGCTCAGCATGCTGTCGAACGACTGCAGCTGGTACCCGCCGTCGATCCACCCGCCGTTCTCGTCCCGGATTCGCACGCCGGCGTTCTTGCGGTCCACCAGCAACGACGCCGGCCGGAAGAACGGCCCCGCCCACAAGGCCTCCCGCTTGATCTCGGGATCCTGCCCGAACGGCCCACCCATCGTCGGCAGCCCGAAGTCCACGGCATACCCGTAGTCCTCCGACGCGAACCCCATCCGCAAACTCACCGGCCCGCCGCCCACCGTCCCCTGCACGGGATACTCACCCCGCCGTACGGCCTTCCCCAGTACATCCGGCCCGGCCCAGAGCGTGCTCTGCAGCCCGCCCTCCCGCGCCAATGCCGCCACCGCCCCATTCCGCGAAGCATCCGCCAGCAACCTGAGCGCGCGGTACAGGCTGGACTTCCCACTCCCGTTGGCCCCCGTCACCACATTCACCCGCCCCAACGGCACCACCACCCGCCGCAAGGACCGATAACTCTCCACCGCCAACGTCGTGAGCATGCCGCCACGCTACAAACGACCACCGACAAGCCTCTTCCCGTACGGCGTAAGGACGATGCCGTCATCGAAGGACTCCGCCGGCATCCGCACGTTCCGCACCAACTCCTGCGGCCTCGGTTGCCCCGCTTGCAGCGCCTTTTGGTAGTCGACGTACAGCCACCCGTCCGCAGACACGTAACACCCGACCCGCCCGTCCACCACCAGACTCGGCCGTCCGTAGGTTGCTTCGACCTCCTCGCGGCTCAGATCGCCCAGCCCCGCGCGAGCCGCGCCGGCGAGCGGCCGCCAGTCCACCGGCTCGACCTCCAGGTACCCGAGCCGGTGGAGGTAGTCGGCATACACCGAAGCCACTTCGGCGCCGTACCGCCCATCCCTCCCGAACAGCCGCCAGAACGGGCCAGGCACGCCCTCCGATCCGTAGCGCTGGCGATCTTCGTCGAGCATCGGCTGCGGATCACGCTCGTCCAGGAAACAAAGGTCTTCAACCAGCCGCCGAAGCAGCGTCTCGGCCTCCCCGCCCGAGCCGACCCACATCCCGGTGCGTTCGAGCATCAGCGGGATCTCGGCGAGCCACTTGTTCTTCAGGTCTGCTGCTGTGCGCATGTCAATGGCCCATCTGAGTCAGGTCGTGGAAGAGGCCAGACGGCCGACCACCAGTGCTGGCCGGGCGGGCTGGTGTGGTGGGCTGGCGCCTGCAGCCCACCGAGCGCGCCGCACGTGGGGGCCCTGAGCCGGGCCGGGCTGCGGTGCGCCGGATCGGGAGGACGCCGCCGGACAGGCTAGTCGGCAGGCGTCGGCGTGCGCATGCCAGGCGACCGCGTCGCCAGCCGAGAGAGCACGGCGTGGGAGACACGGCAACGCGCTCGTACGGCGAAGCCGATGGCCGAACAGGTGCCGGGCATCGACGCCGTCCTGGTCGGCCACGGGCACGAGGAGATCGCCGCTGCCGTCCGCGCCCCCAGCCCAGCACCGACCAGCCCGATCGTCGGCTCGTCGCGCGGCGACAGATCGGGGAGGCTCCGTTCAAGGCCGCGCTGGACGAGCGCCGGATCAACTCGGCGCTTAGCTTCCTGGAGTTCGCCGAGTTGGCAGATGGCCAACCGTGGCGTGGATCGCGCCGGTGGTCTCCGGGGCGATGTCGTCGACCAGGCGTTCGGCAGCGGCCTCGTTGAGACACGGCAGGATCAGATCGACATCGGCAGCGGACCCGAACGTCGTCTCGGCGTAGTTGACCAGCTGGGCTGGCCGACGCCCACCACTGATTAGGCCCCCAGTTGGCGGCGGCTCTGAGCGTGGTGGGTCAGTCATGTGCCCGGCTCGGGGAGGTTGGTCAGTGGCAGGCGTCGGCGTACGCATGTCAGCGGGCTGCTTGGGCGAGGTGGGTTAATCATGTGCCCGATCCCGGGGGAGGTTGGTCAGTGGTGGGTGTCGGCCTACGCATGTCAGCGGGCTGCCTGGGTGAGGTGGGTGAGGGTGGTTTGGAGGAGGGGTGAGTTCTGGGCGCCTTCGCGGACTGCGGCGAACAGGTGGCGCTGGGGGTGCGGCGGTCGGGTGGGGCGGATGACGACGGTGGGTGGGAGGTCCTGCTGGGCGAGCCGGGGGAACAGGGCTACGGCGTGGGTGCGCGCGACCAACTGGGTGACGGCGTGCCAGTCGTCGACTCGGTGGGTGATGCGGGGAGTGAACCCGGCGGCAGCGCAGGCGGTGGAGGTGATGGCGGCGCAGCAGCCGTTCGGCGTACCGGTGATCCAGAGGTCGTCGTCGAGCGCGCGGAGGTCGATCGACGATTCGCCGGCCAGCGGATGATCGGCCGGCAGGGCGACGTCGAGGATGTCGGGGCCGAGGTCGACGCGGTGATACCGCGGGTCGCGCGTCGCAGGCGAACCGTCGAAGCTGACAGCGAGCGCGAGGTCCACCCGCCCGGCATCGAGGAGATCGAACAGATCCGGCGGATCGAGCTGCCGCAGCGAGACCTGCAGATCGGGATAGTCGGCCCGCAGTGACGTCAGTACCGCGGGCAGCAGCCCGGCGCACGCAGTGGAGAACGCGCCGATCGTGAGCTCGCCGCGCAGCGTCTCGTCCCAGGTCTCCAGATCATGCCGAGCCTGCTCGAGCCGAGCGAACACGGCATCGGCGTGCTTCAGCAGCGCAGCCCCGCGATCGGTGAGCACGATCCGCCGCCCATCCCGCCGCGTCACCGGGAACCCGACGTCCTGCGCCAGCCCTGCAAGCTGCTGCGAGACCGCGGACGGCGTCAGGTGCAGCGCATCGGCGGTCGCCGTCACAGTCCCGCGCTCACGGAACTCCCGCAGTACGCGCAACCGCCGCAGATCGTCGATGAAGTCGGCCCTTAACGGTTTCATTCGCCAAGAGTAGATGGACTGAAAGGTCGATCGCCCTGCAGACTCGATCCGTGACCACACCACCAGTACGCCTCGGCATCATCGGCCTCGGCGCGATGGGCGCCCGAGTCCTCCAGATCGCCACCACCCACCCCGAGTACACCGTGGTCGCCGCCGCCGACCTCGACGCGTCGACCGTCAGCCGGTACGCCGAGCAACACCCGTCGATCCACTTCGCCACCACCCCCGCCGAGGTGATCGCGGCCGACGTCGACGCCGTCTACATCGCCACCCCACCCGCCACTCACGCCGCCTTGACCGAAGCAGCCTTCACCGCCGGCCACGCAGTCTTCTGCGAAAAGCCGTTGTCCATCAGCCTGGCCGACGGCCAACGCATGCTCGACGCGGCCACCACCTCAGGCAAGGCAGCAGCAGTCAACTTCGCCCTCTCCGACCGCCGCGCCACTTTGTACTTGGAGCACCTCCTACACCCCGACCGTGCGGACCGCCCCGCGCAAGCCGAAGAAGCCGGGCAAGCCGAAGGTGCCGCGCAGGCCGAGGATGCCGGGTACGCCGGAGATGCAGGGCAGACCGGAGGAGCCGGGCAAGCCGGAGGAGCAGGCGATGCGGCGGCTGCCACGCGGGTGGGGACCGCGTCGGCGTCGGCGACTGCCGACGGAGCCAGGCAGGCTGAGGATGCCGGGTCTGCTGCGGAAGCAGGGCGGGCGGGGCAGGGCGGCGGGCTTGGGGTGGGGGAGGTTCGGGCGGTGGAGATTCGGTTGGCGTTTCCTCAGTGGCCTCGGGCGTTTCAGGTGGGGGCTGGGTGGTTGGGGGAGCGGGCTCAGGGTGGGTTTGTTCGGGAGGTGTTCTCGCACTTCGCGTACCTGACTGATCGGCTGATCGGGCCGTTGACTCCGGTGGACCTTCACCTCGAGCATCGCGGACCGGGGAGTGAGGTTGCGGCGTTCGGGTTGTATCGGGCGGGCAACGTGCCGGTGCAGGTGAGCGGTGTGGTCGCGGGACCTACGGCGTACGAATGGATCGTGCGTGGGTCGGAGCGCTCGTACATGCTGCGCGACTGGCAGCATCTGTTTGTTGCTGAAGGCAATGAGTGGGAGCCGGTCGAGCTACCCGGCGAACGAGGCGGCGAGGAGACACGACTGTCGCTCTTCGCCGAGGCGGTGCGCGGGCATCACCCGGCCAACCTCGCCGACTTCGCGACGGCGTACCGCGTGCAGCAGGCAGTCGAGGCCTGGCACACCGCATGAGAGCCGTCGAGGTCAGCCGGTACGGCGGCCCCGAGGTCCTGCAGGTGGTCGACAAACCCGCGCCGACACTGCAGGAAGGTCAGGTCCGAGTCGCCGTCAAGGCGATCGGCGTCAATTACCTCGACGTCCAGGAGCGCACCGGCGCGTACCCGCGCGCCCTCCCGTACATCCCCGGCGACGAAGGCAGCGGCACGATCGTCGAGGTCGGCCCGGGAGCCGACCGGTCGATCGGCGAACGCGTCTGCTGGCAAGGCATCACGGGCTCGTACGCCGAGGAGCTCGCGATCCCCGCCGACCGGCTGATCGCCGTACCGGACCGCATCTCCGACGACCTCGCCGCGACCCTCCCGACCCAAGGACTCACTGCGCACTACCTCGCCACCGACGCGTACCAGATCGCCCCTGACGACGTGGTGGTGATCCTCGCAGGCGCCGGCGGAGTGGGCCTCCTCCTGACCCAGATCGCCAAACTCCAAGGCGCCCACGTCATCACCGCCGTCTCGACCCCCGAGAAGGCGCAGCTTTCCCAGAAGGCCGGCGCCGACCAGGTCGTCACCTACTCCGATCTCGCCGAGGCCGTCCACGACGAGACCGGCGCGGGACCTGCGGGCGCCGACGTGGTCTATGACAGCGTCGGGGCCTCCACCTTTGAGGACTCGCTGGCCTGTCTGGGTCGGCGCGGGACACTCGTGCTGTACGGGCAGTCGAGTGGGCCGGTACCGGCGTTCGATCTGATGAGGTTGCGGCACGGCTCCTTGACGGTGATCCGGCCGACTCTGCGCGACTACGTGGTTGGTGATGAACTGCAGAAGCGGGCAGCTGATCTGTTCGCGTGGGTCGACCACGGGCACGTCACGCCGCATCTCGGCGCGATCTACCCGTTCGACGAAGCAGTTCAGGCGCATGCCGATCTGGAGGCCCGCCGTACGACCGGCAAGCTACTACTCGTTCCCTGAAGGAACAGGGCCCCTCCCGCGAACGGAAGGGGCCCTGAGCAACAATCACTCGGTGCATCAGAAGATCAACGAGTTCTCCCAGGCCATCAGGCCGGGAAGTCCTCCCAGACCGTCAGGCCAGCGAGTCCTCCCAGGCCTGGTGCAGTCCGGCGTAGTGACCGCCGTGGGTGATCAGTGAGTCCGGCGTGCCGTCCTCGATGATCCTGCCGTGCTCGAGCACGATCACCCGGTCCGCGGTCTCCACCGTGGACAACCGGTGGGCGATCACGATCGCGGTGCGGTCGGCGAGGATCGTGCGCAGCGCGCGCTGGATCAGCCGCTCGCTGGGGATGTCGAGGCTGGAGGTCGCCTCGTCCAGGATCAGCACCGCGGGGTCGGCGAGGAACGCCCGGGCGAAGGCGACCAGCTGACGCTGACCGGCCGACAACCGGGAACCGCGCTTCTCCACCGCGGTCTCGTACCCGTTCGGCAGCCGCACGATGAAGTCGTGCGCGCCGATCACCTTGGCGGCTTCGACGATCTCGTCCATCGTCGCGTCCGGCTTGCCGAACCGGATGTTGTCGGCGACCGTGCCGGTGAACAGGAAGTTCTCCTGCGTCACCATCACCACCCGCTCGCGCAGGTCGTCCTCGGTGAGCTTGCGCAGGTCGAGCCCGTCGAGCAGCACCTGACCGCCGGTCGGGTCGTAGAAGCGCGCGACCAGCTTGGCGATCGTCGTCTTGCCCGCGCCCGTCGTACCGACCAGGGCAAGGGTCTGCCCGGCCGGGACATCGAGTTCGAGCCCGGGCAGCACGGCCACCCCGTCGACGTACGAGAACTTCACGTCCCGCAGCTCCAGGTGTCCCCGCGCCTTCTGGCCCGGCTTGGCCGGCTCCTTCGGCTCGGGCACGTCAGGAGTTTCGTTGAGTACGCCGGACAGCTTCTCCAGCGCCGCGCTCGCGGAAAGGAACGTGTTGTAGAACTGCGAGATGTCCTGCAGCGGCTCGAAGAACTGCCGCAGGTAGAGCAGGAACGCGGTCAGCACACCGACGGTGACGTGCCCGTGGTAGGCCTGCCAGCCGCCGTACGCGAGGATCGCGACGATGGTGATGTTGCCGACGCCCTTGATCGACGGCATGAAGATCGCGTTGATCCGGAACGACTCCAGGTTCGCCTCCCGGTAGCGGTCGTTCACCCCGTGGAAGATCTCCTCGTTGCGCGATTCGCGGCGGAACGCCTGGACCGCGCGGATCCCGGTCATCGACTCGACGAAGTGCACGATGACGAGCGCGACCGCTTCCCGGCTGCGCCGGTAGACCAGCTGCGACCGGCGCCGGAACCAGGTGGTGAGGAAGAACAGCACCGGGAACGACAGCAGCGCGAGCAGGCCGAGCTTGACGTCCAGCGTGAGCAGCAGGATCGCCGTACCGACCAGGGTCAGCAGTGCCGTCACCAGACCGTCGAACCCGGTCTCGAGCATCTCGTCGATGACGTCCACGTCGGACGTCAGTCGCGAGATCACCCGGCCCGAGGTGTACCGGTCGTGGAACGACGGGCTGAGCCGCTGGAAGTGGTCGAACACCCGCCGGCGCAGCCCGAGCAGGATGGTCTGGCCGAGCCGGCCGGATCGCATCAGGAACACCTGCCGGGCGAACGCCTGGATCAGCGCCGACGCCAGGACGGCGAACACGACCGTGAGCAGGGTCTGGTTGCCCTCGCCCGCCAGGATCGGCGGGATGCCCTTGTCGATGCCGAGGTGGACCAGGTACGGGACGGCGAGCCGCGCGGCGTTCTCCACCACGACGATCGCGACCAGGATCCAGATCAGCTTCTTGTACGGGCGGAGCAGCTCGCCGAGCAGCTTGCGGGACTGCTCCTTGAGGCGCACGGTCGTGGCCCGCGACAGCTCGTCGTCGCCCTGCTCGGCGTACCCGCGCCAGGACGCCTCCCGGTCGATGATCTGCTCCGGGCTCCGGTTCTCCTCCGGATCGGGGCGAGGCTGAGGTGGTTGCTGGGTCGTTGTCATGCGTGCACCTCCTCCTCTTCGGCCGCGAGCAGCTGCCGGTACGCCGGAACGGTGGCGAGCAGCTCGTGGTGAGTACCGACGTGGGTGATCGTGCCGTTCTCCAGCAGCGCGACCTGATCGGCGAGCATCACCGTCGACGCCCGGTGTGCCACCACGATGCCGGTGGTCGCGGAGAGCACGTTGCGCAGCGCTTCCTCGACCAGGGCCTCGGTGTGCACATCCAGCGCGGACAGCGTGTCGTCGAGCACCAGTACGGCGGGCTTGGCGAGCACCGCGCGCGCCAGGGCCAGTCGTTGCCGCTGACCACCGGACAGCGACATGCCCTGCTCGCCGACCCGGGTGTCGAGACCCCAGGGCAGGTCGTTGGCGAAGGTCGCCTGGGCGATCTCCAGGGCCTGCTGGACGTCGGCGTCCGTGGCGTCCGGGCGGCCGAGCGTGATGTTCTCGCGGACCGACATCGAGAACAGCGTCGGGTCGTCGAACGCCGACGCGACCGCGCTGCGCAGGGACTTCAGGTCGAGGTCCCTGACGTCGTGGCCGTCGATGGTGATCCGGCCGCCGGTCACGTCGTACAGCCGGGGAACCAGCGCGGTGAGCGTGGTCTTGCCCGACCCGGTGGCGCCGACCAGGGCCAGCGTCGTCCCGGGGGTGAGGTCGAGGTTGATGTCGTGCAGGACGTCGTCGGAGTCCGGCGAGAACCGGAAGCTGACGTTCTCGAACCGCAGGTGGCCCTGCGGGTTGTCGAGTTGTTCAGGCCCGGACTCGATCGTCGACTTGGTGTCGAGAATCTCGCTGATCCGGTCCGCCGACGTCATCGCTTCCTGCGCCATCGCGAGGATGGTGCCGAGCGACTCGACCGGCCAGATCAGCGACAGCATCAGCGTGATGAAGGCGACCAGCGTGCCCAGCGTGATCGCGTCCCGGCCGACCGCGAGCGCGCCGAGCAGCAGCACGATCACGAGGGTCAGGTTCGGGATCACTTCCAGGAAGGTCCAGAACCGCGACGCCAGCCGGACCTTCTCCACCGAGGTGCCGTAGAGCTTGACCGCGCCGTTGTCGAACTGGGCCTTGACGTGCTCGCGCCGGCCGAAGGCCTTGATCACCCGGAAGCCGAGGGCTGACTCCTCGATGCTGGTGGCCAGGTCGCCCTGCTGGTCCTGCACCCGGCGGGAGATCGCCAGGTACTTCTTCTCGAACTTCAGCGACACCACGATGATCGGTACGGCGGCGACGACGACCACGACGCCGAGCGGCCAGTACAGCCGCAGCAGCAGGATGGTGACGACGATCAGTTGCAGGATGTTGATCACCAGGAACAGCAGGCCGAAGCCCATGAACCGGCGGATCGTCGACAGGTCGACGGTCACCCGGGACAGCAGCTGACCGCTTTGCCAGCGGTTGTGGAACTCCATCGGCAGCGTCTGCAGCCGGACGTACAGGTCGTGCCGCAGGGTTGCCTCGAGGTCGCTGACGGCCCGGGACTGTGCCCAGCGGCGTGCCCAGACCAGCAGGACCTCGCTGATGCTGAGCCCGAGGGCGAGGAAGGCGAGCGGGAACAGCAGGTCGAGCTCGCGGCGGGTGACCGGACCGTCGATGATGGCCCGGGTGACGAGGGGAACGCTGAGGCTGACGCCGACACCGAGAACGGCCGTGGAGAACATGATCGCCAGGCGGTGCCGGTGGGGTCGGAGGTAGGGCCGTAACCGCCACAGGTTTCGGCTGCGGGCGGGGGCTCGGGTGGTAGGGGCTGCGATCGACGGCGCTTGGGCAGGGTGCTCTGAGGGCATCTGGAGGGGCGCACTTCCCAACATGCTCGGCCTGTGAATGGGATTGCTACCGGAAAACGGCGCGATTTCCAGTATCTCTCAGGGGTCAGCGCTTGTCCTCAGAATTCCATTCCCCGGTGATGTAACTGCTGCTACCTGCAATGACCGGGGCCCGGCACCGCGCGGTGACGGGGCTCACAGTCATTACGCTTCGTTATGGATTCGACCGGAGAAATGCGATCCCGTCGACGGCTGCCGGGGCTGTTGAGGTCGACACAACCCGCACTTCGCCGGTCCGGTACGCGGTGACCGGCAGGTAGGTGACCTTGCGGGTCTGCGTGGTCGCGGCGAGCGAGACCGAGGCGATCTTGACGCCCGCGTGGAACACGTCGACCGAGCCCTGACCTGGCCCGTTCAGCGTGATCAGGGCGATCCGAACACCCGACTCGCTGGTCTTGGTGAGCGCCGCGCCCTTGGCGTTGAGCGTCGACGTGGTGCCGAGGAACCCGAGCGTGCTGCTGCCGCGGGTGACCGAGCCGACCGAGGTCAGTGCCCGGTCGTCCTGCGGGTAGACCGAGCAGGTCTGCGGCGACCAGCCCGACATGTTCCCGATGACGTCCCGGGCCCGGACCTGGAAGCAGCGCTCGGAGCCGGCGTTCGCACCCCAGGCGACCGAGGTGTCCTGCAGGGTCGTCCAGGCCGCCGGGTAGACCCAGGCTCCGAGGGGCTGACCGGGCGCGGCGCCGCGGTAGGCGACGTCGTACGCGACCGGGTCGAGGTTGTCGGTGAACGAGTAGCTGTACGTCTGCGCCGGCGTCAGGATCACGCGATCGCCGGGCCGGCTGCTCACGTACGTCGGGGCGGTGCCGTCGGTCTCGCTGCAGTACGACGCGCTCCACGCGCTCAGGTTGAGCGCCTTGTCCCGGGAGCGGACCTGCCAGCAGGTGTCGATGCCCGGGTTCGCGGTCAGGCTGACCTCGGTGATCTTGATGCCCTGCCAGCCGGCGACCTCCCGCCAGGCCCCGTACGGCGAGGTCGGCGTCGGGCGCTGCTGGATCCGGACGTCGTAGCTCTCGACGCCGGTGGCCGGTTCGTGCGGGTCGTCGGCGGGGTCGGTGAAGGACCAGATGAAGGTTGCCGTCGTGAAGTCGCGGATCCGGTCGCCGGCGCTCGCCGTGGTGAGGACCGGGGGAGTCTGGTCGGTCCGCTGCTGCGGGTCGGGCTTCAGCCAGCCCAGCGTGATCACCCGCGGCCGGGCGGTCGGGTCGGCGTACGCGATCTTGGGCTGGCCGGCGCCGTCGGCGCGGAACGTTGCCTGCTGCAAGCGGCCCAGGACCGGGCCGTAGCGGCGCTGGCCGAGGGCGGCGTCGTTCAGGTCGGTGACCAGGAGTTCCTTGGCGGGTAGACCGTTCGCGTCCTCACCGTTCGCGAGCTGGGCGACGAAGCCGTTGCCGAGCTGGGCGTCGGCGGGGACGGTCAGGTTGCGCGGCGGCTCGGGGCCGGTGACGTCGATGACCTGGTTGCCGCCGGCGCAGCCTGTGAGCAGCGCCCAGCGGCCGTTGACGGCGTTCGGGCCGATCGTGCAGCCGCTGGCGACGGTGATGGTTTTGGTCGTGCCGGCGGTGACGTCCTGGCCTTGCAGGACGCCGGGCTCAGTGACCTTCCAGGCAGTGCTGCCCGCAAGCGCGAACGGTGCCGCGAGGTCGAGACGCTTGGCCTTGCTGGCGACGTCGTAGATCTCGCCGTTGTGGGCGACTAGTTTGCCGCCTTTACCAAGCAGGACGTCGTCAGCGGCGGGGAAGGTCAGCTCGCCGACCCGGGCTGTCGTGGCGTCGAAGGAGAGCAGAGACGTTCCTTCGAGCTGGAACGGTTTGCCGGTGTTGCTGCCGCCGGTCGCTGTCCAGGCCGTGCCGTTGTTGCTCGTCTCGTAGAGCGTGTGGGCGGGCTGTTGGTCGGAGGTGATCAGGCGAGCGCCCGACAGGCCGAGGTACTGGACCTGGGCGTTGAAGGCCGGCGTCGCCTTGACGGTCTGCAGCACTCCGTCAGTGCCGACCGACGCGACCTTGCTCTGAGCACTGACCAGTAACCGGCCGGTGGTCAGATCGGCCGCGTCGTGCACACCGGTGACGAACGGTCTGGTGACAGTGCTGGTTCCGCTGACCTTGATGAGCTCGCTGCCCAGGCGCACCGCGATGTCGTCGCCGAGCGGCAGGATCGGCTCGCCGTACGGGATCTGGATCGTGCCTGTCGTTGTTGTGGTGCGTTGCTTCCAGGCGAGGGAGCGGGTCGTCTCGGTGGCGGCGGTCTGCCAGATGACGCGGTTCGGGGTCAGTGCTGCCCAAGCTGGGTTGGCGGCGAGTGTGGTGACCGCGGTCGCCGCACCGGTCGCGACGTCGACGATCGCGACGCGTCCGGACATGCCGAGCAGGAGCGACGAGTCGTTGCTGTCCAGGATCGTTGGATCGCCGGCGGCGCCGGTGACGGTCTTCTCCGTGTTGTTCAGGGCTCTGAGCGAGATCGTGGATCCACGGCGGAGCAGCACGCCGCCGGCGTAGGTCCCCTCGTACACGGCATCTGCCGGGACGCTGACCTGGCTGCTCGCATCGGTCGCGAGATCGCGGAACGTCACCACGCCTGAGCCCACCTGGACGGCGTACTTGCCCAGCAACGCGGGCGCCTGGTCGGGTTGCTCGGGCGATCTGTCGATCGTCCGCGCGGTCGCGCCGTTGGTCGTGCTCTGGACCTCCCACGGCTCTGGGGCGAGATCGTTGGGCTGCGCGTACGACGTCACGTAGTACTGGCTCGTCACCGCGCGGAGCCTGTACGGCGGGTCGCTCACTGTGCGATTGCCGACGGCTTGGCCCTCGCCGAGGTGTGGCGGTGGCTCCGCGGCCATTACCCGGCCGGCACCCATCGGCAACAAGATCAGTGCGACCCCAGCCGCGACCAGTCGATGCTTTCTCACTCCAGGCCCCCTTACGAAGTTCGGCACGTTAATCGCTTTCTGCTGACAACGGAAGGATGCCGTGGGAACGATGCCATGCTCGGTGCCTGATTCTGCGCTGTGGAAAACCCGGTGACAGCACGGTCCGCACTGCGGGACCCTCGAGACTCCGAACCGCGCGAAAGGATCCGATGCAGGCTGCCGTCACCGTGACGCCGAAGCAGTTGCCCGAGGTGTTGCTGCACGTCGCTGTCGTCCGCCCGGTCTTCCTCTGGGGAGCACCCGGGATCGGCAAGTCCAGCCTGGTGCGCGCGTTCGCCGACTCGCTCGGACTCGAGTGCGTGACACTGCTCGGAACGCAGCTCGCGCCGGAGGACCTGATCGGCGTACCGCAGATCGTCGACGGCCGCAGCCGCTTCGCTCCGCCGATGAGCATCGCGCGGGACACGCCGTACTGCCTGTTCCTGGACGAGCTCAACGCGTCCTCGCCGGAGGTGCAGAAGGCGTTCTACTCGCTGATCCTGGACCGGCGGATCGGGGAGTACGAGCTGCCCGAAGGATCTGTCGTGATCGGCGCGGGGAACCGCGCGACCGACAACGCCCTGGCCCGGCCGATGGCGTCCGCGCTGCTGAACCGGCTCGTCCACGTCCACCTGCGGGCGTCCGCGAGCGACTGGCTGGCCTGGGCCGGCGGCGCGGGGATTCACCCGTGGGTGCTCGACTACCTGCGGAACCGGCCGGACCACCTGTGGACCGCGCCGCCGAAGACGGAGGAGCCGTTCTCCTCGCCGCGCAGTTGGCACATGCTGTCCGACGCGCTGCACTCGTACGGCGACGACATCGGCGACGAGATGCTGCGCGTGCTTGCCTTCGGCACCGTGACGGCGGCGCACGCGTCGGGGTTCCGGGCGTTCGTGAAGACGGTGCGGAACGCGTTCGGGCTGGAGGCGGTGCTCAAGGGCGAGGTCGGTTGGCCCAGTGCTCCTAGCGATCGCGACCTGCTCTACTTCCTGGCTGAGACCTTCCGTGCTCGGCTGGTGAAGGAGCTGCCGGCCGACAAGACGTCGGGAAGCGCTGCGTCGCGGCAGCTCGCCCATCGCGGCAAGGCGTTGCTGGTGGAGCTGGCGGAGATCTCGCTGGAGATCGCGCAGGTCGTGATCGCGTCGGACGACGACGGTCGTGCGGTGCTGCCCACGTGGTTCCTGGTCGAGGTCACCCGCGACCTTCCACGGCTCGTTGCGGCGCGGAACTGAGCCATGCCTCGGCGTCCCGCTCGGAAGGATCCCGCGCTCGAGGCCATCCTGGAGGGGTGGCAGCGGGTGTCCGCGCATCCGCTGTTCGCTGCGCTGGCCGGTGACACCCCGCGTCGCAGCGACACTGTTGCGGCCGACGGCTGGGCCACGGTCGGTACGTCGCGGGAGATCCTCGTTCACCGGACCCGACGGGCGACCGCGGACGAGTGGGCCTGGGTGTTCGCGCATCTGCTGATCCACCTAGGGCTGGATCATGCCTCGCCGAAGCGGCCGGCTCCTGATCACGCCGCCTCCGCGGCGTACGACGTGGCTGTGAACCGGTTCCTCCAGGCGCTGAAGCTCGGCCGCCCTGTCGTCGACCTGCCGGTGGTCCTGCCCGGGACGGACGAGGACGCGCTGGCCCGGCTGTGGCGTGCGAACGGCGTACCGGACGAGCACACGCGGTGCGGCGTCAACGGCAACCAGCCTGATGTGACGACCGCGCCCTGGACCGGTTGGGGGAAACCGCCTGACTGGCCTGAGCGCTTCGCTGTGGGGCTGTCTGCGGCTGCGACAGCGGCGGTGGATGTGGCGGGCGGCGTGCGCTCGACGCTGTCCGATTCGCGTGGGCGGGTGGACGACTGGACCGCCGCGCTGGGGTGGTTCGTTTCGTCGTACCCGCTGATGGGTGCGCTGGCCGCTTCGATGACGGTGGTCGCCGAAGTGGAGCTTGCGCGCAACTGGGACATCCGGGTGGCCGCGGTGAGTGCTGTGGCGGGGGAGATCTACGTGAACCCGCTGGCCGGGCTGACGCCAGGGGAGTGGCGGTTCGTGATGGCGCACGAGATGCTGCACGCCGCACTGCGCCACGGGGAACGCGTCGGCGGTCGCGATCCGTACCTGTGGAACGTCGCGGCCGACCTGGTCATCAACGGCTGGCTGCTGGAAATGGGTGTCGGCACGATGCCGGAGGGCGCGCTGTACGACGCCGAGCTCAAGGGACTGTCGGCGGAGGAGGTCTACGACCGCATCGCGCGCGACCTGCGCCGCTACCGCAAGCTGGCGACGCTCCGCGGCGTCGGGCTGGGCGACGTACTCGGTCAGCCGCTGCCGCATCCCGGTGAAGGCCGCCGCGCGGCTGGTCTGGACGACATCTACCGGCGGGCTCTGAGTACCGGGCTGGCGTACCACGACGAGTCGCGTGGGCTGCTGCCTGCTGGGCTGGTCGAGGAGATCCGCGCGCTGGAGCACCCGCCGCTGGAGTGGGACGCTCAGCTCGCGCGCTGGTTCGAGGAGCACGTCCCGTCCGCGCAGCCCACTCGCTCGTACGCCCGGGCGTCTCGGCGCCAGGCCAGTACGCCGGACATCCCGCGGCCCGGCTGGGTCCGTCCTGAGCGCCCGGAGCTGCTGCCGACGTACGGCGTGGTGCTGGACACCTCGGCGTCCATGGACACCCGGCTGCTCGGCAAGGCGCTGGGGGCCATCGCCTCCTACTCCCACGCCCGCGACGTGCCTGCTGCCCGGGTCGTCTACTGCGACGCGGCTCCGTACGACGCCGGCTACGTCCCCGTCGACGAGATCGCCGGGCGGGTCCAGCTTCGCGGTCGGGGCGGCACGGTTCTGCAGCCCGCGCTCAACCTGCTGGACCACGCGGACGACTTCCCGCGGGAGGCGCCCGTCCTGATCATCACCGACGCCGACTGCGACACGCTGCGGGTCCGGCGTACGCACGCGTACCTGATCCCGCCGGGGGCCACGCTGCCGTTCACTCCACGGGGTCCGGTCTTCCGGGTTCAGTAGCTGGTGCTCGTTGCTGCCAGCAACGAGCAGTTGCATCAATTGACATGGTCCGCTGGTCGTTCGACCGGCTGCTGCCGACGTACGCTCGCCGGATGCAGCAGTACGTCGGTGTCGTCGTCCGGTACGGCGACCGGATCGCTCTCGTCCGCGAGCAGTACGACACCTGGGACCGTGAGCACTGGAACCTGCCCAGCGGAGCCGTCGAGCCCGGTGAAGCGCCTCTCGCGGGCGCCGTACGGGAGCTCCGCGAGGAGACCGGCCTCCAGCTCCCGCCGTCCGCGTTCACCCAGGTCTGGACCACCACCGTCCACCACGACGACCAGCCGGTGAGTCAGGCCTTCAACTACGCGGCCACGACCGCTGAGTGGGCCTTCGCACCAGACGACCCGGACAACTCGGTCCTGGAAGCCCGCTGGTTCCCCATCGCGGATGCCATCACCCACCTGACGGCCCTCCCGTACCCGCCACTCAGCGTTCCCGCGGTCGCCTACCTGACCGATTCCACGCCGGCGGACTGGACCTTCACCCTCACCAACAACGCGTGGACGTATTAGTCGAGCCGGCGCCATCACCACCTGAGCGAAGGCGGACTCCGCGATGCCCGACAAGTTGCTCTGGTCAGGGGTTCTGCCTGATCTCGATCTGGCTCATCGCAGTGAGCTCTTCGCGTCGGGTGAGCTGCCGCCGTACGAGCTGGTCAGTACGGCGTTCGTGCTGCTGTTCGACAGCTCGTCGCGCGTGCTGCTCCGGTACGCCGATTTGCCGGCTCGTGGCGGGTGGGATTTGCCTGGCGGGCACATCTCGCCTGGCGAGACCCCGCACGAGGCCGCTGTCCGGGAGCTCCGCGAGGAGACAGGCTGGCGGCTCGACGAGTCCGCCCTCACGGTGCTCGGCTGGAACCGACTGCAGCTCCACGGGCCCAAGCCCGACGGCTTTCGGTACCCTCACCCGACTGGCTACATGGCCTACTTCAGCACCCGCCTCACCGAGCCTGGCCGTCCAACTACCCCCGAGCCCGACTCCGAATGCTCCGAAGCAGCCTGGCTGACCTCGGCCGAGATTCGCGTCCATTGCCGAGACCGCCGCTGGCTCCCGCTGCTGGACGTCGCAGAATGGCCGGCATGAGCCAGAGCGCCTCGCAAGCTGCGGCCTTCTTCGTCGAGGTCACTCGCACCGGGCGCCTCTGGACCGTCCGGGACGCCGGCGGCTACCCGGCGCCGATGGACGCTGAGGGTCGCCGGTCGGCACCGTTCTGGTCGAGTGAGGCCCGCGTACGCCGGGTGATCGCCAATGTCCCGGCGTACGCCTCCTTCGTCCCCGACGAGCTCACCCCACCGCCTGGCGCACCCGCTGGCTCCCCGGTCTTCAACGCGACGGCCTCCTCGTGGGCGTCAACTGGACCGGCCCACGCGCGACTGGCTACGACCTGACCCCGGACGAGGTATTCGCCCGTCTGGCAGCCGCAGGGTGACGAGTGCTGCGAGCCCTGCCGAGCAGCTCGGTGTTGACGCGATCTGGCGGCAGCACGGCGGGCTGTCCTGGTGCAGAAAGACCTAAGCGCTTGCCGACGCTCAGGGTCCCGGACTTCGTCCTGCGACCACCAGGCACGTTCGGCGTTACCTGCGAGGTAATCGACGATCCGCTAGTGCTCGGGCAGATTGGGACTATGACGATCTCGACCGAGGATGCCACTCGTGCTGCTGCCCAGAAGTTCCTCGAGTTGCGTCTTGCCGGTGACACCGAAGGGCTGACGGCGCTCTTCGCTGAGGACGTCGACTGGATGCTCGCCGACAACCCTGGGGTCCCGTGGATCAGGCCTCGCTCCACCGCTGCCGAGTGCGCTGCCCAGTCCCCCGAGCTGACCGAGCACACCGTGCCCGAGGACGCCCGTGCGTCGATCGACGCCTTACTTGTCGACGGCACCGACGCCGTCGTGACAGGCCATCTGTCCGGGACCGTCCGAGCCACGGGGAAGTCCTTCGCAGGCCCGTTCGCCCTCCGGCTGACCGTCGAGAACGGCCGGATCACCCGCCACCACCTGTACGAGAACAGCCTGTCGATTGCCGAAGCTTGCACTCCATGAATCCAGTCGGCCGAGCATCAAACCCGATCGCCCTCAGCCTTCTCGAATGCCACGATTGCCGCATGGACCCGAGGCCGCTGACAACCCGTGAGCGCGACGTACTGGCAGCGCTTCTCGCAGCCGACTTCCCCAGCGCTGCCCACCTCCGCAAGCAGGCCGCCGAGGTGCTCGTCGTCGGCGTGTGTGGCTGCGGTTGCCCGTCCATCGACTTCAACGCCGGCGGCGGCCTAGGGATGACCGTCCGCGTGAACGCCGGAGTGGCCGACTCGTACGACGGCCTGTTCCTCTACACCTTCCAGTACGCCGACCACGAGCTCCTCGGCGGCATCGAATGGGTCAGCGGAACCGACACCGATCCAGCCGAACTCCCGCACCCCTCCGCCCTGACCATCGAACCCGCCTGACCCGACATGGAGGCGGACGAAACGCATCGAGGAATCTCTCGCGAGAGCACGGAGCACCGGTGAACCCCACCCGGCACTTCGGTGTCTATGCGGTCTGGCGGCAGGAGGGGCGCGTCGTTCTGGTGCGGAAGACTCGCGGCCCGTACGACGGACTGCTGGATCTACCTGGTGGTTCCCCTGAGTCGGGGGAGACCGAGCTGGAAACGCTCGAGCGGGAGCTGCGTGAGGAGTGCGGAGTCGAACTGACCCGCGTGCTCGACAGCGTCGCGTTCGAGTTCCACGTGGGCCGCGACTCCTCCGGTCGGGCCGTCGACTTCACCCACACCGGTGTCATCTCGCGGGTGGAAGTGGCGGGCCCCGTCGTCCAGGACCTCGTCGCCGAGGACGTCCGCGGGGTCGTTCTCGTGGATGCGGACGACCCGCGCGACCAGGACGCGTTCTCACCGCTCGTCGTCGAAGCGCTCCGGCTCTTTCCCGAGCGCGCGTGAGCGTCGTACCGGCCATGCGAAAAGGCCCAGGTCAACCGACCTGGGCCTTTCCTTTGAGCGGGTGACGAGAATCGAACTCGCGTAGTCAGTTTGGAAGACTGGGGCTCTACCATTGAGCTACACCCGCGTGCACCCGGTCTCCCGGGTACGGACGTCATGATTTCACATCCGGGGGCGAGGCTCAAAACGGGTTGTCGGGAGCGGGTTGAACGACCCCGTTAGGCTCCAGAACAGGGGTGGGGGCGCGAGCATGCCTCCGCGTCCACTAGACTCGTTCGGTCACTGCGGGGCGTAGCGTAGTGGCTAGCGCGCCTGCTTTGGGAGCAGGAGACCGCAGGTTCGAGTCCTGTCGCCCCGACAAACCCCTGCAGCACCAGCGGTACGGCCTGTCCGGGCGTGCTGTGATCGTCATCGACCAAGGAGAACCGCCACCGTGAAGAGCACCGTCGAGTCCTTGAGCCCGACCAAGGTCAAGCTCATCGTCGAGGTGCCGTTCGAGGAGCTCAAGCCGAGCCTCGACGCGGCGTACAGGAGCATTGGCAGCCAGATCGTCGTCCCGGGCTTCCGCAAGGGCAAGATCCCGCCGCAGGTGATCGACCAGCGCGTGGGCCGCGGTCCGGTCCTCGAAGAGGCGATCAACGACGCGCTGCCGAAGCTGTACTCGCAGGCCGTCCAGGACAACCAGGTCAAGGCGATCGGTCGTCCCGAGGTCGACGTGACCGAGTTCAACGACAAGGAGAGCCTGCAGTTCTCCGCCGAGGTCGAGGTCCGTCCGGAGATCGAGCTGCCGGAGCTGACCGGTCTCGAGGCCTCCGTCGAGGACATCGCGATCTCCGACGAGGAGATCGACGAGCAGATCGAGTCGCTGCGTCAGCGGTTCGGTTCGCTGAACCCGGTCGAGCGCGCGGTCGCCGACAACGACTACATCACCCTCGACCTGTCGGCCACCAAGGACGGCGAGAAGATCGAGGAGGCGCAGGCCACCGGCCTGTCGTACCAGGTCGGTAGCGGTCAGCTGCTCGACGGCCTGGACGACGCGGTGCTCGGCCTGAGCGCCGGCGAGTCCAAGAGCTTCGTCACCCAGCTGGTCGGCGGCGCGCTCAAGGGCGAGGACGTCGACGTCGCCGTGACCGTCACCGCGGTCAAGGAGCAGGAGCTGCCGGAGTTCGACGACGACTTCGCCCAGACCGCGTCGGAGTTCGACACGGCCGACGAGCTGAAGGCCGACGTCCGGACCCGTCTGGAGAAGGGCAAGCGCCTCGAGCAGGCCGGCGACGCGCGCGACGCCGTACTCGAGAAGATCCTGACCCTCGTCGAGGTGCCGGTGCCGGACGGTCTGCTGACCGACGAGGTCGCCGCCCGCCGCGAGAACCTGGACCAGCAGCTCGGCTACTCCGGGATGACCTTCGAGCAGTTCCTCGAGGGCGAGGAGCAGACGTCGGAGGAGTTCGACGAGGACCTGAAGAAGCGCTCCGAGGACGCCATCAAGGCGCAGTTCGTCCTGGACCTGGTCGCCGAGCAGCAGGAGCTGAGCGTCAACGACCAGGAGCTGACCGAGCACATCGTCCGGCACGCGCAGCGTTCCGGCGTCAGCCCGGACCAGTTCGCCCAGCACGCCGTCGAGAACAACCTGGTCCCGAGCCTGGTGTCCGAGGTCGTCCGCGGCAAGGCGCTGGCCTACCTGGTCGAGAACGCCAAGGTCACCGACGCCTCCGGCAACGAGGTCGAGCTGAAGACGCTGCTCCCGGACGGCTCGTACGCCGACCCGGAGGCCGCTGAGGCTGACGTCACCGAGGCCGCCGCCGAGGAGACCCCGGCCGAGGAGCCTGCCAAGGCCTGAGTACGCCGCTGAGAACGCCCCGGATCCCGCTGAGGGTCCGGGGCGTTCTCGCGTTTAGAGGTCCAGCCGGTACTCCAGCATCAGCGGTTGCGGCGCGTACGCCGAGCGCTTGCTGCTCCCGGTCTCGAACCAGCCGTGCTTGGCGTAGAAGCGCCGAGCCCGATGGTTCTCCTCGAACACGTGCAGGTGTGCGCCCGGCCAGTCACCCCGCAGCGTGCCGATCACCGCGTCGTGCAGCTCCGACGCCAGCCCGGAGCCCCAGCTCGACACCGCGGTCCCGAAGTGCAGCAGTTCGTCGTACCGCGTCGCCGCGAACCCAGCCAGCCGGCCGTCCACGACCGCGACCCAGGCCTGGATCGCCGGATCCGCGATCTCCACAGCCCAGCGATCCCTGATCGACTCCCGCGGAAACGGGTACTCGGCCTGCGGAAAGACGGCCCCCAGCCCAAGGACCGCGCCCTCCTCTTGAACCACGAGCAGCTCGTCCAGATCGGATGCATCCATCGCTCGTAGCAGCATCCGCCCATGCTCTCCCAGCCCCAGGGGCACCATTCGCTCAGAGCAGACACGGTGCGCCGTGAGCGAACACCTGGCCACCGGCCTTAGCTCTGTCGCCCTCGCCCAGTAATGTCGGCTTCGTGAACGAGACATTTGCAGCCAGCCCCACCGCCGCGGGCGGCACCGGATCCGGCGGACTCGACGACCACATCTACCAGCGCCTGCTGAGCAACCGGATCATCTTCTTGGGGTCCGAGGTTCGCGACGACAACGCGAACGCGATCTGCGCTCAGATGCTGCTCCTCAACGCCGAGGACCCCAACAAGGACATCTGGCTGTACATCAACTCCCCCGGTGGTTCGGTGGACTCCGGCATGGCGATCTACGACACCATGCAGTGGATCTCCAACGACGTCGCCACCGTCGGGATGGGCCTGGCGGCCTCGATGGGCCAGTTCCTGCTCTGCGCCGGCGCGAAGGACAAGCGCTTCGCCCTGCCGCACGCGCGGATCATGATGCACCAGCCCTCCGGCGGTATGGGCGGAACGGCGTCCGACATCAAGATCCAGGCGCAGCAGTCGCTGCACATCAAGGCCCAGCTGTTCAAGCTGATCGCCGAGCACACCGGTCAGCCGCTGGAGCAGGTCGAGACCGACGCCGACCGCGACCGCTGGTTCACCGCGGACCAGGCGAAGGACTACGGCTTCATCGACCACGTCGTGGCCAGCGCTGCCCAGCTCACCAGCGGCAGCCCGAACTCCTGATCTCCCACTTCGTTCGTTAGGACTGGACACAGCATGAATTACTTCATCCCGCAGTGGGAGGAGCGCACGTCGTACGGCATGCGCCGGGTCGACCCCTACACCAAGCTGTTCGAGGAGCGCACGATCTTCCTCGGCACGCCGATCACCGACGAGATCGCGAACGCCGTGATGGCGCAGCTGCTGTGCCTGGAGTCGATGGACGCCGACCGCGACATCAGCATCTACATCAACTCCCCGGGCGGCTCGTTCACGGCGCTGACCGCGATCTACGACACCATCCGCTACATCAAGTCCGACGTCCAGACGGTCTGCCTCGGGCAGGCGGCCTCGGCCGCCGCCGTGCTGCTGGCCGCCGGTACGCCGGGCAAGCGGATGGCCCTGCCGAACAGCCGGATCATCATCCACCAGCCGGCCACCGAGGGCACCTACGGGCAGTCCAGCGACATCGAGATCCAGGCGAACGAGATCCTGCGCCTGCGCTCGCTGCTGGAGAAGATGCTCGCCGACGCCAGCGGCAAGGACATCGAGGAGGTGTCCCGCGACATCGAGCGGGACAAGTTCCTCACCGCCGCGCAGGCGGTGGAGTACGGCCTGATCGACTCCGTCCTGGAGTCGCGCAAGGCCCCGGTGCCGGTCGGCGCCTGATCAACCCTCGGCCCGCTGCCGATCCCGGTGCACCGCACGGGGATCGCGGCGGGCCTGCGGGTTCCGCCCGGCCGACGGCCGGAGGGACCCTAGAATCCGCCGGACGTCCCGTCAAGGGCCTCCCGTTCGCCACAGGCGTACTCGCGACGCTGTGGACAGGGCGGCGTAAGGGCCCGGGGCGGGGTACCGTCGGATCAAGGTCCGAGACGGCAACATCGCTCGGCCGGCCTCAGCTAGTGAGAGAAGGGATCTGTCCCGGTGGCACGCATAGGTGACGGCGGCGACCTGCTCAAGTGCTCGTTCTGCGGGAAGAGCCAGAAGCAGGTCAAGAAGCTCATCGCCGGTCCCGGCGTCTACATCTGCGACGAATGCATTGATCTCTGCAACGAGATCATCGAGGAGGAGCTGAACGAAGGCTCCGAGGTCGGTCTGACGGAGCTGCCCAAGCCCCGTGAGATCTACGACTTCCTCAACGCGTACGTCGTCGGACAGGACGTGGCGAAGAAGGCGCTCGCGGTAGCGGTGTACAACCACTACAAGCGGGTCCGTGACGGTCAGGGCGCCTCGAGCGCCGGCCGGCACGCCAAGGACGAGGCGGTCGAACTGGCCAAGTCCAACATCCTCCTGATCGGCCCGACCGGCTGCGGCAAGACCTACCTCGCGCAGACGCTCGCCCGGATGCTGAACGTCCCGTTCGCGATCGCGGACGCGACGGCGCTCACCGAGGCCGGGTACGTCGGCGAAGACGTCGAGAACATCCTGCTGAAGCTGATCCAGGCGGCCGACTACGACGTCAAGAAGGCCGAGACCGGGATCATCTACATCGACGAGGTCGACAAGATCGCTCGCAAGAGCGAGAACCCGTCGATCACGCGCGACGTCTCCGGTGAGGGCGTCCAGCAGGCGCTGCTGAAGATCCTGGAAGGCACCACCGCGAGTGTGCCGCCGCAGGGCGGACGCAAGCACCCGCACCAGGAGTTCATCCAGATCGACACCACCAACGTGCTGTTCATCGTCGGTGGGGCGTTCGCCGGCCTGGAGCACATGGTCGAGGCGCGGGTCGGCAAGAAGACCCTCGGCTTCAGCATGAGCAACGAGGTCGAGGCGCCGCGCGAAGCCGGTGGCTACGCCGACGTGATGCCCGAGGACCTGCTGAAGTTCGGCCTGATCCCCGAGTTCATCGGCCGGCTCCCGGTGATCACCACCGTGTCGCCGCTGGACCGCGACGCGCTGATCAAGATCCTGTCCGAGCCGAAGAACGCGCTGGTCAAGCAGTACCGGCGGCTGTTCGAGATCGACAACGTCGAGCTGGAGTTCAGCGAGGACGCGGTCGAGGCGATCGCCGACCAGGCCCTGCTGCGCGGTACTGGCGCTCGTGGTCTGCGCGCGATCATGGAAGAGGTCCTGCTCAACGTGATGTACGAGGTGCCGAGCCGCGAGGACGTCGCCAAGGTCGTCGTCACCGGCGAGGTCGTCCTGGAGAACGTCAACCCGACGCTGATCCCGCGCGACCAGATCGAGCGCAAGCGCGAGCGTCGCGAGAAGACCGCCTGAGTTTCTGTACTTCGGTGAGGAAGCCGGCCATCCGCTGACAGGCGGAGGGCCGGCTTCCTTCCGTTGGGGGACGCGTTCGGACGATGTCGGTTCCTAGCGTGGGCGGAGAACCGACCGTCGACCTGCTGGGGAGCTCCGATGCGCGCGACCGTGCGAAAACGCCCGACTGTCCGAAGCCTCGCCGCCGTCGCGGCGGCGACGGCGCTCGCCGTACCGGCGGGGGCGACGGCGCTTGCCGTACCAGCGGGGGCCGCCGTGGGGCCGAGTGCCGCAGGTGCTGCCCGCGCGGAGGCCGCCCGCCCCGGCGTACCGGCGATTGCGTGGGGGAGCTGTGGGGCCGATCCCGCGCTGGTGAAGTTCCAGTGTGCTTCGGTCGAGGTGCCGACGGACTACGACCGGCCGCGGGGCGCGACGACGACGATCGCGTTGACGCGGCTGCCCGCGTCCGGGGAGCGGATCGGATCGCTGTTCACGAACCCGGGCGGGCCTGGTGGGCCTGGGGTTTCGTTCGTGCAGCGGAACGCGCTGTCGACGTACTCGGCGGAGGTGCGCGCGAAGTTCGACATCATCGGGTTCGATCCGCGCGGGGTCGGGCAGTCGGATCCGGTGACGTGCTTCCCGACGGCGGCTGAGGAGAACGCCGCGGCGGCGGACGTGATCGCGTTCCCGATGAACCGTGCCGAGGTCCGGCAGCTGACGGCGGTCAACGCAAAGATCGGGCGCAGCTGCACGAAGACCTCGCCGGAGCGGTTCGCGCACTACTCGACGGCGAACGTTGCCCGCGACATGGATCTGCTCCGGCAGGCGGTCGGCGACGCGAAGCTGAACTACATCGGCTACTCGTACGGCTCGTACCTCGGGGCGACGTACGCGAAGCTGTTCCCCGACAACATCCGCGCGCTCGCGATCGACGGCGCATGGAACCCGTCGTCGTACTCAGGTTCGGTGCTGAACGACGCTCCGCTCGGCGTTCGGCTCGGACAGGCCAAGGGGGCCGCGGAGGTCTTCGCGCAGTTCAAGGCCGAGTGCCGTGCCGCTGGACCTGCGCAGTGTGCGCTGGCGAAGCTCGGTGATCCTGGCGTCGCCGCCGAGCGGGTGCTCGAGCGGTTGAAGACGAAGCCGGGCGAGCTGACGCTGCCGGACGGGACCAAGGTGACGATCACCTACCCGATGATGGTCGGCATCATCTTCAGCGGGCTGTACGAGCCGGCCGGTTGGCCTGACCTCGCGGCGATGCTGGCTCAGCTCGGTGGTGGTCAGAGAACGAGTGCATCCACCGCGAAACTCCTTGCGGACAAGGAAGAGTACGCCTCGATCGGCAGCAGCCTGCAGCCGTGCGTCGAGGCGCAGCAGACCGGGCGGCCGTTCGCGTACGAGGCGATGGCTGATGCCGCCGACAAGAAGTACCCGCACTTCGGCCGGCTGCGGACGTGGGTCAGTCAGACCTGCGAGTTCATTCCGATCCGGGACGCCGACGCCTTCCGCGGTCCGTGGACCAAGCTGAGGACGGACGCGCCGGTGCTGGTCATCGGGACCCGGCACGACCCGGCGACGCCGTACGAGGGCACACGCCCGTACGCCGACCTCTACCGCGACGCGCACCTGCTGACGATCAACGGTTGGGGCCACACCACGATCGGCAAGAGCGCGTGCGCCGACGCGGCGATCACGCAGTACCTGGTGAAGTTGCAGCGGCCGGCCGATGGCGCGACCTGTGTGCAGAACCGACGGCCGTTCGACATCCGCTAGGTGGATGCGGGTCTAAGCCTTTGGGGGGACGCGTGCGGACGGCTCCGTTGCCTAGCGTCGTGGCACGGGTGCCGCTCGCACCCGTCCACGAGTGAGGGAGAACCGTGCGAAGAACCACGAGGACCACTCTGACCCTGGCCGTCGTCGCCGCTGTGGCCGTGCCGGCGGCGCTCGCGCCCGCCGTTGCGGCACCCGCCTTCACTGGGGCTCCTGCCTCGGCCGGTGCGTCGGCGGTGGCGTCGGGCTCGGGAGCCGATGCGGAGCTCGTACGGCGTGAGGCGGCGAAGGCCGCGCGCGTCGCCGTACCGAAGATCGCGTGGAAGAGCTGCGGCACCGATCCGGCGCTGGCCAAGTTCCAGTGCGCGTCGGTCGAGGTGCCGACCGACTACGACCAGCCGCGCGGTGCGACGACCACGATCGCGTTGACCCGGCTCCCCGCGTCCGGCCAGAAGGTCGGGACGCTGTTCACCAACCCGGGTGGACCTGGCGGACCCGGCATCGGCTTCGTGCAGCAGGCGGCCGAGATCGCTTACACGCCGGAGGTCCGGGCGAAGTTCGACATCCTCGGCTTCGACCCGCGCGGGGTCGGCCAGTCCGACCCGGTCACCTGCTTCCCGACGGCCGCCGAGGAGAACGCCGCGTTCACCGGCATCGAGCCGTTCCCTGTTGGTGCTGCTCAGACCAAGGCCTACACGCGGGTGATGCTGCGCGCAGCTGTCGGCTGCCTGACCACGTCGCCGGACCGGCTGACGCATTACTCGACCGCGAACGTTGCCCGTGACATGGATCTGCTGCGGCGCGCGGTCGGCGACAGCAAGCTGAGCTACGCGGGGTACTCGTACGGGACGTACCTCGGCGCGACGTACGCCAAGCTCTTCCCGGGCAACGTGCGCGCGCTGGTACTCGACGGGACGCTCTCGCCTGAGTGGTACACCGGTTCCGATGGTGACCGGCGGCCGCTCGGCGTACGACTTCGGCAGGGTGAGGGATCAGCGGACACGTACAAGCAGTTCCTTGCCGAGTGCAAGAAGGCAGGTGCCGAGCGGTGCGCGCTGGCGGCATTGGGTGATCCGGCAACGGTTGCGGAGAAGCTGCTGCAGCGGCTGAAGACGGACCCGGCCGAGGTGCCGCTGCCGGACGGTACGACGATGACCGTCAGCTACCAGACCGCTCTGTTCCTGATCTTCCAGAACCTGTACTCGCCGGTGGTCTGGACGGACCTGGCTGCGACGCTGGCCGAGCTCGCCGCGCCTGCTCCTGCTGCTCGCTCTGCTGCGGCCGCATCCGTTGCTGGGGAGGTACTTGGTGAGTGGAACCGGCGGCAGGAGGAGTACAGCGGCCTCGGCGCCGGCCTCCAGCCGTGCATCGAGGCGCACCAGTCCGGGCGTCCGCTCGCATACTCGCAGTTCGCTGCCGACGCGAACCGTCGTGCCCCGCACTTCGGCGCCCTGCGCGCCTGGGTCGGCCTGGCCTGCGAGTTCATGCCGGTCCGCGACACGGACGCGTTCCTCGGCCCGTGGAACCTCTCGGTCAAGTCGCCGGTCCTGGTCTTCGGCACGCGCCACGACCCGGCGACGCCGTACCAGGCCACGCGGCCGTACGCCGACCTGTACCCGGACGCGCGGATGGTCACCGTCGAGGGCTACGGCCACGGGACGATCGGGATCAGCGCGTGCGCTGACCAGAAGATCACCGACTACCTGGTGCGCTTGAAGGCACCGGCGGACAACTCGACCTGCACGCAGGACTACAAGCCGTTCACTCCGCTCGCGAAGTCGCGCACAGGCGCTGCTGATGCGGCGCTGCAATTGGCGGCGTTCGGCTCTTAGCCCTCGCCTAGTGGAAAGCCGCCGGCCCCCAACTTGCGCGGGGACCGGCGGCTTTCTCGTTGTTTTCTTTACTTCATGGACGTGAAGGCTTCGTCGGACACCGGGCCGACGTCGTCGACACTCGCACCGTCGTTCGCTGCCTGCACGATCACGGTCAACGTGTTCGAGCCGCGGTAGCACTGCGTCGGCAACGTGTCGGTCGACGCGACGCACGTCGAAGCCCCGACCTGCTTCACCTGATCCGGCTTCGCGCCCGAGTCGCTGATCGTCTTGTCGATGTCCACTTTCCCGCGCAACGCGATCACGACGTACATCCGCTCGCCGTCCAGATCGCCGTACGCCTCGACGGTCGCCTGCTTCCCGTCGTTGATCCGGCTCAACGCCTCCCGCGTCTGATCCAGCTTCAACTGATCCCGCAGTTCCGGATCGGTAATCCGATCCAGCCCCGCCAGGGCGGTCGGGGGCGTGATGCCGCGCGCAGTGTTCAGTCGACTCATCGGGCCGAGCCCGCCGATGTACCCGAACAAGGCGAGTATCAGCAGGACGACCACGACCCCGCCAACAGTCACCCAGGGATTCCGCCGCCAAGACCGCTTAGGCCTGCCGCCAGGAGGCGTTTTCCCACCCCCCGGCCGCGGGTCAGGCCCACTGTCAACAACCTTCCCACCGGAGGCCGCGCCCGGACGAGCGTCAGCCTTCCCTGCGGAGGTCGCGCCCGGACCAGCAGCAGCCTTCGCTGCACCCGCCTTGCCGGTCGCCGCGCCTGCCCCGCCGGTCGTCGCCGCAGACTCCCGGCCCGCAGCCCTCGCCGCAGGCGCACCGTCAGCAGCCTTCGCGCTACCTGCGCCAGCAGCACCTGCCGCGGTACCTGCGCCTGCAGCACCTGCCGCGCTGCCTGCGCCAGCTACACCTGCCGCGCTGCCTGCGCCAGCTACACCTGCCGCGCTGCCTGCGCCAGCTACACCTGCCGCGCTACCCGCGCCAGCTACACCTGCCGCGCTACCCGCGCCAGCTACACCTGCCGCGCTACCTGCGCCAGCAGAACCTGCCGAGCCTCCTGCAGCACTGCCTGGACCGGTCGGGCCCGCTGTCCTGCCCGCGCCAGTGCCAGCCGCCGTACCAGCTGCACCTGCTGCGCTGCTCACACCAGTGCCAGTCGCCGTACTGGCTGCGCCCGCTGCACTGCGCGCGCCTGCCGCGGCGCCTGTGCCTGAAGCGCCAGCTGGGATGCCCGTACTGCCCGCGCCTGCCGTGCCGCCTGTACCAGCGGCACCCGCAGCGCTGCCAGAGCCGGCCGCGCCCGCTCCAACCCCGCCCGCCGCGCGGTCTGACCGAGCTGGCGTACCAGCGGCACCTACCGCGCTGCTCGTACCGCCTGCTCCAACCCCGCCCGCCGCGCGGTCTGATCGAGCTGGCGTACCAGCGGCTCCTGCCGCGGTGCTCGCAGCGCCGGCGCTTGCCGCGCTGCCCGTACCAGTGCCTGTCGCGCTGTCTGTACCGGCGGCGCCCGTCGTGCTGCTCGTACTAGGCGCGCCCGATCCAATGCCCGCGCCAGTGGTGCCTGCAGGGGTGCCCTTGCCGCCCGTGCCTGCCGCGCTGCCTCTATCAGCGGAGCCCGCCGCCGTGCCTGCACCAGCAGAGCTGGCCGCCGTGCCTGCACCAGCAGAGCTGGCCGCGGTGCCTGTGCCGGCGGACCTGGCCGCGGTGCCTACACCGGCGGAGCCGGCTGCCGTGCCTGCACCAGCCGTGCCTGCGGCGCCCGCGCCGGCTGCGCTACCCGTGCCGGCTGCGCTACCCGTGCGGGCCGCGCCTGTCGCGCTGTCTGTGCCAGCCGTGCGTCCGCCTGTGTCAGGCGTCGCAGCACTCGCCGTGGCGCTCGCGCCAGCCGTAGCTGCACCGGGTGCGCCCGGCTTCGCGCCTCCGTCGGCCGGAGGCGTTGCGCCGGGTCCACCGGCGAGCGTCGTGCCTGTGGAGTCCGTCGGCCCGGGGGAGGGTCGCGTCGTACGAGCATCCTGGGCGGAGGTCCTAGGAGCCGGTGCTGCCACGGGTGGTCGCCGTACGGCATCTGATGAGCCCGTAGGCGGCGTCGCCGCAGGTCCACCCGCAAGCGTCGTGCCGGCCGAACCAGCTGTCCCCGGCGTGCCCGGCGAAGCTGCATCAGGCGACGGCGCACCCTGCGAGGAGGCATCCCGCGACGGCGCACTTTGCGAGGACGCATCCCGCGACGGCGTATCCGTCGGAGACGTAGGAGCGGTCGGGGTCTCCGCAGCGGACCTGCTCGTCGCCGGGGCGGCCACAGGTGGGCGTCTGATGGCTGCTGTGTCGGAAGCACCTGCGGGTGGTGTTGCGCCGGGGCCGCCGGCGAGTGTCGTGCCCGGTGCACTCGCAGGAGGAGGCGCCGTGGGGGCGCCGGAGTCTGCGGGTGGTGTACGTGGGGTCGCGCCTGCACCAGCGGCCGAACTGCTGGGGCTTGCGGGAGGTGTGGCGGGTGTTCCGCTCGTACTAGCAATAGAACTTGCTGCGGGGCTGGTGGGGGGCTTGCTGGATGCCGCACTGGTCGAGCTCGACGCCGCCGACTGCCCGCCCGCGGCGGCAGAGGTGGAACTGCCGGCAGACGAGGTGTCCTTGGCGGAGGGAGCCGGCTGCTCAGCAGGCTTCGCGGCCTGCGGGCGGAGGGGAGTCTGCGCGGGCATCGGCGTCTGAGCAGGCATAGGGGTCTGCGCCGGCATGGGAGTCTGCCCGGCCCGCGAGCCAACAGACTTGCTCGCCGGAGTAGCCGGGCTCGCAGGGCCGGCGGGTGCCGACGGGGTCGCGGAGGAGCCGGCAGCCGACGTGGTCGCCGAGGAGTCCGTGGTGGGAGAGGGTGGAGTCGAGGCGGTGGGAGGGGCCGGTGCTGCGGCAACGCCGGAGGTGGCGCCGGTCGACGGGGTCGAAGGCGCAGAGGCGGGGGAGTCCGTGGACGGTGTCGCGCTGGACGACTGTGCGGGGGCCGCTGCAGGCGACGGCTTCGTGGAGTCTGTCGCGGAGGGCGCGGAGGGCGCGGAGGGCGCGGAGGGCGCGGAGGAGGTCGAGGACGCCGCTGCCTTGCGGGCGGCTGTGCTTCGACCTGAGGCGGTCTTGCGAGTCGTCGCGGGCTTCGCAGGCGCGGATTCCGCGGCGGGCGGCTTCGCAGTGGACTCCGCGGCAGACGGCTTGGCCGTCGCCCCCTTCGCGGGACCGTCGAACGGCAGCTCGGGCGACTCCGGCGCGGCCTTCTTCGCAGCCCTGGGCGTGGCCTTCGTCGCGCGCCGGCGGGGTGTCTTCTTCGGGGGCTGGTCCGCAGGGCCTGAGGCAGCCGGGGTGGGGGGCTGGTTCTCGTCGCTCACGGGTTGCTCCTTCGGACTGGCCTGGGGTCGGGCCGATGGTTCCACATCTGGGTGACTGGCTTCGCAGCGTAGTCGTTGGGGTGAAAGACGTGACGCCCGCCTCCGGGTGGGGAAGCGGGCGTCAGCGGCGTACGGGAACCTCTCAGAGCGTGGCGACGACCGTGACGGAGTCGGCGGTGTCCTCGGGGCTCCAGAGGATCTCGCCGGTGATCCGGCCGGCGGCGCGCAGGTCGTTCTCGGCGCGTTCGGCGAGGGTGAGGCGGGCGGCGGGGCCGGTGACCTCGGCCTTGGAGACCTCGGTCTTCATCGAGACCTGGGCCGTGGACTTGGCGCCGCGGATCCCGGCCAGGACCTCGGCGACCGCGTCCAGGACGGCCGGGTCCTGGTCGGCGACCGCGATGTCGACGTCGGCGACCGGCCAGCTCGACAGGTGGATCGAGCCCTCCTGCCACCAGGACCAGACCTCTTCGGTCGCGAACGGCAGGTACGGCGCGAGCAGGCGCAGCTGGACCGACAGGGCGACCGCGAGGGCCGCCTTGGCGGAGGCTGCCGGCGCTTCGCCCTGGCCGCCGTACGCGCGCTCCTTGACCAGCTCGACGTAGTCGTCGCAGAAGGTCCAGAAGAAGCGCTCGGTGACCTCGAGCGCGCCGGTGTAGTCGTACCGGTCGAAGGCGGCGGTCGCCTCGGCGACGGTCTGGCGCAGCTTGTGCAGCATCGCCAGGTCGACCGGCTCGGTGACGGCGGCGGCGTCGGCGGACGTCGCCCCGAAGCCGAGCACGAACTTCGACGCGTTCAGGACCTTGATCGCCAGCCGGCGGCCGACCTTCATCTGCGACTCGTCGAACGGCGAGTCCAGGCCCGGCCGGGCCATCGCCGCGCGCCAGCGGACGGCGTCGGAGCCGAACTTGTTCAGGATGTCGTCGGGCAGTGCCGCGTTGCCCTTGGACTTGCTGAACTTCTTGCGGTCCGGGTCGACGACGAAGCCGGAGATCATCGAGCGCTTCCACGGCAGGGTGCCGTTCTCGAACTGCGCGCGGACGACCCGGGAGAACAGCCAGGTCCGGATGATGTCGTGGGCGTGCGTGTTCAGGTCCATCGGGAAGGTGCGCGCGAACAGGTCCGCGTCGCGCTCCCAGCCGCAGACGATCTGCGGGGTCAGCGACGACGTCGCCCAGGTGTCCATCACGTCGGGGTCGGCCTGGAAGCCGCCCGGCTTGCCACGCTGGGACTCGTCGTACCCGGACGGGACCTGCGAGGTCGGGTCGATCGGCAACTGCTCCTCGCGGGGCAGCAGCGGGTGGTCGTAGTCCGGCTCGCCGTCCTGACCGATCGGGTACCAGACCGGGAACGGGACGCCGAAGAAGCGCTGACGGGAGATCAGCCAGTCGCCGTTCAGGCCCTCGACCCAGTTCTGGTAGCGGTGCCGCATGTGCTCCGGGACCCACTCCTCTTCCTTGCCGAGGTCGACGAACTCCTGCCGCAGGTCCTCGCTGCGGCCGCCGTTCGCGATGTACCACTGGCGGGTGGAGACGATCTCGAGCGGCTTGTCGCCCTTCTCGAAGAAGTTCGCCATCCGCTCAGTCTTCTTCGGCTCGCCGTCCAGATCGCCGCTGTCGCGCAGCTTCTGGACGATCAGCTCCCGCGCGCTAAAGGTGGTCTTGCCGGCCAGCTCCTCGTACACCGCGGAGCCGGTCAGCCACTCCGGGGTGTCGCGCAGGATGCGCCCGTCTCGGCCGATGACTGTGCGGACCGGAAGCTGCAGCTCACGCCACCACGTGATGTCGGTCTGGTCGCCGAACGTGCAGCACATCGCGATACCGGCGCCCTTGTCCATCTCGGCGTCCGGGTGCGCCAGGACCGGGATCTCGACATCGAACAGCGGCGAGCGAACCGTCGTACCGAACAGATTCTTGTAGCGGTCGTCGTCCGGGTGCGCAATCAGCGCGACACACGCCGGCAGCAGCTCCGGTCGCGTGGTCTCGATGTAGACCGGGCCATCAGCACCGTGGAACGAGATGCGGTGGTAGGCACCCGGATACGGCCGCGCTTCGAGCTCGGCCTGGGCGACCGCGGTCTGGAACGTGACGTCCCACAGCGTCGGCGCCTCGGACAGGTAGGCCTCGCCGCGCGCGTAGTTGCGCAGGAAGGCCCGCTGCGAGGTCCGGCGGGAGTCGTCGGAGATCGTGGTGTAGAGGTACGACCAGTCGACGCTCAGGCCGACCTGGCGCCACATCGCCTCGAATGCCTGCTCGTCGATGTGCGTCAGCTCGCCGCACAGCTCGACGAAGTTCTGCCGGCTGACCGGGATCTGCTTCTTCGGGTCCGGCTTCTCCGGCGGCTCGAAGGACGCGTCGTACGGCAGCGTCGGGTCGCAGCGGACGCCGTAGTAGTTCTGGACGCGACGCTCGGTCGGCAGGCCGTTGTCGTCCCAGCCGATCGGGTAGAAGACCTTCTTGCCGCGCATCCGCTGGAAGCGCGCGATCAGGTCGGTGTGGGTGTAGCTGAAGATGTGACCGACGTGCAGCTTGCCGGAGACGGTCGGCGGCGGGGTGTCGATGGAGTAGACGTCGGCCCGCTCGGCCGTCCGGTCGAACGCGTAGGTCTCCTGGTCGCGCCATACAGCGGCCCACTTCTCCTCGAGGCCTTCGAGGGTGGGCTTGTCGGGAACGCGGGAGATCTCGGTCATGCGCACAATCGTAGTGGTTGTCAAGGGATGCTCCGACCGGATATCCACAGCGCCCTAGACTGGGCTCCTGATGAGCGACCTCACGTACGCCGAAGTGTCGGCGAAACTCCAGGCCCGTTGGCCGGAGACCAAGATGGATCCCACGCTGGAGCGCGTCCAGCGGCTGACCGAGCTGCTCGGCGACCCGCAGAAGACCTACCCGGTCGTGCACCTGACCGGGACCAACGGCAAGACCTCGACCGCGCGGATGATCGACTCCCTGCTCCGCGAGGCGGGGCTGCGGACCGGCCGGTTCACCAGCCCGCACCTGGAGTCGGTCCGCGAGCGGATCACGCTGAACGGCGAGCCGATCAGCGAGCAGCAGTTCGTCGAGGCCTACACCGAGATCGCGCCGTACCTGGACGTGGTGGACTCCGAGCAGGAGCACCCGCTGTCGTTCTTCGAGGTGATCACCGCGATGGGGTTCGCGGTCTTCGCCGACGCTCCCGTCGACGTCGCGATCATCGAGGTCGGTCTGGGCGGCACGTGGGACGCGACCAACGTCGCCGACGGTGTCGTCTCGGTGATCACCCCGATCGCGGTCGACCACGCGCACATCCTCGGCACGGACCCGGTCACGATCGCCGGTGAGAAGTCCGGGATCATCAAGCCGGGCGGCACGGCGGTGATCGCGCAGCAGAGCCTCGACGTACTGGAGGTCCTGCAGCGCCGCGCCAACCAGGTCGGTGCGCAGGTCGCGCGCGAGGGCCTGGAGTTCGGCGTCACCAGCCGCACGGTCGCGGTCGGCGGGCAGCTGATCTCGATCAAGGGCCTGGCCGCGGAGTACGAGGAGATCTTCCTGCCGCTGCACGGCGAGTACCAGGCGCACAACGCCGCGACCGCGCTGGCCGCCGTCGAGGCGCTGCTGGGCGCGACCGAGCAGACCGAGGGCCGCGTCACCACCGAGGTGGTCCAGGCCGGTTTCGCCGAGACCACCTCGCCGGGCCGGATGGAGGTCGTCCGGACCGGGCCGACCGTCATCGTCGACGCCGCGCACAACCCGCACGGCGCCGAGGCGACCGCGGCGACGGTGTCCGAGGCGTTCGCCTTCAACCCGCTGATCGGCGTGATCGGCGTGATGAAGGACAAGGACGTGTACGGCGTGCTCGAGGCCTACGAGCCGATCATGGAGACGGTCGTCGTGACCCGGAACTCCTTCGACCGGTCGATGCCGGCCGAGGAGCTCGGGGAGATCGCCGCCGAGGTGTTCGGCGAGGACCGGGTCGTCGTCAAGCCGCGCCTGCTCGACGCGATCGACGAGGCGCTGCGGCTGGCCGAGCAGAACGCGATCGCCTTCGGCAGCGGCGGCGTCCTGATCACCGGCTCGGTGATCACCGCCGGTGAGGCCCGGACGCTGCTGGTCCGCAAGCCGAAGGAAGCCAACCGATGAGGTCGCTGGCGTCGATCGTGCTCGGCTTCGAGTCGATCGTGCTCGCGCTGGCGACGATCGTGATGATCTCGGTCGCCGACGTCGGCGCCGGTACGGCGCTGCCGCTGTGCCTGGGACTCGCGGTCCTGGCGATCGTCGCGGCCGGCCTGCTGCGCAACCGGGTCGGCTACGTGCTCGGCTGGGCGGTCCAGGTCGGTGCGGTCGGCCTCGGTTTCGTCGTACCGGTGATGTTCGTGCTCGGCCTGGCCTTCGCGGGCTTCTGGGTGATGGCGATCGTGCTCGGCCGCCGGATCGAAGAGGCCAAGGCCGCGCAGGCCCGGGCCGCCGGTTAGGCTCGGCGACCCGAGACTTTCGTAGCAGCCTTCGAGAAAGAGAAGAGTGACATGTCGCAGCGCACCCTCGTCCTGCTGAAGCCCGACACCGTACGCCGCGGCCTGGTCGGGGAGATCCTCGGCCGGTTCGAGGCCAAGGGGCTGTCGATCGTGGCGATGGAGCTGCGCACGATCGACGGCGAGACGGCCGACCAGCACTACGCCGAGCACGTCGAGCGGGACTTCTACCCGCCGCTGCGCACCTTCGTCACCAGCGGCCCGCTGGTCGCGCTGGTGCTCGAGGGCGACGAGGCGATCGAGGTCGTCCGCGCGCTGAACGGTGCCACCGACGGCCGCAAGGCCAACCCGGGCACGATCCGCGGCGACCACTCGCTGTCCAACCGCGAGAACCTGGTGCACGGCTCGGACTCCCCGGAGTCGGCCGAGCGCGAGATCAAGATCTGGTTCCCCGACCTGCCGTGAGCTAGCCCGTACGCCGGCCCGGCCCGGTGCGACCGCCCTCGTGGTCCGCACCGGGCCGGAGTCTTTCAGCGCAGCGCCGCCGCGACCTTGTCCCGGAAGGCCTTCGTCGCGAACGCGTGCCCCGGCGTGATCGACCGCTGCACGATCTGGAGCACCACCGTGTCGGCGCCCTTGATCGCCGCGATCAGTTCGGCCTCGCTGACGTGCCCGGTCCACAGGAACGTCCCGTCGGCGAACAGCGGTCGCAGGTTGCCCAGCGCGAAGTAGCTGAACGAGTCGCCGATGATCACCGACTTCCCGCCGACCAGTCCGGTCGCCGGCGTGGTCTTCCACCGCTCGACGCCGTACAGCACCTTTGTCGGGTCGTACGCCGCGAAGCCCGGCTGCGGCGTCACCGTCGTACCGGTCGACACCTGCAGCGACGGCGGCGTCTCGGTCCCGGTCAGCCCCAGCAGGACGTTCAGGTCGGCCGTCTTGGTCACCTGGTCCGGTGTGGTCCGCACCGGCGCGGTCACGCCCAGCTTCTTCGCCAGCTCCTGCGCGAACACCGCCGCACCCGCGCCTGACCAGTGCGAGTCGGTCTTCCAGTAGGTCTGGGACTTCGTCAGCTTCTCCCGAAGCCCCAGCCAGGCCGGATGCTCGAACGCATCAAGCGTCGCGTTCTGCGAGGCGATGCCGTCCAGCGCACACTGCCCTTCCGGTACGACAGCCGGCGGCTCCACCACCGACGACTTGTTCGGCCCAGCCGTGATGACGACCTTCCGCCCCGACCGCTCGATCACGTCGGCCAGCGCGGCCAGCCCGTCAAGGCCCTGCCGGAAGCCCGGCGTCTGCTTGCAGGCCTTGGTGAAGTCCTCACCGAGGAAGAGATAACCGTTAGGCCCCCGAACGACCTTCCCCGAAGCCGGCAGCTCTTGCAGGACGTGGAAATCGAACCACGACTTCCCCCGTACGGCGGTCGACCGCCCCGCCAGCCGGTCCGAGGCCCACGGCCCGACCGCGTCGAACGCGTCCCACCCGGCCGACGCCGCGGGCGGCGGCGCGATCGCGCGGTTGTCCACCGGCGCCTGCCGGAACCCCACGACGTACCCGAAGGCCGGTCCGAACACGAACACCAGCGCGACGACCCCTGCGACCACCTGACCTCGTCTCACCACATCCCCCTGTCAGAACTGGAAGTACAAGAACGGGCTGAACGTCCCGGCCACCGCCACGATCCCGGCGTACGGCGTGAGTACCAGCGCGACGGCCTTGATCGACCGGCGAGCCCAGACCGGCGCCTCCTGCAGCCCGTCGATCACCCGGCCGGTCACCCACGTTGCCGGGAGCAACACCGTCGCGAGCACCAGCACGAGCAGCGCGATCCGGTGCCCGGACAGCAGGACGGCGACGTCGGGCGCGAGCGTCCAATTCGTGGGGGTGACCATTGCCTGCAGCATCTTTCCGGCCGCCGGCAACGACTCGGCCCGGAACAGCACCCAGCCGAAAACGACCAGCAGGAAGGTGATCGCACGCCGTGGCGCGGCCCAGCGCTCGGACCGGCCGAGCCCGGTGGCCCGTTCGACGATCAGCAGCAGCCCGTGGAACGCGCCCCAGACCACGAACGTCCAGGCCGCGCCGTGCCACAGACCCGTGACCAGGAAGACGATGCTGAGATTGCGGTACGTGCGGAACGTCCCGCCGCGGTTGCCACCGAGCGGCACGTACAGGTAGTCGCGGAACCAGCGCGACAGCGACTGGTGCCAGCGGCGCCAGAAGTCGGTCACCGAGATCGCGGAGTACGGCCGGGCGAAGTTCTCCGGCAGTCGCAGGCCGAACATCATGCCGAGTCCGATCGCCATGTCGGAGTACCCGGAGAAGTCGAAGTAGATCTGGCCGGTGTACGCGAGCGCACCGATCCAGGCCGTCGCCGTCGACGGATCGCTGGTGGCGAAGGCCGCATCCGCCAGTGGTGCCAGGGAATCCGCGATCACGACCTTCTTGAACAGGCCCCAGGCGAACCGCGGGAATCCCTCGGCGAAATCGGCGAACCGGTCGCGCTGGGAGTTCCGGAGCTGGTCCGCGATCTCGTGGTAGCGCACGATCGGCCCGGCCACGAGCTGCGGGAACATCGCGATGTAGGTGACGAAGGTCAGCGGGTTGCGCATCGGCAGCCGGACGCCGCGGTAGACGTCGACGACGTACGACAGGTGGTGGAAGGTGAAGAAGCTGATCCCGATCGGCAGCGCCAGGCTGATGATCCGGGTGTCGCCGAGGCCGAGCCCCTGCGCGATCGAGTGTGCCGCGGTCGACGCGAATCCGGCGTACTTCCAGACGGCCAGTACGGCGAGGTCGGCGGCGACCGTCGCGACGACGACGGTCTTCCTGCGCCGCAGCGGCAGTGCCCCGATCGCCAACCCCGCGGTGTAGTTGACCGCGATCAGCGCGAGCAGGAGCAGCACGAACTCCTTCCCGCCGACCGCGTAGAAGCCGAGCGAGAAGACCGCGAGCACGCCGTTGCGGGCCCGGTGCGGCAGGATCCAGCTCGCCAGCAGCACCGCTGGCAGGAAGTACCAGAGGAAGAGTGGCGCGGCGAAGGACATGGCTGATCTCCCCCCAGGTCGGCAGCAGCTGCGGCACCGATAGATACGGGCGAGAGCTGCCGGAAGACGCCCTTACCTCCTAGATGCCTGGGGAGGGCGATTGGTTGTGCGCCTGGTTACGAGCTCAGCCTGGCGTGCAGGTCGTCGGCCGTGGGGTGGTCCAGGTCGGTCAGCAGCGTCAGGGCCGACTGCCACGAGCTGCGGGCGGCGGACCGGTCGCCGAGCTCCTGGTGGACGTCGCCGAGGTTCTGCAGCATGAGCGCCTGGTAGTAGAGGTCGTTCAGCTCGCGGTAGAGCGACAGGGCCTTGCGGTAGCAGGCGATGGCTTCGCCGTACGCCGTCTGGCAGCGGTAGGTGTAGCCGAGGTGGTCCCACGTGGCGGCCTCGCCGAGCTTGTGGTCGACCTGCTGGTAGAGCCTCTGGGCCTGGAGGCAGTACTGCAGCGCCAGCTCGTACTCGCCGAAGGTGTTGGCGTGCAGGAGACCCAGCGAGTTCAGCGCGAGCGCCTGGCCGGTCCGGTGACCGGCTGTCTTGAACAGATCGGACGCGACGAGGTCGTGCTCGTAGGACTCCTTCAGGCGGTCCTGCTGGGCCAGTACGAAGGCCAGCATGCGTTCGCACCACGCCTGGGCGACCGGATCGCCCTTGGCCAGGTCCAGTGCGCGCTCGGCCTCGGACTGCGCTTCGGGGAGTCGCTGCTGGCGAGCCAGGGCGTGGGCACGGTAGCGCCGGGCCATTACCTGGGCTGCCGCGTCGCCGGACCGCTCGCAGGCGTAGACCGCCGTACCCATCACGTCGACCCAGGTGCTCCACAGACCCCGGCGCTCCAGATAGCCGGTCATGGTCCTTGCCAGATGGGTGGCGTGCCCGTCGTAGCCACGGCGTACGGCGTGCTCCACAAGGGCGACGAGGTTCGGGCACTCCTGCTCGAACCAGTCGAACGCCTCCTGATAGCCGCCGAAGCTCAGCGCGTACGGCGTACCGGCGGGCTCCGGCAGCTCGTCGGGGTCGCGATGCGGGCGGAGCCACTGGTCGCCGGCGTCCGCCGTACGGAGGTAGTGGTCGAGCAGCCGGCGCAGTGGGGCGCGTTCCTCGGCGGCGAGCTCGGTCGCGTACGTGCGGAGCAGGTCGTGGGCCGAGTAGCGGCCGGGGGAGTGCTGGGTGAGGAGGTGGGCTCGCTCCAGCTCGTCCAGGGCAGGGGCGACGCGGTCGGGCGTCGTACCGGCTAGTGCGGCTGCGGCGTCGACGGAGAGGTCTGGGCCGGGATGGGCGCCGTAGAGCTTGAACACGTGCGCTGAGGTCGCCTTGACGAGCTGGTACGACCAGGAGAAGACCGCGCGGAGGTCCGTCGCCTCGTCCTCCCCGGCGAAGGCATCCAGTCCTTGCCTGGTACGCCGTAGGTCGGTGGCGACCGCTCCGAGCGACCAGGTCGGATGAGCGGCAGCGTGGGCCGCGACGAGCGACAGGGCGAGCGGGAGCCGGGCAGCCAGGTCGATGAGCTCCTCCACGGCTTCCGGCTCGGCCTGCAGACGGTCGCTGCCGACTGCGCCTTCCAGGAGGGCCGCGGCCTGGTCCCAGCCCATCAGGTCGAGGTTGACCGGTGCAGCGCCTTCCGTGGCGAGCAGACCGGGGAGGGCGTCACGGCTGGTCACTAGGACTCGGCAGGTGTTGCCGCCTGGCAGCAGCGGGCGGACCTGCGCGGCGCTGCGGGCGTTGTCGAGCACGATCAGCATCCGGCGGTCTTTGAGGAGAGTCCGGTAGAGCGCGGACTGGGCAGCCTCGCCGGCGGGGATGCGGCCGGGCATTGACTGCAGGGCGTCAAGGAAGCCGCGGATAGCGTCAGCAGGGTCGACCAGCTCGCCGGAGGGGTCGAAGCCGCGCAGGTTCACGTAGAGCTGGCCGTCCGGGAAGTCGGCGCGCTCGGCCCACTGGACGGCCAGGGCGGTTTTGCCGACCCCGGCTGTGCCCGAGATGACCGCGATCGAGCCGGTCGGGCTCAGCAGCACCCGGTCGAGCTGCTCCAGCTCCTGCTCGCGGCCGATGAAGGTGCGACCGACGGCTGGGAGCTGGCGTGGGACTGCCTGGTGGGTCGTGCGCGCCGCGGTGGCTCGGGCGTCTGTTGCGAGGACCGCCTGGTGGAGGCGGCGCAGCGCTGGACCCGGGTCGAGTCCAAGCTCGTCGGCCAGGTGTCTGGAGGCTTCGCTGTAGGTGGCCAGGGCGTCCGCCGGCTGGCCCGCCCGGATCTGGCTCTGCATGAGCAGGGCCCACAGGGACTCGCGCAGCGGGTAGCGCCGGGTCAGGCCGCGCAGCTCAGCGCCGACCTGATCCCCCTGCTCGAGCCGAGCGGCCAGGAGGAGCTCGGTCGCGTGCAGGCGCTCCTCGGTGAGGGCTGGGACGGCGTCACGGATCAGGGCACCCGCTGCCAGGCCCGCGAGCGGCTCACCACGCCACAGCTCGAGCGACTCGGTCAGGAGCCGCATCCGCTCGTCGGGGTCGGCAGTGCTCGTACTGGCCTCGACCAGGTCGCGGAAGCGGGTCAGGTCGATCTCGGCCGGGTCGACGGTGATCACATAGCCGGCTGCCTCGGTCCGGATGAGCGGGCGACCCAGCAGGGTCCGCAGGCGGGACATGTAGGTCTGCAGGGCCGCGCGCGGCCGGGCGGGGAGGTCCTCCTCCCACAGGGTGTCCATCAGCTCCTGGCCGGCGACCACCCGGTTGGGCTGCAGGAGCAGGGTCGCCAGCAGCACGCGGAGGCGGTTCGCGGCCAGCTCGATCCGCCGGCCGGAGTCGTCGAGGACCTCCACCGGACCGAGCAGCCGGAATTCCATTGCGCCATTGTGACCCCCGCACGGGCGTGAAAGCGCGAAGAAAGCGTCATGAATGCGCCAACCGGCATGCTCGCCGGGCGAGGAGTCTTCGGGACCCGGCCCGCGTGGCCGCCGTCGGAGCGCCTCGCCGCGCCTGTAGGGAGGAGCGCTCGCCCGTCAGGGGAGGGGCGAGATCTGGGGGCGCGTGGTGCCGCCGGTCGTTGCCGGCGGCACCACCCGGGCCCGCCGCGCGACGGGGCTTCGGGCCGCCGCACGGCGGGTGCCAGGACCGGCGTACCGGCGGGGTGTGCGTCGTTGTCCACAGGTGCGCCCCGCGTGCTGGCCAAGAGTGAGAGTGCGGATACCATGCGTGCTGGGCGGACGGAGTCGTGTCGGTCCCTGGGTGGCGCTTGGTCCGCGCTTAGCCTGAGAACCCGGGACCCGAGCGGCGGGAGGGGGCCTGCATGGCGAACAGCATGCTCGGCCGAGACATGGCGGTCGACCTCGGTACGGCGAACACCCTGGTGTACGTGCGGGGTCGTGGCGTCGTGCTGAACGAGCCGTCCGTGGTCGCGACCCGGACCGACGAACCGCGCGAGGCGGTCGCGTTCGGGCACGAGGCGAAGAAGATGATCGGCCGTACACCGGGCAACATCACCGCGATCCGGCCGCTCAAGGACGGCGTGATCGCCGACTTCGACGCCGCCGAGCAGATGCTGCGCTACTTCATCCAGCGCGTGCACCGCCGTCGGTACTTCGCCAAGCCGCGGATCGTGGTCTGCGTGCCGTCCGGGATCACCGCGGTCGAGCAGCGCGCCGTCCGCGACGCCGGCTACATGGCCGGTGCCCGCAAGGTCTACATCATCGAGGAGCCGATGGCCGCCGCGCTCGGCTCGAACCTCGAGGTCCGCGACGCCACCGGCAACATGGTGGTCGACATCGGCGGCGGCACCACGGAGGTCGCGGTCATCTCCTTCGGTGGCATCGTCACCAGCCAGTCGATCCGGGTGGCCGGCGACGCCATCGACAAGGCGGTCGTGAACTACTGCAAGAAGGAGTACTCGCTGATGCTCGGCGAGGCCACCTCCGAGCAGATCAAGATGACCATCGGTTCGGCCTTCCCGACCGCCGACGGCCCCGACTCCGAGATCCGCGGCCGGGACATGGTCTCCGGCCTGCCGCGCACGGTGAAGGTCTCCTCGGCCAGCATCCGGCAGGCGATCGAGGAGCCGATCACCGCGATCGTCGACGCGGTCAAGGCGACCCTGGACAAGACCCCGCCCGAGCTGGCCGGCGACATCGTCGACCGCGGCATCGTGCTGACCGGCGGCGGCGCGCTGCTCAAGGGCATGGACGAGCGGCTGCGGCACGAGACCGGCATCCCGATCCACGTCGCGGAGAACCCGCTGGACGCCGTCGTACTCGGCGCCGGCAAGTGCGTGGACAACATCGAGACCCTGAACCGCATCCTCGTCACCGACAACCGCCGCTGATCCTGGACCCATGCTCAAAGACCTCGGCACCCCCGCGAGAGGCCTGGTCCGTGCGGCCGGGCTGCCCCGCGAGATCCGCCGTCGCCGGACCGTGCTGGTCCTGGTGATCCTGGCCTCGCTGACCCTGATCGTGCTCGACGCGCGCCGATCGGCCGGTTCACCGGTCGATCCGCTGCGGCACGCCGCCGCGGCGGTGTTCGGCCCGCTCGAGTCCGGCGCGACGTCGGCCCGGCAGCCTGTGGACAACCTGCGCGACCGGTTCGCCGAAGTGGATACCTTGAAAGCAGAGAACGACAAACTCCAAGCGGAGAACGAGAAACTCACCGAGGAGCTGCGCACCACCGACTACGCCCGCAACCGCGCCGCCGAGCTGGACCGCCTGCTGAAGGTGGCCCCGAAGTACACGGTGACGCCGGCCAGGGTGATCGGGATCGGCAGTGCGCAGAGCTTCAACCACACAGTGACCATCGATGCCGGAACGGCGGACGGAGTGCGGCCGGACATGACAGTACTGAACGGGGACGGGCTGGTGGGCCGCGTCGTGCGGGCGACCGACGCGACCGCCACGGTGCTGCTCATCGGCGACCGCAACTCGACCGTCGGCGGCCGGCTGAACTCGACGCTCGCGCTGGGCTTCCTGTCCGGCCGGGGCGAGACGTCCGGCACGATGGACTACAAGCTGGTCGACCTGCGGGCCCGGCCGAAGGTCGGCGACCGGATCGTCACCTGGGGCTCGAAGGGCAACGCGCCGTACGTGCCGGGCGTCCCGATCGGCACGGTCACGACCGTCACGCCGAACCAGGGCACCCTCGGATCGACCGCGACGGTGAAGCCGTTCGTCGACCCGACCCGGATCGACACCGTCGGCGTGGTCACCGGTCCGCCGGCCCGGCCGCCGCGCGGCGCGGTCACGCCCGAGCAGGGGCGCTGACATGATTCCGCTCCGGATCGCGGTCGCCGCGCTGTTCCTGATGGTCGCCGTCACCGTGCAGACCTCGCTGCTGCCGCACATCGCGGTCGCCGGCGTCACCTGCGACCTGGTGATGATCGTCGTGGTCGGTCTCGCGCTCGCCCGCGGGCCGGAGTGGGGTGCGATCACCGGGTTCGCCGGTGGATTGATGCTCGACGTCGTCCCGCCCGCCGACCACACCGCCGGACGCTGGGCGCTCGCCCTCGCGGTCAGCGGGTACGTCGCAGGCCTGATCCGCCGCGAGACCTCGGCCGGACCGGTCGGTCCGGTCGGCGTCGCCGGGACGGTCGTGCTCGGCGCTGCGCTGTCGCTCCTGCTGTACTGCGCGACCGGTTCGCTGCTGCACGACCCGGCCGTCGACTGGAACGAGTTCGGCGTCCGCCTCGGCATCGCCGCCGGCTACGACGTGGTCGGCGCGATCGTCGTGATCCCCATAGTGCTGTGGGTGATGCGCCGGGTGCTGCCCGCGCGTGAACGCCGACGGGTCATGCCATGAGTTTCGACAGCTTCAACCCGGCGCCGCTCAAGGCGCGGATGCGTCTGTTCGTGATCGGCGTCCTGGTTTTCTCCTTGTTCTGCACGCTGTTCGGCCGCCTGTGGTACTTGCAGGTCATGGTCGGCGACAGCTACGCGAACGCCGCCGACAACAACCGCACCCGCGACGTGCTCACCCCGGCGCCGCGCGGCACGATCGTCGACGCCGCCGGCCGGACCCTGGTCGGCAATCGGGTCTCCCTGGTGATCTCGGTCGACCGGTCGGTGCTGGCGAAGCTGACCGAGAAGCAGCAGGAAAGCGTGCTCGGCCGGCTCGCGAAGGTGCTCGGCCAGAAGCAGGCCGACCTGACCGCCCGGACGAAGCTCTGTGGCGAGCCGGGCGCGTCCAAGCCGCCGGCCTGCTGGAACGGTTCGCCGTACCAGCCGATCCCAGTGGCGAAGGACGTCAGCGAGCAGGTCGCGATCGAGGTGATGGAGCGCCGCGAGGACTTCCCCGGCGTCGCCGCCGAGACGGCCGCGCTGCGCGCCTACCCGGCGCCGTACGGGGTGAACGCTGCACACATCCTCGGGTACCTGTCGCCGATCACCACCGAGGAGCTCGACAAGATCGACGCCGCCGGGCAGGACCCGGTGCCGCACCGGTCCGACCTGGTCGGCCGGGCCGGCGTCGAACGCACGTACGACGCGATGCTGCGCGGAGCGCCCGGGCTGAAGACGGTCAGCGTCGACGCCGTCGGGTACACGACCGGCACGGTGAAGCAGACCGCGCCCGTGCCCGGCTCGACGCTGGTGACGAGCATCGACGCGCGCGTCCAGGCCTCGGTCGAGAAGGAGCTGCGCGGCGCGATCATGACCGCGCGCAAGCAGTACGACAAGATCACCAAGCGGAACTACGTCGCCGACTCGGGCGCGGCCGTCGTGATGGACACCAAGACCGGTCACATCGTCGGCATGGCCAGCTACCCGTCGTACGACCCGGGCGTCTGGGTCGGCGGGATCTCGCAGCGCGAGCTCGACGCGCTGTACTCGCCGCAGTCCGGGACGCCGCTGCTGTCGCGGGCGCTGCAGGGTCAGCTCGCACCGGGGTCGACGTTCAAGCCGATCACGACGGCGGCCGCGCTGGGTGCCGGGTACAGCCAGAAGACCCGGCTGGACTGCTCGTCGTTCTTCGAGGTGGGCAACCGCCGGTTCAAGAACTACGAGTCCGCGTCGTACGGGATGATCGGCTTCGACCAGGCGCTCGCGCTGTCCTGCGACACCTTCTTCTACCGGATCGCCTACGCCCTGTGGCTCAAGGAGGGCGGCAACTCCGGCGACATCAACGCGCTCGACCCGCTGGTCGAGATGGCGAAGAAGTTCGGCCTCGGCAAGGCGACCGGGATCGACCTGCCCGGCGAGGCGTCCGGGCGGATCGCGGACCGCAAGTGGAAGAAGTCGTACTACGACGCGCAGAAGGACTACTACTGCAAGCTCGCCGATGCACCTCCCGCGGGGACCTCGTCGTTCCTCAAGCAGTTCTCCCGCGAGTTCTGCGCCGACGGGTACCGGTACCGCGCCGGTGACGCGGTGAACTTCGCGATCGGCCAGGGCGACACCACGCTGACGCCGATCCAGCTCGCGACGGTCTACTCGGCGCTGTCGAACGGCGGCATCCTCTGGGAGCCGCGGGTCGCGGCGAAGGTGATCGGCCCGAACGGCAAGGCCAAGGCGATCCCGAGCACGATCGCCGCCCGGCTGCCGGTCCCGGCCGCCAACCTGCGGTACATCGACAAGTCGCTGAAGGAGACCGTGCGCTCCGGGACGGCGGCCTGGAAGTTCAACGGCTTCCCGCTCGACCAGATCCCGGTCCGCGCCAAGACGGGTACGGCCGAGGTCTACGGCAAGCAGACGACCTCGTGGCTCGCGTCGTACACCGATCGGTACGCCGTGGTGATGATGATCAGCCAGGCCGGTACGGGCTCGGGCGCCTCCGGCGAGGCGGTCCGCCACATCTACGAAACGCTCTACAACATCAAGCCGGCCGCGCCGCCCGCTGCGAAGAAGACGCCATGAGCCTGCTGACGATGCGACCGGTCCGGTCGCGAGTGGACCGGCGGTCGGCGCTGTGGCAGGCCGACTGGGTGCTGGTGCTCGGCGTTCTCGCGCTCGCGTTCCTCGGCGGACTGCTCGTCTGGTCGGCTACGTACCAGCGGACCTCGTTGACCGACGGCCACCCGCAGGCCTATCTCTTCCGCCACGCCCTCAACTTTGCGATCGGCGCGGTCCTCGCCGTCGGTGCCGCGGTCACCGATCACCGCCGCCTGCGCATCCTCGCGCCACTGCTGTACGTCGCGTCGCTGCTCGGGCTGATCCTCGTGCTCGTGCCGGGCGTCGGTGCGGTGATCAACGGGTCGCGCTCGTGGATCGAGCTGCCGTGGATGTCGGTCCAGCCCAGCGAGTTCGCCAAGCTCGCGGTGATCGTCGGCATGGCGCTGCTGATCGCCGAGAAGGGCGAGACCAACCACCGCGAGAACGCCCGCACCATCGACGTCGCCCAGGCGATCGCGGTCGCCGCGATCCCGGTCCTCCTGGTCATGCTCCAGCCGGACCTGGGCACGGTCATGGTCCTCGGCTCCATCGTCTTCGGCATCATCGCCGTCTCAGGAGTCCCCAAGCGCTGGATGCTGGGCCTCGTCAGCGCCGCAGTCCTCATCGCGACCCTGGCCATTCAGTTCAACGTGCTGAAGGACTACCAGCTAGCCCGCTTCACCGCCTTCGCGGACCCCTCGCAGGACCCCCAAGGCATCGGCTACAACGTCAACCAGGCCCGCATCGCGATCGGCAACGGCGGCGTCTTCGGCCAAGGCCTGTTCCACGGTTCCCAGACCCAGAACGCCTTCGTCCCCGAACAACACACCGACTTCGTCTTCACCGTCGCCGGCGAAGAACTAGGTCTGATCGGCGCCGGCGCCATCATCGCCCTGTTCGCCCTCATCCTCTGGCGAGGCCTCCGCATCGCCGTCAACGCCCGCGACGCCTTCGACCGCCTCGTCGCCACCGGCATCGTCTGCTGGTTCGCCTTCCAGGCCTTCGAAAACATCGGCATGACCCTAGGCATCATGCCCGTCACCGGCCTCCCGCTGCCCTTCGTCTCCTACGGCGGCTCCTCAATGTTCGCCGGCCTGCTAGCCATCGGCCTCCTCCAGAACATCCACCTCCGCACCCACGAGGTCTGAGCCCGGCGTACCGACGCTGCGGACTGTGTGGGTTCCTTGCACGTTCCGTCGCCGTGGTGCCACTACCAGGTAGATCATCCGGACGTGTCCTCACACGCCCGGCGGCTACCGTGGTGGAAAGGCTCGAAAATGTCCAAGAAAACAACGGTGAGCGAGCGAGAACGCGAGAACTCGCCGAGGTTCGAAACGACTGTCAAAGGGGCAGTCACGCTGTTCGGAAGCATCACCGGCGGCGTCACTGCCGTCTACTTGGTGACGCTGTCGCTGGGGATCACCATTCTGGCGGTCGTCGCGGCGATTCTGGTTCTCTTGGTCCTTCGGCTGTTCCGGTAACCGCACAACGGTAGGGGCGCCCGGCCCGGACGATCACGCTCGAACAGCCGCCCCGCGGCCGCTGAAAGTAGGGGCCGCGGGGCGGCTGCCGTTGATCTACCCGGCGAGCGCAGCTCGTCGTGGATCACCCGCACCCGGCGGAAGGGCCGAGACGGTCTCGTCGAGCGCCAGCAGGCCGGCGCCGATCCAGCCCGCGTCGTTCCCCTGCCGAGACGCGACGATCTCCGGAACCGAACGGTGCTCCGACGCGAACAGGTGACGGGCGAAACTCGCCCTGGCCGGGTCCAGCAGAAGGTCACCCGCCTCGGCGACACCGCCACCGACGACGATCAGCTCGAAGTCGTACAGATTGACCAGCGACGCGATGCCGACTCCCAGCCATCCACCGATTCGCTGGAAGAGACCCAACGCGGTGGGATCACCTTGCCGCGCGGCGGCCAGCACCGTTTCGCCGGTCACCTGCTGAGGACCACCCGCGAGTGTGGCGAGTAGTCCGCTCGGTGAGTCTTCGGCGGCCTGCCTGCCGTAGCGTCCGAGCGCCGTACCGGAAGCCAGTGCTTCCAGGCAGCCGATGTTGCCGCAGCCGCACCGGTGGTCGCCCGCTGGATCGACCACCAGATGGCCTACCTCGGCGCCGATCCCGGTCTTGCCGCGATACAGCCGCCCGTCGAGAACGAATCCACCGCCGATCCCTGTCCCGACCGTGAGGAAGGCCATGTACGACGCGTTGCCGCCGAGCCGGGCCTCGGCCCAGGCCGCGGTGTTGGCGTCGTTGTCGATGGTGGTGGGCAGGCCGGTCGCAGCCGTGAGCAGGTCGCGGAGCGGGAGATCCCGGTACGCGTTGTTCGGAGCCCAGCGGATGTGGCCCGACGGCCAGTCGATCATGCCGGCCGCTCCGACACCGACGGCCGCGACGTCGGGATGCCGGGAACGCAGGTCCGCCACCGCCGCGACCAGAGCCGAAGCGGTGCCGTCGCGCTCGTTCGCGAGGCTGGCCACCGGACCCAAACGTTCCAGGACGTTGCCGTCGGCATCGATCACTCCGCCGGCGATCTTGGTTCCGCCGACATCGAGGCCGATGGCCTTCGGGGGCGCTGAGGGAATCTTGTGTGGATCGATCACGGGACAGGCTCCAACGTCGGTTCGAGCGGCACGGAGAAGTGCCGATGAAGGGCGGCCAACGCGACGCCGACGGCGCCACGATCGAACTCGATGGGCGCGGTGGTGATCGCGCATCCCCGAAGATGGTCGAAGGTGTAGTCGGGAAAGGTGCGGACTTCTTTCATGAACGCGAGCGCGGCCGGACCGGACTCCTCGATCACCATCGACTCGGGCCCGTAGATCACGACGTGGGTCGAGCCGAAGATCGTGAGCACCGAGGCCATCGCGCGGGCCACCGCGCCGCCCGCCTCGGAGAACGCCTCCAGCGCCTCGGGGACGTTCTGGTTCGCCAAGCCGACGGCCCACTCGAACGACGGAGCTTTGTCCCGCCCCAGCTTCTCCGCGACCACCGCCGGGATGGCCCGTCGGCCGGCTCTGCTCTCGACGTGTGATCCCCGGCCGCAGTCGCACTGGCGTCCGTCGGGACCGACAGTCAGGTGACCGATCTCGGCGGGGATCGGCAGCAGCTCGTTGTTCACCACCACGCCCGCCCCGATCCCGTGCCGGATCAGCATCAGGGCGAACGAGGCCGAGGTCTGCCCCACGCCGAGCTTCTGCTCGTACACGGCATGGGCGTGGGCGTCGTTCTCGAGCACGGTGATGCAGCCGGTGGCCTGCTGGATCAGGTCCGCCAGCGGAACCTCGTCCCACTCGTACGGCGGTTTGCGTTCGCCGTGGTCGTGCGGACTGTTGACGTAGTAGCGAACGACACCGAGCTCCGAGTCCACCGGACCGCCGAGCTCGACCCCGAGACACAGTCTCGGGTTGAGCAGATCGAAGTCCAGGGCTCCGGACACCATGTCCTTGGCCAGACTCGCGATCCCGGCGACGACGTCCTCGGGTTCCATGCCGAGCAGGTCCTTGCGGGCGGCGGCGATCTTCGTCCCCTCCTGATCGACGATGACACCGATCAGTTCGTGCGGGAGGATCTCGATCCCGATCCCGAAGAGCCCGAGATCGAGACGTTCGGCGCGCCGGTGGATCTGTTCGAGGACCTCGGCGGAAGCCTTGGCGACCGGCACCGGCCAGCGCCGGTCGTCCAGGCCGTTCACCTCTGGTCCGCTTCCCGGGGGCCGGCAGCCAACGTGAGCACCCGTCGGGTCAGCGTCAGCACCTCGTCGACATCCTCGGCGGCGACCTCACCGTGCAGCACGCCGGCCGCCTGTGGCGACGTCACGGCGTACCGGAGACGTTCGACCAGGGTGGTCCCGATGTCGTCCGACAACAGGTCCACGAGCTCGTCGCTCTCCAGAGTTCCCGCTCGCAGCCTCCAGCTTCGGTAGGCGTGCGGAAGGGACGCGACACACTGCAGCAGGAAGGCGGTGGTCCAGTCGTCGTGGACCGCCGGCTCGTCACAGACCCGGTTCACCGCGCTCGCGACGGTCTCCTGCGCGACCTCGTCCACGTCCTGGACCGTCAGCCCGAGCCCGGTGGCGTCGACGGCGACGACGAGCAGCAGCCACAGCCGGATCAGGCCGTACCCGTTGGCGGCGAGCTCGTTGATCGAACCGCCGTCGGCAGAGTCTGCCGACCACCGGTCGATCCGTCGGTGCACCTGCTTGAGCCGAACCCTCACCTCGTCGTCCTCCAGCTTGCCCTCCAGCTCGCGGTCGACCGAGGCCCGGAAGCTGTCGATCGATGCGGTGACCATCGCGCTCTGCGCGGCGGTCAGTTCGACGTCGTTCGGCTGGATCGGGTCCGCGGAGCCGGGAGCCTCACGCTCGTCCGACCGGTCGGCACCAGCGCCGACGAACTTGCTCTCCTTAGACATTCCAACCACCTTTCTCGAGACCGGCAGCCATTGCCTGCCGCGCTGTTCGGAGATTGCTGCGTACTGTCGCCGCCGGCTTGCTCAGGATCTCGGCGATCTCGGCGTTCGAATGACCGTCGATGCTGAGCGCCATGATCGTGCGCTGGACCCTGGGGAGCCGCTGCAGACAGCCACGGACCGCCTCGGTCAGCTCGCCGGCGTCGGGCGGCTGAACGGTCCGTTGCCGGGATGCCTGCTCCTCCCGCTGGGAGATCTTCCCGGCGCGGAGGCGCTTGCGGGTGTAGATCCGGATGGCGACCCGGCGCACCCAGGGAGCCGGCGTCCTCAACCTCTCGTAGTTGTGAGCCGCCAGGACCATCGCGTCCTGAACGGCGTCGCAGGCTTCCTCGTAGCGTGCGCCGGCCAGCATGACCGCGCGCACGCTCCGCTTGAAGTAGTCGACGAAGAAGTCGTCGAAGTCCTGCCGGTGTTCGTTGCCGACGCTGGGCGTCCCAGGGCTGGGGTCGTCGACGGAGGTCGCGGGATCGGCTTTCGGCTGCGCCACTCGTCAGGCTCCTTTGCACTTGTAGCGGCTCCCCAGGCACCTGGTAGAGGGCCGGAGAGCGCACAGCGTGCAAAGGCGGAACGAGAAACTTTCGGGATGGACCTGAGATCAGTCCAGTGACTCGGCGTCAGAGGGATGCAGGACGGGCACGGAATGCACTTCGATGGTGACGGTTCGTGAGCTTCAAGCCCAGACCTCAGCCGTACGGAAGGCGATCAGTGCCGGGGCGACTGCGTCCTGTTGGCCGGTGGTCAGTGGCGGCTGAACCACTTGCGGCGGGGTTGGGCGAAGGTGATGTCCAGTGAGCCGGTGAGGAAGGCGGTTGTGGTGACGACGGTGCCGGGGAGGGGGACGGGGGTGGTGGCAGGGAGGCAGAGGTCGGCTTGGAAGCCGGCGGTTTGGAGTCGGGCTACTACGAAGTCTTGGCCGGTGAGCATCGTGGTGCGGCGTTCGGCGTAGCGGACGGTGCCGTTGAGGAGGGCCAGGGGTTGTACGTCGTCGGTGGAGAGGCGGCTGGCGTCCGAGGTGGCGAAGGCTTCGGGGTTGGGGAAGAACTGGGCATCGGGGGCCAGGGCGACGATGTTGGCGGCGCCGGCGTGCTTGGCGTCGCCGAGGAGGGGGAGTTCCTCTAGTTCGATGGCCAGGCGGGTGACTGTGTCGCCGTTCTCCAGTACGTCGGCGACTGCGGCCTCGTCGCTCTCGCGGTGGATGTCGCTGAGCTGGACCACGCGCTCCCCGGCGTACGAGGGAGTGACTCGGGTGATGCCGCGTTTGCCGCGGGTCAGGAGTAGGCGCGCGCCGGACGGGTCTTGCCAGCGGAGGAGTTCGACGTCGTCGGGCCCCGCCCCGACCACAACAGCGTGCGGGCCGATTCGTTCGACCAGGTCGGCGAACGCTTCTGGGGAGTCCACGCCGAGTCCGAGGCAATCCAAGTTCGAAGCCATGGCGACGAGCCTCTCAGGCCGGATGCGACCGGGCCAGGACATTTGCTGCCGTCGCCCCGACCTTGCACGAACTGTCACACCGGCCGTCTGTTTCAGGCGTCGAAGGTCCGCCGGGAGGACTCGATGTGGGCGAGGTAGCGGTGCGTCCAGTCGCACATTCCGCTGACGATCTCGTGCAGCGCCTGGCCGGCTGGCGTCAGGGTGTACTCGACGCGGGGTGGAACGGTCGGGTACACGGTCCGCTCGACCAGGCCGTAGCGCTCGAGCATGCGCAGGTTCTGGGTGAGCATTTTGTGGCTGATGCCCTCGATCTCGTTGCGCAGCTCGCTGAAGCGCAGCGTGCGGTCGGCGAGCAGCTCGATGATCAGGAACGCCCACTTGTTCGCGATGTCGGAGAAGATCTCCCGCGCCAGCGAGTCCGCGCGGGTGAGATCCGCGTCCTCGGGCGAGCCGCTGTACTGCTTGGTCACCATCTGGTTCCCCGGTCACTCAAAAGTGCGTTCTTCCCTGGCCGTCCATACTCTCCTACGGTTTCTCAGTAACCACAAGAGACCACGAGAGGCGCGACCGATGACCGTCACCCTGATCAACCCTGCCGAACTGCCGCAGATCGACCTGTACCGGCAGGTGTCGGTCGCGACCGGCTCGAAGCTGGTGTTCGTCGCCGGCCAGGTCGCGTGGGGCGCTGACGGCGCCACGGTCGGCCAAGGTGACCTGGCCGCCCAGGTCGAGCAGGTCTACCTGAACCTCGCCAAAGCCCTCGCAGCCGCCGGCGCCACCTTCGACAACGTCGCGAAGCTGACCGCCTACCTGGTCGACTGGACGCCGGACAAGATGCCGGCGTTCCTCGAAGGCGCCGGCCGGGCTTTCGCGCGGCTCGGGGTCGACCCGGTCCCGCCGTTCACCGGCATCGGCGTCGCCGCCCTGGCCGCACCGGACCTGCTGGTCGAGATCGAAGCCGTCGCCGTCCTCGACTGAGCGGGTCAGCTCCGCGGCCGGTACGTCGCTCACGCCGTACGACGTCGGCGCCGCCGCCCGATCACGTGACGGCGACCACTTCTTCCCAGACCTGTCACGTCCGCAGGCACCTTCCTGTCTAACCAGGTGTACGCCGAACCCCCTTCCCGGCGTACACACAGGTACGTCGGTCCCCTCTGGCGTACCGTCCGCCGCCGGAGCTCGGCGGGCCGGGGCTCTGCCGGGGCGGCGGCGGTCCCGGTTCGACCGGTGGCGTGAGCGGTGGTGCCTCTCCTCAGCGTTGGGGGAGGGGCATCACCGTCGTCCGGCGGTGGTGCTCGAAGACGACCGAGCTGCGGATGTCGCCGATCTCCTGGCGCTTGGCCAGTTGCAGGACGAGGTCGCGGAGCGCCTGGGTGTCCTTCACCGCGACGTGGGCGAGGAAGTCCGAGGCGCCCGAGACCATGAACAGCTCCAGCGTCTGCGGCAGGCTCTGCACGTAGTCCTGGAACGCGGTCGCGACGGCCATCGCCTGCGGGCGGAGCTTGATCGAGATGATCGCCTGGGTCGACCGGTCGATCGCGTGCAGGTCGACCGCCGCGTGGTAGCCGCTGATCACCCCGCGGTCGCGCAGGCCGCGGATCCGCTCGAGGCAGGTCGACGGCGCGATGCCGAGCTCGGCGGCCATGTCGCGGTTGGTCCGGCGTGCGTCGTTCTGCAGGATCCGCAGCAGCGCCGTATCAAGTTCGTCCATGCCGACCAGTTTGCCCGAAGAGCCGAATTTCGTTCGGTTGGCCAGCGCGTACGGCGTACGGATGGCTAGCGTGCAGGCGGATCTGTTGAGCACGTGGAAGGAGCTCGCCCGATGCTGGCGAACAAAATGGTCGTGGTGATCGCCGCCGAGGCGCCGGTCGGCGTCGCGCTGAACACGGCAGCGTTGCTCGGAGTCGCGCTCGGGCACCACCACGAGGATGTCGTCGGGGCGCCGGTCGACGACGCGTCGGGAGCCGTGCACGAGGGGATGTGCGCGTACCCGATCCCGGTGCTGCGGGCGACGGGCGAGCAGTTGCGCGAGCTCCGCGACCAGGCGGCCGGGCGGGACGGCGTCACCGTGCACGACATGAACCAGGTCGCGCAGCGGTCGCGGACGTACGAGCAGTACACCGCGACGATCGGTGGGACGAAGGCGGAGGATCTGGAGTACTACGGCCTCGGTCTGTACGGCCAGCGCGCGGCAGTCGACTCGCTGACCGGCGCGCTGGGGCTCTACCGCTAGATCGAGGGGACGATCTCTCCGACGGGCACTCCACCGCCAAGGACGGGAACGTGGCGGAGGGCTGCAGCAGCACTAACATCGGCGCCGCACTTCTCCAGCAGGGTCAGCGCCAGCGCGGTGGTGGCGCGCGGGTTGCCGTCGATGACCTTGACCGCGACGGCGTGGCCGTCCGGGGTGGCCATGGCGATGACGCCTTCCGCGCCGCCCTTGGCCAGTACGCCGGGCAGCAGCTGCATCGTGTCGGAGTTGAGATGCCCATGCCCGCCGACGTACTCGGGGTACTCGCGCATCGCCTTGGCGACCTGGTGCTCCGCGGTCCCCGGAGCGGCGGTCGCGAGCAGGCTGAAGGAACGGGCGAGGCCGGACAACGGCATGCCGAGCAGGGGAGCGCCGCAGCCGTCGACGGTGACGATGCCGGTGGTTGCTCCGGTCAACCGTTCGATCTCGGCCTGGATGGTCTGCTGCACGGGGGAGGAAGGATCGAGGTACTTCTTCGGCTCGTCTGCCGCCATCAGCATGGCGGCGTGCTTGCCGGAGCAGTTCATCCGGACGGGCTCGGGGTCGATGCCTTCGGCAATCAAGCGGAAGCGGGTGGGCTCGTCCTCGGGGTGGTCGGGTGGGCACTGGAGGGCAGATCGGTCGAGGCCAGCGGCAGCGAGCATCTTGTCGACGAGTGCGACGTGCCGGTCTTCGCCGGTGTGGCTGCCTGCGGCGATGGCCGTCCCAGGACCGTCCAGTACGGCGCCCGCGACCAGCGTGCCGACCGCCTGCAGCGGCTTGGCCGTCGAGCGGGGCAGGATCACCGCATCGACATCGCCCGCGGCGAAGATCGGCGAACCCGACGGCGAGACCGCGACAGCCATCCCGAAGTGCCGGCTCTCGACGAAACCGCTGCGGACCACTGTGGCGAGCTCGACGACGCCATCCAACCCTGGAACACCCTTCGACATGTCGCGAAAGCTAGCACCGGCCCTAAGGTGACGAGCATGCGGCTCAACCACCAGACGACCGGCCCCGACGACGCGCCCGTAGTACTGCTGGCCTCGTCGCTCGGCACCAACCACGCGATGTGGGCGCCTCAGCTCGACGCCCTGTCCAAGAGTTTCCGGGTGGTCGCGTTCGACCACCGCGGCCACGGCGCGTCGGAGGCGCCGCCCGGCCCGTACACGATCGAGGACCTCGGCAGCGACGTCCTCGAGCTGCTCGACACGATCGGCGCCGAGCAGGCGTCGTACGTCGGTATCTCGCTCGGCGGCGCCGTCGGCCTCTGGCTCGCGCAGAACGCGCCCGACCGTTTCCACCGCTTCGCCCTGCTCTGCCCGCCGGTCAACCCTGCCGCGAACGCCCAGACCTGGACCGACCGCGCCGCGCAGGTCCGCAAGGAGGGCACCCAGGCGATCACCGAGGCGACCCTCGGCCGCTGGTTCCTCCCGCCGTACGCCGAAGCGCACGCCGAGGAGGTCGAGGTCGTCCGCCAGCAGCTCCTCAGTACGCCGGACGAGGGCTACGCCGCCTGCTGCGAAGCCCTCAGCACCCTCGACCTCACCCCGGGCCTCGCCGACATCACCGCCCCGGTCCTGATCATCACCGCTGAGCAGGACACCTCCATCCCACCGGAAACCGTCATCCCCCTCGCCCAGACCATCCCCGGCGCCCACCTGGAAATCCTCGACAACGCCGCCCACCTGGTCACCTACACCGACGCCGACCGCATCAACCCCCTCCTCCTCACCCACCTCAGTTGATCCGCTGCCTCCGGGCCGAGCGGGCCGGAGCCGGTGGATGCGGGTCCAGGGAGCACGCGGCGTTAGGCTGGTAGGCGCCCTGTCCTCGTACGGAAGTGTCCTGATGACTGTCGAGTCGTTGTTCCCCCGCCTGGAGCCGGTGTTGCCGGGTGTGCAGAAGCCGATCCAGTACGTCGGTGGTGAGCTGAACTCGGTCAGCAAGGACTGGGACGCCGTGACTGTGCGCTGGGCGCTGATGTACCCCGACGCCTACGAGGTCGCGCTGCCCAACCAAGGCGTGCAGATCCTGTACGAGGTGCTGAACGAGCGCGAGCACATCCTGGCGGAGCGGACCTACTCGGTCTGGCCGGACATGGAGGCCGTGATGCGGGAGCACCAGATCCCGCAGTTCACGCTCGACAGCCACCGGCCGGTGAAGGCGTTCGACGTGTTCGGGCTGTCGTTCTCGACCGAGCTCGGGTACACGAACATGCTGACCGCGCTCGACCTGGCCGGGATCCCGCTGTACGCCGTGGACCGGACCGAGGACGACCCGATCGTGCTGGCCGGCGGCCACGCCGCGTTCAACCCCGAACCGATCGCGGACTTCATCGACGCGGCGGTGCTCGGTGACGGCGAGGAGATCGTGCTCGCGATCTCCGAGGTGATCCGGGAGTGGAAGGACGAGGGCAAGCCCGGCGGCCGCGACGAGGTGCTGCTGCGGCTGGCGAAGTCCGGCGGCGTCTACATCCCCAAGTTCTTCACCGTCGAGTACCTGGCCGACGGCCGGATCCAGCGCGTCGCGCCGAACAAGCCAGGCGTTCCGTGGCGTACGGCGAAGCACACCGTGATGGACCTCGACGCCTGGCCGTACCCGAAGAAGCCGCTGGTCCCGCTGGCCGAGACCGTGCACGAGCGCTACTCCGTCGAGATCTTCCGCGGCTGCACGCGCGGCTGCCGGTTCTGCCAGGCCGGCATGATCACCCGCCCGGTCCGCGAGCGCAGCATCACCACGATCGGCGCCATGGTCGAGAACGGACTGAAGCAGTCCGGGTTCGAGGAGGTCGGGCTGCTCAGCCTGAGCTCGGCCGACCACAGTGAGATCGCCGAGGTGGCCAAGGGACTGGGCGACCAGTACGAGGGCAGCAACGTCTCGTTGTCGTTGCCTTCGACAAGGGTCGACGCGTTCAACATCACGCTGGCCAACGAGTTCTCCCGCAACGGCCGGCGCAGCGGTCTGACGTTCGCCCCCGAGGGCGGCTCGGACCGGATGCGCAAGGTCATCAACAAGATGGTCAGCGAGGAGGACCTGATCCGCACGGTTGCCGCGGCGTACAGCCACGGCTGGCGGCAGGTGAAGCTGTACTTCATGTGCGGTCTGCCGACCGAGACCGACGAGGACGTCCTGGCGATCGCGGACCTGGCCAAGCGCGTGATCGCGACCGGCCGCGAGGTCTCCGGGCGCAACGACATCCGCTGCACCGTCTCGATCGGCGGGTTCGTGCCGAAGCCGCACACCCCGTTCCAGTGGGCGTCGCAGCTCGGCGTCGAGGAGACCGACGCGCGGCTGGCGAAGCTCGGTGCCGCGATCCGGTCCGACCGCAAGTACGCGAAGGCGATCGGCTTCCGGTACCACGACGGCAAGCCCGGCATCATCGAAGGCCTGCTGTCCCGCGGCGACCGCCGCGTCGGCCGCATCATCGAGGCGGTCTGGCGCGACGGCGGCCGCTTCGACGGCTGGAGCGAGCACTTCTCGTACGAGCGCTGGCTGGACTGCGCCGACAAGGCGCTGGCCGACGAGCCGGTCGACCTGGCCTGGTTCACCACCCGCGAGCGCGAGTACGCCGAGGTGCTGCCCTGGGACCACCTGGACTCCGGTCTGGACCGCGACTGGCTCTGGGAGGACTGGCAGGACGCCCTCGAGGAGGACGGCGCGATCGAGGTCGAGGACTGCCGCTGGACCCCGTGCTTCGACTGCGGCGTCTGCCCGCAGATGGGCACCGAGATCCAGATCGGCCCCACGGGCAAGAAGCTCCTCCCGCTGTCAGTCGTCTGAACGGACCTTCACGTCCCCCTACGCCTTTCAAGTACCAACCCTCGATCGATGGTCGGTACTTGAAAGCTTGGCCGGGTCGCCGCCGTGAGCGCCTGTACGCCGTCAGCCGGCTGAGCCGACGGCGTACAGCGTTTCGCTGAGCGACTGCCCGGCGGCGCTGGCCAGGACGAGGCCGTCCATGGTCGTCGGATCGACGTACGGGTTGGGAATCCCCACGGTCTGCATCCCCGCAGCCGCCGCGGCGACGATGCCGTGCGGCGTGTCCTCGACAGCCAACGCCGCCTGCCCCGGCAGGCCAAGCCGCGACAGCGCGAGGTTGTAGACCGCCGGATCCGGCTTGTGCTCCTCGACCTCGTCACCAGTCGTCACGACGTCGAACAGCTCCAGCGCACCGACGCGTTCCAGATGCCCGACCACCCACGCCCGGGGCGAGCTGCTCGCAATCGCGACGCGAAGCCCCAACTCACTGGCCTCCAGCAACCAGTCGCGGATCCCCGGCCGGAAGTCCATCTCCGCGTGCATCCGATCGCGATGCGCCGTCCGCCGGGCATGGCTCGCGTCGCGATCGAAGTCGGGGACGAGCGCGGCCAGCCGCGCGTACCGGACCGTGCTGGTGTCCCCACCGTGCCCCGGCCAGAAGTCGTCCGCGAGGTCGAGCTCCAACCCGTGGTGCGCCCACTCGGCGACCCAGCTCTCGACCATCGTCGTCTCGGTGTCCATCAGCAGCCCGTCGAAGTCGAACACCACGGCCTCGACCTCGACACCGCCGAGCAGCCGCAGCCCGAGCCGGTGGATCTCGCGCGGAGTCAGCCCGCACGACGCGAGATAAGCCCGTACGCCGCCGTACCGCTGATCCACGTGGTCGAGCGCCGCGAGGATCGTCTCCGGCAGGGACCTCCACAAGACGCCTGCCGTCTCGCGCTCTCCATCGGGCAAAGAAGCAACCCGCTCCAGGATCCCCAGGTTCGCCTCGCTGACAGCGAAGTCCTCAGCGATCGTCTCCCGCGGCACGCCGGCCAGCTCCTGCAGCAACGCGACGAGCAGCCCGGTGCGGTCCTTGCCCGACTTGCAGTGCACCACCACGGCCGTGTCCAGCGGTACCGCGGCGATCGCGCGGTACGCCTGGAGGATCTGGCCGGTGTTCCGATCGAGGCTGCCGCGGTAGATGTCGGCCATCAGCGGCTCGTCCTCGGCGACCCGGCGCTTGTCCGCGACCGGGTCGATCCACGGGATCCGCTGGTACGACGGGTCGCCGTCGAGCGGGTGCGGCTCGATCATCTCCCAGTCCGAGCGCAGGTCGAGCACGAGACCCGCTTTCACCGCGTGGAACGCGGCCCAGCCCTCGTCGTCGAGCTGGTGCAGGGAGTCGGTCCGGACCAGCCCGGCGCGCGTCGTACCGCCGTACCGGGTGGGTAGGCCGGCCAGGTCGCGGGTGTTGAGGCATCCGTTCCAGCTAAGGTCCGTCACCCCGATTAGCTTATGACACCGCCTAGGGACTCGTACTCGCGCCAGCTGGTGCCGTCCCATGCCTTGTGATGCATCGCACGATCGGTCCCCACGACGAACACGTCGAGCAGACCGGGCCCGCGGGAGACCACCGAACCAGCTGGTCTCGGCCGCACGGCGATCGCCTCGATCTCGACCAGCCAACCCGCGAGCGCCGCGGCGTTCATCCGCAGGATCTCCTCGGCGAGCGGCCAGTTCAGCGTGCTCAACGTGTCGTTGGCCGAGTGGATGTTGCCGTTGGCGCTGTCCGCGCCCTCGATCGTCAGCAGCGCCGGCATCCCTCCGTTGATGAACGGGACGTGGTCGCTGGCGAACGGGTTGAACGAGGTTTCCACCTTCAGGCTCGTGTACGTCGCCGCGGCCGCGGTCAGATCGCTCATCTGCGTTGACGAGACGGCTGCGCCTTCGAGCAGGACGGTCGGCGTGGAGGTGTTCTTCGACGCGATCATGTCCATGTTGAGCACCGCCCGGACCCGCGCCCGCTCGGCAGGCGGCAGCGTGGCGACGTACTGCTTGCTGCCGTGCAGGCCCTGCTCCTCGCCGCCGAACAGGATCAGCCGTACGTCGTGTTGCCAGGTCCGCTTCGCTAGTACTCGCCCGAGCTCCAGTACGCCGGCTGAACCGCTGCCGTTGTCGTCGGCACCGGGTGCGGAGGACGCCGGGCCGCCGGCGTGGTTGATCGAGTCGAGGTGTGCGGTGATCAGCACGAGCCCGCGTGGGCCTGAGCCGGCGCCTTGTCGGTCGCCGATGAGGTTCTCCGAGTGGCCGGCACCAACGGTGATCGGCATCCGCGTCGTTGTGTAGCCGTGGGCAACCATCTTGGCGGCGGCGAAGTCGACCGCCTGGGTGAACGTGGCGCTGAGCGAGTGCCGGGTCGGCAGGTTCGCGAGCCAGGTGAGGTCGGCCTGGTACGCCGCGGGGGAGAGGTCGGCGAGCAGGTCGGCCGTGGTCCGCTCAACCCGTTGCGCCCCGAGGGGAGGGACGTCAACGACGACCCCGGGACGCAACGGTTCGACTCGCCAGTGGTGGTTGCTCCGCCGCCGAGGCTTGTCGGCAGCGGAGATCACCAACTGACGGCCGTGGTCGAGCAGGGGAACCACGTCCGGGTAGTCGTCCTGGAACGACCGCCCGACCTGCGTGACGAGCAGCAGCCCCGGCACGGTCCGCGAAGCCCGCCCGAGCCGCTGCGCGGCGGCACACCACAAGATCGTCCGATCACCGAACTGAGCCGCCCGCTGAGCATCCGCAGCTTCCACCGCCGGTACGACGAGATAACGCACGGGTGAGGTCGTCATGGTTCTCCTGCCGAGTCGATCCCGCCCGACGTGAACCGGGCGGGGTGGATGGGGGGAGGGGGAGGGTTGGCCGCCCCGAACGCCTGGCGCCTCCGGCGCCGGCGGAGCCCGTCCGGCTTACTGCCAAGCGAGTTCGAGGCGGTCGGCGGTTACGGTGACGACCAGGGCCGAGCCGGTGGCGCCGCGGGCTATGACGCCGGACGGTTCCCACTGGCCGAGGTGTTCCTCGGGGGCGTCGCCGCGGCCGATCAGGCGTTCGACGAAAGTGCCGTCGGGGCGGAACTCCACCCCCCGCCGGCCTCGGGCCGGCGGGAAGGCGAAGTCGTCGCGGCGGTAGACGGTGATCCCGTCGTGGTCCTCCTCGTAGGAGTGCGTCCACCGCCCGACCACGAGCTCGGGACTCAGGTCGGCACCACCTCTCCGATGGTTGCCTTGGGCATCATCGCCGGTGCGGCGCCCGGTGACGGCGCCGGCAGCGTGACCTTGAAGTCGCTGATGATCCCGCCGAGTGCCTCGTACCCGGTGGCCGACGGTCCCCAGGCGGTTCCGTCCCACCACTTGTGATAGAGCCCGCCGTCGGTCCCGACCACGAACACGTCCAGCCGGTCGCTGTCCCACGCCGTGACCCGCGGCTCGTCGACGCAGATCCCGCCGAGGTACTCGAAGCCCGACCACGTCGTACCGTCGTACCACTGGTGGTACAACGCCGAGTCGGTCCCGAGCACGAACACATCCAGCCGGTCCGGACCCCACGAGACCGCCGTCGGGGCGCTCGCGCAGATCCCGCCCAGCGACGCCCAGCCCGACCACGCCGTACCGTTCCAGGACTGGTGGTAGAGCGCCGAGTCGGTGCCGAGCACGAACAGGTCGAGCCGGTCCGGGCCCGACGAGACCACGGTCGGCGGGCTGGTGCAGATGCCGCCGAGGGACTCGAAGCCCGACCAGGCCGAGCCGTCCCACCACTTGTGCCAGACCGCGTTGTCGGTGCCGAGCACGAAGAGGTCGAGCCGGTCAGAACCCCACGAGACCACCTGCGGCGGGCTCATGCAGACGCCGCCGAGGTACTCGTAGCCGTTCCACGCCGAGCCGTCCCACCACTTGTGGTAGATCGCGCGGTCCGTGCCGAGCACGAACAGGTCGAGCCGGTCCGGTCCCCAGGTCGCGACTCGCGGCGGGCTCATGCAGATCCCACCGAGCGCCTCGTAGCCCGTGGCCGACGGCTGCCAGTTCGAGCCGTCCCACGCCTTGTGGTAGACGCCGTGGTCCGTTCCGAGGACGAACGCGTCCAGCCGGTCCGGTCCCCAGGACGCCACTTCCGGAGCACTCATGCAGACACCACCCATGTACTCGTACCCGCCGACCGACGGTCCCCAGGCCGATCCGTCCCACCACTTGTGGTACATCGCGCGGTCCGTGCCGAGCACGAACGCGTCCAGCCGGTCGCTGCTCCACGACACGACCGGTCCGGCCGGGACCGGTACACCGGACTCCTCCGACGTCGAGAAGAGGTCGGTCCGGACGGTGTCGAGACAGGCCTCCATCCGGGAGGCCTGGTCGTTGGTGAACATCACCATGCCGCGGTCGTCGGTGTAGTCCATGTAGTTCACCCACAGGTCGCCGTTCGGCCCGTTGCTGCAGGACAGCTTCGGGAACGCCGGTACGCCGAAGTTCGGGCCTCCCTGGTTCGGGGTGTCGGCGACCTCGTCGCTGCCGGAGCAGCCCGAGCCGTCGTCGCCCCAGATGTGGAACAGGTTCAGGTAGTGGCCGATCTCGTGCGTGGTGGTCCGGCCCAGGTCGAACGGCGCGGCCGCCGTACCGGTGGTGCCGAACCCGCTGTGCAGGATGACGACGCCGTCGGTCTCGGCCGGTCCGCCCGGGAACTGGGCGTAGCCGAGCAGGCCGCCGCCGAGCTGCGCGACCCAGACGTTCAGGTAGCGGTCGGTCGGCCACGGGTCGACGCCGCCGGTCGCGGAGGACTTGATCTGGTCGTCGTGCGTGAACGAGGTCTTGCTCGTCTGGGTCCGGGTGACGCCGGTGGTCGCGTTGCCGTCCGGGTCCTCGGTGGCGAGGAAGAACTCGATCCGCGAGTCGGCGACCAGCCCGGTGAACGGCGCCGGGACGACCGCGAGATCGGTATTGGCGGCGCGGAAGTCGCGGTTCAGTACGTCGATCTGGCTGTCGATCTGCGCCTGCGAGACGTTCTGCACGGCCGTGTTCCACACGACGTGGACGACGACCGGGATCTTCGCGACGCCGGCAAAACGGTGCTGGCGGGCCACGTACTGCGTCGTCGCGTTCTCCAGAGCCGACCGTGCGGCGGCGTACGCCGGGTCGCTGGACAGCAGCCGCCGGTGGACGTCCATCACCCCACAGTTGCGCCTGGCCGGCCGCTCGACGTCACCCCCGGAGCCGTTGGTGTCTCCGCCCGCTCCGGACGGTCCACCGGACATCCCACCCGGCATCCCGCCTCCGCCAGGCGCTCCCGCACTACCCGGGCCGGAGGCCCCAGGCATGCCGGAGCCGCTGCCGCCCGATCCGCCCGGCATCCCGCCCGCGCCGGAGGCGCTGGGCGTGGCGGGCGCGCCCATCCCACCCGATCCACTCGCGCCGGGCATGCTGATCCGCGGCGCCTCGGTGGTTCCGTTCGACTGTGGTTCGCCGGGCATGCCCGGCATCCCGTCGGGATCCGTACCGTGGATCTTGTCCGCTCTCCCGTTGGCCTTTCTCGGCATTGCTCCCCCTAGGTGCACAGGGGCGACGAGCAGGACGGAACCCGCGGCGACGCACCCCGAGTACGCACCGAACGGTCCCGGACCGAGACGCTTCCCAGATCCCCCAGACCCACGTTTCAGCTGAAGACGGACTCTTCCCGTCTTCCCCCACGAACAGGCTGCCCCCAAGCGACTGCTCGTTCTCACCATGCGACGGTACGTCCGTACAGTGCAAGACCTCAGCCCCTGGCAACCAGATTCACCGAAAACCCAGCAAACGTTGGAGAATTGCTTGAAACCTCAAGGGGGAGGCTCGATGCGCCGAGAACTGTCCGTCCCGTTCGAGACCCGCGGCGAACGCGGCCTGGCCAACGTCCGCGTGCTCGCCAACGACGACCCGTGGGCGTCGGGCCACCAGCTGATCGTGCCCGACCTCGACGCCGAGACGTTCCGCGGCTTCCCGATCTGTACGGCGACCTTGCGCTACCACGGCCAGGGCCTGAACGCGGTCATGGGCTGGATCCAGGTGGTCGCCCGCAGCTTCGACGGCTACACCACGGTCGACGTCCTGCCGTACTTCGCCGGCGCCGCGCCGTTCTCGTCGTACGGGCATCTGCCGACGTTCTTCGACGCTCCCGCCAACCCGGACCACCCGGACGGTGTCTGGACCGCGACCACGTTCCTGACCGTCGTCCCCGATGTGATCCGCACGCGTGAGGTCGTTCCGATCGCTGCCTTCACCTGGGGCTATCGGCTGGTCGGCGGTCATCCGTCGACCCTCGATCCGGAACGCCGGGACCACACGAACTGGTCCGGCCACCGCGCCGTGCTGGAACGCGACTACCCGGCGTGGACCTTCAGCTGAGCCGGTGGCAGGACAGGGAGAGGTTGGAGGGAGGAAGACTTGGAGTGACGGGGAGAAGTGGGCGGGGCTAGAGCTCCAACTCCAGGGCGACCCGGTGGTCGCTGGCGCGGAAGCCGAGCTTGGCGTTGACCGCGATCATCGGTGCGTTCTCCGGCGCGTTCCAGGTGTGCAGCACCGCCGGGTGATCCAGCTCCGCCTGCAGCGACCGCAGGTTCGGGATCTTCACCGCGATCCCCAGTCCCCGCCCCCGATGCTCCGGCCGGACGAACGTGTCGTACTGGTACAGCCGCTCCGGCACCGCCCGGTTCCCACCCATCTGCGTGTACGCCGCCAAGCGCCCGTCGGCATCGACCGCGACCGTCGTGTGGGTGAACCGCCCCTGCTCGACCCGTCGCGTCTCCCGCGCGATCAACCGCTCAGGCGTCCACACCTGGAGCTCCACCGATCGATCCCCGTGCGGCACGTCCCGGCTCATCACGGTGTACGCGTCGGCGAACTCGCCCAGCCACTCGTCCGGCGTCCGATCTCCCCACTGCACCAGCTCGTACCCCGGCACGACGCGATCGAGCGCGTCGACCACCGTGTCGTCCATCGGCAGCTCGATCACCTGGTGCAGCTCGGTGTGCTTCTGCACGAACCCGCGCGCCTCGGCGAACGCCGTACCGGAGCTGGTCCCGTCCGGCGAAGCGATCACCGAAGTGGTCAGCAGCGTCCGGCCGTCGGCCTTCGCCCGCGCCGCGACCTCGTCGAGCAACCGCGTCGCGACCCCCTGGCGACGAAACCGCGGATCGACCGCGATCTCGACGTCGATCGCGTGGGTGTTCTCGGTCAGCCACCAGTCCAGCCAGGCCATGCCGAGCCACGTGTCCCCGTCGACCAGGCCGAGCCCGTTCGAGCGTTCGTCGGGATCGTTGCCGGTGAACAGGCCGCGCGTCTCCTCCTGCCCGAGCCCGACCGGGAACTCCTGCTCGGCCCGGCGGACGTCGTCGCGGACCTTGAAGAACTTCTCGAACTCGACCGGGTCGTGCCCGTCCACCTCGACGATCTGCATGCCCAGACCCTAGGGCCCGTACGCCGTCGCCCGCGCGGCAATTTCCACCGGCCGCGAAACGTTCGCCGCCCGAGCCGGACATGTAGGGGGTGAAGCCCGACGACGAAGGAGCAGCGCGTGCGCAAACGACGATGGACGACCACCTTGCTGGCCACGGCTCTGGTGCTGACCCTGGTGCCGATCAGCCAGGCCTCCGCCGAGCAGCTCGACGAGACCGGCGCGAAGGACCGGACCGTCACCTTGATCACCGGCGACAAGGTCGTCCTCAAGGGCGGTGACCAGCTCTCCGTCGTACGGACCACCGGTCGCGAGAAGGTCGGCTTCGAGGTCCGCAAGACCGCCGACGAGTGGACCGTCATCCCGTCGGACGTCCGCGCCGCCGTCGAGTCCGGCAAGCTCGATCGCCGGCTGTTCGACCTCGCCCTGCTCCTGCGTGACGGGTACGACGACAACGCGCGCGCCGACATCCCGCTGATCGTCACCGGCGGCGCCGTGCAGTCCCGGCAGGCGACCAAAGCCCTGAAGTCCGGTACGGCGCTGTCGGTGCCGAAGGAAACCGCGGCGGCCCTCTTTCAACAACTCAGCCTCAAGGATCTCGGCCGCCAAAGCACCCGGAGCACCAGCACCAAGGTCTGGCTCGACGGCAAGCTGCGCCCGTCGCTCGACCACAGCGTCCCGCAGATCGGCGCCCCGGCCGCCTGGCAGGCCGGCTACACCGGCAAGGGCGTCACCGTCGCCGTACTCGACAGCGGCATCGACGCGACCCACCCGGACCTGACCGGTCAGGTCGTCGCGACCAAGAACTTCACCGCTGACCCGGCCGCCGACGCGGTCGGCCACGGTACGCACGTCGCCTCGACGATCGCGGGCAAGGGCGCCGACGGTTACAAGGGCGTCGCGCCGGACGCCAAGCTGCTCGACGGCAAGGTCTGCGACGACTTCGGCGGTTGCGCCGAGTCCGACGTCATGGCCGGCATCGACTGGGCCGTCGGGCAGAAGGCGAAGGTCGTCAACCTCAGCCTCGGCGGTTCGAGCGCTGAAGGTGGACCGCTCGACCAGGCCGTCGACCGCTGGTCCCGCGAGACCGGCACGCTCTTCGTCGTTGCTGCAGGCAACAATGGTCGCGAGGTCGAGTCACCCGGTACGGCGGCGTCGGCGCTGACCGTCGGCGCGGTCGACCGCGACGAGAACCTGGCGGACTTCTCCGCGCCCGGCCCGGTCAGCGGCGGCGCGATCAAGCCGGACGTGACCGCTCCCGGTGTCGGCATCGTCGCCGCGAAGTCCTCGGCGTCGCACCCGGAGGAGCCGGTCGGCGACAAGTACGCGCGGATGTCCGGTACGTCGATGGCGACCCCGCACGTGGCCGGAGCCGCGGCGCTGCTCGCGCAGCAGCACGCCGGCTGGAAGGCGGCCGAGCTGAAGGCCGCGCTCACGTCGACCGCGAAGGCGAATCCCGCGCTCACGCCGTACCAGCAAGGCTCTGGGCGCGTGGATGTCGCGCGGGCGGTCCAGCAGACGGTGGTCGCGACGACGTCGAGCGTTTCGTTCGGCACGGCGCAGTGGCCGCATGCGGACGACAAGCCGGTGAGCAAGGAGGTCGGCTTCAAGAACTTCGGCAGCGCGGCGGTCACTCTGGATCTCAAGGGCTCGCTGAAGAAGGGCGATGCAGCGGGCGTGCTGAAGCTGAGCGCCGATCGGCTGACCGTGCCGGCAGGTGGGACTGCGTCGGTGCAGGTCACGTCCGACACCACGCACACCGGTCCGGACGGGCTCTACACCGGCCAACTGACGGCGACCGTCGGGAGTCAGCAGGTTGCGGTCCCGCTGGTCGCCGACAAGGAGGTCGAGAGCTACGACGTCGCCGTCACCGTGCTCGGCGCGGACGGCAAGCCGGCGCCGGCCGATCGGACCTACGTCGGGTTCACGAACCTGGACACGCTCGAGTCCAGCGATCCCGGGCGCGTTGCCAAGGGCAAGTACGGCCTCGACGTCACGGCGTTCGGGCCGAACGGTGAGCACTACCGGATGATCCAGCCCGAGGTCACGATCAGCCGCGACGCCAAGCTGACCGTCGACCTGCGCAAGGCGAAGCCGGTCAAGCTCACCGTGCCGAGAGCCGATGCGGGCACGTTCGTCGTCTTCTTCGGGTACGAGCTGACGAACAAGGCGGGCGACAAGGCGCTGACGTTCAACTTCCAGCCCGAGGGCGAGAAGCTCTTCCTCGGCCGGATGGGCCGCCCGGCCTCCGGTGACCGGTTCCAGAGCTTCGTCGCGTCGTACGTCGGCAAGCTCGCCGCGGACGGCACGCTGACGGACACGCCGTACGTCTACGGGCTGGTCGACGTACGCCGCGGCCAGTTCTTCGACGGACTCCAGCGCCGGATCTTCACCGACCGCCAACTCGCCCACGTCGTTGCCCAGTACAAGGGTTCGGGGGAGTCGGACTGGGCGCTCGTCGGCCGTCGACCCGGCGTCGAGACCTTCCCGATCGCCGCGTCGATCAAGCTCCCGGGCAAGGTCGACCAGTACCTGGAGCCCCGGACCGACTGGCAGCAGATGCTCGGCGAGGTCCAGAACAAGCCCCGCCAGTACAAGGCCGGTACGACGACGTACGAGACCCTCACCACCCCACCTCACTCCCGCTGACCCCATTTGATGGGTTAACCCACGAGGTGCACCGTTGGACCATCGAAATTCAGTGGTCCAACGGTGCATTTGAGGGGTTAACCCATCAAATGCACTCGGGCCGGGGGAGGGGAGGGGGTTGTTGCTAGTGGTGAGGTCGCAGGGCCCGGTTGGCGGCGGGTTCTGCGATCTGGGCGCGGAAGGGGTGGGCGGGGTAGACGCCGAGCAGGCGGACCTCGACCGAGAAGAAGGCGAGCTCCTCCAGGGCGAGGGCGAGGTTCGGGTCCTCGGGGTGGCCCTCGACGTCGGCGTAGAACTGGGTGGCGAAGAACGTGCCGCCGAGCTGGTAGCTCTCCAGCTTGGTCATGTTGACGCCGTTGGTGGCGAACCCGCCGAGCGCCTTGTACAGCGCGGCCGACACGTTGCGGACCCGGTAGATGAAGCTGGTGATCACCGGGCCGGAGCCGACCGGCGGGACCTCCGGCTCGCGGGACAGGACCAGGAAGCGGGTCGTGTTGTGGTGCTCGTCCTCGACGTCCGAGGCGAGCACGTCCAGCCGGTACAGGCCGGCCGCGGCCCGCGGCGACAGCGCGGCGACGGTCGGGTCACCGAGCTCGGCGACCTCACGAGCGGCGCCCGCGGTGTCGTCGGCGACGACCGTCGACCAGCCGTGCTCGCGGATGATCTTGCGGCACTGCCCGAGCGCGTGGACGTGGCTGCGCACGGTGGTGATCGAGTCCAGCGTCGCGCCGGGCGCGGCCATCAGCTGGAAGTGGATCGGCAGGAAGTGCTCGCCGATGATGTGCAGCCCGGACTCCGGCAGCAGGTGGTGGATGTCGGCCACCCGCCCGGCGATCGAGTTGTCCACCGGGATCATCGCCAGCCCGGCACGCCCGGTGCTGACCGCCTCCAGCGCGTCCTCGAACGTGGTGCAGGGCAACTGCTCGCGCTCGGGGAACATCTCGGTGCACGCCATCGCCGAGTTGGCGCCTGGCTCACCCTGATAAGCGATCGGTCCGTCCACGATGTCCCAGGCTACGCCTAGCACATCTCAGTCTGCGGATCAGGTGTCCGACTTGCGGACCTTCTTCGGTGCGCCGGTGGTCGCCCGGCCCTCGAGCGTCTTGGCCTTGGTGGCGTACATGTCGACGTACTCCTGGCCGGACAGCTCCATGATCTTGTACATGATCTCGTCGGTGACCGCGCGCAGGATCAGCCGGTCGCCCTCCATCCCGTCGTACCGGGAGAAGTCCAGCGGTTCGCCGAACTTGACCGTCGGGGGCGCCAGGGACGCGACCACCTTGCCGGGCGGCGCGACCACGTCGGTGCCGATCACGCCGACCGGGATCACCGGGACCTTGGCCTCCAGAGCCAGCCGGGCGACGCCGGTGCGGCCCTTGTAGAGGCGGCCGTCGTGCGACCGGGTGCCCTCGGGGTAGATGCCGAACAGCTCGCCGCGCTCCAGCACCTTCATGCCGGCCCGGATCGCGCCTTCGGAGGCCGAGCCCCCGGAGCGGTCGATCGGGACCTGACCGGTGCCCTTGAAGAAGCCGCGCTGGAACCGGCCCTTGATCCCGGCGCCGGTGAAGTAGTCGGACTTCGCCACGAACGTGATCCGGCGGCGGACCGCCAGCGGCATGAAGATCCAGTCCGCGTACGACAGGTGGTTGCTGGCGATGATCGCCGCGCCCAGGTCCGGGATGTTCTCGGCGCCCTCGATCTTGGGCCGGAAGATCCGCTTGACCGGAGGACCGAGCACGACGTTCTTCAGGACCCAGTAGATGCCCTTGCCGTCACCGTCGCCAGTGTCGTCGACCTGCTGGTCGCGGTCCGGTTCGGGCCGCGGCGACTGTGCCGGTTGTGTCATCGATGTCCTCTCCTCACGATCCCCGAGCCCTCATGATGCCGTACGCCGAGTAAAGATGCGGTACGGCGGCGGCGCGCGGCAAACCGCTGACAAGAAGCCCCCATCGTTCGTAGGCTTCTCACGGCGGGCTCCGGACGAGCCGCACGGGGACGCCCAAGCAGGAGGGCCGCAGTTGTGAGGACTGGATTCAGGGCGCGCCGGCTGACGGCGGTGGTCGGGGTTGCCGCGGCGGTCTTCGCCGGCCTGCCACTCGCCGCCGCCGCGTCGGCCGAGGACAAGACCGACCTGGGCGTGCAGGCCGCGCCCGAGGCCAAGGTGGTGCCGCTCCAGGTCACCGGGCCCGCCGCGTCCCGCTTCAACCTGGTCGTGATGGGCGACGGCTACACCGCCGCCGAGCTGCCGAAGTTCCGGGAGCAGGTCGACAAGCACCTGAACATCCTGTGGAGCATCGAGCCGTTCAAGTCGTACCGGAACTACCTGAACGTCTACGCGATCGAGATCCCGTCGCCGCAGAGCGGCGTCGACTGCGATCCCGACCTGACCTCGCCGAAGGTCGACACCCCGCTGCAGATGGGCTTCTGGGGCGGCTGCAACGCGGCCAGCGTCCAGCGCCTGCTGACGGTCAGCTCGAGCGCCGCCGCGTCGTACGCGGACCTGGTCGGTGGGACCACCTCGACCAACCGGCAGATCCTTGCCATCGGCAACAGCGACACGTACGGCGGCGCCGGCGGCAGCTACGCGACCGCGTCCGGCGGCAACGCGCTGTCCGCGCTGATCACCCCGCACGAGCTCGGCCACTCGCTCGGCGGGCTGCAGGACGAGTACGACTACTACGCCCGCGGCGACCGCGGCGAGCCGTACGTCGGCCCGGAGCCCAGCTCGATCCACCACACGCTGCTGACCGAGCAGCAGATGCTGGCCGAGCAGAAGAAGTGGTGGCGCTGGCTCGGCGACGACAGCCTGAGCGGCGGCAAGATCGGGCGCTTCGAGGCCGGCCAGTACGCCGGGTCGGGGATCTGGCGGCCGAGCAAGCACTCGATGATGAAGGTGCTCGGGTACTACTTCGACCAGGTCTCCCGGGAGCGGATGACGCAGCGGATCTCGTCCCGCGCGACGCTCTTCCAGGCCAGTACGCCGGCCGGCACGGTCGCCGGCGACCAGGTCGTCTGGCTGCAGACCCTGCACCCGGCCAGCCACGAGCTCGACGTCACGTGGACGCTCGACGGCATCGAACTGGAGACCGACAACGCGCGGTTCCTGGATCTGGCGAACCTGGATCTCGCGGACGGCGCGCACACGCTGACCGCGAAGATCGTCGACCCGACCGACTTCGTGCGGGACCCCGCCGTACGGGCGTCGTCCGCGCTGACTGCGACGCGCACGTGGACGGTCGACACCACCAAATCTGTCGTTGGCTCCTCCGGTGATCACACTTTTACGACCTCTACTGCCACGGATCACCCGGTCAACGCCGACGAGGTCGTGTACGTCGAGACCACCCAGTCCGACACCGACCAGCCCGGCGTCAGCTGGCAGTTCGACGGCGAAGACGTGCCGAATCCGGGCAACGACCGCGACTTCGACCTGTCCGCGCTGCACCTGACCGGCCGGCACACGCTGACCGCGACCGTCGGCACGTCCACGCTGAGCTGGACCGTCGACGGCGTCCAGGCCGAGGTCGCCTCGACGCTGTCGAAGCCGCTGCTCACCGTGCAGAAGCCGACCGGCCCGGAGTACGTCTACAACGACGCGTTCACGATGAAGCTCGCCGCGACCGACGACAGCCCCGGGTACGTCGTGCCGGAGTTCCGCGTCGACGGCGACGGTTGGTACAACTACTACGGCTGGCCGACCGACGCGAACGCGCCGTTCAAGTTCACCGCCGAGGGCACCGAGATCGACCAGCTGGTCTACGGCAAGCTCGGCGTACCGCGGGTGGTGCCGTGGGACGACGTCCCGTCCGGCTACGGGCGGCACCAGGTCGAGTACCGCGCGATCGATGCCTCCGGCAACATCGGGATCGCGCAACGGTTTGCCGTCACGTTGTTGCGGCCGGCCCCTGCGTGCACGAGCACCATCACCGGCGTACGCAACGGCCCGCTGACGGTGTCGAGCGGCGTGACCTGCTTGAAGGGGGCAACGATCAACGGCCCGGTCAGCATCGGGGCCGGGGCCTCGTTGGTTGCCACGGACACCAAGATCTCGGGCCCGGTCCGCGGAGCTCGGGCAGCTCAGATCCACCTGCTCCGTACGACGGTCAACGGCCCGGTCTCGCTGGAGGCGATCACCGGCGCCGCGGTCGTCGTTGGCAGCACCGTCAGCGGTCCGGTCTCCGTGACGGGCGCGCGGACCGCTGAGCCCGTCGTACTGGCCGGCAACACGGTCAACGGTCCGCTCGCCTGCTCCGGCAACGCGGCGGCGCCGAGCAACCTGCAGGCGCCGAACAAGGTCGCCGGCCCACGCTCGGGGCAGTGCGCGACGCTCTGACGGAGTCGATCGCGTGGTCGGCCGGACCGTCGCGTTCGCCTCACGGCGAGCCCGCGCGGCCGGCCACATGACAGGTCCGTGGCAGCCCCGCACCGGTACGTTGCCGGTGCGGGGCTGACTGTCGGGCTTGGGAGGGCTGGATGAACGGACTACGGGTGGCATCGCTGATGGCGGCCACCATCACCACCGGGCTGGTCGCGGGCGTGTTCGGGATCTACGCGAACGCGATCATGCCGGGCCTGGCGACGACCGACGACAAAACCTTCGTCGGCGCCTTCCAGGCGATGGACCGGGCGATCATCAACCCGATCTTCCTTGGGCTCGGCTTCGTCGGGGCGCTGCTGCTCACGCTGCTGACCGGCGTACTGCACCTGAAGGAGAAGGCGTTCCCGTGGATCGCCGTCGCCTTCGTGCTCTACCTGATCACCGTCGTCGTCACGATCGCCGTGAACGTCCCGATGAACGACGCCCTCAAGGCTGCCGGCGACCCGAACACCATCGACGTCGCCGCCGCCCGGGCCGCCTTCGACGAGGCCCGCTGGCGCTCGTTCAACCTGCTCCGCGTCGCGCTCAACACCGTGGCCTTCGGCCTGCTCGCCTGGGCCCTCTACCTGAGCGGCCGGTCCGCGGCCCAGCCTTAACTGGAACGCACGTTCCAGATGGCCTAGGCTGGCCTGCATGGCGCGAGTCCGGGAGTTCGACACCACGGCCGCGGTGGAGGCGGCGATGGCCGCTTTCCGCCGGACCGGGTTCGCCGGGACCTCGATCCAGGACCTGGTCGACGCCACCGGCGTCGGGCGGGGTTCCCTGTACGCCGCCTTCGGCAGCAAGGAAGGGCTGTACCTGGCCGCCGTCGACCTCTACCGCGAGCAGTACGCCGTACCGCTGGCCGCACTGCTCGCCAGTGGCGCTCCGCCGCGCGAGCTGATCCGCGAGGTGATGATCGACGTGATCGACCACGTCCTCGGCGACGGTCAGCGGGAGGCCTGCCTGATCGTCAGCGGCGCGAGCGAGCGGGCGCGCCACGACCCGGCCGTCGCGGACCGGCTCAAGGAGACCATCCAGTCGCTGGAGAACGCGTTCTTCGAGCTGATCGTCCACGCACGGTCCTCCGGGGACCTCCCGGACGGGCGGCCGGCCCTGGATGTCGCCCGCTTCCTGGTGCTGACGCTGCAGGGCCTGCGGGTCGTCGGCGCGGTGACGCCGGACCGGGCCTCACTGACCGCGTCGGTCGAGCTGGCGCTCGGCGTACTGGACTGAACTTCTCGACATCCATTCCGTGGGTGACGAGTGCGCTGAATCTGGAATGAACGTTCAAGATAAGGATGAGTGGATGAGTCGAATCGGTGTCGGTGTGATCGGTGCGAGCCTGCGCGGCTGGGCGGCAATGAGCCATCTGCCCGCGCTGCGAGCGCTGGACAGCTACGAGCTCCGCGCGGTGAGTACGACGCGGCTGGAGTCCGCCGAAGCGACCGCGCGGGAGTACGGCGTACCGGCGGCGTACGACAACTACCAGGAGCTGATCGACGATCCCGGTGTGGAGCTGGTCGTGGTGACGGTCAAGGTGCCTGATCACCGGGAGCCGGCCGAGGCGGCGCTGGACGCGGGCAAGGCGCTGTTCGTCGAGTGGCCGCTCGGGGTGGATCTCGCGGAAGCCGAAGGACTCGCCAAGCTGGCCGAGGCCGCCGGCGTGCGGACGGTCATCGGTCTGCAGGGGCGTTGGGCGCCGGAGATCGCGTACCTGCGCGACCTCGTCAGTGACGGGTACGTCGGTCGAGTGCTCGGTACTTCACTGGTCGGATCGGCCGCCTTCTGGACGCCGGAATTCCAACAGGAGCAGGGATATCTCTTCGACAAGGCCAACGGCGCGACGCTGTTGACGGTGACCGGGCTGCACGCGCTCGACCTGCTGGAGCACACGCTCGGCGAGCTGACCGAGGTGTTCGCGCAGACGACCATCAATCACGGCGACCTCCGGCTGGCCGACGGTACGGCGGTCACGGCGCCCGACCAGGTCGCGCTGATCGGGAGGCTGGCGGGCGGCGCTCCCGTGTCGGTCTTCTACCGGGGTGGGATCTCCCGCGGCGACAACCTGCGCTGGGAGATCAACGGGACGGACGGGGACCTGGTGGTGACCGCGGCGCACGGCAATCTCCAGACCGCCGATCTCGTGCTGGAAGGAGCTCGCGGCGCCGACTCCGCGGTGAAGCGGCTCGAGGTGCCTGATCGCTACCTGCTGCCTGGTGCGCCGGCTGGTCCTGCGGGCAATCTCGTCCACCTCTACGCCGCTGTGGCGGAGGACATCAGGGCCGGGGTCGCGACCGTGCCCGGTCTCGGGCACGCCGTACGGCGTCACCGGCTGATCGAGGCGCTCGAAACGGCCGACCGGACCGGCGTACGGCAGCTTCTGGGGTGACCGCTGAGCGGTGAAATGTGAGCGGCGGGGCTCGGACTGCCAGAATGCGCGTGTGGCACCTGTTCAAGCTCCGCCGTCCCAGCAGCTCCCCGCGGTCCAGAAGTTGCGCGTGCGCTTCGCCAAGCGCGGACGCCTGCGCTTCACCTCGCACCGCGACTTCCAGCGCGCCTTCGAGCGGGCGGTCCGGCGCGCGGAGCTCCCGGTGGCGTTCTCGCACGGCTTCAGCCCGCACCCGAAGATCTCGTACGCCGGCGCCGCGCCGACCGGCGCGGCCTCCGAGGCGGAGTACTTGGAGATCTCGCTCACACACGAGCGCGAGCCGGACGTCGTACGGGCTGCCCTGGACGAGGCGCTCCCGACGGGGCTGGACGTGCTGGACGTGGTGACTGCCGCGGGTGGGTCGCTGGCCGAGCAGCTGGAGGCCAGCGAGTGGGAGATCGCGTTGCCGGGGGTGGATCCGGCCGACGCGACCGGCGCGGTGGAGGCGTTCCTCGCGCGCGAGGAAATTCTGGTCGAGCGCATGACCAAACGGGGACTTCGCTCGTTCGACTGTCGGGAGGCCGTTCTCCGACTCACCGTCGGTAGTGGAACGGCTTCGGTTGAGACGTGTGCGATACTGCAAGTGGTGTTACGGCACGGAACCCCGGCCGTGAGACCCGACGACGTTCTCGCCGGCGTGCTCGAAGTAGCGACGCTTCCGGTGACGGGCCCGGCTCTTCTGACCAGGCTCGCCCAGGGCCCGCTCATCGCGGCCTCCGGCACAGTGGACGATCCGCTCGCTCGTGACCGCGACGCCAACCAGGCGACCGCGACCGGCCAGGCGGTAGACCATGAGACGCACCACGCGGAGGGCGACGTCGCCGCTCCGACTGCGCCCTGAAGCGCGGGGGAGCGGGACCCAGCAGGCTTCCGCCGTGCCGGCCACCCGCCGGAAACGGCGAGACCGTGACCGCCCCCTGGGCGCGCCGGACCCGTGACAGGGGTCGCAGGATGCGCCGGAGGGCCTGAGGAGACCCGCACTGCATGCTCGACAACGAGCCCAACACCACTGAGGCCGACGACTCGGCCCCCACCCAGTCGGCCCGCAAGGCCGCCGCGAAGAAGACCGCCGCCAAGAAGGCGACGGCCAAGACCGCCACCACCCGCAAGCGCACGGTCAAGAAGACCGCCGCGCCCGCCGAGGTGAGCACCCAGTCCGACGCCGAGAGCGCCGACCCGGCCCCGGCTCCGGTGAAGAAGGCCGCCGCCCGCAAGACCGCCGCCAAGGCCCCCGCCAAGAAGGCGGCCGCCAAGCGCACGGTCAAGAAGGCCGCGGCAGCCCCCGCCGAGGACACCAGCACGTCCGACGCCGGCCCGGTCGTCGAAACCCCGGCCCCGGCGAAGAAGACCACCCGCCGCCGCACCACGAAGAAGGCCGCGGCCCCCCAGCCCGACCTCCTCACCCCCGACTCCCCGCTGACCGATGGCCCCGTAGCCGACGCGGTGGAAGAGGACGAGGAAGCCCTGGCTCTGGCCGAGGCCGAGGCTGCCCAGGCAGCCGCCGGCACCACCCAGGCCGGGTCCACCCAGGCCGGGTCCACCCAGGCCGGCACCACCCAGGCCGGGTCCACCCAGGCCGGGACCGGCCGCCGCGGCCGGTCCGCCCGCTCGGGCGAGACCACCTCTGCCCGATCGGGCAATGCTGCTTCGGGCACAACTGGCGCCGCAGCGGCCTCAGCCACAGGCGACGCTTCCGGCGCCGGCCAGGCCTCCCGCACCACCGCCGAGACGGCACCCAAGTCGGTCACCACCACCGGCACGTCTTACGTGACCGTCGGCGGCGGCACCCCCGCGGCGGCTGAAGAGCCTGCCGCCGAGGAAGCCCCCCAGCGCCGCAGCCGCCGTCGCGCTCCCGTCGCAGCCCCCCTGTTCCAGGCGCCCGTCGAGGTCGCCCCCCAGGCCGCCGCGACCAGCCCGGTCGAGGCCACGCCGGAGACGACCGAGACGACGACCCCGCGCAAGCGGACGCGTAGCCGCCGGGGTGCGGCTGCTGAGGTCGACGTACAGAACGGCGAGCAGCAGACCGACGTACCGGAGACCACGAACGAGACCGAGGAGCAGCCGACCACGCGTCGCCGTCGCTCCCGTCGTGGCGCGGCCGCCGAGGAGATCGCCGAGGCGACGACCGAGGCGACCGAGGACGTTGTCGACGATTCGGCCGATGACGATGGTGAAGAGGACGGCGAGGGCACCCGTCGTCGCCGTCGCCGCCGTGGAGGCCGTCGTCGCCGCAAGTCGGGCGAGGGCGCGGACGACAACGCCGACGACTCCTCCGACGAGGACGAGAACGACGACGAGCAGTCCGCCGAGGCCGACGCCGAGGACGACGGCGAGCAGTCCGACGACGAGGGCTCCGGCAGCTCGTCGCGCCGTCGCCGTCGCCGTCGTCGCCGCAAGGGCGAAGAGGGCGCCGGTGCGGCCGACGACCCGGACGAGACCGTCGTACGGGTTCGTGAGCCGCGCAGCAAGAACACCTCGAACGAGATCACCGCGGTCGAGGGCTCGACCCGCCTGGAGGCGAAGAAGCAGCGCCGCCGTGAGGGTCGCGCCGCCGGCCGTCGCCGCGCGCCGATCGTCAGCGAGGCCGAGTTCCTGGCCCGTCGCGAGTCGGTCGAGCGGGCGATGGTGATCCGTGCCCGCGGTGACCTGACCCAGATCGCGGTCTCCGAGGACAACGTCCTGGTCGAGCACTACGTCGCCCAGGAGGAGCAGGTCTCCCTGATCGGCAACGTGTACCTCGGCCGGGTGCAGAACGTGCTGCCCAGCATGGAGGCCGCGTTCATCGACATCGGCAAGGGCCGCAACGCGGTCCTGTACGCCGGTGAGGTCGACTGGGCCACGCTCGGCGGCGGCAACGGCCCGCGCAAGATCGAGTCGGTGCTGAAGTCCGGCCAGGCCGTCCTGGTCCAGGTGACCAAGGACCCGATCGGTCACAAGGGCGCCCGGCTCACCAACCAGATCAGCCTGCCCGGCCGGTACGTCGTGTACGTGCCGCGCGGCGGCAACGGCGGGATCAGCCGCAAGCTGCCCGACACCGAGCGCAACCGGCTCAAGACCATCCTCAAGGACATCGTCCCGGACGAGGCGGGCGTCATCGTCCGTACGGCGGCCGAGGGCGCGACCGAGGAGGAGCTGACCGCCGACGTCAGCCGCCTGCAGGCGTACTGGACCGAGATCGACAAGCTGTCGAAGTCGGGCCAGGCACCGCAGCTGCTGCACGGCGAGCCGGACCTGCTGATCCGCGTCGTCCGCGACCTGTTCACCGAGGACTTCACCAAGCTGGTGATCTCCGGTGACGACGCCTTCGACCAGGTCAGCGAGTACGTCTCGTCGGTCGCGCCGCACCTGGCCGACCGGGTCGAGAAGTGGACCGGCGACAACGACGTGTTCGCGAACTTCCGGATCGACGAGCAGATCAAGAAGGCGCTGGATCGCAAGGTCTGGCTGCCGTCGGGCGGCTCGCTGATCATCGACCGGACCGAGGCGATGACCGTCGTCGACGTCAACACCGGCAAGTTCACCGGCTCCGGGGGCAACCTCGAGGAGACGGTCACCAAGAACAACCTGGAAGCGGCCGAGGAGATCGTCCGCCAGCTGCGGCTGCGCGACATCGGCGGCATCATCGTGATCGACTTCATCGACATGGTGCTGGAGTCCAACCGCGACCTCGTACTGCGCCGGCTGGTGGAGTGCCTGGGCCGCGACCGGACCAAGCACCAGGTCGCCGAGGTGACCTCGCTGGGCCTGGTCCAGATGACCCGCAAGCGGATCGGTACCGGGCTGCTCGAGGCGTTCAGCGAGAACTGCGACCACTGCGGTGGACGCGGCCTGATCCTGCACGACGAGCCGAAGGAGTCCCGCCGCGGCGGGGGTCGCGGCCAGCAGCAGCCGGAGCAGAAGAACGGTCACGACCACGCGAAGGCGTCCGCTCCGGAAGGCGAGGGCCGCAAGAGCTCACGCCGCAACCGGGGCAAGGGCCGGCGCGACGACGAGCAGACCGAGACCGCCGAGGCGCCGCACAACGGCGACGCCGCGCAGCGCCTGGCCCAGATCGCCGCCGCCTCCGCAGCGTCGAACGGGCACGGGGACGAGGCTCCGGCCTCGGACGTCGAGGAGCGTCAGAGCGACGTACAGGATGCTGCTTCGGAGGCTCCGGCCGCCGAGGAGAACGGTTCCACGCGGACCCGTCGTCGCCGCAGCAGCCGGAGCCGGTCGAAGACGGCCGATTCCGACGCGGACAGCGCTCCGGAGCTCGTGACGACCGCTCCCTAGGCCGTTTTGAAGTTTGCGACGCTCGCGTAGTAAACTTCCCATTCGGTGCGCATCCTGCGTGCCTCCTTTGTGTGGGCCCCGGTGTGTTGGTTGTTGATGCAGCTCCGCCGGGGGCCCGGTAAGTCTTCCGAACAAACAGAGAGTGAGATCCACGGTGTACGCGATCGTGCGCAGTGGCGGCACCCAGCAGAAGGTCGCCGTCGGCGATGTCATCGAGATCGACAGCCTGACGGACCAGGTCGGCGACACGGTGTCGCTGCCCGCAGTCCTCGTCGTCGATGGCGACACCGTGACGACCGATGCCGCCGCTTTGTCCAAGGTGGCCGTGTCGGCCGAGGTCCTCGGCCGGAGCAAGGGCCCGAAGATCACCATCCTCAAGTACAAGAACAAGACCGGTTACCGCAAGCGCCAGGGGCACCGTCAGCACTACACCCAGGTCAAGGTCACCGCGATCGACGCGAAGAAGAAGTGAGCTGATCTAGACATGGCACACAAGAAGGGCGCGGCGTCCACCCGTAACGGGCGCGACTCGAACGCGCAGCGGCTCGGCGTGAAGCGGTTCGGCGGCCAGCTGGTCAACGCCGGCGAGATCATCGTCCGGCAGCGCGGCACGCACTTCCACCCGGGCTCGCTGGTCGGCCGGGGTGGCGACGACACGCTGTTCGCGCTGGCCGAGGGGCGGGTCGAGTTCGGCACCCGTCGCGGCCGTCGCGTCGTCAACATCGTCCCGGCCCCGGCGGAGTAACACCGCCACCCGGCACGTTTGCAAGCTCTGAGAAGGGCGGGTCGCGGAATACCGCGGCCCGTCCTTCTCGCTGTTCCAGGAGAACCCTCTCCGCACCCTGCAGGAAGTAGAGAACACCGATGGCGATTCCCAGCTTTGTCGACCGGGTCACGGTGCACGTCACCGGTGGCAACGGCGGAAACGGCTGCGCCTCGGTGCACCGGGAGAAGTTCAAGCCCCTCGGCGGCCCGGACGGCGGCAACGGCGGTGACGGCGGCAGCATCATCCTGCGCGTCGACCCCGACCAGACCACGCTGGTCGACTACCACCGCTCCAGCCACCGCTCGGCGACGAACGGTGCCCAGGGCAAGGGTGACCACCAGGCCGGCAGCAAGGGCGGCGACGTCGTCCTGCCGGTCCCGGACGGCACAGTGATCAGTACGCCGGAAGGCGAGATCCTCGCCGACCTGGTCGGCCCCGGCGCGGAGTTCGTCGCGGCCGCCGGCGGCAAGGGCGGCCTGGGCAACGCGGCGCTGGCCAGCTCGGCCCGCAAGGCTCCCGGTTTCGCACTGCTCGGTGAGGACGGCGAGGAGCGCACCGTCGTCCTCGAGCTCAAGGTCGTCGCCGACGTCGGCCTGGTCGGCTTCCCGAGCGCGGGCAAGTCGTCGCTGGTCGCCTCGATCAGCCGCGCCCGGCCGAAGATCGCCGACTACCCGTTCACCACCCTGATCCCGAACCTCGGCGTCGTCGTCGCGGGCGAGACCACGTTCACCGTGGCCGACGTACCCGGCCTGATCGAGGGCGCCAGCGAGGGCCGCGGGCTCGGGCACGACTTCCTGCGCCACGTCGAGCGCTGCGCCGCGCTGATCCACGTGATCGACTGCGCGACGTACGAGCCTGGCCGGGACCCGCTGAGCGATCTCGACACGATCGAGGCCGAGCTGACCGCGCACGGCGGTCTCGAGGACCGGCCGCGGCTGATCGCGCTGAACAAGGTCGACGTTCCGGACGCGCGCGAGATCGCGGAGATGGTGACCGCGGAGCTCGAAGAGCGCGGCATGAAGGTGTTCTCGATCTCGACCGCCAGCCACGAGGGCCTGGACGCGCTGAAGTTCGCGATGGCCGAGATCGTGACGAAGCGACGGGCGGAGACGGCGAAGCCTGACACCACCCGGATCATCATCCGGCCGCAGGCGACCGGCGGCATCGAGTTCAAGGTGAAGAAGACCCCCGACGGCACCTGGCTGGTGCAGGGCGACAAGCCCGAGCGCTGGGTTCGGCAGACCGATTTCACCAACGCCGAGGCCACCGGGTACTTGGCCGACCGGCTGAACCGGCTCGGCGTCGAGAAGGAACTGCTCGAGCGCGGCGCGATGGCCGGCGACGGCGTGATGATCGGCGACGGCCCGAACGCGGTCGTGTTCGACTTCGCTCCCGACGTACAGGCCGGTGCCGAGCTGCTGTCGCGACGCGGTGAGGACCACCGCCTCGAGGAGGACCGTCCGGCCGCGCAGCGCAAGAAGGCCAAGGACGAGATGTACCACGCTCGCCGTTCCGGCGAGATCGAGCCGTCGCCGGACCTGTCGGAGTACGGCGCGGGCTGGACCGCGGACGAGGTCGACCTGTCCCCGGCCGAGTCGAAGGCGGCCCAGAAGGCTGCCGAGCGCCTCGCCCGCAAGCAGGCCCGCGAGCTGGAGGCCGAGCAGGAACTGCAGGCCGAGCTCGCGTACGCCGCCGGTCAGGACATCGACATCGAGGCGGAAGACCGCAAGTAGGTGCCTTGGGCCCGCAATGATGGGGGCCTAAGGCAACTGCATCCCTGGTGGGAGAACTGATGAAACGCCGCGCGGAGGTCGTTCAGGCCGCCCGAATCGTCGTGAAGGTCGGGTCGTCGTCACTGACCCAGCGGGGCCGGATCGATCTCGACCGGCTCCGCCTGCTCGTCGACGCCCTCGCCGCCCGGCGGGTCGAGGGCACCGAAGTCGTGCTGGTCTCGTCCGGCGCGATCGCCGCCGGACTGGCGCCGATGGGGCTGCGCTCGCGACCGCGTGATCTGGCGACCCAGCAGGCCGCCGCGTCGGTCGGGCAGGGCCTGCTGATGGCGCGCTACAGCGACGCCTTCGCCGCACACGGCCTGCGGGTTGGGCAGGTCCTGTTGACGGTCGACGACGTCACCCGCCGCTCGCACTACCGCAACGCGTACCGCACCTTCGCGAGGTTGCTGGAGCTCGGCGTGGTCCCGATCGTCAACGAGAACGACACGGTCGCCACCACCGAGATCCGCTTCGGCGACAACGACCGCCTGGCCGCTTTGACGAGCCACTTGGTCCACACGGACCTTTTGGTCCTGCTGTCCGACGTAGACGGCCTCTACAACGGCGACCCCCGCAAGCCCGGCACGACGATGATCCCCGAGGTCCGAGGCCCCGAGGACCTGAAGTCGCTGCAGATCGGCCGCACCGGTTCCTCAGGTGTCGGCACCGGCGGCATGCAAACAAAGGTCGAAGCCGCCGCAATCGCCACCGCAGCAGGCATCCCCGTCGTACTGACCTCCGCCGGCCGAGTAGGCGAGGCCCTCCGAGGCGACCCGGTAGGCACCCTCTTCCACCCCACCGGCCGCCGAGCCAAGACCCGCCTCCTCTGGCTCCAACACGCCACCTCCGGCCAGGGTCGCCTCCAGCTGGACGAGGGCGCAGTCCGAGCAGTCACCGAACGCCGCACCTCACTGCTCCCGGCCGGAATCCTCACAGTAGAAGGCAATTTCTCCGCCGGCGACCCCGTCGACCTCGTCTCACCCGCCGGCCTGGTGATCGCCCGAGGCCTGGTCAACTACGACGCCACAGAACTCCCCGACCTCCTCGGCCGCTCCACCCGAGACCTGGCGAAGGAACTCGGCGCGGCGTACGAACGAGAAGTAGTCCACAGAGACGACCTTGTCCTGCTCTGAGAACAAGAGCGACAAGAGCTGAAGAGCAAAGAAGAAGACTTTTGAGTATTGGCTGAGGTTGCGGGTCCGCTGAGGCCGGCGGTGGGCTGAGGTGGGCGACGAACCGCTGGGCCAAGGCGGCAGCTCTGCACCCCGGAGCTGGTCGGTTGGAAGGCAGGTCCGACGCGGATGCAGGGATCCAGGTCGGTGGGTGACACTGGGGAACGTGAGCTTCGGCAGTCGCCTCAAGGAGTATCGCGAGCACCGGGGATGGTCGCTGGCGGATTTGGCGCGGGCTACTCACTACAGCCGGGGCTACTTGTCGAATGTGGAGAACGGGCGGAAGGCTGCGAACGAGGACCTGGCTCGCGTCTGCGACGAGGCTTTGCGGGCGAAAGGTGAGCTGATCGCGGCCGCCAAGGCTGACACCGTTGGACGACTCGACGAGATTCCTTGGCAGACAGCTGAGTTGGTTCAGCGGCTACAGGCCAGCGACGCTACTTCGCAGACGTTGGAGTCGCTCCGGGCGACGGTCGAGGAATTGTGCTGCCAGTACAACCGGCGGGATGCGCTCGAGTTGCGGCAAGAGGCTCATGCGTGGCTGCAGCACGTTGACAGTCTGCTGCGTCGGCCGGTCGGGTTGAAGGCTCACCAGGACTTGCTGGTCGCAGGGGGTTGGCTCGCGCTGCTCGCGGGGTGCGTCGAGTACGACCTGGGGATGCGCTCGGCGGCTGAGTCGACCCGTACGGCGGCCATGCAGCTCGGACTTGAGGCGGGTCATCCGGAGATTGCCGGCTGGGGTCACGAGATGACGGCGTGGTTCGCACTGACGCAGGGGCGGTACCGCCAAGCGGCGGAGGCTGCCAGGAGCGGGCAGGCTGTCGCGCAGGGCAGCAGCGTGCATGTCCAGCTGATCGCGCAAGAGGCGAAAGCGCGGGCGCGGATGGGGGAGAGCGGTCTGCACAATCTGCTTGAGGTCGGCCGTGAGTTGCTCGACCACCTGCCGTACCCGGACCGGCCGGACAACCACTTCAAGATCGACCCGGCCAAGTGGGACTACTACGCGATGGACGTTCATCGGATGGCCGGCGACAACGACTTGGCGAAGGAGTACGCCGACGCCGTCATTCGCGACAACGTGACACCTGGCGGAACCGAGTTGAGCCCGATGCGGGTTTCCGAGTGCCGGCTGACGCTCGGGTTTCTGGCGGGGCGCGAGGGGGATCTGGAGCAGGCCGTCGAATGGGGCAAGACCGGTTTGAGGGTTGGGCGGCAGAGTCGCCTTCACCTGCAGATGATTGCGGGGGAGTTGGGGCGGGAATTGCGGCAGGACTATCCCAGGGAAGGGTTGGTTGGGGAGTTCGAGGATGTGCTGCAGGCCTTCTAACCGGCTGTGTAGAACTTGGTGGTGGCGGCTACCCATTGGGTGACTTGGGTGGCTGGGATGCCGGTGATTGCGGCGGTTTCGCCCCAGGCGGTGGAGCTGTGGGTGGCGGCTTGTTTGGCTTCGGGGGTGGACTCCCACGTGGTCGGGTCGATGGCGTGGTCGTTGAGGTGGTGGTTGAGGGCCAGGAGTGCCAGGTCCCAGCCGACGCCGGTGGCGCCGGGGCCGTACTGGGTCCAGGATTCGTCCGCTACGACGGCGGCGTGGGTGAGGGTGAGGCGGGTGCGGGGGCCTTCGGGGGCGAGGCGGGCTTCGACCTCGCTGATGTCCTGGGCGGTGGCGTCTTCGCCGTACAGCCAGGTGATGCGGAGGAGGCGCGGCGGTTCGCAGGCGAGGATGTCGCCGCGGGTGCTGTCGGTCAGGCGGTAGTTGCCTCCGACGCGCAGGTCGCCCTCGACCGGGAGGAACCAGCGGGCGAGGCGGTCGGTGGTGGTGAGCGCGTCCCAGACGTCCTCGATCTCCGCGGCGTACGTGCGAGACAGTACGACGGTGCGCGCGTCGCCGGCTGGGATCTTCGTCAGGCCCAGCGATCGGGTCACCGCGTTGAGCTGGTCGATGAGGTCACTCATCTGTCTCGTCCTTGTCTGCTGTCGGCTCCGGCTCGGCGGTCTCGCGTCGGCCGCGCTCCAGTTCGATGCCCAGCGCCTCCAGGCGCCGGGCCCAGAACCTGCGCAGCTGTTCCATCGGGAACCTCGCCGTCATGCTCGCAGAGTAGCAGTCGTCGCTTATATAGGCGATGGGGTATGTGTCTAGGATGTTCTGCGTGAAAGGGATTGCGTGGGGACTGCTGGCGGCGTGGGTGCTGCACGACGCCGAGGAGCTTGCGACGATGGCCGGCTGGTCGCGGGAGGCGCCGGATCAGGTGCGGGCGGTGCTGCCCGGCGTACCGGATCGGGTGGTGGATCAGTTGCCGATGTCCGGTCGGGAGGCCGCGACGGCGATCGGGCTGACCGGGGTGGTGATGGCGGCCGCGTCGCTTGCCGGGGCTCGGACTGGTGGGCGGAGTGCGTTCTTCCAGGCGGCGCTGACTGGGTTCGGCGCGCACGGCGTGACGCATCTGGCGCAGTCGGCCGCGCTCCGGCGGTACACGCCGGGGCTGGTGACGACGCCGTTGATCGTGCTCCCATTCAGCTTGTGGGCCTGGCGGCGTCTTCGCGCGTACGACGTACCGGCCGCCGCGCCGGATCGTCGCCTCGCTCTGGCGCTGGCCGCGGTCGTGCCGCTGTCTCACGCCATCGCCCGACTGCCCCGCTTACGGCGTACGCGTTGAAGCTGTGAGACGGCTGCGCATCGTGCTGGCTCGGCGGCCTACGATGAAGGGATGAGTGAGATCATCCAGCTGTGCCGGCAGGCGCGGGAGGCTTCGTACTCGTTGGCGGCGGCTTCGCGGGCGACGAAGGACGCGGCGTTGCACACGATGGCCGCGGCGTTGCGGGCGAACACCGAGCGGATCGTGACGGCCAACGCGAAGGATGTCGCGGCGGCACGCGAGGCCGGTACGGCGGAGTCGACGGTTGACCGCCTGGCGCTCGACCCGGGACGCGTGGACGCGATGGCCGCGGGGCTGGAGCAGTTGGCGGGGCTGGTGGATCCGGTGGGCGAGGTCGTCCGCGGGTACAACCTGCCGAACGGGCTGGAGCTCAAGCAGGTTCGCGTGCCGTTCGGCGTCGTCGGGATCATCTACGAGGCGCGCCCGAACGTGACCGCCGACGCGGCGGGGATCTGCCTCAAGTCGGGGAACGCGGTGCTGCTGCGCGGGTCCTCCTCGGCGGCGTCGTCGAACGAGGAGATCATCGCCGTACTGCGGGATGCCGTGGTCGAGGCCGGCCTGCCGGCGGACGTGATCCAGGGCGTGCCGGGGGACCGGGCCGCGGTCAAGGAGCTGATGCAGGCGCGCGGGCTGGTCGACGTACTGATTCCGCGCGGTGGTGCGGGACTGATCCAGACTGTGGTCACCGAGTCGACCGTGCCGGTGATCGAGACCGGCGTCGGTAACTGTCACGTGTACGTCGACGCGGACGCGGACCTGGACCTCGCGCTGACGATCCTGATGAACTCCAAGATCCAGCGGCCGAGTGTGTGCAACGCGGCGGAATCGCTGCTGGTGCACGCGTCGGTGGCGGACGAGTTCCTGGCGAAGGCGCTGCCGGCGCTGGCCGAGGCGGGTGTCACGGTGCACGGCGACCCGAAGGTGGTTGCTGCAGGCAAGGATATCCAGCCGGCCACGGACGAGGACTACGCGGCGGAGTACCACGGCCTGGAGCTGTCGGCCGCTGTCGTCGACTCGCTGGAGGCGGCGGTCGAGCACATCCGCAAGTACAGCTCCAGCCACACCGACGCGATCATCACCAAGTCGCAGGCGGCGTCGCGCCGGTTCGTCCAGGCGGTCGACTCGGCGGCAGTGGTCGTCAACGCCAGCACGCGGTTCACCGACGGTGGTGAGTACGGCTTCGGCGCGGAGATCGGGATCTCGACCCAGAAGCTGCACGCGCGCGGTCCGATGGGACTGCCGGAGATGACGTCGACGAAGTACGTGGTGATCGGCGAGGGGCAGATCAGGACCTGAGCAGGTCGGCGGGCCGAGCGGTCCGCTGGAGCAGGTGATCGCTGCGGCTCCAGGGGCGGTGGATCCGGCGCAGGGTTGGCCGGCGCGGGCAGCGCATGTTGCCTGGCCGGGCTCGGGCGTGGCTGTGGGGCCATGCCACCGACGCCCACCACTGACTAACCCTGCCTGAGCGGGTGCGGCTGAGCGTGGAGTGTGCCCTGACGACGGGGTTGATCAGTGGTGGGCGTTGGCCTGCCGACGGTCGCGCGGGTTTGGCCACTGAAGCCCGACCGAACGCCCGGCGGGCACCTGCCTCCCGCCGGGGGCAGTCGGCCCGGCGCGGGAGCGTCCGTCGGCGCGGGCGGATGGTCGTCGGCTGGCCCGGGAGCTTGGGGAGTCGCGATGCCGACGGCCACCACCGTCCAAGCCGCTCCGGTGGGTGGGGCTGAACGTGGAGTGTGGACTGGCGGCGGGGTTGAACGGTGGTGGGCGTCGGTCCACTGGACTGGCGATGGGGCTCATCTTGGGCGGGAGGGGTCGCGCCGTATCTCCACCACGCAGCAACCCGGCTTCGGTGGGAGTGGGGTGCACGGCGCAAGCGTGGTTGGTGAGTGGTGGGAGGCCGCGTACTGCTGTGGATCAAGCGGTGAGCAGTTCGGCTGCGTCCTGGAGGCTGACCTCGATCGGGTCAGCCGTGAGCGCGGCGAGGGCGGCCCGGTGATCAGGGGCTGAGGCGACGTCGATCAGCTGGATCGGGCCGGTGTGGTCCGGCCAACTCACGACCGCGGCGGGCTGGTCGGGAGGGCTGACGACCAGCTTGGTGAGGTCGGCTCGGATGCCGTCGCCGGTGGCCTTGATCGCGGCTTCCTTGCGTGTCCAGTACGTCGTGAAGGCGGCTGCGCGTTCAGCGGGCGGGCGGCGTACGAGGTCATCGGTCTCCGCCGGAGCGAGGCTCACCCGGGCCAGCGCGATGGCATCCACCGCGGGGTTGACGAGCTCGACGTCGAGGCCGATCGGCGTACTGGGATGAAAGGCCACGCCGACCAGATCGCCGGAGTGGGTGATCGAGAGTTCAGCGCCCCCGGCCCGGACCTTGCCGTGTGGCCGGCCGCAGTCGGGGCAGCGCCGATCCAGGCGGATACTTGCTGAGGGCAACTGTTGGCGCCGGGCGAGCAGGCGACGGACGATCGTGCAGCCGAGCAGGAAGCGGTCCCGGTCCTCCTGACGCTTGTACGCGGCCAGCCGCTCGCGCTCCGACGGGTCGAGATCGGCGATCCAGCCGCGATCGATGCGTTGGGTGCTGAGCCGTGCCCACCAGATCTCGATCATGCGGTGCTCAACGCCCAGCTGACCGCGTCGGGGATGTCAGTGACCGGGTAGCGAACCGCGCGGATCTCGCGGTCCGCGCCGACGACGAGCACGAACCGCTTGAGGCGTTCCAGCCCGCCGGCGCGGAAGGTCGGCAGGCGCAGGGCCGCGGTCAGCGTGAGGTCGGTGTCGGAGAGCAGCGGCTGGGCGATCTGCTCCAGCTCGGCGAACGCGAGCTGCTCGTCGGGGCGTTGCGTGCTCACGCCGTGGACGGCGATGCCGGCGGCGCGGAATTCGTTGTACCGCTCGGTGAAGAGCTTGTTCTCCAGCGTGCATCCGCGGGTGCCGGCGATGGTCGACCACTCGTCGGGCAGCGGCGTCGGCCGGCCGGTCGCGGGAAAGCCGAACACCACCGTGGCCCGCGCGTCGTTGTCGACTACATCTTTCGGCGACCCGGTGGTTGCTGAAAGCAACAATCCTGTGGGGATCCGGCGGCCGACGAGCTCGTGCAAACGCTGAGCCGGTGCTTCGGTGGGCTCGTTGGTGCCGCTGAGCTCCCCGTCGCCGAGAAGCCAGCGGTCGCCCCAGTCCTGCAGTGCGACCAGCACCGGGAGCAGCGCCTGGCCGCGCGGAGTCAGCCGGTAGGTGTAGCGAGTCGGCCGTTCCTGGTACGCCGTACGCTCGACGACCCCGCTGTCCATGAGCCCGACCAGCCGCTCGGTCAGCACCTTGCGCGAGATGCGCAGCGAGTCGGCGAGCAGGTCGAAGCGGTCGAGCCCGCGGGCGAGGTCGCGCACGATCAGCAGCTCCCAGGGGTCGCCGACGACCGCGAGCGACTGCGCGACCGCACAGTCCGGCTCAGGTGAGAAACTGCTCCGCCGCACCTGTCGTCCTCCCTCACCGCAGTCGCTCGCCGGCCAACAGCCGACTCCGAATCCTGTTGCGCCCAACTTAGTCGGCCGAGTAGGTTCCCGCCAGGAACTCAGCGAACGTAAAGGGGAGAAGGATGAATTTCTGGCGCCGCATCGCCGATCTCCCCGGCTGGCTCAAAGCCGTGATGCTAGGCCAGCTGGTCAGCTCCGCCGGCGCGCTGGCCTGGATCTACCTCACCCTCTACCTCGTCGACGACCGCGGCCTGAGCGCCCAGCAGGCCGGGTTCGCCGCAGCGGCGTACGGCGTCGGCCTGCTCGGCGGCAACCTCGGCGGCGGCTGGGTCGGCGATCGGTTCGGACTCCGTACGGCGGCGATCGGCAGCCAGCTGACCTGGGCAGCGGCCTGCCTGGCGATGCCAGTCGTCCCCAACAGCGCCCTGGCCGTCACAGCCGTCATTGCCGGGCTCTGTGGTGGAGCGAGTCGCCCCAACCTCAGTGCGCTCGTCGCGACCGCCATGCCCGCCGACCGGCGACGAGAAGGGATCGCGCTGTCGCGGACCGCCAGCAACGCGGGCTTCACCATTGGCCCTCCGCTGGGCGGCCTGCTGGCGGCGTACAACTTCTCGCTGGTCTTCGTGGTCGACGCGGTGAGCAGTCTGGTCCTGGCGGTCGTGGTCTGGCGCTGGGTCCCACCAGCGGCACGTGTCGTGGCGCGGCAGGCCACCGGTGTCTGGCGGGCGCTGAGGCAGGACAGGCCAACCGTCGTACTGCTCGCTGCGATCGTCGTGGTCGACACGGCGTACCGGCAGCTCTTCGCGACAATGCCCCTGCTGCTGCGAGACACCGGCTCGCCAGCGGTCGCGTACGGCGTACTGATCGGGCTGAGCTCGGTAGTGATCGTCCTGCTCGAGGCGCCGCTGGCAGTGCGGCTGGCGGGCCACCAGGCTCGCCGGGTGATCGCAGTGGGCTTCCTGCTCGTCGGACTGGGCCTGGCGGTGCTGGGAGTGTGGCCGGCGCTCGTCGGCGCCGCTGTAGCGGTAGCGGTGATCACCGCGGGGGAGATGCTCTACAAACCGACTGCGACTGCTCACGTGGCCGACGCTGCGCCAGAGGGGATGGTCGGCCGCTACAGCAGCCTGTACGCCGCTGCGTCGATCAGCGGGATGTTCCTGGCGCCGGCACTCGGCGGTACGGCGTACGAGCACGTGCCGGCGCTCCTGTACCCAGCGGCCGCCGTACTGGCTCTGGCAGCGGCCGCAGCCGTCACTGCGGCAGGGGAGCGGGCCGTGCTTCCCAGCGGGTCGACAGGACGACAGTCGTCCGGGTCCTGACCACGCCGTTGACCCGGCGGAGCTGGCCGACGACCGCCTCCAGCTGGGTGACGTCGGCGACGCGCACCTTGACCACCAGTTCCTGGTCCCCGGCGACGAACCAGCAGTCCTCGACCGCCTCGATCTCGCGGACGCCGTCGACGATGTCGTCGGTCTCCACGTCGTCGCGCTGGAACAGCCCGATCAGCGCGCTCGTCCCGAGCCCGACCTGGTCCGGCGCGACCACCGCGCGGTAGCCGAGCAGGACGCCGCGCTCCTCGAGCCGCTTCACCCGCTCCTGGACGCTCGGGCCGGACAGCCCGACGACCCGGCCGAGCTCGGCCCAGCTGGACCGGCCGTTGGCCCGCAGGGCCTCGACCAGCTGTCGATCGATCACGTCCATGAATCCTCCCGTTAACCGCAGATTCGTAGGGAGATCGTCTGATCTGCCTTTAATTCGTTTGTGTTCGCCGAGTGTACGACGTACAATTTCAACTAGTCGGGGATGCCCCTCCGACTGCACAACAACCCTGTGAAGGAATCATGATCACCCCCGAAGTCGCCCGTGCCCACATCTACGAGCTCCGTCGCGTCGCCGAGCTGCACAACCGTGTCGCCTCGCGTCCGTCGGCTCTGCGCCGGCTGCTGACCCGCAAGCACTGACCCACCCGCGCGACCGGCAGGCCCTCGGGGGCCGACCGGTCGCGCTTCTTGGGGGTGGGGCGAGATAGGCTCTGCCCATGGCTCTTCAACTCCTGCCCCAGCTGGCGCCGCTGTCCGAAGCCGCCGGCGAGGCGTCGCACATCTCGCCGTGGTGGTACGGCGGGTTCGCCCTGTTCGTGCTGGTCGCCCTGCTGGCGCTGACCGTGATCATGGGCAAGGGCCGGCCGCACAGCTAGGCGGCGGATCGAGCTGACGTGAACTCCCCGGAGCGGGTCCGGCGCCTCGGCGTCATGGGCGGAACGTTCGACCCGATCCACCACGGCCACCTGGTGGCCGCGAGCGAGGTGCAGGCGTACTTCGACCTGGACGAGGTGATCTTCGTCCCGACCGGCCAGCCCTGGCAGAAGACCGACCGGGCCGTCTCGCCGCCCGAGGATCGGTACCTGATGACGGTCATCGCGACCGCCTCGAACCCACGGTTCTCGGTCAGCCGGGTCGACATCGACCGGCCGGGCCCGACGTACACGATCGACACGCTGCGCGACCTGTCCCGGCTCTACCCCGACGCCGAGCTGTTCTTCATCACCGGCGCCGACGCGCTGGCCCAGATCCTCACCTGGCGCGACGTCGACGAGATGTTCAAACTGGCCCAGTTCGTGGGCTGCACCCGGCCGGGGACCGAGGCGACCGAGCTCCCGCTCGACCGGCTCCCGATGGACCGGATCACTTTGCTCGAGGTGCCCGCGCTGGCCATCTCGTCGACCGAGTGCCGGGCCCGGGTCGCCAAGGGCAACCCGACCTGGTACCTGGTCCCGGACGGGATCGTCCAGTACATCGCCAAGCGCGACCTCTACACCAACCACTAGAAGGAATCTATGCCTGCCTCCGAACGTGCCGTCGAGCTGCTCACCGCGGCAGCCGAGGCAGCCCACGACAAGAAGGCCGAGAACGTGCTCGCGTTCGACGTCTCCGAGCAGCTCGCGATCACCGACGCGTTCCTGGTCGCCTCGGCGTCCAACGACCGCCAGGTCCGCGCGATCGTCGACGCGATCGAGGACAAGCTGCGCGAGGACTTCGACGCCAAGCCGGTCCGCCGCGAGGGCGCCCGCGAGGGCCGCTGGGTGCTGCTGGACTACCTGGAGATCGTCATCCACGTCCAGCACGACGAGGAGCGCAGCTTCTACTCGCTCGAGCGACTCTGGCGCGACTGCCCGATCATCCCCCTGCCGTCCCCGGTCCCGGGCGCTCCGACGGACTGACCTGCTGGTACGCCGTACGGTCGTTGTACGGCACCGACCTGTACGGCGGGCGGGTGCTCGTCGTACGGGATCGATCTGTCCGTCGGGTGGTTGCTCGACGTACAGGGTGAGCTTGTCGTACGGAGCTGAGCTGCGCGCCCGTCGGACGGAACCGAGCTGGACGACGGCGCGACCGTCGTCAGGGACCTGATGGCGGGCGCTCGCCCGTGCGGAACCGAGCTGGCTGCCCGCCGCTCGGGAGCGAAGCTGGACGGCAGCGCGACTATCGTCAGGGCTGATGGCGGGCGAGCGCTCGTCGTACGGACTGTTCATTTGATTCGGGGTCGGCCCGGTCGGCTCCGCTACCTCTGGGAGCACGCGACATGACTGCAGGACGCCTGATCGTCTGGCGCCACGGCCGCACCGAGTGGAACCTCCAGGACAAGGTCCAGGGCCAGGCCGACATCCCCCTGGACGAGGTCGGCGTCGAGCAGGCCCGAGCGGCCGCGGCCCGCCTCGCGTCCCTCGCCCCGACCCGCCTGATCGCCAGCGATCTCCAGCGAGCCGCCTCGACAGCAGCCGAACTGGCAGCGCTCACCGGCCTCACCGTCGAGTACGACAAGTCGCTCCGCGAGATCGACGTCGATGACTGGGCCGGCCTCACCATGGCCGAGCTCGCCGACATGAACCCCGAGGCCGCCGCCCGAATCCGCGCCGGCGAACCCCAACGCCGAGGCACAGCCGGCGAAACCGTCGAAGAGGTAGCAGCCCGCTTCGCCCCCGCCCTCCAGCGCGCCGTAGAAGACGCAGACCCCTCCGACACCGTCGTAGTAGCCACCCACGGCCTCGCAGCCCGAGTAGGCGTCTGCCTCTTCCTAGGCATCCCCCAGGCCCACTGGCCCGCCTTCGGCGGCCTCTCCAACTGCAACTGGATCTCCCTCCTCCCCAGCCGCAACAACAACTGGCGAATCGAAGAGTGGAACGCCGGCTCCCTCCCGGAGCCCGTCATGTCGGACGACCCCCAGCAGTAACCGAACGCCCTACCCGGGCGCCACCGACACCCACCACTGATCAACCCCCGCAAACCTCGCCGCTCCCCGCCTCTCCAAGCGCACCCGACGCCCCTTGATCAGTGGTGGGTGTCGGCGGACCCCACCACTCGGACAAGACCGCGCCCCAGGGTGCGGTCGAGTACGGCGACCACCACCTCGTACGGCGGGCACAGGCACCGCCTCCGCACTACCGCAACCACCTCTCCACTCTCTGCCACAACACCCGTGTCCCTCGTCACCTCCACCCCCACGGGAACCGATTTTTCTTTGAGGCCCCTCTTCCGCTAAGCTTTCGGAGTCGCAAGAACGCGGGGCTTTGGCGCAGTTGGTAGCGCGCTTCCATGGCATGGAAGAGGTCAGGGGTTCGAATCCCCTAAGCTCCACCAGCAGTAACAGCAGGTCAGGAGGCACTCTCGCCCCCTGGCCTGTTTTCGTTTGCGGGGCCAGTGGGAGAGATTTGGGAGAACCGCTCGCCTCCCACCAGTTTGGCCGCGAGGATCTCGGCATCCTGTTGAGCCTTCTCGACGGTGTCCTTGATCACCGGCAGCCAGTCGAGGAGCTTCTCCCGTTCGGTCTCATCGAGGGCCAGGACCGAGGACACGAAGCGCTCTTCCAGCACCTCCAGGATCTGCCGCTCCATCTCTGGCGTCACGTGGTCGTAGACACGACCCATGCCCTTCATCTTGTGTCCGAGTCGTGCCCTGCGGGCAACTTCAGAGATGCCGTTCTCGGTCAGCCAGGTGGCGTGGGTGTGCCGACCTTCGTGGAACCGAAAGCCGGGCAGGATCGCCGGGACATGGCGGTCCGACGAAGGCTTGTCCGCGTCGACTCCATCCCAGGTGGGTCGCCAGAACCGCTGCCGGAAGTTCGAGCGGTACCAGGGTTTCCCCTGAAGCGAGGTGAACACGAAGGAGTGACCACTTGGACGCGTGGCCAGATGCAGTTCGTAGATGGCGGCAATGGTCGGTGGCAGTTGCACCCAGCGCTCACCAGCGGCGGACTTTGTTCGGGCGTTGCGCTTTGCGCGTCGAGGGCGGCGACTGCCCACGGGCTCTACGGTTGACCGCTCGGTGACATCTGCTCCACCTTTGAGGAGTCTGCCGTCGACCTCTTTGAGTGGCTCGAAGACTGCAATGGCCTTCTTGACCTGGTCGTACTCAGGAGTCGTTTGGCCGGCCAACTCGCCCCAGCGTCCTCCTGTATAGGCGTCGAGGAGGCTCAGCAAGAAGCCGCTCAGTCCGAGCTCGTTTTCGTAGAGCCGCATGCTTGCTCGGAGCACCTGAAGGGGAGTAGCGACGTACTTCTCAGATTCCCAGTCTCCACCGGTTACCCGGATGCCAGAGCATGGGTTGGCGGGGATCACCTTGGCCTTGACCGCCGCGTTCATGATCGTGGAGAAGCAACCGAAGTAGGACGCGACCGAGGACTCTTCGTAGTCGCCGTGCAGTTGGGTCACCCATGTCTCAATGTCGAAGTGGCTGTTGAAGATCCCGATCATCGGCCAGTCGCCCCATTTGGGGATCAACTGCCTGTCGAGGTATCGCCGGTACTTGACCCGTGTGTTGTCACTGAGCCTGCCCGTAACGGCGGCATGCCACTGGTTCGCGAAGTCTTCGAAGCGCATCTCGGCAACTCGCGGATCGATCCACGTGTTGTGGCGAATACGGGACTCCTCATCGCTGGCCGCTTGGAGCGCAGCGCGCTTGGTGGTGAAGCCCGATGTTGAACCGTAGGTTCCATCAGGTCGTCGGTAGCGACCGCGCCAGCCTCTGCCGCGCCGTTCTGTGTACGCCATTGATGGGTCTCCTATGCGACTCGTGCAGACCGCGAGCGAGTTGATCGATTGATTGGCCTCTGTGCCGTCATTTGCAGGATCTCTTTCACGTCTTCAGCGTCGAACCGGTAGTGCTTCCCGAAACGGTGATGAGGCAACAAACCGGCTGCCAGCTGGTCTTTGATCGTCCGTGCCGGGATCTTGAGAACGACAGCCAGGTCATCAACCGTCAGCAACTCATCCGTGCCGATAGTTGCCTTGATCCCGAGCCGAGCGATTGCCTCAGCGAGCAGCCGCATCGAGTCGGACAAACCCGCGTCCTCTGGTGATGTCATCTGGACCTCCCTTCGTTGACAGTTACGTGTCAGGCTTCGTTGTTCTCGGCAATCAGTTCCTTGACGAGTCGCCGGTGTTCGCGGGCTTTGGCGGCGGCGGTGTTGGCTAGGAGCGCGTCGCCGATGGTTCGCCAGCCGGTGTTGGCGTAGGTGAAGTTGCCGACGATGAGGGTGGTTTCGACGTCGTGGGTGTGGTCGGCGGTGCGGTGGCGTTCTTGTCGCCAGTTCGCGCGTGCCTCGCGCAGGGCTTTGAGGGTGGTGGAGTACTGGCGGGACTTGGTGGAGAAGTGGCCGCCGAAGCCGAGCATGTGTGCCCACTTCTGGAGGCGCCGGTAGGACAGGCGTCCGGAGTTCTTGGCTGCCTCGTCTTCGTCCAGGTCGGAGCCGGGGCGCCCGAGCCGCCAGCAGGCGTCGACCAATCGGCCGGCGTGGGTGTCGAGGGTGGCGTAGCGGCGGACGGTGGAGTTGGTGAGCCTCGCGGATGAGTGGCCGGTTGCTTCGGCTGCCTTGGTGGCGTACTTGGCCAGGTATCCGGCGACGGCGGTTTCGGTGATGACTCCGTCGACGGTCTGCCGGACGGGGCGCAGGTCGAGTTGCTGGCCCCAGGCGATCTCCCAGCCGTAGGGGGCGTCGGGGTGGGGCAGGGACCTGAAGCGGGTGCCTTCGACGGCGCGGCGGATGGCGTAGGCCAGGAGTGCGAAGTCGGCGGAGGCGTGGGGTACGGCGATCTCGTGGGGCGCAATCGGGTTGATGCCATCGAGGCGGACGAGGGCGTGGAAATGGGCCACGCCTCGAGCCTGCATTTCTGCGACCTTGCCGAATGACAGCTTGACGGCGAGACCGTGCTGTTTGCCCCACCGCTGCAGGGTGTCCTTGACGCGCTCGGTGGTGCGTCGCCATAGTTCGCCGGACAACACGTTCCAGACGACCTGGTGGTCGTGGTCGTAGCAGTCCAGGCACAGCGGTTTGCCGAGGATCTTCTCCCCGTCGTGGTGGGTCTGGTGGCAGCGTTGATCGATGCCGTGGGGGCAGGGGTCGGGGTTGCGGCGTGGTCGGCAGACCTGGTTACGGAGTTGCCCGTCGCGGCCTCGGTGCTTGCGGGCGGAGTGGACAGCGCCGAACGAAGGTGCGGTGAAGGTGACGAACGCGCAAGGGTGCTGGGTGACCGATGCGGGGATGCCTTTGCCACCCTGGAGTCCGGCGAGGACGAGTTGGTAGGTGTCTCCGCGGTAGATCTCCGCGCAGGAGGGGCAGACGGCGGCGCGGCGGTTGCCGCAGGCTTTGTAGATGACGCCGTCGGGCATGTCATCGGTGTGACGGGTGGAGATGATCCGCCCGGTGCGGGTGGACACGACGTGGGCTTCACCGCGTAGCTGGATCGGCCGGACGCAGCCACCTGCGGAGGCGGTGTGGTCAAGCCATTCACCGTAGTTGGCGGTGGTCGCGGCGCGCTGGATGGCTTGTTCGAGCCCTGATGTGGGGTTGGCGGCGCGTCCGGGGTTGAGGGTGTGTTTGTGCTCGGAGATGATCTCGACGCTGCCCAGGAGGCCGTCCAGGACGTTCAGCGGGTCGTGGTCGGTGGTGGTCACTGTGGTTGGTCTCCTTCCTGGCGTGGGTTCGGGTGGTTGACGGTTACGTGTCAGGCGATGCGGGGCGGTGCGATTTCGAGTTCGGGGGTGCCGAACAGGTGGTAGCCGCAGCCGATGCAGTAGCGGCCGACGATGGTGTCGCCCATGACGACCAGGGCGTACTCGTCGCCGGGTTCCAGGACGGTGGGGCACCAGTCGTGGCCGCCGAGGTGTTCGTTGGCGACCCAGTCGCACAGGAAGGTGTCTGTGGCGGTGTCGCGGTGGGCGGTGAGTTCGGCGTAGGCGTTGAGGTCGACGGTCATGGTGGTGTCCTTTCGGTCAGTGGGATGCGACGGCGGTCGAATGCTGGGTGATGCCGTTGTCGCAGTGGATGTAGGGGCAGTGGGCAACGATCGGGGTTCCGATCCGGACGGTGAGCGACCAGATGTAGACGGGGTTCAGCCATTCGGTGCGGGCGGCGATGATCGGCCGGCCGCAGCCGTTGCAGTGGAAGGCGCGGAAGATCGAGCCCATGAGCCAGGCGGCGAGGTCTTGGTTGGCGCGGTGCTGGTTGGTGGTCACGTCTGGTGCTTCCTTTCTGTCGGTTGGCTGTTGGTGGGTTTCGGTGTTCGCCCTCACCTCCGGGGTGTTCGTCCCGGAGATGGGAGCCAGCAACGAACTGGTGACTATTCGTCGGGTTCGAAGGTGGAATCGCAGACGCTGCAGGTGATCTCCCCGAGTTCGAGGACTGCTTTGGCGACGCGGATGCGGCGTGGGCACTGACATGCGCAGGCCACCGCGTTGTTGTTGTTCTTCTTGGATTCGCCGCCGGTGACTTCGGGATGCCGGTAGGCGATGAGCGCCGACTTGAGTTCGGCCAGGACGGCTTTGTAGGTGGCTGTCGTCTCGGTGCGGAGGGTGCAGACGGACCAGCCGTGCTTGTCGTCCTTGGCGGTGTCGAGGCCGAGCTCTTTGGCGAGTTCGGCGAACTTCTCGTTGTGCCAGCGGCCTTGGCGGCTGGTGTTCTTGATCTCGCGGACGTGCCCGAGGGCGTGGGCTGCTTCGTGCAGGAGGGTGGTGAAGACCTCTCCCACGGGACGTTGGAGTCCTTCGCCGGAGATCAGCACTTCGGACAGTTGGTTGTCTCCGTGCTGCCAGCGGATCGGGGCGAAGTGCCCATGCTTGGGGCGCTTGGTAGCGGTGCCGGAGCCGACGATGATGACGACGGCCGGGACCTCTTTGTGGTTGGTGCGGATCGCGGTCCATGCCGATTCGAGTGCGGCGACCAGGTGCGCGGTGGTGTAGGTGTCTTGACGCTTACGTGTCAGACGCGCCTTCGGGGACAGACCGGGTGACCCGGTACGGGTCTTGGCCGTGGCCTTCTTGGCTCGCTTGACCGTCACGGTGACGGCGGGGTGGCTGGTGCCGGTGGAGCACTCGCGGAGCTTGTTGCGGACCGCGATCAGGGACTGGTAGCCAGTAGCTCTGCCGCCTTCGGTGGCACGGACGGTGTCCATGTGCTTCTGGACGGCCTGGAGGGCTGCCGTGGGGCTGCCGGAGTAGGTGGCGGTGGTCTTGGTGACCTCCCAGCCAATGAGCCCGGTGAGGGCGTTGGTGTTGGAGTTGGTCAAGCCGGTGAGCTTGGTGGTGGTCGCGGGCTTCGCGGCCGGTGCCGGGGTGATCGGCATGTGGGGCAGGTCGAGTTGTCCGGGGACCTGGACGACGGGTGTGAGGGTGTCGGTGGTCACCATTGCTCTCCCCTTTCGAGGGCTTCGGTTTTGGCGCAGGTCATGTGGCAGGCGCGGCCGTTGGAGGGGTCGCGCAGGAGGGCTGGAGATCCGCAGAGGAAGCAGGGCTGTGGGTTGCCGACTGTGGTGTGTGCCCAGTCGTCGGCTCGCTGTGTGCGGTAGGCCTTCTTCGTTTGGGTTTTCTTGGCCACCGGCTCGGGGGCCGGGGTGGTGTCGAGGTCGGCCGGGATGGCCTGTTGTCCTTGACAGTTACGTGTCACGCGGCGTTTCGTTGCCGCGCGCATCATTTGTTTCCATGCCAGACCGAAAGGGTTCCTTCGACTTGGGCTTTGAGGTCGTAGACCTGGTCCGCGATGTTGGCGACGTAGTACTGGTAGTCCTCGTCGTCCGGGTCTTGCTCGCGGTTGTGGCGCTCGTGTGAGACGAGGTCGTCTTGCAGAGCCTTGAACGCCTGGCTGATGGCCTTGTGATGCTTGGCGACGAGTTCCTCGAGGGACCGAATCCCGCTCATGACTGGTCCTCCGTCCAGTCGCCGGGGATGTAGAGCGGTTCTTGGGTCCAGGAAGCGTTGTCGGTGGCGTGCTCGACCTGGTGGTGTTCGAGGAGCGCTCGGGCTTCGTAGAGGGCGTCGATCAGGTGGCTGATCGCGGTGACGGAGCCGGTGACGAGTTCGATTTCGATCGGGTTGGCTCCGAGGTCGATGACGACCTTCGGGGTCTGGCCGTTGCAGGCCAGATTTATGCCGGCCACGGAGTGGTCGGTGAAGTCGTAGCCGATGATCATGCGGTCTTCGCGTTCGCCGCCGTCGGCGTCGTAGAAGGTCATGACGCCTCCCTGATGTAGGCCTTTTGCCAGTGGCCGTTGACGGCTTGGCGGTTGCGGAGTGCGGACCAGCACTGCCCGCAGCGTTCGGGATGGTGGAGCCGGAACACGAAGGCTCCGCAGTCGTGGACCCACCCGGTGAGTCCGGCTTCGTCTGTTGTGGTGATGGGGCCGTCGATCGGGACGACTCGGATGTTGTTGTTCATGCGGCCCTCCGGAGGTATGCGGCGCGACGGACGAGTTGGTTGACTTCGTGGTCTTTGAGGTGCGCGGTCTTGAGACGGCGAGGGAAGCCGCCTTCGGCTCGAAGCAGTCCGACACCCAGGGACTCGGGAGCGATGTCCACGGCGGTGTGACCTTGGGAGGCCCAGCCGGTGCCGAGGATGATGTCGCTGCTGGAGTCGGTGGCGCAGCGGAATGCGAGGCGGTAGCCGAACAGGTCCCGCAGTGAGGTGGGCACGATGTCTGCCGAGGGCCGCTGGGTTGCGGCGACGACGATGATGCCTGCGGCGCGGCCGCGGGCGACGATGTCCCGCACGAGGGTGCGGAACTCTTCTTGCTGTTCCTTGGTGCCGACGGTGACGGTGAAGTAGGCCAGCTCATCGATGGCCACGAGCTTCGCGCGGAATCCGTCGTCGGGAACGATCTTCTTGCGGCCCGTCCGGGCCAGGTGCAGGTAGCGCTCGTCCAGGTCGGCTTGCAGGTCCTTCAGCACACGCAGCGCCTTGGGCATGTTGTTGCCGACGAACTCTTCTGCCACAGGGGCGTAGGGCAACAGTTCGACGATCTTGCCGTCGATCAGGATCAGATCAACGTCGGTGGACAGGGCCGCATGGGCGACGATGTTGCCCAGGGCTACGGACTTGCCTGCGCCGGGTTCTCCGCCGATCAGGATGTTGCGGTAGACGATGGTGACGTAGACGGGTTTGCCGCGTGCGTCGAGACCCAGATAGACCAGGCCGTAGATGGATAGTGCGCTCGCTGGCGCGGGGGTGGCCCCCGGCTTGCGCCGGGGGAACACCTGTCGTGGGTCGAAGCTAGACATAATCGGACACGTCTTCTCCGTTGGCTGACAAGATCACGGTGTCGCCGTCGTTCACGGCCGCTGTGGTCTTGTTCTTCGAGGTTTTGGTGCGGGTCTCACCGCTGCCGGTTTTGGCCGGCGGTTGGTCGGTGGTCCCTTCGGAGGCGGGGTCGGGGCCGAGGAAGGCCATGACCGCGTCGTCTGCGACAGCCTGTTCGGGCATGTCGCTGGTGTCGTTGAGCAGCGGCGAGACGATGTGCTGCTTGGACAGCGGGTCTCGGCGGTCGATGTCGATCCGCACGAGTGCGGCGTTGGTCGTTGACCGGGCAATGACTGCTGAGCGTGCCCAGCAGGCCGAGGCCAGCGTTTCGGCCTTGTTTTCCAGGTCTTCGGCCGAGAGGCCGGGGCGCATGAACAGCCAGACGACCTGACCGGTTCTGGTGGAGAAGCACCCGACGATGAACGGCAGGTTGCCGGACCAGTTGAGGGTGCGCATTTCGGTGAGGCAGGCCCGGACGCGGTGCCGGGTGATGACGCACCAGATCCGGTTGCGGACGAAGCGCCGGGCGAGGTTGTCGGTGAAGATCCATCCACTCAGGACGATGATCAGTAGGGCGTTGAGCCACCGAGGGTTGGACTCGACGTAGGCAACGATCGCCGCGCCATGGAAGATGACGATGTAGGCGAGACCAGCCAGGGCATACAGCTCCCAGCGCCAGCGCCAGATGCTCAGCAGGATGACGACCGGCAGGGACTGCGACGGCCAGGTAATGGTTTCGACGGCACTCGTGGCGGTGCCACGTCCTCGACGGCCTACTCGACCGGAGGAGCGCTTACGGGTAGATTTGGGCATGACAAGACCTCCCGATCAGGGGGTTGAGTCAGGAAAGACACGAAGCCGGGAAAGGTTCCTAGGCCAAAAGCCCGACTTCGCGTCTCGGTTCCAGGGAGCGGCCCTTTCGAGGGCCGTTCTTGGTTTCTAGCGGTTGTTCAGCGGCGTTGACACGTAGGTGTCAGCCGTAGCAGGTTCGGCCGAAGCCGACTCCCAGACCGCGAAGGTGTAGTCGCGGGCCGCGCACAGGTTGAGGCGACGGTTGGAGGCCTCGCGGTACAGGTCGAGCAGTTCCCAGAACGCGTTCGACGCGTACATGGCGACCTTGTCGTTGCTCAACGCAACGATGGGTTCCGTTGTGTTGAGGCTGTTGGTGATGGCCTGGTCCAGGAAGCCAAGGACCAGTTCGATTTCGATGATCTCGTTGCACGTGGCCAGGTACTCGGTCCGTGCCTGATTCGCGGTGATGGTTCGGTGTTCCATCGGCTGCGACATGACTACCCCTTGCTGAGCAGTTGCACGAATCACGGAGCGAGTGGAGATCAGGCCTTCGCGTTACCCGGCGCGTTGAGCGACTTCGCCTTGTAGGCAACACCGTTCCGCCCGTTGGTAGCCCACGGCATGGCAATCAGCTCGACCGGCGTGACGGCGGCACCCACGTTCACCTTCGGGGCAGCATTGCCCGCCAGAGTCACGTTGATCACCTCGCCACCCGTCTCGTCAAGCGCCATCACCTGGACCGTCCAGAGCAGCTCGTTGGTGTTCTTGTCCGCCTTCTGCCGGCCGTTCTGGTCCTTCTTCTCCTCCACAGCCTTGGTGACGGTGAACGTCTTGCCCGTGATGTCGATGTTCAGGTTCATGAGATCGCCCCTTCAAGGCGTCAGGGTAAGCACCCCTTGTGGGGCTCACCTCTACTGTGAGCAACACTTTAAAATGAGTAGTACAAGCTGTCAACGGGCTTCCATCTCAACACGCAGACCCTCAGTCCGCAGTCCACAGTGGGGTGGTGGGACACTTGTCCTGATGAGTAGAAGAGGGGAGTTGCGGCTATGACCGGCTTTACGGGTCGTCCTGCCTACCTGCAGATCGCAGACGACATCCGCAGCCAGATCTTCGAGGGCACTCTCCAAGCTGGAGACCAACTGCCGAGCGAGCCAGGATTCATGGCCGACTACGGCGTCTCTCGAATCGTGGTCCGGCAGGCGTTAGATGTCCTGAAGTCTGAAGGTTTGATCGTCAAACAACAGGGGCGCGGTTCGTTCGTCCGTGCACTCCAACCGCCGAAGCGTCGAGTGTTGGGAAGTCTCTACTCTGAGCGCCCGACGTCGTCGCCCTTCGCGGCTGCTGCATCGGCTGGCGGACAGATCCCAGAGTGGGACTTCCAGAGCCGTCGAACGACCGCCTCCAAGGCCATCGCTGATCGACTCGGCATCGAGCAAGGCGACCCTGTAATGCGCACAAGCTATCGGTTCACGGCTGACGGCGAACCGGTCATGCTCTCCACGTCTTTCGAGCCTCTAGCGCTCACAGGTGGCACGTTGATCGAGAATCCCGAGGGCGGTCCGATCACAGGTGTGATCCCCAGGATGGACAGTATCGGCGTGCACATCACACATGTTGGAGAGGACGTTACGGGTCGTGCGGCACGACCGTACGAGGCTGAGACCTTGGTAGTGCCGCCGGGGGTTCCTGTGCTCGTCATCGAGCGCACGTACTACGAGCGGGACCGGCCAGTTGAGACGGCGGACATCGTCGTATCTTCTGAGCGCTACGTACTGTCATACCGCCTGCCCATCCCCGGGCGATAGTCCCTTCCTGCGCCTGCATCGGCTGTGATCCGCCAATAGATCCGCGACACGTGTCCGCCAACTGATTTGCGACATTGTGAGCTAGGAAAATGAGGCGGCGATCCGCGGTCGCTGGGCTCTGATGTTGGCCGGAGAGGGAGTGGACAGCGTCACTCGTACTTGTGCGGTGACCCATAGGCCGCCTGAGCCCATCTGTGTCACGGCCTGCAGTATGACCGACGTCGGTTCGGTGAGGAGTGTGTGCGCCTCGCGGTACTCGTATTGGAGGTCCTGTGTCCAGGCCGCGGACAGATCTACCTCGACTTGTCCGGCGGTCACACCGGGCTTTGCGGTCGCCGAGGCGTCTATCAGCCACTCACCTCGTTCGTTTCGCTGGACGACGGCGTCGTCCAGCAGCTCGTGTGGCTGGTCGGCGTAAATCGGGTCTCCTAACCAGGTGAGAAAGTCGATCTCCATGCCGAGGAGGTTGTCACCCTCGCTGGGCGGTCCGGATCGACAGATCTCTCGTTTTTGCTCGGCGAAGGCCGCTGGGCTCAGCATGCCCAATAGTCTGCCGGGTCCGCGTGACAGGTGGGCCTACGTGTGGCCCCATCTCCGTGCCTGACAAGTTTCTCTACGTCTTCAAGACGGGCCCCTTCAGGGCCCGAAGGCGCGCCGCCACCAGGGGGACGGGCCGCCTGCCTCCCGCT